>NZ_CAKLBP010000001.1:0-152847 GCF_920984665.1 Pedobacter sp. Leaf170
CAATCTGGGATTCCGTAAACTTGATTCTTTTCATATTGCCAATTAAAATTAATAGTTTTTCTAATAGCCTCGCTGCGCTCGGTCTAGAATTCTACTTTTAAATGGTCTGAATTTTGGGAAGTGCACAGAGTGATGAGAAGCTTGTTTTCGAAGATGGCCCTGTTCGAGTAGAACCGTATATAATGTTGAAGGATAAATCATCTGATGAGGTTATAGAAAGAACTTTTCACGCAATCGAAGAATATCTTGTAAATGCTGAGGTTGATGAAATCGATAGAGGCATGACGCAAATAATGTTTGAAAGAATAGCTAGCTACAGAAAAGGTGACCAAGAGAGTAAAACCGATGAAAAATTACATCTTATACTGGATGATGCTGTGTTTCTAATTGATAAGTATGTAAAGGGAACTTATCAAAATAACTTGGTCTTTGCAAAAGATGTTGGAGATTTGTTGCAGGAGATGAAGTCAGTTTTGGAGAATTCAGCGCTTATCAAATGGAGGATGGCAATAAATTTAAATTTACAATCAATATTCGAATATTCCTCAAAACAAGAAACTGACAATGACTTAACAGCGAAGCTTCGTATTCATTCTGAACTTGATGAAGAGCCTATCAAAGTAGAGTTTTGCAGACCTTCGTTTTTTGCGAAATCAGTACTATATCAGCTATGGTACAATTCGGGAAGACGTAAGTATATACTTGAACTTGAAAATTCTTATCATTTACTAGATGCGACCAATCGCCCAATATATACAGTATCTGATAAAGATTTTGTTTTGTCAACTGATACGGTAAAAGACTATGTAGATTTTTTCTTTCGTGCTGTGATTGGGAAAAATGGAGGTTTCTTAATTTTCACTCAAGAAATGGAGATACCATACAAAAGAGACATAGACATTGATGAAAATATACATAAAAATATCTTGGAGCACATTCAGCCAATTGAAATTATAGAAAGTTCTGAAGAGCAAATAGCGATGGTGGCAAATATATTTTTCAGGGATGCTTTATTCAAAAGCAATATTGTAGTAAATAAAGATGGTACATGCTCACTTAATAATGAAGAACTTGTATTAGAAAACTTGCCGATTGATACTAAGGGTTTTGTGTAAACAAACCGTATTGATAAAACGAATTACTAATTTAAGTTTATCATAACATCGATTAACTGCTTAAAAAAGAACAGAATATTGCCGGGTTAAAAGAAATGTACCCGGCAATTTCCAATTTGTTTGTAGTCTTTAATCTATTATTCGTATGACTTCATATGTTATTGATAACGTATAGGGTCTGCGAGATAGTAACGTTATTAATTGTATAATAAACATACTTAAACAAATTCACCATGCAAACGTCAATGATATGGGGTAACCTAGCTGTTGAAGATCTAAAAAGAACAAAATCTTTTTAAGCAATTAGGATTTAAAAGCAATGGATATGATGAAGTCGAAAACCTCGCTAGTTTCAAGTTTGGAGATAATCAGTTCGTAATTAATTTTTTTAAGTCTGATCGCCTTGCCTCCAGTATGAATGGCAATGTCAGCTCAACCAGAGATGGCAATGAAGTGATCTTTTCAATGGCAGCCAAGAGTAATGAAGAAGTTGATCAATGGGCTGAACTGGTAAAGTCGTCTATAGGAACTCTTAATATGGGTTCTAAAATTCATGAAAACGGTTTTTATGTTTGTGTATTTTCCGATCCCGATGGACACAAGTTTAATATAGTTTGTATGGATGAACGGATGTAAATTATTGCTTACATAATAAATAAGAATGTAATCTATAATTTTTACTTACGATTAGTATTCACATTTAGCAAAAAGTAATACCAGCGCTCAAATTTGCAACTGGCTATAATTGCTGTTATCAATAAAATGTAGATTTTTTAATAAGACTAAGGACTTTCATTAGATGTTATTAGTCTTACAAAACGAAAGTATTCATCCCCAACTGCATATCTTTCTTTCAACTGTAACTTTGATTGCACCAATAACGGCAAAGAGAAAAATCCTTTCTCATAATGAAGATTAATCTTGGTTCCTTATCGCTTGATTTTTAAATGATTAGATAATTCATGAAATTTTTTGGACATTGTATTATATACTCCAAAATGGAAACTTCAACAATTGACCGGAGAAACATTCTAAAATGTCTAGCCCTTGCCATGGGTGCAGCAATCATTCCCGAAAATGCGATTGCCGGGTTAGGAAATCATAACAATATTGGAATCTCTTCCAGTGATGGCTTTCAACCAATACATATAAAAAGTGGAGAAGGGAAAAACGGGAAAATTGGTGACGGAGATATAATTTTCAAGCTCGATAAAATGCAAACAGATGGTCACTTTGCCGTAACGGAATCAACCTTACCAGTCGGCATACTTGGTGCACCACCTCATTTTCATAAAGGATTTGATGAAATCTGCAGAGTAACTCAAGGTACCCTGACGATTCTTGTTGGTGAGCAAATCTATGAGGTCAATGAAGGTGACTGGCACCTGCGACCAAGAGGAATTGTGCATACCTTTTGGAATTCTGGCAATAAACCTGCGAAATTTATCGAGATTTACGCTCCAGGAGGACATGAAGCTTATATGAACGAACTTTCGGATCTGTTTATTCAAAATCAAAGACCGAAACCTGGCGCACTTGACCTACTTGCTAAAAAGTATGACATTAGTTTCGACTGGCCCAAACTCAAAGTCATTATGGATAAATATAAAGTTCATCTATAATTCTATATATCATAATTTCTTTTTTGAACTCAAATGGTATTCGCATAAACAGTCTCAAGAAAGGAAGGGATGATTGATTAGTCTTTTTTTCTTGAGTAGAATGTTGATAGACAAAAAAAGCAATCTAAAAAAACCAGCGGATGTTGATAGCACATCTTATTTAAACTTTGACGCATATCCACTTTCATCCAGGAACTTTCTAAAGTCTTTTATGTGAAGGATATCTGAAATAGCTTTTTTCTTATTGGAGGACTTGTTGTAGTAGGATTCTGTAATTTTATATCCAATCCAATAACCTAGATCAGGAGGATAACCATTTTTAGGTTTATAGTTATACATCCAATCATGGCTATCCTCCCTACCATCCATAATTTCCTTGAATTCCAACCACAATTTTGCCTCATTAGCATTGCCATAATTATGTGTCTGTTTATTTGGCCCTCCACCGGAAATAAGTTCTCCTATGAAATCAGCACTACCTTCATTAATACAAGCAGCCAGTAGATCTAGGCTTTTCTTGGGAATACTATCCTGTTGATAGTGGATGAGTTCATGGGCAACCATATAGGGAACTGTTGCTGATTGAATCATTTCGGCTCCTATAATTAAGCCTTTTGGATTAGAGTGTCCTCCAGAATTAAATCTACCAATCACGAAATACACATTGGGATAAACTGCTTTAGGATAAAGATATTTTAACGCCATAAATGCCGCACGGCATTGCTTCTCGTTGTCCAACATTTTTAGGCTGTTCAGCCTGGTTTTTTCATAGTCATTCTTCCGTTCTCGAACTGTGTTGATCAAAGACGTTGCATTTTCTATTCTGCCTTTTGTAAATGCTTGCACACCAGCGGAACCCTGTTTTAAATAGATGTATTCAAAAGAGTTGGACTGTGGATCAGCATCAATCTTATCAAATGCTTCCCAAAAGTTTATTATATCCCTTGTTACAAATGATGTTTTCAGCGGATCAGAAACAGATTGCGCAGAGGAAAAATCGAAAAAAATGATGGTGGCAAAAATTGCTAATAAAGCATTTTTCATATTAATTGAATAAATCTAAGATAAGATGATATAAGCCTAAAATAGATATTCAATGATCAATAAACAAAAAGCTATTTAAATATAGCCATACCATCATTAAACAGCGGATTTTTTAAGTGCCAAGAATTCTTAATGAATTTTTGTCTCACAAAAATAAAGTATTCATGCAAGCTTTATATCTTCCTTTCAGTTAATAAATTTATATTCTCAACTTATCGCAACGAGACAAATGTCTCAAAAACGAAGACTTTACTAAAACTATCCAAAATGCTTAGATAATATGCCTGCGGTAAAATCTTCCGGCAAATATTATCACCCACCACTTATTTAATTTCCCGAAATAAGTTGATCAATTTTTTTTAAATGTATATTTGCTGCAATTGGCAATTTCATTCACCACATATCACCAGTTTTTTCAACCTCAAGTAAGGGCATTTCTGCTACTGATCTTGTTTGTGGGTGCATTATTAGTTCAAGGTTTACACCACCATGAGCAGGAAGTTCTCGAACAAAGTGTTCACAATAAAGAAAAAACCTCTCTGTTGTTCAAGTATTCAATAGCCAAAGCAAATTGTAAACTTTGCGAGCTGATCAAAAATCAGTCGCACGATTTTGATTCGCCGAATCTTCCGGTTTTATCACTAAAAACAGCTAAATATCCTGGGCATATTTTCGGCTACCTTTTCGGCCATACGGATAATTATATTTTCTCTGCAGCCAATAAAGGCCCGCCCGCTCTAGTCGCCTAACTTCTAAAAGGCTAATTATTTCATTTTATTTTTTCGATTTAACAAATGCATGGCATTCGCCTGTGCGTTAATAATTATTTTTATGCTTGAAGCTATCTCACTTTCTAAAAACTATGGGGACTACCGTGCCCTGAAAAACCTAAACCTCATTGTTAATGCAGGCGAAGTATATTGCTTGCTTGGCCAGAATGGGGCAGGAAAAACCACCACCATCAATTTATTTCTGGGATTTATAGAGCCATCTGAAGGCAAAATATTAATTAATAAACAGTCTGTATCTTCTGGTGATGAGTTAAGAAGACAACATCTCGCCTACATTCCGGAAGTTGTGATGCTTTATGGCTATTTGAGTGCTACAGAGAACCTTGATTATTTTTCAAAACTCGCTGGTTTTAACTATAGCAGCAGTCAACTCCAATCATTACTAAGTGAAAGCGGATTACAAGAAGCTGCCCACCACAAGCGCTTAAACGGATTCAGTAAAGGAATGCGACAAAAGGTTGGGATAGCCATCGCTGTCGCAAAAGATGCAAAGATTATTCTAATGGATGAACCCACAAGCGGCCTTGATCCTAAAGCAACTGCCGAATTTAGTTTGCTGATTAAAAAACTCGCAAATGAAGGTCGCTCGATACTGATGGCTACTCATGATATTTTTAATGCAGTGGAAATCGCGACCCATATCGGGATTATGAAACAGGGAGAACTGATTCATACCCTTAAAGCAAACGAAATATCTGCGACTGATCTTCAAAAACTGTACCTGCAAACCATTTAAAGTTTTAAGATGTATCACATAAATAAATCAGGCTATTTCCTGCAATTCGTTTTTATTTCACTTCTGCTGCTGGCCGTTTTACCGTCCGCATATGCGCAATCGAAACTAAGCGGAAAGGTGACCGACCGAACGGGCCTAGCGATTAAGGGTGCAACACTCCTTTTCAACAAGAACAATAAAGATTTAGTTACCAGTACCGATACACTAGGTGTGTTTTCTATTACGTTGGAGAAAAACAGCACATATCAGCTCCGCGTAACGGCACTGGGTTTTACTACTTACCAGGCAAATATTAAAACTGCATTGGCTGATAGCTTAATCAAAGATCCAATAATGCTTGATGCCACCAACCAGGAGCTCCAAACCGTTGAAGTAGTAGGCACTAACGATAAAAAATACTATGGAAACTACTCCTTTTCTGCCACTAAAACAGCGAGTTTAAACAAGGATATTTCACAGGCTATCTCTACAATTTCCAAAGAGTTAATTGCTGATCGCCAGGCGGGTGTGCTATCTGAAGCCATTAAAAACGTAACGAGTGTATCACAAAGCAGCTTTTACAATCAATTCGCTATCCGCGGAATTAATCAGAATGAAGAGGGCGTTATTATCAATGGTATGCGTACCCGCCAAAATTATTTCAACCAGCCACTTACGAGTAATCTGGAGCGAATTGAGGTGATTAAAGGACCTGCAAGCGCTACCTTTTCAAGCGTAGATCCTGGAGGAAGTATTAATCTGGTAACCAAAAAACCTTTGCCTCAAAAACGCCGTGAAATCAGCATCTCAGGCGGTAGCTTTAGCACCTTCCGTGGTGCCCTTGATTTTACAGGCCCCATGGATGAGGGCAAAACCCTATTGTACAGACTTAATGTCGGGTATGAAAACAGTAGAAGCTTTCGCGATCTCCAGTTCAGGAAAGGCTATATCATTGCACCTTCGTTCTCCTATATCCCAAATGAGAAAACCAGTTTAAGTATTGAAGTGGTGGTTAACAATAGTGATTCGAGGCTTGATCGCGGGCAAGCGATTTTTGGTGCCACAGCCGGTCAGACAGATCTAAGCAGCACACCAATCCGCTTTAATATGGGCGCCAGCAATGATAAGTTTAACACGCGTGATGTAATGCTGATGGCCAACTTTTCTCATAAGCTAAGTAAAAACCTATCTATCAATTTAGTTTACATGAAACAGGACTGGAACGAAGACCTGGTAGAGCACCGCACAAACAATGCCTTTGCCCTCGACGAAAATAGCCAGCCGATTCGCAGTCTGGCAGGAATGATTGCCGTACAGAGACAACAAAAGTTTAGTACAGAAAACTTGAGTCCATATTTCTCTCTTTCAGCTAATAGTTTCGGTGTTAGGCATCATATTGTTGCCGGCTACGATCGCATCAGCACACAAAAACTTCGCGGTGGTGGATCGAGTACCGCACAGGGATACCGTTTGAAAGATGGTACGGTAACGCCCAGATATGATGCAGCAAAAAAAAATCTTTATCAGTTTAGCATTGTCAATGGTGTAAATGCGCCTGTACCAAATGTAGAACATTTCTACCTGCTTAATCCCTCCTATACACTTAAAAGCCTAAGCGATTATACCTTTTCCAAAACCGAAATCGCACCGGCATACTATCTGGTAAATGCTGTTTATCTTCAGGATCAGGCTACAGTAGGCCGGTTTACAATTACCTTGGGTTTAAGGCAGGAATGGTATGAAGATTATGCCAATTATCAGCTGGCTACCGAGCAGAAAATAAACTTTGCGAAACTGCTTCCCAGACTGGGCGCAACTTTCCGCATTAATCCACAGATAAATGCTTATGCAACCTATCTGCAGGGTTATCAGCCACAGGGCAATACCTCTTCGCTGGTCATCACTCCTCCGCCTTCCGGTTCAAATTTCAAACCACTGGAAAGTGATCTTCGTGAATTCGGCATCAAATCAGAATGGCTCGATGGAAATTTGATGGTTAATGTTGCCGCATTTGAAATCAACCAGAAAAACCTGCTTATGAACGCCAATGATCCTTTGGACGTCAATCGTCTTATCGAAAGAGGCGCTCAGCGAAGCCGGGGGATTGAGATCGAATCTTCGGGTTTCATCAAAGATAACTGGCAGTTTAATATTGGCTATAGCTATGTAAATGCTATTTTAACAGCGGATTTTAATCCCCAAATCACCGGTCAACGCGTTCAGAATACGCCAAGGCACAGCGCAAGCCTTTGGACAAGGTATGATCTCCGCCAGGCAAAACTTAAAGGCCTGGGTTTTGGTGCAGGGCTACAGTATAGCGGCAACAAACTGCCGCTTTACATCCGAGATTTTACGCTGCCTGCTTATACCGTGGTTGATGCTGCAGTTTATTACTCACCAAATACATCCAAAGTGCAAATTTCTATGAACCTCAACAACATCCTGAACAAAACCTATTGGGTGGGTGCACAAAATTACCTGCGTCTTTTTCCAGGTACACCAAGAAATGTGATGTTTAATATAACTTATCGTATTTAATGAAAAATATTGTTTTTACCATATCCCGGCAAAGCTACAAAAATATAATAGCCAATCGGGCTACTTTGGCCTTAGCGGTTCTTCTCGGCCTTTCACTTTGCCTGGCAACCTATGTTGGATGGCAGAATTTTAAATCGCAAAATAGCCAGCGCCTGCACTACAAACAACTTGTTCGGGCGCAGTGGCTGGCCAAGCCAGACAAACATCCACACCGGATGGCCCATTACGGATATCTTGCTTTCAGGGAAAAGCATGAACTGAGCTTTTTCGATTTTGGAATAGAAAGTTTTGCCGGTGTTTCTATTTTCCTAGAGGCACACAAACAAAATACGGTCAATTTTAGCGAAGCTGGTTTTTCTAACGGTATGCTGCGATTTGGAGAAATAAGCGTAGCCATGGTGCTGCAGCTTCTTGTTCCACTGCTGATTATTTTTCTTGGATACGATAGCATTTCTGCAGAAAGGGAATCAGGAACGCTGAAAATTCTACTGTGTCAAAAAGTAACCTGGAAAAAACTTTTATGGGGTAAAACCTTTGGAATTTTAGCTGTAGTACTTTCCATGTTTATTCCGCTGATTTTATTGACCATATCGCTATGGGCATCTTTAAGCGATTGGGCAGTAAGCGGAGATTCGGCCATTAGGCTACTGATATTGATTATCTGCTACTCCGCATATTTTTTCATCATCGTGGCGATAACCGTTTTGGTTTCTGCATTTTCAAAAAGCTCCAGAACAGTATTAACTACGCTGCTTGCTGCCTGGATTGTGCTGATCATCATCGTTCCGAGGATTACACAGGCCGTTGGGAACAGGATTTTTCCGGTTCCATCCAAACTTGAATTTTTGGACCAGATTGCCTCCGATGTTCAAAAGCAAGGTGATAGTCATGATGCGAATGACCTTCACTATGCCGGAATAAAAGATTCTTTGCTCAAAGCTTACCGCGTAGATGACGTGAAAAAACTGCCTTTTAATTATGGCGGCTTCATTATGGCAGAAGGAGAACGGATTACCTCAGGCATCTATTCCGCTCACCAAAAAAAACTGAACGAGAAATTTCAGCGGCAAAACAGCATTACCGCTATGGTAGCCTTGCTCAATCCATACCTGGCATTAAAACAGGTATCAATGGCTTTAACGGCTTCAGATTTTGAGACTTTCGTAGATTTCCAGAATCAGGCCGAAGCTTATCGCTATGGATTGGCGCAAAAAATGAACAAGCTTCAAATTGATAAAATCAGTAATGAGAAGCCAGATGAACACGACAAACCGCTTTCCATCAGCCGCTCCAACTGGGCAGAACAGCCCGATTTTAATTATAAGTTTAAGTTTTACGGTAAAGTAGTGCGTCAGGAAGGCGTTGCTCTTACTGCCCTGGCGCTTTGGCTAGTAATGGTTATTCTTTTACTTCAATATTCCCCTCGTTGGATCAAAACAGTTTAGCAAAATGAAAAATACCTATAATTTAGAATTCAAACTTTTTTTCAGGAGTACTTCAGCATGGATTGGCATATTGGTGTTGCTGATTACCGGAATTGCTGGCTTGTATTTTGGCAAAACCTTTATCGATAAGCAAAACCAGGCAATAGAAAAGGCCGCATTGCTCCAGCAGAAGAATACCCAAAATAATGTGAAACATTTTGGCAATGACATTGGCCTTTTCTTTTTCCACAATAAATTTTCAATGGCCAATGTACCTCAGCCATGGGCAGCATTTGCCAATGGCCAGCGGGATGTAAATCCATACCTCATTTCTGCCACAATGCTGGCGCTGGAAGGCCAACTTTATGATACCGAAATCAGCAATCCTGTGAGCTTATTATTTGGCAATATGGATCTGAGTTTCGTGTTCATCTATCTTTTTCCATTGGTAATTATTGCTCTAGTGTACAACTTAATCGCTGAAGAGCGGGAGTCGGGAATATGGCCACTCTTGAAATCCCAGACTAACCAACTTTCGAAATTAATCTGGAAAAAATTTATGGTCAGGATGATGACGATTTACTTAAGTTCTATCGTTTTGTTTTTAGCCGCCATACTTTATCTTCATTTGCCGATTGATCAAAATTTGTTTGCAGTAACCGTTATTATCTGGCTGTACCTTGCCTTTTGGTTTGCCTTGTCATTTTTTGTGGTTAGTTTAAGCAAGTCTTCCAGCTACAACGCCTCCGTTTTGGTTGCCCTGTGGGTATTATTATGTGTGGTATTGCCCGCCAGTTTGAATCTGGTACTAACCCAGAAATATTCAGTTCCCGAAGCGTTGCAAAATGTGATCAATCAGCGTGAGGGCTACCATGAAAAATGGGACATGCCAAAAGAAGTAACCATGAAACCATTTTTTGAGCATTACCCTCAATTGAAGCAATATCCATTTCCCGCTGATAAGACGTTTAGCTGGTTTTGGTATTATGGCATGCAGCAGATGGGCGATGATCAGGCTTTTGAAAGCAGAAAATCAGTAGCCGAAAAGCTTAAGCTAAGGCAGCATTTTACTTCGATTGCAGCACTTTTTCTACCAACCGTTCAAACTCAATTGGGCATCAATGAGGTTGCCGGAACAGATTTAAATGCTCATCTCTCTTTTCAAGAGGCATACCGATCTTTTCACGAGAAAACCAGACTACAGTTTTATCCTGCAATTTTTTTGGAGAATGGTATCGAAACTACGAAGGTAAGCTCCACTAAACTTGAGGCATTTACACCAGGTACCATTAAAGATTGGAAAAGATTGGCATCATTGAGTTTGCTCACCATACTGTTTCTGACATTAACTTTGAGAAATCTAAGGAAAATTCAATTAGTTAAATAGTTATCTCAGATGCATACTCGTTGTAGTCATGCATTACGTTTTCGATAGCCCTAATTTGGGAGTGAATTTATTTGTCGAAAATAACCAGTCATTAAAAATTAATTTCAGCAGGACAACTAAAGTCATTAAGAAACATTGGAAAAAGATTGCTGGGTTGACCTGATATCAATTTGTTATTGTGAAAAGGCACATTAAACGTCATTTTAAAACTTAAACGGGACTGTCTCAAAAAGGCAGTCCTTTTTTTGTTAGAAAGACATTTATTTTTAGGTTTTTATTTGATTTATTGTAGTGATTTTCAGATGTTTATGCATACATAATTGAGATTCGTGGCTACCCAAAAACCTGTTTTTAAGCCCTATTATCAGTCCCAGATGATGGCTATTCCTCCAACTATGGACTAGCTTGCGGCAAAAGGCCACCCGGCGTATTGTAAATGACATTGTTGAAAGGACCTAAATCCAGGCACTATTGGATGCTTATAAGATCAAGGATACCTCGAGCTATCATCCACAAATGCTTTTAAAGGTTTTGGTATATGGATATATAAGCAATGTACATAGCAGCAGAAAGCTGGAGGTAGCCTGCAAAGAGAACATCAACTTTATGCGGCTGAGCGGAATGAGCTATCCTGACCACAATACCATCAATGGTTTTCGCAGTGTCCGCCTTAAGGACGCGCTCCGCAGCGTGTTTGAATAGGTTGTTAAGCTGTTGGCTGAAGAAGGGCTGTTAAGTATTGCGGAGGTTTATACAGACGGCACCAAGATAGAGGCCAATGCCAATAGATATACCTTTGTGTGGAAAAAGGCTATCCAGACAAACAAGGAAAAGATGAAGAAAGCCCTGAGTGACATCTGGGAATATGCCCAGAGCGTTGCCAAGGTCGAGGATGGCTTACCTGAGCCACCCGATTTTACGGATATTGATACGAAAAAAGTACAGCAGACAGTGAATACGCTCAATGCAGTGCTGTCAGAAAAAACGGATCTGGACAAAAAGGTTAATGCGAAACTGAAATAAGTAACCAAAGAATATCCAGAAAAACAAGCAGAATATGAGCGTAGTGAGGCAATGTTGGGGGAACGGAACAGCTTAAGCAAAACAAATACCGATGCAACTTTCATGCGGATGAAAGATGACCACATGCAAAATGGTCAGCTCAAGCCCGGTTACAATGTACAGATATCGACCTCCAATCAGTTTATCGTAAACTTTAATGTCCTGGTTAAACCGTAGTAGATTCACCCAGTCTCGCCAGTTAAAAACATATTACAACACAGTATGTTCGAAACATTTACAGATAATTAAAAATTAGTGAAAGGGGTCAAATAAATTGGTTTGTACGCCCAGGCGCCTGTTTTATTCAATTTCGCCGTCTGCAAGGCCTTCTAAAAACCAGCCTGATTTATATTCAAATTCCGCACGGTGGCCGGAAGCATTAACCACGAAACTGCTGAAATCATGCGCAATTAACTGCTCTGCTTCGAGGGTTCTTTTGGCTAAAACAGCAAATTCATCGAGATCAAATTCATCCTTAATTACATAATGTGGAGTACCAGTATCGCTCCAGATGGTTTCTGCAACGCCTGATACAAATTTTTCTATTTCTTCGTCACTTACTTTTTTTATAGTTTGTTCATTCTTTTCCATCGAGATAGGGTAATTAATGCAAACAACATGAATTTTGTATAATTTGTTCTCCATCGCAACAACTTTCCTAAAGGAGTTAGAAATCTACTCGTTAGAGTGACGTCCCCCCGAAAAACTAGCCAGTTGAAACCAGAGAATTGGGAGTTATATTCAATGTTTCAATGAACTCATTCGGAGTGAAACCATCTAACGAGCTATGTGGCCTGAAAGAGTTATATTCCTCACGCCATAGTTTGATTTTCTTTTTAGCATCATCCATCGATAGGAACCAGTTGGTATTTAAACATTCATCCATTCTTCAGTTATTGTTCTTACTTCTTGAATGGATTTAAACACATATGCATTTAATATATCCCTTCTCAAAGTTCCGTTCAGTCTTTCGATGTAAGCATTCTGCGTAGGCTCTCCAGGCTGGATGAATACAAGTTGTATCTTATTTTCCTTGCTCCAAATATCCAGTTTTGCACTAATGAATTCTGGCCCATTATCAACCCTTATCATCTTTGGATACCCTCTGTGACGTGCAATTTCCTCCAAGCTCCTTATCACCAGGGTGATTACGCTGGAAAGAAACATGACAATTTTATACAGGCTTGCCCTTAGTGCCTTTTTTAGAATATTACCTTCATAAAGAAACTGGGTGAGCTTAAGTATCCTGAATACACGGAGCAGCCGAAAGGCTCTCATCACGACGAGGTATTGCGTTCCTAAAAGGAAAAGACTTAGGTAGCTTGGAATAAAGGCAATCAGATCCACTATTCCGTAAAAACTGAAATATAGCGAAGTGGTTTATGGCTCGCATATATGCGAAGAAGATACTCTAAGGTAAATAAAATGGTAAATATCCTTTCCAGTATATGTATGAGCTGATAGTACCTTTCCCGCACTGCGCTGACGCTTTCCAGAAAAACTGAAAGGATGCTGAGCAGTATCAACACCAGCAATACTACATCAAAAAGTTTCCCCGCTCTGGTGTCTGAGCGGAGAATAATGATGTATATTTTTTTTCCGCAGGATGTCATTTGCTCTATTCATATTATCTGAATCCGTTTTCGGTAAAGTAAGATAATAACGCACAATGAAACCTATAGTTTCTTTAAAAATGTATATTTGAAATTTTGAGGGGTATGAAAAAAACAACAATCGAAAAGATTATGGCGCCGGTGAGCCGCTTCATTCATCTGGAATACACTAGTGGAATTGTGCTGCTCATCAGTGTGGTCATCGCAATTGCCTGGGCGAATTCTCCCTTTCACAAATTTTATGAGCACTTGTGGCATATCAAATTCAGCGTAGGATTTGACAAATTTCTGCTTAGTCATCCTTTGCACATCTGGATCAATGATGGGTTAATGGCTATATTTTTCTTTGTAATAGGCCTGGAACTCAAGCGGGAATTTATGGAAGGAGAACTCTCTTCGCTTCAAAAGGCCTCACTCCCGATGACCGCTGCGCTTGGCGGAATGCTGGTTCCGGCTGCAATTTATTTTTTTATCAATAAAGGTACGGATGCTGCCCATGGCTGGGGAATTCCAATGGCTACAGATATTGCCTTCGCATTAGCCCTCCTTTCCATGGCCAGCAAACATATTCCCGTTTCCATTAAAATCTTCCTATCAGCTTTAGCTGTGGCTGATGATCTGGGCGCGGTCCTGGTGATTGCTTTTTTCTATACAGACCAGATTAATTTTGTGCCGCTGGCCATCGGTGCAGGATTTTTGATACTGCTTATGCTGGGAAACAGGATCGGCATCAGAAGTACAGTTTTTTATCTGGTGCTTGGCATTTGTGTCTGGATTGGCTTTTTACTCTCTGGCGTCCATGCCACTATTGCCGGGGTACTGGTGGCCTTTACCATTCCTGCGGTGACCAGAATCGATGAACAGATTTACTCCAGTAATTTAAGAAAACTTTCTTATGATTTTGAAGTGGATATCCCTGAACGGGGAACCCTTATCACACCGCTTCAAAATAAAACCATTCAGAAAGTAAAAACCTTAAGCATGGCCGCTGAAACACCCCTGCAAACCATAGAACATGCGCTGCATCCATGGGTGGCGTTTGGCATTATGCCACTTTTTGCGCTGGCCAATGCAGGCATTGTGATTACCGGAGATTTTTTAAGTTCTGTAATGAATCCAGTCTCAACTGGTGTTGCCCTGGGGCTTATCATTGGTAAATTTACAGGCATTTTATTTTTTTGCTGGATCATGGTCAAATTCCGGATATCCAGCCTGCCTGAAGGGGCAAACTGGAAACATATCGCCGGAGTTGCGCTACTGGCTGGAATTGGTTTTACCATGTCGCTGTTCATTAGCGGACTGGCGTTCAAGAACCCGGTATTTATCACTCAGGCTAAATACGGGATATTGATTGCCTCTGTCCTTGCAGGAATTTCAGGAACGATTGTCCTCAAACGCATCGCGAAATAGTCATCATACAATAAATAACCAATTACAACAAAGGTTTATGAAAAAAAAAACAGACGATGTGCGTGGTGCCCTAAAGGCTTTTATCGAAAATCGTTTTAACCTGCATATTGATAAGGCCGAAGAAAGCGAGGTGGTAGAATCGATATCAAGGAACTCCATATTTGTTGGCGGCCCGGTCTGGACATTGATCTTTGCTATCATCATTGCATCCATCGGGCTGAACGTAAATTCCACAGCGGTAATCATTGGAGCGATGTTAATTTCGCCCCTGATGGGTCCGATTATGGGCATAGGCCTGGGCATAGGAACAAACGATTTTGAGCTCGTCAAAAAAGGGGGAAGAAACCTGCTCATTGCTACCATAATCAGCATTGTTACATCGACCATTTATTTCTACATTACCCCGCTTCATGAGGCGCAAAGTGAACTGCTAGCCAGGACGACCCCATCCATCTGGGATGTATTCATCGCTTTTACCGGCGGGCTGGCCGGAATTATCGCAGCCACCAGAAAAGAGAAAAGTAATGTAATACCGGGCGTAGCCATCGCCACTGCACTCATGCCTCCCCTCTGCACCGCGGGCTATGGCCTTGCCGTGGGTAACTGGCCATTTTTCTTTGGCGCACTTTATCTGTTTTTCATCAACAGTTTATTCATTTGCATCTCCACCTATTTGATTGTAAAATTCTTGAAGTTTGACAAAAAACACTTCGAAGACCCGGGGGTTGAAAAAAGGGTATCCAGATACATTCTTATTAGCGTATTAATTACCATCATTCCAAGTATTTACCTTGCCTATGGTATAGTCCAGAAAAGTATCTTTGAAAATAATGCACAGCGATTTGTTCGCGAACAGTTCAACTTTCAAACTACGCAGGTTATCAATAAAAATCTGATTTATTCAGAGGGTGAAAAAGAGATAGATCTCCTGCTCATTGGAGCTGAACTTCCCCAAACAGTCATAAATGCCATCAAAAACAACTTAAAAAAGTATAAGCTGCAAGGCACTACCTTGCACATCAGGCAAGGACTTAACGCCAGGCAGGAGATAGACTTCTCCCAGATTAAAGCCAGTATTATGGAAGATGTCTTCAAAAAAGAAAACGGCCCTGGAAAAACAATTAAAGCTGATAAGTTAGTGAGGCCCTTGCCGGATATCAGGGCAGAACTTATTGCGCTGTTTCCTGAAATCAAAAGCTATTCCCTGTCCAATATCATTAGCCGCAGGCTCGATACCCAGCGCATGGATACCCTGACGCTATTCAGGGCCGAATTCTCTGCGGTTCCGGGAACAAAAAACCAACTCAGGATTCGTTCCTGGCTAAAAAGCCGGTTAAAAGTGGATTCTGTTCAAACCGTTTACAGTACGCAATAAGGCCATAAGCAATAATAAAGGATATGGAATTCGAGCGCGCGTTTGCCCTTATATTTTAATAAATTAACCTATTCAACCATGAACCAGTACCTTATACTCATGCTTATTGCCGGCATTGCCAGTATTGGAATGGCTTTCATCCCGACAATCTCGAGTAGAATAGGCATATCTTACGCGATTGTGTATGTTGGGATTGGTGTGCTATTTTATCTGATTTGGCCCAAGGCACTACCAAGTCCACTACCAGATAAAGATAATAGCCTTGTGGTTCACCTAACAGAACTTATAGTCATTATTTCCCTGATGGGAACAGGCATCAAAATAGACAGAAGTTTCTCTTTCCGGTCATGGGCTACGCCATTGAGACTCATCCTGCTCTCCATGATTCTTGCAATAGGAATTTCAACAGCAATGGGTATTTTGGCTTTGGGGCTAAGTCTCCCGGCCGCGCTACTGCTTGCCGCTGTGCTGGCACCAACAGATCCGGTGCTCGCTGCTGATGTGCAGGTCGGTCCCCCCAATGAGCGCGGCAAATCCGAGACCCGTTTCGCGCTAACTTCTGAGGCCGGACTAAATGACGGGCTCGCCTTTCCATTTACCTGGTTAGCTATGATCATCGCCTCCAAGGGTATAAGTCTATCGGCTTTATGGCACTGGGCCTGGTATTATCTAGCATATAAAATTTTAGCAGGTCTGGTTATTGGCTGGGTGTGTGGTAAACTAGTTGGCTATCTGGTTTTTTCCATCTCAGAAAAGTACAGACTGCTCAAAGCCTCTGATGGCTTTCTGGCAATATCTCTAACACTATTGACCTATTCGGTAAGTGAATCTTTTCATGCCTACGGTTTTATATCCGTCTTTATCGCCGGACTTACGCTACGCCATTACGAAAAAGGACATGATTACCATCAGCAGCTTCATTCTTTCACCGACCAGATGGAGCGTATGCTACTTGCTGTGCTGCTTATATTTTTCGGGGGTTCTCTGGTTGGTGGAATTCTTGCTCCACTTACCTTAACAATGGCAATAGTCGCCCTGGCTTTTATCATACTGGTAAGACCTGCAACCGTCTATCTATCATTGTTGGGCAGTTCAATAGCGCTTAAGGAAAAGCTGGCCATCAGTTTTTTTGGTATACGGGGCATGGGGTCAATATACTACCTGGCTTTTGCTTTCGGTGAAATAAATTTTGAGCAGCAGGATGAGCTATGGGCAATTGTTGCTTTTACGATTCTGATTTCTATCGTACTACATGGACTTACCGCTACTCCTGTAATGAAGCGTCTTAGCAAAGCCACTGATGCTTAAAAGCTTTGCAATCAAAAATAGTTAGCTCCTTTAAAGTCTCCATTGACTGAACTTTACGAACAACTATATTCCTTTAATCACTCGGCTGGCAAGATAATGAATAAATAGAAGTCCTGTTAAATAAACATGCCTGATTGATAAATAAGTAAATCTTGATATATTTCGTCTCAAAAAACGAACCTTTAAAACATAGCTGAAATATTACGGAGAAATTGTAGGGCAAACAATGATAAAGCCATTACCTGTCAGATCATCTGGCATAGTTATGGATGTTTGTATCTTATGAAAAAGCTATACTTAATATTTGCCCTGTCGGCAGTGCTGCTGACAAGCGCCTGTTATACGGTGGGGACAGATGGAAATAGTGGGAAGGTTCCTCCGGGACAAGCTAAAAAAGGAACAGGTTCTAAATCGGCAAGGACTTTTGCACCGGGGCAACAAAAAAAGCGCAATTAGGTAGGAAGCCATTAGTTGGCTACCTTATTCCTTCGTGTTCGGGACTTAAACGCTATAGTTGATTGCCATGCCCGGCGCACCCAAAAAAAAGAGGGATGCGGCGAATGCCACATCCCCCTGGATAAGATAATCTAAAAATAACTCCTCAATTCAGTTCCACCTCCGCTAAAACCGGAAAGTGATCAGAGGGAAATTTACCATAATAGGTGTCCGTTAAAATTCCCCACCTGCTGGCAGTAAAATGATTGCTCACAAAGATGTGATCAATCACAGTTTGCCCCTTTGGTGTTCTGAATCCATTCGCAGATGAATTGTTTGCATAAGGGAATTTAACTTTGCCGTATGCATCAAACAGGATCCCTGAACTGGCCAAACGCTGGTACCATTCACTATCCCTGCCCCCATTGAAATCACCTGTCAACAAAACCGGAGCAGAACCGGCTATTTCCGCTATTTTTTTAAGGATTAGCTCACTGCTCTGCAGACGGGCAACTTTACCTTGGTGGTCATAATGCACATTGAACACATAAAACTGGTTTTTGGTCTTCAAATCCTGAAGATAAACCCATGAGCAAATCCGGTTACAACAGGTCGCATCCCAGCCTTTCCCAGGTTTTTCAGGTGTTTCAGATAGCCAGAAATCACCACTTTTGATTAATTTAAAGCGGTCTTTTTTATAAAATATCGCCGAATGTTCTCCGCCATCCTGACCATCATCGCGTCCTTTTCCATAAACTTCATATTCAGGCAAAGCAGTTTTGATATCTGTTAGCTGATTATCCAAAGCCTCCTGAACACCCAGAATATCGAACCTATGAAAGCGGATAAGGTTGGATACAACAGGCGCCCTGTCTACCCATAAATTTCCGCTGTCCCGGGGATTATCAAAGCGGATATTGAAAGTACCGACTGTAATTTGCTGCGCCTTAAGGCCTACCGCATTAAGGGAAAGTAGCACCGTAGCGATTAATAATTTTATTTTCATTGTATTAAGCTTTGAAGTTTATTACCAACCCGGATTTTGTTTAAGATTAGGATTGCGCTGAAGGTCATTTAAAGGAATCGGGTAATAATAATTACGTTCATTCCATTTTCTTGGAATTTCTTTCATCCAGGTTAATTCCCCAGAGCTGCCGTTTTTCAAAAGCTGTGAGTTTACAGCAGTACCAACAGTAGCCGAAACATCTACATAGGATACCCCAGCGGCAGCAGGCGTAGGTCTTGTCCCCTGATAAAAGGCAACATCCAGGACACCGTCCTCATTTAAATCCATTGGAGTTACTAAAGAAGGTACAAAGAATCCGTTCCATTCCTGCTCCATCAAGCTACCCCTTTTCCACCTTAAGAGATCCGCAAAACGCAGTCCTTCCAGACTTAATTCAATGCCTCTTTCCCTCCTGATTTCCAGCAGCGTAGCATCAGAAATTTCAGGAAAATAATTTGTTATCAGATAAGGGTCGGCAAGGGTTGGTTTAACACTTAATCCACCTGTAATTCCCGCACGTGATCGTAAAGCCCCAATGCTCAATGCCCAGTCTGCGTCAGTTAGCGTCCCCAGTTCTGCTTTAGCTTCAGCAAAGTTCAATAACACCTCAGCATAACGGTACAATGCAACCGAATTTGTATTTAATGCACCTGCATCATAGTATAAATCATCCAGCGTCCATTTTATTGGCTGATAACCCGTAAAAGTATAAGAGAAAACCGGTGGCGCGGCAACCTGCTGACCATTACTGATGCGTTTATAATCGCCTAAGCGGATGGTCTGCTTGAGCCTTAAATCCCGGTTTTTCACCTCATCCTTGAACACCATTGTACGGTAAGCCGGGTCGTTCGTATACGGCGTTCCATCCAACTTCATATAAGTATTGATAAAAGTTCGGGTGAAACTCGCCTTGGCACCATAGGTACCACTTGTCCACCACCAGTTCGCCTCATTCAGTACGCCCAAACTCACATCAGAAACCGCTGCCTGTATGACTTCACTTGCAACAGGGGTGTTACTGGTGAATACCTGTCGATAAGAAACCCCTGGACCACCTGCGGTATTCAGCGAAAACCCACCATTTTTAATGATTTCTTCTGAAGCAGATGCAGATTCCTGTAACCAGCGGCTTGCACTGGCTGATAAATTTAAATTTGTATGGTATTTTCTGAAAGTCCCTTCAAAAAGACATAACCTCGATTTGAATGCATAAGCTACCCATTTAGTTATAGTGGTACGACTTGGATCTGAAGCGGTCTGAATATTAGCGCAGGCAAAATTTATATCCGCCAATACCGAATCCATTACTAATTCCCGTTTATCACGGCCGCCCATCAATGCTGGTTCATCGATATCCAGCGGCATTCCAATCCAGGGCACATCGCCAAAACGTTTAACTTTCTCCAGATAGAAATAAGCCCTGAAATAGCGGGCAATACCCAGGTAATTATTCCTCACCGATGCTGGAACAGCCGGGTCATTACAGTTTACGATAAAATAGTTAATGTTCCTCAAATCTCTCCAGCTCCAGCCTGAGCTAGTGTTTGCGCCATATGCGCCATCACGAATAAAATCCTGGACAGAGCGCACCGCTAAATAATCAGACATTGCATCCTGACTTGTAGAGTTCTTAGGCAAGAAATCCATTCCGTAAAATGAATTGGTATACAGCTTTAGTCCGTTCTCCGTACCAAAAATAGCTTGTTTAGTCGCCGTAGACTGCGGTTGCTGATCGAGCTTTTTACAGGCGGCAAGACCAAGGCAACCCAGTAAAATCAATATATAATATTTTTTCATGTTTATCTTTTTTTACAAGCTCCCAAGCTTAAAAACTAACGTTTAAACCAAAAGAAAAGCTTTTCATTAATGGATAATTATAACCATCGCCATTTGTGCTGCCTGAGTTCAAATCCTGATCGGATGGGACTGCGTTTTCAACATCAATGGTATTTTTTACAACCTTATACATCGGCGAATAAGTGAACAGGTTTTCTCCGGAGAAAAATATCTTGGCCGTTCTGCCGCCAATTCGGTTAATCAATCTAGCTGGCAAAGAATAACCTACCTGAATATTCTTCATTCTCAAATAGGCCACGTTTTGCAAATAACGGGTTTGCGCCACACCAAGGGTACGGTTTGTATTGCTTGAAGCAGCCCTGGACATTGTTCTTGGAAAATAAGCATCCGTGTTTTGCGGGGTCCACATATTGCCTAAGTGGAAAGTTGGGATATTGTTGTATGGCCTGTTATATTGTCCCCAGAACATTTCTGTCTCTGTACTTGGATACCATTGTTGTTTGCCCACACCCTGAAAGAAAACTGCGAAGGAAAAGCTATTCCAGTCTGCGCCGAGGTTTACACCATAGGTATATCTTGGCGCTGAATTACCAATAATCCTTCTGTCGCCAGACTTGCCAACCTTGTTCTCGCCAACATTAATCAAACCATCCCCGTTTAAATCCCTCAGCTTAATGTCACCAGGAAACCATCTGCCAGTTGGAGAAGCACGCATCTGCGGATCCTGCCTCGCATGAGATGCAATGTCAGCCTCATCAATAAAAAACCCTTCTGTTTCGTAACCCCAGATTTCCCCCAGCGTCTGTCCCTGGTAATAATCACTCAGCAGCTTATCCGGGTTATTATATTTGTCAATTCTGGTCTTATTATCCGCAAGGGTTAACCTGACATTGTAGCGTACAGGTTTATCCCCACGACCAATTTTATCGTTCCAGCTAACCGAAGCTTCCCATCCGCGTGTGGTTAAATCAGCATAATTCCCTTTAGGCACATCCGCCCCGAATACCGCCGGCGGCGTCAGTCCGAAAGTGAACATATCCGTTGTTTTGCGGATATAAGCATCACCGGTTAAACTTAAACGGCCTGATAACATTGTCAAATCCAGACCAAAGTTGCTTGTTGTGGAAGTTTCCCAGGTTAACCCATCCGGTAAAACCGCAGGGTTACGGGTAGTTTGAGGGCGCGAGCCGTTGAGAATGACGCCAGACTGGCTAACATTAAAGATTTCCTGGAAAGCATAGGATGCAATATTACCATTACCCAGTGAACCATAGGATGCCCTAACCTTTAAATCCGAAATCAATTTATCAGATACCTTCCAGAAGGATTCTTTATTAATCCTCCAGCCAGCAGAAACAGATGGAAAGAAGCCGTAACGCTGGTTAGCCGGAAATTTAGATGAGCCATCATAACGGGCATTTACTTCCAACAGGTACCTGTCTTTAAAGCTATAGTTTAACCTCGAGAATCCACCCAGAATCGCCCATTGTTCATAACCGCCACCAGTGGTGATGGACTGGCCCAAAGCCAGGTTCAAATCTGTAGCATCCTCGAAAATAATTCCGTTACGCTGTACCGCAAGTCTGTTGTAGGTTGACTGCTCATAGTTGTAGCCTGCCATAGCTTTTAAGTAATGGTCTGAACCAAAACGATCCTCAAACTCAGCATAAATATTTGTAGCCAGGTAATTGGTTTCACGCTGATCAAAAGATAAATCATTTGTCGTTGTTCCAATATAGGAAGTCACGCCACGGGAGTTACTATATGGTACCTGTACCCTTTTTTGATCCCGGTTATTATCTGTATTTCTGAAGGTAAAATCTGCATTCACCCTGAATTTATTACTAAAGAAATTACTTCTTAGTCCGGTAATGTTCCTGAAAACCTGACGACGGGTATCAATCCCGTTTTTGCCATAAATAAAATCACCGACAGTATAAGCAGCGGCAAAGGTTAATGAACCGTCAGGATTAAAAATAGGCATCGTTGGCTTCCCTTCATCAGCAATATTTCTCCAGATACCGCCACCCTCTCCAACATTAATCGGGTTGTGGTAATTCATAATCGAATAATCCGCATTGTTCTCAATGCTTAACCATGGAAAAACCTGTACCGAGCCCCTTGCTCTGATATTTTTCATATCATAGTCGTCAGTGTTGTACCTGAATAACCCGTCCTGGTTTAAAAAGCGGCCCGATACTAAATACGAAACCTTGTCACTCCCACCACTCACCGAAAGATTATTTTCTGTTGCTGAGGTATTTTTCTTGTACAGTTCAGCATAATAATCTGTGCTGCCATAATAGGTATATTCTCCGGTGGTTGGATTCACCTCGATTTGGTTGTAAGGCTGACCAGATTCTACCCTACGTTTAAACTCATCCAAATAAGCTTGTGAGAATTTCTGGGTTTTGTTAGCATTCTGCGGGAAGGCACCATCACCGTTAACAAAGGCTTCGGCAAACATTTTAGCCCAGGTATAACCATCGGTTACAAAATCAGGCACCTGCAATGGGTTTTTAATTGAATAATTTGTAGAAAAGGCAACATTTGTCCTTCCCTTTTCTGCTTTCTTGGTTGTGATTAGAATTACACCGAAGGCTCCCCTGGCACCATAAATAGCTGCCGATGCTGCATCCTTAAGTATAGAAACGGTCTCCACATCGTTTGGATTCAGCAAACTCGGATCACCCTCAAATCCATCAATTAAAATCAGCGCACTCCCGCCCTGACCGATAGAAGTTGCCCCACGAATATTATAACTTGGCGACTGCGTCGGTTTACCATCCATCATCTTTAAATTTAAGTTCGGCAGTAAACCCTGTAAACCTTGAGTCAGGTTGGTAATCGGACGGTTCTCTATATTTTTAGATGTTATCTGATCAACCGCCCCGGTTGCATTTTCTCTTTTTTGCGTGCCATAACCAACAACCAGTACTTCGTTGAGCGTTCCAGTCTCGCCTTTCATGGTTACATTTAGCGGTGTGTTTTCATTCGCTTTCACCACAATCTTACTTAAAACCGCCGTGGTGTAAGAAATGAAAGTGACCGTTAGGTTATAAGTTCCGGCTGGCGCAGTTACCGAAAAAGTTCCATCAGGACTACTTTGCACAACTTTGTTAATTTCTTTGATAAAGATGCTGGCACCAGGAAGCGCTTCGCCCTTCTCATCCACAATTTTACCACTGATTGTTCCCGGGGACTGGCTGATATTTTCAAACACAGCAGCACCCGGTTTTGCAGCTGCCATTACCGGCGCCGAAATTGCATTGCACAGAAAACAGGCTATTGTAGAATACAGTACAAACTTCCTGACTTGCAGTAAAGATTTTTTCATTAGTCAATTAATTAGTTTATTTTAATAAAAGGTTTTAGTTCTTTCCAGTTGGGTTGGATGCGGCAAAGCTAGCCCTGTAATGTGAAGGTATCGTTAAAGTTAATTTACCTCTGCGTAATGATTAATAGCTATAAGGTTATCAAATCAATAACCCGGGAGCTCATCGGTTAAGCTAAACCAGATTTAAAATTTCCAGATATAAAAATTAGCTCAACCCTTGTCACCAGACCAGGGTCTTCGAACTGCTTGGGTAATAGACAGGCTGGAACAGTGACTGTTCCATTCATAGTTCTGATAAGCTGTATGTCTCGGGATTGCAGCAACTCAGGATAATCGCCAATATTGGGTATAAATTCGGATTATACAGAACAGGGTACTAATGAATTCATCAGTTTTTATTAACAAAAACTTAATCTGAATAACTGGGCGGTGGTTAATGAAACAAGTTTTATGTTTTAAATGCCTAGCAAGCACGAATGGGGAAACTTGACCAAAGCAAAAAAATTCATCCGTATATACAGGATAAGAATTTTAAAATCAGAAAAAATAAAAATACCTTTCACGATGCCTGTGAAAGGTATTAGTTTAGCGTATTTGGCTCAGACCATCAAATTTCTCCGAATCGACCAACATCAACTTGTCAAGATTATTGCATTGTCGGCCAAATCTCGCAAAACATTCTATAGCCGAACTGCAGAAATTTATATATGTTCATTCAATAATTGGCCAAATTTTAGACATTCGGTTAGCATTATCACCTATGGTGAGCAACCTTATAGAGAATACCGTGATGATCTAATTTCATTCCCTGCCTTGCAAATCCCTTATCTTATAGGCAAATGACACCTATTTGCTAACTTTGGTCATAAATACTCTAATTTTTGCAATTATATCATCTCCGTCTTCTTCCAATGCGAAATGCCCGGTATTATAAATATTATAGTCGATATCCATTACATCTTTTTTGAAAGCAGCTGCTCCACTTTCAGGAAAAAACTCGTCATTTTTTCCCCAAACCATTAGTAAAGGTGGTTGATTGTCTTTTAAATACTGTTGCCATTTGGGATATAATTTCAGGTTGTTCTGATAATCGTAAAATAAATCCAAATTTACTTTATGTGCATTTGGTCTTGAAAGTCTTAAATAGTCTAAATGCCAGGTATCCGGATTTATGGTTTCAATATTTCTTGTTCCATGTGTATATTGCCATTTCAAACCGTCCAAAGAAAAGGCCGGCAGGATTGCTTTTTCAGTCTCAGGGTTTCGGTCTTTCCAGAGAGCTCTGATTCCAGCCCATGCATCTCCCAAACCTTCCAAATAGGCGTTTCCGTTTTGATTTATTATTGCCGTAACCCTTTCCGGGTGAGCTGCTGCAATTCTGAAACCAATCGGTGCACCGTAGTCTTGTATCATTAATGCATAGGAGACAATTTTCTTCTTTTCAAGAAAGGCGTCCATTGTTTTTGCAATATTATCAAAAGTGTATTCATATTCATTTTCTGAAGGAAAGTCGCTATTCCCGAATGAAGGGTAATCTGGTGCAATCAGATGAAAATCATCAGATAGCTGCGCCAACACTTTACGGTACTGGTGTGAAGACGAAGGGAAGCCATGTAATAGCACCATCGTTGGTTTTTCAGGGTTTCCAGCCTCTCTGTAGGCAATATCAACACCCTCTACTTCGATGGTTTTAAATAATGTGGGATGGTTGGGTATCATACTTTTTGATTTATTGTTAGTTTTACTCATTGTTTGGCTCTGACATCCAAAAACTGCGAATATTAAATAAGCTTTGAAAGGATTATTTTTCTCATGGTCCAATTATAATAATCTTCTTTCTGCCTCTTCAATTTTTAAGTCATTGATGCTTGCGAACCTTTTTTGCATTAGTCCATTTTCATCAAATTCCCAATTTTCGTTCCCGTAAGCTCTATACCATTGACCTTCTGTATCCCGGTATTCGTACTCAAATCTAACTGCAATACGATTATCAGTAAATGCCCAAAGCTGTTTTTTAAGCTTATAATCCAGTTCATTTTTCCATTTGTCAGCAAGAAAATTCTGTACTTCATTTCTTCCGTTAATGAATTGGTTTCGGTTACGCCATTGCGTATCCAGTGTATATGCTTTTGAAATCCGGATAGGGTCCTTGCTGTTCCAGGCATCTTCTGCCTTCTGAACTTTTTGCAGTGCTGTTTCCTCGTTAAAAGGTGGTAGTGGATGCATTGGTGTCTGTTTCATAATTTACCGAACGTTTGTTAATTAATTTATTTAAATTTTTTTAATCTTTTAAATATCGCTCTTCAATATTTTTCAACGTACTTTTAAAAATACTGATATCAGTTAATCCTTTTGATACAATTAGGCTGCCTTGTAATTCTATCAAGGTCTGAATAGCGTATTGCTGAGATTGTTTGGCAGTAAACTTTAAGGCTAAACCCAACGCATTGAAAGCGAAAATCCATTTATCCATACCGGATTTTATCTGTTGCTCAAATAATGACAATCCGCTTTGCATAGAAAAAGCGCTGAAAACACACGTTTCTTTTCCGCCATCATAGAGAACCTCAATGTTTTTCAGAGCAAACCTCAACCTTGAGTTTGTTGATTTGTTGTCGTCCAGCAGAGGAAAATAAATATTTTCATCCACCCAGTGATCTATATTGTTCAAGACACATTCCGCCATCTCCTGTTTTCCATTTGGAAATCGGTGATAAAGACTTGCTTTTTTTAATCCGGTAACTTCTGCTAGATCATTTAAACTCGCTCCTTCATAACCTTTAGCCCTAAAAACTTTTGTAAGTCCGGAGATCATATCTGCATCTAAAATTTTCTGTGGTCTCATGCTGCAAATATATAAAAAAGATTTAAATTACCAAACGTTCGTTAAAATATTTATTTTTGATTCTTCGCGGTCAAAGCTAAAAAGCATTAACGAGTATTTCCACAGAATAACGGTTGCCCACCTATATTAGGAAGCCAGAATCACAGGAATGCAAATCAGTTATGGGGATACCGTATGGAATTACCAGACAAAACGGACTTTAAGTGTCCACGAAAAAATGAAAAATATTGTGAGTCATAAACGGCGCAGCCTATTTAATTTTCAATGCGAATTTAGATTTCCAGTAATCCGCTTTGCGTCTTCTTAAATAAAGGAAGAAAATTAGTATTATCTTATATAAAGAATAGACAGAGATTTTTGGTGCGTTATGCCTTTATAATTAAAGGAAGATTATTGATAGAGCTAAAGAATTACTTTAGGTTATTGTCTCGAAAAATGAATATTATAGTTAGGAAAAAAAGAAATCTACATTCAGCATCTTCTAATGGTAATATAGTCTATTGTAAATGGCAAATATAAGAGAACAAAAGAAGCAATAAACCTGACGTTTCTTGTTGTTTTACTGCAGAATATTTGAAGGAAAAACAATACTTTTAAATGGCTTAAAGAACAAAAAAAATTATTACCCTAGGAAAAGACGAATTGCAAAAAATTATAACTTTAATACTGATACGTACAATCAAGTCAATATTTATATCATGAACATAAAGTATGCACATACCAACATCATAACAAAGGATTGGAAGGAACTTGCACGTTTTTATGAAACCGTGTTTAATTGCATAGCGGTTCCGCCTTTACGAAACTATCAAGGGGAGTGGCTTGAAAAAGGCACTGGTGTCATTAATGCGAATTTACAAGGGGTACAATTACGGCTACCTGGCTATGGGGATAATGGACCGATATTAGAAATCTATCAGTATTCAGAAATAATTAATGCTGAAAGACACTTAGCTAATCAAAAGGGATTTGGACATATCGCATTTAAGGTAGAAGATATTGCTGGGGTTTTAGCAATAGCATTAAACAATGGAGCATCGAAAATTGGAGAGCTAAGCGAACATCATTTTGATAATATCGGTGTACTTAGGTTTATTTACATCGCAGACCCGGACGGGAATATAATAGAACTCCTGAACTGGAGTTGATATTAATTTCGCAAACATAGAAATTTGAAATTGAACGCTTTGTGATTAGAAATTATCAGCCATCTTGCAGCCTAAATATTATAATTATTAGAGGGATTTCGAGCTAAAATTTTAATAGGATGCTTTAAGACTGGGCATTTAATTTTATAGCCTGCATAAACCAATTTCCTTGACCCCTTATCGCCAATTCTCCAAAATGCAGACAAGCAAAACTTTATAGCAAATTTATTTCCGGTGAGAGGGGGTCAGCGTACTCAGGTTATCCAGTCAGCGTATGAGGCCACCAAGAACATAAAAAAGACGGTAATCATCTTTTTTTAAAAATGATACCCCTCTTTTTCACTGATGATATACTTGTTTCATTTAAAGAAGTAAATGCCAATAGGCGGATTGATAAAAATCTCTCAAGTCATCGGTAGAAAGAAGTATTATCTTCTCTCCCCAATTTGCTGGCGCCACATGGAATAATACAATCCTTTGGCTTCCAGGAGCTCGTTGTGCGATCCTACTTCTGAAATTCTGCCTTTTTCCAACACAAAAATGGTATCAGCATGCATTATCGTAGAAAGCCTGTGGGCAATCAGTATCGTCATCTGTTCCCGCCTGCCGGAAATATTGCGGATTGTGGTTGAAATTTCCTCTTCGGTGATGGAATCCAATGCAGAGGTAGCCTCATCAAAGATCAATAGCCTTGGTTTTCGTAGTAATGCCCTGGCAATAGAAATGCGCTGCTTTTCCCCACCCGAGAGTTTCATTCCATTTTCTCCCAATACCGTTTCAATGCCATTGGCGGTCTTGGCTATTAAACCTAAAGCCGAAGCTTTCCCGAGCGCATCCATAATATCCTTATCACTTGCAGCAGGATTTACAAAAAACATATTATCCTTAATCGATCCGGCATAGAGCTGAGTTTCCTGGGTAACAAAGCCAATCTGACGACGAAGCGGATTGTATCTCACCAAATTTGAAGATATCCCGTTGAAGTTTATCTCGCCGTCATTTGGAAGGTAAAGGCCAACCAGCAGTTTGACCAGGGTTGATTTACCAGAACCGGATGGCCCGACGAAAGCCACTGTTTGTCCACGATTTATAGAAAATGAGAGGTCATCAATAGCATTGTAAGAAGCTGTCTTATGCCGGAATACGACATTCTTAAATTCCAACCGTTCAAGGGCTCCAACTTCGACTGAATTTTCCGGACGTACCTCAATTTGCTTCGCCATCAACAAATCAAAGGTCTTTAAGGAAGCATCCGCCTCTCTGTACAGAATTATCATGTTACCAAAATCCTGAAGTGGCGTAAATATCGCGGTGGATATAAACTGCATGGCAATAAGCTCACCTGTGGTCAGTATATTACGAAATATTAACCACAGCAATATGAACAATACGGATTGTTTCAATAGGACCAAAAGTCCACCTTGCAAAAACGAAAGGCTGCTAACCTTTTTGGCCTTTAGCATTTCCAGGTCAAAAATCCTTTTAGTCTGATCGTTTAGCCTCCTGATTTCTGCAAAGGTCAGTCCCAGGCTCTTTACCAGCTCAATGTTCCGAAGACTTTCAGTGATGATTCCAGCTTGTTTGTCGGCCTGTCTGTTGATGGACCTCTGGATAAATTTTATTTTTTTTGAAACCAGACCAGTTAGCGACCCCAGCACCAGTACACCGATAAAAAAAACAGGGATGAGCATCCAGTTTTTATTTATACTGTACCATAATAAAAAAGCGACACCAACCAAGGAGGAGAATAGGATATTGATAAATGCATTAATGAACCGCTCCGCATCAGTCTTTACCTTTTGGAGTACAGATAACGTCGTGCCACTCCTGTTTTCCTCAAATTCCTGAAAAGTCAGGCGCAGTGTCTGCTTCAAGCCGTCATTAAATATATTCATGCCAAAGCTGGCAACAGCTTTCCGGGTAAGAAATTCCTGGACTGACTTGCATAACCTGGCGAGCAGAGCGATTCCCAGCGCAATGATTAACCAGTAAATTACTTTAGAAACCAATTCAGACTGATTGAGTCCAAATTTGTTGGTTGAGTAATCATCAATAATCTTCCCGAAAATAACCGGGTCAAGCAGGCTTAACAGCTGCGAAATTGCAGCCAGGCACAGCGATAATATAATTAACCATCTATGGGGAAGTAAGTATCTGACTAAAATCTTCATGTAACATATTAATAATAATATCTTATTCAACGTCAATCCCGCTCAATGGTTTTGATTCCTTGAGAAAGATACCTGATAGAGGAAGGCATCATGTCATGATAAAAAATGGACACATGTTCGCTTTGATTAATGTGAAGATGCTAACTACAGAACCTATATTGCAAGCTCGCCGATTTTTAGATCCATTTAATGCATAAATTGAGGTAGGCTTAAGCCCCTTTTTGGGGAGATCAGTTTGGATTATTAAATAACAGATTTTGTCTGACAGAAAGAAGGTATCCATCTCCTACTATTATTGCTCTTTGAATTGTAAGTTTACATACAGAAAGTACGGCAAAGACGGAAAAAGGTCACACTAAAGAAACCCAATAACATATCTATTGTATATAAAATATATTTCATATACATTTACTGCATAAACCAATTCATTTGACCCCATATCGCCAATTCTCTAAAATGCAGACAAGCAAAACTTTATAGCAAATTTATTTGTGGTGAGATGGGGTCAGCGTACTCTGGTTTATCCACTGCTGGAAGCAATCTTATAAAAAAAATGACACTATATCAGTTATAGATTGACATCCGTTTTCTAGTGCATCAGAAGATGAAAGTATTTATCCCCTACTATATATCTTTCTTTTAGCTGAAAGTGTAATCGCACCGGTTACTGGAGAGAAAAATTTGTCTCACAAAACGAAGGTATCCCTACTTCATTATACATTTTTTTCAGCTGTTGTCTTTATCTAGAGGACGGCAAATAAAAAAAGATTTATAAATAGATGGTTGGGGTTAGTTGTAAAAAGATTAATCCAATAATGATAGTAAGAAAAAGGCACCATAATTTCGATAATAGTACCCCTTATCTGAATTAGCGGCCCTATTTAAGAGCGCATAAACCGGAGACGGTTGTTCATTGTGAAAAATCCTTTAGCAAAAGGTTTTTTTTTAATTATAGCAGTTTTAATGAGCTTAACATTATCCACATCAAAGGCAAATCCAGTAACGTAACCCTGGTAAAGTAAGTTTCCGCTGCTACTCATGTGTCCGCGAACTTTGACCGGAATATATGGTGTAATAGGGATATTTACAGATATGAATGGAAATAACAATGTATTTGACGCCTAGTCACCAATTTTCAAATACGCAGACAATCAGGAAATCAATATGAATCTATTCCTGTTAATACCGGGTCATCTACTTCGGTATATCCACTTGTGGGCTATTTAGATCATTTATCAAATACTTCATCATAAGCAAATACCGGTAAACATTGCAGTTGTTTTTCATGTATTTCGTTGGTAAGAAAATTGTGATTCTAGCTTAGGTGATGATTAATGTGCTGTACTTTTGTTTTTTTAAATCTGAAGCGAAGGCAGTGAAACTATATAGGAAATAAGATAATCATCCTTTCTAAAATTTCGATACTGAACAATTAATCAAGCTTCTCAGGTGAATTAAAAATTGATTTTAGAAGTTAAAATATTTATACACTGAATTTCTAAATGAGACTATATTTTATTTTACTACACATAATTTTAATTTAATTCGAAAAAAAATATTGATATATTTACAGCGTAGATAACTAGCTCTACAACGTTTGAGAGCGTTAATTTAGATTTAAGCAGGTGTATGGATTTATACCTGTTTTTTTTTGCACTATTTTTATTACCAAAATATCATTTGCTGATAGTTAATTAAGCTATTTTTGTAACGGCTATCTGGAATATACTGATGGCTAGTTTAGGTTAACCCTCTACCTTTGATTAATCTGTTTTTTAAAAGCACCTACCCCCTGGGTAAGTGCTTTTATTGAAATGTTATTATTCGAATTAAAATAAATAGAACGGTAAACTGCTGAAGACCTGCTTCAGGAAGTCTTTATAAAATTAGAAAGCTAAGACGAAAAATATTCTTAAAATTGATGCAATATTAAATTATCAACAGATAAGAAATTAGTGCCTATGACTTTCATGTAAATCTGGATTGGAAGAAAGCTCCCAAATCCGATTTTGGTTCTTGAGAATGTTAATTAGTGCCCATACGGCGCAGCTTACTCCGGCTTTTATCTTAATAGAACGGCTTTGCCTGACAGATAAAACCTATATGGCCAATATGTTTGAAAAGACCAGTCAGTGCTTTTATATTGTGCATTGCCCAAGAACTTTATTAAAACACAAAGTTACCATCAATTTCAGGCAAACGTTATTACAACTTCAAATATCCAGATTTTCCTCTTGATAATAAAATGAGTCCAAAGCCTAAAACCAACCCAACACCAGCCGCCATTTTTGCTTTTTTTGATGGAACCGGAACGAGTGTTTCCCCATAAATCTGGTGTGGAGCAGCAGATGGACCTAATACGTTTCCGCTCGTGGGTGCCCCATCTTTAATTTCCATCAAAAGCCGCATGCCTGAAGAAGCGGTATTAACCAATATTTTGGGTAAGATACCGTGTAGAGTCTTTAATGCCAATGATGAAAAGTCGGGAAATTTGTCTTTCTGAGGATGTATCGCTAATTTCAACAGTTGCGCTGCTGTATCTCTTGGATCTGCGGCGAATGGGGGAATTTTAAAGTCCAGGCCAGAATACTTGGCCGAGTGCATATTTCCTGTAGAGCGTTGAATTTGCGGGTAAAGATTACAGATGTGGATGTTTGGCTCATTAGACAGTTCACCCTGCAAACATTCCATCATTCCCTTAATGCCAAACTTTGTTGCAGAATAAACTGCGCTATAGGGAGCAGGCATGAAACCACCGATTGAAACATTGTTAATCAAAACACCATAACCTTGCTGTTTGAATATCGGAAGAATGGCATGGGCACTATTAAGGTATCCGAGTAGGTTAGTTTTAACGACCTGATGGCTTACCTCAATAGGAATTTCTTCGAATCTACCACTGGCCATCACCCCTGCATTATTTACCCAGAAATCAATCCGGCCGCTTACCTTAAGCGCCTCTTCCATTAGCGTTTTAATTTGGGTGATTTCAGAAACATCGGTACCCACACCAATGGCTTTCGTTCCAAGGCTTCTACAATACTCCACTGCCTGATTTAATGCATCCTGGCCTCTAGAAGCCAGAACAACATTGCAGCCTGCTTTCGCGAAGGCCTCTGCAGTAGCCAGACCTACTCCACTGGAAGCTCCAGTGATGACCACAGTTTTGCCTGTTAGGCTTGGTATTGACCTATTTTTTTCCATATTTTAATTTCCGCTATCGATATTATCAGCAACAGCTAACCTATTACAAATGTTTGCAGCTAATAATCACTGCAAAAAACTGATAAGACAAAAGCATACTCGGTTTGCTCGTTAAATTTATGAAGAACTTTAGTTCTGAAATTTCCAGTAAACAGAAAATAGAACACACCAATAGTCACTTTTTATTAAACCCTGCTAAGGGATAGTATTGAAGCTATAATTTAGCACGTGCCCGAATATTTTATAAGAGTGATGACCTGATCACCTTATGGGAAAGCATCATCAATTTCATAAAAAAATGAGCTGGGTACGTCCCAAGCTTATTTAAATTCAGCTGATGAGTGCAAAAAAAGAACGGACCGGCGTCCGCTCTCACACGCTAAATTAACCAATATCTACTGAGGATTTTGTGTCAAATTATCTAAAATGATTTCCCGTTGAGGAATGGGAAGCAATGTTTTATTAGGCGTTAACAAGTAGGCCCCGATTGGAAACTGGGAAGGCGCCTTTGCAATTTCCCTTTGCCCATGGGCATTCATGATTTCCACTGCTTTTCCTGTTCTAACCAAGTCAAACCAGCGGTGATTTTCGAATGCAAGTTCAACTTTACGTTCCTGGTAAATCGCTTCGCGAAATGCAGACTGTGAACTTACATTTAGCGCGGCTATCGGATTACCTGAAGTTTTAGCGGGAAGTCCTGCTCGAGCTCTTATTGCATTTAATAGATTGAAAGCTTCTCCGCCTGCTACAAAGGCCTGCTCATTAAGGCATTCTGCTATCATCAGCATAACATCTGCAAAACGTATAACTGGAAAGTTAACGTTCGTCTGCCCAGGTTGTACGAAGCCTTGATTATACTTTTTAATGTATGGCACCGCTACATAACCGGCTGTGCCAGTAAACCCCTCAGCCAAAGAAACATCTTTACGCAAGTCACCGTCTTCATAAGAAGCGATCAAATCCGTTGTTGGGGTATTCCATCCGCTACCAAAGCTTAGATTGGTGCCCGGGTCCTGTGTTACCGATGTCCCAGAGTTGAATGGCGCAAACTGGTACATAAAGTTGCTGGAAAGATTGGTACCGGCAGTTGAATAATATTGAATCTCAAAAATTGATTCAGCATTATTTTTGTTGGTGGTTAGATAGATGCTGGCATAGTTAGGCAATAAACTATAACCAGATACCTTCCTTAAAGCTACTAAAGCTTCAGTGAATTTCTTTTGCGTCATGTAGACCTCACCTAACAGTGCATTTGCTGAGCCTTTTGAAACCCTACCTTTTTCTGATGCCGGATAAGCACTCGCTTCTGGCAGGTTGGCCGCAGCATCGTTCAAATCTGCTATAATCTGCGTATAAACCGCATCTGCCGTTGCTCTTCCCTTAGATGGTGCATCTGTTGGAGATTTTGTAACCTCAAGTCTCAATGGTACGCCGCCAAACTGCCTCACTAAATTGAAATAATGAAATGCTCTTAAGAATTTAACTTCTCCGATGGCCTGCGTTTTTGCAGCAGCAGACATGGTGATTCCATCTACATGATCGAGTACGTCATTGCATCTAAAAATAGAGGTGTAAGTGTCCCTCCAAAAATCCTGTATAAGTGTATTGGCAGAATTGGCAAGAAACTGGTCAACCTGTTCCCTATTTTCCTGTCCCCTTTGGGGTGCATTGTATTGAAATGTTGTATTATCAGAACGCATTTCACCAAACAGCCAGAAGCTGAAAGTTCCGAGTCCGCGTAACGAACTATAGGCGCCATTAACACCCTGCTTAAGGTCTGATTCTGTTTTCCAGAAGTTCACATCTGTCAAACTGGATTCTGGCGTTTGATTCAAAAAATCCTTTTTGCATGCAGAGAAAAATGTTGCACCAAAAAGCAAAATAGCAATTGATAAATATCTTGAATGAGTTTTCATATTCTTTCTAATTAAAAGGTCATGTTAATACCTGCGGTGATAATTCTTGGAAGGGGATACGCGGTGAAATCACGTCCTGGTGTGAGGGCTGAAAAACCATCGTTAGTACCTGCTTCAGTATTTGCACCACTGTATTTAGTGAATGTTGCCAGATTCTGAATGCTAGCATACAGCCTAAGGGTTTTTACAAATTTTGATGAAGTGATAAATTTCTGTTTGAAATTATAGCCCAAAGAGATATTTTGAATACGCAAAAAGCTTGCATCTTCTATCCATTGAGAATTGACTTCGCGATAGAGTGTCCTTCCACCGTTTGTGGTTGGCGCAAAACCATTTCCTGGATTCGAGGGTGATCTCCATCTGTCAAGCACCCGGCGATCAACATTGAAAACCCCGTCAGTATTTAGTAAGAATTCATTTCCGGTTTTCATGATCTGGCCACCCTTTGTTCCAACGATTAATATATTTAAGTCGAAATTTTTGTAGGTAAAATTATTGGTGATACCATAGGTAAAATCAGGCTGAGCATTTCCAATAACAGTAAAATCTTTTACTTCTTCGATAATACCATTTCCGTCAATATCTTTATATCGAACAGAACCAACTACAGATGAACCATGCTTAGGCTGACTGGCGAGTTCCGCTGCATTTTGATAAATACCGTCGAACTGAAAACCAAAGAATTGCCCGATTGGTTGACCAACCTCTGTTTTGTGTGTTGAATAACCACCACCGCTTCTTCCGCTGTATATAGGCGCATTGTTATTGCCAGGATTAAGTTCTAAAACAACATTTCGGTTAATGCTAATATTTGCGTTGGTGCTCCAGGTAAATTCTCCAGTCAAGTTTTTTGAAGTCACTCCAATTTCAAAACCCCTGTTTCTAACTTTTCCCAAATTGATTGTTGAGGAAGAGAAACCAGAAGCAGAAGGGAGTTCTGCATTTAAAAGTAAATCACTGGTTATGCGATTATAGAAATCGAAAGTTAAGCCTAATCTGCTTTTAAAAACCGATAAGTCAAAACCTAAATCCAGTTCATCTGCTTTTTCCCAGGTTAGATTTTGATTGGCTATTGAGCCAGAAACTCTACCATTGGCTAATCCGCCACCAAAAGAATAATTTGAGGAACCAATGCTCGCTGCGTACTGATAATTCGGAATGTTAAAATTACCCGTACGTCCATAACTCGCTCTAAATTTTAAGTCACTTAGCCAGGTTGCATTTTTCAAAAACTGCTCTTCAGATGCTCTCCATGCAAACGCCGCTGATGGAAAGGTACCATAACGGTAATTTGAGCCGAATCGTGAAGAACCATCAGATCTGACCGTTGCGGTTAGTAAATATTTATCCTTAAAAGTATAATTTACCCTGGCTAGGTAAGAAATCAATGCCCATTTTTCAATCCCTGCTCCTGCTCCATTTAGCAGAGTAGAAGCGTTTATAGTCTGAATCAAATTATCAGGATAGTTTGCTGCTCCAAAATTAAAACCTTCATACCGTTCTTGCTGTGCGGTATAACCCGCAACTGCACTAATTTTATGGTCGGTACCAAAATCTTTATCATAAGATAAAGTAATTTCCGATAGCCAGTTGGATGTTGTATTCTGAGCGGTACTCGATGAAGGAACAGATGGGTTTGGGTTTACATTACCGGTTTCACCGATAACGAACGATGGACTAAATGTGAATGAACTATTGTTAATATAGTCATAATTGAAACTATATCTAGCTTTAAGTCCATCGATAATTTTATACTCTGCAAATGCAGTAGCCAAACCCCTGAAATATTTTGCTTTTGTACCTGCAAATTCAAGTGTATTTAGTGGATTACCAGCGCCTATCGCACCTGGGGAAGTAATAAAAGTAGTTCTGTTGCCGGCAGCATCCGTAATTGGAACAAGTGGACTAAGCCATAAGGTTCGTGTCAAAATATCACGTTGACCAGATTCAAAACCATTCCTGTTTTGAATACCCCCACTCGGTGCAATACTCAAGCCAAGTTTTATTTTTCTACTAATATCGGATTCGATGTTAAAATTTACTGAATATCTTCTGTAATCTGTATACCTAATCGTACCTTGTTGTTCAAGCCGGCCAATTGAAGCAGAATATCGTGTACTTTCAGAACCCCCGCGAATACTAGCATCAATATTGCTCTGCATTGCTGTTCTTAACACCGCATCATACCAGTCTGTACCCTCTCCATATTGAGACGGATTTCTGAATTCAAACGGAATATCGGCATCTGTCGTTGTTTGTCCGGCTGCAGTGCGCAAATCAGTAATCATTTCTTTTCTAAACTGCGCATATTCCGTACCATTCAACACATCAGGACGACCCTTTTGTGGCACTTGCTGAGCACCAATGTATGCATTGATACTTACCACGGGAGGGCCGTTTTTACCACGTTTTGTGGTAATTACGATGACACCGTTAGAACCTCGTGAGCCATAGATTGCAGTAGAAGATGCATCTTTTAAAACGGTTACCGTTTCAATATCATCCGGACTAATAACATTTAATGGATTATAAACCTGACCACCCGAATTTGATATCGCAAATCCATCAACTACATACAATGGATTATTCCCGGCAGTAATAGAACCTGTTCCTCTTATCTTTACGTTAACACCGCCTCCAGGCGCTCCGGTTGGCGCACTTATCTGCACACCAGCAATCTGCCCAACAAGCTTCTGGTCGATAGAGCTAACCGGCAAATCCTTAACCTGAGCTGAAGAAATGGTGGAAACTGAGCCCGTCAAATCCTTCTTTTGCGTGGTTCCATAGCCCACAACCACAACTTCTGTCAGATTATTTTCAGCATCAGTTAGTTGAATAGCACTAAGGTTTGCTCCAGCTGAAATTTCCTTTTGGGAATATCCCTGGTAGGATATGATTAATACCTCCCCCGCAGTAATTCCCTTAATCGTAAAACGTCCATCGGTGTCGCTGATTGTTGCTATTTTACCTGATTTAACTCGAATTGTTGCGCCGGGTATTGGCTGACCGTCCTTATCCACAATTCGTCCGGATACATCTATGCGATTTGTTTTAAACCAAGCGCTATGTTCATCCTTTCCGAATACAGGATTAGCAAAGCTCACAGTATTGAGGGCTGCAAGTGAGCAGCTGAGCACAAAGACTGTAGTCTTTGAAGCCCGCCCGGCACTGCTTCTTATAAGCGCATAGGCATTCTTTGTAGTAAATTTTTCCATAGTTTATTTGGTTTGTTAAGTGATTATTTGTTAGTTCAATGGATAATTATTCCGGCTGAAAGACTCCAGCCGGAAAAACATTACTAAACAACTATCCAATACCGCTATTGATAGTATATCTTGGGCGATCTTTACCTGATAGGGAATAGACATAGAAATTCCTCATCGCGGCGTTCTGTGGCGATTACCTATAATTACTTGTGGTCAAAAGATTTCGGCTCTGCTATTTAATTGTATAGCTATATAATATTTTCCTGTTTTTCTCTGGCTGAAAACTTGCTCCCGTATCCTGGCTTGATGATGTAAAATCTGTTGTGTTTTCCAATAAATTACCTATTGAGAACCCGTAACATCCCTTGCTGGATTCTGTTGAAATCACCAATAGATATTTCTTACCTTTCGAAAGATTAATGTTTGGATGCATTTCTATAGTTTTTGCTGACCAGCCTATTGAATCCTGCGGAATAGCTATTCTTTTCAATAAATTATTCTTTGCCGAAACACTTGTCATTATTTCAAAAAAATCAAGCAGGAGGTCTGCATCCGGATAGCCACTTTTGAGGGTATTAAGTTTGAATGAATACAAATTTCCGGATTTGCCGGCAGTAAATATCTGGCTACGTTGTCTGTTTCTATTTAAATCGCAACTGGCTGAATATGCCTCAGGTGAGGCATTTGTCCCTTTTTTAACGGAAAACGTTGCCAGACAATTCATTGGATTGATGGAACCGTCATCTGCAAAACTGAGTGGAGCCCAGTAGTAATTCGCCTGCGCCTCGTTTTTAGCCGCATTGTTCCATAAATCGCTACCGTAAAGATATATTGTTTCGGAATTTATCTTCATTGTTGAGACAAAAGAAGGTTGCCCACCGCAGGAATTGTCACTTATCTTTTTTCCAGCCGACCAAGGGCCAAAAGGAGATTTGGCTGTTTTGTAGGATGTACCTGTACCAGAGCAATATCCACAATTAGGATCCGAATAGGTTATATAGTAAATGTCATTTCTTTTGAACAATGCAGGGGCTTCAGTTTTACCTTCGGTAACCGGGCTAGATACTTTTCCATTGCCGGACAAATAATCCTCGGTGAGCTGTTCTACAATTATGCTGCCTTTTGTCCGCCAATCCGTAAGTGCAAGGTATCCGGTTCCATCATCGTCAATAAAAAGATCGTGATCTCCATTATTTAACCCCGCCGCCGGCATTTTACTATTCACTGCAATTTTTGGTTCGTCAGCCTCTATGAATGGTCCAATTGGTGATTTACTTGTAAAAACCCGATAACCACTAACATTATCGTAAACATTTATCCAGAGCACATAATTTTTATTCTTTTTATTATAGATGACGTGCGGGCGAAAGCATCCATAGGTTTTACCATCACATCTGGATTGCCAAAGTGGATTCTTTGCATCAAATAGAAACCCTTCGTCTTTCCAATTGACCATATCTTTAGAAGAGTATGTTTTAAAACCACAAAATGGTGCGGTTTTTTTATTCCATTCAAAACCACAATCGTAGCTGGTTCCATAAAGGTAATATGTTCCATTAAATAGGGCGATCTCTCCATCATGAGCATCAACAGCATTCCCTAAAATGTCAAATCTTGTAAGTTGCTTGCCAGTGGCGGAAAAGTTGGTCACTTGTGCTTTAGAAATAATACTAAAGCATAAAATAAGGAAGAACAGCGGACAGAATTTCATCATATTTATTTGGTTATGCATTTTATTGATTAAAATTTTAAGGAGCAGTAAAACGTTTAACCAAAATTAACTTGTTAATTAAAACTCTCTTTATATTATTTGACAATATTTTTGTATTTTATGACCTGTAGAATGTCAGTCCCATAGAACTTTTAGCGAACTGACTGTATTCAACTTCTACTCTTGCGCGAATCTGGAAAGCGTTGAACATCGAAGTAGTGTAACCGTAACGAGGTATAATAAACTGTTGTCAGCTTATCTAGTTTTGTATAGTGGTGGGCAATAGGCGCTGATATTAATAACATATCCGCTAGCCTAGAAGGTGGCAATTCACTTACATTTGAAAATCAGTTCAGTTACCCAAGAGGTTAATTTTTCTAAACTGGGTTGGATTCAAGCCGACTTTTTCCTTGAATATCTTCGAGAAATAAAAGCTTGATTGGAAGTTCAACTCGAAGGAAACACTTTTTATTGGTATGCTTTCATTTCTCAGCAGTTCTTTCGCTTTCTCTATTTTAAGTTGAATATAATATTGCCCCGGGGAGAGGCCTGTATGTTTTTTAAACAGCTTTCTGAACCAGGAATAACCCACATTGAGCTCTTCTGCTGCTTGCTCTGGCGAGTAAGCATTACAGATATTAGACCTAAAAAGCAGTCTTGATTTATTTATAATAAATTCTTCTTCTTTGGTTAATCCAATACGCTGCTTTGTGACTGCGCAACATATTCCAATGAGATGAAACGCAGCACCGGAAACCAAAGGCTGATAACCAGGTCTCTCATCCCGGATATTGTCAATAATGGAATCATATAAATCCAGTACCGCTTCATTGAAACCGATATAGATACAGGGCGATTTTGGGTTGAGATAGCCAGCAATAACTAATTCATCAATTATTTTTCCGTTGAGTCCAATCCAATGTTCATTCCAGCCAGTATCTACATCAGGCCTGTAACGATGCCTTTCATTGGGGAATAAAAAAATGACAGAACCAGCTGCAACATTCACCTGATTACAACTGTCAGATTCGAAAATACCTTGACCATTGGTTATATATATCACCTGGTATTCCTGCAGGATGCGCCACCTATCCCATTTGAACTGATGGTGCCCAGGATGATTCTTGAAAGGATAATCAGTTGAAGCCTGGATGCAAGTACGCCCTGCATTTAAAACAGTCAGACCCCAACCTTCATCTTCCTGGCTAATTGGAAGATATTTAAAAAAATTTATCATCTGACAAGTATTGTTTAAAAAGCCTAGATGCCCACCTTGCTTAAATATGCCCCACTCCTCCGCCTTTATTGAAGAATAGAACAACTAAATCCGCATATACTAAACTAAATTGCTACCTGATACAAATGAACACAAAAACATTTAAAAAATCACGCCAAATCAAATTCTACAGGTTTAGTATCAAAATCAACATTTATAAAAGTAGCCCGTTGGATAACTTTGGAACCGAAACTTTTATAATTGTCTACATAACTATTAATAAGCATGATATTAAATTCGACTCTAAGAATTGGATTGTTTGGGGTGGGGCTTGATACCTACTGGTCACAATTTCCAGGTTTAAAGGATAGGTTAACCGGGCATTTGGAATTAGTTGAGGAAAAGCTTCATCTCCTTGATACAGCGGTTATTAATCTTGGCCTAATAGACAATGCTGACAAGGCATTTAAAGCAGGAGATAAATTCAGGTCAGAAAATATTGATATTTTATTTCTATATGTCTCCACCTATGCACTTTCTGCCACCGTTCTGCCTGTAGTCAAAAAAGCAAATGTGCCTGTAATTGTACTTAACCTCTCTCCTGGTGCCAGTATCGATTACAAAATTTTCAATGCAATGGAAGACCGGACCAAGATGACCGGCGAATGGTTAGCCCATTGTTCTTCTTGTTCAGTACCGGAGATCGCCAACGTATTCAAAAGATGCAAAATTCCATTTTTTCAAATCACAGGTATGCTGCAGGATGATGATCACGTAGATGTTCAAATCCGGGAGTGGCTTGAAGCTGCAAGCACAGCTAAAGTCATGTATTATAATCGGCTGGGCATAATGGGAAATTACTACGGGGGCATGATGGACATCTACACGGATATCACTCTTCTTACAGCAACCTTTGGAGGATATATTGAGGTGCTGGAAATTGATGAGCTTTCTACATTAAGAAAATCAGTTAGCACCGAAGAAAGGCAGTTGAAAATAGCGGAAATCAATACTGTATTTGAAGTACAGGCAGACTGCGATAATGAAGAATTAAATCGGGCAGCTATCACTGCGGTAGCATTGGATAAACTGATTGCAAAATACGAGCTGGGTTCGCTGGCTTATTATTATAAGGGGACTGGCAATTCAGATAATGAGAGTACAGCCAGCTCGGTTATTCTTGGAAACTCTATTCTGACAGGAAAAAACGTTCCGGTTGCTGGAGAGTTTGAATTAAAAAATATTCATGCGATGAAGATTCTGGACAGTTTTAATTCAGGGGGCTCTTTTACAGAATATTACGCCATGGACTTCAAAGATGATGTGGTATTGATGGGACATGACGGACCATGCCATCCGGCGATAGCGGAGGGTAAAATAAAGGTAAAACCGCTACATGTCTACCACGGAAAGGTGGGCAATGGTTTATCTGTTGAAATGTCTGTTGCTCAGGGACCAGTTACCCTGTTATCTGTTGTGGAAAACGCTAGCGGTGGAATGTTCTTGTTAGTCGCCGAAGGCGAGTCGGTGACAGGTGAAATTCTTGAAATCGGGAACACCAATTCAAGGTACCGTTTTCCGATTGGTGCACGGAATTTTGTCGAAAGCTGGAACAGTTATGGGCCGGCACACCACTGCGCAGTTGGTAAAGGGAAACTGGCTTCAAGGCTGAAAAAACTGGGATCGATTTTAAATATAGAAGTGGTACAAATTCTCTAATTTTATTTTATCAAAAAGATTAAACCTAACATGAGCTGTGGCCGATGGATGGCAGAATTTGAATAGACTCTGCCCCATGATTAACAATAGACCACCACACCTCATCAACTCCATACCACAGGAAATGATATTTAAATAAATTTATAATTCTGCTGCGATTATAAATTTGATGGATCAGAGTCACCTTGACTTGCTTATCCATTAGTTCAACAACCACCTATAGAAAGTCCCGCTACAGTTTACCCATTCCTCGAAATTAGGTTGAGTTATAAGGGCAATTGCTCGATAATTAGGAAATTGGCGAGGGGCATCAAATAAGTTGCAATGCCAATATTATACTTATTATTACCACTTACTAACTATACGCGCGACATTCAGAGTAGCTTGAGGATTCTCTAAAACATCAATCTGACCGAATGAAAGCATTGTATGAGGTGCTTATCCTGGATCTGTACTGTGCGCTGTGCCTGACTGCTCTGAACGAAGCAAATCTCAAAGAATAAGACAGGTATCCAAATAATTTTGTTGTAAAAGCTGCAATCATTTGCCAGCAATTCAGTTGTTCCGTTAGCCTCCTAATCTTCTGGTCAATTTCGCCAAAATTTACAGGCTTGGCAGACGACCTTTTTTTTCAAACCTTATGTGTATCAAGCTAACAAAGAATCTAAAGGATTACGATTAGGCTGGCATCTATTTAAGTTTTCGGCTACAAGAAAACAGTTTTCGGCTACAGAAGTAAAGAAGCGAAACCTGAGCTTTGGTTCATAAAATTATATCAAAATGAAAGTATTTGTTACAGGCGCTACAGGTTTCGTAGGAACTGCCGTAGTACAGGAATTACTAAACAATGGACACCAGGTTTTGGGATTGGCTCGCTCAGAAGAATCAGTAAATAAATTGATTGAAGCCGGCGCAGCAGCACACCGCGGAGATTTAACTGATTTCGAGAGTTTGAAATCCGGGGTTAGCCATTCAGATGCAGTCATTCATTTAGGATTTGTCCACGATTTTACAAGATTTGAGGAAATGTGTAAACTTGACGGACAAGTGATTGAAGCCATTGGAAAAGCTTTGGAAGGAACAGAAAAACCCTTTCTTATCACTTCAGGAACTGCCCTTTTTTCAAAACAAGGTGTGACTGTAGAAACAGACCGCTCAGTAAATCCGCATCCGAGAATTGCAACTGAAAACGCAGCTGATTCTCTTGCTGCAAAAGGAGTGAAAGTTGCGGTAATAAGATTGTCGCCATCGGTCCATGGCAAAGGTGATGTCATTGGTTTTGTTCCGACTTTAATAAGAATTGCAAAAGAAAAAGGAATTTCTGCAATTATCCATAAAGGTCATAATTTTTGGCCTGCCGTTCACAAATTAGATGCTGCAAAATTATATCGGTTGGCTTTAGAAAAGCCTTTTGAAAGCGGAACAAGGTATCACGCAGTTGGAGAACAGGGGATTCAGTTAAAAGATATATCAACGGAGATTGCGGAAAAATTGGGCCTTCCTGTGGTTTCCCTGACAGAGCAGGAAGCAGCAGAACATTTCGGCTGGTTTACACATTTTGTCCAACTCAATAATCTAACTTCAAGCGAACAAACAAAAGCTGCCTTGGGCTGGAAACCACAACATCCTACCTTGATGGAAGATTTGAAAAGCGGCGTTTATTTCTCTAAGTTACAATAATGTGTACCTTTATCATCATTTAACTTGCTAAATATTAAACCGATGTCCGATGTTCCGATAAGAATAAAAACCATATCCGAATTCCATAGCTTGCGTGGTTTACCGAAGCCAAAACATCCACTTATCAGTGTGCTTAATTTTGAAGATATGGCAAAAAATCCAGTGATTGGTCAGCAGCGTTTGATGTTTGATTTTTACATGATTTCTGTCAAGCGGGACATGAATCATAAATACAGATACGGGCAACAGGATTATGATTTTGATGAAGGCGTCCTGTTTTGTATGGCGCCTCATCAACTTCTGACGATTATGAGGGAAGAAAATGCTAAAAATCCTACAGGCTGGTCACTTTTGATACATCCGGATTTTCTCTGGAATACGCCGATGGCAACTGCAATCAAAAAGTATGAATTTTTTGATTATTCTGTCAACGAAGCACTATTTTTATCCCAAGACGAAGAAACAATAATCCAGCAAATCACTGATAACATCAGGCAGGAGTATCAGACCAATATTGATAAATTCAGTCAGAATATTATTATTTCCCAGTTGGAAACGCTATTGAATTACGCTGAAAGATTTTACCAGCGGCAGTTTCTAACCCGTCACAAAGCGCATCATCTATTTCTGGAAAAACTGGAAATTCTGTTTAAAAATTATTTTGAAAGCCGCAACCTTAAAGAACAAGGTTTGCCGAATGTTCAGCTTCTATCAGAGCAGTTCAATATGTCTCAATACTACATGCGCAGCCTTTTGAAAAATTTAACCGGACAGACCACCCAGCAATACATTCACGAAAAGCTAATAGAGAAAGCCAAAGAAAAACTCTCAACCACCGAACTTTCAGTGAGCGAAATTGCTTATGCTTTGGGGTTTGAACACTCTCAATCCTTTAGTAAATTATTTAAAGCCAAAACTGATATTTCGCCTTTGGAATTCAGAAAGTCCCTGATCTAAATATAAACAACCAAAGCACTTAAGAACCATCGCCTGCGAACAGCCAGGCGGAATACTAACGGGGTGAGCCAAAAACAAAGCGCCTCTCGTTTAAACATCAATTTGCATTGTCTAAACAGCCAGCCTCGTATTTAATTCATCCACACCCAAATCTCCGTCCAAAAAAAAGAGACAATGAAACAATTGAGTTTGCTAGCTGAACGATTTAAACGGGCACTTTGACCATGCCCGGCCTGGGGAAAAGTAGTCTGGAAAAGTTAGAATGCCAATCATGAATAGGAAATGGCCGAAACCAGCTTTCTTTATATTGCTGATACCTTTTTCAATTTTTTTTTATCATTTTATTAGCACTACAACCAAATTCTTTGCGTATAATTTCTGCTCCCCCGCTTAGGGCGCTTAACTTAGCTCTGGCAAGCTCTCGGGATAAAGGAGCCATACCACAGTTTGTGCTCGGGTAGAGATTTTCAATATCTACAAACTCGAGGGCGTTGCGCAGCGTATTAGCAACCTCTTGAGGGGTTTCGACATTGTTATTCGCCACATCAATTGCACCAACCATCACTTTTTTGCCCCGAACCAGTTCCATTAAATCTAAAGGTACATTCGAATTGTGGCATTCTATGGATACTATGTCAATTTTAGATTTTTGAATTCTCGGAAAGACTTCTTCGTATTGACGCCATTCTGACCCCAATGTTTTTTTCCAGTCATTATTAGCCTGTATTCCATAACCATAGCAGATATGTACCGCAGTCTGGCAGTGTAAGCCTTCTATGGCCCTTTCCAGCGCAGCTATTCCCCAATCCTTTACTTCATCGAAAAATACGTTGTATGCAGGCTCATCAAACTGGATGATTTCTACTCCTGCATCCTGCAATTCCTTTGCCTCTTGATTAAGTGCTTTGGCGAATTCCCATGCTAATTTTTCACGACTCTTGTAATGACTATCGAACAAAGTATCGACCATGGTCAAAGGTCCCGGAAGTGCCCATTTAATTGGTTTATTAGTCTGGCTACGTAAAAACTTTGCATCCTCCACAAAAACTGATTTTTTACGGGCAACATTCCCCACAACCCTGGGAACGCTCGCATCATAACGGTCACGGATGCGCACCGTTTTACGGTTCTCAAAATCCACACCGCTAAGATGCTCGATAAAAGTGGTGACAAAATGCTGACGTGTCTGCTCACCATCACATACGATATCCAATCCGCCCAGGTCCTGTTCCTGCAGAGTAATGCGCAGGGCATCCTGTTTCCCTTCAAGCAACTGAAGGTCTTCCAGTTTCCATGGTGACCATAGTTTTTCTGGTGCTGCAAGCCAGGCAGGCTTGGGTAAACTCCCAACAATTGAGGTGGGCAATACTAATTTATTGGTCATACGATAATTTTAATGTGTGCGATCAATTAAAGTTTAAAATTAGCAGACCATTGCTCAAGAACATTCTGATAAGGTTTGATGAAATGCTGTTCCGCATATTTACCCTGTTCAACAGCTAACCGGCTGCGCTCCAGGCGGTCATATTCCACTCGGGTCAGTGAATAATCTTCGTTTTTAAGACTAGGCTTGAAGATTTTGCCGGCAGCCGAATTTGCATTGTAAATTTCTGGTCGGTAAATTTTCTGGAAAGTCTCCATCGTACTGATTGAGCTGATTAGCCCAAAGTCCGTATAATCGCAAAGTAAATCCCCGGAGTGATAAAAAGCCATCGGGGCCACCGCGTTCGGAGGCATGAAATAACGAACTTTTAAACCCATTTTAGAGAAATATTCATCGGTAAGAGAATACTGATCCTGCAGGTATTCAAAACCCAAAACAGCATTATGATATTCCGTGCGGGTGTAGGATTTATTGCCCGATACACTTAAACAAATAATGGGAGAAGTTTTAAAGTGATCTTTATAAGTTTGGGAATTGACAAAACACTTGTAAAGTTTATCGTGTAGGTCTCCAAAATTTTCAGGGACAGTAAAAATAGGTTTATCTTTGTTGTGTTCGGTTAATAAAACACTAAAATCGTAATCGCGCACATAAGAAGAAAAGTTATTGCCAGCAACACCTTCAATTTGCTGACCAGTTTTACGGTCAAAAATATTCGTTTTCAAAACCTCCATCATTGGCAGATCATTTAGGCCCTTTCGATCATCAATGCGCATTGTTATGGTGAGGATTTCGAGTTGTACATGGTAACGATCGCCTTTCGGGTTGTTTACATGGGCCAGGGAATTGAATCGATTGTTAATCATATTCAGAGCATTATGTAAGTTCTGCCATCGGTTTGTTCCTCTGGCCAGGTTTGCAAAGTTGGTTGTAAGACGGGTCTGATCGGAGGGGTAATAGTTTTCGTCTAGACATGTTCGCTTTAGCGAGAAAACAAAATCATTACCCTGGGTATCCTGTAAATTTTCCATTTATTCCTAGTTTTTTGTTTTTATATCATTTGATAGTATCAGTTCCTTTTATCATCCTTACTTAAACCATTGCTTTTCACCGAGGGAAACTCGGAGAGCAAAGCAATAGCGTACGCTGTCCACCTAAGCGCTATGGACAAAGAATTTGGTAGCCTGCTTTTAACCTTTTAACTCATGAATAATCATTAAAATTTCCTGATTATTCAGAGCAAGAAAAGGTATATGGACCAGAAGTACACACGCAGGCTCACGAAAACCTCTGAGGGCTTGCACCTTTAAGCGATGCACTCTAACCAATAACCTGTTTACGCGGACGTATTGTCAGTTAGGCAAAGGCAGGTATTCTGACTTGAAACGGACTTCACCTGCCCTCTCGTCTGCGTAATGAGCATAATCGGTAAAATCCTTTAGCTTTAATTACAGTTGCGAAACAACCCGTGATTTGCACACGACTCGCTATTCATTTACCGCAAAATAAAACCTTTCGCAATCGCCGAAAAAAGCAAAGAACTAATAGTTTAAAACCCTACACAAAGATACATAAACAGTATTTACAGGAAGGAAAAATTATTAGTTTAACAAAAATCACTATAAATTGCCAAATTATTGACTTTTTTCACTTTTTATTTGTATTTTTATAAACCTAAAAAGTAATTTATACTATGGAAGCCTTAGATGAGATAGACCTGAAATTATTAAAAGCACTTAGTACTGACTCCAGTCAAACCATTAAAGTACTCGCTGGTATGGTAAATTTGACGGCATCACCAGTTGTGCAACGCATAAAACGCCTGGAAAACAGTGGTTATATCAAGAGATATATCGCGCTGCTTGACCCCGGAATGTTCAACCAGGGTTTTACCGTGTTTTGCAACATCAGACTCAAGCAGCATGACAGAAAAGTGGGCCACAGCTTTGTGGAGGATATTCTCAAGATCGAGGAGGTTGTAGAATGTTATAATATTTCTGGGGATTATGATTTTTTTCTGAAAGTGTTCGCCCGCGACATGAAGCATTACCAGGATTTTGTATTTAATAAGTTAGGATCGGTTGAAAGTATAGGCAGTACACATAGCACATTCGTGATGGCCGAGATCAAGAATAACCACAACATCAGTTTTTAGTATTCTCAGAAGTCAGGAATGATGGAAACCTGCTTCTCTTCACCAAATCTTTAAGTACATTAATAACTGCTGTGACATGTTGCTGGCGCTTACTCTTTCATCTTAATAAATATTATTCCATATTTAAATACTTATACTAGAATATATCAATATTTAAGTAATCAGAAGGACCGGCTTGATTGACCAGCCCGAAGAACTAAAGAGATATTTTTCAGCATATCGTTTATAGGACTATTGTAGTGTTCTCCTGAAAGAAACCTACAGGCCATAAGCTTCCTTAATCGTTTTTCGACCCCAGCGAGTTCACCCTACATTATTGCCCCCTAATCTTTCAATTAATATAGATTCAAGTTTTTGAACAAAAAAAAAGGATACGCCAGTCGGTATACAGGCGTTTCAATGCCTTTATTGGCATACCTAAATCTAGTATCTCTAAACTTCTTATCACACATTATTTTGGTGTCGTCCAGAACAGTTCAGGATTATTAGTTTTAAAATGAATAAACTTCACGCCCGTTTTTGGATTGCTTGATTCTCTTTTTTGCGGCCCTTGGACAATACCATCCAATGGCAAAAGCTCTACATAGGACACTTCTTTTCCCCTGGTCCAGGTTTCGGTATCATACTGGCTAATCACGGGCGTTTCAAGTCGGTATAGATTCTTGGCCATGTAGGTCTGCAGGTAATATTCCTTTGATTGTAGCGCAGTACGGTTCCAGTTCGCGTCCGCGTTTAAAACCAGCGGCTGCCCCTTTATCAATCGTTCCCTTACTTCCTTTATACCTAGCAAGGTGCCTTTCTCATCCATAACATACGAATCAAAAGTGGGATCAATCCAGATCCATTTGCTAAGGTCCTTACTGTATACCATATTAATCACATGGCAATCATCAAAGTTCGTTTCCCTTGGCATGCAGGTGATGTATCTGGAAGTGATGCCTAAGGCAAGGTAACACTCGTTGAGTACCGTGGCGAGCATGCGGCAGTTAACTCCACGATTTTGCTCCCTGCATACCTTAACCAGTTCAATTGCATTTTTAAGGGTCGGGTTGTCGCTGCTCCCATCATGCCTAATGAGATTATGCACCCAATGCATCAGATTGAAAATTTTAGAAAGCTCATTTCCTTTACCTGCAACCGAATCCAATTTGAGATTCAATCTGATGCGCACCAGGTTAGGGTTATCCATAGATTGATAGGTGAACACCGGGACTTCACGTCTATCAGAAAGATTATATTTTCCAGCTTTTTGAAGTGTATCCAGGTAGGCAACTGGTCTCCTGCTTGGCGCCTCTACATCATATTTCACCTGTGTTCTTGCTGTATCAGTTCTGTTGACCAGTATAATAAAATCATATTCACCAACCTTCGGATCAACATTGAATGATATAGATTCCTGATCGGTGTAGAAAGTTACTTTTTTCGCTGAAGTGGTGTATACATCTAATTTTTCTTTAGGCATGACTGTCCAGGCGTTCTTTCTGATGGGATAGTTATCATCTTTAATATCAACAGCTGTTGAAGTTGCCTTGATAACTTTAAGCTTCTTTTGGGCGAATGAAGTTGTTAGTGTAAAAAAGAGCAAGCATAGAATAACGTGTTTCATTTTCAATTGGTTTAAGGTTCAGGTTTAATGCAAAGACGCTCGAACGCTTTGCAACGTTGCACGAAAACAAAAAAAAATTGCAAGGTTAACGCCCCCTTCCTGGTGTAAAGACCTGCAATCAGTGTATATCGTAAGTAGCTTTTTTAATACTTATCTAACATATAATCCTTGAAAAAAAATGCCATAAGTGAGGTGCTGGAAAAACCAAAACCTTTTGATCCCATCACACCGGAAATGAATTTTGAATGAAATTATTAAATGTGTTGCGATTATAGATCTAAAGGAACAGAGACAACTAGATTAATTTTTCAAGCCGTTGTGCGGGAGTATTTGTTTTGCTATTGAAATTCACCTCGAGGTATAAGAACTGCATCGCAAAAAAACTTATTTACATCCGCCATCCAGTCATTAGGCAACAACGATGTAGCCAGATTTGGCAATTCGACACTTTAAAAGAGTGTTCCTGATCATTCCGTTTAGGTATTGAATGTTGCAAAGGAAGAAAATATGCTGTGATTAGTTCATTTTGGTGGGATTGAGGATTGCGATTTTTGTACTGGCGCAATACATTGGACCCCTTCCAGCTTTCGCTATAGCGTGAAATTTTTTCAGTAGCAACTGAAAATTTTTCAGAAAAAATGAAAATATTTCATGTTAGAATCTGAACGGTGCAGGTTAAGATGCTTTGGCACAACACTTGATTAATTATGAGCATAACCTTCGGTACGAAGGTTTAAAAGAAAATTAATTGATTAATAGTCCATTTATTATTAAACCATTAAAAGGAGAAAAAACTATGACATTGGTTAAATTTAATCCAGAAAAAAAGAACAGTGCATTATTACCAGGATTCAATGACATGTTCGAATCGGTTTTAGGAGACACATTTTTCAGTGACCGCCGTATCAGCAACGTTCCCGCAGCCAACATTTCGGAATCGGATGCAGCCTATCATATCGAGCTGGCCGCTCCGGGGCTAAAAAAAGAGGATTTTACGGTATCTGTGGAAAGGAACACGCTGAAGATTTCAAGTGAGCAGAAAAGTGAAAACAATATGGAGGGTAGAAACTATAACCGTAAGGAATTTGGTTATTCTTCCTTTACCAGGTTATTCACCCTTCCTGAGAGCTCAGATGTTGAAAAGATACAGGCTGTCTACACAGATGGCGTCCTGAATCTAAATATCCCAAAAAAAGAAGAGGCAAAGGCCGCTTCCAGACATATCGAGATACAATAACAAAAGGAGTCGCTTGAAGCGGCTCCTTTTGTTATTAGGACTCTTTTACCAGAAGAGGTGTGGTTATAGATAATCATTTCCTCATCGATGTCAGTCTACGGGTGCCCCGATGGTAAAGAAATCACCTATGGCAGGTTTGCATTGGCAATGATAAAAATCTGGCTAGAGATATCTTTTCATAATTTATTGGGCAATTTTGATATGGTACAGCGACCGGCCTATAAATTTGAATTTATAGAAGAGGTTAAGGGTCTACCTATCCCTTGCGTACTGAACCATTGTTCTATGGAGGAATTAAAGGAGAATGTTGCTATAATATCAAGAAAACTTTCTCGCATCGCTCACCTTGAAAATAAAGATATTGAGCCTTTGAAATAGTGGATTGGGATATAGTGTCTGTTGGGAATTTAAGTGACGTTTTGCCGTACTAAAGTGAATAACCTAATAGTTCATATTTCTATTGTTTACATATTTTAGCGTCTGCTCTATCCAATCATCCGAAACGTTACCCAGAAATACATCTGGTTCAATACCTATACTTTCAAATACTAAATCCTTTGCCCTCCCCCTCATGTCAGTCGGGTAAAAGATAAAACGACCACTTGGCAGAGTAACGGTGTTTCCATAATTACTTCCATAAGTTATCGTTCCACGGGTTGTCTCACCAAGTGTCATTAACTTTTTTTTGCTTCTAAGGTCAATAAGGAACTGTTCCGCATTACTGACTGTATTGCTGTTTTGTAATAGAAAGATCGTGCCGCGGTATTTTTTCAATAGCGTCAAAAATTGTTTAGAAGTTCTGTATCCACCACCCAGATTGTTTCTCAAATCGACGACTAGGTATGGAGTCGTAATTTCCGTTCGTATGCTATCATAAAAAGCTTTTGCTATCCTGAAGTTATCATTGCTAGCACTAAAACTACTTAGTCTTAAATAGCTTATTTCTGGCTTAATTTTCCTGTACTCGAATTTCCGCTGTCCTAATAGTAACGGATTTGTAAGCTTATGATTTACTTTATAGAAATTTAAGTTGCCTAACTTGCCATTTTTAATTCTGAAATTCCTGTTTAGGACATATGGAACTGGTAAACCTATGAATAGTATAGCATCATAGCTTCCAAATGCAGTACGATTTATAATCGCTTCTATTATCCCTGTTTTAAAATTCTGGAGATAATAAAAATTAGTTTTAAACTGAAGTAAAGCATGTTTACTTCCATCAATTCTTAGATAGATCCCCTCAATACTATTGTCAGAAATAAGGCTAAATTTAGCCGTAGTCTCGGTTGTATCTAATGCAATTACGCGGGGTTTAAATTCGGTAGTGGGATCGGGTTTTCTCCAAAAACCCAAGTGATTATCATTGATCGGGTGAATCAAAAGCAGCAATTTCTGATAAACTTCGAACTCATCCGAAGAGCTCAAATCTTTCCTAATCTCTTGATAAAGGCTTTGGTAAGATTTTTTACCCTTAAGCTGAGCTTTATATGAAGGAAGGTGCTGAATTTGACGATATAAAAAGTCAAGGTCTGCAATATTTTTACTTTCCTGCCCCAGTAGTTTTGAAGTGGTAAATAGGGCTAATACCAACATGTATAGCATACCTCTCCTAGCTACATGAGCTAGGCGATTATCATTTAAATAAAAAGTCATCCTTTATGAGTTAAGAAGCTAGTAACGAAACTATAAAACAGACTTGTGAAGAGGTAAATTATTATCCCAAATGCCTAAAAATTTATACTAACTCTACACCTCCATATTTCTATAAGTTAAATTTACAAATTGCTATTCTGCTTTAACCTTTCAACGAGCATTATCATTGCTTCGATGGATTTATTAATCAATGATGGAAAGGGGAAAACAAAATTTTATTAAAATCATGGACTAATTTGAGTTGCAGACAAAGAAACTAAAATACTAGGCTTATCATTTAAAATATAAGAAAGCTATTCTAGACAAAATCTTAACTTAGAAAATGTGAAAATTAGCAAAAGTAAAGAGTTAAGCAGTCAAGCCTATTCAACTAAAATCTTCTTTAAGAAAAAAGAAAAAAATTACTATCTTCTGTGAATTACTAGGATTAAACCCCTATCCTTTCGATGACCATTTATCAACTAACCACGACATCATCTATTTATCGCCTTGAATTTTTCATGCTGCTGCATCTTAAATAAAATAACTACCGATAGTATTCCAAGAATCGTGAACAACAAATCTATAAAGAGGATATCGAATTTACCGTCATTGAAAGTCGACCAGAACCAATTGTTACGCACTAGGCCATCTGCAAAAGGCAATGAAAAGCATAGTATTGCCGATAAAATCAGCGTGTGTTGGTTAATTTTGCTAATACTTCTCCAGGCAATAAGATAAATCGATAATACTAGCCAAGAATAGAAATAAAGATGGAAGATATCAGATTGATTGGGTTTATCAATGAACAATAGACTAAGCATGGTAAAAGCGGTAACCGGAAGCATACTCAGGCAAGCAGCAAGAAAAATATTGGCGGCCCAAAAATTAAAAACACGTTTATGTTTAGGCACATTGACTTTATCTCTGGCAACAAGCCAGATCAATATTCCAGAGATAATTACCATACACCCCATAAGACCCAGCACAAAAAAAATGACTCTCAATGGTTTCCCTCCGAAATCTCCAAAGTGTAGATGATAAAGCGTGCTCTTAACCTTATCGACATAAGTTGATTGTTTTAAAGGCGATATTTCGCTTAAAATCTGATCATCTTTTACTCTATAAACAATTTTACCTGTGCCGGCAAAATTTCTTTTGGCAAGAGGTTTAGCACTAAAGATGATATGCATATTTTCATCCCCATAATTTTTAATTGCAATTCCTGTTATCCTGCTATGGTCCCATTTATTTTCAAGCTGACGAACTAAGGTATTTAAAGCAACCTTTTTTTGCAATGGTTGGTAAGTATAAGAATATTTGGTAGTGTCGCTATATTCTAAATCCTGATACAAGGCGGCACTATCGCCATTGTATAAATATTTGGTATAAGGGGTAATTAAAAATGTATTTGCAATCAAAACAACACCAGTTATGGCGAACACAAGCTGAAAAGGGAAACCTATGACCCCGATAGCCGTATGTAGATCCGTCCACAGTGTTTTCCATTTAGACCACGGCCTGAAAGTAAAAAAATTTGAAATAATTTTATTCCAGTGTAGCATTAGACCAGTAATTAACGCAAATAGGAATATAAAAGAAATTATTCCGGCCAATAAATAGCCAAATGGAGCACCCAGACGGATTGGTACAGCATTAAGTTGAGCCAGGAAATGTAATCTATATAAAAACTCGCCCATATCATAAGATTCAGCATAATCACCAGATTTTTGTCTGGCAAAATCGTAATTAAAATACATCGAATCATCATCTCCACCCCTGCCCCTTCCACGCCGCTTCTTAACAGCGCCTTCGGAGGTTGGTTTAACTTTCTTTTTCAAAGTCGTATCTGCGGATGCGGTGACGGAAACATAGACCCCGATATCATTTCGCTGAATAAAAAAATCGAAGTCTCTTCCTTTGAGGTTGTTTTTTTGACCAAGTGAATCGATGATCTTATCAAAATCTCTGTTAAGTGTTTTACGGCTTTTTACATAAGATGTATTTTTCTGCCAGGCACTGATTTCTTCCTTAAAGAAAGAGAATGATCCAGCGAAAAATATAACGTACAAGAGCGCACATATTATAATTCCACTTATCGTGTGGGTATGGAAATATATATTGTATTTTCTGTTATCCATTTAGTTATAAAAAAGTAAATCCGACTGAAAAAATTAAAGTGAGAATTATATAAACTGTCAGAATTTTCCAGACATTTTTTGCTAAAAATGCCAGCAGCAACAGTATTGCCCAAATGATGTAACCAGTAATGAAAGAGGTGACCACAACATCTCTTTGTGGGAGCATTTTGCAGATAAGCAAATGAAAGTAAAACATGACAGCATAGCCGCCAACGGTTCCAACCAGAATTTTTGCCAGGCTGAGCCAAGGCGATTTGGTGAGGTATTTTTTATTTGCAGGCATATCACTTAAATAATTATTTCTAATAACAGCACTGAAAAATAAATCCCGGCAACAGTTTTCAATGAAACGTAACTAAAAGGTTGAAGTAAAACCACGAGGCTTCCTGCTGTCATCATGGCTACAATTATAGCCACAAGCCCACTCAACCATCCAAACGAGAATACAAATAATATAGTCGCAAGACTCAACAACACAAAGGCTAAACCCCTGAATGCATTTGCATTGGAACGAATCTTTGCCATATAGAGGGGCGGATTTCGATGCTTGAATTGTTTTGAAGTCAGATAAAAGGACTCGAAGGCGGCGAGCAGGATTAGAAATGCAGTGGTTATCATAAAATTATTCTGAATAGTATTTTCAATTAAAAACGATAACAGTAGAATCCAGAACCGTATATTGATTTGGATGCTATACTGTTATCGCTTTAGATGTAACGCTGATTATTTCAAATATTGGATTGCCGTAATTAAACCGCCTTCAACCTTCAAACCTCGAGTGGCCACTGAGGTAAGGGCATCAACTTTATAAACGTAAGTCGAACCATCCAACAGGTTTACGCCAATGTATCCTGTTTTGCCATCCAAGGGGCTATAGTTAGTAGTGGTAATACTTGAGATGGTTGCGGGGTCTGCAAAGCCTGTTACCGGAGTTACAGTTTTGGCTACAACATCAACAACAGCTAAGCGTTTTCCCACAACATATGCACCTTTTGTTGCAACGGGCTCCATGTTTGCGATGAATTTGCCCGAACCGATATTTAACCAATTCGTGATAACATATCCTTTGGAAACCTCTTCAAAATTGAAAAAATAAGTTTGGTCAAATTCTGTAGTTCCTGATTTAATGCGGGTAATCGCAGAAGGCCTGGTAGAGGTTAACTTACCTTCTGCAGATGTAAGACCATCCATAGCTACTGATGATGAAAATGCATAACAATCACCATTTTCCACAACACCTAAACCATCTGTAAAGTATCTCCCGATAAAGCTGGTTCTGGTATCTTTAATCGTTTTCTCATATTTCATATCAGGATAAGAAAATACCGCAATTCCTGCTTCGTTTGGATACCTTGTAAAGAAATTGGCGTAAATACCAAAGTAAGGTGCGAACACTTTATTGCCAACTTGTTTTATCCAGCTAAAGTGAGCAATCTCACCGTTACCACTGGGAATAATTGCATCGGTAGTACCTTTAGCCACTTCTGCATTGGTTTCTGCACTTACACGGTACCACTCGTAAACAGTCGGCGTACCATCTGCAGCAAGTCTTCTTGGCACTTTCACCATTAAAATATCGTCATTAACCGGAGCAAAAGCTTGTACTGTCGCTGAAGTAAAGTCATTCAATTTCTTCAACTTACCGTCTGCAACGCCGTAAACTGTTACTGCGCCAGGGCTACCCTGTCCATACAACATACTAAAAAACTTGTTTTTCGCTGTTACGTAGTACCGGTATAGTCCGTCCTGCTCAACACCATTTCCCACAATAGAAACTGCGCCGTTTTCTAAGCTGCTTGCAGTTACAAGATAATCTGCTTTACTGGCAATCGCGGTCGGGCTAACGGCAATGATGTAATTCCCGGGGTTTTCGGGAATGACTTCCCTATCATATTTTTTTTGGCAAGAACTTAATACACCTACAAAAGCTAAGGCTAATAGTGTTCTGGTAATTGTTGTTTTCATATTATTTTTTTTTAAAAGATTTATGATTATGTATTTATTTTCGTGATTTATTAATAAAGTATCTGAGATTTAGATAAAAGCTGCGACCAGGTTTTTGCAAAGCAAAATTGTCAAAGACAGGTTTATCTGCAATATTTCTTACCTCAAAAGAGACATTGTACCTTCCATTTTTGAATGAATAGACGAAATTTGCATCATGGGAAACCTGGGCTGGGATGCCATATTTTGACTCTGTATCGGGCGAGCCGAAACTAGGCCAGTCCAACCAGAAATCATGTACATATAAAAGGTTATAGCCTATCGTTAAGTTATTTCCTTTCACAAATACATCTTTAAATGTTCCTGAAATATCAGCGTTACCAAAAAAGAAAGGAATGTTTGGCATTTGATCCAAGTAGGTTAAACTTTCTATTGTGTAGTACCTTTTGGCATTTGGATCGTAATCGTATTGCTGTAAATTAATCAGTTTTTGATAAGTAACTGTCGCTCCCGCAGTTAACCAGTTTTTAAATGAATATCTAATTTCACCATCAAGCCCCGTAGTCCTTACACCATCCCGGTTATCCGAAATTGTAAAATCTCTTTGGGAACTTGTACCTCCAACAAACCGGCTGAAGATAAAATCTGCAGAATACCTGTAAATCGCATTTGCGGTAATTGAAAACCGGTTAACCTCATTTAGCTTAAAACCATAAACAATCCCCAAGTTTAAGTTGTCACTCTTCTCCGGCTTTAACAGAGGGTTTGCAGCTTCATTTTCAAGGTTACCGAAAATTTCATTTGCTTCCGGCATTCTATTGGTTAATTCATAAGAACCCCGCAGCTGTAAATCCCGCATTATATAATAGGATAGAGCCATTCCATAACCCAACTTCTTATCGTTATTTGACCTATTTATGCTTCCTATAACACTTTTTAAGGTGATGTATTTACCAAAAACATTCAGATTCCATTGATTCTGCATGGCATATGAATAGCCGAAACCCAAGACATTTTTATGCATCGTTTTAGCTGGGTCCAAAACATTTCTATCCGGGAATAAAAGATTATCTGTTCTCCTGTTGAATGTAGAATACACGTTATTAATAGCAAATGACTGATGCTCAGAAATTTGATAATTCACCATCCCTGTAGCCAAACCATTATTATTTCTGTACTCGCTATATTGCCCCCCATCGCCACGCTCTCCCATACTCACCTTTGGATCTCGTATGCCATCCCAGTCATAATCTGCTCTTGCGGTATCAATGGTGTTTTCGTAGCCAAAGTTATAATTAGCATTAATGGTTACGTCCAACCCCTTTAGGAGGTTAACTTTTTTATATTTCAAAGAAGGCATAACGATATTACCCCGTCTGTGTACCTGACCGTAAACAGCTTCAGGTCTCGCAGCGGTTTGGATCTCTTTATAGTTTTTTCCCAAAGTCATCCCGATTAAAAAGTTATCTGCCCATGATTTCCCAACAACACCCGCGTTTGCGATTAAGGTTTCATTATGGTAGTTATCATGAAATCTTTTTACAGATGCAGCTCTTAATTCCGGTTGCATATCATTCTGCAACAACAGTCTCAAATCTGTACGATAATTATTATCTGAATAGTTTTGAAAAGCATTAATTTGAAATGTGAGACCACTCTTAGTGGTGACAGCTGTGTTAATTACACTGCGATGAGTATTAAAAGATCCGTAAGAATAAGATGCATCCAAATAATTCCGCTGACTGTTATTGGTCACAATATTTATCGCGCCTCCCAAAGCATCAGAACCCAACCAAATAGGTACAACACCTTTGTAAACCTCTACACGTTCAGCCAGATTTATCGGAATATTATTAATCTGAAAAGAGGAGCCGAAATTATCCATAGGTACACCATCGATAAAATAGCGAATGTGGCGACCGGAAAAGCCATTGAGCGAAACATTAAAATTTGAGCCAACCCCACCAGATTCCCTTACACGTATACCTGCAACTTTATCCAATGCACCAGAAATGTCGAGAGTTGTGTTGTAGAGCTTTTTTGCATCAATCGCAGTGACATTGAATGCCTGCCGGTTAACTTCCTGCGCTTTGGTACGGCCAAGGACATTAACCGTTTCCATGTGCGCCGCATCCTCAGATATGGACAGATTAATTTTAGTTTCTATTCCAGCTATTAAATAAAAATCCTTCTTTATGGGTTTATATCCAATCGCACTAATACTGATATGGTAATTTCCTTGTGGTATTCTTGCCAATCTAAAATAGCCATTGGTGTCCGTTACTGTTGCGAAATTAGATTTCAGGATTCTTACAGTAGCACCTGAAAGTGCTTCACCTGCAGAGGTTTTTAGATAGCCCGAAACCGATGAGGTAAGATTCTGGGCGTATGTGAAAATTACAAAGGCACATAGCATGCCCGTTAGCAAAATTTTCTTAAATTGCATGACTTTTAACTGAGATTAAAGGTGAGCCGGCTTGTCCGGTTTAGCCACATGGGTGCGAACCATGTGGCATTTTTTATTATAGTACAAACATAGGTCTTATTTAGAATAAGTCCAAATATAAATAATTATATATCAAATTTTAAATTTGTTCTTAGCTCTAAGAATTCCTGATTAGAGATTTTAATATGGATGAATGAGAGAATTTGTAGCTGGTTTAGCCCTCTGAGCGATTCACATGCCAATAGAAATTTTCGGTTAATTATCTGAGCGGACAATAAATCCAAACAGGAACGGACCGCTACAGAAATTTTTAGATACGATTTTTTTAGCGAGTGATTGCTAAGAAGAGATTTTTGAACAATTAATTTGCTAAAAAAAGTCTAAAAATGTTTTGCCGCCTGTGAAGAACATCTGCTCAGATTCCAATTATGCAGCAAAGCCATCTGAGGATAAGTTGAGTACAATGATGGGACGGACCTGTATAGTCGTCATCTAAGAAGTCAAAGTGAAATTATCAAACACAAATCCAATAACGTGTTAAAAGAATTCCATTTAAAGCTGTCACTAGGGAGATCGACTTTTTCGAATCAAATATTTCAATCAAATTAACAGGATTTGTGTTATGAATATATGTTTGAAAAACAATTTATACGGGAAGATGCGAAATTAATTGATAAAAATATCATTCAACTTATGGGTGCACTCGTTTTCGACCTACGTGAATTTAAGGTTTCGATAGGCTTCTGCTCGTCAGGAACCTTATCCATAAACTTTTTGAGTTCAATTCCCGCAAAACTAGAAGAAAATGCCCTTTACATCATTGAAAAACGAATATCAGGCAGTTCTTATAGCGTAAATGTTTTTCTTTCTGGTCATACTTTACAGATACCAGAAAATATTAAGACCAAGCCAGGCATTTGCCTGACAAATTAAAGAAGGAGTATTTTGTGGCACCATCCATATTTATCGAGCCTGGCAAAATAAGTTCGAAACCATGGTTTATCCAACAAAAGTATCTCAAAAAAAATATCAAAAACGCATAGGTTTCTTTGTTGTTTTCGCTTCTTATTTCCGAATCTAATTTGAGCTTGCGGATTGCATCCCTTCTTAGATTTGTCCCATATGTTTTGGATCGAAGTCTAACATCCATTCAATACCATATTTATCTCTGAACATACCAAAATAAGAACCCCATGGACTATTACCAATCGGCATTTCAATTGTTCCGCCGGCTGAAAGTCCGTTGAATAGCTGATCAGCTTCCGCTTTGCTATCTGCACCGATAACGATTTTAGATCTGTTTTCACTTTCATTGACCCGGCCCATGAATTCGGGGACGTCATTGCCCATTAATACATTTTTACCAATCGGCAGCGCAATATGCATAATCTTATGAGCATCTGCTTCTGCAACGGGGTTTCCTGGAATCGATAGGTCTTTATAGCGCATAATTAGTGCGAAATCTCCGCCAAATACTGATTTGTAAAACGTGAATGCTTCTTCTGCATTTCCATTAAAATTAATGTGTGGATTGATAAGTGCCATATTTTTTATTTTAATCAGTCCATAATTGAACTAACCACACAAAAATGCACTTAACTTTAGAAGCGGACACTGTGCAAGAATGACAACAAAAGGGTGATTTACGACAGAATTTATTATATTGTGATGAATAAACTTAGAAAGATGAAACAAGTAAGTATTCTTGTCCCAGAAAGTTCGGTTCTGCAAGCCATAGCAGATCCCCAATATTTATTCTGCGCTGTAAATGAGTTTATGATCATCAATGGAAAAAAACCCCTATTCGAAGTCAAGTTAATAGGTTTGAAAAGATCAGTAACCCTAAATGAAGGTTTGTACACTGTAAATACACACCAGCTCCTCCAGGATGTAAATAAAACCGATTTGGTAATTATTCCTGCTTTATTTGGTGATATGAAATCCGCAGTCGCGAAAAATCAAGAAATGTTGCCCTGGATAATTAACCAATATAAAGACGGCGCAGAAATAGCGTCCTTATGTGTTGGCGCTTTTCTGCTTGCCTCAACAGGATTGCTGGATGGTAAAAGGTGCTCTACCCATTGGGGGTTTCAAAACCAACTCCGGCAGATGTTTCCCAGTGTTAAGGTAGTGAGCGGTAGCATTATTGTCTATAACGCAGGTCACTGGGCCACTCATTTCGCTGCATAGCGGGCCACCCATTTCATTCGTCACTGGGCCAAAAAAAAGGCTTTATTTCGCTGGTCATTGGGCCAGCCTTCCGTTATTAGCTTTCTATAAAACGGAGGTAATCGGGCCAAAATTATTTATTCCGGACTTCTAAAACGGAGGTCAATGGGCCACTTTCCATGATTTATTATAGTCTTGTATCTGAAATAAAAAAGCAGATACATGGCAGGACAACGAATTGATATCATGGAACTTCGCACTTTGATTGCATTAAAGCTAAAGAAATTCAGCAACCGGAAGGTAGCTCTCCTTTTGAAGATTAACCGTAAGACTGTTGATGGGTACATCAAGCGGTTCACCGAACTTGGCATCACCTATGAGGAGCTTTACGAACTTTGTGAATCCGATTTAAATGATCTTTTCACTGAAGAGAGCCAGACTGAGAAACAGCGTTACGAGGAACTTTCCGCTTTATTCCCTTCCTTTAAAAAAGAGTTTACCAAGCCCGGGTGCACCCTTCAGGCGCTTTGGAAGGATTATATAGAAAAGCACCCCAAGGGATATAAATATACCCAGTTTACCCTTCATTACCGCAAATGGAAAAAACTCAATAATCATAGCGGTAAACTGGATCACAAGGCCGGTGAGAAGCTTTACATTGATTTCTGTGGCAAGAAATTAGGATATATTGATAAAGCTACAGGAGAACTTGTGCCTGTTGAGGTATTCGTTGCAGTGCTGCCCTGTAGTCAATATACTTTTGTAAAAGCAGTCCATTCACAAAAGCGGGAAGATCTGATCTGCTGCCTTGATGCATGTCTGCAGTGGATGGGCGGTGCACCACAGGCTATCGTTTCAGATAATCTGAAATCTGCTGTTAGCAAAGGTTCGAAATATGCGCCCATCATCAATAAGACCCTTGCCGATTTCGCCCTCCATTATGGCTGCGCTGTTGATCCTGCCCGTCCGTATCACCCCCAGGATAAGGCCCTTGTGGAGCGGAGCGTGGAACTGGTGTACCAAAGAATCTACTATCCCTTAAGCAAGATTACCTTTTTTGACCTGGATTCACTTAACAAGGCAATCGCTGAGCAGCTTATAGAATACAACAACTACCTTTTCTCCCATGGCGGCGGTACGCGCAGAAGCTATTTTATTGATCTCGAGCGGGATTATCTTTATCGTCTTGCATCAGGAAAATATAGTATTCGTTATTATAAAAGGGCTAAGGTTCAGCGTACTTCGCATATCTTTCTCAGTGAGGACAAAAACTATTACAGCGTTCCATTCAGGTATACCGGAATGTATGTCGAGGTGCAGTATAATCAGGATATTGTTGAGATACTCTATAACCATGTACGTATTGCATCGCATGAACGTAGCTATCGACGCGGCAACTATAAAACCATTGCGGACCATATGCCCTCCACTCATCAGGCTTATGGTCAATGGAGTCCGGAGTACTTCGAGCAGCGGGCAACCCAGGTTGGTCCGGGTACACTAAAGTATATTCAGATGCTGCTGAACCAGTCCCGATATCCTGAAATCGCCTACAAGCAGTCGCTTGGTATCCTTTCCTTTGTCAGGCTATATAGTTCTGAACGACTTGAAAAGGCATGCATGAGAGCATCCACCTACCATAAAGCCTCATTTCATACCGTATCGAATATACTCAAAAACAGACTGGACATGGTGGAAGAAGAAGAAGAAAAAACTGCTTCAACACCTGAACACGGTAATATAAGGGGAGCGGCTAGCTACCATTAATGGAGCATGCTGACTCCCGGCTGGAGCAGAAAAACAAATAAGTGGTAAACTAACATAATCAACCTCAATCAAAATGAATGAACACAACACGGTAGAAAAAATGCGCAGGATGCGCATGAACGCAATGGCATAATTGTATCACAGTAGCCTCACAGATAATCTGTTTCAGGATTATTCCCTGGATAGTTTCTTAAGTATGCTAATAGATGCTGAATGGGAGAACAGGCAAAATAGAAACATCCAGAATCTGATAACCAGAGCCGGATTCAAACAGGCAGCCTCAGCTGCTGATATTGATTATAAAGCTAAAAGGAATCTGGACAGGACAACTTACGAACGGCTGCTTGGACTGAACTTTATCAGTAGAAAGGAAAATGTTATTATCACCGGACCTACCGGTTGCGGAAAGTCATTTCTGGCCCAATGTATTGGCGTAAAGGCATGTCAGTTACTGAATAAAACGATGTACTTTAATACCTCCAGGTTCTTTGACCTTGCAAAGCTAGCCAAGCTTGATGGTACATACCACCGGCTTATCAAAAAGATACAGACAACAGAACTGTTTATACTGGATGACTTTGGACTGGCGACCATTGATCAGGCATCACGTAACGTATTGATGGACGTTGTGGAAGAGCGTCATGAAAAATCATCCACTATAATTGCGACACAGATACCGGTAGCAAATTGGCATGGCCTTATTGGAGAAAGCACAATTGCAGATGCTATTCTTGACCGGATAGTTTTCTCCTCGCACAGGATCGAGCTCGAAGGTGAATCCCTTAGAAAAAATAAACAATTGAGCACTTAAAAAAATCACTTATAATTGTAAAAGGAAAGTGGCCCGTTGATTCCCGAAATGACTGGCCCGCTATGCTCCGAAATCCTTGGCCCATCAATGCCGTTATACACACATTATTACTGAAGAACACCGAATCTATTCTAGTGGAGGTGCAAACTCTTACTGGAACTTATTACTACATTTGATTGAGAAATATACCGACAGGCAAACAGCAATATTGGCATCGAAATATTTTGCAATCGATATTGATAGAGCAAGTCAATCCGCTTTTGCAATGTTTCAGGGGCAAAAACAGACGAGGCCATAAAACGGGCTCAGGAATTTATCGATAACAACATTCAAGAAAAGATAACAGTTGATGAACTGGCAAATCTTACTTCACTAGGGAGAAGAAGTTTTGAAAGACGATTTAAGACCGCAACCAACAATTCTGTTCTGGAATATGTCAACCGGGTAAAAATAGAATCCGCCAAGCGAAGTTTTGAATCTAACCGAAAAAATATCACAGAAGTCATGTACGATGTTGGCTATTCTGATACAAAGGCCTTTCGCTCGATTTTTAAAAAAATTACAGGTCTTACACCCGTAGGGTATAGAAATAAATACAATAAAAGTTTTATTGAACAGGGGGCGGTCTATTGATTTAAAGAGGTGCGGGAACTGGAGGCACTAATGATTTAGGGCCGCAATTCCCACATCCAAGGGTGCGTTGTGGATGTTCTGAAACCTGGAAAAATTCAGGATTGGCACGCGCCATGAATACTGATAATGACTATCAGAATTTATGGCGCGAGCTTTTTTCAAATTTTCAATCCAGTAACGCCCCGTGTTATTTAGATTCATTTAAACCCCTACCTGCTTTATGTTGCAGTTCATCAATTCTCTTTGAAGCTTCAGCTTTAGACAGGTGCTCATTAAACTGCTCACCTGCTTCATCCGACAGCGTTTTTAAGTATGAACTTTGTGCACCTGTCATTGGCTCATCACCAGTTGTCCAGTCATCCGGATTTTTAACCGTATTATCCCCTTTCAGTTTATCACTGTTTTGCTCAGGCCGTTGGTTTTCTTCGTTAATCATATTTATAGGAATTAATTCGAGTAAACAACAATCATCTAAGTCAGAAGTTTGAAAGATTCTTATGAGGAATATTAATTAAGCCTAAGAGAAAAAAATTCTGATTATCCCTTGAAAATACGCTCTAACCTATTTACAGATGAGCTCAATATTGGGATGATCCGCAAAAATTCCCAGAACGATTTCAAAATAAGTCTGTCCAATACCAGCTTCTAATTCTGCGAGTTTCTGCTGATGATAGGTCCTGTTAAAGGGCGAGCCTGGTATCAGCTTTTGCAAATAGTAGGCTTTAGTCGTTTCATAGCCCAAAGTCTGACGGCAAAGCGCAGCGTCAATCCAAATTAACCTTACATGGCGATGAACTTTAAGTATACCAAATCCCCCATACAACAGGTCGTTCAAGCCATCCAGACTTTCTCCTAATTGCCAAGCTTCGTTGAACATCAAAGCCCTGTTAATCTCCTGATAAAATGAAAAGATATTATCTATATTCTTGCCCTCTATTGCAAAGGAAGAGATAGTGGCGTTGTCACCAATACAGTGTTCATCCATAGGTAAATTATAGCTATTTATAATTGATCACTCCACATAAATCCGGCCCACATGATTCAATATTGATTGAAAATCGATATATATTTGAAACTACAGATAAAAACAGGGACCTAAACCCATAAATCAAAAATGCTAAAGGCACATTACCTTTAGCATCTTCAAAATATAAGATCTGAATCAGCAGCTGCATGTAAAGGCTACTGTAGGAATGGCATATTTTACTTCTTTGCAGACAATGATAAACCTATTTCCACATCTTTAGATATTGCCCAGTTTTCAGGGCTTCCTTCAGATTTATAATTAATGCCCCAGGAAGACCGGTCAATAACAAACTTCGCCGTTGCGCTTACTGCTGTCTTAGTGATTTCCACTTTCGCCGGAAAAGTCACATTAAGGGTACTGTCTTTAAGAGTTAAGTTCCCGCTAATAAGGTAATTTGGGTCTGCAATCAATGCGGATTTTTTATCTCCTTTGAAAGGTTCCACCTTCGTAATAATAAATTTCGCAGTTGGCATTCTAGCTGTATCGAAAAAATCAGGACTTTTCAGGTGACCTTCAAGGTCCGTTGATTTCTTATCTTTCTCCGTCACTGAAGCGGGATCCACGTAAAGGGCATTCATGTTGATCATGAATTCACCGCTGGTCAAAGCCTCCTTTTCTACCGAAAGGCTACCGCTACTCACACCAATTGTGCCCCACCTTGGCGCAAGTCCACCTTTATGGGTTGCCTTCCAGCTTACCATAGTTGCAGCAGTATCTATATTAAGTACTTCACCGCTTTGTGAAGCCGCTGTCTGCTCGGTAGTGGTTTTCGCTGAATCACTGCTTTGACCTCCGCATGATGCCAAGAGGAAAAGCGCAGGGAGCGCCACGATAAAGATTTTTGTTTTCATAATTTCTGAATTTTAGTTAACAAGGTTATTTTATTATCCAAACAAAGTTAAAAACTCTGCCCAAAGAAGATATTGATGTATGTTAATTATTTTCACTCATAAACTGAAAACCAGCCATCCTCATTTGGGAGTATGTGCTTTCATGGGAGCAAAATCTACCCTGCTTAGATGTCAACGATTAAATCCGCTCGAGAGCACAGCAGATACCCTGGAGTCTTCCTTTGCCAATGACTGTTTACCTTTATTTTTGCCTATCTCAAGCCTACGGGCTGTTTCATCGTCATAAATGGGCTATTTATCTACTCATTATATCTTAAGCTATTTTCATGATAATGATTTGAATATATAGGTCATAAAATTCTAGCATTTAAAAATAAGTTTCAATAACTTATCTTTAGATTAGCTATAGGGATTTCAAAGCTGAAGATGGAGCCTTTATCCACTTCGCTCTCTGCCCAAATGTTACCCCCATGCCCTCGGATAATTTCTGCAGAAAGATATAGCCCTATTCCAAATCCGGACACCGTTGAAGTACGGTTGCTTTCTACCCTGAAAAAACGTTCAAACAAGTGTGGAAGATCTTGTTGAGGAATCCCTATACCCCTATCCTTAATACTAAAAACAAAGCGATGTTCATCGATAGTGCAGTCAATTGTGATCAGGGAGCCGATAGGCGAATATTTTATCGCATTACTAATCAGGTTATTAATTACATGCCCCAGTTTTACCGGGTCTACAGTGATGTAAACAGATTTATCGCATAAGTATTGTATGTGATGCGTCTCGTCAATAGCTTGGAATTCTTTAATTACCCCCTCAACCAGCTGTTGCGCATCAGTTTTTTGAAAATCTAAACGTAATTTGCCGTTCTCCAGACGCGAGAGGTTTAAAAATCCATCAATCATCTCCGTCATTTTAAGTACTTGCCTTTCTGCTCCATCCAACGCCTGGGTAGCAAATGGAATCGCTAACGCTTTTGCTTTAAGTTGCAGTACCTGAATGTAAGCTTTCATGGAAGTTAATGGCGTTTTAAGCTCATGGCTGACAATGGCTATGAAATCACTTTTCCTTTGTTCCTCTTCCTTAAGCGCATGAATGTCAGTTGCAGAACCTACCCACATCGTAATCTGTTGGTCTTCATCCAGGATGGGCGATGATACATATAAATGCCAGATGTAAGTTCCATGGATATTTTTAAACCGAATCTCTGAACTAAATGCTTTTCCTGATTGAGCTGCCCTATCCAAGCCCTTTTGAAGTAAGACAAGATCATCAGGATGAATAAGTTCCTGATAGCCAGAGGCCCTCATTTGTTCAAAATCTAAGCCCGAGAAATCCAGCCAATGCTGATTAAAAAATGTTACTTCACCATTTGGAAGCGCATTATATATCTTCGCAGGAATCAGATCTGAAAGTTTCTTAAAATGTTGCTCACTTTTTTCTACAACTCTTCTGGCATGTACCTGTTCAGTTACATCTGAGGCAACAACCAGAATGTCTGTTACCTGTTCGCTATGGTCTTTTATCGGTTGGTAAACCATATTGAAAAAAATCTCCTTCATAAAACCCTCATGTTCAAGCATAGCGCGTATTTCGCTTGCATGTATTGGCTGCCCAGATGTAAAAACGTTATCCAACATCCCCAAAAAAGGTTGACCTTTTATTTCTGGTAGCGCCAGCGCCAAGGGTAATCCAATGATACGGTCGGTTTTGCCCCAAACTTCCAGAATTTTTTCATTTGCTGTTTCCACTATCAGTTCCCTGCTCCTTAAAATACCAATAGCAACCGGAGCCTTCTCAATAAAGAACTTAAACCTCGCCTCGCTAGCGGAAAGCTTAGCATTCAAATTATGTAGGGATTCATTAAGCACAGTTGACTCCTTTAAGTACTTGTCCAATAGTCGATTTTGATTCACTCTTTCAGTGATTTCAAATGACATAACCAGAACTCCGTTACGGTTTCCCTGCTCACCATAAAGGGGTTGGTAAGTGTAGTCCACAAAAGTCTCCCTAATATGACCGTCTTCCATGGTAAATAGTACCGGACTTTCTTTTACATCGATAACCTCGCCAGTATCAATGACCTTCCTGAGCTGGGCAGCAAAGGGCTGCTCGGCAAGATCTGGCAAAATATCAAGAAATTTTTTCCCAACAACTTCTTCACTTGTCTTGTTCCAGTATTTAAGGTTACTCTCATTAATCATCTCCACAATTAGATCATAACCTCGTATCACAACTATTGAGGCCGGAAGCATATTGATTATCAGATTCAGATTAAGATTTGCCTCATTTAATTTATTCTGTGATGAAGACAGCTTCCGGTGAGCAGCCATAAGTTCATCGTTAACCTTTTCAGCTACCTGTGTGCTATTACTAAGCTCAAGTGAAAGCTGATTTTTCTCTTCTTGCTGTGCTTTATAAAGGGTAACATCACGTGTAACACCTGAAATTGCAATTACTTTATGAGTATGATCAAATACGGGAGTCAGGATATAATCATATACCCGTTTACCCAGGCTGGCATGTGGAAAGTCGACTTCTCCTCTTATGGGCTTTCCGGTCTTAATAATTTCATCAATTTCTCGTTCGTGCATTTCCGCATGCCAAGTTTCGTATCCATTTTCGATTAAAGACCTTCCAATTGCCTCCTCCCAGCTTTTACCCCACATCTCGAGCAGTGCTTTATTGGCATAACTAAAGCGGTAGTCAAGCTGAAACACATATATCAAATCAGGCGTTGTGGAGGTGATAGTGTCAAATAAAATCTGCTGCTCTTCTGCTTTACGAAGGGTCAATTGCACCGCAGTCTCTGCCTCTTTTTTCCCGCTGATATTTCTAGTAGTGCCAAACCATTCTAAAACTTCACCTGATTCATCCCGGATCGGGAGAATTGTGGTTTTTGACCAGCCTATAGAATCATCCTCTTGCATTACCCTGTGTTCAAACTCGAATTTGTGCTGCGCATTTAACGCTTTACTAAAATGCTCATTGAACGCATCAATATCATCAATATGAATATGCCTCTGGCGCCAATCAACATAACTTTCGCAGACTAGTAGGGGTAGTGAAGTTACATTAAGATCATGTCTTGACTGACCGTCTGGACTGAGGTAAAAAGCAAAATCAGCAGAATCACATAAGAGTGCAGCAAGACGACGCTCGCTAGAAATGGCAGGGTTCATATATAATTTTTGTCGGACAAATACGCTTGTAGGTTATTTATAACGATTTTTATTCCATAAATGTTCGGTAATAAATTTAATTAATTTTCGGGATTTGCCAGATTAATGTGGTTTCAGTTATACAGTAAGGTTAATCAAAGTAGAAAACTATACCCTCCAGAAGGCTTAAAGAGGGCGTCTACCAGAGTATATACTGGCCCGCTCGGCGTAAGCCAGAAGAAACAATTATTCAATGCGCATTCCGAAGCCCAAGCAACAGTTGGAGTTAAGTTAACTCATAATCATGATAACTCATTTTTCCCAATAATGTATCATCAAATAAGGATTCACTTGTTATATTTATGGGTAATAGTTAAAAACTATATTCATCATCATGAAATATCCAAAATCCAAAATCACGCTGCCCTTTTCGTTGCTGTGCATACTTCTGTTTTTATTCACTGCCCTGAAAGCTGGTGCGCAGTTATTTAGCCAGGATAGTTTAAAACTCATTTCCCGTCAGTTTTCTTTCACAGAAGGCCCATCAGTTAATCCAGCGGGCTATATCTTTTTTACCGACCAGCCAAATAATCAGATCTGGAAATATGATCTAAACGGTAAACTTTCCCTGTTTATGGATAATGCTGGCCGGGCAAACGGAACATACATCAATAGAAATGGCCAGCTACTTATCTGTGCGGATGAGAACAATGAATTGTGGTCTGTTGATAAAAATAAAAAAATAAAAATATTGCTATGCACTATAGATGGTAAGAAACCCAACGGACCGAATGACCTCTGGGCTGATAAATTTGGTGGGATATATTTTACAGACCCCTATTACCAGCGGAATTACTGGTCCAGGCAAAAGCCGGAAATAGAAGGACAGAAAGTGTATTACCTGCCCCCGGGCAGACACCATAAAGCGAGAGTCGCAGCTGAGGAGGTCAGCAAACCAAATGGTATTGTGAGTTCATCCGATGGTCGGTACCTTTATGTATCCGATATTGGTGGGGCAAAAATATATTGTTATTCCATAGGTAAAAAAGGTATGCTATATGGCCAGAAACTCTTTGTCAATCATCGTGCTGATGGTATTACCCTTGATGAGCAAGGAAATTTATATCTTGCAGCCGATGGGGTTACCATATTTAATTCAAAAGGCATAAAGATTGGACAAATAGTAATCAAAGAATCATGGACAAGTAATGTATGTTTTGGCGGAAAAAACCATAATGAGCTTTTCATTACCGCTTCGACCGCCATTTATACCATTCCTATTCGGGTCAGTGGCATCGAATAACTGCTTAACCTTCAGCGATTATTTTTTTGCAAAAAAACTGACCTCCTGAATCCATGAAGGGAATACCCACTTGATTTTTATCACCGTCCTCACCATCCACCAAATGTGAACAACATCAAATTTACACTATTAATGACGATTGGGTTTTGACTGAATACGACTTCTTCGAAGTCTTTTAAGTTGTCCAAGGTGTTCGGTAGGAATATTATCGCCTAAAAGCTTACCCCAAGGTTTAAGTCCATCAATCCGGTCAAAAATGATTTTCAGTACCGCAATAAAAGGAATGGATAGAAACATCCCCGGAACCCCCCACACGGCGGCACCCATTAGTACAATAATTATCGAAATAAGTGCATTAATCTGAACCTTCGAGGAGACTATTTTTGGCACCAATAAGTTATTGTCGATAAACTGAATCAGTGCATAGGCTGCTACAATTAACAGCTGGGTAGTATAGCCATCGAAACTAACCGTTGCCATTAGTACCGGCAAAGCAATCGCAATGATTCCACCGATGTAGGGAATCAGGTTCAATATGGCGCCAATAACCCCAATCAATATCGCATTTGGCACACCCAGCACCAATAGCGCGCAGGAGTTCATGACCGCAACAATTCCTGTTTCAATCAGTAAACCAACAATATAGCTCTGTATGGCTGCTTTGGTTTCGGCTAAAATCTCAGCCACTTTCTGTTGGTTCTCACTAGAGAAAACCTCGTATAAGAAATTCAGAATCAGCGTTTTATACAGCATAATGAGAAATGTGTATACAGGAATAAGGAAAACAACACTCAGTACCCCTAAGGCCCCGTTTAAAGTCTGACCGATTACCGCCTTGCTGTTGCTGGCCGCTTCATTAACCATTTCTATTTGTTTTTTGGCACCTATCCCAAAGGTTTTTTCCAGCCAGGTTTGAGCATTATCCAGCAATGCAGAAAATTTTTGCTTCATCGCATCCACATTATCGAAAAAATGCGCTATCTGTGAAGACAAAAAATAGGCAATACCTGCGACGACCAATATCGCAATAAGCATCGCAATAATGATGGAAACAATTTTCGGAAGTTTTTTTTCCAACCTCACCGATAATGGATTGAGCAGTATAGCAATCAGGGCTGCAAATGCAAGTGGTACCAGAATATCTCTTAACACACTTAAAATAAAAACAGCAATCACTAAACCCAGCATAATCACTGGGGCCTTGATGTAAAATGGAAATTCTTTCTTCATTGGTTTTTGGATAGCTAAAAATTACTCGAAAAATTTATTGATGGATTCACAACTATTATATTAACTTCTTATTATCCGGCTGATTGTAGGCCATCCTATTGGGGATACATTCTGCACACATAAAACAAATTGTACTAATTATAAAAATCTTCATGACCAATTGCCTGAACGCCAAACACCAGCATTAAATGTTACCAATAAGCTGAGGGAAAACTTTTCAGAAATTTTCTTGACTGACCGGGAAGCCTGGTGGGCCGTATTGAGTTTCCGTACTCCACTTCCTGGTGGTACTATCTTGTGCATATTGGATTAAAAAAGATTGAAAAATTTCTTGGCGTTCATTCCCATCTGCCAAAGCCCCCGCTTACCGGAAATTAGACTTAAAACTCAATTTGACCCTAATTGTTTTTGTTTCAAAAATTATACTTGGCCCCCTTTACATGTTCAATGAAAAAACAAGAAATTCGATGTACAAATCAATTGCTCTGGAAAGGATTGAACAGATAAAATATTTTTAGGCAAAGTCTATCAAAACTGGAATGTTTCTCGCCTATCCGATATCGTTTCAACCATATCACACAGGTTTATTTACTATCCTTCTTAGAAAGAGCAGTATGATGTAGAAATAAACACTCCAGCTTATAATTAAAAAGCTGATAAATACCAAACGACCCGAAAGCAAATCTGGCTCATATACAACTGTTCAAATATTATATTTTTTAGTAATTTAGATTTAGCGCAGCGCGCTAACAACATGCGGATTAATTACGAGAATGGGCATGGCTTAATTTAAGGAACTATATGAAGATAGAACTTATAACGATTGGCCATTTCTGCACAGAATTATAACATTATTATGGGAAAATTTTTCAACCAGTTACTTGATAAGCACATCGCATTCATCGAAAAACAGAAAATATTTTTTACCGCTTCGGCTCCCTTGGGCAGCCAAGGCCATGTTAACCTTTCCCCTAAAGGATTAGATTCATTCCGCGTGCTTGGTGAAAATAAAGTTGCCTACATGGATTTGGTTGGAAGTGGCAATGAAACCTCTGCGCACTTACTTGAGAACGGACGACTGACCATCATGTTTTGCGCCTTTGAAGGACCACCAAACATACTCCGTTTATACTGCAAAGGAACAACTGTTTTGCCCAGTGATAAGCAATGGGCAGCACTTTCTGAAAACTTTAATTTACAAATGGGTACCCGGCAAATTATTCTGGCTGACGTGTTTGAAGTCCAGACATCATGTGGATTCAGTGTTCCATATTATGATTATGCCGGAGAGCGGAGCCAAGCACAAAAATGGGCAGAAAATAAAGGTGAGGAAGGTCTAGAACAATATAAACAGGAAAAAAATAGATTAAGCCTCGATAAACTACCGACCGCTTTGTTCTGATAATGAAAACATAGCAAAGCAAAGTTCATTTCCGGTATTTCTCCTTTAAAATCTCTTACAAACCTTTCAAACCATTTGTAGAAGCTATCCTACACTAATACCAGCCCGATTCGCTTCAAACGTCCACCAGAATAGTTGAAGAAAATCGTTGCGCTTTCAGGCAAGCGCCACGATGAAATAATTAGTGTGTAAGGAAGCATTTATAAATGGATACAAGTACAGCTAAAGCAATACGCAGCTCACCAACCATTCGTTCTTAAAAAGCGACCTATATTAATTTATCTGGCGTTATTGGTAATTTTCGAATGCGTTTTCCTGTAGCGTTAAATATTGCATTAGCAATGGCTGCGGCCACACCAACAATACCGACTTCACCAATACCCTTGACACCCATTTTATTAGGGATTTTATCCTCTTCATTAATAAAAATCGCATCTAGTTTTCCAACATCCAAATTTGCTGGCACATGGTAATCTCCAAAGGAACGTGTTGCAAAATTACCCCATCTGGGATCCATTACCGACTCCTCACTAAGGGCCATCCCAATACCCCAGACATTACCACCTATAATCTGAGAACGGGCAGTTTTAGGGTTAAGGATCTTTCCGGCGCCTGTGACCGCTAAAAACCGCGTTACTTTTACCATTCCGGTTAGCGCATTCACTCTAACTTCCGCAAAATTCGCATTGAAACTGTGTGCAGAATATTGCTCTGCTTCTTTTGGCGCCTTCGCATCCACTCTGGTTTGATAATTTTTGATGTTTTCTGAGACAATTAGCTGGTATGCCGTTGGCCGGATGAAAAACTGTTTAGCTGACCTAGCTAAAAGTTCATCCGTGATTTTCGTGCAGGCGTCATTAACCGCATTTGCAAAACTAGCCGCTCCAACAGAACCAACAGAGCCTGCAGCGGGTGGCAAGTCAGAGTCACCGAGTTTAACTGTGACATGAACTAAAGGGATCCCTAATCCGTCGGCTGCAGTTTGAGCAAGAATGGTGTTGGTACCTGTTCCTAAATCTGAGGCTGCAATTTCTACAATGGCAAAGACATTTTCTCCGGATTTTGTTAACTTAATTACCGCTGAACTGTCTCTTTGCCTGGCAGGATAAGTGCCGCAGGCAACGCCATAGCCAATTAGATCATCACCCACCCTGTTACTGCCAGGAACTACTTTTCTGTTAGCCCAGCCGAAGGCTTTCGCCCCTTCTCTGAGACACTCTACTGTTTTTCTGGATGACCAGGGCTTGCCGTTAGAAGGGTCTTTCTGCGGTTCGTTTTTTATCCTGAGTTCAATTGGGTCCATCTGCAGTTTATAAGCCAATTCATCCATGGCTGATTCTAAGGCGAAACTTCCGGTTGACTTTCCAGGCCCGCGGGTATAGGTCGGCAGCATCATGTGCATTGGGGCAACTTTGTAAGAAATCAGGGCATTTGGAACCTCGTACATAACCTTCGAACAATCCCCACAGGGTTCTAAGAACTCACTGTCTATTGCAGTTTGCGTGGTAGTTTCGTGTACAAGACTAATTAACTTACCATCTTTTGATGCCCCCAGACTAATTCTTTGAATGTTTTGCTGCCGCAGTCCAACCGAATTAAACATCTGCTGGCGTGTTAAAGCCAGTTTTACCGGCCGGCTAACGACCTTGGCAGCTACCGCGGTCAGGATCAGGTTAGCCCACTGGCCACCTTTCGAGCCAAAACCTCCACCTATAAAAGGAGATACAATTCTCACCTGCTCAGGTTTTAAATTCAGTGTTTCTGCTGCAGCAGCCTGTGCACCATTAATAATTTGGGAACCGTTATATAAAACAACCTTATCCCCCTCCCAAACCGCAATCGTCGAATGTGGCTCCATGGGATGGTGGTGTTCAATTGGTGTTTCATAGACTTCTTCCAGCTTAACTGCCGAAGTATCCAACATGCCTAGCGCATCACCCCGAATCAGATCAGCCAATTCTTTACCCCTTGGCGCGCCTGCTGATGTAGCTAATTTTTCAAAATCAGTTTTACCTTCTTTTTTCTGATAATCAACTTTTATTAAATGGGCGGCATGCCTAGCCTGTTCAAAGGTTTCGGCAACAACCACACCGATATGCTGACCATAGAAGAGGATTTCCGGGCTTTGTAATAGGGCTCCGCCCCGAATCCCACCTTTTTCGTTTAGTCTTGGAGCGTTTTTATGGGTGATTACAGCCAGTACCCCATTTGCCTGCTCGGCTGATGTGGTATCTAAATTTACAATCGTTCCCGAAGCAATTGTACTTTTAAAAATGACCGCAAAGGCCATGTTCTTGATAGGATAATCTGTTGCATACGTAGCTTTGCCTGTTATTTTTAAAATCCCATCAATCCTGTTAACGGCTTTACCAATCGATTTATTTTTTTCTTCCATGATGATAAATGATAAATTAGATTGGGCTTTCGGCTCCCCTTAATGCAATTTCCAGAGCACTAACAATTGTATTCCTGCCTAAAGCCACCTTAAATTTATTATGCGATAATGGTTTTGCTTCAGTCATTTCTGCCTGTGCTGCAGCGGTGAAATTAGCCGTACTGGCGATTTTGCCTTTAAGTAAAGCTTCTGCTTTTAAAGCTCGCCAGGGTTTATGTGCAACTCCACCCATGGCTATGTGTGCGGATAGAATCTTATTTCCCTCCAGCACCAGACCAGCCGCCACTGATACCAATGCAAATGCATAAGAGTTGCGATCACGCACCTTTACATAAGCGGAGTGCGCAGCAAATTTATTAGTAGGAATTTCAATCGATGTGATTAATTCTGTTCTGTTTAGGTTATTATCCTTTTCGGGATGGTCTCCGGGTAACCTGTGAAAATCGTGTATAGGGATGCTGCGTACATTACCATCTGCCTGCATGACCTTGATCCGCGCATCCAGAGCAGATAAAGCAACAGCCATATCCGAGGGATATACAGCCACGCAGTTTTCAGACCATCCAAAGATGGCATGCATCCTATTGATGCCTTCCATTGCAGCACAACCTGAGCCAGGTGATCGTTTATTACAAGCCATTGCCGTATCATAAAAATAAGAGCAACGGGTCCTTTGCAAAAGGTTTCCACCATTTGTAGCCATATTTCTTATCTGAGCAGATGCCCCGGCTAAAATAGCTTTGGTAAGAATTGGGAAATTCTGCCGGATTTCGGGATGGTGTGCAGCATCTGTATTTTTACCCGTCGCACCAAGAGAGACTCCGGCGGTGTTTACACCAAAACTGATCTTAGAAAATGAAGTCGAATCCAGGCGGGTCAAATCAATGAGTTCATCAGGCCTTTCTACATCTTCCTTCATCAAATCAATTAGATTCGTTCCGCCAGCTAAAAAACGCGCATTTGGATTTTTTATCAAGAGCTTTAGCGCATCGGAAGGGCTATTGGCGCCAGTATATTTGAATGGTCTCATAATTGGGGTATTGCTTAAATATTAGCCTGCAAACAGCCAGTTTTGTTGAACATCTTTTCCGCTTTGAGCTTCTTTAATTGCAGCCACAATATTCGGATAGGCACCACATCGGCAAATATTGCCAGACATTCTTTCTGCAATTTCCTCATCAGAGAGCATTACCGGTGCTGCCTTTGTGCGGATGTCCTTGGTCAGGTAACTCACCTGACCATCTTTTGCTTCTTTCATCAATGCCACTGCCGAGCAGATTTGTCCCGGTGTACAAAACCCACACTGGAAACCATCGTGTTTTAAAAACGCAGCCTGCATCGGGTTTAATTCATTTCCCTTGGCAAGGCCTTCGATCGTGATCACTGATTTACCTTCACAACTTGCAGCAAGTGTCAGGCAGGATAATATTCGCTTTCCATCCAGGATTACCGTACAGGCGCCACACTGACCGTGGTCACAACCTTTTTTAGAACCCGTTAGACCTAGTCTTTCCCTCAAGGTGTCCAGCAAGCTACTTCTGGAATCTACAAGCACCTTTTTATCAGCAGCATTTACCTTAAAGCTTACCATCACACCGTTTTCAATGGCACTTTCCGGTAAATCTTCAATATTTATATCCGCAGCCCGGGCAAAAAGCTGTTCAGCCCCGATAAGATGACTGGTCAGTAAGCCAGCCGAAGCCAGGCCAACCAGTTTCATGAAATGCCTCCTATTTAAGCCCGACTGCGTAATTTCCGCTAATTCCTCAGGCATGAGGTCGCCGAAAAGTTTTATTTCCTCCGCTGTAAGTTGAGTTTTTTGCTGATTCATTCTTTTGTTCTGCTGGTTATCATAGCGGCTGAGGGATTGATTAGCCGCTCTACCATAAAAGAACAGTTGAATTGTGCGAAGGTTTCAGCCAATCAGAAATATTACAGAATTTAATGCCGTTCGCCCTTAATCACTTTAAAAACATGCAAAACCTGGGGGAAGAGTGCATCAATGCTTTCCTGGGCACCCTTTACCGAACCTGGCAAGGTCAGCACCAAAGTGCTGGCTATCAAACCGCCAACGCTTCGCGATAGCATCGCATAAGGCATACGTTCCTGTCCATAGCGCCTGGCGGTTTCCATAATGCCATTGATCGATTTTTCTATCAATGGCCCGACGGCATCACTGGTCACATCCCGGGGAGAAAGTCCTGTGCCGCCGGTAAAAATCAGAAGGTCAACTTTTTGAGCCAATGTCTTCGTTTTTTCCTGAATGGTATCATACTCATCAGGGATGACTTCATAAAACTGGGTCTGAATACCAAAGGTTTCCAGTCTGGATACAATAATTTTACCCGATTGATCGACTCCTCGACCAGATGAAATGGTATCTGAGCAGACGATAACCGCTGCTTTTAAACCCATAAAATCCAAAGGATTAAAATCCGTTTTTCCACCCGACTTTTTAAGGAGCTTAATCGATTCAATTTCAACGCCTTTATCAATTGGCTTGAGCATATCATACATCGTCAATGCGGTAACCGATGCGCCATGCATGGCTTCAACCTCCACCCCTGTTTTATAAATGGTATGTACTTCGACCGAAATGATGATAGATAAATCTTTGATATCATAGCTTATCGCCGTAAACTCTACTGGTAACGGGTGACAATCGGGTATAACATCACTTGTTTTTTTTACGCCAAGTAAACCTGCTGCACGGGCAAATTCGAAGACATCGCCTTTGGGCACTCTACGTTGCTCCACCGCTTCTATTGTTTCTTTTTTAGACACTTTTACCGTTGCGGTCGCAATGGCAATGCGGAGCGTATTTGATTTATGCGTAATGTTTACCATATTATATATTTTCTTTCCAATGGTGCGTACCGTCTTCGAAAATTTCCCTGCCCCATACCGGAAGTTCTGCCTTTAATCGTTCTACAATTTCCTCACAAGCCATAATGGCTGGTTTTCGATGGGCTGAGGAGGTGAATACAAATAAACAAATCTCCCCAGTTTTTATGGTACCCAAAGACTGGTAAACATGCATGCAGGTTAGGTTATATTTCTCAAATATTTCCGCTCTGATGGCATGCATCTGCTCCAGAGCAGTTTCCTGGTAAGCGGTGTAGTCGATTGCTGACACGCGTTTGCCGTCAATTTCATCTGCCCTGACCTGGCCTAAGAAAATACTATGGCCACCGATCTCTTTTTTAGCACTGTGTTTTGCAATACTACCGCCAATAAAAGCAGGGCTTATCGGACCATCAACAAAAATATTTTTTATGTTCTTCTCTTTCATAACCGGGAGGTAAAAAATTGCTTCCAACGGGCAATTCCGCCTTTGAGGCTGTAAATATTTTTAGTAATTCCGTATTTTTCACAGAGTTGTTCCCCGGCGCCCAGGCTTCTGATTCCATGCTGGCAAATACAAACTATATTTTTTTCCAAAAGGTTTTCCTTCATTAGCTTTTCAATCTCAGACATGGGAAACTGTCTGTATTCGCCGGAGCTTAACTTGGGTGATTCATAAACTTCACGAACATCAACAAGTAGGCAATTGCCCTTTGCTTTTATAATTTGTAATTCTTCAAAATCTATTTCGACCACGCCGGCATTATCAGCGGTTAAATTCTCAAATCTTAAACTTAAGAATGAGTTTTCATCTTTGGCTCGTACATAACTGCCTGCCGGTCCGGGAGAAAGTTCAATTTCATATACAGATTGCGCCAATAAATTATAGTTCAGCAATTTATTTACCAGCGGCCTACCAATCCCACTCAACACCTTTATTGCTTCTGCGGCTTGCATCGTCCCAAATATACCTGGTAATACACCGATAACACCATTTTCAGCGCAATTCAAAATTTCTCCTTTTTCAGGTGGTATTGGAAAAACATCCCTGTAATTGGTGCTTATTCCGTTCACATCCGGCACATTGAAAACAGCCAGCTGTCCTTCAAAACCGGAAACTGCTGCAAATACTAAGGGTTTTTTAAGTAAGACACAGGCATCGTTAATCAGATATCGGGCATTAAAATTATCTGTTCCATCGATGACTAAGTCATAATCCCTCAGAATATCCAGGATGTTAGCCTGGTTAATAAAATACGGGTAAGGTTTAAATATAATTTCAGGATTTAAGGCTGAAAGACTGATTGCTGCCAGTTCAACTTTTAACCTGCCAACCTCGCTGGTTTTAAATAATAACTGACGGTGCAGGTTACTAATCGAAACCCTATCACCATCGATAAAGCCCAGTGTGCCAATCCCGGCCCCGGCAAGATACTGAAGCGCAGGACAACCCAACCCGCCAACCCCGATAACGAGCACCTTCGCCTTCGCAAGCTTTTGCTGACCGGACAGCCCGAAGCCATTTAATATCACCTGCCTGTTGTAACGTTCACTCATTTATTGCTATCCTCCGGAAAAAGGTGGCATAATCGCAACAACATCACCCGATAAAAGTTTGCGGTTTTGTTGCACAATTTGCTTGTTCAAGGCCAGTTTATATTTAATTGTTTTAAGCGCAGGATAAGATTCTTCCAGTTGCAGTTTTAAGCCATCTGTATCCATAGGCTCATCAGTCTTCAGACTAGTGATGGTCATAATTTCGGCAATTTTGCCAAAGCTCAGAATATTGATTTCCATATTGCTAATTTACCTTAAGAATCTATGATATCTTAAGCATAAGTGAAAAGTAATTTATATGCTGCGAGTGCTAGTACACAGGCCAGAACATTTTTTAAGATTGATTGAGGAAATTTTAAAGCGCCAAAATAAGCGCCACAACAGCCGCCAACAAAGGCCACAAGAACATAGGCAATCATATCCTGATTAAAAGTGATGCCTTTAACCAATTGGCCGCCAAGTCCTGAAACTGAATTGACGAAAATAAATGCCGCACTTATGGCCGCTGTTTGTTTTTGATCTGTCCACTTCAAAAGGAGCAAAATAGGCGAAAGAATAATACCTCCCCCAATACCAATCATACCGGAAAGCAGACCGATGATACCCCCAATAATTAAAGAAAGGGCAAAATTTGCCGCTTTAAAATCTTTTGGTTCGGTATTTTTAAAAAAGAAAAAACGTATTACCGGTATAAGCAATAAAACGCCTAATATTTTTTTGTAGAGATTGCTGTCGGTTGCCATCGTGCCACCTAAAAAAGAAAGCGGAACGGAGGCTAAAGCAAAAGGCCAGAATATTTTCCATTTAAAGTGCCTGCCACGGTAAAACTGAATGAAGGAAACTGAGGAAACAAAAAGATTCAATAGTAGTGCCGTTGGTTTCATTATCAGAGGCGAGATTGAAAAAATAGCCATTAAAGCAAGGTAGCCGCTTGCGCCACCATGCCCAACGGAAGCATAGAGAAAAGCTACAATGAATAAAAGCCCGAAAAAAAGTAGGAGTTCTGCCTGCATTCTCTTATTATTCGGGTATTAATAAAACATTCACAATCTCGCCTGGTGTAAAATTGTCACGATCTTCATCCAGGATAATCAGGCAATTTGCCTGCGCGAAGGAACGCAGTCTGAAGGATTCCTGTGCATCCAGTGTTGATGCTTTGCCATCCAAATAATTTCCTTTTAAAAAATGAGTGAGTCCGATAGGTTTTTTATAATGATTTAACAATTCTGCCCTAATTTGATTTACGGGATTTTGTTTACCGGAAAGAGCGCATATTGCAGGTAAAACATAATTATAAAAGCAGCTTAAAACAGATGATGGGTTACCAGGCAAACCAAACACCAGTTTCCGATTGAGTTTTCCGAAGAATAATGGTTTACCGGGTTTTTGCTTTACTTTATGAAAAATATGCTCAATATTACAGCATCTGGACGCATCTAAAACAAAATCATAATCGCCAACGCTAACCCCACCTGTTAAAATCACCACATCACTTATATCTAACGCCTGCTGAATAACCTGTATTAAAACCTCGAGATCATCATCCGCTTCAAATATTTTTAGCACCTTTATTCCAGCCTGTTGCAGCGCAGCCCTCAATGAATAGGAATTGGATTCATAAACCTGCCCGAACTGCAGGACTGAACCCGGCTTAGTCAGTTCTTTTCCCGTAAGAATAATCGAAACTTTCGGCATAGGATACACCAAAACCTGAGTGATGCCTATGCCAGCTAAAAATCCAATGGCTGCCGGAGTCAAAAGATTACCTTTGAGCATGGCTAGCGCTCCGGTTTTAATTTCTGAGCCTTCGTTTCTGGTATTTGAACCTAGAGAAAGATTTGGGTCTTGAATGACCAGTTGGCCGCCATCGAAACCTGTTTTCTCTTGCATCACTACCGTGTCTGCGCCTTTTGGCAATGGTGCCCCCGTAAAAATCCTGCAGGCTTGCCCGCTTAAAATTTCACCGTCTTGTGAAGTTCCGGCTGCCATTTCACCAACCAGATCAAGTGCTGAATGTCTATCGGTAAATTTTATGGCATAACCATCCATAGAGGACTGTTTGAAGGCAGGAATGTTGCAGATGGCAAATACGTCTGCTGCTAAAACATGCTGATGTGAGCAGGAAATATGCTGCTCGACCGGTGAAAGCATTATAGAATGCCCGGCGATAAAATCTTTTGCTTGTTCTACCCCTATCATTAAATTAGCCACCAATGGTAATCATACTTCTATTGCTAAGGGTTTCGGGGTCCAGGTTTTCAAAATTTTGACCTAACTGTCCACCAAGCGCCTTTTCTTTAGACCAAATTGAGGCCTTTATTAAAGGCAGGATCTCCTGCCCAGCGCGGAAAGCACTCAATAGATCCGTTTCCCCAACTGAAAATAAGCAGTTTTTTAATTTACCGTCAGCGGTTAAGCGCATTCTGTTACAGGTACTGCAAAATGGCGCTGTCATAGTGCTGATTATCGCAAATGAGCCCTCATGTCCTGGAATCATAAAGGCTTTTGCCGTATCGTTTGGAGCAGATTTAACCGGCAAGACTATAAAATGCTGCTCAACTGTTTTCAGGATTTCATCCAGCGAAAACATCTTGTTACTGGTCCATTTATTTCCTGCAAAAGGCATAAATTCTATAAACCTGATCTGAATTGGATTATGTCTGGTCCAATCGATGAAATCTTTGATTTCGCTATCATTTAAACCTTTCATCACCACCATGTTTATCTTCACCGAAATTTTATGTTGCAACAGTAATTCAACATTACTGCGCACCTGGTGAAAAACATCTCTTCTGGTAATGAGCAAAAACTTTTCAGCCTGTAATGTATCTAAACTGATATTTACCGTTTTTATGCCTGCTTCCAGCAAAACAGGCAGCATTTCAGCGATACGGGTGCCATTGGTGGTGATAACCAATTCAATCGGAAGTTTTCCAAGACCCAAAATAATTTCTGCAGCGTCTTTTCTTACCAGGGGTTCCCCACCGGTAAGTCGGATTTTCTTTACGCCCTGTTCCACGAAAGTTTTAGCAATCGATAAAATTTCCGCAGGCTGCATGAGCCTGGATGCTGGTGTGAAGTCATAGTCTTCATCTGGCATACAGTAAAAGCAGCGGAAGTTACAGTTATCGGTTAACGATATACGCAAATAATCATGCACTCTGCCGAAGGAATCTGCTATCATTTAGGGTTGATTAAATTTTGGTAGTCAAGCTCAGTATCGATATCAATGCTTCCAAGTTCAAATGCAACTGAAGCACTATCATCGATATGCTGTTGTATTAATTCTTTGGCGCCATGGGAGCCTTGAACGCCTACCAATTTAGTAAAATACTTCTTATTGAACAAGGTTGGTGTACCTGTTGTTTTTGAATAAGCTGAGCTTACAATGTTTTTCTTATCCGATAGGTGCTTTGTATGCAATGCTTTAAATACCTCCGGGTTGATATGGGCCTGGTCTGCGACAGTGATTATTACGTTTTTTATATTTTTAAAATCTGTTAAAACCTTCTTAACGCCCAGGCTGATGCTTGAAGAGATCCCCTTTTCCCAATCTTCATTGATCAGATAAATAACCTGCGGATCATTATGTGAAGCTTTAATAGCATCTGAGTATGCACCAAGCACAACGATGACCGGATGAAACGGGGTATTTAAAGCTGAAGCGGTCACTGAGGCTAAAAGCGTTTGCTTTTTATATTGTAATAACTGTTTTGGTCTGCCTAATCTGCTGGAATTCCCAGCGGCCAGTATGATAATTGCCGTACTCATTAATCTGCTTTCACCTGGTAAAAGTGGATGGGGTTTTTCTTTTCTTTCAACATCATTGCGGATGCGCCGGTAAAAACAGTTTTAATTTCTGCTACAATAGAAACTGCAATTTCTTCCGGTGATTCCGCTCCGATATCTAAGCCAATGGGTCCGTGCACCCTTTCAGCGTCATCTTCCTGCGCTAAATCCTCCAACATTCTTAGTAATTTCTTTTTGGGACCTAAAGTACCAATATATCGGGCTTCTGAATGAAGCAAAATGCCCAGCAATGCTAAATCGTAATTATAATTATGGGTCATGAGCACAAAGGCTGTCTGTTCATCAATTCGTAGCTGATGCAGCAACTGCTCAGGTTTCAACACCAGGGTCTTGCTCACTTTTGGAAACCGCTGGGCCGTGCAATGGGTTTGCCTCCCATCCACAACCACTACCTCCCAGCCTAAAAAGGTCGCCATTTCTGCTAACGGTTGCGCATCATTTCCGGCCCCAGCAATCACAAGTTGTATAGGAGGCGGAATGAACTCCAGTAAAGCATCAAATGTTTTGCCCGAGACTACATAAGACTCCATTGTGGAGCGTTTGAGTTTGAGCACATCAAAAGCATCGTTTTTAACCGAACCGGCAATTTCAGAATCGAGTTTATCCGTCGAGTCATTCTCCCTAAAAAGCATAACAGAACCAGGCTGTTGTTTATCATTCATCGCAAAAAGTGTAGCCATTACACAGTTTTCTCGACTGGCGTTTGCCGCTTTCAATAACTCGATTGGATTTATCTCATCCTGCGCAAAAATGGGCTCAAAGAGAATGTGGACAATACCATTGCAACCCAGTTGCACACCAAACTTAGCATCATCTTCGTCGGTGGTATCGTATCTTATCAGTTTATTCTCACCCTGATGAATTGCAGATAAGGCCTTTCTCAAAGCATCCCCTTCCAGGCAACCACCACTTATCGCACCCGTTAGGTTTCCATCATCGGTGACCAACATCCTTGCGCCCGGCCTGCGATATGAGGAACCATCCACCTTTACCACAGTCGCCAAAGCAGCTCTTTTACCTGTCGATACAGCTTCTTTGTACGCATCAAGGATATCAACAATTTCTTTCATAGGTATTTTGCAAAACTTAAAAATTCAAAATAAAAAATCAGCTCGTCCAAAGGTAACAGAAGAAAGACTTTAAAGTGTTGTTGTGTTAAATAAATTACCAATAAGCGCAATGTATAATTTTCAGTTTTAGTATATATACGGAAACGTTGAAAGCGGCTATTTTTCACACATCAGATTAATGCCCGGTGTGCCTACATCAGCAAGGCTAAAACAACAGGCTTCCAATGCTAAAAATCAAAATAGGGGGTTTATGGTATCGGCATGTTCATCTGTTTCTATGTCAAAAAGATCCTGTTCTTCCAATTTGATATATTTAAAATCTTAATCTTCTAATAAAGTTGGTAGGCTGAAAACCTATTACCGTTTACACCGAATGAAATAAAAAGACAAAATAAATCCCCTGGTATTTGCATATCAGAGGATTCTTCTTTCATCCGAAAGGTTGGAGGATCGTCATCCATTGATCCCCATGACTACAATGTCTTCTGCAATCCTATATAATTTAATCTCTACAAACAATACTCAATATTAAGTATTGATTGGTTAAGATACTTATGCCGAAGATTTTTGTCTAAAAGTTATACAATCATGTTCAATCCTTTGAAGTTGTAAAAAACAAGATTTAGAATAGTTAAATCCAGCGATTGGATGCAATACGGAAAGTATAAAAAACCGGAAATTATGGGAGTTGTATAATGGCTCAGTTAAAATTTCATCCATCCTAAAAGAATTCGAACCTTTCTGTAACTATGATGTTCTTTAATTACATCAATAAGGAAAATTATGAAAACATTAAGATTAATCGCCATTGCCGGAGTGTTCCTATTTTTAGGCGCATGCAATAACAATACTGAAGAGAAAAATCGTGAGTCGGAAATTAATACCGATACAATTGACACCACAGCGACCAACAATCAGCAAATGAGTGATACTGTCCGAACGGATTCTACCACAAATCCAGTACCGTCCAATTAAAGATAGATTAAAACCCCAGCATCCGCTGGGGTCTTTAAGTATTCTGATATCTTTATTTTTTGATTGTGGTCTGGACAAATAAGAAAAGGCTATCCTAAGGTAATTGGCACTGATTCATGCATCATATTACAATTGACTGCTTAGTCTAAAACGGGATTCATGCCCGGTGAGAAAAGCTTGTTTATAAAATACATTGATACAAAATGATTTAGTCAAAGCAAATTCCAGTAATGGTGCTTTCAGGAAAACTGGCCAACCTTCATTTTAACCATTGTTTTGTTAGCAGCTGCTACCTGCCCTAAATCTAAATATCCTTTTTTTAAGCATACTGAAAAAGTTAAAACCTTCGAATAGAGCCTAAACTCAAGAACTGAAGGTTATTTATGTCGCTATTGGATTATTAAGTATTGGACTTTTCCGGGAATTTCGGCTTTGTTTTTTTGTTTAAGAACAACGCTCTTGTAAGCTAAAAATCCCAGAAAATAGCTCAAAATACTTATCTATCTTACATCATGCCTTCATCAGTGAAACTATAATAACCATAAGCGGAAAGGATGATATGGTCATGCACCTTTATCCCAAGCAATGTTCCGCCATCCATCATTTTTTTGGTTAATCGGATGTCGGCCTCACTCGGACATAGTTCAGCGCTAGGATGATTATGAGCGAGGATTATCCCACTCGCACAAGCTTTCAACGCCGCGGAGAACACCACCTTTGGATCAATCATAACTTCTGAAAAGCCACCTTGAGCGACACTGAGTACACCCAACACCCTATTTTGCCTGTTGAGCAACATCACTTTGAATTCTTCAAGTAATTGCATTTTGTCAGCATTCCAACACTGATTGAAAACCCCATAAGCAGTATCCGAAGAAATTACTTTAGGTTTTTCCGAAAGTTTATAAGCCGGACGATAACTGATTTCGATTTCTGAAACTTTAAATTGCTTTTCCATAATATTTAAGATTTAATTATGGTGCATTAAAAGGTTCAGCCCTTGCGCCAAAGCAAAAGGAGGAATGGAATAAATGGATTCGAGTTGAAAAGGCTACAAGCGGGTTTATGCCGGAAATTCCTTTGCATGCCGCAACTGAACCTTAAATTTGAAACAAAATTAGATACATCCACTTCTTCACACATCAATTCGAGAACTTTCTGGAAATACGAAACTAAAAATGGAAGGTAAAACGGAACCATTTTTTATATCATTCAGGATAAGACCTACCTAAAAAATATAACTTTCAATCACAGATTGGCAAAAGCAAATATCAGATAAGAAAGCTAATCTACCTATGTAATAGTTTTATACCGAGACAATAAAAAAAAGTGGAAGTAGTAGAATAATCCGTAACTAATAAGAATTGAAATAAAACACCCTCCTAATCACGCATAAAACTTATGATAATCTTGTCTATAACCGGGAAGTAAGAAATGTAAAATTGTTGAAAAAATAACTAATTTTGTTAGTAGTTACTAATATTATTAGTAATATATTTGTATAATAATAAGTTGAAATCAGCTTAAAATTAGGAGAGTTATATTCAATGATAGTGGAAAAGCAGGAAATATTAGCTAAGTTGCGACAGCAGCTATTAGAAATGCAGGGGTATAAATCACTCCCGGAAGCATCAGGCAATAGCTTTGGTCTCGGTCCCATTGAATCCTGTTTTCCGACCAGCACTTTTCCTACTGGAACCATTCACGAATTTCTTGCAGAAAGCCCAGAAGAAGCGGCAGCAAGCGAAGGTTTCATGACAGGGTTGCTGTCAAAGCTCATGGAAAACGGGCGCTCCTGCTTATGGATTAGCCAAGAGCGAAAACTTTTTCCGCCCTCACTGGAAATCTTTGGTGCCGATCCACAACACATCATCTTTATCGACCTAAACTATAAAAAAGATATTCTATGGGTGTTGGAAGAAGCGCTGAAATGTGAGGGGCTTGCCTGCGTGATTGCGGAGCTTCCAGACGTGGATTTTGCACAAAGTCGAAGGTTGCAACTTGTTACCGAAAAAAGTCATGTTACCGGATTTATTTTAAGAAAGCGATCAAAATCAAGAATCTCCGCTACTGCTTGTACCGCTAGGTGGGCGATCAAACCTTATCCATCAGCAACGATAAATAACCTGCCTGGGGTAGGAAATCCAAGATGGGAGATAAATTTAATTAAGGTCAAAAATGCTGAAGGCGGTACGTTTCTTCTGGAATGGGCGGATAATAGGTTTCTTCCGGTAGAAAGTAGTCATCCAGTTGTTTTAAAAGAAGTGAAGGAAAAAATTGCATGAGCAGGTACCTAAGTATATACTTTCCAAACCTTTTGACAGATCGTCTTGCCATCAGAAAACCAGAACTTAAGGATACCTGTTATGTTTTTACCATGTCCCAGAAAAATAGAATGATGGTGACTGCCTCATCGCGCCAGGCTGAAAAGCAAGGCATACATGTTCCCATGGTTCTTGCAGATGCCAAGGCATTAGTGCCGGATATATTAGCATTTGATGAAAAAATTGATTTCAATCAAAAGCTACTTTTTAGAATCGCAAAATGGGCAATACGCTATTCACCTAATGTTGCCGTAGAATTACCGGACGGCATAGTGCTGGACAGCACTGGCTGCGCTCACCTTTTTGGAGGAGAAGAAAAATACCTGAAAAACATTCTAAGCAAACTTGAACAATTCGGTTATTACTGTCTTGGGGGCCTATCAGATTCAATAGGTACCTCCTGGGCTATCGCAAGATTTGGGCATAAATTACCAATAATACCTTCCGGACAACAGTATAATGCCTTACTTAACCTACCCCCTGTCGCCTTACGCCTAACGCAACCCGTTATCGAAAGATTACATAAACTCGGATTTGATAAAATTGGAAAATTTATTCAAATGCCAGCATCCATATTAAGAAGAAGGTTTGGAACCGAAATGCTAAGCCGTCTTGGCCAAGCACTTGGCACTGAAGAGGAAGCCTTTACGCCAATCATTTTTAAAGCGCCCTACCAGGAGCGTCTGGTTTGCTTAGAACCTATCAAAACCCGCTCAGCCATTGAAATTGGGATTGAGAAACTGCTAGAATTGCTATGCAAAAGATTATCAAAGGAAGGACAGGGAATCCGATTAGCCGACTTGCAATGCTACCGTTTGGATGGTAAAATAACCGAAATACAAATTGGCACCAATCAGTCCACCCATAACATTAAACATTTGACGAAACTATTTGGGCTTAAGATAGATAAAATAGCGCCTGGGCTAGGCATAGAACTTCTTATCTTGACGGCAAGTAAAACCGAGCAGGTCCTTATTGAGCAAGAGAAACTTTGGGGCGGAAACTTCGGGCTTGAAGATCAGAATCTTGCCCAGCTACTGGACAGACTTGCAGGAAAGGTTGGCCATCAAGCCATAAAAAGATACATCCCTCAGGCCCACTACTGGCCGGAGCGCTCTCTTCGTCAGGCCATAACACTGGATGAAAAAACGGAAATTAAATGGCAGAAAGCAAATCCCCGCCCCATGGAAATGTTGCATAAACCTGCTGCCATCAAAGTCACAGCGCCTATACCTGATTACCCGCCATTGAGCTTTCGTTACAAGGAGGAGCTGCACTGGGTAAAAAAAGCAGATGGGCCAGAGCGCATCGAGCAGGAATGGTGGCTCTCTCAGGGAGAGCACCGTGACTACTACATATTAGAAGATGATAAGGGATGCAGATATTGGGTATTCAGATCGGGCCACTACAATGAGGATACATCTGAGTGGTTCCTGCACGGATTTTTCGCGTAACCATAAAAGTTAAGAATAGAATTAATTATGAGCTACTGCGAACTGCAAACGACCTCCAATTTTAGTTTTTTGAAAGGTGCATCCCATCCGGAGGAGCTCATCGAACAGGCGGCGATTTTCGGCTATCCCAAGATTGCGATTACAGACGTGAACACCCTGGCCGGAATTGTACGTGCACACACTGCTTCAAGAAATCATAATATTAGAATTATTCCGGCTTGCAGACTTGAACTGCTGGACGGACCACCACTACTCGCCTACCCAACCACACAAGAGGCCTACAGCAGCTTATCTGCTCTGTTGAGCGAGGGCAACATGCGTGCTGAGAAAGGAAAATGTTTTCTCTATAAAAATGACATCTACATTAACCAAAAGGAGATACTTTTCATCGCCATTGCCCCGGAAGAACTTTCACTAGGCTTTGAATTTGACTCACGCTTTATTGCAGCATTAAAAGAATACAAAGACATGCTTGGCAGCTCGCTTTACCTTGCTGCTAATCGATTGTACCAGGGGCAGGACCAAAAACGGCTATTCCGCCTGAATGAACTGAGTAAAAAGCTTGCACTGGGTATGGTGGCTACAAATGATGTACTTTACCATCATCAGCAAAGAAGAGAACTTCAGGACATCTTAACCTGTGTACGTGAAAAATCAACCATTTACAATGCAGGTTTTCTTTTAAAAATGAATGCCGAAAGGCATTTAAAACCTATAGAAGAGATGCACCGCCTTTTCCGGCAGTATCCAGAGGCCATCGAGAATACAACCATTATTGCAGAAAAATGCCAATTTAGTTTAGACTCGCTAAAATATGTATATCCCGATGAAATACTTTCGGGTGAGCGTTCCCCACAGGAAGAACTGGAATACCTAACCTGGAAAGGTGCTGAAGAAATGTTTGGACTTCCCCTACCCGAAAAAGTAATCAAAAACATAACCCATGAAATGAAGTTTGTGAAGGAAATGGATTATGCCTCTTATTTTCTGACTGTTTATGATATTGTGAGGTTTGCCAGGCAACAGAGAATACTTTGCCAGGGAAGGGGTTCTGCGGCAAATTCCACCATTTGTTATTGCCTCGGGATAACCTCCGTCAATCCAACAAAATTTGACTTACTATTTGAGCGTTTTATTTCTTCTGCCCGAAATGAGCCCCCAGACATTGATGTAGACTTTGAACATGAGCGAAGGGAGGAAGTGATCCAGTATATTTATGAGAAATATGGCCGGGACCGGGCAGCTATTGTAGCTACGGTAACTCAGCTCCACCAAAAAGGAGCACTGAGAGATGTTGGCAGAGCAATGGGTCTATCAACCGATACAATTGACCGGCTGTCTGCTTCTATCTGGGAATTTACAGATGAGTGGTTTGAAAGTGAACGGGTCTCTGAGCAGGGCTTGAATCCAAGAGATCCGTTATTGGTAAAAGTACTAAATTTAACAAAACAGATGATGGGCTTTCCCCGTCAGCTTGGCCAGCACACCGGGGGATTTGTGATCACCGCTGGAAAACTTACCGACCTCTGCCCGATCTTTCATGCACGCATGGAGAATCGGACAAATATTGAGTGGAATAAAGATGATATTGATGCTTTAGGTTTCCTCAAAATAGATGTGCTAGCTTTAGGTATGCTCACCTGCATTCGCAAAGCCTTCGATCTCGCTAAAAAACATTATGACTTAGACCTTACACTGGCATCAATCAATAAAGAAGATGATGCCAAGGTTTACGAGATGATTTCCCATGCAGACACAATAGGCGTCTTTCAGATCGAAAGCCGGGCACAGCAGCAGATGCTTCCTAGACTTCGCCCATCCTGTTTTTATGACTTGGTTATTGAAGTAGCCATTGTACGTCCAGGACCTATTCAGGGTGATATGGTCCATCCTTATCTTCGCAGAAGAAATAAAGAAGAGCCCATAAGCTATCCTTCAAAGGAACTTGAGGAAATCTTAGGCAAAACCCTCGGAGTACCGCTATTTCAGGAACAGGCAATGAAGATCGCTATTGTGGCCGCTGGTTTTACTCCAGCCGAGGCTGATGAACTGCGAAGGTCCATGGCTACCTTCAAGATGCATGGAATGGTGACTAAATTTGAAAAAAAATTAGTGGACGGAATGACCGCCCGCGGATACACAGAAGAATTTGCACGCCGAGTTTTTAAGCAATTGGAAGGATTCGGAAGTTATGGTTTCCCAGAAAGCCACGCAGCAAGTTTTGCGCTTTTAGTGTATGTCTCCTGCTGGCTGAAATGCTATTATCCTGACGTGTTTGCCTGTGCGATTCTGAATTCTATGCCAATGGGCTTTTACCAGCCTGCTCAATTGGTTATCGATGCTCGCAATCACGGTGTAGAAATTAAAGAAATAGACGTAAATCTATCAGACTGGGACAATAAATTAGAAGAGAAAACGGGAAAATATTGTGGTTTAAGATTAGGATTTAGGCAAATATCAGGAGTCAAAGAGGAGGATATAGAGGTTTTGATAAAAAGTAGATTCTCGGGCTATCAGAACCTACATTCACTACTGGATGCGGGTGTATCTATTGCTGCGCTTGAAATCCTTGCAGATGCTGACGCTTTCAGATCAATAGGTATGGATAGAAGGCAGGCTCTCTGGGAAATATCTGCATTAAAAGACCGGCCCATAGGTGCCTTCAAGGGACAGCCATCTTCATCAGAAAAAGAACAACAGATACAATTACCATTAATGTCTCAGGGAGAGCATGTTGTGCAAGACTACACCTCAACTTCCCTATCACTTAAAGCCCACCCGGTTAGTCTGATAAGAGAAAAATTACAACTTTTTAACATTAAGTCATCACAGGATATCAAAACCATTTCGAATGGCAGCCACATCAAGGTCGCCGGATTAATTATCGTTCGCCAGAGACCCGGAACAGCTGGCGGGGTATGCTTTATCTCATTGGAAGATGAATTTGGATGGTTTAATGTGGTGATTTTTGAAAAACTGTTCGAAAGCTACCGAAAAGAAATTCTACATTCAAGGTTGCTAATGGTGGAGGGTAAAGTTCAGAAAGAGGGCGAGGTGACTAATGTTATCGTGTCAAAATGCTTTGATTTCACAAAACTGCTTAAAGGACTGACTGAAAAAGACGATGATCACCTACCTATACTCACCTTATCCCGATCAGGTGAGAAAGAGCCACCATATCCTACTCAGAACAAACGCTCACAGGTTCGTCAGGTCTCCCCTCATCAAGTGTTTGATGGGGGACGCAATTTTAAATAGAGAAATTTTAAAGTTATTCATGTAACTTAACCTAGCAGCTATTTGTATATTTCAATTCCATAATCTTTTTACTACGATAAATGCTGCCGCCAATCAGCAATTGCCAGGAATTCGTGCGGATTTTTGGTGCTAGAAAACTTATAAACAAGGAAAGTCGATGGGGCAATAGATAATCAATCTGAGCCTGACCTTAAATGTCTGTTCAATTACCTTTGAAATTACCTATATTGACCCTTATAATAATGAATAGCGTCAAAAAAAAAATGAAGCGTATTGTTTTCTTTGGAGATAGTCTTACTGCAGGATATGGGCTTTCAAATCCGTCTTTAGAATCTTTCCCTGCTTTGCTGGCAGAAAGAGCAAAAGCTGAAGGCTTTGAATTTAATTACATGAATGCTGGCGTTAGTGGTGATACCACCCAAAGTGCCTTGCTGAGACTCCCAAAAGTATTGACTGATTATATTGATATTTTTGTTATCGGTATTGGTGCGAATGACATACTTCGTGCATATGATCCAAAAAAAATGGCTGCCAACATTGAATCAATAATTCAAAAAATAAGATTGGCAAACCATTGTTCAAAAATCATACTCCTGGGTATGGAACTACCTAAATGGATAGCGCACCAAAGCTTGAGCGGATATCAAAATATTTATACTGACTTAGCTTACAAATTCGATTTGGTTTTTTTACCATTTATGCTCGAAGAGGTGATTGGTAATAAAAATTTAAATATGTCGGACTTGGTACATCCTAATAAAGAGGGCTACAAAATCATTTCAGCTCGAATTTGGCCTTTGCTCAAATCAACCCTTGAAGAATAAAATTCCTTCGTACAATCCAAATAGCTAAGATATATTAATAAATAAAATAATAGCTTTAGAGCATCGACTAGCCTGTTTGATATCTGTGTCAAGCATATTAAACTTCAACTTACCAGCAAGAGATATTAATGAAAGGACCTATAGTTTATCCAATTGATTTTCTTCTAAACTTATACCTTCTAAAATGTCTCATATTATTTAAGTTTTTATAAATGAAACGACCAGTAGGGATAGAGACAAAAGTTTTAAAAAAATCTACCAGGAATTGCATATCAATCAAAGTTTTCAAAACTAAACCAAAATACGAAGGTTGTCTTTATACATCTATACCATATATTATGAATAACGACAACAAAATTTCAAGACGCAAAGTTTTAGGAGGGTTAGGTTTAGCGATGGCCACAGTTGCCACAACTCCATTTTTGGGAAATGCAGTGCCTAGTACACCCAATTTAAGTCTGGATAGATTGGATGATCTGCAAGATCCAACGACCAAGTACCCGCGTCCGCCTTTCACTCATCAGAATCAGCCCTGGCCAGCACTTGCAAGTAAAATGATTCCAAGACCGGACCATGGCGAAACCAGTTATAAGGGCTCAGGACGACTTATGGGAAGAAAAGCCTTGATTACAGGTGGAGATTCTGGAATGGGAAGGGCAGCGGCTATTGCATATGCCCGGGAAGGTGCTGATGTCGCGATTAACTATTTACCTCAAGAGGAACCAGATGCTCAGGAAGTTTTAGCGCTTATAAAAAAAGAAGGGAGAAAAGCAATTGCCATTCCTGGCGACATTCGTGAAGAGGGTTTTTGTAAGAAATTAGTTGATGAGGCGGCCATACAGCTGGGTGGCCTCGACATCTTAATCAGTAATGCAGCACGCCAGCAATCAAATCCATCTATTTTAGATATCAGCTCAGAGCAATTTGATTGGACCATAAAAACAAATATTTATGCCCCATTTTGGATTATAAAAGCTGCCTTGCCATATTTAAAACCGGGATCATCTATCATAGGTACGACTTCAGTTCAGGCAACAGATCCCTCACCTGATTTATACGATTATGCACAGACAAAGGCAGCTACAACTAATTTTGTTAAATCACTAGCTAAGCAACTTGGTCCAAAAGGAATTAGGGTAAATGGAGTCGCACCCGGCCCAATCTGGACACCATTGCAAATGGGTGGTGGTTCTACTCCAGAAAAACTAAAAGAATTCGGAAAAGAAACTCCACTAGGAAGACCGGGACAACCGGCAGAACTGGCTTCGATATATGTACAACTTGCAGCGAATGATGCGAGTTTTTCAACGGGTCAAATATATGGTGCAGCCGGCGGAAACGGTCAACCGTAGCAGTTGGAAATATTGTAAACAAATTGTGGCGCTAGAAAATATAATTACTGCTATAAGTCAGAATGCCTGACCATAATAATTAGCGTCTTTCATTACATGCATGATTAAATATTCACAGATACATTTGTTCCGAAATGTTAAACATTAAATACAATCCATACTCTCGAAATTTTCATTAAAATTTATAAAGTCAGAAAATTGTAAAAGAAACATTTTTGATGCCCTATTAAATACTTAATAAATACTTAAGAAAATCTGAAAATAAATTTGTAAAACATTGATTTACAGATATTTAGAGCGAAAAATTAAAAGACTCATAATCTTTTGGTCGCTGGTTCGAGCCCAGCTGGGCCCACAAACAAAAATCACCCCTTGAGACATTCTTAAGGGGTTTTTTTATGCCCTAGAAGGCGCTTTTTAGCCGTATCTCCTGTTATTTCTGCAATTCATTTGGTTAGGTTCACCCCCTGGTTTAAGTGTTCAAACGGATCACTTAAATCTCTTTTGAAAACCAAGGTCTCCAGACCTAAATAGCTTGCTGCACTAAATTACTTCAAAGAACGACCACTCTTTTAGTGGTTTTATTTTTATGGGTTGAAAAATTTTAATTTATGTCATAATTTAATTTCATCTTCTGCGTTCAATAACCAATAGCTTACCAAATGAACCACTTTATCAATTTCGAAGCTAAATATTTATCCTCTAACTAAACCCTATTGCAATGAGCACATTCTTAATCACACCAATCGCATTTTACATCATTTCAGCATCACTTATAATTTTAGGATTCATTTCAGCAGAGCAGAATCCAATCGATGATGATTATTAATTATATTTCAAAAAGCTCTGGAAGCATTCTTTGGAAGCCCTGTTGTCAATTTTTAAACTATGCTTGATTATGATGCGCACAAACCGAGCCATCGACCTAAAAAAAGATTGGCTGGTTCAATAAAAGAATAACATTCTATGAAAACGTTCCAGCGCTTACTATTCTTCATTTTATACATTGTTTGCTACACTGCATCTGCTCAGGACAAATCAAGCTACACCTATAAAAACCCATCCGCCAATGGTACCGGGAAGGTCTACTTAGGAAGGGAGATTGCCCAGGTCATGAGTTTTGAAGGGGTGGAATGGCTCGAACGAAACAGCAGAATCAGGGAAGAAAATACACTCCAGGCTTTGGCCTCGATGCCCTTAAAAAGCAATAGCGTTGTTGCCGATATTGGTGCGGGTTCAGGATTTTATACCTTCCGGGTAGCCCGGCGTATTCTTAAAGGTAAGGTTTATGCCGTTGAAATTCAAAACGATGCCTTAACTTATCTTAGGAAAAAGACCGCTGAAGAAAAGCTGACCAATGTAGAAATTATCAAGGGAACAGAATTATACCCTAACTTAGCACCAAATTCTATTGATTTAGCTTTTATGGTGGATGTATACCACGAACTGGAACATCCGGTGGCTTATCTCGCTGCACTCAGAAAGGCCCTTAAACCAAATGGACAGCTACTGCTTTTAGAATACAAGGAGGAAGATCCAACGGTTGCCATTAAAGCTGAACATAAGATGAGCATCAGACAGGCAAAAAAAGAGTTGGCGGCAAACGGCTTTAAACTGGTTCAAAACGGTGATTTTTTGCCTTTGCAACATTTTCTGCTATTTGAGAAAACAAGTAATTGATTATCTTTCTCATTCATTTACTGCTTCAATATTGAGTAATTGACGGGGTTTTAGAAAATTGCCAGATTAATGAGTGATACAGTAAATTTTCTTCAATTAAAATGACAGCTCTATTATCAAATTAATCCCACAAGCTGGTAGATTAGCACCATAAAGTGGAACACATCAAATTTATGCATTCCACCTGGGTAACAATTGTCAATAAATAAAATCAGAATCTTCCAGAATGAAAGCCATAGGATTTAAGGAATCTTTACCTATTAACCATACAGAAAGCTTTATTGCCTTCGCTACAGAAAAACCATCGGCCAGCGGCAGAGAACTGTTGATTAAAATTGCTGCAATCAGTGTCAATCCTGTTGATTTTAAAATCCGTCAAAACAGTGCAAAAGATAAAGTGCTTGAGCAGCCAAAAGTGATTGGCTGGGATGCAGTGGGTATCGTTGAAGAAACCGGCCCCGATGTAAGCATGTTTAGCAAAGGAGAAATGGTTTACTATTCAGGCGATCTTAATAAAAGCGGGAGTAATGCAGAATACCAACTGGTTGATGAACGCATTGTTGGCAGAAAACCTGAAAATCTTACTTCAGCTGAAGCTGCTGCCATGCCCTTAACCCTACTCACCGCATGGGAAATATTGTTTGACCGCATTCGGATAAATGAAAGTGATAGAGGAAAAACACTACTTATTATTGGCGGCGCGGGTGGTGTAGGGTCGATTGCGATTCAAATTGCAAAGAAAGTTGCCGGATTAAATGTCATCGCTACAGCTTCCAGACCAGAAAGTGCAGAATGGTGCAGAAAACAGGGTGCAGATTTCATCGTGAACCATCAAAACCTTGTACAGGAAGTGCAGCAACTTGGATTTGAGCAGGTTGATTTCATTCTAGATTTTGTGGATCTCAACCAATACTGGGATGCTATGGTTAAGCTGATTAAACCACAGGGCCAAATTGGTTCAATAAGCGACCCCACAGAAAACGTTAACTTGAGGGCTTTAAAAGGCAAAAGCGTAAGTTTCCACTGGGAATTGATGTTTACACGCTCCATGTTTCAAACAGAAGACATGAGCAGACAGCACCAAATATTGAATGAAGCCGCATCATTGTTTGAAAATAGAACACTCTGCTCAACTATCAATCAACACCTGAAAGGCTTTACCACCGAAAATCTTAAAAAAGCACATGCGTTGTTAGAAAGCGGTAAAACCGTTGGCAAAATAGTAATAGAATATTGATGTTGCCAGCTAAAATGCGTCACTGTTTTCAATTACATTTATATTTTTTCAGGAAGTTGAAAAGTTAGCTATCAATAAGTTGAAATAAGGGGCTTTTAAAAGCCTTCTTAACATTGATTATTTGTTTGATATTAATAGCGAATTGGCAGAAAGGGTTCTGAACAATGCGGTATTTTTTTTATTGTCTAAATTTAGATATGCTCCCATATCGGAAACACCTGTTTGATATTATGAGTTGCTCATGCCCAATTCATTCTGGGATGCCTCAATACTAACCCCACTCCATTACCTGCTATTGGTTTCAGTATTGCCGGCTTAGGTTTAAATCGGAAATACTTTACCACAATGCTTATGAAATAATGAGGACAGATCTGAATTCCTCACCAGAAGTTGACCACTTCCTGCTGAATCTTCAATAAGACTACCACCAAAACATTAGGAAACTCTGAACAAAAAAGCTTATCCAAATTTGTTAATAATAAATTAACATGGCTAATGCCTTTTCTTTATACCTTCGCATGCATTTTAGAATGATCTGATTAACGCATCCCATTAGACATTCAAAAACAATGAAATTTAAAAACATCCTTATCTATCCAGGATTTATTGGCATCCTGTTTCTATCCGCCTGTTCAAAAAAAACGACAATTGAAAACGAAACGCCGGCAACTCCTCCTCAAGCTCCAAGAGCTTTTACCATTACAGAAACTTTCGAATCTGGCACTAAAGGGGCCTATGCGTTAGACAGTGTGCAGCTATTAACCGGCAAATGGACAATGAGCGATGCCCTTATCGGCAACCTTGCAGCTGATGCCAAGAATGGCACCAAGTCTGTACGATTAAGAACGGGTTACTTATCCATGAACTTTGACATTGCAGGCGCTAAAATGATTTACATATCGCATGCCAAATACGGTACAGATGCAAATTCTACATGGCAGCTACTGAGCTCTGTTGACGGCGGCAAAACCTATACACAACTGGGTGTAGATATTGTTGAAAGCAGTACCACATTGGTAACAGATTCATTTAAAGTGAGTAGTACAGGCAAAATTCGCTTTCAGATAAAAAAAGCAGGCACCACCCGAATCAATATTGATGATATTATTTTTAAAGGCACTGGCGATCCTGGCATTACCGTAGGTGCTCCTGATACTGATCCGGTGGACAATGGAAACGCAACAACCCCAACTCCGGGGAGAGGTACACCAGAAGCGGGTGCAGATGCACCACCAGCAAGTGGCGACAATTCAAACTCATTGTTCGGTAATCCTTCAGGCGCCTTGGCTTCCGTAGTCTCATCAGAAAACTATTTGATAGATCAAAAATATTATGTAGAAAGTTATAGTATGAGCCGCGGTGTTCCTAATTGGGTAAGCTGGCACTTAGATCCTAATAATTTCAACGGCACAGCAAGCAGAAAAGACGATTTTGCTGCATTTACTGGTTTGCCAACAGATTGGTATCAGGTACAGAGTAATAGCTATTCAGGTTCTGGTTTTGATAGAGGTCACAATTGTCCAAGTGGCGACCGCACCAGTTCGAGCACAGCCAACTCAGCAACTTTTTTGATGACCAATATGATCCCGCAGGCACCAAACAATAATCAGAAAACATGGGAATCGTTCGAAAGTTACCTTCGCGGGCAAGCCTTAAATGGCTATGAAGTTTATGTAATTATGGGCAGTTATGGTACTGGTGGCATTGGTTCCGCAAGTGCATCAGTTGTGAATACCATTAACAATGGAAAAGTAACCGTTCCGGCAAATGTCTGGAAAGTTGCAGTGCTACTGAAAACGGGCGATAATGATTTAAGCCGCGTAACTTCTTCAACAAGAGTGATTGCAATTAATACACCAAACATCAACGGTACCAGTGCAAGCTGGAAAGATTACATCGTATCAGTAAGAGATATTGAAAGTGTAACAGGTTACAACCTGCTTTCAAATTTACCCCAAAGCATCCAGGATGTAGTGGAGAAAGTGAAAGATTCAGGGAATTAACTTAAATTATCAATTCATTTCGTAAGTAATAGCAATATTGAAAAGGGGCTGCATCATAAATAGTAATAATCAGCCCCTTTTATATTTTATTAACCAGAGCAGAGGGAAATTTTTCTCCCCATATCAAACTCAACTATCTAAAAATCAAGACCTGCATTAGCCCAGCCATTGCGTTCAAAGCTAAAAATTGAGAGTTAGATAGATTTGAATCGTTCTGTTATTAAAACATTTCTATTCATAGAAGGTAATGAAAGATTTGCAGCAATCTAAACCTCAGAAGATAAGATATTACGCTGCCTATTTCGGAAAAAAATCATTACTGATAAAATTATTAAACCACAAACTAATCCAATCTGAGATGCAGAGGCAAAAGTCATCGCCCAACCAGAAAAGTATGAACCCAGTACATCGCAGAAATTTACCATAGCCATGTAAGCCGTAAATTGCGAGCCCTCTATCCTCTTTCTGCAAAGCAACATTAATACCGGCATTGCAGCAACACTAAACATTGGGTCGGCAAAATTGAATAATAATAAACCGGTTATACTAACAGATTTTAAATACCAAAAACTCCCTAAGAGTGAAAAAGTAATCAGGAATAGCGCAATAACGAACATCACCTTCCCTTGGAGTATTTCTGGCCCAATTTTATCAGCCATATATCCTCCTAATAAGGTAACCATGAGGGTTGCTATGGTTCCCCAACCACCTTGCAAAACAGATACAGCGTTATTTGTCCAATGTAAGTTATGAATCAAATGAAACGAAAAACCCCTTATAAATATGCTTAAACATGTATATACCACTGCAATTTGCAAAAAGGTTTTCATGCTATTCTTTACTGTTACCGCCTTGTACAACTGTATAAATAACCACTTTAATTTTGGATTATCATTGAAATGAACATCATTTGCACTGGGTATTGGTCTAAAAATAGGTAGGTAATTATCCGCTGAATCGAGTTTAATAATGTATGTTATTATAGTAAAAAAAAGTAAAAGTGCCGATTGGGTAGCTGCCGCATAAAAAAACCCGTAATGATTTAAAATGGTAGATAAACCCGCCGAACCTGCTGCAATACCTAATAAATAGCCGCCTCTCATAAAAGCATTTACACGTCCTCGCTCTGCTTCGGGCACAATAGAAATGGCCATTGCATCTACACTTGCATCCTGAACGCTCGCAAAATTACTATGGATAAAAAAAAGGAGGGATAAAAGTAAAATTTGCTTAACCGGATCGTTAACCATCATCAAGGCCAATGATGCAACAAATGCTAGGACTTGAGTGAGCACAACCCAATGTTTTCGATGACCAATTACAGAGAACTGGTATCGGTCTATTATTGGACCCCAGATAAACTGAAGCACCCATGGCAAACCTACAATAGCTATAAACGAACCAACAGAATAAGATGATAAACCCTTGGCGGCTAAATAATTTGCCACAGCAGTTAATGCAAAACCCGAAGGAATGCCTTGCATAACATATAAATAGAAGAAACTAAAATACCTTAAGCTTTTACTCTCTTTTAGTACGGGAAGGTTTGTTAACAATTTAGGGAGATAAAATGAGTTTCAGTGCAAAAATGAATATAAGGTCAACAGAAATTACAGCAGATTGTTCAGCGGTTTTTACAATTATTTTAGTAGCACTAAAACCCCTGTAAATGGATGTAGGATATTTTTTTTAGCGAAAAAAATCATAGCGCATAGTTTATCCAACCTTACATTAGAATTATCTGTTTTTTAAATCACTGGTTATCTTATTATTGCACTATTTACACACAGGCTTAGAAAAGTTGTTTTTCCAAATCACAATTAAATAACTAATTTCAGCTTTCATTCAGTTTAATGCCCCTTTGTTAGCTTTAAGGCAATAAATCCCAAGATAGCAGGATGCCTATGTATTGACTATATCTATGCATGAACTGAATCAAATCATTCCTAAATTAAATTATGGCGAAATTCATTAATCTTGATTTTCTTTATGCTCCAGGTGAAAATGGAAAAACGAATTTTTGGTCAGCACTTATTGGCAGCCCAACAAAGTTTTCTTTAGAAAGCAGGGTATTTCATTCTGTTAGCCTTGGCCTAATTGCAGCAACATTGATTTATGCGCCTTATAATTTATTTGCAGGTCTCTATGTAGGCTCTATTTCTGCAATGTTTTTCAGTATGTTTTTTTCTTATCAGTATTATTATTCCAGGTTTCGAGCTAAACCGCACAGCAGTGTCCTTTTCGGGTTGATGGGATTGTTAATATTTGGAATAAATTATTTTGCCATCGGTGGTATTGCCGGCTCAACAGACATCATCTGGCCAGCCTATTTGCTGGTTTTACTGGTCATTTCACCATACAGGCATCATCTTAACTGGCTTGTGATTTACTTAACCTGGTTTTTTGTTTTGCACACCCTTGGGTATTATTATCCGGAGTTTATAAAATATCCCTTTGATACCCCTAAAGGACAATATTTAGATCGGATGACCGCTTTTCCATTGCCAGTATTTGTTATTTATATTGTTATCAGGTTTATCAGGCGAAACTATGACATAGAACGCATCAATGCCCTGCAAAAGACAATTGCATTAGAAAGCAGCAATGAGCAAATTTTAAAGCAGAAAGAAGAGTTGGAGCAACGAAGTTTGGAAAAAGACAATTTGATGTCCATCATCTCCCATGATGTAAGGACGCCCTTAATTAATATTCAAAACTACCTTGTTCTGTTAAATAAAAACAAGCTACGCGATGAACAGCGGCTTTTGATAGAGCAATCATTAGAAACCGCAACCAGTCATACCATCACCATGCTCTCTAATTTGTTGAACTGGTCTAAATCCCAGATGGGCGGATCATTTGCGCAGCTCGAAGCGATAAATGTTTTGGAAGTGCTCGAGAGTACGATAGAGATGGCTCGTGTTACTGCCCTGAAGAAAGAAATTACATTTGAGAATACAATTCCAACTCGTCTTAAGATATTAGCCGATAAAGATATGCTGCAGATTGTAATGCGCAATTTGGTCAATAATGCAATAAAATTTACGGCAATTGGCGGCATGATTAAAATAAACGCTGAAATTCTTAACAATGAATGTAACATCACCGTAATGGATAATGGTAGAGGAATGGCTGCGAGTGAACAGTCGGCTATTTTTTCGATTAAAGCAGCGCCAACCTATGGTACAAATAATGAAAAGGGCGTTGGACTTGGCTTAGTTCTATCTAAAGAATATACAGAACGCATGGGCGGAAAAATCGGTTTTGAAAGTCGTTTGAATGAAGGTTCTAAATTTTCCATTAGCCTCCCCTTGGCTGAGTGATTACTGAAACGTTTCGTTGAAAGATGCTGCTAAGCATCATATTAGAGCAAAAAATATAAATTAATTATAATCTATACACACTTAACATCCATATCATCCGGTAAAGGTTTTAAGATGTTGTACGCTAATATTACCAAATTAAATCTTGTTGCCATTTCTTCCGTTTTTCATTGCATCGTTTTTGCTCTATTTCAGACAATGTCTTTGTTACCATTAGAGATTTATGTGGCCACTGAAATATAGAAATATAAAAAAATGGCGGCCATCTATTTAGGGGAATAAACTTACTATTTTAATGCAGTTTAGCGCAATTCCATAATCGAGAGAATATTTCCAGATGGATCTTTAAACCATGCAACATTCGGTCCGCCATTAGCTCTTGAAATGCCTTTAACATCTGTCTTTAAATACTCATCGTTGTATTGCTCAAATCTTACACCATTATCAATCAATTTATCAACGATTTCTTCAATATTATCAACAGGAAAATTTAATACCGTAAAAGTTGCAGGTGTATGATTTGGCTTAGGATAGACCAGAATGTTTGCCGACCCTGAAATCTCGATTTCTATTAAACCCATCTGATTAACTTTAACAGTTAAGCCTAAAGTATTTTCATAAAAATCTTTTGCTTTTGGAATGTCGTTTACTGCAAACGAACTAAACCCTTTTGAGTTTTTTAACATATTTTAATTTTTAGATATTTTAATTTTTCCAAACACCAAGTAAACGCCTGATAACGACTATTTCTGCAATATGATAAGCATTATGATCGGCAATTTGCAAAGCCTCCCGTAAAATATTCTGACCACTTCCGTGGGGTATTTTTTCAAATAAATCTTCTGATTCAATTAAGTTGATAAATGCCGCCAGATCATCATTAATTTGTTTTAACGAATCTTCCCACTCCTGCTCGTTTTTTGGAGCAGTTTCTTTTGGCCAGTAATCATCCGGCCATTCTGGAGATTTATGGTTAACATCCTTACTAAACTCAAACATATCCCATTGGGCAATTCTAATATGCTCAACTAATTGCCAAATACTATAAGGTAGATTATATGGTTTTGCACCAAGCAAATGAAAAGGCAAACCAGAGATAGCATCCTGAAAGCTTGCATGGGCTATTCCGCCGTTTAATAATTTCTTTAATTCGGCTATTAATATTTCCTTGTGCTCCATATATTTCTGACAATTGATTTACTATCAACAAATAAAAAACCTTACAGTTTTTTACAACATAAATCATTTATGTTAGCAATTATTTACATTTGGGCATGAGTTTTATTGAGCATTTTCCTATTCTTCAAAATTACACCTATTTAAATACGGCTTATTCTGGCCTGCTATCTACAGAAATTGCAAACTGGCGTAGAAAACACGATGAAAATTTCATTAATGAAGGAAGTATTTTCAGGGCAAATAGTCTGGAGATTATGGATGAACTCAAAACCAATCTCTCATCTGTTTTTACCGTAAAACGTGAAAATACCTTCTTAACTTCCAACTGCTCAAATGGATTAAATTCTGTTTTAAATGGGATGGATATCAGCCATCGGTTTTTGTTGCTTCAGGAAGATTATCCTTCGCTAAATTACCCGGTTACCAGCAGAGGTTTCGATTATTTGGAAATTCCAATTAATGCAAATCTAGAAGAGCAAATTTTAAGGGCAATTGAACAATTTAAACCAACGGTTTTTGCTTTCAGCATGGTTCAATACATCAGCGGATTAAAAATGCAAAGCGATTTTATCAAAAAGCTGAAATCAGATTATCCAGACTTGATTTTAATAGCTGATGGTACACAATTTTTAGGAACTGCTCCATTTAACTTCCAGCAATCGGGTTTGGATGTTTTGGTAGGAAGCGGCTATAAATGGTTGTTGGGCGGTTATGGTAATGGTTATATTTTCCTATCGGATGCTGCCAGAAAGCTCATTTATCAACATAAGAAAAAATTAAGCTTACCAGATGTGCCATTTTTGAGCGGTCGGGACTATCTATCATTAACTTTAGAGCCCGGCCATTTAGATAGTTTAAATTTGGGTACATTAAATCAAGGACTTAATTATCTTAACAACATTGGTTTTGATGTTATCGAGCAAAGGATAATGGAGTTAACTGCTAAAGCAAGAATTGCATTACATAAAAAAGGTTTGCTTCCCGATTGGATTATGGAGCGAAAAGAACAGTCTTCAATTATGAGTTTGCCATTACATCAAGCTATTGTAGAACGCTTAAATAACGAAAAAATCCTTGTATCGCCCAGAGGTGCAGGTACAAGAATATCCTTTCATTTTTACAATACCGAAAACGATTTAAATCATTTACTCGAAGTTATAGATTAGGCTACTTTCCACACTGCGTCAACAAAATAATGTTGCTCATCTGTAAAGTATTTTACCACTTTAAAACCCGATGCATTTGCGAGTTCTTCAATTTCCTGCTTCGAATATTTCTGAGAAATTTCCATCAAAATATATTCGTCTTTACTAAAATTAAATTCTTCGGAACCGATGTTAACCGTTTGATTCTGCAGACTGATTAAATAACTTTTACAAGCCCCATTTTCGGGATTATAACTTGCATAATGTTCAAATGCATTCACATCGAAATCACCATCCAGTTCTCTATTTATACGCGATAAAAGGTTCAAATTAAATGAGCTTGTTATTCCTGCTTTATCATTGTAGGCTTCTAAAATTTTTCGAGGATTTTTCTTTAAATCAAAACCGATAATTAAAATATCATTTGGCGATAATAAATGTTTCAAGCCCATGCAAAAAGTTTGCGCTTCTTGAACATCCATATTGCCAATGTTTGCTCCCATAAACAAAACCACCTTTTTTCTGTCTGAGATGGCAGTTTCTTTTTTAAGCATTTTAAAATAATCGCCAATTAATCCCTGAAAATTAAGCGCAGGTAATTCTGCCGGCAAACTTTGTTCTAATTCAGCAATTACATGTTCAGAAATATCAATAGGAAAATATTTAAAATCGAGTTTTTTATCAATCAATGCTTTAAGTAAATGAATTGATTTTGTGGCATCGCCGGCACCAAGTTCAATCAAATCAAAACCTGCATTATTATCAGAGAGTACATCAGCAATATGATTAGCCTGATGCTTCATAATTTCCATTTCTGCATTGGTTAAGTAATATTCCTCCATGTTCATAATCTGCTGAAAAATAACATCTCCAGTTTCGTCATAAAAATATTTAGAATACATTCGCTTTGGCTCTTGTTTCAATCCTTCCAGCGTTTCCTCAAGAAATTCCGTATTTGCTAAAGCTGTTTTTTCTGTTGATAGTATCATAAAATTTTATTTGGCTAAGCGAATGCCGGTATATTGCCATCTTAAATGCGGGTGAAAAAAATTTCTGTAAGTTATGCGACTATGTGCCTCGGGTGTGGCTATTGATGCACCGCGTAAAACTTTTTGATTAACCATAAACTTGCCATTGTACTCTCCAATTGCACCCGGTGCTTTACTAAAACCAGGATATGGCAAATAGGCGCTTTCGGTCCACTCCCACCGTTCGCCCCAGTTAAAATGTTTAGCTGCAATTTCCCATTCAAACTCGGTGGGTAACCGCATTCCTTTCCAACTTGCATAGGCATAAGCTTCGTAATAACTTATATGCGTTACAGAATGTTCATCATTAACTGGTTTTAATCCCTGAAGCGTATAGTTAAACCATTTGCCATCAATTTTATGCCAGTACATTGGCGCTTTAATATGGTTGCTTTTTACCCAATCCCAACCCTCAGCATGCCAGAAATTGAAATTGCTGTAACCGCCATCTGCTATAAATTCAATAAAATCATGGTTAGAAACCAGCGAAGAGCTAATAGCAAAATCATTTAAATAAACTTTATGACGGTTTAACTCATTATCAAAACAAAAGCCATCTCCATTAAAACCAATTTCATAAACACCGGCTTGTATATTTAATAACTTTTGGGCTGCCGATGGTAAGTTTAGTATTTCAGATTTAAATTCGCTGTATACCGGAAATAATGGATTATTCCCTAAAATGTATTTAATATCAGTTAAAAGTAATTCCTGGTGTTGTTGTTCGTGATTAAAACCCAGCACCAACAATTCATTAACATCATCTTTAATTTCATTTGATAGAAATTTAACCATCGCCTCATCAACATAGCTTCTGTATTGATAAATGTCGCTTACACTTGGCCTGCTCAGGTTACCCCTATCCGTACGGATAACACGATTTCCTACGGTTTCGTAATAGCTATTGAATACGAAATTGTAGTCTTCGTTGTAAATCTGATAATTTGAGGAGAAAGGCTTCAAAATAAAAGTTTCGAAAAACCAGGTTGTATGCCCTAAATGCCATTTCGGTGGACTCACATCGGCTACGGGCTGAACTACATAATCTTCGGTTTGCAAAGGACCGCAAAGTTGTTCAGTGTGCTTCCTGATGCTTAGGTATTTTTCAGCAAAATTCATTAATTTTTATCGAGATGATTCTTTAGATCTGTTATGCTATTAACATTAAGTTCTGCTGATTGTTTTTGTCGCATCATTAAAGCATAAGAATTATTAAACCCTATTGGCGCTAACCATTTGATTTTATATTTATCTAAAAATTCCTGCTGCACATATCGGTAAGTTTTGTTTTTGTCTTTTGATATTTCAGTTATTAATTTAGGATTTGGCTTTAAAATGGCCAGCAAACCCGTGCCCGTATATTCAGGATAGAAATCAATTTGATTATTTAACAGCGCATCAAAACATATTTTAGTGCCGCCAAGTCCGGTTTTGGTTTCAACCTTGTAATCTGTATTTCCTTTAATGAGTATGCTATAGATTTCAGCAAGAATATATTGCTCACCAAAAATTTTTGAGCCGATTTTCACCGTTCCCCCGCTCCCGTTTCGTGGTGTTTTGAACAGTTTATTTTTCAACAGAAAATCTTTAGCTACCCTTTCTGGCGTTTGATGTAGATAATCTGTACGGTAATTTAAATCAGTCATTACAGAATCGGTAATTTTACCAGCCAGTAAATTCAAGGTTTTTTCTAACTCAGGAAATTTTTGCAAGGAAGATTGAAGTACGATAGGCGCTGCATAATAAGGCGGAAAAATACCTTTGTCGTCTTTTAAAATTTTAAGTCCAAAAGCTTTCAGTCTTCCATCGGTAGAGTAACCGCTAATTACATCAAGTTCTTTTGAAAAAGCTGCTTTATACATTACCGCATCGCTGATAACAACCGTTTGTATTTTTAATCCATAGGCAGATTTAAGCCCTAAATCTCCATCCTGCCTACCCATAAATTCTGGTGTAAAACCCGCCCGCAAAGCAGAGCCATAGGCAGATGGTAAAATGTAAAATGCACTTAGCACAATTAAAACAATTGGGAGGCCCATCAAAATCCTCCTAAGTTTTTTAAAATCTAATTTTTGAATGATGGAAAGTAACCCATCTAAAATTATAGCCAGTAAAGCTGCAGGAATGGCGCCTGCCAAAATCATGTTGGTATTGTTTAAGGAGATGCCACCAAAAATAAATTCGCCTAAACCACCTGCTGCAATGTATGATGCCAGAGTTGCCACGCCAACATTTATAACCGTAGCGGTGCGTATACCGGCAAGAATCACCGGCATTGCCAAAGGGATTTCAATCTTAAAAAGTATTTGAGTTTTACTCATTCCTAACGCCTTTGCCGCTTCGGTTATGTGCTTATCAATACCAATAATGCCAATATAAGTATTTCTGATGATGGGTAGCAAAGCATAAATAAGTAATGCCACAACTGCAGGCTTTGCACCGATACCTAAAACAGGAATCATAAAACCCAGTAAGGCAATGCTTGGTACGGTTTGCAAAACACCGGCAATACCCAAAACTGTGCCGGATAGTTTGCGTTAACGTGCTATTAAAATCCCCAGTGGTAACCCGATTGCAATGGCAAAAAGTAAGGAGATAAAAGTTAAGCCAATGTGTTGTAAGCTTTGACTAAGCAATTTATCCGATTCCATCGACATGAATTGCCATAAGGTTTGCTGCTCATTCATGCCTAACTAATTTTGTATGTTGATTAAAGGCTCTTGTTAAATCTTCAAAGTTTACTTTCTTACTTTCTCCTTTAGGATTTTTAAAATTTAATTCGTTAAAGTTTCCTGAACGAAGTTTTTCCATCGCCTCCCAAATACTTAAATCCACATTTAAACCTTTCATTTCAGCACTTTTATTATCAGGAAGATTTGACCAAATATCTTTAATTTGAATTACTTTAAAAGCTAGCGCAAGTCGCTGACCATCTAAAAATTTCTCTGCAAAATCATTTTCAGGCTTAAAAAGCAATTCCTTTGGTGTGCCTACCTGCATAATTCTGCCTTTATCCATTAAACAAATCCTATCTGCAAGTTCAAAAGCCTCCAATACATCATGTGTAACCATCACAATTGTTTTTCTTTTGAGTTCTTCGAGATTCTTAAATTCTTGTTGAATGCTTGACCTTGTAACGTTATCCAAAGCCCCAAAAGGCTCATCCATAAGTAAAATCGCGGGTTCAGCAATCAGCGCTCTGGCAAGTCCTACCCTTTGCTGTTGCCCGCCACTAAGGGCATCTGGCAATCGCTGTAGTATATTTTTCGGAAGATGAAGCTTATCAACTAACTCATCAATTTTGTTTAAGGTTTTCTTTTTATCCCACTTTAATAGGTTCGCAACAACTGCAATATTTTCTTCAATTGTATAATGCGGAAAAAGCCCAATATTTTGCATTACATAGCCAATTCCTCTTCTCAACTGTTCGGTATTTTGCTGTGTTACATTGCTCCCATTAAGTAAAATTGTTCCGCCATCTGGTTCTACCAAACGATTAATCATTTTAAGGGTTGTGGTTTTACCGCAGCCGCTTGTACCCAGCAATACCATTGTTTCTCCTTCTTCAACTTTAAAAGAAACATTGTTTACTGCAACGTTTTTGCCGTATGTTTTACTAACGTTACGAAGTTCAATCATTTTAATCGTCAAGTTTCATAAAAAGATTATTTAGTGATTCTGAATAGGTTGGATGCGCAAAAACGCAATACCTAATCTTATCGTACGTTATACCGCCTTCCATTGCCAATTGTAAAACAGACATAATTTCTCCACCTTCTGATGCTAAAATAGCCGCTCCAAGTATTTTTTTGCTTTTAGTATCCACAATAGCTTTCATCAAACCTAAAGTTTCGCCGGTTTCTATTCCTCTGGCTACATACGACATTGGTAAAACAGCGACTTTATAATCAAGCTTTTGGGCTTTTGCATCCCTTTCTGAAATTCCGATTCTGCCCAATTGCGGATCGGTAAACATACAATATGGTATTGGCCGGCCTTTAATGCTATAATTTGCGCCTTCTATCAAATTTCGGTACACAATTGTATAATCGTTGTAAGCAAAATGTGTAAAAGCAGGACCAGGTGTAACATCGCCCAAAGCAAAAATCCCTTTAACGTTGGTTTCCAGCTTATTATTTATAACAATATAGCCCTTTTCGTCAACATTTATTCCGCATTGCGATAGGTTTAGCACTTCAGTTTGGGGTATTCTGCCTGTTGCTACTAAAACATGGCTAACTTTTAACTTCTCGTTATCTTTACCAGATTTAAACTCAGCAATTATTTCATTTTTCTTTTTTGATGAGAATTTGAGCAGTTGGGCATTCGTGATAACCTGTATTTTTTCTGCTTCTAAAATTTCGGTTAAGCTTGCAGATACATCTGCATCCTCTTTGGCTATTATTGAAGCTGATTTTTCAAGAATGGTAACCTTACTCCCAAACCTGCTAAACATCTGACCAAATTCTAATCCAATATAATTTCCGCCAACCACCAGCAAATGTTCGGGTATTTCTTCCAGCTCCATAATACTTGTTGAAGTTAAATACTCGATCTCATTCAGTCCCTCAATTTCAGGAATTACAGTTTTGCCTCCGGTATTAATAAAAATCCAGTCGGCCGTTAAAACTTCTTCGCCACCCGTATTTAACGATATGGTGATTTCTTTCTTTCCGCTAAATCTGGCTTCGCCCATAAACAACGTTAAGCCTTTTGTTGAATTAACGCCTTTCTCTGCGGAATTTCTGAATTGCCTAACGATAGCATCTTTACGTGCCTTTATCTTTTTGAAATTAACCTTTATGGCTCCTGTTTCAACGCCAAGTTCATCAGAATTTCTAGCCTGATGGGCCAGTTTTGCAGAAGCAATCATGGCTTTGGTTGGTGTGCAACCATCGTTAATACAGGTTCCCCCAACCATGCGTTTTTCTATAATTGCGGTTTTCTTACCTGCCTCAGCAAGTTTTTTTGCTAAAGGAACACCGGCTTGTCCTGCACCAATAATTATTGCATCAAAATGCTTCATCTCTAAAAATTTAATATCCGAAGGAAATACTTTTAAAATATGAATTGATAACCCGAATACATGTTCATTGTTTTAGTGACATGGAGATGAAAGGCAGGAAACAATGAGAAAGCACTTATAAAAATAAAAAGTAATTGATGATTGACTTACATGATTAGCACATTCTGCACTTAATTTATTCTGAATCTTCGCAATGTTGCCTAAGTTGTTTCGGCCCTTGAGGCCAAATGTAAGCGGTAGTTTGTTTTTTCCAACCCAAACGCTTGTAAAACTTATTGGCGCCGGGTGCGGCACTTAAGTTTACAAAATGGTAATCTTTTAATTCTGCATTTAAGGCATTAACAATGTAAGAACCTATTTTTTGTCCCTGATGGTCAGGATCTACCACAATATCTGCAAGCATTGCATAATAACGTCCATCGCCTATTACTCTGCCAAAAGCAATTAAAAGCTCGTTATGGTATATAAATAAAGTGCTTGTACTTTTGCGGAATGCAGACTCTATTTCTGAGGCAATGCGGTGTTTCCAGTTTATCTTCTGGAAGAGTTCTAATATACGTTCGAAGTTTATGGTGTCTAAATCAGGGTTCAATATCGATTGGAAATCAGCAGATATATCTATTTGGGTAGTCATTTTTTTTTTGAATGAGGTGTGAGTAGTTAAGCAAATGGCATTTAAAATTGCAATGTTAACACAAGCATATTAAAATTATATTTACTTTAAGGATTAAGTTAGTTTAAACAAAGTTACATTCGCCGCTTCTTTACCTTTGATAATTGTGTTGGCATTATGCTTTTCGATTATGGTTTAAAGCTATTCATTTATCCTTTCAATCTATGCCATCTTTTTAAATGCAGTAATATTACTGCCCATACTATATTTATACGTTTTGAGCAGAATAAATCTTTTAACCTACGCTATGTACATCATCTCCTTTTAGGCTGGCAATTTATTGGAAGTTGATATTGAAATGATTAATACTATGCAGCGAAACTCTTCCATCAAGACCATAAATTGCTACTTCTTATTTGAGTTTGATTTAGCAAAAGCTTTAGGTGTTCATATTCAGTCCGTCTTTCTCGTGTAAACGCCTGAAAATAAAGCTAGAACAAATGGTAAGGATACCAATAACCCAAAAGGTTTTTCTAAAGGCATCATGAATGTCTTCGGTCATTACCTTTACATCTCCCTGAAAAATCTTTAACACAATTAAACCAAATGCAACGCCAAAGCCAATGGCAAGTTGCTGATTAACCGATACTAACGAATTGCCACTACTGGTATGATATAGTCGTAAATCTGCAATGGAAATGGTATTCATCGCAGTAAACTGTATAGAATTAAAGAAACCCAATATGGCTATAATAGGAATGTAGTAGTAGATGGATTGGCTTACCAAAGGCAAACCCATACAGCATATTAAAACACCAATTATAAAGGTGTTTATCATTAACGTAGAACGATAGCCGAAACGGCGCAGAATTTTTATCACTCTGGATTTACCAAGCATGGCCGTTAAAGCCATCGGAGCAACCATCCAACCAGAAACCACGGCAGATTCATTATAGGCAATCTGCACCATCATAGGCAACAATAATGGAACTGAACTAATACCCAAGCGGGTAACCAGATTACCAAGAATGCCTACTCTGAAGGTTCTTACTTTAAATAAATTTAGTGGAAATATTGGGTTATCATCACTACGGGCATGGCGGTAGTAAAAATACATCAGCATGAAACCCAGTAGCAATACAAACAAGGCTGGCGTTACATAAACCTCGCTACCAAAAAGTTCTAAACCAATAGACAATGCCAGCGAAGCTGCTGCAAAAATTAAGAAGCCACGTAAATCAAAATCTATAACTGTAGAGCGATAATCGGGCATATATTTTAAACTAAGTGCAATACCAAGTATGCTCATTGGAACATTGATAAGAAATATCCAATGCCAGGATAAATAATCAACCATGTAGCCACCTACAAGCGGCCCTAATACCGGACCAATTAATGCCGGTATAATGGCAAAATTCATAGCATTGAGCAAATCTTTTTTGGCAAATGTTCTGATTAAGGCCAGTTTGCCAACGGGTGTCATCAGGCTGCCACCAACACCTTGTATCATTCTAGATAAAACCAGTTGTGTAAGGTTGGTAGAAAGCGAGCAACATAAAGAACCTAAACCAAATATAATGAGCGAGAAGATGAATATCTTTTTGGTGCCGAATTTATCTGCTAAAAAACCACTGATTGGCATAAAAACCGCCAGGGTTAAAACATATCCAATAATTGCATTCTGCATATTGAGTGGTGATTCATTTAAATCAGCGGCTACAGCACTTAATGAAGTATTTAAAATGGTAGAATCGAGCATCTGCATAAAAATAGCTGTTGCCAAAATAACCGGTAACATTTTTTTTGTTGCTTCCTGATTCGGTACTGTAATGGTTTTCTTCATAATGGCGTGTAATTCCTTAATCTATTGGAAGCTTTGGCAAGCCTTAAATTTCGGAATTATTTGAATTTGTAGGAACAACAAAACAGCATTAGAATGGTTTTTTGAGTTCTTTAATGCTTAATCAAAAATTTAACTATGAGTATCACCTCTTTAAAGCACACATAAAATATAAATAATTTAATTCCGAATGTTTTAAATTGCTTTAATATGCACTGAATTTCAATAACTTAACCTCATTAATTATTAAAAATATCGGCATAAAATAAACTTAATTTCTTAAGTTTAAATAAAAATTCAAGATGAAATCATTCCTAACCATCCTAATCGTAACGGTTACCAGCTTTGCTGGTTTCGCTCAAATTGATACAACAAGTTTTGCAAAAGAACGTGCAGAAATACGGACGTTGCTTCGCAATCAAAAACCAGGCACACTTATAGATTGCAATGATTTTATTGCCGTTGGTCCGAAAGGCGATATATCTTTTTCTCATGAACAATGGGTTGAGGTACAGAAGAAAGAAAAACTGATATTTAAATCTGTTCGCCCCATTCCCGGAAATGAATTTATAAGAATTTATGATGGTACCATGGCTGTGGTTAATTTATTAATTGAGGTTAAATTAGTAGTAGACAATAAAGATGTAGATATTAAAGTACGCAGACTTGAAGTTTACCATAAAAATGCAGGTAAATGGTGTAGAGTTGCAGGCCAGGGTACACAGGTAGATGAAAATTTGTTTCCGGTTAAAGGATAGCAGTAGTGTTTAATACTTAAAAATTATGAATTTTATTGATTAATCAGTGAAAATCTAGAAATATAAAAATGCAGTTTATGTTTAAAGCGAACAGAATAATTCTAAATCATACAATTTTGATTCTTACTGGTCCTTTGATATGATTCGTATCAATTCTGCTTCCTTTTTGAGTGATGATTACACGTCCGTCCTTTTCAAGTTCTATAGCAACTGCTAAAACTTCTTTCATATGCGTTCGCCAATCATCTAGAAATAAACCCCTTGCAATTTCTGATGGGCAAGTGCTTTTTTCTGGCCCGCGATTTTGAGCTGTAGAAATAATCGATTCAGCAATATTTTTTGGCTTTACCATATAAGTTTAACAATGCATCGCGACAATTGCTTTCATCTCTTAAATTAACTTCAGATACTCTAATGGTTTATCAGAAATGAATTTTCAATAAACTATATTTTTATTAAATTATACTTTTTGCCTTTGGTAGTCGCAAATTTCATGCTGTAACCACCGGCTGTTTTTTCGAGTTTTGCATTAACGCCCCTAATTGCAAAAGGCGTAGCAGATTGAACTTCGCAAGTATTTCCTAAAAGTGAAATAATTTCGGCATGATTTAATAAGCCGTTATCCCACGATATGGCGACTTCAAAACCACCACGGGCTCGCAATCCAGTAATGTTACCATTTTTCCATGCCTGTGGCAAGGCCGGTAATAATTGTATATTATTCAGGTGACTTTGCAAAAGCATTTCTGCCATTCCAGCTGTACCCGCAAAATTACCATCAATTTGAAAAGGTGGATGTGCATCGAAAAAGTTTGGATACGTTCCTCCCTGACGGCCATTGCCTTCAGAAACATCAACATAATTTAGCAGGCCTCTTATTAATTTGTAAGCATGGTCGCCATCTTTAAGTCTGGCCCACCAATTGATTTTCCAGCCTTTGCTCCACCCTGTGCCTAAATCAGTTCTAAGTTCAAGTGATTTTTTAGCAGCGGCAAAAAATTCGGGTGTTTTTTCTGTGATTTCGTAGCCCGGATATAGGCCATACAGGTGAGACGCGTGCCTGTGTAATAGATCTGTTTCCTTAAAATCTTTATACCATTCTTGTAAGCCTCCATTCTGCCCAACTTTTAGAGGATAAAGCCTTGCCTGTTTAGCAATTAAGGTATCTCTGAAAGATTTGTCGATACCCAAAATTTTGGCTGCTGCAATGGTGTTGGCAAATAAATCGCGAATGATAGACATATCCATTGTAGTGGCCATTGATAAACCTTGCTCTACCCCATTTTTATCGAAAAATTTATTTTCGGGAGAGGTTGAAGGCGCAGTAATCAGCAATCCTTCCTTATTTTCTACCAGCCAATCGATAGAAAATTCGGCAGCTCCTTTCATTAATGGATAGGCTTGTTCTTTTAAGAATTTTTTATCGCCAGTGTATAAATAGTGCTCCCATAAGTGTCTGGTTAACCAGTTGCCGCCCATATACCAATTCGCCCAAACCGGATCGCCATCACCACGGTCGCCAACCGGATTTGCAGTTGCCCATATTTCAGAATTATGGTGTGCAACCCATCCTCTGGTACCATAAAATTCTTTTGCAGTTTGCTTTCCGGTAACCGATAAATCCTTAATAAAATCGAATAAAGGCGTAGTTAATTCAGATAAATTTGTAACCTCCGAAGGCCAGTAATTCATTTGAGTATTAATATTTATCGTATAGTTTGAGCTCCATGGGGCACGTAATTCTTTATTCCAAATGCCTTGAAGGTTTGCTGGCGGGCTTCCGGGTTTCGAGGAAGAAATTAAAAGGTAACGTCCAAACTGAAAATATAGCGATTCCAAATCCGTATCCTTTGCGCCTTTACTGTAAGCTTTTAAGCGGGCATCAGATGGTAATTTAGTATTTTGGTTATCAATTCCTTTATTTAAGCTAAACTCAATCCTGTTAAAATATTGTTGGTAATCTTTTACATGTTCGGCTTTTAAAGATGCGTAAGATTGATTAATGCTGTTTGATATAAGTTTCGAAGCAATAGCATTTTCATCCTTACCTTCAGCATCGGGGCATTTATCAAAGCCGTTGAAACTTGTGGCTGCCGCAACGATGAGCATTACCTCAGTTGCATTGGAAACATGGATGCCAGTTGCGTCAATCTGCAGGGTTCCATCCTTTAATTTCGGACTAATTCTATATTGAAACCTCATACCATTACAACCAGATGTATCCTCCTGAACTATTGGCTGCCTGCCAGTAACGTTATAATAATTTGGATCTACATGAGCTGGTGCTTTCCCCATTAAAACCAGTGCCTTATCTTTTGAAACGACTGTATTTTTCAACAAGCTGTTTGCCGATACATCGAACGTTAAACCTCCAACTTTTGAAGAGGTTAGGTAAATAACGAGAACATTTTTATTTAAGGATGTAAAAGCTTCGCGGTTATAGATTACGCCATCTACCGAAAAACTTGTTTTTGATATGGCTTGAGAAATATCCAGTGTTCTTTTATAACTATTTGATGTTTTGCCCTTAAAAGATTGCTTTATAATCAAATTACCTAATGGCATGTAAGATTCTGTATAAAAGCCCTGCATTTTTTTAGCCAGCAAATTTGCCTTCGTAAAATTTTCCTCTTCAATCAGCGCTTTTCTTATTTCGGGTAAATAGGCTTTTGCACCCGGATTGATAACCTTTTTAACCGGTCCGCCGCTGTACAAGGTACTTTCGTTTAATTGGAAAAGTTCATTTTCGACACCACCAAAAACCATTGCTCCGATTTGGCCATTACCGATTGGTAAAGCTTGCGTCCATTCTTTTGCAGGTGCATCATACCATAGTTGTAAATTGTTTTGAGCAAAACTTGTTAACGATACAAAAAGTAAAATGGTAAGGGTTATATATCTCATAACTGGTTGCAGGGATTTAGGAAGTTTTTTTGACCCGAATTTATCAACTTATTTCACAATAATTCACAGCTACTTAAAAAAAATATGTATTATTTTAAATTGAAAAGCGGAAGCAAAAAAATCCCATTGAGCTAAAATTATATATCTTTATTACAGATTTATATACAATCCCTAAATAACTCACCTTAAAGGAAGAGTTACATTAATAAAATCTGCAATGCCGAACCGTTTCAATCAACAGCGATACTCACTGCTCAATGTAGACTACGTAGAACTTTCTTCAAATTGGCAATATGCTAACATCATAAGTCCTTACATAAGAATCTATTACATAAATGGCGGTAGTGGCTATCTCTCAGATGCAACCGGAAAGGTAATTCTTGAGGAAGGTTATTTATACTTAATTCCGAGTTTTACTATGATTACAATGGCTTGCGATACCACTTTAGCACAGTATTATGTGCAATTTTTTGATGATGAAGGTATTGGATATTCTATGTTGCAAGACATTAAATCGATTCAAAAAGTGCCGGCATCCGTATTAGATCATCATTTATTTAACAGACTTCTGAAGATTAATCCAGACCGGGGCATTCGTAAATCTTATGACCCTAAAAGTTACGAATATGAAGCCTTTTATACAGATTGTAAGCAATTAAATTATAAGCAGCATCCTGCAGTTTTTCATGAAACACAGGGCATACTGCAACAACTAAGTTCCAGGTTTTTAAATAAACAAACCGAAAGCAGAATCCATTACAACCACCATTCGAAAAAGATGGTTGAAACAGTAAATTACATCCTGGATAATTTGAATCTTGTTTTATCGGTTTCGCATCTTGCACAAAGGATAAACCACGATAGCGATTATTTTTCCCGACAATTTAAGCAACATACCGGGATGAGACCGATTAATTTCATTAACCAAAAACGTGTAGAACGGGCACAATACCTTATGGCTACAACTGCTTTAAACTACAGTCAGATTGCTACACAAATTGGATTTGATAATCTATCGTATTTTTCAAAAATGTTTAAAAGATTAACTGGTTTGGCTCCCGGAACGTATAAAAAACAGATGTATCCACCGCATTAACAAAAACATCTTTCCATAGTTATAATTTTTTTTAAAAAAAATTTGCAAAAAAAATGGCCACCATCTCAGGTAGCCATTCTCCTATTTTAAGTTATTTTAGAAATTGCTTGTAGTTGTTGTATCCCACCATAAACGTGATGCAATATCATCTTTACCAGAAGCTAAAAATGTAGATGCTTCAGTTACCGCAGCAGCATTACCTGTTCTTTCTGCCGGAACATAAACAATTCTTTTAATCCATTGATCTGAAGTGATAATACCCCAATCCGGGCTACTATCATTTTTAGCTACGTGCGGAATTTTAGGGTAACCTGTTCTTCTAAAATCTACCCAAGCCTCTAACGTATTTGTAAAAGTGGAGAGATATTTTTGAGTGATAATTTTCTCAAGTTTTAACTCGTTAGAATCTCCTGCATTCCAGGCAACTGTAACGGTAGAAAGTGCGGTAAAACTATTTCTCGCATCTTTAGGGTCGATGTAATTAATTGGTTTGCTAGTTGCATCTGCTAAGTAAGCATCAACACCAGCAGCTCCCCAATCAGAAAATGAAAGTCTAACACCATTCTCGTAATTTGTTTTGGCATCACCTGCGTTAGCCCAGCCTCTTAAAGCAGCTTCAGCCTTTAAAAATGAAATTTCTGCAGCTGTAAACCCTCTTCGGTTTTGAACAGTTTTAAAATCAGAACTTACTGTAGAATAAGAGATTCTATCATCTTTTGCATTGATAAAAGCCCCACTACGAATACCTTTGTATTTATAAGTCGGGTGGTCTGTTACTAACGAAGCATCAGTAACTTCATTAAAATATTTAGCCATACGTCCGTCTTTTAAACCTACCATAAAAGATTCCATAGTTGCACCCATACGTGTATCACCCCAATCAAAACTGATCATAGAAACCGGCATTACGTTACCATTTAATGGAATCATAAAGTTTTCTGAATTGGCGCTAATTAATCCAACAGGATCTGCCAAAGCTTTTTCACCTTGCGTTTTAGCCACTGCAGGACTTACTTTTACTAAACGCATTGCCAAACGAAGACGAACGGAGTTAATCAATTTTAACCATGAGGCTATGCTGCCTTTGTAACTTGGATCGAATTTAGCGAAGCCAGTGTAATTAGGACTTGCTTTGAAGTTTGCTTCAATTTGATCTAATTGAGTAAACATGTTGTTGTACAAATCAGATTCTTTATCGTATTTGATTGTACCTAAACCTGCAGTTCCGTAATTTGAGAAAATAACAGGGCCATGAATAGCCGTTAATTTAGATATTGCCAATATTCTAACAAATTTTGCCCAATCGCCAAAAAGCGGAAGATTTTTTTCCTGAGCCAATTGAATTACTTGTTTAGAAGGCGACATAACACTTCCATAAACACGATTCCAGTAAGCATCAATCCAACGTAAGTAATAAGTTGTATTGTTTACACCACCAACATATGGCGTAGGTGCACCCATATAACCCATCCAATTATCATAACATAAATCTTCTTCAATTTGATGACCCATAAGGTTGAATAACATTACAGAGAAAGAAGAGCCTACCAGATTAAAATCCTGTTCTAAAAGCTTATCTGTTATTTGATTGGGATTTGTATTAATTTCTTCGAAATTTTTGGTGCAGGAATTGAATAAAATCAAAGCGAGCACCACTAAACATATTTTTTTCATCACTTTATTTATTAAAAGTTCAATTTTAAATTAAATCCATAAGAACGGGTTGCAGGAACAGCAAAAACATCATTTGCCTGGTTGCTATTACTTGTGCTCATTGCTTGTTCCGGATCGAAAGGCGCTTTTTTATAGAAGAAGAATAAGTTTCTGCCTACTAATGAAACAGATGCAGATTTAAAGGTAGAGCCTTTAAGTGGAATGTTATATGCTAATGAAACCTGCGCTAAACGCACATTGGTTCTGGAGAACACATAAGGTTCCATAATTCCGTTTCTATCACCAATTACGCTGTAGTAAACTTCCGGATCTATTGAAGTAACAGGTGTTGTACCTTGAATAGCATTAATTGGCATAGTGGTTCCTGCATCGCGAATTTCACCAGTTCTTTTACTAACACCATACGAATCTAAGAATGCTTCTGTTTTTGAAAATGCTACACCACCAAACTTAGCTGTAACTAAAGCACTTAAGCTGAAATCTTTGTATGTAAATGTATTGTTCCAACCTGCTATAAAATTCGGGTTAAGATTTCCGACATATTCCTGGTTTGTGGTCCTTGTTGGCTTACCATCAGTATCTAATATAATTTGCCCGGCAGCGTTACGTGCCAGTTTGTAGATGTACAAATCGTTGAAAGAACCACCAGATTTAATAATGGAGTTAAAACCTTCATCATTACTACCAACCTGATAATTAGGATTATCTGCAATAAGCTCTACAATTTTATTTTTATTTTGAGATAAATTCACAGTAGAATTCCATTTGAAATTATCAGTTTTGATAGGGTCGCCACCTAAAGTTAACTCAAAGCCCTGATTGTTCACCTTACCTGCATTAACGTAATAGAAAGTATAACCAGATCCCGAAGGCGCAGTTAAAGAAAGAAACTGATTAGTGCTTGAATTTTTATAATAAGTAAAATCTAAATTTAACCTATCATTAAAGAAACGGGATTCTAAACCAATCTCATTACTGATAACTTTCTCAGGAACCAATGTAGCAAATGGAGTTTGTGTATTTCTGTTGATACCACCTATACCATCCGGACCACCAGCACCACCAATGGTGTTACCAGGATTTACAATATTATATGGCACTTCGTTCCCAACTCTTGAGGTTGAACCTCTTAATTTTAAGAAGCTGATTGCTTTTGGCAGTGAAACCATTTGGCTAATAATGGCTGATAAACCTGCCGAATAGTAGAAGTATGAATCGTTACCCGTGGTAGCTAATGTAGAAGCATAATCATTACGACCGGCTAAATCTAAATACAACATATCTTTAAATCCTAATGATGCATTGGCAAACAAACCCTGTTTTTGAACCCGGCTAAATGTTTGGTTAACTACCAAATTATATGGTAAGTTAGCAAAACTGTAAAAGTTAGGGTATTGCAATGGCACAGTTCCGTTACTGAATGTCATTCCATCATTAAAAGTATAATCTTGAATACTTGCGCCTAAAACACTGTTTAAACTAAATTTACCAAAGGTATTATCATAGTTCAAAATCGCATCTCCATATAAAGCCTTATCGTTGTACTTTGAATAATTCCAGCTACCATTACTACTTACACTTACCGAGTTACCACCGGCAGCATAACGATAATCTAATAACCTATCGTTGTAATCAATGTTTCCTCTTACATCAAATCTGAAGTGAGGCAGGAAAGAATACGAAGCCTTTGCTGTAGCAATTACCCTATGGCTTGTTGTAAGTTTAGGGTCGTTATAAAGTTCCCAATACGGATTATTTTGTTTTTCTTCTGTAGAATACCAGTTCTGTCTGAATAAATTTCTGGTTGTATCAAAGATTTGATAATTGTTTTTGAAACTGTCGAAATCACGTTCACGTGCGAAAAGGTATAAACCTGTTAGGGGGTTATTATAATAACCTGCACCCGGACGATTTTTTGATTTCTCATAAGAGAATCTTACGTTTCCGCTTAAAACCAATTTATCATCAAATAATTTAGTTTCCTGACTTAGAGTAACATTATGTTTATTGTATGTACTTGTAGGTACAACGCCAGTTGCATAGTTATTTCCGTAAGAAAAATAGTTTGTTGTTTTTTCATTTCCTCCTGATACAGAAATAGTGTTAATGGTGTTTACACCAGTTTGGAAAAAATCTTCGATATAGCCACTTTGATAGTTGCCTTTTGTTTTAGACCAACTTCTATCGTTACCGCCAACAGCTCCATAATTGTACTGAAACTCTGGTAATGTAGCAACTGAGCTAAAATTGGTTGTAGAGTTTAAAGCAATAGCAATCTTACCAGCCTGTCCTTTTTTTGTATTAATTAAGATTACACCATTAGCGCCTTGGCTACCATATAAAATTGCACCATTTGCGCCTCTTAATATCGTTACCGATTCAAAATCATCCTGGTTTAACGCTGATAAACCATCTCCAGCATCTGTACCACCATAAGAGCCTGGCTGTCCGCCTTTATTGTTTACTACCGGTACACCATCAATAACAAATAGTGCTTCACTACTCCCTGCAATAGATTTAGAACCCCTTAAAACAGTTTTTGTAGAACCACCAACACCCGAATTGCTAATACCCACATCTACACCGGCTGCCTTACCACTTAAAGCCTCCATAAAGTTTGGCGCACCTGCTTTGGTTAACTCAACCGCGTTAAGTTGTTGTGCAGCATAGGTTAATGCTTTTTTCTCACGCTTTACACCTAAAGCGGTTACAACAACTTCATTTAAATTGGCACTTCCCGATGGTAAAAGTTTTATCGTAACATTAGTTAAGTTACTGATATTTACTTCCTGCGGTGTCATGCCGATATAAGAAATAACTAAAACAGTAGCATTATCAGGAATGTTAAAGGAGAACTTACCATCAGCATCTGTTACTGTTTTAGCATTCGTGCCTTTAGCAACTACTGTAGCACCAGGCAGTGGACTACCAGTTTCATCTGTTACTAAGCCAGTTATTGGTTTAAAAAAATTCATTTTGGTGCTGCCCGTGTATTTAGCGGCTTCCAAAGATTTCAGAATCACGTTCTTTGCATTAGTACCCTTTGCACTTGCTAAAGTTGGCAAACCGATTACTGAAGCACTCAGCAAAGCAAATTTGAGTACGTTTCTGGTTGTGCTAGAAAACATTTTTTCTTTAACACAGTTGCTGGAATAAATATCCCTCATGTTCATACTGGTTGGTTAGTTATTTAGTTTTAGGTTGATTATATATTAGTTTCTCAGAATTCGAATTTGCTAGTGCACAATTAAACTAAAACGTTTTATGCATATTTTAAAGCTTTATTCTTTCTGAAAGAAATTAATCAATTTGGTTTTTGAGTATTTAGTTTGTCGGCTGCTGGCAATCAGAATATAATATTGAATAAAACAATCCTCAAATACTTATATTTTGCTTGATACTAGTAAAGCTTTAGTTAATAATTTTTTCTGTTCAGATACTTATCGAGATAAATGGGATGATTCGTATCGACTATTGTAAAATTGTGTAACAAACTTATTATATAATTTTTATTAATGTTTGTACCAAAAAGAAAATTTGTTGTACAAATCCGACTTATTCAACCAAAAAGTGACCTTAGATTAAAATAGTTTTATCTGTTTAACCTTTCAATAAAAACCAAAGCATTTTAATGAAACGCTTAAAAAAAGATTATGCTGATTTATGAAATGGTTATTTAAAATCAGGAACTGGAAATAAATAGCCGCCAAATAAAATGTACGACCATAAAAGTGTCCAGATGATGTTAAAAATCTGAGCCGTAACAAATGTAAGCGCTGGTTTTCCGCCTTGCAACTTAACCAACGATGAGAATTTAGCTTCCATTCCTATCGCGATAAACGCTAAGGCAAACCAAATGGTTCGAATACCATTTAAGGTAGGTGCTACACTTTTAGCTGTTTCTACAGATAATAGAAAAGAAAACACAAGTGAAGCGCCAATAAAACCTAAAACAAATTTCGGAAAGCGCTCCCAAACAATTTGCAAGCCAGGCTTTTCAACTTTTGCAGCTTCTATTGCTACGCCATCAGTTTTTGGTTTTTTGTAAGCCCACCAAATGGCAATAAAAAAAGCAGCTACACCAATAAAAACATTTTGCGAAAATTTTGCAATTACACCTGCTTTAACGGCTATTGGTCCAATTAAATCTCCGGCAGCGGTTACTGTTGCAGTAGTATCAAGGGTTCCACCTAACCATGCTCCGCCAATCACTTCAGGAATGTTGAAATATTTCACCATCCATGGTAAAATAATCATCATCGGTATAGCCATTATTAGCACAAGCGTTGTTACATAAGAAAGTTTCTTTTTGTCTCCGTTGATGGCACCCGCTGCAACAATTGCTGCAGAAACGCCGCAAATAGACACTGCTGAGGCGAGGATAATTCCAAATTCATCATCTACTTTAAGTTTTCTGCTTAACCATAAAGAGAAAAACCAAACCGCAGTCACCACAATAATAGCCTGTATTATACCCGGCAAGCCCGCTTTAATTAAATCTGCAGAAAGTATAGTTGTACCTAAAATAACCAGTCCGGTTTTAATGTAAAACTCAGATCGTACTGCTTCCTTTAACCATTTTGGCAAATTAAAAAGATTACCCAGTATAATTCCGATTAGAAGCGCAAATACCACATATTCCAAACCGTAATAGGCTACATTTTTATTTCCTCCTATGATAAACGAAAGTGTTGCCAACATGTAAATCAATATAAAACCCTTTGCAAAGCGAATTAGATTTCCTCCGGATAATTGAATTGCAATTCCGGCTAATGCTAAAAATGCAAGGCCGGTTTTAATGATAAGCCAGAGATTGTTTGTAGAAAGAATTTTATCAAATAAATCTGACTGGTTGCTCCATTTATAAACCGGCAAATTCAAACTTGCAGCATTAACTTTAAGCAATAAAACAATAGCAATAATAAATGCACCCAAAATTAAAGCCCACCAATCTTCGGTAATGGATTTTAAAAACGTTTTCTTATCAGGCGTAATCCCCGATTCAGTTAAAGAACTGCTATTTGCTAAGTTTTGGTTTTTTACAGACATTTTTTACAGGTTGATGATTCTAATACGGTTTAATAGCAATAATTTAAAAGTGTTTTTTGCAAGTAATAAAGGAATGAAAATAGTTATTACGCACCAAATATTGCTTCTTTATATACATTGTTCAGCTAAAATGATACAAATTGCATTCGGCTTAAAGTTTCTGAACACACCAGGTAGTCATACACCTTAAATTCTGCACATTGGTTGTTTTAATTGGTTCGTGCAAAACACCACCTAAGGTTTTGGTTAGCTTTAAAAGCATATCCTGATTTACTAGAAATCTTTCAGATTCATCGGGTAAAATGTATCTGCCATTACCAATTGGTTGCACTAAAGATTCGATACCAATATCAGAAGCTAAACGAACGAAAAGAAAACCACCTTTTCGCAACACCTTCCACATAGCACTGAGCATGGTTTCGAAATGCTGTTGATTATTTGCGAAATGCAAAACAGCACTGCTGATAACCAAATCAAAAAAATTTTCTTTAAATGGCATTAGCGCTACATCACCAATAAGAAAATGATTTTTTAAGCTTTGCCGTGATAAACTCAAAGCCAGTTGCTTGACCGATTCTATTGCATCTGGATTGTTATCAATTGCATAAACATCGCAGCCGCTACGTAAAAAGAATTCAATATTCTTACCGCTACCGCAACCCGCATCTAAAATGCGCTGACAGTTTGCATAAGTACCTTTCATCAGTTGGTCGAAAAGATAAATGTCGATATTTCCGTAAATATTTTGGATAGACTCCATAGCTTTAATCATCATTATAAAGATATAAAACATGATTTGATATGTGGTTAACAAACCCTGATATAGATATTCAAAATATTTCGTAACCTTTTTGAAATCTCATTGTTATTAATATCTACCCATATACAATTATGACGACTAAAGAATATATCTATATCCCTTTTAATAAATCAGTAAATAACTATTTGCATGAAATGGAGTTAATCTCTACTGGCTTGTTTCACGTTAAAACAGTTTTAAGCAAGGATAATAAAACGCTAAGCATTGAGAGAGAAGATGAAAATCTGGTATCCATAATTGTAAATCCTGTTTATGCAATTATTACCAAATTGGCAGAAAGCGACATAGCAAAAGAGATTTACGAAACCATAAAGCAAAACACAAAACGCGTTTGTAATTAAGCGATAAATAGGTAAAAGCTGAGTTTTAAAAATTTATTTATGCCGGATGTAATCAGATTAATTCTTTGTAATGAGATTTAAAATTTTCTGATAATACTAAGATATGAGCTAACTTTTGTTCAGGTAAATTCTTTTGTCTAATAGCACCCTCATCTTCCTCGTGCAGATTGTTTAATTTATCATCTTCAAAACTTAAATTTTTAGATATTTTATTGATGATATTTTGTTCAAAAATGGTTACATCATTGTCTAAAATATTTAACGAAGTAATCAAGGCATTCATCTGATATATAAACAGTTGAATCTGATAGTAAGTATTTAGACTGCCGCGTTTTCTGAAAGGTTCCTGACTGGCAGAATCTATACCTTCTGAAAGTGATGATAGGCTCATATTTGCATCTTTCCTTGATATTCTAAGCAAATTTTTATCTGCTTGATGTTGGCTGCTGACCGTATTTATTAAATAGGTTTTTGTGAGTTTTATGGCCTGATTAATTTTATCTTTTAGTTGTTTACTATCCCATATAGGAAATAAAATTGATGCACAAACGGCTATCAAACAGCCTAGAATTGTAAAAAGAATCCGTTCTTGTATAATATGATCGAAATGCCCATGATAACTTCCAAGTGTTAAAATTACTGCCGGAGTAATGAATAAAACGCTGATGGTATAATTTATCCGGTTGAAAGAAAAGAATCCAAGTAGAAAAAACACAGATAAGCTTAACAGTATTGCCGGGCTTTTAATTAAATAGATTAATACCAAACCAAGGATAATACCACCCAAACTACCTGCTAACCGCTGCAGGTTTCTTCTCCAGGTTACGGTAAATTTTGGCCTTGCCACAATAACCAAAGTCAAAAACAACCAATAACTATATTTATTTAAAGATAATTGACTTATTAACAAAAAACCAAAAAGGAAACAAAGCGCCAAGCGTAAAGCAAACCTGAAAAATGGTGATTTAAACGATAAATTTTCTTTCAAAGTAGAATTGTCTACCGTTACAAATGCCGGGTAATTCGGCTTGATACCAACTATTTCAGATTGTAAATTTTTTGCTGTAGTGTGCGCTTTAATTAATTCAAGACTGTGCACTACAGAATCTGTATTCGCAATAAACTGCGATAGAAAATCCTTTTGTATGGCTGTTGCATTTGCTATTTCAACGTTCAGTAAATCAATTAATTCATGATAATTCTGATTTGAAGAATGGATAGAATCTTTGCTTTTATCTTTGATGTTTCTTGCCAAATCTTCGAGTTCAAAAGCCAGTAAATTTAGTAGCTTCGTCATTAAGGCAAGCGATGATGCTTTCAAAACTTCACGTACACGAGCATAATCGTAATGTACGGCATTAAGTTGCTCGTATAAATCTATCAGCAATAAAGCCCTACCCAATAAAATCTGCCCCTCATTATTATCTGGCGCCATTGCCTGTTTATCCGTTAGCAATAAATTACGGATGAGTTCATGCTTTTGATTTACCTTTATGTGAAGTTTAATAATTTCTTTCTGCGATGCATCAAAGGGTATATTAACATCATAATTATTCGCCTTGGCCTTTAAAAAAACTGCACTACTCATCATACACTCAAAAATTGCATGATTTAAGGAGCGATAAGGAAAGATTAAAATCTGTAATAAACTTACCAGATAGTACCAAACACCGCCAATAAGCATGTAAAAACTAAAATGAAATGGATTTACGGGATGCAAGCCCATAACAAAACAGCAAACCACAAGTGCCATTGTACCAATAATACTAATTCGGTTTCCGTACACTGCAAACATCGAAAAAACAAAGGCGGCACCTGTCATAACAACTGCAAGCAACCACGCAGACGATAGCGAAAGTGAGATGATAATGGTTGTTAAGAAAAACACCACAATGCCATATAAGGCAGTTTTAAATTTATTGAACTTATTATCAGGAAAATCTGTTAAGCTTACCAATAATGCTCCAACACCAATTCCAGAAGCCATTTCGGGTAGTTTGAGCCAAAAAAACAGCACTATTGGCAAAACAATTGTAATTGTATTTCTCAATGCATCAGAAAAATACTCACCCAAAAAGAAATATAAAATATTTAGACCGAAAGATCTTTGTTGGTTAGACTTCAAAAGAGATATTGATTTTATGGCGCAAAAATAAGGATTATAATGCCATAAAGCTTTATGTTAATGTAAAGAAATCTACAGTTTAAGAGAAAATTTAACGGTAATTATGTTACAATAGGATATTATTTTGCAAGCCAGAATGCGTAATTATCAGGACCAAAAAAATAAGTTAATGAAAGCAATAATATGATTAAGCTTATTGGCCAGATAAATGAGAATTTATCTTTAGGAGTATCTAATATTAATTTGGTTAGTTGCGAGTTACGTTTCGACATTATTGGGATATTATAACTGTTATAACCCTAACCAGCAAAAAAAGTTTTAGAAGCTATTAAATTTTATTGAGAACGTTTGTTATGCCTCGTATAACTTTAATTCTGAAAATTTAAGTCAGCAGAAAACATTAGTTTATAGCCAATTGCTTATCAACATTAAATATCTCGCTTATTTTCTGTAAAAAAGGTTCTTTTATTTCGGTACCCATAGAAAGGATTAATGCGTTATTCTTTCTTTCCAAATGACCGCTAAAAATGCCATCTATTCTAACAGCATATCGTTTTGCATTAAATTTCTCAGCATTTAGAACGATAATTGTTCCATCGAAATTTATTATTCTGGTTTCAGTTTTTGCTGAATTATACATAGGCTTAGTGTTATTATTACACTTATTAAACGCTGTAATTGTATTTTAGTTTAAAAAAAAATAAAAAATTGAATTTTGTTCAATCTTCTAAGCTGATAGAAGCTATGCGATATTTTCTAAATACCGTAAAACTTCATCTTTTTTTCGGCTTGAAACTAAAATCTTTACTTTATTTTCCATTTGTAAATAGCCTTCGCGATAGTATTTTTTTACATATTTAAAATTAACTAAATAAGATTGATGGCATCTTAAAAAACCAAAAGGCGTTAGCAAACTTTCGTATTCTTTTAACCCTTTGGAAACCAAAATTTCGTTACCATTATTCAAATAAAAGGTTGTATAGCCTTTATCGCTTTTGCAAAAAATAATATCCTCAATAGATACCACCTCGATATATTCAAGGCTTTTTAAAGCGATGCGTTTTGTTGCCGCTAGGCCTTGCGCAAGATAATGCTCTTTGGCAATGGCAAGTTGCTGCTGCCCTATTGCTTCCTGCTGACGATGATGATAACATTTATTTAAATGAGTGGTTAATGATAACTCATCAATGGGTTTAAGCAAGTATCCAAATGCGCCTAAATTTAGAGCCTGAATGGCATATTGGTCATAGGCTGTTAAAAATATTACCTGAAAATCATTTGTTCCAATTGCATCAAATAAATGGAAACTATCTCCATCTTTAAGTCTGATGTCTGCTAAAATTATATCGGGTTTTAAGGCAGGTATTTCTTTACCGGCAACTGCAATTTCACCTGCCGAACCTACAACTTCAAGGTAGTCTATCTTTTCAACAATCTGCAAAATATGCTGTAAAATTCTGATTTCGTCTTCTAAAATGTATAGCTTCATGGCTTATATTTAATCAATTGTTACCGGGATTTGAATTTCGACATGCACACCAGTTTCAGCATCCCCCAGTTTATTCTTTACTTTGAAATAGGCATTTTCTCCATTTTGTGTAAATAACAAATCCATTCTTTCTTTTAAAATAACCTGAGCAAGCGATTGCTTGTTGTGCTTTTCATTTTGCTTTGCTTTTAAGCCGCTGCCATTATCATCAATTTCTATAATTAACTTTTCATTTTTGATTGTGAAAGATATTAAAAGCAAACCTTTATAAGTTAAATTTCTAAATCCATGCTCAATTGAATTTTCTACAAAAGGTTGAATAAGCATTGGCGGAATTAACGTTTCTTGCGTATCTAAATGCTCATCAACTATAATCTTATAATCGAAAGCATCGGTGTAGCGCATTTGTTGCAGGTGGAGGTAGTTATTTAAAGAGCAAATTTCGTCTTCAATTTCGATAAAATCTTTTCTATTTTGCTCTAAAATACCACGCAATAACCCCGAAAATGATTTGAGGTATTGAACAGATTCATCATTCTGCCCAGATGCAATAAGGCTTTGTAAATTTGCGATAGCGTTAAATATGAAATGTGGATTTAATTGAGCCTGCAGCATTTTTTGCTCTACATTTAACCGCTTATTTTCGGATTTAAGTAGTTTATTTTTTTCCCTTAAACGCTGTTGGCGATAAAATATATAAAAGAAGGAAAGCGCACTTACAAAAACCAATATCGTTAAAAAGATAGTCCAGCGTTGCTGCCCGATAATGGTTTCATTAAGTTTATTTCTGGCATTTAATTCAGCAATATTAATGTCTTTTTTCTCAGATTCGTATTTTTCATGCATTTCGGCCACTTTAACCGCTTCAATTGCTTTATAACTTCTTAACTCGATTAAATAAGCAGAATCTGCAGCTTCAAGCGCATGTAAAAAATCGCCCTTCATTTTAAAGGCATCAACCAAACCATTGTAGTGCATGGCCTTTTGTTTACCTGAAATATCTTTTTTAGCCAAAGCAATGCCATCTCGGAAGTATTTTATAGCAGAATCTGGCTGCTTATTTTGATAAAAAGCGGTTCCAAGATTATTAAAAGCAACATCATTAAGGTTATTGCTCCTTTTTAAGTAATCGAAGAAAATTTTGCTACTTGCTAATGCCTTACCCGTTTGTAACTGCTTACTGTAAATTTGTGCTTCGTTATCATAAGTTCGGGCTATAGCTAAACTATCGTTTATTTTTAGAGCTAAAGCTCTCGCCTTAGCATTATAAAGAGACATTTTTTTAAAATCACCTAAACGGGATGCCAGTAAAAATGAAATATCAAAATAACGTTGACTTACAACTGTATGTGTATTATAAGGGTGAAGCTTATAATAAATAGCAGCATACTCAATTGATTTTTTTTCTTCGTGATTTTGGAAATATGCCTGTGCCAGTAAATCATAAAAACGATATGTTAATTTACTTTTCACCTGCTCAGCAGCTTTTAAAGCAGAAAAAATTTCGCTCATTAAAGGTGGATCTACCATTACGCCACCACCTATTTTGAGATTTATGATAGAACTTACCTTAAGAAATTCTACATCCGAGTTAGGATTTGTACTCTTAATTTTTTGATAGCTTGCTAAGGCACTGTCTTTTTTCTTATCGTAAACGTATCTACGTGCTTTAAAATAATAAATAAAAGGATTTGCCTCACCCCCATTGCTTGAATTGAGCAGACTATCTTCCTTTAAAATAACTTCTTTAACTGATGATGACGGCAAAGTATCTAATGAAATAATCAGCGCCAAATAATCCTTTTTATTTGATTCAACTGGTGCTACTCCAATTTCTATTTTAGATTTTTTTTCATCGTTTCTGCAATTTGAAACCAAGAAAAAACTAAAGATTAAACAAAAGGTATATGTGATTTTTTTATCAAACGTCATGAATTAAGTTATCGTTAGTAAAATTTTGCCTCTCCAAACTTTTAGTTAAAATATAAGAAGTGCCTAAAATATAAATAGTACAAGCTAAAAAAAATAATCATCAAATATCTGCTGGATTTCAGCTCATATCTGTATCGGTTTGCGCTTTATTTGAGAATAAACAAAACAAAATCATGCTGTTCAAAAACAATTTAATTTATGGCTATCTGAACCTTAAAATCAGCATATTCAATCGTTTAAACTTTTTTTCAAAATAGATTCTTTAACGAATTTACCTCAAAAATTCACGAAAAAACATTCAAACCTTACACATATTAACTACCTGTTGTAAGCCATACGTTGTGTATCGATTTTAGATTAATTAAAAACCTAAACGCCAGGGTAAGTTGGCGAAACCTTAATTAAGTTATTTATTATGAAAACAAACAAAAGCTTATTTGAAAAGAAAATCGATTTAAAAAGTTGTCAAATTAATGGGGGAAGATTGGCTGAAGAAGCTACTCAAAAAGAAAGTTCAACGGCCACAAGTACTGATAACTGTTCAGACACAAAGTACATAACAAAAACAGACAAAGGTACTGTGATAAAAACATGTACAGACTTCAACTGCCCTTAATTATTAAAGTATTTTAATAAGCAGATTTTTAAAAATTTAAACACAAAAACATGAAAAACAACAAAAATTTATTCGAAAAAAGGATTGATCTATCAAGCTGCCAAATCAACGGAGGCCGACTAGCTACAACTTATCATGAATGCTCGAGCGCAACGCAAGCCCGTCATTGCTCTGACACCTACACTACTACTTTTGATGATAATGGTAAACAGACCGGATCGAATATGGATTTTTATGATTGTAGCCCTTGCTAGTTGAGTAAAAACAATTTATTAAAAAGCGGAGGCTCTGCCCTCCGTTTTTGAAATACTAATTAATTAAAAGCTGAATTTATAAACCTATGATTTTAATTTTTTCTATTGATGATGATTATTCTACAAGCCGAGTTATTAATTGGCTAATATATCTAAAAAAAGAATTTATTCGCATTAACGAAAGTACCAGTGTAAAATTAATATCGCTTAAAGATCAAGGTTTCTCATTAAATATTGATGGTAAAATATTGAAAAGCAACGCAATAAGCAAAATATGGTACAGAAGAGGCGATTTATATTTGATGAATAACTTTAAAAGCAAGCATATTGACAATTATTTATCTATAGAAAATACATGCTTAGTGGAATATATGCATTATGCTTTTGATAAAATCAATTCTGTAAATAATTTTAAAACTAGCGATATTAATAAATTATACATTTTAGATTTATGCAAAAGATTTAATGTACTTGCTCCAAATTATGTAGTTACAAGTTTCAAAAACGTACTTATAGATTTTTACAATAAAGAAAAAAATATTATCTCAAAACCTCTTAATGCACCATTTTCTGTTTACGACTCGGAAAATTCGCTTCACATGGCATACACCTGTGAAATAGTCCTTGATGATATTCAAAGTTTACCAGATGAATTTGTGCCTACATTTTTTCAGAAAAATATTATTAAGGCCTACGAATTAAGATGTTTCTATCTAAATGGGAGCTTTTATGCAATGGCTATTTTTTCGCAAAATAATAATAAAACCAAAGTAGATTTTAGAAATTACGACAATTCAAAACCCAATAGGATAACCCCATATGAATTGCCCAAATCGTACAAACGCAAAATAAAAAAGTTGCTTGATGCGATAGGTTTAAATTGTGCATCTTTCGATATTGTTTATTCAAAAGAAGATCATCAATATTATTTTTTAGATCTAAATCCAATTGGTCAATTTGGGATGGTTTCTACACCCTGCAACTACAATTTAGAAAAGCAAATCGCCTTAAATCTCTAATATGAAAAATATCGAACTCGAGATACTTATTGGACATGCTCCTATCCATTTAAAATCTTTAATAAAAAAAGATAAACCTAAATACCTGATAAAAACCAGGCAGTCAAAAATTTTTACAACCAATAGTTTGCAATTAAACTTTCTCTATAAATCCCCATTATGAACAATTTATTTTTGAGAAATCAATTATGTGTGCCAGTAAATGGATACAACAGAGCAATTATCTATGATATTCTTAGAAAGGATTATTTTCTTATTCCAAAAGAACATTATGATCTTCTGGATACAAACGACTTCATACAATTCGACAAAATTAAAGATGTTGCAGAGCGAGATGAACTCATCGATTTTTTGATGAAAGAGGAAATTATATTTAGACTATCTAATAAAGAACAAAAAAAGCATTTCACAATTTTGGATAAGAATTTTGAAACTCCTAATCGCGTAACTAATGTTATTATCCATTCGAACATAGATTCTAACTTTTTAAATTTAATTAAAGTTGAATATCTTTTAAATCTATCAATTATATCGGAGAATATAGATGAAAACTTATTTTCGATTTTAGAAAAAGTCAGTCAGCTTGAGATAGATAGTATTTATCTATATATCGAAAACATTAACATTGAAAATTTGGAAGCGTATAAAAAGCAAATTGCAAAATACAGTATAATTTTTTCAGTAAATTTTTTCAATTCAAAAAACGTTGTAGAGAAAACGCAACTATCTCAAAACATATACTATAACTTTTATGAAGAAGAATTTTCTACCTATAAAAGAAATCTCAGTATCGATAAATTGGTTATTAATACAGAACATTTTCTAGAATCTAACAATTTTCATTCTTACTATTTTGGCAAAATCTACATCGATGAAACTGGAAATATAAAGAATGGGTTAAATAATTTAGAGAGTTTTGGTAGTATCAAATCAATGACTTTAACACAATTTTTAGAAATAATTTCATCATCAAAATACAATGAACTAGGCGAAATAAAAAAACATCAGATGCTGGTATGTAAAGACTGTGAATTTAGATACATGTGTGTAGATAGTCGTGTGCCAAGCAAGGGTGCAGAACATTGGTTTCATCATTCTGAATGTACTTACAACCCCTATATTTCGAAATGGAATAATGAAGAAGGTTATCTCAATTTAAAAGATTCTGGAGTTACAATTTCTGAATCAGGTTGTACAATAAACGAAGAAAAGTTATCCGAAAATTTCGACAGAATTTGGAATACTTAACATGAAAAAATTCCCTTTTTACAAACAACCAGACTCTAAAGATTGCGGACCAACGTGCTTACGTATTATAGCTAAACACTATAAAAAAAATATACCCTTGCAACATTTAAGAACACTCTCTGAAACCACCAGAGAAGGTAGCGGTTTGCTTGGCCTTAGTAATGCGGCAGAAACTTTAGGATTTAGAACCTTGGGAGTTAAAATAGATTTTAACACCCTGGTTGCTGATGCACCCCTACCATGCATCGTTCATTGGAATAAGAACCACTATGTTGTAGTTTATAATATTGATAAAGCGGAAAACGTTTATGTTTCAGACCCGAGTTTTGGTTTAATTTCTTACAAAAAGGAAGAATTTATTAAACATTGGATTGGTGAAAATGCGGATGAAAATACTGAAGAAGGCATTGCTTTAATTATAGAGACAAGCCCGTCTTTTTACAAAAACGAATTTGACGAAGAAGAGAGCAAAGCAAGTTTTTCTTTCCTGTCAAGGTATTTGCTTAAGTATAAATCGCTTGTTATCCAGCTAGCCGTTGGTTTATTAGCTGGCAGTTTACTTTCTTTAATTTTCCCGTTTCTTACACAAAGTATTGTTGATGTAGGCATTCAAAATCAGGATATTAATTTTATCTATTTGGTATTGCTTGCTCAGGTTATGCTTTTTATTGGAAAAATGGGTATCGAAATTATACGAAGCTGGATTTTACTGCATCTTTCTACAAGAATTAACATTTCCATCATCTCTGATTTTTTTATAAAGTTGATGAAACTTCCAATTAGTTTCTTTGATACCCGGATGACTGGAGATATAATGCAAAGAATTAATGATCATCATAGAATAGAGCAACTTTTGACTAACTCCTCTTTAAACACATTATTCTCGATGGTGAACCTAATAATTTTTAGTGTTGTATTGCTAATTTACGATTACAAGCTATTTACTGTTTATTTATTTGGAGCTATTCTATATGTTGGTTGGATTAGTTTCTTCCTGAGAAAAAGAAAAGAATTAGATTACAAAATGTTCTCTCAAGTAGCCCAGGAACAGAGCACTGTAATAGAATTAATTAACGGTATGCAGGAAATTAAAATGCATAATGCCGAAAAGCAAAAACGATGGAACTGGGAATTTTTACAAGTCAAACTCTTTAAAATAAAAATTAAAGCCCTATCCTTAGAACAATGGCAATCTGTTGGTGGTGGTTTCATTAACCAGATAAAAGATATTCTGGTGAGTTTTTTAGCTGCAAAATTAGTATTAAGCGGTAACCTTACTTTAGGCATGATGCTTTCGGTCCAATATATTATCGGGCAGCTGAATAATCCGTTAATGCAATTAATCGATTTTATACGTCAAACTCAAGATGCGAAAATTTCGCTTGAACGGTTAGGTGAAATTCACAATAAAGAAGATGAAGAGAGCGAATTAATTCAATATACTACGGAAATAGCACCGAAAGATATTGAATTAAAGAATGTTTCTTTCAGGTATACCGGTACAGATGCTTTTGTATTCGAAAACTTAAGCCTAACCATCCCATATCAAAAAACAACAGCAATAGTTGGTGCAAGCGGTAGCGGAAAAACAACTTTGTTAAAATTGCTGACTAAATTTTACGAGCCTGGCGTGGGCGAAATTAAAATCGGCAATACGGATATGAAAAATATTTCGCCTCGTTACTGGCGAAACCATTGCGGCGTGGTGATGCAAGAAAGCTATGTATTTAATGATACCATAGCCAATAACATCGCCATTGGCGAAGATACTGTAGATAAAACGAAGCTAAGAAAAGCCATAGCAATTGCCAACATACAGGAATTTATAGAAAATTTACCGCTAAGCTACAACACCAAAATTGGTAACGAAGGTATTGGCATCAGTGGCGGACAAAAACAAAGGCTATTTATTGCAAGAGCCGTTTACAAATCGCCAGAATATATCTTCTTTGATGAGGCAACAAGTGCTTTAGATGCGAACAACGAAAAAGTAATCATCGAAAATTTAGAACAGTTTTTTAAAGGTAAAACCGCCGTGGTAATTGCACACCGATTATCAACTGTTAAACATGCCGATAAAATTATCGTATTGGATAAAGGAATGGTTGCAGAAGAAGGCAATCACGATGAATTGGTTGCTAAAAAAGGTGAATATTATAAACTTATTAAAAATCAGCTCGAACTTGGAAACTAAAAGAGATAAATTAGATGAAGTGCAACTTCGCTCTGAAGCTGTACAGGACGTTTTATCAGAACCACCACATTGGATGTTCCGTTGGGGAAATGTTATAATACTTGCTATATTATTAATGATTTTTTTGATGAGTTATTTTATCAAATACCCAGAATTTGTACCCGCAACTGTAATTGTTACCTCTCAAAATCCGCCAGAAAAACTGCAATTCAGAACTGATTCTAAAATTGAAAAAATATTTGTAGCCGACCATCAAAAGGTTAAAAAAGACGATGTATTGATGGTTTTGCAATCAACAGCAAATTATGCAGATGTACTATCGCTTAAACAACTTATAGATTCTGTTGCCCCAAATCAATTAAATTCTTTTCCGTTAGAAAAACTATCTAAATACAAGCTGGGTGAGCTACAAGGTGATTACAACACTTTTTCAAAAGCTTTACAAGATGAAAAGTTGTTTACAAGACTTAAGCCTTATGCTCCTGAAAATATTGCTACAGACCAAAATATACAAACCAACAAAAGCAGACTCGCAACCTTAAAACGCCAAAAGGTTTTCGAGCTTTCAAAGATAGAATTAGTAAAAAAAAATTATCTCAGGGCACAGCAGCTTTTTAGCCAAAAAGTAATATCATCTTTTGAGTTTGAAAATGAAAAAATTAAATATTTACAGGCGCAGCAAAGCATAGAAAATATAGATATTTCATTATCCCAAACAGTAGAAGCGATTGATAACCTTAATAAAGCTAAAAGTGGAACAACCATAAATGCAGAAAAGGATAAGATTAATTTTGCTTCGCAAACGCTACAACTTCTGGAACAATTAAGAAAATCTTTGCGGCAATGGGAGCAAAATTATTTGATAATCTCCTCTACCGAAGGTGTAGCAAGTTTTCAGCAGTTTTGGGGCGAAAATCAATTTGTAAAACGCGGAGAACCTGTTCTTTCTATATTACCCAATAATACCAGTTTACTTATAGGTAAAATGTTAGTTGCCGCAACTAATTCTGGTAAAATAGCTAAAGGAGAAAAAGTGTTAATAAAATTAGATAATTACCGTTTTCAGGAATATGGCATTGTTGAAGGTATTGTTCAGAATATCTCTTTCACACCAGATGAAAAGGGGAATTATTATGTAGATGTTTTACTTCCAAACGGCTTAAAAACATCTTACCAAAAAACTTTAACATTTGATAAAGAACTTAAAGGCAGTGCTGAAATTGTTACTCAGGATTTAAGATTGATAGAACGTTTTTTCTACCAAATCAGAAAGCTGGCAGGCTACCAAAATTCTTAAAGAATAAACTTCCTGAAAAATATTAATAAAAAATCAAAAATTACCAAGTGTTTATTTTCGGTTAACCTGAACATTATTCCGCCTTAAAACCTGGTTTATAGTTTCTAAAAACTTAGAAAATTGCACAGGTTTAGTTAAATATTGGTCGCCACCTACATTAAACGCTTTCAAAGCAAAACCATCGTAGCCGGTAATGAAGATTATGTATTTAACTTTATCGCGTAAAATCTGGGCAACATCGATACCTGATATATCCATTACAATATCCAGAAACAGAAAATCAATTTCATCATCGGCATTTCTTACGTAGGTAATCGCCTCTGCTGCAGAATCAAAACTACCAAGCATTTTTAGCTTTGGAATTTGATTGATGTAATTTTTTAATAGAGAGAGGGATGTTCTGTCATCATCAACGAGGACACAACTGTATAATTTAGGGCTATTCATTAAGGTACAGAACAGTTAATAACACAAATTGTTCAACAACAACTTAAAAGTATTACGAATAATACAAACACAACCTCTATTTGCAAGCTTTTAGAAAGCTATACTATATCGTTTTTATTGAAAATCAGCCAGATAACAACAAGCATTAGTAAAAAATAACTTTTAAGAGTTAAGCTAGTAATTTTATCTCTTCAATACCAACTACCGGTAAATTTTGAGAAAAATCATAAAATACCAAATTAAAGACGTTTATAATATTATTTAAATACTAACATTATTAGCATAAACAAAAGTAACATTGTATTTTTGGTGTCTTACGCATGTTTTATTGCATAATTTAAAATATCCAAAAACCTTGGCGCATCAACATCAGCTTATTCTCGATTTTCTTAAAAGTACAAACCAGCCAGTTTTTTTAACCGGTAAAGCCGGAACCGGTAAAACCACCTTATTAAAACACATAAAAGAAACCACTGAAAAAAACTATGCAATTGTTGCACCTACTGCCGTTGCTGCAATAAATGCCGGTGGTGTTACGCTTCATTCCTTTTTCCAAATTCCATTCGGACCAATAATACCTGATAAGGAAGTTAGCGATGAGGTAAAGTATTCGGTTGAGAAAATTAAGCTTTTAATGTGCTTGGAGCTATTAATTATTGATGAAATTAGTATGGTTCGGGCAGATGTGCTCGATTATATTGACATCGCCTTGCGAAAAACAAAAGCCATAAACCGACCGTTTGGTGGTGTTCAGGTTTTAATGATTGGCGACCTTTACCAGCTCTCTCCTATTGCACATGATGCCTGGCATATCCTTAAAAATTATTATGCTAGTCCGTATTTTTTTGATAGTAAAGCGATACTTTCAAACCCGATAATCACTTTTCAATTAGATAAAGTTTACCGTCAATCCGACCCAACTTTTCTAAATATATTAAACGGAATCAGGGAAAATAATTTAAGCAGCGAATTACTGTCAAAACTGAATGAGCGATATGACGAAAATTTAGGCGATATCCGTAAGGAAGAATACATTACGCTTACTACACACAACAATCAGGTAACTCAAATTAATCAAGAGTACCTGGAGAAATTGAATGGTGAAACTTTTCAGTTTACAGCAAAAGTTACGGGCGATTTCCCTAAAGATGCCTATCCGGTTGATGAAGTATTAGAACTGAAAATCGGTGCAAGGGTTATGTTTATTAAAAACGATTCATCGGGTAAAAAACTGTATTATAACGGAAAAGCTGCGGTTGTTAAAGCCATTGATGGAGACGTTATAAAAGTTTCATTTGACAATGATAATGCCACAACCATAGAAATTAACCGAGAAGAATGGCAAAATGTAAAATACAATCTAGACGGTGAAAATAAAATTAGTGAGGTAAATACGGGTTCTTTTACACAATTCCCTTTTAAGTTAGCTTGGGCAATTACCGTTCATAAAAGCCAGGGGTTAACCTTTGATAAAGCGATTATCGATGTAAGTTCTTCTTTTACCCACGGGCAGGCTTATGTTGCTTTAAGCCGTTGCAGGAGTTTAGAAGGGTTAATTTTAAAGTCGCCTGTAAAGCCAGAAAACATCATTACAGATAACAAAGTGATAAGTTTTACCCATAATGCAATTTTAACCAAACCAAGTGCAGAAACATTAGCTAAAGCCTCCATAAATTATGAATGGAATCTTATTCACGATTTGCTGGATTTTAGTGCCCTTGCGAAAAACTGGAATTTTCTTAAAAAATCAAACTTTCCGAACAATCATGAAAACGCAGCTTTTCATGCTATTGTTGATGAAATTTCTAAACCTTTAGAAACGGAGATTATTGCCATTGGAGATAGATTTATCAAAAAGGAATTATCAGGACAAAATAAATCTTTGCCGGTTGTAGAAAATACAGTTATTGTAGATAGATTAATTAAAGCGTCACAATATTTTAGCCCGAAACTTAAATCAATACTTGCAATTGCAGATAAGTTTAATGACATGAATGTTTACCGAGATGAGCGGGCAGAAAAAATATTAGGTCGTATTAGCGATTTTGTAAATGATTTAGCGATAAAATCAGCACTTTTTAAAATCTCCTGGAGCAATTTTACTACCGATGAGTTTGCTAAAGTCTACCATAAAGCCGGAAGCAATTATGAACACATCCAAACCGGTAGGGTGAAAAAAGTTGTTGAACAAGCTAAAGAAATTGTAAATCAGCAATTGTATAATGAGCTTATAATTTTAAGGAAGAAAATAAGCGATAAAAGGAATGTACAAGAACACAACGTACTATCTGACCAAACTTTACAAACAATTGCTGCTAAATTACCCAAAACAACCGAGCAACTTGCGGCAATAAAAGGTGTTGGCGTTGGTAATGCTGTTGAAATTGGTAAAGATATTTTAAAATCTGTTAATGGCTATTTAGGAACTTCAGAGCTGTTTTAAGGCTAATAAAAATGTTTTTATAATTCGTTAGTGTAAGCCACAGCATCAATTGTATAAAGATTGCTTTCCCGAACAGTCGTAACAAACTGTGCCTGGCAATTACTGAAATATTAACATAATTCTTCTTTCTTTTTTTGTAGCGTCAAACCTCTGCTCATTGGTTACAGCAGTCCCGCCACCGCTCCAAGTCCTCATTTCGCTGCGCTACCATTCCGGGCTTTCCACTCTGTCGGGGCTATTTAATTTAAGCTTGTGCCAGAAACTCAAATAATAGGTCGTTGCTGTACAGATATCTTTATGCTTTTATCAGCGGATTTTTTTCCTTTGCAAACAAATCGAAAACCTTTTTATCTACAAAAGCAGGGAACAATTTATTCATCCAAACGGCTAATTTACCTTGGCCGGTCATTATTAAAGTACGCTTGCGTTGCTCAATTCCATCGGCAATTATACTCGCAACTTCTTCCGAGGTCATCATTTTGCCTTCATCCATACTGGTTTCTCCATGCGCTGCACCATCTTTAGATAAGGCAGTTACCCGTATATTTGATGCCGTAAACCCCGGACAAGCAACCAAAACATTAACGCCGGTTTTTAAAAGTTCGGTACGTAAAGATTCCATAAAACCATTCATTGCAAATTTAGATGCAGAATAGCCTGTTCTGCCTGGCAAACCACGATAACCCGCAATTGATGAAATCCCGACAACCGTTCCTTTGGTTTTTAAAATCTCCGGTAAAGCATATTTTGTACAGTAAACCGTTCCCCAAAAGTTTACATCCATTAGGTTTTTAAGAACCGATAAATCTAAATCATTAAATAAAGCACGCATAGATAAACCTGCATTGTTTACCAAAACATCAATTCTCTGAAAAGAAACTAAAGTTTGTTTAATTATCAATTCACAATCTGCTTCCTTACTTACATCAGCCTGAACTGCTACTGCTCTAATGCCAAATCTTTTTTCTAAATCGGCAGTTATTTCGCAAAGTGTAACATATTGGCGTGCCGCTAAAACAAGGTTTGCACCGCGTTTGGCAAATTCTTCAGCACACGCTTTCCCTATTCCGCTAGATGCGCCTGTAATGATGATTACTTTATCTTTCATATATTGTTTTGTTCGTTTTTTGGTCGTTTTGGTTTACAGGTCCTTTTTCTGTTGATTTTATACTGGAAATCTAAAATCCTAAAAGTCCTGCCCTTATTTCATCATCGCGGTCTCGTATGGCACACGTGTAATTATCGACCGACCGAGCGTAATTTCATCTGTGTACTCTAATTCGCCACCAAAAGCAATTCCGCGGGCAATTGTAGTAACCGGAATATTAAATTCTTTTAACCTTTTGTACAGGTAAAAAAGTGTAGTATCGCCTTCCATGTTCGGACTAAGCGCCAAAATTATTTCTTTAATTCCGCCGGCGGCAACACGTTGAACTAAACTATCGATATACAAATCAGAAGGACCAATCCCATCCATTGGAGAAATTAAGCCACCCAAAACATGGTAAACGCCAAAATACTGACCAGTATTTTCAATTGCCATTACATCACGCGTATCTTCCACAACGCAAATTGTTTCCTTATCTCGCTTGTGCGATGTACAAATTTCGCAGATGGTATGGTCAGAAATATTGTAACAAATGCTACAGTTTTTAATTTGCTGCTTAAGCTTAATTAAAGTATTTCCAAACTGATTAACTTCTTCTTGCTCCTTATTCAAAAGATATAAAACTAACCTTAAAGCGGTTTTCTGTCCTACGCCAGGTAATTTCGAGAATTCGTTTACCGCATCTTCAAGCAGTTTGGATGAAAAATTCATGCTGTAAAAATAGGAAATAGTTGTTTGGTTTTTTAGTCGTTTGGTATTTTAGTTAAGCGTTCATTAGTGATTGGTTCATTAGCCATTAGGGTGTGTGAAGATATTAAATGGCTAAATAAAAGGCTTATGAACTGATTAAATTTTCAGCCAAATGAACTACTAAAGAAATGAACTTCTTTACTAATTAGTAATTTCTTACATTTATCAGCTTAAAACCAAATTATGTCACCAACCATTCTTCTATGCTTCCTAATTGGCTACTTTTTACTGCTGATTATTATTTCATTCGTTACTTCAAAAGATTCATCAGACAATAATTCGTTTTTCGTTGCCAACAGAAATTCTAAATGGTATTTAGTGGCTTTTGGAATGATTGGAACGGCGCTTTCTGGCGTAACTTTTATTTCCGTACCTGGCGAAGTTGGTGCTCCTGCTGGTAATCAGTTTCAATATTTTCAGTTTGTTTTAGGTAACGCAGTCGGTTTCATCATCATTTGTACGGTTTTATTACCACTATACTATCGGATGAAATTAACATCCATTTACAGCTACATCGAACAACGTTTAGGGCATTACAGTTATAAAACCGCCGCATCAATATTTCTGCTAAGTCGTACGCTTGGCTCGGCAACCAGATTATACCTTGTAGTAATTGTTTTACAGCGATTTATATTTGATAATTATGGCATTCCGTTTTGGTTAACCGTGTTAATTTCGCTTGCATTAATTTGGTCATATACCTTTAAAGGCGGCTTAAAAACCATTATCATCACCGATACCTTACAAACATTCTTTCTTGTTTTATCAGTATTTTTAACCATCTATTTTATTTGTAATAGTTTAGATTACAGCATTCCGCAAGCTTTTGAAACCGTTAAAAACAGCAGCTATTCCAAAATTTTCTTTTTGGATGATTTCTTAACGAACAAGTTTTATTTCAGTAAACAGTTTATTGGCGGGATTTTCGTAACCATCGCTATGACTGGCTTAGACCAGGATTTGATGCAGAAAAACTTAAGTATGGGCACCATCAAAGAAGCTCAGAAAAACATGTTTACCTTTACCGGAGTTTTTGTAATCCTCAATGTATTTTTCTTAAGCGTTGGTGCATTGTTATACATTTATGCAGCTAAAAATGGTATTGATATTCCTTTAGATCACATCACGGGAAAACCAAGAACAGATTTGCTATTCCCCGAAATTGCACTGAATAACTTAGGTGCTTTACCCGCAATTATATTTATGTTGGGCTTAACCGCAGCCACATTTGCCACAACAGATTCTGCTTTAACAGCGCTAACCACATCTTTTTGTGTAGATTTTTTAGACATGGCAAAAGCTGATAAAATGAATGCAAAAGATGCTGTAAAAAAACGCCATACTGTTCATATTGCTTTTTCAATTTTAATGTTCCTGGTAATTATTGTGATAAATGCATTGAATAGTTCATCGGTGGTAAGTTTAATTTTTACTATTGCATCTTACACATACGGACCGCTTTTAGGCCTCTATAGTTTTGGATTGTTTGTAAAAAAACGAGGTTTACACGATAAATTAGTGCCGATAGTTTGCATTTTATCGCCTTTTTTATGTTACTTGCTTTCGAGCTATTCCAAAGAAATTTTCGGCGGATATGTGTTTAGTGTTGAGCTTATTTTAATTAATGGTTTAATCACATTTATAGGTTTGCTCTTCATCAGCAAAAAAACTGATGCGCAAACAAAATTTTAATATTAGAATACTTTTATATGACGAGTGAAGAAAAAATTAGGAGTGCTTTTGAAAATAAAGATTGGCAGGAAATTAAAGTAACAGATTCTTGGCAGATTTTTAAAATAATGGCCGAATTTGTAGATGGTTTTGAAAAACTAGCCAAAATAGGTCCATGTGTTACCATTTACGGTTCTGCACGTACAGCAGAAACAAACAGATATTACCAACTTGCAGAGCAATGCGGCAAATTATTAACCGACCGTGGTTATGGCGTTATTACAGGCGGTGGTCCGGGTATTATGGAAGCCGGTAATAAAGGTGCACATACAAATGGAGGTAAATCAGTTGGTTTAAACATAGAGTTGCCATTTGAGCAATTTCACAATAAATATATCGACCACAACAAATTATTAGAGTTTGATTATTTCTTTGTGCGTAAAGTAATGTTTATGAAATACAGTCAGGGTTTTATTGTTTTACCTGGAGGTTTTGGCACAATGGACGAACTTTTTGAAGCTTTAACTTTGATTCAAACCGGCAAAATTGCCCGTTTCCCTATTGTATTAATTGGCAAAGATTATTGGGGCGGTTTGATTGATTGGTTGAAAAACACCATGTTACTAAAAGAACACAATATCCACGAAGAAGATTTAAATCTTTTCCGCTTGGTTGATACTGCTGAAGAGGCTGCTGAACATATCTTCAGATTCTACGATAAGTATGTATTAAAACCTAATTTTTAAGTAGGATTGAGAGGATTTTCAAGATTTTTATAAAAATTCTATAATTAAGTGATTCAAAATTTAATCATTTCAAGTTAATCCTTCAAAATTCAATTATAGGTAAAAAAGTGCTTGTTAACGCAAGCACTTTTTTTATTTGCAAACATTATTTGTAACGATTGGTTTATTCGGGAGTCAAAAAGGTAAAGGCGATACAGATGGAGAAAATATTAAATTGGAGAAAAGGATTATTTGATAGTAATTATCAGGTATACGAGCAAGCGTATTTAAAATTTTCGTTAAACTTTAGCTCATTTAAAAATACGGCTATTGCAACCACACAAAATGGAATTTACTTATTAAAAAGTGAAGGTTATTCTGTTCCGGAAACTAAAATTCTAAATAATAAAAACGAGGTTTTAGCTGTAATTCGTTATGATTGGATGGCTTTTAAGGCGAAGGTTTCCATTCCAACAGGTGAGCAATTTGACTGGAGTTTTCAGAATAGCTGGTTAAGCAGATGGAGCCTGAATAACCATCAGGATAAACAAATTATATTTAATTCGACAACAAATAGTGGATTAATTCATAGCAACGTTGATGACGATTTATTGATTTTTGCCGGGCTATTTATAAGAGAATATTATTCAAGGTTAATTTATGCTTTGGTTCTCTTCGTAATATTTATGTCGACGGTAAGGAGTATTTTTTAAGTTTACTAGTGTAAAATTTTGTTTCTAACTATTTTAATCCTTGTAATTTACAGTCAGGGATAAATAATATCGAAACATCAAGTTAAAAAAGTAAAGTATACAAACAATAGATTGCTTTCCCGGGCATTAAGGATATACTGTTCCTCGCAATAACGAATAATCTATCCCAAAATTTCTTTAATTCGTTCTGTTGGCCTTGCAACAACAGCTTTATCCGCGGAAACTATAATTGGTCTTTCAATTAAAACTGGATTTTTGACCATTGCTTCAATCCATTCAGCATCGCTTAAGCTTTTACCTTTATAATTTTCGATAAAAATCTGCTCGCTTTTACGAATTAAGTCTAAAGGCTTAATATTCAGCTTTGCTATTAATTCTTCGAGCTTCGCTTTATTTGGCGGCGTTTCCAAATAATAAACAATTTCAAACGGCTTTCCGCTGGCTTCTAACATTTGTAAAGCCTGGCGGCTTTTTGTACACCTGTTATTATGATAAATTTGAATCATTTTATTTTATAAACCACTAACGCCACCGCTTACTACAAGTTTCATTGCATCAGCCGCTGTCATATTCAAATCTTTAACTTTATCTCGTTTTACGATACATAATTGTCCGGCAAAGGAATAAGAAAGCGGAAAATAGACCGCAACTTCATCAACTAGGTTTAGTTTTTTTAAATCGTTCTGTGTTAAAAAACCAATTTTTTTCAGGTTCCCTTCTACTTCCACAATTACCGGATGGTTAAATTTCTTTTCATCACCCACAAAAGCTTCGGTTAAATCTTTTATCGAAGAATAAATAAAATTAAGCAGCGGTAAACGATGCATCATTCTATGAAACCAATTGTACATTGGTTCGGTAACTAAATTGGTTACAAAAATTCCGGCAAGTAAAATAATGGTTAAAACGGTTAGTAAACCCAACCCTGGTATGTTTCTACTTTCGCCCGTTTGCGGGTTTACACCTAAAATATTATTAACATTCAACCAGCTATCTACAGTGGTAACTGCCCAAATTACGATGAAAATACTCACTGCAATGGGCACAACAATTAACAAACCTTTAATCAAATAGTTTATAATAGCTTTCCCTACTTTATTCATGCTACAAATTTATTTAAAATTCTTTAAATAGTTCATTTGTCATTAGTTCATTGGTTAGCTTGATTTATAATCTGCATCCAGCCCAATGAAAAATGAATGAATGAACAATCAGCATCACGCCCAATGAACTATGAGAACAATGACAAATGAACGAATAAACCAATTATTCATAAAAATATACTCTTTTTACTCTTTGAGAAATATTTGTTAAAATTTCATAAGGGATTGTGTTTGTATCTTTTGCAAGTTGCATTATTGAATGCTCTTTATCGAAAACAATAGCCTCATCACCAGGCTTTACATCTATTCCGGTAACATCAAGCATTGTCATATCCATACAAATAGAACCAATTGTTGGCACCAACTTATCGTTAATAATCATTTTCCCGACACCGTTGCCGAAGGCTCTGCTATATCCATCGGCATAGCCAATTTTTACTGTAGCAATTTTCCCGCCCTCGGGCATTACACCTCGCCTGCTGTAACCTACGGTTTCGCCTGCATCAAGTGTTTTTATCTGCGTAACAGTTGTTTTTAGAACCATTACCGTTTTCAAACCTTTGTTATGTTGCAAAGCAGCATCAAAACCATATAAGCCGATACCCAAGCGCACCATATCCATTTGTGCCTCGGACCAACGGCTAATGCCAGATGTATTTGAAATATGAAGTAGAGGTTTGTAGCCTAAAGCATTTATTAATTTTTGTGCAATCAGATTGAACTTATCAATCTGTTGTTGTGTAAAACCATCATGTTCGGCCTCGCTGCTGGCTACGAGATGAGAAAATATACTTTGAACACTTATTTTGTTAGAATCTTTAAGGATATCACTTAACTCTTCAATTTCGATTGCATCAAATCCTAACCTATGCATTCCACTATCAATTTTTAAGTGAATTGGGTAATTGAGTTCAGTACCCGAAAGGGCATTCAAAAAGCTGTTTAGTATATCAAGACTATAAATTTCCGGTTCAAGGTTATGTTTAATAATGGCATCAAAAGCAGAAACTTCCGGACTCATAACCATAATTGGCAAGGTTATTCCGGCTTTTCGCAAAGCGATGCCTTCATCGGCATAAGCAACTGCCAAATAATCCACCTTGTGAAATTGAAGAAGATTTGCAATTTCAAAACTTCCACTACCATAAGAAAAAGCCTTAACCATAGCCATAATTTTAACGCCTGGTTTTATTTTAGATCGATAAAACTGCAAATTATCAACCATCGCGTTCAAATCTATTTCTAAAACCGTATCGTGTATTTTTTGTGTAAGCAATTTGCTAATTCTGCCGAATTCAAATCGCCTCGCTCCTTTTACTAAAATGGTTTCGTGGCTGAATTGCAGGCTTGGGAAAGCCTCAATAAAGACATCAGTATCTTCAAAAAATTGAGTTTCAAATTTAAAAATTTCAGCATATTTACTAATGTGCGAACCAATTCCAATTAAACGGTTAACCTTCTTTTGCAAAAGTAAATCTGCAATTTCAGTATATAAATCGAGGTCGGCTTTGCCTGTTTCAAATAATTCAGATAGAATTACTGTTTTTTTGGGATGTTGATTCTGCTGGTTTAAAAAATCGAGGGCAATCACCAATGAGGAAATATCAGCGCTGTAAGAATCATCAATTATAGAACATTGGTTAATGCCGTTTTTAAGCTCCAAACGCATACTAACGTGGCTCAGCTTTTCTAATTTAAAATCAGCTTGCTCTGCGGTGTAACCCAAAGCGAGTAAAGTTGCCCAACAAATTATTCCATTTTCTATTGAGGCTTTATCCCGAAAGGGTAAAACACATTCAATTTCACGATCATTGAAAATCGCCTTTAAATAAGAAGTTTCATCAACTTGTTCTACAGAGATTATTCTTAAATCTGCTGCTTGATTATTGCTCCAGCTAAATTTTGTTTTTCCAGGTAAATCCGTAAATTTTACCTCCCCTACATAGTCAGGAGAATAAATAAGTAATTCAGCATTCTTAAATAGCTTTAGCTTTTCTATTAGTTTTTCTTCTTTTGATGCAAAACCTTCAGCATGCGCTTCGCCAATATTGGTTAAAATACCAATATCTGGCTTAATAATTTTGGCAAGATTTTCCATTTCATTTACAGCAGAAATACCTGCTTCAAAAATGCCTAATGTATTTTGCGCATCAATTTGACAAACTGAAAGTGGTACACCAATTTGTGAATTATAACTTTTAGGGCTGCGAACAATATTATAATCGGCAGCCAAAAGCTGGTACAACCATTCTTTTACAATCGTTTTTCCGTTACTTCCGGTAATGCCTATAGTGGTTAAATCAAAATGATTACGATGAACGGCAGCCAAGTTCTGCAACGCGACCAAAACATCTGTAACTATAATAAAATTGCAATCAGGATACTGATTTATGTATTTTTCATCACTAATTACAAAGTTCGTAATTCTTTTATTACGAGCATCTTTTATAAACTCATGTCCATCCCTATGGGATTGAAGTGCGAAAAAAAGCGAATTTTCGGGAATTAGAACTGACCTGCTATCTGTAACCAAATACTGTATAATAGATTTATCATCAAAAATTCTTGCATCGGCACTTAATATTTCTACAATGTTTGAAATGGTATATATCGGATTTAGCATGGTCTATATTTAAAAAAATATGGTAATCGTTTTTATTTTTACGAATTTCAGTAAATAATTATGAAAAGCGATAAAAGAGAAGGCGCAATTTTAGATAAAAAGCAGGCTTTAGCAAAAGCTGAAAATTTCTGTGTTTATCAGGAACGTTCTCAAAAAGAAGTACGATACAAATTAGTAGAATGGGGACTACGCGGAGATGAACTCGAAGAAATTTTATCAGACTTAATTGTTAATAATTTTATTAACGAAGAGCGTTTTGCTAAACAATACACATCGGGCAAATTCAATATTAAAAAATGGGGAAGAATAAAAATTAAGCAAGGTTTAAAATTAAAAGGCGTGCCTGATAGAATTTTACAAAAAGCATTGTATAGTATGGATGATGATGATTACATGCAGACTTTAGAAAATTTAGCACAAAAAAAGGCCGCTACGCTAAATGAATCTAACCCGTTAAAACGGAAAATTAAGCTAATGACCTACCTACAAGGAAGAGGATTTGAAAATGATTTAATTTTACTAGCGCTGAAAGCCAGCAATTTAAACTAAATATTAAATTTTTAATAAAAAATCTCTTGACAGAAATATAAATCTCTCTATATTTGCATCACCAAAACGAAACAGCATATCAGTTTTGTTAATGCGAAAGTAGCTCAGTTGGTAGAGCACGACCTTGCCAAGGTCGGGGTCGCGAGTTCGAATCTCGTCTTTCGCTCTAAATGCCTTCTTACCAGGAGGCATTTATTTTAAAAGGTTAATCGCCTGCTCGGGTGGTGGAACTGGTAGACACGCAGGACTTAAAATCCTGTGCTTTCAAAGGCGTGCGGGTTCGATTCCCGCCCCGAGTACTTCAAAAAAAA
>NZ_CAKLBP010000001.1:152857-1125702 GCF_920984665.1 Pedobacter sp. Leaf170
GGAGGCATTTATTTTAAAAGGTTAATCGCCTGCTCGGGTGGTGGAACTGGTAGACACGCAGGACTTAAAATCCTGTGCTTTCAAAGGCGTGCGGGTTCGATTCCCGCCCCGAGTACTTCAAAAAAAATCGAATTAAAGCCATCAAAAAAGATGGCTTTTTTATTAAACAAAAATTTATTTACCTCATATCTTAACAAATCACTTTTATCTCCTCGCCTACTAAAACATAATTTAAAATATTTTAAAAATTTATTTTAAAACAATAATTATATTTCTATATTTGCAACCCCAATGGGAATACAGCGATTGTATTATTAAGCGAAAGTAGCTCAGTTGGTAGAGCACGACCTTGCCAAGGTCGGGGTCGCGAGTTCGAATCTCGTCTTTCGCTCTAAATGCCTTCTTACCAGGAGGCATTTATTTTAAAAGGTTAATCGCCTGCTCGGGTGGTGGAACTGGTAGACACGCAGGACTTAAAATCCTGTGCTTTCAAAGGCGTGCGGGTTCGATTCCCGCCCCGAGTACTTCAAAAAAAAATCGAATTAAAGCCATCAAAAATGATGGCTTTTTTGCTTTTATAGCATTTTCATAGAATATTATTTTGTTAAGTTGATAGCCGAGACTGAAGTTTTAAATCTTTTGGAAAAATCAGATAAAAAATAGATGTATAAACTTTTATAATAGGTGTACATTCTTATAGTATGTATTTTGAATGTCATCCGTTTTAAAAAATAAGTTAATTTAAAAAATTTAACATGATTTTTCACAACAATTAGGGGTACACTTAAACAAATAATGCTTTATGCTGTTATATTCGTGCATATAAGCAGAAGAATCATACCTTAATGAACCAGATTAATTCTCCACTTTTTCAGACTATATTTAATAATTCGGTACCCAGAATAATACTTGCATGCAACGCTCCCGACTTTTCTGTTGTTGATTATAATGAGGAATTTAAAAAAGCTACTTACACCTTAAGTAGAAACATTAAAGGGCTCAATATAACAGAAGCTTTTCCTCTGGATGAAAATAATCCAGACAACAAGGCTCTACTCAACGCGTTATCTGTAGCTTTAGAAACGAAGCAGTCTATCAATTTGCCATCTTTTCAATATAATATACCATCTGCTGATTTACAAACTTCAGAAGTTAGATGGTGGCAATCGGAAATTGTTCCGGTAATGGATAATAACGAGGTGCAATGCTTGCTTATTACCGTTTATAACATTACCGAAAAAATGTTAAGTATAAGTGCGCTTGATGAATCTATAGAGCGAGAAAATAAGCTTAACAAAGCATTAGAAGAAAGCCACGAAGAATTGGCTGCATCTAACGAGGAGCTACAAGCCAATTTGGAGGATTTATTAAGTACGAATGAGGAATTGCTTACATCTCGTAAAGCACTTCAGCATTTAAATGATGAGCTGGAATTAAGAATTGATGAACGGACTGCAGATTTACAGTCGAGCAGATTATTGCTTCAGAATATCATTCAAACCGCAAATATTGCAATGACGCTGCTAAAAGGCAGGGATTTAGTGATAGAGCAGCCAAATCCTCAAATGCTAAAAATCTGGCAGCGAAAATTTGAAGCTGTAATTGGAAGAAAGCTTATTGATGTATTCCCTGAACTGGCTCAACAAAGATTTCCGAAGTTACTGGCCGAGGTTTATGAAACAGGTAATCGTATTGCGATGCCTGAGGTTGCGGTTGATATAGCTACTGAAGATGGCGTATTGGAAATGATTTATGTTGACTTCTCGTACGACCCTATTTTCGATAAAAACGGAAACGTAGAATATATTTTAGCATCGGTTAAAGATATTACTGATGAAGTTAAAAATAGACTGAAATTAGAGGAAAGCCAGGCAGAATTGCAAGCCACATCCGAAGAACTTGCTGCATCAAACGAAGAACTTTCTGCTACTAACGAAGAATTAGCTGCAACAAACGAGGAATTACAGGAGGCGCAAAAAAATCTGTTTTTAAAAAATGAAGAGCTACTTGAAACAGAAGAAAGTTTACGATTAGCCTTAGCATCTGGCAATTTAGGTATTTACAGTATAGAACCCGAAACCGGAAGATTTGATATTTCGGCAAAAGCCAGAGAATTTTATGGCTTACCCGAAAAAGGAATTATCACCTGGGCAGACGTTACAGCTACGGTAGTTCCGGAATATTTATCGGTTATTGAAGAAGCCAGAAGTAATGCTCTACTTACAAAAAAGCCATTTGATGTTCAATATCCTATTCACCAGCAATCTACAAATTCCATTAAATGGATTCGTGTGGTAGGTAAAAGCATTCCGAAAACCAATAATCGCCCTGGTCGTTTTTTAGGGGTAATTTTAGATATAACACCTGAAATAGAGTACATTCATACTATAGAAGAAAGTGAATCTCGTTTTAGAAATATGGCAGAGGCCACAGATATTTTCATTGCAGTTGGTAATGAAAACAGCGAAATTACTTATCTAAACAATTCCTGGAGTAAACTAACGGGAAGAAGTATTGATAAGCTATTAAAATCTGGCTGGTTAGATTTAATCCATCAGGATGATTTGGAAAAATATAAAACATCATTTTCTGATGCCTTTGCAGAAAAAATCCCATTTACAACCGAATTCAGAATTTTAGATAGTGCCGGTAATTATAGTTGGTTATTATCTAAAGGCAACCCACGTTTAAATAAAAATGGTGATTTTGTAGGATACATTACCTCAAGTGTAGATATATCAGAATTGAAGAAAGATGAAATCAGGAAAAATGATTTTATCGGTATGGTTAGTCATGAATTAAAAACACCACTTACAGCTATTAGTGGTTTTGTACAAGTTTTGCAGGCCAGGGCTAAGAAAAATAACGACGACTATACATTAATGGCGCTAAACAGAGCTTACAATCAGGTAAAGAAAATGACTGTAATGATTAATGGGTTTTTAAATGTTTCCCGCTTAGAATCTGGAAAACTTTTGATTGAAAAAAGCGATTTCCAATTAGAAGAGCTATTAAAGGAACTTGTTGAAGAAACAGATTTAGTTCAATTTTCTCATAAGGTAAACTTATCAGTTGCAACGCCAGTTAAAATTCACGCAGATAGAGATAAAATAGGCAGTGTAATTTCAAATTTACTTAGTAATGCTGTAAAATATTCCCCATCAGGAACTGATGTTGATGTGCGATGTGAAATTTTAGATAACAGTGCTTTGGTTAGTATTACCGATGATGGGATTGGGATTGATACCGAGGATATAGAAAAGTTATTTAACAGATATTACAGGGTTGGTAAGCACCACACAATTTCGGGTTTTGGCATTGGTTTGTATTTAAGTGCAGAAATAATTGAGCGCCATAACGGAAAAATTGGTGTAAAAAGCGAAATCGGTAAAGGTTCTACTTTCTATTTTGAAATTCCCCTGAGCCAGAATTAATTTAACCGAAAGCTAAAAATTGTTTAATTTAATCTTTTCCAAATACAAAATCTTAATATAACTTTATCTCATTAAAAAGTTTGATATATGGAAAAGATAACCGTAGAAACGGTGGTTAATGCTCCCGTTGAAAAAGTTTGGACTTATTGGAATGTACCCGAGCACATTAAAAATTGGGCTTTCGCATCAAGCGATTGGCATGCACCTTATGCTGATAATGATTTAAAAAAAGACGGAAAATTTAAAACGACTATGGCCGCCAAAGATGGTAGTTTCAGTTTTGATTTTGAAGGAACTTATACTAATGTTGATGTACATAAAAAAATTGAGTATGTATTAGGAGATGGTAGAACTGTTCAAATTGGTTTTGAAACCGAAGGCGATACAACCAGAGTTGTTGAAACTTTCGACCCTGAAACACAAAACCCGATTGAAATGCAACGTGGCGGATGGCAATCTATATTAGATAATTTTAAAAAATATACCGAGGAAAATTAGTCGCCAAGAGATTTTAATAACTCTTTTATTTATCAAGGCTATTAACTTAAAATTTAAGTTGATAGCCTTTTTTTTTATTTTAAATAAATATAAAATCAGCAATACAGAAGTAAATTAAAATTATGTGTTCAAATTAGTTTTTAGAATGTTATCTTAGCTAATCATCACAAACCAAAACGTTATGGATCAGAAAATTATCACTCTTTACGATAAATACACACACAGCCAATTAAGTAGAAAAGAGTTTATGAAAAAGTTAGCTATCCTAACGGGAAGCACAGCTTTGGCACTTACAGTTTTACCCCTACTGGAAAACAATTATGCATCGGCTTCAACTTTTGAAAGTGATGATATAACGTCTGAAGAAATTACTTTTCCAGGGGTTGATGGTGAGATGAGAGCAATTCTTGCCAAGCCAAAAGGCAAGAAAAAATTAGGTTCGGTTTTGGTGATACACGAAAACAGAGGCTTAAACCCACACATTATTGATGTTACAAAGCGTGTTGCCGCAGAAGGCTACATTGCTTTAGGTGTTGATGCGCTTTCGCCATTTGGTGGCACTCCTGCCGATGAAGATAAAGGCCGTGAGTTGATTGGAAAACTTGACCCGGCAAAAAATCTTCAGAACTATTTAAATGGTTTAGATTATTTAAGAAAAAATAAAGCCGGAAATGGAAAAGTTGGTTGCATGGGCTTCTGTTGGGGCGGTGGAATGGCGAATAAATTAGCGGTTAACGATCCTCAGCTTCAAGCGGCAGTTGCTTACTACGGTTCTCAACCAAATGCGGCTGATGTCTCAAAAATAAAAGCTAGCGTAATGATGCATTATGGTGGTTTAGATGAACGCATAAATGCAGGGATACCCACTTATGAGGCTGCCTTGAAAGAAGCTAACATCGATTATAAAATTTACATTTACGAAAATGTAAATCATGCATTTAATAATGATACATCGCCTACCAGATACAATGAAGCCGCAGCAAAACTAGCGTGGCAAAGAACATTTGATTTATTTAAACGTAAACTTTCTTAAAACCGGTTTTGCTATTAATCATGAAAAAAATAATTAAGGCTTCCCTAATATTATTACTCTTTTGCGCTTGCACAAAGAGCCAACAGCCAGACAATGTAGAAATTACAAACTCAGATAATACACCTTCTAGTATTCCATTTAAAAAATATTTGGGTGTAAATGCATTTGAATGGGATTTTGTGAATGAGCAAGTTTCGGCTAGTGTAATTGATGAGCAACGAATGGCGCTAATAAAATCTTTTGGCGGTATCAGACATTATCTCGATTGGGAAAGAATGGAAGCCGCTGAAGGAAAATATACTTTTAATCCAACTCATAATGGCGGTTCCTATTACGATGTTATTTATCAAAGGCTTAAAGCTGAAGATATTGAGGTATTGGCTTGCATAAAGAACGTACCAAAATGGTTGGTAAAAGATTTTCCGGAAAACGAGAGAGCGACTGATAATAGTCCAATACCTTTTGGCCTTGATAAAAGCAGTCCACAATCTTACATCAGCCAGGCTAGAATGGCATTTCAATTTGCAGCAAGGTACGGTTCAAATAAAAATTTAGATCCTGCTTTAGTTTCAGTTGATCCAAGTTTGCGTTGGAATGGCGATACCAAAAATGAAGCAAAAATAGCCTTAAACCTTATTAAATATGTAGAATGCAGTAACGAACCTGACAAATGGTGGCGGGGGAAACAAGCGCAGCAATCTGCAGAAGAGTTTGCTGCGAATATGTCTGCTTTTTATGATGGACATAAAGGTACTCTAGGTAAAAATGTTGGCGTTAAAAATGCTGACCCTAATATGCAGGTTGTTATGGGTGGTTTGGGAGCTGCAAATCCTGATTTTGTTGTCAAGATGATAAACTGGTGCAAGAAAAACAGAGGCTTAAATGCAAACGGTACTGTTAACCTGTGTTTTGATGTTATTAATTATCACTTATATTCTAATGATAGCTTCTTAAATGGCGGCAATGCTACAGTTGGTTACGCTCCAGAATTATCAGATATCGGCACCATTGCCGACAAATTTCTTAAAATGGCCAAAGCAGAGGCTCCGGGTTTGCAAGTTTGGCTTACGGAAACAGGTTACGATGTAGGCAAAACGCCGCAGCGGGCAATTCCTATTGGCAACAAAACCTCATATATTACGCAAGCCGATTGGAATTTAAGAACGGCGTTACTTTACGCCCGACATGGAATATCGAGATGTATGTTTTATATGCTGGATGATGCAGGCGGTATCGAAAACAAAACGCAATACAGCTCATCTGGCTTCCATGATGATTTTAAGCCAAGGCCATCGGCAGATTATCTGTTGCAAACAAAGAAACTTATTGGTGAATATTTTTACACCTCAACTTTAAACAACGACCCGATTGTTGACTTATATAAAAATGGTTCAAAGCAGATTTTTGTACTCACAATACCCGACCAAAAAGGCCGCACAACCAACTATGAACTAAACTTAGGTGATGCTAAAAAAGCTATAATACATAGTTTACAAGTTGGAAAAAATGAGATGCAACATCAAACGGTAGACGTAGTTAACGGAAAACTTAATGTTAATGTAACCGAAACTCCAATTTTTATTGAAAAAATCTAGGTCTGTTTATAAATCAAGTTTATAGATAAATCCTTTATTACCAGCCAAAATTACTGCATTACCATTTTTAGCTTTTTGTACGGAGTTAAAGCTAATGTCTGAAATATGTAACCAGGTTTCTCCTGCATCATTCGAAATGTCTGTACCAGATGTTCCGGTAGCAATTAATGTGTTTGCATTTAGGTAAGCTACAGCAGAACGAAATCCAAATACCGGAGTTTTGGGCTTGCGCCAGCTTTTCCCTCCGTCAGATGTTAACACAATGCTATTGCTATTATCTTTGTCTTTAACATAATTTCCACCTACAGCAACACCGGTTTTTGAATCATAAAAATCAATAGAAAATGGTCCTGTAGTAGATGCTCCCTGCAAAATCGGACATTTATATACCTCCCAGTTTGCACCGTAGTTTTTGGAGTAATAAATATGTGAAATTGATCCTCCCGTTGCAATCCAAACTTTACCATCAGGAAGTGTTTTAATTGTTGTGCCACTTGCTGCAAAGCCAGCCTCACCAATAACGAGTGATGGATTCATTTTGGAGGATATGTTTTTCCATGATTTACCTCCATTTGAAGATTTTAATAGCTGCATTTTATTCTGTATTGGATCTCCAAAAATTATGGCTTTGTTTTTATCCCAAAAGCCTAAGCCATCCAAAAAAATGGCTGTGTCCGTATTTTTATAAGTTTCAGTCCAGCTTTTCCCTCCATCAATAGTTTTTAAAATATATGCCGGACTACCTGCATTTACAATTACTGCTTCAGATTCATTAAAAGCTTCTATATCTCTAAAGTCGAGCTTTTCATAGCCCTTTGGAACAATCCATTCCCAATTAGAGCCACCATCTGTACTCTTACCTACAGTGCCATTACTGCCGCTTATCCAAATAATTTTATCATCAACCACACTTAAACCCCTTATGCTTGTTTTAGTGTTTTCATTTAATGGCTTAAGCCTATAATTTTGTGCGGTGCAAAAAAAAGGTGCCAAAACTAGGCACCATATTAAATTCTTCATGTTTTGATTATTTCACTCGTTTAAAATTTTCTGAACGACCTAACAATGAGATTCCAATGTATCCTCTAACGGTCATCACATCATTGCCCTTTAGCGAGATATTGCAACTGTATGTTTTACCGCTTTTAGGATCATAGATTGTTCCGTTGGTCCATTTTCCATCTTCATAAACAAAATCTTTTAAAATTTCTAAATTTAGGAGAGGTCTGTTCTGTAGATTGGTGTTGGGGTTTTTTGCATCAACCTTTGGCTTACCATTGGTGTTAGGTTCCTTTAACCAGGCTAATTTTCCGTAATATTTATCAGCCTTTTTGTAAATTTCAATTTGTCCTTCACCCGATGGATTTAACCATTTGCCAACAACAGCATCTTTACTTTGCGCAAATGCAGTTGAAGCCATGGCTACAAAAAGCAGCATTAATATTGGGAACTTTCTCATAATGATTTCTATTTAGTGTTTTTAAAGATAGTAATTTGACGTTTTGATACAAACAATTAATAGAGCAAAAAAGTATAAGAAAAGTTTTACTTTGAATAAAATTATTTTGAAACGATAGGCAAATATTTATGGCGATAAGCGTAAAACAGGAATAGGTTAAACAGAAGCATTACTGAAACCATTGGTAAATCTTTAGGACCTAGAAATGCATGATACAGAAATATATTTAACGTTACCGGAAAAACAAGAATTGCTGCAAGGGGCGCTGTTCTACCAAAAATTAGAAGAATACCACCAACCAGTTCAGTAATTTTAATTAAAGGCATTAAATAGCCAGAAATCATTACGCCAGCCATAAATGTGGTTTGGTCTGCCGACATTTGAGGTGCCTCAGGCATGAGTTTTAAAAAATAGCTTACCGATGCAAACAAATACATTGCACCTAAAAGTACCCTCACAATAATTATTGCAATTTTCATATCGTTTTCTGTTTAGTGTTTATTGAAATTAGAAATTTAAACTAAATGTTAAAAGATAAACTTAATAATCAAATTGTCACATTTTGGCTGTAACAAAATAAATTATTGATTTATATCATAAAAAAGGGTGATTTTACGCTATAATTTATTGTTAAAATAAAATATATAATTGCTTATAAAATATTTATTATTAACTTAACGTTATACTTATTTTAACCAGATAATTATCCCAATTATGAGCACATTTCTTTTAATTATTGGTACCTTCTATGTAATCTCACTTTTATCGACAATGTACAGCTATTATTCAGCTGAGCCAATGCCAAGAGACTACGAGCAATTTTAGTAAGATTTTTTTTGATGTTCTTGCAATTAAGGAGTAATTGCGCAATTTTTAATGGCTAAACTTTCTTTGCAAAAAATTTATTGGATAATTTGGTTATTTATTTGATAACCAATACCACGCCGTCGTTTTTAATTTTATAATAATATTCGTTTTGAGTACTGTGTTTAAGGACCTGAATGGCAATAACCTCGCCAAATTTCTTATCGTATCTAATAATATCGCCTTTCTTCACTCTGTCTAAAACAGTCGATTTTGTATCTTTCGAAATATTTATCATTATCTCCGACCTCCTTTATAACAATGTAACACCAAAAGTGCAACTAATGTTTTATAACTTCCTTGTTATAAGTACTTACAAGATGATAACGTTAATACGTAAATGCTTATTATAACTCAGTTACATTAAAATTACAAGTTGGTAAAACTAAAAAGGCTTCCAAAATGTGGAAGCCTTTTAATGATTTATGTATTTCAGTATTTTTTAATTCCAACCACCACCTAAGGCATGGTATACATTAACCACTGCATTTAATTGTTGTTTTTTAGTTTCGATAAGTTCCAGCTTAGATTGCAATGCATCTCTCTGAGTCATTAAAACCTCAAAATAATCTGCTCTTGCCGCTCTAAATAAATCATTTGAAATATCAATTGATTGTGTAAGCGCTTCTACTTGTTTAGATTTTAAATCGTAACTTTTTTGGAGGTTACCGATATTTGACAACTGGTTTGCCACATCAATATATCCGTTTAAAATGGTTTTTTCATAATTAAAAACGGCTTGTAATTGCTTGGCATTAGCAGTTAAATATTCTGCTTTAATTGCATTTCTGTTGATAAGTGGTCCGGCTAAATCTCCCGCTAAAGAATAGATTAATGATTCTGGAGTTTTTAATAAGTAAGATGGATTAAAGGCCTGATAGCCTAAAGTTGCGGAAATACCCAAAGAAGGATAAAATTGAGCTTTTGCTACCTTAACATCTAATTTAGCTGCTTCCAAATCATATTCGGCCTGTTTAATATCCGGACGGTTAGCCAACAATTGTGAAGGAATACCAGCCTGAATATTTGCTGGAACAAGCATTGTAAAGTTATTTTTATCACGAATAACTAGCTGTGGGAACCGGCCTAACAGAAAATTAATTTTATTTTCTGATTCTGTAATCTGCTGTTGAATTTCAAATTCTAAACTTTTCGAACTTAAAACCTCCGCTTCAAATTTACGAACTGCTAATTCAGTAACCCTGGTTGCCTGCTTCTGAATTTTCATTAACTCAAGCGCACTACTTTGAAGGGCAATATTTTGCTTTACAATTTCCAGCTGGTTGTCTTGAGCTAATAATTCGTAATAGGTATTTGCAATTTCTGCAACCAGGTTTGTTATCACGAAGTTTTTACCTTCAACGGTTGATAAATAACGTGTTAATGCTGCCTTTTTTGAATTTCGAAGTTTATGCCAAATATCAGCTTCCCAGTTCGCCTGTAAACCAAAAGCATAATCGGGTAAAATTTCCGGAACACCTTTACCTGGCGTAATATCTGTAGATGCATCACCCGCTCCAGAACTTGTATAACGGCCAACCTTATCTATACCTGCACCTACCCTATAGCCTACAGTTGGTAAAAGTTCGCCTTTTTTAGCATTAATTTCGTTTTTAGCGATTTCTATTTCCTGTAGTGTAATGTTTAGCTCCTGATTATTTTTTAACGCCGTATCAATTAAACTCACCAAATTTGGGTCGGTAAAAAACTGGCGCCATTGCACTTTACCGCTACTCAAAGTATCTTGCGAATTATTAAAGCTCAAAGGCACATTTTTATTTTCATCGCGTTGAGCAAAATCTGGCACCTTACATGCGCTATAAATAGCGCAAATAAAAGCCAACCCAACTATTTTATATTTATTATTAAACATTGTTTTCTAAATCTTCGGTTAACGGATGTTCTTCTTCAATTTTGATAAGCTTGCGTTTGTCGGCAATTGTTCCAAAAACGTAATACAATCCAGGAATTACAATAACCCCGAATACAGTTCCGAACAACATACCTCCTGCAGCTGCAGTTCCAATTGTGCGGTTACCAATTGCACCCGGGCCAGTTGCAAAAACCAATGGTATCAAACCTGCAATAAAGGCAAATGATGTCATTAAAATAGGTCGGAACCTTACAATTGCACCTTCCATTGCAGCGGCCAGTATTGTTTTTCCTTCCGCATGTTTCAATGCAGCAAACTCCACAATTAAAACGGCGTTTTTACCAAGTAAGCCGATTAGCATAACCATGGAAACCTGCGCATAAATATTATTCTCTAAACCAAAAAGCTGAAGGAATAAAAATGCTCCGAAAATACCCGCCGGAAGGGAAACAATTACAGCCAAAGGCAATATAAAACTTTCGTATTGAGCGGATAGCACCAGATATACGAAGCCTAAACAGATTAAGAAAATGTAAATTGCCTCATTTCCTCTGGTGGCCTGGTCTTTTGAAATACCTGCCCAATCGATGCCATAACCTCGGGGTAAAGATTTCTTTGCCACTTCTTCAACTGCTTTTAAAGCTTCTCCAGAACTATAGCCTATTGCCTGAGAACCGTTTATCTCTGCAGAGTTATACATATTATGACGGGTAATTTCCGAAAGTCCGTAAACTTTATCCATCGTCATAAAAGATGAAAATGGCACCATTTGGTCTTTGTTATTTTTCACGTACAATTTCATAACATCTTGCGGTAGCGCCCGGTATTGTGGCAAAGCCTGCACAATAACTTTGTATTGCCTGCCGAATTTAATGAAGTTGGTTTCGTAATTACTGCCAATTAAATCTGATAAAGTTTCTAAAGCTTTTTCTGGTGTAACACCTTTTTGCTGTGCTTTATCGTTATCAATATTCACCATGTATTGCGGAAAACTTGCGCTGTAAAATGTAAATACAGATTGCAGTTCTGGCCGCTTATTCAACTCTTTCACAAAATCTTTACTCACTTTTTCCATCTGAACATAATCGTTGTTACCAGCCTTATCTACCAAACGTAGCTCGAAACCACCAGCGGCTCCATATCCTGGTACTGCAGGCGGTTGGAAAAATTCTACAGTTGCACCTGGCAAATCTTTAGATTTTTCTTCTAGCTCTTTGATTACGTCCTGAGCAGAATTTTTACGGTCTTTCCAGTCTTTAAGGTTAATTAAACAAGTTCCGGAGTTTGAACCTGTGCCTTCTGTAAGCACTTCATATCCAGCCAATGCTGAAACAGATTTTACACCCTCAATATCCTCACAAATTTTCTCGAGTTTTTCAGAAATCTGATTTGTTCTTTCCAAAGTTGAGCCTGGAGGCGTTTGAATAATCGCGTAAATCATCCCCTGGTCTTCATTTGGGATAAAACCTGACGGAACGCTATTACTTAAAAAATAAGTACCCACACAAAATGCGCCCAATATTCCAAATAATAACAATCTACGAGTAATCACTTTATCCATTACCCTTTGATAACGACCAGTTAACCTAAAAAACCATGCATTAAAGCCATCCAAAGCTTTATCTATTAAGGCTTTTTTCTTGTGATGCCCGCTGTGTTTTTTAAGCATGATGGCACATAAAGCCGGTGTTAATGTAAGTGCAACCACACCAGATAAAATGATTGAAGTAGCCATTGTTATAGAGAACTGCCGATAAAATACACCAACCGGACCCGACATAAATGCTACCGGAATAAATACCGATGCCATTAAAAAGGTAATTGCAACAATTGCACCGCCAATTTCACCCAAAGCTAGTTGTGTAGCCTTTAAAACGGAAAGTTGCCGGTCGGCTTCCATTTTAGCATGCACGGCTTCAATTACCACAATCGCATCATCTACTACGATACCGATTGCTAAAACTAAAGCAAAGAGTGTAATTAAATTAAGCGTGATGCCAAAAAACTGCATAAAGATGAACGATCCGATTAATGATACCGGAACTGCAATTGCAGGAATTAAGGTAGATCTCCAATCTCCTAAGAAAATAAATACCACTAAACCCACTAAAATAAAGGCTTCAACAAGTGTATGAACTACCTTTTCAATTGAGGCATCCAAGAACTTAGAAACATCATAACTTATTTCATAATCCATCCCTTTGGGAAAAGAAGAAGCTTTAATTTCTTCCATCCTGGCTTTTACATTCTTAATTACATCCTGTGCATTACTGCCATAAGATTGCTTTAAAACTATCGCCGCAGATGGTTTGCCATTTAGGTGAGAATATAAATCATACATCGAGCTGCCAAATTCTACATCGGCAACATCTTTCAATCTTAATAATTCACCATTCGGACTTGCTCTTAAAACAATATTTTTGTAGCCATCTTCAGTTGTAAAACGTCCTGAGTACTTTAACACATATTCAAAAGATGCTGAGCGTTTACCAGAACTTTCTCCGGTTTTACCTGGAGATGCCTCTAAACTTTGATTATTTAGAGATTCAAGAACTTCTTCAGAAGAAATTTTGTAAGCCAACATTTTATCGGGCTTTAACCAGATACGCATGGCATATTCTCGGTTACCCAAAATATCTGCAAAACCTACACCATCTACCCTTTTCAATTCCGGAAGTAGATTGATATCCGAATAATTGTAAAGGAAATTTTCATTCATGTGCGGGTCTTTACTGTACACGTTGATGTACATCAGCATATTCGGCTGCTCGCGACTTATTTTTATACCTTCACGAATGACTAATGGCGGCAATTTGTTAGTAACCGCTGCAACGCGATTCTGAACGTTAATAGTAGCTTGATCAGGGTCGGTGCCTAAATTAAAAACAAGCTGTACAGATGCTTCACCATCATTACCTGCATCAGAAGTCATATACTTCATTCCAGGAATACCATTTAAAGCTCTTTCTAAAGGAATAACAACTGCTTTTATTAGCAATTCGTTGTTAGCGCCAGGATATTCTGCCGTAATATTTACCATTGGCGGCGAAATATTCGGAAGTTGCGTTACAGGCAGGCCAACCAAGGCTAAAACCCCTATAAATACGATAACCAGCGATATAACTATCGATAATACTGGTCTTTTAATAAATTTACTAAACATGATGATCTTGTTTTGAGAGAATTATTCAGCTTTTAGTTGCAATTGTTTTAAAACCTCTTTCGGGGCAACGAAAGTATATTTCACTTTATCATCGTCTTTAACTTTTTGTACGCCTTCAAGCAAAATTTTGTCTCCGGCAGTAAGACCTTTTGATACGATGTATATATCCGGAAGCTCGCCACCAATGCTGATTTCCTTAGACCTTACTACATTTTTACCATCAATTACAAATACAAATCGCTTATCTTGTAATTCGTATGTTGCTTTTTGAGGGATAATTAAAGCATTTTTTAAAGGCACAACCATTTGAATTTTACCAGTCTCGCCATTTTTTAGTAATTGATTTGGATTTGGAAATTTAGCCCTGAAAGCAATGTTCCCGGTTTCAGAATCAAACTCACTTTCGATAACTTCTACCTTTCCTTTAGAACTTAAAGGCTGATTATTCGCCAATAAAAGGCTAACTTCTTGTTGCTCTTTTCCCTTATCTGTAGTTTGATAATTTAAATATTCGGGTTCTGAAACATTGAAGTACGCGTATATATTGCTGTTATCTGACAGGCTGGTTAACAGTGCGCCTTCATCAACCAAACTTCCTAATTTTAAAGGGATACGGTCTATCGTACCATCAAAAGGTGCACGGATTTCTGTGTTTGATAAATGAAATTTAGCTACAGATGTTTCGGCATTGGCTTGTTGCAATTTCGCTTTTGCCATTGCCAATTCGTTTTTTGATACCACATTTTTATCAGAAAGCAATTTGGTATTTTCCAGTTCAATTTCTGCTGCTTTGGTTTCTGCCTGGGCTTTCAGTAATTCTGCCTGCGCCATTCTGGGCATAATCCTAAACAATAACTGACCAGCTTTAACACGCTGACCTTCATCTACATAAATATTTTGCAAATAGCCTTTTTCTTGTGCCCGAATTTCAATATTTCTTACAGACCTGATTTGTGATACATATTCCTTTGTAAAGGATGTATCCATGGTAACTGGCGAAGTAGCTGTGTAGGTAACAACCTCTTCCTTTTCTTCTTTTTTTGATGTGCAACCGGTAACGTAAAGCAAGGCGCAAACGCCCAAACACAAAACACTTCTTTTCATCTTTTTTTGTCGAATAGTTTATCTGATTTAACTTTTAATGATTAAATTCAGGAGTATTCAATTTTTAAGACAATTCTGTTTAAAGTTTAAAATCGGCTTTAAATTAACGTACCCTGTTGATTTAATACTGGTACGAAATAAGTACAGAATTATGAAGTTATAATGAAGTTGATGAAGGCACTAGTTTAAAGAATACTCATATTGAACAAAATGATAATTGTAAAATATCAAAAAACATGGCCTGATGATTTCAATAAAATTAGCAATGTGCTCATACAAGCCTTAAATGGTTTAAATATTGCCATCGAACACATTGGTAGTACTGCAATAATAAATTTGGCAGCTAAACCAATTATAGATATCGATATAGTATTTGGGGAGGAAATAGAATTCGAACAAATAAAAAGCGGTTAGAGAAAATAGGTTATTATCACAACGGAAATCAAGGCATTGTGGATAGAGAAGTATTTAAAAGAAATCTTAACACTAATGATAAAATACTTGATGGTATCGCTCATCATCTATATGTATGCCCAAAAGACAGTAAAGAATTGAAAAAACATTTACTATTTAGAAATCAATTGAGGGCTGATGAATTGGATTGTAAAGAATACCAGGAACTCAAATACAAAATCGCTGAAGATGCAAAGCAGAACAGAAAAACATACGCAGCTTTTAAGGAAGTTATTGCTAAAAACTTTGTTGATAAAATAATCTATAAAGCTAAAATGCATCAAACTAAATTAGATATTATTTAATTTGATGGTTTGCTTAATGTATAGAACCGCTTAAGAATAAACTAAGAGCGTTAATAGCTTTTAACTATTGATATATAGAATTAATTGATTGTGATTAGTGCGATGAATACCCTAATTTTATAAAAGCTGATTGATTATCCCTCGGCTTTATTTAACAAAACATAAAAATCAAAATATGGAAAAAGATTCTAACGACATCAGCCAATGCCCATTTCACAATGGTTCTATGAAACAAAATATTGGCGGTGGCGGCACCAGAAACCATAACTGGTGGCCAAATCAATTAAAATTAAACATCCTTCGCCAGCAGTCATCCCTTTCCAATCCAATGGATGAAAATTTTAATTATGTAGAAGCTTTTAACAGCCTTGATTTACAAGCTGTTAAAAATGATTTACATGAATTAATGACGGATTCGCAGGATTGGTGGCCGGCAGATTTTGGTCATTACGGTGGTCTGTTTATCCGTATGGCTTGGCACAGTGCAGGTACTTATCGTGTAGGCGATGGACGCGGCGGCGCCGGTGCTGGTTTGCAAAGATTTGCACCATTAAATAGTTGGCCCGATAATGTTAGTTTAGATAAAGCACGTAGATTACTTTGGCCGATTAAACAAAAATACGGACAGAAAATATCATGGGCCGATTTAATGATTTTAGCCGGAAATATCGCCTTAGAATCAATGGGTTTTAAAACCTTTGGATTTGCAGGTGGCAGAGCCGATGTTTGGGAAGCAGACGAATCGGTTTACTGGGGTTCGGAAACTACATGGTTAGGTGGCGATGTTCGTTATGCACATGGTTCTGATGGTGCGCCTAAAAATCATGGCGTAGTAGTTACTGATGATGATGCCGATGGCGATGTACATTCCCGCAACCTCGAAAAACCACTTGCAGCAGTTCAAATGGGTTTAATATATGTAAACCCAGAAGGACCAGACGGAAACCCTGACCCAATTTTAGCTGCAAAAGATATTCGTGATACTTTCGGCAGAATGGCTATGGATGATGAAGAAACAGTTGCTTTAATTGCAGGCGGGCATACCTTTGGTAAAACGCATGGTGCGGCTTCGGCAGATAATGTTGGAAAAGAACCAGAGGCAGCAGATATTGCATCGCAAGGATTTGGCTGGAACAACAAATATGGTTCTGGTGTTGGTGCCGATACAATAACCAGTGGCTTGGAAGTAACCTGGACAACTACTCCAACACAATGGAGTAATAACTTTTTCGAAAACTTATTTGGTTTTGAGTGGGAATTAACCAAAAGCCCGGCAGGTGCACATCAATGGGTTGCAAAAGATGCAGATTCTATTATTCCTGATGCTTTTGATGCTACTAAAAAGCATAAGCCAACCATGTTAACTACGGATCTTTCTTTAAGATTTGACCCGGCTTATGAGAAAATCTCAAGAAAATTTTTAGAAAATCCTGAAGCTTTCGCTGATGCCTTTTCGCGAGCATGGTTTAAACTTACGCATCGCGATATGGGTCCGAAGGCACGTTATCAAGGTACGGATGTGCCTCAAGAAGATTTACTATGGCAAGATGTAATTCCAGCAGTAAATCATCCGCTAGTTGATGAAAATGATATCAATACTTTAAAATCTAAAATTGCAGAATCAGGATTAAGCATTAGCCAACTGGTTTCAACAGCTTGGGCTTCTGCTTCAACATTCCGCGGTTCTGATAAACGTGGTGGTGCTAACGGCGCTAGAATTCGTTTGTTGCCTCAAAAAGATTGGAAAGTTAATAATCCAGCTCAACTGCAAACCGTTTTAAGCAAGCTGGAAAGCATTCAGCAAGAATTTAACAGTGCTGCTTTTGATGGCAAGAAAATTTCTGTAGCTGATTTAATTGTCTTAGCAGGAACATTTGGCGTTGAGCAAGCTGCCAGTCACGCTGGTCATTCCGTAAATATACCATTTGCAGCCGGCCGTATGGATGCATCGCAAGACCAAACAGATGTAGAATCTTTTAGTTATCTGGAGCCGCATGTTGATGGGTTTAGAAATTTTAGAAATACCAAATCTCAGGTATCTACAGAAGAATTTTTGATAGATAAGGCGCAACTTTTGACATTAACCGCACCAGAGTTAACTGTGCTTTTAGGAGGTTTACGTGTTTTAGACATCAATGCAGATGGTTCTAAAAACGGAGTTTTTACAGAAACGCCTGGTCAGCTTACAAATGATTTCTTTGTCAATTTGCTTGATATGAATACTCAATGGAAATCGACCTCAGAAGATAATGAGTTGTATATTGGCACCAACCGTAAAACCGGGCAACCAAAATGGACTGCAACCCGAGCAGATTTGGTATTTGGTTCGAACTCAGAACTTAGAGCCATTGCAGAAGTTTATGGAAGTGCCGATGCAAAATCAAAATTTGTAACAGATTTTGTGAAGGTTTGGAACAAAGTAATGAATTTAGACAGGTTTGATTTAAAATAATCAAATAGTTAATAATTAAAATTCTAAGGTGCTATAGCCATATAGCACCTTTTTTTTTGACTTTAAAATAAGCTTCATTTTTGGTTGTGCTCCATAAAAATTAAAATGGATTGTAAATCTTAAACTCAAAAAAAAATCCTTCCGACATTGCCGAAAGGATTTTATAAAGTTTAATTTTATTGAGCAAATTGCCGCGTTCCGGCTTTATAATACAATTCGGCCAGGGTTTTTTGATAACCAGCAACCATACTTTCCTGCTTTATTTTCATATCAATCAACTTAGTTTCCCTACTGTTTATTAAAAATAAAGTGCTTTCGCCTAAGTTAAATTTCTGGCTTTCGCCATTAACTAAAATCTGCTGATTTTTGATACTCTCTATCTGAACGTTCAGCTGCGCTGAATAAGCAGATAAGTCGTTATATGAAGCCATAATATTATTTCTTATCTCCCGTCCAAATTGCTGCAAATCATAATTAAGCTCTTGTTGTTTTATTTTAACTTCACGCAATTTACCACGCTCAGAACGTAAAAAGAGCGGAAATGCAAACTCAACACCAAGCTTGTAGTTACTCCAGTTAAAATCGTAATATCCTGGTATATTACTATTAAAATTGGTCCGGCTGGAAATTAAATTCCCGATTACATTTAATTTAGGCTTGAGTAATTCTCGCCGGTAACTTTGCTCTACAGCAAGCTGTGCGCCTTTACTTCGAAGTTTAACAAGTTCGGGATGCTGATTAGCCGCCTGGCCAAGTAATGTATCCAGAATTAAAGGGTTTGGACGAGTAACCAACGTTGAAACATTCTGTGGTACAGCATCTACAGGTAATTCTAAAGGATTTCCAGCTTCATTCCATAAATGGTTTGACAAAACAAGCCTGGCATTTTGCAACTCTATTGCCGTCTTTTCCTTTTGGATAATTCTTTCCTGAACGGTGATATACGCCTCGACAGAATCAATTGTTGGCTTATCTCCTAGTACGGTTTGGGCACTTAATGCTTTGAACCTGAGCTGCGCCAAATCTAAGCCTTCATTTACCAGTTGATACTGTTTGTAAGCATAATACCAGTTCCAATAATCCTTTACAATTGTATACCAAACACTATTAATTTGTTTCAATTGCTCTGCTTCGGCATATTGAACCATAATTTTTGATTGCCTTAAAGTATTCCGACGGGCATCAATAATTAAACCCTGCCCTAGCGGGATACTTAAACCAATAGCAGTTAAGCCATCGCCATTAGTTCGGGTTTCTGGATTTACGTATGTACCTACGTTACGGTCATAACCAACTTTTAAATCAGCTCCGGCAAGCCAAAGCGGAATTTTAAGTTCGTTATTCCATTTATTGTAATATTCGGTATTTCCAAAAAGCTTTCTCCCAAAGCCTGATTTAAGCTCCGGATCGAAATAACCAAGGGATTGTAAAACATTTGCCTTCGCAGATTCACTTAATAAGGCAGCTTGCTTAATTATTGGATGATATCTAAAAACCAACAGTTGCAAATCATCTAAGGCAAAAACTTTAGCGGTATCTAAACTAACTGCTGGCTTTGTTTGTGCAACATTTACATCGGCAAACAGCAACATTATTAGAGCATTAGCTAATAAAAATTTCTTTAAATACATTTTCATTTGATAACCTCCGTCATAATTTTTTTTCCTTACTCTCCGCAGGTTCCTTCTCTAAACTCGGCGGGAAACCATTCAGCTGTCGCCAGATTTCGTACCATAAAGGCACTGCCCTTAAAATTATTCGTCCAAAAACACCAGAACCTTGTCTTAATTGTGGCGGCCATGGGTCATCATTAGCAGGAACTGGCTTGGTTTGGCTTACCAACAAGCGATAATTACCACCAGCACTACTTACTTTATCTATAGAATAAACCTTACCGGCAAAAGTACCAACGGCTACTGATGGCCAACCAGAAAATTGAACAGACGGCCAACCTTCAAATTGCAACCGCACATCGCTCGTATCCAATATTAAAGGAACATCCATTGCACTTATGTATAATTCTACAGCAACCATAGGCGATTTTGGTTGAAGCGTTGCAATAGATTCGCCTTCCTTAATGTTTTCCCCTATACCTGCTTTTAGTGTTCTAACCACAAATCCACTTTGTGGCGCTCTTACAACGTATAATCCGCGTCTTACACTGATGTTTGCAATATCATTTCTCAACTTCGCAATTTCACCTTGTGCACTAGCTTTGCTGGAAATTGCCGAACTCAAATCAGATTCTGCTTTAGAAATAGATTCCTGATATTTAGCCCTGATGTTGCCTAAATCAATTTTAGCATTTAAAAGGTTTTGCTTTGCATTGCTCAGTTTATTTTGCTGACTGATAACTTTAGCATAATCCTCTTGTAATTTTAGTCTACGGGTTTCAATATCCGTTAAAGAAAATAATCCATTTCTATAACCTACTTCATAACGCTCCAAACGAACTTTTGCCGTTTCGTAAAATTTCTGCACCGCAAATAATTCTGCACTATCAATACGCACATAATTTTCTGCCTGAAGAACCTTATTCTCAGCAGCTTTCATCTGCAAATGCAATCCATCGGTCATGGCGTCCATTTGCGATTTAGTTGCATCAATTTTCTGAACTGCTGCTGTTTCACTGCCGCGTTTTGCAGCGAGTTGTTCGTTTAAGCGAGTAGGTAATTCAGGGTCAAAGTAAGATTGACTGGTTTCGGAAATTACAAGAATGGTATCTCCTTTTTCAACTTCCTGACCTTCTATTACTGCCCAATGTTCTATTCTTCCGCCGATTTGATTTTGTACCGTTTGTGGTCTGTCTTCAGGCCGTAATGCGGTTACAGTACCCTTACCAGGGATAGTTTGACGATAAGGAAGGAAAAGCAATATCACAAAAAAAACAAGGATGAACAGCATTATTTTTCCTAATCTTTGTGGGCCTTTAGCATCTATAATTTTACTGTTTGCGTGTACAGAAAGTTCTTCCCAATCTTTAATCTGAGAAAGATTATCACTTATTCTAGCCATGGTTTATATCTCCTTCCTCTAATTCTAAATCAGTTACAACCGCCAATTTTTCGCTGCCGGTAACCATATCAAACACAGTATTCAGATTGGTCATCAATTTTTCAATAGCATAACTAATCTGAACAATAATAACCTCTGCAGCAACGAATTGCCCAAACGTCATTTGGCGTTCGAAAACAAAATAAGAACCTAAAAGCAATAATGCACCCATTAAAACGGTACGCATTGCCACAGCCGTTATAAAAAACTTTCTTAAAACACCAAAGTGTTGATTTCGTGCTTCGATGTAATTTGCAGTTATTTCATCAGTACGGTTAACAATCTCTTTACGCTTTGCACTATTATTGCGATAAGTATCTAAATCGCTCGCTATTTCTTCCAGATAACCTACAACTTCATATTTATAACCAGATTCTTCTATACTTGTACGCACACCCTGGCGCCAGTATAAAAATAAAATAAGGATGATAACAAAAAGTACAAAGGTTCCAAATACCATAAACACAGGGTGATAAAAAGATAAAAGAATTACGCTGAAGAATATTTGTACGGCAGCCGCTACAATATCTACCAATAATTTTGTTAATCCTTTCTGGATGGTAAGGATATCAAAAAATCGGTTAACCAGTTCTGATGGGTTTTCACCTTCCAATGCTCTTTTCTTAATTCGTGGTAAACGAAAAGCAAATTCCAAAGCTGCTTTGGTAAATATTTTTTGCTCTAAAAACTCTACCAAAGTAAGCTGACCAATGAGTAATGTTCCGCCAATTACAATACCGGCCAAAATAACAGCAATGAGAATATAAGTGGAACTGTACATCGCTCCGTTAGATAAAAGGTTAAAAACAGCACTTGTACCAAGAGGTAACGACAGGCCAATTAAACCAATTAACATGGCATAAACTAATATGTAATTGATGGTTTTACGCTCCAGATGAAGCATCCGAACCAATCTTTGCCAAGGCGTTGGTGGGACGGCAATTTGATGATTTTTCATTTAAATGATATTGATAATCGATTACGAGATTTTTAACCTCAAGATTTTAAGATTAAATACATAAATTACGTATATATACGAAAAATTCCATTCTAAAGGCAGATCAATTTATACAATGCTGAAAAGCAAACTAATCTAATGGATAATAATTAGCAGAAATAGTTGGGAGGCGGTGTAGGAACTGTTTTTAATGGTTTTAAACCAATTTTTATTCTTAATGAGTAAATTTTTAGAGATAAGAAATTTGAAACTGAAATAGATTGATTAGAAAATGACAAAAACTCATGTAAAACAAGTTTTTTCTTATTTTTTTCAAATGTTTCTTCCTCTTTATCTTTATTCTCTTGTGTTGATTTCTCAATGGCAAGCGTATTAGCATTATCAGAGAAACATGAAATTGCAAAGGCGATAACTTTGAAGGCCAATATGCTTAAAAGCATAAAACCAAAAGCACTTTTAAAGAAATTGTTTCTTAACCTTTGCATCATTAGAGGTTGCAAATATAATGCTAAACCGGCTTATAAAGGAAATCAGAGGTGCTTTTGTTTTAAAAAACAGGTCATTTGATTATCAGAAAATCAAAATAACTATATTAAAGCTTTTCAGTAATATGCTCTGCCGAGATAAAACTGAAAGGCTTTTATAAAAATCAAGATAAATTATTCTTCATCGCTGGTATTTTTGAGCTTCATTAATAGGGAATAAGCTCCCTTTGTTACAATTTTCTTGCCGGTCAAATCACCATGAATCGATGTTTTTCCATCAAGTGTTTCGCCAGTATTAACGGCAAGCATTTTATATTTATCTTTTGTTAATTGCTCAAAAACGAAATCCTTATTCTCAAAACTAACAATAGCCTCTTCTGGCAGTAATTGCACTTTCTGATTTTTAAATTTCAATTCAGCATTCATATACATACCCGGTACAAGACTTCTATCGTATTTTTCGAAATGGCAATGCACTTCGCTGCTGCCGCCTTCAGCCACGTTATGCCCAATTAAAATAACCTCAGCTTCATATTTGCCTTCAGGTTTAACATTGTTAAAAGTTATTACTTTTTGCCCCATGCTAATTTTACTTAAGTCTTTTTCAAAAACAGTAAGGTTTAAATGAATATCGCTTGGATTTATTAATTCAAACAACACATCAGATGGTGTAACGTATTTACCAATGTTAACATTAACCTTGCTAACGTAACCATCTATAGGTGAATAGATATTTATTGCTTTAGAAATTTTACCGCTCTTTAAACTCGCCGGACTTACATTTATCAGCTTGAGTTTTTCTAACAAGGCTGTCTGTTCAACTTTAAAATTTTTGTATTCAATTTCAGCCGACTGCAATATTTTATCACTATTCGCTTTGTTTAAATTAAGCTCTTTTTGTCGCGATAGCTCTTTTTCGGCATAATACAGTTTATTGTTTACACTTAAATAATCTTGTTGCAATTGTATGTATTGCGGGTCTTCCATAATGGCTATAATTTGCCCTTTTGTTACGTGCATGCCAGGTAAAAGTTTAGTAGTTTTCAGGTATCCGCCTAAAGGCACACTAATCGAAATTAGGTTTTGAGGCGGTACATCTATTTTACCCTGTAATTTTAAAACTTCGCTGGTTTCGCCCCACTGTGGTTCTGCTAATTGCAAGCCTATATTAGCCGATTGTGCAGCAGTTAGGCTAACTTCATCTTCTTGAGCAAGCTCCTTAACTTCTGCTTTCTCCGTTTTACTATTACAGGCGTAAGTAGCGCAAATCGCTAACATCACTATATATTTTTGAAATCTCATTTTTATTGTCCTAACAAATAATTTAATTCAATAATTGTTGTATTTAACTGTTTAATTGCCTCAAAATATTGGCTTTTAATGCTAATTGTTTCGTTATTTAACAAGGTGTATTCTAAGTAATTAATCGCACCGTTTTTAAACTGACTGGCCAAAGTTTTATTAATATCTCGGGCTGTTGCCAAACCTTTAGTTTCTAATTCATCTACAATAATTAATTGCTGCTGATATTGCTGATAGGTAGCCTTTAACTGGGTAGATAATTGCCGGGTTTTTAAGTTTGTTTCTGCCCGGGCAAACTCTTCGTAAACCTTCGCCGATTTTACACGATTGCGTTGAGCACCGCCGAGTAATGGAATGTTTAAACCAACCTGCATTGATTGGAAGCGATTGTCTGTTCCGTATTTTATACCATCCTGCAATGTTGTAGAGTTATAACCCAAATTTATTTCAGGCAAAAGTTTTGATTGCTCCACTCTTGTACCCGCATTGGCAGTCTGCTCTTCCTGTAAACGAATTTTAATTTCAGGATGATTTTTCAATGCCAATGTATCTACAAATTGCAAGTTAGATTTCAGTTTATCCGCCTTTGGCGAAAAAATAAGATTGCTGTTTAACAAAAATGAAAATTGCTGTTGCAATAAATTTTCTTCTACCCCAAGCTGCATAAGTTTTGTCGAAATTTGCATCAATTGATTATCAGCATTAGCTTTCTCCAACAGGTTACTCTCGCCCGTTTTTAAACGCAAATTTGCCAGCTCCTGCAGTTTTTTATAATTACTATCTGCCTGTTTGTAGGTTTTTTTAACCTCTTTCAGCACTAATAAATCGTAAAATATCCGGGTACATAATCGGGTTAATTCAGCTTTATTTAAATCTTGCTGTAAAACCGTAGTCTTCCACTCTGCCAAAAGCTTATCTTTTTGCCGGGCATAAACCGAAGGCAAATTAAAGCCCTGAACAACACTAATTTTATTATCCGTAAAATCGCTATTGTACTTGCCATATTCTCCATTAATGCTTAAAGGAGCAATAGTTGTAGCGGTTTTTGTAAGCGCCTGGCTGTGTGTTGTCCGCAGCTGAGCGCTTTTTAAACTTAAATTATTTCGGTACAAACTATCTAAAGCTTGTGGTAGTGTAATGGATTGTTGGGCATTAGCCGATACAGAAAAAATGCAAATTATGATAACAGAAGAAACCTGAATAACTTTTTTATTTAACTTAATACCTTTTTCAAAAGCTACATAAAGTATTGGCAACACAAATAAGGTTAAGAAAGTAGCAATGATTAAGCCGCCAATAACAACGGTGGCTAATGGCCTTTGAACGGCTGCCCCGGCCCCATTACTAAGTGCCATGGGCAAAAAACCTAATGATGCTACAAAAGCAGTCATTAATACTGGTCTTAAACGTGTTTTTGTTCCCTTCAAAACAACTTTTTTCATATCGGTTTCTCCTGTTTTTTTTATGTTGTTAAATTCTGCTACCAGTACAATTCCGTTGAGCACGGCAATACCAAATAGTGCAATAAAACCTACACCGGCACTTATACTAAAAGGCAAACCTCTCAATGCCAGTAAGAAAATTCCGCCAATGGCTGATAATGGTATAGCGGTGTAAATTAACAGTCCGTATTTTATAGAACCAAATGCAAAATAAAGTAACAGGAAGATTAAAATGAGTGAAACCGGTACAGCTATCGATAAACGAGATTTGGCCTCGTTTAAGTTTTGGAACGAGCCGCCATAACTCATTATATAACCAGTTGGCAATTTAATTTTGGCCTTTACTTTTTCCTGCAATTCGTTTACAATGCTTTCTACATCTCTTCCTTTCACATTAAAACCAACCAATATGCGGCGTTTCGTATCTTCCCGTTGTATTTGGCTTGGGCTGTTAACCAAAGAAACATTGGCTAACTGACTCAATGGAATCTGATTACCCCGAGGTGTAGGAATAAGCAGGCGCTGAACATCTGATATGCTTCTCCTTTGGTCGTTTTGAAGTTTTACAACCAAATCGAAACGTTTCTCGCCTTCAAAAACCAAACCCGTACTTTGGCCTGCAAAAGCAGTGTTTACATTTCTGTTAATGTCAGAAATATTTAAACCGTATTGAGCAATAACATCACGATTGTATTGGATAACGATTTGTGGTGTTCCGGAAATTTGTTCAACATAAATATCAGAAGTACCCTCAATATTTCTGAGCAGATTGCCTATTTGTTTTGAATAATGTGCAAGCGTATCAAAATCTTCTCCATAAATTTTACAAACCACATCTTGCCTTGCACCTGTCATCAATTCATTAAACCTCATTTGCACCGGAAACTGAAAACTGGTGGTAACGCCCGGAATTTCGCTCGCGGCTTCACTCATTTTCTCTGTTAAATCCTTAAAATTATCTGCCGAGGTCCATTCTTTCTTCGGTTTCAGGTTTATAATCATGTCACCCATATCCATCGGTAATGGCTCTGTAGGCACTTCACTACTTCCTATCTTGGTTACAATATTTTTTACCTCCGGAAAACGAGATTTTAAAATCCCAGCTACTTTCTGAATGTTTTCTATTGATGTACTTAAACTACTACCCGATAAAACCCTTGTTTCTACAGCGTAATCACCTTCCTCAATTGATGGGATAAATTCGCCACCTAAATTAGTCAGTATGAAAATTGAAATGGTAAAAAGTACAACCACTACTGCAATAACTGTTTTAGGAAAAGCTAAAATTTTATTCAGCCAGATGCTGTACTTATTTTCTATTTTCTCCATTCCTTTATCAGCAATGTTTGCTTTGGTTTTAATTTTCTTACTCAAAAGCAAACTGCTTATCATGGGTATGTAGGTTAAAGATAAAATGAAAGCACCTAATAGTGCAAAAGCTACAGTTTGCGCCATTGGTTTAAACATTTTACCTTCAATGCCCTGCAAGCTAAATATTGGGAGATAAACGATAAGGATAATAATTTGTCCGAAAACGGCACTATTCATCATTTTTGATGATGCGCTTTTCACTTCAGCATCCATTTCATTTTGTTTTAAATTGGATACGCCTGCAAACTTTTTACTATGCGCAAGCTGATGCATAACGGCCTCTACTATAATTACAGCACCATCTACAATTAAGCCAAAATCAAGCGCACCTAAACTCATCAGGTTTCCACTTACGCCAAAAATATTCATCATAATTATGGCAAAAAGCATTGATAGCGGAATTACAGAAGCAACAATTAAACCTGCCCTTAAATTGCCCAGGAAAACAACCAAAACAAAAATCACAATCAATGCGCCTTCTAAAAGATTGGTTTCTACGGTACTAATGGCATTATTTACCATACTGGTTCGGTCTAAGAAAGGTACTATCTCCACCCCTTCGGGCAAACTTTGGCTGATTTGTTTAATCTTTTCTTTGATGTCTTTAACCACCACATTACTGTTGGCACCTTTAAGCATCATTACGATTGCCCCAGAAACTTCGCCTTCGTTATTAAAAGTTAAAGCACCGTACCTGGTTGCAAAACCAATTTCTACGTTTGCAACATCACGAATTAATAAAGGCGTTCCTTCGGGATTATTTTTTACAACTATACTTTCTATGTCAGCCTTGTTTCCAATTAATCCTTCTGTTTTGATGTATTGAACTGTTGATTGTTTTTCGATATAGGCGCCACCTGTATTTTGGTTATTACTTTCTAAAGCATTAAAAACATCAGTAATGGTAACTTTATGTGCCAAAAGTTTGTTCGGATTTACGGTAACCTGGTATTGCTTAAGCTTGCCGCCAAAACTGCTAACCTCTGCAACGCCTTTTACGCCCAAAAGCTGGCGCCTTACAATCCAATCCTGAATGGTACGCAGTTCGGTAATATCGTATCGATGCTCATAACCTTTTTTAGGTTTTACAGCATACTGATAAATTTCTCCTAAACCGGTAGAAATTGGTCCCATTTCGGGTTTACCAATGCCCTGAGGAATTTGTTCCTGAACTACAAGAAGCCTTTCTGCAACTTGTTGGCGAGCCCAATACACATCAACATCATCATTAAAAACAAGCGTAACTAATGATAAACCAAAACGGCTGTAACTTCTAATTTCCTTAATGCCTGCAATGTTACTATTGGCCTGCTCAACCGGAAAAGTTACTAATCGTTCGATATCTGTTGCGCCATAAGATGGAGCAGTAGTAATAATTTGTACCTGGTTATTAGTGATGTCTGGTACGGCATCAATTGGCAATTTTGTTAATTCAAAACCTCCGTATATAATAAGGCTGATGGTAAAAAGCCCAATAATGAGTTTATTCCTGATGGAAAACTCAATAATTTTATTTAACATGAAAAACTAGGATCTAATCGTTTCTAAAAATGCGTGGTTTGTTGGTTGGATCTAGATAATTAAAATTGATTTTTATCTCTGATTATTATATAGTTAATAACAAAATATGAAATAAAAACATTAAAACCTAAACGACCAAAAAGCTAAAATTAAGAAAGGATTGAAGACTTTGGCGGTTGCCAAATTTTTCCGGCATAGGCCGAATATAAGAGGATATCGTTATTTAAAATAACTTTAAGCTGTGGAATAACCTGATAAACTTTTTTAAAAGTTATGCCAGAAGATGTTGGCAAAGCCGGACTTAAAAAATTAGCCGTGCAGAAATTATGGTTTTTGAAAGGGAGTTGATTATCTCTTTCTTCATCATTATCTGTATGTGGTATATTGCTGTAATGGTGTTCCAAATAGCCTAAAAATGTAACATTGCTATCCAAACCCTTATGCTCAAAAAAATGCTGAAACAATACCGGAACTTTCGCTATTTCTTGCAACTCTGTTGTAGAAAACAAGTAAAAACCAAGGAGCAATATGTGTAGGAATTTCTTCAAGGCTATAAAATTAAACAAATGCCAGTCAAAAGCAAAAAATCCTGGCAAATGTTAGCAGATATGTATTTTTTAAGCTTTATGCTTTTGGCAAAGAAAAATAGAAAGTGCTTCCTTCACCTATAGCACTTTCTAACCAGATTTTGCCTTTTTCTGCTTCTATAAAGTCTTTTGAAATGGCTAAACCTAAGCCCGAGCCTGATTTATTCTGCCCATCCGTTGGTACTTGAAAATAACGATCGAAAAGTCTTTTCTGGTAGCGTTCATCAATCCCTTTACCAAAATCTTTTACAGAAAATCTGATTTCATCATTAATTAAGAAAACATCTAGTTTGATGGTTGATTTTTCTGCACTGTAGCGGAGGGCATTTGACAGAAAATTAACTAATACCCAGGCCGTTTTTTGCATATCGACCAAAACTTGAGGTAAAGTTTCTATACAATTGATTTCTAATAGAATGTTTTTTTGATTGGCTTGAAAACGTACAGCATCAATCGCATAATTTACAATATCAATCGGCTTTGTTGAAGCAAAATTCAACTTTAGGTTTCCGGTTTCTACCTGAGATAAATCCAATAGTTCGCTGGTGATTTTTAAAAGCCTTTCAGAATCTTCTCCAATATGTTCTATTAAGGCTTTCTGCTCATCATTCATATCGCCAACGCGGTTATCTTTCAATAATTTTAAACTCATTTTTATAGAGGATAATGGCGTTTTAAGCTCATGAGAAACCGTGGCAATAAAATTAGTTTTAGCTTCATCTAACTCCTTAAATTGCGTAATGTTTTTCAAAACGTACACACTACCGGCCGATTTGGTGGATTCAAGAAGGGTATCGTCATTATTAAATTCTAAATTTGGGATAATAATTTCACGACTTTCCAGCTGGAAATATGATTCACGCTCATCAGCATAAATTTTTAAAGGCTTATTATCTTGCTGAGGATTGACGATTCTTTTAAGCAATTCATTTTTTTTCTCCAAGGAGGAAACATTTTGTCCGATTGTTTGGGTTGCATCGAGATTCATAATTTTTGAAGCCAGGGTATTTAAAAACAATACCTCTCCTTTCTCATTCAGGCCTATAATCGCATCTTGCATTTGCGCAATAATGGCTTCTATGCGTAATTTCTCGCTTTTTAACTTTGAAAGGTTGCTATTTTCCCAGTCGTTAAGTTTGCTTGCCATTGCATTAAATGACGATGCCAAAGCTGTAAATTCATCATTATTATCAAAATGAAGGCGTTGCTTGTAATTTTTGTTGGCAATTTCGCGAATGGCTTTGCTAAACTCGGCTAGTGGATTGGCTACGAAACCTGGAAAATTAACAATGAAAGTAAACAAAACCAAAAAACATACGGAGGCAGCGACAGCAATATAAATATTCGCTCTTCCTGAGGCTGCATTGGCTTGTTCATTTTTATTAAAAATAGCGGTCATGTTAAGTGCTTCAATGGTTTGCAACTGGGCACGTACATCTTTTAAATAACTTGATTTATTTAATACAGCGCCATTTTCAACTAGCTTCCTGTAGCTTTCGCCTAATTGTTCTACAGCCTTTTTTTCTCCTTTTTCAGTTATATTTTTTTCTTCTTTTGATAAACTGGATTCGAAAGTTTTTTGCGCTTCTTTTGATAATGGGAATTCATTTGCATCGAGCACATTGCGCATTTGGGTAACGTATTTTAAACTCTCGTAGTTATCCTTCAAAATGAGTTTAGATTTATCAGATAATTCATTCAGAAAAAAAAGGGCTGTTAAACCGAAAGATAGAACGATAAAAAAGAGGAAGCCGAAGCCAAGGCGGAGTTTCGTTTTGATTTTCATGTTGGCTGTTATATTAGTGCTAAATTAGGAAAGGATAACCAAATCGATATCCTTCTTTGCAAGGTTTTTTAAAAGTCCGTTAAATACTGCTGTGCGCAATATTACCTGGAAAATATTTAAATGCGGCTTCCCGATACAAATGGTTGTTACGTCTTTCTCTGCAGCTATATCCATAATGGTTTGGGTAACCTGGTTACTTTTTATTTTGATTACTTCTGCCCCAAGCTCAGTTGCTAATTTAAAGTGATTAATTAAGTGGCGTTGTTTATCCAGTTTTATCCGTTCTAAACTTTCGTTATCACTTTGTACGTAAAGCACAATCCATGGCGAGCGGTAATAAGAAGCCAATCTCGCCGTTTTCCGTATCACAACACCGGCAGTTTCGGCATTTGATGAAATACAGGCCAAAAAGCGTTCTGGCCTTAATTTAACCGATTTTGGTATTTCAGTAAGTATCTTACGCTCAACCTGATGCACCACTTCTTTTAAAGCTAATTCTCGCAGTTGCAAAATCCTATCAGCCTGAAAGAAATTTTTAAGTGCGCTTTCTATTTTACTTTTATCGTAAATTTTACCTTCTTTAAGGCGATTTACAAGTTCATCAGCAGTTAAATCAATATTTACAATTTCATCGGCTAACTCTAATATTTTATCAGGAATACGCTCTGTTATGCTAATGCCGGTAATTCTTTCTACTTCTTCGTTAATGCTTTCTAAATGCTGAATGTTAACCGCCGAAATTACACTTATTCCGGCTTCCAGTAAATCGAAAACATCCTGCCATCGCTTTGCGTTTTTGCTTCCCTCAATATTTGTATGCGCCAGTTCGTCAACAATTACAATTTCTGGATGACGATTTACAATAGCTTTCAGATCCATTTCTTCCATCTCTTTACCGCGATAAAATATTTTGCGCCGCTCGATAATTGGAAGTTCATTCAAAAGTGCATGGGTTTCTACACGGTTATGCGTTTCCACATAACCGATGCAAACATCAATTCCATTACGAAGTAAAGCCTGAGCTTCTTGCAGCATACGATAGGTTTTACCCACACCGGCACTCATGCCAATGTAGATTTTAAGCTTTCCCCTTCTGGATTTTTTAACCAGATTTAGGAAATACTTAACCGAATCGTCTTTTTGCTGCTCTTCCATCATTGACCGATAATATTCTTTTTAAAATGAAACTGCAATACTTGCCGTTAAACTTGCATTAGCATTTACTGCCGCTACATCACGCATAAAAATTTTATCCTTGCTATCGTAAACCTTGCCTTCTAATCTTAACACAGCATTGCTGATTGGAGCATAATCGACATTTAATGAATAACCTTTGGTTTTAAAACCATTTGGTGAACCTGTGGCAATCAACATTCCGTTTTTATCATCATAATATTCAAATCTTCCGGCGGCAGCCCATTTTGGTGCAAACTTATATTGTACAATGGCTACCGGAGAAATCACTTCGTTATGTTCGTTGCTATCTTTTTGTTTCTGTTGCGTTCCATAATCAAAGCCAACCGTTAAACCTAACTGCTCTGTTAGCTGAAAAACTCCATATAAATTATGATAAAACCTATTTACCAATACAGAATCGGCACCTTCGGTTCCTAAATAGTTGCTATAGTTTAGGGTAATTTTTGAACTCGGTTTCCAGGTTAATTGTAAACCACCTGCAGGTTTATTGTTACCATTTATTCTGGTTATTCTTTGCCATCCATTTAAATACAGCGCTGTAGCTGTAAATTTGCCATCTTCGGTACCATAAGTTATTTTGGCACCTGACTCATAATAGGGAGTGTTTTCTGATGAAATATTTCTGGTAAGCACCCAGCAATCTTTAGAAATGGCACTCTCAAAGCCGATATGCGAGGAAAAAATACCAGCATCAATCCATAGATTAGCGGTTTTAGAGAGTTTTACACCCGCATTCGCTTCAAAAATATTTTTAAGCACACCAGGTTCTGCAGACAGGTTAGCATTAGCATAAGTACCCGCCATTACGGCAAGATTTGCTCTGATGTTTCCACTATCGTAAGCGGCTTTGATGAAACCTAAATTCAGGTTTACTTCATTTGCACGGTTATGTGAATAGATAAATCCTGGACGATTATGGTCGGCAGGTTTGTTAAAATCATATCCGTAGTAAGTTTCAAGATAACCTGAAACTTTTATTTTTGGCGTTTCCTGAGCATGTACGTACATGCTTGCTGATAATGTAGCGGCAAATATTAAAATTATTTTCATGTTTTTATTTTTTTGGGCCTTGCCCGATATATTTTATTTAAGGTAGTTGTGCGGCCGAACCTATACCGATTTTTCGGTTAGGCTTGCAGTGCCTTGAATATTATAGTTTATCTAATGCCAGATTTAGTTTCAGTACATCAACTGATGATGGTCCGAATAGTCCCATTAATGGTTTTTGCGTATTCATTGCAACTAATTCTTTTACTTTTTCAATGCTTATTTTTCTTACGCTTGCCACCCTGGCTACCTGAATTGCAGCACCTTGTTCAGATATATTTGGGTCTAAACCACTTCCTGAGGCGGTAACCATATCTGCAGGAATTTGAGATTTTTTAATTGAAGGATTGTATTCTAAAAGTGTATCGATGCGTGATTGAACTTCTTTTAAGTAATCTGGATTAGAAGGACCTTTGTTGGAACCACCTGAACCTGCAGCGTTGTAGCCATTAGCTGATGGCCTGCCCCAAAAATATTCAGGCTTGTTAAACGACTGACCTAATAAAGCGTAACCGACAGTTTTACCGTTTCTGGTAATTTTTTCTCCTCCACCGTTTCCTTTTGAAAACTTAGCTACAAATGCCACACTAATTGGATAAACAACGCATAACAGAACGATTAATATAGCAGTTAAGCGAATGGATTGAATGATGTATTTTTTCATGATATTTTTCTTTAAAGCCTATACAAAAAGGCCAACTAATAAATCAATTATTTTAATGCCGATAAATGGTGCAACCACACCTCCTATCCCGTAAATAAATAGGTTTCTACGTAAAAGAGCTGTTGCGCCAATCGGCTTGTAAGCAACACCTTTTAAAGCAAGTGGAATCAGGATTGGGATAATAATTGCGTTAAAAATCACTGCAGAAAGAATGGCTGATTCTGGCGTATGCAAGCCCATAATGTTTAAGCTTTGAAGCGCCGGAATAGATGCGATAAATAAAGCAGGAACGATTGCAAAATACTTGGCAACATCATTAGCGATAGAAAAAGTTGTTAAGGTTCCTCGGGTAATTAAAAGTTGCTTTCCAATTTCTACAATCTCTATCAGTTTTGTTGGGTCGTTATCCAAATCGACCATGTTACCGGCTTCTTTGGCTGCCTGTGTTCCGCTGTTCATGGCTACACCAACATCTGCCTGCGCTAGTGCAGGTGCGTCATTTGTACCATCTCCCATCATGGCAACCAACTTACCCAAAGCCTGCTCATCTTTAATGTAATTCATTTTATCTTCAGGTTTGGCTTCGGCAATAAAATCATCAACACCGGCTTTTTCGGCAATATATTTGGCGGTTAAAGGATTATCACCCGTAACCATTACCGTTTTTACACCCATTTTTCTAAGGCGTTCAAATCGCTCGCTTATGCCAGGTTTTATAATATCCTGAAGTTCTATCACCCCTAATGCCTGCTCGTTCTCACACACCACTAAAGGCGTTCCGCCATTAGTAGCAATATTTTTAACATGGTTTTCAATATCCGAAGGGAAAATATGACCAGCTTTTTCGACAATGTTGCGTATAGAATCGAAAGCACCTTTTCTAATTCTTCTGCCGTCAACAGTATCCAAACCGCTAGAACGGGTTTCTGCAGTGAACTTGATAAATGTTGAATTGGCTGGGGTACCAGAAGATTTGTAACCTTGTTCGGCTGCAAGTTCGATGATGGATTTTCCTTCTGGTGTTTCATCCGCTAATGAACTTAATATGCAGGCATTTGTAAAATCTTTAATCACAACTCCAGCCGTAGGATAGAAATTAGTTGCTTTACGATTTCCAATAGTTATCGTTCCGGTTTTATCCAAAAGTAAAACATCAATATCGCCTGCGGTTTCTACTGCCTTACCAGATTTTGTAATTACGTTTGCCCTCAAAGCTCTATCCATTCCGGCAATTCCAATGGCTGATAACAAGCCCCCGATTGTTGTTGGAATAAGGCAAACAAATAATGAAATCAGCGCAGCAATTGTAATTGGTGTGTTGGCGTAATCTGCAAATGGTTTCAGCGTAACGCAAACAATAATAAACACCAAAGTAAAACTTGCAAGTAAAATGGTTAATGCAATTTCATTCGGTGTTTTCTGGCGGGAAGCACCTTCAACTAAGGCAATCATTTTATCTAAAAAACTTTCGCCCGGAGCGGTGCTCACTTTTACTTTTATTTCGTCAGAAAGTACTTTAGTGCCACCTGTTACAGAAGATTTATCACCACCAGATTCTCGGATAACCGGAGCAGATTCTCCTGTAATTGCAGATTCATCGATGGTAGCAATGCCTTCAATAATTTCACCATCTGTAGGGATAATGTCACCAGGTTCGCATAAAAATACATCGCCTTTTTGTAGTTGATTAGAAGATCTAATTTCAACAGTACCGTTCTGCAATAAAACTTTAGCAGGTGTTTCCGACCTCGTTTTACGTAAACTATCTGCCTGTGCTTTACCTCTGGCTTCGGCAATTGCCTCTGCAAAGTTTGCAAACAAAACCGTTAGCAAGAGGATAAGAAAAATTACAAAGTTATAAACTGCAGAGCCCTGACCCGGATTACTAATGGAGTAAATAGTGACATAAGCCATTACCAAGGTTCCAATTTCTACCGTAAACATTACCGGATTGCGAACCATTACCCGAGGGTCTAATTTTATAAAAGATTGTTTTATTGCGGTCTGCACCAAGGCAGAATCGAATAATTTAGTGTTAGATTCCATTTTATTTATGTAGCGTTTGATGTTTTGTGGGATGTGTTGATGTTTTTTAAAATCTTTAGCAATCCCTTTACATCTTACATTTATTATTTGATGATGGTAAAATATTCAGCTATCGGACCTAAAGCCAACGCCGGGAAATAAGAAAGTGCGTTTAATACCAAAATCACGGCGAAAGTCATTAGCGCAAAGGTTTTGGTGTCTGTTTTTAACGTTCCGGCAGATTCTGGTATGAATTTCTTAGCGCCTAAAAGCCCTGCAATTGCTATCGGACCTATTATCGGTAAAAATCGACCAAACATTAAAATAATTCCGGTAAGCACGTTCCAAAAAACATTGTTATCTCCTAAGCCTTCAAAGCCAGAACCATTATTTGCGTTTGATGAGGTTACTTCGTAAAGCATTTCAGAAAAACCATGGAAACCAGGATTATTTAGCCAGTTTTTGGGTTGTACCGACCATGTAGCATCGCCATAATTATTAAAGGTATAACTCGCAATAGCTGTTCCGGCTAATATTAAAAAGGGGCTTAATAGTGTAATAACGGCTGCAATCTTAATCTCTCTTGCCTCTACTTTATGGCCAAGAAACTCGGGAGTTCTACCAACCATTAAACCCGATATAAATACTGCAATAATTAGATAGATAAAATAATTTAATAAACCTACACCGCAACCGCCATAAAACGAATTTATCATCATGGCAAGGAGTTGCCAAAGTCCGGTAAGTGGCATTGTAGAATCATGCATACTATTTACAGAACCTGTAGAAATAATTGTTGTTACGGTACTCCAGTAGGCAGAAATAGCTGGTCCAAACCTAACTTCTTTACCTTCCATTGCTCCGGTTGATTGGCCTATACCCATTTTTGCTAAAGCTGGATTACCACCTAACTCCGAGCTTATGGTTGGTACAAGCAAGAGCAACATTCCGATAGTCATAACTCCAAAAATTGTCCAGGCAAGTTTTCTTCTTCTAATAAAAATACCAAAGGCGATAACCATTGCAATTGGAATAATTACCTGGGCAACCAACTCAACTGTGTTTGTTACATAATTTGGATTCTCAAACGGATGCGCAGAATTGGCACCGAACCAGCCTCCACCATTTGTTCCAAGGTGTTTTATGGCAATAAACTGTGCAGCCGGACCTCTTGATACATGGACGGTATCGCCTTGCAATGAAATAAACTGGTCTTTGCCTTCATAACTTGCCGGTGTACCATTAAAAGCTAAGATAATTGCTATAATAAGAGACATTGGCAGCAACAATCTGGTGATTGATTTTACAAAGAATTCCCAAAAATTACCCAGTTTAGTGGCGGTTTTATCTCTAAAGGCCTTAAACAATACAACCGCAGCGGCAATACCTGTAGCACAACTTACAAATTGCAAAAACATCAAAACATAATGTTGTGATAGATAACTTACACCAGTTTCGCCAGAATAGTGTTGCAAATTACAATTCACTACAAAACTAATGATGGTATTAAAAGATAAATCAGGAGACATTCCCGGATTTCCGTCTGGATTCCAAGGAAGTTTGTCTTGAAAAATCAATACGAAGAAACCATAAACCAGCCAAACCAGGTTAATCATCATCAAAGCTTTTAAATGCTGTTTCCAGTCCATTTCTTCTTTTGGATTGATACCTGACAATTTATAAATACCAGATTCTAAAGGCTTTAAAAAGTCTGTCCAGACTTTTTCACCTGCAAATACCTTAGCCAGGTACCGGCCAAGCGGAATAGCAATTACCACTGTAAGTAGGTAGGTTGCGATTATTCCAAGTAATTCTGTGTTCATTTTTTTGAATTGTTAATATAAGAGATGTTAAAATTTTTCGGGGTTAATTAGCACGTAAACCATGTAAATGAATACGGCAATAGCGATTAGAAATAAGGCGATCATAATTTTTAGATTTTATCGAACCAGTTAATTGATTTATAAGAGGCCCACCAGAGCACAATCAGAAGAATAAAAAGAAGTATTAGCATAGCTGTATTGTTTTTTCATGCCATGGTTCAACTCACATACCACAAAAAGCCAATAAAACATAAACACCTATAAATCAATTTATTGAATAGATAAAATGCACATACCAAAAATTTAGGCATAAAAAAACCCTTCCATTTTGGAAGGGTTGATTTTCATTTTGGAAAAAATTTAGCTAATGCCGTATTCTTCGAGTTTGCGGTAAAGTGTTGTTAGGCCAATACCGAGCAGCCTTGATGTTTCTGTTTTATTGCCGCCGGTGTAAGCCAATACTTTTTTAATATGTTGTTTTTCGATGGCTTCCATACGCATGCCATTAGGTTGGGCAGGATTTTCATGAAACTCGAATGGCAAAAGGTCTGCCGTAATTAAGCTGCTATCTGAAAGAATAACGGCACGTTCAATTACATTTTTCAACTCTCTGATGTTACCTTTCCAGCTGTAATTTGTTAACAGGTTAATGAAAGCCTGATCCATTTCCATATCAGAACGATTAACCTTTAATGAAAACTCTTCTAAATAGTGTTTCGCAAGCGGAAAAATGTCTGTTTTTCTTTCTAAAAGTGAAGGTAACTGAATCAGGAAAACAGATAAACGATAATATAAATCTGAACGAAACCGCCCACTTTCAGCCTCTTCCTTTAAATCTCTGTTGGTTGCAGCGATGATTCTAACATTAACCTTACTCGTTTTCGTATCACCAACTTTTATAAAAGTCTGGCTTTCAAGTACCCGTAAAAGTTTTGCCTGCAAATCCACGTTCATCTCGCCTATTTCATCTAGAAAAAGCGTGCCATCGTTGGCTTCCTCTAATAAACCTTTTTTATCTTTCGATGCACCGGTAAAAGCGCCTTGACGGTAGCCAAAGAGTTCACTTTCCAGAAGTTCAGGATTAAAGCCACTGCAATTCAAGGCAACAAATGGCTTATTTTTTCTTGTACTTTCTTGATGTATGGCTTGTGCAAAAACTTCTTTTCCCGTACCTGTTTCGCCGAGCAATAATACGGTAGCATCGGTAAGGGCAACCTTTTTTGCCATGGAAATTGAATGCAGAATTGCCGGAGAACTACCAATAATATTATCAAAACTAAGGCTCAAACCTACCTTTTTTTCTAAATCAGCTACCTTGATTTGAAGTTTCACTTTATCCATTGCTTTGTAAAGTAGCGGAATAATTTTATCGTTATCATCACCCTTCACAATGTAATCAAATGCACCGTTTCGCATGGCTTGTACTCCATCAGAAATGGTTCCAAAAGCGGTAAGATTTATAACTTCTATAAATGGTTTGATTTCTTTAATGGCCGCAACCAATTCAACACCGTTATAATCTGGCAGTTTCACATCGCTAATTACTACCTGAACATCTTTGGTACTAATTATTTTAAGACCTGCCTTACCATTTTCGGCCTGAAGAACTTTAAAGCCTTCCAGTTCGATAATTCTAGATAATAGCCCAAGTATTTTTGGTTCGTCATCTATAATCAGTACCGTATTTTCCATTTGGTAAATATAGTAGAGATTTTAGTAATGTTGATTTGAATTTGATGAACGGTGAAAACGAAAGTATAATTTGTTTTTTAGTATAAATTTAGAATTCACTGTATTAATTTAGTTAATCAAAAAATCATAAAACTTAACCTTTACCTGCATCACTGCCTTTAACTTGCTCTTGCTTTCTTGTTTCCTTTACATCATTTGCCAAAGATTGGTCGCTGTCTGCATCACTACCTTTAATTTGTTCACCCAAATCCCCAATAGTTTCATCTAATTCTTCCGCATCATACTGTTTATCAGCATTATTACCAACCTCACCTAAATCTTTAACTATTTCCTTTTCTGATTTTTCACTTCTCTTGTTATCCATAACCATTGTTTATAATAGAGACATAATCAAAAGGTAAAGGTTTTGCAAATAAAAATATTGATGCAAAACGGGAAATTCGGCTAATCAATTAAAACATCATTTTAACAAACTATTTTTGATAGATAATTGTTACAAAGGCTAATTAAATGAAGCACAATATCGTATGGTTGACTACCGAAAATCAAATAGTTTTACTCGAATAATTAGAAAATTACTTATCATCTTTCTGGTTTTCACATTTATCATCGCTGGCGGTTCATACATCTTACGTCATACGATAAATGTTAAATTAAACCGACTTAGCGAACAGTTAAGCAGCACCAGTCACCAGCCTGAGATAAGCGAATTGTTATTTGATTTAAATGTATCAGAAAACAGCTTCAGGCAAGCCAGTTCTAATGGAAATGAAGAGGAGTTAATTGCTTACAAGCAACAGCTTGACTCTATTTTTTCCAAAATGGGCGCAATTATAAAACATTACAAACCCACCGATAATAAAGATACTTCGCAAAATAAAGCGCAAATCGCTTATGCATTACAACAAAAGTTAAAAGTTTCTCAGCAATTGTTCGATCTGCAAAAAAGGTTTACATTTTTACTCGATAAAACAACTGTTAACACGATAAGAGATTATGCTACTAATCCTACTGCCACTATACCTGCAGATACGGCCGTATCTGTGCGTAAAGAATCTGCAAACAGAGGTCTTATAGATCGGCTCAAAGATGCTGTGCAGAATAAATCAGAAGTAAAAGTGGTTACCATCCGAACTAAAAAGGAGCAGAATAAAATTTACGAGCAAGATCCGGCTTTGGTGAAGCAGCTTGGCCAACAATACAGCCGCTTGATGAATTCAAATCAGGAATTAATTCTGGCTAACCTGAGCCTTTTAACGCAATTACGACAAGTGTTACTGGATTTACAGGCCATAGATAAAATGGCTTTTGAACAAAGTCGTGAAAAAATTCTCGAAGAATATAAATCAACTTCAAAAGATTTAAATATTTACACCGCAGTTGCAACAGCTTTCGTATTGTTGTTTATCATTTTATTGCTTGTTTATATTCGCAAAGCTGCATTAGCAGAAAGAAGATACATCAGAGAAAATTTGAGAGCGGTTAGATTAGCTGGCCAACGTTCGGAAATATTAGCAATTATGAGTCATGAAATACGAAACAAACTCATGGCCATAAACGGTGCTGTTTTTATGCTTAAAAGAACACAACTACAAGAGGACCAGGCGAGCAAAGTTACTTCGATTAATTTAGCTTCATCGTTGTTATTAGAAACAGTTAACAATGTACTTGATGTGAGCAAATTGGAGCAGAATCCGGATGAAGCTAACATCTCAATCTTTTCTCCATACGAAGCTATCAACGATTCTGTAGAAGCCATGCGCTTTATGGCAGAGCGAAAAAATCTTGAATTTAATTTCAAATTTGAAGGAAACGATATATTGCAGGTTCAGGGAGATAGTTTACGACTTAAGCAAGTGCTTATTAATCTTTTAAGTAACGCCATAAAATATACAGATAAGGGTTCTATTAACTTATTGGCAAAGATTCAGCAAGAAGATAACCATCCGCTGTTAAGTGTAATTGTTAAAGATACCGGCTCAGGAATAGCTAAAAGCAAGCAAGGAAAATTATTTACACCTTTTTATCAGGCTGGTGGTAAAAAGCCGGGCACAGGCTTAGGTTTATATCTTTGCCGTCAACTAATTAATCAGCAAGGTGGCCGTATCGAATTACAGAGTGATGAAGGACAAGGCTGTACAGTCAGTTTTTCTATTCCTTATAAATAGATTCCGGAGCTAATCCTATTAGAAAAATTATATCGGCTTTAAATTTAATATGTAATTATTCCATCATTAATCTATATATAGAAATCCGTAAAACAGGCATTATGATTTTTAATTTCCAAAGATAAAGTTACCTTTGAGGCGTAATAAATCCCTTAATGCTCATTTACGAACCAATCCGAATAATTTCATCTAGTCTGGCTATACAATGAAGACAAAGTTAAATTGTATAATTATTGATGATGATCAGGAAGTTAGTAATTATGTAGCTGATTTTGTTCGGGAAACCTCTTTTCTTGAGCTGATATCTGTCCACAGTAATCCGGTAGAAACCATTGATTTAATTGGTAAATTAGGTATAGATTTAATCATATTAGATATTAATCTGCCTGGTATTGATGGAATGAGTTTCGCCAAATCTCTTTACGACCAATATGGAAGAGATATGCCACGAATAATCTTTATCAGCGGCTCCGGAGATTATGCATCCGAAGGTTATAAAGTTGATGCTATCGATTATCTGTTAAAGCCTTTTACTTACGAAGATTTTTTTAAGGCTGCTTTCAAAGCTAAAAATCATTCATCTGCAATTGCTCAAAAGCACGATACAGAAGAATTTGTTTTTCTTAAAGTAGAACATGAACTTATTCGGGTTCCTTTTAGTGAAATTCTTTATGGCGAGAGTCAAAAAGATTACATTAAGATTTATACAAAAGAAGGCAAAATGATTACCGCTTTATCTACCATGAAAACAATGGAAAGTCTTTTACCGGCCAGTCGTTTCATGCGTATTCATCGGTCTTTTATTGTAGCATTAGATAAAATTGATGCCATCCAAAACTACACCGTTAAAATCGGAAAAGCGGTTATTCCGGTATCCAGCCAATACAGACCGCAATTTAGATCTCATTTCAAATCCTGGCTTTAAGCTAATTTAGTTTTTTTCTTAACGATTAAAATCGACCTTCTGTCGGATGGTTTGGGCTTTCTGTCGAACCGATTTCTGTAGCAAAATTCATCTCCTTTTCTTTGGTTGTAATTATTTAGCAATGCGATGGCTTATCAAAACTGAAAACTTTGATGAGTAATCTTTTGCAACAGTAATTCAAAAATAAAAAAGGCGATTGAATCCTGCTAGATGCGGACTATTTAATTGGCAATTTTTATTTATAAGGCATACAAGCTTTAAGTTTTAGATTAAATAATTAATTAAAAACAGATAAATAAAATGAATATGAATTTTACGAAATCAATGATGGCGATTAGCCTATTGAGTCTTTCAACGCAGTTGTTTGCTCAAGATGAGCCTAACGCAGCAGGCAGATTTGGCAAGCAATCTTTAAGAACATGGAGTATTGGTGCTCATGGTGGCATATTAAGCCAAAACACTTTTTTAGGTGGTGGAAGCGTTAAAGCCAACGAATTTAAAAGTATTGGATACGGCGGCTTTATTAAAAAGCAAATTTTACCAGCCTTAGGGCTTCAGGCAGATTTTCTTCGCGGAGAAATCAAAACACTAAACACAACAAGCACTATTGAACAAATAAATAAAATTAATTGGTCGGGTTCATTAACTGCCGTATTAAACATTGCAAACTTTAGTTTAAACACAGAAAATGCCGTGCTTATCCCCTATTTAAAAGCTGGTGCAGGTTACATGTCATCAGATTCAAAATTTGCTAACGTAGATGTTTTTACAGACAGAGAAGGCTGGTTTATCCCAACAGGCGTTGGATTTAAATTTGGCGTAGCAAAAGGTATCAATATCGATTTAGGTTATGATATCAATTTTATTAAATCTTCGCCAACTGTTAAAAATGTTTATCAGGAAAGTAGATTCTCTTACGCACACGCAGGACTTGAGTTTTCTCTTGGAAATAAAGAAAATTCTCAGCTGCAAAACTACAGTGCCGTTGCAGATTTGCGTAAACAAAGTGCTGCAGAAAGTGCTGAGTTGAGAAATGCATTATCTACAGCCGAACAAAATGCAGCAAGAGACCGCGAACAATATGCTAAAGACCTTGCCGATGACGATAATGATGGTGTAGCAAATAAGTTTGATAAATGTGCTGGAACACCGGCTGCAACTATTGTAGATGGTTCTGGCTGCCCATTAACCATTACGCAAACCATTGTTAAAGAAACCACTGTTGTAACTGAGGCAGACCGTAAAATTGTTAGAGATGCAATTTCCAATCTGGAATTTGATTTGGGTAAATCTACAATCCGTGCTAAATCTTATACAACATTAAACAGAGTTGCAACGCTATTAATCGAGAAAAACTTCAGTCTTAAATTGGCTGGCCACACAGATAATACTGGTGGTAGAGAATTGAATCTACGTTTATCGAAAGAAAGAGCAGAATCTGTAAAATCATATCTGGTATCACAAGGTGTAAATGCATCGAGAGTTGAAGCAACCGGTTACGGACCAGACCAACCAATTTCTACAAATAAAACAGCGGCAGGTAGACAAGAAAATCGCCGTGTAGAATTCACTTTATATTAATCAATAAAACATCAATCATGAAAAAATTTTTAGCAACAGTTATCATTTCTGCAACAACAATTCTTGCAGCCAATGCCCAGATACAAAAAGGCAACGTAATGGTGGGTGGAAACCTGACCAATATTAATCTAGGATTAGATGATCCTAAAATTTTCAGTGTGGACATAACCCCAAAAGCTGCCTGGTTTATTCAAGATAATGTGGCCTTAGGTGGTTACGTAAACTTCGGCTTAGAAACTGCAAAAAACTCTAACACAACAACCAGTTATGGTGTAGGCGCATTAGGTCGTTATTACACCGGCAAAGATGTTGAGGTGCTTCGTCACGGTCGCCTGTTTGGAGAAGCAACAGTAGGTATTGGCGGCGTTAACGTAAGCAAAGGTGGTGGCAACACGAATGGCTTAAATATAAGCGTTGGACCAGGTTTTGCATATTTCATCACGCCAAATATCGGTTTAGAAACCTTGTTAAAATACAATGGTTTGGTAGGCTTTGGTAGTTCAACTACTCAAAATAATCTTAACCTATCTTTCGGGTTCCAGATTTACTTACCAGGCCAAAGAACGGCTAGCAAAGTTAAAAGAGACATCACTAATTAATATAAATTTTAAAAGCTGCTTTCTCTGAGAGCAGCTTTTTTAAGAAAATATCACAATAATCATTACCTACTCAATTATCATAAAATGGAACACAAAATTCGTACTACAGGAGATAAATCTGTATTGGGATTTATTAATCGCCTATCATGGGGAGCAATAATTGCAGGCGTATTCATCGCCATTGCTGTACAACTTTTATTAAGCTTTTTAGGCCTTGGCATTGGCTTTGGCAGTATTAATCCTCTGGATGAGGCAAAACCTTTTAGTGGATTAGGCATGGGCGCTTTAGTTTGGTGGATTGTAAGCATGTTAATATCTGTTTTTAGTGGCGGATGGGTTGTAGGATGGTTTTCAAATCATATACAAAAAACTGATTTAGTGCTTCATGGATTATTAACATGGTGCTTGCTTACTTTCCTTAACATGTACTTAATTACATCATCAGTCGGAAAAATTATAGGCGGTGCTGGTACAGTAATTACTAAAGGATTTTCGCTTGCAGGAGAAGGCATAAAAGCAGTTGCACCTGAAGCCGGAGATATGATTAAAGACGAGTTAGGTGTAGATGAGAATACTTTCGGGAAAATGAAAAAGGAAGCTGAACTTTTATTAAAGCAGACAGAGAAGAAAGAATTACAACCTGGCAATCTGGATAAAAAAATAGACCAGGCATCCGGACAAGGGAAATCTACCGGTAAAGAAATTTTAGAAAACCCACAGGAAGCGCAACAGCGAATTGATGCTTTAATTTCAAAACTTTTCTCGCAAAATGATTCAACTTTTGAAGCAGCAGATAAAGAAGCTTTGGTAAATGTTGTTAAAAATAGAACCGGAAAAAGTGAAGCTGAGTCTGAGCAAATTGTAGATAATTGGATAAATACAATTAAAACTGCCAAAGAAAAAGTTAAAGAAGTTAAAGTACAGGCAGAAGCGAAAGCAAGAGAAGTTGGTGATGAAATGGCATCAGCACTTTCAAAATTTGCCTTATTCTCTTTCTTTGGAATGATTTTAGGCGCTGTAAGTGCAGGTTTTGGCGCAATTATCGCCTCCAAAAAAAGGCTTACAATTGTTCAGGAAATACCATCTGAAAGCAGCATATAAAATTCCAAATCTTAAATTTTAGTTTATGACCAAAGGAAAAAAAATTGGAGGCGTAATCGCCGTTCTAGCTCTTCTGGTAATTGGAGGCTTAATCTATTATAATTACTTTTTTGTTTTTGGCGAAGGTGTAAAAGCCGGCGAGCTCAACTACATTGTAAAAAAGGGTTACATTTTCAAAACCAACGAAGGAAAGCTGATTCAAAGTGGTATACGCTCTAGGCAAACGGGAACTTTACAAAACAATGAATTTGAATTTTCCGTATCGGATGAAACTATAGCAAAGCAGATGATGGGTAATAGCGGAAAATTTTATGAACTGCACTATAAAGAATATAAAAATAACCTGCCTTGGCGAGGTTTCAGCAGATATGTTGTAGACAGCGTGTATGCTTCGAAAGATATCCCAAAGTGATACTTATAAAATTTAATAATTAACCAAAATAAATTCACCCTAAATACAAAAACAATGGACAAATTAGAATTAAAAGGCGCCTGGAATGAACTTAAAGGAAAAGTTAAACAGGCTTATGCAGATTTAACTGATGATGATTTGAAGTACGAGGATGGTAAAGAAGATGAGCTTTACGGCAAATTACAACAGAAAACCGGTAAAACCCGTGAGCAAGTTGCTGATTGGTTAAAATCATTGTAGAACAATAATAAACAGGCTTCCAATTTCTTGGAAGCCTGTTCTATTTTACAACAAATTTTATTCATCAAAATCTGTAATGATTCTTGATTACTTATGAAATTGTAATTATGGATGACCACTGCCACCTGCAGCGCCATAAATTTGTCCGTTAGCATAACTAGCCTGCGGGTCTGCCAGTTGTACATATATTGAGGCCAATTCTGCTGGCTGACCAGGACGCCCAAGTGGTGTCTTTTTTCCAAATTCAGTAATGGCATCTTGCGGTTGCCCACCGCTGGTTTGCAATGGTGTCCATACGGGGCCAGGTGCCACACCATTAACTCGAATGCCTTTTGGGCCTAACTGTTTTGCAAGAGACTTAACAAAAGCTACATTTGCGGCTTTAGTTTGAGCATAATCAAAAAGGTTTTCGGATGGGTCGTAGGCCTGCACAGAACTCGTTGCAATGATTACTGAACCAGCAGGAAGAATTGGCAAAGCCGCTTTTGTTATCCAAAACGGTGCATAGATGTTAGTTTTCATGGTTGCATCAAACTGTTCATCAGTAATATCGAGTAAAGATTCTACTGCCTGCTGATGCCCTGCATTATTGACCAGGATATCTAAACCACCCAATTTTTCTGAAGCTTGCTTAACCAGCTCATCACAAAATGTTTTTGAGGTAATGTCTCCGGCAATACCATAGCCTTTACGTCCGGCCGCTTCAATTAAGGCTATCACCTCATCAGCATCAGATTGTTCCTGAGGCAAATAATTGATAACTACATCAGCACCTTCGCGGGCATAAGCAATAGCTGCTGCCCTTCCAATACCAGAGTCTCCTCCGGTAATGAGTGCCTTTCTACCCAAAAGCCTATTACTGCCTACGTAAGTTTTTTCACCATGATCTGGTACTGGGTCCATTTTGGATGCTAAACCTGGAACAGGTTGTGGTTGTTTAGAAAAAGGGGGTTGAGGGTATTGTTCTAGCGGATTTTTAATTGCATGATTATCTTTCATAGGTTGATATTTTATCCGGAGTAATAAGGTTACACTCCAGCATTAAACATGATAACATTTGTTATCGTTTAATAATTCAACACTATAAATTAAAAATTTGTTCGCTTAAAATAACAACCTCTTTGTTTAGCCTAAAATTATCAGGCCTGCCAATTCGTTGCACTAAGCTGCAATTCTATTTTACCCAACAAACCATCAATATCAAAAGGTTTGGCTAAAAATCCAGATGCACCAGCATCCATTGCAATGGTTTCGCCATCTCTACTTGCAGAAATAACAAGAACAGGCAAATGTTTGTATGCCTCAGTATCCCTAATCATGCGTAATAGTTGATCTCCGGATAGCATAGGCATCCATAAATCCAATATAATTAAATCTGGCGATTCCCTTTCTATGATTGAACGTAAATTAAGGCTATTTGATTCGGCTATAATCTGGTATCCTTCATCATCCAGAATCATTTCCATCATATCTAAGATGCCTTCATCATCATCACATATTATAATTTTCTTATTCAGCATCATTATCCTTTCTATGTTTTGGTAAGGTAAAACTGAATACAGAACCCTTATTTTTTTCACTTTCTACCCAAAGTGTACCCTGATGATTTTTAACAATCTGATCGCAGATGTATAAACCAATTCCCATACCCGGGAATTTTTTCTGAATCTCGCTTCCGCGATAAAAGCGTTCAAACACTTTAGCGGTATCTTCCGGACTAATACCAATGCCGAAATCTCTTACAGAAACCTTAACATATTCACTCACATTTGCAATATTCACTTCAATTGTTTTAGCATCTGGCGAATATTTAATTGCATTTGAGAGTAAGTTATTAATCACTTGTATGATATGCGATTCATCGCCCATTACTTTGGCTTTTGTTTCTCCTTGAAGTATTATTTTATGACCAGGAAAAGTAGCCTGAATGCCATCAACCGTTTCACGTATCAAATGATCAAAATCAAATTCAGACATGTGAAGTTCTATGTTTCCGGTTTGTATTTTCGATACATCGAGCAGTTCGCTTATTAAAGTGTTAAGGCGCTCAACATATAATGAAACTTTTGAAAAAGTATTTACAAATTTCTCTGATGCATCTTTTGGAATGATGCGCTCCAAAACTTGTATGTATCCTTTTATGGTCGTTAATGGCGTTTTTAACTCATGGCTTGCTATAGAAAGGAAATCATCTTTACGACGTTCAATTTCTTTTCGGTCGGTAATGTCTTCTATAGCTAATAATATCTGATCTTTGAACTGGCCTTCAAGTTCTACCCGATAAGCGTTAAGTAGCATCAATTTCTTGCCTATATGCGGAAAATCGTGTTCAACTTCAAAATCTACAACAGGATTATTGGTAGGTAAAATTTTAATCAGCAGTTCTTTCAGTTTTGGAATATTCCATTGGTTATTTCCCAATTCGTAAAGTTGCTTACCTACAGTTTCTTCGATACTAACTTTAAATGTTTTTAAAAAATGATAGTTGGCGCTTAGTACGTTAAATTCAGGATCTAAAACAAGCAATCCCTCTCTAACGGTTTCGATTATACTGGTAAGAAATGCCTCACTTTCTTTAAGCGCAATGGTGCGTTCCTGCACTTGTTTCTCCATAAGCGTTTTTTGCTGACGAAGATCATGTTCTGCATTTTTTCGGGAAGTTACATCATTTTGAACACCGATGAAGTGTGTTACCTCACCTTTATCATTTTTAACCGGCGACATGTAAAGCTCATTCCAAAATAAATCGCCGTTTTTGCGATAATTCCGAATTTCTACTACACATTCTTTTCCTTCTTTAACGCAATTGGCAAGAATTTCTCTTTGCTTTTGGTTTCTATCCTGAGCTTGCAAAAAACGACAGTTGTGACCAATTATTTCTGCTCTGGTATAACCGGTCATGTGTTCGAAAGCCAAATTACAGAATACGATGGGATTATCTGGCTGCATATTATCTGTTATGATAATGCCAGAAATCGAAGCATTGAGCGCTTGCGTCAACAAATCGAAGTTATATTTAAGGGAGTCTCCGGAGAAGTTAAACTTCCCGTCTAAAAATGCATTCAAGGATTCACATTTAAGGTAAAAAAAAGCGGTTGTTAGGTTTATATTTTTTGCACTATAATCTTTTCCTTCATCGTTATGCTAAAACAACCAAAGCAAATGTAATAACTTATTATGCAGTATTTTGTTTTGCCAATTAACCTAAAATTTTATTTTTTTTAAACAAATTGAGTAAAATGCTATTAACCAATCAGAAAACCCCTAACCACAAATAAAAATAAAGCATTTATTATTCTCATTTAAGGCTGTAAACTATCTGTTTTTAAATAATTAAACATCTGTTTTACAAAATAAAAACCAGTATGTCCATTTGCCTATACTACCAGGAAAGTCATTTAAATATGGATAGAACTTATGATTTATAAAAAAACAATTGAGCGTAAAACTTTTCTATTGTATTAAAGCTTATTTTGATATGAGACCAATTGATTCATTCGAAAAACTAGTCTTAATTTTTATTTTGATGGTTGTGCTAATTACATTATGCCTGGGCATTACCTTATACTTTTTATTTAAGTAAAAACTTTTAAGCTGTTGTAATGTTGAAAAATTATGAAAAAACTCGATTCCTTCGAATGGCTCTTAGTTTGTCTGATTGTTGCAGCTTTTATTACAGGGCTATTTATAGCAATTGATAACAGTGAATCAGCTGCAAATGCAACCAAACAAATTCCGCAAAGCGAAAAACTTCAATCAATAACTTAAACAAAAAAATATGTGGATTATCTGGGCATTACTTGCAGCCTTATCAGCCGCTCTGGTTGTAGTTTTAACAAAAGCGGGTTTAAAAAATGTAGATTCGAGCTTAGCTTTTGCTATTCAAGCTGTTTTAATTCTGGCCATTACCTGGATGGTTGTATTGTTTCAAGGTAATTTTAGTGAAGTAAAAAGCATTGAAAAAAATGCCTGGATATTTTTAATAGCAGCAGGAATTTTTACCACATTATCAACACTCTTCTCCTATAAGGCGCTTTCATCAGGTCCTGCATCTTATGTTGTACCAATCGAACGGTTATCTCTGGTAGTTGCAATTGTACTTTCTGTTATATTTCTGAAAGAAAAGCTTACCTGGCAACTTGTTGTGGGTGGCGTGGTAATGGTAAGTGGCGCCATATTAATTGCTTTATCTGAGCCCGGCGATTAATAACAAACCCGCCAATAAATTATTGACGGGATGTTGCTTAAATTGCTGTTATGGTTTTAATACCACTTTAACACAATCATCTTCTTTTTCATCGAAGATTTTATAACCATGTGCAGCATCTTCCAGTGGCAAAGTATGTGTAATTATATCATCAAGAACCACTTTACCATCGTTAACCAAGCCAATTAATTTATCGATGTAATTAATTACAGGAGCCTGCCCTTGTTTAATGGTTATACCTTTATCAAAAATCCTGAACAAAGGGAAATTATCATAAGGTGAACCATAAACACCAACAATAGATACTGTACCCATTCGCCTAACGGCTTCAAAGCACATATCCAATACTTTCATAGATCCTTTCTCAAAATTAAAAGTTGCCTTTACTTTATCCATAAAATTTCTTTCGGGTTCAAAGCCTACTGCATCTACACAAACATCTGCACCTCTCCCTCCCGTCATAGCTCTTATGGCTTCAACAACATCAACTTTGTGTGGATTTAAGATTTCTACATTATTTACTGCCTTTGCTTTTTCCAATCGGTAATCTAACGGATCGATAGCAATAACTCTGCTCGCACCATTAATCCAGGCGGCTTTCTGTGCCATTAAACCAACCGGGCCGCAGCCAAATATTGCCACAACTTCTCCGCCCTTTAGTTGTGCCCAATCTATCGCCGACCATCCCGTTGGGAAAATATCTGTTAGAAAAAGAGCTTGCTCATCTGTTAAATGTTCAGGAACAATCCTCGGACTTATATCTGCATAAGGCACTCTTACGTATTGCGCCTGACCACCACTATAGCCACCGTATAAATCAGTGTAGCCAAATAGCGCACCACCTTTTTGACTGGCAACATCTCCGTTTGGACCATAATTTTTGTAGTTACTGTTTTCGCATGCGGGGCTGGCTTCATGCTTGCAAAAGAAACACTCGCCACAAGCAATCGGGAATGGCACTACAACCCTATCGCCCTTTTTAAGATTAATAATAGCCGAACCGGTTTCTTCTACAATCCCCATAAATTCATGCCCCATTACCAATGGATCTTTCTGCGGAACTGCACCGCTCAAAATGTGAAGATCTGAACCGCAAATAGCAGTTGCGGTAACCCTTAAAATAACATCTCTGGGATCTAAAATTTCCGGATCCGGTACTGTGTCTACCCGGATATCGCCAGGTTTGTGGAATACTGCTGCTTTCATATTTTATAATTTTAATGCTTGTTGATACCCATTTAAAATGGCAGTTGTTATTGGGCTTAATATCACAACTACTCTTTTACAACAGCATTTAATTCAAGTCGCTTAATAAAATGTGAGATACCGTATTAATCAGAATATTGGGGTTTTATACCCTTTCTTGATAAATTGTTACAATTTAAAGCAATAAATACGCGGCAGAATGGTATCATCATTTTTAAAAAAAACTGCATAATGAATTGTTCATTCAAAAAACTAATTTTAGTATTTGATGTTTTTTAAATTAAGATGATTACAATATTTAAGAAAGATTTTAAAACGAATGAAAAGCAATTGCTTTTAGCTACGGGTGTGATTTTAGCATTATCGGGTATTGCTTTTTTTTATAACCGCAAACGTATAACAAATCTGGCGTTTCAAAAATTTCGCAAGCCTGCCATAAATGGTTATGTATTTACGCTTTTAAAAGGTTCCAGAGAGATTGAAGCTTTTGTGGCATCCAATGGAAAATATTATAATGTGTACCTGGGCAACAAATTTATTGGGAAAATGTGGCAAGATGAACATGCACTACAATGGAGTACAGATAGTAAAATACTAATTCCACTCGCTTCTCAAATTGCCAACAATATTGCTAAGGTTTTTACCAGAAAAGGCTTTTCGGCCATTTTAAAAGGCACCTATCCTGAAATTGTAAGCGCCAAATGGAGCGGTAATGAAACCCTGGAAATTGAACTTAATGAACAAACAGATTTAGAAGTGTTCGCAACATTTTTCAAAAATGAGGTGAACAATCTGGTCGATTTTGAAGAACATTTGGATATTTTAGTTAAAAAGAAAAATCAAAATTATTTTATCCTGGTGGGAATTAATTAATGCTGAGGTATTCAAATTTTAAATTAATTTGGGCGTACATCGCTTTGCGTAATAATTTGAAGTTAGCTTGATATAGTTCCAGACAATAAAGCAACTATCAGGGGCTGGTTTTATGAATGCTCTTCTGGGTAGCGTTGCGCCTGTACTGTTGTGTTTTTATGTTTTCCCACATAATTAATTTCTCATCTATTTTAGCAAAAGCCCTTATTTCTCCATCTTGAGAGATAACCACTCCGAGTGCCGATGGATGATTATAGCAATAAGCAATCATTGAGCGATGGCGGGTGCCATAATGCCTTGGCTCGTGTGATACCAGAGATTTTGCAGTGGCTGTAGCAGTTGCAGAAACATAAATCTTTTTGGGCATTTTTTTAGCACGAAGTACGGCTCCAAATCCATTGGCAACCATTTTTGTATCAAATAATACCACACCATCAACACAACTTTGAGAAGCTATAAAACTGATAGCACCTTTTATCTCGTCTGATGTTCCTTTTTTATCATAAAAAGAAATGCATTCCTGTTGATATAATTTTTTATGTATTGAACGTTTACCTCCGGAAATTTCTTGCTGTATGGCTTCTTCAGAAAGATAATTTGCTATGGATGATTTTGCATGGGCAATCATCGCCATTGTTAAACGATCGTAATGAATTTCATATTTAACATCAAGGTCTTTTGAAGGTGAAGTGATTAAAATAGCGCCGCCATGCTGGTAATTCTGAATTTTAAGCAGCAACCTCGAAAAGGTTTGTATCCATAAATTATCTAAAAATTCTTCCCAATCTGTAAAGTTTTCATCAGGATGCATTTTTTCTAAATATGCCTTAATTTCGGCCTTAAGAAAAGTCGCGTTGCCTCTTAAAATTTTTGCAATTGGCCCAATTGTAAGTACATCAAGGTATCTTTTAACCAATAAATTTTGCTTAAGGGTAGCGAGTAACTCATAATCAAAAAGCACATGTAAGGTACCAATATCGCTTACTGCAACCTGAAAAAGCCCGGGTTGTTCTGAATGGGTATCAGATTCGTAATTTAAAAAATCCTGGTAATGCATTGCCTGATCAATCAATCCCCAAACAAATAAATCGCCTTTTTCATCAAAGTATACGGCTAGAGATGAACTTGTAGGATCGGCTGCTTTAGATAGTTTAGCAAGCGATTTAGTATTCATCATAATCGGCTTGGTAAAGGCTATGCTGCTCCACCGCTCAGGTACAATTTTTCTCGGAGGATTTGGGTCTGGATTGTTTGGATCGATAAAGGTTACCGTCACTTTTATCAAATCACTTTCCTCTTTGCACATACTCAAATAAAAAAGTACATCAAAAAAAAGTTCCAACGTTTCTATAGCCGGCAAAACTTTTAATGTTTTGTTGAGCTTCAGCTTGTTATAAACTAATGCGGCAAGATCTTTTGGTCGAGAATTTTCCAATGGGATGTTTTTTCAACTAACAAATAAATGATTAAATCGTTTGAGCTTTTTGGCAAATTTCCTAAAGCTATATGCTATTAAATTTTTTTTTTGAAACAATCTTCAACATTGCCTGTTTAGATTATACATTTACCTATTCATCATATATTTGGTTTAAAGCTATCGATATTTCGATGGCTTTTTTTTTGCTAAAAGCTATAGCCACAACTAAAAAAACAATTTGATTTTGCTACAATCTTAACACTGAGTATTATTTTTAAAAACTTATTCCTTTATAATTCAGTTCTAATATTGGAAACTACATTATGAACATTGGAATTATAGCACATCTTAAACATCCTATCCGCAAACCTTACATGGGCGGATTGGAAGCTTTTACTTACGAAATTACCAAAAGGCTTATTATGCGGGGGCATGATGTAACCCTTTATGCAAGCGAACTATCTGATCCATCGTTAAATGTAAAGGTAATTTTAAGCGACCTGGACTACGACAGAGAAACTTTTTCGAGATTTCGTAGTCATGAAATGAGCGAAGATTTTATTTCCACACACCATGCTTACCTGGAATTAATGCAAGATATTGATGGTAATGGACATGATATCATCTTCAATAATTCTTTGAATTATGTTCCGGTTACCATGTCAACCATCCTCGAAACACCCATGATAACCGTATTGCATACCCCACCGATTTTTGAGATGAAGCGTGCCATGGCGCATGAGCGGAAATCTGGTAGAATTCGTTATGTAAGTGTTTCACGTTCAAACGCAAAGGCCTGGCAACCATATCTTAACGATTGCGAAGTTATCTGGAATGGCGTTGATGTTACGCAATGGAAATTTTATCCTGAACAAAGAGGCGATTATGTGATTTGGTTTGGAAGAATACATCCTGATAAGGGCACACATTTGGCAATACAAGCGGCAAAGTCTGCCGGTGTAAAAATTAAAGTGGCTGGTACCATCGCAGATAGTCATTACTACCATACCTATGTTGAACCATTACTGAGTGATAATGTAGAAATGCTTGGCAATTGCACACATGAAGAGCTAAATGAACTTATCGGAAATGCAAAATGCTCTGTTATTACTCCATGCTGGGAAGAACCATTTGGTTTAGTTGTTGCAGAAAGTTTGGCTTGTGGCACACCAGTTGCCGGAATTGCCAAAGGGGCGCTTCCATATCTTATTGATGATTCTTGCGGTTCATTAACACAAAGTAACGACCCCGAGGAATTAGCGTTGTGCATTAAAAAAGCCATCACTTTAAATAGAATCGAATCTAGAAAAAGGGCTGAAGAATCTCTTAATATTGAAGGTATGATAGATGCTTACGAAGCATTATTACTGGATACAATTGCTAATTCTATGCCACGTGCCGTATAACTTTGCCTTTTATGTTCATCATCATGGTTCGGGGCATTTAATGCGGGCAATAGCTATAGCCGAAACGTTGAAAGATTGCAATTTAACCTTTATGGGTAGCGGCTTGGCTGCAAAAAGGAAGCTCATTCCAACTCATATAACCATCGTTGATTTACCGTTTGATTTTGAAAACAAACCTGAGGTTAAAGAGGAAGATGAAATCTATGGATTACATTATGCGCCCTTAAATATAAATGGCCAGCGAAGCCGGGTTGCTTTAATGGCAGACTTATTTGCCAATACCTACCCCCTTTTACTTATTGTTGATGTTTCTGTGGAGGTAGTGATGCTGGCTCGTTTATCGGGCGTGCCAACTATTATTGTTCGCCAGCATGGTAAAAGAACAGATTTGCCGCATGAAATTGCCTATCGTAATGCCCTTGGATTAATTGCTCCATATCATGTTAAGATGAATGGAAGCGAATCTACCTGGTTAACCAGCAAAACGTTTTTTGCTGGTGGTTTATCAAGATTTAAACCTGAGCCAGATAAATCCATAAATGATGAAAGAAAAGTTGGGATTTTAATTGGTAGCGGAGGCACCAGCATTAATTTGGCGCTCCTTAAACACATTGCTAATATGTGCCCGGATTGGAATTTTCAGGTACTAGGAAAATTAGAAGACATTGCAATAAACTGTAAAAACTTAATTTTTCATGGTGATGTTTTAGACCCAAGAATTATATTACGAGGTTGCTGCATTGTGATTGGAAATGCAGGGCACAACACGGTTATGGAAATGGGCGCATTAAACAAGCGGCTTATACTTATACCTGAAAAGCGCCCCTTCGATGAACAATTAGAAAAGGCGCAGATTGTAGAGCAACTCGGTTTAGCAGAGATAGTTTTGCCAGAATTGTGTTTTAAAGTAGACTGGAATAAAATTTTACTTAATCTTTTGCCAAACCAAAGAAATTGGGCGCCTTTGATAGATACAAATGCTGCAGAAAAAGCCGGTAAATACATTAAAGTTAGCTACCAAAACTTTTTCAATTTATTTAAGCGCTGATAACATTTCATCAGCTGATGGATTTCTAATCAATTCGATACTATCATTTTCCCATTTTATCAGTTTCATATCGGCAAATCTTTTAAGCCATCCTTCCATAGGCCATTTTTTCCATTTCTGATAAAAATACATCGCGTTAGCAACAATATCATTTAAATGGTTAAGCGGCGGATTATAACTTGCATGGTATTGATGATAAGCAAAAGCATCAACTGTTTGCATTTCCACACCAGCGGCACGGGCACTAAATGCGAAATCTGTATCTTCTGCGCCATAGCCGATGTAACCTTCATCGTAACCTCCGATTTTTGAATACACTGTTTTGGAACATGCAAAATTAAGCGACCAGAAAAGTTCATAAGGATATTGCTCAACACTACTTCGTACTGGGTCTGGTTCAGAAATCTCGTTTAAATCTGTCCAGAACTGTTGGTATTGCATAACACTTTTAGGCAAATACTTAGTTCTGCCGCACAAAAGCATATCCTTAGAAAATAACTCGCTATAACGCATTATTAAATCGGCAGCCGGAATACAATCTGCGTCCAGAAAAATAACGTGCTCAAAAGTTGCATGTTTAATGGCGAAATTTCGAGCCGCAGCCAATGGCAATCCTTTTCCACACATTGTTATCGCTTCAATTTCAAAAGCCTGATTTTTAAGATTGTATGGCTCTTCGTTCATGTGAATAACGATGAGTTCATTCGGCAGTCGAGTATTTTGGCTTAGTCCAATAATTACGTTTTCTAGCGCTGGCTGCCTGTTTTTTACAATGGTTACAACTGATATTTTTTTCAACTCAATATATTTTACAGTAATTCTAAACCTTCTCAGTATTAAGATTGATTAGCCTAAAACCCATCTAAAGAACATCGCCATGGCCAATAAGTTCCGCTAAATCTTTAAATTCTGAAACTATTTAAAATCCTTTAACAAATGAATGTATAAAAATTTAGTTTATTTATAAACTTTATTTCGCTATATTAGTTTATAAATACATAATTGATTTGAAAATTTTTTATGAAGTTTAAAGACAAAAATATTCTTGTTGTTGGCGCTAGTTCAGGTATCGGATTAGATTTAGTTAATTTTTTAAGTTTAGAAGGCGCAAACGTTTATGCAGTAAGCAGAAATCGTTCAACACTTTGGCATGATTCCATTAAATACCTGGAGATGGATGTTTTAGATTCTTCATCAGCTTTAGCTTCATTTTTACCAAACGAACTAGATGGCTTTGTTTATTGCGTAGGCAATATTAATTTAAAACCATTTTCAAGACTATCTGAAAATGATTTTGTAGATGATTTTAAACTAAATGTGGTTGGAGCGGCTTCCTGCATACAGCAATCGTTAAAATCTTTAAAAAATTCTTCTGCAGCATCTATAGTTTTAATAAGTTCGGTTGCAGCAAGAACCGGAATGGGTTTTCATGCCAGCATCGCTGCTTCGAAGGCTGCAATTGAAGGGTTGGCTGTATCCCTTGCTGCAGAATTCAGTGCTAATCAAATTAGAGTTAATGTAGTTGCTCCATCATTAACAGATACACCGCTTGCATCGAAATTGCTCAACAGCCCTGAAAAGATGGAAGCCTCAGCAAAAAGACACCCTTTAGGAAAATATGGAACAGCTAAAGACATCAGTTCTGCCATTGCCTTCCTGCTATCAGAAGACAGCGGTTGGATAACAGGACAAATTATCCCAGTTAATGGCGGACTTGGCAATTTGAAAACAACGTTTTAGCACAATATAAAGATTAATCAAATCGTAAAACCTCAGAATTAAATGCGATGATGTACAACCTCTTAGATAATTTAATATCATTAGTTAAAACCTACGAACAGCATAATGCAGGTGCTAAAGATGATTTGAATTCTTTTTTAAACTGGATGAATGCGCAAGCCCTTAAGCCTGAAGAAATTTCAGCAAAAGAACCCGATTGGCCTGGAAAAATTAAGGGAAGATCGGCAGATAGCGTTATCAACACTTCACTGGTGCATCTATACAGATATGCAAAAATACAGGCGAAGGCAGCCATAAGCGAAAGTGTTTTCTCTACGCCGGATGATTTCATTTACCTGATTAACCTAAATACTGGTGGAAATATGACTAAATCTGCATTAATCAAAGAAAATATCCATGATAAGCCTGCTGGAACATTAATCATTCAAAGGCTATTGGATAAAGGCTTGATTAGTCAGCAACCATCAGCAGTTGATAAGCGGAATATGATATTAAATATTACAAAAAAGGGAATTGAAGAATTAAATAAATACATGGATAAAATACGTGCAGCATCTGCAAATGTTACTGGTGCACTTACTGCAGACGAAAAAACACAGTTAATAACATTGCTTCAAAAACTTGAAGATTTCCACTACGTACAAAACTTTGAAAAGAATTAAACAAAAAATACATGAAAGTTATTTTTGATAGTGTATCTGCGAAATGCAGTAAGGTTGTAACCAAAACTTACAGCACCAGCTTTTCTTTGGGTATACGTTTTCTTGACAAAACCCATCGGGAAGCAATTTATTCGATATATGGATTTGTGAGGCTTGCTGATGAAATAGTTGATAGTTTTCACGATTACGATAAGCCTACCCTACTTTATAAATTTAAAAGGGATTGCTATGAAGCCATTGAAGAAAAAATCAGCTTAAACCCGATACTTAATGCCTTTCAAAAAGTTGTAAATCAATACCAGATAAAAAGAGAGTTGATAGATCTTTTTTTGGAGAGCATGGAAATGGATCTTAAAAAAGAAGAATATACACCTCAAAAATATGATCGTTACATATTAGGCTCGGCACAGGTTGTTGGCCTAATGTGCTTGCAGGTTTTTGTAAAAGGTGATAATCAGCGTTACGAACAATTAAAGGAATCTGCAATGAAACTTGGTTCAGCATTCCAAAAAGTTAACTTTTTACGCGATTTAAAAGCTGATTATTATTTATTAAGCCGAAGTTATTTTCCGGGAGTTGATTTGTCTACATTTTCTATTAACGAAAAGCTTTTGATTGAGCAAGAAATAGCTGCCGAGTTTGATGCAGCATTAGATGGCATAAGGCAATTGCCAAAATCATCACGCAGAGGCGTTTATCTGGCTTACATCTATTACAAAAAGCTTTTTGATAAGATTAAGAAGAAAACCGCAAATCAAATCATGAACGAACGAATTAGAATTTCAAATTCCCACAAATTCGTATTAATGCTTAGTTCGGTATTTAGAAGCAGATATTACGGCATTTGATATTAACATGAAAGGCGTAAAAAAGCAAAATTTACCATCAAAAATCTGTGTTACCTGCAACAGACCATTCACCTGGCGTAAAAAGTGGGAAAAAGTGTGGACGGAGGTTAAATATTGCAGTGATAAATGTAGAAGCAGCAAAACTGTTTCAAATAGTTAAAAACTAGCACAATTCAATACATCAACCCTAAAAAATGATTGACATTAGCAAATTTTCGGCACAAGAAATTGATAGAATTATAGAAATGGCTTGGGAAGACCGCACCACTTTCGATGCTATTGAGGTTCAATTTGGCTTAAAACATCAGGAAGTAATTACCCTAATGAGAAAGCAGATGAAGGAGAGCAGTTTTAAAATGTGGAGGAAGAGGATGACAAATAAATCTACAAAACACGCTGTTTTGCGTAGTCAGGTATCAACTCGTTTTAAATGTGACCGTCAGCGGGCAATTTCTAATAATAAAATTACAAAACGATAATATGGGGAAAGTTAAATTTACCACCGATTATCAGCAGATATTAAGACAGATTGAGGAATTGGATACCATTGAGTATGCTAAAACCAGAAATTTTACCGATGGTGCTGTTAGTCGCCTTTCACCATACCTATCTCGGGGGGTAATCAGCCTTAAACAAATCTTACAGGCAATAATAGATAAGGGAACAAGTTTTGAAGCTGCAGAAAAATTTCTTCAGGAGTTGGCCTGGAGAGAATATTATCAGCGTATCTGGCAAGAAAAAAAAGAGCTGATTTGGGAAGATTTAAGCAAGCCACAACCAGATGTTGTATCTAATGATATGATTACATCAATTATCGAGGCTGAAACCGGGATAAATGCTATCGACAATGGAATACAAGAACTTTATCAATCTGGATATATGCATAATCATATCAGGATGTATGTAGCATCTGTAACATGTAATATTGGCAAAATCTATTGGAAACAACCATCTAAATGGCTCTATTATTACCTTTTGGATGGAGATATTGCCAGCAATAATGCAAGTTGGCAATGGGTATCGGCAGCGTTTTCAGGCAAAAAATATTATTGCAATCAGGAAAACATCAATAAATATACTTCCAGTTATCAAGAAAATACATTTTTAGATAAAAGTTATGAAGAGCTTCCGCTAATGGAAATTCCTCAAGTTTTAAAAGAACGCACTACCATACCATCAAAAACTGTTCTGCCTAAAACGGATATCCCTAACATTGACCAATCAAAACCGACAATAATTTATAACAGTTACAATCTAGACCCAGTTTGGAGAAAAAGTGATGATGCAAACAGGATATTACTTTTAGAACCCAGCCATTTCACTAAATATCCGGTAAGTGAGCAGGTGATTGATTTTATAATTAGTCTATCTGAAAATATTCCAGGCATTCAAATTTTTGCCGGAGAATTCTCAGAAATAGAAAGTTTATATAAAACGAGTACGCTTCAGTCTGATAAAATTTTTATTTCCAAAGCGCATCCTGCATTTCTTCATTACACAGGTATTAAAGATAGCTACGAATGGATGTTTCCAGAGGTTACCGGTGCTTACCCATCCTTCTTTAAATATTGGAAACTTTGCAGATCGTTTCTTGTTAAATCCATGAATCATTCCAACCGCAACACTTAAAATCTGTATTTACAACCAAATCATTTCAAACCCCAAACAATGAAGAAAAAATACAAAATATTAAGGTTAATTCTAGGCGATCAGCTTAATATTGAACATTCATGGTTTAAAAAAGCTGCTCCAGATACACTTCATGTTATGATGGAAGTTAGAACAGAAACGGATTATGCCTGGCACCATATTCAAAAGATTTGCGCATTTTTTGCAGCAATGGAAAATTTTGCAGAACTACTTAATGATAAAGGCTTTAATACGATTTACCTTAAGCTAGATGATGCTGAAAACCAACAAAATTTTTCCGAAAATCTATCCCATATCATTAAGAAATTTGGAATCGAAGAATTTGATTATCAACTACCGGATGAGTATAGGTTAGATACAGCGTTGCAGAAATTTTGCAACACTTTAAAAATAAAACACAGCGTATTTGACACCGAACATTTCTATACAAAAAGACATGAAATGGCCGATTTATTTTCGGGCAAAAAAGAATTTTTGATGGAGAGTTTTTATCGGGCAATGCGTAAAAAGCACCATGTTTTAGTAGATGATGGCGATGACCCGCAAGGTGGTCAGTGGAATTTTGATGCAGAAAACCGGAAAAAACTTCCTAAAAACCACAAAGCAAATCCACCTCTTTTGTTTGAAAACGATGTAAGAAAACAATTGCAGAGAATTACAGATGCAAAAATTAAAACGATTGGAAAAATTGATGCTAAATATTTAGAATGGCCAATAAATAGGGCGCAATCTTTAAAACTTTTAAAATATTTTTGCGAAAATGGATTACAACTATTTGGCACTTTTCAAGATGCCATGCATACAGAAGAATGGTCTTTGTATCATTCACGCCTTTCTTTCAGCATGAATACCAAACTCCTTTCACCAATCGAAGTGGTTAATTATGCAATCGAATACTGGAGAAAAAATAAAACATCAATAGCGCTTAATCAGATTGAAGGATTTATAAGGCAAATTTTGGGTTGGCGTGAATATATGCGTGGAATTTATTGGATGAAGATGCCGGAGTTCGAAACTTTAAATTTTTTTAACCACAGCAGAAAACTACCAGAATGGTATTGGAACGGTGAAACAAATATGAATTGCCTGAAGCATTCTATTAACCAATCTTTAGAATTTGCCTATGCGCATCACATCCAACGGTTAATGGTTACCGGCAATTTTGCCTTGCTCGCAGGTATCAATCCAGATGAAGTTGATTTTTGGTATTTGGGCATTTATGTCGATGCCATACAGTGGGTAGAAATAACCAATACCAGAGGTATGAGCCAATATGCCGATGGCGGTATTATTGGCTCAAAACCTTACACAGGCTCTGCTAATTACATTAATAAAATGAGTAACTACTGTGAAAAATGCAAATACAACCGTAACGATAAAATAGGTGATAATTCCTGCCCTTTTAATAGTTTATATTGGGATTTTCATGATAGGAACCGTGAAAAACTTCAACACAATTATCGCTTGGGTATGGTTTATAAAATCTGGGATAAAATGGAAGCCGAAACCAAACATGCCGTTCTAAAAAGAGCAGAATATTGTTTAGAAAACCTGGATAAACTATAGCCATTGGGCTAAAATCGCACCAATTCTACCATACATCATTAAACGGCAACCTGACTTACATTTCCTGTTCTTTTTAAAGTTCCCCAGGTGCCTAACTCGCCTTTAATTGCTTTTCTTATTGATTTAAATAAAACTAAATACATTAGCTGTCTCCAGAAAAATCGCTGCGGAAAAATATAGAGAAGATTATTATATTTTTCGTTCTCCATTTTAAAAGCAATTGCGGCAAAAAACATATCTACAACAATAAAAATAAGGTAATAAAAAAGCACTTGTCCGAAACCATTATGCAAACTTAAAATACCGGAAAAGCCCGTTAGCGTTAAGTTATTGATTGCACTTAAAGAGAAAATACCGCTTATTAATGACAGAAGCATAAACAAATCGGCCAAAGGAGAAAACAAAGGCAGTATTATTTGATAAAGTAAAATATTCGGCATACCAACCATCCCAAAATAACCATATTTTTTGTTGAATAAAGTTTTACGGTTTTTCCAAAAACTCTGCATAACGCCAAAACTCCAGCGTAAACGCTGCTTCAGTAACATATTTACAGTTTCCGGTGCTTCTGTGTATGCAATGGCAGTATCGCAGTTTTTCACCTGGTAACCTGCTTTCAAAATACGCATGGTAAGATCGCAATCTTCTGCAAGTGTATCTGTTGTAAATGCGCCAACTTCCAATACTACATCTTTACGAAAAGCACCAATAGCGCCCGGCACTACGGTTATAATGTTAAGCAAATCGAAAGCCCTCCTATCCATATTTTGCGAAGTGATATATTCTATCGATTGCCATTTTGTAATGATGTTATTTGCATTACCAACTTTTACAGTTCCTGCAACTGCCGCAATTTTAGGGTTATGAAAATAACGCATTAATTCGGTTACAGCATCTGTTTTCAATTGAGTGTCAGCATCAATACAAATAATAAAATCAGCGCTTGCTTTACCAATACCAAAGTTTAAAGCCGATGCTTTGCCGCCGTTCTCTTTTCTAAAAACTTTAACCTGCGGATGATTTGCAAACTTTTCATTTATTTTGTCAAAAGTTTTATCTTTTGAACCATCATCTACAAAAATTAATTCAAAATCCGGATAAGTCGTTTTCAGTAAGCTATTTATCGTATGCACCGCTGTTATTTCTTCATTATAAGCCGGGATTATAATGCTAACTTTTTGTGAAGGATTTTTTAGCAGAACATTCGCATTCAATCTTGATTTTTTTCGCTGCTTAATAGCCAGATAGGCAATAAAAATTGTGCGAAGAATAGCCAGAACAATTGCAACACTAAAAACTACATTTAAAAAAATATTTCCATAGTAAAAGAAATTGATGAAGAAAAAATCTCCTGAACCTAGAAAACCCGTATTTGCATCAGATTTTACAGCCGGCATTAACCCTGACCTTTTTTTACCCATTAAATCTCCTACAGTTGTAAATGTGTAGCCTTTTTGTTTAAAGTATTGGATAATTCTTGGAAGTGCCTCAACTGTTGCCTGACGGTTGCCGCCGGCATCATGTAAAAGCAAAATGTTGCCATTATCTTGTTGCTTAACTACTTCTTTATAAATCTGATCAGCAGTTTTTCCAGGTTGCCAGTCTTCAGGGTCTATTAATTCACCAATATTTAAATAATTTTCTTTGCGACTTTGTGCAACAGGTAAAATTTCTGATGTATTTTGAGGTTCAGCATCAGCGTTAAAAGGAGCACGAAATAAGATGGTGCTATGACCGGTAACCGCTTCAATTAATCTGCGTGTAGCATTCAGTTCAAACTTAACCCTCGCCGGACCAATTGCAGACATATCAGGATGAAAAAATGTATGGTTGCCAATCTCGTAACCATCATCATACTCTTTTCTAAGTAGCTCCATGTTTTTTTCTGCCATTATTCCAACAACAAAAAAACAACCGGGAACATGCTCTTTTTTTAAGATATCCAGAACTTGTGGTGTGTAAACCGGATCGGGACCATCATCAAAGGTTAAAACAATTTTTTTATCAGCTTCGCCAAATCTTTTTATCACATATTGAGAAGGTAAACGAGTATAAACCTGATTTTGAATGGTAAAATCATCCTTATTCAGGGTAATTTTAACCGTTCCTGGTTTTGGGGAAGAAATCAAATCTAAAATTTCTCCATCGCCAATATAAGCTATACCACCCATAGTTAACTGAGCTATTTTGCGAAGATCTACAGGTTTACTTTTCAAAGATGTTAAGCTTAAATCGCTGGAAATAAAGCTCCATAAACGTTTATCTTCAGAACCTAATCTCCATAAAGCAATACCGCCAATACCCCAATCATCCGCTTTGCGAATTAAATTGAAATTGGTAGCCGCATCTGTAAAATAAACTTTATGGTTTATGCCACTGCCATCTTCATAACTAAAATTTAGGTTAGCAGAGGCCTCATCGTAATTTACTTTAGCCTTAAAATTTACCGCTGTGGTTATTGCGGCTTCGTATGTAACTGGCGTACCTACACTTTTATCTGGCCAATCGTATCCATAGCAGGCTAAAGCAAGGATAACTTTATCAGCATTCATTTTACTACAAATGTCATCCAGCTTCTCCTCTACCCATTGTTGATTGGAGATATCGCCGGCATTACTGCCCTCGGTATGCTGATCGTAAGCCATAAGTACGATGTAATCGTTGTAATGCTGTAAAATTTGCGGGCTGTAATCATCATTTTCCGGAGAAATATCTTGCGAAACGATTAGCTTTTGAGCATGAAACTGCGCATATAAATTTTTCATGAAGCTATTAAAGCCCTCACGATTTTCTAAGTTTAACTCCTCAAAATCTATATTAATTCCTTTATAGCCATGTTTTTTTGTCAGCTGAATTAAATTGGTAATCAGCGTTTGCTGAGCTGGTGTATTGTTTAACAATCTTCTTACTGCTGCTCCATCCCAACGTTCTTTGTTAAAATTAGATACCACTGCAATTGCTGATTTCTTTGCTTTGGCTATCACCTTTAAAGCTGCTGTATCAGACTTATCGACCACTGAATCGCCATTTAAGAAAAATGATTCTAACGCCACCATATCTAAATGGCCAATATTGCGTTTCAAGTCTGGCAAAGATTTATCTACCGTACCGGCCCAACTTACATAAAAAGCCATATTTATGCGCTTTTTTTCGCCATGATGGGTTTGCAAACGAAGTTCACGGTCTTTTTTAATCTTTACGAGTTTTGATTTGGCAATAGTGAATGGCCTATATTCTTTCGATTTCTTAAGCTTTTCTAATTGCTTTGTGGTTAATGGCGCATTAGTATTTATGTAGGGTAATTTTGGATATTGTACCGATGACAGTGTAAGGGCAACACAAATGATGGCGCCAATAAAAATGATAAAGAATGAACGACTTACCCAAGTAAAGGTATTCCATCTTTTCTTATTTTCAGTTTGAAATATTTGTTTTCCGGACATTTTCTGATCTGATTGATGCAACAAACTTCAAAAAGTAATATGAAGATTTGATGAAACAAGAAAACAGCCACGATTTACCACCTATCGATTTGAATATTAAGTATTTAAATAATTAAAAAATGCAGTTATGGAGCCGTGGAAGCAACTAAAAGTTAGATTTTACTGATTCAACTGTTACGCTTTTTCGAAAACGCAAAAAAGTAGTTGTTAATACCAGAAGATAAGGAATGATGAAAAGCATGCCGGGCCAGGGTTCATCCCACATAGCCAGGAACACCAGGATTACGAAAACACCAGGCAAGAGGAAAAAGCTTAAAAAACACCACAAAGGGTTAGTTTTAATATGCTCATTAAGATTAAGTAATACAGTAAAGCTCGATAAAAATAGAAAGAAATTTATACCAATAGCAATTCCATACGGAAGGTTTTTAAAATCTGTATTGGCTGTGCCTATAACCTCGACTGATTGTAATATGAATATGCTTATCAAACTAAAAATAGTGGCGGTAATAAAGCAAAAAGAAATCATCTTAAAGTATTTCATAATTTGGGCATAATCTTATTCAAACGAACCAATCAGTATATAAATTGTTAAAAAAAATATCAGGCTTTTTAGAAAGTTAAATATTTATAGCGGCAAGGCTTATCAATTATATAAAAAAAAAGCGAAGAGAAACCTCTTCGCTTTTAATGTCATTGTTTCGTTTTTTATTTTATAACGGCTACCGTTTCTGTTATTGCACCCATATCTTCAGTAGATTGGATGTTTGTTTTAAGTGCCGCAAATCTATCCATTGTTAATTTTTGCGTATCGCCCATAATTACTGTATGGTTATCTGTTGCTCCGCTAAGTTTTAAATCGGCATCGTCTTTTATTACTGTGTATAAACCTTCTGTGCTCGAATTAATTACTGCATGCGCATTACCTTTTAAAAATACCTGTAAAAATTTAGCTTTTATTTTGCCTTCAGTTTTTACAACTGCATTATCGGCAGCTTCTATTCTGTAAATATCTGCTACATAAACGGTTATTTTACTAACTTCTTTATCAGATGATGTAATTTTTAAAAGGTCGCCTTCTTGAGTAATTTTTGCTTTACCCAAATTATCTTCTGCGTAAGTTACCGCTTCGCTTTTTCTTTGTACAATTTTAATTTCTACATTTCCCTGAACCGAAATTCTTTTGAAATTACTAGGTGATGAAACTGTTGTTACTGTTTTTTTCTCATTAGCCATTAAGCTTGTAGAAAAAACTGAAGTTGTTAAGGTAATAACTGTTAATGAAGTTGCGAATAAAGTTTTGATTGAAGTTTTCATAATGCTTTTATTTTAAGGATGAATAATATTTTATTGATTGTTTTGTAGATAAGACGCAAGCAGTTCAGAAACGTTTCAGCGAAATATGCTGTTTTAGACCAGCGATACAGACTAATCGACCAACGGGCAAAAAGACCATACCAACCGCAGTACATATTATTCAACCTTATTGGTATTTATTTTGGGCTATGAGTCTCGAGTATGTATAACAAAATCTTAACTATAACAAAATCAGCATTTTACGTGTTTCAATCCATGTAAGATAAATGCAGTAATCAATTTACACGTTAACCGTTAATATAAACTCCTTCCCATTAAGGCATGATAAAAAACAAAACTTACAAACAAGAAATATAGTAAACCGAAGGTGATAACATAAATTTCTCGCTTGCCTTTAAAAATCCATGCAAAGGCAGGTATAATTTGAAGTGCATGTAATCCCAGAAAATGAGCAATTCTTAAATCACCATGTTTTGTACTCCAGTTAAAAAATAAAATCCCGGGTCCGCCATCTCCACCACCAACAGTATGCGCCATTCGCTGTCCGATAAAACCGCCTTGTAAAGCGAAAAAAATAGAAATAAAAATGCCAAAACGTAAAGCCCAAAGCATCAAAATGCTCATATTAGGTGGCGTATCTTTATATAGCTGAATAGATATCCATAGGGAGAAAATTGTTTGAGCAGTGATAACAATTCCCATCAAAGCATAAACTATAATATTGTAAGTTCCGGATTGATTGAAATGTGATAATTCGCCCCTTGCAGCCTGAGAAGCAATACAAAGCATCTCAAAACCCATTGCAAATACAGTAAATCGGGCGAAATATTTTTTAATTTTTTCACCGCGGAGGTAAGGAAAAATTAATACCCAGCTAAAGGAATAAATGCCGATAGAAAGTGCAAACTTTAATGGTTTAATCCACAAATTTATGCCCAATAACCTTCGATGCTCGAACGGTAAAATAGCCAAAAATAATATGGCCAATATCAGATGGAAAATGCCCAGATAGAACAAAGGCCTTGCAGCCTTTTCATGATTTTTTAGGAGATTGAATAATACTTTCATTGGCGCTAAATTCTTTAAAAAGTATCAGCTCCAAAATAACATAGGTTACTTATTATTTACGGATAATATCATCCCAAATTTTTTTGCTTCGCAAGATTTTTTCTTATGCGGCTTAAACTTTGAGGATGTATACCCAGATAGGTTGCAATATGCTGTATTTGTATCCGTTTTACGATATTTGGGTAAGTATTTATTAAGTTTAGATATCTTTTTTCGGCTGATAAGCTTACCAAATCATTCCTTGAACGCCCAACGCTAACGAAAAGATTTTCTGCCATCAGCCTGCCAAAACGTTCGTATTTAGCGCCAATTGAATAAAGCTGTTGCATGTCATCATAGCTTAAACAATACACTTCTGTGTCCTCTAAGGCCTGTATAAAGTTTGATGATGGCTGCCGTGTTAAAAAGCTTTCATAATCGCCCAGCCACTCACCATCAAAGGCAAACCAATGGCTTTGTTCCCCTTTTTCAGTAATGGTGAAATACCTGAGTACGCCGGAGTTAATAATTACCATTGCTTTGCAAACATCACCTGCCCTTAACAGATAATCATCTTTCAAAATTTTTCGTGGCTTAAGCTTTTCCAAAAAGATTAGCAGTTCACTATCATCAAAATTAACCAGATTAGTTACTGCACTAACAACATTCTTTTGCATAAATCGAAGATACAGCTAAGCTTAAAATAATTATAAATTTTTCGAGCAAACATACTTCAGTAAGCATGATTTATCTTTGCAAAATTCTCTGTAAATAATTCTATATTAATGATTTATATTGCGATTTCTTTGATGAGTTTAATAGCCCTATCCCATTTTTTATAAACTTCGATTGGCTTTGGATAATCTGAAATATCAAATTCCCAGGGTATTAAAACTTCAACATTGTTCTTTGCAGATAGTTCGGGTATCCATTCTCGGATAAAATTTTGCGCTTTGTATTTATTAGATTGATGAACAGGATTGGTGTACCAAATTTCAAATGCCTGCATGTGCCAATTCATCCAGTTCGAACTTACATCATAATCTATCAATTTAGATTCGAAATAATAAGCGCCCCATGTCCAGTTTATTTTTAAATCATAAACCAAATAACTGGCACAATTTACCCGGCCTCTATTGCTCATAAAACCGGTTTTGTTCAGCTGGCGCATGTGAGCATCTATAAAAGGAATGCCTGTATTGCCTTTACACCATCTCTCAAATTTTTGAGTATCATTTTCCCAGGTTAGTTTTTTGTTTTTATACCCATCGCTACTAAAAACCGAATTTCCGAATCGCATCGACTTAAAAGTGAAATAATCTCTCCATACCAATTCAAAAACCAACCACCAGGTACTTTGATTTTTCTTCACCTCTGCCTCATACGCTTGTACCTTTTCGTAAATTACCCTTGCTGATAAACAGCCCAATGCCAAATAGGGTGAAAATTTTGAACTGTAATCAAGCCCGTCAGATTTATTTCTGCTCCATCTATATCCTGTTAAAAGTTCTGATTTAAAAGTATAATATTCCAATCTTTCTAAGGCTTTATCTTCACCTCCGGCAACAAATGGCTCAGCGCTTTCATATTCTTCTTTTGCAAAACTAAAATCTTTATAAGATGGATTTTTGCCGGATTTGACACCTGGAACAGATTTTAATTTAGTGGGCTTTTCAAAAATTACCCGGGGTTTTGCTTCTCGCCCTGCCGGGATTCTGTAAGCTTTACTGGTAAGCGGAATTTTTGAAATGCTGAAAGGAATATCATCCTTATGGTAAAGCGTTTTGCCCCAAAAAAAATGAAACTTTACATCAGCTGATGCCTGCATTACTTTGTTAACTAAATCTAACTCGTAGCTGGCATATTCTTCCTCTGCATATACATCTGTAACGCCATAATCTTTAATTAGCGCCGGTATGGTGTCAATTGCAGATTCTGTTCCAATAATTAAGTGACCGCCAATATCTTCTAATTCTTTTTTTAGCGATAAAATAGATTGTTGCAAAAACTTTAACCTGACGGCATCCATATTTTTAAAGCCGAGCTCTAATTCTTTAAACCATTTTTTCTCATAGCAAAAACAAAAAATCAAGTCAGCACACTCTTCCTGAGCTTTAGTTAAGGCTTCATTATCAAGTAACCTAAGGTCGTTTTTGAACCAGACTAAACCTCGTTTTTTCATTTTATGCTATTTTACAGATGATTAATATTTGAAGCTTCTATTCGTTTTTGCAAGGGGGAATATTGAGATTGGATATGCAAAATCGAAATCACTTATAGTGAACATCATAAAAAGAAATATGTTCTTTTACTTGCCTTATATTTAATTTCACCATCAAATAAACAGGTAAATAAACAAGGAAGCCTGCTCAAACAATGAGCAGGCTGCCAAAAAATTATTAAATGATATTCAATACTTATTCTTAGAGATACATCAGAACATTATTCATCCTATTTAAACTTCAGGTTTAATGATACGATATTGGAAACCAAGCTTGTAGAACGCGAATAGTGACCATATCTCAACTCCAGCATATTTAATCGTTGCCAGCCAAAAACACCTTTTGGTGGAGCAAAGCGGACGCCTGCTCCGTAAAAATCACTGTTTAAAGTAGATAAATCGTAATCGCTGGTAAAATATTGTGCTGATGGAGCATGCTGACCGTATGGCGCAAAATATTTGGTACCTACCTGATTATTGTATCGGTAAAACGGACTTATTGAAAAAAATGAATTAATCTTTACCGGTACTTCGAGTTCTGCAGTGTGTGCCCTTATACCCCAATTATCCATATAGTATCGATAAAAAGTACGTATCACAAACATATCATTCAAAAAGTAATTCATCCGCAGCCCAATAGGAAGTTTGTACCGCTTATCCGGCAGGGTTTCTGAACGAAGTGAACCATCTGTAAAATAATTACGCTGATACTTTGTAGCGAGTAAACCCTTTTGATAGGATGGCTCTAAAATTAAGGAAGCCTGAAACTTTTGACTAATAACCTGAGATAAGGAAAATGAGGCACTAAATGAATTTCTCGGTGCGGTTTCGTATTGCTCACCACCTTTTCCGGTATTGCCCGTTCGCAATTCAATCGGCAAAATTACCGTCCATTGATCTAAAAATGCCTGTGCCTTAAAATCAAACTGGGTATTTTTATCTTTAGATAACCGCGTTAAATTAAAAGCGGCACCTAACGACTGGTAATCAAATTCTGTTGAATATGAGCCGGTAAAGCCAAAAGAATTACCAGTTTCTTCATTAGATTGTGTCCAGTTTAGTGAAGGGTAAATGCGTGTATCTGCAGATGACGCAGAAGATATGGTATTTGGATCTATCTTATCCGAAGATGCTGAGGTGTAATGATCTACACCAAGCTCAAAAAGAAAGGTATTTTTCTTGCCTCTTTTATTAAATTTCGACATTTGCAGATCAATGGTATTCGCAAAGTCGCTCAATTTCTCTGTACCTATACCGCCTGTTACAGCAGAATTATTTCCATCCTGATGGTAATAAGCTGAAACCAGATTTATTTCATCAATTTTAAGTTTCCTCGATTGATATTTACTGCTATCAATTTTCGGTGGTTCTGGTTTGTTTTGCGCATAAGTGCTTAATATACCGAAGTACATAAAAAGCACGTGGAGATATATTTTTCTCATTTTTTGATTCTGAAATTAATTACAGCCGCAGCCACCACCGCTTTTGCCCCCGTTTGCTCCCGAAGCACCTTCTCTGTAAAGCTGGAAACTTTGTTCAAACTTTTGCACTTTCCTTGCAGATAAGGTCATGTCTGCATCATTTATCTTATTTTTTTGGTAAGGCTTTACGCTACTGCATGCACTAAGCATACTGCTTAAGGAAAATGCAGTAAGCATCGAAAGGAAAAACATCCTGGAAATTTTCATAATTATATCACATTAATATTTTTTGAAGTAAATACCCTATCCTCATCATCGATGATAATACAGGCTACATGTTTTATCTGATTTATCAGTTCGAGGCCAACTTTTACACCCATAACTACAATTGGCGTGGCTAATGCATCAGCCAGTTCAGCACTCGGGCAAATTATACTCACACTTTTAACACCGCTCACAGGCAATCCTGTTTTTGGATCGATAGTATGCGAGTAGCGTTTACCATCAATGGTAACATATTTCTCATAGCTGCCAGAAGTTGCAATCGCCATATTACTAATTTTCAGCGCAGAAAAAGGCCTATTGGTTTGTTCAGGATCTGCAATACCAACTGTCCACGGTTGCCCGTTGATTTGAGTGCCCCATGTAATTAAGTCGCCCGCAGCATTTACAATTCCACTTTCAATACCTAAATTTTGAAGTATCTTTTTAGCCCTGTCTGCGGCATAACCCTTACCAATCCCACCAAAGCCAAGGCGCATTCCTTTATTTTTAAGCTTTACTGTTGAGTGTTTTTGATCCAAAATCACATTTCGGTAATCTATAAGTTCTACAGATGCCAAAGCCGTCTCCACATCCGGTAGGCTGGTCATATTCTGATCAAAATTCCAGAGCCGTTTATCTATCGAACCGTATGTCAGGTCAAAAGCTCCGTCAGTAATTTCAGATATTTTAACAGAGCGTTCGATAAGGCTAATCACTTCATCATCAACCTTTACCGGGGCAAGGCCAGCATTTTCATTAATAAGGCTTGTTTGGCTATCATTGCTGAAAGTGGTAAGCAACCGCTCTATGCGGCTCACTTCATCAATTGCACTATCTATTGCAGCATTCCCTACTTGCTCGTTTGCAGAGATTACGGTAAACTCAAAGCGATTTCCCATGAGTTTTAGTATTCTGTTTACAGCAACAGATTTTGCCATTCTTATTATAGTTTATTTTTTATTTTATTGATTTCTGCTACAAAAGCCTGAGCGCTTTCATCTGGATAACCATCCCAGCTTTTTAGCACTTTACCATTTTCATCAACCAAAACAGTATATGGAAATTTGCCATCCTTATTGTAAACTTCTGCCAAAGATTCGTTAAGCTTAACCTGTTCTTTTGATAACTGATTCTTTTTCTGCCGCGGAAAATCAGCTCTGACTAGAAGAAGATTACCATAGGCATATTGCTCAAAGCTTTCAGATTCAAGTATTTCTTTGCGAAGGCGAATGCATGGGCCACACCAATCTGAACCGGAAAAATTAATCAAAATCTGTTTATGCGATGCTTTCGCTTGTTTTTGCGCTTCAGAAAAATTGCCCATCCAGGATGCCGGTATTGTAAATATCCCTAAAAGGGCAATAAAAAGTAATTTCATAATTTATTACGAATAAATTTTTAAAGTAGTTCCTATTAACTGGGTGTTGTAAACGGTAAGCGCTCTGGTGGCCGGCCCATTGGTAACTGCTCCGTTCTCAGAAAAAGTTGCGCCATGGTTAGGGCAATAAAAGCGGCTATTTGCCGATTGATAGCTTAACGTATAACTCTCGTGCGTACATGATTGCTGAACTGCTATGTACGAACCCATTTTTGTTTTGGCTACGATAACTCCATTTGAAACCAGCGAACCTCCATTGTTTAACAAGGCAGCGTTTGCTGCCAAGCTTAAATCAAGTGAGAAATTTACACCAGTTGGCCCGGTAGTTCCTGTAGAACTGCTTGTGTCGCTCTTTTTACAACCAACGCAGTTGATTAGTGCAAAGGCTGCAGCACTCATACCAATACTATTGAGAAAATCTTTTCTGTCCATAATTTTTTTATAGATAATATCAGATAACAATTAAATTAAATGCCTTTAAAATATCTTTAAAGGAGAATATTAGATGTAGAGTTTTATCTATAAAAATGAGTTTGGTTGAGGATGATTTTTAAAACATTAAATTTTAGCTATAATGTTTGTAACAAAAATATATATAAAGTCTGAAGAAATTCTGAAGTTTTAAATTCAATATGTTAAATATGTGTTAATAATCCGCACAAAGTTTTTGTTGCTTATTATTTAGCTGATAAGTCTGGCAATTAAAAATGCGGCAGCGGCAGCAATAATCCCAATAGCGGTTACTTTTAACGCACCTTTTATTGGCGGCTGGCCTGTAACTTTACTTTTGAAATAGCCAAATACAAAAAGGCAAATGATGGTAAGCACAGCAGAAAGTATCAGTCCTTCTTGCGGTTTTTCGGTAAAAAAGTATGCAGATAGTGGCAGCATTCCTCCTACACAATAAGAAAACCCTATGGTAAGCGCACTGTTACGGGCTCTGTTGATGTCTGGCTTTTCCAGGCCAAGCTCAAATTTCATCATAAAATCTACCCAATGTTTTTTATTTGTGCTTAGTTGATTAACAATAAGATCCTGAGCTTTACTATCCAGTCCATATTCAGCAAAAATCTCTTTAACTTCTAATTTCTCTTTTTCGGGCACATTTTCTACCTCCAGATATTCTCTTTTTAATTCACTTTCATAATGTTCCTGCTCGGTTTTCCCTGCAAGGTAACCGCCCAAGCCCATAGCAATGCAACCGGCAATAATTTCAGCAATACCAGCGGTTATTATAATTGAATTGCTATTTACGGCAGCACTTAAACCTGCAGCAAGCGCAAAGGGTACGGTTAGTCCATCACTCATCCCGATAACAATATCGGATATAAAAGCAGAGCTCTTTAGGTGTTCTTCTTTATGAGCCATATCATTACCAATTAGAGTTTATCATTCTGCTTTTCTTAACCACCATTTATCATATCAGATACGATTCCTTTTCCATCTTTTCGCTCAGCCAGAAAAACCCCAGCTAAGTGAAGCACAATAAAACCAAGTATCAGGTACATACAAAATCCATGAAATTCTTTAATAGTATGATTAATATCTCGTGGGATGCCAGTATAATCCTCAAAAGCGAGTAATAAACCTGTGCAAACCATTATAAACAGCAATGCATAAAATATCAGATACAGGCCTTTAACCACCAATTCATGCTTGGCAGCTTCCCGTTCTTTTTTTAAAAAAAAGTAAGCCTGATAAGCCTTCCTAATTTTTGGCGTAATCCTTTGTGCTGGAGGCATGAAGAATTCAGCCATCAACTTAAATAAAAAAAGTGCAGCAAGGGTATAGCCAAAATAGATGTGTATGCCCCAAACCTGGTCTTCAAGTCCGTGTAGTGCAGCACCCGCCTGCTTATTGCTAACAGATGCGCCTGCATCCATCAGTTCTGATTTTACGAAGTTACGTTGTGCCCGATCAAACAATGTAGAGTTTATTGCAACGGTTAACAACGATCCGGTAATCATAATAAAGTTAAGCCAATGCCATAAACGGGTGGAAGAAGGATATTTTTTACCTTGCTTACCTCCAAGAATTTCTTGGTTTAATGGTTCGATAACAGCCATAAGATTTATTCATTATTAAAAGTTATAGTAAAGGTATGTAGGTTGTGTTGGTATGTATAATTTAATAAGTAATGCTGACGGATACAGATTTGCTTTAGTATGGCCAGCCCAAGGCCTGTACCTTCAGAAGCAATGCCTTTGTAAAAGCGATCAAAAATCTTTTCAGCATCCAGGGCACCATGATGAGCCGTATTTGCAAAAATAATTTGATTGCTATCTAAATAAATTTCGATGCTTCCTTTTTCGTAATTGTGACGAATAACATTACTAAAAAGATTGTTAATGAGAATCTCTATCAGCTGGCGATTAGCGATAATCCGGGACGGTAAAAGCGTAGTTTTAAGCTGAATAGACCTTTCTTGCAAAAGCTCATGAAAGTAATGAGTTTTTTCTTGAATAAGCTGGCAAAGGTCGATATCTTCATGCTCCTGTAGTAAATTATGATCAATTTTAACCAAAAGCAAAAGGGATTGGTTTAGCCTGGTTAAACGTGAAGTTGCCTGATAAAGTTCGCTAAGCATTTCTCCCTCTTTAGTATCAAGGTTACTGGATTGCAGCATATTATCCAACCTTGAATTAATTACTGCAAGCGGCGTCATCATCTCATGCGAAGCATTTTCAGTAAAAAGTTTTATCTCTTCGTAGTCCTTTTTTACTTTACCAGATAAATCGATTAACACCTGGTTGAGTTGCTTAAATTCCTCTACAGGCATATCAACCGATCTGTAAGGCTTTTCATGGTTGATATTAAAGTCGTTTATATTCTTTAACATTTGGCTAAAAGGATCCCATATTTTCTTCAGCAACATCCTGTTAACCAGTAAAACAACAATGAGTAAGATGCAGACTGGCAATAGAATAATCAGACAGATATTTTTTATCTGCTCTTGTCTTTCCATTTTCGATGCTATAACGATTATCTGGTATGCCTCACCATCAAGCATCATTTCCGTTCTTAAAAATCGGGCATGTTCATTTTGATGTTTAAGCGAATTGTAGAAAAGGGTATCGCCATATTGCGAGTACGACCTAACCTTCTGAATAGGTTTGTATTGCACCACTAAATCTTCAAATTCATGCGGTGTGTAGAACTTGCCTTTTACCGAATACTCTTTAACTTCCATTACCTCCTCAACCATATCATGATCTAGCTGGCGGTTAAGGTAAAATATAAGCATCTGGTAAAAAAGCAGACCAATAACCAATAAACCAACAAAGCTGATTAGAATAAGGATGCGGTTATATTTAGAGAAAAGCTTCATTCACTTGTAAATTTATATCCAACACCATAAACCGACTGAAAATAATCGCCGCTACCGGCATCCAAAAGTTTCTTTCTAATATTTCTTATGTGTGTATAGATAAAATCAAAACTATCTGCCATATCTGCATCATCACCCCAAATGTGTTCTACAGCCGCCGATTTTGAGATTACTTTACCCTTATTGGATATAAAGTATAATAGTAAATCAAATTCTTTTTTAGTTAGATAAACACCTTTGTTATTAACGGTAACTTCTTTAGCATCTAAGTCAATTCTTATTTCTTTAAAACTGATGTGTCTTTCTCCCATAGCACTCTTGCGGCGCATAACTGCAAGGATTCGGGCATTAAGTTCTGAAAGATGGAAGGGTTTTGTTAAATAATCATCAGCACCCAAACTCAGCCCCGTAAGCTTATCATCTAAAGAATTTCTGGCAGAAATAATGATTACGCCTTCTGCCCTATCTGTACGCTTTAAAAAACTTAATAATTGTAAACCCTCACCATCACCCAAACCTAAATCTAAAAGCAGGCAATCGTAATGATACAATTCCAGTTTCTCTAATGCCTGCATATAAGAAGAGGCTACGCTACAAACATTACCCATTCCGCTTAAGTATTCACTAATACTTCTTTGCAAACCGGGTTCATCTTCTATGATAAGAATCTTCATATAATCAAATATCCATCAAGATATTGAAGACAATTTGAAGTTTTGCTAAAAAATAAATTTATTTATTGAGGAAGGTAGAATTAAATGGTTTTCGTTTAAGCACATTAGCGAAAACCATATCTAATCAAATTAAGATTTCAGGAAAAGTTATTTAAGATAAAAACATCATTAAATAGTTATGTGATTAAACCTTAAAATTATTTTGATGAATGTGTATTTATTAATCTTTGAACAATGAAAAAGATGTTGATTTTAACCTTTGCGAAAGTAAAATATTTATGCCGCACATGCTGCTCCAATCAATGCTGCATTTTCTCCCTTTTCTGATATGTAAATTGGAAATGATATAGCTCTGGCGCTGAGGTAATATTTTAATTGAGGTAGAAAATGAATAGATGCTTTTGCAATGTTACCACCAAAAACTACACAATCTAATGGGTTACTTCTATGCAATTTAGATAAAAACGTTGCCAAATTAATTCCAAATTCATCAAAAACCTGAAAAAATGGATCTGCTTTTTCTACACCCTCAATTATTTCTTTAACGTTAGAAACGGCTTGCCCTGAATAACTGTTATACTTTGAAACTAACCATTTAGAAGAAAAGAAATCTTCACATATCCCATTCATAAAAGGATGTTTCCAATACTCACCATCGGTTGCAACACCTTCAATTCCAATTGCAGAACCAAAGCCTGTACCGAGTGTAAAACCCATTACATTTTTATAAGCTGAGGCTGCACCGTGTACTAATTCTCCTTTTAAGAAACATCCGGCATCATTAACAAATGAAATTTCATTAACCAAACCTTCCATGCCATTCAATATTAATGTTCTTATATCTTGTTCATAAAGAGCGTCAAACTTCCCCATTCCTTTCATATAAGAGATACCATTAAGGTAATCAAACGGACCCGGCATAGCAACTGCAACTTTACCAGAATACTTAAAAGATGCTAAACTTTTTTTCATTACGGCGCACCAGGTTGAAACAATATCTTTGGCGCCAGCTTGCGAATCTACTTTAGCTCTCTGCCATGAGCCTTCTAATATGGTTCCATTTGAAACATCGACTAAGGCCGAAGTGATGTGCGAACCGCCAATATCTACACCTAAATTTATATGCTCTTTCACGTAGAATTTTATTTTTTAATATTTAACAAACTTAATCTGCCGTATAATTCTGCTACACAAGCCTCATCTAGCAACCATTTTGGTTTCGCTTTCGATACCTTATCTCTTGCCCACTTTGCAGTCAAAAAACCGTACTTATCTGATGAATTTTGCCACGCTTTATCCAAATCAGAAGCTACCGCATTGATGTAAGTTGGATTGCCATTTAGATGATAAAGTGCTTCGTAACCGCGAAACAAAACGGTAACAAACCAAGGCAAATCGATATTATAATAACTCGCCTGTGTTTTATTTTTATTTGCAAAGAAGCGATGAGCACTTTTCGCAACAGTTTCAGCCTCGCTTAAATACTTTGGTTCTTTAGTAAATCCATAAAGTAAAACAGACGATTCGAGCATTGAACCAGTATTGTACGTGTAATAAACCTTGTTAGGTATGCCATTCATTTTAACATCATTGTAATATATCCCATCCGGGTTTCGTAAAGTGATGAACATCCAGTTATAAAATTTTTTACCCCAATCAAGATAAAATGTATCATTTGTACATTGATAAAGTTTCAATGCCGCCAGCGTTGACATTCCATTGCTACAGGCCGGTTTTTGATCTTTATGTCCTTCCAACCAATATACACCGCCTCCTAGCTGCTCATCCCATCCACTAATAATAAAATCGAAAACTTCTTTTGCCTTTAAAATGTATTTTTGGTCTTTAGTATTCAAATAAGCTTCCAGGTAATCAATACAAACCAAAGCGTTATCATCATAATACCTATCTGATTTTTCCAGCATCGCTGGAAAAGCCTGATAGCCTACCGGACTTCGGGTTGTATCTCTGTAACTCCAAACGCCAATTGATAGCGTATCTAAATATTTGTTGTATTTCTGCTTTAATTCAGGAAATCGAACTAACACGTTTGCTGCAGAATACATCCCGGAAAATGGCCAAAGAAAACTTACCGTCTTTTCATTAACGTTTGCACCTTGAAAATAATCCAGTGTAATTTTTTGTTCAGATGGATAATGTTCGGTAAATAAACCAGGATATTTTTTTACCCGGTAATGCTGCCAAATTTTTTCGAACATAGCATCAGCTCTGCTTTTATATATCGTATTTTGATTTAATTCCTGACCATAGCCCCTTAAGCAGAACGTGATACAGATAAGAAAAAATAAATATTTCATCATTTGAAATTTGATAAAGAACTTACTGGACCGAAGGCGGCGGCAATTTCACACCCCACTTTTGATTTGGCTTACTGCCCATTTTTAAAGTTAGTGTACCGCCTTTCATAATTTCATCGCGATAGAGCCAGGCATTATCAAGCACTTTACCATTCCACAAAGCCGATTGTACATAAACATTTTGCTTAGAATTATTGCTGGCTTTGATGAATAGTTTTTTACCATTGCCCAGTCGAATTTCTGACTTATCAAAAACAGGGCTTCCAATCTGAAGTGTTGGGCGACCATCCGTTAAGCCTTTTACATCAAATAAACCAACCGAAGCCATAACGTACCATGAACCCAACTGGCCTTGGTCCTCGTCCTGACCATAGCCATATCCATGAATACTTTCGGTGCCATAAAATTCATCACAAATTGCCCTCGTCCATTTTTGTGTTAACCAAGGTGATGATGAATAATTAAAAAGCCAGCTTATGTGCAGATTGGGCTGGTTACCATGATTATATAAAGATTGAATACCAGCAAAAGCATCAATTGTTTTTCCTCCGCCAAATGCGTTTTTCTGAGAAGTTTTAAAAATATTATCCAGGCGCTCGTTAAATGTTTTAGTTCCGATTTCTGCAATTAACGCTTTAGGGTTTTGTGGCACATAGAAAGTATATTGTGTTGCGTTACCTTCTTGAAAACCTCTCCAAGCCTCCAAAGGATTAAATTTATCTATGAACTTTGCATCATCAGTTTTTGGCCTGATAAGCTTTAATTCCTTATCAAACAATAATCGCCACCCGTTGGATAAACCCATCAGCCTTTTATAATCTTTAATCTTCTCCATACTTTTAGCAAGCTGAGCTGCAGCAAATGCACTATAACTGTATTCCATTGTGTGCGAACCAGAAAAATGTGAACCTGTTGAATCTGTTTTATCGGCTTCCAGATATGGTACAAAGCCATTATTTACAAAGCTTTTGGTATCTGTTTTACCAGAACCCACCAACCTGTTTCTGTAATTAAGTTCATTTCCTAATACCGCTTTGTAGGCTAAATCCAAATCGTAATCACGTATGCCTGACTGGTAAGCACCTGCTATTGCCAGCCCGACAAAATTAGTACCTACCCCAGATACAAAATTACTATTGGCAATTCCATCGCCAAACCAACCTCGCTCTTTATAAATTTCTAATTGAGTATGTACAAAATCGCTGTAGTGTGATGGATACGCTAAAGACCACAATTGCGTTATGTTCCAAAAACCGCCCCAAATAGCATCAGTATTCATAAAATTATAACTGAATTTGCCGTTCTTATCTTTCGGTAATTGTCCGATTGAACCATTATGCCGGGGAAAATTTCCATTTACATCACTTGCAATACCACGGCCAAGCAAAGCATGATACAAACCAGTATAAAACTTAACCAAATCAGCATTGTTTTGTCCAGAAACCTTCATTTTTCCCAATTCATTTTGCCATTCTGATTGAGCAGCCTTTTTTGCGCCATCAAAATTTAGATCAGATGCTTCTGCCATCAAATTGTTCTTAGCGTTTTGTGTAGAGGTATAAGATAAACCCACTTTAATTTCTACACTTTCATTTTCTGTAGTTTTATAACCCAAAAATAAACCAGCACCTATGCCTGAAGCATTTTTAGCGTTTAAATTAGTTTCTTTTTGATTAAAGGCACCCACACTGTTTGGTTTCTTGTCAAGGATTCCATAAAAATACATGGCTACCTTACCGCCTTCATCATAGGTTTTAACATATTTCGGATAAGTAATTACAAAGCCTTCAAAATGGGTCTCATCAATCATTTTTACAGATGCATCTGTTATTGGCCCACTTTCTCCCTGAATGTTACCAATAGAAAGGATAATTCTGGAGTTTTCACTTTTTGGAAAGGTATATCGATGAAAGCCAACTCTTTTGGTTGCCGTAAGTTCTGCTTTGATTTTAAAATCATCAAGTAACACCGAATAATAGCCTGGTTGGGCAATTTCATTTTTTCGGTCAAAGACCGAACGATATCCACTGTTCGCTTTATCAAGTAATCCGGGAACGGTTTTAAGGTCGCCGGCAGTTGGCATAAAACTAATACCGCCCACTTGCCATTCATGAAAGTGTACAAAACCTTCAATAGAATTATGACGTGTATCATAACCTACTGCCTCCCAACCCTGTAAGTTGCCGTAACTTCCGTTGGTTGATGGTGCAAGTTTAGCCATTCCATAAGGCACTGCTGCAGGCGTGTAAAAGAACCATCTACTGTGGGCAGTACCAATATTTGGATTTACATATTTTAAAAGATCCTGAGCAAACACGCACGGCATCACGAAAAGAGAAAGCATTAAAATTAAGAAGGATTGGCTGGCCGTTTTCATAGGTATTGGAATTAAAATTGAACTAATATTTTGATAACAAGGCCTGAATTCGTTGCATCCATGCCTGATCTACAGTTTCTATTTCTGGTGAGCGGTTTTGCCCGTCAAAACCAGCAAAGAAATAATAAGCAAATGTTGATTGATTTCTATTTGCAATATTTAAACGATTAATATTTTCTTTAGCATAAACCAGCCAGTTTTCATTTTTATCTGCCTCGTATAATCTAATCATTGCCTGAGACCCCCAAGCACACCAAGCCGGGTTAATTCTGGTTTCATTGGTATTAAAAATATAGCCTTTCCAGGCAGCATTCCACAGGGTGATATTCATGGCTTTACCAATATTTTGTGCTCTGGTTAGATAAGACGGGTCGCTCATGATTGTGCTATACAACAAAAAAGCCTCAACCATGATGGCATTATCATAAGTAAATTTATCCGTGTGTTTCTTACCCTCGCCGGCTCCGTCAATTTTCCAGATGTATAAACCACTAATCGGATCAAACATTTTTGTATTCAGCCAATTATTAACCTGGATCGCCCATTCTCGATAAATGCTTTCGCCGGTTAAACTATAAAGTTTTAAAAATAGCTGTAGTGTTAGGCCATTGGTTTGCGTTGGTTTTTCAGGCTTAAGTGTATTCCAATAAAATCCACCACCGTAAACATTATCCCACAAACCACTATTGATTAACCAATCTCCGCATGCTTTTGCTTTCGCCAGGTAAGCTTGTTTATCTGCTCCGGTAGTAACCTCATAAGCTTCCAGATAAACCATTCCGCTAAGCGCATTATCATCAACATATTTATCACCACCGGCACCAGTGCCATCTAAATTTACAGATGCAAAGTAACCACCTCGGAGGTCTTTTTTATCCCACATATTATCCATGAATTTAAAGGTATTATTCATGTATGCGAGGTGTTTGGTTTGGCCTGCAGCCACCATAGCTGCATCTGCATAAATCTGGCTTACGTTGTACCACTCATAACAATTGTTAGCATGGGTTGTGGTATTTGCACGATAGCCATAACTTGCAGTAAGCAAATTATTGGTGGTAAAGGTATGTGTTTCCTGGGCCAGCTTTAGGTAGTCTACTTTAACGCCCGGCCCTGTAGGTGGCACAAGAGGTGGTGGAGTAACCGGCTCAACTACGGGATTTTTTTTGCAAGCTGCCAAAAAAAAGATAGACAAAATCAGAGCAGTATTAAAAAATAATTTTTTCATGGTTAGAATATTTAGCCACCGGCTTAAACCGGTGGCAATACAACGTAATTATTGTGTAGTTAAAGTGTGGGTGTATGGCCCGCCAGCGTTAAGACTTACAACTACCTTAACACTTTTATTATCGGCTGAAGGATTAAACTTATAAGTATTATTCCATTGATCATTAGTAACCGGATTTAAATAAAAGTAAGCTGCACCTTGGCCAACAGGACTAACATTATTAACATTACTGCTTCCCAGATAGCGAACACCTCCAGAGGTATGCATTGCGAATTTATATCTTTCATCTCTACCCCAAGAAAATTGATAAAATACAACCGGAATATTTCCTGATTGCCACACACCATTTGCAGTATATGTTAACTGGCCTATCTCATTACCGTAAGCCGACATGTATAACCCCAGGCTCTGAACTTCAACTACATCCACCACAGTGGCTACATTGAAATCATATTTGAGGTAATATACCTTTGCAACACCCGAAACTGTAACAGATGTGGTTCCTTCTTTAACTAATGTACCTTCGGTGTAGAATTTTCGACCTGATGCAGTAATTTTATCTGTTAGCTGATAAGTACCAGGCTTAAGCGTTGTGTATATTTCAAAAACGCCTTCATCTAGTTTCTTAAATTTAATTGCTTTGCTAATGTCGTCTCCTGTTTCTGTTGCAGAACCTATAAGATAAAGGTCGGTTGGCACTTCAGCAAACCCTGCCGGGCGTTCAAGTTGCAGCGTTCTACTTTCCTGACCAGGTTTTCTGTTGCTGGCTTTGGATGCAATTACTGTCCATTTAATATTTCCGGTACTTGATGAATTGATTCCGCATAATGCTGCAACTTTGGTTAAATCTTTATGAGAAATTGTAACCTGAGCCTGCACACCGGCGCCATCTGACACCACTTTATAAACCGGTTTTGAAAAGTCTCCGCTTTCTTTATCAAATGCTACTTCGTAAAGAATAAGCCCACCATCTTCAGCGCTCGCTGGGTTCCACTTAAACTGCTGCGTAGCCAATGCGTTTGATGGTGTTAATTTAAGGCTTTGCATATTTTGAGGTATGCTTAAACTTCCAATGGGATTAATATTCTCATTAAGTTCTTTTGTGTCTTTTTTGCATGAACTAATGGCGAATAATGATAGCGCCATCAAAACATATATTGCTTTCAAGTTTTTCATGTTGCTTTATATTTTAGTAGCCCGGATTTTGGGTTAAATTTTTGTTTAGACTTATTTCGCTTGATGGAACTGCCCATAAATAATCTCTTTGAGCGTTAAATTTGCGTTGCTGAGTGCGGATATAACCATTATCAACATTTTGGTCGGCGGCAAATTTAGCCCCATGCGCAAAACCATTCATAGTGATTTCGGCAGTTTTCCAGCGTCTTAAATCATCTAAACGCAAACCTTCCATTGCCATTTCTGCCCTGCGTTCTCTGCGGATAATACTTGTCAAATCTCCGCCAGGATAACTCAAAGCAGCAGCATCAGTAAAGCCGGCTCTGGAGCGAAGTGCACCGATTGTTTTCGCCCAGATTGTAGCATCCATTTGTCCTAAGCTGTTTTTAGCTTCAGCATAGGTTAATAAAACTTCCGCGTATCTAAACAAATGAAGATTATTACCTGAAACAAAACTTGATAAAGCACTTGGATCAAAATATTTCCTCCAATAATAACCTGTAGCAGATGCGCTTTGAGAGCCCGGAGAGTATTCATCAAGGCCAGGTTGAACCGGATCGGTACCCGGTTTTATGTAAATGGTCTTGGTACTGTTATTCGGATTTATCCAAGTATATCTATCGTAAACAACTGTGGCGGTTAGTCGTGGATCGCGGTTGATGTATGGATTACTTTCTACGTAGCCTGAACCAGCTTCTTTAATTCCCTTTCCATTCAGCATAACATAATCGTCAACCAACTCTTGTGTAGGTGCCATATTACTCACCCTGCCACCAACTGTTCGGGGTGCAAAATCCCAAAAATTTTGCCATGTTCTTATTGTAGGTACATATTGTAGCGATAAGATACTTTCATTATTGTTTTTATTGATTGCAGGATCGCTAAATAAAGCACTATAATTAGCTGCTAATGAATAAGTTCCATAGGTTGCCTGATTGTTGATTAGTTTTTCGCAAATCGCAATCACTTCTGCAGTTTTATTTCCCTCGTACAATAAAGTTCTCATTTGTAAAGCTAAGGCAGCACCTTTTGTAATTCTACCATTTTCGCTAGCCGGAAGCTGATCTTTACTTGGCAAATTTGGAATAGCGCTTTCTAGCTGACTTACAATAAAAGCATTAACCGAAGCTTTTGAACTGCGTGGAATTACCTGCGCTTCTTCGGGAGTTAAATTGTGGTCAGGAAGCGGAACATCACCATACCATTTAGTTAAATTAAATAGTGCAAAAGCTCTCATAAACTGATTTTCTGCTTTCATTCTGGCAATGGTTGCTGCTGGCAGCGTTTTGTTCTGATCTATATTCTCCAGAAAAATATTAACCGATTTTATTGTACGATAATAACTTGCCCAATCGCCCTGAAATTTACCAGTAAGCGAAGTAGCGTTTCCGCTTGCTATTAAATTAAGATCGCCAGAAGGTGAATATGCATTATCAGAAAGCGCTTCAGGCTCAAAAAATAGCGAACTATTGTAAAGCAGACTATAATTATTGTTAAGAGCGTTATTCACATTCACATCAACTGTCCAGAAAGTTAAATCTGAAAACCGGTCTGTTGGTGCGATATCTAGTTTTCTGCAACCTGCAAACATTACGATTGCAACTGCTGCTATAAAGATTTTATTTAGGTATTTCATTTTATTAATTCTAACCGTTATCATTAAAAAGTTATATCCAATCCGGCGCCGTAAAATATCGGAAGCGGATATGAACGGGCACTATTTGAACCAGAACCCAGACTTACATTGTTTCCAAACTCAGAAGTTTCGGGGTCAATAAATTTAAGTTTTGAAAGCGTAAAGAGATTTTGGCCGATGAGCGACACTCTAAAGCGCTGAATACCGAATTTTTTGGTTACAGTTTCCGGAATTGTATAGCCAATATTTACGTTTTTTAAACGAGCATAAGCTGCATCATATTTATAAAGGTCGGAGCCTGTACGCCAGTTATTGGTGTTAGATGGTGAGCCAATATTTGCAAAAATTGGATATCTGGCATCAGGATTATTGGGTGTCCAGTAATTGGTCATGTGTTCATACACCGTTGCACCATATCCGTAATGAAATGGTTCTACCAGTTCGCCACGCAAAAATGTTTCACGTTTACCAACACCTTGAATGAACAACTGCAAATCAAATCCTTTAACTGCCAGCCTGTAGGTGAAGCCAAAAGTATATCTAGGAAAAGGGTTACCTAAAACTGCTTTATCCTTGGCATCAATAATTCCATCATTGTTAAGGTCTTTAAATTTCACATCGCCAGGCACTACCGGGTTGCCGGCAATTTTTGGTGAATTGTTTATATCCGTTTGATTTTGGAAAAATCCATTCGTTTCATAGCCATAATATTGTGTTATTGGCTCGCCAATTCTTCTCAATAACTGAAAAACATCCTGATTTATAATTTGCTCGGTTGCACCACCCGAAAGCTGCAGCAGCTTATTTTGATTATCAGCAACATTTACGCTGAAACTTTGCGTTACATTCTCTCCACGTAAATTATAAGTTAAAGATGCTTCCCAACCTTTGCTACGCACTTTAGCTACGTTAAAATCTGGTGTCGCAGCTCCAAAAATTGCCGGAATATCTTGCCTTGGTTGTAAAATATCTCTGGTTACTTTATTAAAATAATCGAATGATGCGGTAAGGCGATTATTGAAGAAACCAGCATCAAGACCAATATTTAATGTAGATGCTTTTTCCCAGGTTAAATCTCTGTTAGATAAAAGCGTACCAGCACCACCAACAGGCACATTATTAAAGCCATAAGCACTGGCATAATTAAAATAAGTGGTTTGATATTGGAAATTCCCAACATTCTGATTACCCAATACGCCATAAGAGGCACGAAGTTTTAAATTACTCAGCGTATTTTTTATGGATTGCATAAAAGATTCCTGCGAAATTATCCAACCTGCACTTACTGAAGGAAAGAAACTTCCACGGTTTCCTTTTGCAAATTTGGATGAAGCGTCATATCTCGCCGTTGCTTCAAATAAATATTTATCCTGATAAGCATAATTTACTCTACCAAATAGAGAAAGTAAACTGTTTGAATTTATGGCTAAACTATTGCTCGAGTTAATGGGATCGACCAATGTGCCTGTTGTAGGTGTACCTAATAACTGGTCGGTTAATGTTTTTTGAAGTTGAAATCCACGTTGCGAATAGTTTTCACTTGAAGCACCAATCTGAACCTTAAAATCGTGTAAATCAATTTTTTTACCATATTCTACATATAATTTTGTATTGAAAAGCTGCGATTTGCTATTTCCGTCTAAAACTGAGCGATCATCTCCATAAACACCAGATGGCAAATAATTAACTTGCGTACGGCGAAAAAATGTTCCGTTATTTTGTAGCGTTCCACCAAATTCACCAGTAATTTTCAAATCATTGGTAATGTTAAACTGACCGTTAAATGCTCCGAATATTTCATCATTATCTGCCTGGTTGAAACCCCCTTTTTCCAAAACACCATACTCATTGTATTGTGAAGCCACTGGATTGGTTAAATAATTACCGTTTTCATCCTGCCAACTGTAATTTAAGGGTACGCGGTTAGCATCAGCAAAAATATTGTTATCACCAACACTATTGGTTTTATTTCGGGTTTTAGTGTAGAGTAAAATAAAATTGGTTTTAAATTTCCCTATCACGTTGCTCTGGTTTAAGCGTAAATTGTATTTCTGGTAACCAAAGTCGGCCCCTTCGCCGCCATTGCCAATAAAATTACTGCCCTGATCCTGAAAGCCTGCTGATACGTAAAAGGAACTTTTCTCTCCTCCACCTACAATACTAAAATTATGCGCTTGTTGAGGTGCAGTGCGTAATAGGTGTTCAATATCCCATGTGCCATTACCCTGGTCTTTAAGTTGTTGTATTTGGTCTGGTGTGTAAGCAGGGCTTAATCCGGAATTTACTAAAGATTCATTTTTAAAATAAGCGTTTTCCCAGGCGGGTACCTTTTTTACCAATACGTTTGCATCCTGAATCCCGTAACTTCCATTATAAGAAACTGAAGTTTTTTGGTTCAGTTTTCCACCTTTTGTGGTGACTAAAATAACACCGTTGGCAGCTCTTGAGCCATAAATTGCTGCTGAGCCCGCATCTTTTAGTACTGTTACACTTGCAATGTCGTTAGGGTTTAATGTATTTAAGTTTCCACCAACAATACCATCAACCACAACCAGCGGTGTATTATCTCCCAAGGTACCTACACCACGAATATTTACGGTAACGTTACTGCCCGGATTTAATGAACTTTGCTGAATAATCAAATTTGGTGATTCACCCTGCAATGCCTGATAAACATTTAACACAGGTTTGTTTTCAATGCTTTTTGCATCTATAGTATTTATTGCACCGGTTACAGAAACTCTTTTCTGTACGCCGTAACCTACCACAACCACATCTTCTAAAGAATTATTGGCGTCGGTTTTCATTTGAATATTAATAGTTGTTCGACCACCAATGGCAACCTCCTGACTTACATAACCTAAATATGAGTATGTTAAATTGTTTGTTGCAAGATTATCAGGAACTGAAATCGTGTAAAGCCCGTTGGCATCTGTAACTGCGCCAACTGTAGTGCCTTTAATTTGCACACTCACACCCGGAAGTCCGATTCCTTTTTCATCAACTACTTTTCCTTTTATAGTGATGTTAAAATTTTTGATGGTGTTTATTAAAGTTGGTGTACTTAAAGCCTGAGATTGGTTAGGCATAAATGGAATTACAAGAATGGCCATCAATGCAAATCGCCAATGTGGCAATCGCTTTAGTTTTTCAAGTTGGTAAAGTTTAAGTCTCATAACATTTGGATTGATTAAGATGCTTTATTGCGCATCAGTAATATTAGGTTAGATATTTTTTGGTGATAAATTATTTGATTTGCTGCTGATGAATGGTATGCCAATGGGCATCAATTTCTTCTAGCGACCGGCCCTTGGTTTCGGGTATGAGTTTCCAGGTAAGGTATAATGCAGGAGAACAACAGATGGCAAATATCCAGAAAGTCCATGCAGAGCCTAGTCCTTCTAACATCATTGGAGTAAGTTGGCCAACAAAAAAATTGCCAATCCAAAGGGTAAGTGTGGCTAAAGACATGGCCTTACCACGAATGCCATTTGGAAAAATCTCTCCAATAACTACCCAACATACAGGCCCGAAAGAGAATGCAAAACAGGCAATAAAGGCTAAAATGAAAATTAAAATCCATGGCCCGGATATCACACCGAACTGAAATAGAAATCCGATAATAACTAAAGATATTACCGCACCACCAACACCGATATAAAGCAGCGGTTTCCTCCCCCATTTATCAACACTAAAAATGGCTACAAAAGTAAATAGCACATTGATTAAGCCAATGGTAACCTGCCCGCCTAAAGCATTATTTAGTGTGAAGCCCGCCTGTTCTAAATTCTTGGGCCATAATAAATAACTGCGTTAATACCACAAACTTGTGATAAGAAAGGCAGTAATAGCCCTATCCATAATGCTTTACGGTAAACAGGCTTGAATAGTGTTTTAAGCGACCCATCTGCTTCATTTTCATTTTGAGATAAAAACGCATCTACTTCTTTTTCGGCAGCAGCTTCCCCATCAATTTTTGTTAAGATATTTTTTGCCAAATCATTCTTCCCTCGGGCCAGCAACCACCTTGGAGATTCTGGAACCAAGAAAAGGGCAATTAAAAAAATTAAGGCAGGTACACCGCCTAACCCTAACATCGCTCTCCATACTTCTGAAGAAAATATGCGCATCGATTGACTGCCAGCATAATGGTCTGCGGCATGATTTGCCAAATACGCATTACTAAAATAAGCGGCTACTATACCTATTGTTAAAGCAAGTTGGTATAAGGACACCATAGTTCCACGAAGCCTCGATGGCGCAAATTCTGAAATGTAAAGCGGCGAAACCATAGAGGCAACTCCAATACCAATACCGCCTACCAGCCTAAAAATAATTAATGCAGAGAAAGAGCCTGAATACATGCAACCCAGGGCAGATATCAAAAAAAGAAATGCTGATAAAATCATCACTATCTTACGCCCATACCGGTCGCTTAGCTTGCCCGATACGCTCACCCCAATGATGCAACCTAACAGCGCACAACTAACAAACCAACCTTCGCTAACTGCATCAAGACCAAAATCGCCTTTTACCAAACTTATCGTTCCTGAAATTACTGCTGTATCAAAACCAAAAAGAAAACCTCCAAGAGCAGCAACAAGACAAACGAGGTATAAGTAAGTCTTACTTTTTTCAGTAACTATATTTTTTTCAGTGTTATTCATGCTGATTATTTTAAGAATGCTTTAATCACTTTCGCCCTTTCACTTCCTTTGTTTATCATTTTATAACTGCCCGCCGCCGCCGGGATTACAAATGTTTCTGCAAAAGGGAAAGTCATGATAGCACCATCTGCAGATTCTACAGTAATGGCTGCGCCTTCAACAAGCATCAGTACATGACAAACATTATTGGTTTCTACCTCAACTTCCGCTTCAAATTCTAATCGATGAACATCATAAAAGTGCTCCTTATGTGTAGGCAAGTGGTAACAGATAAAATCATTATCTTCAAAGAGAATTGAAGGCTTAATGATTAATTCTTGTTTAACTGTAGCGCCTTTTCTATTAAAATCAAGGTTTTTAAAAGCGTGGTCGATATTTATTGGTCGGGGTTTACCATTTAAATCTAACCTTACCCAATCATACATTTTAAAGGTGAAAATGTATGGAGTTGCACTAATTTCGAGCACCAAATTTTCTGCTCCCGCACTGTGAACAGTTCCATTGGGAATTAAAAATAAATCATGTTTTTTAGCTTGATGAACCTGAACATACTTTTCTATGTCAATTTCTTCGTTGTAAAGATTGCTTTTTTCTAAAGTATCTCTAAACTCGGTAGGGTTGATATTATCCTGAAAGCCCAGATACACCTTTGCATCATCTTTGCAATCCAAAATGTAGTAAGTTTCATCCTGGGTAATATTTTCGCCAAATTCACGCTGAATATATTTTAGACTTGGGTGGCATTGTATAGATAGATTCCCACCATCAAAAGTATCCAAAAAGTCAAATCGAATAGGAAATTCATCACCAAACTTCGCTGCATGCACACCTAAAACATTTTTGTTTTGAGCAAACATCAATGCATCAAAAGAAACTTCTAAAAGAAAGCTACTGCTTTCAAAAACGATTCCGTTTTCAGGTGCAATAAGTTCAAAAGACCAGGCATAATTTACCTCATTTCGATCTAATTGAGGCATGTGTTCCTTCATCCATTGTCCGCCCCATGCGCCAGGCGCAAACCAAGGACGAGCTCTAAAAACAGACGAAGACATTTTTTCTAAACCTTTTCGGATGTCTTTCCCGTATGCCCAGTTAATACTATCTTCCCATTGTGCATCAACAAAAATGTCTATGTCATTGATAAGTGCTTTTTTATGATTATTCAAGACCACCCAATCAACAAAATAGAAGCACTTATACATTTCAGTTTGCTCCTTTTGCAGGTCCAGTCCTAGATTACAGATAGAGCCAGCACTCATACGATGCTGTATTTCATTTTTAGGGAGATCAACGTAAATTAGAGCAGCTTTCCAATCTGATAGAGAAGCCCCACAGCCAGTAATAATATTTATATCAGCAGAAGTACTTTTTTCAATTTCAGTTAAGGCCGGCATATTAAAATAATCGGCCAATGTTAATGTTGTTTTTGTTCCCCAAACCGAACCTTCTGTACCCAGAAAGGGTGCAATCATTTCATTCAATTGCGCCTGAGATTTTAAATAGTTCTTGCTTTCAATAAGGTTTAAGGCATAACCCCTATCAATCAAATCTTCCTTTAAAGCCGTTATTAGCTTATTCCAGTACACGCCAACATAACCATCAATTACAACAGTTTTTTGTTCAATAATGAAATCGCAAAGCGATGAATAACCATTAAATATTTTGTTATCTCCAAGTGAATAGTAAGGGTAAATATCATAACCTAAAGGTTTTGTTATTTGACTAGCTCGAGCTGGCATAATCTCCTGCTCGGTTTTTCTCATTGGTTCTTCTATCGACATAAGTGGGAAGTGACTATTTATTTTATTAATACTTGTTCATACATACTTTTAAATAAACTACAATTTTAATCCAATTAAAATTAATTGAGTGGTGTAAATAATGAATATATGAATAGCCAATAAATTAATTAACATCAGCAGAACATCCATTTTGAGGTGATTTAACTGTATTAAAGAGAATTTTAAATAATAATCGAACATAATCAGAAAATCGTAAAAAATTTGGCTAGACCATACATTTATAAGTATGTATATACAAATGTATTATTTATAAATTAAAATACAAGTGCTTAACTATTTTTTTTCAACAAAAATTTATTCTGTTTATATACCTCGATATATAGATAGCCTACCTACAAGTAATATGTATAGACATGAGGTAATGAAATATATTTTTTTTATTATTGTGATGATTATGAAACTCAAAATCGATCATAAAAGCCAAATCCCTTTACATGTACAGGCAGAAGAATTACTTAGGAGACTAATAGAATCTCCGGAATATGTGGATGGGAAATTACTACCCAATGAGGTAGAGCTCTCCAAAATCTTAAGCATTTCTCGTACAACCCTTCGCCAATCCATTAATAAGTTAGTATATGATGGATTACTAACCCGAAAAAAAGGGGTAGGCACCAAGGTTGTTGAATCAAAATCATTAAGTTCAAAGTCAAAAAACTGGATGAGCTTTTCTCAAGAAATGAGCGCCAGAGGTATTCCAATAAGAAATTTCGAACTACATGTTAGCTGGGTATATCCGGAAAAAAGAATAGCAAGCTTTTTTAATATAAAAGAAGATAAGAAAGTTTTAAAATTGGTTAGACTTCGTGGCCGACCAGAGGGGCCATTTGTATATTTTGAGTCGTATTTCCATCCATCTGTTGGCTTAACCGGCGATGAAGATTATAAAGCTCCGCTTTACGAAATGCTGGAGAAAGCGCATGGTATAATCGCTATGATTTCAAAAGAAGAGATAAGTGCGCTGTTGGCAGATGAATTCATAGCAGGTAAATTAGAAACGGAGGTTGGTGCAGCAATATTATTCCGTAAAAGATTTGTGTACGATATCGATGAAAAGCCAATTGAATATAATTTGGGCTACTATAAAGCCGATAGCTTTGTATACACGATTGAAAGCCGAAGAGAGTAAAAAATATTTATTTTATCCTTCTAATTTAACCAGCATAAGGTTTACTTAATACCCAAAAAACATTCATTGTTGTGGCTTTAGTCAAAAAAAAGGCCTGCTCGTTAACGAGCAAGCCTTTAAAAAATTAACGAAATCTTCGTTAAGTACTCAAGAGGAGATTCGAACTCCCACACCCATACGGGCGCCAGCCCCTCAAGCTGGTGCGTCTACCAATTTCGCCACCTGAGTTTCTGTTGCAAATATAATTTAATTTTGGATTCTGAAAACAGCGATTTACAATTCAATTTTCAACCCATCATAAGCCAGCCTGATGTTTGCCGGCAAATCTTGCTCCACTACATCATGTAAACCTAAATTATGACTAATATGAGTTAGATAAGTAGTTTCTGCTCCAACTCTTTTAGCAAATTCAATAGCCTCTTTTAAGGTAAAATGAGAGATATGCGCTTCTTTCTGCAAGGCATTCAAAACTAAAATCTTTGTTCCGGCAATTTTTTCAAAACTGGCATCAGAAATGGTTTTAGCATCAGTGATATAAGTAAAATCACCAATCCTGTAGCCAGTTACAGGCAAAAGATGGTGCATCACCTCAAATGGCGTAATTGTATTATTGCCTATCTTAAAATCTTCGCCATTATTTACACTATGAAGATTAATCTGCGGTAAACCATGATATTTGGTTTCAGCGAAAATGTAATAAAATTCTCTTTTCAATGCAGTTTGAACCCGCTCTGTAGCATAAACATCAATAACTTTATGAAGCAAATAATTAAAAGGACGAATATCATCTAAACCTGCAATATGGTCTTTATGTTCGTGTGTAAAAAGAACAGCATCTAAATCTTTTACCTTTTCCCTTAGCAATTGGTATCTAAAATCCGGACCACTATCTATCACGATGGTTTTATCACTAAGCTCCAATAAAATAGAAGTTCTTAAACGATTATTTCGCCTATCTGTAGATTGGCAAACTTCGCAATTACAAGCAATAACAGGAACGCCTTGTGATGTACCAGTGCCTAAAAAAGTAGCTTTCATCCTAAAAATCTTTCCTTTCTGAATCTCTAATTGCTCGTAGCTGCTTCATTAAAATAATTGGGTTTGCTGTAATGAATGAAAAAATTGACGTTGCTTTTCATCTAACATATTCTCATCAGGGTTAGTTTGCTTAACAAGAGTAACTAAAGCGGTAATTTTGCCTTCGAGGTTAGAGAATTTATTTACAACAATAATTTTATTGTGCTCCAGCAGGCAAGAACCAGTTTTAAAGTTTCCTTTTTCATAACGAACCTTAAAGCCCATTGCAAAAAGTAATTGCTCTAATTTCTCTAAAGTATGATTTGTTAGTGGCAACGACATTAGAACAAACTTAGAGAAATCTAAGCAGCAATCAAATAATCTTTTTATCACAAAAGGAATTTTAATTTTAGAAAAGCCTATCAATAATGAACTACACCTTCTCGACCATAGCGCAATGCAATGTAGAGAAGTTTTAAATTTAACAGTATGCCAACTTTAAAGATTTCTTCCTGAAATTCGAGCCTGAAATAACGACTTATCAATTTTCAGTGTTTCAGCGTCAAAAAATTTTAGATACTAAACAAAAAAGTTCAGCTGTTGCCAACTGAACTTTAGTAAATTTTATCCCGCAAAGCGGAAATTATTTTATCTTAAATCAACCACTTCAACACCTGGATATTTCTTTGCATCAAAAGCAAAAGTAGTTTCTGGTACGTTAACATTTGGTGAAAACGTTTTCACATTGTAAGTGTATTTGTTTCCATTTTTATCGAATAAAACAACATTAGCAATTTGTTTAGCAGCCTTATCGATACTTAAACGAACTTTAAAAATTGATTTTTTTGCATCAACTGGTGTGAGGTCAATCATCTGATAAGTTTTAGCACCAGACTTTTGCTCGCCGGTGTAAACATATTTAAAGCCTTTTTCGTAAACCGTAAAAATTTTAGCAGGATTAATTGCATCACCACTATTATCAACATTGCTTACTTGTACTTCTTTATCTTTTTTTAAATAAGTCCACTGGCTTTTACCATCACTAAATAATTCCTGGTTTGTCATAGCAACCTTGTATTTATTAGAGTTTGCTTTAACATACAAAGTTCCTTGCTGGGTTTCTTTAACTTTTGCCTTCGGATTATCCAAAGTGAAAGAAAAATCGGTTTTTACGATGTTATACGATTTATATTTCTTACTAACCTCTGCTAAAATTGCTTTAGCTTTTGCATCTGTTTGAGCATAGGTTGATGTTGTAAACGCTACAACAACCATTAATGCTGAAATTATTTTTTTCATTTTGTGTTTTTTAAATATTCGTTCGAAACTTAGAGTTGATTATCCCAAATTGGTTTAATCTAATCCTTGCTATCAATACTATTCAAGAATTGTTCCAAAGAATATTCATCTGGATATAAAACCTCACGTGCTTTACTGCCTTCAAACGGGCCAACAATACCTGCTGCCTCTAGCTGGTCGATAATTCTACCCGCACGGTTATAACCTAACTTTAATTTACGTTGTATTAATGAGGTAGATCCTTGCTGATGAAGCACTATCAATCTCGCAGCATCTTCAAAAAACTTATCCCGCTCATTCGGATCGAAATCAGCCTTGCTACCCTCTCCCGCTTCATCAATATATTCCGGCAATTGATAAGCGTCAGAATAGCCTCGCTGGTTACCAATATATTCCGAAATTCTATCAACTTCGGGTGTATCCACAAAAGCACACTGTAGCCTGATTAAGTCGCTACCGGTAGATAAAAGCATATCACCGCGACCAATCAACTGATCTGCACCACCACTATCCAAAATAGTACGGGAATCGATTTTAGACAATACCCTAAAAGCTAACCTTGCCGGGAAATTGGCTTTAATTGTACCTGTAATAATATTTACTGACGGACGCTGAGTTGCTAATACCAAGTGAATCCCGATTGCACGAGCTAATTGAGCTAAACGAGCAATAGGCGCCTCAACTTCCTTACCGGCGGTCATCATTAAATCGGCAAACTCATCTACAACTAATACAATAAAAGGTAAAAACCTGTGCCCGTTATTTGGATTTAGCTTGCGCTTGATGAATTTATCGTTATATTCTTTTAAGTTTCTTACTTGTGCATCTTTTAGCAAATCGTAACGCTGATCCATTTCGATACAAAGAGAATTTAGCGTGTTTACTACCTTTTTAGTATCTGTTATAATTGCATCTGCCTCACCGGGTAACTTTGCTAAAAAGTGGCGTTCAATCCTATTGAAAAGCGTTAATTCAACCTTTTTAGGGTCAACAAGTACAAACTTTAATTGTGCCGGGTGCTTTTTGAATAGTAATGATACTAAAATTGCATTGATACCAACAGATTTACCCTGACCAGTAGCACCGGCAACCAATAAGTGAGGCATTTTGGCCAAATCGGCAATAAACACTTCATTACTAATTGTTTTACCTAAAGCAATAGGCAAATCCATTGTATTCGAGGTCCATTTTTCGGTGTTTAAAATGCTACGCATTGGCACCATTTCCGGATGCTGATTTGGCACTTCAATACCAATTGTGCCTTTACCAGGCATTGGAGCTATGATGCGAATACCTAATGCTGCCAATGATAAAGCTATATCATCTTCCAGATTTTTAATTTTCGAAATTCTTACGCCAGGTGCAGGAATAATTTCATAAAGCGTAACCGTTGGACCAATAGTCGCCTTAATCTTATCAATTTCGATGTTATAATGGTTAAGCGTTTCTACAATCTTATTTTTGTTTGCTTCGAGTTCTTCTGCATTTACAGAGATTTTATTGGTGCCATAATTCTCAAGTAAATCAACCGTTGGATATTTATATCCCGATAAATCTAGTTTTTCATCGTAGTTACCAAACTGTTCTACTAAATCATCAGATTTTTTCTCTTCTTCAGTTTTCTCTACAGTAAAAGTAGGCTCATGCTCTTCCTCTATGGTTGGCTCTACCGTTAAAGGCATTGCCGCAGCGGCTGCAGTAGCTATTGGTAAATTTGCTGCCATAGGTGTTAAAACAACTGGCTTAGCAATTTCTTCTTCCTCTTTTTGCTCAAACCTGTTTGGCTGTAAAACAACATTTTGCTGTTTCCGCTCATTATTTAAAGATGGCTTATCACGTACCGGAAATTCTATTGGCTCATTAATTTCTTCTGTGGTTCTTCTGTTTGAAAATTCTTCTCTTACCTCATTAACATAATCAGGGGTTTCATTATCTAAGTAAACTTCCTTTTGTTTACGCTCAGGCAACTTAAAATCTATATTATAAGCAATAATTAAAATGGTTAAGCCTGCAAAAGCTATTAAACCCGCAACACCTGCAGCACCAATTTGTGCCGCTAATAATTTGTTGCTCCAATAACCAAATTCTCCTTCTACAAAGTGTGGCGAACTAGACCAGAAACTATGTGCAAAACCAAGTGTTAAAGAAATGAATAATAAGAAGAAAAAGCTGTATCCTAAGGTTTTTGAAATTGATAAAATTTTAACCTTAAATAACAAACGATAACCAATAATAAAGAATGCTAATACAAAAAGGAATGATGCAATTCCAAACCATTCGTAAATAAATTGGTGCGATAATAAAGCGCCAAATTTGCCCAACCAGTTCTGAACAACAGGAATTGTAACGCCCGCTTCTTTTAATTCATCTGAGGTTTTAAAAAGATTTCCCCATCCACCGTTTGCATCGATAACATAGCTTTGATCATCTTGCCAAGTAAATAAATACGAGGTAAACGCTATTAAAAAGTATAGTGAAAGTATAACGAAAAATAAGCCCACAATTTTTATCGCCCGTCCATCCTGCAAATCAAAATTTGGCAAGTATTCTCTTTTTTCTTTAGCCTGGCGACCAGATGACGCCCTGCCTGATGCATTTTCTGCACCTTTTTCTCGGAATGTATTGCTTTTAAATTGGTTTCCCCTTACCGCCATTTTCTATCGTAATATGATTAAAGAACAAATATAAAATATCTGTTACGAGTTTTACATGATGCATCAAATTAAATAAAATTATTAAATGCTTATTAAACCTTAAACAGAAAAATTAGTCTATTATTTTACAACACACATTTGCACGTTTGTCAAATGAAACGGATTTTGTTTTAGGTTTTATCCCGTTTGGTCCTGGAGAGGTTAAACGGGATTTTTATTTAGAAAATTACGGTTTTGCTTTTCATAGGTACTGTAGCCCTGCTATTCATTCCAATCTTTTTTAAACTTATGTCATTCTGAGAAACGAAGAATCCCTTCCTGCGGCAGGCAGGTCTTTCATCGCTTGCAGATGGTTCGTTCCTCACCATGACAGCGTATTTAAGTTGTTGCACAACAAAAAGTATTTCCATTACTATCAGGTTTATTAAACTTATGTCTTTGCTGTAAATAAAAACCAATCCTATCTTCTTAAACTAATTTTTCAGCCTAAGCTTATCAAAAACTATAAATAGTTATCGTTTAAAATAAGCATCTTCTTTTCAGTAAAATTTCTACACTTTATTAATTTTTTGTTAATTTAAATTCGCATTTAATAAGAAATCTATATGAGTATAAGCCAACTCGAAGAACAAATTGAAGCTGGAGATTTACAATCGGTAAAAGAAACGCTGATTAATAATCCGCAATTAGCCAATACTAAAACTGCCCATAATGTTTCGCCATTATTATTGGCGTGTTATTATAAAAAGCAAGACATTGCAAATCTTATTACAGAGTTTGTAGATAACCTTACGCTATTTGAAGCTTGTGCCGTTGGCAAATATGATGCAACCACTCAGCTGATATTTCAAAATCCGGAGCTTGTAAATGCTTTTTCAGAAGATGGCTTTACGCCGCTTGGATTGGCGTGTTATTTTGGGCATGAAGATTTGGCGAAATTTTTAGTTTTAAAAGGTGCAGATGTAAATTTGGCTTCTAAAAATGGTTTTAATGTTTTCCCAATACATTCTGCTGTTGCTGCTAATAATATAAACATTACAAAGCTACTTTTAGATACTGGTGCATATCCAAACGTATGTCAGAAAGCTGGGTTAGCACCTTTACATACCGCTGCACAACTGGGTAATATCGAATTAATTATTTTGCTTTTAGAACATGGCGCTGAAGTTAGCTTGCGCATGGAAGGCGGAAAACTCCCGGCAGATTTGGCCGCTGAAAAGGGATTTAATGAAATTGCAGAGATTTTGAGGGAGGATTAGTTGTAGGTTTTAAGTGATAAGTTTTAAGTAACCTAAAACGTACAACTTAATACGTACAACCTAAAACGTACAACCTAAAACGTACAACCTAATACGTACAACCTAATACGTACAACTTCAAATTACTCCCAAATCCTTAACCTCATCTTTTTCATGTAGGTCCTTATATCCAAAACTATTGCTGCCATAACATAAAACAGAATTGGAAATCCTACCGCAAGAAATGAAGAGTAAATAAAAAACAGGCGAACTTTCGCTGTACTCATATTAAGCTTGTTGGCTAAGTATGTAGATACGCCAAAGCTTTGTTGCTCGAAATAAGTAATAATCTTTTGGAACATTGTAAGTTTATTTAAATCTTAATTTCAATACAATTACAGAACACGGAATAATTTATTAATCAAATTCTAATTTAACAATTATAATTGGTTAAAAACAAACGGAAAATCATCTATTCCAAAATCAGTTTCTCAAAATCTTGCCTGCCTTCGTGCTTAATAAATAAAATCTGTTGTTCTTCTAAGCCAGAATATTTTTTTTTGAGTTCATTTTTGAATTGCTCAATATCCACATCCGCCTTCAAAATAACCGTTAAAGCATCGGCATTTCCTCTTACTTCGATAATTTTATTTGGATAAAGTTCTTTTAATTCGTGTGGGAATTCCATAATGCTAAAACCATTAGATAGTTAGAAAGTTTTGAATGAATTATAAAATTAAGCTTGCTTTAAAATTTTGATGCCAATTCCACAAGATAGACATTTTTTCTCATCGCAGTATTGCTTTTTTAACTGTATGATGCCCTGCGAAGAGAAAGCATTTTCTATCTTAACGCCTGCTGAAACAAACTTGTCTGTAATTGCATTTTGTTCGGTAGGCAAACTCTCCAACAATTTTATGGCCCTGCTTATATAAAATTGTGTTCCGGTATGCTTGCCATAAGCAAAAAGAAATAAGGCAACTGTATTCAATAAAATATTATCAATTGAGGTTTTGCCTATTTGTGTATTAACACCATGAGCAGTTTTTTTGAAATGGTAATGCTTCTTCCAGAAATCATTTACAGGAAGGTTTTCAAACAAGCTTCTCAACTCATTTATATCTTTAATCTCCATAATTTTCGAAAAAAGATGATTTGCTTTAACAATTAATGCAGCAAACTGAGCCAAACGAATAGTTGGGAAATTTTGCGGGCGCATGCGCATAAATTTCCAAATTGTGGCTTCAAGAGGCTTAATTGCATATTTTTTCTGCAAAAACTGAAATTCTTGCTTCAATTTTAGCGGATAATCTTCTGTAAAGTGCTCACTTAAAAAGCCTGCCCCACCAAAAACCAGCGCTTCTATCTGCATCTGATTGTCTTTGTGTTTTGCATAAATTTGCTGTGGAATGGCTTTGGCAAATAGTTCAAAGGGCAAAGCATTAACCTTAAACCCGAAATTTCGAGCCATGAAACGGTAGAAGGTTTCATCCCAACTACCATTTAATTCGTTCAGCGTGTTAATAACAATTTCAGCCTTTTGCTCAAACCTTTCAATTAAAGTTCTGGATAAAAATGAATCAATAATCAATTTATCAACTGTGTTAATTTGGCCAATACATGGAAAGTCTGTGAGATTTAAAAACAGATGCTCATATTTTGTTATCAAATCAATGGAGATACGATTTTTTAATTCCAATACTGGCAAAACCGAACCATCAATACGATTAACTTCAGCATCATTTTCATAAACTACATGAAGTATAACATTTTCATAACTGCTATCTGTTTGATGATTATGTTTTAACCAATCTGACGATTTGAGGTGAATTTCAATATTACCAGCCCAAATAGTCGCACCTATTTGTATTTTGGCATTACTAAAATCTGGGCCAGAATTTTTATTCAGAAAACCCTGATGGATAATTTTTAAATCATCGCCTGTGGAAGTCTGTAAATTACTATTATCAAATGACCTAAATTGCCAAACATAATGAAGAAAATCTTCTGGAAAATTCATTATTGAAGATAAAAATTATTCCTAAAAGCTTTATCATCTTTTTCATATCAACAGAACTCATTTCAGGGTTTCGAAGAAAAGAGATGCTGCAATAAATTAAGTATGAAGTTTTGTTGAGACTAAGAAAGTTCTGCTTTCTTCTTGTAATTGGTGATAAAAACGCCTGCAATGATTAAAACCGTTGCAACAATTAAATCCACATCTACATGCTCGTTCAAGATAAGCCAGCCTAAAAAAATCGCAATAACTGTATTAAAATAGGTAAGAATAGAAACTTCTGATGCAGAAACTTTCTTTAAAGCATAATGATAACAGAAATACCCAAGAACCGAACCAAAAATTGCGAGATAAACTGCAGCGAAAATGCTTTCGGTTTTCCAAGCGTTTACATCGGCTTTGCCAGAAAAAATTACTGCTAAGCCAAACTGAACAATTGCCGAAAAAACAAATTGATAAAATAGATTTAAGAATATGTACTGAGGTTTACCACTATGTTTTTTAGAGTATATTGTACCAATGGTCCACCCGGTAACTGCGATAATTAAAGATAAAATCCCATTACGATATCCTGGATCGAGTAAATCGCTAATACCATCTCTAAAAATAAATACAATGCCTAAAAAGCCAATAAACACCCCGATAAATCCTTTTAAACTTGGTTTTTGAATACCAAGAAATACACAACCCAAAAATACCAACAGTGGTGATGTTGCATTAATTAAGGAGGTTAATCCGCTAGGAATTGTCTTCTCAGCAACAGTTGTCATTCCGTTTGCAATAACAACCATTAATAACGAAAGTAAAATCTGGCGCTTAAAGCTCGACCAGCCAATCCATTTCAATTCTTTTTGTTTGATAAGGATGATTAATATAATCAGCGAAGCAATGGTTTGGCGAATGGCCGTTACATACCAAGCTGGTATGCTTTCTACAGCAACGCGGATGCCCAAATAAGTTGTGCCCCAAATAAGTGCAACGCCAGTTAAGGCAAGGATAAGTTTTAAATCTATTTTGGATTTCATATATGTGTAGAGATTAACCGCCAAGAATGCCAAGCTTTGCGTAAAGAGAAAGGGATTTAACCATGGAAACGTAAATTAACACCGAATTTTAATTTTATTTCTCCGTGTCTTCAGTGCTTATGTGGCAAAAAATAAAATCTGTAAATCTGTGGCTAAACCAAATTTGCCTCAACCAAAATCCCTTCCATTTCTTGCTGCAACTTTAAAGCTTCTTCCCTAGCCTTTTCAGCAAAATCTTCGCCCTTGCCAGCATAAATAATCCCTCTTGATGAATTAATTAATAATCCGCATTGCGAATTCAAGCCATATTTACATACTTCTTTTAAATCGCCGCCTTGTGCACCTACACCCGGAACCAAGAGAAAATGATTTGGGGCAAGTTTACGCACATCTGCAAATGCAGCGCCACGAGTGGCACCCACAACGTACATCATTTGTTCGTCTGTTGCCCATTGCTGAGAAGTTTTTAGCACCTTTTCGAAAAGCTTATCGTCTCCTATTTCTTGTAACTGAAAATCAGCATGACCAGAATTTGAAGTTAAGGCCAAAAGAATGACCCATTTATCTTTAAAAGTTAAAAAAGGTGTTACAGAATCGCTTCCCATGTAGGGTGCAACAGTAACCGAATCGAAACTCATTTCTGAAGATTGCTCATTAAAAAAAGTTTCTGCATACATTGCAGATGTATTTCCGATATCGCCACGCTTGGCATCGGCAATACTAAAAACATCTTTAGGAATATATTTCCAAGTTTCGATAAGCGTTTCCCAACCTTTTTTGCCATAACATTCGTAAAATGCAGTATTTGGCTTATAAGCAACACATAAATCCTTAGTGGCATCAATAATTTGCTTATTAAATTCTAGAATAGGATTTTCATACTTTAGCAGATGCTGAGGGATTTTTTCTAAGGAAGAATCTAATCCAACGCATAAAAAAGAACGTTTTTTTTGTATCTGCTCAAAAAGTTGCTGCTTGGTCATATATGGGCTTATTTGCTGCAAATATGAGGTTTTTTAAGTTTTAAGACCAATTAAAATATGCCCCAATTAATTATTTTTATAAACATTTTAAACTTTTTCTTGCGGATTACGTTTCAAATACATACAATTGCAACATAATTTCTCAATCGTTTATCTGAATATCCCAGAAAAAAATTATCAAGATTTGTTTTTTGTTACCATTTTCTAAAAGCGATTAATCGTTTCTATTCAGCTTGTAAACAACTTTAAAACCATTTTGAGTACTCAGAAAATCACTCACTTCTGGTTTTACGGCTTTAAGATTTTATACACAATTTAACCGCTTGGCTTTAAAACTAGCACAAATATTTTAGCCATAGCAGATTTACAATAGAAAACATCTGTTGTAAAAAAATTTAAAATTTCTTGAAACATATATATTTAGAATGTTTAGCAAAACAGAATTAAATGAAAAGCTCACTCCCGAATTACGTGAGCTTGCAAAAACCTATGGCATTGAAGGTGCCGATTCTCTAAGAAAAATTGATCTTGTTGAAGTACTATTACACCAGCAGGAAATTATAAATGCAGCTAAATCAGGTGCAGACCCTTATAGTGAAAGCGAACCTGTTGTTGTAGCTTCTGCACCAAAAACCAAAGCAGTTAAAGCTGATAAAACAGTTAAAGCTGATGCAGATGTTGCAACTGCTGATAAACCGGTTAAAAAAAGAGCTAGATTATCAAAAGATGAAGCACCAGCTCCAATTGAAAATAAAAGAGATTCTATCACCTTATTTGATGAGCCTCAACATCAGCAACAAGAAACACAACCAGATCGTATAGTAGAATCGGAAGAAGTAAGTAGCAAACCCATTTCTGCTTTATTAGAAGAAAGTGCAGAAGTTGTGGCTCCGGCTCCTAAACAAAGACAAGAGCAGAGAGAAAAACAAGATAAGCCTCAACGTGATGACAATCGTCAGCAGAAACAACCCGGAGGAGGTAATCATCATAAAAATGAAAACAGTTATTCGAATTTAGATTTTGATAACGTAATTACAAACGAAGGCGTTTTAGAAATTATGCCTGATGGTTATGGTTTCTTACGTTCTGCAGATTATAACTATTTAACCTCTCCTGATGATATTTACGTATCGCAATCGCAAATAAAACTTTTTGGTTTAAAAACAGGTGATACGGTTAAAGGTAGCATCCGTCCGCCAAAAGAAGGCGAAAAATATTTCCCACTCGTTCGTGTTGAAACAATTAATGGCAGAATCCCTGCAGAAGTTCGCGACCGTGTTCCTTTCGATTATTTAACACCACTTTTCCCGACTGAAAGATTAAATCTTTTTACGGATACGAATAACTATTCAACTCGTATAATGGATTTATTTACGCCAATTGGTAAAGGTCAGCGTGGTTTAATTGTTGCACAACCAAAAACAGGTAAAACCAATTTACTAAAAGAAGTTGCAAATGCAATTGCGAAGAATCATCCGGAGGTTTACTTAATTATTCTTTTAATTGATGAACGCCCTGAAGAGGTTACTGATATGGCCAGAAGTGTTAGAGCTGAGGTTATTGCATCAACTTTTGATGAGCCTGCTGAACGCCACGTAAAAATCGCCAATATTGTTTTAGAAAAATCTAAACGTTTGGTAGAAAGCGGCCATGATGTTGTTATCCTTTTAGATTCGATTACTCGTTTAGCCAGAGCTTACAATACCACAGCACCGGCTTCTGGTAAAATTTTATCTGGTGGTGTTGATGCAAATGCTTTACACAAACCAAAACGTTTCTTTGGTGCTGCCCGTAACATAGAAAATGGTGGTTCGTTAACAATTTTAGCAACAGCCCTAACCGATACAGGTTCTAAAATGGATGAGGTAATTTTCGAAGAATTTAAAGGTACTGGTAACATGGAGTTACAATTAGACCGTAAATTATCGAACAAACGTATCTTCCCGGCAATTGACATTACTGCATCGAGTACTCGTCGCGATGATTTATTACACGACAGAGATACTTTACAACGTGTTTGGATTCTTCGTAATCACCTTGCCGATATGAACAGTCAGGAAGCAATGGAATTTGTACAAGCACAAATAAAAGGCACAAAAAGCAACGAAGAATTTTTAATTTCGATGAACAGCTAGAAAGTGGTAAGTTTTAAGTGGTAAGTTTTAAGTAAACATGCCACTTAAAACTTATAACGTATAACTTAAAACTTAATGAAAAGGCATATCCCTAATGCGATTACCTGTGCAAACCTTTTTTCTGGCTGCATCGGAATCGTTTTTGCGTTTAAAGGCGATTTACAATCTGCAGCTTATTTTGTTGTGCTGTCAGGTATTTTCGATTTTTTTGATGGCATGGTTGCTCGCCTTTTGAATGTAAAATCGGCAATTGGAAAAGATTTAGACTCACTGGCAGATATGGTAAGTTTTGGTTTCTTACCGGGTGTAATAATGTTTCAACTATTTAAATTAAGCGATTACAGCTCAGACTACCTTCCATACCTCGGCTTTTTCATAACTGTATTTTCTGCGCTGCGCTTGGCAAAATTTAATAATGATGAAAGGCAAACAGAAGATTTTATTGGCTTAAACACACCAATGAATACGCTTTTTATTTGCTCTTTGCCATTTATCGCCACTGATTATCCTCAGGTAATTGGCTCAACAATTTTATTAGTGGCAATTACTGCGGTAACTAGTTTTTTATTGGTTAGCGAAATAAAAATATTTTCTTTAAAATTTAGTGATTTAAGCTGGGCAAAAAATAAAATGAAATTTATTTTTCTGATTTTATCGGCCATTTTAATTGCTGTATTAAAGTTTGCAGCTATCCCCTTTGTTTTGGTGCTTTACATTGCCTTATCCTTTTTGCATTTCAAAGCAAAAAGCACAATACAATAATTAACTCATATTATATTTAGTTCTTACTTCTGATATAGATCGCTCTATCTGAATATAAATGGTTTCGAGCATTTGATGTAGTTGCTTTAGCCTTTGAGGCAAGGTATCCAGTTCTACCAGCTCGCGGGCGCTACGCTCTATGGTATGCACAAATTCTCTAACATCAGTTCTGCCAACGTAGGTAAATGTTGGTTTAATTTTGTGGGCACAATCAGCCACCTTTTTCAAGTTTTTCAGGTAAAGTGCGTCTTCAAGTTCTGCAACATAAAAAGGTGTTTGCTCAATAAATGTTTCAAAAATTTCAATCATGAATTCAGGATCATGACCAACCATTTCAACAAGATATGATAAATCTAAGGGATGATTATCATAATTATCTTCCATATTTCAAACTTAAGCAATTAGATTTTCTTAACCTCTAAATTATCAGAAATATTTAGGGCTATTTCTGATATGGTTTTTTTGATAATTGGATGCACAACATCCGGAGCAATTTCTGCCAAAGGTTGCATCACAAATTTTCTATTCTGCATCTGAGGATGAGGAATTTGCAACTTTCCTTCAATATCAATAACCTCATCCCCAAATAAAATTAAATCAATATCTATTAGTCGTTCACCCCATTTTTCTTTGCGTATGCGTCCTAGTTTTTGTTCTATTGCCAGTGCTTTTTCCAAAACTTCAAGCGCATTTTGCTTAGTATTTAAGCTAATTGCCTGATTTAAAAACGATGGTTGGTCAGTTTTTCCCCAGGCCGCTGTTTCATAAACAGAAGATTTACTTAAAACTTTACCAACTTCTTTATCTAAAAGCTCTATAGCATCTTCTAAATTCCTCTCCCTATCACCTAAATTTCCACCTAGTAACAAATAAGCAGTTGTTTGCTCTAATGCCATATATGCGCTGTGTATTTTATATCTTTACACCACAAAATTAAAACATTTAAATGAGAGATTTTTTTAAGTATTTATTTGCTTCGATGTTAGGTTTTTTCCTATCCATTGTAATTGTATTTGTTATTTGCTTTGTGGTGATTGTTGCCGCCATTTCATCAATCGATGATGATAAAACCGTATCGGTTAGCAGCAATTCTATATTATATTTAAACCTCGACCAAGCCATTACCGAACGTACACCAAAAAATCCATTCGGGAATTTACCAATTGTTGGAGGCGAAGAAAAAGACGGAATAGGATTACAGGATTTATTAAAATCTATTAAAAAAGCTAAATCTGATGATAACATCAAATGTATTTATCTTAATGTAAGCAGCCCTAATGCTGGTTTTGCAACCTTGCGGGAGGTAAGAAATGCATTAATCGACTTTAAAAAATCTCATAAAAAGATTATTTCTTACAGTGAGGTATACACCCAGGGCGCTTATTATTTGGCCTCAGCGGCCGATAAAATATACCTGAATCCGGAAGGCGCTTTAGAGTTTAAAGGATTTAGTTCAGAACTTACTTTCTTTAAAGGAACATTAGAAAAAGTTGGCGTAGAAATGCAGGTTATTCGCGTTGGAAATTACAAAAGTGCGGTAGAGCCTTTTATACTGGATAAAATGAGCGATTATAACCGTAAACAAGTTACCGCATACGTGGGTGGTTTATACAACACTTTTTTAACAGATATTGCTCAAACACGTAGCATTCAAAAAGATAGTTTATACAGCATAGCTGATAATTATAAAATTAGAGAACCTAAAGATGCATTGAACTATAAAATGGTTGATGCACTTAAATACAAAGATGAGATTTTAGAAGAATTAAAATCAATTTCCGGCAAAACTAAAAAACAAAGTATAAGCTCCGTTTCTATTAATGATTATGCAAAAAATGTAAGTTCGTCTGGCGATAGCAAAAATAAAGTAGCCATTGTTTACGCCAGTGGTGAAATCACTGGCGGCGAAGGCTCTGATACTGAAATTGGTTCAGAGAGAATTTCAAGAGCGATTAGAAAAGCCAGATTAGATGATGACATTAAAGCAATCGTTATCCGTGTAAATTCTCCAGGCGGCAGTGCTTTGGCTTCTGATGTTATCTGGAGAGAAATTGTGCTTACCAAAAAAGAGAAACCGGTAATTGCTTCTTTTGGAGATGTTGCCGCATCTGGCGGATATTATATTGGTTGTGCAGCTGATAGCATTTTCGTGCAACCCAATACAATTACCGGCTCTATTGGTGTTTTTGGCTTGATACCAAATTTCCAAAACTTAATGACCAATAAATTAGGAATTACTTTTGATGGTGTTAAAACGGGTAAATATGCTGATATAATGGTAACAAACCGCCCAATGACAGAAGGCGAACGCTTCATCATCCAAAACGAATTAAATAGAATTTACAATGGTTTCATAACCCGCGTAGCTGATGGTAGAAAGAAAAGTAAAGCTTATATCGACAGCATTGGCGGCGGACACGTTTGGATTGGAACGGATGCCGTTCAAATCGGTTTAGCCGATAAAATCGGAAGCTTTAATGATGCCATTAATGCAGCAGCCAGAAAAGCAAAAGTAAAAGATTTTAAAGTTGTAGAATATCCTGATGTTATCGACCCATTAAAATCTTTTCTTGACCAAGGTACAGACAGAATTAAAACTTATTACGCTAAACAAGAGTTGGGAGAAAATTATTTGCTTTACAAACAGGTTAAAAAAGTAATGGCAAGCTCTGGTATTCAAGCCAGAATGCCTTTCGAAGCGGTAATAAAATAAATTATAAAAAATATTAGACGCCAGGAAATCCAGAATTACTGTATTTCCTGGCGTTTTTCTTTTAAAGAATTTTTTAAATCAAAGCAACATTTGCAGTTTAAAAATTATTGTTTCTAACTTTAGCTCCTTATGGAAAATAAAACCATCGCCCGTACTTTGCGCCTGCTTTCACAGCTAATGGAGCTGCATGAAGAGAACCCTTTTAAAATAAAATCAATTGCAAACGCTTATTTTAAGGTTGATAAACTACCATTTGCTTTAAAAGATAAACCTGTTGATGAGATTGATAAAATTGAAGGCATTGGTAAAAGTTTGGCGGCAAAAATTATTGAATTATTAGAAACGGGAGAATTAAAGGAACTGAATGATATTGTTCAGCAAACACCCGAAGGCATTATTGAAATGCTTGGTATTAAGGGAATCGGACCTAAAAAGATTTTAATTATTTGGCGAACACTTGGAATTGAAAGTATTGGGGAATTGTATTATGCCTGCAATGAAAACCGACTGATTGAAGCCAAAGGCTTTGGTTTAAAAACCCAGGAGGAAATCAAAAATGCTATAGAATTTAAACTTGCCGCAAACGGAAGATTTTTATACGCTCAGGTTGAGGCCTTCGCCATTTCTGTTCTTGATGAACTCTCAAGATGGTTAATTCCTGTTGATAACCATTCTTTAATCGCTTTTGCGGGACAATACCGCAGGGCTTGCGAAATTATTGATGAATTAGAAATTGTTATTGGTGCAGAGCATTTAGAGGATGTTATTGCTGAATTGCCAAATTTCGATAAACTCTCACTAATTCCTGCTGAGGAAGCATTTATTGCCACTACCGAAGCCGGTTTAAGAATTAAGATATATGTTTATGATAAAGCTGATTTCTACTTAGCATGGTTTAAATTAACCGGAAATGCAGAACATGTAGGAAAAGTTTTGGCTTTAGCTGGCGATGGTCCTTTTGCAAATGAGCAAGAAATTTACAGCAAAGCCGGATTGGCCTACATTGAACCTGAACTACGTGAAGATTTTGACGAAATTAACATAGCCAAGGATAACAAACTGCCCAAATTAATCACCTACGATGATTTAAAAGGCAGTTTGCATAATCACTCTACCTGGAGTGATGGTGTACATACGCTCGAACAGATGGCCGTTTATTGCAAAGACACTTTAAATCTGCAATATCTAGGCATCTGCGACCATTCAAAAACTGCTGTTTACGCAAAAGGCTTAAGTGAGCAACGTGTTTTTGGTCAGCATCAGGAAATTGACGAACTGAATAAAAAACTAGCGCCATTTAAAATATTTAAGGGAATAGAAAGCGACATTTTAAGCGATGGCTCTTTAGATTATTCGGATGAGATTTTGAAAACATTTGATTTTGTGGTCGCATCTGTTCACAGCAATTTGCGTATGGATGAGCAAAAAGCTACAAATCGTTTGTTAAAAGCGATTGAAAATCCATACACAACAATTTTAGGACACCCAACTGGCCGTTTATTGTTAAGCCGTGCAGGTTATCCAATAGATTATAAAAAAATTATCGATGCTTGTGCCGCCAACAATGTAGTTATCGAAATCAATGCGAATCCTTTACGTTTAGATTTAGACTGGCGTTGGCATCATTATGCTCTGGAAAAAGGTGTTTTGCTTTCTGTTAATCCTGATGCACATAGAACTGAAGGTTTTCATGATATGCGCTACGGAATTTTGGTTGCCAGAAAAGGCGGCTTAAGTGCAGACAAATGCCTTAATGCATTTTCCTTGCAGGAGATAACAGCGTATTTTGAAGGCAAAAGGTTTAGGGTTTAGGGTTTAGGGTTTAGGGTTTAGGGTTTAGGGAAAACAAACCAAAGGTAAAAATCAGTGTAATCCTTAAATCTGTGCAATCTCAAAATCTGTGTAATCAACCCGAAGGAAAAATCTATATAATCTTTTAATATCTTTGTCCAATGATAAGTGAAATTGCCAACCGCGTATTTAATCAGGTTATAACAGATTACCATAAGTTTGATGATATAGACCATCTGGTTGAAAACCCATATACTGCTGATAGTTTAGAGCATCTTTTTTACATTAAAAACTGGATTGACACCGCCCAATGGCACATGGAAGATGTTGTTCGCAATCCACAGATTGACCCTGTTGAAGGCTTAAATTGGAAAAGACGCATTGACGCACAAAACCAGGTTCGTACAGATATGGTTGAGTTTATTGATGGCTATTTCTTAAATCTTTACAAAAGTATATCGGCTCTGCCGGATGCAAAAGTTAATACCGAAAGTCCGGCTTGGGCAATAGACAGACTTTCTATTTTGGCTTTGAAAATTTACCACATGCAAGAAGAAGCCGGGCGTGAAAGTGCCTCGGCTGAGCACCGTGAAACATGCCAAATCAAACTAAATATTTTATTATCGCAACGCGATGATTTATCTAAAAGTATTGATGAATTATTAGCCGATATTGAGGCCGGCAAAAAATACATGAAAGTGTATAAACAGATGAAAATGTACAACGACCCAAGTTTAAACCCGGTTTTGTATCAAGAAAAATGATAGTTTCAACTCGTCATTGCGAGGCAAGAAGCAATCTATGTTCTATAGAGAGATTGCTTCGTACCTCGCAATGGCGACCGAGTTAAAATACCATGGCAACAACCAAAAGAATCATCGTTTTACGTTTTTCGGCTATGGGCGATGTAGCTATGGTTGCATCTGTTTTAAAGGAATTTTCAGAACAGCATCCATCAACAGAGCTGATAATGGTTAGCAGAGAGGCTTTTGAACCGTTTTTTAATGGTATTGATAATGTAACGTTTCATGCCATAAAGCCTAAAACCATTCATAAAGGCTTAAATGGCTTGTATAAGCTTTTTCAGGAACTTAAAAACTACAATCCCACTTCTATAGCCGATTTGCATGATAATTTGCGGAGCAGAGCGCTTTGTACCTTTTTTAGATTATCAGGCTTAAAAATCAAAAGAATTGATAAAGGCAGAGCTGAAAAAAAAGGTTTAACCCGTTCGGTTAATAAAATATTTAAGCCTTTGCGCCACACTGTTGAACGTTATGCAGATGTTTTCAGGCAATTAGATTTTGATGTTAATTTGAGTCATAAGCTTAATAACGCACCGCAAAAAATTCCGGCAAAGGCTAAAAATTTATTTCTTAATAATGCAAAAAAAATAGGCATCTCCCCTTTTGCACAACACATTTATAAAGTTTACCCTCTTGAAAAAATGGAGCGGGTAATTTCTTCGTTAAGTTTGGCAGGTTACGAGCTTTTAATTTTTGGTGGTGGTAAAACCGAACAAGCCACTGCTGAGAAATGGGCTAAAGTTTACTTAAACACCTATAATTTAATTGGAAATTTTAATTTAACGGAAGAATTAGCCATTATCTCAAACCTCGATTTAATGCTAAGCATGGACTCTTCTGGCATGCACATGGCTGCCCTGGTTGGTGTGCCTGTAGTTTCTATTTGGGGACCAACACATCCTTATGCAGGTTTTTTAGGTTATGGTCAATCTGAAACCGACTGCATTCAAATCGACCATCCGGCAAGGCCAAATTCAATTTATGGAAACAAACCGTGCTTGTGCGGTGTTGAAAACTGCATGGATTTAATTCATCCTGAAATAGTTGTAAATAAAATTAAAGAAAAACTAAATGGCTAAGCAATTACTTCTGGTACGTCATGGAAAATCGGATTGGGGAAATTTAGATTTAAAAGATTTCGACAGACCATTAAACAAACGTGGTAAAGAAAATGCGCCTGAAATGGCAGAACGTTTATTGAAAAAAGGCTTTAAATTCGATTTGATAGTGAGCAGTCCGGCGAAGCGAGCAAAAACTACCGCAAAATTTTTCGCGGAAGCTTATAACGTTGATGATATTCGATATGAAGAATCTATCTACGAAGCGAATACGACTACGCTTTTAAAGGTTGTGAATGGATTAGACGATGCTGCCAATATTATAGTTATGTTTGGCCACAATCCTGGATTTACAGATTTAGCCAATGAATTAAGTGATGCTGATATTTACAACATCCCTACAGCCGGAATGGTGCTAATGTCTTTTCCTTTTGATTCTTGGAAGATGGTAAGCAAAGGAACCGGAGAATTGGTTTTCTTTGATTATCCGAAGAATAGTGATGAAATGTAATTTTTTGCCACGGAAACACGGAAAAATATAGTCTCGTCATTTCGAGCGAAGCCGAGAAATCTTTGAAATTTGTTGTTTTTTTGCTACGGAAACACGGAAAATTGAGAATTCGTCATTGCGAGGCTTCTTCAGCCGTGGCAATCTTATTTTACGATTTTTTTTTATTTTATATCCGTAACACGTTATTTTACAGTTTCTATTTCTACAGATTGCTTCAACCGATGAAAAATCGATTTCGCAATGACGTACACTAGCCTAGAAAGCACAGTTCTTTGTTAAATAAACCTGATAAAAACGGAAAGCCCGGAGTGAGGAACGAGCGAGGACTTGAAGTGATAGCAGGACTGCAGATTCAAAGGAATACTGAACGCTCATTTCCAAAATAAAATCTAAAATCGTAACCCTGAAATCGTAAATTTAATTATCTTTGAAAATAAATAACGAAAGTCCGGCAATAGACATTTCGGTGAATTCTTAACCTAATCTCTCCTGGTTATTTCATAATTCGTATCGCCGGAAGATTTATCCATTAAATTATCTGTACATGAATTTTGATTATAATACTACGCGTAGCCATTTGATTTTATCGGAATATGGCCGCAATGTTCAGAATATGGTGAAGTATATTTGCGAATTGCCAACCATTGAAGAACGTAATAAATATGCCCAGGCAGTAATTGACCTGATGGGATTTTTGCAACCGCATTTACGCGATGTTGCCGATTTTAAGCACAAACTTTGGGACCATTTACACATTATTTCTGGTTACCAGATTGATGTAGAAAGTCCTTATCCAAAGCCTTTGCCCGAAAATGCTTTTAAAAAACCAGAGCCTCTGCCCTATCCTCAACAAAGAATTACCTATAAACACTATGGTAAAACGGTTGAGAATTTGATTGAAAAAGCGATGGGTGAGCAAAATCCGGAGCACAAAAAAGCAATGGTACAAGGTATTGCAAACTTTATGAAAATGGCTTATGTTACCTGGAATAAGGATAATGTGAGCGACGATACGATTATTAAAGATTTGAAATATCTATCTGGCGGATTACTTTCTTTAGATGAGGGTGTTAATTTGGCGAAAGTTGAGTTTAGAGCTCAAAATCCTCGTCAAAATAATAATAACAATAACCGAGGCCGTAACAATAACAATAATAATAACAACGGCAAAAACCGGCAGAATAATAATAACAACAATAACCGCGGACGCAATAATAACAACAAACCTAAATATTAAAGGAAAGGTAAATGGCAGAAGGTGAAAGGCGGAAGTTTAATCTGCCCAATCTAGATACCTGATACTTTACTAAATACTAAAAGATATATGAACGCATTTGAAATAACAGGCGGAATTAAATTAAAAGGCGAAATTACTCCACAAGGCGCCAAGAACGAGGCATTACAGATTTTATCGGCTGTATTGCTTACACAAGAAAAAGTAACCATCAGCAATATTCCGGATATTAAAGATGTAAATAAACTGATTGAATTATTAGGCGATTTAGGCGTTAGCGTAGAGCGCATTAATAAAGACACTTACACTTTTGAGGCGAAAAACATCAACTTAAATTTCTTCGAATCAGAAACTTTTAAGGCCAAAGGCGGTGGTTTACGTGGCTCGATTATGATTGTTGGTCCGTTATTGGCTCGTTTTGGTAAAGCTGCAATCCCTAAGCCAGGTGGCGATAAAATTGGCAGAAGAAGGTTGGATACGCACTTTATTGGTTTCGAAAAATTAGGTGCAAAGTTTGTTTACGATAGTAAAAAAGCCTTTTTTAATGTTGATGCAACAAATTTACAAGGTGCTTACATTTTGTTAGATGAGGCATCGGTAACCGGAACGGCAAACATTGTAATGGCCGCAGTTTTAGCTAAAGGAACAACTACTATTTATAACGCCGCTTGCGAGCCATATTTACAACAACTTTGTAAAATGCTTAATCGCATGGGTGCAAAAATTTCGGGTATTGGCTCTAACTTATTAACCATTGAAGGTGTTAAAGTTTTAGGCGGTACTGAACACAGAATGTTGCCAGATATGATTGAGATTGGCTCTTTTATTGGTATGGCTGCAATGACGGAATCGGAAATTACCATCAAAAACGTTTGTTATGATGAACTTGGTGTGATTCCTGAAGTTTTTAAAAAATTAGGTATTAAACTAGAGCGCAGAGGTGATGATATATATGTACCATCGCAAAAGCATTACGAAATTGATACTTTTATTGATGGCTCAATTTTAACCATTGCAGATTCTCCATGGCCAGGCTTTACGCCAGATTTATTGAGCATTGTTTTGGTTGTAGCAACGCAAGCAAAAGGAAACGTTTTAATCCATCAAAAAATGTTCGAAAGCCGTTTATTCTTTGTGGATAAATTGATTGATATGGGTGCTCAAATTATTCTTTGCGACCCACATCGTGCTACAGTTAACGGAATAGATAAGAAATATAAACTTCGTGGCATCAGCATGACTTCTCCTGACATTAGAGCTGGAGTTTCATTGCTAATTGCTGCTTTATCTGCCGAAGGTAAATCGACAATCTACAACATTGAGCAGATTGAGCGTGGCTATCAAGACATTGATACACGTTTACGTGCTTTAGGTGCGCAAATTAAGCGTGTAAATGCTGATGCGCCAAGCCATTAAAGTTTAAAGTGGAAAGTTTAGAGTGAAAGGTTTAAAGTGGAAAGTTTAAAGTGGAAAGTTTAGAGTGGAAGGTTTAAAGTGGAAAGTTTAGAGTGGAAATAGCGTAACGCAAAAACGCCCGAATAAGAATTTATTCGGGCGTTTTTTTATGGCTTCTCGTCATTGCGAGGCACGAAGCAATCTCTCATTAACAGTCGCTATTTGAAAACCCAAAGCATTTGGATTGCTTCGTGCCTCGCAATAACGACCGTATTAGAAATCCCTACCCCGAAATCGCATTTATAATATCATACTGTGTTATAATTTCAATCTTACCCGATTCATCTTCTACTAAAACCGCAGAATTTTCTTTATTAATTAAAGATGAAATTTTATCAATTGATGAGTTTAAATCAACGAATGGAAAAGTTGATGTCATGATTTCAGAAATTGGAGCAGACTTTAATCCTGGGTTTTCAAGCAAAGCTGATAAAATATCGCTTTCCGCAATTTTACCTACAATCATGCCTTGCTGAGTAACCGGAATCTGAGAAATGTTCATCGATTTAATGGTGTTTATAGCTTCCAGAACAGATTTTGTTGCATCAAGCGTTACAATTTCGGTAGCCTCTTTTTTAGCTAGAATCGATTTTGCAGTCAACTTTTCATCTTGTAAAAAACCACGTTCGCGTAACCAATCTTCATTATACATTTTGCCCATGTAACGGCTTCCATGGTCGTGAAAAATAACCACAACAACATCTTCAGGTTTTAATTTATCTTTTAACTGAATTAAACCACCAATTGCTGCACCAGCCGAATTACCAACAAAAATTCCTTCTTTACGGGCAATATCACGCGTCATTAAAGCTGCATCTTTATCGGTTACTTTTTCAAATAAATCAATTACATCAAAGTTTACGTTGGCAGGTAAAAAATCTTCACCAATACCTTCGGTGATGTAAGGATAAATTTCATCCTTGTCAAATATGCCGGTTTCCTTATATTTTTTAAAAACCGAACCATAAGTATCAATCCCCCAAATCTGAATATTTGGATTTTTTTCTTTTAAATATTTTCCAGTTCCAGAAATCGTTCCACCGGTACCAACACCTACCACCAAGTGCGTAATTTTTCCCTCAGTTTGTTCCCAAATCTCCGGACCAGTTTGCTCGTAATGCGCTGCAGAATTTGCTAAATTATCATACTGATTTGGTTTCCAGGAGTTTGGCACTTCACGCTCTAAGCGTGATGAAACCGAATAATATGAGCGAGGGTCTTCTGGTTCAACATTTGTTGGGCAAACAATAACCTCAGCACCAAAAGCACGTAAAGCATCAACTTTTTCTTTCGATTGTTTATCAGTTGTTGTAAAAATACATTTGTAACCTTTAATAATGGCAGCCATAGCCAAACCCATTCCGGTATTACCAGAAGTTCCTTCTATAATTGTTCCGCCAGGCTTCAATTTACCGCTTCTTTCGGCATCTTCAATCATTTTAACCGCCATACGGTCTTTAATCGAGTTACCCGGATTTGTAGTTTCTATTTTAGCCAGAATTGTACCAGGAACGTTTTTAGTAATTGTATTTAGTTTTACTAAAGGCGTGTTGCCAATAGTTTCGAGAATATTATTATACCACATGATACAAAATTAAGCAAAGGCATTAAGTATTTTACAAACTATATTTTATTTGAAACAAAATTTTAAAATTTTAGATTTAATAGAATTAAATTTCATAATCTATAAATATCATAGGCATTATAGATTGATTATTGGGTAAAATGCGATATTGGTTTTTCTGGCAGCTATAGTTTTTAAAATTATTAGCTGTTGTTATTTTTTTTTGAAAATCAACACTTCGGTTTTCATAGATGCTTTAGTCCCGTCATCGCCTATAGTCCTCATTTCGCTACGCTTCATTCTGGGCTATCTGGCTCTACCGGGTTTAATACGAAAAGTCAAATTTTCAAAGGAAAACAACTTCCTACAAAAAATCTTCCATAAAAATTAAATGCGTTACAAAAAGCCTCTAAGCAAGCTTATAAACTTTGCCCGGCAAGGATATAATGATGCCTTGCATTTCTAAAGTTAAAAGAATAATGGCCAGTTTGCTTTGCTGGATGTCGGCCTCGATTGATAACTCATCGATAGCAAGTGGGCTGTTTTGCAAAGCATCAACAACTTTTTGCTCATGAGCTGTTAAGTTAATATGTAAAGATGTTTGGGTTTCGGCCTTCTTTTTCTTTGTGTTATCATCCCAGCCTAAATAATAAATTAAATCGTTTGCGTTATTTATAAGCCCTGCTCTATTGGTTTTAATCAAAAAATTGCAGCCTTCAGAATATAAATCATTTGTTCTACCCGGAAAAGCATACACATCCTTATTATAAGAGTTTGCTATTTCTGCAGTAATTAATGCGCCACCTTTAATTGAGGCTTCAATCACGATGGTTGCATCAGCAATGCCTGCAATGATTCTGTTTCTTTGAGGGAAGTTTTGTCTATCTGGATTTGTTCTGACCGGATATTCGGTAAGCAAACCCCCATTAAGAACCATTTTCTGTGTTACAGGCTTATGTATCTGCGGATATAAGCGATCTAATCCATGGCCAAGAACGCCAACCGTAGGAATGTTATTTACTATACATTCTTTATGTGCTGCTACATCAATACCATAAGCCAATCCACAAACAACTAATACATCATAAGCAGAAAGAACTTCGCACAACTGCTTACAAAGATTTTTCCCGTAATCGGTAGCATTTCGTGTGCCTACAATACTAATTATTCGTGGATGGTTTAAATCTGCATCACCCTTAAAATAAAGTAAAATTGGTGCATCGATACAGTTTTTTAAACGTTTTGGATAATTCTCATCAGAAAAAAACATAAGCTCAATACCATGTTTTTCTATGAAAATAAGCTCTTCAGCTGCCCTATCTAATGCATCAGTATTCAAAATTGCCTCAACGGTTTTTTCACCAATACCCGGAATTTGCATCAATTGCTTTTTACCAGCAGCAAAAACAGCTTCGGCACTTCCACAGTAAGCCAGCAAATTTTTGGCATTTACCGGACCTATAGATTTAATAAAAGTTAAGGCAATTTTATGAAGCGTACTCATCAATTAAGGTTAAGGTTATAAATGCGGGATGATTTATTTCCTCAATCCTTAAAGATTAAAAATCGATATCGATAAGGCTTTTAAGCGGAATGTGTATGTTATTTTTTAATTGAATATATTTTTCTGTTACAGACCAAACAGTGGTATCAACACGTTTCGGGCCAATGGTTGTATTAAAGGTAATTACGGCTTTGGATTTAAATTCATTTCCCAGGCGCTGGGCTTCATCCAGTTTCTTTTTCAAGCTTCCGGAATTATCTTCTTTGGCATTTATTATATTCAGGTATCCTATTTGTTCTTTCTCGACAGTCTCTATTGGCATAATATCTCTTTAACGATTAATCTTAAGCAAGCATATTAAAATTTTAGAATAAAAACAAGGCTAAACAAGCTTTTAATGTAATTATGAATATAAAAAAAGCCGATATTTAAAAAATACCGGCTTTAAAATAGTTGTTTATTTAAGCTTTAGCTTTCGGGTTTCAACCATGCCTTTAAATTCATGATCGAGCTTCTCGTTATTGCTATCAATTACTGCTCTTGATACTCCCGAAGTGCTACTTAATGTATTATCTTTCAAATAAGAAGTGAATGCACCTGTTGCTGAATAATTTAAAGCTTGCGCAAGCAACTTTTCAGATGTATCTCCAAAATCTTTTGTTATATCATCAACAATATCTTTATCTACTGCCATACCATCAAAATAATCGCCAAAATTTGCCTGGTTTTTGGTTTGAAATTGCGGAATGTACAAGTCTTTTTTATCAATACGAAGCGAGAAAAATCCAACCGGTTTACCGTAAGTTTTTCTACCAATTAACTTCACATCCATCACTGGTTTCAAGTTGTTAATTAATAATTCACTAGCTGATGCTGTACCGCTGGCAACCAAAAAGTAAACTCTGGTTAAACCATTCAAACTTCCACGTTTGGCAAAAACTTCCTGGTTTCCTGCTGCAACTGTTGGTTTGTATGAATAATCGAAGAAGGAATATAAACGCGTTACGCCATCGTTACCCTTTGCATAAAACTTTTGATTCTGCAAAATCGTGGCGTTACCATCCTGCATGGTTTGCGTCCAAAAGGTGGTATACATAACCTTACCATTTTGAGAAGATGGAGCAATTAAATTTGTAAACGCTTCTGATGTAGCAACAGAACCACCTCCGTTGTAGCGTAAATCGACAATTAATTCTGTTATCCCATCAGATGTAAATTTGGCAAATGCGGCATCCAACAATGGAACTGAATTAGTTGTGAAACTATTAAAAACGATGTAACCAACTTTCTTTGAACCAACTGTATAGGTGTTAGAATATAAAATTGGATTAATATTATAACTTGCTCTGTTTATTACTAAATCTTGAGAGGTTCCATCTGGCTTTACAACCGTCATAGAAATACTTGGGTTACTGCCAAAAATACCATCATTTAAATTATCAATATCGCTTTGACTAGATCTTAATGTTGTTCTTCCGTTTACCTTTGTAATTTGATAACCTCTTTTTAAACCTGCAATTGCAGCTGGCGATGTAGGATAAACAGATTTAACCCGCAACAAATTGGTTGCATCATAATTTGCAGAGAAACCATAATCTCCGCTAACACCACTTAGTTGTGTAGCTACAGTTCCATCATCAATAAAAGAATATTTATCTTTACCACCAGTGCTTGGCAATGCAGCTAATGCAGCTAAAACCTGATTATCACTAGCATATCTCCTTGGATTAAAAGTGTCATAATCTGGCATCCCTACGTTCCAAAAATAGGTTTGTTTTGCATACAGGAAAATAGAATCGCGGGTTAAAAAATCACGATTGTTAGTTGGTGTTTGCAATGTATTTTTTTCAGCAACAGGCGTAGATGGTGTAGCATCTGGTGTGGCTGTGTTTTTTTTACAGGAAGTTAAAAAACCTGCTGTTCCAATCATAAAGAATAGAACACTCTTTTTCACATAAACTTTTCTAAACATATTCTATTTGTAAATTTCTAGTGACACAATATACGGCAAATTACTTAAATTAGATTGCGTCTCATCAAAATTATTTGCACCAACAACTAAAGCATCTTTTGGCGATAAATTATTGCCTGTAAGTATGTTATTAAATATTTCAGATTTATCTTGATTAAGTTCTTCTGCAAAATAAACAGTCAGGTATTTCTCCAAACCATTCCATTCGGTTTGTTTGATTTTGTTAAGTTGCTGCAGAGGATTTCCAGAAGTAACTATGAAAATTTTCTTCCTATCAACAACAAGTTCCTGAAGAAAATTAAGCATGTTTTTGTAAAGTAAAAGCTTTAAGGGTAACCTTGCATTTTCATGCAGCAAATCAAAGTTATGTTTGTATGTTTCTGCCAGCTCAAACTTTATCGCCGTTTTCTGGAAGATATTTTCAGCGCCTGCAGTTTCATATTCCTTACGCATAAAATCCAGAATATTCTGGGCACTTTTTTGTTCAGAATATTCTATAAACTGCGCAAATAAATAATAAACCTGCAACAAATAATCCTTTGCCGGAAAAAGCACATCATCAAGCTCAAAAATTACAAGTTTCTTATCTTTAACGATTTGATTGATATCCATATCTATATCGTAAAAAGTTTTAAATCATTATCTGGAGCATCATAACCAAAAACCCCACTAAAATTATCCTCCTTTTTGATAAAGATTTCTTGTCCGCTGGCAAAAATGCATTCTCCCTTTACAAAAACCGCAAAGTTTTTGAATGGCTTAGCATCAGCATCTAAATAATCTTTTAAATCTTCAACATCAGGCACCAAAACTTCAATTCCATATTCATTAAACAATACAGCAGATTTAGCCAAGGGTTCTATTTCGTAGCCGTGTAATGGAATAATCGTATCAATCGATTCTGTAATGCAAAAGTTTAACAAAATATGCGCAATACTATCTTTATTGAGCTGGCCGAGCGATTTAAATGCATAATGTGCTGTGCTTAAGCCTGGCACATCACCATAATCTGCCATTAAAGCAAAATGTTGAGGAAATGCTTTTAAAAGTTTTAATGCTTTGGCGTGATTAGCGCCGGTAATTAATATTTTCAAATTAGATTTTTTGTTTAAATGGCTAAAACCAATGAATAATGAGATTTATATAACCTGCAAGCTTTATCTTTTATACGATTAAACCATCTTTCATAGTTACTACCCTATCACTGGTTTTGGCTAAATCTTCATTGTGGGTTACAATTACAAAAGTTTGCTGAAAGTTATCTCTCAAATTAACAAAAAGCTGGTGTAAGGCTTTAGCGTTTTCTGAATCTAAATTTCCTGAAGGTTCATCGGCAAGAATAATTGAAGGCTCATTTATTAAAGCCCTGGCAATTGCAACCCGCTGCTGCTCTCCGCCCGAAAGCTGATTCGGTTTATGATTCGCTCTATCCTTTAAACCAAACATACCCAATAATTCGAGCGCTCTTGCCTCAGCTTGCTTCTTATTTTTTTTAGCGATAAACGCAGGAATACATACATTTTCAATTGCACTAAATTCTGGCAGCAAATGATGAAACTGAAAAACAAAGCCGATATTCTGGTTTCTGAAAGCACTGAGTAATTCGCCGCTAAGTTTATTGATAACAGTGTCCTTCAGCTCAACTATGCCATCATCAGGTTTATCTAGCGTACCTAATATGTGTAATAGAGTACTTTTACCAGCACCCGAAGGACCAACAATACTTACAATTTCTCCCTTTTCGACTTCAAAATTTACACCCTTTAATATTTGTAAATTTCCGTACGATTTTCTAATCCCAGTGGCTTTTAGCATGCTGTAAAAATAGTTAAAAGTTCTAATTTTTAAGTTATAAGTCTTAACGTTATAAGTTGTAGGTTATACGTTATAAGTCATCGTGTAAAAAATATGTGCAATCTTTTTATCTGCACAATCAATACGAAAGAAGAATCAATAAAATAATTTATGAAATAAAATTTGCAAATATCATTTTCTTCTTTAACTTTGAAAAACAAAGCACTTTCAAAATGAACACTCAGGAAGAACAATTAAATGCACTAAAAGATATCAGGCAAATGATGGATAGATCATCTAGATTTATATCCTTAAGCGGATTATCTGGTGTGTTTGCAGGAATAATTGCACTAATCGGGTCGTATTTTGCATATAATGAAATTGATAAGTTTTTTAATTACCGAGGTTATGCTCCAGGTTTTCAAGGCGAAATAGATTTAAAATACAATTTAATAAAGCTTGCAATAATTATTTTGGTTGTATCATTGGCAGGGGGAGTTTTGTTTACCTACAGAAAGAGTCAGAGAAGTAATTTGCCAATTTGGGATAAAACCTCAAAATCATTGCTTATAAATCTATTTGTGCCTTTGGCAGCAGGCGGTTTATTTATCATCGCTTTATTGTTAAACCATCCAAACAGCTATATAATTATTGCCCCAACCTGCCTTATATTTTATGGTTTAGCTTTGGTTAACGCCAGTAAGTTTACTTACAGCGATATTCGGTATTTAGGCTTTTGCGAAATTATTTTGGGTGTAATTTGCATGTTTTATGTTGGTTATGGTTTAATATTTTGGGCATTTGGCTTCGGTGTGCTGCACATTATTTATGGGCTTTTAATGTATTTTAAATACGAGAAAGGCAAATAAAATGAAGAACCCTATAGCAGATTTAAACAAGATTTTTGATAGCCGGATTAGGCTTGGCGTAATGTCTGTTCTGGTTGTTAACAATGAAATTGGTTTTAACGATTTAAAGCAAATGTTAGAACTAACTGATGGAAATTTAGCATCGCATTTAAACACATTAGAGCAAGCAGAATTTATTAAAGTACACAAGGGTTTTATTGGGCGTAAAACCAGTACCACCTACTCTATTACCGAATTAGGAAAACAATCTTTTAAAGCACATTTAGATGCGCTTGAAAAAATGATACGCAAACTGTAAACAATTTTTTTTATTCATATACTTTGAATTTCAAAGCACTTTTAAAAAATCACTATGGAAAATAAATCCAACCTTTTATTATTATCTGCTCTGCTTGGCGGTCTGCTTTTTAGCTTCCTGTTTTGGCAAGAAAGATTAGCATTAAATCTACTCATTTACAGCACATACCTTTTAGCAATCACTTATTTAAATCCAGAAGTAATTAAAAGTAAAAAACTTAGTGTTTATGCCGCTGCACACATTTTAGCTGCTATTCTGGTTGTAGTGAACAACTCCACTTTATCTTTAGCCAGTTATTACATTAGCCTGTTGGTTTTTATTGGTTTTGGCCATAGCCAGCAACTTAGAACAGTTTTTATGGCAATGCTCTCAACAATTTTGCAAATGCTAACTGTACCATTTAATGCGCTTAAAAACTTAAGTCAGGTATCTATTGGAAACTTCAATCTCAAGCCTCTTTTTAAAGTCGTAAAATATGTATTTATCCCTGTAATAATCGTTGTCGCCTTCACTTGCTTATATTCAGCCGCCAACAGCGTTTTCGCCCATTATGCAGAAACGGCACTTAACAGTATTGGCAATGCATTTGAAAGTATTTTTGGCTTTATATTTAAAGATTTAAGCTTCGGCCGCTTTATGCATTTCTGCTTTGGGTTAATTTTAACCGGAGGTCTAATATTTACATTTTTTGATAAAACACTCCAAAAAATAGAACTTGAATATCAGGAGCAATTATTAAGAATTAGAAAAAGTGCCAAATATAAATCCATTTGGTTTGAATTAATTTCGACTTTTAGCGGTAACCTGCTAACAAAGAAATTAGCGCTAAAAACTGAATTTATCATTGCATTAATTTCTTTCGCTGCGCTTAATCTGTTGCTGCTTTTTTTAAATGGAATTGATATCTGGTGGTTATGGCTTGGTGGAAATCTTTTAGCCGAAACCAACTATTCAGCCGAACTTAACGATGGAACCAACACATTAATTTTCAGCATTGCACTGGCAATGGCAATTATTATTTATTTCTTCCGCGGAAACTTAAATTTTTACTCAAAAAACAAAATGCTAAAAGTATTGGCAATTGCCTGGATGATTCAAAATTTCGTTTTGATTATTTCTGTTTTTATTAGAGATGCACATTACATTGAATTTTACGGCTTAACACATAAACGCATCGGGGTTTTAGTTTTTGCAATTCTTTGCGTAATTGGTTTAACAACAGTGTATCTAAAAGTTGCAAAGCAAAAAACTTTTTTCTATTTATTGAGGATTAATGGAAACATCTGGTTTGTACTTCTTCTTGCATTTAGTGCAATAAACTGGGATATTTTTATTGCAAAATACAATTTATCGCAGAGCGATAAAATATCAGTGGATGCAGATTACTTGCTTAATTTATCAGATAAAACCTTAGTTGTTTTAGATAAGAACCGCTCAAAATTGCACTATACAGAAGCTAAAGATAATTACGGCATAACCATAGCCACGCCGAAAAGTTTGCAAGCTTACCAGAATAAATTAGATACACGGATTAACTTTTTTAGAGAACGATATGAAAAGGCAAGCTGGGTTTCCTGGAATTTGCCAGATTGGAAAACAGCTGAATATTTTGGAATAAAGTAAATCAGTAGAAAGACCTACTCTGTCGTCATTGCGAGGCACGAAGTAATCTAAATTAAATGACGATTTCAGTAAGAGATTGCTTCGTGCCTCGCAATGACGGGAGTACATTTAACAACAACACATTAATTTTAAATATCATGAAAAATCAAGAAATTTTTAAACCATCACCATCCAGAATTTACATTATTCTAATCGCTGTTGCCGTAATATTAAGTATCCCATTAATCGCCATGCAGTTTACAAGTGAAGTACAATGGGATTTAAAGGATTTTATTGCAGCAGGAGTTTTACTATTAGGTGCAGGCTTAGCGATAGAAATTGTAATTAGAAAAGTTAAAACCACAACAACGAGAACAATTTTATTCTTCATCATTCTTTTAGCTTTATTTTTAATCTGGGCAGAAATGGCTGTCGGTATTTTCGGTTCGCCTATAGCCGGAAGTTAGAAACAAAATCAAATTTCATTTCAAACATTTTAATTAATAAATAAATATGATAAAGATAATCTATGGAATTGCGTTAGCGATTACCTTGTTAACATTAGCCTGCTCAAATAAAGAAAGAAACATTTCTACTGATGAACCTTTAAAAAATGATGATACTGTTGAGATCGAAATGCCTCATAGTCCTTCGATTATTATCAGTAACACAGATATTATTATTTATCCTTTAAGGTTAAATAAAGGAAATTATACGGATTACAGTAGAAATACTGGAGCTAATTATTGGAATATTATTTTCAACAATGTTATTACTGGTAAAAGTGATTTATTAACGCATAAAAAAATATTAATAAACCATTTTAAAATCGGTAACAATGAAAATCAATCTCTTAATCGTTCCTTGCTTTCCAACCAATTTATTTATTATGAAATTACCGATTCAGATTCTGACGGCGACAAAAAACTGACTTCAAAAGATTTAAATAAGCTGTTTATTTCAAATTTAGAAGGAAAGGCATTTACCCAAATTTCTCCAAAAAACTATTCTGTTCATAGCTGGAAGATAGATAGCGATCATAATTTAATTTTATTGGATTTGATAAAAGACACAAATGGAGATAAAGAATTTAATGACAAAGATGAAATTGAATATTTCGTTTACAATTTGAAGACGGGAGTTTCAGCAAAACCAGTTTTTGAAGATGCATTTAAAACCGAAGTTAAAGCATTAGCAAAAAAGATTTTATAAGAAACGCTAAGCTCAGTTCCCAAAGAACCACAATCGTTGTTAAATAAACCCGATAAAGTGAAAATACTTTTTGGTAAGCATGTTTTCGTTAAGCTTGTACTAACATTAACAAAAAGATTGTAACGAAAGCGGGACTGAAATTCCCGATTAACACAAAACGTTCATTTTCTAGAAAAAATCGGCAAATACTATTTGTTTAAAGGCTTTAGAATTGTAGCTTTGGGCAAATTTTGTAGCAAATGAACCCGAATACTATTAAAATATTTATTTTAATGGTAAAGGCTCCATCTGACAGGTAAACACAAAAATATAAACAGATGAATATTCACGAATACCAGGGTAAACAAATATTAAAAAGTTTCGGTGTTAACGTTCAAGAAGGAATCGTTGCCGATACGCCTGAGCAAGCTGTTGAGGCTGCTAAGCAATTAAAAACCGATTATAACTCTGATTGGGTTGTAATTAAAGCGCAAATCCACGCTGGTGGTCGCGGTAAAGGTGGTGGTGTTAAATTAGCCAAAAACCTTGAAGAAGTAAAACAACGCGCTACCGATATTATTGGCATGCAGTTGGTTACGCCTCAAACCGGACCAGAAGGTAAAAAAGTGAATAAAATTTTAGTTGCTCAGGATGTTTATTATCCAGGCGCTTCTGAAACTAAAGAATATTACATCTCAGTTTTATTGGATCGTGCAAAAGGTCGCAACATTATCATGTATAGTACCGAAGGTGGTATGGATATCGAGGAAGTTGCTGAGCACACGCCACACTTAATCTTTAAAGAAGAGATTGACCCTAAAGTTGGTTTACAAGGTTTTCAGGCTCGTAAAGTTGCTTTTAACTTAGGTTTAAGCGGTGCTGCTTTTAAAGAGATGGTTAAATTTGTAACTGCACTTTACAAAGCTTATGATACTACGGATTCTTCGATGTTCGAAATTAACCCGGTATTAAAAACTTCTGATGATAAAGTTATTGCAGTTGATGCGAAGGTTGATATTGATGAAAACGCATTGTATCGCCACGCAGATTATGCAGCAATGCGTGATACTGCTGAAGAAGACCCAATGGAAGTTGAAGCAAGCGCAAGTAACTTAAACTTTGTTAACCTTGATGGTAACGTAGGTTGTATGGTTAACGGTGCTGGTTTAGCAATGGCAACTATGGATATTATTAAATTAGCTGGTGGCGAGCCTGCTAACTTCTTAGACGTAGGTGGAACTGCAAATGCTCAAACAGTAAAAGCGGCTTTCAATATTATTTTAAAAGACCCGAACGTTAAAGCTATTTTAATTAATATTTTTGGTGGTATTGTTCGTTGCGACCGTGTTGCGCAAGGTGTTATCGATGCTTACCAGGAAATTGGAAATATTCCTGTGCCAATTATCTGCCGTTTACAAGGTACAAACGCAGAAGAGGCTAAAAAATTAATTGATGAGTCTGGACTTAAAGTTTACTCAGCAATCGCTTTAAAAGAAGCTGCTGATTTAGTAACTAAAGTTTTGGCTGAGCAAGCATAATAAGCTTAAAGTAGAAAGCTTAAGGCTTAAAGCTTAGCCCTATTAAAATATAAAACCTTTCAGTGCAAACTGGAAGGTTTTTGTGTTTTCCACAATACCGTCATTGCGAGGCACGAAGCAATCTATTTAAAAATAATTTTAGTATGGAAAGATTGCTTCCAGCCTTGCAATGACGTGATGGTTAGATTAAGCCAAAACATGTCAAAATCATATAAATTAGAAAATCAGGTTCCTGCCTGCTTCGGTTCCGAAAGCCCTGCTATCACTTCAATCTTTTACTTAAACCTTATAGGTTTACTTTGCACGCTCGCTATTTAACCTATAAGGTTTGTAAAAGTATTTCCGTTTTATCAGGTTTATTTTAGTTAAGTAAATTGTTCTTAGGTTAAATTTCCGGGCGGAACTCCAGAATATCTCCAGGCTGACAATCTAAAACCTTACAAATGGATTCAAGAGTTTCTAATCGAATGGCCTTCGCTTTGCCGGTTTTTAAAATCGATAAATTAGACATGGTAATCCCTACCCGCTCGCTTAATTCGGTAAGCGACATTTTACGCCGGGCAAGCATTACATCTAAATTTATAATAATTGGCATAGGATGGTTTTGATGTAAAGTTAGATAGTTAAATCGTTTTCTTGTTTAAGTTTAAGGCCAAAAGCAAAAATTCCGGAAAAAATAAAATACTCTAAAGCACGAATAATCGGCTGAAAGCATTCAACATAATCTGGTACAAACTCATAATTTGAGTTTAGAACATGACTATCTTTTGTTGCCAAAACCATTAAAAATGAGAAAAGAAGTGATAGTGGAATAGTTACCAATTCTAGATATGCCACCTTATATAATTTATTGGTATTCTCTGTTGTAAATATTTGCCTATTTAATATTTTCTTCAAAAAATCTCTAAGAAGCTTTATCTGAAATAAGGATATAAATGATATAATTACTGAAGCTGAAATATAAAGTATTATAAATGTTTGAGTTATAAAACTAATTTTAAATCGACTTAAACGTAATTCTAAATGACTTGGCTTTGAAACCAAAAAATCAAAAAGTTCGCTAAACTTAGATAGGCTCAAATTTTTCTGTTGAACATCCAATTTTATAAAACCACTACTCCTCACAATTCCATCAAAGGCAATTGAAAAAATATTGATTAATAATAATACTCCAATTATTACAATGAAGCTATACCAAGTAAAATCCAGCAGAAACTTATAAATTCTAACTGGGTTAATGTATCTCATAATTATATTGTTAAATCGTTTTCTTGTTTTAGTTTGCTGTTATTATCCAATACAGCCGAGACAAAGAATATTAGAATGGTAATCATAATGAAGCTTATATTAGGAATAATTATTACCGGCGCTACATTTTTCCATAGAAACGCTGGTGTTGCGAAGCTGATTTTTGACAATTCGTTCTGATTTATAACAACTGAAGAATACATTAAAAACACCATCATTAAAAATGGAATCCATTTAAGCAATCTCAGAGGCTTAGCCAACTTTTCGGATAAGAGAAATGATGATGATACTTTTATCATATTATCTAAAAAGACAAAAAATGAGAGGTAGAAAATTACACTTACTGCTGTATAATAATCTTTCAATAGCTCAAAAGTTGCTGTCGCAAAAAAATTGAGCAAATACAAAAAAGTTAAGATTCCAAAAACCCTGACAAAAATTTTCAGGAATATAAGCTTCCAAAAATTTGAACTAATGTTATTCTTAGTTTTGTAGACTGGATATTTTAAAAAAGTCATAACTGTACAATAATTTCTACCACAAACATAAAAATATTATTATTATTAATCAAAATATTTTTATTGAATTACAATAAATAATTATTACAAAACAATTATCCAATATACTATCAGACAAATATTCATTAAAACTAAATTGGAATGATTTTTGTTATAAGTAAAACTAGAAAAAACATGTGCAAACACTAACATTTTCAGCATTTTATCCTTTCGGATTGGCATACAATTTCGTAACTTTGCACACTTCAATAAAATAAAGAGCACACAAAACGTATAAATGAGACAACTCAAGATAACGCAATCCATTACCAACCGTGAAAGTCAATCGTTAGATAAATACTTACACGAAATTGGTAAAGTAGATTTAATAACAGCAGAGGAAGAGGTAATTTTAGCAAGAAAGATTCGTGAAGGCGATCAAGCTGCATTAGAGCGATTAACTAAGACTAACTTACGTTTCGTGGTATCTGTTGCAAAGCAATACCAAAACCAAGGCTTAACATTAGGCGATTTAATTAACGAAGGTAACTTAGGTTTAATTAAGGCAGCAAAACGTTTTGATGAAACTAAAGGTTTTAAATTCATCTCTTATGCTGTATGGTGGATTCGTCAATCAATTTTGCAAGCAATTGCAGAACAAAGCCGTATTGTGCGTTTACCATTAAACCAGGTTGGTTCTTTAAGTAAAATCAGCAAAGCTTTCTCCAAATTAGAGCAGGAATATGAGCGTGAGCCTTCACCAGAAGAATTGGCAGATATTTTAGAAACCACCGTTGATAAAATCTCAGATACTTTAAGTAACTCTGGTCGCCATGTATCAATGGATGCACCCTTTGTTCAAGGTGAAGAAAACACATTATTAGATGTATTAGAGAACCATGAGCCAAACACTGATAGTTCTTTAATCAACGAATCACTTTCAGAAGAAATTAAACGTTCTTTATCTACCCTAACAGAGAGAGAAAGAGAAATTATCGTTTTATTCTTCGGTCTAGGTTCTAATCATCCTTTATCTTTAGAAGAAATTGGTGAGAAATTTAATTTAACTCGTGAACGTGTTCGTCAGATTAAAGATAAGGCATTACAACGCCTCCGTCATACTTCAAGAAGTAAGATTTTAAAATCTTATTTAGGATAAGCTACTCCATTTGGATATTAGAATATTTAAGAGACCGACAAATTTGTCGGTCTTTTTTTGTTTAAATGCTTTTGAGTTTTTTCTATATATTTAAAATATGTCTCTAACGCTATTCAAAAAATCTATGCTGGTTTATAAACCTATAATGCATTGGAATATTTTGATAAGCTTACTTATAGGTCTATTTTTCGTTATAGATGGTTATAAAAATCCTGGACCTTATGTTATGGCATTAATTATGAAACCCATCGGATGGATGTTCTCAATAATAATAGAACGCTATTTTTTAACCAAACATTCATATTTTTATAAAAATCAAGGATTGAGCTTCCGCAGGATTTTAAGTAACATTGTAATCTATGATATTTTACTATTATTTTCTCTAGTAATAATAATTCTTCTATGCAGGAACTTTTTATTGACAGTGTTACCCACCAGTTTAACGGAAAAGCGATATTAAATGGTGTATTTATTAATTGCAAAATTGGGGAAACTATTGGACTATTAGGGAGAAATGGTAGTGGTAAATCCACATTATTGAAAATAATATTTGGCAGTTTAAAGGCTGATTTTAAATATCTAAAAATAGACAACCAGATAGCGCCTAAAGGTTATTTATCAGGGAAATTATCTTATTTACCACAAGATAATTTTATACCGCTTAAAATTACATTACGCAAAGCCATAGAAGTATTTTGCTCTTTACATAAAGCTGAAATTTTAGCTATAGATTTTATTGCTGAAAATTTAACCAAAGAATTCAGAGAATTTTCGGGTGGTGAATACCGATTTGCAGAAGCATTGATAATTATTTACAGCGATTGTAAGTTTATTCTTTTAGATGAACCATTTTCGCAACTCGCACCATTATTAGTTGATGAATTGAAGCGCCATATCAACTTTATGAAAAAAAGTAAGGGGTTCATTATAACGGACCATTATTACAAATCAATAATCGATACTGCTGATAGAATTATATTGCTTTATAATGGATGTAATTACCAGATTAATACTATAGATGAATTAACCCTTTATGGCTATTTACCAGACAATAATGCATAAAAAAAGACCGGTAAACCGATCTTGAATCACAAATAATACTTGACTATATTGCTTCGTTTCTCGCAATCAATAGAAAATTAAAACAACAAATGCTTTACTGTCAAGCCATTATTAATCAATTGTTTAAGCGAATCGATACCTATTCTTAAATGCGTTTCTACATATTTTTCTGTAACGCTGCTATCGCTTTCTGCAGTTTTAACACCTTCTGGTATCATTGGCTGATCTGAAACTAACAAAATTGCACCTGTTGGAATTTTGTTTGCAAAACCAGTTGTAAAAATGGTTGCAGTTTCCATATCAACAGCCATTGCTCTTAAGGTCTTTAAATATCTTTTAAAATCCTTATCATGTTCCCAAACACGTCTGTTAGTGGTGTAACAAGTTCCGGTCCAGTAATCTCTGCCATGGTCGCGTATTGTTGTTGAAATTGCCTTTTGCAATGCAAACGCCGGCAAAGCCGGAACTTCTGCTGGTAAATAATCATTCGAGGTACCTTCTCCCCTAATTGCAGCAATAGGCAAAATTAAATCACCTAATTGATTTTTCTTTTTTAAGCCACCACACTTACCTAAAAACAAAACTGCTTTCGGTTTTATAGCGGTTAACAAGTCCATCATTGTTGCAGCCAGTGGACTACCCATACCAAAGTTAATAATGGTGATGCCATTTGCGGTTACACTTTGCATTGGCTTATCCAAACCCATAATCGGTGCATTATCATGCCATTCAGAAAACATGGTTACATATTTACTAAAATTGGTAAGCAAAATATAATCACCAAATTGATCCAATGGTCTGCCGGTATATCTTGGCAACCAATTCTTCACAATTTCATCTTTTGATTTTAAACCTGCTTTTACAGGAGATTCTACTTCTTTAATCTTTTTAGATTTCTCTACAATCTTTTCATCTTTTTTTACGTCTTTTTCTTCGTTCATATTTTACTGGTTTTAAGCAAAGCGCATGGCGCAATGCATCAATAATATTATTAAAAAAAATCCCTCCCGATTATCGGGAAGGATTTGAATTTTATGCAGCTTGCAACTTTTTAAAGTCGGCTTTTTCAAATTTCTCTATCGCATAATCGAGGTTAATGTGCAGCTCCTTTACATCTTTCTGCGTGGGCGTGTCAAACATTGCATCTAGCATTATGGCTTCACAAATCGACCTCAAACCACGAGCGCCCAATTTATATTCCATCGCTTTATCTACAATGAAATCTAAAACATCCTCATCAAAAACCAGCTTAACATCTTCGTAATCAAAAAGCTTTTCATACTGCTTAGTTAAGGCATTTTTAGGCGCTGTAAGAATATTTCTAAGGGTTTCTTTATCCAGCGGATTTAAATGTGAAAGAACAGGAATACGCCCGATTAATTCGGGAATTAAACCAAACGATTTTAAATCTTGTGGCGTAATGTATTTGTAAAGGTTTTTTAAGTCTAAAATGGTATCGTCTTTTTTAACTTTATAACCTACAGCTTGCGTACGCAAACGATTTGCAATTTTACGTTCTATACCGTCAAAAGCACCGCCACATATAAATAAAATGTTATTGGTATTTACCGGAATCATTTTTTGGTCAGGGTGCTTACGTCCGCCCTGAGGTGGAACATTCACAATCGTACCTTCTAAAATCTTTAATAAAGCCTGTTGTACGCCTTCTCCAGATACATCACGGGTTATTGATGGGTTATCACTTTTACGTGCTACCTTATCAACCTCATCTATATAAACTATACCACGTTCTGCAGCAGCAACATCATAATCAGCGGCCTGTAGTAAACGTGTTAAAATACTTTCAACATCCTCACCAACATAACCAGCTTCGGTTAACACGGTTGCATCGCAAATACAAAACGGTACATGCAAAATCTTTGCTATGGTTTTAGCCAATAAGGTTTTACCTGTTCCGGTTTCGCCAACCAGCATAATGTTCGATTTTTCGATCTCAATTTCGTCTTTATCAATCTTTTGATTTAAACGTTTATAGTGATTGTAAACCGCTACTGATAAAACTTTTTTCGCATCATCCTGACCAATAACATATTGATCTAGATGTTGCTTAATTTCCAACGGCTTTAACAAAGTAAGTGCCGATTGAATACCTTTGCTACTTTTTGTACCTAACTCTTGAGCAAGCAATTGATTGGCCTGGGTAACACATTTATCGCAGATAAACGCATCCATGCCCTCAATTAACATTAAAGTTTCATGCTTGCCAGAGTGGCAGAATGAGCAACGGGATTCTTTATTTTGTTTCGCCATCTTTTTTAGAGTTTCTCGATAATACTTCATCAACCATACCAAATCCTTTAGCTTCATCAGCAGTCATCCAGTAATCGCGGTCTGAAGCTTTTTCTACCCAGTCGTAAGACTGACCTGAATGCTCAGCAATAATATCGTAAAGTTCTTTTTTCAGTTTTAACATTTCTCTTAAGTTGATTTCCATATCAGATGCAACGCCTTGAGCGCCACCTGAAGGTTGGTGAATCATAACTCTTGAGTGTGGTAAGGCAGCACGTTTACCCTTTGCACCTGCAACCAGCAGTACAGCACCCATTGATGCTGCCATACCTGTACAGATTGTTGCAACATCTGGTTGGATGTATTGCATGGTATCATAAATACCTAAACCTGCATATACTGAACCACCAGGTGAGTTTATATAAATCTGAATATCTCTATCCGCATCGGTTGATTGTAAAAACAACAACTGCGCCTGAATGATATTCGCGTTCTGGTCATAAATTGCATCACCTAAAAAGATAATACGATCCATCATCAATCTAGAAAAAACGTCCATTTGAGCAACGTTCAACTGGCGTTCTTCTATAATATAGGGCGTCATGTTTTGAGGGTTAACATTAGCCTGTGCAATAAATTTATCTACGTGTAAACCGCCAATTCCCTGATGTTTAACGGCAAATTTTCTGAATTCTTGTGAATCTATGTTCATGATTATGTATTGCGTTAGGAGTCTGGCGGTAAGCGTTTTAAATGCATAAGCCAAACTAAGTTATAATTTTAATAAATATTTCCTGAAGTTGGTTAATTTCCGTGCCAATTTATCCAATTCTTCCAGATAATAAAGCAGTTCTGTGTCAGAAATTATTTTTCTTCGTTCTAATACTACTAAAATGTTAGCATTTTCAAATGTAGAACGGTGCGCAATATTCAGATAATGAGCAAATTCCTTGGCAGAAGAAGAACCTGAGCCCTCCGCGATATTGTTTGATATGCTAAGAGCAGCCCCATTGAGCTGCTCTGCAAATCTATATTTTTTATCAACTGACAATTGGTCAGCTATGTCAAGCAGTTTATCTGTTATTTCAATGGATAACTGCCAAACTTCGAGCGATTGAAATTTAAATTGAGCCATTGCTAAATATAAGCAAACGAACAATCAATTTAACGCCTATGGCGTAACGCCACTATCTATTTCTTATTAAGCTCAGTAAACGCGTTATATTCGATGTCTTTATCTGTAATTGTTGCTACCGATTTGATGTAATCAAAAGTTTTTAAAGCTTTTACTTCCTCAAATGTACGGTTAGCATTTTCTTTATCTTGTAAAAACTGAACAGCATATTGTGCCAACTGATCTTCAGGAAGCGGACTCGGGCTGTACATTCTGAATTGAGCATCTAATTTAGCCTTGGCAGCCGCAACAACATCTTCGTATTTGATTTCGATGTTATTATCTTTGATGATTTTGTTTTCGATTAAAGTCCATTTAAGGTTTTTAGCGAAATCATCATAACCTTCTGCCAGTTCTTCATCAGTTAATTTCTCGTTTGTTGCTTTTAACCAACGACGTAAAAACTCATCAGGTAATTCAAAAGTATGTTTCTTTAACAAATCTTCGTAAATATCATTTGATAATTGACGTTCAGCATCTTGTTTAAACATGCCTTCTACTTCTTCAGTAATTTTAGCTCTGAAACCAGCTTCGTCAGTTACAGTACCTTCGCCAAATAATTTATCAAAAAACTCCTGATTTAAATCAGATTCTTCTAAACGGTTAACATTTTTAACAGTTAACTGGAAATTTGATTTCAACTCGGCAGCATCTTCTTCAGATATATTTAATGCTTTAGCAATTGCAGCAGCATCACCTAAAGCCTTTTGAATATCGATAGTTACAACATCATCCTTTTTTAAACCTACTAATGTTTTAAGGATTTTTTTATCGGCAATCTGATCTAAACGAAGTGTTGCAGTATTTGAAATTCCACCTTCAAAAACAGAACCATCATTCCCTAACTGAACTAATTCTGCATACAATACATCATCTTCTTCAGAAACCTCAGGATTAGTCATTTTACCGTAGCTACGGCGAATATTTTTTACACGGCTTTCTAATGTTTCGTTATCTGCCTTAACATTATAAAGGGTGTATTTATCTTTAGATGAAATTTCAACATCAAAAGCTGGCGCTAAACCTAACTCGTAATCAAATTCGAATTCATCTGTATTATCCCATTTAAATTCTTTTTCGTTGTTCTGTGCTGGTAAAGGCTGACCTAAAATTTCTAGCTTTTGCTCTGCGATGTAGTTTGAAAGCGTATCGTTTAATAAGTTATTAACTTCTTCAACCAAAATGCTTTTACCATACATTCTTTTAATGTGGGCAGCAGGAACCATTCCTTTACGGAAACCTGGTAATTGTGCTTTTTTAGCCTGTTCTTTAATTGCTTTATCTACTTTACCGGTGTAATCTGCAGGTGCAATTTTGATTTTTACAACAGCATTTAAGTTGCCGGTTTTTTCCTGTGTAATATTCATTTCTGTTTAGATATGAGATATGAGTAATGGTATTGAGATATTCGTCTCATCCAAAAAACACATCGATTTTTCGTTTAACAATGTCTTTTTAAAACAAAACCGTTCCGATGTTTAAATCGAAACGGCCTTTATCTTATTGTGCGGAAGAAGGGACTCGAACCCCCACGCCGTGAAGCGCCAGATCCTAAGTCTGGTGCGGCTACCAATTACGCCACTTCCGCAGTTAGGATTTATTAAGGACTGCAAAGATAGAAATCAGAATCAATTTTCAAAAAATAATTGAAATATTTTCTCAATTATTTTTACCAAAAAGTGCTAAGTATCTAAGGCTAAGCAAGAATAATTTTTTATAATTTTACAAGTGTTACATCAACAAGTTCTGGCCCACCCTCTAATGGATAACCTGAAACCTTTTTACCTTTTATTGTAACTGTTTTATCTAAGTAAGGATCTAAGCTGAAGGTGCTCTTTAAAGCATAAGTTTTATCGGCTGTTTTTAAAATATGTGTTCCGTATTGGAAGGTAGACATGCCCAGCTTTTGTATTGTTCCGGTTGCGGTTACGTGAGTTTTGGTGTTTGAATCTTTCATAGAAGTGCAACCAAACAGTATGGTAGCAAACAGCGACAACATTAGTACTAATTTTTTCATGGTAATTTTTAGGTTTGATTAATTCGATATCGCAAACTTAGCAGAAATTTTAGCAAACAATTAATAAAGTTCTTTCTGAAATTCGAAAAAGTATTGAACGGCTTTTACCAACCTACTGCCATACCAACTGAACATTTCGCCATCAACTAAAATTACTTTAGCATTTGGCAACTCATTCTGTATTTCGGCAATATGTTTATCTTTAAAAGGATAAGGCTCAGAAGAGAGTAATATAAGCTTAGGATTTAATTCTACGAGTTGTGAAAGGCCTACCTCTGGGTATCGTTCTTGTTTGATAACATTTACCATACCATTGCTAAGCAACACATCATCAATAAAAGTATTTTTCCCGGCAGCCATAAAAGGCTTTCGCCAAATTAAATAGGCTACTTTTTTATCAATTCGATTTTGCAGCGCCAAAGCTTTTAAATCTTTAAATCCGGCAGAAATTAAGTGATTTAAATAAGAAGCTTCTGGTGCTCTATCTACCAACGCCCCTATTTCGCTAATGGCACTCATTGCATCATCCAAGGTAAAAATATCGCTCATCCAAACCGGAAAGTAAGTTTCAAGTTCCTCTATATCGCTTTGCGTATTCTCTTCTTTATTCCCGATGATTAAATCGGGCTTTAAATCTTTTATTAAATCGATGTTGAGTTTTTTTGTCCCGCCAACTTTGGTTCGTTCTGCAAATTTTTCTATCGGATGAATACAAAACTTGGTTAATCCGATAATTTCTGAATCAAGCCCTAAATCAAATAATAGTTCTGTTTGCGAAGGTACAATCGAAATAATCCGCTTTGGCGGAAAATTCATGATAACCTCACGCCCCATTCCATCTGTAAAAGATTTTTGCATGAACGAAGTTATATGTTTTAAGTTGTAAGTATTTAATTTAACTCAAAACTTATCACCAATAATTTATTTAGTAAGAACAGGAATGTCTTCTTTAATCACCCCATCGGCAATGTGTAATATTCTGCTGCCGTATTCAGCATTTTTTTCTGAATGGGTAACCTGAATAATTGTTATACCTTCTTCCCTATTTAATTTTTGAAAAAGCTGCATAATTTCTTCGGCTTGTGCAGATTGTAAATTACCGGTTGGTTCATCGGCAAGAATAATGGATGGTTGTGCAGCTAATGCCCTGGCAATACCTACCAATTGCTGCTGACCGCCAGAAAGCTGATTTGGGAACAAATCTTTTTTTGCAACGATGTTAAATTTATCAAGCAAATTAGCGATGCGGCTGGCTCTTTCCGAACTACCAATTTTCTTGTAAAGTAATGGCGCTTCTATATTTTCATAAACCGTCATTTCATCTATTAAATGGTAAGCCTGAAACACGAACCCGATGTGATTACGATAAAGCTCAATACGCTTACGTTCGCTTAAATTCGTAACGTCTTCTTGCATAAACTCGTAACTACCATAAGTTGGTTCTTCTAACATTCCGAGAATATTCAAAAGCGTAGATTTACCGGCACCAGACGGACCCATAATGGATACAAATTCTCCTTGTTTAATAGTTGTGCTTACATGGCGAAGTACATAATGTTTAATGCCTTTGCTAGCGTAATATTTTTCTATGTTTTTAAGTTCTATCATTTTGCAGTATCAAGTATTTAGTATCAAGTATCAAGATAAGTTTTCACTTTAAGCTTTAGTCTTTTAGCTCACAGCTTTACTCATATTTAAGTGCATCGATAGTATTGGCTTTTGCAGCCCGATAAGACCTTAAACTTACCGTAAATACTGTTATTGATATAGATGCAAGCATCGCCACGATGAATGGCCAAATACTTAAATCTGTTCTATATTGAAAAGAGGATAACCATTTAGAAACAAAAATGTAAGCTACTGGCCATGCAACCAAATTCGCAATAAGAACCATCCATAAAAAAGAACTGTTAAGCATTTTAACCAGTTCAAAGTTAGAAGCTCCTAAAACCTTCCTGATAGCAATTTCTTTAGTTCTTTGTGTTGCCACAAAAGAAATTAATCCAAACAAACCAATAAACGAAATGAAGATTACAACGCCTGCAAATACCTTGAATAGGGTACCCATAATGCGCTCTGTTTCATAATAGCCTTTTAAATCTTCATCAAAAAAGTTGTTTTCGAAAACATAATCAGGATAGGTAGAATTAAAGGCTTGCTCTATTTTTTTAAGTGTTGCAACCATTTCATTTTTCTCTAATTTAATGGCAACCGTTTCATAATTTTTTTTGCGTGAGAATATTGCAATCGGCGCTATAGCTTCATGTAAGGAATAATTATTGAAATCTTTTACAACGCCTACAATTGGTCCGGGTTTACCCCAAAGTTTTAAGGTTTTACCTATTGCTTCTTCTGGTTTTTTGATATTTAATTTCTTGAGTAAAGTTTCATTTACTACATATTCTTTAATTGTATCACTTATACTCAATCCTCTGCCTGCGAGCAAGCTTAAACCAAATGTTTTTATGTAGCCGTCATCAGCAGGTTTAACATTAATTTGAAAATCTGCATCTTTAGAGCTGTTATAAGAAAAATTAGTTTCGTTATTATTACCAGATGAAGGTGCGCTTGTATTGAAGCTTAAATTTTTAACGCCGTTAATATTTAAAATTCTTTCTTTAAATGTATTGTGTTTTGTTAAGCTCAAGCTATCATAAGGCAAATTAATCAAAGCAATTGCATTGGTGTCAAAGCCTAACGATTTATTGCGGATATAACTCATTTGCTTAATCACAACTAAGGTGCTTACGATTAAAACTGCTGTAATTGCAAATTGTACCACTACCAATGTTTTACGCAATCCTACGCCACCTGCATTTGCCAGTACTTTATTTTTTATGGCTAACGCCGGGCTAAATCCCGACATGATTAATGCCGGATACAAACCTGCTAAAAAGCTAACCAAAACCAATAGCGCCATCAAAAATATAAAGATTAACGGGTCGCCAAAAAGGTTAAAATTAACGTCCCCACCAAATAAATTTTCCATTTTTGGCAAGGTTAACTCAGAGATTACACAAGCTAACAAAATGGATATAGCAGTTATTAATGCCGTTTCTGATAAAAATTGCCAGATTAATTGATTTCGTCTGCTACCCATTACCTTCCGCACACCAACTTCTTTACTTCTGCTTATTGCTTGAGCTGTAGCCAAGTTTACAAAATTTATGCATGCAGTAATTAATAAAAACAGACCAATAATCGCTAAACCAATAATTTGTTTATATGGCGTGATGAGCCCGGAAAAATTACCATAGTCATCGTTATGATGAATGTCATTTAAGGCTTGAAAATGATGACTCTCTTTCCCCGGACCATTATCTACGTAATATTTTTTAATGAATTGTTTTAACGTATTATCCAGCTCTGATGGATTTATGCCCTTTTTAAGCAAAATGTAACACTCAGAACTTGAAGAAACAGAACCCCAATGTTTCATATTTCTATTGTTATAACTTGCATAACTCATTACAACATGCAATGGAAAACTGCTATTCTGCGGATTATCCTTTATTACTCCCGTTACTTTAAAATCTTTTGTTGCATCAAAATTAATGCTGTTACCCAATGCTTTTTTCCAATCTCCAAAGTATTTTTTAGCCGTTTTTTCTGATAAAACAACCGTATTTGGACTCGTGAGCGCTGTTCCGGCATCACCGGCAAGCCATTTATAATTGAAAATTTTAAAAAATTCAGGCTCGGCGTAAAACAGAGTTTCAGAATCTTTAATTTCTGACTTAGTTGCCGTAGCATTAACTTTAATTATACCGCCGCTTTGCTGAATAGCAGCTACATGTTCAAATTGCGAAAAATCGTTTCGCATTGCAGCTGCAAGCGGCAAGGGTACGCCTGCTGATTTAAAATCGTTACCATCAGCATATTTCCATGATGAAACTACACGGTAAATTCTATCGCCATTGGCATAATCCTTATCAAAGCTTAATTGATAGTTAACAAAAATAAAAATGAGAATACAACTAGCCAGGCCTATTGAAAGACCAAAAATATTAATGGCTGTATAACCTTTATATTTCCAAAGGTTTCGCAATGCGATTTTTAAATTAAGTTTGAACATTTTTTTTTTAGTTTTACGTGGTAAGTTCTAAGTTGTAAGTATCAAAACTTACAACTTAAAACGTATTACTTATAACTTTGAATTATTCATATTTCAAAGCGTTAACAGGATTAGCTTTTGCTGTTTTATATGCCTGAAAGCTGACTGTTAACACTGCTATTGTTAAAGTTGTTACAGCCGAAACAGGAATAATCCACCAGCTAAATTCTGTATGAAATTCAAAATTGCTTAACCATTTACCCATCGCAAAATAACTGATAGGCGAAGCAATTATAATGGCTACGATTATCATTTTTATAAAAGAAAAGGATAGTAGTTGCATTAAATTTGCAACAGATGCACCCAAAACTTTTCTAATGCCAAACTCTTTTGTTCGCTGCTCTGCGCTATAGGTAACCAAGCCAAATAAACCAAGGCACGACACGAAAATTGCCAGTCCGCCGAAGAGATTGGATAGAATGCCCAAAGTTTTTTCTGATTTATATTTATCCTGATATAAGGAATTTATAAAGGTGATTTCTGCCGGATAAGCCGGATTAAAAACTTTAGTAATCTTATTGATGGTTTCTACATTACTCTGCAAGCTATTTTGATTGTTCAAACGCATTGTAATTGTACCGGTTTGCGCAGGATTTAAAAACACAACCTGCGGATTGTTTGATTTGTAAGGCGAATCCCAAACGTAATCATCAAAAACCCCAATAATATATGCATTGGCACCAAAAATCTTCACTCTTTTCCCGATTGGATTTTTGTAACCAAATACTTTGACTGCGGAGGCACTTACCAGTAACCCACTTGTATCTGAAGCGAAATTTTTAGAGAAATCTCTGCCTTGCAATAATTTTATACCATTGGTTTTTATGAAATCATAAGTTGTGGCAACCTGATTAAACATTACTGTATTTTCAGGTTTGTTCATCCCATCCCAGGCTACATCCATAAAATTGCGACCACGATGAGAAAGGCTAACCGATGACTGGTACATGGAAGTTACTGCACCAGATTTTAAAAGCTCAGTTTTGAATAAATCGAATTTTGTTTTCAATTCACCATCCTGCGGAATCTCTACCAAAGTATTTACATCAAACCCTACCGGTTTATTTTTTATGTATTGAATTTGGCGATATATAACTAATGTGGAAATAATCAGGATAATTGCGAAACAAAATTGCCCAACAACCAGCACTTGCCTTAGGCTTATATTTAAAAAACCATTTGCAGTTATTTTTCTTTTTAGGGTTTGAATTGGATTAAAAGAAGATAAATAAAATGCCGGATAACTTCCTGCAATTAAACCTGTTGCTGTTACAATACCTAAAATTCCAATCCAACTTGGCAAGTTGAAATACGAAATTCCTAAATTTATATTTAACAAGTGGTTAAATGCCGGTAGGCAAACTTCTAATAAAGCGATTGCGAGTATAACAGCAATCAAAGTTAACACCATCGATTCTGTTAAAAATTGAAAAATTAATGAGCTACGGTTTGCACCGATGGTTTTCTTAATACCTACCTCTTTTGCACGCTTTTCTGATTTGGCTGTGGCCATATTCATAAAGTTGATGCAGGCAATAAGTAAAATTCCAATTGCTAAGCCAACAAATAGATAAATCTGCTCAATATCTCCACCAACTGCTTTACCGTTTTCAAATTTGCCAAATAAATGAAGTTTACTGGCTTGATATAAAAAATTTGGCTGCGATTGTCCATTTTGTTCGGTATTAGCCTTTACCAGCGCTTCTATTTTACGATTTACTAAATCTACATTTGCATCGGCTGCTAAAGTAACAATCGTTACAAAACTGTAATTAGTCCAGTTTAAACTTTTTGCACTCTCATCTACAATTTCGTAAAACGACCAGGGCATTAAAAAATCGAATCGATTGGAACTGTTTTCTGGCAAATCTCTAATTACACCAGTTACTATTAAGTTTTCTTTATCTTGATAACGGACAGATTTATTTAAAACATCTGTTGTTCCGAACAAAGTTTTAGCAGTGCTTTCTGTTAAAATTACCGAAAGCGGATTATTTAATGCTGTGGTTGCATCGCCAGCAATAAACTTGTAATCGTACATTTTAAGAATGTCTGGCTCAGCGAATTTCGAATTCTTTTTATAGCTGTTTTGTCCATTAGCGATAAGGCTTTTCTTGCCATAGTCCATACGGACAACATATTTAACCTCAGGCAAATTTTGCTTTAATAGCGGACCAAGAGCCGTTGTAGAGCCATTAAATGTGGCGTTAATTTTATTGTTATCTCCAGGAACATTTGTCATAGCCATATAAACGTTCTCGTAATTCCTGGCTTGCTTATCAAAATTCCATTCGTAAGAAACGTATAGCAACAACATAAGGCAGGCTGCAAGACCAATAGCTAAACCTATCACATTAATCAATGACGAGATTTTATTCTTCCAAAGGTTTCGCAGGGCGATTTTTAAATTTAATTTAAACATTTTAAGAGTTTTACGTGGTAAGTTCTAAGTCGTAAGTATCAAAACTTACAACTTAAAACGTATTACTTATAACTTTGAATTATTCACATTTCAAAGCATTAACCGGATTAGCTTTTACGGCTTTTCTGGCTTGTACGCTTACGGTAATTACTGTTAATAAAATTGTTGCCAATGCACTGATTATAAATGGAATAATTGGCAAATCAATTCGATAAGCAAAGGTATCCAGCCATTTTTTTGTTAGGACATAAGCTATGGGCCATGATATGATATTGGCAATCATCACCATTATAAAGAATGATGAATTGATTAATTTGAAAATCTGAATATCGCTTGCACCTAAAATTTTACGAACAGCAATTTCTTTAATTCTACCATTGGTGATGTATTTTGCAAAAGCGAACAAGCCTAAAATGGCAATGAAAATGGTAAGCAAAGCCGCAGCAAAAAACACGGATTGTAGTTGCTCCTGTTTTTTAAACAATCTGCCATAAAGCTCATCTAAAAACTCATATCTAAAATCTTCGCCATCTTTTGGATTAATTTGAGGCCATAGTGCTTTCAAAGCGGTTAATGCATCAGCCATTTTATTTTCCTCAATTTTCAACATAATTTGAGTTTTGTAATTTCCACAAGGATTTTTAATGGCATAAATAGTTGGCTGCACAGCAGTTTCAAAACCCTGGGCTTTAAAATCTTTTGCTACACCTACAATTTTATAATCTATATTGCATCCTTTAATGGTTTTGCCTATCGGGTCTTTTAACCCGTATTTAGCCACAGCACTCTCATTAATAACAACAGAATTTGCGGTATCGGTTTTAAAAGCAGTAGAGAAAAAACGTCCTTCTTTTAGTTTAACATCAAGGGTTTCGAAATAGTCAAATTCCACATCCACAAAATCAACATTAGCCTTAAGCCCATTAGTTGTATAGCTATTAGTACCGTTTTCGGCACCGTTAGGGATATCGCTTGCCACTGTAGCAGATTTAATTCCCGGAATTTTCAAAACCTTATCTCTAACCGACTCAAAATTTAGCGAACCGAATTTTGAAGGATTATTAAAAAGCGTTAAATTTTTAATGTAAACGACCTGATTGGCAGAAAAACCTAAATCCTGAGAACGCATGTATTTAAGTTGCGAATTGATAATGAGTAAGCCAATAATAAAGATTACTGCAATGCTAAACTGAAATATCAATAAGCCATTTCTTAACCATGAGCTTTGTTTACTTGTAGAAAAGTTTCCTTTTAAAACTAAGGCCGGTTTAAAGCCAGATAAAACCACTGCAGGATAAATGCCGGCTGCAAGCGTTATCAAACACAATACCATTGGCAATTGCCAGAATAGATTGTTATCAATACGCCATATAGATAATTGCACTTGAAAAAGATTATTAAAAACTGGAAGTAGCAGTTCGGCAACAATTAAAGCTAAAGTGGTTGCTACGGTGCACTGAATAAAAATTTCTACAAGAAATTGAGTGGTAAGCTGGGCACGAAATGCACCCATAACCTTTTTAACACCAACTTCTTTTGCCCGCTTGGTAGCCTGTGCTATGCTCAAATTGGTAAAATTGATACATGCTATAACTAAAATTAAGATACCAAGAACCGAAAGCGCTACAAGGATTTTATATGGAGCATCGTTTCCGGCAAAAGGTTTTAAATGCAAATTAGCCAAAGGATCTAAAAATGTGGAAATAGCCTTAATTTCTTCAATTGTTTTTAAATCCGATTCTCCTTTTAATAATTCTGCTCTGTATAATTTGGTAATTTTTTGCTGAAGATTATCAACATCCGTACCTGGTTTTACCTTAATATAGGTTGTATAATTATTCATTCCATAATCTTCACCCTGCCCTATTTCATTTCCAATAGATATGCCATCGAAAGTTATATTAGAATGTGGATCGCTAATTATCGAACCATCAAACTTACTTCTTACACCGGAGTTACTTGCACCCATACCAACCATTTCCGGTTTATTATCTTTCTTATCTGGAAATAGCGTTTTCATACTTTCAACGTTTAAATAAGAAAGCCTTTCTACATCACCAGATGGTTTTTGTAATCCACCCATTGGTTTTATGTTTAATATTTTAGCTGCATTATAATCTGCCTGCATAAAATTTTTGGCAAAAACGGTGTTCTTCCCATTTTTTAAGGTCAGCTCAAAAAAACCACTTTTGGTAATCCCGGCATTTTCAACCTCCGGGAAATTTTGTTTTAAAGCTTTATGTAGCGGCGGAGCTGTATAGTTGGTTTTAAACTCCGGATAAATACGTCCAACTACATAAATATTTTTGTAATTTGGATTCGACTTATCAAAACTGGTTTCATAAGTAAAATACATCATCACCAAAATAAAAGAGGCCAAAGCAATCGCTAAACCACCAACATTTATTAAGGTAATGCCCTTGTTTTTCCAAAGGTTTCGCAAAGCGATTTTAAGATTGAGTTTGAACATTGTAGTTTCAAGGAGTTAGTATGAAGTATCAAGACCTTGCAAATAGCCTTAGGCTTTTTGCTTTAAGCTTTCAGCTCTATTCATATTTCAAAGCATCAACCGGATTGGCTTTTGCAACTTTTATCGATTGAATGCTGACTGTTAAAATGGCAATAAATAGTGATAAGGAAACTGCAATAAGAAATGGTATCACAGATATTGACACTCTATATTCAAAAGCCGATAACCATTTGTTAATGATAATATAAGCTAATGGGAAAGCGATTAAATTTGCAATTGCTACGAGCTTGATAAAATCTTTGTTTAACAGCGTTAATATGCTTGCTGTATTAGCGCCCAAAACCTTGCGTATGCTGATTTCTTTTTTACGTTGCTCGGCCATAAATAGCGCCAAGCCTAATAAGCCTAAGCAAGAAATAAAAATTGCAAAACCACCAAACCAGTTTGATAGCGTACCTAAAAGTTTTTCATCCTGAAATTTTACTTCAAAAGACTCGTCAACAAATTTTCTTTGCACCGGATATTCTGGTTCAATTTGCTTAACCAATTCATCAATTTTTGCTACTGAAGCACTTATGTTTTGTGCCGGATTTAAGCGTACAAGAATGACCTGGATATCATCCATATAACTTGGATAAAATACCATTGGCGAAACTTTCTGATAGGCACTTTCTACTACAAAATCTTTCACAACAGCTACAATGGTTCTCTCTGTTCCCCAATATTTAATTTTAGCGCCTATCGGATTTTTAAGTCCCATCATTTTAATAGCAGATTCGTTAAACATAACCTTATTGCTATCACTTTTTGATGTTGAAGAAATCTCTCTGCCTGCAACTAATTCTGTACCTATTGTTTTGATAAAATCATCTCCAACACCTCGATTATTGAATAAAATCGACTCACCCTTTGTTTTGCCATCCCAGTAAACATCAGTTGTATTGTTTCCACTTTCTGTTATGTCTTTACTAAACGTAGTTACATTGCTTGCTGCACCAGATTTTAAAAGTTGCGCCTTTAACAGTTCTAATTTACTCTTCTCGCTTACTCTGCCCCTAACTGCTATTTGAACCAGATTAGATTTATCATACCCAATTGGTTTGTTTTTTACATAGTTAAGTTGCTGATAAATAACTGATGTGCACACAATTAAACAGGCTGCAAAAACAAATTGAATTACCACTAAAATCTTTCTAATGGATACTGAAGAATCTGACTTAATTTTTAAGCCTTTTAATACTTTTATGGGTTCAAAAGAAGATAAATACAAAGCTGGATAACTACCAGCGATAAAGCCTGTAAAAATCATCAAGCCTAAAAGTGTGCTCCAAAAAGTGATGCTTTTGTAATTGATTTGAAGCTCAATATTCAATAAATTATTAAAGTATGGCAAGCTTACTTCTACCAGAATGAAAGCCAAAACGCCAGATAATAAGGTAATAAAAACTGATTCTAATAAAAACTGACCGATTAAAGATTTTCTGGTTGAGCCGATAGCTTTTCTTATTCCAACCTCCTTAGCCCGGCGCTCTGAACGAGCGGTTGATAAGTTCATAAAATTTACGCAGGCAATTAGTAAAATACAAAATGCAAGTAGAAGGAATATTTTTAACTGTTCTATTTTGCCACCAACAGATTTTCCATTTTGAAAATCATCGTACAGATGCCATTTTGTGTAAGGATGCAATAATGCCTTAGCTGTATTACCTTGCTGGTTACGTTTATAAACATCCAATATGCTTGAATTTGCAGCATCAAAAAAGCTATTATCTTTTAATTGAGCCACCGTTAAGCACATGTTATTTCCCCAATTTTTATCTTTTGCCCAAGGCTCTCTTTTCACAAAAAGTTCCCATGGCATTAGGCATTCAAAAATTATAGAGTTATTTGCGGGGATGTCTTCAATTACAGCCTCAACCTTCAAAACATCCTGATTATCAAGCTTAACTGTTTTATTTATCGGGTCTTCATTTCCAAAAAGTTTTTTCGCAAATGATTCAGTCAAAATAATTGTGTTAACGCCTTTTAAAGCCTTATCAGGATTGCCTTTAACAAACTTATAATCGAATATTTTGAGGAAAGATGGGTCAGCAAAATTTACTCTCGAATTAATCCTTTTATCATCAACCGTAATTAATTTTGTTGATGGATAAGTAGAATGCGAGGCATATTTAACGCCAGGAATTTTAGCGGCAACTTCATCAGCCATGGCATTCGGTGTCCAGGCCCAACTGTAAATTTTACCATTGGCCGGAGCATTTTGATAGATTACATAGGTTTTATCACTGTTAGAAAAACCCTTATCAAAACTCCATTCGTAGGCAACGTATAGCAACAAAATCAAGCAACTCGCCAAACCAATGGCCAGTCCTCCGATATTAATCAAAGAAAACCCTTTGTTTTTCCAAAGGTTTCGCAAAGCGATTTTTAAATTTATTTTGAACATCTTTTGAGTATTACGTGGTAAGTTTTAAGTTCTAAGTGCATTACGTAAAACGTATCACTTATAACCTCCAAGCGCCTTATCCGAATCTTCCCATCCGGGAAGATTTCGGTTGGCCTATCATTAACTAAAACTATTTTTTTAAGGTTAAGGGCTAATGTCACTCATGCATAACCATACGCCTTAAACCTTTCACCTTTAAATATTTTCTATATCAATTCCTCGTTTCTGCTTTTGTTTACTTTCTCAGAAATCACATGGCCATCTTTAAGGTTTATGATTCTGTTAGAAAAACTGGCGTCGTGACTGGAGTGTGTAACCATTACAATTGTAGTCCCGGTTTCATTCAGTTCGCAAAGCAATTCCATTACCTCATTACCATGAGAACTATCTAGGTTTCCTGTTGGCTCATCTGCTAAAACTAACTTTGGCTTAGTAACCAAAGCCCTTGCTACAGCCACACGCTGCTGCTGTCCGCCAGAAAGTTGCTGAGGAAAATGGCCACTGCGATTAACAATGTTCATTCTTTCGATAATTTCGTTAACCAAAGCTTTGCGTTCGGCAGCAGGAACTTTATTGTAGATTAAAGGCAATTCAATGTTTTCGAAAACTGTTAATTCATCAATTAAATTAAAATTTTGGAATACGAAGCCCATATTCCGCTTGCGGAAATTTGAGCGTTCTCTATCATTTAAAGTTAAAAGCTCGGTATCAATAAATTTGTAACTTCCACTTTCGGGTTTATCTAACAAACCCATAACATTTAATAAGGTAGATTTTCCACAACCAGATGGCCCCATTATCGAAACAAATTCACCTTCCTTAACATGAAGGTTGATTCCATTTAGTGCAGTTGTTTCAACTTCTTCGGTTTTATAAACTTTTTCAAGATTTTCTATTCTTATCATGAGGCAATTTTTTTGATGGTTAGTTTAATATTATTTTGTTGAGCATGTTTCAACTCAACTTCAAAATCCTTTTCACCTAATACTTTATGGTAAATTTTAATTGTGTAAGTTCCGGGCTTTAATTCTATTTCAGTAGTTTCTGCTCTTAACGGAACATCCATTTTCAGTTTCCCATCCTGAATAAAATTAACTTTATCGAGTAAAGCTAAATCTCCGGCTAAAGTTAAATTTGCCTTCGAAAGATTGGTAGTTGTTTTTCCGCCTGATTTACTGAATATATTCATTTCATAGCTCGCACCATTTTTATTATCGATCCAATTAGATTCTTTTTTAAAAACACTTTGGGCATTTGCCATGTACGATAAGCAGGTAATGGCAATTGTGATTAAAATTTTAGTCATCATTTTATTTATTAATTTCTACCTGGTCATATTGATTAAATTGGTCGTAAGATGACGTGATAACCTCATCGCCTTTTTGCAAGCCTTGTAATATTTCGTAATAAAGGTAATTTTTCCTTCCGATTTTAACATTTTTCTTAGTCGCTTTACCATTGTTTACCACAAACACCCACGAGCCGCCTGTACTTTGAAAAAACTGACCTTGAGCCAGAAGTAATGATTTGCTATTATCAGATAATGTAAGTTTGGTTTGTAAAGACAAGCCTCTACGCAAATCGATTGGAGCACTACCTTTAAACACCATCTCAACCTGAAACTGACCGGCAGTTACCTCTGGTATAACTTTGCTAACTGTTAAACTGTAAGTTTTACCATTAAATTCGCATGTAGCAGTTTGTCCCTCCTTAACGCGGTTGATGTAATATTCATCAACACCAGCTTGCAATTTATAGCCTTGCATTACATCAATCTTTCCAATCATTTCGTTAGAATTGTAAGATTTACCGATAACCGGGTCATAAGAAGATAGCTTACCCGAAACCGGTGCTTTAATTGTCATGTTTTCGATATTTGTTTTTATCATTTCTAAACTTTCGTTCATTTGGCTCATAGATTGGTCAATTTGTGAAAGTTGCATTTTACGGCTTTGATTCTCTTGCTTTATCGCTTGCCTAACAATTTTCAGTTTACCTTGATAATATTCATAATCCTGAATCGATTTATTGAATTCTTGCTGAGTAATTACCTTTTTAGAAAACAAAGCGCTATCTAACCTATATTGGCGGGTTGCAGTGCGGAGGTTGTTCTCGACGTCTAAAACATCCTGATTTAAAATCCTTTGATTTTGCTCTAAATCTAACCTCGATTTTCTCAATTGATTAATTTGTTCGGTGGCTGCAGTTTGCTGAGATGTGTAACCCATCATTGCATTAGAATTTTCGATTCTTAAAAGGGGTGTACCTTTAACTACAGTAGCGCCATTCTCAGTAAAAATCTGGGCAACTGTTCCACCTTCTGAAGAGCTTACAATTACCGATGTTAAAGGAACAACACTTGCATTTAATAAAACTACATCTTCAAAGTCTCCATATTCAACTTTGCTAATGGTTAATTTATCTGCATCGGCACTGTAAGTTTTCTTTAATGACAAGGTGTAGCCGTATATAACTACTGCTATAAAAGCAATTGCCCCGCCTATTACGATTAAGTTTTTGGTGGTGAATTTTTTCTTCTCTATTTTCTTATCCATTGTTTGGTAATGCTGTTCGGTTTCTCTAATAACCAAGCTTGTGCCAAAAGACTATAGCATAATTAAATACCTGACATACAACGTTTTAAATCAAATTAAAAAAAATTAATGTTCATTTTCGAACAGTTCATGTACGGGAGCGGACAGTTTAATTAAATTTGCTTAAAGGAGGTGGTTTAGACGGTTTAGGTTTAAGAATTTATACCTCACCCCTTCATCCCCTCTCCTTGAAGAGAGGGGGGCGTGGAGCAGAAATTTAAAGTTAAACATAAATACAAATAAAATTATTAAGATAGCTTTGAATCAATCACAATCCGAAATTTCCCTCTCTTTAAGGAGAGGGACAACACAACAGAACAAATACTACTAACTTTAATAGGGTGAGGTAAATAGTATAAGCCAAATGAGGAAGGTTAAATAAAATACCTTACCCCTTCATCCCCTCTCCTTAAAGAGAGGGGGAGGGGAGCAGAAATCAAAAGTTAAACATAAATACAAGTAAAATTATTAAGATAGCTTTGAATCAATCACAATCCGAAATTTCCCTCTCTTTAAGGAGAGTGACAGCATAACAGAACAAATACTACTAACTTTAATAGGGTGAGGTAAAAAACAAATACGCAATACCCAAGAGCAATAAAAAAATATAATATGCTAGATGCCACAGTATTAATAATTGATGACGACGACGACATTCTTCTGAGTGCCCGTTTATTTTTGAAGCAGCAGGTTAAACAGGTAATTACCTGCAAATCGCCGAAAGAAATTAATGTTTTACTTAGTAAAAATGAAGTAGACATTATCCTGTTGGATATGAACTATCAAAAAGGCGCAAGCGATGGCAGAGAAGGTTTATATTGGCTGGAACATATATTATCAATTGATAAAGATTATGTTGTTATATTAATGACTGCCTTTGGAAACGTGGAGCTTGCTGTTAAAGCCATTAAAAATGGAGCAACCGATTTTATCCTTAAACCCTGGGAAAATGAAAAGCTTTTCGCCACAATTTCTGCAGCATCAAAACTTCGTGCTTCAACAAGAAAGGTTAAAAAGCTCGAAAAAATTCATACCTCGCTACAAAAAGATATGGCCAGAGGTTTTGAACACATTGTTGGCAAAGCTGATGTAATAACCAACCTTCAAAATACGCTTTTAAAAGTTGCACCAACAGACGCAAATGTTTTAATATTAGGCGAAAATGGAACGGGAAAACAGGTATTTGCCTACGAAATACATGGAAATTCGCAGCGTAAAAATCAGGTTTTTATGCATGTAGATTTAGGCTCATTAAACGAAAACCTTTTTGAAAGCGAACTTTTCGGTTATGCTAAAGGCGCTTTTACTGATGCAAAAGAAGATAAACCCGGGAGATTTGAACTTGCAGATGGCGGAACAATATTTTTAGATGAGATTGGAAACTTAACTTTGCCCTTACAGGCTAAATTATTAAGCGTGCTACAAAATAGAACGGTTATCCGATTAGGAGAAAGCAAAGAGCGTAAAGTGAATGTTCGTTTAATTACAGCTACAAATATGCCTTTGAATGAAATGGTTGCTAAAAATACCTTCCGCCAGGATTTACTTTTTAGAATCAATACCGTTGAATTATTATTACCGCCGCTAAGAAAACGCGGTAACGATATTTTATTGCTTTCTGAGCACTTTATGCAGGTATTTAGCACTAAGTATCATAAAGAATCACGAAGTTTAAGCCCCAGAGCAAAAGAAGTATTACTAAATTACAATTGGCCAGGCAATGTTAGAGAACTGCAACATGTTTTGGAACGTGCTGTAATTATGAGCGATGGGAACGAAATAACCGACCAGGATTTACAGCTTAGCCCGCAGCGGTTTGCACAAAACAATAACCTGCCCGATGAAATGGCACTTGAAGATATGGAGAAGATGATGGTACAAAAAGCCATTGATAAACACAAAGGAAATATTTCTAAAGCCGCAGCAGAGCTAGGTTTAACCCGGGCAGCTTTATACAGAAGAATAGAAAAATTTGGAATATAAATAGGGCAACAGTATAGGTTTTAAGCACAAACCGCACAAACCTTACAAATTTAAAATTTGGCCATGTACCTTAAAACTTTAGCCTAACAACGCTTAAGAAATGTTTTACAAACGCTTTACCTTTCGTTTAATATCACGCTTGCTCATCATTAATTTGCTGGGCTATTTACTGTTTTATTTAATTACGACAACCGAATTATGGTTTACAATTATTGGTGTAAGCTTAATTTTATTAGGTTCGGTAATTTCGCTTTATTACTATATAAATGAAATCCGATCGGATATTAAACGCTTTATTTTAGCCGTTAAAACCCGCGACCATACCTTAAATTTTAAGAATAAAGCCACAAAAGGTAGTTTCCCAGAATTATATGAATCTTTTGGGGAGATACTTCAAGTGCATAAACAGATTCGTTTAGAGCAAGAGGCAATGTTTCAGCTTATTAAAACTATTTTGGAGCAGGTTCCAGTTGGTGTAATTGTGATAAATAAAACTCCGACAGCGCAAAATAACGAAGAAATCGCTTTTTTTAATCAGGCAGCCTCTAACCTATTAGGCGTACCGGCATATAAGTATTGGCATCGTTTAAAACAGCATTTACCAAACTTTACAAACGAGGTTGAACAAATATCAAGTGGTGGAAAAAGATTTCTGGAGCTTAAGATTCAAGATAAATTGATTCAATTATCCACCGAAGTTATTCCGCTAAATCTGTATGCAAAGGATTATACCATCATAAGTTTTCAAAACATTAAGGATGAAATTGAACAGAAGGAAACTGAAGCATGGAACAGATTGATAGGTGTAATATCTCACGAAATATTAAATTCCATCACCCCTATTAGTTCATTATCTGATACCATAAACAGCATGGTAACGGATAAAGAAAACCTCGATTTGGATGAAATGGAAGATCTGAAAACGGCACTGCAAACCATTAAACGTCGCTCTGCCGGATTACTTGATTTTGTTAAAGATTACCGCCTTATAGCTGAATTACCAACACCAAATCTCGAATCGCATACCATAGGCGAAATATTGAAACACATAAAAGTGTTGATGCAGCCTTTTGCAAAAGTTAAAAATGTTAGGTTAGATGTAGAACAAACAAGCTCTAAAATTACGATTCAGCTCGATTTAAAACTGATTGAGCAAGTTTTGATAAACCTGATTACGAACAGTATTTACGCTGTAGAAGAACTTGAAAACCCACACATTTCGGTTAATTATAGGTTAGAACATACTAAATTATACATAGATGTTACCGATAACGGAAAAGGCATTGAGCCCGATGATTTAGAGAAAATTTTTGTGCCTTTTTACACTACCCGAAAAAATGGTTCGGGCATTGGTTTAACCATAAGTAGAAACATTATGAAAATGCATCGCGGTAGTATAGAAGTTGCTTCTACACCAAATGAACAAACTACGTTTTCGATACTATTTAATTACGTTTAAGCTTCTGCTCTTTAAATATCCTCCTATTGATGATGCAGAAAATTTAGTTTTTAATGGCGAAACGATTATGTTAAAAAGAACCACAAAATGCCGTAAAACAAACCTGATTGAAGTGAGCATGCAGCGAAGCGAAATAAAACGTAAAGCAGGACTGCTGCAACCGAATATAACAGAAACTTGCTTTACAAAAGCTTAATAAAAATGAATAATTACCACAAAAATATTCGTTAAAATACAATTTTAGCCAAATCATTTGAATGTTTGTTTTACAAGAAAATTGAAACAAAAACGGAATTAAGCGCTTTTATTTATGTGGATACAACAAATACAAGCATGAAGACAGTTATAATTTCGAACAGACTACCCGTTAAAATCATAGAAGAAAACAACGAGTACACGTTTATTCCGAGTGAGGGCGGCCTTGCTACCGGACTTGGCGATGTGTACAAAAATGGCAACTCTATCTGGATTGGTTGGCCCGGAATTGAAGTGCCTGAGGAACGACAAGAGGAAGTTATCCAGAAATTGGCCGAGCTAAATCTCTACCCTGTTTTCCTTACTCAAGAAGAAATTAATTTATACTACGAAGGCTTTTCTAACGAAGTGTTATGGCCGGTGTTTCATTACCTGGTTACCTACGCACATTACGAACAAAGTTATTGGGATTGCTATAAATCGGTTAACGAAAAATTTGCAAAAAGTGCCATGCAGGTACTTGGCATAAAAGATAAAATCTGGATTCAGGATTATCAATTACTTCTACTACCAGGAATTTTAAGAGCTAAATTTCCAAATTCAACCATCGGTTTCTTCCAGCACATTCCCTTTCCATCTTATGAGATATTCAGGCTTATTCCCTGGCGGGAAGAAATACTAAATGGATTAATTGGGGCAGATTTGATTGGTTTTCATACCTACGATGATGTTCGCCATTTTATAAGCACGGCCACTCGCTTGCTGCCGGTAAATTCCTCATCGAACGTGTTGCATAGTAGCGAAAGGCAAATTGTTATAGAGGCTTTCCCAATGGGGATAGATTACGAAAAATTTGCTTCGCTAACCATTTCTGAAGCCGTTAGAATGGAAATCGACTATTTTAGAAGTGGCAAAGAAAACATGAAAATTATTCTTTCTATTGATAGGTTGGATTATAGCAAAGGAATTCTGGAGCGTTTAAAAGCTATGGAATTGCTATTGCAAATGCATCCTGAGTTTATCGGTAAAATTGAACTATTTATGATTGTAGTGCCATCCAGGGATTCGGTACCGCAATATAGTGAATTAAGAGAACAAATTGACCAGTTTGTAGGAAATTTAAACGCCAGATACCGGTCTATGGATTGGATTCCTGTAAATTACTTTTATCGCTCCTTCCCAATCGAAGTGCTCTCGGCGCTTTATTCATCGGCCGATGTTTGCCTGGTTACGCCAATGCGTGATGGTATGAATTTAGTAAGTAAAGAATATGTTGCCAGCAGGAACAATGAAGACGGCGTACTGATTTTAAGCGAAATGGCAGGTGCTTCAAAAGAACTTACTGATGCCATATTGGTTAACCCAAATAACCTTGGCGATATAACCGAAGCCATTTTAGTAGCGCTGAAAATGCCCCTTGAAGAGCAACAACAACGTATGAAAGCCATGCGTGCCGTTGTAGAAAAATTCAATGTTAAACATTGGGTAAATAATTTTATTTTAAGACTTAACGAAGTGAAAGACTCACAAAAATCATTACAAACAAAACATGCGGTAAATTCTGTAAATGAAATCATCGCCAAACAATACGCAAAAGCGAGCAACAGAGCTTTATTTCTGGATTACGATGGAACGCTGGTAGATTTTACCGGAAATATAGAAGATGCATCGCCAGATGATGAACTTTATGATTTAATAGAAAACCTTACATTGGATAATGCCAATACCGTTATAATTATTAGCGGACGTAGACATGAAACATTAGAAAGCTGGTTTGGACACATGAAAGTGGATTTAATTGCAGAACATGGTGCGTGGCAAAAAACACATGGAGATAAATGGAACTGTTTACCTTTATTAACCGACCAATGGAAAGCTGAAATAAAAGCCTTGCTTGAAACCTACACAGATAGAACACCGGGTTCATTTATAGAAGAAAAAAGCTACTCCTTAGTGTGGCATTACCGCAAAGCGGATGAAGGATTAGGCGATTTACGAGCGAATGAGATTGTTAGTCACATGAAAATTTTAGCTGCAGATAAGGGCTTGCAGCTTATGCCCGGAAATAAGGTTATTGAATTTAAAAATATAGAAGTAAACAAAGGCAAAGCTGCACTGAATTGGTTGTATAATAAAAATCCTGATTTTGTTATGGCACTGGGCGACGACCATACAGACGAAGATATTTTTAGAGCCTTGCCCGAAGAGGCCATTACAGTTAAAGTAGGCAACAACCTATCTGAAGCGAAATACTACCTAAACGATTTTAAAGAAGTAAGAAAGATGCTTTGGAGTTTAGTTAAGGAAGAATTTGTAGAGAGAATTTAACAAAATTAGAAGTCGAAACAGAAAACAAAAATCCCGCAGATTAAAATGATTTACGCAAAAATTTAATTTGCGTAAATCTCTTAAATCTGCGGGAAAATATTATTTAGGTTAGAAACTTCCGCTGTTTATTGGTATTTACAGGAAAGCAATCCAACAATAAGCTTATAATCTTCCATCATCCTGAATGGATTCGTTATAAGGGTTGGCATGTGAATAATCAACAGCCGAAACTTTATAATCAGTTGGTGCAAAACTTGCAGAACTGCTTAAAGCCATACCCAATTCAAACCTAGTAGGGTAAGGCGTTTGCAATAAACTTCCTGCAGGTATGTAAGGGAAACTTTCTAAATAACTTTGTATCAAATTGGCACTCACACGTCTGTTTATATAAGCTCTGCTTAACTGATGTGGCTCACGCAAACCTGCAGCACCTAATAATTCTACTGCACTGGCTACGGTTAAATTATGAAAATTCTTAACCCTTACTTTTTTATCATCCACCACAAGACCTTTCATTAAACTTTGGTCTTGCGTAGCTACACCGGTTGGGCAAGTATTGCTGTTACATTCTAAAGCCTGAATGCAGCCCAAAGCAAACATCATTCCGCGGGCAGTGTTACACATATCTGCACCCAAGGCAATGTTTTTAACCAAATCAAAGCCCGTAGCTACCTTACCCGAAGCTATAATTTTAATATGTTTTTTAAGGTCGAAACCATTTAAAACATCGTAAACAAAGGCAACACCTTCACGTAATGGCATACCAACAGAATTAGAGAACTCTTGCGGAGCCGCACCCGTACCACCTTCACCACCGTCAACCGTAATAAAATCAGGATAGATTTTGGTCTCAATCATCGCTTTGCAAATGGCATAAAACTCGCTCCTTCTGCCAATACAAAGTTTAAAACCAACCGGTTTACCTCCAGAAAGCTCCCTTAATTTTTTGATAAACTCTAACAAACCTATCGGCGTATTAAATGCTGAATGTGCCGGAGGCGATAAAATGTCCTTTCCTTGCGGTACTAAACGGATACGAGCAACCTCGGGAGTAACTTTTTTTGCAGGCAACATACCACCATGGCCAGGCTTAGCACCTTGAGAAAGTTTAATCTCAGTCATTTTTACCTGATCAGCCTGAGCACGTTCTGCGTAAGCTTCATAATTAAAAGTACCGTCATTGTTTCTACAGCCAAAATAACCGGTACCTATTTGCCAAATTAAATCGCCTCCAGGTTCGCGATGATAATCGCTGATACCACCTTCGCCGGTATTGTGTGCAAAATTACCCAACTTTGCACCACCATTTAAAGCCAAAATTGCATTCTGACTTAAAGAACCAAAACTCATCGCTGATATGTTATAAATACTCGAAGAATATGTTTTTTTACAATCTGGTCCGCCAACTATAACACGGGGATCTAAATTCAATTCGTGGTGAGAAATTGCAGAAATACTGTGGCTAAGCCATTCATATCCGTTTTCGTAAACATTTAATTGCGTACCAAATGGAATGGTATCATTATCTGTTTTAGCACGTTGATAAATTAATGAACGATTTAGGCGATTGTAAGGTGTTCCATTTGTATCACTTTCTACAAAATACTGATAAACTTTTGGCCTTAATTCTTCCATAAAATACCGTAAACGACCAAAAACAGGGTAGTTTCTTACAATACTATGTTTAGGTTGATACAAATCGTAAATACCTAAAATAACAAATGGACCGGTGAAAAGGAATGTCCACCACAGAAATGGGTGATACAGACCTAGCATAATGGTAAGGGCAACTAAAAATGCAGCAATTGCAACGAAAGCTTTTCTCATAGTAAATGGGTTAGCGTATGTTTTGTTTGTACAAAGATTAAGAATATTAAACAACTGACACTATTAAATTGTTATTTTTACGCTATGCTTATTAAGATTTATCCGGAAAACCCTAACGAAAGAGCCATTGAACAAGTTGTTGAAGTATTAAAGAAGGGCGGTTTAATTATCTATCCTACCGATACAGTTTATGGGTTAGGTTGCGATATTACCAATCCAAAAGCAATTGAAAAAATTTGCCGCATACGCGGGATAAAACCTGAAAAGGCTAATTTTTCGTTCATTTGCCACGATTTAAGCCACATTGCCGATTATATTAAACCAATAGACAATACTACATTCAGAGTTGTTAAAAAAGCTTTACCGGGCCCATTTACATTTATTTTTAATGCGAATAATAATGTTCCGAAATTATTAAGCTCTAATAAAAAAACCGTCGGTATTCGAGTACCTGATAATAACATTGCCCGCTGCATTGTTAAAGAATTAGGTAATCCGATTTTATCTACCTCAATTAAAGATGATGATGAACTTGTTGAATACTCTACCGACCCTGAATTAATTTACGAAAAATACCAGGATTTGGTGGATTTAGTTATTGATGGTGGCTACGGAGATAATGAAGCATCCACTGTGATTGATTGCACCACCGGAGCCTTTGAAGTAATTCGTGAAGGTAAGGGCGATATTGAACAGTTTTTGTAAATCATTTTTCCATCTCCTTAAGGAGCTTAATTAATGATTATTACTTTCAGTTTCCCTGAGGCTACATTACAACTGGTAACAGTCACATAATTAGTCTTTCTTTTTATGCTCATTCTTCGCAACATCATGCACAAATACATCATGTTGCTGAATAGGGATTACAATATCATTTGCTGCAAAAACCTTAAGTATTTCTTCAATAACATCGCTTTTAACCGCACCGCTATCCTTTAAGCTTCTGCTCCAGAAATAGATGTTTAAATCAATTATACCACCCTTAATTTCTTCAAATTGTAATGCGTATCTAGGGTTTTTAAGTATCCTTTCATCCGCTTCCAGTAGCTCAATAATTAATGTTTTACACCGTTGCAAATCAGTTGTAGCAGCAATGCCAATACTTATTTTGCTTCGTTTACGGTTTCCGGCTAAAGTCCAGTTCATTAAATGCGAATTTAGTAAATCGCCATTTGGCATCACCAAATCTGCACCATCTGAAGTCGTTATTACACTACTTCTAAAACCTATCGATTTCATTGTTCCGCCCTGGCCATCAACGTTTACCAAATCGCCAACATTAACAGGTTTTTCAAAGGCAATTATTAATCCGCTAACCAGGTTATTTACCAAAGTTTGCAATCCAAAGCCAACGCCTACACCTAATGCACCAATAATAATTGTAATTTTATCAATGGGGATACCTGCTGCCGCGATAGCGAGAAAGAGTCCAACAGATAAAATAAAAATTCTAACCAATAATATCCAACTGCCTAAACCTCGACTTTTGCTTTCTTCCTTTGTAGAAAGATGATCATCTGATGCAAAAAATGAAACAATTTTTGATGTAATAACCGATATGACCATTATCAACAGAAATAAGGCTAAACCATTAATACTAAATGAATAATCGCCGATTTTACGTTGATTAGAAAAGAAAGCAAGTATTGGCCGGGAAAGATAATCGAATAAAGGAAAATTTCTTCCTATCAAAACACACCAACCAAAAACCAGCAGCACGTATAATATCATTGGTGCCCTATCGCCTACTTTGCCAAAATTTAAATAAAATAGTTTCCTATCCTGAACGGTGTAAACATTATAAGCCAGTAAAAGTCCTTCGTTAATAAACCGCACCACCCAAAGAAAAGATATTGCTACAACAACATTTAAATATCCTACTATCATAAAGGTTTTTCCTAAGTTATAGCGGCCATATAAATTCATCGATGCAGATAATACTTCAAAAACAACCATTCCTGCAATAGAATAGATAATCCATTTTTCTTTCAGCTCAGTTTTTCTCTGATGATTTATAACAACCGAACCAGTCAAAATACCTACCAGTGAGAAGATTAACATACCATATCTTTCAACTCTCGAAGGCTGTAAAATTAAGTTGCTACAAGCTGTTATAAAGAAAAACACGACCATTATCATCCAAAAAACAAACCAATACCGGGCAATAAAACCATTAAGTATGATGCTGAGGCAGATGAATGCGATAGTCCAGATAATGATATTAAATATGAATGGCGGAGAGATGAAAACAAATTGATAAAGGCTAACCACCAGCAAAATTGCCGAAAGCAAAGGAAAGCGGATTACCAACTGGCCCTGGTAAGTTTTATCGATAAGATTTTTTGATTGATATATCCTTTTTAACGAGTTTAAGTAAATAAAAGAAAATAAAATAAGTATTGGCAGAACAATAAGCTTCGCAATATTATTGATAACATAAAATTTTAATATTAAGCCACCTTTACTTACAGAAAAATCGAGAATTTGATTAAAAGTACCATAGTGAAGTGCAGCATTCCACAAGTATGGCAATTCTTTTTTCAAATATTCAGTACTTAAGCTACGTTCAAAATGCTCAGCTTCATCTTTACTTATAAGCATTTGATTAATGGCCACATTATAGGAATTAAGCTGTGTTTGGATTTTTAAGTCAGCTGATTTGAGCATAGAATCTACCGGATGACTTTCTCGTGCAAGTGTTTTAAGGCTTTGCACATAACTATAAAGCAAAACAGAATCTTTAGGAAAAAGAAACAGCTCCGGAACATTTAAAAGCGAATCTAACTTGAGGCGATATTTGCTTAAAGTTTGTTGCCTGTTATCAAGCGTCAATTTGGATATTTTTGCCCCAATCAGCAACTCATGTAAAATCTTTTTTGTGGTTGTTAAATTTCGATAGGTTTGTATACTGCCTTTGTTAACGAATACACCCTGGGCAGCAATGGCATAATCTTCACGGATATCTTCTAACTTTTTTCTTAAACTTAGTGTATCAAGCCCTGTAGCAAGGTAACTTTTGGCTTCTTGAATAGTAATCCGAACTTGACTTATCACTCTCATTTGCATGATAGCGGCTTTATCCATAGCAAGTTCTTCAGCGCTGGTTTTTGCAGATGCTTTAGCTAAATCCTGCATTTTATCAACAAAACCAGGCTGTTTAAGATTTTTCTTGATTGTATCTTGTCCATTTTGTGCTTTCGCACACATAAATAACACACAAAAAAATAGGGAGAATGCAAATTTTTTGATAAACATGATTATCGTGGTTTGTACACCACGTAATAATAACCAAAAGTTGGGAGCAATCCTAAATTTCAATCTACATTAATGCTTGATGTTAATGATAATATACCTTTAATAGTTTATTTAAATTATTTACGTATTTTGAACTTTAAATTCATTCCCTATGAAAAAACTGTACATAATTGTGCTTCTTGCACTAATTTCCTCTTTAGGATTTTCTCAAAATCAAAGCGCTCAAACATCGGATGTTATACAAAAAACAAATGGTGAAGAATTAAAAGGAAAAATTGTAAGGGTTACTGATAAAGAAGTAACATTTGTATACAATGGGGAAACTGCCGAGTATTTGATTAATAAGTCAGATATTTCTCGTATAACTCATTCAAGCGGACGAGTAGAAACATTTACTTCATCCGGCTCATCTGCACAAACCAGACAACAGGATGCTGTTACAATGAGCGCTACGCCAGCAGATCATCATAATAAAATTGCAATACTTCCATTTACATTTATAATGGATAGTCAACCTGGTGCCTTAGCTATTGGCCAAAAAGCACAGCAAGATACTTATGGAATATTATCTCAACATTCAGCTGGCTACACCATACTCGATCCACGTACCACAAATGCAACTTTAATAACAGCAGGTGCTACGCCAGATAAAATAGCAAGCTTTACGATGAAACAACTTTGTGATTTATTAGGGGTAGAGTATATTATTGATGGGACGGTAACTCAGTCCAAAGGATACCAAACAGCCACAAATAGTAGCTATGGCAATACCAATGTAAAGAGAGACGATGCAGAAAAAGTTAAAGGTGTGTCCAGCTACGGTTCCTCAAATAGTAGTGCGGTGCAAAGATATGATGTGAGTGTAAGCCTTCAAATTTATATGGATAACAACGCCAATATCTATAACCAAAGCCATAAGGCCTTTATGAGCAATACAGATGGTTCATACAGTGGACCATTAGAATTTCTGCTAAAAAGATGTCCGTTATACAGAAAGTAGATGGTTGTTTAATAAACTACTGACTTAACTAAATTAGTGAGTTCGTTACAAATCGTTACTAACACGGTAACTAAAAGTTTCTCTTGCAGGTTGACCAACTTTGTTAAATCCTTCTATCACAACTCTATAATTTCCTTTAGCATTAGCATTCTTAAATGTCACTTTTGCAAAGCCTTCGTTGTTTGGAACAATATTAGGATTCCAATAAATTGTGCTTCTAGCTTCTTCGGCAGTGGTATTGGAAACATTATATTTCGGTACATAAAAAGTTCTTGAAGGGTATATTCCTTTTGGCTTTATAGTTAAATGGTCAAAACTTAAATCTTTTACTTGCTTAGCTGAATATCCTAATCCTCGTTTAGAAGTTATAATTATTATACCTGGAGCTCTCATAGGGCCATAGATTACCATTCTTGAAATGCTGGTTAATAATTCAACACACTGCACATCCATTGGATTAATCATATCCAAATTGCCGTCTGGAAGTCTTGTACCATTGTAATATACATCTAATGAACCTTTCCCATCATCGTTTGCTAAATCTGGCATACCAGGTAAACGATAAGCACGTCCCCTGATTATTCGTACACCCCTTAACATATTTCCTAATGATTGGCTCAGCGTGCCGTAATATGGTGGTAAATCATCAGCTGTTAAAACCTGATCTGCATTACCCGGACCGTTATAATTAGCAGAATATTGTACCGCTTTTTTAATTCTACTTGATCTAATATCTACATCTTTTAATTTAATTGATTTCTCTAACAAACCGAGTCTCGTCAGTTCACCAAAATAACGATCGCTGGCTTTAATGTACTGCATTAAGCTTGTGTTTACATTAATTTCAACATCTGCAATACTCTTATTTTTAGTTACTTTCTGATTATCAGCCGAATCGATTATCAACTCCAAAAAACTACCTTTTTTTAATGGTGTGGCCTGCACCAAAAACTGTGTGCTATCTGTAAACGCTAGATTATCAAATTTGAATTTTCCATGCACATCTGTAATGGTATCTCTAACAATATCACCACCATTTTTTGATAGCAAAAACACTGCTGAACCTTTAATAGGATTTTTACCTCTAACAACTGAACCTGAAATATAAGATGATTTTTCGACCTGAAAAGTTAGAGGCAATACTTTATCCTGAAGAATATCAATCCAACTATACCTCCGCCAACCTTGTGTAAGCATTAAGTTATCAAGTTCTTTTCGGGTTTGTTCATCAGCATTTAAAAAATAATGATTTGGCTTTTCTACATAACCACTTAAATCACCAGTTAATAAAAGTGAAGTTAAAATATTACTTTCATTATCCAAATCGGGTTTTACAACATCAGTATTGGTTACTGAAATTGAAAAACTTCCGGTTAAATTTTCATCATTATCTGTTAAATTTATTTCTGATGAGGCTCCAGCATTTTGCGAAATTTTGTCTTTATTTACTTGTAATTTTAAATCACTTGCATTGTTTTTAACGAATATCATCCTTTCGGCAATAGGCTCATTCTGAGCAGAAAAAACCGTTATCTGAGCAATTCCTGTTGTAAATTTCTCAATTGGGATACTTTTAATTATTGTTTGACTGCTGAGTTTGGCATTAAAGGCGAAACGTAGATTGCCGTCTTGCTGCCCTACAATTCTTACGTCATCGGTATTAATTAAATCAGAACTAGCTGTAAGCCTTATGGCGATTTTACTTGCATCATTATTATTAACCGTTAAAGTATAGCCTGATGGTTTAACAGTGGGCAAGTCGAATGTTTTTTCAGAGCCATCACCAAAATTAATTACTGCTGAATATTTTTTGCCAGATTTTAAATTTGTAGAAAAACTACCCATTCCGGCAAAATCTGTATTAAAATTACCGATTACAGCATTCCCATCTAAAATTTTACCTTTTACATAAATACCTAAACCATTTGAACCAGTTGCCTTAAAGGCAATTTTTTGTGGTTGATCCTCTACGAGATACCCACCCTCAGGAAAGAACTGTACATCTGCCAGATTTGAAAAAGAACTAACCGGAATTACTTTTTTTACAATTTCTTGTCCGCTTAAATTAATGGTTGATACGATTTTGGCAATTTTATTTCGAATATCTGGAGAGGTAAAACTAATGGTTACTTTCCCATCTGCATCAGTTTTAGAACGTTCCTTCGTATAAGATTTTTCATCAACCAAAACATCAAACAAAACATTTTTATTAGCGTAAGGGAGGTCGTTTTTATCCCTAAATTGAACGGTTGCATTTACTTTATTGGCAGAAGTAAAATCAAAAACTGTGTTTATGAATACGTTATTAGACCAACTATTGCCTATTTTAATCACCTTATCATAAAAAAAATCTGAAGAAAAATTACGCATGTAGTTAGTATATGCTCTCAATCTATAATTTCCTTCCCTCAACGAGTCAGGCAATTTAAAATCTCCCCATGCCACACCTTCGTTTGCATTTAATTTGATTTGATTTTTTATCTCATTATTTTCATCAATCAATTCTACATATAATATTTTGCTGATTTTTGAAGGTGCCTGAGTTTTAGTATTTAGGATATATGCTTTTAACCAAATATCATCTCCAACTGCATAATACGGCTTATCAGACTGAACATAAACCTTTTCATTTGCATAATTTGAGGTAAATTTTTCCAGTTGATTTAAAAGTTTCAGTAACGGATCATCTTCTACTTTAAAAGCAAAAACCAAAGCAATAAATAAAGAAAAGAGAACAAATAGCGAGAATTTAGACTTCATAATTTTTAGATGAACTCTAAAATACTATTTTTTCGATATATTGGATTTTAATTTATCATTAATTACGCTCACAATCTTTTTTAACACATGCGATTTATATCTACACTTTTATTGCTTATCGTTATCGTTCAATTTTCGTTTGCACAACAAATATTTAGTATAAATGGTAAAGTAGTTGATCAAAAAAGTGAGCCTTTGGCCGGTGTATCCGTGTATGTTAGTGGAAGTAAAATAGCTACCGTTACAGATAATGATGGAAAGTATAACCTCAAATTAGAGCCAGGAAACTACGATTTACTGTTTAAATCCATCGGTTATAAATCGCTCACCAAAAAAGTTATCTTGCAAAATGAAGATGTTAGTGTAGACATTAGATTGTTAGAATCTACAACTAAACTAGCTGATGTAAATATTAAATCCAATCCTTATAGAGATAAAGATTTAGAACGATTTAAAGCATTGTTTATCGGAGTTTCGCCTAACGCCAAATATTGTAAGATACAAAACCCATCGGTTTTAGATTTCGTACGCAACCAAAAGAACAACAATTTAACAGTTTACACATCAGATTTTTTGATAATTGAAAATAACGCTTTAGGTTACAAACTAAATTGTTTGTTGCAATCATTTGAATATGATGAAGAACGCAGAAGAGTTTCTTATAAAGGTTCTATTTATTTTGAGGATTTAGCAGGCACCGATAAAGACAAAAAAAGGTGGAATGAAAACAGAGTTTTAGCATACAAGGGTTCATCCAGACATTTTTTTAATGCACTATTTAAGAAAGAGCTGGAGAAAGAAGGTTTTTTATTGGTCAAAATCGTAAACCAGCAGAATTCTAAACGTCCATCAGATAGTGTTTTGAAGGCCAATATTGCAAGGTTAATGCTTAAGCAACAACAAGAAACAGGTTTAATCAACATCAAAGAAAATGATTCTCTAACTTATTGGCTTAACCTAAAAAAAATGCCAGTATTGTTACCTAAATTAAATGCTCAAGCGGTTCAAATTGATACGTTAGTGCACAAAACAGGTAAAAATTTTAAAGCGATAACGAGTAGAGATAATATGTTTGTGGTTTACACAAAAGCTGATGAGGAAGCCGGCTATATAAATTCATTTAATCCGATGGTAAAAGATGTACTTAATTCAAAAAATGCACAGGTTTCGCAAATAAAAGTACTTACAGATCAATGTGAGTTTTCGTCAAATGGAATATTGGTAGATCCACAATCTATTTATTTTTCGGGTTATTGGGGTTGGAAAAACATGTCGGATAATTTACCCATCGACTATATTGTACCGCAATAACAGCAACAAAAAGCAGCTTTTTTCAAAACTGCTTTACTCAACAATCACGCGAAGTTTTATAACAACTTTAGCCATGTTGGGCGAAAAATAAGTTGAAGAATAACAACAAAATCAGGCTTACAATTACGGAAAGCCTCCATAATTGCCAAAAATTCTACTTTACACTTTTACATACTCTATCCGCCAAGCGCTTGCACCGTACCAATGACTATTTCTATCTATTTTTTCGTTGATTTTTGTATTAGAATTATTTACCAGAAAATTTCTTGAAAATCACCTTCATCATTTCTGTATCCAAACTATTCATATCTATCAGTTTTAAATTCTTTACCATTTTTAAAGTGGCGGTTTTGTAATGTTTAAAATGTGGTGTTGTTAAATGCGATTGGTACGAATGTTTATTTTTGTAGATTTCTATAATTCTTATTTGCGTTGGATTTTCTTTGATAAACATCGGAAAAATGGCAATTACGCCTGGTTCAATTTTTACCGATGCAGCCGCTTCTTCCTTTAAAATAGTATTATATTCTTCTAAATACGCTGGTAGAATTTCAATTTCAGAAATTCGAACCATCAGCTCATCTTTGGTTGTTGATTGGTTCTGTTTTTCCTGTGCTTTGATAGAATTTATACTCAAAATAAACATAAGAATAAAAACAATTTTTAGGATTTTATGGGTTCTCATAATTTTATTTATCATTAATTAAATACTGTGCATCTGTAACAGGTTCGTCCCAATTTACAATTCCTTTCTCAATATTTGGAACGATATATAATTGCTGTAAACCAACATCAGCGCTTGCACCGTGCCAATGACGAACATTTGGCGGACATTTTACAATGCTTCCTTTTTTGATGATTTCAATTTTTTTTCCTTCTATTTGATGATAACCAACCCCATCGGTAATAATTAAAATTTGACCAGCAGGATGACTGTGCCAATTGCTTCTTGCACCGGGCTCAAAATATACATTTCCAACAATGGTATTGTAAACGCTGTCTGCTTCTACCAAAGCTGTTGGATAAGCATTTCCGGTAAATGTTTCGCTTGAACCTTTTTCACCTTTAGGGAAAATTTCGGCCAACTTATTTTTATCTGTTTTCATCTGTTTTTGATTTTTATTGCAAGACAACATTATTGTTGATGTGATAATTGCAAATGCGATTTGGCCTATTTTCATTTTTAAGTATTAAATTTCTTTAATAATTTTTGCCGGAATTCCCCCCACTATTACATTATTAGGAACATCTTTAGAAACCACAGAACCTGCTGCAACAATGGCATTTTCGCCAATCGTTACGTCTTGCAAAATGGTAGCATTCGCACCAATCCACGCATTTTTTTTGATGTGAATGCGCTTTGGAATTAAGGAATGTCTTTCATTAGCATTAATGGGATGACCTTCACTTAGCAAACTCACTTTTGGTGCAATCAGTACGTTGTCATCAATGGTTATGCCACCTAAATCCAGAAATACACAATCGAAATTTATGAATACATTTTTGCCTATTTTGGTGTGCTTCCCGTAATTAATGTGAAACGGCGTGAAAACGGTAACGCTTTCGTGAATTTTGGTTGCTGTAATTTGGCTTAAAAAGTTTCTAACCTCACCAGGGTTTGCAGTGTTGTTCATTTTTAACAGCAAGGCTTTTGTAGCAAAAGAAGCTTCACGCATTTTGTACGCTTCTGCATCATTGGAAGAAATGGTTTCTCCAGCTAAAAGTCTTTCAAAAATATTTGATGTTCTCATTGTCTTATCCTTGAAGACAAAGTTAGCCTGATAACAAGTGTGTTTTGTTACATTTATCTCGCTGAAAATGTCAAATATCACGTATTTTTGAGAACAAATATTTACGATGCAGAAAAATACGCTTCCTAAAATCATTTTTCTTGAAATTAATGGCGTTACGGCTTTTACTGAAAGCATTCTTAAACAGTATCATACGCATTTGTACTGCCATCGCGGGAGTATCAAATTTTTGTTCAATGAAACGCCAATGACCTGTAAAGCCAGACAGTTTTTGTTTTGGTTTGCCGAAAGCCGGTTATCGCAAATATGGAGCAGTAAAGGATTTAAAGCCAGTGTATTGTTGGTAGAAAAAGATTTTCTAATTAATAATATTCCAGATCAAGGTTGGAGCATCAATGCACAGTTACACTCAAGGGTTTTTCCAGTAAAAAATATTGCAACTATTGAAGAAAAAGAGCGAATTCTGAATAATTTTAATTGGATGAACCAGCGTTTTAATGAAATGAAGCACCGCTTTTACGATGAAATGCTGAATCTACAAATGCGAATTTTCATTTTGGAAATGTGGCACACTTTTGCAAACGAGTACGAGCAACGCCGCCACAGTTTGCAAACGGGAACACTATACCAGCAATTTATTAATCTGTTGCCGCAACATTGTCTCACAGAACGGGAAGTACAGTTTTACAGCAATGTGCTGAACATTACGCCCAAATATCTCAATCACCTTTGCAAAATCCATTCAAGCATTACAGCATCAGAATGGATACAGCGTCACGTTAAAGAAAGGATATTGATTTTACTTCAAAACAAAGATTTTAATATCTCCGAAATTGCCGATGAAATGGAATTTTCGAGCCGTTCGTTTTTTACAAGGTATGTTAAGAAATTACTTGGTATTACGCCAAAAGAATATAGAGAGCGGATATAAAATATTATCTCTTATTTTGTGATAAGTTGAATTTATGAATTATACCTTTTTAATTGCATATATGCATTAAAAAGGTAACAGATTCTATTGCAAACTGAATATACCTATAAAGTAATTAAAGGATTGAATAACAAACCAATTGCCTGTGTTTCCAATCCTTTGTTATTATCTCTCAAGCACATCAATTTTTTTAATCATGTTCGCTATATCAAATCGATTACATAACTTAATAAACCGCCTATCAAACAATCGGGAACATAGCGTTGCCGCTAACACTTTTTTCTGCCGGCACTTCTTCCTGCATTACATCCCAATGCTCTACCAACTTTCCATCTTTTACTTTAAAAATATCAACAGCAATGTAGTTTTTTCCAAACCAGTTAGCGAACCGCCCATGAACCATTACAATATCTCCACTTTCAGCAATCGTAGCTGGCTCGTAATTAAAGTCGGGCGGTAAAGTAGGAATTAATTGTTTCAACCCTTCAGTACCATTGGGCATAAAGGGGTTATGCTGTATATAATTATTGCTAAAATATTGGTCGATAGCATCTATATTTCTATTGCTGAATACTGCTGTCACGGCTTCTAATACTAATTCCTTATTACTCATATTTTATTAATTGTTACGTTTAAATATTTTCTAACTATTTCACCCGAACCACCACTTTTCCTTTAGCCCTACCACTATTCACATAATCCAGCGCATCATTCAGTTCCTTAAACCTAAATACTTTATCTAAAACAGGCTTTAAAGCACCTGCTTCAACCAATTTAGTAACCTCAGCTAACTGTTTTCCGCTTGCCTTCATAAAAAGAAAATTGTAAGTGATGCCTGCTTTTTTAGCCTGGTTACGCACTTTCTTACTAATAAGATTAAACACAAATTTTAAAAACCATGACAAGCCCATTTCTTTAGCAAAACTGGGGTCTGGCGGACCCGAAATAGAAACCGCTTTACCACCACGCTTTAGAATACGTATTGATTTTTCAAGTGTTTTTGCATCCTGACTGTTTAGTACCAAATCATAATCTTTCAATTCATTTTCAAAATCCTGGCTCTTGTAATCAATTGCAACATCTGCACCGAGATTTTTAACCAGTTCAAAATTACCTTTACTGGTTGTAGTGGCAACGAAAGCTCCCAAATGTTTAGCCAATTGAATAGCAATTGTACCTACCCCACCAGAGCCAGCCTGGATAAAAACTTTTTGACCTTTTTTCAAATTTCCTTTCTCAAAAAAAGCTTGCCATACCGTGAGTGCAACTAATGGCAGAGATGCAGCTTCATCCATCGAAATGTTTTTTGGTTTTAGTGCAACATCACTTTCATCAACCGCTATAAATTCTGCAAAACCTCCAATGTTGTAATCTGCCGGACGACTATACACTTCATCACCTATTTTGAATCTTTTTACATTAGAACCAACTTCAGTAACAACACCGGCCACATCGTGCCCTAAAATTAGTGGCATTTTATACTTCAGCATCATTTTAAATTCGCCGGTTTTTATTTTGGCATCCAGCTGATTGATACCGGCTGAGTGGATTTCTATTAAAACCTCATTTGGCTTTACTGTAGGTTTGGCAACCTCGCCAAAATTTAAAGGCTCAGTTTTACTATATCGGTTAAGGGTATATGCTTTCATTATTTTTTTTTAATAGAGTTAAACTGGGTTCAGGAAAACAAATTAAGATAAATTCGCTCCGACTTTTTTATATGAATTACAGAAGCAATAGTTTATCTGCTTTCTTTTTGTTTATCAATCCATAAGCAAATTTTGGCAACATTTTATTGATTAGGTAAACTGCTTTACTATCGCCAACACGGATGGTTAGCACATCTTTTTTAATTCCTTCGAGCAAGCCATTTATCAATTCCTGCGGACTGATTTTTTTATCGTCTCTATCTGCAACCATATCAGTATCTACCAAGGGCGGCAAAAGTTCAAAAACTTTAACGCTGCTATTTAGAACCTGTAAATGTTTGCGAAGTGAGATGGTGTAGAATGCCAATGCCACTTTTGATGCAGAATACGTTGCTTCAACTGCGGATGGAATTATACTTAAAATGGAAGTGGTGTGAATGATGGCCGCTTCTGGTCTTGATTTTAACATATCTAAAAATAGATTATTCAGCCTGATAACACCATAGTAATTAACATCCATTTCATGCATAGCACCCTCTAAATGTTTTTCATTGGGGTTGCCCAGGTTAGTCGATGGAATCATAATCCCGGCATTATGATACAAAATATCGATACCGCCTAAAGCCTCTACTTTTTTGTAAAGCTGATTTGCATCTTGCTCATTTGAGGCATCACTTTGGATAATCGTTAACTCTGGATACAAATTCTTTGCAGCAGCTAATTTATCCAAATTTCTTCCAGTGATAATTACCTTATTTCCGAGCTTTAAAAATTGTTTTGCAGCTTCTAATCCTATACCTGAACCTCCACCGGTAATAAGAATTGTTTTTCCTTTTAAATTCATTTTTTAAAAATTAATGAGGCACATTTTCGGTAACCGGAACTACTAACTCGTGTATTTTTTTGGTATTACCAACCGGAACTTCAAATTGGTTATTTGCGAAGGCTATAAATAGCTCATCGGCTACTTCTGATGGAGGAATTCCATTTGCACCGCCAATTTCTGCCGAGAAATCTGTATTAACCAATGGTGGATAAACTTCATATACATTAAGCTTTTCGTTAGCAGCGAAAGTATCTCTTAACCCTTGCGTATAACTATGCAAGGCAGCTTTGCTGGCAGAGTAAGTTGGCAAATACTTATTCGACCTGAATACGGCTATTGAAGAAACGTTAACAACAGCCGCTTCTTCCTGTTGCAAAAGTAAAGGTAAAGTGAGCGCTGTAAAATCGATTACACTAATATAATTTGTATTCATTTCATGATAAGCCTTATCAGCAGCCTTGTTATTCTTATCGCTCAAATCATTCATAAAAGCTGCCCCTGCATTATTTATGATAACATTTAATGAAGGATGATTCGTTTTTAATTCTTCCGCAATGCGAATTCTATCTGATGGTAAAGCTAAATCTCCCTGAATGGCAACACCATTTTCTAATTCTTTTAAAGCGCTTTGAAGTCGTTCTTTACTCCTGCCATTTATAATAACTTGATTACCCGCAGCACTTAATTTTTTAGCAATTGCCAATCCTATCCCTGCACTTCCGCCACTTATAAATATGGTATTTCCTGATGTTTTCATTGTATGTATAATTTAATTTCGTAAATTTGCTTGCGTTTTGCAAGTGCAAATATAAAAACAACTTTCATTTTGCAAGTAATTTTTTAATTTATTTTATGAAAAATTTAAAAAAGCGTTCTGAATGCCCAATAAGCAGCTCTTTAGATATATGGGGAGATAAGTGGTCTTTATTAATTGTTAGGGATTTGATGCTCCTAAAAGCGTGTACTTATGGCGATTTTCTAAAATCAGAGGAAAAAATAGCAACTAATATTTTAGCATCAAGATTACAAATGCTGGAAGATAATGAGGTGATTTTAAAGCAGGAGCATCCTGATAGTAAGGCTAAAGTTTTATATAAACTGAGCCAAAAAGGAATTGATTTATTCCCCCTTATGGTTGAAATAAATTTATGGGCGGATAAATATTTCACGCTACCGGCAGAACGAAAAAAAATGGTGGAAGCGGTAAAAAGAGATAAACAAGGTTTTATAGAAGAAGCTATTGCCAGCATGCAAGAACAACCAAAATAGTTGATACAAAAAAAGCAGTTCTAAAAAAGAACTGCTTTAAAAATTTCGGGGTGGCTGATGGGGCTCGAACCCACGACCCTCGGCACCACAAACCAATACTCTAACCAACTGAGCTACAACCACCGTGTTTTTAGTGTCACAAAAGTACAAATTATAATATTCCTTGCAAATATTTTTTTCCAAAGATTTAATTGCTTTAATTAAACACCTATTACTCAATTAATTTAATTTTAAAATATTGTTAAATAATACTTTTAAAAGCTAAAAACCTACCTTTATACTGTTTATGATTGAAATTTATACAGACGGTGCGGCAAGCGGAAACCCTGGTCCGGGTGGTTATGGAACCATTTTAAGAGCAGGACAACATTATAAAGAACTAAGCGGTGGTTTCAGGATGACCACCAATAACCGTATGGAATTACTGGCGGTAATTAAAGGTCTTGAAGCACTGAAAAGTCTTAATCAGCAAGTAACTGTTTATTCAGATTCTAAATATGTGGTAGATGCAGTTGAAAAAAAGTGGGTATTTGGCTGGGTAACCAAAAATTTCAAGGATAAAAAAAATAAAGACCTTTGGCTTCGATTTTTAGAACTTTATAAACTGCACAAGGTAAAGTTTGTTTGGATAAAGGGCCACAACGACCATCCAGAAAATGAGCGTTGCGACCGGCTAGCTGTAGCTGCATCACATGATAAGCAAAATTTGGCAATTGATACTTTTTTTGAAGCGGAAAAAAATAAACCTACGCTACTTTAAATTAGTCAATACCACCAACTACACCCAAGTCGTTAAGCTTTGCATCAGCAACTTTATTTTCTGCAGGTGATTTTTCAGTATACATTAACATCATTTCTTCGGCTTTTTCAACCATTTTTTTAGAGCCTATAAATATCGGAACCCTTTGATGCAATTCCGTTGGTTCAATATCAAGAATCCTTTCAAAACCTGTGGTAGCCTTCCCTCCTGCCTGTTCAATTATTAAGGCCATTGGGTTACATTCGTAAAGCAACCTAAGCTTACCATTTGGAGAGCGTGAGGTAGTTGGGTAAATGTAAATACCACCTTTTATTAAATTTCTGTGAATATCTCCAACCATAGAGCCAATATACCTCGATGTATATGGCCTTTTGGTGCTTTCATCTTCTACCTGGCAATACTTAATGTATTTTTTTACACCATCAGGAAAATGGCCGTAATTCCCTTCGTTAACAGAATACATATATCCGCATTCAGGGATACGCATATTTGGGTGCGATAAACAAAATTCGCCGATTGACGGATCTAAAGTAAAGCCATTAACACCTTTCCCGGTTGTATAAACTAACATAGTTGATGAGCCGTAAATAACATAACCTGCTGCCACTTGTTGAGTTCCTTTCTGCAAAACATCTTCTAAAACTGCTCTACCATCAATCGTTTTCCTGCGGTAGATAGAAAATATGGTTCCTACGGCCACATTTACATCAGTATTTGATGAACCATCAAGCGGATCGATACAAACAATGTATTTTGCATTCTGAGAAACCGGAGATTCTATATGAATAATTTCATCCTCTTCTTCTGTAGCTACAATACAACATTCTCCACCACTAGTTAAAGCAGCTATAAATTGCTCGTTTGCATAAACATCTAATTTTTTCTGTTCTTCACCCTGGATATTTGTTGTACCCATATCTCCCAATATATCAACTAAACCTGCTTTATTTACTTCGCGGTTTACAATTTTGGAAGCGATACCGATATCCCTCAAAAGCCTTGATAATTCTCCCTTGGCATAAGGAAAATCTGATTGTTTTTCAATGATAAATTGACCGAGTGTTTTAACGCCACAAACCATACTTAGTGTACTTTCTACATTATCTACCTGATAACTCTATAACCTCTAAGGTATGAATATTTTCTTCAGTTACACTAAAACGAATCAAAGTTCTTACTTTATGCCAGCCATGTTTACCAGCTGCTCCGGGGTTTATATGCAAACATTTTAACTTTTCATCATATATTACCTTCAAAATATGGGAGTGCCCGGCAATGAATAATTTAGGCGGGTTAGTGTATATTTCTTCTTTTATATATGATGAATATTTACCTGGATATCCGCCTATATGCGTCATTAAGACGTTTATTCCTTCGCAGCTGAACCTGTTTTGCTCAGGAAAGGCCGATCTGATTAGCGCATCATCAATATTTCCAAACACACCTTTAAGGGGTTTAAATGCAGCAAGGGGCTCGGCAACATTCGGACCGAAATCGCCTGCATGCCAGATTTCATCTACAGCATCAAAATGTTTATAAACCGCATCATCCAAATAGCCATGCGTATCAGAAATTAGCCCAATTTTTTTCATTAATTATATTGATAGTTTTTATAATAAGTCATTTTTCGAATAAACAAAATCAGAAGGCAAGAAAGAAATCCTTCAATAATTCCTTATACTCATCAGTATGTTCTTTATAACTTTTGTAGATGTAAAACGCTTTAATGTTTAGTTCCTCAATTCCAAATGTTAAACTGATTATTACTCTAAAAGTTTTCTTAGTGCTATCAGAATGAAGATTAACCTGCTCGCTAACTTTCAAGTGATATTTCCTTGCAATTTCTTCAACAAGTTTTGCCTGCTTTACCGGTAAAATAAAACAGACTTTTCCGTTTTTATTTAGAAGATGAGCAGACTTTTGCACCAGCATCTCGAAAAAATCAACACTTGCATGTCGGGCTAAGCCTTTACGCTGCTCCTCATTTTTTAAATCGTTAATAAAGAAAGGCGGATTGGAAACAATCAAATCGAATTTTTGAGGGGATTGGAATGTTTCTATTGTTGTATGATGACAAAAAAGCCGGCTATTAAAACTAGAATTTCTAAAATTTTTATTAGCCGTTTCGGAGGCATCTTTATCAATTTCAACTGCATGGACTTGTGCATTAGGAAAACGCTGTGCCAGCATCATAGCTATTACACCAGTACCGGTACCAATATCTAACACATATTTCGGCTCATTATGCTTAACCATTGCCGCAATCAACACGCCATCAGTATTAATTTTCATAGCGCAATTGGTTTGATCAACATCAAATTTTTTAAACTTAAAAATCTGCTTATTTTCTTTATCCAAAATATTTAAACTTAAAACAACAACACAAATCTTCGATTATCAACATTGTAAAAATATACAAAACACTAAAAGTCAATTAATTATAAATAAATAAACTTATTTAATCTTTCATTTCAGAAAGCTGTTAATAAATAAATCAAACGTTTGTTTTACAAATTAATAATCATAACATAAGTTTGTATTAGCAATTTGAATGAATCGCGTTTCGACCGGGCTTTGAATTGTTAAAGTAATTAATACTCGATCGGTATCTAAATAGCCAACAACAAAATTGTTGGCTATTTTGTATTATTACTTTTCGTAAATTTCTAAAGGTAAGCCATCCGGATCGGTAAAAAAAGTAAACCTCTTATTTGTAAGTTCGTCAATACTAATGGGCTCTGTTGCAATATTCAGCCGATTTAAACGCCCTGCCTCAAGCTCAACATCATCCACTTCAAAAGCTAAATGACGCAAACCTAAAGCTTCTGGTCGGGATGGTCTTTCGGGTGGATTTTCAAAAGAAAATAATTCAATCTGATAAAGTTCATTTACAGCCAAATCTAACTTATAAGATTTTCGTTCAGCCCGGTAAAACTCACTAATAACTTTTAAACCTAATTTATTAACGTAAAAATCTTTCGATTTTTGATAATCAGAACAGATAATGGCGATATGATGAATACGATTAAACATGTTTTAAATTACGATTTTAGATTTTCGGATTACGATTAGATGCCTCAAATATCCACTAACTTTCTAACATTTCAACCTCTCAATTTTCAACAGCTAAAAAGCATTACGAATAAACCGAAAACCTTAACCTTTTTCACTTAAAAAAGCTAAATTTGCATCTTCAAAAAAAAAGCATGATTCATTTCTTCTTAAATCAATCCGATACGGTTTTTGTTTTACAGACAGACCATCCCATATCTTCAACTGATATTACTAAACTTGAATGGTTATTTGGCAACGCCAAGCTACAAAATGAAACTGCGCTAAGCGGTTTTTTTGTTGGCCCAAGGGCTGCAATGATAACCCCATGGAGTACTAATGCGGTTGAAATTACCCAAAATATGGACATCCATGGGATAATAAGAATAGAAGAATTTAAAAAGGTTGAAGAAGATTTTACGGCTTTCGACCCAATGCTTTCACAAAAGTATGATGGACTTAATCAAGAGGTTTACACCATCAATATTAAACCTGAGCCAATTTTAGAGATTACTGACATTGCCGCATTTAATAAACATGAAGGTTTATCTTTAAGCGATGATGAAGTTAATTACCTAACTGAGCTTGCAACAAGGTTAGAAAGACCCTTAACAGATTCTGAAGTTTTTGGCTTTTCTCAGGTAAATTCGGAGCATTGCCGCCACAAAATATTTAACGGAACCTTTGTTATCGATGGTGAAGAAAAACCAACATCATTATTCAAACTTATCCGTAAAACATCAGAAGAAAATCCGAACGATATTGTTTCGGCATATAAAGATAACGTAGCTTTTATTAAAGGTCCGCTTGTACAGCAATTTGCACCAAAACGTGCCGATGTGCCCGATTATTATGAAACGAGCAATTTCGAATCGGTAATTTCTATAAAAGCAGAAACGCATAATTTCCCAACAACTGTAGAGCCTTTTAATGGTGCCGCTACAGGTTCTGGTGGTGAAATTAGAGACAGGTTAGCTGGCGGACAAGGTTCATTACCTTTGGCAGGAACTGCAGTTTACATGACAGCACTTTCCCGTTTAGAAGAAAATCGCGATTGGGAAAAAGGTGTTGAAGAAAGAGCATGGCTTTATCAAAAGCCAATGGATATTTTAATTAAAGCCTCTAATGGTGCAACTGATTTTGGAAATAAATTCGGTCAGCCACTTATTACGGGTTCTGTTTTAACTTTCGAACATGAGCACTTCGACAAGCTCAGCATGACAAGCAGAAAGTTAGGTTTTGATAAGGTGATTATGCTTGCCGGCGGTGTTGGATATGGTAAGGCAAGTCAGGCTAAAAAACAAAAACCGCAAGAAGGCGATAATATTGTTGTTTTAGGTGGAGAAAATTATAGAATCGGGATGGGCGGTGCTGCGGTATCATCTGCAGATACAGGCGCATTTGGAACGGGCATTGAATTAAATGCTATCCAACGCTCAAACCCCGAAATGCAAAAAAGAGCTGCAAATGCAGTTCGAGGCATGGTAGAAAGTGAGCACAACACGATCATATCTATACATGATCATGGTGCTGGCGGACATTTAAATTGTTTATCTGAATTGGTTGAAGAAACAGGTGGATTAATCAACCTGGATAAACTTCCGGTTGGCGACCCTACCCTTTCCGCCAAAGAAATTATTGGTAACGAATCTCAGGAACGCATGGGATTGGTCATTAGTAACGAAAATATCGAAACCCTCCAGAAGATTGCGGATAGAGAACGTGCTCCAATGTATACAGTTGGTAAAGTAACAGGTAATCATCGTTTTACATTCAAATCGGAAACTACAGGTGCAAAACCTATGGATTTTGAACTGAAAGACATGTTTGGCAGCTCACCAAAGGTGGTAATGGAAGATAAAACTATCGATAGAAAATATGAAGAACTAAGCTACCAGGCAGATAAACTGAATGATTATCTTAATCAGGTACTTCAGTTAGAAGCCGTGGCATGTAAAGATTGGTTAACCAACAAAGTTGATAGATGTGTTGGTGGTCGTGTGGCTAAACAGCAGAATGCTGGTCCGCTGCAATTGCCCCTAAACAACTGCGGTGTAATGGCTTTAGATTTTCTTGGAAAAGAAGGTATTGCAACATCAGTAGGACATGCACCAATTTCAGCATTAATTGACCCGGCAGCAGGAAGTAGAAATGCAATCGCAGAATCGCTTTCCAACATTGTATGGGCTCCACTTAAAGATGGTTTAAAAAGTGTTTCACTTTCTGCAAACTGGATGTGGGCTTGTAAAAATGAAGGTGAAGATGCTCGTTTGTACAATGCGGTTAAGGCTTGCTCGGATTTTGCTATAGACCTAGGCATCAATATCCCTACAGGAAAAGATTCGCTTTCGATGAAGCAAAAATATAAAGATGGTGATGTAATTGCTCCGGGTACGGTTATTATTTCTGCTGGCGGAAATTGCGATGATATTACTAATGTTGTTGAACCCGTTCTGAAAAAAGATGGTGGCTCAATTTATTATATCAACCTTTCTAATGATGGCTACAAATTAGGCGGTTCTTCTTTCGCACAGATTTTAAACAAGGTTGGAACAGAAACACCGGATATTAAAAACGCTGAGGCTTTCAAAACAACTTTTAATACAATACAGCAACTAATTAAAGAAGGAAAAATTCAAGCCGGCCATGATATAGGTAGCGGTGGTTTAATTACCACCTTACTGGAGATGTGTTTTGCGGATATTGACCTGGCTGCAAAAATTGATTTATCTGCCCTGAAAGAGGCCGACTTAATTAAAGTTTTATTTGCTGAAAATATTGGTATCGTTTTTCAGGCAGATGCTTCCGCTGAAGAAATTTTGAAGGCAAATGGTGTAGAATTCTACAATATTGGAAATCCGATAAATGGAAATACGTTGACCATAAATCACGCAGATGTAGATTACAAATTTAATATTTCTGAATTACGTGATACCTGGTTCAAAACTTCTTACTTATTAGATATAAAGCAAAGCGGCGATGTTAAGGCTAAAGAACGTTTTGATAATTATAAAAATCAGCCTTTAAAATACAACTTCCCTGCACAGTTTGATGGTAAAAAACCTTTAATTGACAATAACAAACCACGACCAAAAGCGGCTATTATCCGTGAAAAAGGAAGTAACTCTGAGCGTGAATTAGCAAATGCAATGTACCTTGCAGGATTTGATGTTAAGGATGTACACATGACGGATTTAATTAGCGGACGTGAAACTTTAGAAGACATTCAATTTATTGGTGCAGTTGGCGGTTTCTCAAACTCTGATGTTTTAGGTTCGGCGAAAGGTTGGGCTGGAGCATTTATGTACAATGACAAAGCCAGAATCGCATTAGAAAAATTCTTCAGCAGAGCTGATACACTTTCTGTAGGGATTTGCAACGGTTGCCAGTTATTTATTGAGCTTGGCTTGATAAATAAAGACCATGCAGAAAAACCAAAAATGCTGCATAATGAAAGTCATAAGCACGAAAGTATTTTTACCTCTTTAACAATAGCTAAAAACAAATCGGTAATGCTTTCTACTTTAGAAGGTGCAACTTTGGGCGTTTGGGTATCGCATGGCGAAGGAAAATTCAGCCTGCCTTATGCAGAAGATAAATATCAGATTGTATCTAAATATGCGTATGAGCAATATCCGGCTAGCCCGAATGGCTCTGATTACAATACAGCAATGATGTGCGATGAAACTGGCCGCCATTTGGTAATGATGCCACACATTGAACGCTCACTATTTCAGTGGCACTGGGCAAATTATCCGGCAGGCAGAAAAGAAGAAGTTTCTCCATGGATGGAGGCTTTTGTAAACGCCAGAAAATGGATTGAAAACAAGTAAAATGATGGATGATGTGAGATGGATAATGGAATTCTTTCCCTCATCCATTTTACCAAAACACATATAATACTTTTAACAACACGGCTTGAGCAAATGCTCAAGCCGTGTTGTTTTATGCTATCTCCAATTTCATCAATCCAACATCTTCCATTCCACATTTTCCATCCAACATCTTCCATTCTACATTTTTTAAAGCTGTTCGACATGTTCCGAAAGGCATGTCGAACACATAATAAAACAGGATTTTACAAATCCTAAAAACTTCAAACCAAGCCGTTCAGATTTATGCTCTGTTCAACATCATCCATTTCACCTCACCCATCCTACATCATCCATCCAACACCTTCCATTCCACATTTTCCATCTTACATCCTTCCATCTTCCAAAATCACATCTTTTCTAACGTCTTTTCGCCAGGCTTTGCCATATTTAGCGTCCAGATAATTGGCCACAACTTTATTATAAGCGGCTAAACTAATATTTAAGGGCAAAACACATCCAAACTGATAATAGTTAACATTATACTTTTTCTCGAAGGGCTTATCACCTTCATAATGTTTTGAAGCTATGCCACTCCAAATTAAAAACTTTATGTTTCCTCTGCTGATGTCTTTTTGAGCTAGTTCAATGCTGTACGATTGGCTGGTATCTGAGGCAAGAACATCAGCAGCTTTTAGTTGAAAGGTAAAAATCAGGCCTAGTAAAACAATCAATAAATTTTTAATAGGTAGCATTTTAATTATTTAAGGTAAAAGTTATAGGCAAGTTGAAGCGAACACGAACGGGATTGCCTTTATTTTTACCCGCTTTCCATGCTGGTGATTTCTTGATTACTTTTAAAGCTTCCTCATCGCAACCGAAACCAATACCTCTAACCAGATTAACATTTGTAATCGAACCATCTTTTTCTACAACAAAACTTATAAAAACTTTACCTTGTGTTCCGGCTTCTTGCGCTTGGTAAGGATACCTTAAATTACGTTGTATGTATTTCGCCCAGGCTTTCATTCCACCTTCAAATTCCGGATATTCATCTACACCAGAAACATCTGTAATTTCATTACCGCTAGGCTTATCGCCTTCACCAACTTTGCTACCATTGCCATTACCTTCATCAACTTTAGCTGGCAAAACAATGTTTGGATTTATTTCACCATTCTGAGTAATGTTACTTATAACTGCATCTTTAGTATCATCAATTGTAGGCGCAGGTTTTGCAATCGCATCATTTACCACTTCAATTTTCGAGGGCATATTAATGCTTTTCACTTTTACAGGTTCTTCTTTCTTAATTTCCTCCTTTTTCTCAGGTTTAGGCTCTTCAATTTTAAAAATCTTATCATCAGGTATGCTCACCTGAACGCCTGTGTCAACAACTTCAGCAGGATTTAATCTGCTATAAATTAAAGGCGCAACACTTAATAGTATAAACACACCACCGGCAACAAATAAAGATTTAGTTAAAATTGATGAAGATTGTGCCCTTAATGCGTAAGCGCCATAGTTTTTGTTTCTTCCAGAAAATACAAGATCGAGCCACTCGGTTTTGTAAATGTTAAATGATGAGTTAAACATAGTTTTTGAGTTTTATACCATGATGTAATTAAATCATCAATTCCATAAAACTTTAAAAAATCTATATTATTTGCTAAAAATGAAATTTTAAAGAACAAAATCATTTTCATATTTCATTTTCGATAAAATTGAGATATTTCTTACAATTGTTTCATAAAAATTAATAAAATATACTATTTTTGACAAAAAACATAACGAATTAATGAAAAGCTTAAGAACCATCGCATTAAAAGAGGCTCAAAACAGAATTTCACCAGAAGTTAAATCACCATCTACAAAAATTTCTGACTTTTTTGGCGCTAATGTATTTGATAAGAAAAAAATGAGAGATTTCTTATCTAAAGACGTGTACGAAAAATTAATTTCATCTATCAACCAAGGTGAATTAATCAATACTGAGGATGCAAACCACATTGCAACAGCTATGAAAGCTTGGGCAATGAGCGCAGGAGCAACTCACTACACACACTGGTTCCAGCCTTTAACAGGTACTACTGCAGAAAAACACGATTCATTTTTTGAGCCAAGTGGCGAAGGTGCTATCGAGAAATTTGCTGGTAGCGCATTAGTTCAACAAGAGCCAGATGCATCTAGTTTCCCTAACGGAGGTATCCGTAATACTTTCGAGGCTCGTGGTTACACAGCTTGGGATCCATCATCTCCGGCTTTTATCATGGAAAGCAAAGCTGGTAAAACACTTTGCATCCCTACCGTATTTGTTTCTTACACAGGCGAAGCATTAGATTATAAAGCACCTTTATTAAAAGCATTAGCTGCATTAGATAAAGCTGCTGTTGATGTTTGCCAATATTTCGATAAAAGCATTACTAAAGTAAATGCGTCATTAGGTATCGAACAAGAATATTTCCTGGTTGATGAATCTTTATTTAACGCCCGTCCGGATTTATTATTAACTGGTCGTGCTTTATTCGGACACATGTCCGCTAAAGGTCAGCAATTAGAAGATCACTATTTTGGTTCAATTCCTGAGCGTGTATTCACTTACATGGTAGATTTCGAAAATGAAGCCTTAAAATTAGGTATTCCTTTAAAAACCCGCCATAATGAGGTTGCACCTTCTCAGTTTGAGTGTGCACCTATTTACGAAGAAATCAATTTAGCAATCGATCACAATCAATTATTGATGGATTTGATGGAAAAAGTTGCTCGTCGTCACCATTTCCGTGTTCTATTACACGAAAAACCATACGCAGGCATTAATGGTTCTGGTAAACACAATAACTGGAGTTTAATTACTGATACTGGTAAAAACTTATTAGCACCGGGCAAAACGCCTAAAAACAACTTAATGTTCCTGGCTTTCTTTGTAAATACAATTAAAGCAGTTAGCGAGCATGCAGATTTATTACGTGCAAGTATTGCATCGGTAAGCAACGATCACCGTTTAGGTGCTAACGAAGCGCCACCTGCAATTATTTCAATCTTCTTAGGTTCTCAATTAAATGATGTTTTAGATGAAATTGAGCACTCACGTATCAGCAAAAAAATTAAAGAAGATAACGCACTTTGGTTAGGTATCCCTAAAATTCCACAAATTTTATTAGATAATACCGACCGTAACCGGACATCTCCTTTCGCTTTTACAGGTAACAAATTTGAGTTAAGAGCAGTGGGTTCGTCAGCTAACTCATCAGCACCAATGACTATCTTAAACGCTATAATGGCAGAACAGTTAGTTAAATTCAAATCTGAGGTTGATAAATTAATTAAGAAAGGTGATAAAAAAGACATCGCTTTATTAACGGTTATCAAAAAATACATTAAAGAATCTAAATCAATTCGTTTTGAAGGAAACGGTTATAGCCAGGAGTGGGAAGATGAAGCTGCAACACGCGGTTTATCAAACATCAAAACTACGCCTAAAGCTTTAGATGCTTATTTAACAGAAAAATCTGCTACTTTATTTGAAGCTACAGGAATTTACAGCAAACGTGAAATTCATGCCCGCCATGAAATCATGTTAGAAAACTTCTACAAGAAACTTCAAATTGAGGCTCGTGTAATGGGTGAAGTTGCAAATACTGCAATTATTCCTGCTGCTATCGCCTACCAAAATTCTTTAATTGAAAACGTTAAAGGATTAAAAGAACTTGGTGTAAATAGTAAATCATCTTTGGATATTGTTAAGAAACTATCTGAGCATTTAGATATCGTTAAAACCAATATCGATGCCATGTTAGAAGAACGTAAAGTGACCAATAAGATTGAAGATACTCGCGAAAAAGCAATTGCTTACGACGAGAAAGTTAAATCTTACTTCGATACTATTCGTTACCATGCAGATAAATTGGAGCAAATTGTTGATGACAGCGTTTGGCCATTACCAAAATTCAGAGAATTATTATTCATGAAATAAGCCGCAAGCACAAAGCTGAAAGCTCAAAGATTAAGGCGTAAGGTAAAACTTTACGCCTTTTTTTTTGGATCATGATTTTCAGGATTAACGATTTTAAGATTCAATTGTGTTTAGCGCCAAACATAAAAGCTTACATGCTCTTAATTTCTTATATAGTAAAAAAGAAATAACATCTTATGATTATTAGAATATAAAATCATCAGACTGCTAATTCCCCCATTACCAATCCCTATAACCTATTTTCCATCATCCATTTCCTATTCTTTATTTCCATATTTCCAATTACCTATTCTTTATTTCCCATCTTCCATCAAACATCTTCCATTTCCAAAATCCTTTGACCTTTCAGCTTTAGTCTTTCAGCTTAAAAAGCTATCTTTGTAGCAACATGAGTGATAATAGGTACAATCAAAGGGGTGTTTCTGCCTCAAAAGAGGATGTGCATAATGCCATCAAAAATATTGACAAAGGAATCTTCCCGAAAGCATTTTGTAAAATCATTCCGGATATTTTAGGCGGTGATGATGAATACTGTAACATCATGCATGCTGATGGTGCTGGCACGAAATCTTCACTAGCTTATGTTTACTGGAAAGAAACCAATGACTTATCGGTATGGAAAGGCATTGCACAAGATGCCATCATCATGAATATCGACGACTTAATCTGTGTTGGTGCGACCGACAATATCCTTTTATCCTCAACAATTGGCCGTAATAAAAACCTTATTCCTGGTGAAGTACTTGCTGAAATCATTAATGGTACAGAAGAAATTTTAGCCGACTTACGCGACCAAGGCATTTCTATTTATTCTACCGGTGGCGAAACAGCAGATGTTGGCGACTTAGTGAGAACTATAATTGTTGACTCTACGGTAACATGTCGCTTAAAGCGTGAAGATATCATCAGTAATGATAATATTAAACCTGGCGATGTTGTAGTAGGTTTAGCATCGTACGGACAAGCAACTTACGAAACCGAATATAACGGTGGAATGGGCTCAAATGGATTAACCTCTGCCCGTCATGATGTTTTCGATAAATCAATCGCTAACAACTATCCTGAAAGTTTTGATCCTGCTGTTCCATTTGATTTAGTTTTTTCTGGAAACCAAAAGTTAACGGATGAAATTGAAGTTGAAGGTTTTGGAAAAATTACTGCTGGTAAATTGGTCTTATCTCCTACCCGTACTTATGCACCTGTTATCAAAAAGATTTTAGAACATCACAGAAATAAAATTAATGGCATTGTACATTGCAGTGGTGGCGCACAAACTAAAGTGCTTCATTTTGTTAATGATGATGTACACGTGATTAAGGATAATTTATTTCCTGTTCCGCCATTGTTTAAATTGATTCAGGAAGAATCGGGTACAGATTGGAAAGAAATGTACAAGGTATTTAATATGGGTCATAGAATGGAGCTTTACGTTCCTCAGGAAATTGCAGATGATATTATTGCAATCTCAAAAAGCTTTAACATTGATGCACAAATTATCGGTCGTGTTCAAAACAGCGATAAAAAGCAGGTAACCATCAACAGCGAAAAAGGAATATTTGTTTATAATTAATTCCTCTTCCGTCATTTCGAGCGGAGCCGAGAACCACGAATGTGCTCAGCGAAGCTAAATCTTTGAACATAGCAATAAAATTTTCTGATTTCTATCGGTCATCCTGGGTGGAATCGAATGACTTACATAATAAAATATTACTAGCTCTTAAATATGTTCTGAAAGATATCTGGAATCTGCAAAAAATTTAATCTTAAATCCTAATCCATTTATTATTTTGGACTCGCCTTGCTAACATTTAGCATCGCTAAACTAACAGATAAACACTTACTTAATAGATAAAGCGTAGATCAAGCATGGATAAAGCATAGATAGAGTACTGTAATAGTACTAAACTATATTTATTGCATCCATTAGGACTTGAAACCTTTTATAAACGAAAAAGTCCCGATTTGCATCGGGACTTTTTAATTAATACTAATTTTATGTATTAGTTAAAGTTATAACGTACACCAAACTGCATGTAGTAAGTAGAAGAAATGGTTTGAGAAGTACCAAACGTTTCTCTTACGATATCACCTGAAGCGTTAGCAACTCTAAAGGTTGGTCTTGTAGTTGCGTTGATTGCACTAACATTTTGAGGAACCAAAACCTGAGCATTATTAACGAAGTTTACATTACCCCAATTACGGTTTAATAAATTTCCAACATTGAAGATATCAACAGTAAATTGGAATGAATTTTTAGTTTTACCAAAGTCTTTGAAAACTTCCTGAGTTAACCTGAAATCGAACTGGTTTCTCCATGGAGATACACCACCGTTACGCTCAGCAACTTTACCTCTATTTTTACTCAAATATTTATCCTGAGCAATATAAGCTTCAAAGATATCAGCTTGCTCTTGGGCGCTATATGCTCTAGCGTAATTTGCTGTATTCGCTGGAATAGCCACAAATGATGCAGCAGTTAGCTCTCCTGGATTTGGAATATACATTAAATCGTTTCCTGATACGCCATCACGATTAAAATCTCCATTATAAGCATAAGAAAATCTACCTTGTTGTGCTCCTTCGTAGAATAAATTGAATGAAGTAGCTAAGTTACCGAAGTATGATTTCTTGTAAGAAATATTTGCAACAATTCTATCCGGGTTCAAGTTACTTGAATAACTTAAAGTTGGAACGTTAGCGTTGTTTTGAGTTTGCGGAGCGTTCCATAAACCAGCTAATTGGTCACCACTTTGGTCACCATAATTGCGTTGGTCAGAACGTGTATAAGCAATCATTGCTGAAATACCGTTGCTGAATTGTTTTGTTAATTGAGCAGTAGCCATCCAATTATAACCGCCTTTAACATTCTCCATTTGGATGGCGTTAAATCCTGTTACTGTACCGTTAGTACCACCACTTGGGGTTCCGTTAGCTACTGGTAAACCAGCTGCATTAATTGGGTTAATGTATTTATCAGAATTACTTACAGGATAAAACAATCTACCGTCTGGATAACCTGAAATTTGAATAGTCGGATTCACTAGGTTTAAGTTTTTAGCAACCGCAACATTTAAATCACGACCATAAATACCTTCTAAAGTACCAACGATACCACCTGGTAATTTAACATCAAAAGCTAAACTAGATTTCCACGTTTGAGGGAATCTAAGGTTTGGTGCCATTACACTAATACCTGCAGAAGGAATTGAAGTTCCAGCAGCTGGAGCTGCAGAAGATAATTGTGGAGCAATTGATGGATTAAAAAACGGCACTGCATTTCCTGTATAACTTTGAGTGTATTGGATTAAACCAGCATCACCTGATTGAGAAACAATCCATACGAATGGGATACGACCAGTAAAGATACCAGAACCACCACGTACTTGGAATGAACGATCGCCCATTACATCCCAGTTAAAACCGAAACGAGGAGAGAAAGAAATTTTGTTTTCAGGTAAAACACCTGTGTCAACTTTTTGTCCACCAAAATTCAAACCAGCCACCAATGGATGAGTTCTAACTTCAGTTATATCTGGATAAGTAGCTTGTTCAACACGTAAACCAGCAGTTAATTTTAAACGATCACTTACGTTAAACTCATCTTGTAAATAAGCAGAGTATTGATTGAATTTAAAACTTGGATAAGCTTGAGAACCGTCAGCTGTTAGAGGATATGTAACAGTATATTGAAGTGGTCTTTGATTAGTAATAAAATCATTCCACGTTCTGAAAGTATAGAAACCTGTACCAAAGCGTTGGAAACCATTTTTAGTTGTACTAAACTCAGCCTGAACACCTAATGTTAAATTGTGTTTACCCAAAGCTAAACTTAAATCATCACTATAAGTATAACCTTTCACATCTCTTAGGTTACCATAAGAAAAGGGCTCATATCCAAAAGTGGTTAGAACACTACCAAAATTATTTCCTACAGGAATACCATCTAAAATATCAACCAATGGAAAAGGATTTCCGTCAGTTGTACGAGGATCGTTCTGATGAGAATAAGTAGCTCTTAAAACATTTGTTACTTTACTACCAAAGTTTGAGTTTAACTCAGCAACACCAGAATATAAATTAGCTGCTTGATAATAATTTGAGTTGAAGAATGGTAAACCGGCAGTTCTAGCCGTTCCAGATCTAACATTAGCATAAGCAAAACCAGTTATCGAGCCAATTGGCGAACCGCCAGTTGAAGTACTTGCTGATGAAGGTGATTTACTTTCTACCTGATTATATCGAACACTAAAACGGTGATTTTTATTAATGTTCCAATCTAAACGAGCAAACATTTTTTCGTTATCGCTTCTGTTTTGATATCCTTGATAAGGACCAGTAGCATAGTTGTAAGTATTTAATAAATATGAACTAACCTGATTCAAGAATGTTTCTGATGCCTGAACAACATTTGGATTTGCTGTTGAGTAAGGATTTGCAGGGGTTGCCGCAATTCTTTGTGTACCTGGAGCGATAGTTAGTTTTTTCTCATAGTTAACAAAGAAGAATAATTTATCTTTAATTATCGGACCACCTAAACTGAAACCAAAATTTTTCTCATCGAATTTTTGTAAAGCCGGGATACGGTAAGTTTCGCCAATTCTCTTTCCTTGTTGTTCTTCACCACGCATTGTATAGAAAGCATTACCAGAGAAAGTATTCGTACCAGAACGAGTAACCGCACTTACCGAACCACCTGTAAAACCAGTCTGACGAGCATCATAAGGCGTTACGTTTATAGAGATTTGCTCTAATGCATCGATTGAGATTGGAGAACCACCCGCAGGGATATTACCACCAATACCAAACTGGTTATTAAAGTTAGCACCATCTACAGTAAAGTTGTTCGAACGATAGTTACCACCACCAATTGAAGTACCATTAGCTTGTGGCGTTAAACGCGTTAAATCGTTAACACTACGTGTGATGGTTGGTAAGCTCTGAATTTGCGCTTTGTTAATAACAGTTGAAGTTCCGTTTTTATTAGAATTTAAAATTGTATTTGAACCTGTTCCAACAATTTTAACCTCAGATAAAGTAGAGCTGTTATCTACCAAAGTAGTATTTACTACATAAGGCTCGCCTAATTTCAAATAAACCTCTGTTTGTTTTGCAGGGTTATAACCAACAAAACTAATTTCAATTGTGTACGGTCCGCCAACACGCATACCACCAATCGTAAAACGACCGTCGTTGTTTGTTGATACGCTGTAAACCGTTCCTGTAGGAGTATGCGTAGCTTTTACACTAGCACCAGGCAGAGCGCCCTGATTATCCTTAATTGTTCCTGTCATTGACGATGTGGTTACCTGTGCATTAGCACCTAAAGTAATCCCTACAAAAGCCACAACAACGAGTACTAATCTTAAAAGTAAAGATTTCTTCATACTTTGTTTTTTTAATTGTTTTTTGTTGAATAATAAATCGGGAAGATTTTGTGCCGCAAATGTAATTATTAATTTTTAACACATTTTAACATCCAATGTTAAATTATTATTAATTGTGTCAAAACTTTTCAACATTTAACATTGGTATTTCACATTTAACCTTCACTTTATCAATAACTTGCTTATTTATGATTTTAATAATGAATCCAAGTGCTTTATATGTGTGTTTTTACACCCATTATAAACTTATTGTAACGAATTTTTCAATTGTCGTTTATTAAGAAACATTTTTTTAGTTTTGGCAAATGATAAGGCGATTATAGCCTTTAATGGTAGTGTATAATTATTGAGATTGTACGGGATTAATTTGCATCAGGCAAAGACTTCTTCATCAGAAGATTACCAAATTTAAAATAGATTAAAAGCAAATCTTTTTGAATAGATAAGAACCATCCATAATTAAAGGATATTTTTTTTTTAATTATGGTAAGCTCCATCTGACAGATATAAAAAATAAGAAGAAACAGATGAATTACGACGTTATTGTTTTAGGCAGCGGCCCAGGTGGTTATGTAGCTGCAATCAGAGCTTCACAATTAGGAATGAAAGTTGCAATTGTAGAGCGTGAATCTTTAGGTGGTATTTGTTTAAATTGGGGCTGTATCCCTACTAAAGCATTATTAAAAAGCGCCCAGGTTTTCGAATACATTAACCATGCTGCAGATTATGGTATTACTACCGCCGGAGCGACTGCAGATTTTGCTGCTGTTGTAAAACGTAGCCGTGGTGTTGCCGATGGCATGAGCAAAGGTGTTCAATTCTTAATGAAAAAGAACAAAATTGACGTTGTTATGGGTACCGGTAAAGTTAAGCCAGGCAACAAATTAGAAGTTAAAGGCGCTGATGGTTCTCAAAAAGAATTAACTGCAAAAAATATTATTATCGCTACCGGTGCTCGTTCAAGAGAGTTACCAAACTTAAAACAAGACGGTAAAAAAATTATCGGCTACCGCCAGGCAATGGTTTTACCTGAATTGCCAAAAAGCATGGTGGTTGTAGGTTCTGGAGCCATAGGCGTAGAGTTTGCTTATTTCTATGCAACAATGGGTACTAAGGTAACTATTGTTGAGTTTATGGAAAATGTAGTTCCGGTTGAAGATGAAGATGTATCGAAACAATTATTACGTAGCTTGAAAAAAGTTGGTATCGATGTAATGACTTCAGCTTCTGTAGAATCTGTTGATACAAATGGCGCAGGCTGCAAAGTTTCTGTTAAAACCGCTAGCGGCATGCAAACCATCGAAGCAGATATCGTTCTTTCTGCGGCTGGTATTGTTGCTAATATTGAGAATATTGGTTTAGAAGAAACCGGCATCAAAACTGAAAAAGGTAAAATTGTAACCGACGGATTTTATAACACATCTGTAAAAGGTTATTATGCCATTGGCGATGTTGTTGGCGGACAAGCCTTAGCTCACGTTGCCTCTGCAGAAGGTATTATCTGTGTAGAGAAAATTGCTGGTCAGCATGTTGAACCTTTAGACTACAATAATATTCCTGGATGTACCTATTGCACACCAGAAATAGCATCAGTTGGTTATACTGAAAAAGCAGCTAAAGCAGCCGGTTACGAATTAAAAATTGGTAAATTTCCTTTCTCAGCATCGGGTAAAGCAAGTGCAGCTGGTGCAAAAGATGGTTTTATAAAATTAATTTTTGATGCTAAATACGGCGAATTATTAGGCGCACACATGATTGGCGCTAATGTTACCGAAATGATTGCGGAAATTGTAGTTGCCCGTAAATTAGAAACTACCGGACATGAAATGATTAAATCTGTTCACCCGCACCCTACCATGAGCGAAGCCATAATGGAAGCCGCTGCTGATGCTTACGGAGAAGTAATTCATTTATAGCATTAAATTTCATTGATATTAGAAAGGAAGTTCTTTTTGAACTTCCTTTTTTGTTTAAGAACAATCCAATTCTGAGAGTTTACCCCCCTCAAAGTATAAATCCTCCCCATGCCTCCCGAATAGTCAGGACAGGCTTCTCCAAAGGGGGATAGCGTGGCGCATCTGCAATCCCTAACAATTTCTTAATAATTTGCGCAGAAAACTCGCTATATCCACCCTGCAATCCGGCATAGGAAATGATGGATGGATAAAACGTTAAAGCTTATGCAGAAAATTGCAAATACCAAAAAACCAAAGTAACACGTTATGCCCTATTCTTAATCGAGTAATTGTGTTACTGAAATCAAAGCTTTAAAGAATTTACCAGACAGCAGTTCCACCTGTCCCGAGCATTCGGGAAGCCTTGATTTTTTGTTTATTTTGTATCAAGACGAAAGAAAAGGCCATTCGGCGACTAACCAAAAAATACTAAAAGATTGCTTCCTCGAAGTATTATGATAAGCTGTGCCTTGCAATGACGAAAAACATTCGATATTAAAGTTTAACAATAATTTGAAGCGCAAATGCAGAAGCCATTCGGTTATTTCGGTCCCGCTAGGGGCTATTTTGCAAATGGTTTGTGAATGGCAAAACTTAAAAATTATCGACAATACAACATTTCGATTGCAAAGAGAACCACTAAGTGCTCAGTGCAATTAAATTTTAAATATGAGAGGAATTGTTCAAACATCACTCCATTTCGCTGCGCTTCAGTCGAGATGACGAGTACGGCTTTTAAGCACAGACCTTTGTAAGTAAACCCGACATAAACGAGCATGAAGCGCAGCGGAATAAAGTGATTGGCGGGGCTGTAATCTGCCATTTAAACTGAACGCTCATTTCCAAAAAATTAAAACAACCCAAGCATTGTGAAGCTAAGCCATTAAAACATTTAGCTCTTTTATCTGTTCAAAAATTGAACTAATTATTATTTAATAAAAAACAAATAGAAAATTATGCATTGGATATTACTTATTATTGCAGGCCTTTTCGAGGTTGGATTTACCACATCGTTAAAATTATCAGAAGGATTTACCAATTGGAAATGGGCTACAGGATTTGTAGTTTGCGTTATCATCAGCTTTGTTTTCCTTACAAAAGCTATTTAGCAGATTCCGCTCGGTACAGCTTACGCAATATGGTCTGGAATTGGAGCAGTTGGAACTGTTTTGGTAGGGATACTTTACTTTAAAGAAGATGCTAACTTTTGGCGAATCTTCTTCATCGGATTACTGATTCTATCTATTGTAGGCTTGAAAATGGTAACCCCAGATAAATCAGCTTAAGCAAAATCATTTTGCCCATCGCTTAAAACATCCTAAATTTAGCGTTCATATTTTATTAGAGCGATGACATTACATACTATAGATACCGGTTTGTTTAAATTAGATGGTGGCGCAATGTTTGGCGTAGTACCTAAAGCGATTTGGCAAAAAACAAATCCGGCCGATGCAAATAACCTATGCACCTGGGCAATGCGCTGCCTTTTAATTGAAAACGATAATAAATTAACTTTGGTTGATACCGGCATTGGCAATAAACAGGATGAGAAATTCTTTAGCCATTATTATTTGCATGGCAATGATTCGATGGAGCAATCTTTAGCTGCGCTGGGTTTTAATGCTGCCGATATTACAGATGTATTTTTAACTCATTTACACTTCGACCACGTAGGTGGTGCCATTGTACGTGACGGAGATAAATTATTGCCAGCTTTTAAGAACGCAAATTATTGGAGTAACGAAAAACACTGGCAATGGGCGGTTGAGCCCAATCAGCGGGAAAAAGCATCGTTTTTAAAAGAAAACATTCTGCCTATTTACGAAAGTGGTCAGCTAAAATTTGTTGAAGAACGAGAGAATATTGAATTTCAAAGGAATATAAACATCAGCTTTGCATATGGGCATACTGACGCGATGATGTTGCCAAAAATAAGCTATAAAAGTAGAACGATTGTTTATATGGCTGATTTATTGCCATCTGTAGGGCATTTGCCCCTACCTTATGTTATGGCTTATGATATGTTCCCTTTAAAAACTTTAACTGAAAAGCAGGCATTTCTGGAAGAAGCGGTAAATAATAGTTACATTTTATTTTTGGAGCACGACCCGATTAATGAATGTTGTACATTACAAAGAACTGAAAAAGGCATCCGCGTTGCGGAAACTTTCAAATTAAGCGAAATTTAATTGATGATTCGTTTTGCAACACCCGAAGACGCAGCTTCTGTTGCACCGTTAATTATCTTGGCGATGGGCGATTTAGCAATCAAATTTAGCAACGATACAGATGCTGTTAAAACGCAGGCTTTTTTCGAGCATTTTTTTCGGCTACCCGATAATCAATACAGCTATCAAAATACTTTAGTTTTTGAAGAAAATGGTTTGATTTTGGGTTCGCTTAATGCTTATGACGGCGCAAAACTTTTAGCGCTCCGGAAGAATTTTCTTGATTATTTAAAGTTTCATAACGGTTTATTAGATTTTAATCCAGAGCCCGAAACAGAAGCTGGCGAATTTTATCTAGATAGCCTGGGTGTAAATCCTGAAGCTCAAGGCAAAGGAATTGGCAAGAAACTGATTAATGCCGGTATAGCCTGGGCAAAAGAACTTAAACATAAAACGGTTGGTTTAATTGTAGAATTTGATAATGATAGGGCGCTGAAGTTTTATCTTGATAGAGGTTTCACTATCAATAATCAAAAAGAATTTGTGGGCGGCAAATACCACCACATGATTTATCAGGTTCATCTATAAATAGCTCAAAAAGATTTTTGCAGTTTTATTTGTATTTAATCTAAATAATAACAATTTTTGTATCGATGGAAAAAGCTTGTATCGATATTAACGAACTGGTTAACGTATTCTCAAATAATTATGGTTCCGTTTATCAATCTGATAAATTAAATTGCTTTTATATTGATTTTGGCGGCAAGTTTGCCCGTTACAATTGCCTTTCACTTCAAAAACTAAAGAAAGTTGTAGAAGATATCGATATTGAATCGCTTCTGCTAAATACCAAAAAGGCAGATTTTGAATTGGTTACCTACAATGGTTGCGATCATATTTACCTACTAAACGCACTGGAAATTATTGCATTAAAAGATTTGTTGCAAGGAACTTTCACCATGTTTAAACTAAATCACTTAATTAGCGATTGCCTTTATAGATTGGTTTTTTAGTTAGTAAGATTGTGCATTCGGTATAATCCGTGTTATAATCTTAAGTCATGATAACTCGTATCTTCCTAATACAAAAAGAATATACATTCGAAGTTGCAACACATCTTCCATCCTACATCTTCCATTATCCCTCTTACATCTAACATCCTCCATCTCAGTCCATTTTTCAATTGCTATTTAAACTAATTACAAATACCTACTTATCAGCAATTTAGACTAAGTTCATATAACAGATAGTTTCTATTTTTAAACAAATACGTGGTACATTTGTATTCTTACTAAAGCAAAAGAATTATGAAAGATTTAATGCGTATTAAATGTTTACTATCTCAGGATATTGAAACACTTTTAAATCAGCAGATAAAAAAAGAAGCTCACTCTTCATCACTATATTTATCAATGGCATCATGGTGCAATCAAAATGGCTATGATTTCTCAGCAGATTATTTTACAAAGCAATCTGAAGAAGAAAGAATGCACCAGCTAAAATTGTTTAAATATGTGTTAGACATGGGTGGTAATGCAGTATCTCCGGAGGTTACAGGAATTAAAACGGAGTTTTTGGGATTTAGAGAAGTTTTTGAAGATGCTTTGGAAGCAGAAATTGCAATTACCCAAAGTTTTAAAAACATTGCTGCCAAATGCCATAAAGAACAGGATTTCGTAACGATGGAATTTTTAAACTGGTTCTTGAAAGAGCAACGTGAAGAGGAATACAAAGCCCGTCGTGCTTTGGAATTATTTGAAGTTATTGGAGAAGAAGGTACCGGAAGATGGGAAATTGACAAGCACGTTAATAAAATTACCTATTCTGAAGATTAAGCAAAACAATCAACAAAACAAATACAGAAAGCTACCACATGGTAGCTTTTTTTTTGAACAAAATTTACAACAAAAAAAGAAAGCTTCCCGATTTTAAACAGGAAGCTTCACTTGGTTTAGTTTGTTTGGTTTATGTTGATTATGAATAAGCTTAATTTTATAAAAAAAGCGCCGTTACCAGCGCTTTTCTTAAACCAAATATATAATAATAATTAACGAGCATTACAAAAGTACACATATTTTACATATTCACAAATAAATATTCAATTTATATCAAAATATTTTTAATTAATTACATTAAAGCCTAAAAATGAGGTAAAAAAATATACTAATAGGGATATAATTCCTATAAAATTTAAATTTATATTAAAAATATTCTTTTTTTATTTTCAAAATCATACTTTAATAGAAAATTTAAGTTAAATGATAGAAAATTTTATACAAAATTACTTAAATCATCCAAAAACATACGACGAGATGTTTCTTGATAGTGAAAATTACAGAAATCACTATTCAAATTTCATTAAAAACTTCTCAAAAGAATCTTTAGAAAATCTAAACAAGAAGGAAGAACTGGCAAAGAAGCTTTTCATGAGTCAGGGTATTACTTTTACGGTTTATGATAGTGGCGAAGGCATCGAAAAGATTTTCCCTTTTGATATTATCCCTCGCATTATTACTTCGAGTGAATGGCTTTTTATTGAAAAAGGTATTAAACAGCGTTTAAAAGCTTTAAATCTTTTTCTTAAGGATGTTTATAGCAATCAATTTATTTTAAAGGATAAAATTGTTCCAATAAATGTAATCTACTCCTGCCCTCACTTTTTAAGAGAAATGTACAATGTTAATGTACTACACGACATTTACATTCACATTGCCGGCATCGACTTAATCCGCGACCACGACGGAACATTTTATGTTTTAGAAGATAACCTGCGAACACCTTCTGGCGTTAGTTACATGCTCGAAAACCGGGAAATTACTAAAAGGCTTTTCCCAGATTTAATTCCGCAATGCGGTGTAAGGAGTGTAACAGAGTATCCGGCAATCTTGTACAAAAATTTGATGGCCCTTTCACCCCGGGCGGTATCGAACCCAACTATCGTATTATTAAGTCCGGGTATGTACAATTCTGCCTATTATGAGCATACAACCTTAGCCCGGTTAATGGGTGTAGAGTTGGTAGAAGGGCGGGATTTGGTTGTAAAAAATCAAAAGGTTTACATGAAAACCACCATAGGCTTGCAGCAAGTTGATGTAATTTACCGCCGGGTAGACGATGATTACATTGACCCGCTTGTGTTTAACCCAAATAGTGTGTTGGGCGTTGCTGGCTTAATGGGTGCTTACAGAAAAGGTAATGTTGCCATTGTTAATGCCGTTGGTAATGGCGTTGCCGATGATAAGGCGGTTTATACCTATGTGCCGGATATGATTAAATATTACCTGAATGAAGAACCTATATTAAAGAATGTTCCAACCTATCAATTGAGTAATCCTGATGAGTTAAAATTTGTTTTCGAAAATATCAATACCATGGTGATAAAAAAAACGAATGGAAGTGGTGGTTATGGAATGCTAATGGGCCACGCGGCAAGCGAACAGGAAACCGAAGAATATAAATTGGAAATACTAAAAGACCCTCGCAATTTCATCGCTCAGCCAACCATAAGCCTTTCATCTGCTCCTTGTTTTATCAACGGAAAACTTGCACCACGAAGAATAGATTTAAGACCATTTGCACTTAACGGACCGGATGGAATATCAATTGTTCCGGGTGGATTAACAAGAGTTGCCTTAAAAGAAGGCTCTTTGGTTGTTAATAGTTCGCAAGGCGGAGGCAGTAAAGATACCTGGGTTTTAACTTCTTAAAATACAAATATGTTAAGTAGAGTTGCATCGAGCTTATATTGGTTAAGCAGATATGTAGAACGTAGCGACGGTATGTTGCGCATGTTAAAAATAAATTATGCTTCATCTCAGGATACCATTCAGGAATTTACCTGGAAACCAATCATCAGAATTTTTTCTGCTGATGATGAGAATGAATTGCTAAATATACAACACGATAGCAGGGCGGTTATTGAATATTTGTTGCTAAATCGCGAAAATCCGAATTCGATATTAAATATTATTACCCTTGCCAGAGAAAATGCCAGAAGCGTTCAGGAACATATTCCGAAAGATTTATGGCAATGCTTAAATGAATATTATCATACCGTAAAGGATGAAAAACTGCTTTGGTATGTTCAAAAAGACGACCCCATAACAGCTTTAGATTTGCTTATTAAGCAAGTTATGCTTTACCATGGCACTGCAGATAGTGCAATGGAACGGGGTGAGAGCCGTAGTTTTATGAAAATTGGCAAACACCTCGAACGCAGCATACAATCGGTTGATATTTTGGATGTAAAATTTAGCTCTGTAAGTACTAATCCTGATTTGTTAACAGATATAGCGTACTGGAAACACCTGTTACTATCCTTAGGAGGGTATGAATTGTACCTTAAGACTTACAGACAGGGTTTTGATGCTAAAAATATTATAGAATTGGTGATGCTAAATAACGATTTCCCTCGTTCGGCCCTTTATTCTATGAATAATATCGAAAGGTATTTTAACAGATTAAAAAGCGAAAGCAACATCGAACACTACAATAGTTTATCATTTAAAATTGGAAGACTTAAAAGTATGATTACCTATAGTTCGGTAAGCAGTATGGAAGAAGAAAGTTTACACAATTATTTAACAGAAATGCGATCAGAACTTTTCGGTATTGGAAATATGCTAAATGAATATTATTTCGCAAATTCATAATGTTTTAATCATCCCAAAGGTTAAGTTTCAAATCATTATCAAAATCAAATATGCCAATTTTTAAAATTAAACACATTACCAATTATAAATACGAAACACCTGTTCGGGATAGTGCCAATCAGGTTATCCTCTTCCCTATTAAAGATGATTATCAAAAAGTTGTTAAACATGATTTAAATATTTCCGGCAGCCCGGAGATTGAAATATTTATCGATTATTATGGCAATGAGGTAGGCACATTTACGCAGAACGAACCGCATACCCAACTCAAAATTTTTTCGAAGGTATGTGTAGAAACTTCGCCTAAACCGCTACCTCAGGATGATATGTTTGGTAACGAGCAATGGAATCGCCTGGATGCGCTGAAATACGAAGTTCCTTATATTGATTATCTCCGCCAGGAAGTTTTTGAGGGCATTGCACAGCTTAAAGAAACTGCTTTGAGCATAAAACAAGATGAAGACACGCCATACCAAACAGCAATAAAGTATAGTGCACACGTGTTTAATAATTTCGAATATATTAAAGGTGTAACTGCTGTTGATACTACCATTGATGAAATACTTAAATTAGAAGCTGGCGTTTGCCAGGATTTTGCACATGTATTAACGGCAATGCTGCGTTTAACCGGAATTCCATCGAGGTACGTTAGTGGCTATATTTGTCCAAACCGCGATGGTATGCGTGGTGAAGGGGCAACCCATGCCTGGGCAGAAGCTTATTTACCAGAATACGGATGGCTTGGTTTAGACCCAACAAATAACTGTATTGCAAATGAAAACCACGTCCGCCTTGCCGTTGGAAGGAATTTTGCAGATTGTTCTCCGGTAAAAGGTGTTTACAAAGGTGGTTTTGAACACATTATGGAAGTAAATGTTTCGGTTGGTTATAATGATGAAGATTTGAATGATAACGAAACCTATTTTAAACCTACAGAAGTAAATTACAGCAAACCATCTGCAACGGTAACGAATGTAAGAAAGCAGAATAGTTATCAGCAATACATGGAAGCTATTCAGCAACAGCAGCAACAACAACAGTAGATAATTTAATTATTTATCTCCGATGCAGAGGATATAAACTTAATATTTAAACAATAAACCCATTCCAATAATTTAACCTCATTTTTTTTCATAAATTTGCGCCTTTTACAAATAACAATATGATTAAGAGACAGCAAATTAGAGATTTATTAAAATCGACTGCATTTAACACAGAAGTAACGGTTATGGGATGGGTTAGAACCTTCCGTAATAATCAGTTTATCGCCTTGAATGACGGAAGTTGCATGAGCAATATCCAGGTAGTTTTAGATTTTAATAATTTGCCTGAAGAGTTGTTAAAAAGAATTACAACTGGTGCAGCTATTTCTGCAACCGGTAGTTTGGTAGAATCTTTAGGAAAAGGGCAAACCGTTGAAATAAAAGCAACTTCTGTTGAGATTTTGGGCGATAGCGACCCGGAGAAATTCCCCTTGCAACCTAAAAAACATAGTTTAGAATTTTTACGTGAAATTGCACACTTGCGTTTCCGCACCAATACTTTCAACGCTGTTTTTAAGGTTCGCCATGCTTTGGCTTTCGCCATTCACCAGTTTTATAACGAACGTGGTTTTGTTTACATGCACACGCCTGTAATTACAGCTAGTGATGCAGAAGGCGCTGGTGAAATGTTTAAGGTTACTTCTCTCGATTTTGATAATACACCTCGAACGGAAGATGGCAAAGTAGACTTTTCTCAGGATTTCTTTGGAAGAGCAACCAATTTAACAGTTTCTGGTCAGCTGGAAGGTGAATTAGCGGCAATGGCTTTCGGACAGATTTATACTTTCGGACCAACATTCAGAGCTGAAAACTCAAACACAACACGCCACCTGGCTGAGTTTTGGATGATTGAGCCCGAAGTTGCATTCGCTGATTTAGAAGACAACATGCAGCTTGCAGAAGATATGATGAAGTATGTAATAAAATATGCTTTAGATAACTGCAAAGAAGAACTGGAGTTTTTAAATAATCGTTTGGCTGAAGAAGATAAGCAGAAACCTCAAAATGAGCGTAGCGAATTTACTTTATTAGAGAAGTTGGATTTTTGCCTGGCTAATGATTTTGAGCGTTTAACTTATACTGAAGCGATTAAGATTTTAAAATCATCTAAACCAAACCAGAAAAAGCAATTTAAATATTTAATTGATGAGTGGGGCGCCGATTTACAAAGTGAACATGAACGCTATTTGGTAGAAAAACATTTTAAAAAGCCGGTTATTTTAACGGATTATCCTGCAGAAATTAAATCTTTCTACATGCGCCAGAATGAACCTGATGCTGAAGGCAGACAAACTGTTGCCGCTATGGATATTTTATTCCCTGGAATTGGCGAAATGATTGGCGGTTCGCAACGCGAAGAGCGTTTAGACCGTTTAACAAAACGTATGGATGATTTAAATATCCCGCAGGAAGAACTTTGGTGGTATTTGGATACCCGCCGTTTTGGCTCTGCTCCGCATGCGGGCTTCGGCTTAGGCTTTGAGCGTTTAGTATTATTTGTTACAGGTATGACTAACATCCGTGATGTAATTGCATTCCCTCGTTTTCCTAAAAATGCAGAATTTTAATTTAAAGCTTAATGTCTGTGGTTAAAAATATTAGCTGCAGGCTTAACATAAAAAAGTCCGTTCTCTTTGTAAATCAAAAGAACGGACTTTTTATTTTAACTATTGTTGGTCATTATAGCAAAATAATAACCTCAAATACTACAAAAATATTGGCCTATCTAATTTAATCGCAATGCGATAAGCTGCATTCATCAATCCAACATGACTGTAAGCTTGTGGAAAATTACCCCATTGGCTACCCGTTTTAGCATCCACATCTTCGCTAAAAAGCAATAAATGGTTACAATATTTGATGATGTTTTCAAATTCTGTAATGGCTTCATCAATTCTACCCACGCAAGCCAGTGCTTCTACATACCAAAAAGCACAAATCAAAAATGTAGTTTTTGGTTTTCCAAAATCATCGGCGTGTATGTAACGATAAAACAAGCCATCTTCGGTTTTCAGTTCATTTTCTAAAGCAATCAGGTGATCTTTTGCCTTATCAGATGCCGGATCCAAATAGCCCATCATAATCAATTGCAATGTACTGGCATCCAAATGAGTACTGCCAACGGCATTTGTGTAAGCCTTTCTTTCCGGATCGTAACAAGCTTCTATGTGCGCCGCAGCTTTATCAATTAAAACCTGTGCTCTATCTTCAAAATCTACGTTTCCAATAGTTTTTGCCATTTTTAAGGCGGCATGAGCACCTGCCCATTGAAATAAATTACTATAACAATGTACATTTGCCATATTCCTGAACTCCCAAATTCCGGCATCCTTTTCATCAATCGTTCTTTCGATTTTAGATAGCACACTTTCTATCCACTTTACAGAATCACTTCTTTCAGAAAACACAAAGCGATGGTCTGTGTAAAGCGGCAGCATCGAAATTAAAACCTGACCATAAATATCATTTTGTATATGTTCGTAAGCCTGATTTCCAATCCTTATCGGTTGTTCGCCTTCATAACCTTCCAGGTGATCTAATACATGTTCGGTAATATCTCTTTCGCCTGCGATGCCATACAAAGGTTGATAACGGGTATCTTCTGCATGAGAAATATCAGACAGATAACTGAAATATTTCTCCATTTCTTCGAAATGGCCAATATGGTTTAATGAAGTTAACACATAGTGAGAATCTCGCAACCAACAATAGCGGTAATCCCAGTTTCTGGTACTTCCAGGTGATTCTGGCAAACTGGTTGTACTTGCAGCAATAAAAGCTCCGGTATCTTCGTATTGATGTATTTTTAAAACCAAGGCAGAACGAATTACAAATGGTTGGTAAAAGCCAGCAATAGATGAATGTTTAATCCATAATCGCCAATAAGCAATTGTGTTGCGTAGAAAAGTTTCTGCCGTGCTTACAATTGGTGCTTCTAAATCCTGTCCATAGGTAAGAATCAGATATTTAGCATCATTCAACACAAATGCCTTTTCATCAATAATATAACTTAAAGATACATTTGTACTTAATCTTACATTTTCTTCGCAGCCTTTATAATCAATATGGTTACTTCCTCTTACAGGATGCAACTTTTCCTTCCCATAGTCGCTAACCGGATCGCATTTTATCGTTATCCTTGGATTTCCTTCCAAAGGCTCAATTTTTCTGATAAGCATCAATGGCTTAAAATACCTTTCGTGCAAACCGAAACGGGGCGCAAAATCGGTAATTCGATAGGTACCGTCTTCAGCTGTAATTTCGGTTCTTAAAACATTGGTATTCTCGATGTAATATTGATTGGATGAATACTCGCCTTGAGGTAAAATAGAAAATTCACCTCCTTTTTTCTTATCCAGTAAGCTTCCGAAAACAAAAGGACTATCAAAACGAGGCCAGCAAAGCCATGATATGTCTGTATTTTTATTAACATGCGCCATAAAAGCGCAGTTTCCTATTATTCCTGTTTGATATAGGTGTTTTTCGGCCATAAGTTTTTTAGAGTTTTATAACTAACAAGCTTTTGGGGAAAATGTTGGCAGGAATATAAAAAAGCTTGCCTGTTGATTAGGATTTGACCGATTTGGCGGGTAAAAACATTGTTAATCAAGCCTGATTGAAGTGGAAATATTTTTTATTTGCCGAAACCATGAATATCCTGTCATGCGGAGGCACAGCCTGACCCGACACTTCGGAAAAGCATCCGTAACCGATGGAACATCTGCCTGCGGTAGGCAGGGAATGCAGGATTACAATTGGCAAAGGAATCAATTTGGCTAAAGAATGTAGTCCCTATACTCGAATAGAGGGAAAAAAGTTTATGCCACCAACTAGGTTTCAAATTACTGAACTTAAAATCCCTCTTAAAAGTAGCGGAACAGCACAGCAGAATATGTTACGCATAACTTTGATAGAGAGAGGCTAAAAAAAAGCCAGCTCCGAAATATTCGAAACTGGCTTAGTTAGTGATAATGATTATCTTAAATTACTGTTCCACTTGGTAAAACAGCACCTTTTTTAATTACAACAATTCCATCTTTAACGGCGTATAGCTCATAGTCACCATCAACTAAATGCGGACCGCCATTGATTTTAACATCATTGCCAATTCTACAATTCTTATCGATAATTGCATTATTGATATAACATCTATCACCAATACCAATTAGGGCATTACCTTTACTATTTTCGGATTGAATTTCCTCTAATGTTTGGTAACGGTCGCTACCCATAATGTAAGCATTTGTTACAACCGTATGCTTACCAATACGTGCACGAATACCTAAAACAGCATGTTCTACCCTACTCGCCTGTACAATACAACCTTCGGCAATAATAGCTTTCTCTAGAGTTGTACCCGATATTTTTGATGGCGGTAACATCCTTGCACGAGTAAATATGGTATGATTACTATCAAACATATTAAACTTCGGAATCTCGTCTGTTAAGCCAAGGTTTGCTTCAAAGAATGATGAAATATTACCAATATCAGTCCAGTAGCCCTCGTATTGATAACTTAACACTCTGCTTTGTTCAATCGCTCTTGGTAAAATTTCTTTACCAAAATCTTTTTCCTCTTCGTTTTCATTTAAAATGTTAATTAAATAATCGCGATTGAAAACATAGATACCCATCGACGCTAAGAAGTTTCGTCCTTCGCCTTGCATTTCTGCACCTGTGTCTGACACCCATTCCTCTAAACCCGTTTTAGGCTTTTCGATAAATGAAGTAATCATGTTCTCTTCATCAGCTTTTAAAATACCAAAATCGGTTGCATCTTTTGCCGTAACCGGAATAGTTGCAATGGTAATTTCTGCATTGGCTTCGATGTGTTTTTCGATCATATCTTTAAAATCCATCTGGTACAATTGGTCGCCAGAAAGGATTAAGATGTAATCAAATTCATGAGAAACGATGTGATGCATACATTGGCGCACGGCATCAGCCGTTCCCTGGAACCAGCCTGCGTTTTGCACGGTTTGTTCTGCCGCCAAAATATCAACAAAAGCCGTACTGAAATGACTAAAGTGATAAGTGTTTTTAATGTGTTTATTTAGGGATGCCGAATTAAACTGGGTCAGCACAAACATACGGTGGATGCCAGAATTAAGGCAATTAGAAATTGGGATGTCTACCAACCGATACTTACCCGCAATCGGAACCGCAGGCTTTGAACGTGTTTGTGTGAGTGGCGATAGTCTAGAGCCCTGGCCACCGCCAAGGATAACGCCTAAAACTTTGTCAGTCATGTTTAAGCTTATTTTAGTAATTGGTATAAATCTATGTAATTCGTTGCTGCCCTATCCCAGGAATGGTCAATTTTCATCATTGTTTTTCTTACAGCTTTAAATGCTTTTTTATCATTGTATAAATCTACAGCACGATTGATGGCGTGGTTTACATCCCAAATGCTGGTTTGATCATGACATAAGCCAAAACCACCGTCTCCAACATCTATAACTGTATCTTTTAAGCCGCCAACCCGCCGCACAATTGGTACTGTTCCATATCTCAATGCATAAAGTTGATTTAAACCGCATGGTTCAACCCTCGATGGCATTAAAAGGAAATCTGCACCGGCATAAATTTCGTGCGAAACCTGCTCGTTGTAGCCAATATATGCGTTGTATTTTCCTCCAAAAATATCTTTTAGTTGATTTAATCTGCCTTCAACCCAGTTATCGCCCGAACCTAAAACCAATATGTTGATGTTATCGCCATGTTGTTGTAAAGCAGTGTAGAATATATCTGGTAGTAAGTCAGCGCCTTTCTCATCCACCAATCTACCTATAAAAGTAAAAAGAGGTTTAGAAGAATCTAACTGAAAAACATCACAAAGTGCCTTTTTGTTTGCAGTTTTTCCAGCCTCAACGGTTTTTAAGCTGTAACTTTTGCTCAACATCGGGTCGGTTTGAGGATCCCAAACCTCGCTGTCAATTCCATTTAAAATGCCTACAGATTTCCAGCGTTCCTGTCTGAGTAAACTTTCCAATCCACGGGCGTTATCCATCATTTCTTCAAGGTAACTTGGTGAAACTGTGGTTACTCTCCATGCGCATTTGATGGCTGAAGCTAAAGGATTTATGGCATCGTCCCATCCTAATAAGCCGCCTTTCCACAAATCAAAAGCTGGTATGTAATACAATTTATTCCAGCCAAACTGGCCTTGATATTGTGCATTATGGATGGTTAAAATAGTTGGAACTTTTGATATATTTTGATATTTCAAACAATTGGCCACCATAAAAGGAACCAGACCGGTGTGATGATCGTGGCAATGGATAACATCCGGACGATGCTCCCATTGTGAAATCCAATCTAAGGTTGCGATTTGAAAAGCTACAAAACGTTCGGTGTCATCATCATAGCCATAAACACTTGGCCTATCTGTTAAACCCTGTATATGAACGATGTATAAATCGAAGCCAAGCTTATTGGTTTTTTCTTTTAAAATTCTGTATTGAAAATGGTGGTTGCCGTAATTTGACCAGGCGTCATAGGTAACTTCAAACTCACTTTCGCGGATAAATTTTGTATCGTAAGCAGGCACAACCACTTTGGCAATATGCCCCACTTTATTCTGGTATTTCGGTAAAGCCCCAACAACATCTGCTAAACCTCCAACTTTAGCAGCCGGGTAACACTCGGCACTTATATGTATAATTTCCATTAAATATTTGGTGTAGATAACTGTGTTAAGTTAGTAATTGTTTTCTTATTTAGAAATAAAGAAACCTATTTAATCTTAAAATTTATCATTTTTTCAGACGCAAATATTCGCATCATTAAAGGATTCGCCAATTTTTCATATTTTCGGGCGGAAAAGGTATAGTTTATGGAAAAACGCAAGGTTTTAATTACAGGTGCAAGTAGAGGTATTGGCTTCGAAATCGCTAAGAAATTAGCAAACAAATATGAATTAATCTTACATGCAACCAGTGAGCAAAGTTTTAGTGAAACCTTACCAAATACTAGTTTACTTTGTGCCGATTTTTCAAATCATGAAGAGGTAAATAACTTTTGCAAAAGCCTAAAGAAATTACATGGAAAAGATTTGTATGCCGTGGTTAATAATGCCGGCATTACTTTCGATAAATCGTTAATTTTTCAGCCTGAAGATGAAATTGATAAGATGTTGCAAATTAATTTAAAAACGCCAATATTAATTTGCAAAACGGCCATGAAAATTTTCGGATTGAATAAAAAAGGTGTTATTATAAACATCAGCTCCTGCGTAGGCGAAAGCGGAAATGCTTTCCAATCTGTTTACGCAGCAACTAAGGCCGGTTTAATTGCCTTTTCAAAATCTATAGCTAAAGAAATAGGCATCTTAAATCAAGATCATAATATTAGAGTTGTTACCGTATCTCCAGGTTTTATAGAATCTGATATGACGGACAAGATTCCCGAAGGTGAAAAGGCAAATTACTTGAAAATGGTTCCCGCTGGTCGTTTTGGCAAAGCCGATGAAATTGCCAATGCCGTTTCGTTTTTAATATCTGATGAAGCTTCCTATATCAATGGTTCAAATATTCAAATTAACGGCGGAATTTTATAATGGACAATTTAATTGGTGTATCGCCACAGCAAGTGCTCCTCCACGGACCAACAAAACAATTATTACATAAATACCATTGGCACGAACCGAAAATTGGCATTATTGCAAGTTATACGCCTAATGCACATGATGTTAAAGACCATTTTGGATTGTTTAGAGGCGTAGATCAAATTGAGGCTTTTGCACAGGCTTCAATTGTTTCTTGCGCAGGTTTTTTAGAATACAAAAAGCAGAACGGCAGTTTCGAAGATGTAAAAAACAAGTTCTTACCGGTGTTTATCAGCATTGGTAATGTTAACTTTCATCATTATATAGAAGAAGGCGAAACATTTGTAAGCTTAGGGATAATTAAGTTTAATAAATTTAGGCAAATGGTATGCGATGGCAGGATTTATAAAGTCGTTACAAAAAACCTAAATTTAGATGAATATTTTGCTGAATTTAACGAAGATAAATTATTAAAATACGAACTTAGCAACGACTTTAAACTTGTTGCTGAGTTATATGATGTAACGGGCAGGGCGATAAAAAGAGAAAAAATTAATCAAGAAATTAAAAATGAATAGACAAGAAATAATTGCTGATCTAGTTGAAATATTGAAGACGGTTAGAACAATCGACCCCGAAAAATTAAAAAATCTGACAGAAGAAACTGACTTTATTGCTGATTTAAATACGCCATCAACCGAAATGATAAATATTGCTGCAAAGGTAGAGCAGAAATTTGATATCGAATTTGAAGATGATGATATTGATGATTTAGGCTCTAAAGTTAAAGATATTGTAAACCTGATTATTGCTACTCAAGAAAAAGCATAATGCAAAACGCTATCAAAAAAGTTGCGGTAGTGGGTATGGCTGGAGTTTTTCCAACCTGTACCGATTTAAATGATTTTAGAGATAAACTTTTTGCCAATAAAAGTTTAATCAGAGAGTGGGATAAAGCCACTGCTCATGGCAAAAATATTCGTTCTACTGTGGCTGGTTTTGTAACCGAAGCAGAAATGAGCCTGGAAGTCGTTCCATCTTCTATCATGGAAAACTATCCAGAAACTTACATTGATACACTTAACAGGATATCTGCAAATAACCTGGCTACGGCCGATGTTGGAAGTATTTGGGCAATGTTAAGTTCGCTTGATGCAATAAAGATGGCTGGCTGGACAGATGCAGAAACGCAATCGGAAGAAACCGGTGTAGTTATCGGTTCGGGCGGTGGTGGCCATGAAATTCTTCGTGCTGCATGGCATAACTTTTTTGAGCTTAAAAAGAAATCGCGGTTAGCGGGTTCGCACAATGTTGATAGAGCAATGGTTTATCGCGATGCGGCAAATGTTTCATGTTTAATAAAAAATAAAGGCGTTTGCGAATCAATTGGTTCGGCTTGTGCAACAGGCTTGGGCAATATCGGTTATGCATATCGCCTTATAAAATTTGGCTTGCAAGATAGAGTTATTGCAGGCGGTGTTGAAGGCACATCAATTGAAACATTTTTAGGCTTTGATTCGATGCAGGTTTTAAGCAAAGGTTTTAGTCCTGATAAAAGCTCCCGACCTTTTGATGTAAACCGAAATGGTTTTGTTTGTGCTTTTGGTGGTGGCGTAGTGGCTTTAGAAGATTACGATTTAGCTAAAGCACGTGGTGCTAAAATTTTAGCCGTGATTGATGAATACTTTAACAATTCTGATGGCGATGGCGATATGTTTGCACCTTCATTTGCAGGGCAGCAGCGTTTGTGGAAAGGTTTGCTAAAAAATACAAGTAAAAAACCTGATGTTGTAAAAGTACATGGAACCTCTACGCCTGCCGGAGATGCGATTGAACTTTTAAGCGTTGTTGATGCTCTGGGAGATAGCGGCTACCATGTTTCGGCGCCAAAATCACAATTTGGGCACATGCTTGGCGCAGCCGGAGCGGTAGAATTTATAGCTTCAGTTTTGATGTTAGAAAATCAAACCGTATTGCCTTGCCTAAATTCAGATGAGTTAAATCAAAATCCAGAAAGTTTTCAATTGAACGAAAACTGGGCCGGACCAAATACGCCACTTGCATCTTTCAAAGATTTGATTCCGCAGCAAAGTTTTAAAAAAGAAATAAATACGGTTACCTGCCTTAACTATGGGTTTGGTGGAACAAATAGTTCCATCATGATTTCAAAAGATAATTAAATGCTTAATAATCAAAATAAAGTTGCCCTGGTATATGGCGTTCGTAACGAAAGTTCTATCGCCTGGAGCATTGCTTTAAAGCTGCACCAATCGGGTTGTAAGGTTGCATTAAGTTATGTTGATGATACAAAAGACGAAGTGCTATACCTGATGCAGCAAGCCGGAATGGATAATTCCTTATCCATGTTTGTTGATGTTCGGGAGGAAAAGCAACTGTCTGAATTTACCAAAAGCATAGCTGATAAATTTGGAGAAATCCATTACATATTACACGGTGTAGCTTATGGCAGTCAGCAGGTTATGTGTTACAGTTTACCAAACAGTACAGAACCTGCACCAAGTTATTTAGATATTCCATTTGATGAATTAATGGATGCCTTTAACATTAGTGCTTACAGCTTGCTAAGAATTTGTCGAGTGGCCGAGCCGTACCTGGCTAAAAATGCATCCGTTCTTACGCTCACCTACAATGCATCGCAACGCGTATTTCCGGGTTATGCAGGCATGGGTATAAATAAAGCTGCGCTTGAAAACATTATGATTTACCTGGCAAATGTTTTAAGAGATAAGCAAATCAGGGTAAATGCAATTTCTGCCGGCTTGGTGATGACAACCTCTGCCGGAGGCATAAACGGTGTTAGAAAATTGCGCAAAATGGGTAAAATTACTGCGCCACTTGGCAATATTACCGCTAATGATGTTGGCGATGCGGCGCTTTATTATTTCTCAGATTTATCAAAAAAAGTAACCGGAAATATCCACTATGTGGATGGGGGTTTTAATATAATGGGCGTTTCTGTAGATGAAGAATAAAATTGGCGATATTGATATTGAAACCAACCAACAATTTTATGTTGGCAACGATATTGTCTATTTACCAGATTTTGAAAAAACGTTTTCAGAATTATTCAAAAAAAAAGTTTACACCGAAAAAGAAATAAATTATTGCACTCAATTTGATAATGCTTTGCTCAGATATGCATCAACCTGGGCTGCTAAAGAAGCCGTGTATAAAGCACTTAAACAGGAGAATTCAAATCCATTGCCTTTTAATAGCATCGAAATAATAAGAAATAAAATTGCAGGCAAACCAACTGTTCATTTATTAAAATGGCTCAAGCAACCTAACATCAGCTTAAGTATTAGCCACGATGGGGATTACGTTTGGGCGGTTGCAATCATCAATATAAAAGAATGATAACGCAACACCAGTTCGACCATAAATTGGCGCACCTAAACTATTATAAATTTGGTAGCGGTAAAAAAGTTATGTTATGCTTTCATGGTTATGGCATGCACGGTAAACAGTTTAAAATGCTCGAAGAAAGTATGGGAAGCACTTATACTTTTTATGGCTTCGACTTATTTTTTCATAAGGAAACTAAGCTAAAAGATGAAAATTTAGCCATTATAAAAAAAGGGATAACCAAAACCGAACTCGCCAATTTTATATCTGATTTTTGTGTTGAACAGCAAATTGATAAATTTTCTGTAATTGGTTATTCGATGGGTACACATTATGCCGTAGCACTAACTGAGATACTTTTTAAAAGAATTAAAAATTTTATCCTAATTGCTCCTGCGGCACTTCAACCCGGCAAAATGATAGAGTTTTTATCTAAAAATAAAGTCGGAAACAAAGTTTTGGAGAAACTTGTTCTTTCTGAAAAAGCTTTGATAAATCTTTTAAAATTTAGTAAACGTTTTAATTTTGTTGATGATATTGGCTACAATATTTTACTCAAAGAAATAAATACCTCAGAACTAAGGTTAAGTTTATATGCTACTTTTACCTATTTAAGGTTTCTGGATACAGATAAAAACCATCTTCGTAAGATTTTAAAAGAAGAACCGATAAGGGCATTTTTTATATCAGGCAGCAAAGATAAAATGTATCCACCTTCAATTGCAGAAGCTTTTTGTAAAGATTTACCAAATGCACAATTAATTATTTTAAACGAAAATCATGAAATGCTCAATAAGCCTTTTGTTGATGAATTATGTAAATTTTTATTATGATTAAAGATAAACCACTCCCAGATTCATTGCTACGCTTTGGAGGAAAAGTGCTTTCATGGTTTATCAAAAAAAAGTTTAAGAAAATTATTCTTAATGAAATCGATATAAAAGCAAACCACTCTTACCTTTTAATGTGTAACCATTTTAGTTTTTGGGATGGATTATTGGCTTGTTTCATCGTTGTTAATGCAATTGATAAAAAGCAAAGGTTAAAAGGTATGAAAATAATGGTTTTGGAGAAACAAATGGAAATGAACAAATGGTTAAAATACATTGGCTGTTTTTCTATCGCACCAAAAAGTATAAGGGCTAAAGAAAGTTTAGATTATGCTATTGATATTTTAAATGAACCTGGAAATGTTTTAATAATTTTTCCTCAGGGGAATTTAGAATCCATGTTTATCAGATATATAAAATTTAAAGATGGTATTACCTCAATAATTCCTCATGTTAAAGTTAATTGCCAACTTATCTGGAGCTCTAATTTTATCGAATTTTTTGAAGGATTGAAGCCAAGAGTTTATTTGAATATGTTGGATGCAGGCACAAACAGTGATTTTGATTTTGAAAGGCTTAAAAGCGATGTTAATGCTCATCATCTAAGCTCCATGAAAAAGAATTTTAGGTTTACAGAAGAGCCTAAAAACTAAAAAACCGCAAGCGTAACTTGCGGTTTTAACAACAAAACAAATATGTGATTTAATCTATTTTAATATTCTTCTGCAATGATTTCATAGAAATCTCTGATGGGTTGAAATTGCGGATGCAGGGAAACAACATCGCCAAAAACCAGTAAAGCTGGTGCCGCTATTCTCTTATCTTCTACCACTTCAGCAATCGTATCTACAATGCCAACAGCAATTTTTTCTTGCGGAGTTGAACCATTTTGAATCACTGCAACAGGCAATAAATTTTTACTTTCAGCCTGAAAAATAGCGGCAATTTCTTTCACTTTTTCAATCCCGTTTAGCACAACAATGGTTGCCTTAGTTTTGGCCGCGATATACAAATCTTCAGAAATTTCTCCTTTTGAATTTGTTCCGGTAACTGCCCAAAAGCTTTCGCTTAAATCTTTATAAATCATCGGAATTTTCTGCAAACTTGGCGCACCGGTTGCACTCGAAATGCCTGGAATAATCTCCGTTGGAATGCTATATGATTCTGCAACATCAATTTCTTCGTATCCCTTTGCAAAGAAAAATGGGTCACCACTTTTTAAACGAACCACATGACCATAATTTAAAGCATAATCGATAATCAGCTTGTTAACGGCATCTTGCGAAAAATCTTCATCATCGCTACGTTTACCAACGTAAACCTTCGGTATACCCTCTGGCGCATAACATAGTAAAGCTTCGTTCACATTTGCATCATACAAAACAACATCAGCTGTTTTTAATGCTTTAACACCTTTTAAACTGAATAAATCCGGGTCGCCAGGACCAGCACCTATTAAAGTAATTCTTGGTTCAATGTTCGCTTTTTCTACTTTACTTAAAATCATGACAGAAAATTTTAGCTCGTAATAATTTTTATTAATTGTACAAATATATAAAGTCTATAGAAATTGTAGTAATTTATTTTAAAATAATTTTGTTTTAAAATGAAGATGGTCTGTGAGGACACAGACCATGGACTAATTTTCAGATAGCCTTGACCTCTCCGTCATGCGGAATTTATTGCGGCAACTTAGTGACGGTTTATTTAGCTAAAATTATGAATTTACTTACAAGGAGCTTCCTGAAAAGTAAATTTACCCGCTTCGTAGTTAATAGGTTTTCCTTTTACAAAATAAGAGCGACCTAAAGTTGTTTCAATCTGCCCCACTCCCATTACTAATTTATTATCTTTCTTTAAAAATGCTAAAGGGTTGGTATATTTTCTGGTAGAATCTGTTCCAGTCATAAATCGATAGTCAACCAAAAGTGTATCGCCACTAAATTTGCCTTCCAAGGTTCCGTTATTTTGTGGTTTTTCGGCATATTTAACTAAAAGCGCACCTGTAATTTTACCCGATGCCATCTTTTTTACAATCATCGAAGCGCTATCTTTTTCATAATAGGCTGCATAACAAGTTTCACTAATAACAGAATCTGCCTTTGCGGTATCAGCTTTTTTTTCTGATTGATTACATGCAAACACAAAGGGAATTGCAGCGAAAGCTAAGTAAAGGATGTTTTTTTTCATTTTTTATTGGTTTAATGATGAACAATCTTAATATAAAGATAACTACAGGATGAAATGTTTGTTAAAATTCCACAATTAAATATTTACATCAAGATATTATTTTCCGGCGTTATAGCCGGTGGTAAATCAGATTCATCGAGCATATCCCGCATATCAATTTCTATAGTTCGCGAAATATTTGTAATCGGAACATCGTTGGCACTGCCCTCAAATGGATTTGTAGAACTTTCACCAACAACATCTAACGAATTGAAAACCCATGTTAATAATATTGCAAATGGAATGTTTAGCCAGATGGAGTAGCCTTCTAATAAAGTCCCGATGCCTAATTTATTAAAATCGTTAAGCAAACCATAAGGAACAAGAAATACAAAAAGGTTAAGCATAATATTGGCAATTGAAGAAAAATGACGCGGATAAGGAAAATTCTTTATCCTTTCTGCCTTACCCTGATTATCATAAAAATTTGTAATGGCTGCCTGTACAGATTGAAGCTGTAAATCGGTAAAATTATGCTCGACCGCCAATTTATTAATATGGCTTGATTGTAAAGCCATTAATTGAGTTGCTTTATTTTTCTTGGTTAAAACATAATCTAATTCTTCAGCAGATAAATATTTCTTCAGCACTTCTTCAAGTTTATCCGTTTTCTCTGCAATATGATAGTTTTTTGCATATTCTACATTTCGTGGATCATCTATATTTTCCCAAACACGCGGCTCTCTAAGTTGAAAACGCAAAGCAGTTAACCATGCAAAGTGACGGTAAAAAATTATCTGTACATCTTGCTTCTTGTCTTTTGAGGATAAAAAATCGCGAACCATAACCCCGAACGACCTGCTTGCATTAATAATTCCGCCGTAAATTTGGCGTGCTTCCCACAATCGGGCATAACTTGCATTATTTTTAAAACCGATAATAAAAGAAACTGCCGTACCTAACAACGCTACCGGAACCCAGGAAATTGACAAGAAAGTAAAACCGCAGAAATGGTATAATACCGTTGGAATAATGGCTAAAATACTCAGTCTGAGTATATCTCTGCGTGTCCATAAAATAAATTCTAAAAGGGTGTACTTTTTTCCAGCATGCATAATTTTAAAGTTTTTATTTGTGGGATGCTATTTATTTGGGACAAGCGAAGATAATTTTTTTAGTAAAATGTTTAACAGAATTGTTTGAACAAACGTTGTTTTGTTCACAAAATAAGTATGAAAATCCGTTTTAGGGTAATGTCATCCATACATGTTTTTTGTTAGATTTATGTTATAAGCAGCGTGGTAAAATACTCAAAGGTTAATAGGCTATTAGCCAAAAAATAGCTAATAAATTTTTTATCCTTAGATATATCAAGGATTCGCAACAATATCCCAATTCATGTGTTAAATTAAATATGAAAATTCTGCTCACAGGGGCTACCGGTTACATCGGAAGAAGACTGATGCCTGCTTTATTGGATATGGGTCATGAACTTATTTGCCTGGTTAGAGACAAAGCAAGGTTAGATATCTCAGCTTTTAAAGCCGGGCAGGTTGAAGTTCTTCAAGCTGATTTGCTTAACCCGGAAACCTTAAAATTGCTCCCTAAAGATATAGACACGGCTTATTATCTTGTTCATTCAATGAGTACCGAAGGCGATTTTAGTAAGAGCGAATTGGATTCTGCGGAAAATTTTATTAATTATCTGAATGAAACTTCGGCCAGACAATTAATTTATCTTTCGGGTATTATTAACGAAGAAAAGCTTAGCAAACACCTTGAAAGCAGAAAGGCTGTTGAAGAAAAACTGTCCAATGGTAAAGTTCCGGTAACGGTGTTAAGAGCCGGAATCATCATTGGTTCGGGAAGTGCTTCGTTTGAAATTATCAGAGACTTAGTAGAAAAACTTCCGGTTATGGTTGCACCAAAATGGCTTAAAACCATGTGTCAGCCAATTGCCATCCGTAACGTAATAGAATTTTTAACGGGTGTTTTAGATAAGAAAGATTACTTCGGAAATCATTATGATATTTATGGGCCAGACTTGTTAACCTATAAGGACATGTTGATGGCTTTTGCAAGTGTAAGAAAGTTAAAACGTAAAATTATTGTAGTGCCTGTTTTTACACCTAAGCTTTCATCCTACTGGCTTTATTTTGTAACTGCAACGTCTTATGCTTTGGCAAAAAACTTAGTTGAGAGCATGAAAATAGATGTTGTGCCCAAAAAGAACCATTTACATAAAGATTTAGGCATTACCTTAATCCCTTATCGCGATGCAATTTCGATGGCCTTTGAAAAAATAGAGCAAAACTTAGTGTTATCTAGCTGGAGTGATTCGGGTAATAGCCGGATTTTTAACAAAGGCCTATCGGCACATATAGAAGTTCCAAAATTCGGTGTTTTTCAAGACAAGCAAAAAATGCCGGCAAAAGATGTAGACCTGGCTTTAAACCGCATTTTTTCTATAGGCGGCAAAAATGGTTGGTATTATGCAGATTGGTTGTGGGGATTTAGAGGTTTTCTTGACCGATTATTCGGTGGCGTAGGTTTAAGGCGTGGCCGAAAAAATGCATCGCAAACATCAGCCGGAGAAGCATTGGATTTCTGGCGGGTAATTTTTTCATCACAAAGTGAGAAACGATTATTACTTTATGCGGAGATGAAACTGCCTGGTGAAGCATGGCTGGAATTTTGTATTGATGAAAAAAATGTGGTGCATCAAACTGCTACCTTTAGGCCTTTGGGCATTAGTGGGCGGATGTATTGGATGGCAATGCTTCCTTTCCACTATTTCATTTTTAAAGGCATGCTTACAAAAATATGTTCAGCTGATGCTTCTAAACATCATTAAAGAAAAAAATCAGCCTTTGGCAAAAAAAATATATGGAAAACTTAGAATTAATACTGATACCAGCTGCAAGAAAAGGCGAAATCGCGGTACTGGCAGAACTGATTAGCAGAGGTGTAAACTTAGAATATAAAGATGAAAAAGGTTATACACCTTTAATTATTGCGGCTTACAACGGACAGACTGAAGCGGTTAAAACGCTTCTTGCGGCCGGAGCAAATGTAGATGCAACAGATTTAGGAGGTAATACCGCCTTAATGGGCTGCGCTTTTAAAGGAAATCTTGAAATTGCAGAATTGCTTATTGATGCCGGAGCAAATTTAAATTTACAGCATGGCAATGGCGGAACAGCGGTAATGTTTGCAGTAATGTTTGGCAGAAACGACATGTTGCAACTTCTTGTTAACCGCGGTGCAGATACAAAACTACCAGATAGCCGCGGACTTACTGCTTTGGAACACGCTTTTCTTCAAGGTAATCAGGAAGCGCAATTACTACTTGGTGGTCAAACTGCTTAACAGTTAATTTATTACATCAAAGCTAAAAAAGGCAAACCATCAGGTTCGCCTTTTTTGTTTTAAAAGCTATGCAGGTACTTTCCGTGGATTTTCTCTATTCCAAAACCTGTGCAAGGCTATCATTTTTTTAAAAGTCTGAATTAAAGCTGAAGCATCATCACTAACTAAAATCCCTTCGCTCAATACAGTTTCTTCTTTAAAATTGGCTGGCAGCTTTTTATGGAAAGCGGTTGCCTCCAGCAATTGCAACGCATCACCATCCGTAGCAATGGCTTTGCAATGTTTAAAAGCTTGATTTAAAAATTGCACCGCATTTGCTTCTGCTTCTAAACTAGCAACCGAATTTGTACCACCAGGAACATAAACAGCATCATATAAAACAGATGCCGCAGTTAAAAAGCTTTCATCTGGTTGAATTTTCTGGTCTTCAACAGAAGTTATTTCACCAAGTCTTGGTGCAATAATATGTACAACTGCTCCATCTGCAACTAATGCATCCTTTACCGAACTTAGCGTTTTACCATTTACACCGTCTGCAGCCAATATGGCTATTTTTCTGGTTTCTATGGTATCCTTAACGGTATTAACCATACTCAGAGCTTCAGATTTTGCTAAACTACCTTCAGGATTTTCTGAAGCATAATCAGCTTTGCTACCATCGGCAGGAATGCTGTTATTCAAATCTTCTAATGCAATTTCAGGAATATGTAATCCTAAAGCATAGGCAATAGCCGAAGCAAGGGCATCATCGATTTGATTCAGCAGCGCTAACATTCTTTCGCGTACCATAATTGATTTTACCTTTCCAAGCTCGAAACTTAAGGCATCGATAATGTGATTTTGCTCTGCCGGACTTTGTGAATGAAAAAATAATCTGGCCTGAGAAAAGTGATCAAAGAAACTTCTGCTTCTGGAACGGATTTTTCTTCCATCAATGCGTTCATTGTAACTTACAAAGCCACCATCGGCCGCTTTAACTTGTGCAGGGTTATTTCCAGCTAATCCATTCGGACCATAAGCGGTTTTACCACGGTTAATGGTTTGACGCATATAACCGTCACGCTGGTTGTTATGAACCGGATTTATTGGTCTGTTAATCGGAATTTCCTGAAAATTTGGACCACCTAAACGGATAAGCTGAGTATCTGTATAAGAAAATAACCTGCCTTGCAAAAGTGGGTCGTTGGTAAAATCAATACCTGGCACAACATGCCCGATGTGAAATGCAGATTGCTCAGTTTCTGCAAAGAAATTATCCGGATTACGGTTTAAAGTCATTTTTCCGATGCGTTGAACCGGCACAAGTTCTTCAGGAATGAGTTTAGTTGGGTCGAGTAAATCGAATTCAAACTTATGCTCATCTTCTTCTGCAACCACCTGGATGCCTAGCTCCCATTCTGGAAAGGCGCCTGCCTCAATGGCGTCCCATAAATCCCTACGATGAAAATCAGGATCCTTACCGGAAATTACCTGTGCTTCATCCCAGGCTACTGCGTGTACGCCTAAAAGTGGTTTCCAATGGAATTTAACAAAGCTCGATTTGCCTTCTGCATTAACCAAACGGAATGTATGAACACCGAAGCCTTCCATCATGCGGTAACTTCTGGGTAAAGCCCTATCACTCATCGCCCACATAACCATGTGTGCCGACTCTGGCAATTGTGAAATAAAGTCCCAAAAGGTATCATGGGCAGAAGCTGCCTGAGGCATCTCATTATCTGGTTCTGGCTTTACCGCATGAATTAAATCAGGGAATTTAATAGCATCCTGAATAAAAAAAACGGGCATATTGTTGCCTACCAAATCAAAATTTCCTTGCTGAGTATAAAATTTTACGGCAAATCCCCTAACATCTCTTGCCATGTCTGTAGAGCCGCGAGAGCCAGCTACTGTAGAAAAACGAACAAATACAGGCGTTTCCTGTGCAGGTTTACACAAAAAATCTGCACAGGTTAGTGCTGATAAATCTTCATAAACCTTAAAAACACCATGAGCACCTGAACCACGGGCATGTACCACACGTTCAGGGATTCGCTCATGATCAAAATGAGTAATCTTTTCACGAAGTATAAAATCTTCAAGAAGTGTTGCGCCTCTGTCTCCCGCTTTCAAAGAGTTCTGGTCATCGTTAATTTTGACGCCAGTATTGCTGCTCATTTGCTGTCCGCTGCTATCATTAATAAAATTTTCCAGCTGCCTGGTTTTATCATTTTCGGCATGATTTAAATTTGCCTGTTTATCGTTATTTTTGCTTTGCTTAGCCATTTTTTAAGGTTTTTATGCTTCTGATAAAGCCTGGTTAATAATATCTTCAAATCCGAGTGCATTAAGTTTCTGCTCTGCGGCTTGCTCTTCATCCAGCGTTTGCTGTAGTAATTCTGAAACAGATTCTAGCGATAGTTTATCAGCTAGGTTTTTTAAACCGGTATAACTTGCTATCTCATAATGCTCAACTTTTCCACAAGCCAAGATAATTCCCAAATCGCGTACTGCAGAATCAGATGGCGTTTGCTCAACAATGCCTTCTGCCTCCTTACTTAAGCCTTCCATCGCATCACACTTTTTTGCCAATGCCTTTTCATCTAACAGGTTAAAAATTTCTTCTAGCCTGGAAACCTGATTTTTTGTTTCAGCTAAATGAGCTGATAAAGCTTTTTGTAGCGATGCAGAACTTGCTGCAGATATCATTTTTGGCAATGCCTTTGTTAAATGATTCTCTGCCCAATACAAATCAGATAAACCATCTTTAAACAATTTAAAGAGTGGGGAGTTATTTTGAATGGGCTGCTTTTCTGTTTGGCTGTCGTTGTTTGGTGTGACTTGTTTTTTCATGGGATGTGTGATTAGGTACTACTATTACAACCCTGTATTTTTTGGAAGGTTTTGCCTATTATTAAATAAGTGTTAATGAAGATTTTCGGTATCTGTACGATGGAAATAATGGAAGTAAATATTATCTTAGTTAAGAACCTATTTACAACATTGATTTTTTAAAACTGAATTAAACCTAATGTGTTTATAGTATATGAAAATGAGTATTGAACTAAGGGAGCAGCTAAGATGTGGTGCAAATCCATACGGAGCTACACTGGCAGACAATATAAATAAATCATACGCCAACATTTCTGCCCGCTATGGTAATGGCAATCTATATCTCTATTTACCAGATTCCTGGGATAAATCGACCGTTCTAAAACCCTGGCTTGATAAATTTTTGAAAACTCAGCCACAAATAAATTGCCCGCTTGAGCGTCTTCAGGTTATTGTTTATCTCCACGATGCCATTCAATTGGTGAGCATATTAAATCCTTCTGAGCTCGATGCAATGGAAATGGATGAGGACAATTCTAAAGCAAGAAAATTTAGACACGACTATTCTCAAGATTGGAAAACACCTATGCCTTTAACGCACCCTTGGTATAAGGATAAAAATTATTTCAAAAACAGCCGTTAGCTTTCTGTAGAATATTTTGAATAGATTAGCATTGAATGCACCTATTGCTCGTCATTTATTAATTTTTGCAATCAAGCTATACTTTAAATCTTATTGTAATGGATGTTCTTCTGCTCATCAATGTACATTTCAAGGCTTATTGAAGTTGTACCGATTACGCAAGGCGACGATTTTGAAGCACCGCGGCTGTTTAAATGTTCGTACAATGGTGTATATAAGGGTTGTAAAGACTGAACTAACTCCTCAAATTCAGTTTCTGCAGCTTTAATTTCATTTTTATACCTTTCAATGTGCTCAACAAATCCGGTACTTTTATCTTCTTTTAAATCTTTTAAGTGTTCTGCCATCGTATAATCAATATGATGTCTTTGTAAAAGGGCTCTTTCTTTTAATCTAAAATAGTCGATGGCAAGTAATAGTTTTTCCATACCAACCTAACGAATTAAGCGGTGTATGGTTTTAATTTTTCATTGTAAAATGCATTTTGGCACATACTATTGAAATTGATGCTTTTTTATGCCAGTATCCATTAATTGTCGGTTTTTGTAGTCATAAGTTTTTAAATAAATCATATTGTTGTTATTGCCAATTATTATAAAAGGCAAAAAAATATAATTTATGGTGATTTACACTTGCTTTAATGAGCAAATTAGTTCAATAAACAAATGACATTTGGATAAATAGTGCTGAAACAGAATTATGTCTGCCAGAATATTGAAAATCAAAAATTTTGGTATTGGATTTGTAATTTAAAAATCATCTCTAAAAAAAGCTATATGACAAATTCTGAATTCAGTTTAAAAACAGCCAGCGTTGCACCAGAATTATTAAGTTTTGCAATGCGTTTCACAAATAACAATGAAGATGCACAAGACCTTTTACAAGACACTTTGGTAAAGGCTTATACATATCAGGCTCAGTTTGATCATCAAACCAATTTAAAAGCGTGGCTTTATACAATTATGAGAAACACTTTTATCAATAATTACAGAAGAAAACTTAAAACGTATGCATTAATTAATCAGCGTGATGAGATAAGCTATAGTGAATTAAGTTACAGTGCGAGCAAAAATTTAGCTGAAGGTTCACTGGTGTTAAAAGATGTTAGAAAAGCGCTAAATCAAATTCCAGAAGCTTATGCAATTCCATTTATCCGCCATTTTGAAGGCTATAAATACTTTGAAATAGCTGAAGAATTAAATATGCCTATTGGAACTGTTAAAACCAGAATTCATCTAGCCCGCAAAATGCTAAAAGAATATTTACAGAGTTATGCTAAGGTTGCCTATAAATCTGGCGAAGCTTAATACAAACCCTTCAAAAAAAGTATGATTATCAATAAACTAAAAGTTACCTCGCACAAAAGGTAGCTTTTTTCATTAATACTAAATTTTTAACATTGATATTCTACAGTTGGTAATACTTACGATTTTTAGGTAAGGGCAAATTTTATATCCTAGTTTTCAGTGTGATAACAAAACAAAAAACCAACACATTTGTATAGTTAGCATGAAACTGAAATTGATGCTTCTTCCTCTTGTGATGATTGCAGCCTGCCAAAATACAAATCCTGAAAAGGGCACCGGCGGAAATCATGTTGAAGAAAAGACTGTACTAAGCAATAAATCAATTGTAGATTCTGCAAAGTCGGTTTTAGATCAATCTTTTGCTTTGCATCAACAATTGCAAAAAGGTAAAATTACGGATGCTGATTTTGAAAAGCAAAATGCGAGCCTGATGGTGCATTTTGAAAGTTTAAATGAAAGTTTGTCTCCGGCTGATACCTTAATTATCAAAGAATATAAAGAAGAAAGAGAGCGGGTGCTTGCAGAGCAAAATAAAAAAAATAATTCATCCGGCATATGGGAGTAATGAATCAAGAAAGTAATCAAAATCAAACCCCAAGCAGATTCGGGCGTGCATTCATCGCCCTTTATAATGTATTTAACTTTATTGGTCGTTTTTTTAAAGAGGCTTTTCTGCCGCCTTATGAATTTAAAGAGCTAATGAAGCAATGTTATGAAATTGGTTACCGATCTGCTTTGCTAATTTCTACCACAGGTTTTATTACAGGTTTGGTTTTCACTAAACAATCACGACCATCCTTATCAGAATTTGGTGCCACTTCATGGCTACCATCTTTAGTGGGTATTGCCTTACTTCGTACCTTAGCGCCTTTACTTACCGGTTTAATTGCGGCTGGTAAAGTAGGCTCGAGTATTGGAGCCGAATTAGGTTCGATGAAAGTAAGCGAGCAGATTGATGCAATGGAAGTAAGTGCAACAAATCCCTTCAAATTCCTGGTTGCAACCCGAGTGCTGGCGGCTACGATTACAATGCCAATACTTACTTTTTATACTGCAATGGTGGGCATGCTTGGTGCATTGCTTAATGTATCTGTAAATGAAGGTACAAGTGCTACAACTTTTTTTCAAAGCGCATTAGAAAGTATAACTTTTCTCGATATTATTGCCTCCACTATTAAAGCCATATTATTTGGTTTTACAATTGCAATTGTTGGTTGTTATCAAGGATATAACTCATCTAAAGGTACTGAAGGCGTTGGTAAGGCTGCAAACTCAGCGGTGGTAACAGCAATGTTCCTAATTTTTATTGAAGAGGTTATTTGTGTGCAGATTTTTAGTTTATTTAATTCTTAAAGGAGATGGAATCGAAACCAAAAACTGATTTATCGACTGAAAAGGTAATCGAAATCCGGAACTTGAATAAAGCCTTTGGAGATTACCGCGTACTAGAATCTGCTTCGCTGGATTTACATAAAGGAGAAAATCTGGTTGTTTTAGGTAAAAGCGGAACAGGTAAATCGGTATTAATTAAAATTATTGTTGGTTTACTATCACCAGATAGCGGCCACGTAAATGTGCTTGGACAAAGTATAGAAACCATCAGCTATGCAGATTTATTGGAACTACGGCTTCGGGTTGGTTTCTCCTTTCAAAACAGTGCACTATATGATAGTATGACGGTTCGTGATAATCTTGAGTTTCCATTAGTGAGGAACCGAAGAGATATGGGCCGAAAGGAAGTTGATGCATTGGTTGAAGAAATGCTGGAGGCTGTTGGATTGTTGCAGGCAATTAATCAAATGCCTTCAGAACTTTCTGGAGGGCAGCGGAAACGGATTGGTATTGCCAGAACACTAATGCTTAAGCCTGAAATTATGCTTTACGACGAACCTACGGCAGGACTTGATCCAATTACATCTAAAGAAATAAATAAATTGATTAATGATGTGCAGGCACGATACCATACGAGTGCGATCATCATTACACATGATTTAACCTGTGCAAAAGAGGTGGGCAACCGGGTTGCTATGCTGGTAGAGCGCAGATTTGACCGCCAAGGCACTTTTGATGACATATTTAATGCAGGCGACGCACAAGCGCAGCCTTTTTTCGATTATAACTTTATACGCTAACAAATGAACGATAATAAAAAGAAAATTACAGTCGGCCTATTCATTGGAATTGGTATTCTGATATTTGTGGTGGCCATTTTCACTTTGGGCAGCCAAAAGAAAACTTTTGTAAAAAGCATTAACCTTAATGTGGTTTTTAACGATATTCAAGGCTTAAAAAAAGGCAACAATGTCTGGTTTTCAGGTGTTAAAATCGGTACAATTAAAAAAATTGATTTTTACGGATCTTCACAAGTTAAAGTACAGCTTAGTATTGAAGAAGATGTTCATAAATATATTCATAAGGATGCCGGTGCAAGTATCGGTGCGGATGGATTAATCGGTAATAAAATTGTGGTGCTTACTGGTGGCACCCCTAAATTTCCCTTTGTAGAAGATGGAGATATGCTTAAGGTAAATACTTCACTTTCTACAGATGATATTATGAAAACCCTTCAGGTAAACAATAAAAATCTTGTAGATGTAACTGGAGATTTTAAAATACTCGCCAAAAATCTGGTTGATGGTAAAGGCGCTGCCGGTGCATTGCTAAGTGACGAAGAAATGGCTAAGAACTTTAAAATGATGGTTGCCAATTTAAGTCAGACCTCTCAAATGACATCAAAAGCTGCCGTAGAATTACGCGAATTTAGTAAAACTATTAATACTAAGGATGGTTTGATGCATCAGATGTTAACCGATACAGCAGTGTTTAAGAGGTTTGAATCTGCTGTTGCAAACTTAAACAAAACAACACAATCTGCTAGTGCTATGGCAGATAACCTCCAAAGTGCATCTGCAAAACTTAAAAGCAACGATAACGCAGCCGGCCTATTGTTAAATGATGAGCAAACAGCTAAACAAGTTAAATCGATTATGGTTAACTTAGAAAAAAGCAGTAAGAAACTTGATGAAGATTTAGAAGCGCTTCAAAGCAACTTTTTATTACGTGGTTTCTTTAAAAAACGTGCTAAAGATTCTTTAAAACTGAAAAACAACTAAGGTAATTGCAGAATTTAAAACATAAAAATAAAATCCCGGCTAGCCCGGGATTTATTGGTTAAATAAGAATTTAGAATTGACTTTTTTATTTAATTCTGCAGTAAACCATCAGTAAGGCTTTTCCACTGAGGATAAGAAACACCTAGTTTTGCTGCAGCGCCAACTAAAAAATTTCTTGCCATATCAAGTAATCCAACTCCGTTAGTGTTTGTCGTTTCATTTCTTGCAAACTCTTCTGCAAAAACTAAATATCCTTCCCTGCTAACTTTAAATGTAGAGGTAGCATCTTTATCCAGAAAATGTGCAATAACTTCTGATTTTGAACAGGGCATTGATGATGGTCTGACGCGAATAGCAGTCCATTCATAATTCTCGTCCTCAGCACGGCCAATAGCTTCAACCCTAACCCAATCATAACCCATGCCGGCCTCAGTGCCAAGCCCTGGTATATCAATTCTTATAAAATCCCCCTCTTCTACTAATCTATCTGTTTTGTTCCTATTTTCATCAAATAACTGAAATTTTGAAGGACTACTGTATGTTCCCCATGCATTAACGTTCAATAATCTTTCAACGCTTCGCTGGTAAATAAGCTTTGCATGGGCTTCAGTTTCTGCTGCTACACCAGACTGAACATGCATGCTGCTACCTTTTTTTTGAGGTGGAATAAATTCTGACTTTATCTGTTTCATTCTTGTCTCTATAAATTGATGATATAACCTTTTTAATGAGACAAAGTTTTTTGAACTTGCAAAATGCGTATTTAATCAGATGAAGAAATGTTAAATTAATTTTAAAATAAACTGGAAAAAAAATCTATTTGTAGATTTGAAACAGCCTGATATTAACAAAGCAACACCATCCGATGTTGCTTTTGCACTTAACCAAATTAAGGCGACTTCAATTTTTCTCTTAATTTTATTTATTTAGTTCGAAAATATATTGCCCCTTAGCTGGTATAGAAATTTCTTTAGAAATTTGCATATTTTTTCCTGAGATGATATCTTTTCCTGAAGAATAACCAGAAGTAATATCTGTAAATCGCTCCATAGAGATTGATTGGTCTTTTAAAGAACTGTTAAGCACAACCATTACACTTTGGTTATCAGCCTTCCGACCGTAAACATATACACCATTTTTTGGTGCATAATGAATCAATTTTCCACCTGTTATCGCCTTACTGGTTTTGCGCCACTGTAAAAGATTTTGCAAATAATCCCAGGCTTCATTTTGAATTTCACTCCGGCCTGCTTTTGTAAATTCATCCTTTTTATCCTCTTGCCATCCGCCAGGAAAATCAACTCTTAGGCGTCCGTCTCCATCTTCTTTGGTACCAATCATTAACACTTCTGTACCATAATAAATTTGCGGAATGCCGCGTGTGGTGAGCAAAAAAGCCAATCCCTGCTTAAAACGTTTTAAATCTTTATCTTCTTTTCTACTAAATCTTCCTAAGTCATGATTATCCAAAAAGGTTAATATTTGATAAGGGTCAGCATAAACAAAATCCTGTGCTACATCTTCGAAAATTTCGTTTAAATAACCATTATCGGTTTCGCCATCAAACGCCTTTTGCATGGTAAATGTTAAAGAGAAATCCATTGGCGTTTTCAGGTGCGAATCTTTTTTATCGAAGGTAGAACCAGCTTGCCACCAGGCTGGAGATGTTTTTTTGTTATACCAGGTTTCGCCAACAATATTAAAATTAGGATACTCATCATAAACTTCTTTATTCCATCTGGCCAGAAAATCAAAATCCATATAGGAGTACGTATCCTGTCTGATACCATCAATGCGGGCATATTCTATCCACCAAATACTATTTTGAATTAAGTAAGTTGCAAGATGGGGGTTTCGCTGGTTCAAATCTGGCATGCCTCGAGTAAACCAGCCATTTAAAAATGTATTACGTTCGGTAGGCGACGCATGAACATCCATCACAGAAACTGTTGCATGGTTAGTTTGTAGAAAAACACCATCATTATTTATCCAATCTTTAGATGGCAAATCTCGCATCCACCAGTGCGAACTTCCACAATGATTTAGCACCATATCCATCACCATCTTCATACCTTTATTATGTGTTTCCTGAGTTAGTGCTTTAAATTCTTCATTGCTACCAAACCTTGGGTCTGATTGATAAAAATCTGTAATCGCATAGCCGTGATAAGAGCCACCTCTCATTCTATTTTCCTGTATCGGATTTAGCCAAACTGTGGTAATACCCAGGTCTTTCATATAATCCAGCTTTTGCCTTACCCCTTCGTAATCTCCACCATGACGAGCATTCGGGCTTTTCCTGTTGATTAAAACGCTATCCAGATTATCGTTTTTTGCATTGCCGTTTGCAAAACGATCAGGCGTTATTAAATACAAAACATCAGCGGCATTGAAACCCAATGCACCACTTTTATCTGTACGGTTTTTTAAAGGATAATTATAGGTAAACTTATCTGCACCATTAGAGAAGTCGATTGATACATTACCCGCCTTTGCGCTTTTAGAAACATTTACATACAGAAATACGTAATTTGGATTTTCTACCTTTACCGCTTCTTTTAAACTTACACCCTGGTAATTAAGCGTAACTTTTGCATTGCCAATTCCCGGCCCATAAACCAGAATCTGAAACTCCGTTTTTTTCATACCCACCCACCAGTTTGCCGGTTCTACCCTGTTTATGGTAATTTTTGCAAATACGCTATTCCAATTGCAAAGCAAAGCCAGTAGGCTTAAATAAATTATTTTCTTACACATTTCATTTTTTTTATTTTATGAATTAATGTTTAATTTTTAAAACCATATATTGATATGGCTCAAGTTTAACTTGTGCAGGCAAAACAGTCTTTTTATTACCAAAAACATCAATCCAATTGCCAGTTAGCGATGTTGGCAGATTATAATCTACCGACTTATTTCTCAAATTTGATAAAACCAACACCTTTTCACCGTCTAGAACCTTGGTAAATACGCACACATCATCGCTGCTGTAGGAAGTCATTTCTCCCCTACGCACCGTTTTATTTTTATTCCAAAAGTTTACAACTCTTTTGTAATCAGCAAGCACTTCTTTATTAGTTTCTTCTAACGACCAATCAATTGATTTACTTGTAAAAGGGAAAGTAAGGCGGAATGGTGTGCCAATTTCCTGACCATTGTATATCATTGGGATACCTTTCATGTAAGCGGTTACTACAAAGGCGGCCATAGAACCTTTTTTGCCACCAAATAAATCTAATGGAGTACCGTCAGAGCCATTTACATCGTGATTAGTAAGGTAGCGAACCACAGCTTGTCCTTCAGCAGCACCTTTATAATCTCTTTCGTTTAGCGCATCGATAGATTTTACAGACTTATTTTTATTGAAGATGCTTTTAAGGTTGCCAAAATAGTTGAAACCAAAAAAGTAATCGAAACCTACACCAAGGTATTTAGGGCTGCTTCCTTCTGCAAGCATTAAAAGTTTATGCGTTTTAATCGTTTTTAAACTATCGTTTACTTGCTTCCAAAAATCCAGCGGCGGACCATCAGCATAATCACAGCGAAAACCATCGATATTCGCTTTATACACCCACGATTTCATCGAATGAATTAATGATAATCTTAGTTCCTGATTTTTAAAATCAAGCTGGGCTACATCTCGCCACGTTTCCGGATATTTAATTTGACCAACGCTATCACGCACATAATAACCGGGTTTTTCTATCCATGGATGATCCCATGAAGTATGATTGGCTACAATATCTAACATCACAGCAATATTTCTCTTATGCGCACCATCTACCAATTTTCTTAAATCTTGTAGAGAGCCAAATTCTTTACCTACAGAATCATAATCCATTGTAGCGTATGGGGAGTTTGCACCTTTAAGCTTACCTACCGGATAAATTGGCATCAGGTAGATTACATTAACACCTAAATTTTTTATCGCGTCCAGGCGAGCCGTAACACCAGCAAAATCTCCGGTTTTACTAAAGGCACGAGTATTTACCTGGTAAAGAATTACATCCCGCCTATCGGGTACGCCCTTAAAAGGTTTTCCATATTGTGGTGGATATGCTTTCTCTTGACCTAAGCTTACAAGTGGTAAAATTAAACAGCAAATTGCTGCAAAAAGACGTATCGAAATTTTGTTTCTCATCATTTATTTATTGTTATGTTAATCTGGGGATATCAAAAGTATCCCCAGAAATACTATTAATAACCAGGGTTTTGTTTTAAATTAGGATTTGCGTTCATTGCCGCCGTAGGTATAGGGAAAATTTTCCAATGTGCATCAACAGCAGGAACCAATCCATGCCCTAAAGTAAACGTATCAAAGCGAATCATATCTTGCCTGCGATGTCCTTCCCAATTCAATTCAAACCCACGCTCATCATAAATGTTTTCGAGAGTTGGATTTGCACTAAGTGCACTCAATCCCGCCCTTACCCTAACCTGATCGATAAATGGTTTGCCAGAAGCCGCATTACCCAAGCGTACATTACATTCGGCCATCATAAGCAATACATCAGCATAGCGATAAATAGGAAAATCGTTTGAACTTCCGCTACCATCATTTGGTGCTACAGGATAAAATTTTACACCCCTAACCCCTTCTGTTATACCAGCTCCGGGATTTATTAATGAAGTTACCTTTGGCGTATAGGTAACACCGCCTGGCTGAGGACCAATTAAAAACTGTTTAATTCTGATATCGTTTGCAGCGTACTTATTGTATGTTTCTTCTGGCACTATTGTTCCATTCCAGCCGGCAAAACCAAACATTGCAACACCATTTGGTCCGTTTACACTTCTAAGCGCCAATACATTATTTCCAATTACATTACGCTTTAACCAAATTGCCAAAATAGTTTCATCATCAGGACAGGTATCGCCAAAAAGTTCAAAATAACGATTACCCAATGGACTTGAAGCATTTGCAGTTCCCGGATGCAAGGTATAACCTCCAGATGCTACTTTTGTGCATGCTGCCAAACATTCTGCCCATTTTGGAGTACCAGTATAAACACCAGCATTAAGATACATTTTGGCTAAGAATGTATATGCCGCCCATTTATTAAAGCGGCCATAAAAAGCACCACCCTTTGTTTCTGGCAGAATATCTGCATTGGCAGTAATTTCGCTAACAATCCAATTAAAAATTTGAGTTCTGGTTTGTGTTTTTAGCTGTGCAGTTGTAATATTATTATCAGTGTAAAATGGTACATCTCCAAAATCATCTATTAACAGATAATAAAACCATGCACGTAAAATCTTCACCTCTGCAAGTTTAGCTGCAGGTGCGCTGGCTTTTTCTAATTGCTCAACAGCCAAATTTGCAAGGTAAATTGAATTGTAACAAGCGTTCCAGGTGGTATTAATCTGGCCTAAGGCCGGTGTCCAGGCTCGGGTATATAACCACGCATTTTCTGGCCCCCAATCTCCGCTTACTCTATGCGGCACTACCTGTTCATCGGTACACATATTATTAGTGTCATAATATCCATTGTCTCCACCACCAAACTGTGGCATACGGGCATAAACACTAGCTAAAGCTATATCTGGTCCTTTCGGATCTGCAAAAAATTGGTCTGCTGTGTATTTATCGTAAACATTCTCGTCAACTTTTGTGCAGCTATTTGCCATTAATCCTGCCGCAATTATCGTGGTAATTATTAATTTTTTCATCACTTTTTATTTTAAGATAATATTTAAACCAACAGCAATATTTCTAACCCTTGGGTAAATACCATTGTCTCCGCCGGTTTCCTCTGGGTCAATACCCGAATATTTTGTTATCAGCAATAAATTTTGGCCGGTTAGCGAAAAGCGTACCGAACTAATGTGTTTTGATTTAGCTGTAGGAATTCTATAGCCAAGATTTACGTTTTCCAAACGGATAAATTTTCCATCCTCCAACCAGTAATCAGACGCTAAAGGATATGCAGATGTGAAAATATTATCATCGATAGCACTTTTAAGTAAGTTAGATTTTCCTAAATTTTCTAAAAAGCTCAGGTTTGAGCGTAAAGCATTAAACAACTTGTTACCACCAGAACCACGAACTAATATTGCTGCATCGAAATTTTTATAGCTAAAGCTCGGCGTAAAGGCAAAAGTATATTTTGGCTGTGTTTGTCCGGCGAAGATTCTATCAGGACTTGTAGCACCCGCATCTATACGCCCGTTTCTATCCTGGTCTACAATAATTTGTGTTCCATTTGTTGTTACACCTCCATGCTGAAGTATGTAAATTGAACCGATGGCCTGACCAACAACCAGATAAGCATTTTGCCCACCATACGGAACATTATTGGTAATTAATGGTACGCCATTAAGTGAGCCGCTTAAATTTAAAACTTTTGAATCCATTAAAGTTACATTTCCACCAAGTGTTAATCTTGTAGAAGCATTGCTGATGAGATCGTAATTTAAAGCCATTTCCACACCTCTACCTTGGATGCTACCAACATTGGCCTGAATGGAGCCTGTTGGGAAGGGAGGTTGTGGCACTGTATAGCCATACAGCAACTTATTTGTAACATTTTTATAAATATCGAAGCTACCATTCAGGCGGCCTTTAAATAGGGCAAAATCTAAACCTATATTTGTAGATTTCTTCTGCTCCCATTCCAAATCAGCATTTGCATTTTGCGTAACCCTGAAATTGGTTTGCACATTCCCTGCAAAAAATACAGTTCCAGATCCTTGTACAATTTGCAGAGATTGTAGAACATTTAAAGGCTGCTGATTTCCTGTAATACCAAAACCGGCCCTTAATTTAAGCGAAGAAAACACATTCTGATTTTTCATAAACGGTTCCTGGTCAATTTTCCAGGCTACCGATGCCGACGGAAAATTACCCCATTTATGATTTGCACCAAAAACTGTGGCACCATCTCTCCTAAAGTTTGCAGTTAATAAATATCGGTCTTTGTATGAGTAATTTACACGACCTAAAACCGAAACAGTTCTGCGTTGATTACGATATGAAGAATAATCTCCAGCTTGCACTTTAGAAAAATCTCCTAAACCAAGGTTATTATAGGTGGCCAAGTCATTTACAAATCCACGAGCTGCGCTACCGCTTCCAGAATCCATTTGGGCCTGCCATTCGTAAACCGCAGCTGCATCAAAATGATGATCTCCGAAATCTTTGCTGTAATTCAACTGAAAATCCATCAGTTTATAATCAGAATTATTGTTATTAACGCTTGCATATCCCTTCTGATCTATAGCTGCAGCCACAGTTGATATTGCTGGTGTATAATTTCCTGATGTACCATTAGTTTTCTGCCAGCTGCCAAATACCTCTGCTGATAAGCCACTGATAATTTTATAGTTAATACGCATCGAACCTAATAAACGGTTAGATTCAGTTTCACTAATGATGCTATTCGCAGCAGCCAATACATTCAAAGGCTGAAAAAGATTTGGATCAGTAAAATAACTGCCATCTGGGCGATAAACCGGATCTGTTGGCCTTGATATGTATGCGTTAGAAATGAGATTTGAAGTAAAAGCTGCACGGCCAATAGAACCCGGACTTCCATTATTTTGAGTATTAGTTCCGTTTAAAGTCATCGTAATGGATAATTTATTTTCCAATGCCTTTTGAGTAGCTTCAATTCGACCAATAAAGCGTTGATTATCAGAATTTATAACTATACCATTTTGCAGTACCATACCTAAAGATGCACGGTAAGAAAAATTATCACTACTACCACCTAAAGTAAGCGTATGGTTTTGTGTTGTACCATTTCTGGTAAGCAAGCCAAACCAATCGGTATCAGCACCAAAATTAGAAGATGCCGGTATACTTCGGGCAGCAGCCTGTTGCGACCATTCTGCAGCCGAAAGCATTTCGAGTTGTCTGGTTACAACATCTACTGAAGAATTTGCATTATACTCAATAGATGTACCACTTCTGCTTTTTTTCATGGTTACAATCAGCACGCCTGATGCTCCGCGTGAACCATAAATAGCCGTTGCAGAAGCATCTTTTAGCACTTCAATACTTTGAATTTCCGTTGGCGGAATTTGATTAAGGAAACTTACATCGCCCTGAACACCATCTATAACCACAAGCGGATTGTTATTGCCTTGAATTGAAGTAATACCTCTGATTTTAATATTTGGAGCACTGCCCGGTTCGCTCCCTGTTTGGGTAATTACCACACCGGCAGCCTTACCTGCTATCTGTTGCAATGGACTGGTAATAGCACCCTGATTAAAATCCTTACTACCGATACTGGCCACCGCACCCGTAACATCCGATTTCTTGGTAGTTCCATATCCAACTACAACAACATCAGAAAGTGATTTAGCATCTGGTTTGAGTTGAATAACAACTGCCTTGCCTCCTGTTAAGGTACGCTCAGCAGGGTCATAGCCCATATAATTTACAATAATGGTGAGCGCATTTTGATTTAAAGCAAGCTGAAACTCTCCGTTCGAGTTTGTTGTTGTTCGTTGATTTGTTCCTTTAATCTGGATTGTGGCTCCTGCTAAAGGCTCATTATTTTCATCTACAATCTTTCCATTAAAAGCAGATTGCTGAGAAAAGGCAATGCTGGAAATGATTAGGAAAAGTATGGTTAGTCCATACCTGAAAGAATAAAAAAAGTAGTTTTTTCTCATCATAATTTTGATTAGTAATTTGGTTAGTTGCAGCTGAAAAGGCTTCCAGCGATTACGAATCAAAGTAAGAAGAGTTTAAAAATAAACGCAAGAGCAGAAAATCCAAATATTAAAAATATATGAAACACAAAACATATAATATATTAATAATCAGATACTTGAATAATAAATTATAGAAATAATATATAGATCATCTATAAGAAAACGAGAAGATAATACACCTTTTTAAACACATTTTAACACTCACAACAAGAGCGATTAAAGACTTAAAAATCAAATGTTATGTGCCGAATTAATAGAATATAAAAACCCAAATATTAAAATTTATTTGGATTGGTCATATTTGATATTTTTCTTTTATACTAATAGTCGAACGGGAATTCGTTTTTTACAGTTCGGATATTCATAATCTTTTCTTTAAAAACATCATTTGCTATTAAAGATCTGTTTTTGACTTTCGTTTTGTAAGTATAAATAGTATTTACAGAATAGTTCAAAATCTTGGCAATGGTTTCATTCTCATCAATGCCTAATCTAATTAAAGCAAAAATCCTGAGTTCCTTATTTAAAAGCTGCCCGGCAGTTGGTAGAGTTCTATCCTCATCTGCAAATAACGCATTAAACTCTTGTATAAAATCTGGAAAAAGATTTAAGAAAACTTCATCGAAACGCTGAAAAAAATGTTCCCTTTCGATATTGGTATTTAGTCTGTTAATAATTACCTGCAATTCATCATATTGCTTATGATGTACAATTTTTTCCAGGCTTCGTTTAAGCTTTTCGAGTTTCTCGATAGAATCTGCATTGATGTTAAAAAATTGCCCAATGTATTCCTCCTTAATCAGATTTACTTCGTCAAGTTTACGATTGGTACGTGTTAATGAGCGATTGGCCACATCAAGAGAATTGTTAATATTGAGCAGCTCAGCATTAGCAAGATTTAAATCATGATTTTTTTCCAATATTAATGTATCGGCAATCCTAATTTTCTTTAATTGTCTAAAAGTTGTGGTTGCAAAATAGATTGTCAGAATAATTAAGCCGGTAATAATCGAAGCATATATTAGAAGCGAACGTTTTTGTTTTTCAATATCATTGATTTTATCCCTTTCTATTATAGGTAGTATATTACTGATTTCAACCTTGCGCTGTTTCGCTCCATAAAAATTATTATCCTCTATAGCACTATGAATATAAGTGAAAGCTTCTTTAACACTTCCTTGGCTATATAAGTATTTAGCAAGATTAACTAAAGCTAATGATTCTTTTATAGAATGAGTATTATCCAGTATTGAAGATTTTATCAGATAGCTAACCCCTAAATCAGGCTTATTAACGCTAAAATACAGATAACTCAAACAGCTGTAATTAATTGCGCTATCCTGATAAGTTGATTTCATTTTCAGCAACCGCTCGTAAGGCTCAATTGCAGCCTTAAATTGTTTACTTCGGAGTAGTTTCAAACCCTTACCCGAAAGATATTCATAAGAAGCTATTGGATACTTATTCATTATTGTATCACAATATTTTATACCTCTTTCCTTGTAATGCTCACTAAAATCATGGATTTTATTGTAATCAGTTAAATCGAAATTACTCCTGGCCATTAGAAAATAATACTCAAACTGGTGGCTTTCATTTAATAATTTCGGATTTACACCTTGCAATGTATCCAAACCTTCTTTAAACATACCAGAAGATATCAGTACAAACCCCACATTAACTTTGGAATAATTAATTTTTGCGGGGTCTTTTAATAAATGAGCACAATCACTTGCTTTACGAGAATATACGTATGCCGAATCGTGTATATAAGACTTGTAAGCGTTAAACAAAGCCAGATAAGCCTGATAACGCAAATCTACATTGTTAAAATTGGCTTTAAGTTTTTGCTGAAGCCTACCAATAGACGCCCTTTTTTTAGCATCAAAAAACGCCTTATCTTTTAGTACATTCGTTAATACTTTTTTAAGGCTATCAATATTCTCCTTTCCAAAAGCCGGAGCAGAAAAAGTAAAAGTGACCAAAAAAATTAGAAGATTAATGCCAAACCTTAAACACCGAATTATTTTAAAGCTTGTGGAGCGTAACATCATTTTGGTATATAATGAAATGATTTAAAGCAATAAACAATTGCATGTTTTGCTTAAATATTTGGTTAAATCAAATATAATGAATCACCTTAATAAATTCCATTTCCTGCATGGATGTTACAATGAATTAGCCATACAAGCTAAAAGTAATTTTAGTTAGATATAAAACTTTTAAAAAAGAAAACCGCTTAAAATTAATTAAGCGGTTTCTATTGTTTTTGTGGAGCCGAAGGTTCCTTTTCGTTTTATAAAATTAGAGTAAATACAGTAAAGAAACTGTGTATATCTGTGGTAGCTTTCATACCGCCTTAAATCAATTTTTAAAGTTTAGTGAAGTATAGTAAAAATGAGAAAAGACTTTTTTGTATGTGAATTTGTATGCACTCAATTTTATCTCGTAATTAACAAATGTTTTAATATATGAAAATTTAAATGTTACTTTGTAAGTAATTGATTATTAATATATTAAATAATAATAATATAATATTTTATATAATTTAACAAATAAAACAATGGCTAAGGCAACACCTAAATTGGAATCAAGAAAAGATATAAACACAGGGAAATTAAAGCAAACTAATATTCCTATACTGATAGATTTTTCATTTGATGGAAAACGAATGTGGATACAGAGTGGGCAGAATATCGATCGGAATAAATGGGATGAAAAAAATCATAGAGTTAAACCAAATTACATTGGGAGTGTAGAAATTAATGCAATAGTCGCTTCCAAATGTGACCAAGTAAATAAAATATATAGAGATATGATTTTAGCAGGTAAGCAACCTAATGTAAATTCTCTAAGAAATGCTTTAAATGGTAATGATGTCAAAGACAAAAAAACATTAGTTCAACATTATGAAGAATTTATTGAAGGCTATAAGCTTAAAGCTTCAATTGGTACCGTAAAGAAGTTATCAACGAATAAAAAACATCTAATAGAATTTGCAAAAAAGAAGAAAATCAATCTTGATTTTGAAGTTGTAGATACAATGTTCTTTAATAAATATGTAGAATACTGCTTAGTTGACTTAAAACATACTAATGGCACAGTAGCAAGAAATGTTAAAGTGCTTAAATGGTTTTTAAACCACTGCGTAAGACTTGGATATACTAGTAATTACGCATTTAAAACATTTAGGTATAAATTTACAGAACCAGAAATTTTGGCGTTGACTGGAGACGAACTAATGAAGATTCAGAACTTAAAAACAAACAATATCTGTTTGGCGCAGGTTAGGGATTGTTTTCTTCTAATGTCATACACAACCTTAAGGTATTCAGATGCATCGGCAATAAGGAAATCAGATGTTGCAGATGGTAACATTAATATAATTTCACAGAAAACTAAGTCTGCGCTAAGTATACCGATTATCCCTCAGGTGGAATTATTATTAGATAGATATAAAGATATTAGTGGACCTTACATTATGCCTTTTATTAGTAACCAAAAAATGAATGAATACTTAAAAAAAATTGGTGAATTAGCAGGATTAAATCGATTGGTAACGAAAGTTAAATATAGGGGTAGTCAAAAGTTGGAAGAAACTTTTAAACTATATGAGGTATTAACTTGTCACTTTGGAAGAAAATCAGGTATAAGTATAATGTTTAATCAAGGTGTTGACAGCGAAATGATTAGGTCGATAAGTAACCACAAAAGTCTTAGCTCTTTTGCACGATACAACAAAATAGATAATGGATTTAAAGCAGTTCAAATGAACAAAGCATTTGGACAAATACAGCAAATAAGTTAAAAATTATTTGTAAAATTTTTAGAATTCTTAGTAATTGCCCAAAAGTTATCCAGGTTCTCTGGATTTCTTTATCTCAAGTTTACCTTAAATCCTATTTAGGTAGCGGAGATTTTTTCCATCAAATTACTATCACCACCAAATTAGTAATTGGCCCTGCATCATTAGATGATAGCAAAATTGTAAATCCAAATTGTAACCTCTTAGCAAGGTGCTAAGTTGTATTTTTTAAGAAAGCTCATCCAAATTTGATTTATGGAGATTGGAGATGGAAAAGCTGAATTTAATTTATTTACAATGTTTACAATTAACATACCTCTAGAGGAATTAATTGAAGTTTTTAAAGAACAATTAAAAAATGCAATAGCAGAAACGGTTAATCAAACGCCGTTAGTTTTAGATGTTAAAAATTCAGAAGAACTATTAACCAGAAAACAAGCTTGCGCTTTGTTGGACATTAGTTTACCTACTTTATCCAAATATGTAGCGTCGGGTAAATTGCCTTATTCTAGGATTGGAAAAAAAATACTATTTGATAAAAATGCCCTATTAAAGGCATGCAAAGTGGTTAACAAGAAATGATTGACTACACTGTTTTTAGAATTGTTAATTTTTCTAACTCAGAGTTCGAAAAATTTATAACATTAATTAATGCTGAATGCCCAATTAATAGCAATAAAGTATATGTTGACTTTTATAATCTGCGAATTTATTATTATCCAGATAGTAGGCTATTGTTGATAAAAAACTCTGTGCATAAATTTTATAATGCTTCTATAAGCCACATGCAGTTGGCTGAAAATTATAATGATTTTCATTTAACAGATATGATTGCGGTAGCAGAGGTACTTTCAAAGCTTTACTTCAATCGACCAATTGAAGATTTTGAATTATCTACCAATTTAGAGGTTGGTGTTAACGTTGATATTATAGGCTTTAAGCCATTTGATATTATTGACAGGTATTTATCTTACCAAGTTTATAATACATCAAATAGTTTTGTTACTTGTGAACCTAGGGGCGACAAAGGCAAGCCCATAATGCGGAAATCCTATTTGAGTGATTATCAATTAAAGTTTTACGATAAGTCAAAGCAAGCAAAAATAAACTTTAAAAATGTATTGAGGTATGAAGTTGTATTTGGTCAACTGCGAAAGATTCGAGCAGTTTTAGGTGAAGATAAATTAACTATGAAGACACTATGCCAATATGAAACATGGAAGAAATTTGGTGATTATCTGTTAGAGGTTTATTCTAATATTAGAAAGCTGCCTCTTATTGAAAACGTTGGAATTCCAATCGAAGATTTAAATAAAATTCATGCTCATTGTAACAAACACTTTAAAGAAGATTTGATTAGGGCGATGCCAAAATCGATTTATAATAGAGTACGCATTGAAAACCAACGTGTGTATAATAATTGGAATATTGCGCCAGAGAATATCCATTTACAAATTGAAAACAGTATTAAAAATAAAATTAATCAGTTAACAACGATACCGGTTTCATAGCTCGTAAGGAATTATGAAACGAAATTAAAATAAACAGAAGATGAATACAGTTAAACAAAATAAAGAAGAAATATATAATGATATATTAGAAGACATTGCTCATGAAGTATTGATATTTGGTGAGCAATTAAGTTTAAAGATTTATAATCTTATAAATAGAGATTATGAAGCACAAGAACGTTATCCATTTGAAGAAATAGAAAAAATTGTAATTAAAAAATTAAATAAAACAAATGAAGAAGATTTAAATAAGTTAAAAGAATTATATACTATTATGAATAATATAGCTTACTCATATTTTAAAAAGTGTGATGAATATTTTAATAATGAAGAAAAGTCCGAAATAAAATAGCAATTAAAAAAAAATAATAATTTATAAATAAAAGGCCTGTCTTGGGCCTTTTATTTTGCACCACACTTTTTTATGTGCTGTATAATCGAGGAACTCTTTTCTTTCGGTAAGATTATCGATAATTTCACAAAGTTGATACAAGCGCTTCTACGTTACTTCTGTATTGTGGAAAATTCCCTAGATTCACGCTAAAAGATTTTGGTAAATTACGTTCTTATAATAATTTAATATTTAAATTAATTAGTTCTCAAAATGACTAAAATACTCATAGATAAAGAAGCTAACCTTAATAGTGAAGATTTTTTAAATACAAAACAATATGCTGAATCGCTAGAGAACTTAATTTCTTCAGCACCTAAAGATATTCCACTAACAATAGGATTATTTGGAGAGTGGGGTTCTGGTAAATCTTCAATAATAAATACTGTTAAAACTAATTTAGAAAATCTGCAGGATATTAAAACAAAATTTATAGTTTATGATGCCTGGAAATATGCTAATGATTCTTTTAGAAGAATGTTTTTGCGTAAAGTTCAGCAAGAGCTTGGTTTAGAAATGAACGATTCAATGGCTTCTTTTTACATTAATAAAAATGAAGAAGTTGAGATTAAAAAGAAATTTAATATTCCTTTCTTGATGATTATTGTGGTGGCACTACTTGTCGCTATTATAGTTGCAACTAATCTTTCTCTGAGCAGTACAGCGGGTCTGACTTTGACTATTCTTGTCTCGATACTCGGATTTATTGCTACAGTTTCTTCTAAGGCATTCAATGAATATAAAGTCAATGTCCAGAAGCCTCAATTGTTTGCTCCAGAGCAATTTGAGGAATGTTTTAAAGAGATGTTAACTAATTCATTTAGAAAAAAAACATTGCTTGAGAAGGCAGATAACTTCATCAAAGGAACTAGTAGTAATCAATTCGATAGAATTGTAATTGTTATTGATAACATAGATAGATGTCATAAAAATATAGCTTATGATTTATTGACTAACACGAAGAATTTTATAGAAAATGGATTTAATATAATATTCTTAATACCAGTGGATGAGGTCGCATTAAAAAAACATATTTTTAAAAATGATGGTAGTAATCCAAAAGAAAGTGAAGAATTTTTAAGGAAATATTTTAATGCTACAATTCGTATTAAGCCATTCAAAAACAGTGAAATTTACGATTATGCTAAAAAACTAAATGATAACAATGAAATAGGATTTAAGCCTGATACACTTAATATTATTGCCAAAGAGTATGCTTCAAACCCTCGTAGAATTTTACAGTTTTTTAATAATTTACAATTAGAATTATCACTTTTAGGTGCAAAGCATGGGCAAGAATTTGCATTAGAAAATCAAAAATCGATTTGTAAATTTTTAATTCTTAGGGAAGAATGGCCTGAATATTATAACCTTGTATGTTCGAAACCAAATGTTTTTTTCTCAAGCGAGCAGGGAATGAGCAAAGAAGATTTAAAATCTGATTTAGCTAGCTTTTTAAGAGAAACGTTCGTTATCACTATGGATTTGAATTATCAAACATTAGAAAAAATTATAATTAATAGTGATAATTATGATTCTTTACCAGATGTTTTACTAAAATTTGTTGATGATGAAAACTTAGATAGCTTCTTATTAGAACTGAATGAATTGTCAATTACTCAGGAAACAGTATTAGATACTTTTATATTTAAATTACGAGATGCAATAAAAAGAGGATTTATAGAAACAGATGTACCTAATTATATCAATAGGATTATGTATTTGTTATCTAATTTAGAAGCAGTTGACATTTCAATTTTAAATAGCTTTCAAACTGAATTAACTCAAAAAGGACTTAGCTTACCATTAGTTCTAAAAAAGCTTCCTTCATTTTTAAATTTAGTATCATTTAATAATGTTCTAATAAAAATTAATAACGAATATTTAGACAGTATTATTGTTACTATGCTTAAAGACGGTAAAGCTGAAGACGGTACTTTGGATGCATCTGGTCAATCCTTATTTAAGAACTATATTGATAATATTGATTTAAAACATGCCAGCAATGTTAAAGAATTATTTGTTGGTTATTATAAATCACAAGGAACTATCTATTTAAATGATTTAGACCTAAGACAAGATGTTTTACCAATTATTATCGATAAGCAATTTATATCAGAACAATTGATTTCAGAGGAAACAATTTATAGTAACGATCAAAATATTGAAGATTTTCAATATTTAGCAGATAATTTGGAGAATCAATCTTTAGTGTGGGAATCAATTATTGATAAGACCACGGAAGATTTTGAGCCAGTATCAAATCAAATAACTGAGAATAAGCTTAAAACAATTAACATTTTAAACAAAATATTAACTGTTTCTGATAATATAGAATTATCTGATGAATATCGAACAAAGCTTGGTAGTCTATGTGAAAAACTACTAAGTGATCGAGTTGAAAAAAGTACGGCTTACCCATATAATAATTTAACAATTGATTTTTTTAGTGAGTCGTCTGCTGACGATCGGCGAAAAATAATTAAGTTTCTTTTTGAAGCATATAGAATTTCATTAGGTGTCAATTCAATTGCTAAGTTATTGTTGGGTATTTATTCCAAAGACGAGGAGTTGTTAGAGGTAGCATTTAAGGATTTTATAATTGAAAATTCCAATTTTTCTTTCTTTCCATTGAAACCTATTGTTTTGCTTTTTCAAGAATTTAATGAGAATAGACTTTTTATAACAGAAAATTGTCTCTTAAAAGAAAGTGATAAAGAAAATGTATATTCTGATATTGAAGTGAAAGAATTTCTACTAAGAATTTATAACCAATATCACTTAGAAAATAATATTGGTGTTGTTTTCAAGACCTATATGAAAAACAAAAGGTCTTCTAGGCTACTTAAAGAGGTTTTATCACAATTAGAGTTATCTGCCTTAATTGCGCTACCACAAGATTTAATGATGTTAGTTATTGAACAGCTTCAGAAACAAGAAAACTTGGTAGAGAAAAAAAATGATACAGAGTTTTTATCGTTTTTAATTGAAAAGGGGAATCAAGGAAAGCTGCTTCCAATATTAAAAATGAATACATTAGACCAAAATCTAGTTAATCAATCTTTGGAGCTTTCTTTAAAAATCAACAATGTTGAATTAGGGAAATTAGAGGAGTTTTACACACACTTAAAGCAAAAAGATGTCGAAGATATTGCAGATAAAAAATTATTAAAATCAGTTCAAAAAAATATACAGGCGCAAATTAATAAAGCCAAAAATTAAAACTCAATTATTTTTTTTGAGTCTACATTTAATGCTAAACATAAAGTAAAGATTGTACTTAGAGTAGGATTAACCTCTCCTCTTTCAATTCTACCAATTTGGGAGAGAGGTACATCGGCTAAATTGGCAAGTTCTTCTTGAGATAAATTTTGAGAAGTTCTTAAATCTCTTACCCTTTTGCCAAAGGCCTTTATAACTTCGTAGTTTTTAATTTTTATCACGCATCCAAATTGCTGGATACTTTCGTTTTGAATAGACGCATATATGCGTTATTTTAGATTAAATTTAAATTGACTTATGAAAAAAATCATTCTATTAATTGCTAGTATTTTCCTAAATACTAATGTTGTATTTTCTCAAGAGCAGAGTAAAAACATTCCAAAAATAAATAAAGACGCTCTTTATAAAGCAAGCTCCAATAAACCAGCTTTGGAACAAACAAAAAAGCAACTTCAATTTTTCAGTTACCATTTATCTCAATATCAGCAACCAGTCTTGGTTTCAGCAAATAATTATAAAGCATATTTCAAAAACATGGGTGAGACTAGAGAACAGGGACGGATAATCTTAGATGGAAAAATGAAAACATTTACTTTGAAATGGTTGAACGGAGAAGAATGGACAGCAAAGTTTGCTAAAAAAGAAAGTAAAGTTGAAAATGATGAGTTTTTTGGAGAAGTTTATAGAACGACATATTTCGGTAAGTGGATAGACGATGATTTTGAATGTATTTTAGTATTAACTAAAACAAAATCATCTGGATGTATAATAGTTTTAAAATCAAAAAAAGTAGTTGATGTTGATTATGGTATAGATACTTGGATGAAAATTTTTACCCTTGGTACTAGAGGAGAGTGCTTTTAATGGTATATTATAATCTATTCTTATGTAGAAGAAAAGAAAGATTTTTTCTTCGAAAATTCTCTTTTTACGTTTGCAGGTTATTAAAAACTGTAAATAAATATGAATTGTGATTTCTCAGAAGTTAAAAATATCATTTTAGCTTATCCTCTAAATTTTAAAAATGAGTTTAGTAAATGTTCATTTGTAATTGATGAACTTATAAATAACTTACCATTAGATATTAATATCCAAATTGTAACAACTGATGAAGCAGCATTATATCAGTTGAATAATATGCATCCTAACAAGATATTTCAACCATTATTAATTGAGAAATGGGATGATATATGGATGCGTGATTGCTTAGGCTTTATAAACGATAATAAGTTTATAAAGCCTATTTATTTTCCAAAGTACTGTGATTACAAAAACAGATGGAATTACTTTGAGAGAATAAATAAGCTTTCTAGGAAAATAATTAAGCACTTTATAAATAAGCCAATTGTCGATTTGCCGTTAATTTGGGATGGTGGCAACTTGGTAAACAATACTCGATATGGTTTCATTACCAGTAAAATTATAGAAGACAATCCATCATTTACTAAAGAATATATTGAAAATATCATTAAAGATAAGCTAGATATTCAGCCACTAATCATTAATAAATCTATAACTGATGTTGTCGGTCATACTGATGGATATATGTCCTTTATTAACGAAAACAATATTGCTATTAGTAATTATCCAAATATGGCATTTTTAAAAAAAGATAATGAATATTTAGAGTATCTAAGCAATTATTCCATTGGTAGGGGGTTGGCTATTACAAGAATTAATGATAGGCCAATTGATGAAGCAGTAGCGTGTAATTGCAATATTTTTAAGCGTAAGGGCTGTTTTTATACTGCAAAGGGCAACTACATAAATAACTTGCGCATTAACAATACTATAATACTTCCAGAATACACTTTGTCAACAAAAAGAGAAACGGAGTATTACAACCAATCTAACAAAGAAATATACCAAAGTTTGGGTTTTGATGTTAAAGGTATTAATTGCGATAGTTTAGCTCAATTTGGTGGTTCTTTACATTGCCTTAGTTTTACGTATTGAACCCTTAATCGTAGAGAAATTCTAAAAATCCTTAAAGAAAATAATGTCTAAAACTAAAATTCAATAATTAATTGTTTTTTATAATCTTCGTTAATAAATAATCTAAAAATTATGCACTTAAGAACTTTTGACATTTTTACAAAAAAAGTAGACCAATATTATAATGAATTGGTTGAGAAAATTGATTTTGCTGTAAACGGAATTACTCATAACGCAATGAGTACTGAAGCTGTACAAGCTCTACAATTAAAAATATTTAATGATTTATATAAATTTCCAGAACTTATATTAGGAGCGGAAACTAAAAATGACAAAACAGAGGAATTACAAATTAATAATGCTAGGTCGTTGTTCCCAGAGAGGTTTACTTTTTCAATGAGTAGTTCTACATCTACAGTAACAGAGATAAAGTATAAAGTTGGGTTTAATGGCGATAGAAATTCTTTATTATTAACAGAAAAATACAATCCTAGGTCATTAAGAGGAGTTTTGGAGGCTAATTCTTTTACTTTAGAATATCATTTTCAGGGTTCGGATTTTGACGCCAATGGGCCAGCCATTAAATCACAAAAGGAAAATTTACTTAATTTGTTAAAGGAAAATAATGATGATGTGAAACTATTTTTCGAAAACAAAAAACAAGCATTTCTTAACCAAATTAAGTTTAAAATAGAAAATAAGCTTCAAGCTAATCAAACAAAAATTGATAATTCTCACAAATATTAATTCATATAATCTCAAATTTAAATCTTGTATGGGATTTTGTATGGGAAAAAAGAAAATCCGCGAGATTATTGAAATTTCGCGGATTCTTTTAAAGATTTGTGGAGCCGAAGGGAGTCGAACCAATATCTACCGCCTTTTTGGTGTGTTTAACGGGGTTTTTAATACTCAAAACAGGGTGTTTTTTATGTGCTGGTCAGCTATCTGGTCAGCTTAATTAATTAGTTGCTTTATCGTAAACCTTTTTAACAAGGTCTTTAACCATGCTTTTTAGGCTTGCGACCTCTTCAGTTAATCTCTTCACTTCTGATGAAAGTTCAATAGTATCATTAAGCGTAGGTTTTTTAACTACAGTTTTCATACTACCCTTTCCGTGGTAAAACCACTCATAGTTGAGCTGCAATTTATTGTGAAGTAGCTTAGGCACCTCTATTGGAATAAGGTTAGCGCCACTTTCATATTTATTGATTTGTGGCTGGCTGCATTTTAAGAATTCAGCCATTTCTACCTGGCTTAAATTGTTGGCTTTTCTAAAAGTTCTAAAACGTTCTGCCTCCACGCTCGGGTTGGCTTTAGTTATTACTTTCTTCGAAGTGGCTCGCTTTGATAAATTTTCCATCGGTTCTTTTAATAAGGTCTGTTTCCAAATCTTTTTGAGTAAGTGTTATATTTAGGTTAAGCTTAAACGAGCTTACACCAGTCTTTTCAAAATCATTCTTCACCTCTTCTGGTTCAGCTTCTGTACGATTTTTTGTAATTATTTTTATAGTTCTTTTCATAATTACCAATCAGATTTTTGGGAGGTTAAAGATTCTGCATACTTTTTCAATCCTTGATTAAAATATTCCTCAATTGATTTTATTGCTTTCTCATCCTTAACTTCACCTCTTTTATTGAAGAAATCACGCATAGTTTTCTCTCTAAAAATGTCGCCGGTATAGGTGCTAATTTTATTGATATTAAAATTGACTTTTACCTTGTCATCTTTAAATTCATAATTAGATGTATGATTAATATCCCAAGATGGATTTAAGTATAGCACCTTCATTTTAACAGCCTGCTTTTCAACACCATTAAGTATTATGCTTTGGTTCTCAATCAACGTCATCACTTCTTTTGGAGAAACGTATAATTTCGAAAAATATAACAATGAAGATTTGTATAAATCTGTTTGTTTTTTGTTCGGCACATCAATGACAACGTAATTCTTTGTAGTGTCAGCGGCGTTTACAAATCCATTAGGCGTTAATTTGAATGACTGTGAAAAAGCCGAGGTGCAAACTACAGAAAGCATTAAAATTAGAATAGTTTTTTTCATAGTGTTTTAGGGTTTTAATATCGAGATTCTATCTCCTTTTATCAATTACGGTAAGTACATTAAAGATTTGTGCAATATCATCAAGGTATAAATCTTCATCCGGATATTGTTGCTTATCTGGATTCCATGAATGAATTGTTATAATTCCGTGCTCAACATCATGAGCGATTATTTCTTTTATTAGTATACCGTCAGTTTTGTGAACGATGATAAATGCATCATTTGAATGTATATGCAACTTCGATTTCCAAAGATGGCTTGAAACCTCACGGCCAATAGCTACTCTTTTAGGAAAAATACTTTTCTCAGCCCATTGTTCACTCATAAGATTCACCATACTATACCCAACGGTTTCAAAACCCAGGTAAGCACCTCTCGCCTCTTTTTCGACTGGTATTATTTCATATTCAAACGTGTCAAAATACTCAGGGTCAGCAAAGCCACGTAAATAACCAAGTTGCGCTTTTGCCGGCACTATTTTAACCCTCATCGCAGAAACCCCACCTTCTTCAGAATAAGCAAACTTATCATCATTATCTTTAAAAATTTCAGGGTCAGGCATACCAAACCTTGGTATTGCCTCAATCACAGGCGATTTACCAACCCCAGCCTCAATATATGTCCAATCTACATCTTTAAAAGCATTAGAAATTTTTTCTATCATGCTTGGCGATATGTTACCTTTTATCTTGCCTATAGAACCATTGCTCAAACCTGCAATAATCTCAAATTGCCTAATCGTCAAGTCTTTATTAGATATGTATTCTAGGAGTCTATCTTTCTTTGTAGAAATTTTTTCTATTTGATTTTCAGGCATTTAGATTAATAAGCTAAATTATTTAGATAAATAATATAAAGTATAGAATAATCTTCTATACATTTGTATTGTACAACACAACAAAGATAAATATAAACTATTAATTGCTATACCCCAAAAAAGAACCAAATGTTAAATAGCCGTAATCATAGTAAGCTCATTGCCGGCCTTGTAGATAAGGGTGTTGAGTTTTTTGTTCACCAGAATGAAATTAAATGCGTTCACGATGGCAAGACTTTCACTTACGAAGAATTTCCTCAATGGATTTTTGATAAGATTTCTGATGATATGTTAAGCAACCCAGAAGCATTGAAATCACTTGCTAAATGGGAAAACTTATCTCAAGAAGATTATATGAGGCAATACATCTATTGCAGATACGGTGGTTTAGACACTGAACCAGATATTTCAGTTGAAGGTGAGCTATCGTATGCTGAATACTTCGATTGTGGTTTAAGAGGTACTTGTAATTACGAAGGAAAATTGTGCTGCACTATCAAAGTAGCCAACGGGCACTTGACTAAATCTGAAATTGAAATTCTTAAACGAATCGATAAATCGTATAAAATAATCGCTGATGAGCTTTTCGTAAGCACAGACACTGTTAGCGGACATATTCAAAACATCATGAAAAAAACAGAGCTAAACAACAAGGTTGAGCTTGCAATTTTCGCAACAAAGAAGGGGTTCGTGAAATGAGCGTCTTAATTATCGAAAAGCAAAAAACTTACCGAGAATCAATTCTCGACCTTGAGCCAGGCGAAAAGGTTAAAGTGCCCTACGAAAAGCGTGTAACTATTGCGCCAATGATTAGCAAGTTCAAAAAAGAACTTGATTATTTCAAACGCAGGTATTCAACAGAAGAGATTTCAGAAGAGGGTCAACACTTACTACTAATAACAAGATTGGAGGATAATAAAGATGAGCCAGAAGCAAGAACTTAAATTATTGAAAGCCAGAATTAAGATTCTGGAAAAACTCTTCTTGGAAGAGGCTATTAAATGTCAACAATTAACAGAGCAATTATCAGCTAAAAAATAAATGTCAAAGTCGGTTAAATATGAAAAGTACGAACGTTCACAGCTTAATGTTGAGATGATCAAACGCGCTTTTATAATTGCCCACAATGATAAGATAAGAGCAAAAAAGAAGGCAGATGCTGTCAACACACCTGCCCATCTTAAACTTACCTGTCAACAGTAAATAAAAGAACCATGTCAAAATTAGAAAAAACAATCAAATTAAGTGAGGCAACCTATGAGGATGTTGCAAACTTTCTTAACAAAGAGGCTTTTCATGCTCAAAACCCGACTGATAGCCTTCGTAAGTGTGAACATGCAGAATCATTTAACAATTGGAAGAATGAAACCATGTTAAACTACCCCGATGCTACATTAATCATCACAAGCGGTGCAGATTGGTTTAATGAGGTGAGAGTAAGCGACCCTGTTTTTAAAGAAGATAAAGAGACCTTCAATCAAGCAAAATCCACTTTTCTTCAAACTAACTTTTATGGAGGGTAACGTGATGAAAAAGTATTATCAAAACCCAACCGGCAAAAACAAATTTAAAGAGCCTCAATTCAGCATTGATTTAAAGATTATAAAAATCATGCTAATCGATTCGCTGAAAGCTTTTGCAATTGCTCTTTTAACTGGCTTAGCTGTAATCATGTATTTTTTTTCTGGTATATGATTACTCACAAACAATGGGTGTACTTTGACCGAATCGTTTATGCCATCCTTTTCATTGCCGTAATAATCGGCGCATTAACTTATTAAAAATCAACTAAAATATTATGTCAAATCAAGTAACAAATGTTATGGCTGTATTGAAAGCAGCTAAACCAATTGAATTAGTAGAATTAGATTTTGTTAAAGACAAATTCATCGCATTACACAATAGCTTCACCGGTTCTGATAGAGGTGAGCAAGAATACCATGTTCAGGTATTTAATTATAAAAAGATGCTTTCAGAAAGCACAACATTAAAAGATTGTAGCCCTCTTTCATTGTATGGAGCTTTCTTAGATGTTAATGTTAATAGGCTCAGTTTAGAACAGGGCCCGAAACCAGATTGCTACATCACCAGCAAAAACTTTAATGTTGCTCCAAAAGGTCAACCTGCAGTTTGGGAAAAACGCGCACAGTTAGCTATATCGCCTTATGGTGAATTAAAGATGAGATTGCGTGCTGGTCAGATTAAGCATGCTGATAATCCTGTAATAGTTTACGAAGGTGATTTCTTCGAAGTTACAACTGATGTTCATGGAAAGTCGGTAGTTCATAAAGCTATTATCCCAAGAAAATCTAAAACTATCGTTGCATCATTCATTCGCCTGGTTAGACCTGATGGCTCAGTTGATTTCTCGGTAATGACAATCGAAGATATTGACCGATTGAAGGGTTATTCTAACAGACAAAATAAAGGTGATAATAATAATGATAAAGCAAATGCTCTTTACACTTCTAATAATGGGCAGATTGATACAGGATTTTTATCGGCTAAAACAATCAAGCACGCATTCAGCACATACCCAAAAGTTAATGTTGGTCAATTCTCTGCTGTAGAATCAGAAGAGGTTCCCCAACCGGAAGCTATCGATTACGGTATCGACCCAGAGCGACACTCTGCAACAGGTAACACGCAAGATATTGAACATGAAGTAGTGAATGATGATTTCACGAACGAACTGAAAGCTCAATCTCAAGAAGAGCCTGAAAAAACACTTGTGATTGCAGGTGATGACGATGATGAACCTGAATTTTAATTAACACAATTATAAACCACAGGCGGCCGGATAAAACGGTTTTTTAGTCTACGTGACCGGCTGCCTTAACCATTAACATTTCAACTTTAAAATAAAAGAACCATGTCAACAACAACAGAATTAGCGAAAATCGATGTCGACGAGATAGCTGAAATTATGCAGGGAGCATCTGCCGTGCTCAGTAAAAATGAAAATCTAGCCTTAGCAGCTGAAAAAGGCGGCCAACAATTGCTTGATACTATTGAAGCAGAAGGCATGAATGATGAGCTTGATTCTGCCGCGAACCAATGGCAAGTAAAAGCAAAAGATGCAGCCGGCATTTTAAATAAGAGAAGGGTACCCATCACCCAGGTGATTGACAAAATGAAAAGCTTCTTCACCGAACTTGAAGGTAAAATCGACCCTAAAAAACCAAACAGCGTATATTCAAAAATTCAAGCTAAACGGAATGAATGGGCTGGCGAAAAAGCTAAAAAAGCAAAGGCTGAACAAGACGCCATCATCAAAAAGCAAAACATTGCTAATGAAAAAATAAGTCTGGCTGCTGAAATTGCAACGCAAATTAAGCAGATTTATAACACTAAGCTATTCACCTTTAAAAAGTTCGTTACCGACACGTACGATAAATTGACCATTGATAATGCCGCTGAAATCAAAGGCAAAATCAATGATGTTAAAATCAACTATCCGCTGGAGGCTTTCGATAAAATAGTGCCAACTGTTTTTGCTAAATACTTAAACGATGAACAAGTTGGTGAATTAATAGTTGAGTGCAGAGCCAAGCTTTACGATGATTGTGCAGCCAATTTCAGAGAGATTATGGAAGCTCATAAAAACGAAACGCTTGACCTGATACCTTCACGTATAAATGAACTTAAGGCAATTGCAAAATCTAGCGAAGCCGAAAGAAAACGTTTAGAAGAGCAAGCCGAAGAGCGCAGGCTGCAAAAAGTTAAAGATGAGCAAGAGGCTGCAAAGCAAAAAGCCCTTGACGATGCGAAGGCGATTGAAGACCAGAAGAAAAAAGAAACTGCTGGCAATTTGTTCGATTCTGCAGCTGCCTTAGCTCAAGTCAAAGAAAGTACCGGCAAATCTCGTGAAGGTTATACCATCAACGTTCTCGATACAAGTGGTATTGCTGACTTGTTTATGTTCTATTTTGAAAAAGAAGGACGAGGGTTAACAGTTGAAAAGTTCTTGAAAAAAGATTTCACCCAAATAAAAGCTTTTGCAGAAAAGTTTGCTCATAAAAATGATGAGAAAATTATCAGTGAGCACCTTCAATATGAAGAAACTTATAAAGCAATAGCATCTAAAGGATAATAACATGGGATTAGATACATCACATAACGCATTTCACGGGGCTTATAGTTCTTTCATGCGATTTAGAATGCAATTACTTGAGCTTGTTAATGGCTCAGATATTAGTGAATTTGAAGGCTATGGTTTAGACGCCACTAAACCAGTTTCAACCTTAAACGACGGTGGGTTAGAAATACTTTTTAACCATTCAGATTGTGACGGCGAAATTTCGCCCGAAGACTGTAAGAAGCTAGCCGAAAGTTTAGATGCTTACATTCCCAAAATGGACACAGAAAGCGAACTGTATAGTCGCTCGGTACAATTCAGAGACGGATGTTTACTGGCTCATTCACTTAATGAAACTTTAGATTTTCATTAGCATGGCACAAGATCCATATTTCGGCAGACCAGAAGTATCAAATTCTGATTTAAGTAGCTTGCAAGATTTGCTTTACCCTCACGCAGAGTTTGGCGATAAAAGAAAAGCTTATGCTTTCGGAACGCTATTGGATAATTTAATTACTGAACCAGATAAAGTTGATTTATTCAACCTAACGGTTCAGTATCAAGATTACTCCTATACTCAAGAGGATTTTGATTTAGCGCTTAAAATGAAACGTGCTTATATGAAAGACCCTTTTTGTAAAACGATAAACGATGCTGCAGATTTTCAGGCGATATCAATTCAACAAGATTGGCCAATCAATTACATGGGCTTTGAATTTAAGCTTGATGTTCGCTGCAAATGGGATTTGTTTGTTCCCGATTGGAAAATGGGCGGCGATATCAAAAGCACTTTTGCTGAAACTCAAAAGCAGTTTGAGCAAGCATGCGAACACTTTGGGTATTTCAGAAGCCGAGCCTGGTATATGGATATTGGCGGCACTGATAAAGATATGCTGATTGGTATCAGCAAAAAGAACTGTAAAATATTTAAAATCCCCATCAACAGAGGTGATGATCTATACCAAAAAGGTAAAGCTGAATATCAAGAGCTTGCTTTTAAATGGTGGATGCTTTTTGATGGACTTAAACTAACTGCATAATGAACATTACTCAATTAGAAAAATCGCAAAAAATATACAATGATATCAAAACATTGGATGCTGAAATCATTGAACTTGATAAAGTTGCACATATCATCGCAAATGGGAATGCAACTGTGAATTTGTCTATCTCGGTTATCGATAATACTTTAAAGGAATCTAAAGACAAAGAATCAATTTTAGATGAAGACGGTTCTTTAAAGTCTGATTTTGGAAGTTTGTCTAGCGGCAGAATCAGCTTCAATCCATTCGACGAAATAATTAGAAGTGCGACAAGCAGCTGGCCTTCTATGAGCAGCTTCGCTCCCAAGGTTGCCTCAGCAAACAGTACTAACCTTGAAACAAAGCTTAACGATAACCTTTCCTTGAACGTACTTGCTATACTTCTTTATGAGAAGCAAGAAAGGCGTAAAAAACTTATCAAACAACTCAACCGAATTGGTGTAACCATCTAATCTAAAAACCATGAAAACGATTAAAATTGACGGCATTACTTACAATGTTAATGCTAAAATAAACGGCTTTAAAATCAGCCAAAAAACTTCAAGCAATGTTGCATTCTTCGGATTAAACAGTGAAACGAATCAACTATTTGTTCAATTCAAAAACGGCTCATCATATATATACTCAGAACTTGACAGCAGCACTGTTATTGAAATAATTAACTGCGAGAGCATCGGCAAATTTATAAGCGGCCGAATTGTTAAAGTATTTCCTTCTGAGAAATTAGAAGGTGAAATGATTAAAATGCATCCGTCAGAAAGCGAAAAAATGTTTTAAATGAGACTGCAACTTACACGGCCACTTGCTTTTATTGATATTGAAGGCACTGGCGTTAACCCTGAAAATGATAGAATAGTTGAACTTTCGGTAACCAAGTTATTCCCTGATGGTTCTCGTGAAAATAAAACCAGAAGATATAATCCTGGTATTGAGATACCTCAGTCGGCAATCGATATTCATGGGATTACAAATGAGGCTGTAGCCACTGAACACCCATTCTCATACACAGCAAAAGGACTTTTAAAATATCTTGATGGTTGTGACATTGCTGGCTTTGCTTCAAATCGTTATGACGTACCATTGTTATTTACTGAGTTCAGGCGAGCTGATTTATATTGGGATTATACCAAGTTTAAAATGGTAGATGCCGGTGTAATTTTTAAAATTCAAGAACCGCGAACACTGGAAGCTGCTGTTCAATATTATTGCGGCAAAAATCTTGAAGGTGCTCATGGTGCAGAAGCGGATGTGAACGCAACTGTTGATGTTCTACTAGCCCAAATTGAAAAATATGATACATTACCGGTAACGGTTGACGAGCTTGCTTTATTCTCTAATTATGATAAGCCGGTTCTTGACCTATCCGGTAAGTTTTCCACTGATGATGCCGGTGATATCATTTTCAATTTTGGCCCACATAAAGGCAAAAAAGCAACAGAGGATTTATCATTTGTTCAATGGATGCTTAAAAAAGATTTTGCCGAAGATACAATGAGAATCTGTGAGGAAATATTGACTGAAAACAATTTATATTAATCTATATGGCACAAACAAAAACAATTTCCAAAGAAGAGTTGGAAGAAAAGAAGGCCGCAGCTGCAGAGTCGTATGAGCTGAAAGCAGGCACGCAAATCCGCATTTTAAAAGTTGGCGTAGGAAAAGTTGGATTAAACCTTGAGATTGAAAAGGCGGTTACCAGAATGTTTGCCAATGCCGAAGGTGTCGAAGAATTAAGAACCTTTACCAATCTGGCTAAAGAACCAATGGCATTCCTGCCTCACCATGATTTTAATCTAGCATTAGAATTGCTTCGTTCGCATTTAATCATTCTATGCGAACAGAAAGAATCGTTCGATATACATGGCAGAGTTTTAAGTCCTCAAGAGCTTGATAACTTTGAAGAGAAAGATAGCCCTTTAGCCAAGGTTAAGGTTACTGGTTTTGATATCTCAAGTGGTTATGGAATTATCATCACCGGCGCCAAAATAATTCGTGGCAAACAAGTGCTTTCCTTAAGTACCGGCCTCGTTCACTTTGAAGGTTTTGACGAAGACTTTTATGAATTTGGTGATGAGCTTTTACACGTCGCCAAACATGCGATGAAAGAGGCTGAACTTTACTACAACGGCAAATACATGCCAGATGCTCAGATGAAAATCGGATTCCAAGAAGAGGATCACGAAGACGATAATTCAACATTTTAAAATTTATTCCTATCGGTAAAACGATAGGCTCGGCAAGTTACGCAAGCGGTAAGCGCATAGTCTGCAAAACTATTGTTCATCAGTTCGAATCTGATACTTGCCTCAAATTAATCGTAAACAGTACATGAGTAATAAAAAAGAACCAATTAAAAAATTTAAAGCCTTATTCGATTACGGAGCTATTAAGGATATCAATCCGAAACGAATTGAGGTTAGAGCTAAGAATCTTGAACATTCCGTTGAGCAGGCTCAAAACATAATCAACCGAAATAAATTAAACCTGAAAGTAAAGCAAGATGCTGAAATGGCGGCTTACAAAGCTTTCGAAGTAATTGAACTGTAATGAGATTAGTAACTGAACGTGATTTAAAAGATGAAAACCCATTATTTCCATCTAGCCAATTTTTCAAAGATTTTATTTTATTGAACATGTGGCCTGACGGTGTCTGGTTAGTAGACAAGCAACATTCTCTTTTCGAAAAAATGAAAGAAACAGCGTTAGAGGTTGCTAATTCCTTTGGTGATAAAGAATCAATCGAACGTATAAATAATTTCTGTAATGGCTAGTATTGGAACTGTACAACATGTCGGTAACAACTTCAGGATCGAATTTGCTTACCGACCAGCTATTACATTAGCTGTTAAAGAATTGCCTGATAGAAAGTGGGTTTATGATGAAAAGGTTTGGCTTGTTCCGGTTAAACACCGTGAAGAGGTCGAACGTTTTGCTAAAAGACACGGCTTAGATTTTGGTTTCAAATACGAACCTGAACCGGTTGAAAATTTTGCCATTCCTCCAATGCCTGAGCTTACCATTGATATTGCTTTAAAGCGTGAAATGCGGCCTTATCAGAAAACAGGTGTGGCTTACTCAATGGATAGAAAAAGGCTAATCATTGCAGATGATATGGGATTGGGCAAAACCTTTCAAGCCATCGCAACCATTGCAGGTTTAGCGCAAACAGGTACCGTTGTTTTTCCTTGCTTAATCATTTGCCCTTCAGCTGTAAAAGAAAACTGGTTGACAGAAATCAAAATGGCAACAAACTTTAAAGGCATCATTTTAAAAGACAGCATCAAAAATACTTTCATGGAGTTTTTCCGTGTAGGAGTATCACAGTTTTTTGTCGTGAATTATGAAAGTTTAAAGAAGTACTTTGTTGACAGAATAGATGTTCCAGAAAAAGGAAAGCAGCTGCGCATCAATAACATTCACTTTAAAGAAAAGTATGTTAACTTTTTTAAAGCAGTTATCATCGATGAAAGCCACAAAGTAAAATCGTTAAAAACGAAGAATACGAAGTTTACCAAAGGCATCTGTACCGGTAAAGAAACAATTTTGATGCTCACAGGAACGCCAGTTGTAAACAAGCCAAAAGATTTGATTTCCCAGCTTGGTATTCTTGATAGAATGAGTGATTTCGGTGGCTGGAAGGCATTTAATGAGCGGTACTGTAGTGGGCCAAAAGAAGCAAGTAATTTAAAAGAACTAAACTACAAGCTAAACCTAATCTGCTTTTACCGAAGAAACAAAACTGACCCTGATATCAAAAAGTATCTTCCGGACAAAATGCGACAGGTTATTCTTTGTGATTTAAATGAACATTCACGTAAAGAGTATCGCCATGCTCAGGCTGATTTAGAAAGCTACATGCTCAACATCAAAAAGCAGTCGCAAGAAAGTGTTGACAAATCAATGAAGGGTGAAGTGATGGTTCGGATTGGAATATTGAAGAACATTTCTGCCAGAGGTAAACTGAAAGATGCTTTTGAGTTTATAGGTGATATCATTGAGAGTGGGCAAAAGATTGTAGTTTTCGCTTCGTTGCGTGAAGTTATATCAGCTGTACAAGAAAAATTTTCCCGCTCCGTTCGTGTTACTGGCTCTGAGAACGACCAACAAAAGCAGCAGGCGGTTGATAGGTTTCAAAACGACCCGAACATCGATGTCATAGTCTTAAACTTGAAAGCTGGCGGTGTAGGCATCAATGGACTTCAAAACGTGGCCACTCAAATTTGCTTTATTGAATTCGGTTGGCATGCAGCTATAATGGACCAAGCGGAAGACAGACTTTATCGTATGGGTCAGCATTCAAATGTGATGTGTACTTACTTTCTAGGTAAAGACACTATTGACGAATGGAATTATAAGCTAATCAATAGCAAGCGTGAAATAGCCAATACCGTAACCGGTGCAGAGGATCAGACTGAAGAGTCGATCATCGATGGCGTAATTAATTTATTTACTCAAAAATAGTCGTAATCGGCGTATAAGATATATGGAATTTATTAAACAAACATATCAAGATTTCATCGATAGCAAAATAAGCGAAACGCCCAAATCAGGGTTTGATACTGATGTTATCAGTCAGGTGTTATTCGGTCATCAGGCAGACACAGTAAAGTGGGCTGCTGATGGCGGAAACCGTGCTATCTTCGCCAGTTTTGGCATGGGCAAAAGTTTAATTCAGCTTGAACTTTGTCTTCAGGCTTTAAAAGCATACCCATGCGGCAAGGTTCTTATCATCTGCCCACTAGGTGTGAAGCAAGAATTCAAACATGATGCGGAAGTGCTTTTAAAGCTTCAAGAACGTGGTTTATCGATGGAATACGTGAGAAGCAAGCAAGAACAAATTGAAAGTGCTGCAAACATTCACATCACAAATTATGAGCGTGTGCGTGATGGTGACTTCATGCTTGATATTTATAAAATGGTAACATTGGATGAAGCCTCTGCCCTGCGCTCTGTAGCTTCAAAAACTTATATTCAATTCCTGCAGAAGTTCAAAAACGTTAAACATAAGTTTGTTGCTACAGCTACACCTTCACCTAACGATTACATTGAACTTTTGAACTACGCAGCGTTCTTAGGTATAATGGATGTTAGCCAGGCTAAAACAAGATTCTTTAAACGTGACTCTAAAAAAGCCGACCAATTAACAATACTTCCGAATATGGAACAGGAGTTTTGGTTATGGGTTCATAGTTGGGCATTATTTCTTCCAAAACCTTCTTACCTCGGTTATTCTGATGAAGGTTACGATTTGCCTGAATTAAAAGTTCACTGGCATTGTGTTAAAGTTGAGCAAAAAGATACGCCCATCGATGATCGCGGCCAATTAAAAATGATTGCGGACCGTCCAAAAGGATTGGCGCCAGAGTCAGCTGTAAAGCGTGAAAGCATCAATGAACGAATACAGAAAGCGCTTGAGGTTATCGATACAGAATCAAATTGGTTAATCTGGCACGGATTGGAGCGTGAACGTGTTGCAATCGAAAGAGCTTTTGATTGTACGACTGTATACGGTAATCAGGATGACGAGCCTAAAGAAAAGCTTCTTATGGGCTTCGCTAACGGTGAATATAAAATTCTTGCAACCAAAACATCAATTGCAGGCTCAGGGTGTAACTTCCAAAAACATTGTCATAAAGCGTTCTTTTTAGGAATTGACCATAAATTTAACGATTTTATTCAAGCGATTCACCGTATTCACAGATTCGGTCAAAAGCATGGAGTTGAAATTCACATTGCTTATACAGAACAGGAAGAGCATATTAAAACCGACCTTTTAAGAAAATGGAAGCAACATGATGATTTGCTTGAAACTTTCAGAGCCATTATCGAGAAATACGGTTTATCTGCAAAAGATTCAATTGAAGAATTGAAACGCTCAAAAGGTGTTATAAGGCAAGAGGTAATTCAACCGAACTTCACTGCTATCAATAATGACAACGTTTTAGAGATTGAGAACCGTCCTGATAACTCAGATGATTTACAAATCACATCGGTACCGTTCAGCACTCAATACGAATATTCAGCAAATTACAACGACTTTGGGCATAACAAGGATAACGAGAGTTTTTTTGCTCAAATGGATTTCTTGCTGCCGCATAAACTAAGAGTACTTAAACCTGGTCGAGTATCCGCGGTTCATGTTAAAGACAGAATTATACCTGGTAATTTCTCAGGCAAAGGAATGTACACCACTTACCGGTTTTCTGATAAAGTGGCCGATGCATACGAAAAACATGGCTTTGAGTTTATGGGAAGAATTTGCATCATTACCGATGTTGTAAGTGAAAACAATCAAACTTACCGTTTAGGCTGGTCAAAAAATGCTGTTGATGGTACTGGCATGGGTGTAGGTTCAAGCGAATACATTTTGCTATTCCGCAAACTGCCAACAGACACCAGCAATTCTTTTGCGGATGTACCTGTGGCAAAAAGCAAGGACGAATACACCCGAGCAAGATGGCAAATAGATGCTAACGGATTCTGGCGCGCATCCGGTAATCGATTATTATCTCCAGAAGAAATCAGCAGGCACGATTTAAAATATGCTATGCAGCTGATGAAAGGCGAAAGCAGAAACGAAGTATACGACTTTGACCGTCATGTTGCTATTGCTGAGGCTATGGAAAATGCAGGGAAATTACCCTCAGATTTTGCAGCAGTAGACCCTCAATCATGGAACGATGATGTGTGGACGGATGTTACAAGAATGAGGGGCATGAACACCCTTTTAGGCCAAGCAGGTAAAGACCAGCACATCTGCCCTCTTCCTTTCGATATCGTTGATAGATTAATCATCCGTTATTCGAACGAAGGCGAAACTGTTTCAGATTACTTTGCCGGTGTATTTACCGTGCCGTATCGCTCACTCGTTCTGAACCGTAAAGGTTACGGAGTTGAGCTTAATCCATCTTATTTTCAAATTGGTAAGTCGTATTGCAACGAGATTGAGTACAAAAAAAATGTACCAACCCTGTTTGATATGTACCCTGAAGTATTGGAGGCTGTATAATGAACGGGATGCAATCAGATTTATTTAGAAAACCAAATATTGCTACTGTCCCTGCAATCACACATGGAATTCAAAAACATGGCTTTGATATCAACCAAACTCCAAGTAAAAAAAGGATGGACGAAATAAAAGAAGAAACAAGAATGTTAGATGAATTTATGCCCATGTGTGTAGGTTGTAAAGCAATGTCGAGAAATCAATTAAATTTAGAATTGTAATTATGAAAGTAGTTTATATCGCTCACCCAATCGGTGGCAACGTAAAATTTAACATTGAAAAAGTAATTAAGATTGTAGGCGAGTTAAACAGAACCGAGCCTGATATTATTCCTTTTGCACCATATTTAGTAGATTGCATGGCTTTGGATGATAACAAACCCGAAGAAAGGGCTCGTGGCTTTAAAAACAACTTTCATTACTTTACATCTGGATTTGTAAAAGAGCTTAGGCTTTACGGCCGAAAAATTAGCAAAGGTATGGCACAAGAAGTTGAATGGGCACAATTAATGAATATCCCAATCATTAATTGTATTTCTACCGATGAACCATTCACGGTTGATGAAAATCGAGTATTAAAAGTTGTTTCAGAAGTCACCAACGTACCTATTCAAAGAATTAAATCTGACAATAGATTGAAAAGTATTTCATTAGCCAGGCATCTTTTTGTTGGAACCTGTTTTCAATGGAATGTTAATGTTACACTAAAGAAAATGGGAGAAATGATTAACCGTGACCATTCAACTATTCTTAATAGTAAAAGAGTTTACAATGAGTTATTATTCACTGACAAGCAGTTCGAAAAACTCACCCAGACAATTAACAGATTACTATGATGAGGAACTTTTTTTTAAATCTAATTAATCGTATTTGGTATATTAGTTATATTTTATACATTTGTTTTAAGATTGACACCTTAAAGAAATTTCAATACTGTTCCCGTAATCGTTCTTCGTGCTTTCAGCACCAGAATAAGGCTGTCAATCTTTTGATTACGGGAACAGTATTACCTTTTTTAATTCAACTATAGCCATGGCAGAAAACAAAAAATCTTTTGTTCTGTACGCAGACCTTATTTCAACTTTTGAGGAATTAGAAGATGTCGAAGCCGGCTTATTGGTCAAACATTTACTGAGATACGTTAACGATCAAAATCCAGAAGCTCCCAACAGATTAATTAAATTACTCTTCGAACCGATAAAATTACAGCTGAAACGTGACTTGCATAAATGGGAAGAAGTTAAAGAGAACAAAAGCCAAGGCGGCCAAATCGGAAACTTAAAACGCTGGAATGTAGACATATACGAGAGATACACAAAAGGCGAAATTAGTGTTGATGAAGCTTTAAAAATCGCTGAAAGTCGCAGAGCATCGCATACCGATAAAAATAATCGCATACCGATAGAAAGTGTCGCAGACGGTCGCACATCATCGGATATGGTCGCATCAGTCGCTGTTACTGTTAATGATACTGTTAATGAGAATGTAACTGTTACTGTTAATGAGAATGTAATAAAGAAGGATAATGGTGGGTCGAAAAGATTTTCTCCCCCTACACATACTCAGGTTTACGATTACTTTATTGAAAAAATAAACGATACGTTTTGGTCAGAATCTGAAGCAAATCACCAGGCTGAAAAATTCATGAACTTTTACTCTTCAAAAAATTGGATGGTCGGAAAAAACAAAATGTCAATCTGGAAAAGTGCGGCCGCTAACTGGGTACTAACATCAATCGAAAAACAAACCAACAATGGAAAATCAAAAACGAACACCTCAAGCCTTAAATCAAATAATGGCACCGCAGCTCCAAAAGATTTCGGCCAATTATGACCACATAATTCTAACCGAAGAAGAAGAACAATCTGCAATAGCTTTTGGCATTCACCACTTTAAAAAAAATAAAGCTGATGAGATATACAAGCAACAGTATTTGAAAAAATTGAGAGAACCAAAAGTTTACAGAAAACTGTCTTGTCAGGAATTAAGGTCTGTTTTATGCAGTAAATACAATATCGCTGATGTAGCTGACGAACATTTACTGAAAGAATACCGTGATAGAAAAATCAAACCTTTTATTCTCGATGAAAGCAACCGTGATATTTTCAATCTCCTTTGCCAATACTTTTCTGATGATATCGCTTTTGAAAAAGACGGTCACTCACTTGAAAAAGGAATAATGCTTTTTGGTCCGGTTGGATGTGGCAAAACTTCGCTAATGAAAATGTTCGCATTCAACACATCGAAACCATTCGGCGTAATATCATGCAGAACCATTGCTGATAAATATTCAAAAGACGGCTCAAATGCTTTGTTAGAATTTTCAAACATGCCGGCGTGTTACCCTGAGCAAAACTTTGGACTTACATCGCTTGGACGTTGCTTTGATGATTTAGGCACAGAAGATTCAAAAAAGAACTTCGGAAATGAAGTAAATGTGATGCAAGATGTAATTTTTAAGATTTATGATAACGAATTGATAGGAAACTTTCACATCACCACAAACCTGAGCGGCTCTGAAATTGAGGAAGCCTACGGTTCAAGAATACGCTCTAGGCTTCGTGAAATGATGAATGTGCTCACTTTCGATAAGAATTCTAAAGACAGACGAGCTTAGAAAAAGTAAACATTTTATACACTAATCACCTAAGAAACAAATTAGTTAACCCTAACCACAAAATAATATGAAAACGGTAACAGACATACCAAAATTTATTGAGACGGTCGATAAGATGAGAAACGCTCAAAAAGAGTTTTTTAGAACAAAAGCAACTTCTGCAATCAATGAAGCAAAAAAGCTTGAGAAAGAAGTTGATGCTATGCTTGATGAGGGAACTGTTCCTTCACGTAATAATCAATCAAAATTATTTTAATTATGAAGTCATTAAAAACAGTACAGTTTAGCCTTCCTTTGGCTGAAACGCAAGATGAATACGAGACACTTTACATTCACGTAAACCGAAAAGACAGGCTTGTGCCCGTAACATGCTGCTTTAAACTTTCTGCTGAGGAAATAGCAGAGATTAACAAAACTGGTAAAATTTATTACCAACAATGTTTGATGGCAGAAACCGATGAGAGTGGCCGTGTCATTGTTGATGGCAATGGCGAAGCTACCCCAGCAAATTTGTTTCAGCCAATGTCAATCTACGTTACTAATCCGCTTGATGAACAACCGGTAAATAGCTTAAATGGGCAAAGGCATCATATTGACACGAAAATTGAAACCCTGCTGGCTTTGGATGAGCTTGACTTAATCGATATGTTTCCAACCTTTCAAGGAAAGATTAAACAACACCTTCAGGATCGCTTTGACTGCGGCGAAGTCTATGTTGGTTCGATTGGCTGTTTTGGATTCAATCCTAAAACCGGATGTCCAGGTCACAATAACTAAACCGAAAACCAATATCGGCTAATCGTCCGATAATTCACTATATCGGCTAATTAGGCGATATAACCCAAAAAAAGCAAACATGAAAAGAAAACCTATCGCCTTTCAATGGCACAAACTAATTATCCTCGCTCTAGTATTATCATTGAGCGCTTGTGAAAAAAAAGAAGTCAAACCATGCAAAAAGCAAATTGACCCGAAAACAATTAAGGATAAAAAATTAATGAGAAGTTAATGAAAGCCTTAACCATCAAACAACCATGGGCATCTTTGATTGCTCATGGCATAAAAGATATCGAAAACCGCAGCTGGAGAACAAAATACAGAGGCAGAATATTTATACATGCAGCATCAAAACCAGTTGGCAACGACCTTGAAACCATTTTAAACTATAAGCAATACAACAATATTCCTTTGGATAAGCAACTGACGTTCAATAATGGTATTTGGCAGAACGGTGCCATCATCGGCGAAGTTGATATCGTTGACTGTGTATTAAACAATGAAAGTATTTGGGCAGAGCAAATGGCGTATGATGTTTGCCCTGATACCGGCATACATATTCTTCGTAAAGGTCAACCCTACATTTGGAATTGGGTACTGGCAAACGCTGTTATATATGAACAACCAATTTTAAACGTGAAAGGTGCATTGAGTTTGTGGAATTATGAAAAGCCTTATCAAGTTATTGGAACTGCTGAAATGATTATAAGCCCGTTCGAACCAAGCCCCACTGATGAACAGAAACAATGGAGCCAAGATTTTAATTCTCAAGACCAATTCTGATGAAAAATACTCTGTACATGAAAATGAAAGAGCTACGACTTGCGTGGCTGAGGCTCTGGCAAAATAAATCATTCAAAATAGTCGTCTTTATCTGGTCTGTTGGAATGATGGTAATTCACCTAATGTTTAACATTATAGAAAAAAGGTAGCTCCCTTTTGGAAGGGGAGCCAGCCTTATCCAAATTTTTCACGTTGTCGTTGCATGTAGCTATCGTTCGTTACAAAGACTAAAGTTAGGATGCCACCCTACAGTAGTGGAATAATTATTCAGCAATTTCTTACCCGTTAATCAATCCGACAATTAAAAATAGTAAAATTTATGACAACACGTGAAATTCATCACTCTGTTAAAGATTTGTTCATGAACTATGAGCACAAGCTTTTCAATAGCTACTTGTTTGATTGGGAGTCAGATTTCTTCGCCATCAGCAAGTCGGGCTATAGTCTTGAAGTCGAAGTAAAGTTAACTAGAGCTGATTTTAAAAAAGACTTTACACACAAACCTGAAAAACATAAAATGTTTGCCAACTTTAGAAAAGAAGCTTTGTGTAAATTTCACTTTGTCGAGCACGATTTTGTACTTAACGAGTTAACAGGAAAACGAGAAAGAGTTGAGAAAAGTTCTTACATAACATTTGTTAAACCAGCTGACAAACTACCAAATAAATTCTACTTTGCATGTCCTGAAGGTGTTATTCCAGTTGAAGAGGTGCCAGACTATGCCGGTTTGATTTATGTTCAAAACACCGACATGATGAGGCCTAAATACCAAATTGTTAAAAAAGCACAATTTCTACACAAACAGGTTAATAACTTCACACCGCAGCTGATGAAGAAATATTTCTGGCGTAATATAGAGGCTTTGAATATGCTATGGCAATTCAAAAGGAATAACCAACTATCTGAAAACGTAGAAAAGCAGATTAATGATGTTATGAATCGTCTTCGCTAGCATCATCGCTACCAAAGCCGCTTACAATATTCGCTTGTATGGCAATAACTCTTTTGTGAATGCCTTGAACCACCTTTTCAGAAAGCTCGTCTCTACCACCTCGAGAGGAAAGAATATCAATCTGCAGATTAAGTATAGCTTCCAGTGTGGCACTGTTGGTTATAGATAAATTTAGAATTGCTGCCAGCATTTCTCTACTAGTTGGGTCGAACGATCCAAGATTGGTTTCTATGTCTTTTATATCAATGCTTTCAAGGTACATGTTTTATGAATAAAATGGAATAATTTTTGTAAATTGTTGACTATGGAAACAGATGATAAAAAATTCAGGATAAGGAGGATTAGCGGCGATGATATCTATGTTTCTGTTGAAGAATACACATCGCTTAGAAATAAAATTAAAGCTAACCTTTCAAAGTTTTATAGTGACGTTGATTTTACCGATGCCAGTACAGAAGAACCGTTAATAGTGTTTTTCATGACAATCTACGGCAAGCATGTGATAAAGAAATTTGAAGCAGCTGAATGGATAGATGCAGAGCGAGAAGGAAGATTCAATGAAATGTATACTGAGTTTACCAAAACCAAGAAAGCATCATCAGCCAGAGTTTCAGAGTTGGCAGGTAATGGAGATGGTAAGTTCAGAAAGAAGAAAGTACTGTAGAGAAACATCAACAGAAGAAAGAACAAAAGCAGCTGTAAACAGATGATGAGAACCAAATGCAGAAGCTATAGAACAAGCAAGAAGAGAAGGAAAATAAGCAGAAAAACATACAAACAGTAAATACGAGAAGCAACGCTTATTAACATTATTGATTAAAATGTTTGCATTTTTCAAATTATAATATTGATTATCAGTTATTTAAAATGTTGATTTCTGATATATAATTTATTTTATTTTTTGCCGGCTAGCTAACTATATTTGTATAGACAAAAAAAAGCCCCGAAGCTGGAACTTCAGGGTTTACCATTAAACTTGCGGGTTTAATGTTTCTGTTAGCTGAACTGGAAGCCTTGCAAAGCTTACATTTAGGCACATCTTTCTTGGCAAAGAAAACTAAAGCACTTGCAGGTGCTTTTTTTATTAGCTTCCTGTTGAAACAAATATACGAAGCTTAAACAATACTTTTTTGCGTTTTAGTTATCATCCATGATTAGTACAGTTTATCGGACCTAAGCTAAAAACCTAAAACACTTAATATCAATAAATTAACAATGTTAGTAAAGTCTAATTGTTGAAAAGTTTTGAACTCCTTAATATTAATTTAACATTAAAAGCCAGAACCACTGACCGATGAAACCTCAAATTGCTAAAGCCATTTACAAAGAATGTTTGCAAAAAGGCTATGTGGAATATAACAATGTTTTGTACCCACCATCTCAAGTTCCAACCTTAAACCTGCCGGTACCGCAAAAAAAGTCAAGAGGAAAGAATCTTATAAAAACAGGTGATGTGAATGATGAAAGAAACATCAGGAACAAGGCTAAGCAACGTGATATGTTTATCATGCTGCTTGAAACTGATTTGAAGGTTGATGTTTGGCCAGAGTTCTTTTTTTCAACTGAACGCCAGTACCGATTCGATTATACAATTCCTAAATTTAAGATTGCTATTGAACAAAACGGCGGTATTTGGGCTAAAGGCAATAGTGGTCACAGTTCAGGTAAAGGCATTCAACGTGATATGGATAAATCAGCGCTGGCAGCCTCACTTGGTTGGACTGTAATCAGCAGAAGCCCTGAGCAAATGCAAACATCTGAAACGATTAATCTTATTAAATCTGCAATCGAGCATAAAAAATTGCATTAAAATAATCGTATTTGGATTATTGGTAATATTTTATTTAATTTTACACTATGCAGTTAAGCGACAAAGCAATTGTTCAAGTTTTGCGAAAGAGTTATCCAGAGGTAATTGATAAGATTACCAGCGATATTTCAATAGCATTGCCAGAACATCGTTTAACAGATTTAACAAAGCTTGCTTCAATAATTCAGGTTTTTAATAGGGAAAAGCAAATTAATGCCGAAGACTTTTCTAACCCGAGTTATAAACGCAAAACCAGCCAGAACCGAAAGCTTTTAATGGCGCTTGTATTGCTTTTCTACAATCCTGAAAGGCTTTGCAACATTACCAGAAAAGAAACAATTGGCTTAAGCAAGATGGTCAGCGATTTAACAGGCTCACATATCCGCAGCATTACAGTTTCCGCAAATGATGCGGTTACATTAATCAAAATTTATAAAGACTTCAAGATAGAAGTTTACAGGCTTTACGATTTAATCAATAAAGAATTTAACTTTTTCAATCATGGCAAAGAAAATTAAACCTAAATACCCAATCGATAGGGAAAAGACTAGCGAAGCTTATCTTAAAGGTGATGTTCGCACCGGTGTTACAACTAGCTTACCTGGTATTCAGGTATCAATTGACGGCGTTAATTCACCGGTGATTGTTGCAGATATCCAAAACGCTATTGATGAAGTATTAACTCACCACGGACAATAAATGTTTAAGTCACTAATAGTTTTTAGTTTACTGTTTTTTATTTGGATAAAAAGCAAACCAGAAAGCATAACATTTTTTATTGGCTGGATATCCTTAACAATCTGGATTGGATATATCGGCATTGAATTGTATAGAAAATACTTGAAATGAGGGTTAATTACTTCAACCTAAATCTTTAAAAAACTGTATACTATTCATCATAATATCTCTATATGGAACTCTAGCAGGATTGATGCCTCTCACATTCAGCTTTCTACGGATGTCAGCATCAATGGCTTCTGTATCTGATATTGAATTAATACTTAAGTTATCTTTCAAGTAGGCGGCAATAGCGCTATTTACAACAGTTTTAACTCTTTCTAAAGTATTATCATTTTCAAGCTCCTTTGCCTTATCTGATGATTGTGTTATAAGTGTTGACACTTGAGAAGTCAATTTCTCTAGCGACGTCTGAACATAATCTGAAAATTGAACGTTTTGAGTTTCTAAACCTTTTACTTCAAAGGTTCCAAAATCTTTTAAAAACGTCGAGTAACCTGGTTCTTTAGACTTAGCAGCAGTACCGATGATAAGAGCCTTAAGCTTTTCCTTAAACAATAGAATTTTGCCATGCCTCAAATCTCTTGGATAGATAATGTGCTCAATTGGTGAAGTATCAAAAGAAATCTTTGTTTCGTCATCTACTATCACAATTGTTGCCTTATCAAAAGCAAGTCTTAATCCCAACTCAAACATCACGTTCGCATTTTGCATGCTCACATCGCAAATCACCAGGTCATTTTGATAAAGATTTTGTACTATTCTTTTCTGGATAACTCCGCTGAAATCGGCAGCACTTACAAGGTCGCTAACATACCCGCATTCTTCAGCACACTCAACTATAAGTCCTTTAACTTCCTTCCAGTGTTCAGATGATAATTCGTCCATGCCAGATATAGGCATAACAATGCCACATTTTGGCTTAGTAGTTGGTTTTTGAGAGTCGGCTGCCATTTTAGATTTTTTAGTCTGCTAAAATGTATTTTTTTTCACACAAAAAAAAATATTTGACAACACAATGTTAAGTGTAGACTTAAGAAACAATTAGATAATAATGCTACGCCGACATATTATTACCAGGCAAATCAATGTCATGATATTTTTCATAAAAAATAGTAATCCAGTTTTTTTCTAGGCCTTTGCTTTCCAAACTGGCTTTCGCCATGTTGTATATCGCACTCAATGGAGGTTCCAATTTTAGCAAGAAAAAGAAATACATTTTCTTAAACAAGAAAGCTTTGTTCTTATCTGGAATTGATGATTCTTTAATTTTTATAAAAATTAAATCGTAAGAAGCTGTCAAATATATAATACTATCAGATTTGGTATCCTTCGCAAACTGTTCGTAAAGCTCAACTAAGTTAGTTTTGCGATACATATTAGCATATCTCGTTAGAGCTTCATAGCCGTAATAATTCTTTTCAGGTGTTTGACCAAATGGATTAATTGTTAATCGAAAATTGTTGTACTCAACCTCCATTTGATTAAACATAAGAAATATTATGTCGGTATCATTCTTTTCTCGTTGATCGTTATTGGATTCAGTCTGTCTATTTAAAGTTATGTAAATTAAATAACCCGAAATTATACCAACAACCGGGCTAGATATGCCTGCTATTATCGTTGCGATTTTGACAATGGAGTCACTATTTAAATTGAATTCGGTTCGGAAAGAAGGTAGGCTGAATAGAACAATTAATAATAACGTAATGATAAATACGGCAGCTGCAAAACCGAGAAGCTGAAAGATCCAGACATTTTTTATTTTAACTTTCATTGGTTTTAACATTAATTTCACTCACTAATTCCTTAAGTATTTTGTTCGCAGCAGCAATATCCTCATCAGTCAATCTTTGCTTTCCACTTCCAGCAACATTTTCTTTAAGTTTATTGTGAAGCCTGGTCTTTGCGCTGGCCGGCGTGTTGGTTGGAAACATCTTTGCTGCAAAAGCAGATGTGTTTATCAAAGGGTTATTTAGTATTACTTTCAAATCTTCTGAATTCATAAAAGCAAAAATAAAGAAAAAATAAAACGATATAATACTTTTGTTATATATGACTATTGCATGACAATTGTATATTACAATCGTTATATATTTGTTCTATACAATTAGCAATTATAATCATGAAAGCAAAAAGACAACCAACCGAAGCATCTATCGTTAGCAAAACAGTTAAAAAATTATTAACAAGCAACTTTAAAGGTATCAAGTTCTCAGTTAAGAGTGATATTTTTAGTGGCGGCGATAGCGTTTCTGTAAAATGGTCATTTGGCCCTACAGAAAACGAAGTTAACGCCTTAATAAAAAGGTTTCAGGGTGGTAGCTTTAATAGCTATGAAGATATTTATGAATATAACGCGGATAGTTATGAGGTTGATAAAGATGGTAACATCAAAGTTCAGCCTACTGTAAAATACATTTCTACATCACGTAGAACACCGGTTATTGAAGAAGCGGCAAAATTGATTTGTGAAAAATTCAATGTTGAGTATGAAGGTTATTGGTCAAAAGTTTACGAAAACGATAAGTCTAGTGTTTCAGATTATGCTTACCGCATTATCAACAAAATGAGCTTTGAAAGTGACGATATTAAAATTATTGCTTGCATTAACAAAGAAAAAGATTGTGGCATGTTTGAAGATATCTACACTTTCAGTTATGAAAATTTGAAAGATATTAAACCAGCTCAAGTTGTAGCTAAGAAAATAGTCGATGTTAAAACGGACAAACCAGCAAAACAAATTGAAGTAACTATAAAGCCGAACATTTTCGGTAAAATAATTTCATGGTTTAAAAAATTCTAAATTATTACAGCCTCGCTTAGAACCAAGCGAGGCATTTACCATCATTCGCAGAATTATGTATTTAAGTGCAAAAGAAATCGAAGACATCAGGCGTGCTTTAGTTATTGCAATGCAAGCCTTAGACGCTACAAACAACCCAAATGATAAGATTTTATCAGATAGACTCGAACTAATTGAAAAGAAATTTTAAAATGCAAAATCAACTTAACACCGCCATTTACCAGGCTATTTGCAAACACTATGTTGAGCAAATCGAATTGAACATGTACATGAGCTTCTTTAAATCAGAGCAGCTTGCAAATGAAAAGAAGCTGCATAAACTTAATTATGAGTTTACTCAAGAAACTAAATGTATCGAAATCGACACGTTTAAATGTTCATTCAAAGATGCATTTGACATTAAAAGAAAATTTGATTCTTTAATGCCTGCAAAAGAGCGTTTCTTTTACTTTTCGCCAGCAAAGCCCATTGCCCCTATCACAATCAAACCAATCAAAGCTAAAAGAACCTATAAAAAACGAATTAAGCCCCCAGTGGTGAAATTACCGTCAATTTCAATCTGGCAGAATATATTGTTAAACTTTAAATCAAAAAACATGAAACAATTCTTATCAATCGCCTTAATTTTATTAATCGGCGTTACTGCGTGTGAAAAGCAAAAACCTAAACCTTGTGAAAAAAACAAACCTGGTCTTGTGTTACCGAAAGATAAACGGTTAATGCAAAAGCCAAATTAATTTTGGCTTAAAATATTAGTATTTGGTATATTGGTAATAAAATTTATATTTTTACATTAATTATGCAAGAACCTTTAACGCTCATAATTGAAAAGCAATTCTTTGATGAGATAATCGCAGGTAAAAAAACTGAAGAATATCGAAGCTTATCTGAATACTATATCAGTAGGTTTTGCATGTTTAAAGGTGAAGAGTTTACCGGCATGAAGCCAATCAAAAGCATTCGCCTGGCTGTTGGTTATGCAAAAGATCGCAAATGGGCAATCATTGAAGTTAAGGGCATCTTTATCGATACGTTTGAAAACGTAATACCCGAAGGTTTTAAGAAGGGTGATGAGTGTTTTACTATCGAGCTAGGCAAAGTTTTAAAGCAAAATTAATTGTTTAATTTTTTACTTAATATTCTAAATCATGGCAGAAGGTCAAAGAGCAGCCTCTGCACCAGCACCTCGAAGAAATTTTATTCAGAGAGCAGCCGGTGCCGTTAGGAATTTTTTCCGCAGGCGTTAATCATTTAAAAAAGGGGGTTCGCTTAGCGTTCTCCCTTATTTTGTTATGCTTCAAAAAACTATCAATTCAATTCGTAAGATTGCATCGCAAAGCGATAATCTGATTTTATTTCATTCTGCAGCTGGTAAAGATTCAATTTGTTTACTTGATTTATGCTACCCACATTTCAAGCAAATCACTTGCGTGTACATGTACATCGTTAAAGATTTGATTCACATCAAAAAATATATTGAGTGGGCAAAGGTTAGATACCCGGGTGTAAAGTTTATTGAGTTTCCGCATTATGCACTAAGCAGCTATATCAAAACTGGCCACATGGGTATTAAGAAAGATGTTAAGCAGAAGTTGCTTTCTCTTTCAGACATAAACGAGCGTGCAAGAATTTATAGCGGATGTGAGTGGACCATTATGGGCTTCAAACAATCTGACAGTATGAATAGAAGGTTGATGCTTCGAACGTATGAAGATAACATTATCAATTCACCAACTAAAAAGGCTTATCCCCTATCTGAATGGAAGAATAAAGATGTGCTTAAATACATTCAAGCTAAAAACCTGATTAAACCTATCGCCTACGGCACTGCACAAAGCCAGGGTACAGCTGTTGAGAATAAAGATTTTGTCTTGTGGTGCTACAAAAACTACCCAGAGGATTACCAGAAAATTATTAAAAAATTTCCCGAAGCCGAGATAATTGTCTTCGAATACCTAAACCAATAATGGCAGATAAAAAACCTTTATACAAGCAATCTGAAACCGTAACCATAAAACGTTCACAGGTTAATTTTGCCGTTTACAACCCAAAGAATCATACGGATGCGCAAAAGGCACAAATTAAGCGTAACATAAAAAGTGTTGGCTTTCTTGGTGGTGTAATCTGGAATAAGGCAACGGGAAATTTGATTGATGGGCATAAGCGTGTCCAAACATTAGACAGTATTCACCATTATGACGGTACCACAAAAACCGACTACGATTTGAAAGTCGAAATGGTTGAACTTGACCTCAAAACTGAAAAGGAACAGAACATTTTTCAAACAAAATCAAGAACAGAACTTGATAATGTTCTTTTAGGCAATATGCTCGATGGTATCGATTACGACCTCGCAGGATTAGACGAGTTTGACTTAAACATGATTGCAGCTGAGTCACCAGCTTTCGATTTTGGCGGCAATGACGAGGTTAAAGAAGATATCAAAGAAATGGAACGTCCTTATGAAGAGCGCAAGCAGATGATTAAGGACATGAAAGCTCAGCAAAAAGAAAACACTATCAATAAATTTCAGGGTGACCCTTTCTTCACTTTGTCATTCGATAGCTTTGAGAACAAAGCCGAATTTCTTGAGCGTTTTGGCTTTAATCCTTCTGAAAAGTTTATTAAAGGTGAAATTTTCGCAGATAAATTATAATGGCCAAGAAACCCACAGTCGATTCTTTCAAGAAAGTTTGTGAAGCTAAAGCCGGTAACATTTCCAGTATAGCAAAGGCATTCGATGTAGAGCGTAAAACAGTATATGCGTGGATGAAAGGCCCTAAATATAAGCAAGCCTACGATGACGTTAGGGAAAGTCTGCTAGATTTTACCGAGAGTCAGCAAATGATATTAATTAGAGGCCTAATGAAGAAAGATCCTGAAGGCAACTTTATCGGCTGGATTGAACGCCCCTCAGAAAGTATGATAATCTGGTTTGAGAAGACTCGAGGCAAACACCGAGGTTTATCAGACAGCAAAGTCGAGGTTGAAATAAGTGAGAAAGCTGATGTTCCAATTAAAAAATGGCTTGAAGAGAGTCGAAAAAAACGAGCTGAAAAGAAGAAAGATAATAAAAAGTAACAAATTGTGATTGACACTCAGGAAGTTTACGACCCTCTTTACGAAACTGAGAAGTTTATAATACTTGTTACAGGTGGTAGAGGTTCGGCCAAATCTTTTAACGTTTCCACGTTTGTTAAAAGGCTTTCCTACGAGGCTAATCACATTATGCTTTACAGTAGGTACACCATGACCAGTGCAAACTTGTCTGTAATACCAGAGTTCATTGAAAAGATTGAGTTGGAAGATGAGCTGGATAGTTTTAAAGTTACCAAAGATGAAATTGTCAATAAAGAATCTGGTTCTGTAATTAAATTCAGAGGTATTAAAACCAGTTCCGGCAACCAAACTGCAAAGCTTAAGTCTATCCAAGGTTTGACAACCTTTGTTGGCGATGAAATGGAAGAATGGCAAAGTGAAGTTGATTACGATACGCTTATGCTCTCTATTCGTCAGAAAAACATGCAGAACAGGGTTATTCTAGTTTTGAATCCGACAGATGCAGAGCATTTTATCTATAAAAAGTACATTGAGAACACTCATAAAATAGTTTATTTTGATGGTATACCAGTACAAATCAGCACACATCCAAGCGTTTGCCATATTCACACAACATATTTAGACAACATTGATAACTTAAGCCAGCAATTTCTTGATGAGGTAGCGTTAATCAAATTACAGCAACCGACTAAATATGAATATAAAATCATTGGCCGATGGGCGGATGTTCGCGATGGTGCAATATTTGAAAATTGGGAAGAAGGCGAGTTTGATAAATCATTGTCTTATGTTTATGGTCAAGATTATGGTTTCAAAATTGACCCAGATACGCTTGTAAAAGTAGCCATTGATAAAAAGAGAAAGCTGCTGTATATAGACGAATGTTTTTATGGAGTTGGTAAGTCAAACAGTACCGATGATTTATATGAACTGAACAAAGCACACATTGATAATTACACAGACTTAATCGTTGCCGACTCAGCGGAAGCACGTTTAATAAGCGACTTAAATTTAAAAGGCCTAAACATCATCGAATGTGATAAAGGACCAGGTAGCGTTTCTGGTGGAATTACAGCTATGTTAGGCTTTAAGCTGATTGTAACACCACGCAGCACAAACGTTAAAAAGGAACTTAAGAATTACGTATGGAATGATAAGAAAGCTGGAATACCTATTGATGATTATAACCATACTATTGACCCTACGAGATATGCGCTTCGCTTTCTTTTGGGTGATGATTTTACCAATGCAAGCAAAGAAAGCTTAGGATTTTTATAGATAAATAAAATGGAAGAAAAAGAAACTACTCTCGAGGATCTAATCACCTCAAAAGAAATTGATAAAGCAAAAGGACTTTTCAGCGAGAATGGCAAACGTATCACAGCTGCCCGTGAGCAGTATGATAAGTCTAAACACGCTATTATGAAGCGTGTAGATAAGGTAATAATCAAAGGCGAGGGTGAAACCGCTACCCGTGAAACAATTAAACAATGGAAGCTGCCAATCACCTACCAGAAGAAGATTGTTCAAGCTGCAGTTGCATTCTTGGTTGGCAAGCCTATCAAAATTGTTCAAGACAGTGATGAAACTACGGATGATGTATATAAAACATTGATTGACCTTCGTGAAGAAATGAGAATGAAAGCGAAAGACCAGAAGTGTGCTGAGATAATGTTTTCTGAGACTGAGTGCGTTAAACTTTTCGTTCCATTTACCGATGAAGATAAAACCACAACTAAAATAAAATGCTTGCTGCTTTCTGCATCAAAAGGTGATGAGCTTTATAGTTATTTTGATGAGTATGGAACTTTAAAAGCGTTTGCCAGAGGTTATGAAACCAAAAAAAGCAATATAACTGTTAGCCATTTTGATATTTATACTGCTGAAAGCAATCATGCCTGCAAACGGGAAGGAACCACAGCTTGGGATGTAGAAACTAAGCCAAATGCACTTAAAAAAATCCCGGTTGTAATCTATAATCAGGATGCCCCAGAATGGGCGGATGTTCAAGAGCTAATTGAACGTAGAGAGTGGCTAACTTCTAAACGTGCTGATACGAACGATTATTCAGCAGATCCAGTTTTAGTGCTTACAGCTGACGCTTTGCCTACGTTGCCAGATAAACAAGCGGTTGGCAAAGTGGTTCATCTAAAAGGTCAAGGCGCAAAAGCAGAATATCTATTTCCGCAGATGTCAGTTGATATGGTGGCTAATGAGAAAGAAGATTTAAAAGAGCTTATTCATTATTTAACTGATACTCCCGATTTGACACAGGATAAAATGTCTTCTTTAGGCTTAACTTCTGGTAAAGCTATTGAAATGGCTTTCTATGGTTCGATTCTTAAGGCAATGTCTAAGCAAGGGTATTTTGAAGAGATGATTGATAGAGAAATCAGCATCTTGAAAGCGTACATTAAAAATGTAATGAAGGCAAGTGATATAAGTGGAAAGTTTACAAAGAATATTGATGCCCTTGAAACCTCGATAGTATTCGGTAATCCGTTGCCAGATGACTATTTAGATACCATTACTTTATTATCAACTGCTGTTGGAGGAAAAGCTATCATGAGTGTTGAATCTGCTGTATCTAAAAACCCGCTTGTGACTGACCCTACAGAGGAAATGAATAGACTCAAGGTCGATAATATTGATGAGACTGAGATTTAATAATCGTATTTGGTACATAAGAAATAAAATGTACATTTGTGTTGCGGAGTGGTAGCAGTTGGTAGCTCGTTGGGCTCATATCCCAGAGGTCGCAAGTTCGAGTCTTGCCTCCGCATCTACTTTTCATAGTTTAGTTGAAGGTTTAGGTTGATTTAGCAGGGGTTGTGGTTCACCCCTGCTTTTTTATACAACAATCTTGCTTTTTCAATTCCAACTTTTAACCTTTTTTTATTCTGGTATGGACTTAAACGAAAAATACGAAGCAAAGCACCTGGCTAACATTCGTAAACTTCAAAAAAAAGTTTCTAAGCATTATCGAAACACAATTGATAAGATTTACAAAAAAGCCTTTGGTTTAAAACTTAAAAATGGTGATTTCAAAATTTCGGACTACCCTATTCTTTCAAACCATATTGATGAGGTTCTTATAAATTTTCGTGAAGAGCTTAATCTTATGCTTGTTAATGGGTAAAGTATGAATGGGATGAATCTGTTAATAAAAATGGTTCTATTATACTGGAAACATACACTGCATCCAATGTGTCAGCTGCTGTAACAAATATCATATTTGACCCACAAGAAAAGGCTCTAGAATCTTTCTTAACCCGAAAAACAAAAGGTCTAGGACTCTCGGATAGAGTATGGAGATATACAAATCAGTTTCGTTCAGAAATAGAGCAAAATCTTTATGCTGGTGTTTCCGAGGGTAAGCCTGCAGCTGCTATGGCTCGTGACCAGAAGCAATATCTACAGGAACCGGATAAGCTGTTCAGGCGTGTAAAAATTATTGACAAAGAAGGCAATGCAAAGCTTGTTTTATCAAAAGCTGCAAAAGAGTATCATACAGGTCAGGGTGTATATCGGTCGAGTTTTAAAAATGCTTTTAGATTAACAAGAAATGTTGTTAATGATGCATATAGGGAATCTGATATAATTAAGTACCAATCATTGCCATTTGTTACGGGTTTTCAGGTAAGGCTAGCCGACAATCACCCTAAGTACGATATATGCGATTTATTAAAGGGTGAATATCCTAAAAGTTTTATATGGCGCAAGTGGCATGTTAACTGCATCTGTTTCTGTGTACCCAAGCTTCCATCAAAAGCTGAATATGATAAATACGAAGATGCTATCTTAAATGGAACAAATAAAAGTTTTAAATTCTCTGAACCGGTTACAGAAATCAACCCAGCGATTAAAAATTATATAAAAGACAATCGAAAAATGCTGAACAGGCTAAAAAGAAAACCCGATTGGATGACAGATAATAATCTTAAATAAACCCAAATTGTGTTAATCAATCTGTTAGCACCTTTTTAAAATTAATCGCAATTAGTGTATTGGTAATTTTATGACCTAATCCGAGGCATACACTCAACAGTAGGCATACTAACGAGGCTATCACTCAAAACCAAGCTGAAAATTCATGGCATTTAAAAAAGAAATCATTGTAGCACTTAAAGCTGAAAATAAAGCAAAAGGCCTACGATTATCGAATACACGTATCGAGACAATCGCAACCGTATTGGATGAAGAAGTTGTTGAAGAAACCGACATTGACGGCGCAATCAAAACGTTTGATAAATATAATCCTTTAGCGGAAATCGCAAAAACGGATGATAAACTTAGAACGCTATCTACTAAAAAAGATGGCGAAAAGACTCAAGCTGAGATTGATGCTGAAAAAGCGGAAGCTGAGAGAAAAGCTAAGGCAGAAGAATTGCCAGATGATGTTCCTCCTTACATAAAAGCAATTTTAGATGGTCAAAAATTACTGACCGATAAACTTGCTGCATTTGAAGGAACTAAAGTGGTATCTGACCGTAAAGCAATCGCATCAGAAAAATTTAAAGATGCTAACGATGCTTTCAAAGCAGACTTATTAGCCGATTTAGAAGAAATAACTTTTAAAGATGATGACCATTTTAATAGCTATTTAGAACGTAAAGAAAAAACGTTCGGTGATTTGAAGCAAGCTGAGGTGATTGAAAATCTATCTGACGGTAAAGTTAGACAAGGAGTAATTACAGCGGCAGATGCAAAAAAGCAGGCTACGAAAGAGGAGCTTGATACAGTAATGTCAAATCTAAAAGTATAAAAATGTACGCAAACCTTAACAACACCGGCACATCGGTCATTAATGCTAATGATTCGATTGTCATTGTCGACAACTTTCAGTCGATTCGTGGAGGTTCAACTTTGGATGTAACAAATTTCGGCCCAGACACAATCAAAGCCGGTCATGTCATCATCAAAGAAACGTCTACAGGTAATTACAAACCAATGCCGTTAGCAACTAACGATACGGTTTATGATACTTTGCCAGTGGGTCACACCTACGCAGGTATATTAATTGCCTCAATTTTAAAAGCTAAGCCTTTTGCTGGAATTCTAGTAAGAGGAACCGTAAATCATTTGGCAACGCCATTCTCTATGACAGCGATTTTATCTGCTGTAAAGACTGCATTGCCATTAATCGACTTTAGAGCAGATTAATCATGGAAGAATCATTATTTATAAAATGGGTTCAAAAGTTTTTCCCTGGCATTACTGTTCGGGTTGTAGAAACGTTAAACGGTGAGGACCGTCAAGCATCATATTTACACCGCACCATGCTTCGTAAAGAAGAAAGTGTTGACGGTAAATGGAATAGCTTGTTATCAGACAACGTAACTGTTGCTGCTGATATCGTGGCAATGGATTCAAGCTTGCCATTAAAAACCAGACCAGCATTAAGTTCAGCAAACGGTGATATACCTAAAATGGGTATGGAATTGAAGCTGAATGAAAATCAATTAACAGCATTAGATACCTTAGTTGCTAAACAAGCAACTGATGCGCAGATTATCGCGAAATTATTCGCAGATACTCCACGTTGCATTACCGGTATTTATGAGCAAAACGAGGCGACATTCTTGCAAGGTTTGTCAACTGGTGTAGTGTTAGTTGACAGCAACAACGTTGGCACAGGCGTTCGTTTAGATTATGGTTATCTATCATCAAATAAGTTTGGAGCTTCAGTTGTTTGGACTGGTTCGCCAACACCGGTTTCAGATGCGCAAAGAGTAATTTCGGCAGCTTCTGATAAAGGGAACGTAATCAACTACGTTATGATGAACAGAGCATCATTTAATCAAATGCGAAACTCTGTAGAGGGTAAAGCTTTACACGCTACTTCGATTGGAAACTTTGGTACAACACAAACTATCCCGACCGCAGCTCAATTCAGTTCAGCTTTCAAAGATGAAACTGGTGCGGACATTATCATTGTTGAGCGTTCTGTTAACTTCGAGAAAAACGGAGTAAAAACAAATGTAAAACCTTGGTCTGCTGGTAAAGTAGTTTTCTTGACTTCTTTGGAAGTTGGTTCGTTAATCTGGGCAACTTTAGCAGAGACTAATCACCCTGCTAAAAATGTTACTTATAGTTTGGTTGATGACTTTATTTTGGTTTCAAAATACGTATTAAACAAACCATCTGTAGCAGAGTTTACAAGCTCACAAGCTCGTGTTGTTCCAGTTATTCACAATGTTGACCAAATCTATTTATTAGATACTTTGGTTGTTCAAGCTTAATCGATCATGGCAAAATTACATCATACAAAAGTTAAATCCGCTGTTGCAAAATATAGCGGATTGCACGCTGAAGGCAAGACTTCCGATGAAGTTAAAACAGCGATTGCGGCTGACGAGAATGGATACGATGCAGAAGGTGTCGAGGAAATTTATAACGCTATCATAACCCCTGCACCTGAAAAGCCAGAGGCCAATGTGTTCACCGTTATTAAGGAATTCCGAGATATCAGCAACTTCGATAAAATTCACAAAGTTGGCGCTGATGTTTCTGATTTCGATACTGAACGTTTGGCGGCATTAGTTGCTAACGGACACGTTGAAAAAGCGTAATTGAAATGACAATAAAAGCAGCTCTTAAAAGCACTGTTGACTATCCGCTTCCTGATAACAGGATTGAGAAGGCGTTAATTGACGCTGGTTTAAATGGCGATACTATTTATACCCAACAAAACGAAAAGGATGTTGACGTTTGCATGATAGGGCTTCTTTTAACTGTTTGCACATCCGGAAGCATTTCTGAAGGTGGTTACAGCATCTCTAACAGTGATAAGGATAATTTATTGCGAATCCGTTCTTTGCTATTGTCTAAATGGAAAATGGTAGACACGATGGGTAGCTCAATTAATGATGCAACTTATCTACACTAATTATGGTAGTTCAATATCCAAACGATTTAAAGTATAGTTCTTCATCTGCTGAATCGGTTTATGACCAAGAATCAGGAACATGGAGTGCTGCTTCGCCTGGTGTAGAACAACCATTCATAAAGTGCAGAGCCGAAATGAACGACAAAGGCAGATTAGTTGCCAGTAACGATGGTACCCAGCTGGAATACAGCTATACCGTTTACATGACAAAGGATTGCCCCGTTTTTAATTTTGGTCAGATTGTCGAAGTTCATAATTCTGACGGATTGCTTATCAAGTCTTCTGTAAAGAAATTTAGCAGAGGTCAATTGAATGCTCGACTATGGGTGTAAAAGCCAAATTTTCGAAAGCCGACATAAAAAACGTTGGTGCTGACTTGCTTAAAAGAATTGAGCTGGCTGTTGTAAGTCGTTTCCAGTATATCGGGGAAACGTTTGTAACTAATGCCAGACTTAAAACCAAAAAGCAAGGTGGCTTCGGGAATATAACTGGTAACCTACGTTCATCTATCGGCTATATCATTTTAAACAATGGTAAAACCGTTCAAGACAACTATGAAGTTAGCGGAACTGGAACAAAAGGCGTTCAAGAGGCAAAAGCACTTATAAGAGAGTTAAAATCAAAATTTAACACCGGTTACGTATTAATCGTTGTTGCTGGTATGAACTACGCAGCAGCTGTTGAAAGTCGTGGCCTTGATGTTATAACTGGTTCAAGCAAAATAGCGGAAGAAGATTTAAAAGATGCTATTGAAGGTTTAGCTAAAAAATTGGCAAAGCGATGAGCGTGACTACAGCTGGAGCAATTAACATATTATTTGAATATCTGAAGAACAGTGAAGTTCTAAGTGATGAAAAAAAGGTCAACGGCCATCTTTACAAGATGCAGCGGCCTTTGAACTCTTCAAAAGAGGATGTTGTTATCAACGCTATCACAATGGGAAGAGAATCTGTTCAAAATGGTATTTTGAATGTTAACGCTTACTGTAAAAATCAAACATTGACTTTACCAGGTGCTTTGAGTGATAATTCTCAACCCGATTACACTAGGCTAGATGAGATATCAAATCTTTTAAATAAGGCATTAGGCGAAGGAAGAGAGATTTATTTAAACAACGGTTCATATTGCTTCAAAGTGCAACAAGATGTGATCATACCGGATGAAAACGAGCAACATTACGTCAATTTCAGAATAGAATTTTATTCACCACAATAATTAAATAAAAATGGCCAAAAAGGTATACGCTTTAAAAAGCATAATCATGGGCGACGTTCATTCCGATGGTGGTATGGGTCAAACACTTACCGAGGTATTCGGTGAGACAGTATTAGGTTCAGCAACTTTAACAGTTGATAAACCAACAAAAACGGGAGTAAAAACCGAAGAAAAGAAAAACTCAATCTTCTTTATCGATGGTGAAGACCCGGATTTTACACTAAACGCTAGTACGTACAACATCAGTGCTAAAACAATGAAGAAACTCTTCGGGGGCACAATTTCTGGTCCTAACGGAGTTCAGACATTGGGCACTATCGTTGGTGGTACGGGATATGCAAATGGAGTTTACAAAAACGTACCACTTTCGGGCGGTACAGGCTTTGGCGCTTCTGCTGACATCACAGTTTCTGGTGGCGTTGTTACTGCAATCACAATTCTAGGGAAAGGTGTTGATTACACTGCAGCTGATACATTGAGCGCACCAGCTGCTTTACTAGGCGGCACGGGTTCAGGATTTACAGTTCCTGTTAGTGCACTGTACGCAGGTGCAGAATCCTGGTCAGCTCCTATCGGCGGTGTAAAAGCCACTTTAGAACAATCAGTAATTGCAGAAAGTCAAACTGGTATCAAGTTCAAATTTGTTAAAATGGATATTTCTTCTGGTTTAGCGGTGAGCTTTGATAAAACCAAACTTGGTCAGATTGACTATACTGGTTTATTAATGGAGCCAGATAAAGCCAATACTCCTGCTTGGGGCATTGACTGGCCGGCATAAATCTTACAGCTCCCTATTCTGTAGGGAGCTTTTAAAAATCAACAATGACCAATCAAGAAACTGTAGAAGAAACTCTTTCGAAAACTGGCGACATAATTACGCAGCGCACACAATATTATACCGTTTATCCTCACTACAAAAGTTGGTTTAAGCGATTTTTTATTCTTATTCGGTGCATGAGTAATAAGGTTGTTTTAGCTATCCGCCCGATTAATGTCGGGAACATGTTTAGAATATCATCAAAAGTATTATTGATACCAGATGATATCACAAATAAAGATGTTAGAGAAGCGTTGTTTTCTGGTAGTGCCGAGCATTTGAGTAAGATAATCTACATCATTGCTTGTGCTATTCAAAATGATGAAAATGAGCCTTCAGAAGAATTAAAAAAATTCATAACCTACCAAATGGACTACGAGATGATATCAGAAATATTGGATATCATTTTTACTCAGGTTGGCGCTAAGGGTTTTATGAAATCTATCATCTTAATGAAAGGCCTAAATGTGGTAAGTGCACCGGAAGAGGCTGCATAGAATGCAACCACACTGGATTTGCAAAAGATGAGCCTAAAAGCAAGGGAGATAATAGCCCTTGGCGTATGACTGGCGCATACCGAAAGTACTTTAAAGCGAGCCGAAGTGAACTGTTGTGGCAAACCAGCTGGTTGAACTACAGTCTGGATATGGCAAGTATTCCTAGCTACGAAAGCAAAAAATCAGATGAGACTTCAATTGTAAGTCCTGAGAATGAAGAACGTGAATTAAGAGAATTATTAGAATCATAATATGTCGGTTAATGTTGCAGGTGGAGATTTACAATGGAATGCTGGAATTGATCTTTCTCAGTTCAACCAGGATATTCAGTCTATTCGTAATGGCCTTAATTCATTAACAGATAATCAAAAAAAGCAAGGTGCTGACTTAGAAGACTTCGCTAAAAAAGCAGCAGCAGCGGCAGCCGGATATTTCTCTATACAAGCAGCAAAAGACTTTGTTGTTTCAATGGTTCAGGTACGTGGCGAGTTTCAGCAAATTGAAGTTGCTTACCGCACCATGCTTGGAAGTAAAGAAAAGGCTGATAAGTTAATGGCTGAGAGCGTGAAGCTTGCTGCCGTTACACCTTTCGGCCTTCAAGATGTTGCTTCAGGGTCAAAACAATTATTAGCTTACGGTTTCGCAGCTCAGGATATCACTAAGAATCTTGAAATGCTTGGAAACATCGCTTCTGGTGTTGGCTCACAACTAAATGATGTTGTTTATCTATATGGTACACTTAAGGCTTCTGGCCGAGTTACTCAAATGGATATTAATCAGTTTGCTGGTAGAGGTATTCCAATTTATCAAGCTCTTGCTGATACGATGAAGATTAACGTTGAACAGGTAAGAGAGTATGTTTCAGCTGGTAAAGTCGGCTTCCCACAAGTCGAGGCAGCATTCAATAAATTAACCGGTGCAGGTGGTCAGTTCTTCAATTTAATGCAAGAACAATCGAAAACGTTAACTGGCCAGTTGAGTAATTTGGAAGATGCTTGGGCGGTTATGTTGAATGACCTTGGTAAACAAAATGAAGGTGTTTTTGCTAGTGCTATTGGCGGCGCAATTACTCTAATTGAAAATTATCAAGAGGTTATTGATATTCTTGCTTCCGTTGTAGCTGGTTATGGTGCATATCGTGCCGCATTGCTTGTGACAGCTGCAACAACCTCTATTGCAACTTATGCAACAACAGGATTCACAGCTGCTGAAATTCTGCAATACTATTGGACTACTACGCTTACTAAAGCTCAAAAGTTACTAAATGCAACAATGCTTGCAAATCCTTACGTTGCGGTAGCAGCTGCGCTCGCTGCATTAGGTACATACCTTTACCTAACAAGTGAAAATGCTCTAAAACTTAAAACTGCATCGGAATTGACAACCGAAGCTATGGCAAGGCAGGGTGACGCTGTTGAGACAGCTGAGAGCAAACTTAGGGTTTACATTGAAATGCTAAGAAATACTAACCTTTCAGAAACTGAACGGGTTAATATCTATAATAAAATAAAATCAATCGATCCTTCTATCGTTCGCGGAATCGATGAAAAAACAATTTCATACGGTAAGCTTAAAACCAGTGTCGATGCATATATAGTTTCATTGAGACAGAAATTTGCCGCAGAAGCGAATGAAGGTGCTATAAAATCAAGTATTGAACAGGAGAATGCATTACGTAAGGCAATTGAAGAAAGAGAGCGAATCACAAACGCATATCTATCACAAGGGCTAACTAGAAAAGACATTACCGATAAATCACCTGCAATTCAACGTGATATCCTTAAGCAAGAAAATGATGCTCGTAACCTCTTGTTAAAACAGCAGATTGAAACAAATAAGCTTATTGGTAAGTCTGTTCAAACTGGTTCTAAGGAACAGATTGCGGCAGCTGAAAAAGATTTACAAATTATTCAATCTCAAAAGAAACTATATGCTAAAGGCACAATAGAATTTTTAACAATACAACAACAAGCTGTTGAAAAACAGGAAGAAATTAACGAGCTACGTAAGCTTAAACAAAAAGCAGATAATCCAGTTGCAGAGGTTCAAAAAACATCGAAGAACAAAGCTTATTATGAGGCTATTGTTAAAGATAACACCGAAAAGCTTGAAGCTTTAGATAAAGGAGAAAAAGACTTTTCTTCAAAAGCAGCACCATTAAAGAAACGTATACTTGATGCACAAAAAGAGCTTTTAAGTTTCAGCACTAATGAAAAAGCCGCCAAAAAAGCAAATGATGAAATGTTTCAATGGAGTGAAAAGCGCATTGAAATTTTAGATAAAATAAGTGAAGCTTATAATAAAGCAAATTCATCTGCAAAAACACAAAACCAGCAAGAAATTGAAGCTAACCAGGCTAAATACAAATCTTTGAGGGATGAGCTTGCTAAATATAATCGAGAAGCTAAAAAATCAGGTCGTCCACAGTTAGGTAACGAAACTGCCCAGATGATTAATAATGCCGAACTAAAAGAGGATTATTCAATCAAATATAAGCAAGACACTGAAAAGCAAAGTATTGAATTCGAAAAGCAGAAAAATCTATACGAGGATTTTGAGAACTACAAAACCACATTTGGTAAAGTTGCCGCTGAAAAGCGCTATGGCACTGAGTTGAGATCATATGATGATTTACTTAATGGTTTGAAAGCGAGCTACAGTAAACTAGCCATTAAATCTGTTGGTCCTTTAGGTTTGACAGGTGGAGAGAAGGAACGTTTGGATAATGAAGAGAAACAAATCAAATCTCTTCAAGAAATCGAAGCCAGCCGCTATGCTGCTGCATACGAATCGGCCTTGACCTATAATCAAAATATTGAGCGTATAAATGCAGAGTATCGTGATAAAGCTAAAAAACTAGAAGGAAAAATCACAGATGAGCAAAAGCAAGTTTTGTTGAAGAAACGTGATGATGCCATTAGTGCAGCGAGTGACGAAGCCATAGCAAAAACAGATATCTACAAAAGATTAGCTGAGCAGACTTTGGATATTACCCAAGCTCAAGTTAAAGAGCAGGCTAAAGCTTTAAAAGAATTATTAAAAGACGACACCCTATCTGACGACTTAAAATCAAGAATCCAAGGTCAATTAGATAAGGTTGAGTTCACGCTAAAGATTGGCGTTAATCAATCGAACCTTGATGCATTGAAGCTAAGGCTTCATTTGCTAAAAGATTCATTAGAACCTTCAAAAAATGGTGGAATAATAATTTCACCTGATGAAACTAAAAGAACATTACGTGAGCTTACTGAGATTCAGGCAAAAATTGACAAAATAATAAATCCTTCGACTGGTAAAGCAAATTCATCATTTACTCAAGGGTTAAAATCTCAGTACGACACATCTAGCAAAGTTGCAGACAAAGTATCAAAAGATTTGGGTCAGTTATCCGGTGGATTCAGCGAATTATCAAGTGCTTTAGGCGGAGTTGACACAAAAGCCGGCTATGCTCTAGATACTGTTGCTAAACTTGCTCAGGTTGGTTCTGATGCTGCTGGAGCTTTTTCAAGTTTCGCTAGTGGTGATATTATTGGCGGTATAACCAAAACAATAAGTGCAGTTGCCGGCCTTTTCTCTATTGGTAAAAAAGTTAAGGAGATGAATGCAGCTGCCCGGAAAGAAGTTGCTGACTTCTACGCTAGTGCGATATCTGGTGAACGTGAGTATCAGGATATGTTAAAGCAGCGTGAGCTACAAACTATCCGTAATAATAAAATAGCTCTACAGGGTATTCGTGACGAATTAGCCTTAAGGCGTGCTCAAAATGCTGAGTATGCGAAAGAGAGTGCAGAGATTATGGCAAAGCTGCAAGGCCAGTCTTATATTTCTGCTGAAACGTACACTCATGGAACCTGGTTCCGAAAAGCTTCAGTTGATAAAACCTACAGTAGCTTGAGAGGTATGAGCTTTGAGCAGTTAAGCTCTCTTTTAGCCCAGGGCAAACTTGAAGGTGATGCCAAGGCTTTAGTTGAACGATTAAAGGAACTTGAGCAAAAAGGTTATGATGCCACAGCCGCAATGGCTGATTTAGCAAAGGAAACTCAAGAGATTTTCACGGGTACAACCGCTGATAGTCTTACTGATTCTTTGCTTGATATGTTTAAAGCTGGTAAAACGGGAGTTACCGACCTTGCTGAATTCTTTAAAAGCACAATGGATGATGCTGCCTTATCAATCTTTAAGAACAAAGTTCTTGCGGAGATGATGAGTAAGTTTTATGATGAATTTTCAACTAAAGCGCAAAGTGGTGATGAGTTGACTGATAGTGAAATCAAAAGCTTGCAAACATTATTTACATCACTTACAGATGATGCGAAAGCAAAGTTTGAAGCTCTTAAAAAAGTAACGGGTTCAAATCTATCGGATGGACCTAGCAAGGCTATTACCGGAATAATTGCTTCTGCTGGATTAACAGAAGATTCAGCCAATAAAGCGATGGGAATTTGGAGGGGTCAATACGACTTAACAAAAACACTCGTGAAATTATCAAACGATTCTGTTGCGCATTTGATGAGCATTAGCAAGTATTTAATGGATATGTACAACATTTCTGTAAACACCTTCAATCTTTCATTGGAGATAAGGGATAACACCTTAAGAACCGCTAACAACACAGACAATCTGAATGCAATTCTTTTAAAGATTGAAAAGAACACAAGTGGAGGTAGCGGCTACCAAAACCTAATAAATAACGGTGTAAAAATTTAATGAAATTAACAATAATCATATTGACGATGTATAGCCTTTCTTTAGCTGATTTATCAAACTTCGGTTTTCATGGAGGAAAGCAGGCAAATAGCGATATCGCTTTATCTGGTTTTTTGGATATGCCGGCAAGGCTTGGAAAAACATTTCATTCATGGGCAGAAGAAGATTCAATAGAACCTTATGTTAATGCTAATGAAATTTTCTTTAGTGGCCGATCAATTAATCTCACTGGATATATTCAGGGATCTGATATTGAGGATTGCAGCACGAAGGCAAAGCAGCTGTATAATTATATTGATGGATTCACTGGATTAGTTCCTTTAACATCAAATTGGGGCACTTACTCAGTTTATGTTGACAATGCCATTGTCGGTGAGAGGTTGTCTAGTCGCCTATTGAAAATCACTATTCCAATGCGTGAGCCGTTAGTAAACATATCGGGCGCAACTTTACCAGTGACGAATGCTAAGTATGGAATAGATGGTATTTCCTTTAAGGATATGGGTGCATTTAGCTTAGAACTTTCGGGCGACAGGTTCAATCGACCAGCTCCTAGAAACGAAAGCATAACCTCATACGCAAAAGAGTCGTTTGTTATCGCTAAAAAAGATCCTCCAGTTTTAACGCTTAAGCTGGCAATCCTTGACCCTACCTTTTCCGGCTTGAAAGACAAAGTGCAAAGCTTAATGGCATTATTAGCTAAACCAGGCTTAAGAACACTGAACTATAACAATGATTTCTTAAGAAGTTTTTTTGTAAAAGACGGTTTCACGGTTTCTGGCATCAGGACAATGGGCGCTTCCAAACTATGCTTCATTGACATCAAGATAACTGAAATAATCAATTCATCAACCGTAGACCTAATCGATTTATTGGATAACGAATCATATCGAATACTTGACAGTGAGGGTAATACTTTAAAATTATTCATCTAATGGGAGATAAACAATTTCCGACCGATTATATCAGGCTTACACCAGTTGTGGGCACAGAAAAGATTATGGCTGCTCGCCTTAATGACGGTAAGATGTTCTGGGTGCTACTATCTGATATAACCGCAGGTTTTCAGCCTGCCTTGGCGAGTGGCACAACAATAAAAACCATTAATGGCCAAAGTATCTTAGGTGGAGGGAACATTACAATCTCTGGCGGTGGTAGTCCTACCACTGATGCTGGTGCTTTGACCTCTGGAACATTAGCTGATGCTAGACTATCTACTAATGTTGCTAAACTAGAAACAATCGGAACAGAAAAAGTCATTGCAAAAAATAATTTACGTGCTGTCGTTCTTGGTCCAGGTGTAAAAGAGTATACAGATACCAATAGTGAGAGCAGTATTCAAATTGATACTGCATGGCTTGATTCCTATGCAAGCTCTAAAGGTTGGGGTTCTGGTGGTGGAAATACTACTCCCGCACCCCCCACTTTAACAGCTAATGATTCAACTGATACACTTACCGCATCCCATGCTTTAGGTACAACTGAAATTGTGATGAGTGTTAATGATGCCGCTTACATTCCGTATTCACCTATTTCAGTTGGAAATGTAGCACGTGCAGCTGGTTACTGGAAATTTAAAATTAAATCTGCAACTGGCAGAAATGAAAGTTCAGTTGTTAGCAGTCCTGCTTTTACAGTAGCAAGCGGAGGTGGAGCTTTTACACCTAAAACAATCTTTATAAACCTGTGTAGCGAATATGCTGATGGAAGTGTTACTAATCCGCCAAACGCTAATGTTCTAAACGCAACAAATACTCAATTAGGAACGATAAACGGTTTCACTTCTCCTAATTTAAAAGATATAACTGGCATCTTAACTGGTATCACATTAACAAATAGCGGTGCGTTTTCAGGTGGTAATTCTCAGATATCAACAGCACAAGATTCAGCTGGCAATACAGGAGTATATGAAAATGCTGCAGTAAATACAGGTTGGTCAATAAATGGTGGAACATCAGCCAAAATAAATTTCTTAGGGCTTACAGCGGGTAAGTATTATCAATTATACTTCTTGATGCCTATGGATAATGCCGTTGTGCGAGGTGTAACCATTAACGGAACTACAAAAAACAGAACTTCCACAAGTTCGGCTGCCTCGTTTGGTGCTGCTGCTAATGGACTGAATGATCCTGAGTTTATAGTTTTCAATAATCTTACAAGTGTGACGAGCATTGAAGCCGCCATTAACAGGGTGAGCGGTGACTACGGTGCGACACTAGCATTAATTGTACTTCAAGAATCTGATACAGCAAAACCATAATGTTAACAGCTAAAAAATATATTACCGGAACGGCAGTGTTTGACAAGCTCATTGCGACCATTACTTTTAGTAGTGCCCCAAGCGATTTAGTTGTATCAATACCTCCTTTAAAATACAACAAAAAGAATTGGTTCAGTTTTGAAATGGATGACCACAGTTCGTCTATTCCATTTGCCCTCAGTGTGCTTGCGAATAAGTTCTACACCGATGGTTGCGGCAATAACAAACCGTATACAATGGCTGCTTCTGTGAATGGCGCTCAGGAAATGACCGGAGAGGAGTATGACTTTAGTAATGAAGTTGGTGATAGATTAAGAGGTGTGATAGCTGCTGATGGCGATTTATCCGATCATGGATATTATCATGACCCGGTTGGTTTTGGGGCAGACATGACTCCTTTGCAAAGCACAATCGCAATGCAGGATTTTATACGAAGAAAATTTAATGGCTTTCAAACTCGCAGCAAAATTGTGCCGACAAACTATGCAGGGCATGCCCAAGCAGCATTTGACCAAGGTTATTTATATTCAACTTCTCAAAGTCAGTCAGACGGATTTACCGCTGAATGGCAATATTCTCCACCAGGTAACAACGGTATAGTAGGACCCTTTGCAGCACTACGAAGGGATTTTACAGACCAATGGGCTAACGATTTAAACTTCATTAAAGGTAGTATAACCAATCTTGTTGCGGCCAACGATAAATTTTACAGGATTGGTTCACACACTATTGATAATCAACCTGCTTTTCAATCATTTTTCGATTTTGTACAATCATCATCAAACGACCAGCTTTGGGTTACTACTACCCGTGAGGTGTTCGAATACAAAGAAGTTAAAGCTTTGCCAATTACTCAAAGTCTGGTTGGTAATACATTAACCCTCGAAGTTGACTTAAGCACATTGTCAGCTAAGAACATGTGGAAGGATTTGTCTTTCCTGCTCAATACGACCGCAAACATTCAATCGGTCACTACAAACGCAAATAGCTATTCATTTAATAATTCATCAAAACTGGTAAACATTTTTAAAAAAACATCATGAAAATCAAACTCACACTTCTAGCCTTATTAATTGCTATTGGCTCTATGGCGCAAACAACGACTGCCATAGATGGCGTAAAATATACCTATAAAAAAGAAGAGAAAAAACTTACAAAAGTGACATTCTCAAACGGTGTTGTGTTAGATATTGAAGGAAGCAATTCTGTATCAGCTGTCACATTAGCTTTGAAGAAGTATCTTGAAAAAGCACAAGTTCCACCGGTACAAAATACGCCAACTAATCCGACACCGGTACCATCGTCTGGAACGAAACCAACATTTGTATTGCCATCCGGAAATTACACAGAAGTTGCATTAATCAGTGGAAAAACTTTGGACTTGTCCGGTTACTCTAATCAAAAAATTAAACTAAAGCCCGGTAACTATAGTAGTATTTACATTACCGGCAATAAGCTTAAAAATATCATCATTGATGCTAATGGAGTAAATCTTGAAAAATCCGGAATTGAATTGGGTTCTGGCGATTTCGTTGAAATATATGGAATCAAAATGTCAAACAACAACTCGAGAGTTTTACGCTTCGATTTTGCCCTGAATAATTTTCATGTTTACAATTCAACCTTCATCAACTGTGGTGATTATGCTTTCTATTGCAATCGAGCAAAAGAGGTAGACTATAATGGTAAAGTTGAAACTGCAAACATAGGTCTTAAAATAATCAATAACGTTTTTGATAATTTCGGCAACATCCAGATGGAAGGAAAGCTGGATAAAAATTTAAATGCAGACAAAGGTTTATTCAAGAATCCGGAGGTTGCGTATAACACATTCAAAAACTCGCCTTGGCTTGGTTCTGCGGTGGTATTTGAAAATGTCGAAAACTTCAATTTCCATCATAATATCGTTGATAATGTAAACACTCAAAATACCAATCACAATGGTGTTTTCTTCGCTCAAGGAAGTGGAAAGTTTCATAATAATAAACTCACTAACTACCAGGGTAATGCAATAAGAATGTGGCTCTACTCTCGAGGCTCTACCCCTTACACCAGTGAGATTTATAACAATATATGTTTCAATACAAGTAAGTACGGAGCATTCGAGCTACAGGGATTTGACAGATACATAATTTCTGGCAAAACAACATTCGCCAATGCAAAAGTATATAACAACACAGTTGGCAGAATGAACACTTCCAAAGATTGGGAGGGTCAAATCCTTGATTTATACAATTATGGCGGTTCACTTGAATTTTATAACAACTTAGGCTTCGAATTGAATTACTCAGGAAGGCCAATCGGAAACATGATTAATAACATGAGCGATGTGGTCATTAAGGAATCTGGCAACATTTATAAATCATCCCTTAACGATGTGGTTGACGCTGCATTCAATTCAAAATTTACCGGTATCGGAGCTTCACTATAATTTATGATTAACTCTTTAGCAATTTTCAGGGCAGGCAATATAATTGCCAATATTGATATCGATGAAAACACGGTATTCAATGCAAAGTTACCAGGCACAGAACTCATTACGTGTCCGGTAACTACTTTGACTGTACTCAAACTTGAGGAAGAGGATTATATTATTTGGAAGAACGCTCCTTATAAAATCAGAGTAAAACCACAGGTTGGGAAAAACAGCGAGAACCTTGCTAAAACTTATAACATCAATTTTCTTGCAAGATTTTACGACCTGCTTGATACTTATGTACAAGATGAGGGCGCTCATGTTTTTCCATATTTCGGTACAGCTGCTGAGCATCTGGCTTTATTGTTAGCAAGCGCGAATATTGATGACACTGATTGGATTGCTGGACAAGTCGATAACACTGAGCCTTTACTTTTAAATTACGACTGGACTTTCATCAGGCCAGCACTTGATATGATTGCTGAAGCATTCAAGTTAGAATGGAGTGCTAATGGTACCACGATAAATCTTGTTGCTACAGTTGGAAGCGATACTGGTTTAACTTTTGAACAAGGCCGAAGCAAAGGCCTTCATCAGATTGAAATCAATTCAGATACCAGCAAAGAGAAAATTAACAGGGTTTATGGTATTGGAGGCACAAGAAATATCGATTCTAAGTATAGAAATGGCGAAGAAACAAATCTTGTGTTCGAAGAACGCTATGTTGAAACGCCTGGTGTTACTGCCGGATCTGAAAGAGTTCGAGAAGGTAAGTATGAAAACCTTGAATTATATCCTCGATTTCAGGGAGTCGTAGGAGCTGTTAATTTCATTAGCGAAAACGGAAAAATAACATCAGCAACAATTCAGGACACCGAAATCGACTTTAACCTACTGAATCAATTGCAAGAAGGTGTCAAACCTAAAGTCAGCTTTCTTACTGGTCCTGTAACAGGCATAGATTTTGAAATAAGCGATTTTAATTTCTCTACCAAAACCGTTACGTTAATTCCTTTTACCGATACCACCGGCTATTATTATCCGAGTGCAACGAGTAAACCTGAATCTGGTGATAAGTTCACTTTCATCGATGTGAGAATGCCCGCATCTTATGTAGCAACTTGGGAAAACAAATTAAAAGCCGAAACAACTGCATTTTTAAACCAGAACAAAGGCCAAAGAATAATCTACTCTGTTAAACCGGATGCAAAACATCTTCGGGATAATAACATTCAACTTAATATTGGTGATAGGGTAACATTAATAGATAGCGAATTTGAAATAAATGAAATCGTACGTTTTACAGAAATCAGTTATCCTTTAGTAGATGAATTCGATGTTACTGGTATTATCGGAAATGAAATTGTTTATGATAAGGTGTCGAAAATTTTCGCTACTGTTTTAAACAACACAAAACAGATTGCAGAAATTACAGCTCGTGGAATCATTCAATACAAAAGAGCGGCTCAAGCCTTGCGCCAATTAGAATCGAGTGTTTTTGATACTGATGGTAATTTCGATACGGATAAATTTAATGTAGGAGTTCTTACAGCCGCAATTGGAATTTTCGGCGTAAAGTCTCAAAACTTTGTGCTTAGTGCCGTTCGATTAACTGATAATATTGGTGGTGATGCTAATGCGGTAAATATATCAGGCGGTCAGCTTATCCACTTGGAAATTTCAAATATCGGCACAAATGGTGACACCTGGACAATCACTCCATTAAGCCAGAGCGGTCTGAATCCTTTAAGTCTTTATTACATCTATGTTAAGTGTAGCAAAACTTCTCAGGTTGGGAGCTGGGTTGTTACTACCGACAAAATCAAACCTGAAGATGTTGCAGGATTTTACCACTTCCTTGCAGGCAGAATTTATCCGGTGAACAATGGCTTTAGAGATTCTGAATTTACTTACGGTATAACAGATATCACAGGAAACAGAATTAAAACCGGTACAATTACCGGAAGAAATAATGCGCTTGAAATAAACCTTGAGACAGGAACCATTAAAGGTGATGTGACTTTTGTTGGCAACTCATTATCGGCAATAAATAATATTTCAAACAATGCCAGTTCCGCTTTAAATAATGCGGCAACAGCTCAAGGCGTTGCCAATACTGCAATTTCAAATGCAGGCTCAGCTTTGACCGCTGCGAATAACGCACAGAATTCTGCAAATCTTGCCAATCAGGTAATCGCCAATATAGCGAACGATAATATTCTTGCTGCTTCTGAAAAACCAGATGTATTAAAAGAATATAACATCATTATTGGAGAGCGGCCAATCATCGTTGCTCAGGCTGGGCAATATTCAGTTAGTGCAACTAATTACGACAATAATTATTCTGCTTTAATCAATTATCTAAACCCCTTGCTTTCTGCAATGGGTTCGGATGACGTTATCAATGGAACTACTTTCAGGCAGTATTTTACCAACTACTACAATGAGAAAGTTAGTTTATTAGGTGCTATTGCCATCAAAGCAAAGCAATTGGCTGATAACGCTCAATCCACAGCAAACACCGCAATCAGCAATGCTGCAATCGTTCAAAATAACTTAACCAATATTCAGAATGCATTAGGTGGCTTGGCTTACCAATCGGCAGTAGAGTTGGCTCAACTGGGTAGTACCATAATTCAAGGTGGATATATTAAGACATCTTTAATTGAAACCAATGCGTTAATTATATCCGGTGGATTGGCAACGCAAAGCTTTGCTCAATCTGCGGCTAATAATGCTGGCACAGATGCTTTAAGTAATGCAACAACTTTAGTTAATAACCTACAAATCGGTGCTGTCAATAATTTAAACAACAGCAATTTTGCTTTAGGTTTAACAGGATGGGTTTTAAACGGCGGGGTGGCGACCCCGGTAACAGTTGATGGTCGAAGTGCTGTTTTTATTGGATCAACTGCTTATAGCCATGGAATATATACAAACAGTATTATTAAATCAAAAGCAAATACCTGGTACACAATTTCATTTGACATCAAGGGCTCATATTATGATATTTTAGACTTGCTAGTTGGTTATAGTGGTATATATAGTCAAATAACCGTTCCAAATTCTGCTGTATGGCAAAGAGTTTCTTATACTACGAACTCAAATAACGTTAGTGGAAGTGATGCTTTCATTGTATACGGAACTGGCTACAGCCAACAATTTTATATAACCAACATAAAAGTTGAAGAAGGCCAAAAAGCCACAGGGTGGACACCTTCTGTTTATGATGTGTCAAATAACGCACAAGCTTTAGCAAACACAGCACAAACAAATGCTACTAATTTAGCTTTAGGTTATGCAAATGCAGCTCAAGCAGCTGCTCAAAATTATGCTACTTCACAAAGTGCATTTGAACGGGAAGTAGCTAAAAGTTATGCGGATGGAAAAATAAGCGCCGAAGAATTAGCAAGAATAAATCAAGCCGCTACAAATTTAGCAGATGCAAAAGCAGATAGCCAAGCTAAATTTTTAACAGCTGTTACAAATGCAAATGGTTATACCGATACTAAAACAATTGCGGCAATTTCCGCTGCTCAAACTTACGCAGATAGTGTTTCAACAACCAAAGCAAATGCCGCGGTTTTATCTGCAACTTCAGCCGCTTCGAGTGATGCGACAGCAAAAGCAAATGCGGCACAGTCGGCTGCCGTTTTGGCTTCGCAACAGCTTTTAAATGATTTATCAATCGGTGCTGTCAATAATTTAAACAACAGCAATTTTGCTTTAGGTTTAACAAATTGGGGTATAAATGGCGGTAACGTAATTGCGGCTAACGTTGATGGTCGAAGTGCTGTTTTTATTGGATCAACTGCTTACGGAAATGGTATATACACTGGCAGTATTGTACATGTTAAAACAAATACCTGGTACACAATTTCATTTGATATTAAAGGGTCGTATTATGATAATTTAAACTTGTTAATTGGTTACTCTGAAATTTATAATCAAATTTCTGTATCAAACTCAACTGCATGGCAAAGGGTAAGTTATACAACTAATTCAAATTCATTTAGTGGTTATTCGCCTTTTATTGTTTATGGTTCAGGTGCAAGCCAACAATTTTATATAACCAACATAAAAGTTGAAGAAGGACAAAAGGCCACAGGATGGACACCATCTGTTTATGATGTGTCAACAACCATACAAGCCGCCCAAACAGCTGCGAATAACGCAATCACTGCATACAACAATTTAACATCCGCATTGAAGGGCATGGCCTATCAGGATGTTGTGGAATATTCAAAATTAGGTTCGACAATAATTGAAGGTGGCATGATTAGAACTAACCTAATCGACGCAGATTATATTAAAACGAATTTCATTACCGCGAGCTACATTCAAGGTTTGGATATCGTTGGTAAAAGCATTCGCACACCGGGCACTGATAAGTTTTTCGAAGTAAGTGCAGCACTTAACAATTTTAGACTTTACTCAGGTGGAAATGTCTTACTTGAAGGTGATGACGACTCTGCAGTTGAAAGCATCACAATACAAGCAAATGATTTTCCGCTACCTCCAACGATTACCATTACTTATGGCCCTGGCTTTAGAGTGGGCGACTTTGCAACCTCGGATGGAGCATCAAGTATTGGAAGAAAAGGTTTTATAACCAACGGTTTCTACAAAAAAATAAATCAGGTTTCTGGAGCCACTGAATTCGAGGTGTCGCCAGAGGGAGTTGTAAAAGCTAATACCGGTTTAAACATAACAGGAAATACAGTTCTTGATACCGTAAAGGTTAAAGATGGAAACACCGAATTAAGCGGATGGACTGGCTATGTGTTTCAAGTGGCCGGCGGTAGCTCAAATCAAGTTCGTATCCATCAAACGCCATCTATTCCACCTGGCGCAACTTGGGTTAAAACAACTTATAAAAACGGAATCGTCGTCAATGTTGAAGGCGGTCAAAATTAAATATCATAAAATATATCAAAATGGAAATTACAGCAACAACAACAAAATCGTACGGTTCAGCAAAAGTTGGCAAATGGGATTTAAAGTACGAGTGGGAATCTCAAAATGGGGCTAAACCTACAGGCGTGAAGATTACCGGAAATGACGGTAAGAGTGGATTTATCAATTGCGATTTTTCTGAGAATAACAAGAACATCAGTTTCGGTGGTGCAGCCGAATTTGATTTAGATGTTGCGGCCAGCATCGTAGAAAGTGTAGCAAATATTAATAATTCGTTTGAAACAACTCAAGATTAACCCATGGGGAAACTGTTTACAGGTATTGACGCTTGGCTAAATACCGAACCAAATCTTCCCAAAGAACTTCAAGAGGCCATTAGACATAATGGCCTACTTGAAACGAAGGGAAAAGAAAACACTGTAGACATCATGAGATGGGCGACCATCTTAGGTGTTATTGGCTGGTACCCAAATGATGAAGTTCCATGGTGTGGATTATTTAAAGCTATTTGTGCTTTTAGAGCAAATTGGCTAAAACTCCCCGCTCCCATGTTACTCTCTGCTGCTTGGTGGAGAAATTGGGGTGTTGAAATCGCCATAAAAGATGCTTGTGTTGGTGATACAGCTATTAAAAACAGAGTTGGTGGCGCTCATGTAACCTATATCATTGGAGAGAATGATAAGTATTTTAGATGCTACGGTGGTAATCAGTCTAACTCGGTTTGTCCGACATGGATTCCAAAATCTGAAATTACAGATGTAAGACGTGCCCCTTTTACTGTTAAGCCTCTAGGTGTTAAGAAAAAGTATTACAAGAATCTTGACGGAACTCCGGCAAAAGTTAGCGAATCATAGAAAGTTATAGCTACCAATCGATTAACATAATACTCTATAGGCTATTGACTTAACAATAGAAACTTATGGTGCAATTTTGGCATTATACCACAAATGATTAAAGAGAATGAGCATACAAAAAGAGAAGCCCAAAGATTGGGCAAACTTTCCTTGGCAGAAGGCTGTAATTATGCTGCTTACTGCTGTAAGTGTTTTGTTTGGCATAATCATTCAATCGTATAGAGAAAAGGATAAATCTCATGATGAACGCATTAATTATCTGAGGCTTTACATAACTAAAAAAGAAGAGGAAACTAAAACCTTAACACAACAACTATATAACTGTAAAGATGAAAGTGCTCGATATTTCAGAACACAAGACAGCACAAACAGGTCTGTTCTGGATGGGCCAGCTAAAGAGTTGCTTAAACAATTAAAACGATGAAAAAATACATTCCTTATTTGATAATAGTGGCATTAGTTTGTGTAATCGGCTGGTTATTGTTAAAACCTACTCCGGTTAACTTAAATGTAAAAGATATCATTGAGAAAGAAAGTCCGCAAAAGGTTCGAGAATATGTCGATTCACAAGGAAATACCCATACCGAATACGATATCACAAACAGTGTGGTTTCTAGGGCAGATGTGAGAAACCCAAACATTCCACTAGGCATAGTTGACACCTCGGCCATGCTATTGAAAATTGCAAGAACCCAACTCGTTCAGGTAACTAGAATAGCGTCCATGACTCGTGATAGTTTAATGCAGGCAAGATTTGAAAAAAATGCATTGCAAAAAAGGATTGCAAGATACGATGACAAGTTTGTCCAACTTTCCTACACCCCTAATGAAGACACAACCAAAGCCGGTATATTTAGCTTTGCTTATAATAACGAAGTGACAGTTTCTCAATACAGGAAGCGAAAATGGTTTTTAGGTGCAAAGAAGAGTTATATAGACATAACTAGCAATGACCCCCGTACAAAAATTAACGGATTAAAATCACTAATTATTGAGCAAAAACAGCCAGACTTTGGTCTCAGAATTCAGGCAGCATCAAACTATAACCCGCAAACTGGCTCTATTGGATTTGGCCCAGCTGCCCGAATTGATTTAGGAAGGTTTTCAATACAGGGTAACTACACATACTATCCCGAAAGCACACGGTGGCGACCGTCTGTCAATATGAATTACGATATAATAAGATTTTAATATTTTAATTCAACCTCTAATTCAGGAAATTTAGTACTTCTAAATTTCCTGTTTTTTATACTTTCAATAAAATCTTGCATATAATCAATCAAACTTAATAGGTAGCGGTACGCTGCTTCTCTCGCTTGTGAGTCCTCAAATGCTCGGTAACCCTTCATATAATTGTGAACCATTGCATTACGCTTCTCCACCATTTCAACAAACTTACTTTTAAACTCCGCAACATCGTATAAGCTGCAAAAATCATTAACTATCAGGCCCAATGTGGCTTTCTCGTCATAGTGTTTTTTGAGCTTAATATTCCAGCGAATATTTGCTAATCTTATTTCATTAAATTTGCCTGGTAATGCACCCATTTTATAATCGTGGTGAACTTTAATTAGAAAAACTAATTTCTCATCAATGGGAATGAATAGAAATACAATCATTCCATAGACACTGTAAATTTCTTTGAGCTGCTTTACCTCATCAAGCTCGGAAAACTCTTGGGTGGTTAGCAGTGGTATATCTGGCATATAGATATTTTTTCGAACAAACTTAATCATTATTTATTATTTGTAATTACTAATTTATTTAGCAATATTTACGATCCTTTTAGAGGTTAAATGAAGAATGTGGAAATAGTTTTTTGCGCAGCTTTTGGTGATGAAATGAGAATAGTTAGGATTAAAAATGTATCTGGCGCAGGCAACTTGTTTCATATTCTGATTGATGATTACTATAATGGTGCATTGAATTTGAATGGTGAAGTTTGGCGATGGTTGAATATGCCTAGTGATTTCACCAGTTCCGATAGAGATTTATTAATCTCAAGATTTCAAACTAAATTGGATAAATAAAGGTTTTTGAATTATGAATACTACAGAATTTGAGATGTACATCAATGATATTAGAAGACCATCTAAAATTAGGATAGAAGAAAAAGATGAACTTTTCTATGTTTCTATAGATGACGATTTTAAGGGTTCTATGAAAATTGATAAAAGTACTGAATCTGGTTTTGTAACCGATGATGCAGAACTTCAGCAACATTTATACTCAATAGCTTCACATTTGGATGCTGATAGGAAAATTAGTGAATTACCTGAAAAACTTCTTGAAAGGTATGGTGATAACCTAGTTAGCTTTAGATTTATTGAAAATGATACTTTAGAGCTTACAGCGCACGAAGATACGGACATTGAAGAATTTGGGAATGTAGTGGAAGACCTTATTTATGATGATGTAGAATTTGAGAAAAAGCTAACTGTTATTGTGAGAAAAGAAAATGATGAATATACTTATACTTTTGATATCAACTAATGCTTCAATTATTCTATAAATACATTAACCATCCAGATTACCCTTATACTATTGTACAGCACAATATTGGTCAGCCTTATTACTTTTATTCTAAAACTACTCTGATTGGTTCTATAGAAAAAATAGATGGAGTTTGGAAACAGGTATCTGGCCGGCAAACACTTGATGAGGTAGTTGCTGGGATGGGTGCATATATTGAGCAAAATTCTTAACTTAGATAAATGTGCTATACAGCTACACAAGTTACTAAAGCTTATGATTTGCAGAGCCACTTCCCTGCAAAGGCAGTAGATCCTACGGTTGAAGTCAATCTGTATAAAGCATCAGGGTTTGACCATCCATCTTTATTGGTTCTACTCAACGATAATGGGGAAGACATCATTGACCTCTATCAATGGGGACTAATGCCGACTTGGAATAAACCCCTAACTGATATGCTTGCATTAGCTAAGAGAACGCTTAACGCCAGAAGTGAGGATATCAGAACGACCACTTCTTTTAAAAATGCTATCAAAAAACAGCGCTGCATCATCCCGGTAAATTCTTTCTTTGAGTATAAGCACATTTTTAATGAGAAAGGAAAGAAAATCGATACGCTTCCATATCTGATTCATCCAAAAGAGCAACCTTACTTTTACCTTGCTGGTTTGTATAGTTATTATAAAGAGACAGTTTCAAATGAATGGTATAAAACATTTACGATTGTTACTGAGCCTGCTAATATTTTTATGGCGGATATCCACAACTCCGCTAAACGAATGCCTTTGATGCTAAGCAAAACCCTTATCGATGACTGGATAAATCCTGATAGTCCTATTGGATTGATTGATGATATTATGCAATTTGCCTGTTCTGACGATGACCTCGCTGCTTATCGCGTAGTCAGGGAATTGAAGAGCGCTCCAAACGACAAAAATGTATTGCGTGAAGTGAGTGACAACACACAAAGTGATTTATTTAGTTAGATATGGAAAACTCACAAGGCCAAATTAGAGGTGGTGCCAATCTATACGGCGTGACTTTAGCAGATAACATTAACAAAGCTTTTCCTCAGGTTAACTGTATATACGGTGGTGGAAACTTACATCTTTATCTACCTGATAGTCCGGGCTATAGCGAACGTAGCAAAGGGTTGCTGTATACCATGTTAGATGGTTTGCCTGAGATAGATGCACCACTACAAAGATTGCAGGTGATTGTCTATGTTAATGAATCAATTCAATGCGTTACTATTATAAATCCATCAAAATTTGATGTAACTGCTTTGGATAATGCAAAAGAAAATGGATTAAGCTTTTCACAACCACCACCATCTCTAGAACAGTTAGAGCCTTTGCCACTTGACCATCCTTATTACACCGATAAGGATTATTTCAGAAAACAATCAAAGAAAAAGAAAGATGCGGTAACATTTGACGATATCAAGAATCTACCAAACGTAAAGCCAATATTGGAAGAAATGAGAAGAGACGGCATTAAAATTTAAAACTGCCGGCCTTTATTAAATTCTGTTTTATCCACATTTATTCCTAGGTCACGCATGTAAATCATTGTCATGTTTAGATTACTATGCCTGAATAATTTCATGATTTTATAAAGCTCTTCACCATCCTCGCCAAGGTGCACCGCTCTTGTGTGTTTATAGCAATATATTCCGTCACGTTCGGAAAGCTTCAGAATCTTTTTGTATGGCTTAAATAATCTTGAGAAATAATCAAGTCCTACTCTTTTTTCTCCGCCTAAAAAAGCACCCATCCTATTTCTCGCAAACACGAACCATTCGGGCGGCATTTCTGGTATTTTAAGTTCATAGAGTAGTTCTAAAAAATCAGGGTACAAAGGAATATATTCAGTTTTTCTATTCTTGGCAGTGCCGCTCTCAATTTTTAATGTCTTTTGCTTGAAGTTAAAATCCCCTACTTTAATAAAGTTAGCTTCTGAAACATTACGCAAAGCGGCATAGTATATAAAGCTGCAGAATGTGAACAGTAGCTTATCATCATTCGCCAGCATCAATTCCTTTAGCTTTTTAAACTGGTAATCATTGAATGCTGAGTTACCAGGCTTTTCGATTGGCGCACGTTTAAGTTTTAACGTCGGAACTTTTTCAAGATAATCATCGTAGTTATTGTAGAAATAATTGAAAAAAGTCGTGATATCTGTTAAGTAATGATTGTAGGTTTTACCTTTCCAATTTCGCTTTTCTTTATAGTGAGTTAAGAACTCGACAACGACACCTTTTCTAATATCCCGAAGTAAAACATCACCGTAACCATGTTCCTTTAGATAGTTTTTGAATAAATTAAGTTCAAGGGAATATTTGTGATAGGTGTTTGGTCTAACGTTCAATTCAGAAAGAAATTTATCAATGCAGAGAGAAACAGTTTTCTGTTTATCAAGCAGGTTTTGCATGACATTATATTCTGCAAAAGGAGTGAAACCATCCTTTAACAAATCGGTTATAGCTTGAACAAAATCCTTTCCATAGTCTCTTCGTTCTTGCTTTGTCTTCAATTTGTTAAAACCAGTATTATACCTGAATCGGATATACTTGCCTGTGACCGGATGCTGGTATTTAATCCACACAAACCAATCTTTGGTCATGTCACCACCAGCTGGTTCATAAAGAAAAGGACCTTCCCACTTAGTTTTCACAGAATTGCTTTGATTGTTATTGTCGTCAGCTGAATGGTCAGCCGCATCATAAATGCGGCTGATAATCAGGCTTTTAAATGTGGAGCCGAAGGGAGTCGAACCCTTGTCCAGTTGTGAGATAACCTATACCTTCTACATGCTTATTTTTCAATTAATTTTCGAGAAATAAACGGGCTGAAAACCGACCTTGTTTAAATCCTTAGATACTTTATCTCACCTTAAGCCATACCTTCTTAAGGCCAGCACTGTTATATCGATGCTCCGGATTCTAACCTAACAATGCAGCAGTTAGAGGAACAAAAGCTATGCTAATTCTAAATTAGGCAGCTAAGGCGTAGTTATTTTCGCCAACTATTGTTTTGAACGTTCTCTTTAAAGTGCTCTCCGTACAACGCACTGCATGCTAACATAACCTTCGCCACCCTGTCAAATCCAAGAACGGCCCCAAATTTTAGTTTTTTACTTGAGAAGCAAAACAGGACAACAAAGATACAATAAATATTGTTTTTTAAATATGTATCTATAGCTACTTTTTAAAAACCTTAAAAATCAGAATAATCTGTAGGGTATAAAAACAGTGTTACATTTTTTGATACATTATGCTGGTATTGCGGCAAACCGCTAATCTTTTTATACTCCAGACCAAAATCTGCCCAATGTTTATCTCTATCAGCTTTATTATTAAATGTAGTTAAATACATTAAATTAGGCATTTTGCTGCCCGATATTACTTGTCCGTAAAAAACGGCATTAAAATTAAGCTTTGTAAAAATATCAACCTCGGCATCGTTAAACATTCCAATCTTATTTAGCGAAAGGTTTTCTGTTGCAGCTTCGTAACTTCTTAGTTCGTAAACGCGTTCGCTTTTAGCCGTATTTAGTTTAGGTAATGCATATTCAGGCATAGCCGAAAATGCTTTAAGAATTATCGATTCTACCCTTGTGTAAGGAGCATCATTATATGATGCATTTAAGTAAGTTTTTCCAGCTTCAAGGTATTGCTTATCTTTTGCAATAAGTTCGTCAACCTTATCTAAACCTGTAAGTTTTTTAAGTGGGATAAAGACATAAACAAGCTGCTCAGCAGTATCAATCGCAATTGTTTTAAATACACCTATATGCTTTACCCCTGCTGCATGCATCGCCGGTATATAGGCATCTTTCAAGTATGCATCAATAACAGTTTCCTGCGCTTTAGTTTTTAAATGATAAATTTTAATCTGGTAATAATAAGATGGTTTGGCCGCAAAACTATTTGCTGTTAATGCGATTAAAACAACTAATGAAAGAAGTGATTTGGTTAGGAATGTTTTCACAATATATTTGATTTAAATTGAATTAACTATTTACGCCCATGGCGTATAAAATAATGTTGACACCAAATTTAGTATTATCTTCGGCTAAAAAACGTTTATTTCTAAAATCATAATCCCATTCACAACCATAATCTTTATTACTGTATAAAACGCCAATCCGGTTATTAATGGTAATAGCTTTTAAATAATCATGTACCAAATCATCTCCCCAACCATTAAGCTCGAAAGATGTTGTTGGTGGGCCTTTCTCAAACTTAAAAAACGAATTATAAATTGGATGGTTATTTGGAATTTTCTTCAATGCTGAAGCGCCAAATAAATTAGTCATCTGTGTTTCAAAAGAACGAGCAAATAAACCATCAATATCATGGTTGCAATCATCAACAAAAATAAAACCACCGTTTTTAACGTATGCTTTAAAATTTGCCGCTTCTTGCTGGTTAAACTGAACCAATTTATGCCCGCTCATATAGCAAAATGGATATTTAAATAAATCCATACTGCCCAGTTCAACAATTTTTTCTTCCTCTTCTAACGGAATTGTAGTATACTCTAATAATGAATTTAATATATTTGATGGCATACGCTGGTCAGTGTCCCAATCTCCGGAATTATATTTCAACCTCGCAAATGTAAATTTAGATCTTTGCATCGCCCTAAATTAGCTTCAATTTTCTTTAATTCAGGTTTTTGGGCAGATAATCTTGTAAATTTTTTGATATTCTTTTGGTAAGGATTAAAATTATGTGCCATAATGCGCTATATTGACGCTCATTATTCACGCAGACTAAAAAAAATCGTTTTGGACCGTTCAGAAACTAACTTAAAATTATTGATTGGCAAAATCTCTCAATTAAAAAGCGAAATACAAAAAATAATTGTTGGTCAGGATGTAATTATCGAAGAAATGCTTATTGCATTAATGGCCGGCGGACACTGCCTTTTAGAAGGCGTACCAGGCTTGGCTAAAACTTTAATGGTTAAAACCATGTCCCAAGCACTCGATTTATCCTTTAGAAGAATACAGTTTACACCCGATTTAATGCCCACAGATATTGTTGGAACTGAAATTTTAGAGGAAGACCATGTTACAGGGAAACGTTTTTTTAAGTTTAACAAGGGACCATTATTTGCCAATATTGTTTTAGCAGATGAAGTAAACAGAACACCACCAAAAACCCAATCGGCGCTTTTAGAAGCAATGCAAGAATTTGAAGTTACTTACGGCGGACAAACTTATCCTTTAGATAGACCATTTTTTATACTTGCAACGCAAAACCCTATCGAACAAGCGGGAACATACCCGCTTCCGGAGGCGCAATTGGATAGATTTTTACTTTACATTAAAATAGGTTACCCAACCGCAACAGAAGAAGCAAAAATTTTAAGCAGCACTACGGGTGCTAAAAAAGTAACCATTAACCCTATTATTGGTGCTGAAGAAATTAAAGAATTGCAGGCAATTACCCGAGAAGTAAGTATCAGCGATGATTTAATAACGTATGTGAGTGATATTATTCGTGCCACCAGACCAGATACAACTACAGTTCCTTTTGTTAAAGAATGGGTACGTTGGGGTGCCGGGCCACGTGCCGGGCAAGCATTAATTTTAACGGCAAAGGCCAGAGCCTTATTTTATGGTCGCTATGCGGTAATAACCGAAGATTTGCAAACCATGGCTTACCCGGTTTTACGCCACAGAATTTTAATGAATTTTAAAGCAGAAGCCGAAAATGTTTCATCAGATAAGGTAACAGACGAATTATTAAAAGCAATCTCTAAGCCGAAAGCAAATATTTAATGAGCAGACTTTTAAATCCGAAAGTATTAATGGCAATTAAGGACCTGAATTTGTCGGCAAAAATGACGATTGATGGTTTTATGAGCGGCATTAATAAAAGTACTGTGAAAGGTGCCGGACTAGAGTTTAGCCAATATAGAAGTTACCAACCGGGTGATGATTTACGCTCGTTGGATTGGAAAATGTTTGCCCGTTCGGATAGATATTACATTCGCGAATCGGAAGTTGAAACTAATATTTCTGTGAGAATATTGATTGATGCCAGCGCTTCGATGAACCATAGTGACGGCGACTTCACTAAAATTGAATATGCCCGATATCTTGGCGCTTCCTTGGCCTATCTGTCAAATCTGCAAGGCGATGCAATTGGCTTGTATGTTTTTAAAGACTCGGGAATTTATTCGATGACGCCAAAGCAGGATTATCAACATTTGGCAAGATTATTTTATCAGCTCGAAAGCATAAATCCGGCAGGGAATTTCACCAAGCCGATTCATTACAAGGAACTTTTTGCCGGCACACAAAAGCGTGAATTGTTAATTTTTGTAACCGATTTCTATCAGGCTGATGGTGAAATTTTAAACCTTTTAGAAACGCTGAATACACTTAGGCACGAAATTGTGGTTTTCCATCTTTTAGCAAAAAATGAAATTGACTTAGATTTTAAAGGTTATACAACTTTTGAAGATTTAGAAACCGGGCAAACCATACAAATTGATCAGGCAAAAGCCAGGCAGGAATATAGAACTAAACTTAATGCACACCTCGAAGACATCAGAATTAAAATGCTTGATAGAAGAATTTCTTACAGAACGTTATCTACTGAAGAACCCTTAGATGAAGCTTTGAGAGATTTTTTAAAACAAAGAAGTAAACTAAAAATTTAAGTGCAGTTATTTTATCCCATCGGTTTATTGGCGCTTGCAGGTTTAATTATCCCGCTTATTATTCATTTGTGGAATATTAAACAAGGTAAAACATTAAAAATCGGCAGCATTTCTCTCCTTGGAGAAAGCTCTCGGGCAAGTTCAAAAAGCTTTAAAATAACAGATTGGCTATTATTTTTACTTCGATGCTTGCTTATCATATTAATTAGCTTTTGCATTGCGCAACCTTACATCACCAGGAAAGTTAATACAAAAGAAAAAGGCGGTTGGATTTTGATAGATAAAGCAAATTTTAAATCTGTATATCAATCCAATAGAAAAACTATAGATTCTTTATTAAAAATCAGATATGAGATTCACGATTTTAATTTTGGCTTTATACCTTTATCCGTAAAAGATACGGCTAATACCGAAAAAGCTAATGTAGAAAGCTTAAACTTTACAAGCCTTTTTAACCTGTTAACCACGATTTTACCTTCAGGTACAAATATCTATATCTATCAAAATACAAAGCAAAATAACTTCGGTGATAATTTACCAGAAACAAAATTTAACATTAACTGGAATGTTTTGAATGATGGAGATTCAGTTAAAACATGGATAACAGATTTTGCAGGCAAAAAACTTAGAGCTACTTCAACCCCAAAACAAACCATATACGAAGCTGTAAATAATCAAAATTTAGCACCTATATATGTTGCCATTTATGAGGATAAAAGCATTAACGACAGCAAATATTTAGTTGCAGCATTAAATGCAATTGCCCAATTTACTAAGCGGAAAATTATCATAAATACAGGCGAAAAAGCAAATCAGATTGGCTTTTGGCTCTCAGAAAAATCTGTTTCAAGTGATTTCAAATCATCAATAATAAAGGACGGAGTACTATTCAAATATGCTGCAAGCAAAGCTGTAAATCATCATTCTTTTATCAATATTGAAGGAAAACAAATTCCACTGTCAAAATATATCGACTCTAAAAATCAATTTGAAAACTTATGGACAGATGGTTTTGGCAATCCGATTTTGTCAAAAGAAGAACATAAAAATCTTAAGGTATTACATTTTTACAGTCGATTTAATCCGCAATGGAATGATTTGGTTTGGAATGAAGCCTATGTAAAAGCTTTAATGCCAATCGTTCTGCAAAATGAAAAACCCGAAAATTTTGGTTTTGAAGCTAATGCCAACGACCAAAGAACTCTGCAAGCAAATCAATTAAATACAAAAAATAATAATTTTAAAGCAAGCGAATCTTCACTTAACATAAACGAATCCGTTTTGAAATATTTTTGGATTGCAGCTTTATTGATTTTTATTGTAGAGAGAATTTTATCATTCAGAAATAAAACAGATTATGCAAAAAACTGAAGGATTAAATTGGCTTCATAACCTCAGAACAAAGTGGATAATGTACCGCCTGCTCCACATTATTGCAATTTCCCTGGCGATTACATTGGTACTAAGTGCCATTGCTGTAAATATTTTGAATTTTTCAATCTGGTCGGCAGCCTTAATATTTCTTTTGATAGGAACTGTGATTTTATTACTAAATCCCGTTTGGAAGAAAAGCGATGATGACATCGCTAGATTTGTAAATTATAAGTATCCAGAAGTTGAAGAAAGCGCAGAATTACTGCTATTAGATGCTAAAGAATTACCAATGCTTCAAAAATTCCAAAGAGATAAGATTGAAGCAATAATACCGTGCCTGGAAAACCCAAAAGAAATCCAGGGCAAAATTTATATTTCAGGCTTAATCCTATTCATCGCATTATTTATCAGCTATGGTATTAGCAAAATCCCGGCAATAAAACATAACAAAAACCAGCCTACTGAAGCGCAAAACCTAATACCAGCTATTAAAGAGAACATTTTACCAGAAATTGCCGATTTTAACTTAACCATCTTGCCTCCTGCTTACACGCAAAAAGCTTCGAGAAAACAGAAAATTTTTTCGATTAAATTAGAAGATGGCGCAAAAGTAAACTGGCAAATTGAAACCAATGTTGCGGCAAAAAAATTGAGTTTTATTTTTAATGATAAAGAAATCATCAATCTTAAACCTAAAAACAATGCAAAGAGGGATTGGGAATTTTCTAAAACAATCAATAAAGCAGGTTTTTACCAGGTAGTTGTGGATGGAAAAAAATCAGACCTATATCAGATAGAATTAATAGCCGATTTACCGGTTTCAATAAAAATTACCCAACCAAAACAACACACAACAATTGACATTGGCCAACCGCAAAAATTCACTTTAAAGGCAAATTTAAATGATGATTATGGCATAAAGGACGCATTTATTTCGGCAACAATGGCAAGTGGCAAGGGTGAAGGTGTAAGTTTTACGGAGAAAAGACTTTCGTTCGATACAAATTTTGGTAACCGGAAAAATGTTTCGCTAACTAAACTTTTTGATTTAAAATCTTTGGGTATGAAACCCGGTGATGAACTTTATTTTTTCATCAAAGCAATGGATAATCATGGTCAATCTAGCCGATCGGATGTTTATTTTGTTTCTATTGTGGATACCACAGAATTAATGAGCCTTTCTGGAATGACGAATGGCGTTAACCTTGTGCCAGAATATTTTAGAAGTCAGCGGCAGATTATTATTGACACCGAAAAGCTACTTAAAGAACAATCTTCTATTCCTGCTGAAGCGTTTAAAACCAGAGCAAATAATTTAGGTATCGACCAAAAACTATTGCGTTTACGATACGGGCAATTTTTAGGGGAAGAAAATGAAACCGAAATTGGTGGCGACCATGACGACCACGATGAGCATGTGGAACACAAAGGCGAAGAAGAAAAATTTGGCGATGTAACGGCCATAATGGACAAATATGCACATAAACATGATATTGCAGAAGATGCAACATTTTTCGAACCTGAAATGAAGGCACAACTAAAAGCCGTTTTAACCGAAATGTGGAATTCAGAATTGCGCTTGCGGACTTATAAACCTCAGGAAGCCTTGCCTTACGAATACAAAGCTTTAAGATTATTGAAAGATTTGCAACAAAAATCCAGAGCTTATGTTGCCAAAACAACCGTTAAAACAGCCTCATTAAAACCAGAAAAAAGATTGAGTGGCGAATTGGATAAAATCCTTCAACCTGTTCAAAAAATGAATTTTGAGCAAAAAGAATTGCGAATTAAACATTTAAAAAATGCACTCTCCATTTTAGAAAGTAAAAGAAATGGTGAAAAATTGAGTGAGGATGAAAGATTCAAACTAACGGAAACAGAAAAGTATATGATTGTAGCCGCAGCAGAGAATCCGGCCTCTTTTTTAAATGCCTTAACCAGTTTAAGAAGATTATCTGCGGCTAAAAAGGTTGTAGTAAGAGATATTGATGTTGCCCAATCAGCCATCCAAAAAATGATAAAAGCCGAACCTGCAAAACCGCAATACAAAACCACTTTGCCTGCATCAACATTGTATCAAAGCTATTTTAATAACCTAAATAAATCGGGCCGATAACATGGATTTTAAGCTAATAGCCATTATAATTTGCTCAATATTGCTTGTTTTTTTACTATTTAAAGAATTTAGCAGAAATGATAAGGCAAGATTAATATGGCGGATTTTAGCCAGCATATTTTCTGTAGCCTCGCTCCTATTTCTTCTTATTCCGCTACAATACAAAACTTCAGCGAAGCAAAATTTAAATGAGATAAACTTAATAACTGAAGGCACAGAACCTGATTCAGCCTTAAAAATTAAATCAGCTAAATACAGTTTAAAAAATACCGAAGCTACCGAGCTAAAACACGGCAAAACCATTCAAATACCAGATTTATTTTATTTTCTCAAAGAACATCCAGAGGTAAATAAGATAAATATTTATGGCTACGGCTTAAGTTTAAATGAATTAGAAAAGCTAAAGGATTTCCAGCTAAATTTTCACCCTTCAAATAATATTACTGGAATAATTGATGCAAACTGGCCTAACGAAATCAAAACAACAGCGCAGTTTTTGCTTCAGGGAATTTACAAAAACACAGAAAGCAATACAATTAAACTTTTACTTAATGGCTTAGGAAAGTCTATCGATTCGGTTAACATTAAACCAAATGAAACGGTTAATTTTTCTTTCAAAACGCAGCCGAAACAAATTGGAAAAGCCGTTTTTAAGTTAATTGCTTTAAACGGAAAAGATACCATTTCCAATGAGCCTGTTCCATTTATCGTAAATGAGCAGGCAGCAATGAAGGTTTTAATCCTTTCCTCATTCCCGGATTTTGAATATAAATTTCTCAAAAAATGGCTATTTGATAATCAATACCCGCTTGCTTACAGGAGCAAGATTAGCAAGGATAAATACACAACAGATTTTTTAAACTTAAGTAACGTAAACCTTAATAGCATAAACCAAGCAGCTTTAAAGCAATTTGATGTTTTAATTATTGATGAAGATGAAATCAGTTCGCTTTCAGGCGCTGAAAAATCAACTATGCAAACAGCTATGAATAATGGTTTGGGTGTAATTATCAGAATTGCAAATCCAAAATCTTCAGGTTTTATTAGTGATAAATTTTCGAGGTTTGAAGTGCCTTTGCAAAAAGATAAAGGCTTGATACCCATAATTAAAGATGATGCAAAAAAGTTTAACAAATTACCATACGACCAAAGGCTTTTCCTGAAAGCTTCGGAAAATAACCAAACCATAGTAATTGATAATAATGCAAAGATATTGGTGACAAGCAAATTAAATGGTTTAGGAAAATTGACGGCCAGTACATTGTCTTCTACCTACAACTGGATGCTTGCCGGAAATGAAGCAGATTATTCGGCCTATTGGTCGGCTTTGTTATCTAAAACTGCTCGTAAAAAGGCTAAGAATTTAGCTTTTAAGGTTTTGCCTAAAATTCCTGTAGTTAATCATCGTACAAATTTTGTTATTGATTTAGCCCAAAATAATAAAGTACCAACAATAAAGATGAATGGCTTAGTACTTGCACCACGCCAAAATATGGAATTACCTTTTCAATGGGATGTTACTAATTGGCCGAAAACACAAGGTTGGAATACATTAAATATTAATCAAACTACAGCATCTGTTTATATTTATGCTAAACAAAACTGGCAAACTTTAAGAAATTACTCCTTAATCAAACAAAATGAAAGATTTGTTCAGAACAACCTCAAACAATTATCTAAGGCGAAAATTTCTGAACAAATAACGGTTAATGAAGTATCCAAATGGTGGATTTTTATAACATTCATCCTGTCAACCGGGTTTTTATGGTTCGAATCGAGGGTTTTAAGAAAAAATTAGCGATTGAAACTAAAATGTTATACATAAAATAGTCAAAAAAGTGCATTAATGGCTATATTGGTATCGTAATCAACTAAACTGAACCAATTGAAAAGAAAAGATTTCCTCTATTTATCCGGAATGGGTATGGGTGCACTATTGCTTCCCGATCTTTCCGCATTTGGAACACCAATCGATCCGCTCCAGGCGCTTGATGGTGTTGATGTAAAGATTAAAAAAGAATTAGCCGATGTGGCCCTTAATGCCGCCAAATCCAAAGGCGCAACTTATGCTGATATTCGCATTGGCCGTTACTTAAACCAGTTTGTCGCCACCCGCGAAAAGCGTGTACAAGGTGTAGCCAACACCGAATCTTTCGGCGTTGGTATTCGCGTACTGGCAAATGGATGCTGGGGTTTTGCTGCAACAAACAATGTAACTAAAGATGCAATTGCTAAAGCCGCCGAACAAGCGGTTGCCGTAGCTAAAGCCAATGCAAAAATTCAAGGCGAACCTGTACAACTTGCACCTCAAAAAGGTTATGGCGAGGTGAGCTGGAAAACGCCAATAGAAATTAATGCCTTTGAAGTGCCCGTTAAAGAAAAAGTAGATCTACTTTTAAACGTTAACGATGTGGCCATGCAAAATGGTGCAAATTTTGTAAACTCTGTAATTTTTGCTGTAAATGAGCAAAAGTATTTTGCATCAACCGATGGTTCTTACATAGACCAGGATGTACACCGAATTTACCCGAACTTTAATGTGACTAGAATTGATAGAGCTTCCGGACAATTCAAAACCCGAAACTCTTTAAGTTCGCCAATGGGTAAAGGCTATGAGTATATGCATGCTCGCCCTGAAGATAAAGTTAGTGGCGTTGTAACCCGTTACAAAGGTCGTTACGATATGCTTGAAGATGTTAAAGAAGCGGCTCGTGTTGCTTCTGAGAAAATCAAAGCAAAATCTGTAGAACCAGGCAAATACGATTTGGTTTTAGACCCTTCTCACCTTTGGTTAACCATCCACGAATCTGTAGGGCACCCAACTGAATTAGATAGAGTTTTAGGTTATGAAGCAAACTACGCTGGCACGAGTTTCTTAACGCTTGATAAATGGGAATCTAAAAAATTCAAATTTGGTAGCGATAAGGTAAATATTGTGGCTGATAAAACACAGGTTGGCTCTTTAGGTGCCGTGGGTTATGATGATGAAGGTGTAAAATGCAAGAAATGGGATTTGATTAAAGACGGTACGCTGGTAAGTTACCAGGCTATTCGAGATCAGGCTCATATCATTGGTTTAACTGAATCAAATGGTTGTTGCTACTCTCAAGGTTGGGATGATGTTCAGTTTCAGCGTATGCCAAATGTTTCGCTTCAGCCAGGTAAAGAAAAACTTTCGGTTGATGACATGATTAAAAATGTTGAAAAAGGCATTTACATCATTGGCGATGGCAGTTTCTCTATAGACCAGCAACGGTATAACTTCCAGTTTGGCGGACAAATTTTCTACGAAATTAAAGAAGGAAAAATTGTTGGCATGTTAAACGATGTTGCTTACCAGGCAAATACTCAAGAGTTTTGGAACTCTTGTAACGCAATTTGCGATGAAAGTGATTATCGTTTAGGTGGTTCATTTAACGATGGAAAAGGACAACCGAGCCAGAGTAGTGCAGTTTCTCACGGAAGCTCAACCACAAGATTTAATGGAGTTAATGTTATCAATACAGCAAGAAAAATATAATTATGGCCATATTAAGTAAAGAAGAAGTCCAGGCGATATTAAAAAAAGTAATCGGTTTCTCTAAAGCCGAATTTTGCGAGGTAAGCTTAAGGGGCAATGATGGCGGAAACATTCGTTATGCCCGTAATGCAGTTTCAACCGCCGGACAAATCAGTACCATGAGTTTAGGCGTAAGCTCAACTTTTGGAAAGAAAACAGGCTCAGCATCTATAAATGAATTTGATGATGCATCCTTACAAAAAGTAGTTAAGCGAGCTGAAGAATTAGCAATGCTTGCGCCAGAAAACCCTGAGTTTATGCCACTTTTAGGTCCGCAAACATTTGCAGAATCTAAAACCTACAATGCCAATACGGCTGCAATTACGCCAGATACAAGAGCAGAAATGGTGGGCAAAAGCTTAAGCGTTTCAAAAGCCGCTGGCTTAGATGCTGCAGGTTTCTTAGAAAACTCTACCAGCTTCACTGCAATAATGAACTCTAAAGGTTTGTTTGCATATAACAAAGGTACAAGCGTTTCCTTCTCCGTTACAGTTAGAAATAAACAAGGAACGGGTTCGGGTTATGTTGAGCAGGAGTTTAACGACCTCGCTAAAATGGATACACTTGCATTAAGCAAAATTGCTGCAAGTAAAGCCAATGGTTCTGCTGGTGCTAAAGCCATTGAACCGGGAAAATATACTGTTATTTTAGAACCCCTTGCTGCAAGCGATATGCTTGGTAATATGTTTAGAGGTTTTGATGCCCGCAGTGCGGATGAAGGCAGAAGTTTTATGAGCAAAAAAGGTGGTGGTACGCGTTTAGGCGAACAACTTTTCTCAGAAAATGTAAATATTTATTCAGATCCATTAAATCCTGAGTTGCCATCTTCAACCTGGAGTGGCGATGGTATACCGTTAAAAAGAACACAATGGGTAGAAAAAGGTGTTGTTAAAAACCTTTCTTATTCAAGATATTGGGCTGCTCAAAAAAATGTACAACCTTTACCTTTCAGTCGTAGCATTGTTATGGAAGGTGGTACACAATCTCTCGAAGATTTAATTAAAAGCACTGAGAAAGGTATTTTAGTAACCCGATTCTGGTATATACGTTCTGTAGACCCACAAACGTTATTATTAACCGGTTTAACCCGTGATGGTACTTTTTACATTGAAAATGGCGAGATTAAATTCCCGATTAAGAACTTCAGATTTAATGAAAGCCCGGTAATTATGCTTAACAATGTTGAAGCATTAGGCAAACCAGTAAGAACTGGAAGTGGTTTAATCCCACCGATGAAAATCCGTGATTTTACTTTTACATCTTTATCTGATGCGGTTTAATCATATTATTTAATTCGTTGTTGCGAAGGAAATCAGTTTCCAACCAAAACCAATATTAAATTGGTCGTCATTGAGAGTCATGATTTGAGCGAGCCGAAGCAATCTGATTTGTGTAAGAAGAGATTGCTTCGTGCCTCGCAATGACGATAGTAAGAAAAGTATCAATTATCTCTCCATACTGCTGCGCTCAGTCGAGATGACGTCTATAGCGAACGAATCAGAATTGCTCTGTACCTAGCAATGACGAGATTATAATCAGATATCAAAACCCATAAAAAACATTACAATTGAGAAGAAGAGATTTTTTATACATGACTGGTGTAGGTGTCGGCACAACCATACTACCCAATTTATCTGCCTTTGGTAAAATCATTTCTGTGGAGGAAGCCTTAACACCCGTTGATGTTGCCTTGAAAAAGAAAATGGCCGATGTTGCGTTAAATGCTGCCAAAAGCAAAGGCGCAACTTATGCCGATGTTCGCATTGGCAGATATTTAAACCAGGTTGTTGCAACTCGCGAAACCAGGGTAGAAAACATTTCAAATTCAGAATCTTATGGTTTGGGTGTTCGGGTTATCGCAAATGGAAGCTGGGGCTTTGCTGCCACAAATAATTTAGATAATACAAGCATTGCCAAAGCGGCCGAGGCTGCAGTGGCAATTGCAAAAGGCAATTCAAAGTTAATGGAAGAACCCGTGCAGTTGGCGGCTCAGCGAGGATTTGGAGAGGTAAGCTGGAAAACGCCAATCGAAATTAACGCTTTTGAAGTGCCTATAAAAGACAAGGTAGATTTACTTTTAAACGTTAACAACGAAGCTTTAAAAGGTGGTGCAAAATTCATCAACTCAAATCTTTTTATGATAAATGAGCAAAAGTATTTTGCTTCTACAGATGGCTCTTACATCGACCAGGATATTCATCGCATTTGGCCAACCTTTACCCTAACAAAAACAGATGCGGCAAGCGGAAAATTTGAAACCCGAAATGCTTTAAGCGCACCAATGGGAATGGGATTTGAATATCTCAAACCAAAAGATGAAGAGAAAATTAAAGGCGGCCCGGTAACGATGTACAAAAAACGTTACGATATTTTGGAAGATGTTCGCGAAGCTGCAGTGCATGTTGATGAAAAGCTTAAAGCAAAACCAGTTGCCCCCGGAAAATACGATTTGGTTTTAGACCCTTCTCACTTATTTTTAACCATACACGAATCCGTTGGACACCCGACTGAATTGGATCGCGTTTTAGGTTATGAAGCAAACTACGCTGGCACGAGTTTCCTTACGCTTGATAAATGGGAATCGAAAAAATTCAACTTTGGTAGTAAAGAGGTAAATATCCTGGCGGATAAAACTGAAACTGGCTCATTAGGTGCTGTTGGTTACGATGATGAAGGCGTAAAATGTGGTAATTGGGATATTATTAAGGATGGAATTTTGGTAAACTATCAAACCATTCGAGACCAGGCCCATATCCTTGGACTTAAAGAATCGCAAGGTTGTTGCTATGCAGATAGTTGGGATAGCATTCAGTTTCAAAGAATGCCAAATGTTTCATTAGCACCTGGAAATGCGGCATTAAGTGCGGCAGATATGGTCAAGAATGTGGAGAAAGGCATTTATATGTTCGGTAGAAACTCTTATTCTATTGACCAGCAACGTTATAACTTTCAGTTCAGTGCCCAGTTAGCTTACGAGATTAAAGAAGGTAAAATTGTTGGCATGCTAAAAGATGCCGCTTATCAGGCAAATACTCAGGAATTCTGGAATTCTTGTGTGCAACGTTGCGATAAAAATGATTACCGTTTAGGTGGAACTTTTTCTGATGGAAAAGGACAACCCGGACAAGCAAGTGCCGTTTCTCATGGCAGCCCTACAACTCGCTTTAATGGTGTTAACGTAATTAACACAGGCAGAAGATTGGGTTAAAAAAAATAATCAATCGTTATAAATTGGCGGTTGATTATTTTTTCTCAGAACAAAATATGCCCTTACAACTTCAATATGTATAAATACTTACATTTTCAATAATGTAATGCTTCATAATTCTCCAAGTTTTTAAAGGTTAACACCAATACTATTTGGAAATAAGGTTATTAGCGCCTACTTTCGTTAATCATACTAACATTTTTTTTATCATCTCACTACAATCATCCCAGAGTTAATGAGAAAATTTTTCGGATTTATTGGGTTTTCTCTGTCTATATGGTCAATGATATTGTCATGTAATTACACATCCAATTCTAACTCTGATAATGCAAAAACTGTAGATAAATTAATTGACTCTGCAAACGTTTTGGTGGAGAGAGATAGTTTATCACAAGCAGTTTTTTATCTTGATTCTGCATTTAATAAGATACCAAAACCCGGTATTGGCGATATCTGGAAAACTTATTACTTTAAATACAGACGATATTATTGGAAAGGTAGAGACGAAAAGGACAATGAAATACTTCAGAAATCTATGCTGTATGCGGATAGCATGCAGAATCTAATCATCGAAAATAATGCATCAGATAAATATCGAAACGAATTAAGCATTGCCTATTTCTCAAAAGGAGATATTTTATTAGAGCAAAAAAAATATAGAGAAGCCTATCAGTTTTATCATTCAGGCAAATTATTAACGAATGATAAAGGAAATACCTGTTCAAACGGGCGCATTAACAGCCGATTGGCAAATTTAAATTTCCTTCAGGAAAATTATCACGTTGCCGCAGCCTATTTTATGCAGGTTTACCGCAATAATTTAGATTGCGACCTTGATGAAAAAAAATTCGGCGAAATTCAAGGTGCTTTAAATAATGCTGGTGCGAGTTATTTAAAGGTTGAAATGACTGATAGTGCCATGTATTGCTTTAAAAATTCGCTAGCATTTGTAGAGCGGAATGAGCAACAATTTCCAAATCTTAAAAACTTTGTTGCATCAGCTAAAGGCGTAATCTATCAATCTATTGGAGAAGTATATTTAGATAGCGGAAATTATGACCAGGCTGCATTTAACTTTGAGAAAAGTTTTTATTTCAACAGCTTACATAAACAGGGTACTAGAAGCGCCCAAAGTACGGCAATTAAGCTCGCCAGATTAAATTTAGCTTTAGGAAATTATACTCAATACAACAACTACCTTGGCCAAGCCAAAGGTTTATTAAAATCAACACCCGATTTAGAAAACAATGCCGCGTTAACCAAATTAGAGATTAATTATTTTAATCAAATTAGAGATTATAAAAGTGCATCGACCTTACAAAAGCTATATTCAACCTTAAATAATAAAATAGTTGAACAGAAAAGAAACCTTAGTAAATTTGACGTTGGTCGGGAATTTTACAATCTGCAAAAAGACTATGAGTTAAGCTTATTAAAAAAGGAGAGCCAATTAAGGCAATTGTACCTAATCATAGCGGCAATCTTCACCATACTGCTTTTCTTTATTGTTTACCAACTGTGGCGAAATTGGTCGAAAAGTAAAAGCATTAATAAGCAATTATCAATGTTGAATAATCAGATTACGCAACAAAATCTTAATCTGCAGGAAACATTAATGGCTTTAGAAAAAAGCGATGGCGAAAATAAAAAAGTGATGAAAGTTATTGCCCATGATTTACGCAGCCCGATAGGTGCTATTGTGAGTTTGGCTGGGTTAATGGAAGATGACGATGAACTTGCCGAAAACGACAAATACAATATCGGTTTAATTAAAGCTTCGGCAACCAGCTCTGTAAAATTTATAAACGAACTATTAAATAAAAATAATGGCAAAAAAGAAATTGAGAAAGAATTGGTAGAATTGGATGCATTGTTAAAATATTGTATCAGTTTAATAAAGTTTAAAGCGGAAGAAAAAAAACAAAACATCACGTTAAGAAGTAGTCCTGTTGTTATTAGAATAAACCGCGAACAGATTTGGCGAGTGGTGAGCAATCTGATTACAAATGCAATAAAATTTAGTAAGCCCAATAGTGTAATTAGCCTAACTTTAAAGCAATTAAATGAAACCATACTCATATCTGTAACGGATAAAGGCATTGGCATACCAGAAGATATTAGAGAGAAAATTTTTGGCGGCACCAACGATATAAAACGTGAAGGCACAAGTGGCGAGCAATCTTATGGTTTAGGCTTATTCATCTCAAAACAAATAATAGAGGCACATAATGGCAAAATTTGGTTTGAAAATAACGAAGGAAGTGGAACAACTTTTTTTGTTGAGCTGCCTTTAAATTGACAACCGACTACCGTAAAATTTACTTAACATATAATTTAACTTGTTCTTTTACCTTCCAAAAGCATATCTAAAGCATCTGTTAAGGTACCGGCTTTTTGTACTTCGCCCTCATTTACAAAGTAAATCTCATCAGCATTTTCTATAGTATTAAGTCGGTGCGCAATAATCACTAACGTGGTTTCTTTCGATAATTTATTTAGAATATTACCCAAAAGCTGTTCGGTTATAGTATCGATGTTTGCCGTTGCCTCATCCAAAATAAGCAACTCAGGATTCCGTAAAACAGCCCTCATAAAGGCTATTAACTGTTTCTGACCTAAGCTTATACCATCTGATGCTGAAGAAATTGAAGTATTTAAACCTTCATCAAAAACTGCCAGTATCTCGTTCAAATTTGCATCCTGAATGATTTGTTTTAATGCTTCATCACTTAAATTCTGAAGTTTACTATTCCCGTATAAAATATTATCCTTAACAGTTCCGCTAAACAAAAATGGTTCCTGAAGGATAAAACCTATTTTTTGAGTCCGCTCCACATCCGAGAATGACCTGATATCTCTTCCATCCAACAAAATAGTTCCTTTTGTTGCATCATACAAACGAGAAATCAAAGATGCGGTTGTGGTTTTGCCGCCACCGGTTGGGCCGATTAATGCATAGGTTTTACCTTTATCAAAACGCAAATTCACATTATGCAAAATTTCCTTAGTGCCATCGTAAGAAAAATGAACATTTCTAAATTCTAATAACGCATCTGATGATGTAATGGCATCGCTTTCAATCTGTTTTAAATCACTTTCTAACAACAATATTTGCGAAATTCTATCCCAACTTGCCATAGCAACCTGAAAGCTAGTCCACAAAGCCGCAAGCTGGCGAAGTGGATTGTAAAAACTTGTAGTATAAGCAATATAACTTACGAGTAAACCAAGCGTAAAATTCCCTTTGGAAATTAAGTATATCCCAAAAAGTAAAACGATAAGTTGAGCTGCACTTGCAAACAACCCATAAACCGGAACAAAAATATTATTCGCTAAGCCTGCACCAATCGCAGTTTTGTAATTTTCTTTGTTGGCGTCATCAAACTTCCTTCTAAAATAATCGCGACGATTAAAAGCTATAATCACCTTAAAATTATTTAAACTTTCCTGTATTTCGGCACTTAACTCCCCAACACTTTTAAGGTTTACGGCATTCTTCTTTTTTACCCATGGAGAAAAAATCATTGTAAATGCAACAATTAAAACAGCAGGCAATAATGCAGCAATACCTAATTCGAGATGAATGGATAGCAGAAATATTCCGGCGCCAACCATGGTTACTAAACTGCCGATGAATTGTACAAGCGATTGAGAGAAAAACTGATTCAGTTTATCCGTATCGTTATTTACTCTTGAGATTAAATCACCAGCTTTATTTTGGTTGAAAAAGGAGACAGGCAATGTTTGGAGTTTATTAAAAATAGCATTGCGTAAAGTATAAAGCATTCTTTGCCCAACACTTCCCATCAATTTAGTTTGCAGGTAACCTGTTATCATGGCCACCAAATAAATCGCTAAAAGTATCCCGCCAAATATTAAAACACCATGAAACTGTTTGGTTCTGATGTAGGTATCAATGGTATGACCGATTAATAACGGACCGAGCAAAAGCAAACCAGAATTAAGCATAATGATAACAATGGCCAGCCAAAGATTTCTCTTTTCAGCAGAGATTAAGTTCAGCAATCTTTTTAAAGCCTTAATGGTAGATTGCTTCTCCTGCTTTTTGCTAAGCTGATTAAGATTGTATTTCATAATTGCTGGTGCTCTGTTGTGAATTAAAAATCTGTACGTACTCAGGGCTGGTTTTTAACAAATCCTGGTGGGTGCCTTCGGCAATAATTTCGCCTTGCATAATCAAAATAACTTTATCGTAATGCGTAACAGAGGCAATTTTCTGGGTTACAGAAATTAAAGTTAATGATGGATAATTTTGCTGAATGTTGTTTAAAATACGGGTTTCGGTATTTGTATCAACCCTTGCAGTAAAATCATCAAGTAATAAAATTTTTGGATTGATGGCTAATGCCCTTGCGAGCATAATTCTTTGTTTTTGTCCGCCAGATAAACTGCTACCGCGTTCAGAAACGATGGTGTTTAATTTTTCTGGTAAAGCATCAACAAAATCTTTTAATTCGGCCGTTTGAATTGCTTTTGCTAAAGATTCATCGGTTACGGTATCGCTAAAAGCAATATTTTCCCGAATGCTCATGTTAAAAATAATGCTATCCTGAAATACGAAACCAACCTGCTTGTAAAAATTTTCCTGATTGTAATCGTTAATGATTTTACCATCATAAAATGCATCGCCGTTGCTTGGCGCAATTAAGCCAGTTAAAATGTGTAGCAGTTGAGATTTACCTGCAGCTGTGGGACCAATTATGGCTACTTTAGAACCTGGTCCAACTTTAAATGAAACGTTTTTTAAAACCGGTTTTTGTCCAAAGTTTAGCGAAATATTTTTTGCTTCAACTTCGCCAATTAAATTTTGCGCAATTAAACCCGGATGTTTAATTAATGGAGCATTTAAAACACTTTCAATTCTTTGATAAGAAGCTGTAGCCTGAGCAATCACATTACTCATGAAACCAATAACTAAAATCGGGAAAATTATCATGGTTAAATAACTGCTAAATGCAGCAAATTCACCTAAAGTCATCGAATCCGTTATCACAAAATGACCACCCAATACCAAAATGCTTAAGCCTGATAAATTAGCTGTAAAAACAATAATTGGAATTAATCCTGCAAATAACCTCAATATCGATAAGCCTAAATCGCGGGCTTTGGTATTGGCATCTAAAAACTTATTGTACTCTAACTGCTGTGAATTAATAACACGAATAAGCGCAGAGCCTAAAATACTTTCGCTAATTACTTTGTTTAGCCAATCTATAACCTCCCGACTTTTGGTAAATAAAACTTTAACCTTACTTAAAACAAAGAAAAATGCACCACCAATTATCGGTACTATCACAATAACACATAAAGCAAGTTTCCAATTAATCATTAAAAGTAAAATGCTTGCACCAACAATTAAAAATATTGATGAAGCAATAGAGACGATTGCCTGCGATACAAACATTTTTATAGAATCAGCATCAGCCGTTAAGTTGGTTAATAACCTGGCGGGATTTGCCTCTAAAACGTAAGCGTGATTTTGCCTTGAAATCTGAGCCGAAAGTTTTGTTCTTAAATCTCGGGCAACACGCTCTGATGCATAGGTTTGTACAATGCTTTGTAAATAAGTAAAAATAAAAACCAGCACAATTGCAATCGAAAAATGCGTTAAAATGGTTTCTACATTAAAGGTTTTATTTGAATAAGAATCTATTCCATTTGCAATAATTTTTGGTATTAATAAATTGATGCCATTGCTTAGTAAAGCAAAAAAAATGAGCAAAAAAATTAAACCTTTATAATCTGCCAGAAGACTAAAAACACTCGGTTTTTTAGCTTTTTTGGGTTTGTCCATATAGTTGAATATTGCTCAAATTTAAATCAATTATCTTAATAGGTTGATGTTTAATTTTTTTTTAGCATTTGATTTTACTAACTAACCATTTACAGATTTTTGGTAATACTAAACATGGCAGCTAAAACTTTAGTTTTAAATGAATTTACTGCTAATATGGTCAGATTATCTTTGCCATTTATTTTTTGTTCTTTTTTAAACAAAATCTGATAATCTGCGGCTTATATTTTTTACTGTGACCTTCTTTTGCAAATACTTTGTAATTAAAGGGGATGGCAGCGGTATCTCCCGATTTTTTACCGAACAATCGGCACAAAAATAGCATCGGGGATTTATTGCCCGCCTGCCGGACGGGTAGGAACAGCCCGACTGAATTATCCGATGGGTTTTGACTTACCTTTCCAAATCATTTTTGAGGCAATTACAAATAAAACATTGTTAACTTTGCGCATAATCCATTGAAGAAAATGGTGTAACCCAAAATGAAATGATTGAAATAGGTAAATACAACGAACTAAGAATTTTAAGTAAAACAGAAGCCGGTTTAAACCTAACAGATGGCGATAAATTGGTGCTCCTTCCCTACCAATATGTTCCGCAAAAGGCAGAAATTGGCGATAACTTAAACGTTTTTGTTTACATACAGAAAGATGGACGTTTAACCGGAACAACTCAAAAAGCTTATGCTGAAGTCGGCGATTTTGCTTTCTTAAAAGTTGTTTCTGATGGTGAAGATGGTGTCTTTATGGATTTAGGTATTGATAAAGATGTTTACGTGCCGCAGCGAGAGCAAAAAAGACCAATGCAAAAAGGCTACAAATACGTTGTATATGTTTATCTGGATGAGAATAACGACAGACTGTTGGCATCATCTAAACTTTACGATTATGTAGAAGAGGAAGATTTTGATTTTGAAGAGGGCGATGAAGTAAGTTTATTAATTACTGAAGAAACTGATTTAGGTTTTAACGCAATTATTAACAATACTTACATCGGTTTACTTTATCATAATGAGGTTTTTGATAATTTACAAGTAGGCGAACAACGTAAAGGCTGGATTAAAAAAATACGTGTTGAGGGTAAAATTGATTTAACCTTACAACCAAGTGGTTACGGCCATATTCTCGACTCGAAAGAGTTGGTTTTACGAGAATTAAAAAAGAGTGGTGGTGTAATTGAGTTAGGCGACAAAAGCACGCCCGAAGAAATTTATCATCGTTTTCAAATAAGCAAAAGCGCTTTCAAAAAAACCATCGGTTCACTTTATAAAGAACGTTTAATTGTACTTTCTGATGATTCTATTCGGTTAATTACCGATGAAGACGCTGATTAATATATTTTTTTAGCCACAGATTTACAGATTATTATCTTTAAATCTGTGGCTAATTTTAACCGAAAAAGCTAGTTCAAATTATACTTTTCCTGCTGAACTTTTACAGCGTTTGATGCTGAAACAATCCCCACAATCAGCGCACCGATGGCTATTGCAAGGATAACCTGAAACGTTGAATAAACTTTTGTACCAGAAACAAATATTTTTGAATCATTTATAAGCTCATCACCAACTTCAGTCTGGATTTTAATTAGCGATGATAGTTTATTTAAAGATTGATTAAAACTGTTTCTTCCAGTGGCAGTATAAAGCGCTAATCCTTCTGCTGGCTGAGCAAGGCAAATTTTACTTTCAACATTATTTTGAACCATTAAAGCTTTTTTTAGCTCGGTTAAGAAACTTTTCTCTTGCTTTACCAATACCGTTAATTCATATTTATTAATAACAGAATCGATGTTAGAATTGAGCTGTCGTATTTGCGTTAAACCAGAATTTAGTTGACTATCATTATTCAAAATATTCTGTAACAATGCATTTTTTTGATGAAGCTGTTCTGCTATAAAATATAAATCTGTAGCCGGAACCAACCTGTCTTTATACATTGAGATGAAAGATTCGTTTATTTTTTTTACACTCTTATCTTCTAAAAACCGGATAAGCAAAGTGCAACACATAATACAGAATAACAAAAAAGCTATTTTTATCTTATTCTTGAGTGAAAATGCAAATTTCATAACACTATTTGGTTAAAATATTAAGGTAAGAGTTTTTTAATTAACTTTTCACCACGTAAATCACCAAAGAAAATCTAAGTTTTAAGTTTTAAAATAAAAGCAAAAAATCTGTTAATCTGTGGCTTTATAATTTCACTACCTAAGGCACCTAAAAAAATATAAGTTTTAAAATAAAAGCTAAAAATCTGTTAATCTGTGGCTATATAATTTCACTACCTAAGGCATCTAAGAAAATATAAGTTTTAAAATAAAAGCAAAAAATCTGTTAATCTGTGGCTTTATAATTTCATCACCTAAGGCACCTAAAAAAATATAAGTTTTAAAATAAAAGCAAAAAAATCTGTTAATCTGTGGTTTTACAATTTCACTACCTAAGGCACCTAAGAAAATATAAGTTTTAAAATAAAAGCTAAAAAATCTGTTAATCTGTGGCTTTATAATTTCACTAACTAAGGCACCTAAGAAAATATAAGTTTTAAAATAAAAGCAAAAAATCTGTTAATCTGTGGCTTTACAATTTCATCACCTAAGGCACCTAAGAAAATATAAGTTTTAAAATAAAAGCCAAAAAATCTGTTAATCTGTGGCTTTATAATTTCATCACCTAAGGCACCAAAAAAAATATAAGTTTTACAATAAAAGCTAAAAAATCTGTTAATCTGTGGCTTCACAATTTCACTACCTAAGGCACCTAAAAAAATATAAGTTTTAAAATAAAAGCCAAAAAATCTGTTAATCTGTGGCTATATAATTTCATTACCTAAGGCACCTAAAAAAATATAAGTTTTAAAAATAAAGCAAAAAAATCTGTTAATCTGTGGCTTTATAATTTCATCATACAAAGAAATATAAGCTTAGATAACCTTAAGTGGTAAAAAGAAAATTCAAATTAATCTGTGGCTACCTAAACTAAAAATAATCCTCTTGTGCAGTTTTAGCGAAAAGCAATGGCGAAAAGTTAACTAAGTATAACTCTTGTTTTGCCCTGGTAACGGCCGTGTAAAGCCATCGAAGAAAATCCAAATCAATCATTTCATCGGTTAAATAACCTTGGTCGGCAAAAACAGCTTCCCATTGTCCGCCTTGCGCTTTGTGGCAGGTAACCGCATAAGCAAATTTAATCTGCAAAGCATTATAAAACGGGTCTTGCTTTATCGCAAGCATGCGTTGCCTCTTATTTGCAATGTGCTCGTAATCTTCATTTAAACCATCAAAAAGCTTTTTATTTTGCTCATAGGGTAAATTGGCAGTTTCTATATTTAGTGTATCCAACATCACTTTACAACTAACCTGTCCTGCAGCAGGGAAATCCATAAACTCAAGTGTCGCATCAGCAAAGCGGAAACCATACCGCTCCTCTTCGCCCCTAACGCGTATTACTTTAGCCATATCGCCATTGGCAATAAAAGCAGTTTCATCATTATCCGGAAGCCAAAAATAATTATTACGCACCACCATTATTTGGTCGCCCCCGGTAAGTTCCTCTTCGCGGTAAAGCAATCTCGAACGTATTTGCTGGTTGTAAACATTTGCCGATTTATTCGATCTGCATACCACCAGGGTATTTTCCATACCAAACTTCCGGTAGGCATACTCCAAACCCTCAACCAACCTGGCACCAGCCATATTGTAAATATCCTTATAGTTCTTAGTTAAAAATTTTGGCAGCGGATTTTCAGGATTCTTACTAATTTGATTCCGAAGCATGGTTGCATTAGCCAAAATGCCCGATTTTTTACCTTGCCTAACTACTTCTCTTAATTCGACAGAACTTATGGTTAGGGCAAATTTATCTTTTAAATATTGTTCGTTTAAAGCCGGGCTATCCAAGCTGCCCACTGGCGGTAGCTGCGCTGTATCGCCAACAAAAAGCAAAAAACAGTTCTTAGAATTATAAACAAATTCCAGCAAATCCCTTAAAATAGAAGAGCCGGTTTCATTAAATTCGTCAGCTATCATCGAAGCCTCATCAATAATAAAAATGGTATTTTCTGATAGATTTGGAGCAAGCTGAAACTGCATCTCGGGCGATGCCGCAGAACGTTTTCGGTATATTCTTTTGTGAATGGTTAAAGCCTTTCTGTACGAATATTGGCTCATCACTTTCGCCGCACGGCCAGTTGGCGCCAAAAGTTCGCTACGCAGGTTAAATTTTGCCAAAACCTTAACCAAAGCGGCAACCGATGTAGTTTTACCCGTACCGGCATAACCCTTCAACACAAAACACTTATACTCATCATCTTCTTGCAAAAACACCGACATCCGCTCGCAAAAAAGTAGTTGTTCTTTAGTTGGTGGGTGTTGGTAAGCTTCGGCAATAAGTTGACTTTTATCTATGTACATCGATTTTGTTTAATTGTTTAACTGGCAAATTTTGTAATAGTTTTTAGAAAAATTTTATGAAAAGCAATTGCATTGCTAATCGGTTCCGATAGCCCGTCTTTCCGCTAAATCCCCGATGTAAAATCGGGGGATGCCGCTACAATACGGTTTAGATTGCAAAGATAGAATCTCTTTTTAAGGTTAGCTCCTGCAAAATGTATAAGCTAACACAAAACTATATAATAAATTATGCACTAAGATTGCTTCGTACCTCGCAATAACGACTTTCAATTACAACAACAGCGTTTCAATACGATGTGCCATTACAATACTTTGTTTTTCGCTCCAGCTAAATATAGTAAAATGCCCATCCTGCGAAGCTACTAAACCAATAGATTGAGGTTGGTCGTTAATAAACTGCGCTACCGAAAAATGCCTTGTACCACCCAATTGTCCGGGAAAAAGAATTTTATCCTCACCACCAATAATAGGCTCCGAAAATGCAATTTGCTCTACCGTGGGTTTACCTTTCGCCCTACCTATTTTAGCGCCAAAAGCAATTAAATCAAAATCTTCATCAATTATAGTAGCACCATCAACGGCCGTTAAACCGGCTAAGTGCTCCACCTCTCGCCTTAAGGCACCCTGAGAAAATATTTCAGTCTGATTTCCACCTTGCTTGGCAAGGTTTGCTAAACCCGAAAAAGGTGTTTGTATTAAATATTGAATGGGATGTATAATTGATTCCGCCCACTTTTTATCGCCTTTTGGCACAATTAACAATGCGCCACCCCTTCCATGAGAACGCATTGAAACGGCAAACTGAATTAAGATGTTTGTCGGGTCGTTCCAGCTGGCTAAAACTGTCAAATCCAGCAACGCTTTTAAAATCGGCGGACAATCTCTGTTCATACAGCTCGTATCATCAACAATTCTAATTTGTTCACCTTTTAAAACTGCAACATTGGTAAATTTGCCAATACCGTAAATTCTTCTGTGTTTTATCACAATCAATCCAGGCTCAGAAACATCAACCACAAAGCAAAAGTTCGGAATGTTTAGTGTGGTTCCCCAAATGTAGAGCTCACCATCTTCCATCCAAACGCCTAAATGTATTCCCGAACGTTCTATACCCGGAGCAATTTTGGTTAAAGTATTTGCATTTAAAGTTAGCTTTTTGGCAAAAAGCAATGGATTAGAGGTTTGCTCTGGAGGCAAAAATGCAATAGAAATTCTAGGAGAATGCCCTTCTTCCTTCCTTAAACTACTCCAGAAAGCGACATCAATTAAAGCTTCAATGGTAAATTTATCTGGTTGCGATGCTAAATCTTCCTCACCCTGTTCAATTGCATTTTTATGTAAGCGAATAAAATGTTGCTCAATTGTGCCTGCAATTGTATTTGCCGCTTTATAGGTAGGTTGGTAGCTCATGTTTCGAATTTAAGCTGAATTTTTTAAATTTTCATCCACCCAAAAGTTTGAATTTGGTAAAAAGATTTTGTTAATTTTTAACTGCAGGTATACACAGATTTTAAATATAACATTAACAATGCTTCTATAAAAAATTTGCTACAGAAACACAGAAATCAACGAATATAAAACATCAACTTTCATGTTAATCCGTGTGTTACGTGGTAAAAATCTGAATAGGCCTTGAAAAAAAGAGTTGCCACGGAAACACAGAAATTACGGAATATAAAATATCAATTTCCGTGTCAATCCGTGTTTCCGTGGCAAAAATCTGAATAAGCCTTGCAAAAAAAAAGTTGCCACATTAACACAGAAATCAACGAATATAACTTCAACTTCCGTGTTAATCCGTGTTTCCGTGGCAAAAATCTAAATAAGCCTTGCAAAAAAAAAGTTGCCACATTAACACAGAAATCAACGAATATAACTTAAACTTCAGTGTTAATCCGCATTGCAGTGGCATATTTTATAACTTACACACCCAACTTCATTTCCTTTGCGAAAAAACTTTGCGCTCTTTGCGGTTAATCTCTAAAAAACTCTATTTTTGTTTCAATGAGTAAAAACAGTCTTTTATTGGTCAATCCTAATTTTAAAGCTGAAGCATCTGCAAACTGTCACTTATTATTAAAAATAACCAACGACAGTTTTTCTTATGCCTTGGTTGATAAAAATTCCGGTGCGATAAATGCGATATTTGATAAACAAGGCTGTAAATCAATTGAAGAGGAGCTTAAGGCTGCATTTGCAAATGATACCAATCTGAGCCTAAATTATGCTGCTGTAAAGGCTGCAATCCATACTTCACATTTTATTTTTATTCCCGATGAATGGTTTGATGGTGAAAATCTGGCCGTTTATGCTAAATACCTGGGTTCTGAGGATAAAGTGTATTCAACTCAGAACGCATTAGGCTTTAATACAATTTTTTGCCTGGATGAAAAGGTCAAGCAAAGCTTGCCAGAAAAATCTTTAATTTTTCCGCAATCAGAACCTTTAATTGCTTTGTTTAAGCATTTGGCTGATGAATCTTTATTAATTGATTTTACTGCGCTTTCTTTTAACGTTCTGTACGTAAAGGATAAAAAAGTGGTCTTCCAAAACCATTATCAATCAGAAACTGCAGATGAGTTTAATTATTTTCTGCTATTAATAATTGAGCAATTAAATTTAGATGACAATGTTCCGGTTTACCTTCAAGGTATTATCAATGAGGATGATGAACACTATAATTGTCTGCTCAAATATTTCAATAATTTATACTTCTTTTTACCAGCAGCAAAGCAAAATAACGAATTGCTTGCTGATATGCCGCAGCATTATTTCAGCGGTCTTCTTGCTTTAGATTTATGCGAATAATTGGTGGAATGTTAAAGGGAATCCGCTTGCAGCCGCCTGCTAATTTGCCGGTTAGGCCAACAACCGATATGGCAAAGGAAGCGCTGTTTAACATCTTAAACAATAGATTTGATTTTGAAACCTGCAGCGTTTTAGACCTTTTTTGTGGAACAGGAAACTTAACTTTCGAATTTGCTTCACGTGAGGCAGAAAGAATTTTAGCCATTGATATGGATTACGGCTGCGTGAATTGGGTTAAAACAACCGCAACAAAATATGATTTTAAGCAAATTGAGGTGCGTAAAGGGGATGTATTCAAGCTTCTGAAACAAATGACTGGCAGTTATGATTTAATTTTTGCCGACCCACCTTACAACATGCCAAACATTCCACAAATTCCGGTAATGGTAGAAGACCAAAAACTGCTTAAACCAGGTGGATTGCTTGTGGTGGAACACCAAAGTAACATGAAATTAAACAGCCAGCCAGGTTACAAAGAAACGCGTAAGTACGGAAACTCTTCTTTTAGTTTTTTCGAATTTATTTAACTGAAAAGTTAGCAGAGTTTTTCGCAATAAAACTAAGGTTTAAGGTTTACACCTAAGGGCCGTCATTTAATTAGTAGGCAAGCTTTGCGCTTTAACCTTTCTGCTTTCCACCTAAAAATATATATTTGAATTATGAAAATAGCGCTGTTTCCAGGTTCATTTGATCCAATTACCATTGCTCATGTAAATATTTTACAACGTGCTACACCTCTTTTTGATAAAATTGTAATTGGTATTGGTTTAAATAGCTCAAAGCAAAATTTTCTTACTGCCGAGCAACGCTTAAAAATTCTGGAAACCGTTTTTACCGGCTACAAAAACATAGAAATTAGAACCTACGAAGGTTTAACTGTTGATTTTTGTCGCAAAATAAACGCTACTTACATGGTTCGCGGTATTCGCTCCGCATCAGATTTTGAATACGAAAGAGCTATAGCTCAAATCAATCAAACGATGATGCCTGAAGTAGAAACCATATTATTATTAAGCAAACCTGAATATTCTGCAATTAGTTCTACAATTGTAAGAGATATTCTAAGAAACCATGGCGATGTAAGCCCATTTGTACCTAAAGAAGCTCTAGGTTTTTTATAGTAGATATTTTTTTCTGCGTAAATGTAACGTTTTCGGAAATCGATTACTTATAGAGTATATTTTACATAAATCTATGAATACTCTAATCTCAAATATTTTTACCGAAGCAAATTTCTTTCTGAGTAAGATTAGTTCAATTCTTTAAGCCAAATAAACGACTTAGATGAAGGAAACTGAAAGCACATTTTTAGCTCTGATAAATCAGCACAAGGCGATTATACATAAAATTTCAAAGATGTATATGAAAGATTTGGAAGAGCAGCGTGACTTATTTCAGGAAATAATAATGCAACTATGGAAAGCTTACCCATCCTTTAAAGGCAAAAGTAAATTCTCTACCTGGATGTATCGTGTTGCCTTAAACACGGCTTTAATATACTTTAAAAAGGATAATCGAAAAGTGGATAAATCGCCTTTGGATGAAAATATTGATATAATAGACACCGATGAAAGCGAATTAAAGGAGGAAAAGTTAGCCTACTTATACAAAGCGGTTAATGAATTAAATTCTGTAGAAAAAGCACTGATTTTTTTGTTTTTGGAAAATCAATCGCACAAAGAAATTGCTGAGAACTTAGGCATTAGCGAAGTAAATGCTAGAGTGAAACTTAATAGGACAAAAGAAAAATTACAATTCATTATAAAGAAAAATGGTTATGAATTTTGACGATTTAAAAAAAGAATGGAGTGCCGATAGTGGTCAGGAAATAAACATTTCGGGAAACATGCTTAAAATAAAACAAGCCCGTACACCAATCGATATCATTAGAAGAAAAATGAAACACGAATTTAATTACCAAATTGCTGCAATAATTATTTTAGCGCTATTCCCGTATCTATTTGGTTTATCTGATGAAATGAAAATGATATACTTCGTATTTTACACCATTATTTGTGGTTTTACGGCTTACTATTTTGTTAAGTTTTTTAAGTTCTATAAAAACGCTTATGACATGAGCATGGACAGCCGAAAAAATATTTTGTGGTTTTATTATGAAATGAAAATGAATATTGAACTCTACAAAGCTTTAACCTACATAATCACTTTTATAAGCGTATCCTTTTTCGCTGTCTATCTGGTTATGGAAAAAACATCCATTTATTCAAAAATCATGACTAATATTTCACCCATATACTTGCTTATAAATTGCTTTGTTTCCATTTTAATTATTGGTGTTATTACCGAACTTTGGGCGTGGCGCTACTATGGTAGATATTTAAAAAGACTTAAAAAGGTGGTTGATGAGTTAGATTACGAGGATTAAGACTGTTTTATCACAAACAGATTATTCATGGCCAAACGATTGAAATGGTAGGTCAAAAAAACTGACATAAAATTTAAAACTTCACAATCTGTCGCTTAACCCACGATTGAAATCGTGGGTTATAAAACTGGCATAAAATTTAAAACTTCACAATATGTCGCTTAACCCAAAATTTCAATCATGGGCACAACCTATCTTATAAAATCCCACCGGCACGTAAAACATCCATAATTGATGGAAAAGTATTTTTTACAATTGGTGAAAGGTGTTTTTTGTCGAGCCAAACTGCATCATCAATCCCCTCTTCTTTTTGAGGTATTAATTTAGGTTCGCCTTTTACCCTCATTTTATACCAATTGGTTTTTTTAATTACCATTTTGGAGCCACTTGGATATACGTGGTACGTTCTGCATAGTTTTTCTTCACGTTTTAAAATTTTTACACCACACTCTTCCTCAACTTCCCTAACGGCAGTTTCTTTCATATTTTCGCCATCTTCTAATTTACCTTTTGGCAAATCCCACTTCTTATTTCTAAAAATAAAAAGGTAGTTTCCATTGGCGCTTTCTACCAAGCCACCAGCAGCTTTAATTATCTCACAGTTCTTTTTAAGCTTTTTAAAAGTTTCTTTAGGGTTTTTAGTTAAGAAAATGTAGCTTTTTTTAGACCCATTTTTTAATTTTTTGTAAAATATTTCTAAATCAAAATCCTGAATTTCAAGCTGTTGAATCTTTTCCTTTTGTTCAGGTAAAACATCTGATATAAACAAAGTGTTATCGTTAATATAAATTCTGTAATTTTGGGCCATGTATAATAAAAGTGATATTGAATTAAAGGTAGCGGAATTTTTATTACAAATAAAGGCAATTAAATTACAACCTAATAATCCTTTTACTTGGGCATCGGGTTGGAAATCGCCAATTTATTGCGATAACAGAATTACCCTCTCTCACCCACAGGTAAGAACTTATATTCGCCAGAAGTTAGCACAAGCTATACAAGAAGAATTTGGAGCAGTTGATGTTATTGCGGGTGTTGCTACAGCCGGAATTCCACAAGGTGTTTTAGTGGCTCAGGAATTAGGTTTACCATTTATTTACGTACGTGCAAAAGCTAAAGAACACGGCACCGGAAGCTTAATTGAAGGCGAAGTTGTAGAAGGACAGCGTGTAGTTGTTATCGAAGATTTAATTTCGACAGGAAAAAGCAGTTTACAGGCTGTTGAAGCATTAAGAAACGCTGGTTTATCTGTTGCTGGCTTGGCTGCAATTTTTACTTATGGTTTTGAGCAAGCTGATGAAAATTTTAAAGCAGCTAAATGTCGTTACTTAACATTATCGAATTATGGTGCACTAATTGAGTATGCTGCAGAGCATAGCATTATTGCAAAAAGCGATATGGAATTATTAGGCAAATGGCGTTTAAATCCATCTGAATGGGGTCAAAACAAAATTGTAAATTCATAGTCATAGTATAAAAATCCCTAACCTAAATATTTATTAAATGACAATTATCGAAAGCGCTGTAGAAGTTAACAAGCCTGTAAATGAGGTTTATGCTTTTCTCTCAAACATGAATAACCACCAACAGTTAATGCCCGAAAACATTTACAATTGGGAATCTACTGAAGATGATGCTCGTTTTACAATTCAAAACATGGCAAAATTAGCCATCAAAATTTCGAGCCGTATTGAAAACCAAGAGCTTACCGCAATTCCTTCAGAAAAAGCACCTTTTGATTTGGAGTTAAAGTGGACAGTTAGTGATAACGGTAATGGAACAACAACTGCTAAACATATTATTTCTGCTGATTTAAATATGATGATGAAAATGTTAGCTTCTGGTCCGTTGCAGAAATTAGCCGACCACCAGACAGAAAAACTAAAAGAAATTTTAAGATAGAATATTGTTTGAATTGAATAATTGGTTAATTGTTTTAACTGGTTAACCGAGCAGACAACAAACAACCTAAAAAAGCATCTGCAAATAAAGCGCAGATGCTTTTTTTATGCGTTATGGTTTTTTCTTTAATAGATGTAGAAGCCAGGCCACCTAAACCCAATTGAAGCGGCATCTTTTTGTTGTGAACGTGGGCTTAACTGATGGGCAACAAAAAATATAGCGGAAATTGGGACTGCTTAAACAAAGTAGTGTTGAACTTACTTTTCCAAACAAAAACAAGACAAATTTTCATGCTAAATTACACATAATCAGCAATTTAGACAGTAACATATAATTTGTACCGACAAAATTTCCGATTTAATAAGCAAAGTTGCTGTGGCATTTGTTTTGATTAAAACGGTTATATGAACTTCAACAATTATACAATAAAAGCCCAGGAAGCAATTCAACAGGCTTCTGAAATAGCCCAGGGCAACCAGCAACAGGCTATTGAAACGGCACACCTTTTAAAAGGTTTGCTTACTGTTGATGAAAACGTGGTTTCTTATGTTTTAAAGAAATTAAACGTAAATCTTAGTGTTTTAAATCAAAACTTAGATGCAGAAATTTCGAGGTTTCCAAAAGTGAGTGGAAGCAACGTTTACCTGTCATCAAATACAAATAATGTTTTACAAAAAGCGCAATCATTTTTAAAAGAATTTAAAGATGAATTTGTTTCTGTAGAACATCTTTTACTTGGCATATTAGCCGTTAATGATAGCACAGCTAAATTGCTAAAAGAGCAAGGTGTAAACGAAAAAGACTTAAAAAAAGCAATTACAGAGTTGCGTGGCGACAATCGCGTAACCGACCAAAATGCGGAGGCTACTTACCAGGCTTTAGGGAAATATGCCCGTAATTTAAACGAATATGCAGAAAGCGGAAAGTTAGATCCGGTTATTGGTCGCGATGAGGAAATACGCAGAGTAATCCAGATTTTATCTCGCAGAACGAAAAATAACCCTATTTTAATTGGTGAACCCGGCGTTGGTAAAACGGCAATTGCCGAAGGTATTGCTTTTAGAATTATTAAAGGCGATGTGCCCGAAAACCTGAAAAGCAAAACCGTTTACTCGTTAGATATGGGTGCTTTAATTGCCGGCGCTAAATACAAAGGTGAATTTGAGGAGCGTTTAAAAGCGGTAGTTAAAGAGGTTACGCAGAGCGATGGTGACATCATTTTATTTATTGATGAGATACATACTTTGGTTGGCGCCGGTGGCGGAGAAGGCGCAATGGATGCCGCAAATATACTTAAACCGGCTTTAGCTCGTGGCGAATTACGTGCTATTGGGGCAACTACTTTAGATGAATATCAAAAATATCTGGAAAAAGATAAAGCGCTTGAACGTCGTTTTCAGAAAGTGATGGTTGAAGAGCCGGATACGCAGGATGCAATTTCGATTTTGCGTGGCTTAAAAGAACGTTACGAAACCCACCACAAAGTGAGGATTAAAGATGAGGCCATTATTGCTGCTGTAGAAATGAGTCAGCGGTATATTGCCGACCGCTTTTTACCAGATAAAGCTATTGATTTGATGGATGAGGCGGCTTCGAAACTTCGCCTGGAAATGGATAGCGTACCTGAAAACGTTGATGCTCTGGACCGCGAAATTATGCGTATGGAAATTGAGCGTGAAGCCATTAAGCGTGAAAAAGATGATAAAAAGGTTAAAGAACTTACAGAAGATATTGCAAATTTATCCGCAGAGCGGGATGAATTAAAAGCAAAGTGGCAAGGTGAAAAAAATCTGGTTGATAATATTAACAATCAGGTTGAGCTTATTGAGCAATATAAACTGGAAGCCGAACAAGCCGAACGTGCCGGAGATTATGGAAAAGTAGCAGAAATTCGCTATGGTAAAATTAAGGAGGCACAAGATACCTTTGAAAAGCTTAAAGCAGATTTAGAAAGCCAGCAGAGCGATAGCCGAATGCTTAAAGAAGAAGTTACAGCTGATGATATTGCTGGCGTAGTTGGCCGCTGGACAGGTATTCCGGTTACAAAACTAATTGCCAGTGAACGCGAAAAATTACTGAATCTTGAGGCTGAATTGCACCAACGTGTTGCCGGACAAGATGAAGCAATTGAAGCGATTTCTGACGCGATACGACGCTCTCGTGCAGGTTTACAAGATAAACGCAAACCAATTGGCTCTTTTATTTTTTTGGGTACAACAGGTGTTGGTAAAACAGAATTGGCAAAAGCATTGGCAGAGTTTTTATTTAATGATGAAAATGCGCTAACCCGCATTGATATGAGTGAGTATCAGGAGCGCCACGCTGTTTCGAGGTTAATTGGTGCGCCTCCGGGCTATGTGGGTTACGATGAAGGTGGGCAATTAACGGAAGCTGTTAGACGTAAACCTTATTCTGTTGTTTTATTGGATGAGATTGAAAAAGCGCATCCGGATGTATTTAACATTTTACTACAGGTTTTGGATGATGGCCGTTTAACGGATAACAAGGGCAGAACGGTAAATTTCAAAAATACCATCATCATCATGACTTCAAACATCGGAGCACACTTGATTCAGGATAACTTTAAAAACCTGGATGATGAAAACCGCGATGAAGTTATAGCAAAAACTAAAAATGAATTGTTTGAGGTTTTGAAACAAACGATTCGGCCGGAGTTTTTAAATAGAATTGATGAACTGATAATGTTTACCCCATTAAATCGAAGCGAAATTAGAAATATTGTTTCACTGCAATTTAAACATGTTCAGCAAACTTTAGCCGAAATGGGCATAGAAATGGATGCCTCGGCAGATGCTTTAGATTGGTTAGCACAATTAGGTTACGACCCTCAGTTTGGTGCAAGACCGCTTAAACGAGTAATACAGAAGCGAATTTTGAACGAACTTTCTAAAGAAATATTAGCTGGAAAAGTTGATAAGGATAGCAAAATCAAACTCGATATGTTTGACCACAATTTTGTATTCTTGAATCAGAAGGCATAATTAAAAATAAATTATAATTGTAAAGAGGCTGTTAATTAACAGCCTCTTTTTTTTGATGATATATGTCTCGTCATCTCATGTGAAAAAATATTTAATTCGCTTCTTTAACAGAATCTTTTAATCAAAACCAGTTACAACCATAAGTTGTAAGAAATTGTTAGCTTTGCGGCTTAAATATTTATCATGAAAAAAATGAAAAAGATTATTACAAGTTTATTTTTATTGGTACTGGGTTATACGCAAGTAAATGCACAGATTGATGCATACACAGGTAAAGACGATTTAAGATATCAGATTGGTGCGAGCTTCCAAAAATGGGGAACCGGAATTGTTACCTCTTTAGATTATGGTTTAGGGCCAAGTTTTTCTATCGGGGCACAAGCTGGTTATATTTTAGGTGTTAAAAAGTTTGTTGGTATTGATAAACCTGGTTTTGGCGATAGATTTGATTTGAAAGCAAGATTTAATGCAAATTTAGGTAGTGTAATTGGCTTACCAGCAAATGTAGATGTTTATCCTGGTTTAAACCTTGGTTTAAAAAACTTTGGCGGTCATGTTGGCGGTAGAGTATTTTTTTCTAAAGGTTTTGGCCTTTTTGCCGAAGCTCAATTTCCAATTGCAAAATATAATGCCGATGCCATTGGTTACGAAAGATTGAACAACCAATTTACGGTAAACGCCGGTGTAGCTTTCGATTTAGGTAAATAACCATTAAAAATCATCCCTATTTATTATTTCTTCGTTTCTATATTTGGAAGAAAGCCTGTTAATAAACCAATTAACGGCAAAAATGCACAAATATTAAAAACGTATTCGATGCTTGTTCTATCGGCCAATTTACCCAATAAGGCCGAACCTATACCACCCATCCCAAAGGCGAAACCGAAAAATAAGCCTGCAACCAAACCTACCTTTCCGGGAATTAATTCTTGAGCATAAACTAAAATTGCAGAGAAAGCTGAGGCTAAAATCATCCCGATAGGAACAATTAAAACACCAACCCAAAATAAATTTGCATGAGGCAATAAAAGCGTAAATGGCGCCGTACCTAATATTGATGCCCATATTACGTATTTCCTTCCTATTTTATCCCCTATTGGCCCGCCCAACAAAGAACCTGCTGCCACAGAAAATAAAAATATGAACAAATAAAGTTGCGAGGTTTTAACCGATACATCAAACTTATCTATCAAATAGAAAGTAAAATAGTTAGTTAAACTGGCCATGTAAAAGTATTTCGAGAAGATTAAAAACAACAAAATACTCACAGAAAAAATAATTTTTTTCCTCGAAAACTGATTTACAACCGTTTGGATGGTGGATTTTTTACTTCGTGATAAAACAAAACCTTTGTACCAATTACCAACGTAGGTTAAAATTACAATCGCTAAAAAAGCAATTGCCGAGAACCAGATAATGCTCATTTGTCCGTGCGGTACAATTATCCAGGCGGCCAACAAAGGCCCAAGCGAGCTACCGGCATTGCCACCCAATTGGAAAACAGACTGCGCTAAACCTCTTTTTCCGCCAGATGCGGCTTGTGCCATTCGGGAAGCTTCGGGATGGAAAATAGAGGAACCGATACCGATAAACGAAACCGAAATCAGCATCGTGTAAAAATGCGTAGACTGAGATAAGGTAACTAAACCAATTAGGGTGAAACCCATACCAGTAGCCAATGAATATGGTTGCGGCTTTTTGTCGGTATATAAACCAACAAAAGGCTGTAATAGCGATGCTGCTAATTGAAACGTTAACGTAATTAATCCAATCTGCGAAAAACTTAAGTGATAGTTCGTTTTTATTACAGGATAAATTGCTGGAATTAAAGATTGTATAGTATCATTTAGTAGATGCGAAAAGCTTAAGGCAAAAAGAATTGGGAAAACTGTTTTTTCTATACTTGTTTTTGTGGGGGATGAATCTATCATAAAATGAGCGGTTATTGCAAATATAGGCAATTACGCTTTTTAGTTGTTAGATTGCAATAAACTTTTAATTGCTTTATTTAGTTTAAGAAATATGGAAAAGAAAAGAAAAATTGTTGGCTTATGTGGTAGCCTTAGGAAAGATTCATACAATGCAAAGCTATTAAAAGAAGCTGGCAGTTTTATTCCTGAAGATATTGATTTTGAAATTGTAGGTTTTAATGATGTTCCGGTTTATAACGGAGATATTGATATTCCTGAAGTTGCCGAGCGACCAGAATCGGTTAATAAGTTTAGAGATGCACTTGCCACTGCTGATGCTTTTATAATTTCCTCGCCAGAGTATAACTTCTCTATTCCCGGAGGATTAAAAAATGCTATAGATTGGGCCAGCCGAGGAAAAGATGCTCCTTTGATGCATAAACCTGTAGCCTTAATTGGAGCAACGCAAGGCATGTGGGGAACAGTTAGAATGCAAACTGCTTTCTTACCGGTTTTTACTTTTTTAAACATGAACCCGGTTTTACAGCCAGAGGTTTTGATTGCCCAAGCTCAAAATAAATTTGATGAAAACGGAAACCTTACGGATGAGAAAACGTTAAGTCTTATCAAAAGAAAAGTTGAAAATTTAATTTCAGCCTCTAAAGTGTAATTAGCTATCCCAAAAAAACCTGCCACAATAGACCTGTAACAATCTGACATTTATACAAAAAAAGTCAGATTGTCAATAGCTGTCATGACCGAAAATTAATCAATTGATTAATTTTCGGTCATGCTAAAATAATATTGATTTTATATCAAATTTATATCTGTTTACTAATAAGCATGTTAGCTATAACCTGATTTTTTAATGACTTTAAGCAACAATTTTGGCACAAGTGTTGACTTTTAGCCAAATATAGTCAGAAATTAAAAAAGTAAAAATATGGCTATTTTTTAAACAAATAAATAACAAAAAAGATGAAAAAACTATTATTATCATTAGTAGCAGTTGCAGGTTTAGTGTACAGTGCTAATGCACAAACAGAAAAAGGTAAAGTAATTTTAGGCGGTAGTGTTGGTTTCAACTCAACTAAAGTAGAAGGTGCTGCAAAATCAGACGTTAGTTTTAATATTATACCAAGTATTGGTTATTTTGTAGATAACAATTTCGCAATCGGTACAGGTGTAGGTTATCAATCAAATAAAGAAGTTAGCCGCTTATCGCAAAATGAAGCGTTTGTAGTTGCTCCTTTCGGTCGCTATTATGTTGGTTTATCAGATCAGTTTAAATTTTTCGGACAATTATCTGTGCCAATGGCTTTCGGTTCAAACAAAGTTGTAGCTGCAAATGGCGATACGGGTGCTAAAGTTGCCTCAACCACATCAATCGGTGTAAACGTTGCACCAGGTTTTGCGTTTTTCCCAACTAAAAGAATCGGTATCGAAGTTTCAGTTAATGGTTTAGGTTACCAAAATTTCCAGGCTAAAAATGAAGCGAGCGGTGCTAAAGTAACTACAAACTCTTTTGGTTTAGAAGCTGATACATTTGCGCCTAAATTAGGTGTAATGTTCCACTTTTAGTATTTAAAAATAAATTCAACAAAGAAACCACAGGTTTTCAGGTGATATAAACATCTTCGAATCTGTGGTTTTTTTTATTTCAAAGTTAAGCCACAGATTAAAAGATTTAATTGTGCTACTATTTCTGGCTTTGTCCAAACTAATAATCATGAAAAAATATTAGCACCTTGTCATCGTTACCGGAGTCGAAGGAGCTCTGTAAATCTGTGGCTAAAATTAGTTGCCACGGAAACACAGAATACACGGAAATCAAGCTACCTCTTATAGATCTGTTCATCCTGAGCAGAGGCCAGGGAAATCTGACGATCTGTGGCTTGAAAAAAGCGAGAAACTATTTCTTTTCCCTTATTGCTTTAAATTCAGAGCCTTCCTTCCATTTCGGATAATGGCTTTCATTGCTCAGCTTATAACCTAAATCAAACACCAATCTAATATCTTCCACAATACCTGATAAATCCCAGGTATTTGCATCAAAATTATCTTGCGGCGAATGGTAACGGTTTTTTGTAAAATCGGCAACTTGCTTCAAACCCCATTCCCTTCCATTTTTAATATTATCTACACCAGAACCTGTAAATAGAGATGGCACACCAACTTTCGCCAGATTAAAGTGATCGGAACGATAATATAATCCCGATGAAGGAACCGGATCTGGTACAATTACCCGATTTTGTTTCTTTGCCGATACTGCTGCATAATCTTCCAGTTCAGATTGACCAAAACCGTAAACCACAATATCTTTGGTTTTGCCGGCAAGCCCCATCATATCCATATTTATATTTGCAATTGTCTTATTAAGCGGAAACGTTGGGTGTTTTGCATAATATTCAGAACCTAATAAACCTTGTTCCTCTGCTGTGTAAGAAATGAAAACAATACTTCTTTCCTGAGTTTTAGGTAGTTTTTTAAATGCTGTCGCGATTTCAAATAAAGATGCCACACCGGTAGCATTATCTACAGCGCCATTATAAATAGAATCGCCCTGAACCTTTTCGCCCACACCCAAATGATCCCAATGTGCCGAATAGATAATGGCTTCATCTTTACGCTTATTGCCCGGAATTGTCGCAATAACATTGTAGGTTACAGATTTTTTAATCTTATTTTTGACAGTTAGCGAGGTTGTAGACTTTAAATCAACGGCTTTGAAATCTTTTTTTCGGGCCATGCCCGCTAAAGTTTCGAACGACTGTCCGCCTAAAGCAAATAATTTCCTAGCTATATCCAAACCAATCCAGCCCTCAACAACAGTTCTGTTCATACCATTATCTGGCGATTGTAGCTGAAGCTTCGATTTCGACCAGCCACTTCTAATTACTGTCCACGGGTAAGCTGCCGGCTCTGTATCATGTATAATTAAAATGCCTGCTGCACCTTGTCTGGATGCTTCCTCAAATTTATACGTCCAGCGGCCGTAATAAGTCATGTTTTTGCCTTTAAACAAAGTCGAATCTGCAAAGCCAGGGTCATTTATCAATACTACAACGGTTTTCCCTTTTACATCAAGGTTTTTATAATCATTCCATCCGTATTCTGGCGCTACAATTCCGTAGCCCGCAAATACCAAAGGCGAATTTTTTATACTAACTTCTTCTTGTACTCTACGAGAACCTGCCACGAACTCGGTTAAGTAATTTACGGTTAGTGTTTTTCCTTCCGCCTGGAAAACCATTTTATCTTCCGGAACAGACTTTATTTCTACCATTGGCACTTCCTGAAAATAACTATCGCCATTACCGGGTTTCAATCCCAATTTTTCAAATTCACGTTTTAAATAATTAATGGTTTTCGTTTCGCCCATGGTAAAAGGCTTTCTACCTTCCAGGCTATCTGCCGCAATAACCGATAAATATTGTGTTAAAGTCGTATCGTTAATGGCTTTTATTGCTAAAGAATCTGGAGCATCTGCACTGGTTTCAGAACTTTGTTTACAAGCCGAAAAACCAATAGCCAAAGCCGAAAGGTAAATCAAGGTTTTCTTCATAAAAAATAATTTGAAGGTAATTTATAAAATTTTGGGCATTCTATCTTGCAAATTTGTTTTGAAGCGCATGTTCAGATGCCTTTGTCGATGGTTAGTCCTGCTATTCATTAAAAGTCCTCTCCCGAAGAAAAATCGGGATGCGGGCTTTTCATTACTATCAGGGCTATTTAACTAAAGTTTGGTTATATTAGGAAAGGTTTTCAGGATTTATACAAAGCTGTGCAAAAGAAACTGAATACTGATGTTTCGAAAGCTTTATTATAAAATGCAATAGATGGCAGAGATTTTCAATCAGTTCAAAACAAAACTACAATGTATAAGCTGATTCTAAAAATACAGTTGTAAAAATCAAATGAATTGATATGATAGATAATTTACCTATATACATCTTTGTAGTATTCGGGCTAACTACAATCGCTACGTTACTGCTTTTTAGGTGGACAATAAGAAAATCAAATTCTGAATTGACACGAAAAAAAGCAATGCCAATTTTTATCGGCTTATCAATTTGGTTGGCACTTCAGGCGTTTTTAACTTTAATAAATATTTATAATGCTGATACAAACACATTTCCACCAAAAATTATGTTGATAGGGATTCTGCCCACAATTTTAACTATCATTTTATTATTTGTAACAACAAAAGGAAAACAATTTATTGACAGTTTGCCACTCAAAAACATCACATACCTAAACATTGTGAGAATACCAGTTGAAATAGTTTTGTATTGGCTTTTTATCAATAAAGCAATTCCAGAATTAATGACTTTTGAAGGCAGAAATTTTGATATTATTGCTGGTATTACTACACCAATAGTTGCATATTTCGGCTTTGCAAAAGTAAAACTGAATAGGCGAATAATTTTATTATGGAATTTTATTTGCCTTGGCCTCCTATTAAATATTGTTGTAAATGCACTTTTATCAGCACCCTCACCTATTCAAAAATTTGCTTTCGACCAGCCAAATATTGCAATTCTAAATTTTCCTTTTAGTTGGTTACCCACATTCATAGTCCCAATTGTTTTATTTGGGCATTTAACATCAATCAGGCAACTTATTAGAAATGTTAAATAAGATTAATTGTATTACTCGTATTATACCAAAACCCAACAACAAAATTTGCTGCGTTCGGGGATGGAAATTGAGCCAATTGAAGTATTAAACAGCAAAAAAATATAATTCACAAAAAAACGATTAATGCAGAGTAATCTCTCTAATAAATTAAAAATGTTTAGAATTTCAAAACCCATTAAGCGAATTTTAAATTTTGCTGGAGGAGTTTTTTTAGCCGGCATTCTATTATTTTTCGCCTTTTTGAAGTATCAAAACGGTTGGCGAGATATAAATAAAGCCGATAAATACGATGGAATAATTGAAAAGAAAGGCATTACGTCCTATCTAACATCAACTAGTGGGCGTTATAGGTCATCATTAACTAAAAAAGCCTTTTACCTAAAACTTACTGGACTTAATGAAACACTTGCAGTATACAATCCAGAACAGAACTACACATCCTTAAACACTAGCCTTTACATTGGTGATAAGATTAAAATCTTTTACAATCGTTCAAAATCCACAAATAATCTAAACCTGGAGATTTTTCAAATAGAAAAAAACAATAAATTAGTATTAAATCCTAAAGATTTTATAAAAAGAGAGCGAACGATATTTTTTCTAACACTAATTGGCGGAATTGCATTGATGATCTTAACATATTACCAAAATAAACAATTTAACTCCAAAATTAAGTAAGAGATAGTAGTACTAGGCATGCTAATAAATGTCTAATGTCAGAAAGATGTATTATAACAAATGAAAAAGATTAAGTTCTATATAGTTGCCCTAGCAATTTGCTTAACATCAGTTGTGAATGCCCAAAAGACCTACAATAATCTACTGAAAGATTTTGAAAGTCTTTCAGGAGATTGGAATGGCTCTTTAACTTACTTAGATTATTCAACTGGAAAACCTTATACTATGCCGGCAAACATTGTGGTTAAAAGGATTGGGAAAACCAACAAATTTAGTTTCGCTAACATTTATCCTAATGAAATGAATGCAAATTCAGTAGACACAATCATGATCTCTAAAGACGGGAAACTACTGAATGATGAGCTGGTAATATCACACAAGAGAATGTTAACAGGCAACACTGAAATCATTACTGAAAAAATGGGAACAGATGGAAATGAAAATAAACCTGCTACCATAAAGCACATATATACTGTTGGCAATAAGGTTTACAAAAAACAAAAGTATGTGAAATTTAATCCTGAAGATGAATGGATTAAAAGACACGAGTACGCTTATACTAGATAATATTACAATTTCGAGGGAAGCATGGAAGAATTATAAAGCATAAAGTAAAAAATTTAAATGAATGAAAATAATATGGAGATAAATAAAAATCAAAACTGCCCCACGCCTTTTATCCAAACTTATTTTCATGGCACAAAAGCCGATTTAACAATAGGTGAATTTATAACACCTGGCTTTAACTCTAACTTCGGCAAAAGAATAAATGCCAAATATATTTTTCTATCGGCCACTTTGGATGCAGCCATTTGGGGAGCAGAATTATCGATTGGAGATGGAAACGAAAGAATTTACCTTGTAGAACCAACCGGACCAATTGAAGATGATCCTGATTTAACGGACAAGAAATTTCCAGGTAATCCTACCAAATCTTATCGTTCAGAACATCCTTTTAAAGTAGTTGGGGAAGTGAGCAGTTGGCAAGGACATCCTATTGAGCAAGTAGAAACCATGAAGGAACATTTGCAAAAGTTGAAAGAACAAGGCATCGACTCGTTAAATGATTTATAAAGTTCAGTAATTTAAAATAATGAAAGTAATGATAACTGGCGTAACCGGAATGGTTGGCGAAGGAGTTTTATTAGAATGTTTAGAAAATATAGCGGTTGCCGAAATATTGGTGATTGGTAGAAAAAAATACAGCTCAGCACATCCGAAGCTAAGAGAATTGATTGTTAAGGATTTTGCTGAAATCAAAAACTATTCAGATATTCTGAAAGATTATGATGCTTGTTTTTTCTGTGCGGGCGTTAGTTCCGTAGGCGAAAATGAAGAAAGTTTTACCAAAAAGACTTACGATTTTGTAGTGCCTTTTGCCGAAACGCTTTCTGCAGTAAAACCTGATATGACTTTTATTTACGTATCTGGAAGTGGGACAGATAGTACCGAAAAAGGAAAAGTAATGTGGGCAAGAGTAAAAGGTAGAACTGAAAATGCCCTGCTTAAGCTGCCTTTTAAAAATCAATATAATTTTCGCCCTGCGATTATGAAAGGTACAAAAGGACAAAAAAATGTAAAGACAATTTACAAAATTTTGGGTCCATTAGTTTCGCCTTTTATCTCAGCAAAAACGCTAAAACTTGCTGAAGTTGGCAAAGCCATGATTAATGTGGTATCAAAAGGATATTCTAAAAATATTTTGGAAGTTGATGATATTATAAAATTGACACAATAGAATGGCTGACAGCAATATTGAAACTTTTTACCCAACAAGTAAAGCCGCCTGGCGAAAATGGTTAGTTAAGAATCACATTTCTTCTCAATCTGTTTGGTTAATTTGTTATAAAAAAAGTTCGGGCAAACCCACAATTTCCTGGGAAGAAGCTTTGTGTTTTGGCTGGATAGATAGCATCAGAAAAACGATTGACGAAGAAAAGTTTATTCAGTTTTTTAGTAAGAGGAAGCCCAATGGTACATGGTCTAAAATAAATAAGGATAAAATAGTTCAGTTAATTGAAAAAAAATTAATGACCGAAGCCGGTTTTGCAAGTATTCAGAAAGCAAAACAAAACGGTTCGTGGACAATTTTAGATGAAGTTGAACAATTAATTATCCCAAATGATTTGGAGGAAGCTTTCGCAAAATATCCAAACTCAAAAGCGTTTTATTTGAGCTTAAGTAAATCTACACGGAAAGCAATTTTACAGTGGATAGTTATGGCTAAACAATCTGAAACAAGACAAAAAAGAATCAAAGAAATTGCTGAACGAGCAAGCCAGAATCTCAAACCCAAACATTTGTAATTTAATATTTTGATTCCCGAACCTTGGTCTGTGTCTCCACAGACCGAAACATTATATAAATGGTCTCTGAGCACACAGACCAAAAGGCGGGAATCCTAAAGCGCTTTACATATCGCTTTAGGATTCCTAATTAAATTGGGAATGACGGCTATTCGAAAGATAATTAGCCTGATAAAAACAAATTTTTTTTTGAGACAGCCTCTTCTTCATTATTGAAAACTCGTCAATTACTTCCCTGTCTTCTCAATATCTCTATCCATTTCTGTTAAATCAACATCTTCAGGATTTGAAAAATCTCCGATAAGGTATTTATTAAAATGATCTGCCAATTTCCAGAAAGCATATTCCGTCATATCACCAAAGCCATGTCGCTGACCAGGAATAATTAAGAAATCAAAACGCTTTCCAGCCTTCATTAAAGCATTTGCAACACGAATACTATTAGCCGGATGAACATTATTATCAACATCGCCATGCATCAGCAATAAATGGCCTTTAAGGTTTTTAGCCAAATCGGGGTTTTTATCAATGCTATATTTAAAAGAAGTATCACCCTTTAAAGAAACAATTTCTTTTACGCCGTGATGCTTTTCACTCCACCAGCGATTGTAAATGCTGTTATCGTGATTCCCTGCGTTTGAAACCGCAACTTTAAAAAACTCCGGATAAACCAACATGGCCGCGGTGGACATAAAACCACCACCCGAGTGCCCGGTGATGCCTACTTTTGTTTCATCTATATAAGAATATTTTGAAGCCAACTGCTCAATTGCAGTTTTCTTATCAGCCAACCCATAATCGCGAAGGTTTCCATAACCATAAGTATGATACCATTTAGAACGAGATGGATTGCCACCACGGTTACCAACGGTAATTACAATGTATCCAAATTGAGCCAAACGCTCGGTACGATCCATACTTTTACTAAAGGCTTTGTTAACTGCCTCCGTTTGCGGACCTGGATATACATACTCGATAATTGGATATTTTTTCGTTGGGTCGAAATCAAATGGCTTGTACATTACACCATATAAATCGGTTATTCCATCATCGGCTTTTACTTTAAATGGTTCAGGAAATTTGTAACCGGCAGCCATTAATAAAGATAAATCGGTGGTTTCCAAATCCATTACTTTTCTACCGTTTTTATCGTAAACGCTGGATTTTGGCGCAGTATTAACCCTCGAGTAGTTATCAACAAAGAATGTATTGTTGTCATTCATGCTCGATGCATGATCAAAATCACCCGGGTTTAGCAATTTAAGATTTGAACCATCAAAATTGATACTGTATAGGTGTAAATAGTATGGATCTTCTTTAGCCTCTCTTCCATTTGCCGTGAAATATAAAACACGATTTTTCTCATCAATGTTTACGATGCTTTCGCAATGAAAAGAGCCCTTTGTAATTTGATTTTTGAGCTTTCCGCTTTCGTCAAAAAGGTAAAAATGTGCCCAGCCATCACGCTCACTCCAATGTATCAGTTCTTTTCCATCGTTTACTAAACCCGGACGGTTAACTTCAACATAAGTGTTAAAACGTTCATCAATTAAAGGGGTAACTTTTCCTGTTGCAATTTCTACCGTACCGATATCAATACGCTTTAAATCGCGACTTGTGCGAGAGAAGTACAACCTGCTATCGTTACCTAACCAAACCGATGGACGGAACTCATTATCGCGATCTTTAACTAAACTTGGTTTGCCCCAAACACCAATGGTTTGATCTTTAAAAGCCGAAAGATTTAGCTTTTTTGAAGTTTTCGCCCCAAAATCAAATAATAAGGTTTCATCCTTTGGTGCTTCAGCTTCGCCCGGCATTTGATATTTATAGGTTTCTAAAGTTGGGCGACCAGGTGTTACACTGTTAATTACCCATAAATCTTTAACCTTACGCGAATCGGTTCTATCTAAAACAAAATATTTAGAATTTGGCGACCAAAGCACATAAGCACCACGACGCTTTTTATTATTTTTTTCGTTCTCTACGTTATTTTCCCCATCGCCATCACTACCATAAGAATAAAATTTTACACCATCTTTAGTTAGCTGATGCTCTACAATAGTGCTGTCGTCTTCATTTTTAACTGCCTTTTTGTAATTCTCTTTATCCATCCAATACAAATTATAATTGCGAGAGAAGATAATTGCTGATGAATCTGGTGCTACCGAACCCCATTTGGGTTTGGGTTTTGGCTTAGTATAATTCGGTATTTCAGTTAATTTAGCTGTCGCTAAATCATATCTGAAAGAGAATATTTTCTTCTGCATCGAATCAGCAGCTTTTTTGTCTTTTCTATCCTGCTTCAATTCTTCGATGGTACTTTTAACCTCGAATGTGATGCTTTTTTCATCCGGAGAAAACTTAAACTCATCTAAAGGCAAGTGCTCGGCATCAAAAGGGTCGCGAACAATCAAAGTTATATCTGCAGCCAGCTTTGCATTATCAAAAATTTGTTTTTTAGTTTTTGGTGCCGGATCTACCAAATACCAGAATTTTCCTTTCGGATTTTCGAACGTGTACCAAAAACGATTACTTAGTTTAAGCCAATGCGGATCTACTGATGTAGAATAAACCATTTTTTTTAGTTTATTTGGCGAAAATCGCGATGCTAACTGATAATTTGCCTTTGGTTGTGGGGCAACATTTTCAGAAATAGTAAACGTTTTTGTTTGCGCAGCTACCGAAAAGGAAATTATTTGCGCAAAAAAAACTAGTTTGTAAAGTTTATTCATTAATTAGTTGATTTTTAGTGGCCAAAAATATTTATTAATAATAGAAAACTTAAAATTGATGTGTAATAAATGCGATAGTTACGCTCCTCTTGTATCAAATATTTATCAACACTGTAGGTTTTGATGTTAAATAGTTTGCAGTTTTTTTAGTTTTGTGATAAAAATCTAAAACATGAAATTCAAAATACTAACCATTATAACTGCCAGTGCAATTATAATGAGTAGCTGCCAATCAAAATCTCAAACAGAAGCTGATAAAAAAGCTGATTCTACAAATTTAACTGCTCAAACCGATAATGCTCCAGCCTCGACGGTTGATGTTTCAAAAATTAAAGTTGCAGATGCAAAAACCATTTTAGCAAGAAAACAAGTGCCAATTCTTTGCTATCATCAGGTAAGAAACTGGAAAGCTACTGATGGGAAAGTTGGTAAAGACTATATTGTGGAAATACAAAATTTTAAAGACCAGATGAAAATGTTAGCCGATAGTGGCTACCACACCATTTTGCCCGATCAGCTTTATGCCTATTTAAACACTGGTGCTGCCTTACCAAGCAAGCCAATTATGCTAACTTTTGATGATACAGATTTAGATCAGTTTACCATCGTAAATCCAACTCTTAAAAAACTTGGCTATAAAGCCGTTTATTTCATTATGACCGTCTCTATCGGTAAAAAAGGAAAATTTGTAGATTACATGAGTAGCGATCAGATAAAACAGCTTTCTGATGAAGGTAATGTTATCGGCTCGCATACCTACGACCATAAAAACTTTAAAAAATATGCTGGTAAAGATTGGGAAGAACAATTGGATAAGCCAACAAAAAGATTAGAAGAAATAACTGGTAAAAAAATGACAGAGTTTGCCTATCCGTTTGGTTTATGGAATGCAGAAGGAATTCCTGAATTAAAGAAACGCGGCTTTAGAATGGCTTATCAACTTTCTACTAAGCGTGACGAAAAAGACCCATTATTTACCATCCGCAGAATTATTGCTAGTGGTTACTGGAGTCCGAAAACACTTAGCAACAGCATTAAAAATAGTTTTTAGGTATGGGTTTATTTTCAGCATTGCTTGTTAACGCAGGCGCCGTTAATCAAGAACAATTAATAAAAGATTATAGTGGCTTGTTAATTGATGGTGAACAAATTGAACTTGGCTTCAAATTGATTAGAGATACTTTTATTTTCACCAATAAGCGCTTAATTTTAATTGATAAACAGGGTATTACAGGGAATAAGACCGAGTATAAAAGCATAATTTATAAAGCCATAAGCCGGTTTAGCATAGAAACTGCCGGAACTTTTGATTTAGATGCTGAATTGAAAATATGGGTATCGAGCGAAACGCTGCCCAGCATAAAAAAGCAATTTAATAAATCTGTAAATGTATATGATGTACAAAAAATACTTGCTCACCATGTACTTAAATAAAAGTTTTCAATTATTCATCTTTGCTTCTTTGATAGTTTTGGCATCATGCAATGCAGATTCTAAAAGTAAAGGTACAAACCAAAATGCAGCAGCCGTAAGCAGCAATAAAACAGATACAGCAAAGCAAGAACCTGCTGACGCCAAAACTATTTTAGCCAGAAGAGAGGTTCCCGTTTTATGCTATCATCAAATTAGAAATAATATCGCCAGCGATAGCAAAAGAGCGCATGATGATATTATTGCACCTGATAAATTTAGAGAACATATAAAAATGTTAGCAGATAGCGGCTATCATTCTGTTTTACCAGATCAGCTTTACGATTATCTCGTTTATGGAAAAAAACTTCCTGAGAAGCCAATCATGATAACATTTGATGATACTGACGAAGATCAATTTACAGTTGGTAACTCCACCTTAAAAAAACATGGTTTTAAAGGTGTTTATTTTATTATGACGGTTTCTATTGGCAGAAAAGGGCGCATTAATTACATGACGAAAGAACAAATTAAGCAATTATCTGATGAAGGAAATACAATAGCAAGTCATACTTACGACCATAAAAATTTCGCCCAGTTTAAAGATGAAGATTGGAAAGCCCAAATTGATGAGCCAACTAAAAAATTAGCACAAATTACAGGTAAAAAGGTAGAGTATTTTGCATATCCGTATGGAGTTTACAAAGCTGCCAACTTACCAAAATTAAAAGAGCATGGCTTTAAAGCCGCTTTTATTTTATCTACAGCGAGAGATGAAAATTATCCCTTGTACACTATCAGAAGAATAATTGACCCGGGAAGATACACCGCTAAAAATTTATATTACAGCATCAATAAAAGTTTTAATAAAACAAAAGCTAAATCATAACTGTAGCTTTAACAGAAAAACATCATCCACTATTCTTTTTATATGAAAAACATAATTTACCTAAGCCTTTTTGGTCTTTTGCTCATTTCTGCTTGTAACAACACTAAAAGTGATGAAAAAAGCGAAGCGAAAGATTCAATTGAGGTTACTAATAAAGAACTAAGTGCAACATTTTATAAAAGATTAGAAGGTACAATTGATGGAAAACCGGTTGTAATGCATTTACAAAAAGTGGATGATGATTACAGCGGTGTATATTCTTATAAAAGTTCGTGGTTAAATCTTTCTACCGATACACTTATTGGTAAGGATAGTGTGATTTTATTTGAAAATGGATTTTACGATTACTACTTTGATAAGGATGCTCAGCAAACTACCTTAAGTTTAAAATGGACTGGGAATGGCTTTAATGGAACCTGGAAAAATGACAAGGGCAATAAAAGTTTCCCGGTTACTTTAATCGAAAAATATCCGGAAGGTAGTTATCAGTTTACTGCCAACATTTATCAGGATTCGATAAAGGCAATGGTAAATGATGAAAAATCTCCTTATGCAAAAATCAGTTTTGAATATCTAAAACCTGTAAATAATGATGTTGAAAGCACGTGGTTAGATAGTCAGTTAAAGAAAATTTTTGGAAACGAAATGGCACAAACTGATAGAGCAATCGGATTTAAAAAAATAACGAGTGCCTATTTTGATGATTATAAAGCACAAATAAAAGACCAGCAACAAAGCAGCAAAGATAGAGGTTTTCTGCAGTGGATGAATTATACAAACAACAGCCAGCAATCTATTGCTTACAACGATAATCATTTTGTAGTGATTGATTTTTTAGCAGATGCATATACAGGCGGTGCACATGGAAACTATGGTAGCACGATGTTTTGCTTTGATGTAAAGAATAAAAAGCAAATGGTTTTGAGTGATATTGTCAAGATTGATTCGAATACCCTGCAAAAAATAGTCGAGAAAAATCTGCGTAAAAACTATAACATTAAAACTGGTGAACAATTGAACAGCGTATTATTTGATAATTTTATAAAGCCTAATAAAAACTTCTACTTTAACGCTAATGGATTGGCATTTATGTATAATCCATACGAAGTTGCAAGTTACGCACAAGGACAAATTGTAGTTTTCATTCCTTATTCGGATTTAAAAGGTTATTTAACTCCGTCATTTACCGAGCGGATGAAAATTCAGTAATTTTTAATTACAATACTGATGCCGGGCTCGTTCCTAAATCTGAACCACCTTATGCATCTAAGCTCAATTTCGTTTTGATGAACTTGTTTCAGCATCTTAATACAAATTCAATTCCATGGTCTTGTCTTCACAAACCATTTGTATATTGAGGTATTTGTGTTTCGACAGGCTCAACATGACAATCGAACGGAGTGTTGGGCAAATCGAATTCCATGGTTTGTGTTTTTACAAACAATTTGTATATTGAGGTATTTGTGTTTCGACAGGCTCAACATGACAACTGAACGGAGTGTTGTGCAAATCGAATTCCATGGTTTGTGTCTTCACAAACCATTTGTAGAATGCTGTGTTTCAATATTCAGGTAAAAGAAAACATTCAGCTACTTGTGTTTCGACAGGCTCAACATGACAACTGAACGGAGTGTTGCGCAAATCGAATTCCATGGTTTGTGTCTTCAAATACCATTTGTAGAATGCGGTGTTTCAATATCCAGGTAAAAGAAAACATTCAGCTACTTGTGTTTCGACAGGCTCAACATGACAACTGAACGGAGTGTTGCGCAAATCTTAAAAAATATCCTTAATCAAATACTTTTTCCCGTTGAAGTTTAGTTCCTCACCTACTTTTTTGCCAATAAATAGTTTTCCAATTGGTGCGGCCTGAGATACGGCAAAAAAGGTCTGTTCGTTGGCTTTTAATTCTCCTGCACTAATGCTGATGTAGAAATTACCTGCAGTTGTCATCACCAAGCTGCCATTCTTTACTTCTTTAGCAGCATCTACATTTTCAATTTGTTGCAAAGCTATTTTTTGTTGTCCGGCTTCGTAAAGTAGTTTACTGTTTCTATCCATTTCCTGCTGCATCATTTCGCGGGTGGTTTCATATTTATCTCCGGCACTACTTTTAGTATCATCGTTTGATGCCTGCCGAGCTTGCTGCATAGAATATTCAATATTTTCTATTCTATTTTGAATAAAAGTTAAGCAGAGTTGATACAATTGAGATTTTAATGCAGACATGGTTTTGATGGAAAATTTAAGATGGAAAATGGATAAGGAAATAGACAAGTCGTCAATGCGAGGCACAGCTTGCCCCGACAATTCGAGGAAGCAATCTTAATGCTTTTTAAACTAACCTAATATTTCATAATTAAGCTGCTTTGCTCACAATGACAGAGAATAAAATCACTCTTCAATCCAATTTACCTTTTCTTCAATGGATGTACGATTAGGCGCCCAGGGTTTTTCATTATGATAACCCATATAGAATAAACCAATACACTTTTCATTTTCTTTCAATCCTAAGAAATCGCCTAAATCATGAATTAACGGTGGCGAACTCCAGTAAGCCCCAACTTTTAAACTTTCGGCGGTTAAAGCCATGTTCTGTACTGCACAAGAAACTGCAGCAAGTTCTTCCCATTCAGGTATTTTACCACTAACAGCCATATTTATTGCAATTACACAATCTGCCTGACTAGTTTTTTCGGCAAAACTATCATATTTCTTCTGTAGAAAATTTTGAGGAGAAACTAAATCTTTATATAATCTTCCAAGCTCTGCTCCCAGCTTTGCCAAACCAGCCTTTCTGATAACTGTAAATCGCCATGGCTGCGTTAATTTGTGTGTAGGTGCATAATTTGCAGTTTCCAAAATCTGATTAATAACCTCAACAGTGATTTCTTTTTTAATATAACTAGCCTGAAAAATACTGCGACGTTCTTTTATAACTTGTGATACAATATCGTAATTACTCATGCTGTAAATATAAGGTAAAAGGCGAAAGGATTAACGTGTAAGGCTATTAGGTCGTAAATATTTGACTTTTTAATGTCTTCACACTTTTAACTTTCAACTTTTTACTTTCAAACTTCAACTTTTAACTTTAAGCCTTCTAAAGCTGAGGAAATCAAAACAAACGCGGTTCCTAAAATTTAGTTATTAAATATCCACAATGTGAACTTAGAACATCCATTTCTAAAATTTATTTGGATGTATCGAATTTTCTTGAAGGTATGTTTGCCTCAACAAGACATCAAAAAAAAGAAAACAATATAAATTTATTGAGGTTGCTTAACTACAGATGAGTGTAACGCTCATTTATTTTTAGATGCTTAATTATCCCCGCGAAATCAAAATTTTATGAATACAAACCCTACTCAAGTTTCCATTTTGCTTGAAAGTTTTAAAAAAAACCTCGATTTAAGAATCGAAAAGCTCAAACTTCAGACTATATCCAAAGCATCCAGGCTTGGTGCAGATTTGATCACTAACTCACTATTATTTGTTTTTGCATTGCTTGCATTTTTCTTCGCTTCCTTAACTTTTGGATTTTTAATATCAGAACTTACATCGAATTATGTTATTGGTTTTGGTAGTTTAACTGGTTTTTACATTTTAATTGCGCTTTTGGTTGGCATTTTTAAAAGCCGATTTATTGAACCGCAACTCATCAATTTCACCATCCGTAAATATTTAAGAAAACATTATGAGCGTTCAGCAAATTAACCGCCGTATTATGGATATTGACAAGCTGGAGGTTGAAATAGATGTACTAAACCGCAGCATTGAAGCCAGCAATTTGGAAATTATTATCCAGGCTAAAAACCTAATAAATTACATACCGGGTGGTTTAAGCGATGCTATTTCTAAAAGCCCGGTTGAAAGTAAGCTCGATTCGACTTCAGATATAGGAGGTAAATTTGTTCCTGAAATTGTATCTGAATTACTAGGTAAAACAGCATTCAAAAAAACTGGATTTATAAAACGTTTTCTATTGAAAAAAGCTTCAAAGCTTGCCATGGCGAAGTTAACGAAGCCAGAAAAAACGATTAAAAAACATAAAAATCTCAACGCTTTAACGCAACCTTTAAAAATTGAACAAACGCAATCTGATAGTTGGATTGGAGATTTTGAGCAGGAAGAAAAGGAAGAAAAAACTGAAAAATCCGTACATCAGAAACTAAATTTTAAAGGTATTTTAGGTGTTTTGAAGGCTGCCTTCGGCGGATTTTCAGATCATAAAGTGACTAAACTTAGTGGTTCACTTGCTTATTACACCGTATTTTCGATGGCACCTTTAATGGTTGTAGTTATTGCCTTAATGAGTATATTTCTAAGTCGCGAAGCAGCTGAAGGTCAGGTATATTTGCAATTAAAGGGGTTTTTAGGTGTCGCAGCGGCTAAGCAGGTACAAGATTTAATAAAAAATGCTGCCATAAGTGGAAATGGAACTATTGCTTTTACTATTGGTGTAATTACGCTTCTGCTTGGGGCAACATCCGTTTTTGCCGACATTCAGGATTCCATCAATTCTATTTGGGGCATTAAACCAAAACCTAAACGCGGCTGGTTAAAACTACTACAAAATCGTTTCCTTTCCTTTTCCGTTATCATTAGTTTAGGATTTTTATTACTGGTTTCCTTAGGTATTTCAGCTTTGCTGGATGGATTTAGTTCGAGATTACAGGCACAATTTTCTCAGATTTCTGTAGTTGTATTTTACATTTTAAATATGGCACTAAATTTTGTGGTTATCTCTTCAATTTTTGCAGTTATTTTCAAAGTATTGCCTGATGCAAATATTCGCTGGCGTGACGTTATGTGGGGAGCGATAGTTACTGCCATGCTATTTATGCTCGGTAAAGTTGGTATTTCTGTTTACATTTCTAAAACAGATGTGGGTGGCGCATTTGGTGCAACCGGCTCTTTAGTTGTACTTTTGGTTTGGACATATTACTCTTCTATCATACTTTATTTTGGTGCAGAGTTTACTAAAGCATACGCACTAGTGTATGGTGCAGAAATACATCCGGATTCGCACGCAGTATCCATAAAAGAAATAGAAGTAGAACAAGGGCAGCAATCTTTGCAAGCTGTTCATGGGCAAAAGTCCGCTAAGAAAAAGTAAAATTAGGTATGGGAAAAAAGTTCATGTTAAAATTGTTGTTTGCGCTAATATGTTCGTTTATATCTTTAAATAGTTTCGCCTGGCAGAATGATAAAAATGGCTTAGCTGAAACTGATTCTGTTAAAGCAATGCCCGATACGCTGCTTTTCCGCATACAAGCTGCACAAGCTGCTATAACAGAAATTAATGCAGCCAACAAAAGAGGTTACGATTTACAAAGTTTTCAAAAACGAATTGAAGCCATAAAAAGCGATATTTCACCATTGAAAGCAGCGTTTGCAGCCAAGGGCGAACAACCCGATGCGAAAAGCCTGATGAGCTATGAATTAATTTTAAAAGATGCTGATTTAAAGCTGAAAGCAATTAATAGCATATTGGCAAAAAGTAGCAACGAGCTGCAAAAAATGACTGACCAAGTGCTTCGACTAAGTGAAGATTCTTTATTAAAAACCGGAGTATCAGCACAAGACGAAAAGATCTTATATGCCTCGCAAATTAACGATATACGCAGGCGCTTACAGGAATCTGGCAAACTAACGGGATTAAATCTCGATTCGGTAAACAGATTACTAGCCAGTAGTTCTGAGCTAGGTATTTTAGTTAATGATTTACGCACACAGGCAGATGATCGGTTAACACAATCTGGAAAATTAGCCTGGAGCAAGCAAGAGCCATACCTTTGGGAAGCCCCGTTTTTTAACCCAAGTGTGGCTCCAACCGGTAATTTAATAATAGCCGCCTATCAAGGTCAACAGCAAATTCTTAAATATTTTATTAACAGTACATGGGATAACCGTTTTCTTGCAATCCTTATCGCAACAGCCTTTTTTATATGGGTACATCGTAATTTCCGGAGTTCAAAGCGTGTTTCGGTTAAGCGTAAAATTGGCGAACTGCATTTCGAATACCTTCGCCCCTATCCAATATTGGCTACTTTTATTGTGCTTTTTAGCATCACGCCATTATTTGAGCCAGCATCTCCCTCACTATACATGGAGCTGATTTCTTTGCTTTTGCTGCTTACCATTACCCTACACTTATGGAAAATACTGGAACCAAGGCAACTGCGTTTCTGGCTGATAATTATTGCTTTGTATATCCTGCTGATATTAGGCAACGGAGCAGTTGATGAAGCCTGGCCATTAAGGCTGGTTATGGTTTGCATTAATACTTTTTTTATTTGGATTGGTTTGCGAATGATGAAAAAAACCACTTTTCGCGAATTTTCTAAACGTCACGTTCGTTTTGCTTTGTGGACATTGGTGCTGTTAAATATTTTTTCGGTTTTTGCCAATCTTTTTGGTCGGGTAGATATGGCCAAAATACTTGGTGTTACAGGTGTCATCGGACTTATTCAATTGATAGGATTAGCCGTTTTTATGCAAACAATGCTTGATGCTTTTGAATTGCAAATGAAAATCAGCGCTTGCAATAAAGGTTTCTTTTCACGCATCAACCCAATAAAATCAAAAGCCAAAGTCAAAAAGTTGCTGGCCTTTTTATGTCTGATTATCTGGTTGATGGTTTTATTTATCAACCTGAGTGTTTTTGGAGGACTTTGGGATTGGGTTGCTACAGTATTAGCCCAACCCAGAGCATTTGGTAGTATCCATTTTACACTGGGGAATATTGTGTTTTTTGTGGCTATTGTTTATGGCGCAGCCAAACTTCAAAAATCTGTTCCAATGTTATTTGGAGAAGAAAAAATAACTTTCGATGAATCCAGCGGACATAAAAGCTCAAAAGTTGCGCTGGTTCGCCTGGTCATAATCATCATCGGTGTGCTATTGGCCGTTACAGCTTCAGGTTTACCCATGGATAAACTAACGGTTGTGCTTGGGGCATTTGGTGTTGGTATAGGTTTGGGTATGCAGAATATTGTGAACAATTTTGTTTCAGGCATCATCTTGATTTTTGAAAAGCCTTTCCGCATTGGCGATTATGTTGAGCTAGCCGATAAAAAAGGTAAGGTTAGGGATATTGGCATTCGTTCTAGTAAACTACTTACGCCGCAAGGCTCAGAAGTGATTATTCCAAATGGAGATTTGCTTTCTGGCAGATTGGTAAATTGGACACTCAGCAATGATTATATCAAAACCGAACTCCTTTTCAAGGTTTCTGCTGAGGCGGATTTAAAACAGTTGGAGAAAATTATTGGCGATATTGTATCCGAAAATGATTCAGCAATAAAAAAATTGCCTCCGGAGGTTTTGCTCAATAGCGTTGCAGCCGATGTGATGGAAATTAAAGTATTGGCCTGGATAAGCAGCATTTATGTTGAAGCCGATTTTAAAAGCGTATTCTTTCAGCAATTACTGATAAAAATGCGTGATGATGGAATAAAGCTAATGTAAATTACATGTGTTTAGAATCAGTTACCAAATTTCCGTAATCCAAATCATCAATAGATAAGTATTAGAACACAAAAAACCAATTCACTTGTAGAATGAGTGCATAAGCACCGTTAATTAAAAAGGTAATCAGGCTTTGCATTAAATTATGCATTAATCTTAAAGTTCCATACCTAAAAATAAAATATTTGGAAGGTGACAACACAGTTTATCACATATAAAAGCTGATTTGAGACCCTTAAACCAATGTTTCGGTTAAAAAGCGTGACAAATATCACTTCCAATTTGTGTTATTTGACTTCGTTTCTCGTGGCTTCTTCTGCCCACCTTTGTTCAAGGCACTTCGCTATGTAGGTGCCACTTTTTTTGAACCATAAGAAACGTTATTAATATGAAAACACAAATTAGTAAAACAGATCCTATTTATTATCAGGATGCAAGCTCGTTGGCAGAATTAATCCGCAGCCGTGAGCTATCTCCGGTAGAAGTTGTTAAAGCACACCTAGAACGTATTGAGGCTTTAAATCCAGACATCAATGCAATTGTTACTGTTGCGGGAAATGCTTTACAGGTTGCTAAAGATGCAGAAGCAGCCATTATGAGAGGAGATAAAATTGGCCCTTTACATGGTGTGCCTTTCACGGTAAAAGATTCAATAGATACCGCAAATGTACTAACCCAACGCGGTTCGCCAATTTTTAAAGGACGCACACCAGAACAAGATGCAACCAGCGTTGCCCGAATGAAAAGCGCTGGCGGAATATTGCTTGCTAAAACCAATCTGCCAGAATTTTCTTATTGGATAGAAAGCGACAACTTACTTAGTGGCAGGTCGAACAACCCCTGGGATTTAAGCCGTACGCCTGGTGGCTCAAGTGGTGGTGAATCAGCTGCAATCGCAGCGGGCATGTCGCCTTTGGGTTTAGGTACTGACCTCGCCATTTCCGTGCGTGGACCTGCAGCTCAAACAGGTATTGTCTCACTTAAAGCTTCGCATGGCAGTGTACCTATGACAGGTATTTGGCCAAGAGAACCACGACGTTTCTGGCATGTTGGACCTATGGCTCGCAGTATACGCGATTTGAAACTTGCTTTTTCTATACTTTCAGGACCTGATGGACATGATGCTTTTGCTAGCAGTACAGTTCGATGTGATGCTGACACGAGTGACTCAGCCGCTCGCAAACTTCGTATAGGATGGATGGTTGGACCAGGTTTTGGCCCGGTTGACCCTGAGGTAGTGAATACGGTGAAAGCAGCAGCTGATGCTTTAAAAAACCTTGGTCTTTCCGTTGAGCAAGTAAACATTCCTGCGCTCGAACGAGATTTTGCACTTGATGTTTTCAATAAACTACATGTAATGGAAATGAAAGAAGCATTTAGGATAGCTACTGCAGGTCGTAGCGAAGATGAACTTTATAAAATGGCAAAAACTATGCTTTCTCTACCCGACACCTCAATGAAAGACTATATTGAAGCTGAACAGGCTGCTGAACGGATTAGAGATGGCTTTGCAGAATACTTTCAAAAATATGATGTGTTGCTTACCCACGTGTTGCCTATTCCAGCACACGAGCATGGCGTAAGCGAGTTTGTTATTGATGGACAACAGGTTGACGCCACCTATCTTCAAGGTGCTACCGTGCCGCTAAACATCGCCGGTTTACCTGGAATTGCTATGCGTTTTGGCACCAGTAAAGAAGGATTACCAATAGCTGTACAACTTGTTGGAAGTTGGTTGGCAGAATCTACCATTCTAAACGTTGCCTCTTTACTGGAAAGCGTTAGTCAAGTTAATAATCTTCATCCAATAGCATAAGTAAAAGTGGGTGAATCATACATCATGATCACCCACTTTTATTTCTTTTTGGTAAACTCTTTTCTAATACGGCTTAGCGTTTCTCTTGAGATGCCTAAATAAGAAGCTACCATGTGCAAAGGAACTTTGTTAAATACACTTGGATAGGTTTTTTGAAATTCAAGGTATTTTTCTTCCGCTGAACCACTGATAAGAGCGTAAATGCGATGCTGGCTTGTTTCATAACTACGAGCCAAAAGTTTCTCATAAAAAAGCCTTAGCGACGGTATGGAGGCCAATAATTCGTTCCAGTTTTCTTTCGTCCAGATAATTACTGAACTGGCCGCTAAGGCTTCAATGTTGTTTAGCGAAGGTGTTCCATTATTATAGCTTTCCTGGTCACTTATCCACCAGTTTTCTACCCCAAATCGTAACGTATGGTCGGTTCCATCTTTGCCAAATCTATAAAGCCGGAAACAGCCTGAGGCAATAAAACAGTTTATCTTCCATACCTCTCCATCATGCAAAATCGATTGCCATTTGCGTAAATTTTTCTCTGTACTCGCTGCCCGGATAATGTTCAATTCTTTATCAGATATTTCTACCCATCCACGTAAATAATTTTCAAAAACTTCAAACATGCTTAAAGGTAAGTAACTAAGAATAAAAATTTATGTAATTGATTGTAATGAAAGTTTTCTTATTTCACCAGAACGATAAAAATTATGATAAGTTTGGTGTGACCTCTACTAATTCTTCCCTTTCAAAATCAAGAAATAATCAGGGGGTTCCAAAAAGCAATATGATTATAAAATAAATAGGGATCCTGTTGGGGATCCCTATTAAAAAAATGTACCCAGCGCCGGAGTCGAACCGGCACGGTTTCCCACAGGTGTTTGAGACCAGCGCGTCTACCAATTCCGCCAGCTGGGCATGTGTTGGACGGGGTTGCAAATGTATATAACCCCTGGCTAAATCACAAAATTATTTTAAAATAGTCTGTAAAACACTTATTATATGCCATTTGCGTTTTCAGGGTGCTCGTCTTTAAGCTTTTTATCAACAATAAATGGAGCAAATGGAAGTAATGATGCTAGAAAAATCAATGCCGCTTTACCAAATTTCCATTTTTGTTCTTGCCAGGCTAAAACTAACGTTGCACAGTAAAGTACAAATAATAAACCATGGGCCCATCCTGTGTATTTTACATACAAGGGCAAGTTTGCAAAATATTTTAATGGCATGGCTACAAATAATAGAAGGAGATAAGAAATACCTTCTAAAACAGCAACTTTTCTAAAGATGGAAAGAGAACTCATGTATCTGATTGTTTAGTTCTAAAATAAGCCAAAGCTGAGCATCGTCAAAAACTAAATCATGATTTTACAATACGGTGTTATTGAAATTTGATGGAAACTGAATAACCTTGCTAAATCTTCGGTAATTTTTCTCTGATTCTGGCGATATACTTTTGACGATAGAAAATGTCTTTTATTTCATTCAACAAACTGTCAGATTCAGCAGGCGATTCATCAAATTGACTGATAAGTTTTTCCAGCTCTTCATCTAATTTTCTTTCTATTGAGATAACATCTGCATTTACTTGCCGCAATTTTTCGGCATCCGGCTCAAATTCTAAATCCATCAATGCTTCATTAACGTCCATCATATCCATTAAAAATGACTGAGGTAATTGATAAGCTTCTTCAGGTTGAACAACATTCTTCAATTCCAGAACGTATTTGAGTGTTTTATTTCGGTTGTTAAGCGTTTGATAGGCTTTATTATTTAATGTAGATAAATCCAGAACCTCTTGTTGCTTTTCTTCAGATTGGTTTGCATAAAAATCTGGATGAAACTTTTTGCTAAGTGCGTAAAACTTAGATTTTACAAGGTTCAAATCTGGTTTAAAAGAAACGGGCAGTTCGTAAAAATCGAAATAATTCATGGAAGATAGATTGCTGATAAACAAAAGTGAGGCTAAGGCTGAGGTTAATCCTCAATCTTAGCCTCATCTTTAAAATATATGTGTTTTACTTACCGAATATTTTTAAAATATCATTACCGAAAGCAAATACCATTAAGCTAATCAAAATTACAAAGCCTGCAATCTGTGCCTTTTCAAGCACTTTCTCGCTAACTGGCTTGCGTTGTATCATTTCGATTAAAAGAAACACTACGTGACCACCATCTAAACCCGGAATAGGCAACAAATTCATAAATGCAAGCGCCATTGAGATTAATCCGGTTAAAGTCCAGAATTTAACCCAATCGAAAGTACTACCGTAAACTTTTGCAATACCAATCGGACTGCTAATATTACGGGCACTAACTTTACCGGTAATCATCTTGCCGATGCCTTTAGCATTGTCCATAAAAGTACTCCAGGCCATATTTGCACCAATAGGAAGTGCAGCCATAAAGGTATAATTAATGGTTTTGCGTTTAATTTCATTAAAGTTTCCGTAAAAACCAATGGCACCAGCCGTATCTACTGCTACATTAAGTTTCAGCGGTTTTCCTGCCCTATCAATATCAACAGCGACAGTTTTACCCTTCTTTTTTAGTGTAATCGGCTTAATTTCATCCTGATAGGTAACCGGAATTCCATCTACTGCGGTAATTTTATCACCTACTTTCATCCCGGCTTTTACGGCGCCATAACCAGGCAGCAAACTATCTGCAATACTTTTTAAACGCGGCTCTGCAAATAAGCTTTTACCATCTGCAACTTTATTCAGAAAATCATCAGGTACTTTTATTTCAAGGGTTTTATCGCCGCGGATAACCGTTAAAAGTGTGTTACCCATCAAAACTTTAGAACTTTTAAGCTCTTCAAAGCGGATAACTTTATTGCCATTTATAGCAAGAATTTTATCACCGTTTTTTAAACCGATATCAGATGCGACTTTACCAACCTGAATACCATTTACAACCGCACTATTTGGGGTAAAGGTTTCACCATACTTGAAAGTTAGCATCCAAAAGATGATGATACCTACAATAACGTTCACAATAATACCGCCTAACATTACAATTAAACGTTGCCAAGCTGGTTTCGAGCGAAATTCCCAGGGTTGAGCTGGCTGAGCCATTTGCTCAGTGTCCATGCTTTCATCAATCATTCCGGCAATTTTTACATAACCGCCCAAAGGCAACCATCCCACACCATATTCAACATCTCCTTTTTTAAAGCTGAAGAGTTTAAATCCCCAGGCATCAAAAAACAGATAAAATTTTTCTACTTTGATTCCAAACGCCCTTGCCGCCAAAAAATGTCCTAATTCGTGTAGTATTACCAATATAGACAATCCAAGCAACAGCTGTCCCGCCATTATCAATCCATTCATATGCTATTATAAAGTTTTTATGTTAGATGTTAGAATATACTTTTTGTTACTAATTCGGCCGCTAAGATACGGCTATGTTTGTCAGTTTCTAAATAATCGTTCAATTGTGGTTTTTCAATGAAATTGATATCACTCATACACCGCTCTATCACATCACTCATTTCAAGGAAACCTATTTTATCATTCAAAAATGCCTCTACAACTATTTCATTAGCTGCATTTAAAATACAAGGCATATTTCCACCCTTTTTTAATGAAGCAAATGCTAAACCTAAATTTTTGAAGGTTTTTATATCAGCTTGCTGAAAGCTAAAATTTGGGTAATCCAAAAAATTAAAACGTTTAAAATTGTTTTTTAGCCTATCAGGATAATTTATAGCGTACTGAATTGGCAATTTCATATCCGGCACGCCCATTTGTGCTTTCATAGAGCCATCCGTAAACTGCACAATAGAATGAATAATAGATTGAGGATGAACGATGACATCAATCTGGTCTATATTTAAATTAAATAGCCATTTCGCCTCAATTACTTCCAGGCCTTTATTCATCAAACTTGCCGAGTCGATGGTAATTTTAGCCCCCATTACCCAGTTGGGGTGTTTTAAAGCCTGCTCTTTTTTAACAGATGAAAGAAAATCCTTATCCTTCCCTAAAAAAGGTCCGCCAGAAGCCGTCAGATAAATCTTTTCAATTTCATTTTGCTCCTCGCCTACTAAACATTGAAATATTGCAGAATGCTCAGAATCAACAGGAAGGATTTTAACGTTATGCTTAGCGGCTAATTGCGTTACCAGTTCTCCAGCCACAACCAATGTCTCTTTATTGGCTAAAGCGATATTTTTGCCCGCTTCAATGGCTGCGATTGTTGGTTTTAAACCCACCGAGCCCATCAATGCAGTTAATACGATTTCACCTTTCGGATAAACCGCAGCTTCAGTTAAAGCTGCCTCTCCGGCTAAAACTTTAATATCGAATGATGATAATTCGTTTTTAACCTCCAGATATTTAGTTTCATCGCAAATCACAACAACTTCTGGCTTAAACTCCTTAGCCTGCTGAATAAGCAATGCTGAATTTTTAAGCGCAGATAGTACAGTTACTCTAAAAATATCCGGATTATCTCGAACAACCTCAAGCGCCTGCGTACCGATACTCCCTGTAGAGCCTAATATGATTATGTTTTTCAAATTTTAAATTCTTTTTTGCCTTTTTTTGGCACTTTATATTTGCTATCGCGTTTACAATTGGCTAAGCCTAAGCTATGTTTCTCCGTTAAACGTTAATCGGTCTAACAAATTTTTCGGTATGCACAGGCAAATCCTAAGCACTTTCTTTAATAGAAAAATTTAAAGCCGACACTTTTGTTTTTTCACTGCTATATATTTTTTCATCGGTTTTCAAGCTTGCTTCGCAGGTCTTTTTGGTGCCAAAAGAAAAAAGCCTGTCTGACCAAGACGAATAAGAGATTGCTTCATTCCTTGCAATAACGTGAATCTTAGATAACATACCTCGTCAAGTCATCCGCCAACTTCCTATCATTGCTCAACCTCGGCACTTTATTCTGTCCACCCAATTTCCCTTCACTTTTCATATAATTAACAAAAGCATCTTTTTGCAACGACCGAATGATTAATGGTTGCAAAATCTTTCCCTCAATTAGGTCAAAATAGTAAATATTTTTCTTCTGCAAAGTTTCATCTACTTTCTTACTAAATGCTGCCAAATCTTTCGGCGGATTAGAAAATTCTACAAACCACTCGTGGTAAGGCAATTCACCCTCATTCGGGTTAACCTGTGGCGCAACCGTAAATTCTGTAATCTCTACCTGTTGCTCATTTGCTACACTTAAAAGCGCATGTTCAACTTCTTCGCCAATTACATGTTCGCCAAAGGCAGAAATAAAATGTTTAATGCGCCCGGTTACAACAATTTTATAAGGATTTTTAGATACAAACTTTACCGTATCACCAATACTATATCCCCATAAGCCTGCATTTGTATTCAAAATTAAAGCATAATTGGTATATAATTCAATTTCACCTAGCGATAATCGCGTTGGATTCTCGTTGTGGTATTCATGAGCAGGAATAAATTCGTAAAATATGCCGGCATCTGCTAAAAGCAACAAACCTTTATCTTGTTGCGAATCCTGATAAGCTATAAATCCTTCGGAAGCCGGATAGGTTTCAATAGAATCTATTTTTTTGCCGATACTTTGCTCTATTTTAGCACGATAAGGCTCAAAGTTAACACCACCGTAAATAAACAAGCTAAAATTTTTAAAAATATCTTTAATTTTTTGGCCACTGGCTTTTTCACTTAACTTATCAAAATACATCTGCACCCATGGCGGAATACCGGAAATCAAGGTCATGTTCTCCTGAATGGTTTCATTTACAATGGCTTCTACCTTTTGCTCCCAATCTTCGATACAATTCGTTTCGTATGATGGTAATCTGTTTTTTTGAAGATAGCCTGGCACGTGGTGCGCCACAATTCCTGATAAACGACCAACATTTACGCCATTTTTCAAAGTTAAAACCGGGCTTCCCTGTAAAAAAATCATTTTTCCATTAACAAAATCGGCTTTGCCAGTTTCATTAATGTAGGTTAAAATAGCATTTCTAGCAGCTTTAATATGCTCTGGCATAGATTCTTTAGACAGCGGAATGTACTTCACACCAGATGTTGTACCAGATGTTTTAGCAAAATAGAGCGGTTTACCCGGCCATAATACATTTTCATCACCCGCTACAACCCTATCAATATAAGGTTTTAATGCTTCGTAATCTCTTATCGGAACGCATTGTTTAAAATCTGTATAATTTTTAATAGAAGAAAACTGATGATCTTTTCCAAAATCTGTTTTTTCAGCTTGAGCTACTAATTTCGAGAGTGTATTTTTTTGAGCTTCAACGGCATTATTTTTCCATTTGTTTACCTGCCAAACTACGAAGGCTGCAAAGGGCTTACTTAATGCTGCTTTTAATCCCATATTTTAATGATTGACCTATTGGATGATTAAATGATAGAATGACTTTGTTGCTCTTAAACAATATTGTGCAAAATATCGGGATGTTCATCGCCCTTATATTCGCTGGAGATTTTACGATATGCAACCGTTAGTGCAACGCTGGAAAGCGGAACAATAATAAATGAACTTAATATATTTACAATAAACGCAACAATTGGCCACTGTAAATAGTTCAATAACAGATAAATTAAATACCCTCCACCCAAAATAACTAAAAGCAATAATATTTTAGTGAAATTACCTTTCGTAGTGGCCAGGCTCAGCTTAATAGATTCGAAAGGCTTTGCATTCTTGTCTATAATAAAAAACGGAAAGAAAGAAATCCTTAACCAGGTAATAAAGATTGCAACGATACCAACCGAAATTGCCACATTTTTAACGATTTCTATATTAATACCGGTATAGATAAATGGAAAGGCGACTAAAATCACAACCAAATAAACGCCTAAAATACAACCTACAAAATAAAGTGTCGCAACTAAAAATCTGATAATCTGTTGCCTTGTTGGTATGGTATCTACAATTTTCACATCATTCAATTCATCATCCATTAAATGGAAAATATATTTGAATAATGATAAGTTGATAGTAAAATAAAGCATGATGAAAATGCAAACCATTAAAAAGCTTAATATTTTGCTTACATCTTTGATAAAAAATGCCATTAAACTTGATGCGCTGGCGGTAATAAACATCAGAAAGCATAAGGTTGCAATAGAAAAATAATGCTTCCTGGTGATGTTCCAAGCCTTTTGGATTACATCGTTAACGGCAAAGGTGCTTTCTTTTAAATAATTTATCATTTTAGTTTTTTAGTTGGTTTGTTGTTTCGTTTTTTAAATGTTCATTTCCAAACCTAATACTTTCTACTTTACACTTTCCACCTTCTACTCTCCACTTTCCACCTTCTACTTTCCACTTTCTACTCTCCACTTTCCACTTTCTACTTCCCGTTAAACACTACTCTCCTAAACAAATCCTGGATAAATCCTAAGCCATAGGCTGTTAGTTGGATAAAAGAAGAAATGATGCTCAAAAATGCAACTTTTATAGATTTATTTACAGACCATGAATGAAAAAATATCAACATAAAGTAAATCAGAATGAAGAAGTTACAAACATAGGCCAAAGGCAGGTAGATAAAGTTACAAAACACGCTGAAAATGAAGCCTACCGTAAACACTGCCGGAAAAAAGTGTACAAGTTTAAGCTCATTAGGGAAATGTTTATAAATATTGATTCTTGCCCTTCCGAAAAAGTGTAGCTGCTTGTAAAATTGACTAAAACTTGTTCTGCGTTTATGATATACTTTTGCCGCAGGAATTAAGCCGATTTTAAATCCATTTTCATCAATTCGGATGCTATATTCAATATCTTCTCCAAGTCGTGTTAGTATAAAACCACCAACTTTTTCCCAAACTTCTCTTGAAACACCCATGTTAAAACTACGTGGATGAAACTGACCGACATGCTTTTTATTACCTCTTATCCCTCCAGTTGTGAAAGGAGATGTCATGGCGTAACTAATGGCCTTTTGAACTGGTGTAAAACTTTCGTGGGCTGCATCAGGACCGCCAAAGGCATCCAGGTCGTGTTCGTAAAGGTAATTTTTAACTATCTCCAAATAATCAGAAGGTATTAAACAATCCGAATCGAAAATGATAAAGTAATCGCCTTTTGCCCTTTCAAAACCAAAATTTCTGGTGAAACCTTGCCCTTCGTTCTCCTTATAGAAATAGCGTATATCGAGCTTATTGGTGTAACTCTCTACAATTGCTTTTGCATCATCTTTTGAACCATCTTCAATAACCAAAACTTCAAATTGTAAGTAAGTTTGCTTGGTTAACGTGTATAATAGTTCGTTAATTTCTTGCGGACGATTATAAAGCGGAATAATAATGGAGAAAAACATCTTTTAAAAGGTAAAAGGTAGAAGGTAAAGGGTGTAGGGTTTTGGCGAATATCTGTACGCCTTAAACCATTTATCTTAAACCCTCTTTTCTATTAAATATTGATTTCTTTCTGGCGCATTTCGGGTAACCAATTCAGCTACAAAACCTGTTAAAAACATTTGCGAGCCGACAACAATGGCCACTAAAGCAATGTAAAATAAAGGCTGATCGGTAATTTCTCTTTTGTAAGGAATGTGCGCTGCGATATGATAAAGCTTTACACCAATCATCCAAAGTGCCATAAAAGTTCCGATAACAAAGCTTAAAACACCTAAAGAACCGAAAAAGTGCATTGGGCGCTTGCCGAATTTACCAACAAAAAATATAGATAGTAAATCTAAAAAGCCGTTAATAAATCTGCTGAAACCGAATTTTGTTGTACCATATTTACGGGCACGATGCTCTACAACCTGCTCTTCAATTTTAGTAAATCCTGCCCATTTTGCAATTACAGGAATATAGCGATGCATTTCGCCATAAACTTCAATGGTTTTGACAACATCGCTTCTGTAAGCTTTTAAGCCGCAATTAAAATCGTTTAATTCAATACCGCTCATTTTTCTGGTTGCAGCATTAAACAATTTTGTTGGGATGGTTTTAGTTATTGGGTCGTAACGTTTCTTTTTCCAGCCGGAGATTAAATCCAGTTTTTCTTCTTTTATTCTGCGGTATAATTCTGGTATTTCATCAGGACTGTCTTGCAAATCAGCATCCATTGTGATAATTACATCGCCATGCGTTGCTTCAAAGCCTACGTTTAAAGCTGCAGATTTACCGTAATTTCTTCTGAATTTAATGCCTTTAATGGAATCGTTTTGTAGCTTCAACGACTCTATAACTTCCCATGATTTATCGGTGCTACCATCATCAACTAAAATAATTTCATAGCTGAAACCATTCTCGTTCATCACTTTAGCAATCCAGGCCGTTAACTCGGGTAAAGATTCGTCTTCGTTATATAAAGGTACTACAATTGATATATCCATTTATTAATGTTTTCGTCATTGCGAGGAGGCACGACGAAGCAATCTATTTGATAAAGATTGCCGCACACTCTACTCATTTCAACGCTTCGTTCGCAATGACGTATTATTGAATAACGTGCAAATTTCATCAAATTAAATGATAAAACTTGCACGTTAGAAAATTTTATGATTTTATAAAATTAAGCAGTAGGATCTTGAAAGTTATTAAAAGTAACTGATTCCTTTTTCTTAAGTATTGCGGCAAGAATTAATGAAAGGACGCCATACATGGCTATTGAAACTCCAAAACTAGTTAATGAATTTTTAAAAGTAGGCTGAAGTTTTTCCTGCATATTACCAGCTTTTGCCAAAGCATCATCAATCTGTTCGCCAGACATACCAAAACCCTCCATCATCTTACGTTGAGATTCTTCTATAGCTGCTGCTGCTGTGGCAGGCAAATCAGGGTCAATAAAAGTCATTAATATCACATTAAACAATACCGCAGTGATAGCCAAGATTAATGCTATTATTAGATACGATTTAAAAGCTTCTCCAAATGTCCAATAGCCGCCAATTTCTTTTCTAATGTTTAGACCAACAATAACCAATAATGCAATAAAAACCACTAAAACGCCAATGGGAGCTAAAAAATTAGTGTAAAGCATTACGGGATTGATAAAATGGAATGTTAAAGAAATAACAACAGAAACTGCTGCTAATGTTAATCCATATTTTAAGGATAGTTTTGAAATTAAAGTGCTTTTGTCCATGTTTAGTTTAGTTTAGTTATTAATGGTAGTTATTAATATATAAGTAGCTGAATCGAACGATTTGTTACTACTAAATTTACTTATTTCTTGAACTGTTGTTGCACTACCCTCAGTATCAAGGAAAAAAACCATAAAAGGAACAAACAAATCTTTCATTTCTTCGCTGATGTTTAACTTCCCTGAAGCTTTACAAATATCTTCAACACTGCTTTCGGCAAGTTGCTGGTTGCTAATCAGTTCTTCATAAATCTCAAATTCATCTTGAAACTCATCATCCTCCACTAATAAAAATTCTTTCAAGAAATCGCCAAGTTCCGGTTCCAAATCTTCATCCTTACATTCTTTAATATACAATAATAGATTTAAAAGTTCTGTTCCCCTATCAATAGTTTCTTCCTCAATATTTGCCCATTCTTCACTTTCCAAATAATCCTCTTCGAGTTTTTGTACATCGCTGCTGAAAAAATTCACCATTAATAAATCGAAGAAAACTTCTCTCAAGTCTTCAAAGTCAGGGTTTGAATCGAAAACTGCATCAAAAGCTGTTGCTTTATCTAAAAAATTAACATCTAACTCAAAAGCTGCAATTAACTCAGTTTCAAAGTTTCCGGTGTTAACTGCCGAAACTTCGGCATATTTATTTATTGATGCACTTAGTGCTTTTTTTACTCTGTTATCCATGTTTATAGTATCAAGTATTTAATTTCAAGACTTGGTTAAAGCTGATTATTTAACCTTCAGCTTTAATCTTTAATTTATAGCCTTTTAGCTTGTATAATATTGGTTGTTATTGTAAACTAATTTAACTTTTCCGGTTAGTTCTGTTCCAATTAGCGGACTATTAGCCGATTTTGACTGGTTAGAACCTGGATTATACAACCACTTCTCATTTGCATCGAAAATAGTAAAGTTCGCCTCTGCACCTTCTGCAATTACAGGAATATTTAAATTTAGCAATTTGCGTGGGTTAATGGTTAATTTTTCTGCAATCAAAACCGCATCTAAACCAGCTTTTAGTAACAAGGGTAAAACAGTTTGTAAACCGGTAATACCATAATGAGCTATTTCAAATTCAACATTTTTAAATTCAATTTCCTCAGGACGATGTTGCGAAACGATGGCGTCAATTGTACCATCTTTTAATCCGCTTATTAAAGCCTTAACATCAGCTTTGCTTCGTAAGGGTGGTTTTACTTTGTAATTGCTATCAAAATCTATTAATAAGTCTTCTGTAAACACAAGGTGATGCGCTGTAACGTCGCAGGTAATTTTTACTCCATCTTTTTTCGCTCTGCGGATTAATGCAACCGAGCCAGCCGTAGAGATATTGCTAATGTGAATTTTAGTATCGTTATACGTTGCTAAAAATATATCTCTTGCGATGTGCATTTCTTCGGCCAATGGTGGTAAACCTTTCATACCAAGTAAAACGCTGTTTTTGCTTTCGTTAATCTGAGATTTGCCGGCGATTGATTTGTTCTCCGGATAAACCATTAAAAGCGCATTTAATCCTTTAGCATATTGCAAAGCACGACTCATAAAGCCATCATCCTGAATGGCACGGTCGCCATCAGAAAAGGCGATAGCCCCGGCTTGTTGCATATCAAATAATTCGGCAATTTCTTTTGCTTCTCGATTCTGACTAATCGCTCCGATTGGCAAAACATCAACCAGATTTCCTTTTGATTTGTTTACAATATATTCTACCTGAGATTTTGATTGAACAACCGGGCTAGTTTGAGGTAATAACGCTAAACCTGTAAAACCGCCAGCTTTTGCAGCTGCAGTTAAAGTTTGGATATCTTCTTTTGTTTCAAAACCAGGGTCGCCTGCTGCACAATTTAAATCGAAAAAACCTGGTGTTAAAAAAGCCCCATTTGCCTCAAAAACCTCTTCATTTTTCTCGGCAGATAATTTACCGATTTGCTGAATTTTACCATCAGTAATCCTTAAATCACACTGTTGGTTGTTAAATTTACTTTGAGGATCGGCAATGGTTACCTGCTTTACAAGGAGATTCATATTGTTTTTTTAGGGTTGTTAAAAAATCGGATGAGCAGAATTTCTGCTGCAATAAAAATCAGCGACAAAATTAGACAAAGTTTCCATAAAGTTTGCCCTATTTGGTTCTGACCAGAAATTAATTTTACAGCGTCTTTTTCTGTGTCGTATATTTTTAAGTTACTTTTTCCAATTAAGCTATTCAATTCCGTTTTACTTAAATAGTGCATATCCGATTCAGATCGATTACTATTAAAACTATAAACAGCCAATAAAGAATCATTAAGTTTTAGGTTATAAAACCCCGGATTTTTAATCTGATCGGCTGTGTAAATTAATGTTCTGCCTTCTGCAAAATGCACATCAGGAATAGATTCGAACTGATTTGAGGTGAGTTTTAAAGATTGGTTTTTTCCGATTGTTATGTTTTTGCTGTTTAGCACATTTTCAGAACCGATTGTTGAATATAAGGCATCGTAACTACCTGCACCTAAACTTAAACGATACATCAAAGGCACGAAAATTGGATGTCGGGCAAAATTACCGTCGGTTTGATTTAAACTTGTGGCCGACAGATATATTTGCCCCTGACCTAAACCATACTTTGCAAAAAATAATTTACTTCCCGGCAGTTGTAAAATATCTTCTTTATTGGTTTTGTTACTTTCAATAAATGAGAAATAACGGTTAACTACAGGTAAATCCAGATTTTTTGGCACTTCTTCAAAAACACTTTTAAATACAGGATTCTTTAAATCAATTTTATCTACTTTAGTCGCCGTGGTGTTTAATGTTGAAACGGAAGGAAGCGATAGCCCACTTAAAAATGTGTTAAACGTTTTTACATCAACATCCAAATCTGGAAAAACAGCCAAAATGCCGCCAGCATTTACATAAGTTTTTAATTGCTGAGCTAAGCCGGTTGAAGGATTTCTTAATCCATTTAAAACAATTAAGCCATAGTTTGAAAAATTATTGTAGTTAATGTTAGTTTCGACATTATTTGTGAGTTTATAGTATTTATCTGCCGAAAATAACGGCTTGATATAATCTTGGCTTGCGCTACCATTAATGTTTAATACCTGAAAATTTTCATCAACATTAAAGCTAAAAAGAAGACTGTCATCAAAAGTTATTGGAAAATCTTTTATGGTAATCATTCCTTTTTGCCAACCTGCGGTTAAACCCGAAAAACTGAGTGTATCTTTTACGGTTTTACCAGCCAAAATACTTACAGCATTTACAGCTTTTTGACGGTTGTTGATGCTTAATTTAAGCGGGATGTTCTTCGCATCTTCTTCAGAGTAGTTTTTCAGCTGCACAACCAATCTCTCACTAGCACCTGGCTGATGATTGGGCGACAATGTCCAAACACTATCTATTGCAATATTAGGTAAGGTTGTTGCATTCAACTTTAAGAAAGCGTATTGAATATCCTGTTTTGCATCTAACTTTTTTTGATTAAAAACATTCTTTTGAAAATCGGATATTATAAAACTGTATTTATTGGCAGAACCAGTTAGTATGTTGCTTTGTCTGCCTAAAATTTGTTGTAATGTTTTATTGGCTGATGAAATTTTAACATCATCAAGCGCTTTCAAAAATTCTTCTTTACTTAACAGCCTTTGGTATTTACCCTCAAAATCGTTGGTTAGTAGCTGAAATCTATCATTTAAGCCAAAATTTTTAACTAATTCTCTGGCGTTTCTTTTCGCTTCATCGAGTAGGCTGCCATCTTTATTTACAGCATCCATACTGTAAGAATTATCGATATAGATACTTACAGAATTATTTAAAATGGTAGTTTTTTGTTTGTTTAAAGGAATATATGGCTGTGCAAAAGCCAACACTAAAAATATAATTGCGAGTATTCGCGATAGCAGAATGAGTAAATTTTTTAATTTTTCTCTGGATGAATTTTGTTGCTCTAATTCTTTTAAAAGCTGAACATTAGAGAAATAGACTTTCTTAAACTTGCGAAAATTGAATAAATGAATGATAATCGGAATTGCGACCGATAATAGTGCGAAAAGAAAGCCCGGATACAGGAAATTCATTAAAAACCAAAGATAGAAAAATTATGCAGAGGATTTAGAATCTTTATTTTTTATTGATGATACTCTTTAGATACAGGTTTAACATTATTTCAAAAATCATCGAGTAATTCTTTATCAATCGACATCTGTAGCAATCTTTCCTTTAGTTTGTTGGAAAGCCACAGCTTTAATTGTAAATTTTTAATTTCATCCGAAGTCTGGTTTATTTCTTAAAAAAATTAAAAGCTCCAATTTTAAAGTTTTCATCTATTTGTCTATACATTCCCATTCAAATGTTTCTAGTCTAATATATTGCAACAAGTATATAATATGAATTGCAATTATTATGGCTTTTGGTACCTCATTAAAACTTCTTCAAGCTGCTTTTCTGTTGAAATAACCCTTAAAATTTTACCATTTTTAACAATCATGTGCGTAGGAAAAGAATTTACGCCTATTTTCTCTGTCACATAATCTGTTTCAACAGATGCTGTTGCATAATTAAATTTAGTCTTTTGTAAAAACTTACGAAGAATTTTATCTGAATCAGTTGCCAAGCTCAAAAATTTTACATTTTGTCGTTTGGAATACTTTGAAACCAGTTTATTTAACGCAGGCATTTCTTCTATACAGGCTCCACAACCTATAAACCAAAACTTTAGCAATACAAGTTGATCCTTTACTGTTTTTAGATTATAAACCTTTGAAGTTAGGTCTGTAAAATTAAATTCAGGAATCGAGCTACCCTCCATGTTGAAAAATTTGACATCTGTTTTAAATGTATTCATAATAAAGCCCCTTAGTTCTGAATCTATAGCGGTAGTTAACTCATAAAGCTTATAATGTTTTAGCGAATCTTTTGTTTCTAGAGCAATAGGTAAAAAATAACCTTCTTCCAGCTTTGCAAAAAAATCTTTCCTGCTTACGGGCTTATTATTTGTATCGAAAGCAATAAAATCATCAGAAAGGTTAATTTCATTATAGTAATAATTCCAAAATGCATCAGAACTTAACAATATTTCTGATGCAGCAAATTTGGGCTTTTCTTGCTCGTTTGAACACGATAGCAAGATTAGACAAATGAGTAAATACAGGAGAGCATTAAACTTCATAATGATTACAGGTTTTATTGTAATATACAAAGAATTTTCTGAAACTAATAAAATAGTTCTAAAAATATGCTTAATAAGAAAAGCCAGGAAACTCAATATTAACAACTTTCCACTCGTTGCTGCTTAGGGCAAAATATAATTTAAATGGACCGCTTACAATTTTTGATTGTTTTGCCAATACAGAGCGGTAACCTGCAACGCCTTCAACAAAGCCCATACCCTTTTCCTCACCCATCAATTCAAAATGCACATCAATAATATCATATCTGCCGCCAACGTATTCATCAGCTTGTCCAAAAATCCCTTTAAGTCTGCTAATAATTACATCTTTACCGATTATTTTATTTCCCGGGAGGATAAAAAAATCACTTAATTCGGCAGTGATTGATTTTGATTGTTTAAACCACGCATTTATAAAACGGATGGCAGTATTAACAATATCGGCCTGGTAATTAAAATTAGGATTTTCTTGCATCCGGCAAATCTACGGCTTCTATCTAAACTTTTTCATAGCCATCCAAAGTTTATCGTCCATGTTGTAAACATCTTTACGATATTCTATTTTACCATTTTTTGCCCAGGCGGTGTGATAGGTAATTAGCAAGGGTATTTCGTTATCTAATAAAAATTTAACGGGCTTTAAAGGAGGTTTCTCATCCGCCTTAGTTTTTGATACAATAGCTTTGATTGGTAATGTTGTTTTTATTGGCTTTAAACCGAGTTCAGTTCTTACACTATCAAACCTGGTATCGTTGGCCATAATATGCCAGGCCAGTTGCAAAGGTTTTTCCAAACGAATACAACCATGACTTATGGCTCTATTGCTTAATTTGAAAGCACTTTTAACGTTTGTATCGTGAAGATAGATGCTACTTTTGTTCGGAAACATAAATTTTAATTTCCCAAGCGAATTATCCGGACCAGATTGTTGAACAAATAAAAATGGCAGTTTTTTTCTATCGTATTTATACCACCTGATGCTAGATGGATTTTCTATCAATTTATATTTATGATAAACCAAAATATTATGTCGGGCGCAAATAGCTTGGATTTCGCCTTGCCATGGTATATATTTTCAGTTTGCGCAATACTTTCCGGTATATTCCATTCAGGGTTTGAGTACAAAAATTTTATGGCACTTGCTAATTGTGGCGTTTCTCTATTATTTGGTTTATCATCTAAATCGCCGGTTTTTTCAAAAATTTTCAATTTTTTATCATAATCTAACTCCCTTTTTTCGCCGACGCAAACCTTCATTGTAGTAATGGTATCTTCGCCACTAAAGTAAACCAGGCGATAATCGGGAATATTTACCTGGATATATTTGTTAGTTTTAATCGGCAAAACCCACCTTAAACGTTCCATATTAACAGCCAGAATCTTTTTTATAGAATCATTTTTTGATGATAAATAAGCCTTCTGTAATGCTAAATACTGCATCGATTTATTTGGCAGAACAGTTAAACTATCAAGAATATTTAAGGATGCCAACATTTGAGGTATAAATAAACTATCAGCCTGCTTAACATCAATATGATATCTAGAATATATTTTCTTTGGATTAACAACACCAAACTTTAAATAGCTGGCATATTTAACATAGGCGGCTGATGACAGAATTTCTAACCTTGCAAGTTTTGAATAACTCTCCTCTATATTGGTAAAATTGCTTTCTTTTAAACTTATAGATAAATCTTTAATTTCTTTTACATGGAAAGTTTGAGGATTAAAGCCGTGGCTATAACTATGCTCTAAATGACTAATTAAAGTGTCTAAACCTTTAGCACCGAAAAAGCGAATGGTAAAATTCGGATTACTATTGCCATTAAAATACTTTATTAAATCACGAAGATTATTATCCGCTTTGCATAAAGCACTTAATTCATTCACAAAAACAGAATCGAATTTTACGGAATCGAAATTTGTATAAATATCTTTCCCCAAACTTTCGGCCAATAAGTCACCGGTGGAAGGTTTAAAATTAAAAGCAACAAAAAAGCATAGTAAGGCTGCTGGAAAAAAAATGGCAATAAAGATTTTCAAAATATAAATCCGCTAGAATAAAAATGTCAGTTTGTTTGGGATGTATATTTAATAAGTTATAAAGCGCAGGGAAACATTTTATAACTAAAAGATAAATTATCTTGTTTTCTTCATGGCCAACCAAAGCTTTTCATCCATTTCGTAAACATCTGGCCTGTATTGAATTTTACCATTTTGTGGCCATGCTGTATAATATGTAATCAGCAAAGGAACTGGTTTTTTAGGGCCAAACCACGCCGGTTTCAGTTTAAAGGCCTTGGTAGTATCTGCTTTTGCTGCCAGGCGTTTTTTGTACCATTTATTGTGGGTACTATCAACCGGAGGCAAATCTACTTCTGCTCTAAGCTTATCGTATGTGTAATCATCACCAACAAGCTTTTCTGCAAACTCTAAAGGCTTTTCAATTCTTACGCAACCATGGCTAATGGCTCTGTTGCTTAAATTAAACCCGTTTTTATTATTGGTATCGTGCAAATAAATGCTCGAGCTATTATCAAAAATAAATTTGAATTTACCCAACGCATTTCCACCACCAGAGCCCTGTTTAAATTTAAAAGGCAGTTTATCTCTTGAGTATCTATCCCAGTTAATTGTATCAGGTTCGGCAATTAATTTATCTTTATAATAAACGTTAATGTTGCTATTTGATAGGTAATATGGGTCTTTTCTGGCCATCCAATAAATTTCGCTTTGCGCTATACTTACCGGAATATTCCAAACCGGATTCGCCTGAATTGAGTTAATCTTACTGAATAAAAGCGGTGTTTCGTGGTTTTTAGGCTTATCATCCAAGTTACCAGATTTGGCAAAGGCTTTTAATTTATCTTCATAACCGCTTTCACGTTTGCCGCCTACACAAACTTTCATGGTGATAACGGTATCTTGGTTATCAAACCATGTTAACTTAAAATCAGGAATATTTACCTGTACATAATTGGTACCGGTTTCGGGCATTTGCCAACGAAAACGTTCCATATTTAGCAGTAAAATTCGTTTTTCAGCCTCGCTTTTAGAATTTAGATAAGCATTCTGTAAACCTTTGTACTGTTCAGATTTTGGCTGAATGCTTCTTAATGAATCTAATAAACTTTCTGTACCCAATAGCTGAACCATGTTTAAACTATCCGGACGCTTAACTTTAATGTAATACCTTGAAAAAATATTCCGTGGGTTTACCACACCAAATTTCAAGTAATTATTGTAATTGAGGTATGCATTCGAAGCAAGTAATTCTATTTTTGCTATAACCGGATAACTCTCTTCTACAGTTTTAAATTTATTTGCACTAAGTTCGTTCAAAAGACTTTTTATTTCATCAATTTTAAAGATTTTTGGATTAAAACCGTGAACATTGCTATTTTGAAGGTAATTGATTAGTGTATCAAGTTCCCCATTGATGTAGAATTTAGTTACCATTCTAGGCTCATTATCATTTGATGCATAAAAAGCTTTAATGGTTTTTGGATTAATAAATGTTGAAGATAAATCATCCATCGTTTTTACGAAAACACTATCGTAAGCAATGGTGTCAAAATCTTTGTACATCTTATTTTGAAAGTGTTCAGATAAAACTTTTCCTATTTCAGGCGTTTGCTTAAACCACCCGCAAGCTGATATTGAAAAAATAATAGGAATAATTAGAAAGCGGAAATTCTTCAACACAATACAGTTTAATGCAAAAATAAGGTTATGGTAATTTTAAACACATAATGGCAAATTAAGTGCCATTATTTTTTGATTTACCATTTCAAACACTATATTTGCCATCGCTAATCAGCTAAAGCATTGATATTGGCAGAAATATATTTATGAAATTAACTTTGAACCATCACTTACATTTACATCATCGCCGATAGGCGATATGATATGTTTGTTTTGTACTTCAAAACTTTTTTCCGTAGAATAATTTCTTGCACACTCTATATTCAATACTTTGAAAACACTAAAAATTGCTATCCAAAAATCGGGTAGGTTAAACGAAAAATCTGTAGAAATATTAAAAAATTGTGGCCTTTCTTTTGAAAACTACAAGAGTTCCTTAATATCAACTGTTCAAAATTTCCCCTTAGAAATCCTATTTCTTCGTGATGATGACATTCCAGAATATGTACAAGATGGCATTGCCGATTTAGGAATTGTTGGCGAAAATGTAATTACAGAAACCAAGGCAAATGTAGAATATTTGCAGCGCCTTGGCTTTGGTAAATGTACACTTAAAATCGCCGTACAAACCGGCAGCGAGATTCAAAAATTAGACGATTTAAATGGCAAAGCGATTGCTACTTCTTATCCTGTAATTCTCGAAAAATTTTTGACAGAAAAGGGAATAAAATCAGACATCAGAACCATTTCCGGTTCGGTAGAAATTGGTCCGGGTTTAGGCTTGAGTGATGCCATTTTTGATATCGTTTCTACAGGCGGAACTTTAAAAAGCAACGGACTAAAACCCTTTGCAGATGTAATGCAATCTGAAGCAGTTTTAATTGGAAATAAATCGATAACAGGCAACCCAGAAGTTGCAGAACTACTGCAAAGAATTCGTTCTGTTTTAAGTGCCAAATCAAACAAATATGTGGTACTAAATGTATCAAAAGATAACCTTCAAAAAGTTGTCGATTTGTTACCGGGTGTTAAAAGCCCTACCATTGTTCCACTCTTTGAACCTAATTGGGTAGCCGTACATTCTGTTATTGCAGAGGAAGATTTTTGGGAAAAAATTAACAGCCTAAAAGCTGCCGGTGCAGAAGGTATTTTAGTGATGCCAATTGAAAAAATTATCACTTAAAATACGTTAAAAACGCTTAAATTGTTATTAACTAATAGTTAATTTAAAAACATAACACATTGAAAGTCTATAATTATAAAGATTTATCTAAATCAAAAATTGAAGAACTATGTTCCAGACAAATTGAAGATGATAAATTGGTTGAAGAACGTGTTTCAGACATCATAAAAACGGTAAAAAATAATGGAGATAAAGCATTAATTAATTTTGCCAAAACGTTTGATAAAGTTGAACTTGAAAAACTTTATTTGGATGCTCATGAATTAAAAGCTATCGCCGATACAATTCCTGCAGATGCAAAAGCGGCCATTGAAACCGCCTATTCTAACATTAAAACTTTTCATCAATCTCAAATAAAAAATGAAGCAAAAGTAGAAACCATGCCTGGTGTGATTTGCTGGCGGGAATCTCGTGCTATTGAGAAAGTTGGACTATACATTCCAGGTGGGACAGCGGTTTTACCAAGCACATTTTTAATGCTAGCCACCCCGGCAATAATTGCCGGATGTAAAGAAATTATTGTTTGTTCTCCGCCACAAAGTGACGGCAAAACCAATTGCTATTTGGCCTACTGTGCCGTACTTTTAGGCATAGAAAGAATATACCTTATTGGTGGTGCGCAAGCAGTTGCAGCTATGGCATTCGGAACCGAAACCGTTCCGCAGGTTTATAAAATTTTTGGCCCAGGAAACAGATATGTAACTACTGCAAAAACAATGGTTCAAAATAAGGTGGCAATTGATATGCCTGCCGGACCATCGGAGGTTTTAGTAATTGCAGATGAAACTGCCAATCCGTCATTTGTAGCTGCAGATTTACTTGCACAAGCAGAACATGGAATTGATAGTCAGTCTGTTTTAGTCGTTACTTCTAACAAAATATTAGATGAAACCTTAAAAGAAATTGATATTCAGATAGCTAAACTACCTAGAATGGATATCGCAGCTAAAGCAATTGAAAATTCATACGTAATTTTTGCTGATGATTTGAATGCTGCAATGGATTTTTCAAATGATTATGCACCCGAACATCTTATTCTGGCAACAGAAAAATTTGAGCAGCTTATTCCGCTAATAATCAATGCCGGTTCGGTTTTTCTAGGCAATCTTACTCCAGAAAGTGCAGGCGATTACGCTTCAGGAACTAATCACACTTTACCTACAAGTGGCTTTGCTAAAGCTTATTCTGGTGTTTCAACTGATGCTTTTCTTAAGAAAATCACCTTTCAGCACCTATCAGCCAATGGATTAAAAAATATTGGTGGAACAGTTGAAACGCTTGCCGCCGCTGAAGGACTTGAAGCGCATAAAAATGCTATTACAATAAGAAGAAGCCTCAAAGCTGAAAACCGAGGATAAAAAGCATGTAATACATATATCACATCATTATATAATATCATCCGACTTTCGGACTGCCGAAATCGGACTTTCATTAAAAAAAATGGACATTAACGACTTAGTAAGAGCAAATATAAAAAACCTAAAGCCCTATTCTACCGCTAGAGATGAGTTTAAAGGTCAGGCATCTATATTTTTAGATGCAAACGAAAACAGCTACGGTTCTCCCCTACCTGCAAACTATAATCGGTACCCCGACCCATTGCAGTTGGATTTAAAGGATGCTATAAGTAAAATTAAAGGTGTACCAATAGAAAATACTTTTTTAGGTAATGGCAGCGATGAAGCAATCGATTTATTGTATCGTGCCTTTTGTAATCCCGGCAAAGATAACGTGGTCATATTGCCGCCAACTTACGGGATGTACGAAGTTTCTGCAAATATTAATGATGTTGAAATTCGTAAAGTAAACCTATTGCCAAACTTCCAATTAGACCTGGAAAAAATTGCAGAAACGATTGACCACAACACAAAAATTATCTTCATTTGTTCGCCAAATAATCCTACAGGAAATTCGATAAATCGCGAAGATATTGAAACGATTTTAACCAACTTTAAAGGCATTGTTGTAGTTGATGAAGCATACATAAATTATGCCCGCCAAAAAACCTTTATTCAGGAGTTAACAGAGTACGGAAATCTGGTCGTTTTGCAAACATTTTCGAAGGCTTGGGGACTTGCAGCCTTACGTTTAGGAATAGCATTTTCATCAACAAAAATTATCGATGTTTTGAACAAAATTAAGCCACCATATAATATCAATCAGGCTACTCAGGATTTAGCTTTTGAAGCGCTAAAAAACATCGCCCAGGTAAACGATTGGATTAAAGAATCGGTTGCAGAAAGAGAGCGGCTTTCTACCGAATTAAATAACCTAAATATTGTTACAAAAATATATCCCTCGGATGCTAATTTTATTTTAGTGGAAGTTACAGATGCCATTAAAATTTATAATAATTTAGTTGATGAAGGAATTATTGTACGCGACCGCTCCAAAGTAATTTTGTGTGAAGGTTGTTTAAGAATAACCGTGGGCACTAAAGCAGAAAATGATAGACTATTAAACATTCTGAAAAATTTTTAAAAGATGAAGAAAGTATTATTTATAGACCGCGACGGAACTTTAAATATTGAACCAGATGATGAGCAGGTAGATAGTTTCGCAAAGTTGAAATTTTATCCCCGCTCGCTTTACTACCTTTCGAAAATTGCAAACGAAATGGATTATGAACTGGTAATGGTTACAAATCAGGACGGTTTGGGAACGCCATCAAATTCTGAAGAAAATTTCTGGCCTATTCATAATTTTATGTTAGATACTTTTGCTGGCGAAGATGTAAATTTTAGTGAGGTGGTTATTGACAGAACTTTTGCTAAAGATAATGCGCCTACACGTAAGCCCGGAACAGCTTTGTTAACAAAATATTTTGGCGAAGATTATGATTTAAAAAATTCTTACGTAATTGGAGATAGATTAAATGATGTTGTGTTAGCCAAAAATTTAGGTGCTAAAGCAATTTTTCTACGTCAGAATGATGCTTTAGGTTCTACTGAGGCATTAGATAAGCATGAAACTTTATTGGATATTATCGTACTAGAAACCAAAAAATGGGAAGATATATACAATCTGCTTAAAGCCGGAAGCAGAAAAATTAATCACATTCGTAAAACTAACGAAACTGATATTACCATTAATTTAGATTTAGATGGAACCGGAAAAGCAAAAATTGAAACAGGCTTAAACTTTTTCGACCACATGTTAGATCAAATTGCCAGACATGGAAGTGTTGATTTAGAAGTTATTGCCAAAGGCGATTTACATATAGACGAACACCATACCATCGAAGATACAGGAATTGCGCTCGGAGAAGCCTTTGCAAAAGGTTTGGGTAACAAATTGGGCATAGAACGTTATGGTTTTTGTTTACCTATGGATGATTGTTTAGCGCAGGTTGCCATAGACTTTGGTGGCAGAAACTGGATTGTTTGGGATGCGGAATTTAGGCGGGAAAAAGTTGGAGATATGCCTACCGAGATGTTTTATCATTTCTTTAAATCTTTCAGCGATGCTGCTAAATGCAATTTGAACATTAAAGCCGAAGGAGATAACGAACATCATAAAATAGAAGCTATATTTAAAGCCTTTGCAAAAGCGATAAAAATGGCAATTAAACGCGATGCGGAAAAAATGGTTTTGCCAAGTACAAAGGGACTTTTGTAAGGGTAAAAGGGAAAGGTTTAGCAAAATCGTCATTGCGAGGGGGCACGACGAAGCAATCTAAGATACATGTTTAGATTGCTTCAGCTCGCACAAACCCAGCTTCGTAATACGTGGTGGAGAACTTATTGCAAAAAACCTTTGTTAAATAAACCCGATAGTAGTGAATCCCGATTTTTCATCGGGAGAAACGAATAGCGGGACTACAGAACCTTTGAAAAACTAACATTCGTTTTCAAATGCTTATAAAGAGATAATTTTAGGTTTGCTAGACATTTCGTCTTGATACTTAATACTAAATACTTAATACTAAATGATTGGAATAGTAAATTATGGCGCTGGCAATATTTTTTCTTTAACCGCAGCATTAGAGCGTTTGAATGTACAATATGGCATGATAAACTCCGAAACGGATTTAGAAAAATACAGTCACATCATCATTCCTGGTGTTGGCCATGCAGCTGCTGCAATGGAAAAATTGAAACACACCGGATTAATAAATGCCATAAAAGCCTTAAATAAACCGGTTCTGGGCATTTGTGTAGGTATGCAATTAATTACTGAACATTCTGAAGAAGGTGATGCAAATCTCTTAAACATTGTTCCGGTTAAAACCAAAAAATTCGATAAGTCGCTGAATATCAAAATCCCCCACATGGGTTGGAACGCGGTTGAGCATAAAAACAATTCACTATTTGAAGGTGTTGAACCTAATGCGCAATTTTACTTTGTTCATTCGTACTTTATTGAATATAACCCTACTTTTGATATCGCCTCTGCCAACTACGGACTAAAGTTTTCGGCAGCGGTACAAAAAGATAACTTTTATGGTGTTCAGTTTCATCCTGAAAAATCGGGCAATGCTGGCGAACAGATTTTAAAAAATTTTTCAAACTTAAATTGAGTAATAGCTCATATTTAGATAAATTTCATTTCAATTTTTAACTTAAAAAAAATGTATATAATTCCTGCTATTGATATTTTGGATGGAAAAGTTGTTCGCCTGCGTGAAGGCGATTATAACCAGAAAACAGAATACGATGTTTCAATTGCCGAAATGATAGAGAAATATCGTTCAAACGGAACTGATTTTATTCATATTATCGATTTAAATGGTGCCAAAGGCGATTTTAGCAATCAAAAATCACTTTTCGAAATTATTAAGAAAACTGAAATGAAAGTGCAGTACGGAGGTGGAATCCGTACAATTGAACAAGTTACAAATTTACTTGATGCAGGAATTCATCGTGTAATTGTTGGCACGCAAGCCATTACCAACCCCGATTTTTTACAACAGTTAAGTGATGCTTTTGCTAAAAAAGATAACTACGCAAACCGCATTGTTATTGCCATTGATGTTTTAGACGAAGTGATTAAATACTCAGGTTGGATGGAAAGTTCGCCAATTAAATTGATGGATTATGTTGATAAATGCCTGGCGCTTGGTTTCTTCCGTTTCTTGTGTACCGATATTAGCAAAGATGGTAAATTGGGCGGTGCAGCCGTTGAATTATATAAAAAACTGTTAGAACATTCGCCGATGATTAAATTAATTGCATCAGGTGGTGTTAGCTCTATGGAAGACATTTATGAATTAGCAAAATATCCAATAAGAAGTGTTGTAGTTGGAAAAGCCATTTATGAAGATAGAATTACGATTGAACAAGTTAAGGATTGGAATTTAAAGATGTTGAGTTCGATATAAAATGTGATAAACAATATGCTTAAATGGGGAATAATTTTATTAGCAGCATCATTTATCATGATGTTAATAATAATTAATTCTTTCTTCTATGTGGGCAAATATTATAAGATTTTAGGTACAATTGGTGAATTTTGTATGTGGCTTTTTTTGCCTTGCTTTCTTTGTGGCTGTGCCTCGATTATTTCTGGTCTATTAAAACGAAAACATTAAATACTCGTCATTGCGAGGCACGAAGCAATCTCTCTAGCAAAACAGATTGCTTCGTGCCTCGCAATGACGGAAACATAGCAAAACAATGCTGAGTAAAAGAATAATCCCCTGCCTCGACGTTAAAGACGGCAGAACCGTTAAAGGTGTAAATTTTGTTGATTTACGTGATGCAGGCGACCCGGTAGAATTAGCAGCGCAATATGCGCAACAAGGTGCTGATGAATTGGTTTTTCTGGATATTACTGCCACTCATGAACGTAGAAAAACGATGATTGATATGGTAAAATCAGTTGCCCGCCAGTTGAATATTCCTTTTACCATAGGTGGCGGAATAACTGAAATCGCTGATGCAGAAGCTTTGTTAAATGCTGGTGCAGATAAAATCAGTATCAATTCGGCAGCTGTTCGTAATCCTCAACTAATAGAAGATTTAGCTAAAGCATTTGGCGTACAGTTTGTAGTTTTAGCTGTTGATACGAAACACGTAAATGGAAAAAATATGGTTCATTTAAACGGCGGAAGATTAATAACAGATTTAGAAACCGAAAACTGGATTAAGCAGGCTGAAGATTTAGGTGCAGGAGAAATCCTGCTAACTTCAATGGACCATGATGGCACAAAAGCTGGTTTTGATTGTAGTTTACTTGGTAAAATCAATAAAATGATAAACATCCCTATCATCGCATCGGGTGGCGCAGGGAGCACGGAACATTTTACAGAGGTTTTTCAAAAGGCAAATGTTGATGCAGCGCTTGCGGCATCAGTATTTCATTATGGCGAAATTCTAATTCCTGATTTAAAGGCAGCACTAAAAAGAAATAATATTCCGGTTAGGATATAAAATTTAATAAAACACTCGTCATTGCGAGGCACGAAGCAATCTTAATCGACTCTATAAGTCGGTCGTCATGCTGAATTTATTTCAGCATCTTAAAAAGATAGAGACCCTGAATTGAATTTAGGGTGACGAATTGGCAAAACAAGCTGCCTTAAAGAATTTAATTTTATTCGCAATGACGAAACTTGATAAAAACAATGAATATAGATTTTAACAAAAATGGTGATGGTTTAGTGCCCGTGGTCATTCAAGATTATAAAACTTTGGAAGTTTTAATGCTTGGCTACATGAATGCTGAAGCATTAGAGAAAACCCAGTTGGAAGGCAAAGTAACTTTTTTCTCACGCACAAAAAATCGCCTTTGGACAAAAGGAGAAACCAGCAATAATTTTCTTTATGTAAAAGAACTTTTTGTTGATTGTGATAACGACACCATCTTAATTAAGGCTGATGCGGTTGGACCAACTTGCCATACAGGAAACCGCAGTTGCTTCCACACAGAATTTAACCAGAATTTTATTTTCGAGTTGGAGAATATTATAGCCGATAGATACGAAAATCCGGTTGAAGGCTCTTACATTAACAAAATGAGGAGTAAAGGCTTAAATAAAATTGCTCAAAAAGTTGGTGAGGAAGGCGTTGAAACTGTAATTGCCGCATTGGCTGAAAGCGAAGAAGAATTAATTGGTGAAGCATCTGATTTAGTATTCCATTTGTTATTTCTTTTAAAAGAAAAAGGCTTATCTATTCAGGATATTGCAAAAAATTTAGAGAAGAGACATAAATAAAACATTGATTGATTCTACGTCATGCTGTTCCATATATACTGAATCAGCATCTTAAAAAAAAAACTGAAATACATTCAGGTTGATGATAACGCTCAACAACCAAAAGTTGAACATTAAAGAACTGTAAACCAAATGCTTAAATACCTAAGTTACCTTAATCTTTTTTTAGGGATAATCTTCATTGCAATCTTAAAAAACGGCGAGAACTATCTAGATTTAGCCCTTATCGTACCCTCAATTTTCTTCAATTGGGTAACTTTATTTCATTTCATCAGAAACAACCTGAAATTTGAAAAATGGCATCTGGTTCTGGGCTTTTTAAGTGTGTTTTTCTCTTTAGCATCAGCTTTGCTTACCTTTCAAATATTTTTACAAACAAGCGTATCAAACAACATTATATATTTTGGCATAGCCAGACTAATTTTTGACCTTTTGATAATTCTTCAGTTTGTACTTGCATTTAGAGCCAATAGGTTTGCACAATTAAACAAGTAGTCCTTTTGTTTGCTAAAATTTTATTCAGAAACTGATGCTTAACCACTTAAAAACCCTTACCGGTCATCAAAATCCAGTTTATGCTTTAGCAAATGCAGATGATGATAAAACATTTTTCAGTGCCGGGAATGATAAAGGCGTTGTAGAATGGTCGTTAGAAACCATGGCCTTTTTAAGGGTTAAATTGCCTGTGCAGAGTTCTGTTTATTATCTACATTATTACAATAACCAACTTTTTGTTGGAGAAAGAAGTGGTGCATTTAGTGTTTACGATTTTAAAACAGAAAAAGTAATTGCAAGAATCAATGCTCATACCAAACCTATTTTCAATATTCAAACTGTAAAAAGTAAAAACGAATTAATAACCACCGGCGAAGATGGGACCGTAGCAGTGTGGTCGCTTGATGATTTTATTGAAATTTACCGCTTTCAGGCTGCTTATGATACCATACGGTCGATTGCCATTACTCCCGATGAAAGCGAAATTGCTTTTGGTTGTAAAGACCATTTAATAAAAATCTACAATCTTTCGGATTATAGCATAAAGCAAAATCTAGAAAGTCACACCTTACCTGTAACCTCTTTAGCTTATCATCCAGAAGGAAAATATTTGATTTCTGGAAGTAGGGATGCACAACTAAAAATCTGGAGTTTGCCTGATTACGAATTGATGCAAACCATTCCGGCGCATATGTTTACCGTTTATGATGTTGTTTTCCACCCAAGCCTTCCCTATTTTGCTACAAGCAGTCAGGATAAGAGCATAAAAATTTGGGATGCAGAAAACTTTAAGCTTTACAAAATTTTGAGTTTAGAAAAACTCGGAATTGGCCATACCCATTCCATTAATAAAATTTTATGGAGTAACGATGGAAAATATTTAATTTCTACAGGTGATGACAGACAAGTTATAATTTGGGAAATGGGGGGTTGAGTTACTCCACAAACCTTTTTATAATTCTTAATTTATGGCTGTAAACGCCTAATTCACGATTAAAAATCCCTTCGTTATCAATAGGATCAATTTTTACTTTTGCAGATGAATGGATAATTTCATTCGGACTCAGCATTATACCAACGTGTGTTATTTTACCCTCGGCATTATCAAAGAAAGCTACATCACCAGGTTTAACTTCAGATAAAAAACCCACCAATTCGCCTTGTTCTGCTTGTTGCGAGGCATCTCGGTTGAGCTTAATATTCAACATTTTAAAAACAGTTTGCACAAAACCCGAGCAATCTAAACCAAATAAATGCCTACCTCCCCATAAATAAGGAACATTTTGGAAAAACTTTGCAGTCGATTCAATATCATTTTTAAAATCCGATTTAGAGCTATCGTAAGGTTCAAAGTTCATCTTAAACTTTTCGGTGCCTGCAAAACAATATTCATCAGCTAAAAATGGCAAATTACTTGCCGGGCTTAGGTGGTATAAAGTGCCATCGGCAGCTGTTAAAACGTTATTAAAGCTTAATGGCGCAATAAACTGATTATCATACATTTTAGTAAATTGCTCTTGAGTTATAGCTGCCAATTGCCTAAAATCTATATAACCCTGATAACCATCGTAGCCGTTTTGTACAAGCCACCAACGTTCTTCTTTCTGGAGAATTTCTACATGCTCACCAAATAACAACTGCGAAACAATTTCCGCTTTATCAGATGGTTCAGCTCTTAATGGAGCCACTGCAATTCTGCAAATACCGTATTGATTTTCCATTTAATAATTTTCTTATTAGAAGCAGTAAAATTAACAAATTACATTGAGCCACTAACATTTTGCTATCAAAATTGTTATTTTTATAATGATAGAATTTAAATCTGCTCAACATGAATTTTAAAAAAATATTGATAGCTGTTGATAACAGCACTTGTTCTGAAAAAGCTGCGAAAGCAGGTTACGACATTGCAGAAAAGTTTGGTGCAGCTGTAGCATTGGTAAACATTATTGAACCGATTCCTGCTAATGTAAACCCCGATTTAACATTAGCGCCGGTTTTTATGGAAACATACGATAACAGCGAAGAAAATAGTCATGTTTTGTTGAAGGAGATAGAATCAAAATATAGCAACGGAATTACTACTGAATATTTGAGTATTGTGGATACTGCAGCGCATGGAATTATCCAGCAATCTGATGAATGGGGTTCTGACTTAATTGTTATCGGAACCTACGGCAGAACAGGTTTGTATCATTTTTTAATGGGTAGCGTTGCAGAACACGTTGCCAGAAAATCGGCCTGTCCGGTTTTAATTATTCCAAATAAAAGCGATATAGATTAATTGGTTCATTGGTTCATTGGTTCATTGGTTCATTGGTTAATGAAAAATCGCCATTCTATTATATTGTTCTAACTATTAAAATTAATAAAAAAAAGGTTCTAACTTTCATTAGAACCTTTTACCAATATATTTTTTATGATTTCTGAAACCAAAACTGTTAACAACTAACTGCCAACCGTTATAATTAGTTTTCCTGATGTAACCAGGCTTTTTTAGCTAACAATTCGTCTTCAGTTTCACGGATATCTTCATCATCTACACAACAATCTACCGGGCAAACCGCCGCACATTGTGGTTCGTCATGAAAACCTTTACACTCCGTACATTTATCAGAAACAATATAATAAACTTCATCCGAAACAGCATCTTGCGCTGCTCCAGCATCAATCTGTTGATTACCGAAATCTATTATACCATCTAAATTTGTACCGTCAGAAAAACGCCATGCAGTACCGGCATCGTAAATTGCATTGTTTGGGCATTCTGGTTCGCAAGCCCCACAATTTATGCACTCATCAGTTATTTTAATTGCCATGTCTTCGTCTAATTCTTTTGCTTAGTTTAACTTTGCAGCTGCAAATATAGCACATAATCCATTAATAATAATTCTAAATATGTCAGCATTAACTCAAGAAAAGGTAAAAATCGCATTAATAAAATTGGGTGAAAAGCTTGGTGAACCGGCAAAATATTTAGAAAGCGCCATGCATACTGCTGAAGCAAGCAATCCGTGGTTTACTGCGGATAACATTAATAAGTCTATCTTATCCTTTTCAAAAATGTTGCATAAAAGCGATGTTGAAGATTGGTTTACCACCGCAAAATTTACATCAAAGCCTAAAAAAGTAGGATTAATTTTAGCAGGAAATATTCCTTTAGTTGGATTGCATGATGTATTGGCCGTTTTAGCAACAGGCAACATTGCATTAATCAAATTATCATCTGCTGATGATAAATTAATTAGAGCAGTATTAAATTTATTAGTTGAGATTGAACCCGAGCTTAGAGTTAAAATTGAATATGTAGAAAGGCTTAAGGATTTTGATGCCGTAATTGCAACTGGAAGTAATAATTCATCGCGTTATTTCGATTATTATTTTAGCAAGGTGCCAAACATAATTAGAAAAAACCGAAATAGTGTTGCAATTTTAACCGGCGAAGAAACCGAAGAAGATATCGCTAATTTAGGTTTCGACATTTTTGATTATTTTGGTTTAGGCTGCAGAAATGTTTCTAAAATATATTTCCCTTCAGGATATGACATCGCAAAACTTTACCAAGGTATAGAACACTTTTTACCGGTAATTAATCACTTTAAATACCAGAACAATTACGATTACAATAAATCCATTTATTTGGTAAATGCAGCCAAGCATTTTGACAACGGTTTCTTACTTCTTAAAAAAGATGAAAACCTTTCATCGCCTTTGGCTGTTTTGTTTTACGAAGAATATAATAGTTTAGAAGAAGTTGAATCGAAATTGACCAAACAGGAAGAAAACATTCAATGTATAGTTACTAAAGCGAGTTTACATTTAAAACATTTCAATTTTGGAGAAAGCCAGCACCCAAAGCTTTGGGATTATGCTGATAATGTGAATACAATTGAGTTTCTTAATGCTATATAAACTTTACTTTGCATAGAATAGCCATTCAAATTTAATTAAGATATTGCGATACATTCGCCGGATTAATGTCAAAACGCCTTAAATCATTTATTTTTTTATTTTTAACACTAATATATTCCAACATATTTGCTCAAGAGGTTTGTAAAGGAGCATTGGGCGACCCTGTAATAAATATAAATTTTGGTTCTGGTTCAACTCAATTTGCCCCTCCTTTAAGCACCGCCAATACAAATTACAATTATCTTGCAGGTACCCCCAATGATGGGCAGTATACCATTGCAAAAAGTACAAATGGCATGTACAATAGTACAAGAGGGTGGCATCAAATACCAAACCATACACCTAACGACCCTAATGGATATATGATGATAGTCAATGCATCCAATAATCCGGGCATTTTCTATCAGGCTGTAATTCCAAATCTTTGTCCAAATACAACTTACGAGTTTTCGGCATGGATTATCAATGTTTTAAATTACGTTGAAAATAAACCAAATATCACTTTTACCATTGAAACTACAAGTGGTAATATTTTACATAAATACGAAACTAAGGATATACCGGAAAGCGCAACGCCCACCTGGATTCAATATGCAACCACTTTCAAAACGGAAAATCAAACTGATTTAGTTTTAAAAATAACAAATAATGGCCCGGGCGGCGGTGGTAATGATATTGCGCTTGATGATATTACTTTTAGAGCCTGCGGCCCTGTTATAAATACAATTATAAACAACGGAAAAAGCGATATATCTGTTTGCGAAGGAAGCATTACAACGTATAAATTAGGTGCAAACATTATAGAAAATTACAACAATCCTGCATTTGTTTGGCAAAAATATGATGGTGTAAATTGGCAGGATATTGCTAATGAAACAAACAGCGAATTAAATGTCAGTTTAACCAATGCTGCAGTAGGCGTATATAAGTACCGCTTATTAATTGCAGAACAGGAAAATATTGGCTCGGTAAACTGCAGAACAGCATCACAACCGTTTACAATAACCGTAAACCCCAAACTTATTACTATTGCGGTTAATAGCGGCAAAGTATGTGCTGGGGGTACAGTTCAACTATCTGCTACAAACGGCGAATCTTTTTCATGGACGGGGCCAAACGGATTTACTTCCAACGAAAAAAGTCCGGTTTTAAGCAACGTTCAAGCAAACATGGCTGGCATCTACACGGTAACAGCCACAAAAGATGGCTGCACGGCATCCTCCTCAACAGAAGTTACCCTAGAGCCGCCAGTTGTTCCTATTAATGACAAATCAGTTTCAACATGCGAAGGCCAACCCATACAATTATTAGTAAATGGAGGCACAACTTACAAGTGGTTCCCAACCACCGGATTGTCTGACATCAATATTTCAAATCCTATCGCAACCTTAAAAGAAACAACCACATATACCATTACTGTATCAAACGGAACTTGCTCTGCAACCACAACTTTAACTGTTAATGTTTTAAAAAATGCGGTTGCCGATGCTGGGAACGACCTTTTTACGATAACGGGTAAAGGTGTAGTTTTAAATGGAAAAGTTAGTGGAGACAGCGTTAAATATTATTGGTTGCCGGCAACTTATTTGGATGATGCAACAAAGCTAAATCCAATTGCAACACCACCATCAGATATTACTTACACGCTTTTTGCAGAATCTACTTTAGGATGCCTCTCAAGTTCTGATGAGATGTCTGTTAAAGTCCAGCCTCAAATAAATATTCCAAATACTTTTTCACCCAATGGGGATGGTATTAACGATTTCTGGACGATTCCTGCACTTGATACCTTTCCAGATGCGAGAATAAAAATCACAAACAGATATGGAAATCTGGTGTACCAAAACAACGGACCATACAGTCCTTGGAATGGTAAATCGCAAGGGAAAGATTTGCCCACCGCAGCATATTATTACACCATTTACCTCAACGAAGATTTCCCAATATTCTCCGGTTGGGTGTTCATTGTTAGATAAAAACCAGTCGCATACTTTCGCTTATCGTTTTGAAATGCTATTTTTGAACACAATGTATATCCTAAAAGTTAAAGGCATCGCCAAAATACCTGATTACGTACAGCTTAGAGATGATAAGTTTACTTTGCTTGCTTATTTTAGGGTTGATAGACCTGATAAATCGCTCGATAAGTTAGGCTTAGGCGATAAATTGGACTACATTATGGAAATGGTAAAAGATTTACCTTTTGGGCAGATGGCTAAATTAGAAATATAAAATGGCAGGCAACGCAGTAATTCATTTAAATAATGTTGATGTTTTTCAACAGAAACACTTAGTATTATCAAACGTAAATTTACATATAGAAAAAGATGAATTCGTTTTCTTAATTGGGCAAACAGGTTCTGGAAAGAGCAGTTTACTTAAAATATTATATGGCGATTTACATATTGGTAATGGAAATGGCAACATTGCCGGCTTCGACCTTAAAAATTTAACCGAAAATCAAGTTCCGTTTTTGCGCCGAAAATTAGGTGTAGTTTTTCAGGATTTTCAGCTATTAACAGATAGAACAATAGAAAAAAACCTTGAATTTGTACTTAGAGCAACCGGTTGGAAAGACCAAAACTTAATTAACGAACGCATAAAAGATGTTCTGGATAAAGTTGGATTACGTTCTAAAATTAAAAAAATGCCTCACGAAATTTCGGGTGGAGAACAGCAAAGAATTGTTATTGCCCGTGCTTTACTTAACGACCCCGAAATTATTTTAGCCGATGAACCAACCGGAAACTTAGACCCGGAAACATCTGAAGAAATTGTGACCCTTTTGAAGCAAATTAGCCAAAATGGTACAGCAGTTTTAATGGCAACCCACGATTATCACATCATCAGAACTTTTCCATCGAGAATTATCAAATGCGAAAATGGAGTTGTGCATGAAGATGCTCAAATAGCTTAAATTAATTTTAGATTTAAGATTTAAGTCCAATTTTTAGAAAAAATATGATTTAGATTTAAGATTCTATATATCTAAAATCTTTAATCAAACTCGGCAATCCCTTGTCAGTCAATCAGCCAATCTGGTCAGATAAATGCAAATAAATCTGTCAGCTTGGCTGATTTGTGTTAATGGCAAAATAGTTGTGTACTTACCCAAAAAATTCAGCCTCAAATTATGTTTAATAAGAAGAAAAATAACGATACAGAAGAAAATATAATGAATACTGAAAATACATCAGAAAACGCTACACCAGAAAATGTAGAGAATGCTGATGCACAAGAAAAAACAGAAAAGGTTGAAGAACAAAGTATTGAAGAAAAACTTCAGGCTGAAGTTCAACAACTTAATGATAAATACTTGCGCTTGTATGCAGAGTTTGATAACTATAAACGCCGTACCCAAAAAGAACGTGTAGAGTTATTGCAAACAGCTGGTAAAGATGTAATTGTTTCGCTATTACCCGTTCTTGATGACTTTGACCGTGCTTTAAAGGCCATGGAAACTGCAACCGAGGTTGCACCTGTTAAAGAAGGTATATTATTGGTTAGCAGTAAGTTAAAAAATACTTTAGCGCAAAAAGGTCTTAAAGATGTAGAAAGCATCAATAATGATTTTAACACTGATTTCCACGAAGCGATTACGAATATTCCTGCACCAACAGAAGAATTAAAAGGAAAAGTGATTGACGAGGTAGAAAAGGGATATACTTTGAACGATTCGGTTATCCGTTTTGCAAAAGTTGTAGTTGGAGCGTAATTAATTTTGAATGATAGAATTTTGGATGAAAGAATATTATAAACATTCCATCATCCATTCATTTAAGCATTCAATCATTAAAAAAGAAAATGAGTAAAAGAGACTATTATGATGTACTTGGCGTAACCAAAAGCGCATCAGCAGATGAGATAAAAAAAGCTTATCGTAAAATGGCAATTAAATATCATCCGGATAAAAATCCCGGAGATAAAGCTGCCGAAGATATGTTTAAAGAGGCTGCTGAAGCTTATGAAGTATTAAGCAGTGCTGAGAAAAAGCAGCGTTACGATCAATTCGGACATGCTGGCGTAGGCAGTAGCGCTTCGGGTGGTTACGGCGGTGGCAACATGAATATGGACGACATATTCAGCCAGTTTGGCGATATATTTGGAGGTCATAACCCTTTCGAAAGCTTTTTTGGAGGCGGCGGAGGTGGTGGCCAGCAACGTGGCGGCCGTAGAGTTGCAAAAGGCTCAAATCTTCGTATTAAAGTAAAGCTTACTTTAGAAGAAATTGCACACGGAGCTGAGAAAAAAATTAAGGTTAACAAGTTAATTTCTTGTAAAACCTGCGATGGTACCGGCGCCAAAGATAAATCATCAGTAAATACTTGCGGAACTTGTGGCGGTAGCGGACAAGTTCGTAGAGTAACCAATACCATTTTAGGTCAGATGCAAACTGCATCTACCTGCCCTACTTGTAATGGCAGCGGACAACAAATTACTGCAAAATGTAATGTTTGCCATGGTGATGGTGTTGTACGTGGTGAAGAAACCATTACCATAAACATTCCTGCTGGTGTAAGCGAAGGCATGCAATTAAGCATGAGTGGTAAAGGTAATGCAGCTCCCAATGGTGGCGTACCAGGCGATTTAATTATTTTAATCGAAGAAACACAACACGAAACCTTAAAACGCGAAGGCAATAATATTGTTTATGATTTGCATTTAAGCTTTGTTGATGCCGCACTAGGTATGAGCATAGAAGTGCCAACCATTGATGGTAAAGCGAAGATTAAAATTGAACCAGGCACACAAAGTGGAAAATTATTACGCCTTAAAGGCAAGGGTTTACCAGAAGTAAATTCCTATCACAGAGGTGATGAGATTATCCATATAAATGTTTGGACACCTAAGGCATTAAGCAGCGAAGAACGCAGCATGTTAGAAAAGCTAAGAGATTCTGCTAACTTTAAACCACAACCTGGTAAAAATGAAAAAAGTTTCTTCGATAGAATGAAAGAATATTTTGAATAAAATAAATATAATAGCAAAGCCGATACTTTTAATAAGTATCGGCTTTTTTTATGGTCAAATATCTGCGATTTAAGCTTTAATTTCTATTCGTGAATTTTTGTTATCAAATTCAGCCGAAACAACTTTTTCAAGTTTTGTACCTATTATCTTATTTTTTTCTTCAACAACGTCGTAGCCTTTTTCTTTTAAATAAAATTTAAAAGCACGAATTTGGTCAATCTCAAAATCAGCTATAAATTGATTAAATACAGTTAATATTCTACCAAGTTCGTCATCATCAAATTTATTAATTTCATCGTTTTGAATGGTAAAAACCATTGCTCCGGCACCATAATCGGCTATATAGTAACCAGTAGTTTTAAAAAGGCCCGAAGCTGTTAACCCAATTAAATGCATATCAATATTTATGGCTTCAAAACTATCAAGTTTTAAAAATTCTATGTCATTTTCTTCACCATAGGCTTTTAATTCATTTGCATGAAGTAAAGATTTTTCATCATGCCCTACTGCAGTATTTGCCCAGGCCCACAACCAGGTATTAGTTGTACGAGAATATGAACCCAAAATTTTAAATGAAAATTCAATCTCGTTACCAAAATTAATTTTCTCATTAACCATATCTAAACTCCAGGCATTATCGCCAATGACTTTAGCAATATTTATCTGCTTATCAAAAGCAATAGTGCCAAACCTTTCGATTAAATCCTGATCTGATTTATGAAATTTAGTATATTTCATGGAAACTACTTTTGCTTCATAAGGTTTATCATCTTTCCGCTGGAAAAATTTCTTGAGTAAATCTGTTCTATCAGAAATTAAATGCGTAACCAAAGAGCCTGAGCTAGTTCTAAATTTAACTACGTTGCTACGGCTAATTTTTTCTTTACTAGCATCATTTAGATTATTTAACTGATGTAACATACTATTTGGTTAGAATTATAATGATAAAAATTTTTAATCGCTTTGCGAAAGCATCGAAAATAAAATATATCAAATCATATAAAAAGCAGACTGCTTAATTAAATGAAAAGAATGAGGATCTTCATCTATAAAACACTGAATTTTAGTAATTTATAACGAAAAACTATTTACTTTATTACACGAAAATAAAAAATCAAAAAATTTCTAATTATAACATCATGGTTTTTCGCCTAAAGTTTTCAGATATTTAATGGTAACAATGGCGTTAAGTGTTAAGAAATTTGTAACGTTTAATCAATTTTACCGACTAATAATCAAAAACATTAACCGTAATGCTTGACGTAAAAAATATTGTTAAAAAATATTCCAACCACATAGCGCTAGATGATGTAAGTCTGAATGTTGAGCAAGGAAAAATCTTTGGTTTACTTGGGCCAAATGGAGCTGGCAAAACATCGTTAATTAGAATTATAACTCAAATTACAGCGCCCGATAGTGGCGAAGTAATTTTTAATGGCAAAAAACTAAATTCTAACCACATTAATCAAATTGGTTACCTGCCCGAAGAACGCGGCTTGTACAAAAAAATGGAGATTGGCGAACAAGTGCTCTATTTATCCAAACTAAAAGGTTTATCAACTGCTGAAGCAACCAAACGCATTAAATTTTGGTTCGAAAAATTAGATATGGGTAGCTGGTGGAATAAGAAGGTTGAAGATTTAAGCAAAGGTATGCAACAGAAAGTTCAGTTTGTAGCAACCATTTTGCATAACCCGGAACTTATTATTCTGGACGAACCATTTTCGGGTTTCGACCCTGTTAATGCTGATTTAATAAAGAACGAGATATTAGAATTAAACGCAAAAGGAACAACCTTTATATTTTCTCCACACCGAATGGAAAGCGTGGAAGAATTATGCGATAATATTGCCCTGATACATAAATCGAAAAAAATACTAGATGGTAGTGTAGACGAAATAAAAGCATCGTACAGAAACAATACTTACACCATTGAATTTGTTGGCAATGAGAATTTTGATAATAATGAAATATTCGAAATTGAAGAAAGAAGCGAATTTAAAAACGTTTCCAGATTGAAATTTAAATTAAAGAGCAATTACACTGCTAATGATGTTTTAAGGTTTATGCTTCCGAAGGTAGATATAACCCACTTAGAGGAAGTTGTGCCCAGCATGAATGATATTTTTATTGAACGTGTAAAAACTAAATGATGAACAAAACTTTACTCATTATACAACGGGAATATCTATCGAGGGTTAAAAAGAAATCATTTATTATAATGACTTTTTTAACACCCTTAATCATTGCGGGCTTTTATGGCCTGATTATTTATTTTTCTATCAAAGGTATTAATGATAAAACTGATAAAATCGCTGTTATCAATCAAAATAAAACCTTAACAGAACAACTCGCCTCCAATAAAAACGTAACGTACGAATATGTAAATCAACCTTTTGATAAGTTAAAGGCAAACTTGAACAAAAGTGGCTATGATTATATTTTACTCCTGCCCGATTTTGATATAAATGCACCCAAAGGCATAGAACTTGTTGGAAAAAAACAGGCAGGTTTAACACTTGATGGTCGAATATCAGACTCAATTGAAGATTTAATTCGGGATTATAAATTAAAACGTTCCGGAATATCGCAGAAAGATTTAGATAATCTGAAGAGCAATATCAATATCAACACAAAAAAAATTAGTGATAAAGGTGAAGAGGAAAGCAGCAGTGCAGGCGCCAGTACAATAATCGCATTTGTAGCAGGCGTACTGATGTTCATGTTTATTATGCTCTACGGCGTACAGGTTATGCGTGGCGTTATCGAAGAAAAAACCAGCCGAATTATTGAGGTTATGATTTCTTCAGTTAAACCATTTCAGCTAATGCTGGGTAAAATTATTGGAATAGCCATGGTTGGCTTAACTCAATTTTTACTTTGGATAATATTAACATTTTCTATTTCGGCCGTGGCCGTAGGTATTTTTGTAAATAAAGAAGATGCTAAAAAAATAGTGGCCAATAGCCAGGTTGGACCGGTCAATCCATCTGCACAACAAATACAAAAAGCTGCACTAAGTGATGGCCCGATTGGAAATATCCAACAAAGTATTCAAAATTTAGAGCTTGGTAAAATAATAAGCATCTTCATTTTTTACTTTTTAGGTGGATACCTTTTTTATAGTGCGCTTTATGCCGCAATTGGTTCGGCTGTAGATAGTGAAACAGAAACACAACAGTTTATGATGCCGGTAATGATGCCGCTACTGCTTGGCTACGCATTATCTTTAAGTGTAGTAACTAACGACCCATACGGAAATATAGCTTTTTGGTTATCGATGATTCCCTTTACCTCTCCTATTGCGATGGCTGTACGCCTACCCTATGGCGTACCTGCCTGGGAATTAGGTTTATCAATGGGTATTTTAATAGTTGGATTTATAGGAACGGTTTGGTTTGCTGCAAGAATTTACCGCGTTGGTATTTTAATGTATGGCAAAAAACCTAGCTTGAAAGAAGTTTTTAAATGGTTTTGGTACAAAAATTAATGTAGAGATATACTCAAGCTATATCGATTTAAACATACAAAGAATACTCTAATTTCATTTTAACTTTACGGCAGCTAAAAACTATTTTTTTGTGAAGAAAGTTATCATTATTGGTGCTACATCTGGTATTGGAGAACAATTAGCCAGGCAAATGGCAGCATTAAATTATCAGGTTGGAATTACGGGCAAAAGGCAGTTATTGTTAAATGAGATAGAACGTAGTAATCCTGAAAAAATCTGCACATCGTGTTTTGATGTTAACGACGATGAAAATCTTATTGATAACTTAAATGAGTTGGTTGAAAGATTGGGTGGCTTGGATATATTTATTTACAGTGCAGGTATCGGCGATGTAAATGAAGAACTAAACAATGTTATAGAGCAAAATACCATTCGTACTAATGTAATGTCGTTTACAAATGTTATCAATTGGGCCTTTTATTATATTTCTAATCAGCAACACGGACAAATTGCAGCAATTACATCAATAGCAGGTTTAAGGGGCAATAACATTGCACCAGCCTATAATGCATCCAAATCTTACCAGATAAACTACATGGAAGCGCTTTACCGCAAGGCTTATCAAATGAAGTTACCCATAAATATATTGGATGTGAGGCCTGGCTATGTTGATACCGCAATGGCAAAGGGCGACAAATTATTTTGGGTAACACCCGTAGCAAAAGCAGCCAGACAAATTATAAAAGGTATTGAACAGAAAAAAAGCGTAATTTACGTAAGCAGTGGATGGCGTTTGTTTGCATGGCTATTTAAAGCTACTCCGAGAAATATATATAAAAAATTATAAAACATGCGTTTTGCGGTAATAGATATAGGTACAAATACATTTCATTTAATAATTGCAGAATTTGTAAATGAAAAATTTGAGTTAATTTATAAAACCAATGTTGCTGTAAAACTTGGAGAAGGAAAAATAAATGAAAATTTAATTATTCCCCTTGCATTTGATAGAGGCATTAATGCTTTAAAGGGATTTCGCAAAACGATAGATGGATTTAATGTTGATAGATTAAGAGCAACTGCAACCTCTGCTGTAAGAAGTGCAAAAAATAGCCAAGATTTTGTAAACGCTGCAAAAAATGAAGCTTTAATAGAAATTGAAACCATAACAGGCGAAGAAGAAGCTGAACTGATTTACAAGTCCGTTAAACTTAGCGGAGCGATAAAAGATCTATCGTTAATAATGGATATTGGCGGCGGAAGCGTAGAATTTATTCTCTGCGATACACAATCATTAATTTGGAAAAAGAGTTACAACATTGGTGCAGCTCGCTTGCTTCAGCAATTTTTTAAATCAGACCCAATTTCTGATGAGGATAAAAATGCTATCCTCTTCCTCATACAAACCCAATTGCAAGATTTATTTGAGATTTGCGAAAAGCATCAGCCACAAATTTTAATTGGTTCTGCGGGTGCATTTGAAACATTTGCAGAGCTTATCATCATAAAAAATAACCAAAATATATCAATCGAAAACATTAAAACGTACGATTTTAATTATGATGACTACATAGAAACCACTTTGAGGCTACTAAACAGTACTCATCAGCAAAGAACAGAATTGCCGGGCCTTATTCCTTTAAGGGTAGATATGATTGTAATTGCGGCCCTGTTAACGAATTACGTATTAGGCCGAACAAAAATTAATCAGCTAAAATTATCTACTTATGATTTGAAAATGGGTGTTCTTGCTTCAATGATTAAATCTATAAAGTAAATTTTAGTAATGCTGCGTACAATTTTTCAGTAGGCAAGCCCATCACATTAGTGTATGAGCCATTCATGCGTTTTACAACTGCCAAACCCCACCAATCTTGCACGCCATAACTACCAGCCTTATCGTAAGGTTTAAAATTATCAATGTAAAAATCTATTTCTTCACTACTTACCAATCTACATTCAACTTCGGTTTTATCATAAAATGATGAAATTTTATCGCCTTTTACGATGGTAACACCTGTGTAAACCTCGTGTTTGTTTCCTGATAATTTAGCAAGCATTTCCTGTGCATGTTCTCTGTTTTTTGGTTTACCCAAAATCTCGCCATTTAAAGCCACAATTGTATCAGCAGTTATCACAATTTCATGCTCAAACTTAAAGGCTTTAGCTTTTTGTTCGGAGATGTAAACAGCAATTTCTTCAGGTTTTAAATTTTCAGGATAGCTTTCATCTACATCTTTTAACTCTACTTTAAAATTTAAGCCCATAAGCTTTAAAAGTTCTTGCCGGCGTGGCGATTTTGAGGCGAGTACAATTGATAAATCCTGAAGCATTATAAATATCTAATTTGAATGAGGCAAAAATAAGAAAAGCGACCTAAAGCCGCTTTCTTATTCAAATTTTTTACTAAGAATTATTGTCCGCCACCTTGCATACGGGCTTCCATTGCTTTTTTGCGTTCATCTAACCAAGCTTTAAAAGCAGGTTTTTGTTCTGCTGTTAAAACACCATCAATTTTGGTGTTGGTTTCTTCATTCATTTTCGTCATTTTCTCTCTCATACCCGACATGTCGCCAGCTGCTGCTTCTCTAGCTTTTGCCATTTCTGCACCTTGAGCGGTGTAAATTGCCAAAACTTTAGTTTTTTGCTCGTCGCTAAGTTTTAATTTTTCAGCTAACATATCCGTACTTCTTTTAGCACGCTCTTCAGGTGTACCACCCATACGTCCGCCACCTTGCTGAGCATTTGCATAAGTTATTACTGAAAATAACAAAGCACAAATCATCATTAATTTTTTCATCTTATTTGTTTTTAGTTGAATTTAGACTTATTGGAGTTCTGCAATTAGTAAAGGTTTAACCCGATGTTGTAACTTAGTTATTACGATTAAAAGTCCAGTATATTTATTTGCTTAAAACACAAATTTTGAACAAGTAAAAATTGGGTTTCAAAACATTAAAAAACAATGCTAGTGAATTCAGCTTAGCTTGAGGATTGATTAATTTTGAAAATGGGCTATTTCCCAGAATCTACGGCCAGCGGATTTTCATCATACCATTTGCCTTGTACTTTCATTACTTTTTCGATAATGTCGCGTACCGCAGTTTTGCCACCATTATATGGCGATATAAATGTTGAAATGGCTTTTATTTCTTCTACAGCATCTGCAGGGCAAGTTGGTAAACCTACCAATTTCATAACCTTCAAATCCGGAATATCATCGCCCATGTATAAAACTTCTAAGGCGTTAATATGATTTTCCTTCAGGTAATTATTAAAAATTTCTACTTTATCGCCGGCAGCTAAGAAAACATCTTTAATACCGAGATTAAAGAAACGTTTAGCCATTGCAATACCGTCTCCGCCAGAAATTATACAAACATTATAACCCTTTTTTACAGCTAACTGCATCGCATAACCATCCTTAATGTTAAAAGTTCTAAGCGATTGTCCGTTATCTGTTACCTGAACAGAACCATCAGTTAAAACACCATCAACATCAAAAATGAATGTGGTAATTTCTTTTAGCTTTTGAAGAAACATCTTGCTGTAGGTTGAAAAGTTACGAGGTAAAAGTTGAGAAGCTAAGCTTCGTATTTAGATTTCCTAAACTTATAATAGGCAACACGAAGCCCAAAACAAAACTAATCTTGGTTATCTCTCCACTCGTAAACCCAGGCAGATTGTATTTGCTCTAAATGACCTTCATTACTTTCTTCGCGGGTACCTTTAAAGTTTGGTAATGATAAAACCCATTCTAATAACTCGGTAAAGCGAATGCGGTAAATTTTTGTTTCTCCAAATTCGTCACCAAATTTTTCATACAAAGACATTGCAATATCTTCATAATCGTTCCAGTAAAATGGTAATGCAAATTTATCGTTATTCATGTTATGTTAGATTGTAAAGTTAAATGTTTTAATTGTTAGCCGACAGGTGTGAACATGCTTACTTCTATACACTTCGGACTAAATACTCCAGACTGACTAATGGCCCATAAAACCAGATTGATCTGGAATGGTAACCTCGATATCACCATTAATTATAATGCATTGACAACCCAGGCGAGAAGTAATTCGCGGACGAACAGCTCTATCGATAAAATCTTCTTCCTTATCAGAAATTTCTTCGATGTTATCCATACCCTTGGTTACATAAACATGGCATGTGCTGCAACCACAAACACCGCCACAGTTGTGTTGTAAATCAATACCATTATCAAGGCAAACATCTAAAACAGATTCACCGGCTGCAATTGGTAATTCTACCGATTCGTGATCTGCTTCTTCAAAATTTATTTTTAGTTTAAAAATGCTCATAATTGTGTTGCAAAAGTAATAAGCAAAAGCCGCAATTGTGCTATTTATGTGTTATTTTAATGCTGTTGCTTAAAGTTTGATAAATATCCTGCAATGCCGGCAGGCTACTTAACATGTTTAAATGCTCGTTTATAGTGTTTTGATCATTACGAATAGCCGGTCCGGTTTGAACATCAACTGGCATATTCGTCATCACTTTATCTGCTGTTTCAGCAATTAGTGGTCTTATAATATCAAACTCAAGATTGTTAATATTTAAAATCTGGGCAGCCAGGGCATATAAATGATTTGGAAAATTGCAGGCAAAAACCGCAGTTAAATGTAAAACCTTACGCTTCGCTCCATCTAATAAATAAACGCTATTTGTTAGCTTATTTGCTAAATGTTCTAATTGAAATAAATTATCTTTTGAATCTGCCTCAATACAGAGTGGAATATTTTCAAAAGAAATAGATTTACCCTTAGAAAAAGTTTGTAAAGGATAAAAAACGCCGCTTTTTAGGCCATGCCTCGACAAAACATTAATATCTGTAGTGCCCGATGTATGTGCCACCATGCCATTAATACCCGAAAGTTTAGCTGCAACTTCATCAATTGCATCATCTTTTACCGAGATAATATATAAATCAGCTGTGCTTACTAAATCTGCGTAGTTCGAAATCGCTTCTGCATCTACCTCATTAGCAAGCTGTTGAGCATTATTTAAATTCTGACTGTAAACCTGAACAATATTTTCGCCTTTGGCTACCAATGCCTTGGCTAAATGTGTGGCAACATTTCCAGAACCTAATAATACGATATCCATACTTATGCAATTTTAGCTTCTTTTCTTCTTCTGAAAATAGATAGTAAGAAACCTATAACCATTACAATAGTACCTGCCCAATAAAGGTTTATAAAAGGAAATTCAATCGCCTTAAACACCACCCAATCCTTTGCTTGCTGAGGTTTTTCAAAAATCTGAAGTTCAACTTTCTTCTCATCAGGCAATACACGGGTAAAACGGAATTTTAAATCCAATTCGTCAATCTTCCGGCCAAAATCAAATGTATTGTTTCCTTTAATTAAAAAAATTGGCTCCGTATTATAAATTTTTCCGCTTGAATTAATTTCTAAAGGCAAACCGACTGCAAAATCACCTTTTGCTAAAGCTAAATCTTTAGCTACAGGTTTATTATTTAAGCCTTTAACGGTAATAATTCCACTCGAAGTGTGAACAGTGTCTCCCTCTGAAACCTTTATAATACGAGGTGCTTTATAGTTTTCATCATCCGAATGACCTTCATGATCATCGTGAGATTCTTTCCTAATGGCTGCACTGGTAATGTGCGTATACACATCATAAGTTAAGTAATGTTTTGTATCAGGAGATGCGATTAAACCCATCTTTTCATTATCCTGTACATGTGGATGTAAATCAAAGTCTTCCTTAACCTTGCCTTCCTTATCCATTACTTTAAAATTTAAAGTGTACGTGGTATTTGGCGCCTGCACTGTATCGCTAACATAAGTTACAGTGTACTTGCCCATCTGCTTAGGCTCATTTTTGTAAAGCATAATATTTTCACCAGGCTTCTCAGTTTTTTCAAAATCCTTAACCGGAATAAAATTATTACTGTTAATGGATAAAGGCTTATTGGTTGCCGCTGAAATTAAAGCACCAAGAATTAACAATGCAAAACCAATATGCGCTACTGCAGAACCTGCCAATTTTGCCTTTCCACCAAAAGCCTGATATAAAATACTGGCATTAGATAAAATAGCAAACATACAGCTGAAAGTAATCAGAATGTACATGGTGTTGGTGTAGATATCAGTTATGTACACAACTGCAGCGGTTATAACTAACGAGAATAAAATTGCCGAAACTAAGCTACTGTAAAATTTACGCGGGTCGGTTCTTTTGTATTTCAAGTATTGAGAAAAACCTGAAATTAAGGTAATCAAGACCGCAAAGGGTGCCTGCCATTGATTGTAATATTTTATTGCATCAATTGGAGGAGAAAAATTAGTGCCAAAAGCTTTATTAAACACCGGTACTGAAGTAGAAAATATAACCTGAATACAGGCAACTGTTACTACTAAAGCGCCAATAAACATCCAAAATTCGCGAGAATAAGTTTCTTCATCTTTAGTTGTTATTGGAAGTTCTTTCCATCGTTTTACGATTAAAACAGCTGCGATAACAGCAAATACAACATTATATAATACGAGATGGCCGAACATGCCCAAATCTGTAAATGAGTGTACAGATGTATCGCCTAATATGCCACTTCTGGTTAAGAATGATGCGTAAAGCACCAACAAGAAACTTAAAAATACCAATACAATTGCCGTAAAATAAGCATGGCCAGTATTTTTAAAGGCAATCATTACGTGTACCGCACCAATTAAGGTTAACCATGGGATTAATGATGCATTTTCAACCGGATCCCAGGCCCAGAAACCACCAAAGTTTAGTGCCTCGTAAGCCCAGAAAGAACCCATAATAATTCCCGTTCCTAAAATCATAACCGCGAAAAGCGTCCATGGCATTGCAGGCTTAATCCACTCTTTATATCTTTTTTGCCATAAAGCAGCAATTGCGTAAGCAAATGGAACTACCATACTTGCAAAACCTAAGAATAATGTTGGCGGGTGAATAACCATCCAATAATTTTGCAGTAATGGATTTAAACCTTTACCATCGGTTATAAATTTAAGGTAGTTTTTAAAATTTTCCGGATTAGCAAAAACCACAGGAGCCTGCGATTTTAAGTCTACTGCATCTCTTAACAGGATAAATGGAGAACTTCCGATTCTTTCGCCAAAAATTTCAACACCTAATAACATCGATGTTAAAAATACTTGAGAAAATGCAACAACTGCCATTACCGGGCTTTCCCAATCTTTGGCTTTCCAGATTAATAAAGCACCTAAAAACGATTGCCAAAATGCCCAAAGCCAAAAGCTTCCTTCTTGTCCTTCCCAAAAAGCAGAAATGATATAATAAACAGGAAGTTGTTTTGATGAATGATCGTAAACGTAGTTGTACTCGTAGTAATGACCTAAAATTAGGTAGAACAATACCGAACCTATGCCAATAATACTGGCCCAGTTAACTAAAAATCCAATTCGCCCGAGATTTCTCCAGGATTTATCTTCTAAATTTTTATCGCGACTAGCATAAAAGTATGCAATTGTTGAAAGTAACGATGCACTAAACGCCAATACAATAAAAAACTGTCCGATTTTACCCGGTAACAGGTTTTCGCCTACAAATTGAATATCCATTAAATTAATTATATTTTTTCTCGCCGTATTTTCCTACCGTATCCACCTTGCCATCTTTGTTGATTTCAACCAAATTATCGTTGTATTTAGACGGGCATTTCATTAATATTTTCGACGCATAAAATTTGTCCTTATTCATTTTACCGATAAGCACTAATTTTTCAGATTTTTCAAAATCCTGTGGCTTCGTTCCATTGTAAACAATTTCACGCACCTCTCCTTTTTCATCTTTCATGTGAAAACCGAAGTGGTTTGGGTCTTTCATGGCATCATAATAAGTACCTTTAGATTTTTCCCAATAGCCCATTACATGCTCCTCTTTACCAGAAGTTGATGCTTCGTTAAAATTTGAATAAGTATCAGTATTTGCATTTAAGCTAAATAAGATTCCCACAGAAATTGCAATGGTAATCAATCCAATTATTGCACTTTTTTTCATTTTATATGTTGTTTCAAAAGCTGGCAACAAAGATAGAAAAATAGCCTTAGCGAATATTCTTTTACATTTTTCTTGTCTTTATATTGACAATTAGCTGATGATTTGTATGATTAAAAATCATTTGCCTAGTCTATTTATAACTATTCTAAAGAAAAGGCTTAATAATTTCTGATTTGCCTAAAAAACTGCTTATAAATCTTTAAGTTTGGCCAACTAAAATCGTTCCCCGATTTACATCCCAGGCAAAACCTAATTTCTTATTATGATGAACCTTAAACAGTTCTATAAACTTTTACTATTTCTTGTTATAGTACCTATATTAAGCTCGTGCTTTGAAGTTGTTGAAGAGATTTCTATGCGAAATGATGGCACCGGCGATGTTTTATTAACAATAAATTTGAGCCAAAGCAAAACTAAAATTGCATCGGTTATGCTTTTAGATAGTGTGCAGGGCTACAAAGTACCCAGCAAGCAAAAAATTCAGCAAGAATTAGCTGAAGCGGTTGCCTATCTTAAAAAAGCTGAAGGCATTACAAATGTAAAAAGCACAGCTGATTTTAATAACTATATCGCCACCATCAGTTTTACCTTTAAAGATGTTTCAAACATCAACAACATTACAAAAAACATTCTGGCCAGGCAAAAAATTAAGGCAACCAACACATCATCTTACAGTTATAATAAAGCCGCTAAAACATTTTCAAGGAAATACCAGTCTGTTAGCACTGCCAAAACTGAGTTTAACAAACTAAAAAACCAAGATAAAGCGGTATTTAATGGCGCTAACTACACCAGTATTTATCGTTTTGAAACTCCCATAGCAAGTGCCAGTAATCCTTTATCAAATCTATCTAAAACTAAAAAAGCCGTAATGCTTAAAAGCCGCATTACCGATTTAATAAATGGAAAAATTAACGTCTCCAATCAAATACAATTATCTAAATAAAATGAAAAAACTGCTCATCGCTCTGGTAATTTTAATAAGCGCCAAACTTACTTACGCTCAAGATTTGGTTAAGAAAATACCTGCAAATGCCTTTACAGTAGCTACTATTAAGGGTAATAATGTTTTCAAGTTGATGTTTGTTAAAGATTTTAACGAATCTTTTGTGGGCAAAAAACTACTTGCAGAAACTTCTAAATCGCTCGATAAAAACTTTACAAGCATTGAAGATTTCGGCATCAATCTCGATAAAAACATGTATTACTTCAATCAGTTAAATGATAGTATTACATACAATTGTTTTCTTATCCCGCTTAAGGATGCTAACAAGTTTGAAAGTTTAATTAATAACAAGGAAAATAAAATAAATACGAATGGCGACATCAGAACGATGATTTTGCCAGACAGCACCAGCATAATTAAATGGAATAATAATATGATGTATTTCGTAACCGGAAGCATTAAAAGTTCTTTTTTTGCTGATTCTGTTAAATCGGCGAAATACGGAATTAAAGATGTAAGGTTTCAAAGCAAGTACGATTATGCCAACGATAGTGCAGTAGTTGCTGTAGATTCTACCTACATCACCACAATTGATGAACCTGTTATGGTGGAAGATGTAGAAGCACCGCCGGTTATTAAAGCTAAAGTTCAGAAAAAGGCAGTTACAAAAAAGGGGGCAATATCAAAAGCTAAAGCCAAAAAAGGTTCTGCAAAGAGGAAGGCAACAGCCAAAGCCAAAAAAGTTCAGCCAAAAATTGTAGAGGAAGAGGAAGCTGTTATTATGACGGATACCATGGGCGATGATACTACAGTAACAAAAAATTATGATGAGCAATACGATGAATATCAAAAAGAAAGAGCTGAACAAGATGCAAAAATGAAGCGGCTGGCTTTCGTTTGGATGACCGAACAGGCAGATAAGGTATTTGCTGGAAATTACGAATCTATCGAAAACAATAAATCTTATACTTCAAGTTTGGATAATAAAGCAATTGCCGAACTTTGGGTTTCGAGTTTACAAGATGTTTATAATTCTATCGCACCAGAATTTGGCACATACGGCAAAGCCGGAATAATGAAAGGTTATGGCAGTTTAAATGCAAAACTGTTTATGGATGGTAAAAGTTTTCGCATTTCTACAGGTTTAGAATTGGCCAAAGAACAAGCTGATGCCTACAAAAAAATAATGAACAGGAAACTGAACAAAAAATTCCTGAAATATGTAGACAGCGAAAAAGCAATTGGTTTTATGGGTTATTCTATCGATACCAAAGCCTATTTAGAAGAATTTCCGAAGCTTATAAAACAAACCTATGGTTCTTTTTTAGGCAAAAGTTTAGATGAAGAAATTGAATTAGGAATTGATTTATTTTCTATTTTGTTAGATGAAGAAGCGGTTAGTGAGGTAATAAAAGGAGATGCTTTATTTGTTATCAACGGATTAAACAGCAAAGATGTGACTTACACATCATACGAGTATGATGATGATTATAACCGTAAAGAGGTAACCAAAACCAAGAAAGAAACACTGCCAGATTTCTTATTCATGTTTTCTTCAGAAGATAATAGATTGATGAACAAGTTGATTAAATATGGCATTAACAAAAGTTATGTAAGTGTTAAAGAAAACATCTATAAAATCGAAGAGAAAAAAAGTCCGGTAGATATTTATTTTATGATTAAAGATGGGATTGTGTTTTTTGGCAATTCTTTAATTGAAATGCAAAGCATTAGCAATAACAGCTTTAATGCTTCACCTAGCAAAATGCACAAAAATTTATTGGCTAAAAATAACTTCAGTTTTTTATTTAACGCTAAAAATTTGGTTGGTAAAGTGCCGTCAGAAGAATTTGGAGGCGAAGAAACCGCTAAAAAATTTAACGAAACTTTGGGGAAGATGGGGAATGTGTATATGAAATCTAACCCAATTAAAGGAAATCTGGTTTCGGCTGATATTAGTGCTGAAATACCAAACGGACATGAAAATGCTTTAAAATATTTGTTTTCTTTAATAGAGAATGCAGCTAAATAGAAATTATAAGCATAGATAAAACACGTAATTACTCGTAGTTAAAAGGTGTTTATCTGTAGCAAAATACATTATGAAGAAATTTTTAAAAATAATGGCAGCGATAATATTATCGCTGCTTATTTTTTTTGTTGGTGCTTTTAAGTACAGGCAATACCAGGCCAATCAGGTTGCTATACCTAAAAATTCGACTTCGCTGATAAAAGTTAATGTAGATGAAATTTATAAAAGCCTTGCTTTAAATATGATTTCTAACCCAGGCTTTTATTTAAAATCCGGCCCAAAAACCGATCAAAAAATAAATTTTAATAGCTTAAACCACGGACTAAAAATTAAGGCCAGCATTTATTTTTATACCATTCAAAACCAATCTTCATCCGCTTTCTTTTCAAGGTTTTCTGTTAAAGATTACAAAGAGTTTGAAAGTTTTTTAAAAAACGTTCTTCATTTCAAAATTACCAAAGCAACAAACGGATTAGGTTTGGCTAAATCTAAAATTGGCAACGTTGTTATTTTGTATAATGAACAAGCAGCCGCCCTGGTTATAACAAATGAAATAGCCAATTATGATTTGATATTAAACGATATTCTAAAAGAAAAGAATTTTGAAACTATCAAGAAAACCAAGTTCAAGAGCATAATTGACAATCATAAACACATTTGCTATCAAAATGAAAATAACGTTACAGAATTAAATTTTAATAGTGGAAATGTTGTTTTCACCGGAATTTTCAATCAACCTAAAGGACTAATATTTAAGGAAAATTCAAATCATCGCAGCGCAAATAAAAACGCTGCAGTAAGTTTTTGGCTAAATGCTAATTTTTTACCGGCTCCAAACAGACGCTACAATTTTAAAAATACAATTTTGGAGAGCGATAGCTTGGCAAAATACTTTAAGGGTTATATTGATTTAGAATGGCTAAATACAACCCAACAAACCGATTCGGTAATTACTTACGATTATAACGATAATTTTGAGAAGGTTGAAAAAATAACGCTTCAAGCAAAGGAAATTCCAAATCTGGTTATAAATATAAATGCTGATGCGCCAGGATTAAAAAACTACCTAAACCGCCAAAATTATATTAATCCAGATAGTTTAACACTAAACAAAACCATATTCCCATTGTACAAAATATATGTTGGAGGCAATACTAAACAATTGGTTTTAAGTACAAATAAAAAAATATCTACCACCAATACATTTGAAAAAGCGAATAATTTTTTTGCCATGAATGTCGATTTCGAGCAAGTTAACAAGCAAATAAACCAACCAATGTTTAGCCGATATCTTAAAGATTTTAAAAAATTAAATGCCGAAGGAAAAAAAACCGAGTATGGTAAAATTGTAATAGAGGCTCAATTATCTTTAATAAATGAAAATATTAACGCCTTATTTCAGCTGGCTAATGGTTTTTAAACAAACAGCCTCAAAATATCTTAAAATTTGTAAATTAACTTCAAAAATCTCATAAATGCTTCACGATAATTTAATCCTGATTCTTGTTTTACTTCTTGCGGTAACCTTATTGGTTATGGTTGGCCAGAAAATAAAAATTTCTTACCCCATATTTTTGGTTTTAGCTGGTTTGGCAATCGGATTTATTCCGGGTATGCCACATTTAACAATCGACCCAAATATGGTTTTCCTGCTATTTTTACCACCGCTACTTTACGAGGCTGCCTGGTTTACCTCTTGGAAAGATTTTTGGGAATACAAAGGCGCCATCTTTTTAATGGCCGTTGGATTGGTTTTCATAACCTCCGTTGCCGTGGCTTACGCTTCAGTAGCTTTTATACCTGGTTTTACATTAGCGTTAGGTTTTTTACTGGGCGGAATCGTTTCTCCGCCCGATGCAGTTGCCGCAGCAGCAGTTTTAAAAGGTTTAAAAATCCCCAAAACCGTTACGGCATTGTTAGAAGGCGAAAGTTTGGTAAACGATGCATCCAGTTTAATTGTATTTAAATTTGCTTTGGCAACAGTTATAAGTGGCACATTTGTATTACAAGATGCAGCCGCCAGCTTTGTTTCTGTAGCTGGTTTAGGCATTATTATCGGCTTGGCAATTGGCGGCATATTTTATGCAGTACATCGCTTTTTACCCACTACAGATAACATAGATACCGTTTTAACGCTCCTTACACCTTATTTCATGTACATCGTAGCAGAGCATTTTGAGGCATCGGGTGTAATGGCTGTTGTTTCTGGTGGCTTACTGCTTTCAAGCCAATCACATGTAATTTTAACATCTCAATCCCGCATCAAAACAGTCTCCGTTTGGTCTGCTTTGGTATTTATGCTTAATGGCGTAGTTTTTATATTAATTGGTTTAGCCTTGCCCGATATTGTAAACGGTTTAGGTCCAGATTACCCAATTTTAAAAGCCATAGGTTATGGAGCAGGCATTAGCGTTTTAGCTTTGGTGGTGCGCATGTTATGGTTAATATCTACAGCAGGCATTACCCAACTTTTAAATAAAAAAACCCGGGTTCGTTATAAAGACCTGACCTGGCATTCATTCGTGGTAATCATTTATGCCGGCATGCGTGGCGTGGTTTCATTAGCCGCAGCGCTTTCTATTCCGGTTATGATTTCTGAACAAATCCCATTTCCGCTTAGAAATTTAATACTCTTCATAACCTTTGTTGTAATTTTTATTACGCTGGTTGTTCAGGGCTTAACACTTCCATTCGTTATTAAATTATTAAATATTCCTGAACCTAAAAGTAAGCTCTCTGAGCAAGAACAAACCAATCAAATTAAACTTAAATTAATCGACCTTTCTTTAGATAAATTGAATGCTGATTACCGAGACCAATGCACCCATAACGAGTTAATGGTAAATTTAAAAGCAGAATTGCAACACTCTTTAAACGAGAAAAAAGGCACCATTCATGCTTTTAGAAAAGGCGATATCGATAGGCGGGATTTAAAAGCTTACCACGAAATTGTACTCGCATTAATCAAGGTACAAAGGGATGAACTCCATCATTTAAAGAAGAATAAAAACTACGACGATGAAGTAATTAGAAAGGAAGAATGGAGGTTGGATTTAGAAGAATTAGGGATTATTACTTAGTTATAGTGGCTTTTTCAAGTCATTACTTTAACTTCTTTTTGAAAATGAAGGGCCGAACGCTTTTCGGAAACGCCAGTCCCGCCATTCGCTATAGCCCTCATAAAAAATTCGGGGCTGCCGCTGCTGTCAGGTTTAAAAGGTAAAGTTTGTAGTGCTTCGGTTTAAGTGCAACGAACCTAAAATATTGATAACTAATTTCATGCTGAAGCACAACCCATCCCGACACTTCGGCAAAGCATCTGCAACCGATGAAAAATCTGCCTATAATAAACAGGGACTCTTCGTTTCTTGTGATGACAAAATCCGCTATTCTGGATGTTAGTATAATGCAGCAGGAATATAAAATGAATAAGGATTTTAAATCCTCACTTATTAAAACTTCGTGATGCCTTTCAGAACATCTCGAAGAGCAACAATCAAAGGAGATTGCTTCCCCGAATTGTCGGGGCAGGCTGTGCCTCGCAATGACGAACGTTCATGTATGACTCGCTAAACTGACCGTTGTTTTAAACCCGATTGATGTGGAAATACTTTTTAAATTGTAATGACGCAGATATCATTGTCTTGCTGAGGTACGAAGCATCTGCAACCGATAAAACAGATTCTTCGTTCCTCAGAATGACAGAAGTTGTTTAAAAAAGATTGAAACGCCCGCCTGCCGGACGGGCAGGAAAGCGAGACTAACCCCAACCTACATCGAACTGAACTCTACCTTTTCTAAATAAAAAAATCCTTGCAAATTATACATCTGCAAGGATTTTTTTTAAAGATTGCCACATCTCGAAGAAAAATCGAGGTTCGCAATGACGGCTATTTGACTATGGCCAAACGCCTAAGTTCATATATGAAACTGCAATTTTATCAATTGAATTAACAAAAGCAGCAGTTCTTAAAGTTCCTGTACCAGGTTTTACTTGCAAAGTCTCGCGAATTTCATGATACGAATGAATCATGGTATCTTCTAAACCTGAATTTACCAACTCCATTTCTGACGCACCTTTTACAATCATTAAACGGTGTTCCGGAAGAATGGTTTTACCAGTCAGGTTTTCTAAAGTAGCAATTAAATTAGCATTTGAGTTGGCTGCATAACGGTTTTCCATACGCCCGAAAGCTACGTGAGAAAGGTTTTTTAACCATTCGAAATATGAAACCGTAACACCACCGGCATTACAATACATATCCGGAATAATGATACCGCCCATTTCAGTGAAAATAGCTTCAGCTTCTGGTGTAGTCGGTCCGTTAGCACCTTCAGCAATAATTTTTGCTTTAATGTTACGGATGTTATGTTCTGTAAATTGGTTTTCTAAAGCCGCCGGAACAATGATATCGCAATCTTGCTCTAATCCTTCCATCGAATTTTTGAAATCTGTAGCACCTGGAAAACCTAAAATTGAACCTGTGTTTTTACGGTGTGCAAAAACTTCATCAACATTTAAGCCGTTAGCATTGTAAATAGCACCTTCGTATTCGCAAAGGCCAACAATGGTTGCGCCAAATTCAGCAAGGAATTTAGCAGAATGATAACCTACGTTACCTAAACCCTGAACAATTACTCTTTTATCACCTAAACCAGCTTTAAAGCCAATTTTAGCCATATCTTCTGCTACATCCACACACTCACGCACTGCATAAGCAACACCACGACCGGTCGCTTCTTTTCGTCCGCGGATACCGTGTAAAGCAATAGGTTTACCTGTAACACAACCTAAAGCATCCAGCTGACCCGGATTCATAGTCATGTATGTATCTGCAATCCAGCTCATTTCACGTTCGCCCGAACCATAATCAGGAGCAGGAACGTCGATGCCAGGACCAATAAAATTCTTTTTGATTAACTCTGTAGTGTAACGACGGGTAATGGTTTCTAACTCGGCTACGCTATATTGTTTTGTGTTGATTTTGATACCACCTTTGGCACCTCCGAATGGAACGTTAACGATGGCACATTTGTATGTCATTAAGGCTGCAAGCGCCATAACTTCATCTTCGTTAACCATTTCGCTGTAACGAATACCACCTTTAGTTGGGCTCATGTGATGCGAGTGTTCTACACGCCATGCATCGATAACTTCAAAACCGTTTCCTCTACGAATTGGGAATTGGAAACGATACACACTATTACACGCTTTAATCTGGTTCAATAAACCTTCCGGATGATTGGTGAATTGAGCCGCACTGTCAAAGTTCTTACAAACATCTGCAAAAAACTTGTTCTCGTCTGCTAGATTAGCCATTATTTATTTTTTATGAATTAAGTATGCTGCAAAATTGCCTAAAAAAACAGCATATATCCAAATGAAAAAATACTTAGTGTATAGCAAACACCAATCAATTTTGGTTCAAAAAATAGGTTTAAAACCTTTAAACTTAGTTTTTAGGTTAGTTTTCTTTTTCTATTTTTTTTAATCTTTTATCGATTGAAAATAGATAAGCTAATAAACCAAGCAAAATTATTACGATACAAGCCACAACAACATAGATTTTACCATTGCTACGCAAAGTGTCGGCCATTTCGATATCGTTATTTTGAGCAAATAATTGTATGGTTGCTAACATTAATATAAGGGAGAATAATATCTTTTTCATTGTGATTTTATTTCGTATTGAAAAGTTTAATGTTGAAAAGTTTTGCAGGTTGATTTTTTCCAGCTTCTAATTGTGTTGTTGCTTATTTTCTATTAACCGCAACCTGAAACGAATAGTATAAACCCAGTAACCAATTAATATCCAACCTAAACATGCCGGATAAAAAACCATACGCATTCTACTATCTAAATCATAACTATTAAAGCCCGGATTACCGCCATTCCCTGGATGCAAAGAATCTTTTAATCGAGGCAAAACGAAAAGTAAAACAACCATCATCGGGAACGCGAATATGTTATAAATGGCCGAAATTTTGGCTCTTTTTTGTTCTTCATCTATCGCATTGCGAAGTATTAAATAAGCGAAATATAGTAAAACAGATATGGCTGCAAAATTCTGCTTAGGGTCGAAACTCCAGAATTGGCCCCAGGTATATTTAGCCCAAATGGCACCCGTTACTAAACCTAAAAGGCCGAAGATAATGCCTGCGTTTACACTTTCAACGGCTTTTAAATCATCAATTTCGCTTTTTGAGCTTAGTGATTTGATGCTGTAAAAAACCGAAATAGAGAATAAAACAATCATGGCAAACCACATAGGTACGTGGAAATACAAATTTCTGATAGATTCATTTAAAATAGGTAATCGAGGTACGCCCAACAACAAACCTGCTATTGCAGTGTAAATTACTAAAACCGAACCTAAAATTTTCCACCAAGTTTTATTCATATATATTTAATTTTGAATGAATGAATTAAGTATTTTTTTTCCTTTCCATCATCCATTTATACCGTCCATTTTTAATCCCGCCAAAGGTATGGAAATAACAATAATGAAGTAGCAACTGTAAGTACATTTACCAAAAGCAACATGCCAATTTCATCATAGCTATTTTCCCAGGGCAACCCATCTACAGCATTTTTGGCTAATTTTATTAAAAGAATAAGTACCGGGATAATAATTGGAAAGCTTAAAATTGCCATTAACATTCCACCATTTCCGGCTTTACTCGCAATAGCCGAAACCATAGTAAAAACCGTTGAAAAACTTATGCTTCCCATTATTGCAGCTACATAGTACAAAAGTAAATCTGGAGGTGTAAAAGAATCAAAAACCATTGTATAAAAACCCAATGCAATGGTAGTTAAAACCAACATGAGTAAAATGTTGTATACGGTTTTTGATATTAAAACTGCAGCCGGACTAGCTAAAACGTAGCTGTACAATTGCTGACCTTTAGTTTCTTGCAAAAAACTTTTTGAAACCCCGTTAATTGATGCAAAAAGTATAATTATCCAGAACAAAGCATTCCAGGCCAGTTTATCGCCCAAACTAATAAAAGATAAATAACAGGTAAAAATTGTAGAAACTACATATAGCAATACTCCATTGATGGTATATTTGGAACGCCACTCTAAAAGTACTTCCTTGTGGATTAAATATTTAACCTCTTTGGCCAGTTGCATAACCGCAAAGATACTTTTATTGCGAAATATTGCCAGTAGAAATTGTAGGTTTGTTGTAATATTGTTTAAAGATTAAGCGCAGTATATTTGCCACGGAAACACACAATACACTGAAATTTATTTCCACCAATTCAATGAGCTCCGTATTTCCGCGATAAAATTAAGAAACCAATATTTAAAAGTTAATCGAAAAAGATTAGCAATCGAAACACAGACCATGAAAAATTTAGTTCTTTTTGTTCCGTGAATTCCGTGTTTCCGTGGCAAAAAATATTTTTATGAACTACGCATCAACTATCGAATCGCCAATTGGCAAAATAACCATCTTAGTTGAAGATGATTTTGTTACTGCAGTAACATTTGCAGAAAAAGATATTGATGGCTTGCAAGAAAACGACCTTACAAAACAGGCTGCTTCACAATTGCAAGCTTATTTTAATGGCGATTTAAAGGATTTCGTCTTCCCTGTGAAACAGAAAGGCACAGATTTTCAACAAGAAGTTTGGCAAAATTTATTAGCTATCCCATTCGGAGAAACTACAACGTATGCTAAATTTTCGGCACACCATCCATTAGCCATAAGAGCAATTGCGGCTGCAAATGGTAAAAATGATATTGCCGTTGTGGTTCCTTGTCACAGAGTTATTGGTAGCAATGGAAAATTAGTTGGTTATGCTGGCGGTCTGTGGCGAAAACAATGGTTACTGCAACACGAAAGAGAGGTTGCTCAAAGAGGACAAACAGAACTTAAATTTTAAATAATAATGATGACCACAGATTTTGCCGAAACTCCAACTTTTTTAAAAGCCATTCGATTAATTAATATAAATAATGATGACTGCAGTTTTGAAACTGGAAAAATTCCTGCACAGCAAAACATTAATGCAAATTATTTTTTTGCTAAAACGGATGTATCTAGCTTAGAAAACATCCCTCACCCCGCACCAAGACGACAATTCGTAATCACCATAAAAGGAAAACTGAAATTTACGGTAACTAACGGAGATACTTTTATCCTCGAACCTGGCGTAGTTTTAATTGCTAATGACACTAAAGGCGCCGGGCATACCTGGGAAGTAATTGAAGGTGATGTGTGGGAAAGAATTTACATCCCTTTGGGAAATGATGCCGATGATTATTTTATTAAAGATTAAATAACATACTGCAGAATACGATTAAAAATTTTTACAATTTAAAATAATTTATAATTTTGAGTGATACCAAACGCTCAATGACATATAAACCAGGACTACACATTTTATCAGAATTTTCTTCTGATGAAGTTAACAAACTATCCTTTTTTGATGAGTGCAAAACTCTTTTCAACCAGTTGATCATAGAAAATGGTTTGGAAAAAGTTGGAGAAGTTTACCATGATTTTCCAGGCGGTGGTTTTACAGCTGTAATTTGCTTAACAGAATCTCACCTTTCTATACATACCTGGCCGGAGTTTAATTTAGCAACATTCGATATCTTCTTATCCAATTACAAAAAAGATAATACTGAAAAAGTAAAATCTATTTATCAATCTGTGTTGAATTTTTTTGAAGGTAAAGAAATTCAGAAAACCGAAATTGTTCGTTAATGGAAAACTTAACGCAACCATTTTTTAAATTATCAGAAGCAACTGTTTGTCAGGCTTGTAAGCAGAATATAACGCTGTATGATATTTCAAAAAGCAACTACGTAGTCTGCTCTTTTTGCTTTTCTTATTTGCAATTAAATGCAGATAAAGAAACTATAAAAAAAGATCAACTAAAGAAGCCCAAACTTACGCCTCTTTTAAAAATTGGCTCAACTGCAACCATTCGCGATACGAATTTCAAGGTAATTGCCTACCTGGAAAAACAAGAAGCGGGCACAAACTACGAGTGGCGGGAATATATGCTCACAAGTTTAGATAAAGGCTACATTACAATTGCAGAATTTAACGGCCATTGGAGCTTGATTGGCGGCGAAAAATTTATTCCAGATTTTAAAGCACCAATGTCTTACGGAGATACCGTTGGCTACCACGATGTAGATTATAAATTATTTAATAAATACACACCCATTATTAATGCGATGTTGGGCGAGGTTGATTGGGATATTATTAATGAAAAGGTAGCAACATCAGAATTTATAGCCCCGCCGCTGATGGTTGTTAAAGAAATAATTAATAATGATAGCAGAAACCCAAATTACTACATTGGAGAGTATTTAGACGCAAACTTTATTGCAGAAACATTTAACCTTGAAAGAACTGTTTTACCAATTCAAATTGGAATTGGCGCTCATCAGCCATCTTTGTCTTACGATAGATGGATATCGTCGCTAAACATATCAATAATCGCAATATTGTTAGTTTTAGGTTTACATTTTGTGCTCGATATTTTCAAATCTGAAAAGGAACTAATTAATAGTGATTTTGCAATATCAAAAAATGATAAAGGCGATGAAAATTCCTATAAATCATTTATCACACCATCATTTGTAATTAATGACGGCTCATCCAATATAGAATTTAAAATTAGTGCAAACCTAGATAACAACTGGTTTGAAACTACAATTGTTTTGGTAAATGAAAGTGACAACAGAACCTGGGAGGTTAGCAAGGGAATAGAATATTACCATGGATACGAGGATGGTGAAAGCTGGTCAGAAGGTTCCAGAGAAGAAAAGATAATGGTTTCAAATATCCCGAGTGGAAAGTATCATTTAAATATTTATCCATCTACAGGAGATCATTCCAGTAACAGCATTTACATAAGAGCGGTGGCAAATTCAAGCATGTGGCGAAATACATTATTAACCATGCTTGCTATATGTATCTATCCAATAGTTTGTTATTACCTAATGCGCAATTTTGAAAAGAAACGATGGGAAAATAGTGATTATTCACCTTTTGTTAGCGATTAAATGGATATAAAACCGATAAAATATTACCTGATTGTATTGCTAATTTTTGTTGGCATTTACACATATTGCGGCTTAAATGGCATTGCTTTCTACGAAGATAAGGTAGAAAAGAACACCGAATTTAATGGCAATAGAACACATGTTGGAACTGCAAATAGATTTTACCATAAATAAAAAGTTATGACTATAAATGAATTAATTAACATCAAATACATTGTTGCCTCGATTGTATATTCTGTTGTAGGTATTGCTGTACTTTTCATCGCATTTTGGGTTATTGAAAAAATAACGCCAGAAAACCTTTGGAAAGAAATTTTAGTGAAGCAAAATATAGCTTTAGCTATCGTAGCTTCTGCTTTTATTATCGCTATCGCGATTATAATCAGCTCTGCTATACATAGTTAAACATGAACAAAAAACTTCCAGCGCTTTTATTAATATCGGTATTTGTTGTAGCTACCTGCGGACTTATTTATGAGCTAATTGCCGGAACTTTAGCAAGTTATTTACTAGGCGATTCGGTAACCCAATTTTCTACCATAATTGGCGTTTACCTTTTCTCGATGGGCATTGGTTCCTGGATTTCTAAATATTTTGATAAAAACATTTTATCGTGGTTTATCCAAATAGAAATATTAGTTGGTTTAGTTGGAGGCTTTAGCGCCACAATTCTATTTCTCGTATTTGAAAGCATTGCTTCTTTTAGGATTGTGCTGTATGGTTTTGTGAGCTTAACAGGTATTTTAGTAGGCTTAGAAATTCCTTTGCTCATGCGTATTCTTAAAGATAGGTATGAGTTTAAAGATTTAGTTTCGAAAGTATTTACCTTCGATTATATCGGAGCGCTTTTGGCCTCTCTAATTTTCCCTCTTTTATTAATACCCCATTTGGGCTTAGTAAAAACAGCTTATCTGTTTGGAATATTAAATGTATTGGTGGCTTTAATTGTATGCGTCAGCTTTAAAAAAGAAATTAAAGCTTCAAAATATTTACAATCTGCATCACTAATCAGCATAATTGTGTTACTTGCCGGTTTTGTTTATGCAGAACGCATCACTAGTTTTTCTGAGAGCCAAACCTATAGTGATACGATAATTTATTCGAAAAGTACTCCTTATCAAAGAATTATCCTAACCAAAAAAAACAAAGTATTAAGGTTATTTTTAAATGGAAATCTACAATTCAGTTCTGATGATGAATATCGCTATCATGAAGCCTTAGTTCATCCGGGTTTACAAGCTTTGCCATTTGCCAGGCACGTTTTAGTAATGGGTGGCGGCGATGGTTTGGCTGTTAGAGAAATTTTAAAATATCCTAATGTTGATTCTGTTACCTTAGTAGATTTGGATAAAGGCATGACTACGCTCTTTCAATCCAATAAAATCCTTTTAGGTTTAAATAAAAATTCTCTTCTATCACCTAAAGTAAAAGTAATTAATGCCGATGCATTTAGCTGGATTAAAGCACAGCGGAAGAAATTTGATTTCATCGTAATAGATTTTCCCGATCCATCTAATTATGCCGTTGGTAAATTGTACACCAATGTTTTTTACACCTTGGTTAAAAGCATTTTAGCACCAAAAGGACTAATTGTTGTTCAGTCTACATCACCTTATGTTGCTCCAAAATCATTCTGGACCGTAAATAAAACTTTAGAGAGTGTTGGATTTAAAACTATCCCATACCATAATTATGTACCCTCTTTTGGCGAGTGGGGCTATATTATGGCAACCGAGCCAGAGAATGTTTATAAAAAACCACAGCAGTATTTACCTGGTTTAAAATTTATTTCGAAAGAAAGTTTAGACCTGATGCTTTTCTTTCCAAAAGATATGAGCAAAGTTGAAACTGATGTGAATAAATTAAACAACCAAATTTTAGTTAAATACTTCGAAGATGAGTGGGCAAACGTTTTATAAAGATGATTTTACAGCCTACTTAAAACGTCGTTCATTTTTATTAAGAATTGGCTTAATTACAGGCGGCATATTTTTAAATAGCTGCTACAAAAAATTAAAATCAAACAATTACAATATTAAGGGTAATTTATTTGGTCCGAATGCAAAAGCTGGTCATGCTTTACGCGATAAAATTAAAATTCCACTGGCAAGTAAAACCAGAAAGGTAAAAATCTTAATTATTGGAAGCGGAATATCAGGCCTATCAGCAGGAAGATGGCTGAAAAATAGTGGAGAATTAGATTTTGAAATTATTGAGCTTGAAAATCATATTGGTGGAAACTCCCATTATAGTAGCAATAAAGTATCTTCTTACCCTTTAGGTGCGCACTATATTACTATTGCTAATAACGATGATGAATTATTAATAGATTTTTTAAAAGAAATTAATGTGATAACGCATTTCGAGAACGATTTGCCATATTACAACGATTATTACCTAACCTTCGATCCGGAAGAACGATTGTTGATTAACGGTGAATGGCAAGAAGGTTTGATTCCGGATTTCGGTGTACCACAAGCCGATAAAAAACAAATTAGAAGATTTTTAAATGATGTAGAAAAACTTAAAAACACCAAAGGGAACGATGGAAAGTTTGTATTTAACATTCCGGTACATTCATCGTCTAATGATTTGGAATACAGAAAATTAGATAAAATATCTTTTGAAAGTTATTTACACACAAATGGTTATGACTCTAAATATTTGCTTTGGTATTTAAATTATGCCTGTAAAGATGATTACGGTCAAAAAATGGATAAGATATCTGCATGGGCAGGATTACACTATTTTGCATCACGAAGAGGTGGAGCTGCGAACGCAGAGCAAAATGCAATCTTGACTTGGCCTGAAGGTAATGGCTGGATTATGAAGCAACTGGCGACTGGCCTAAAAGAACACATTAAAACATCGAACATGTGCTACGAAATTAAAAAAATGGCAGATGGAAGTTTGAGCGCCACTATTTTTAATTTATCAAAAAATTCTACAGAATCCATATTAGCAGAAAAGGTTATCTTATGTTCACCTCAATTTGTAAATAATCATTTGCTTAAAAATTTTGACCGTGAAATAAATTACAAAAACTTCAGCTATGCTCCATGGTTGGTGGCAAATATTACTATAAACCAGCTACCTGATTCAAAAGGTATAACATTATGTTGGGATAATGTTGCCTTTAATACACCATCAGTAGGTTATGTAAACTCGGCACAACAACATTTAAAAATTTCTGAAGATAAAAAAATCCTGACTTACTACTTGCCTTTATGCGATTTTGAACCTTCCATAGCCAGATTAGCGGCATATTCCAGAGATTACAGCCAATGGCTTGATATTATTATTCCGGAGTTAGAAATGATGCATCCGAACCTAAGCCTAGCAATTGAAAATATTGATATCTGGATTTGGGGGCATGGAATGATTGCACCAACTCAAAACTTTATCTGGAGTGATAACTTAGAAAAAGCAAGAAAACCAATTGAAAATAAAATTTTCTTTGCACATAGTGATTTAAGTGGAATTTCGATATTCGAAGAAGCTTTCCATCAAGGTATAAATGCTGCAAAACAAATCTTAAACAATAATGGATAATCGAAATCAACCTTGGTTAAATAGTAAAGCAACAGATATTATTTTCATCTTGTCGCCTGCTTTTTTATCGTTGCTGTTGGTTTTATTATTTCCATCGCAATTTCAAAATGCTTCTGGCATTCCTGTAGCTTATTGGGTTATATTAATTGTTTTTATTGATGTAGCGCATGTTTATAGTACGCTGTACCGCACCTACTTCAACCCAAACACCTTTAACAAACAAAGTTCATTACTCATAATTATCCCGATTACATGTTACGTAACCGGTGTTATGATCTATCATTTTGATGCCCTCTGGTTTTGGCGAATATTGGCCTATTTAGCCGTTTATCATTTTGTGAGGCAGCAATATGGTTTTATGAGGTTGTATAGCAGAGAAGAAAAACTTCCATCGGTAATAAAAACGATTGATAAAATTGCGATATATACTGCAACCCTTTATCCATTAATTTACTGGCATTTTACGCCTGCCCGAAATTTTAATTGGTTTGTTGAAGGAGATTTCTTTTCTTTTGAAAACAATGTTATTATTAAATACGCAAATGCTACTTACCTTATAATTATTGCCATTTACTGCCTTAAAGAAATCTATCTAATCATAAAATTGAAATGGATAAATATCCCAAAAAACCTTTTGGTTGCTGGTACATTTCTCTCCTGGTACTTTGGTATCGTTTATTTTAATGGCGATATGGCTTTTACAACCTTAAATGTAATTTCTCATGGCATACCTTACATGGCCTTGATTTGGTTCTTTGAAAAGAAGAAAATAGACTACACTTTATCTAGAAGCAGATTATTAAATTTATGTTTTGGCAAATATGGAATTGTCTACTTTTTAGCAATATTAATTTTATTTGCCTATTTGGAAGAAGGACTATGGGATGGTTTAATCTGGAAAGAACATCAATCAGTATTTAAGCCATTTACAGGCCTGCCAAGAGTTTATAGCAATGAACTTTTAGCATTACTTATACCGCTATTGGCACTACCGCAAGCCACACATTATGTGCTCGATGGCTTTATCTGGAAACAGAAAAGCAAATTTTAAAGAAACTATATATTAAAAAATTGCGTAGGTAACATCAAACCTCCTGATGTTATGAAAACGATTTGCACCACACTTATAGTTCTTTTTAGCTTTATTTCTGCTGATAAAAACTTACCGGTTAATAAGTTAGATTTAAAAAAATATGCAGGAACCTGGTATTCCTTATATTCTATACCGACAATTTTTGACAAAGGAAGCAGGGAAACCACAACCAAATACACACTAAATAATGATGGATTTTATAATGTTTTAACCACATACAAAAAACCTAACGATGAAAAGGTTTATTCAAGAAGCTCAAAAATGTTTCCATCAGAAGAAGGAAATAATGGTGAATTACAAGCTCAATTTATATGGCCAATAAAGATAGATTATTGGATTATTGAGCTTGCTGATGATTATTCGTATGTTGTAGTAGGCCATCCGGAACATAAATTTCTATTCATCATGAGCCGTAATCAAACAATGCCGAAAAAAACTCATGATGATATAGTTGCCCGCTGTAAGGCTAAAGGATATGATGTAAGTAAACTTACTTCGCAATTTAAGGTTTAGGCGTTTGTTCTGTTAATTTTTCACCGCGTTTAGTACTGAAAAGCAAAAATATAACGCCAACTAAAAAAACAATCCATCCCCATTGGAAATGAACTACTTTGCCAATTAATTTATTGGCAAAACCGTATTTGGTGTAGTTGTTTGCTGTAAAATAAACTGCAACAACAGCTAAAACATACCAAATTGCCATAACAAAACTTATGAACCTAAATGCACCAGCTTTTCTGATAAAAAGGATAAGTATTGCAACCGCAAGGATAGCGTAAGTGATAATAAATAAACGAGCATCAGATTGATATAAGTTCCAATTCCCTTTTATCGGCACTTTTAACATAGGGCAAAAGCTTGCTATTACACATAATAAAATGCCCAAATACGCCCTGAATTTATTTAAAATTAACATATTAGTTATTTTAGTTTTAGTTTTTTGATTGGCTGGGATAAGTAAAAATTGACTAACCTGATTGGTATTTTCGTAAACCTCAATTCTCAATTCTCAAACCTCAAATCTCAATACTCAAATCTCAATACTCAATACTCAAATCGAAAATCCTTACCTACTGCCCTTCTACAATACCCATTTTCTCAGCGAAATGAGCACAGTAATCGCGTAAATCTTCAACAATTAATGTTTCATTTGTAGCCTTTAAAAAGCTATCGCCCATAGTTTGCAAAGTTTCATAGAAGAAACGTTTCATCTCATCAACCGGCATATCTTTAGTCCACAGGTCTATTTTTAAAGTATTTTTGTAGTTATGGTCCCAAACTGATAAAAACATCGCCTTGGCTGGCACCTTATCTGCATTTCCAGAATCTGTACTTTCCCAAAGAATGTTATCCGGGTTGTTACCTTCATCTAACTCAACTGTTAATTTTATTTCTGCTGTTTTCATTTTCTTAAATTGATTAAACCGATAAGAGGATAAACCGGTTTTATCGGTTTATTTTTACGATTGCAAAGATGCGGTTTTATCTAAAGACTTAATCATTCGCTTACATCACCTTTTGTAATATTACCATCAAGATTACGGTAATTACGATAAAGATGGATTCTACAATCCAGATTTTTTTTAAATCTTTTAGCGTAAAACGAAAAACCAAATCAGTAATAAAAGTGACCAAAATAAGGCAGCCCAGAATGAGTAAATAAAATCCACTCATATCAATTTGCCTCGGTGCATTATTTTTAGAACCTAAAATATTTATAAGCACCAAGCCAAAACTAATTGCACTAATAATGTTTAAAGGCGTAATTCTAAGTTTCATCACTTACTTTTTCTTATCGAAACGTTTACCTTTCTTAAAACTTTTAATTTCTTTTCCGGCTTTTGCCTTTGCCTTATCTCTGGCTCGTTGTTCTATTACTTTTGCGTTCTTCTTCTCATGGAAAGCACCTTTAAAATCAGGGTCATCCTTACGTTTTTGCATGTCAATTTCACGGGCTATGTGCTGACGCTCTTCGTAAGGCGTTTCATCTATATATACGCCTTCCGGAATTTCGGTTACCGGAATATATTGGCGAATTAATTTTTCAATTTTACGGATATAATATTTCTCGGCATCGGTGGCAAAAGTAATGGCATCGCCTTTGGCAAAAGCCCTTCCGGTACGTCCAATCCGGTGAACGTAATCCTCGATGATAATTGGCACATCAAAGTTAATCACATGGCTAACATCGCTCACATCAATTCCCCTACTCGCAACATCTGTAGCAACAAGCACACGAATATTACCTTCTTTAAAGCTATTGATGGAATTAATCCTGGTGTTTTGGCCTTTGTTGGCATGTATTACCCGAACGTTTTCCGCACCATACCTACGCTCAATAAAACTAAAAATATTATCGGCTACAGATTTCGTTTTACAAAAAATGATTAGGCGAGTAAAAGCTTCATCGTTTTTTAGTAAATGTTGTAAAAGGTTAATTTTTGTCTTGAAATTTGGTACGTAATAAAGCGTTTGAGTAACATTTGCAGCTGGCGTAGCTTGCGTTGAAGTTTCTATTACCAATGGATTATTTAAAAAATCGCCAGCAATTTTTTGCACCAACTCGCTCATGGTAGCTGAAAACAATAAATTTTGGCGTTTACGCGGAACAATTTCTAAAATTCTGTGAATAGATCCAATAAAACCCATATCCATCATTTTATCAGCCTCATCAAGCACTAAAAATTTAAGACTTTGTGTATTGATATCGCCGGCTAAATATAAATCTAAAAATCTTCCGGGTGTGGCAATTAAAATATCTACACCTTTTGCAATCTGTTCTTTTTGAGTTTTAGGACCAATGCCGCCGAAGATTACCAATGAACGCAAATCAGTATAAGTAGAGAATAGTTTTACCTGCTCTGCAATTTGCATGGCTAATTCTCTGGTTGGCGATAAAATTAAAGCCCTCGGATTTTCACCTTGTGCATATTTTAACTGCATTAAAATTGGCAGCACAAAGGCGGCCGTTTTTCCTGTTCCGGTTTCAGCGATACCAAAAATATCTTGTCCGGATAAAACCGGGGCGATTGCTTTTTCCTGTATCGGAGTGGCAACGGTATAACCTGCATCGGCAACTGCATTTAAAATTTGCCTGTTTAACTTAAATTCTTCGAACGATTTCGCCATAGCCTGCAAAGATAGTCATTAAGGTTGAGGGTTTGAAGGTGTGAGGTAAATGGTAAAGTATCAGAATGCCTTTTTAATTGCTAAACAGACCTGACTATGAAATTAAAATTTCATTTTTTGAATCCTCACCGCATTTAGAATTGCCAATAAAGCCACACCAACATCCGCAAAAACCGCTTCCCACATGGTTGCTAAACCACCTGCTCCTAAAATTAAAACCAAAGCCTTAACCGCAAATGCCAAAACGATATTTTGAATTACAACACTTTTTGTCGCTTTACCTATTTTAATTGCAGTTACAATTTTCGAAGGCTGGTCGGTCTGAATCACAACATCAGCAGTTTCAATTGCGGCATCGCTACCCATTGCACCCATAGCGATACCAATGTCGCTAATCGCCAAAACAGGTGTATCATTTATACCATCACCTACAAATGCAACTACCTTTAATTTATCCTGCTTAATTTCCTCAAGTTTGCGCACCTTATCTTCAGGCAATAAATCGCCATAAAATGAATCAATGCCTAAAACACCGGCAACTTTTTTAACAATTGATGTTTTATCACCACTAAGCATAACCACTTGCTTAATGCCATTTGCGTGAAGATTTTTAACGGCATCAGCCGAATCTTCTTTAATTTCATCGGCAATTAAAGCATAACCAGCATATTCTCCATCAACCGCCACAACTACAATACTTTCCTCAATGTTTCTGATGGCTACATCGTAAGAAATATTAAATTTATCGAGCAGTTTAGTATTTCCAGCCAATACTTCATTGCCGTTCACCGTTCCTTGCAAACCCATACCAGCAACTTCTTTTATATTTTCTGCCTGATGAAAATCTATATTTCCAGCGTACGCTACAATTGCTTTCGCTATCGGATGGGTAGATTTTGCTTCTACTGATACCAGATATTTTAAAAATTCCTGTTCATCGATATTGGTTTCAATCTTTTGAACTTTAAAAACACCTTTTGTAAGCGTACCCGTTTTATCCATTACAACGGTATTAAGCTTGGTAATGAGATCCAAAAAGTTAGAGCCTTTAAAAAGTATTCCGTTAGATGATGCTGCTCCAATTCCGCCGAAATAACCCAAAGGGATGGAAATAACCAATGCGCAAGGACAAGAAATTACCAAAAATACTAATGAGCGATACAACCAGGTTTGGAAATGATATTCGTTACCCAAAACTAATATGGGTATGGTTACCAATGCTAAAGCTAAAAAGAATACGATTGGTGTATAAATTTTGGCAAATTTTCTGATAAATAATTCGGTTTTTGCTTTGCGTGTTGTAGCATTTTGAACCATTTCTAAAATCCTGGATAAAGCACTATCTGCAAATGCCTTTGTAACTTTAATTTCGATTACAGCATCTATGTTTAGCATTCCTGCTAATACATTGTCGCCTTTATTGATGGTTTTGGGTTTACTTTCTCCGGTTAAAGCAGCGGTATTAAAACTGCTTTTTTCAGATAACAGTTCACCATCCAAAGGCGTTTTTTCTCCAGCTTTTATTTGTATAATGTCGCCAATTTCAACTTTTTCAGGCTCAACATCTTCGTATTTACCATTTCGCAAAACGTGTGCAACATCAGCCCTTACATCTAGCAAAGCTGAGATATTTCTTTTAGCACGATTAACCGCAGCTAATTGAAAAAGCTCGCCAATGGTGTAAAAAAGCATTACAGTAACACCTTCAGGGTATTCGCCAATTGCAAAAGCCCCGATTGTAGCGATAGACATTAAAGAAAATTCTGTAAAAAACTCTTTGGCTTTGAAAGTTTCCCAAACTTCTTTTAATACGGGTACGCCAACCGGCAAATAAGCTAAAATGTACCAATAAGGACGAATTTTATTGAAAGCTTCAATTTTAAAAACGTTATCGAAAGCAATACCAATAAGCAGCATAGCCAAAGTTACTATTGCCGGTAAATAGGTTTTAAATGATGAAGGGTCGTCACCGTGGTCATGGTCATGTTCATCGCTATCTTCTTGGCTATGTGTGTGCTCATGAGTATGTTCATGCGCTTTGCTGCTGCAGCAACTTTCTTCTTTATCGTGGGAATGACTCATTTAGATTATTTTTTTGAAAAGCAATTTTAGGTGCATTTCGGTTTCTTTCATCCCGCCACCGTTACAAATCCTCAGCCAAAGAAAAATTGGCTTCCGGGTTTTCCACTTTGTCGGGTTTAGGTGGCGCTAATCGTAGTACTATCAAAAGTAAAATAAACCTGACAGAAGCGGAAATACTTTGGCAAAACTTACGAAGTTTCCTATCAAAAAATGCTCATCTAACTTCGTAAGTTTTAAAAGCCAAAGATTGAAGCGAATGGCGGGACTGCAGAACAAATGAAAAACCCAACAATCATTTTCATATATCGTATAACTAAAAAGACTAATTTTATGGAAAATGAAATTATCTTTAATCATTCTTGATAATAAAAAAATTGGGTAGCACACAATAAATAATGTTAAAAAATGTTAATAGTGTATTAAGAATTAAAAAAGATGAAATCTCTAAAGTTCCATTTCTCGCCAAGTGAATTCTTAAGACGGCTTGGTTTAACAAAAATTTACTACTGGTTTTACAAGTAATATTTCTAATATATTGCTTCAGTATTAATTTGTATTTCATAAATTTCGCACAAATAACTAACTTATTTAAGCGAATGAAATACCAAAATTTGAAAAGATATTTTGCTGCACTTGGCATAGTTGCGGCTGGCTTTTCTGCAAATGCACAAGCTCCAAAAAAATACATCGATCCTGCAAACATGGATTTATCGGTTAAACCGGGCGATGATTTTTATCAATACGCAAGCGGTACCTGGATAAAAAACAATCCTGTACCGGCCAAAGAAACTCGTTGGGGCTCTTTTAACGAACTTCGAGACTTTAACATCAATGCCGTAAAATCGCTGGTAGAAGAAGCAGCGGCTGATAAATCTGCTCCTGCCGGCTCAGTAAAACGCCGTGTAGGCGATTTCTTTGCCGCTGCAATGGATACAGTAACCATCGAAAAATTAGGTTATACTCCAATTAAGGCCGATTTAGAAAAAATAAAGCAGATTAAAGATATTCAGGGTGTTTTAGACCAGGCTGCTTACATGCGTGTAAATGGAATTGGTGGTTCTATGTTTAGCATTGGTGTTGGCCAGGATCGTAAAAACGTAAATAAATACATGGTTAACATTGGCCAAGGTGGTACAACTTTGCCAGACCGTGATTATTATTTGAAAGATGATACGCGTAGTGTAAAAATTCGCGATGCTTATGATACTTACATGACTACCTTATTTAGTTTAACAGGTAGCAGCCCTGAAGTAGCTAAACAAAAGGCAGCAACGGTTTTTAAAATCGAAAAGCAGTTTGCAGAAGCGCAAATGAGCCGTTTAGAAATGCGTGACCCTTATGCAACTTACAATAAACTTACTGTAACAGATTTAGGCAAACAAACTCCGGGTATTAACTGGGCAACATATTTACCAAAATTTAACATCAAAGGGCAGGATACTGTTTTAGTGTCATCGCCGAAATTTATGGCGAGTGTGGATGCTATGTTGAAATCGATTTCAGTTGCAGATTGGAAAACCTATTTGGAATGGAACGTTTTGAAAAGTTCTGCCGGAAGTTTAAGTTCTCCATTTGTTAAAGCAAGTTTTGCCTTTACGCAAGCACAAACCGGACAAAAAGTACAAACACCACGCTGGCAACGCATGTCGTCTTTAACAGATGGCACAATTGGCGAATTATTAGGTCAGCTTTATGTTGCAAAATATTTCAAACCGGAAGCTAAAGCCCGCATGGATGCCATGATTGTTAATTTACGCAAAGCATTCGAAATCAGAATTAAAGGCTTAGAGTGGATGAGTGCTGAAACCAAAACTAAAGCATTAGAAAAACTTGCTGCTTTTGAACCTAAAGTTGGTTACACCACTAAATGGGAAACCTACACAGGCTTAAATATTAACAAAGCAACATATTTCCAAAATTTGCGTAACGCAAGTGTTTGGGGATATAATGAGAATGTAGGCAGATTAGGTAAACCGGTAGATCGTACTCGTTTCGGTATGACGCCGCCTACTGTAAATGCTTCATACAGCCCAACAATGAATTCTATTACTTTCCCTGCGGGAATTTTACAATTTCCATTTTTTGATCCAAATGCAGATGATGCTTTGAATTATGGTGGTATCGGTGCTGTTATCGGTCACGAAATGAGTCATGGTTTTGATGATAGCGGAAGCCAATATGATGCAAAAGGTAATTTAAAAAACTGGTGGACCGCAGAAGACCGTAAAAAGTTTGAAGAAAAAACAAAAGCATTGGGTGAGCAATTTGATGCTTACACGGTTTTAGATACCGTTCATGTAATTGGAAAATTAACAATGGGTGAAAACATTGGCGATTTAGGCGGTTTAAATGCAGCATACACAGCCTTCAAAATGACTAAACAAGGCCAGAGTAATGAAAAGATTGATGGTTTTACGCCAGACCAACGTTTCTTTTTAGCATGGGCACAAGTGTGGAGAGGTAATATTTTACCAGAAAGCGCAGCACAGTTAATTAAAACCGACCCACATTCACCTGGCCCGTACCGTACAATTGGTGCACCGGTAAATATGGATGCATGGTACACTGCTTTTGATGTTAAACCTGGCGATAAATTATACAAAAAACCAGAGGATAGAATTAGAATGTGGTAATCATAAATTGAAAACTTCTATATTTAAATAATATTTGAACGATATTCATCCCTGAGAGGAATATCAAACCTAAGAACGTCTCGAGTAATCGGGGCGTTTTTTTTATTCTACACAACAAGCACTCGTTTTCTTAATTATCATTCTATCTTTGAAAATACGATTCGCCTACATGAAAAATATCTTAAAATTAGTATTAGCATTATTAATAGTTTGCACATCAGCTTCTGCTCAAAACAAACTGATTAGCCTTGATAAATTGATTAACAAAACAGATCCGGCCTGGCCTTTGGTTCAAAAATGGATAGATTCTGCTAAAAATAAAGTAACCGTTTTACCTGTTGATACGGCAAAGGCCAATAAAGTTTTATACAACGCCCAGATGACTACCTATGCTACGCTTGGCTCTGTTATTTACAATACGGGTGGTATTTTGATTGATAATGGATGGATTAGAATTTTAGGTTCGGGTAGCGACCGTATAACAAGAAATATTGCAGAGTGGAACAAAGGCAAAACGATTAAAGAATATGGCGATGATATTCCTTATCTTTTAGTAGCAGATGATGCCATAGGTGGTTTTTTCGCGATAAATTATGGGGGTTTAGGTAAAGATGTAAAAAACATGTATTACCTGGAGCCAAATACTTTAACCTGGCAGCCATTAGGTGCTGGTTATGGCGAGTTTTTAATTTTTTGCTTCGATAGCGATCTTTCTAAATTTTATAAGGGATTACGCTGGAGTACATGGGATCAGTTTATTGGCAACTTAGAAGATACAAAAACCTACAGTTTCAGACCTTATTTATGGGAAGCCGGAACGGATATCGAAAAAAGCTCGAGAAAATTGGTTGGAATAGAAGAAATGTACCGTTTCAACATTATGAAATCGAAGGAGCTTAATGCTGATAAAGGCATCAAGAGAGATACATCAAAGCAATAAGGTTTTGATTAAAGCCGTTATTGCGAGGCACGAAGCAATCTTTTTTGATAAGACACATCACAAATAGATTGCTTCGTGCCTTGCAATGATGATTTTGTTGTCTAATTCAGATTATAAAACTAGTGCTTTCGCATATTCTTATGCGTATTTGGCTTGTATTTTTTTAGGCAGCTTTGCAAGTACCAATGCTCGTGATTCAGCAACTCTAGCTTTAAGTTCTTTGTCGTTCAATACATCCATATTTTCTATTTGAATCCATTGGCGTTTGGCTAAATGATAAGCTTGGGCAATGCCATCTCTGGCTGTTAATGCATCAAATTCATCCGGATTGCATTTTATAGAGAAGCGACTGCCCTGATCAATATCTGCAATAACATAAATTTTCTCCTCAATCATAAAGCATAAATGATCCCATTTCATGCCTTCGGTTGTACCGGGCAGATTTAAACAATATTCTCTGAATGATTCTATGTCCATTTAGGTTTAGGGTTTAGGGTTTAGGGTTTAGGGTTTAGGGTTTAGGGTTTAGGGTTTAGGGTTTAGGGTTTAGGGAAAACAAATGCAAATTTCACTATGTTTGCGTTAGATACGAAATTAACAATTCTACTCAAGAATCTTTAAATCCGATAATCATTTTAATCCTGAAAATCTTCTAATCCTTTAATCCTGCTAATGAATATTATTACCCAAACTGCTGATGGTTCAAATACCTTATACAACGAAACCATTGAAGAGCATTACCACAGCAAGCATGGCGCATTGCAAGAAAGCAAACATGTTTTTATTGATGCTGGTTTAAAGTTTGCGTCATCAGGAAAATCAGAAATTTCGATTTTTGAAGTGGGTTTTGGAACCGGACTTAATTTTATTTTAAGCTTAGAATATTGCATACAAAACAACATAAAGTTAAATTATACCAGTTTAGAGGCCTTTCCCTTAACAATCGAAGTGCTTAACCAAACCGGTTATTCCGCTTATGTTTCTGCTGATACCTGGAATAGTTTTATAACAAACTATGAAGATAGCTTGAAAGGAATTAAGGCCCTATCTCCGCTTTGCCAGCTTCAAATTCCGCATACCACATTAGCAGAATTTAAAACTGAGCAAACTTTCGATTTAGTTTATTATGATGCTTTTTCTGTGCAACATCAACCCGAAATGTGGAGTGACGAAATTATAGCGCAAACCTGCAACCTTTTAAAACCTGGAGGTACTTTTGTTACTTATGCAATTACCGGAAAACTTAAGCGTGCTGTTAAAGCCTGTAATTTCACCATTGAGAAATTACCTGGGGCACCCGGCAAAAGGGAAATGCTTAGAGCATTGAAAATGTAGAATGTTTTGGTTTAAGATGGATGATGGACGTATTGCAGGAAAACTTTAATAGTTGCAAAATCTTTAGTAACTAAACCCGGGTAAAGCGGCATACTTTTAACAAAATTGAGCGCAGCGAAATGCAGTTAAAAGATATAGCGAAACACGGGACTAACTTTAATAGGAATTGGTCAATTGCTTTTCAAAACAATATTAAATCTGACAAAATTACGACTACCAGGGAAAACCACTCCATTTTTAAATTGTTGACCTTTTATAACATTTCACATCATGGAGAAACGAATTTTAGGAAAAACAGATTTAAATATTGCACCCATTGTATTTGGAGGAAACGTTTTTGGCTGGACAGTTGATGAACAAAAATCTTTTGAGATTTTAAATCAATTTATAGAAAGCGGCTTCAATTTTATCGATACTGCCGATGTTTATTCTCGTTGGAAGCCAGGAAATAAAGGTGGAGAATCGGAAACAATTATTGGAAACTGGCTAAAAAAACAAAATAAAAGGCACGATGTAATTATTGCCACTAAAGTTGGCTCAGATATGGGTAATGGCAAATCGTTAAAAAAAGATTACATCATTAACCAGGTTGAGCATTCTCTTTCTCGCCTGCAAACTGATTATATAGATTTATATTTCTCTCACTTTGATGATGAACAAACGCCGGTTGATGAAACCTTGAGCGCTTATGAAACATTAATCAAGGCGGGAAAAATCCGATGGATTGGCGCATCAAATTTTTCTGCAGAAAGGCTGCAAGAATCTTTGGTTTATTCTGCCAATAATAACCTTCCTCGCTACGAAGTTTATCAGCCTGGTTATAATTTATTCGACAGAGCCGAATTTGAGCAGGAACACGAAAAAATTTGTTTAGATGCAGGTTTAGGAGTTGTAACCTATTATTCTTTAGCTAGCGGATTTTTAACCGGAAAATACCGCAGCGAAGATGATTTAAATAAAAGCCAGCGTGGCGGTGGCATAAAGAAGTTCTTAAACGAGCGTGGTTACAGAATTTTAGACGCACTTGATAAAGTAGCAGGTCAACATCATGTTGAACAAGCATCGGTAGCTTTAGCCTGGTTAATTAATCGCCCATCAGTTACCGCACCAATTGCAAGTGTAACGGATTTAACTCAACTAAAATCCTTTACAGAGGCAGCCAATTTGAAATTATCAGCTGATGACATTTCTCTATTAGATAAAGCGAGCATATATTAAAAGATTAATTATATATTTAAAATCCCGATGAACAAAACATTTATCGGGATTTTTTGTATTATTCTGGATTTTAATATTACGATGAAAGATAAACTCTCTTTTCTACCCAAATTAGCACTCGTGCTGTTCTGTTTAATCAGTTTAACGTACATTGCTATTTTAGGGCATTCGCTACTTGCTCCCTTACTTTTTTCTTTCTTGATGGCGATTTTATTATTGCCTTTGGCGAATACTTTAGAGCATAAACTAAAATTAAAAAGGAGTTTTTCTACCATTCTATCTGTAATTGTGATGGTGGTTATCATTGGTGGTATAGTTTATTTTTTCGGAAATCAGCTAAGCGATTTATGGCAGGATTGGCCGCTTTTAAAACAAAAGGCCGGTGTTTCATTTAACGAATTACAGCAATGGATTTCGAAAACCTTTAATGTAAATACTCAAAAACAGTTAGCTTATTTAAACGATAGTACCGAAAAGGCGCTTGCTACAAGTGCTACCATCGTTGCAACAACATTAGCAACATTGTCTTCTACCCTATTATTCTTAGGTTTTACATTATTATTTACTTTCTTTATTTTAAACTACAGGCGCATACTTTTCACTTTTCTAACTTCCGTTTTTAAAGAGGAACACAAAGAAAAAGTAGGTGAAATTGTATCGCAAATTCAATACATAATCAAAAAATATATCATTGGCTTATTTTTACAAATGCTGATTGTTACTGTTTTAATGATGGCGGTGTTAAGTTTATTAGGCGTCAAATACGCTGTCCTTTTAGGTTTGGTTGCCGGCATTTTCAACGTGGTTCCTTATCTGGGTATTTTCTTTGCATTGCTGATAAGCTGTTTAATTACCTTTGCTACCGCTGGTGCAGGTAAAGTTTTGCTAGTTTTAATTGCCTTTGTTGGGGTGCACGCTATAGATGGAAACATATTGATGCCATTGGTTGTAGGTTCAAAAGTTAAAATTAATGCTCTGATAGCCTTTTTAGGTATAATTGTTGGCGAAATGGTTTGGGGCATTTCGGGCATGTTTTTATGCATTCCTTACTTAGCAATACTAAAAATAATATTTGATAGAGTTGATACTTTGAAACCGTGGGGCTTGTTAATGGGCGAAGAACACAAACCTGAAAAGAAGAAGCGGGTATACCGATTAACAAAGAAAATTCAACTTCAGGAAAAGGATTAATTCAAATCTTTTTACAATAAAGGCTTTTGCTAAAAGGAATTGATGATGTGTAATGTGCTTACCAAAAGCCTTGCTAATTTCTACCTTCCATATAGTTTATTTCAAAGCATTCAATTTTTCTTAATCAAATGGTATTGGTAATTTAGCAGCATAAAATAAATACCATGCCCAACAATCCAATTCCTGCCGCTGCACATAACCCTGCTGATGCTTTTGATCGTTTACTTACCGTTTTAGATACTTTGAGAACGCAATGTCCGTGGGATAAAAAACAAACCATGGAAACCTTGCGCCATTTAACAATCGAAGAAACTTACGAGTTAAGTGATGCCATTTTGGATGGTAATTTAGACGAAATTAAGAAGGAACTTGGCGATGTGATGATGCATCTGGTTTTCTATTCAAGAATTGCTTCAGAAACGAATGATTTTAACATAGTTGATGTACTGAATGGTGTTTGCGATAAATTAGTAAATCGCCATCCTCACATATACGGCGATGTTGAAGTTGAGAACGAAGAAGACGTTAAGCGAAACTGGGAACAAATTAAGCTAAAAGAAGGAAATAAATCTGTTTTAGCGGGCGTTCCGGCTTCGCTACCGGCTTTGGTAAAAGCTGCCCGCATTCAGGAAAAAGCCCGCGGTGTGGGTTTTGATTGGGAAGATAAAAGCCAGGTTTGGGAAAAGGTAGAAGAAGAATTACAAGAATTCAAAAATGAGTTTAATGTTGCCGACAATACGGCTATTGATGTAGAAAAAGCTGAATCTGAATTTGGCGATGTACTTTTCTCGTTAATCAACTATGCCCGTTTCATAAACATTAATCCAGAAAACGCCTTAGAAAAAACCAATAGAAAGTTTATCAAACGTTTTCAATATTTAGAAAACAAAGCAAAAGAAAACGGTAAAGCCTTGGCCGACATGACGCTTGCAGAAATGGATATTTATTGGAACGAAGCGAAAAAACTGTAGTATGATTACTGAAAACGAAGATAGCCAACAAGCAAATAACTTAATAAATATCATCACTTTTAATGTTAGGGCAACTAAAACCGTTACAGATGATGGCATTATACCCTGGATAAATATTGCCCGGGCGAATGAAGAGATTTTGAATTTAGTTGATGCTGATGAGCTTGTGATTGCAGAAAAAGAGGTTAGCATTTCCATTGATTATCCATTTGAAAACCCCGAAACTTTTTCCTTAATATCGCCAATTGGATTTACCAGAACACAACTTTTGATTGCAATAAGAGAAAAATTTATAACTTTTGCTAAAGCTCAAAATATAGAGATTGATGCTTTGGATTTAGTTTCATTGGATGTTTACAAAACCGATTCAGGCTCCATAGAAATTACTTTGGATATTGATTTATAAAATCAAGCAAAGAAGAATCCGTCATTGCGAGGCACGAAGCAATCTCTGACAAAATTAATGCAAGTCAATAAGATTGCTTCGTGCCTCGTAATCACGACAGCCTAATAAACTTTCCTTCTACCTAATACCTAAAAATAGAAGAAGCCGTCATTGCGAGGCACGAAGCAATCTCTGACAAAATTCAGGCAAGTCAAAAAGATTGCTTCTTGTCTCGCGATTACGACAGCCTAATAAAAAACGCCATCTACATAATACCATTTACCATCTTCCAATTTAAAGTTTGATTTTTCGTGCAGAACTTCGGTTTGGAAATTATGGTTCAAATAAAACGCTTTAAACTCAACCTTATCAAACTCGGCTGCAACAATTTCCAATTTTAACCACTTCGTATTTTTAGCACTTTTTGTATAAGAATCTGCTGAATTTCCTTTGCGTTTGCTAGGATGAGTGGTTTCAAAAAGGTAGTTTCCATTGGCCAAAACAAATGCCGAATACCTCGAACGCATTAAAGCTTCGGCTGTTGGTGCGTTAGATTTATTTAAATGATAAGGCTGACAACAATTTGCATATTCAAGTCCGCTTGCACAATAACAATTCATTCGATATAAATTAGTTTTGAAACACAAAAGTAGGATTTAATAATTTTGGAGCTAAAATTTCCGTAAAATTGCAATGAATAATGAGGTATTTTTTTCACATTGCATACAACGGTCAGTATTTTAGCGGCTGGCAAAAACAACCAAAAGTTAAAAGCGTTCAGGAAGTTTTAGAACATTCGCTTGAACAGATTTTTAAAGTTACCATACCAATTATTGGTTGTGGAAGAACGGATGCACACGTACATGCGAGCCAGTTTTTTTTCCATGCAGATATTGCAATCGGTTTTGATTTTGATTTATTGTTTAGGATGAACAAAATACTGCCCTACAACATTGCGGTTTTCGATATTATACAGATGGAAGGGCTGCCTCACGCCCGTTTTGATGCTGTTCAAAGAAAATATGATTATTTCCTTCATACCTATAAAGATCCTTTTCTTAGTCAGCAAAGTTCCTTTTATTTATTGCCCAAGTTAGATTTAGTGCAAATGAAAGCCGCTGCAAAACTTTTACCAAAATACAAAGACTACAGGCCGTTTTGTACACACCCAGATAAATACGAACACACCATTTGCAATGTAATGGATGCAGACATTTTTGTTAATGAGCGTGGCGACAGAATCCGCTTTCACATTGCCAGCAACAGATTTCTGGGCAAAATGATTCGGATTTTAATGGGTAAAATTTTGAAAATTGGCAAAGGGGAATTAACAGTTTCTGAATTTGAGCATCATTTAGCAACGCTAGAAATGCCAAAACTTTTAGAACCTGCTCACCCAACGGGTTTATATCTATCTAAAGTAACTTACCCTTATTTAAATTTAGCACCACGTACCGAATTTCTTTCGGCCTTAGAAGGCACAAAGTGGATTTCTGTTTAGGCCTGGGTTTTCGAGTTTTTGCAGTGTTTTTGCCTTCTAAGCCTGATTGCAGCGGTATCCTTTTTGGTTGCAGAAACCTTGATTACACTACCATTTTGAAGCCCAAAAAGATATAGCGAAAAGCAGGATCATCGTAACCGAAACGAACCACACCCTGCCTTACAAAAATCTATTTAAACCTGATGGCTTTTAGTGGCGAAACTTTACTGATTAGCAACGAAGGGATAATTAATACGGTTAAACAAACCACAACGGTGATTACGTTCAGTGCTAAAACATCAATAAAATGAAATTCTATTGGCGCATAAGCGAGGAAATAATTGGCCTGATCTAACTTGAAAATATGCGTAGCCTGCTGAAAAAACCCTAAGCCCAAACCTAAAATATTGCCTAAAAGCAAGCCAATTCCGATAAGGTAAGCGGCATTGTATAAAAATATTTTCATAATGCTCCAGTTGCTTGCGCCGAATGATTTTAGCATTCCAATCATATTTGTGCGCTCTAAAATCATGATAAGCAAAGCGGTTATCATGTTTATTACGCCTACAATTAGCATTAAAATCAGCAATACATTCGTATTTACATCAAGCAAACCGAGCCAGGTAAAAATATTTGGAAAGTTTTCTTTGATAGAAAATGAACGTAAATTTTGAGGGAGTTGCTCAAAAATTTCATCTGCAACGGGCTTTAACTTTGAAAAATCTTTAGTTCTGATTTCTACACCGCCAATTTCGTTAGCTTTCCAATTATTTAAGCGTTTTACAATGTTTAAATTACCGAGTACAAAGCCCTTATCAATGTCTTCTACTCCAATATCGTAAACACCAACAATTTTAAATTTTCGTGGGCGAAGCTGATTTTGAACAAAATACATGATAAAATCGTCGCCAGTTTTTAGCTTTAAGCGTTTAGCAGTGTAATTCGACACCAATAATTCTTGCATGGCCGCCGTAGAATCGGCAAAATCAATCACTCTACCACTTATTATGTGTTGTTTTATATAGGTCCAATTGTAATTTTTATCTACGCCTTTAAAATTAATGCCTTCAATTTCTTCATTAGCAGATAAAATTGCCGGTTTGGTTGCAAATGGATAAAAATACTCGATATTTTTATTGTTCTTGAGCATTTTCTGAGTTTCTGCATCAAGGGTGAAAGGCGAATGCTCGAATGAATTGTTTAAATCGTAACGGGTAATTTGCACATCGCCCAAAAAACCTCTAACCTTATCTTGAATTTCTGTTTTAAAACCTTTAATTATTGCGATAGAAAGTATCATAACGGCCAAACTCAGCATTACACCTGCAATGGCAATACGTACGATGAGCTTAGAAAAAGTACGTTCTGATTTTAAAGAAATGCGACCGGCTATGAAATATTCGAAATTCAATTTTGATAAATTTGATGCTACAAAAATGCTTAATTACTATTTAAAAATGGCATTTTTGAAGATAAATTACCAGTTTGAAATGAGTATCTAACTATCTATAATTAAAAAATTGCTAAATTGTTTGTTTTGACATAATAACACAACAAAAACCTATTAAAATGAAAAAATATATCAGCTTTGCTTTAATAAGTATAATTGCCCTTTCTGCATGCGGGCAAACACCTAAACCAGAAAAAACTGAAAAAAATGAGCCTGTAACTGCAACTGAAACAAGTGTACCTGCAAACGCTATAAAAACCGGAGCAGAACAAACCGAAAAATATTTGCCATTGTTAAAAGGCAAACGAGTTGGTATGGTAGTTAACCCAACATCAATAATTGGTAAGCAAACCTCTGTAGATAGTTTGTTAAAGAGAGGAATAAAAATCCAGAAAATATTTGGTCCGGAGCATGGTTTTAGAGGCAATGCTAGTGCTGGTGTAAAAGTTAGTGATGATGTTGATGAAAAAACCGGTATAAAAGCGGTTTCACTTTATGGAAAACACAGTAAGCCGACTAAAGAGGATTTGGCTGATATAGACATCATGGTTTTCGATATCCAGGATGTAGGTGTTCGTTTTTACACGTACATAAACACCTTGCAACACGTAATGGAAGCCTGCGCAGAGAACAACAAACCACTATTAATTTTAGATAGACCGAACCCGAACGGATATTTAATTGATGGTCCGATTTTAGACCCAAAATTTAAATCGGGCATTGGGATTCAACCCATTCCAATTGCACATGGCTTAACCATTGGCGAGTATGCGCAGATGTTAAACGGAGAAGGTTGGTTAAAAAATAAATTGAAATGCAAAATCACCGTGATTAAAAATGCCAATTATAATCATAATATGGAATATACTTTGCCCGTTAAACCATCACCAAATTTAAATACGCAGCAATCTATTTTGCTTTACCCTTCAACTTGCTTATTCGAAGGCATTTACCTTAACCATGGCCGCGGTACACAGTTTCCTTTTACTGTAATTGGTGCACCATATTTAAAAGGCATTTATAAATTTTCTTATACACCTACCGGGATAAAAGGAATGGCAGAAACGCCAATTTTTAAAGATGAAGAATGTTTCGGCATTGATTTGAGAAACTACGATACTTCTATCTTAAGAAAAAAAGGACAAATTAATTTAGGTTGGGTTATAGAATTATACAAAGCATCGCCTAAAAAAGAAGATTTCTTTAATTCTAAATTGAGCAACCAAACCATGCCAGTAGAAAAGTTAATTGGAGTTGGAGATTTCAGACAACAAATTATTGATGGCAAAAGCGAGGCAGAAATCAGAGCAACCTGGGAACCAGGATTAAGCAGTTATAAAACCATGCGCAAAAAATACTTATTGTATAATTAATGATTGAATTTTGAATGAGTGAATTTATCAAACAATAGTGGATAAAACTTTGTTCTTTAATTAAAGATTGATTTTTATTCAATTCATAAAATTCATTTATTCAATCATTAAACCATGAGCGGCAAGAAAGAAAAAAGTGATAAACCTGGAAGTAATTATGAGCAAGAAGTACCAAAGGGCAGGGAACCTGTAGACAATAAAACGGTTAGAAAGGCGAATGATAGTAGCCCGCAGAAACCGGTAAAGACTAAGGAACCAGCAAAAAAGAGAGAAAACGAAGAACAACCTGTTCATCCGATAAAAGAAGCACCTAAAGAATAAAAAAAGCTTTCACTGAAAACAGTGAAAGCTTTTTAGCTTTAATTACTCTTCGTTGCTTTACAATATAAATAAAACCGTCATTCCCGTGAAAACGGGAATCTTAAAGCGAAAAAACAATTGAAAAATAAATGTTTATTTACGCTTTAATATGCCCAGTCAAGCTGAGCATGACGATAGCATATGAACTCTAAACATGCTCATTTAAAAGACTACTCCAAAAATTTAGTTGCTATTCGTAGATTTTAGGAAAGACAACAACACTTTTTCATCGTGTTCTAAACCTAATTTACCTATACCATTGTTATTATCCATTTTCTTCAAAAACTTTTCTAGTTTTTCCTCCTCGTAAGCACTAATAAGCAAAGGATAAACGTAAGAACTTTTACACACTGCCCTAGTATTACCAAGTTTTTTTGCCACACAATCCAACACGTTTACAATGGTTTTTTTTGTGTTGATTTTTATATCTCCATCTTGTTTACACTTAGAAAATTGTCTTAATGCTTCTAAGGTTCCACCCCAGGTTCTAAAATCTTTTGCAGTAAAATCACTACCGGTTATTTCTCTGATATAACTGTTTATCTTACCCGAATCGATACTTTTATGTTCCTTTCCGTTAGTATAAAATTGAAACAAATCTTGCCCAGGAATATCGCGACACTTTTTAACCAACTTGGCCAAAGAGCGGTCGTTTAGCTCTACGTTTTGTTTAACACCCTTTTTACCAATAAAATCCATGCTAATTTTACTGCCATTTATTTTAACATGCTTATCTCTTAAAGTGGTTAAGCCGAAAGAACCATAAAGCTGCTTATAGTTTTCGTTACCAATACGGATTAATGTTTTTTGTAAAACATCAACAGAAATAGCCAACACCTTTCGCTCGTCTAAATCTTTGCGTTTTAAATCTCTGGCCAGTTTCTTTCTGGCTTCTGGTAAGGCTTTGCCAAATTCATATAATCTAAAATATTTATCTTCCGAGCGGCGTGAAGTCCATTTTGTATGGTATTTATATTGCTTCCTTCCTGCGGCATCTGTACCTGTTACCTGCAAATAACCATTGGCTTTATTGCAAATCCATACACTTTGCCATGCCGGTGGAATTACCAAAGTTTTTATTCTTTCTAAATGCTTTTCGTCGGTAATTTTTGCGCCGTTCTTATCTTCATAATGAAATTTACCAGGTTTCCCTTTTCTGTAAATACCAGGCATCGAATCGGTAACATAAATTAGTCCGCTTGCCTTTACAACGTCTTTACCTTGTATCATTTTAAACTATAAAATAGGGTTAATTTTTAGTTATTTTGTAAAACCTAACGGGAGCATTTCACGTTAATTTACTACACAACATATTCCAGATGAAAATAGTTTTTATGGGCACGCCCGATTTTGCAGTTGCTTCTTTAGATGCTTTAGTAAGGGCAAATTTTGATGTGGTTGCCGTTGTTACAGCCGCCGATAAACCTGCTGGCCGCGGACAAAAATTAAGCGAAAGTGCTGTAAAAAAATATGCTGTAGAAAAAAATATTCCTGTTCTACAGCCCGAAAAACTAAAAAATCCTGAGTTTTTAGCACAGCTTAAATCTTTTAATGCAGATTTACAAGTTGTTGTTGCTTTTAGGATGTTGCCCGAAGTTGTTTGGGCAATGCCGCCTAAAGGAACAATTAATCTTCATGGTTCTTTACTGCCACAGTATCGCGGTGCTGCACCAATTAACCATGCCATAATAAACGGAGAAAAAGAAAGCGGTGTTACTACTTTTTTCTTAACCCACGAGATTGATACCGGAGACATTATTCAAAGTGCAAATGTTGCTATTGAAAGTACCGATACTGCCGGAGATTTACATGATAAACTGATGAACGTAGGTGCAAGCCTATTGGTTAAAACGGTAACTGCAATTGCTGAAGGAAACTACCAAGAACAGCCACAACCACAAAGTGATGTATTAAAACATGCTCCTAAAATTTTTAAAGAAGATTGTAAAGTTGACTGGAATAAACCATCATTAGAAGTTTTTAATTTTATTCGTGGTTTAAGCCCCTATCCTACTGCTTTTACTTTATTAAATGATAAAACATTAAAAATTTTTAAAGTGGATATCGAAGAAAAAGAACCTGCAATTGCAGCCGGAGGCTTTTTAACGGATGGTAAAACTTTTCTGAAATTTGCTACTAAAGATGGTTTTATCAAACTTCAGGATATTCAATATGAAGGCAAAAAACGTATGCCGATTGAAGATTTTTTAAGAGGAATGCGGTTGTAACTCAACCCAAAATTTCCTTAAAACTTCTAATTTAATACAAATTAAAACCTTTCAACTTTACAACATTACAACAATTTTGAAACAACAATTGCTTAAATTCGCCCCATGGCAAAAATATCAATTAACCTTGCTACAGGTTCGTTTCAAAGGGAAGAAATTATAGTCGGAATCGATTTAGGCACCACTAACAGTTTGGTTGCGTTTATTAATCCTGATAAAAATCCGCAGGTTATTAACGATGCCGGTAAAGGAATTTTGGTGCCATCTGTTGTGTATTTCAATAACCAAAATGAAACCGTTGTAGGTAATGAGGCGAAAGAGTTTTTAACAACCGACCCAGCTAATACCATTTTCTCTGTAAAACGATTGTTAGGTCGCTCTTATAAAGATGTAGCCGAACATGCAGCTATTTTTTCTTACAAAATTATTGATGATGATACAGATTCATTGGTAAAAATTCAGGCTGGAAATCGTTTCTATACACCTATTGAATTATCAGCAGAAATTTTAAAGGAGCTAAAGGCCAGAGCCGAACATGCACTGAAAACCCCGGTAAACAGAGCAGTTATCACAGTTCCGGCATATTTTAACGACAGCCAACGCCAGGCTACGCGTGATGCAGGTAAACTTGCAGGCTTGGATGTGATGCGTATCGTGAACGAGCCAACGGCGGCAAGTTTAGCCTACGGAATTGGTTTAGATCCATTGCAGCAAAAAACAATCGCAGTTTACGATTTAGGTGGCGGAACTTTCGATGTTTCTATCCTTCAAATTCAGAATGGAATTTTTGAAGTTCTGGCAACAAATGGAAACACTTATCTTGGTGGTGATGATTTTGACAGAGCCATTCTAAATCACTGGATAGAGAATAACAACCTTGATATTAAAACTTTAGCTAATGATGCGGTACTGATGCAAACTTTACGTTTACAAGCAGAGGCGGCAAAAAAAGCATTATCATCTCAAAATTTATATAACGAAAAGGTTGGCGAAATTTGGTGTACTTTAGATAAGCAAACATTTGAACAGCTTATTGCAAGTAAGGTTGAGGAAACTATAACTGCTTGCAAAAATGCGCTAAAAGATTCAGAACTATCTGCAACTGATATTGATGAAGTAATTTTAGTTGGCGGTTCTACCCGTACACCATTTGTAAAACAACAAGTAGAAAATTTCTTCGGTAAAAAACCACAAGATAATATCAACCCTGATGAAGTTGTAGCTTTAGGTGCAGCCATCCAGGCTGATGTTTTGGCTGGAAACCGTTCTGATATTTTACTATTAGATGTAACGCCACTTTCACTTGGTATTGAAACCATGGGCGGATTAATGGATGTAATTATCGCTCGAAACAGTAAGGTTCCAACAAAGGCTGGTCGCCAATACACTACTTCAATTGATGGTCAGGTAAACATGAAAATTTCTGTTTACCAAGGTGAACGCGATTTGGTAAAAGAAAACCGTAAGCTTGCCGAATTCGATTTAAAAGGAATTCCGGCTATGCCTGCAGGTTTGCCAAAAGTTGATATTAACTTTTTGCTCAACGCTGATGGCATTTTGACTGTTCAGGCTATAGAATTACGCTCGGGTGTGAAGCAGGAAATTGAAATTACGCCAAGTTACGGTTTGAGCGATGATACCGTAGAGAAAATGCTGTTAGACAGTATTGAACATGCAAAAAGTGACGTGGAACAAAGAATGCTGATTGAAGCTCGCAGTGAGGGAGAACAACTACTTTACACCGCCGAACGTTTCATTGAAAAACATGCAGAACACTTAATTGAGCAAGAAATTACAGAAACTAAAGTTTATATCGAGGCTTTGAAAACAGCTTTGGCTTCGCAAGAAAAAGATACAATTTTGAAAAAAGCCGATGAACTTAATGAGTTTACTCGTCCGTTTGCAGAACGCGTAATGGATGCAGCGATTTCTACAGCAATGAAGGGAAAGAAGATAGAATAGAGTCAGAAGTCTGAAGCCCAATGATATGATCTGATACGCATTTAACCGTCACTGCGAGGCACGAAGCAATCTTACAACTACGGGTTTTGTTAACTAGGGCTTTAGGATTGCTTCGTGCCTCGCAATGACGTGAGTGTCAAAAAAGCCAATCCAACCATAAAACCTCCTTTTTCTTACCATACATCAAAAATTCTCTACTCCTAACCTATTAACTTTGTTGTATAAATTACAGCGATTATGGAATTAGGTATTGGCATGTTTGGCGATTTGCAAGTGAATGCAAAGGGAGAAATTCAACCAGCACAACAAAGATTACAGGAAATTATAGAAGAAATTAAGCTCATGGATGAAGTGGGCTTAGATTTTTATGGCATTGGCGAGCATCATCGGCATGAATATGCTGTTTCTAGTCCTGAGATTATTTTAGCCGCAGCATCTACAGTTACCAAAAATATAAAATTAAGCAGTGCAGTTTCAGTTTTAAGCTCATCAGACCCAGTAAAACTATACCAGAATTTTGCAACGGTCGATTTACTTTCAAATGGAAGAGCTGAACTTATGGCCGGTCGCGGAAGCTTTATCGAGTCATTCCCGTTGTTTGGTTATAACCTTCAAGATTATGATGAACTTTATGAGGAGAAGTTAGAACTTCTTTTAAAAATAAATAAGGAAGCAAAAATTACCTGGAAAGGAAATTTCAGACCAGAATTGGTTAATCAAGAGGTTTTGCCTCGTGCAGTAAACAATAATTTAAAAATTTGGGTTGCCGTGGGTGGTACACCAGAATCAGTAGAGCGTGCCGGCAGATTAGGTTTACCTGTAATGTTTGCTATAATTGGAGGTCAGCCTATACAGTTTAAGCCACTTTTTGATTATTATAAAAAAGTATATCAGGCTTATGGCCATGATATGAATAAGTTTGAAGTTGGTGTTCACATGCATTCTTTGTTTGGAGAAAACAGTAAGGAAATTGCCGATTATTATTATCCATTATATTCAGCACAAATGAATAGAATTGGCAAAAGTCGTGGTTGGGCACCTTATCAAAGAAACCAATTTGATGGTGGAATAAGTGAAAGCGGCGCCTTAATTATTGGTGATGCAAATGAATCAGTAGATAAAATTTTATCGATGGAAGAAACCTTTGGCTTAACACGTTTCTCAGCACACATGGATGTTGGAGGTCCATCACACGCAGCCATGATGAAATCAATTGAGATTTTTGGGACAAAGATTGCTCCAAAAGTTAGGGAAGCATTAAAGAAATAATTATGCTTTCTCTTTTTTAAGTATTTGTAAAAAAGAATAAACATAGCAGCCAACGCAAACGGCAAAAAGGCTTTCTAATAAAGCAAAAATTATCATTGTAGATGTTAATATCAGCGTTGCGATAGTAAAATTTAATATAAAAGTCGCGGTAATTAAAAGGCAAAAAATAAAGCCCAAAGTTGCCGCGAATTTTTTTGGAGCCAAATCTTTCATTTTTGAAGTTATGTTGAATGTTTTAACAACTTTAACTGCAACCATTTTGAGCAAACTAAACTTTCCATCGGTAAATGCTCTAAAAGAAAAATCAATAAGTAAAAACAATATTGCCCAGTAGTTGGAAGATATAACACAAGCAATGGCAATTAAAGCAACCATAAAAGCAATTATTCTAACTACGTTTTCATTAACTCTTTCTGCTGATACTGGGCAAGACAACTCCATGATTTTATTTTTGGCGAATCTATTAAAATTTTTTGCTAATAATTATCATCTAAAAACTTTTACATCAATTACATAATCTTTTAACCTTTTAAAAATTCATTCTTATATTTATTATTACAACATTTATAATAATGCAAAGAGAATAAAATCTTAACCGAAAATTATATAGGCTTTGATTTTATATCACATTAATTATGGAGAGTTTCTTTTAAATAATTGAAAATTTAAATATAAAAATGAAAAGATTAACGATTCTAATTGCGTTAATCATCCCATTTATTTTCTGTACTTCCTGGGGTTTCTTCGCACATCAAAGAATAAATAATCTTGCTGTATTTACTTTACCTTCCGGGATGCTTTCTTTCTACAAGAAAAATATAAAATACATTACCGAGCATGCTGTAGACCCTGATAAACGGAGATATGCCGATACACTAGAAGCTCCCAGACACTATCTTGATGTTGAAAACTACGAAAAAAGCATAGATAGCATCCCTGAAAAATGGAATGATGCTGTTGCTAAGTATGGTTTAAAGAAACTTAATCAGGATGGAATAGTTCCCTGGCAAATTCAGCGTACTTATTATAGTTTAATTAAGGCTTTTGAAAATCGAGATTCGATTAAAATATTGAAATACTCAGCAGATTTGGGTCATTATATTGGAGATGCACATGTTCCATTGCACACAACAGCTAATCATAATGGTCAGTTAACTAATCAGGTTGGCATTCATGCTTTTTGGGAGAGCAGATTACCAGAACTATTTTCTGCAGACTATAATTTTATTGTTGGTAAGGCAACGTACATAGAAAATCCTTTAAAAGAGGCCTGGAAGATTGTTAAACATACCAATACTTTGGTTGATACAGTTCTAAAATTTGAGGCTCAGCTTGGTGCAAATTTTCCATCAGATAAAAAATACAGTTTCTCTGAAAGGAACAACACCGTTTTAAAACAATATTCAATAGCTTATTCAAAAGCTTATCACAATAAAATGGAGAATATGGTAGAGAAGCAAATGCGTGCTGCCATATTAAAAATTGGTTCATTTTGGTTTTCAGCATGGGTTGATGCCGGCCAGCCAGAATTAAAAAATCTACTCAAAATAGAACCAAAACCCGAAGAAAAGAAATCTGATACGGATACGGAAAAGAAATACTTAAAGGGAATACCTATAGGAAGGGAAATTTGATAAAAAACAAAAGGCAAGAAATAATTTCTCGCCTTTTGTTTATTTAAAGATTAACAGATTCTATTTTGAATCGTCACCTTCTATTATTTTTTCTATTTTTTTAGGTTGTAATTTACTTTTTACAGCCGCCCATATTGCTGGCACAAACGTTACTACAGCAATGAAAACAATAACCAGTTCAAAATTATTTTTTATAATTGGAATTTGGCCCAAAACATAACCGCCTAATAATAAAGCTACAATCCATGAAACGCCGCCAATAATATTAAAATAAGTAAAACGACCGAAAGGCATTTTAGCAATACCAGCTACAAATGGTGCAATAGTTCTAAAAATCGGTAAAAAACGACTAAAGATAATAGCCTTTCCTCCGTGTTTTTCAAAAAACTCGTGAGATTGTTCGTAATATTTAAGCTTTAGAATCTTATTATCTTCTTTAAACACACCAGCACCTAATACACTGCCCAGTTTAAAATTTACGGTATTGCCTAAAATTGCTGCAACGATTAAAATTAACAGCATTAGCCAAATATTTAAACCGGTTTCATGCTCTCCAGCAATTAAAGCACCCATTGCAAATAGCAAAGAATCGCCAGGTAAAAAAGGCATTACAACTAATCCAGTCTCTGCAAAAATTATAAGGAATAAAATTAAGTATGTCCAGGTTTGATAATCATTCACGATTTGAGCCAAATGAACATCAATGTGAAGAATGAAATCTAAGAGTTGTTGTAGTAATTCCAATTGTATATAAGTTTGGGCAAAAGTAGGAATATCAATTTGATTTAAAGACTAATCTAAATTTATTAGTAGAAATTTAATTACTACTGACAATTACCCGTTTTTGTAATTTACCTGCAGTGGTACCTTTATTTACACCATCAATCATGATTGTATAGGTATTTCCTTTGACGAAATTTGTATTCAGAATTGTATCTGTAACGTTAGGCGAAGCCAAAAGATTTAAATAAATATTGGCATCAGCATTAACAGGGAGCTTTATATAACCTGAATTTTCTCCAGGACCTAATATTTTGACAACACTTGACGATTCATTTCTAATATTAACGTTGGAACTTAAATTATAACCCAGATTAATAAAAAACAATCGAACACTAGATGCATCACGGGCTAGATCATCTTCCAAAACAGTTAATACAGAATCGGTTGCTGACTTTTTAGTATAGTAAACCGTATAATTCTTACCAACACTAAATAAATATTTAATAGAATCGCTTATACTAGAAGTACCAGCGCCTCTTGAATAAACATTATATTCTTTATCGCCCGCCGCAGTTATATAACTACTGCTTGAGCCATAAACAACAGCTGGTGCAACTTTCAATCCATTAAGATAAAAATCTTGTGCACCCTGGTCAATCGCATTTAAAAACCTAACTCTGGTATCGTAATCATTATTATCATTCTTTACACAAGCAATTGAAAATGAAGCAATAACTAAGACTAAAACAAACTTAATATTTGAAGATAATTTAATTTTCATTGGTGGTTGTAAAGATTATTACAAAGATAGGCTTTGTATTTCAAATATTTGAAAGCCTTGATTTCTTAGTTATCGACTATTAAATGTGCCTCTAAGGTTGCAGTAGTTAAACCACTGAGCCAAATCGTATAAATTTTTCCTGGCAATAAATCTGTGGCCGCAATAGTTTTAATATTCCCAGAGCCCACAACGTTGTACCTTAGCGCTGCACCATTCTCTATGGTATAGTAATTAGAAGCCTCTTTAAACATTAAAGCATTTATAAAAGGTGAACCAGTTTGGATGCTAACATTAACACCTGTATTAAAAAATGGCGTTAAATTAACCACTCTGATTTTCGCCATCGACATGTCTGATATGCTCAGATTATCCTCAAAGTTGATAATCTCTTTTTTTCCATCTCTATCTGCAATTAAAAATGTGCTGTATGTAAGAGCAGGTGTAAAATTCAAGTTTGTATCTGTATTAAAACTATTAGAACCCATAAAATTAACGCTTCTGTTACCAGAGAGGATTTTAACATATTCACTGGTTTCGCCAAATGCCAGTGGGGCAATAGTCATTTTTGAATTGTCAACAAAAACATTTTGTTTAACCTCACCTTGTACAGCATTAATTACTTTAATTTTTGCCTCACCTTTCGCTACAACGTTTGGATCGTGTTTTTTACAATACATGAAAAATATCGAACAACATATCAACAAAAAAATATGTGTTTTGAAAGATGAAGGATTAGAGCTTTTCATGAGATGGTTATTTGGTTTAAACAAAAATGGCTTGGTTCAAAAACCAAGCCATTATAAATATGTGTAACTAAAATGTTAGTAATTAGTAACTGTTGTTTAACATTACTGGCATTACAAGCATCAATACATCTTCGTTTTCATCATTTGTTTGAGGAATTAATAATCCTGCCCTATTCGGTGTAGATAGTTCTAAAGTAACTTCATCTCCACTTAAATTATTTAGCATTTCTATTAAGAAACGAGCATTAAAACCAATTTCCAGGTCTTCACCATCATATTGGCAACTTAAACGTTCGTGTGCTTCGTTAGCAAAATCTAAATCTTCTGATGAAATATTTAATTCGCTTCCGTTTATTTTTAACCTAACCTGGTGCGTAGTTTTATTAGCAAAGATTACCACACGACGAAGCGTATTTAAAAACAAACTTCTATCAATAACCAATTTATTAGGATTATTTTGAGGGATAACTGCCTCATAATCAGGATAGCGCTCGTCTATTAAACGACACACTAAATTTATATTCTCAAATTTAAAGAAAGCACTTGTTGCATTATAGTCAACTGATACATTAATATCATTGGTTGGTAATGCAGCTTTTAATAATGTAAGGGCTTTTTTAGGTAGAATAAATGATGTCGCTTTATCAGCTTTACTATCCATACGACGATAACGTACAAGCTTATGCGCATCAGTTGCTACAAATGTAATGTGCTGAGGTGATAACTGGCAAAACACACCTGTCATTGCCGGTCTTAATTCATCGTTACTAACCGCAAAAATTGTTTTTGTTATTGCTTCAGTTAAAACAGAGGCAGGTAAATTAACAGATGATGCATTTTCAACTACAGGGATTTTAGGGAAATCATCGCCGTTCTCACCGCTAAGTTTATATTTTCCATCGCCTGCGCTAATTTCTATAGCAAATGTTGTATCATCAATGTTAAAAGCAATTGGCTGATCTGGTAAAGTTTTAAGCGTATCTAATAAAATTTTAGATGGAACAGCAACTTTTCCTTCTTCTTTCGATTCTACAGCCAGAGCAGTAGTCATGCTGGTTTGCAAATCGGTAGCAGAGATTGTTAAATTGCCATCTTTAATTTCAAAAAGAAAATTTTCTAATATAGGTAAAACTGTGCTGCTGCTAGATGCACCATTAACAGTTTGCAGGTGTTTTAATAAAGTTGATGTGGATACTATAAATCTCATGATATCTTTTAGTCTTCTTCAAAAATATAAAAATTATTTAGCGTACTTGTACTTGCGGTAATAATGTTGAAAAATTGCAAAGAATATTAACACTAATAATGGAAAAACAACATTAATAATCTGCCATTTAGTTTTTTCGAGCTTGATTTTGGCTTTATCCAATAACCGAATTTTAACTTCCTTGTTTCTTAGCTCTATTAGGTTATCATCATCAGTAAAATAATCGGCAATATTTAAGAGCAAAGCTTTGTTACCATAAGTACGTTGAGTGTATCTGTCAAAACCTAATGGTAATGGAGAATTATCTTTAGCTACAACCTGATTTTTAAAAATATCACCATCCCCTATTACAATCATTTTAGCGCTTTTGCCCACATTTGCATTAGTAAATGTACTTGCTATTTGAGCTGGCAAAGGTCTGCCGGCAAATACTGAAGGAAATTCGCCTTCTAACAAAACGCCTGCACTTTGCAGCGGATTTTGAAACGACTTAGGATCTGGTTGTTCGGCAACCATTTGCAAAGAAAACAACTTTGGTACGTTAAAAACCTTATTAAATGATGATGTGGTTAATATATAGGTTTTCTTTACACCTTTAGCGCCAATCGTATCAACGGTGCTCGGAAACTCGGCTTTAATACCATCTAAGTTTTTAACTAAACTGGCGGCGGTATCTGGTAACAAAATTGGATAATAAAGCCAAGGCACAAGTTGTATTTGCGGCTGGCCACCCACAACACCTGTCGAAACCGGAATTTCAGCAGAATTTTTATCCGCTATGATATTATAATTGATTCTTGCCCCATACATAAAAAGCATGTCATCAAGATTAAGATTTTTATTAAAAACCATTTGCGAGCCTTTCCCCTGCAAACTATCCAATTCGGCAGATACCTGATCGATGCTCCAAAGCACCCTGCCCCCATTCATTACAAAATAATTTATTTTGTACTTTTCAGTTTCGGTAAATGCTTGCTGAGGTTTTATGATAACCATCATTTTCAACTTATCCAACCCTGCTTTATCGATGGTGTTTAAATTTACTCTTCCAACTTCATAACTATTAGAAAGTGTATGGATTGCATCATAAAGTTCTAAATCGCTTGGTTCTCCATTGGCTTCTGTGAAGCCTATTCGGGGATTATTGCCATTAACTACTTTTTTAATGCCCGAAGTAAATACATATTCCAGGTTTTCTATCGAACGGTTAATATTGTCTTCATAATTTCCGCTGGCATCAAGATTTTGAAAAAGTTTAACCGGTAATTCTTTCCCATCGCTCTCAATCATTGCCATAGGGTAAACCAACTTTTGCGTTAAGCCACTTTCTGTTTTAACACTTAAATTTGTGGCTTCAATACCGTGCATGTATAAATTATTGATAACCGTATCCTGATCTGCAACGCTTAATCCGGCTAAAGGATCGACAAAAACAACTTTTAGATCTGCGTTAGAATATGCCTTATAATCGTTAAGCAAATCTTTTACAGATGTTTGAAAACGCTTAAAAGCTGCAGGCAATTCTCCATTTAAAAAAACTGTTATAGTTATAGGTTTTTGACTTTTTGCTAATGCATTTTTAGTTTTATCGGTTAAGGTAAAACGCTTATCAGCTGTAAAATCAAAGCGATGAAAAAAATATCTTCCAGTAAGATTTAGTAAAATAAGAATTAAGAAAACGACAATTATATTTAACCAGTTTTTATTGTTTTTCATTATTTCTTTCCTCCCGCAGCCAACATTGTAAATAATAGAAATATTGATGAAAAACTAATAAAGTATATTAAATCTCTGGTATCTAAAACGCCTCTACTTATCGATTGGTAATGTTCATTAATCCCTAAAGATGATATAGTAGTTTCGAAACTTTTTAAGGCAAAAAGTTGACTTGTGTAATCAAAGCCCAAGAAAGCAAAAGCACAAAGTGCCGCTGAAACAGCAAAGGCAATAATCTGGTTTTTGGTGAGCGATGAAGCAAAAATTCCAACCGAAGTGAATGCGGTGCCTAATAAAAAGAGCCCAATGTAGGAGCCTATAACTGCCCCTGAATCTATATTTCCTTCAGGTAAACCAAGTTTTGATATTGAAAAATAATAAATTGTTGTAGGTATTAAAGCAAATAAAACCAAAACTAAACATGATAAATATTTAGCAAAGATGATTTGCCAAAGCGTAATTGGCTTGGTAATTAACAATTCGTAGGTACCTTCCTTTTTTTCTTCGGCAAATGAGCGCATGGTTATCGCCGGAATTAAAAACATAAAAAGATATGGAACTAAACTAAAGAAGCCACCCATTTCTGCGTAGCCGTAATCGAGAATTGATGTATCAGGAAAAAACCACAGCAAAAGTCCAGAAACCAATAAAAAAACGCCTATGGTTATGAAAGCAACCATCGAACTTAAAAAACTATTTAATTCGCGTTTAAAAACTGCGTACATAACTAAATTTAAATGCCGAAGTTAACAAAATAATAAAGTAATTTATAGATGTCTTACTGTTAAACTAAGTGGTTAAAAGACTTTGAAATACATTATTTTTAAAATGATATAAAGCATCTGTGTATAAAGGAAATATCTAAAGCTCCAAAGCATAAGCTATTCTTAAGCCTGCAAAACCTTTTGTATTTGAAGAATTTAATAGTTGAATATTATCATTTTTTCCCGTCCAGCCTTCGTATCTTAAACCAACATCCAACAATCCCTTATTTCTCAGTTTAAATATATTTCCAATTCCTGGCGACCAAATCGCTAGTGTTTTTTGTGTTTCATTTATTGGGATTCCTGCGCCTAATTGCGCTTCTGCGTAAAAACCTTCGCTTAGGTAATATTTTAAACCAGCTTTTAATGGGATGTAAGTTAAATCTTTAACCATCAGAACTTGGTTTCTTCTGCCAAAAAAATTCATAAAACCGCCGTTTAAACTTATAGCAAGTTGATTTGAAATCGGTAAATCAAATTTTATGGAGCCACCTGTTCCTATTGCCGAAATACCTGAGAAATTTCCGGATGGAAGCCCGATTTCTGCACCAATGCTTAAATTAGTTGTATTTTGAGCTTTTAATATTGTAGCATAAAATGATAGTATGGCAAATAGTAGTAACCGAAATTTAAACATGAATTAAGCCGTAAGTTTTCTAAAAATATCCTCTAATGAATTTTGATTATTTGCCATTTTCAAACCTTCCAACGTATCATTGGCTACAATTTTGCCTTTATTAATGATGATGATATCATCGCAAATAGCTTCAACCTCCTGCATGATGTGTGTAGAAATAATGACGGTTTTATCTTTACCCAACGTTTTAATCAAGGCTCTTATATCAACCAGTTGATTTGGATCTAAACCTGATGTAGGTTCATCCAAAATTAAAACTTCCGGATTGTGAATAATCGCCTGAGCCAAACCAACCCTTTGTCTGTAACCTTTAGATAGCATTCCAATTTTTTTGTGCTGTTCAGGCGTTAAACCAACCATTTCAATCACATCTGCTACACGCTTAGAAATATCTGCAAGCTTGTAGGTTTGCGCAACAAAACTCAAAAATTCCTTTACGTACATTTCGGTATAAAGCGGGGTATTTTCAGGTAAATAGCCAATATGCTTTTTTGCATCAACAGCTTCGAGAATGATATTTTTATCAGAAATTTTTGCTTCGCCAGATGTAGCTTCGAGGTAGCCGGTTAGCATACGCATTGTAGTAGATTTACCCGCACCATTCGGACCCAAAAAGCCCAGAATACGGCCAGGCTTTGCTTCAAAGCTTATAGAATCTACTGCTTTTTGATTGCCGTAATGTTTAGAAAGTCTTTTTACTGAAATACTCATTGTGTTTCTTTATAAATCGGTTGCCATTGCAATGCACAAAGCAATGACGATATTGTTAGTTAATATTTGCCGAACTTATCTTTTTATTGTATCGAAACTTATCAAGTTGTTCTGCAGCTTGCACAATATTATCTGATGATAAAATATCGGCCCCATTACTTACCAGATGATAATAAATATTCTTCGCAGGATTTGCAATAGAGCTTTTATCAATGTTACCCATTGTACCTAAAATTGTAGTAATACCCTTATTATGCAGGTAATTGTATAGTTCCTTTTCAGGAGCGCTAACACCTACAAATGCTACAATTCTATTATTTGGTATACCTAAATCATTAAGTCTTTTTAATTCAGATTTTTTCTGCACTGATGCCGAAATCATTAAATCCGGAGCCAGTTTATGAACTTCATGAGCCTGATTTGCATTGTATGTAATAATGATTGAGTTGCTCTCTACTTTGTACTGCTTAACCTTTTCAATTACTTTAGCGTAAGAAACACCTCGCTTTAAATCTATCGTTAGTAGCACCTTTCCTTTACTCCAGCTTAACACGCTATCTAAAGTCGGTATCTTAAATTTAGTTTCGTTTCCTTCATCATCCTTTAAATTAAAAGCTTTAAGTTCATCGTAAGTATAATCTCCAATCAGTCCTTTTCCTGTTGATGTTCTGTCCAGTTTATCATCATGCATAATTACCAAAACAGAATCTTTACTATAAGCGATATCGAATTCGATAACCATTGGATTGTAGGTGGTGGCATTTTCAAAAGTTTCTATGCAATTTTCTGGATAGCCAGGCATCGGACCACCGCGATGCGCACTGATTAATGGATAACGATTATCAGGCGACCATTTTAAGAACCGGTAAAGTTGGTTTGTGGTATCAAATTTAATGTAATGATGAACTTTTTCTTCTTGTTTGCAGGATAAAAAAGCCAATAAAACAGAGAAGAAAAATAATAAGTGAAATTTCATGATTCAAAAGTAGAAAAAAATGGAAGATGGTAAAGGTAAAATGGAGGATTTTTGGTTGAATGTGTTTATTGGTTAATCGTTAAACTGATACATCGAGCATGAACAATTCAACAGTCTACAAATTCTACAATTTAAACGACTAATTAATTCAGCAATTGAAACAATTAATCAATTCTACAATTTAACTAATTAACCGATTCAACAATTCAAATAATTAACCTTCCGCTACGCATATCCATTTTTAATGGCAAAAACGGCCAAACCAACTCGTGTTTTTAGCTCTAACTTTTCGCAAAGATTGTCGCGGTAGCTTTCTACAGTCCGTGGGCTACAAAACATTTTATCCGCTATTTCCTTGTAATTAAGTTCAGTAACCGTGTATTTTAAAAATTCTTTTTCCCTATCGGATATTTTAATTTCGGCTTCTTTGGCTTTATTTAAACTAAAAAATATAATTTTTGATGCCCATTCTGGATAGAAAAATCCATTTGCTGCCAATTTTGTTAGTGCATTTTCTAATTCTGCCGGATGCGCATTTTTTAATAAATAACCGGTTGCACCGTTGGTAACCATTTTAATAACACTTTTTTCTTCACCTTGCATGCTCAAAGCCATTACTAATATTTCAGGATGATTTAATTTCACCCAGGTTACAGTTTCAAAACCATCCATTACGGGCATGCTAATATCAAGAAGTAAAATATCCGGAATTTTACTTCCATTAATAAACCTATCTATTAAATCTTTACCGTTTTCGCAAACATAGATAACTTCAAAATCTTCAAAATTATTGATGATGCCCTGCAATGCCTTGGCTATAAGTACATGATCATCTACAATAACAATGGTTTTTTTCATGATTAGTTATTTAAAATCACAGTAAGTGCCGTACCATGATTAGGTTTACTTTTAAAGCTGAATTTGCCACCAATAATTTCGGCTCTTTTCTTCATGTTTTTAAGTCCTATTCCTTCTGCATTATTTTTTTCGTAATCAAATCCAACACCATTATCCTGAATTTTTAACCTTAAAAAGGCTTCATTATCAGATTGTAAATCAATTTTAATCTCATCACAATTAGCATGCTTTAAACTATTTTGAAGAAATTCTTGCGTAATCCTTAGTAAAACATTTTTACGAACAAAGTCTAAATCAAAATAATCACAATTGTAATTGAACAAAACCTCACACTTTTTCAATGCATTTAAATGATTTACTTCATCTTGTATTAAAGTTACAATTTCATTTCTACTAACATTATCATTTGTTAAATTTTTCGATAGGCTTCGTAAATCCTGTAAAGAGGAATTTACAATTTGATATATCTGTTCAATTTTATCACTCGCCTGTGGCACTTTTTTTTCGTAAACGAGTTGCTGCGCATACAAGCTTACCAAAGTTAATTTTTGCCCAATGTTATCATGCAGTTCTCTACCGATTTGTTGCATGGTATCTTGCTGTATTTCTAATTGAGTTGATAAAAGTTCTTTTTGATGTATTTCATTATTGATTTTTATTTCATTTAAGTACTCCTTTTTTCTCGATTTATATTTCCTGATGTAAACCATAATGGCAACAGTAAAACTCACAAAAAACAGGTTAAATAAAATAACCGTAATTAATAGCTCTGTTTTCCCCATATAAATGAAATTGAAAATAATAAATACATAACTACACCTGAAATTAAGAAGTAATTGTAATAAATATCCCAAATGGTTGAATAATCTTTTAGCAAAGAATAAAATGTAAAAAACGGCAAAGTACCGATGTAAAAAAGTGTTACACCTAAGTTTATGTAAAACATTTTATTTTTATGAAAATTGAGGATGTTTATAGAATTAACCTGATTATAATATTCTTTAAGCACTAAAAACATTAGCAATAAGCAACCTAAAGTGTAGTTGAAGGAGAAATAGATTTTGCTCTCTCTAAAAAACAATTCGCTTACTAAAAACGAAGAAAAGTAAATTGTAGAGCATAAATAAAATAGCACTTTGCTATTAAAACATTTGATGGCATATAGCCAATAAAAAAATATAAATTGAAAGGGAATAATGAGGTAGTTATAATATTTTGCCTTTGAGAAGCTGAAATATAAACCACCCCATTTGCCAATAATTTCACTTAAAAAGATGATTACTAAATAATAGATAAAAAATCGCCAATATTGATTTTTTAATGTTGCATAATTAAGCAAAGCGATAATTGCAGCTAAGCCTTCTACCCAAAGAAAGCTATCGCTCAAAAATTTCTGGAAATTACTTAATTCCATTTTTACTAATAATTTTCTACAACGGTAACAGCCGGTGGAATTGTTTGTCCGTGGTTTTGGGCCATTACCTGCATCGCTTGCGTTTCGCCGTCATCACTAATTTTCATCATACGCATGCTTTGGCCTTGCGTTGCTCTATCGGGCGAGTATGTTCTTTCATCCAGCGGATTAAAGTCAAAGTCTAAATACCCATCAACACTTTTCATTTTTAATGTTGGTATCATTATCAATGTATGTTTTTCGGCAGATTCTTTTGGTATGTTATTATTCTTTCCAAAAATATCCCAATTATCTGCTTTTGGGTAAGCTGCGTAATAAAAACGTAAGCCCAGGCTATCATCGCTAATGTCTTGTTTTACCCTTTTACTTTCATTTTCGATATCCTGAATAAATTTTTTCAAGGTTTTTAAATCAAACCAAACAGAGTGTGCATCATTTATACCGAGCGTTTTATTAATCAATTCCAGCTGAATATTACGGTAGTTATCAACCATCAGTTGAATAGCTTTTTGGGGCATAGTGTTGGGTTTTCCTGTTGGTGTATCCTTAACTGAGCCTCTAAAAAATTTTTGAATTAAATAAAATGCAATTGCTCCTAAAACAAAAGCAATAATGTAACTGAATGTTGGGTTCGATTCCATAGTTTTTTGGTTTTTATTAAAGTTAACTTTTATTCTCAAATGTGGTAAATCTTTAAACCATAAAACATGGGGTTTTCCCCATATTTTTTTTAGTTGTTTTCACCAATAATCGATTTGTTACTTTTCCCACTGATTTTTAGTGATTTACCTGCCAGTTTTCTATTCAAACTATAACAATTTTGGTAGTGTTAAACGTCGACGATTTTAAAGGAATAAACCGAAAATCCTAAACAGAGTAGGTAACCATTCAATAAAACTAAAAATCATGTCAAAAACTTTAAAAAAAGAAGAAAAGGTAGAGTACACTGGCCGATATCTTGTACTATTACCTGAAGGATCGAATACATCAGATTCTATCAACCAAATCAACTCAATTAGCGGACTGAACCTTAAAAGCTCACTTGAATTTGAAAACGAATTTTTTACAGATAAAGACCTTGCCAAAACCGATGGAATTATCTTAGATAAACTTGGAATTGCCATTGTAAATGAAAAACCAAAAATTGAAAACAACATTAGCAGTTTTGGCGACAGCCAAATGATTGTGGAAAAAGAAACGGTTGTTTATGCCATCGGCATGCTTGATGAAAGTACTCAAAACTACGTTGAAGGTTACAGAGATGCCATCAATCAGATTGCAAATGTTTTGGTTGGCCAGGAGATGGACGAATCGAGCTATGCCGAACAAGAATCAGATGTTGAATCTGTTGGTGCAACCTGGGGATTAAAAGCAACCAACGTAGTTCCAACAAATTTCTTAAGGTACAACCCATATAACGGAGCAGGAATAAAAGTTGCCATTTTAGATACGGGTTTTGATTTTAATCATCCCGATTTTGCTGGCCGACCTGTGGTACACCAAAGTTTTATTTCAGGAGAAACCACGCAAGACGGACACGGACACGGAACACATTGTACCGGTACTGCTTGCGGTCCTTTGAGTTCTCCATCAGCTTCTGAAAGATATGGAATTGCTTATGCTGCAAGCATTTACATCGGCAAAGTATTAAGTAATGGTGGTTCTGGCGGCGATGGCGGCATCCTTGCGGGCATTAACTGGGCAATTGCGAACCGTTGCGAAGTTGTAAGCATGTCGTTAAGAGGCTTTTTAAATGGCTCAGGTTATTCAGCTGTGTTTGAAACCGCTGCAGCCAGAGCTTTAGCCCAAGGAACTTTGATTATTGCTGCTGCCGGTAACGATTCTGCAAGACCAGGTACGGTTAGACAAGTGATGCATCCTGCAAATTGTCCGTCCATAATGGCGGTTGGTGCTGTAGATGTTAATATGAATGTTGCAAATTTCTCTAACGGTGGCTTATACCCTACTTATGGCGCTGTTGATATTGCTGCTCCTGGTGTGAGTGTGTATTCATCTACCAAATTGCCAACCAAATATGCAACCTGGAATGGTACCAGTATGGCTACACCACATGTTGCGGGCATTGCAGCACTTTGGGCACAGGCAACAGGTTTACGCGGTATTAACTTATGGCGCAAATTAACCTCAACTGCAAAAGTATTATCTTCGCCAGCTAGAGACGTTGGTGCAGGTTTAGTGCAGGCACCTACAAAAACCAGGTTAATTAAATTTCCAATTGACAGGATTCCGATTGATAGATTTCCGCTTGAGAAAGTGCCAATTTTGGTCAACCCAAGATTCCCTATCGACCCAATTGGTCCAATTGAAAGAATAATAAGATGAAATCAAAATGGTTAATATCTGTTAAGGGTGGTAGTTTAGACACGGTAACTGCCGAGCTCAGAAAACTTGGTGTGAAAAGTGTTGAAACACTTGAAGCCATAGGTGTGATTATTATTGTGCCAACAAGCCAGAAAATAACAGATGTAAAGAAAATTAAAGGCGTTTTAAGTGTTGAGGAAGAAAGGGACGTTAACATTTAGCCAAACCATTTTTTTTTAAAATTAGAACGATGTTGCAAGCAGCAGCATCGTTTTTTTTGTTAGCAATGCTGATGAAACTTTAATAATTGAACAGCCTTTGCAATTTAAACCCGATCGTTAAACATCTAGGATAATTTGTTTAGGTAATTTTATAACGTCAAAACGCTTGTTAAAAACCTTTTACCTTTTACCTCTTACCTTTTACCTTATTTATTATCTTTGCCTCCATTATGGCTCAAAAGAATAACGACGAACAATTTAAAAATGTAATATCACACGCTAAAGAATACGGTTTTGTGTTCCAAAGCAGCGAAATATATGATGGCTTAAGTGCCGTTTACGATTACGGCCAATTGGGTGCTGAGTTGAAAAACAATATTAAAACTTATTGGTGGAAAGCCATGGTGCAAATGCATGAAAACATTGTAGGAATTGATTCTGCAATTTTTATGCATCCGAAAGTTTGGAAAGCAAGCGGACACGTTGATGGTTTTAACGACCCGATGATTGATAATAAGGATTCGAAAAAACGTTACCGTGCCGACCAATTATTGGAAAATAAAATTGATGAGTTATATTCTGAATTAGCCAATTTTAGCACAGATAATAAGGCTAAATTCGAAGAATTTCAACAAGAAATTTTGGGTTTAAGCGACGAAGGACAAGCGGCATGGATTCCGGGCTTTAAGGAAAAAAATTCGATTTTAGATAACGGCAAATATCCATTTGTTAATGAGGCAAGCTGGAGATTTGTGAAAAAAGGATTGGCGCTTGAGGTTGAAATGAACCTGGCCCTTAAATCTGAAAATTTAGCACAGCTAAAAGATTTAATTGTTGATTACAAAGTAATTTGTCCGATTTCAAAAACCTCAAACTGGACTGATGTTCGCCAGTTTAACCTGATGTTTAGCACGCAATTTGGTGCAATGGCCGAAGGTAGTGATGAAGTTTACCTTCGTCCCGAAACGGCGCAAGGTATTTTTGTAAACTTTTTAAACGTTCAAAAATCTGGAAGGATGAAAATTCCTTTCGGCATTGCACAAATTGGTAAAGCTTTCCGTAATGAGGTAATTGCCCGCCAGTTCATTATGCGTATGCGTGAGTTTGAGCAAATGGAAATGCAATTTTTTGTTCGCCCTGGTGAAGATAAAAAATGGTTTGAATACTGGAAAGAAGCCCGCCTAAAGTGGCATAAAGCTTTAGGAACTTCGCCTGAAAAATATCGTTACCACGACCATGTTAAATTAGCGCATTATGCAAATGCTGCAACAGATATCGAATTTGAATTCCCGTTCGGGTTTAAAGAAGTTGAAGGTATTCATAGCCGTACAGATTTCGATTTAACACAACACCAGGAATTTTCTGGCAAAAAAATGCAGTATTTTGATAACGATTTAAATGAAGCAGGTAAACCTTATGGAAATTACGTTCCTTACGTTATCGAAACATCAATAGGTTTAGATCGTATGTTCTTGTTAACCATGATTAATGCTTTTGAAGAGCAAGATTTAAGCACAGAAGATAAACAAGACAGCCGTACTTTACTACGCTTACATCCTGCTTTGGCACCATATAAAGTTGCTGTTTTCCCATTAACTAAAAAGGATGGTTTACCAGAAAAAGCACGCGAAATTATGGATACTTTGAAATTTGATTTTAATTGTATTTATGAAGAAAAAGATGCAATAGGTAAACGTTATCGCCGTCAGGATGCAATTGGAACCCCGTTTTGTATTACAGTTGACCACCAGAGTTTAGAAGATAACACAGTTACAATTCGCCACCGCGATAGCATGGAGCAAGAACGTGTTGCCATTGCCGATTTAGCTAACATTGTAAATAAACAAGTTAGCTGGAAGAATTTGTTAGCCTAGATTTTACCACCATAGACATCTAAGTTTGAATTATAATATTAAAGTCGCAGGTTTTTTTAGCCTGCGACTTTTTTTTTATTTAAGCTTCTTGACCATTATTTCAATCGGTTATTTAGATGTAAAAAACTGAAGATTATGTATTTCAAGCCATCATCACAACTATATTTGAAATCAGAAAACTGATTGAAAATGAAAATCCCTCAAAAATTCTTTGCCCGCCAACACGAAATTGCAGCCGATTATTTTATAGAATTAGATAAACACCTAGCCGATATCGTTTCTGGCAAAGCCACCGAAATGTTCGAGGTTAGGGATTTTGCCGAAATATTGCATGTTCACCCAACTCATTTCAGCAACACCATTAAGTCAGCAACCGGCCATTCGCCATGCTATTTCTTTGAAGAACGATTAATGGAAATTTCTAAATCGATGTTACAAAATGTTAGTACTCCAATTTCTGAAATCGCAAGGATTTTGACTTACGACCCATCAAATTTTACTAAGTTTTTTAAACACTTTTCAGGGCAAACGCCTAAACAATACCGCGAAGCATATTTTCAATCGCTGGCAGAAAAAAAGGAAATTATCACCATATAAAACTTAAGTACTCACCATTTTTCCTTAACGTATCACCATTTTTGCAGCACCTTTCCATTTAATTTTGTTTATCAAATTAAAAGAAAAATGGAAATACAAAATAAGATTGTACTAGTAACCGGCGGAAGCAGAGGCTTAGGTAAAAACGCAGCTATTCATTTGGCTAAAAAAGGGTTGGATGTTTTAATAACTTATCAATCGAAAAAAGATGATGCAGATGAAACCGTAGAAGCGCTTAAAGCAATTGGCGTAAATGCAGCAGCATTACAATTAAATGTTGGCGATGTAAAAAGCTTTGATGGATTTGTTAACGATGTTAAGGCCATTCTGAAGTCGAATTTTAATGCTGAAAAAATTGATTATTTGGTAAACAATGCAGGGATTGGTGTTCACGCATCTTTCGAAGAAACCACAGAAGAACAATTTGATACTTTGTTAAACATTCAATTTAAAGGAGTATTCTTTTTAACACAAAAAGTATTGGCCATATTAAATGATGGTGGCGGCATTATAAATGTTTCTACCGGCTTGGCTCGTTTTGCTTTACCGGGTTATGCGGCTTACGCATCTATGAAAGGTGCAATGGAGACACTCACCAAGTATCAGGCTAAAGAATTAGGTTCTAGAGGTATCAATGTAAATATTGTAGCACCGGGTGCAATCGAAACCGATTTTGGTGGTGGTGCTGTTAGAGATAACGAGCAATTAAATAAAATGATTGCCTCTCAAACTGCTTTGGGCAGAGTTGGCTTACCAGATGATATTGGTGGTGTTATTGCCTTTTTGTGCACAAAAGAAGCCAAATGGATTAATGCACAACGTATTGAAGCATCAGGCGGTATGTTTTTGTAGACATTAAATAAAAGCCCTCAATAGTGTTGAGGGCTTTTTGTTAAAAAATTTAACACTTTTATTAACAGCAAAAAATAAATACAACTTCAAGGCGTTATCATGTTATCATTGTAAAACCAAACATGTTTCGCCTTTTTTTTATCTCCGGCATATTTTTATTTCTATACGCTAATGCTGCAATAGCGCAACGCTGGACAGATGCTGAATTTAAAAAAGCAAATACGGGTGTATATGCAGACTATTTAACCAGCGAAGAAAAAAATACACTGCTATACATGAACCTTATACGCATTGATGGAGAGAAATTTTATTACACCTTTCTAGAAGATTACATTAACAACTACAACGAGAAAGTTAAAAAATACCGCAATTATAATGAACTTAAAATTTCGCGAAATAATGCTTATTACCTATCATTATTAAAACATGTAAAAGGCATTAAAAACCTGCCAATGTTTTACCCAAATGAACAGTTAAGTGCAGTGAGCAGAAGCCATGCAATAGATTTGAATCGGAATAATATTGATACGCATGAAAGCAGCAATGGCGATTCTTTTTCTAAACGCGTATCAAAATATTTCCCCAAAAAGGCAATGAGTGAAAATATAGATTTCGGCTATTCGAATAGTTTAGATATTGTTTGCCATTTACTATTAGATTGTGGCGTGCCATCACTAGGGCACAGATTTAACTTGTTAGATCGAAAATATAAATTAAATACAGTCGGAATAAGCATTCAACCTCACCCATCTTACAGTTGGTGCGCAGTAATCGATTTTGTTGCAGAGCCAAACACCCTTTCAAAATAACTAAATCTAAAATTTTTACACTCAAAAAGTCCCTAATTAAAAACAAACAATTAATCTTTATATATTTAAGAGTCTTGGTTTAAAACCCAAGACTTTTTTTGTGCCAATCCACAATAAATATTTAAAAAAATTACCTTTGCAACTTAAGTTAATCTAATGCGAAAATTCATCCTGGCTTTTATCGATTTTTTCTATCCTCCATTTAAAGGCTTTATTTCTCAGCATAATTTTAGGTATTTGGCAACCGGTGGCAGTACATGGCTTTTGGGCATCGCGGTGTATTGGTTGGCTTTTCACTATCTTTTTTTAGCAGAAGATGTAAATATTCTGTTTTTCACCGTTAGAAGAGAAACCGCAGCATTAATAGCCGATTTTATGGTTGTAATTCCATACAGTTTTTTACTTAACAGGTACGTAATTTTTACGCATAGCGAAGTAAAAGCACATATTCAGTTGCTACGCTTTTTAAACTTAAACTTTATAAACATATTGCTAACCTACGTTATGCAGAAGTTTTTTATCGAGTATTTAGGCGTTTATCCAACCGTTTCAAAAGTTGTAGTTTCAGTTTTAATTGCCGCATTTAGTTATTTATACCAACATTATTTCACTTTTAGCGTTAAAAAAATTGGTGTTAAAAAGAAAGATAAAAAACATTTGTAAAGCAATTTTTTAGCTTTTGGTAAACAGCAGTCCCGCCCCCGTTTCAAGTCCGCAGTTCGTTCCTCACCTTGCGGGCTTTCTCACTTCGGTCGGGTTTAAATGGCGTAGATAATTCAACTATTTCCGTTTCATTTTGCAAGTGCTTTACCTGTTTTTAGCAAAACATACAATGTTTTCTGAGCGATTAAAAAAATAGACTTCGTAAATTTAGATTGGTTATTGCACAAACTTTGTTTTTAAACGGGATGGACGCGATATCCTTTTTCGTTTTTGTTAAAACCCACAAATTTTCTTAAGCAGTTTCTTTAATATATGTGGTTATTATGCGTTGCGGCGAAAAAGATTTAGCAAACAGCCCGACTGAAGTACCCAAGAATGTTGGGCCTTAATTTTCAAATCAAAAGGGAAATTATTATTTAATATCATAAGGAGTTAATTTGTAGGCTTAATTCTTGCTAAGGTAAAATCAACATCATAACTTAGCCACTAACCAACTTATTTTCATAATACCTATGAGCCATTTTAACGATTTTAATAATGCGCAAGTAGCAAAATTGCCAAATCATTTAAAGCAATTTATTGTTGCCCAGAATTACGAAAAATACACACCGATTGACCAAGCGGTTTGGCGTTATGTAATGCGCCAAAATTATAGTTATTTAAAAAATGTAGCCTATTATCCATACATAAAAGGCTTGCAAAGAGCTGGCTTAAGCATAGAATACATCCCCGATTTACAAACCATGAATGATAATTTAGGTAAAATTGGTTGGGGTGCTGTAACGGTTGATGGTTTTATTCCACCTGCAGCTTTTATGGAATACCAGGCTTACCGAGTTTTGGTTATCGCGGCAGATATTCGTCAAATTAATCACATTGAATACACGCCTGCACCCGATATTATTCACGAAAGCGCCGGCCATGCGCCAATCATTGCCGATACAGATTACAATAATTATTTGAGTTATTTTGGTTCAATTGGCGCAAAAGCAATGTTCTCGGCAAATGATTTTGAGCTTTATGAAGCCATCAGGAAACTTTCTATTTTAAAAGAAGCTTCAGATGCTGACGACGCTCAAATTGCGAAGGCCGAAAGAGAATTGAAATTTATAAGCGAAAATATGGGTGAGCCTTCAGAAATGGCTTTACTTGGTCGTTTGCATTGGTGGACGGTAGAATACGGATTAATTGGAACACTTGAAAACCCAAAGATTTATGGTGCGGGTTTACTTTCTTCTATAGGTGAAAGCGCATCATGCATGCAAAAAGAGGTAAAAAAGTTATGGTACACTATTGATACAATAAATTACCAATACGACATTACAAAAACGCAGCCGCAACTTTTTGTAACGCCAACTTTTCAAAATCTGATTGATGTTTTAGAAAGCTTTGCCGATACGATGGCATTTAGGCGTGGCGGCACTGAAAGCATTATGAAAGCCATTGCCTGTAAAAATATTGCAACTGCAGTGTACAGTTCGGGCCTTCAAATTAGTGGGGTTTTTACCGATGTTGGTGTAGATGCTAATGACGAATTAACTTTTATTAAAACAACGGGCCCAAGTGCTTTGGCTTTAAATGGCAAACAGTTAAAAAACCATGGAAAAGATTATCACGCCGATGGTTTTTCATCGCCGGTTGGAAGGTTAAAAAACAGTTTAAAACCGCTTGAAGATTACAACGATAATGAACTTAAAGCTGCTGGTATTGAGTTAAATAAACAAGTTTTATTAGTTTTTGAGAGCGGTATTTCGATAGATGCCCTAACGCAGAAAATTTTAAAAACTGATGATAAAGTTATACTCATAACATTTACAAATTGTACAGTTTCCGAAAGCAACGGCAACATATTATTTAAACCAGAATGGGGCAATTATGATATGGCAGTTGGAGCTAAAATTGTTTCGGTATTTAATGGAGCGGCAGATAAAGAGGCTTTTGAAATAATTGCGCCAATTAGTATAGAAAAAACCCACAAAGTTGTTTACGATGATAAAACCATTAAATTACACGAATTATATAAGCAGGTTAGAGCAGTACGGGAAACAAATATGGGGTTTGAAAAATTAAGCAATATTTTCGGTCAGCTTAAAACGCAGTATCGCCAGGATTGGCTTTGTGCTTTAGAACTTCTGGAACTGGTCTTTCATAAAAAAATCTTTCATCAATTAGAAAAAGAAATACTGGTATATCTTGAAATTAAAGCCGGAAAAGAGCCAGAACACACCAAATTAATTTTGGATGGATTGCATGTTATTAAAAATCCGGTTTCGCAGCTTATAGGCGATTAATTAACTTTGCACTTTAACTAAAGAATTAAAATGAACATCATTATAACAGGTGCAAGCAGCGGCATTGGTTTTGAAACTGCATTAGAGCTCAGTTTACAAAACAATAATAAAATTGTTGCCATTGCCCGTACGGCAGATAAATTGCGTAAACTTTTAGAAATTGCAAAAAGCATTAATCCGGATTGTACATTACTACCCGTAGAATTTGATATTGCTACTGATGATTACGCGGCCTTAATTCCTTTTTTGAAAGAACGTTTAGGTACGATAGATATTCTAATTAACAATGCTGGAACATTAATTAATAAACCATTTTTAGAAACCACTGAGCAAGATTTAGGTGAGATGCTTCAAAGTAATGTGATATCGCATTTTAGAATGATACAAAATACTATTCCATTAATGCAAGCTGGTACACACATCGTTAACATTGGCAGTATGGGCGGTTTTCAAGGGAGCATTAAATTTCCAGGCTTAGCGGCTTATTCGGCTAGTAAAGCAGCATTACACACGCTTACAGAATGCCTTGCTTTCGAGCTTGCAGAAACTGGAATAAAAGTAAACTGCCTGGCTTTAGGTTCTGCACAAACAGAAATGTTAGAAGCCGCTTTTCCTGGATACCAAAGTCCTGTAATGGCTTTTGAAATGGGTAAATATGTAGCAGATTTTGCCAGAACCGGACATAAATTTTTCAATGGAAAAATTATTCCAGTTGCAGTAACAACGCCTTAAAACTTGAAATCTTAAAAATTATTTGTTAATTAGAGTATTGATAATCAATAATTTAAAATATGGAAACAAATAATCCTTTTCAAACAAATCCGGCATCAGCAGACAATGGTAAAAGCGCTTCTATTGTAAGCTATTTCTGGTTTATTGGCTGGTTAATTGCCTATTTTGCCATGTATAAAGATAATAAGACCGACCTGGCTCGCTATCAATTGAGGCAAACGCTATTATTTCATCTTGTAACTACGGTTATAAGTTGGGGTTTAGGTATTTTTATTGGCCTGGCTTTATTTTCAACAGGAGGTACGGCCATTTATTATTTATTAAGAATTATTCAGGTTGTTTTTTTTGTATTTTGGATTATAGGCTTAATTGGCGCCTTTAACGGCGAAAAAAAACCAATACCATTTATCGGAGAAAGGGCACAAACCATGTTTCCGAGCATATAATTACCCTGTAAAAAATTAAATATAACTGAAGCCCAAACTTATTTGGGCTTCTTTTGTTTTAACTGGTTTTCAACATTTTAACCTGCTTAAAAATATTTTTCTATCTTTGGTAACAACATATGAAGAAAATATTAGCTGTAATTTCGTTTTTCATTTTGTCTGCAACTGCAGTAAATGCCCAAACTCAACTGCCTGCCCAATATCAGGAATTGGTTAAAAAGTTGAGCGAAAACCTTCCAAAAAGTATCGAGGAAGCTCAAAAGGAGCCTAAATCTACAAACTCAACAAGCCTTATTGATTTTGCTAAAAGCATGTTAGGTATTCCTTATCGCTACGCTACCAGCAACCCAAAAGTTGGTTTTGATTGCTCTGGATTTGTGAGCTACGTATTTAGCAATTTTGGGTTCAAAGTACCACGTTCATCAAGAGAATTTAGTTCAACGGGTAAAGCAACCACCCTTGCCAGTGCAAAAGTTGGAGATGTAATTTTATTTACAGGAAGTAATTCGCGAGTACGTAGAATTGGCCATGTTGGAATTATTTATTCTATCGATAATGATGGCATAAAATTTATTCATTCATCTTCCGGTAAATCAAAAGGCGTAACCATTACTGATTTGGATGGACATTACCGCACCAGATTTATGAAAGTGGTTAGTATTTTATAACAACTATTTCTTAATATACTTCCACATTCTGGTTTTTCCATCTGCAATCCATTCTATTGCAGTTTCCAGTCTACGCTGCCTGGTTGCTTCGGTTTTAGCTTCCTCAAACCACAAAACGTAATCTTTTTTATTAGAATTACTAAAGTTTTGAAATACGGCTAATGCCTTCGAATCTTCTTGCAAAGCATCGATAAAATACTGTGGTACAGTAAGTTCTTTAGGATTAGCTTTAATTTTTGATGGTAATTTTATCCCATCTTCATTTAACTGTGTGGCTTGTTGTATATAAGCTATTAATATATCATCCTCTGGTAAGTCATCAAATGATTTTATTTTACCCAGCAAGCCCATTGCTTCGCTACGCTCTTTAAAAATCCCTAATTCATCTTCAATTAGTGAACCTTTCCAAAAGCCAAAAACGCAATGGTTTTTAAATGCAGCCATGTGGCAAACCGTTCCTTTATATTCAAAAAATGGCATGCTCCATTTCATTCGCTCTTCTATCCTGGCATCTGCCCTATGCACCAAATCTCTAAGATGCTCTAATATTGGAATAGCAAATTCAACCGAATTGGCAATGTATTGGTCTACTGCTACAAGAGTTTTCATATTGATAATTTTTAGAGTAAAACAATTTTCAGAGCGAGCTCTACATTACCTTTCTGCAACTGCAATTTTGCTAAATCATGCAATTCGCGTTCGCGTGTGTAAGCATCGCCAATAGTCGCATCTAAAACTTCTTTAACCTCGGGTAATTGACTAACCAAATCGATTTCCTCATCTGTTGGCAAATGTTCAACATTTCCAAGCATACCTAAATCATTGCCGGTTAATACTTTTGATAACCGAACCGATTGTGGTAAACTATCTATACCAATACCCAATTTTGCTAAAGGTTTGGCTACTTTAAACAAATTTTCGGCAGTTACCCTACAATACCAATCGCCACCCAAACGGGCAACCAAATCAATCTTTTGCTGATCAATTTTGCCTGCAGCATCTAAAATATCCTCATTAATATGGATGAGTTTAACTTCAGCCAGAATCAAATTTCCCGCTCCATGATTTTCTCCCAGTGGGATAACCTGATTAATTACACATTCAAATTGAACAGGTGCCTCCGCAACTCTTGGTGGCTTTACCAAATCGGATGGTTGCATGGTAAATCCTGCCTTTTCAAATTCATTAACACCTTTTGCATATTCGGTGCTTGCCAAACTCATTTGCTGCACCATATCGTAATTAACAATATTAATAACACATTCTTTCACTTGCAATACGTTTTCGAGCGTATGTTTGGTTGTATTATCTCTTACACGTCTCGCCGGCGAAAAAATACAAATCGGCGGCTTGGTGCTAAACATATTAAAAAAGCTAAATGGACTTAAATTAATATTTCCATCGCTATCAATTGTAGATGCAAAGCAAATTGGCCGTGGCGCAATGGCATATTGCAAATAATCTTGAAGCTGTACAGCAGATAAATCTTCGGTTTTGAGGGTTAGCACGGTTGAAAGGTTTTAAAAAATTACATTCAGGAAATTAGTATTATAAACAATAATTGGCAATCAAAGCCGTCATTGCGAAAGCGATTTTTCATCGATTGAAGCAATCTCGTTAATGAATTCATCAACTCAAATGAGATTGCCACGTTCCGATGAAAAATCGGAACTCGCAATGACGATCGACTTAATGGGTCAATAAGCATAAACAACAAATGCTAATAAAATCCAATAACTTTAATTTACCGTCATTGCGAAAGCGGTTTTTCATCGATTGAAGCAATCTCATTAACGAATTTAGTTACTCAAATAAGATTGCCACGTTCCGATGAAAAATCGGAACTCGCAATGACGATCGACTTAATTGGTCACTAAGCATAAACAACAAATGCTAATAAAAATCCACCAACTTTAATTTGCCGTCATTGCGAAAGCGATTTTTCATCGATTGAAGCAATCTCATTTATCAATTTAGTTACTCAAATGAGATTGCCACGTTCCGATGAAAAATCGGAACTCGCAATGACGATCGCCTTAATTGGTCATAATATGAAAACCGAAACCTGCTTTTCAAATTATCTTATTTCTTTAAAGCTAATATCGAAAAATCTGTGTTTGCCTTTGTAATTGTATTTGTTAGCGCTCCTAAACCGGTGATTTCCATTTCTACAATATCGCCTGGCTGCAACCATTGGGTTGTGTAATTAGGGTTGTTGAGTAAACCTGTGCCATTAAGCTCAAGAAAACAGCCCGTACCCACCGTACCAGAACCAATTACATCGCCTGGAAGTATATCTACACCGTAGGCACAACGTTCAATAATTTCGGCAAATGTCCAATCCATGTCAGCGGCGTTGCCTTTAGAAACTTCGATTCCATTTACGCGGCAAGTCATTTTTAAATTATAGGCGTTACCAATATGCCCATCCTTTGGTGCAACTTTGTATTGCTCCAATTCATCTGGTGTAACTAACCAAGGGCCAATTACGGTAGAAAAATCTTTGCCTTTCGCCGGACCTAAATTCAGCAGCATTTCTTCCATCTGCAAAGTTCTGGCGCTCATATCATTCATTACCATGTAACCTGCAATGTATTCATCAGCTTCTGAAGCCTTTATATTTCTACCTTTTTTACCAATCACGATTGCTAATTCTAATTCAAAATCCAGCTTATCGAAATGGTCGGGCATACATTCGATATCACCAGTTCCCTGAATGGCATTATGATTTGTAAAATAAAAAATCGGATACTCATCAAACTGCGGAATCATATCTACCTTGCGGTTTCTACGGGCCGCAGCAACGTGTTGCCTAAAAGCATAACCATCTCTGCAACTTGTAGGGTGCGGAACGGGGGCCAAAATTTCGTAAAATATCTCTTCTTTAGCTTGTATGGTGCCATTTTTTATGTCAGCATCTACCTTTTTAGCTCGTTCCATTAACACTTCGCCACCTTCCAGAAATTCCTTCATATTATCCGGGATAAGCTTATCGCAACTATTAAGATTATAAATATGTCCGTTATTGAAAATGCCAAGATGCTCCTGGTCTTCGGTTTTGTAGGATACAAATTTCATATACGATTTGGTTAAAATACGTGGTAAAGCTAATGATTTAGGGCAGTAATTAAAATGATGAAGAAATTATTTAATCTCAATCCATTCTTTCGAAACCGGGTTTATGAATTGTAAACCCTTTAATTTTCTTTGGATACTATTCATAAAATTAAAATGGAGATTTCAAGAACAAAAAAAGCTCAGCAATTGATAGAAAGAACTAAATGTAAAGAAATTTTATCTTCGAAATAAAATCTGTAATTTAGCAGAATCAAAACCATGATTTTAAAAGCATTACATATTAACTTAGTGAACGACGCGATTGCTGCACGTCGCTATAAGATGCTATCTAAATTAATCATGGCTCAGTATTCTCTGTAATTTTCCGCAACTACCTTTTTGATTAAAACGCCTTGCCGTTTTAATAGTCGATTATTAAGATTTTTTTCTAACCTAACATAAATCAATATGCCTGTTTATCATAAATTGGGGCAAATTCCTGCAAAGCGGCACACGGTTTTCCGTAAACCTGATGGAAATTTGTACGCCGAAGAGTTGGTATCAACCGAAGGTTTTTCTAGCCTTTACTCTTTAGTTTACCATTGTCACCCGCCTACTATTGTAAAACATTTGGGCGAGCCTTACGATGTTGAGCCAAAAATAGCTCGCGAAAAGCACCTTAAACACACCAGTTTAATAGGTTTTAAAATTAAGCCCGAAGATGATTTTTTAAAAAGCCGTAAGGCTGTTTTGGTGAACAGCGATTTACATATCGTTTTGGCGGCGCCAAGAAAATCTATGACAGATTACTTCTATAAAAATAGCCAGGCTGATGAAATGATTTTTGTGCATGAAGGTTCGGGGAAACTAAAAACCGGTTTTGGCGAAATTAAATTTGTTTATGGCGATTATTTAATTATTCCTCGTGGTACGATTTACCAAATGGAATTTGACACGGAAGATAATCGTTTGTTTATTGTAGAAAGTTTTAGTCCGCTGAGGCCACCAAAACGTTATTTAAACCAATACGGACAGTTAATGGAACATGCCCCGTATTGCGAGCGAGATTTAAGATTACCAGAAAATTTGCAAACGCATGATGAATTTGGCGATTTTAAAGTGCTCATTAAAAAGCAAGGCCTGATTTATCCATATACATACGGCACGCATCCATTCGATTATGTGGGCTGGGATGGTTACCACTACCCATACGCATTTTCTATACACGATTTTGAGCCTATAACCGGTCGCTTGCACCAACCGCCACCGGTTCATCAAACATTTGAAGGACACAACTTCGTTGTTTGTTCTTTCGTTCCACGTAAATATGATTACCATCCAGATTCTATTCCGGCGCCATATAACCATAGTAATGTAGATAGCGATGAAGTGCTTTATTATGTTGATGGCGATTTTATGAGCAGAAAAAGTGTGGTAAAAGGACAAATCACTTTACATCCCGGCGGCATTCCGCATGGGCCACATCCCGGAACGGTTGAAAAATCGATAGGAAAAGAAAAAACGGATGAACTTGCTGTAATGATTGACCCTTTTAAACCTTTAATGTTAACTCAGGAAGCTATAGATATTGAGGATGAAAATTATCATAAAAGCTGGCAGGAAAATATAGAATAAGATAAGTCTTGAGCCGGAAGTTCGAAAACTTATCGCTTAAAAGAATTATTGAATAAAATTAATTGACTTCGGTCTTAAATAAAAAATCTTCGGATACTTAATTTGGAATCCGAACACAATACAACAAAAATGGAAACACTAACATTCGCAGAAAAAATATCTAAAGCACAAGATTTTCTGCCAATTAATGGAACAGATTATATAGAATTTTATGTGGGTAATGCTAAACAGGCGGCTCATTATTATAAAACCGCTTTTGGTTTCCAAAGTCTGGCCTACGCCGGACCAGAAACTGGTGTTCGCGACCGTGCATCGTATGTTTTGCAGCAGGGCAAAATCAGGTTAATATTAACTACGGCTTTAAAATCAGAGCATCCAATTTCTGAACATGTAAAAAAACATGGCGATGGTGTTAAAGTTTTAGCACTTTGGGTTGATGATGCTTACAGTGCGTTTGAAGAAACGACTAAACGTGGAGCTAAATCATATTTAGAGCCGCAAACTTTAACCGATGAGAATGGTGAAGTTAAAATGAGTGGCATATACACTTATGGCGAAACGGTGCACATGTTTATCGAAAGAAAAAATTACAAAGGAACTTTTATGCCGGGTTATCGCGTTTGGGAAAGTGATTATAAACCAGCTGATGCCGGACTTTTATACATTGACCATTGTGTTGGAAATGTGGGTTGGAATAGAATGAATGAAGCGGTGCAGTGGTATGAAGATGTGATGGGTTTCGTTAATATTTTATCTTTTGATGATAAACAAATCAATACCGAATATTCTGCTTTAATGAGCAAGGTTATGAGCAATGGTAATGGCTTTTCAAAATTCCCGATTAATGAGCCTGCAGAAGGCAAAAAGAAATCGCAAATTGAAGAATACCTTGAATATTACGAAGGCGAAGGCGTACAACACATTGCCGTTGCTACAAAAGATATTGTTAGTACCGTAAAAGAATTAAAATCTCGTGGTGTAGAATTTTTAAGCGCTCCACCAGAAGCTTACTACGATATGATGCCGCAAAGAGTTGGCAAAATCGACGAAGAAATTAAAATTCTTGAAGATTTAGGCATTTTGGTTGATTGCGATGAAGAAGGTTATTTATTGCAGATATTCACCAAACCGGTTGAAGACCGACCAACTTTGTTTTTTGAAATTATTCAACGCAAAGGCGCTCAAAGCTTTGGCGCAGGTAATTTTAAGGCGTTGTTCGAATCTTTAGAAAGAGAACAAGAATTAAGAGGAAATTTGTAATTAATGATGAAAGTGCATGTTATCTTTCGTTTAAAGGAATTCTTCACTAAAACTTCATAATTGAAGTGCACCTTTGAAATAACAAAACACGAAGCGATTTCTATTTTGTTAAATTCTAAAAAATCATAATTAGTTTTTTAGTTTTCCGGTTACCCTTATCTGATACCTCCTGTATTGCAAAATACGGGAGGTTTTTTTACTAACCGAGCTTCTGTCGTTTAATTAAATAGGCCTGTAATATTGGATAAAATCCTTCACTAATATCAGCATCAATTAAATCAATTTTATATTGTGCACACTTTAATGCAATATTTTGCCTGTAAGCAGCTACTGCATTTGTATAATTTTCTTTAACCTGGTTGGTATGAACTTTAATTGTATCGCCGGTTTCCATATCTATAAACTGATAAGGTCGATTTTCGAATTCAAAATTAACTTCTTTTGATTTATCAACTACGTTGAAAACAACAATTTCGTGTTTGTTAAATTTTAAATGTTGCAAGGCATCAAAAAATTCATCGGTTTTTTGAGTGTTGGTTTGCGTATTAAATAAATCGCTGAAAATTACTACCAATGAGCGTTTATGTATTAACTCTGCCACCTGATGCAAGGCTTCACTCAAATTTGTTTGTGCATTAACTTTGGGTTTTTGCAATAACTCATCAAGCTTGGAAAATAAATATTTTTGATGAACAGTTGTAGATTTTGCTGGTGTATTTAATAAAATTTCATCGGCGAAAAGACTCAAACCAAAAGCATCTCTTTGTTTTTTTAACAAGTACATTAATGATGCCGCCGCTTGAATTGCAAAAGTTAATTTATTGTTTTTTGGTTCGGGGAAATACATCGACGAAGAAACATCGATAACAAACTGACAACGAAGATTGGTTTCTTCTTCAAACCTTTTACTGTAGAGCTTATCGGTTTTGGCGTATAATTTCCAATCAATATTTTTAACATTATCGCCATTGTTATATTGCCTGTGCTCGGCAAATTCTACAGAAAACCCATGAAAAGGACTTTTATGTAAACCTGTAATAAAACCTTCAACAACCTGTTTTGCTAATAATTCGAGGTTTCCATAGCCCGACTCGTTTTCATAATTAAGTTCCTGCATAGAGTAAAGCTAAACAATAACATTGAGTTTGTTATTGTTGGCAAACCGTTTTAAAATTAGCAGGATGTAAAAATATTTTTTGATCTTCTTTCCATTTTATATATTAGTGATAAAACCAAACAAACAATTAATGAGCAAACGCGAAAAAAACATCATTGGCTTCATTTATATTATTATTGGTGCAATTGTATTATCATGCCTTACTAATTTTATAATGAATATTTTTAATTATCTAAAACCAAATCAAAACTTAAAAGGACTTTTTTCTGATATTTTTGCAATGATCTGCATTGCTTATATTGGTCATTCAAATTTTCCTACCGGGATTAGTAATATTGAAGATGTTCGATTATTGTTAAAGGGGTTGAAAAAAATGTTGATTGCATCTTATTTATTTATCGCCATTTTAACCATACTGCAGGTTGGCTATCTTTTTGGTGGTTATGAGGTTTTTGTGCCTCCATATCTTTATATCGCAAGCATTTTATTTTTGCCATTTGTAATCTGGGCGAAAAGATATTTAACCTCCGTTTTGAAAGCAAATCAATATTCATCTATTGAAGAAAGTTAATTAAAATTTGGATTACTAACCGCCCCTTGCCCAATATTACTAAATAAGGAAAAAACAAAAAATATCGTCAACCAGAGTTCCTCAAAGCATCGGGACAAGTTATTTAAGGGCGAAGCATTTTATTTTTCGTAAATCACATCATAACTGTCACATTGAGCCTGTCGAAATGTTTTTAATAAATTCTTCGACAAGCTCAGAGTGACAAATACTATAAGAACTTCAGATATTGATTTTGGCTAATCTGCGCTAATATCCACAGTTCATAAACCCAATGGCAGTGGCAGCCTCCGATTTTTCATCGGAGCTATAACGAACAGTGGGACTGAAATTGCGAAGAATTGCTGAACATTCATTTCCAAAAAAAAAATAAATTTAATTCAAAAGAAGATTTATCATAAGACCTTTCATTCGGCTGTGGTTGTCACGTTGAACTTCCCGAAGTTTCGGGACAAGTAGTCGAAATGCCACTTGTAAAAGTCCTTCAACAAGCTCAGGATGACCGTGAAGTCTTATAATGATTTTTTTATTTCTTCGCTATTTTATAAAGTTTTCCATTGTCGGTAACGCTGTACATGGCGCCATCTTTACCTTCAACCATATCTCTGAAACGTTCGCCTTTGCCTTCAAGCAAGCGCTCTTCGCCAACAATTTTATTATCTTTAATTACCAATCTGATAATATGAGAACCGCTTAAAGCACCTACAAAAAGATTTCCCTTCCACTCGGCTATAGCGCTACCGTTATAAAATGCAATGCAACCAGGTGAAATACTTGGGTTCCAATAATAAACCGGCTGTTCCATTCCTTCTTTTTGCTGAATGCCATCCCCTACTTTTTTACCGCTATATTCTGTTCCGTAAGTGATAATTGGCCAGCCATAATTTTTACCAGGTTTAATTAAATTTACTTCATCACCACCTCTTGGTCCAAATTCAGCTTCCCATAAATCGCCTGTTAGAGGGTTAATAGCCAAACCATCAGGGTTACGTAAACCTAAAGCATAAATTTCTGGTCGGGCATCTGCTTTACCAGCAAAAGGACCATTTGGAACAGGTTTACCATCTTTAGTTAAATGCAGAATTTTTCCTAATGATGAGTTTAAATACTGTGCCTGAATTCTGATATCGCCGCCTGAACGCTCTCCTGTACTCACAAACAAGTTGCCGTTTTTATCAAACACAATTCTTGAACCATATTGAAGTTTACCTCCGTAAGCTGGCGTAGCACGATAAATAATGGTTTGATTTTCGATTGAAGTTTCGCTAGCCGCTAATTTGCCTTTTGCAATGGCTAGTAAAACGCCCTTATCTTGCGGCTCGGAATAAGCCCAATAAATCATTCTGTTTTTAGCAAAATCTGGATCTAAAGTTACATCCAACAAACCGCCCTGGCCAGAATCATCTACCTTCGGCAAGCCTTCTATCGTTTTACTTAATTTTCCATCGGCTGTTAAAATTACCATGTTACCGGCTTTTTGAGTGATTAAAAAACCACCTTTTGGAAGCTCTGAAATTGCCCAAGGACGATCAAGTTTATCGTTAAGGATAGAAATATTGAGTTCGGTTTTCGTTTTAACACCTGCAATTCTGGTTTGACCATCAAAAGCGGGTTTAAAATCTGCCGTTGGCTTTTGAGTTTCTACAGGAGTTTGTGCCGAAGCAATTGCTGAAATGCCTAAATTAATAAGGCAGCAAGAAATTATAAATGTTGATGTTTTACAGTTGGATAGTTTCATTAGTTATGATTTTGTTAGATAAAAGAACAAAAAATATCTGTAATAAAAAACCCGAACTCTGTAACGAATTCGGGTTATATATTTTAATAAAGCAAGCTTTATTGAATTAAGCTAATTGCTTATTTAGTTTTTCAGCTAATACTGATTTTGGAACCGCACCAACTTGTTTATCAACAACCTGACCATCTTTAAAATATAATAATGCAGGAATGTTACGGATACCGAATTGCATAGAAATTTGAGGGTTGTTATCTACGTTAACTTTACCAACGATAGCTTTGCCATCATATTCTTTAGCGATTTCTTCTACTACCGGACCCACCATGCGACAAGGGCCACACCATTCTGCCCAAAAATCTACTAATACTGGTTTATCTGATTTTAATACAAGCTCCTCGAAGTTTGCATCTGTGATTTCTAATGCCATAATCTATTTTTTTATGTTTAAATATATATATTCAATTCTAATGCCACCAATAGTGTAATGCCAATTTGACATTTGCGTGGTTTGACTCACACTTTCTTCATTGTAAGGCACGAAGCAACCGTTATAGTTGAGATTGCATCGTGCCTTGTAATGACGATGTTTATCTTAGTTTAACTTATAATTTACAACATTCAATCCGGTTATTTGTTCTAAGAACTTGTTGTTAGGGTTTATCTTTATATTTTTAGAAGGCAAATCTAACATAAACTCCTTTTCTCTATCGTAAATTGCAAAATTTAGCTGACAGTTTTGCTGTTCGGAATTTGCCTTATTGTCTGCTAATATTTCTTCAATCTGGCGCATCAATTCGTCATTAACCTTTTCTATCGGAACCTGAATGGTAATTGTTTTTGCTAGTTTATCTCGTAGCTCAGACATTAAGTTTATTGAAGTAACTTTAAATTCCCAATCGCCGGCCTTTCCAAAACGTTCGCCTACTCTGCCTCTAATTTGAAGGAAATAACCTTCGGTTAAGAAAGATTTAAACTTCAGGAAATCTTCTCCAAAAAGTGCCATTTCGCTGGCATCATCATAATCTTCGAAAACGAAAGTACCAAACGGCTTGCCGGTTTTAGTTATACGTTGCGAGGCTGTTACAACCAAACCACCTACACAAAGTTCGCGGTTTTTTAATTTTTCAAATTCAGCTAAAACATCTTCATTCGTATCGCCCATGCGTACTTTGTTAATAATGCTTAACTGGCGAACGCCATGCGTACAGAATTTATCGAGTTCTAACTTATAATTATCCAAAGGATGGCCCGAAAGAAATATACCGATAGCATCTTTTTCGTATTTCAACCTATCCATTAAAGCCCACTCTGGCGATACCGGTAAAGATGGTTCTAAAATCATATCTGCCTTTGAGCCACCAAATAACGAACCTTGAGATGTGTTTTCATTATTCTGAAAATCGTTAGCGTATTTGATTATTTTCTCGATACCATTCATTTTATCATTTGGCCCGATGTAAAAATATTGCGCTCTATGATGCCCGAAAGCGTCAAAGGCACCGCTGTACACAAAACTTTCGTAAGCTTTTTTATTTACAATTCTTGTGTTAGAGCGTTTCGCGAAATCGTAAATGCTGTTGTAAGGTCCTTTTTCTAATCTTTCTTCGATAATACTTTCTACCGCTTTTTCACCTACGCCTTTAACCGCCGACATGCCAAAACGAACCTCTCCGTTTGTATTAACAGAGAATTTTAAGTCAGATTCGTTAACATCAGGACCCAGTACAGTTACGCCCATTTGCCGACATTCTTCCATAAAGAAAGCTACTTGTTTAATATCGCTCATGTTATTGGAAAGTACAGCTGCCATATATTCTGCCGGATAATGTGCCTTTAAAAACGCAGTTTGATAAGCAATCCAGGCGTAACAAGTAGAGTGAGATTTATTGAAGGCATAAGATGCAAAGGCTTCCCAATCCTTCCAGATTTTTTCTAATGTATCTGCGGCATGTCCTTTTTCTGAAGCTTGCTTCACAAACTTAGGCTTCATCTTATCCAAAACATCCTTTTGCTTTTTACCCATTGCTTTACGCAAAACGTCTGCCTCACCTTTGGTAAAACCTGCTAATTTTTGCGATAAAAGCATTACCTGCTCCTGGTAAACGGTAATACCATAGGTTTCCTTTAAGTATTCCTCACAGGCATCTAAATCATATTTTATATCTTCTTCGCCGTTTTTCCGCCTAACAAAACTTGGAATATATTCCATCGGTCCTGGTCTGTACAGAGCATTCATGGCAATTAGATCATCAAAAACCGTTGGCTTTAACTCCTTCATGTATTTCTGCATACCCGGACTCTCGTACTGGAAAATACCAATGGTTTCTCCACGCTGGAAAAGTTCGTAAGTGGCTACATCATCTATCGGGAAGTTATCCGGATCTAAATCTATATTATGTCTTTTCTTAACAAGTTTAACCGTGTCTTTAATTAATGTAAGGGTTTTTAAACCCAAAAAGTCCATTTTTAATAAACCAGCGCTTTCTACAACGGAGTTATCAAACTGGGTTACATATAAATCAGAATCTTTTGCGGTTGCTACCGGAACAAAATTGGTGATATCGCTTGGAGTAATAATTACGCCGCAGGCATGAATACCAGTATTTCTTAACGAACCTTCTAAAACTTGCGCTTGTTGAATGGTTTCGGCGCTTAAATCTTTAAGCCCGCCCATGTTTTTAAGTTCAACAACACGTTCGTATTCATCCGGACGTAATGCATCTTTTAGCGCTTTTTCATCAAGATTGAAGATTTTTGCAAGCTTCATATTCGGTATCAGCTTTGCAATTTTATCTGCTTCAAAAAGTGGTAAATCTAAAACCCTTGCCGTATCTCTTATGGATGACTTCGCAGCCATTGTACCATAGGTAATAATTTGAGCGACCTGGCTGGAACCGTATTTATTAATTACGTATTCCATTACACGCCCACGACCTTCATCATCAAAATCGATATCGATATCGGGCATGGAAACACGATCGGGATTTAAGAAACGCTCAAAAAGGAGGTCATATTTAATTGGGTCGATGTTGGTAATCCAAAGGCAATAAGCCACTACCGAACCTGCTGCAGAACCACGACCCGGCCCTACTGAAACATCCCTCCTTCTGGCCTCTGCAATAAAATCCTGAACAATTAAAAAATAACCCGGGTAACCGGTTTTCTCTATCGTTGCCAATTCAAAATCCAAACGCTCGGTAACAGCAGGCGTTAAAACACCATAACGTTTTTTTGCACCTTCGTAAGTTAAGTGCCTTAAATACTTATTCTCTCCACGTTTACCACCATCAGCTTCATCTTCAGCTACTAAAAACTCTTCCGGAATATCAAATTTTGGAAGTAAAACTTCTCGGGCAAGTTTGTAGGTTTCAATCTTATCTACAATTTCCTGTATGTTTAAAATCGCCTCTGGCAAATCGGCAAAAAGCGATTTCATTTCATCGGCAGATTTGAAATAATATTCTTGATTTGGCAAGCCATAACGGTAACCACGACCACGACCAATTGGCGTTGCCTGCTTCTCACCATCTTTTACACAAAGCAAAATATCATGCGCATTCGCATCTTTTTTGTTGATGTAATAAGTATTGTTAGTAGCTACCAGCTTAACATTATGTTTTCTGGCCATTGATATCAGTGATTCATTTACACGATTTTCATCTTCCTGATTGTGGCGCATTACCTCAATGTAAAAATCATCGCCAAATTTCTCTTTCCACCAAATCAATGCTTCCTCGGCTTGGGTTTCGCCCATGTTTAAAATCTTACTCGAAATTTCTCCTGATAGATTTCCGGAAAGTACGATGATATCGTCTTTGTATTGCTCAATTACGTTTCTATCGATACGTGGAACGTAGTAAAAACCTTTCGTATAGGCAATAGATGACATTTTGGCCAGGTTGTGATAACCATTTTTGTTCTTTGCCAAAAGCACCATTTGGTAACCATTATCTTTTGCAGTTCTGTCCAAATGATTATCGCACACAAAAAATTCGACACCAACAATTGGTGTCATAACCATTTCAGTGGGTCTTTCACCAGCTTCTACAGCTGCAGCATTTTTAGCTTCTGCAGCTTTATTATGGTTTAAAACATTGTTCACAAAGTGAAAAGCGCCCATCATATTGGCATGATCGGTCATGGCAACGGCAGGCATTTTATTTGCAGCCGCAGCTTTAACCAAATCGGGTATACTGATGGTACTTTGTAAAACTGAAAACTGTGTATGATTGTGTAAGTGCACAAAGGTTGCCGCAGCAAGTTCCTGCTTATTACCTTCTAATTCTTGTTTAGAAATCCCACCACCTTCAGCTTTTTGAATGCGTTTACGAATTTCATCAGACGCGGCCTTTAAATTGATGTGTTTTAAGCCAATTCCTTTAATTGTTGCAGGATTTACCGCTCTAAATTGCGGGAAATATTCGGCATCAACTAAAAGTTCTTCTTTCTTAAACACTTCGCGTTTTACCAGCTCCAGAAAACAACGTGTTGTCGCTTCTACATCGGCCGTTGCATTGTGTGCTTCGTTAAATGGTTCGCCAAATAAATAGCTATGCAATTCGGTTAAAGTTGGCAATTTAAATTTACCACCTCTACCGCCAGGCAATTGCAAAAGTTGAGCAGTAACTTCTGTACAGGTATCTAAAACCGGCATTTCTGCCATTCGATTTGCAACACCAAAGCGATGAAATTCGCAACCCATTATATTCACATCAAAGCCAACGTTTTGGCCAACAATGAACTTTGCTTTGTTCAGTACTTCGTTGAATTTAGCGAGCATTTCATCAAAAGAAATGCCTTGTTCAACGGCTAAATCGGTCGAAATACCATGAATTCTTTCAGCATCATAAGGAATATTAAATCCTTCCGGTTTAACCAGATAATCCTGATGCTCAACCAATCGCCCCATCTCATCATGCAATTGCCATGCAATTTGAACACAACGCGGCCAGTTATCGGTATCGGTAATTGGTGCATTGTAGTTACGCGGCAAACCCGTGGTTTCAGTATCAAAAATTAAGTACATACGCTGGTTAAAGAATTAGCCGTTCAGAATAATAACGGTTCTTCAAAAATAAGGATTTTGATAGGCTGATTTGTCAAATTTTATCAACAAAAAACTCAAATTATTATGCACAAAAAAAGCCGAAATAAAATTCTATTTCGGCTTTGATTTCACGAAAAAATAGGATATTATCCTTTCAAAGTTTCTAAAAGCACATTTGCAGCTTCTTCTGATGAACCTGGGTTTTGTCCGGTAATTAACAAACCATCTTTTTTAACATAAGAACTCCAATCTGCACCTTTACTATAATGCCCACCAAGCTTTTGCAATTCATCTTCCAGCAAAAACGGCACAACATCTGTCAACTTAACAGCTTCTTCTTCAGTATTTGAGAAACCGGTAACTTGTTTATCTTTTACTAAAGGATTGCCATCCTTATCCTTAACTTTTATTAAAACTCCAGGTGCATGGCATACAAAAGCAACAGGTTTTTCAGCATTGTAAAAAGATTCAATTAAAGAAATTGATTTCTCGTCGTTTGCCAAATCCCAAAGTGGTCCATGTCCGCCCGGGTAAAAAACAGCATTGTAATCGGCTTCATTTATTTCAGCCAGTTTATGTGTTTTGCTAAGCTTATCTTTTAATTCTTCATCAGCTTTAAATCTTTTTGTTGCTTCGGTTTGCGCATCCGGAGCATCGCTTTTTGGATCGATAGGCGGCTGACCACCTTTTGGCGATGCAAGGGTAATTTCTACTCCTGCATCTGATAAAACATAATATGGAGCCGCAAATTCTTCAATCCAAAAACCTGTTTTTTCACCTGTATTTCCCAATTCGCTGTGGGATGTTAAAATCATTAATACTTTCATTATTTATTTTTATTTATGTTAATGCTGGCTCTATATTAATGCCAGAAAATTGTTTCTTTGTTAAAATGACAAATGCAATACGATTTGACTAAAAATGTTCCTGACTTGTCAATTTACTTACATCATATCCTTTTACACGGCATCTTTCAATTATATCAGTTAATAAATCAGCTTCCATTTTAGGTGCTCTTGCCATAATAAAAAGATATTTTTCGTCGGGATGACCTACCACAACATAACTGTAATCATCTGCCAATTCTATAATCCAATAACCAATTTTGAAAGGCCACAAAAATTGAGCTTTCATATCGCCGTCAGCTTTCTCATCATAAAAAAATAATTTTGAAGTGATGGATTTTTCTTCCGGATTACCTTCTTTATGATAAGTTGTTAAAACATCGAAATGATCATCATCTTTTAATGTATAAGTTTCTGTTGTTTGTTTCCAATTCTTATCCATTAAAGTTGGGATAGAATATAATGAATACCATTTTCCGGCAAAGGCATTCAAATCGATATTAGAGATTGGTTTGTTTTCCATATTTATTTGCGTATTAATTAAATTATTCATGCTCCTGACTAACCAATTTGCTCACATCATAACCTTTATTTTTACATCTTTCTACAATTTGCTGCATTAGGTTTTTATCAAGATTTGGTTTGCGAGACATAATAAAAAGATACTTTTTATCTGGGTGACCTACTACTACATAACTGTAATCTTGGGGCAGCTCGATTACCCAATAACCAACCTTTACAGGCCAAAAAAATTGCGCCTTCATCTTTCCATCCGGTTCATCCGAATAAAAAAATAATTTAGATTTTATAGATTGCTCTTCAGCTTCACCCTGTTTATAGTAAGTGGTAGAAACATCAAAACGATTATCTTTTAGCGTATAGTTTTCTATTGTTTTACGCCATTTTTTATCTAAAAAAGTTGGTATGCTGGTTAATGAATACCATTTTCCCTGAAATTTATTAAAATCTATTTTAGCTATTGGCTGATTTTTTAAATCTTCTTTATGTTGATTTTCTAGAATCGAAAAAGCGAACAATGCTGGAATGGAGATGGCTAAAAGAAGAAAAACTTTGAAGGTATTTAATCTCATAATGTGTTTAAAGTTTTAACAGACTAGTGGTCATAAAGTTTTGAAAAGCATTTTTAAACCTTATATTTATTTATACCTTCGATAGGTAATTAACAGCAAACCATAAAAAATATAGATATATGAAAGTAACGGTTGTAGGAGCAGGCGCTGTAGGCGCAACTTGTGCAGATAACATTGCACGCAAAGAACTGGCTAACGAGCTTGTATTATTAGATATTAAAGAAGGTTTCGCCGAAGGTAAAGCCATAGATATGATGCAAACGGCTACCCTTTTAGGCTTCGATACAAAAATTTCGGGTGTAACAAATGATTACAGCAAAACAGCTGGTTCGGATGTGGTAGTTATTACATCGGGATTACCACGCAAACCAGGCATGACCCGTGAAGAACTTATTGGAATTAATGCCGGCATTGTAAAAGGTGTAGCAGAAAATATATTAAAATTTTCGCCAGAGGCGATTATCATTGTAATTAGTAATCCAATGGATACAATGACCTATTTGGCATTGAAATCTTTAGGTTTACCAAAAAACCGCATTATCGGTATGGGCGGCACTTTAGATAGTTCTCGTTTCAAATTCTATTTATCTCAGGCTTTAGATTGTAACCCAAATGATTTACAAGGTTTTGTTATTGGCGGACACGGAGATACAACTATGATTCCGTTAACTCGCTTAGCTACTTACCAGAGTTTACCTGTAAGCAATTTATTGGATAAAGCTACGCTTGATAAAGTGGCTGCTGATACAATGGTTGGTGGCGCTACACTTACTGGCTTAATTGGAACATCTGCATGGTATGCACCCGGTGCAGCCGGCGCCGCTTTAGTTGAAGCTATTTTACGTGATGAGAAAAAACTTTTCACTTGCTGCGTTTCTTTAGAAGGTGAATATGGCCAAAACGATATTTGCTTGGGCGTACCAGTTATTATTGGCAGAAATGGTTGGGTAAAAATTATCGATTTTAAATTAACTGATGATGAGCAAACTGCATTTAACAAAAGTGCCGATGCCGTTAGAAACATGAATAGCGTATTAGCTGATATGAAATTGGTTTAATATTTAGAAAATTGAAGCAACGCAGCTAGAAGTTTAACGTCTTCTGTTTTAAGCCTCAATGATTAAATTATTATGAAAACAATTTCTATTCCACTTAAACTTATAAACTTACAAGATGATGGCTTCCACCTTTTGGTGGAAGTTGTTGTTTTTAAGGAAAAGCATTTTGCCGTTCTGGATACCGGCGCTTCGAGAAGTGTTTTTGATAAATCATTAATTGAAAAGCATCTTGCTGAAACCATCACAGTATCTGAAGAAATTAATGCAGCAACACTTTTTACCACTACAACAACCATACAAGCTACTATTCCTGAGTTAAAAATCGGTAGGTTGAAAATTCCTTACTATGAAACTGTAGCATTTGATTTGCAATCGGTAAGCGATACCTACCAACAATTTGGGCACCCGCCAATTGGCTGTATCATTGGTGGCGATATTCTAATGAAGCATAAAGCCATCATTGATTATGAGAATTTGCATCTTATTCTTCAAAAATAATCTTCAAACTGATTCTTACGATATTTTAAAAGTCCGTATAACTCCATATTTGCATCAGCATGAAAAGTGATATTAGAGATAGAAAAGACATTATACTTTTGGTTGATACTTTCTATAAAAAAGTGGAGCAAAACAATAAAATCGGACCAATTTTTACGGATGTTGCAAAAGTAGATTGGTTGCATCACCTGCCTAAAATGTACGATTTTTGGGAAAGTATTCTATTTGGAAAAGCAATTTATAAAGGCAACCCAATGCTTACACATTTCGATTTGCAGAAGAAAGTTAACTTACATCAAGCTGAATTTGAAGAATGGAAAGGCTTATTTTATAACACTGTTGATGATTTATTTAAAGGAACAAATGCAGAAACCATTAAGCAAAAAGCTCAATCGATTGCTGATTTAATGCATTTTAAGCTCAACAATCCTAAACCCAAAATTAATATCGTTTAAAACATTTGTGTCGTTAGGTTGAATATTTTAAATTTAGGTAACCAAACTAATAGAATATGAAATTTTTAAAAGTATTATTGGGAATTATTGTTGTATTGGCAATAATTCTGGTGGTAGGGAGTTTCTTTTTACCCAAAACTTATTCAGTAAGCAGAAGTACAACTATAAATGCTTCAGATAGCGTAGTGTACAAAAACATTGCTGATTTTAATCAATTCTACACCTGGAACCCATGGGCAAAAATGGAACCTACAGCCAAAACAACCTTTGAAGGAACGCCATGCGAACCCGGACATGTTTACGCATGGGTGGGCAAAGAAACGGGTTCTGGTGAAATGAAAATTTTAAAAGCAGAGCCAAATAAACAAGTAGATATAGATTTGTTTTTTAAAGAACCATTTGAAAGCCATGCAGATACAAAATTTGATATTGTACCTGATAATGGTGGCAGCAAAGTAACCTGGACCATGAGTGGCGAAAATAATTTTATAAGCAAATGGATGTGTTTGGTTATGGGTGGTATGGATAAAATGATAGGAAAAGATTTTGAAAGTGGTTTAGCATCCTTAAAAGAAAAATCAGAAAAGGGCATCTAAATTCATTTTTTTATAATTTAGCCTTTCGTTAAGCGAAAGGCTTTTTTTATGTTATTTTTTTTGTTGATAAACTTTAATGTTTATTTTACGATAATCTAATCAATAAAGATTTGTTAATTCCCTATCCTTTAAATTAATTACTGAAATATGAATTTGTTAATTGTTGAAGATGAGCCAAATGTGGTTTCAGTAATTTCGAGAGGTTTAACTGAAGAAGGTTTTGAAGTGAGTATTGCTCCTGATGGTTTAATAGGCAAGCAAATGGCTTTAAATAATGATTTTAGTTTAATTATACTTGATATTATGCTACCCGGCATTAATGGATTAGAATTATGCAAAATTATAAAAGAGCAAAAACCTAATACACCCGTAATTATGCTCACGGCATTAGGTACTACAGAAAATGTGGTAAATGGATTAGATAACGGCGCCGACGATTACCTGATTAAACCATTTAAGTTTGCCGAGCTTTTTGCCCGGATAAGAACCTTATTAAGAAGATATAGCGGCGCTCCTGCTAGCGATCAAATTATTCATATTGCTGATTTGAAGATAAACGTAAGCGCCAAAACCGTTCAGCGAAACAATGAAGATATTATTTTAACTGCTACTGAATACAGGTTATTGGAGTTTATGGCTAAAAATAAATCGAAAATATTATCTCGGATTGATATTTTAGAGAGTGTTTGGGATATTGATTTTAACCTCGGCACCAACGTTGTTGATGTATATGTTAATTATTTACGTAAAAAAATCGATAAAAATTACGAACCCAAATTAATCCGTACTGCTGTTGGTTTGGGTTATGTTTTAAGAGAACAATAATGTCTATCGCCAAAAAAATCACCTTACTTTTCGTAATACTATCTGCAGTAATTATTTCCCTGTTAAGTGGTTTTGTTTGGTATTTTTCTAATGAATTTGCTTTCGAAGATTTTTATAAACGTTTAGAGGCAAGGGTTAACATTGCGGCTCAAATAAAACTTTACAAAGATGTTAACAATAGCGCATACGCTAAAATGCGTAACCAATATTTAGAGCGCCTTCCATCAGAAAGAGAATATATTATTGAAGCCGGGAAAACCGAAAAAAAACTAGACAGAGAACTTCCCTCAAGTTTTTATAAAAGAATTAATGCTGGTTTAACTGCAAGGTATAGAACCGATAATCATTTTTATGCAGGTAAATTTTTTAAAAATACCTCCGGAAGTTATATAGTAATTGTATCAGCGAATGATCCGGTAGGTTTTAGAGAGCTGAAAGACCTGCAAAAAATCCTAATCATTGGTTTTTTCCTATCGGTATTTTTATCCTTTATTGTTGGGTGGAAATTTTCTGATTACATGCTTCGCCCCTTACGGAAAATTATTAAAAGCGTAAAGCACATGAAGGCTGAGAATTTACACATGCGCCTTGATGTTAAGAAAGGCAAAGATGAAATGACTCAGCTTGCTGAAACTTTTAACAATATGTTAAATCGTTTAGAAACAGCCTTCGAAACACAAAACAACTTTATAAGCAATGCTTCGCATGAGTTACGTACACCATTAACGGTAATTAGTGGTGAACTTGAGCTTGCCATAAACACCAAACAGGATGCAGAAAAGCAACACATAGCCTTAACAAAAATTAAAGATGAAGCCGATAGATTAGAGCACATTCTAACCAGTTTACTAGGCTTGGCACAATCTGGCTTTAATGGTAAAAACCAACCCTGGGAATTAGTTAGAGTGGATGAAATTGTTTGGGAAGTTATAGAAGCCGTTAGCTTGGTTCATCCGGAAAATAAAATTGAAGTGGATTTGAGTAAACTACCTGAAGATGAAAATCAATTGGTAATCAGAGCCATCAAAAACCTGGTAAAATTGGCCATATCAAACATTGTAAGTAATGCCTGCAAATATTCAAATAATAATATAGTCACCGTTTTAATAGAGGCCAATCAAAATACTGTTTATGTGGCGATTACAGATAAAGGTATTGGTATTCCACAATCTGATATTCAGCATATTTTCGAGCCTTTTTACAGGGCATCAAACACCAATGAATTTAAAGGTTATGGCGTTGGCTTACCGCTCTCATTAAATATCATCCGCCTGCATCGAGGCAGCATTGGCATCAAATCTCAGGTTGGTGTTGGTACTGAAATTAAGGTAATGATACCAATACATTCCTAAAAGGGATAAATTTAGGCAGATTTATTCCTGCAAAGAATAATTTTTTCAAATTCTAATCTCGTTTTAATCCTGCTCTTATTTCGCTGTAATCTCTATGGCTTAAAATTGTAATGTAATATTTATCAATTTAAAAAGCACAGCCATGAAAACAGTATTAGTACCAACAGATTTCAATTTAGAAAGCACTAAAATTATCGATGCGCTTGTTCAAGACCAACCGCATGAAAAATTAAACATAATCTTTTTACATGCATTTAAACTGTCAGATTCTATTACTGATATGTTAATGTTAAGTCGCCGCAGCCGTGATTACGAAAATGTGAGCGACGAATTTTATCAAACTCTAAATCAATACCGAGAAAAGTTTCCAAATCAGATTGCTACAACTGGTGTAGAATATTTTTATGGAAGTACAGTTGCCGCCTTTAAAAATTTTATCGAAGCTTTTGACGTTGATTTCATCGCCTATCCAAAAGCATACAATTTTTGTCCGATTAATAAGTACAGTATCAATCCAAAATTTTTAACAGAACGTTCTGGATGTGCTGTTCTGGAATTAAACATTAACAACATTCGTGTTCCGGAAAACTTAATTGACACTAAAATCCCGGAAAAAGAGCTTTTAGAGGCAACCGCCTAACCACTTATCAATTTAAATCAAATTACCATGCTGTTACGCAATAATATTCCGCTCACCTATATATTTGGAAAGATTAAAACAGAATTACTTTTTGTAATCACCTACTCCGTAGGTATTGTTGTACTCTACCAAAATTTTCACATTACACGCATCTCCATTCCGGTAGCAGTTCCCGCACTTTTAGGTACCGTTATTTCACTTTTATTAGCATTCAGATCTAACCAGGCTTACGATAGATGGTGGGAAGCCAGAATACTTTGGGGTGCAATTGTTAACGATTCACGATCAATCTCCCGTCAGATATTATCTTTTGTAGAAAATCCATACGGGCAGGACGACATTGAGCATTTTAAACAAAAATTTATTAAGCGACAAATTGCATGGTGTTATGCTTTAAGTCAGTCTTTAAGGGGTTTTAATCCACGCAAAGGACTAGAGCAATATTTATCTCCGGAAGAAATGGCTTTTTTAAAAACGCGTAAAAATGTTACGGTTACCATTTTAGAATTACATGCAATGGATTTGAAAAAAGCCTTGCAAGAAGGATGGATTAATAAATATCAGCAAATTGAAATTGATAAAACCATTACTGCCTTATGTAACCACATGGGCGGCTCTGAAAGGATTAAAAACACAGTGTTTCCGGTAACTTATAGCAAATATATAAGCATGTCTATCCATTTATTCATCGTTTTGTTGCCATTTGGTTTGATAGAATATTTTGGATACATGGAAGTTCCGCTAGTTGTTGCCATTGCTGCATTTTTCTTATTGGTTGAAAAAATGGCTGTGCATTTGCAAGATCCATTTGAGAATAAGCCAACAGATACACCCACAACAACCATTTGCAGAACTATTGAAAGGGATTTATTACAGATGCTGGATGATAACAAATTATATGAGGATAAACCTCAAACCGAACTTGCACCTATGGGCTCGTACTATATTTTGTAAAAAGATAGTTTTTAGTTACATCTCATAATTTGGGATGGTTAGTTAGCCAGCGCCTTTAATCCGGATGGAGAAATGGCAAAGCAAAGTTTGATAGTTGACTCTACAATTATCAATGTAAATGTAAAAACCTCTTCAAGTATAACTCGAAGAGGTTTTTTATTTTATGTGCTTTTGAAATTCCCTTTAAGGAATTTAAGGATTAAGCATCAATTTTAGCATATTTTGCATTACGCTCAATAAATTCTCTACGTGGTGCAACTTCATCGCCCATTAGCATAGAAAAAGTATGATCGCATTCTGCAGCACTTTCAATTGTAGCCTGTAATAAAGTACGCGTAGCCGGATTCAAAGTTGTATCCCAAAGCTGTTCTGCGTTCATTTCACCTAAACCTTTATAACGTTGTATGTGTACGCTATCTTCTTTACCTGCGCCTTTTAAGCGTTGTACAGCAGCATCGCGTTGCACATCATTCCAGCAATATTCAAATTCTTTACCTTTTTTAACCTGATAAAGTGGTGGAGATGCAATGTAAACATAACCAGCCTCAATCAAAGCCCTCATGTAACGATAGAAGAAAGTTAAAATTAAAGTTGTAATGTGCGAACCATCAATATCGGCATCCGTCATGATTACGATTTTGTGATAACGAAGTTTCGTCATGTTCAAAGCCTTATCATCTTCAGGAGTACCTATACTGACACCAATGGCGGTAAACATATTTTTAATCTCGTCGTTTTCGTAAATTTTATGCTCCATAGCTTTCTCTACGTTCAAAATTTTACCTTTTAAAGGCAAAATTGCTTGAATGTTTCTATCGCGACCTTGCTTTGCAGTTCCACCTGCCGAATCTCCCTCTACTAAATAAATTTCACATTTTTCAGGATCACTGTCAGAGCAATCGGCAAGTTTACCTGGTAAACCAGAACCGCCCATTACACTCTTACGCTGAACCATCTCGCGAGCCTTACGAGCCGCAGCACGAGCCGTAGCAGCCAAAATCACCTTATTGATAATCATTTTTGCTTCCTTCGGATTTTCTTCCAAATAAGCACCTAACGCTTCGCCAACAGCAATATCTACTGCACCCATTACCTCACTATTACCTAGTTTGGTTTTGGTTTGCCCTTCAAATTGTGGCTCCTGTACTTTAACAGAAACAACAGCGGTTAAGCCTTCTCTAAAGTCATCACCAGTAATTTCCATTTTCAGGTTTTTTAACAAACCCGATTTATCTGCGTAACCTTTTAAGGTACGCGTTAAGCCTCTACGAAAACCAGCAATGTGCGTTCCGCCTTCGTGTGTATTAATGTTGTTTACATAAGAGTGAACATTTTCCGAATAACTATCGTTGTATTGAAAAGCCAACTCTACCGGAACACCATTTTTTATACCGTCAATGTAAATTGGTTCTGGTAAGAAAGATGCTCTTGTACCATCTAAAAAGCTTACAAATTCTTTTAAACCACCTTCTGATTGGAAAACTTCTGATAAAAACGAACCGTCTTCTAAAGTTTCACGCTCATCCGTTAAGGTTAATTTAATGCCTTTATTAAGGAAAGCCAGTTCGCGTAAACGGCTTGCTAAAGTATCATATTTGTATTCAGTTGTTTGCGTAAAAATTGTAGCATCCGGACTAAAAGTTACAATCGTACCACGTTTATCGGTAGTACCAACTTCTTTAACATCGTATTGCGGAACACCAATTTTGTATTCCTGCATCCAAATTTTACCCTCGCGGTGTACCTCAGCTTTTAAATCAGTAGAAAGTGCGTTAACGCAACTTACACCCACACCATGCAAACCACCAGAAACCTTATAAGTATCTTTATCAAATTTACCGCCGGCGTGTAAAACCGTCATTACAATTTCCAGTGCCGATTTATTCTCTTTTGTGTTTATACCGGTTGGAATACCACGACCGTTATCTTCTACTCTGATTGAGTTTCCTACTAAAATCCTTACATCAATTGTATCTGCATGACCGGCCAAAGCCTCATCAATAGAGTTATCTACAACCTCGTAAACCAAATGGTGCAAACCTTTTACCCCAGTATCACCTATATACATCGAAGGGCGCTTACGCACCGCTTCCAAACCTTCTAAAACCTGTATATTATCTGCCGAATAATTTGACTTTAAATCTTGTTCTTCGCTCATATTTTATTTAAAACTATAATCCTCAAAAATACGGAAATTTCGGCACTTTAACTAATATGTGGATAAGTTTTGAACTGTTAGAAAAACGCCTTCTGCAAGGTTTAAATAATGTTTTTGAAAAGCAAAACCTGTAAATCAGATTAACGCACGCCCCGCTTTTTATTACAAGCCCCGAGAAAATCGGGGGCTTTCCATTTCAATCGGGTTTAATCTACAAAAACTGTGGTTCTTTTGTTAGTTCTGCACCCTGCAACCGCCAATTTTAAAACTGCATTAGCCAACTAAACCCCAGCCTGCAGGCTGACAGGCGATATCAGCGAAAATACTTTTTGTTTGCCTTAACAAAAAAGATTGCAACGTTTTTCCTACTTCGCAACGACGATAAAAAAGACAGGTCAGAAGCGGAAAAAAAAGATTGTAATGGTTAGCGGGATGAGGCTTTAAAATGAAAAACTGTTACAGCTTTTCAAATAATTTAAACTACATAACGTTTTATTTGCGAGTGCGTAACTCTTAAATTGCATATAAAAACTAATTTATATAAGTTTGCTAAAATTTATTAAACAATAATGGAAAGAAGAACCTTTAAAACCTTTGGTTTATTTGCTACAGCAGCATTAATTACTGCTTTTTCGGCATGTCAAAACAAAGACGCTAAAACAACTGAAACTAAAAAAACAGATAGCACAACTGCTGCGGTATCTCCAAGCGAGAAAATTGTATATGTTAACTCTGATTCTTTATTAACAAAATACGATTACTTTAAAGACCTTAAAGTAAAATTTGAAGGCAAAAGCAAAAGCGCTCAAGCAGATATGCAAGCTAAAGGTCAAGCTTTCCAAAGAGAGGTTACGCAATACCAACAATCGGCACAAACTTTATCTGCCGACCAAAGAAAATCTACTGAAGAACGTTTAGCACGTAAACAGCAAGAGTTACAAACCTACCAACAAAATGCTGGTGGTGCTTTGCAAAACGAGCAAGCTGCAGAGAACGAAAAGCTTTACGATAAAGTGGCTGCTTATTTAAAAACTTACGCTAAAGAAAAAGGCTATAAAATGGTTTTAACTTACTCAAAAGGCAACAGCGCTATATTATTTGCCGATGAAAGCTTAGATGTAACTGCAGAAGTAATTAAAGGCTTAAATGCTGATTATTCTAAAAAATAATTAAACAATATTTAAACTGAATGCCCTGAGTAATCGGGGCATTTTTTTTGCTTAAAATTTAATATGGAAAACATCGAAAAACATGCTGAATTTATGCGTTTGGCAATTAGCCTTTCAGTAAAAAATGTAAAAGAAAATATTGGTGGCCCTTTTGGTGCAGTTGTAGTTAAAGATGGCGAAATTATAGCTGGTTCGGGCAATAAGGTTACTTCCACTAACGACCCAACCGCACATGCAGAGGTTTCGGCAATTAGATTAGCCTGCACCAAATTAAACACTTTTGATTTAAGCGGTTGTGTTATTTATACCAGCTGCGAACCATGCCCAATGTGTTTGGGTGCAATTTATTGGGCCAAAATTGATACAATTTATTATGCAAACACTAAATTTGATGCAGAAAACATTGGCTTTAGCGATAAATTTATTTACGAGGAACTTGATAAAGCTATGGACGACAGAAGCCTCCCTATTGTACAGTTAATGCGTGATGAAGCCCTGGAAGCTTTCAGGCTTTGGGAGAAATCTCCATTGAGATTGGAATATTAAAGAGGCGTAATGGCAAAACTGTCATCCCGAGCTTGTCGAATGGCTTAAGAAATAAACTTAAGGCATTTCGACAAGCTCAACGTGACATATATTATAATGAAAAATTAACCTATTTACTTGCTTCTTTGCTCGTTAATAAGCCAATCATTGAGTCAATTTCTTTTACCACTCCATCATCAGAACCTGAAAAACCAACCGCTTTGAAGCGAATATTTCCATCACCATCGATAATAAATTTGGTTGGTATTCCTTCTACCTTGTAGGCACTTACAATATCAAATTTGGAAGGATCTTTCACATTTTTGGTATCGTACAGAACATTAAAGTTTAACTTTTTTTCAGCGATAAAATCGGTTACAACTTTTTCTCTATTTTCTTCTGTTTGCCATGTATTTACATATAAAAACACCACATTAGGGTTGTTTGCATATTTAGCCATCGCTTTTTGCATACCTGGAAAAGATGCTACACACGGACCACACCATGTAGCCCAATAATCAAGTATTACAATTTTACCTTTTAAATCACTAAGGCTAACTTTTTCGCCTTTTAAGTTTGCCAATGAAAAGGTTGGAGCCGGAATATTAATCATTTTTTTAGTCCACTCTGCTTTTGCTTTTGCATTGGCTTCTTTTTCCAAATCAGCCATAAATGTTTCGTATGAACCGGCCTTTTTAAGGTTTGCGTAAAGCATTTTAAAGTCTTTCTTAAGCGAATCAGAGCCTTTTCCTTCTCTGATTAATTTTTCGGCCTCCGTAAATGCTTTTTCATTCTTACCGTTTTTAATTAAATACGTTATGTAGCGTGTGTTAACATCTGGAGGTATTACTTTATAATATGACACCGCTTTTTCTTGTGTTGCCAAGGCTTCCTTAAATTTGCCATCATGATAAAGCAGTAAAGCATACGTGTCTGCGTACATACCCCAGCTTTGGTCTAATGCTTTAATGTAATCTTCTTTTGTTTGATAGTAAGCCGGCTTTTCATCATTCTTCGCCAATTCAATAAGCTCAAGAGATTGTTTAGAAATCTTTGTAGCGAAGGCTACATTCTCATTTTTCTCTGCCAATGGCCAGGCTAGCTGATTGTACAAGCCGGCTCGAGTGGTTTTTGCATCAACTTTGTTTGCATATAATTCAAATTTTGCATCATTTTTAACACTTGCAAATGCTTCGGCCACAAGTGCATAAACAGAATTTAATTTAGCTGCATCGGCTTTATTAGCCTTGTCTAATTTGAATTTAGTAATCAGATCGTTTGCTTTCTGTTCTAAAGTTGGAGGGTCTTTTTCTGCGTACAAAGCATTCATTGCTTGTCCGTAAGCATAATTTCCTGTCGAAAATTTCTTTAAAACAATTGTCTTAACCGAATCGGCTTGCGCTTTTTTCTTTAAAATATTATATAAGTTCAAATTCGTAACCAAATCTTCCTCTTTCGGATCATTAATTTTAGAAAGTGTTTTAATATTTTCTTCAATCAATGGCGCACCAGTTTCTTTATTTGCTTTATATGCGTTAGATAAATAGTTTACCAGGTATTTCTTTTCCAAAGCAGGTTTGATGGCGAAGGCTTGTTTGTAGCTTGCCGCACTTTTTGCATAATCTAAAGTTAGGCCCAGATAAAATTTACCGGCCAAACCAAACAAGAAAGCTTCATTTAGGTAAGCCTCTGCACGTATTTTTCCATCTTTGGTAAATTTTAACATATAGCCATTTGGCGACTCATCTTTCTGTTCATCTACAGAAAATGCTAAAGCAGCTAATGTAATACTGTCTGCAGTTACAATTTCCCCCTTGTAAATATCTCCTTCCTTTACCAAATCCACTTTTGCGCTTTTAGGATTTGTAGTAGAGAAGAAACTTAATGAGGTACATTTAACATCAGCCAGATTTTGCAGGTTTGTACCCTTGGGGTCGTAAGTAAATTTTACTGTTGTGCCTGCCACCGGATTTTCAGTTGAAAATTTTACCGATTGAGCTCCTGCTAATTTTGCTATAAAACACAAGAGGAGAAATAATTTTAATGGTTTCATATTTAAAAGGTTAGGTTTAGGAATAGAATAACTAAATATATAGTTTATAAATTTAAATCACAAATTATTTTATTAAAATTTAAGGTATAATTATTGCAAAAGTATTTACATGACCTACGAGCAAAAAATTACAAATGAACTTGAATTTTGGAAGTTTAAAACCTTGCAAAAACCATCTCTGTTTAACAAGGTAACGGATAATGTTCAAAAGAAAATAAATAGCTACATACCAGATAAAGTACACAGTGCAATTACGGTTGCAATAAAGCAAATGGTAAAGGCTGTACTTTTTGGCTCAACATTTACAACTACTAAGCCTGTGGAGGATTTAACTTTCATGCATCGCGAAGCGCTGATAAAGCAGAAAATAGATAATTATAAAAAAACAGGTGCAGCAGAAGGTGGTATTACCGGAGCGGGTGGTTTTTTAATGAGCCTTGCCGACTTCCCAATCCTTTTAGGTATTAAAATGAAAATGCTGTTTGATATTGCGGCAACCTATGGTTACGATGTTAAAGATTATAGAGAAAGATTATTTATACTACACATTTTTCAGCTGGCATTTTCCAGTAAAAAAGAGAGCCAGAATGTTTTTGCAAAAATGCAGAATTGGGATAACCTGGCTCATAAACTTCCAACCAACATTGATGAGTTTGACTGGTTAACCTTTCAACAGCAATATCGCGATTATATAGATTTAGCAAAACTTGCGCAAATGCTTCCTTTTGTAGGTGCAGCTGTAGGTGCCGTTGCCAATTATAAACTTATAGATAGATTAGGCAAAACTGCAATGATGAGTTATAGAATGAGGTATTTCAGTATGCAATCGGTAGTAATTGCTGAAAAGCAGGTTAAGGATTTACGACTGGAAACTAATGAATAATTAATCTTCTTCATTAAACAAGCCTCCTATCAAATCGTCTGTTTCCCTGCGATCTTTCTTGGTTGGTCGCCCGGTTCCTCTATCTCTTTTTAAACTTGGCGAATGAAACGCAGATTTAAATGCATGTGTTTCTTCAACAGGTGTTAAATCTTTGTATTTGGTTAATGCCGTTGGCGAATCGGTTCGGTTGTAACTAAAATCTACAACTTCAATAACTTTTTTTTCTATTCCTTTTGATACCTGATAAACATCGCCAATTTTAACAATTGCTGATGCTTTAATATTTTGGCCCTTAAGTTTAACCCGGCCGGCTTTACAAGCATCTGTTGCCAGGCTTCTGGTTTTAAAAAGCCTGATTGCCCACAAATATTTATCAATTCTAAGTTTTTCTGCTTCTGCCATGTGAGTGTGTTTGTTGCCTTGGTTTCTAATTGGTTGGTTTAGAACCTAAGCTTACAAATGTAAAAAACCAAAGTTAAGCAACCCAAAGCCAAAAAACCAAGCATCCAAAAAACTAAAAAACAAAATTAAAAACCAATTTTTTTAAGTTATTTTGCATAAAATTTAAAAACATCATGTATTCAGATTTAAAGAAATTAATTGAAGCCGCTTGGGAAGATAGAACCCTTTTAAAATACAGTAATTATTGTGAAGCTATTGAAGCCGTAATTATGGGTCTTGATAAAGGAGAAATCCGCGTTGCTGAACCAGTTTTAAACTCTTGGGGCATTAACGAATGGGTAAAGAAAGCCGTTATTTTATATTTCCCAATCCGTGAGATGAAAGAGATTAAAAGTGGTCCTTTTGTTTATCATGATAAAATGGATTTAAAAACCGACTATAAATCTACTGGTGTACGTGTTGTGCCTATGGCAAGTGCTCGCTATGGCTCGTTTTTAGCTAAAGGCGTAATCATGATGCCATCGTACGTAAACATTGGTGCTTATGTAGATGAAGGTACAATGGTTGATACCTGGGCAACTGTAGGATCTTGTGCTCAAATAGGTAAACGTGTACATTTAAGTGGTGGCGTTGGTATTGGCGGCGTGTTAGAACCCGTACAAGCTGCTCCGGTAATTATCGAAGATGATGCATTTTTAGGTTCGAGAGCAATTGTTGTAGAAGGCGTAAAAGTTGAAAGAGAAGCGGTTCTTGGTGCTAATGTTGTTTTAACAGCATCAACTAAAATTATCGATGTAACAGGTTCTACACCTGTCGAATATAAAGGAATTGTACCAGCTCGTTCGGTAGTTATTCCGGGTAGTTACACCAAAAAATTCCCAGCAGGAGATTTTCAGGTTCCTTGCGCTTTAATTATTGGTAAACGTAAAGAAAGTACAGATAAGAAAACTTCGCTTAATGATGCATTAAGAGAAAATAATGTAGCTGTATAAGCCGAAAGCAAAAAGTTGAAAGCTGAAAGCGAAAATAAAATACAAAAAGCCGAAAGTCCGGAACTTGAGCAATCAAGCTTTGGTCTTTCGGCTTTAAGCTTTAAGCTTAAAATAGGTTTTGATGGCAAGCGTGCTGCAAATAACTTAACCGGCTTAGGAAACTATAGCCGTTCGTTGATTGAGAATTTAGCCATTCAATTTCCAGAAAATGAATATTATGTTTATGCTCCAAAAGTTAAGGTGGCTAAACAAATTCAATCCTTCTTTACATTAAAAAACATTCGCCTAAAGCTTCCACAAAGTGGAAAATTTTTATGGCGAAGTTTTAATATTTTAAAAGATTTAAAGAAGGATAAAATTCAGCTTTTTCATGGTTTAAGTCATGAAATACCTTTAGGGATATCTAAAACCCCAATTAAATCAATTGTTACCATCCACGATTTAATCTTTCTTCGTTACCCAGAGTATTATAAGTTTATCGATAGAAAGCTTTACGAATGGAAAAGCAAATCAGCCTGCAAAAATGCCGATAAGGTAATTGCCATTAGCGAAAAAACTAAAGATGATATTGTTGAACTTTACGGGATTAATCCTGATAAAATTGAGGTGATTTATCAAAGCTGTGATGATATTTTTAAAAGCCTGATTCCTGCAGAATCCTTATCAAGAATAAAAAACACCTATCATCTTCCTGAAAAATACATTTTAAATGTTGGAACTATTGAGCCTCGGAAGAATCTGAAATTAATTGTTCAAGCATTAAAAGATGTTGATAAAGATTATAATTTAGTAGTTATTGGTAAGCCAACACCATATTTCGAAACGGTTAACAATGAAATTATAAAACTGGGTTTAGAAGAAAGGGTAATTTTCCTCAGGAACATTCCATTTGCAGATTTACCAGGAATTTATCAAATGGCCGAAGTTTTTGTATACCCATCATTTTATGAAGGCTTTGGTATACCAATAATTGAGGCTTTGTATTCTGGAGTGCCTGTTATTGCAGCAACTGGTTCATGCCTGGAAGAAGCCGGTGGCCCTGATAGTTTGTATGTTAATCCTAACGATTCAAAACAACTTAGCCAGCACTTAAATCAAGTTATAAACGAGCCGGGTTTAAAGAAAAAAATGAAAGCAAAAGGGCTGGAATTTGTTCAAAAATTCAACAGCCCTTTTGTTACTAAGCACTTGATGGATTGCTACCAGAGTATTTTAAAATAATTACTTCGAAGCTACAGCTGGCGGATACTGAGCCAAAATTTCTTTAATACCTGTATTTAAACGTTCTTCTCTCTTATTTAAATTATCAAGATTAAAGCCACTACCGCGACCATGCCATACTAAAGTTTTTGATTTTGGATCTAAGAAATCGATAATTACGGTGCCTTCCATGTATTGGTTAACGTTGGTCATGCCGCCGCCTCCCCAGCCGCCCCATCCCCAGCCCCAACCCCAACCTGGTCCATAAAAACCTGGGCCGTAGTTGTAAATCTGGGTACGTTCTCTGGCTACCACAACTAAATTTACCAATAAATCTGGTTTGGCAGATTTACTGAAGCCTTTAGCTGTTAAATCAGCATCAATAGCTGCCAACATTCTACGCTTATCCAAATTATTCATTTGTAATCTGTTTAAGCCTTTTTCATAAAAATTGTAAGTTTTGTAATTACCGAAATTAGCGGTTTTGTCGTAATCAGATGCTGTACGAAGCGACGAGCAGCTGCTAAATGCTATTACAATCGCGAATAGCATAAATAATTTGGTTAAAGTTCTCATATACATTTTATTTGTGTGTTTCTATTTTTTATAACCTAACTAAAAATACGAATAATTCGGTTAATTAGATTACATAACAGCCTAATTTTTACACTATTATTGTTATTCTAACAACCAATAGAAAAAGCCATTGTTTTGGTTTAAATGTTAAATATTGTTCGGTTGGGCGAATTTAACATCTTATCTTTGCACATGCTTAAAGATGAAATTAACAAAGCTTTAGAAGTTTTAAAGGCAGGTGGTGTTATCCTTTATCCAACAGATACAATTTGGGGACTTGGTTGCGATGCTACAAATGCTGAAGCAGTAGATAAGCTCTTGGCCATCAAAAACAGACCAGCTGAAAAAAGCCTTATTATTCTTTTAGACACAGAGAACAAAATTCAAAGCTATGTAACCGAAGTTGCAGATGTAGCTTACGATTTAATTGAGTATGCCGAAAACCCCTTAACTATTGTTTTTTCTGGGGCAAAAAACTTGGCTCAAAATGTAATAAATGCTGATGGAAGTGTTGGAATCAGGGTTGCCAAACATGATTTTTGTACGCCATTAATTCAAAGATTTAGAAAACCCATTGTATCAACCTCAGCAAATTTAAGCGGAAATCCTTCACCAAAATACTTCGATGATATTGATAGTAAAATTGTGGATGCTGTAGATTATGTAGTAGATTTTGAGCAAGAAAATCGCAGCATAAAAAAGCCTTCAACCATAATGAAACTATCGGCGGGTGGTCAGTTCGAATTTATTCGCAAGTAATTTTATTAATTTGTAAAAAATTTAATCAGGTTGTTAACAAAATAGAAAAGGTGTTTTTTCGTAGTGAATTCATCATCTTAAACAAGCTTGTGCTAACAACTCCATTATTATGCAACAACATTTACAAAACCCCATATTTAAAACACTATCTACAATTGCAGATAAAAACCAAACCGAAGCTTACGTAATTGGTGGTTTTGTACGCGATTTGTTCTTATATCGTTCTTCAAAAGATATTGATGTGGTGGTGGTGGGCAGCGGAATAGAATACGCAGAAGCTGTAGGTAAAAAATTAAATACTAAAGTAGCCGTGTTTAAGAGTTTTGGTACAGCCAATATAAAATATAACGATTTAGAAATTGAGTTTGTTGGTGCCAGAAGGGAATCTTACCGATCTGATTCTAGAAAACCAATTGTAGAAGATGGTACGTTAAAAGATGACCAGCTTCGCCGCGATTTTACAATAAATGCATTGGCAATAAACTTAAATGCAGAAAATTTTGGTGAATTATTAGATCCGTTTGGAGGCATTGAGGATATTGAAAATAAAATAATCAGAACGCCTCTTGATCCTGAAATCACATTTTCGGATGATCCATTAAGAATGATGCGGGCCATTCGCTTTGCTTCTCAATTAAATTTTACCATTGATGAGCGAGCAATAGAAGCCATAAAAGCTCAAAAAAGCAGAATCAGCATCGTTTCTAAAGAACGTATAACGGATGAAATGAATAAAATTATTTTATCGGCGAAACCATCGGTGGGTTTTAAACTTTTGTTTGATACTGGACTACTACATATAATTTTCCCTCAAATGGCTCAGCTTTACGGAGTAGAAGTCATCAAAGGGAAAGGTCACAAGGATAATTTTTATCACACCTTGGAGGTTTTAGATAATATTTGTAAAACCACCGACGATTTGTGGTTGCGCTGGGCAGCAATTTTGCATGATATAGCAAAACCGGCAACTAAAAGATTTGAAGAAGGCCACGGCTGGACTTTCCATGGGCACGAAGACAAAGGCGCTAGAATGGTTCCAAAAATTTTCAACGATTTGAAGTTACCCCTTAACGAAAAAATGAAATTCGTTCAAAAACTAGTACAATTACACCTTCGTCCGATAGTTTTAGCGCAAGATACGGTAACAGATTCGGCGGTTAGAAGATTACTATTTGACGCCGGCGAAGAAATTGAAAGCTTAATGTTGCTTTGCAACGCCGATGTAACCACTAAAAACGAATACAAAAAAGCAAAATATAGAAACAACTTTGAGTTGGTTAAACAGAAGCTTAAAGATGTTGAAGAGCGAGATCAAATTAGAAATTGGCAACCACCCGTTACCGGAAATGATATTATGCAAACTTTTGCTTTGGAAGCTGGCAAGGAAGTCGGAATTATAAAAAGTGCCATTAGAGAAGCCATTTTGGAAGGAGAAATCGCTAATGATTATAATCAGGCTTTTAATTTTATGCTGAGCTTAGCCAAACAAATGGGTTTGAAACCCGTTAATAAATAATTTAATTGCCGAATTGATAAAACAAACAACCTTTTTGTTGCGTTTGTTGTTTTGTGATGAAACAAATTAACTTTATTTTTACGGCTCCAAAAGACAATAATGGCTATTTATAAATTTAAAATTACCTTCGAAGATTTTGATGATGTGGTACGTGAAATCGATATCAAATCTAATCAGACATTTGAAGATTTGCACAAAGCAATACATAAATCAACTGGTTATAATGCAGAAAAACCATCATCATTTTATGTAAGTACCGATAATTGGTTAAAAGGTGATGAAATTGCTTATTTACCTAATGATAGAAAAAAAGATCGTGTTGTTTTAATGGAGAATTCTAAGCTTAGTGGCTTTATTGAAGATCCTCATCAAAAATTTTATTACACCTATAATTTTGATCGCCCTTTTGATTTTCACGTAGAATTGATAAAAATCATTTTGGATGCCGATCCGCATATTGAATATCCTTTTCTGGCTAAAAGCACTGGCGAAGCCCCTAAAATTCTGGAACAGAAAAGCGGGCAGATTGTAGATGCCGGCTCTGCAGCTGTATCGGCTGGTGAATTTGATTTCCTTAATGAATTAAATTTTGTTCCTGAAGATACTGATGAATTAGAAGCTATGGGAGAAATGGGCATTAATGAAGAGGAACGCGACGAAGATGATGAAAAGGAAGATGACGAATTTGGTGATGAATTCTCAGACGATGATAATTTTGAAGACGATACACAAAAAGAAGATTACTAATTAAATAAAATGATATTATTAAACTGTCGGACATACATCCGACAGTTTTTTTTATGCAAACAAAATGGCTACAAGCAAAAAATCCAAAACATTAGTTGTTATTGTTGGACCAACAGCAATTGGAAAAACAGCTTTAGCTATACATGTTGCCCAACATTTCAAAACAGAAATTGTATCTGCCGATTCCAGACAATTTTTTAGAGAGATGGAAATTGGTACGGCAAAGCCTGATGGAAATGAACTGAGCGCTGCAAAGCATCATTTTATAAATTCTCATTCGGTAAATGAATTTTTTAGTACCGGAGATTTTGAACAAAGTGCATTAAAAGTAATTGATGGTATTTTTCAAGATCATGATATTGCTATTATGGTTGGTGGCTCAGGCTTATATATAAATGCCCTTATCAATGGTTTGGATGAAATGCCTGAAATAGATTTAGCCATACGTGCTAAACTTAACCATCAATTTGAAACCGAAGGATTGGAATCTATCCAAAATCAATTAAAAGCATACGACCCCGAATATTTCGACAAAGTTGATCAAAATAATCCTCAAAGAATGATAAGAGGTTTAGAAGTTTTTCTTTCTACCGGAGAAAAGCTTTCTTCAATGTTATCCGCAACTAAAAAAGAAAGACCTTTTAACATCATTAAAATTGGTTTAAACACAGATAGAGCCCTTTTGTATAACCGAATTAATGAAAGGGTTGATAAAATGATGGAATCTGGACTCATGGATGAAGTAAAGTCTCTTATTGAATATAAAAATTTGAATGCCTTAAACACAGTTGGTTACAGCGAAATATTTGATTTTATAGATGGAAAAATCTCAATAGATGAAGCCATTGCTGCCATAAAACAAAATACCCGTCGCTTTGCGAAAAGACAGCTAACCTGGTTCAGGAGAGATGCAGAAATAAATTGGTTCGAACCCAATGAAAAAGAAGCTGTTATCAGCTTAATTGCTCAAAATATTGGCGTATAAAAAGCTCTCGAAAAAATCGGGCCTACCGTTTAATTATTGATTTTCAGTAAAATAAGACCTTCATTGCCAGGAACGAAGCAATCTTAGGCGATAAATATGACTTTATCGAAAGATTGCTTCCTGCCACGCACTGACGGAAAAAGTCATTAATTCTCCTTAATTAGGAAATTTAACGCCTCTGTATTGTGATACATCAACCACTGGAATATTTGAACCGTATTTATTGTTTATCGCATCTATAAACACATTTGCAATAACCGCATTTCCTCTCGGCGTTAAATGCACACCATCCAAAGAAAAAGCGCCACCCGTAATAAAAGATGAATTAATACTTACACCCTGAATCACAATACCAGTTTTAACCTGATTTAAATAACTATAAGTATCAGCAATGGCTAAACTTTTGCTTTCTGCTAACGATTTAATTGTACTGTTGTAGCTCAAAACATAATCCTTAACTCTGGCAACTTCATCTTTATCTAAAACCCAATTATTTGCTATCGGATTTAAAGGGTGTAATCCATAAGGCAATCCGGCAGCATTAGGTACACCAAATAAACCTGAAGATTGAAAAGGTAAACGAATTAAATCTTCAGCAGTTGCGGCTCTAACTGTTCCAGCACCTGTTTGAATATAAACTGCGCCAGCAGCAGGATTTATTGCCTTTGCTGCATTTAATAACGCAGCTACGGTAACAGTATTAAAATAAGGAATTGAAGTTACATCGGGTATAGTGGCAACTACACCCTTTTGTCCGTTTGTAGTTAATAAATTAATCAGATTAGAGTATAGAAGCGCAAAGGTTGATTTATCTGTTAGCACATTGGTAGCATCTGTAGTTACACCGCCATTTGTTGCATAACCTAAAGCATCATTATTTCCTAACCAAAGGGAAAAAAATGTATGATTTCTTCCTTGTATAAATTGAAAATAACTAACCGTTCCTACTTGTGCATCAGTTAACAAGCGCTCAAGATAGGGATTTGCAGCGCCAAATGGTGCAGCAAAAGCTAAATCTAATCGCATACCAGGTACACCTAAATTTTGAACCTCGCCACTAAATTTTGTTAACTTACCCGTAGCATCTCTTAGTGCCAGATTTGTGGTTACAGGCGTAAGTGTGGGTGTTCCGTTCACCAAAGCTGTTAAAGATAAATATCCTGAACCATTGGCCTGTGCATCAGTAAAAAAAGGAGAAGTAAAACTTCCGCCTCCTACAGTAGCCATTTTTGCAGCAATTAGATTTGGGTAGGCCACCTTTTGTCCTTCTAAATATAGTCCACCATCTGCAAAACCTGCTGTAAGAGAGTTTCCTATAGAAATATATTTGCTAAAATTGGCTTGTCCTGCGGTAGTAGCAGCGGTAGATTCAATTTCAGGCTTACACGCAGCAGCGAAAAACATTGCTGCAATCGCCAAACTATTTATTATATATCTTTTCATATAAATTTCTCCTACCATTTGTATGTTAATGAAATGCCTGGTGCATAAACCAATGTTTTAAAGGTACCATCCAAACCTGTTTCTATATTTTTTTGCTTACGCGATTGAACATCTTCAAAAAAGAATGATGCATTGACTTCAAACTTTGAAGTAAAAGAATAGCCAGCGCCTGCACTCAAAATGTAGCGGTTAGCATCTGGTGCCTCTGGTGTTACAAAACCATCCTGAACGGGAGTAAGTGCATAACCAACACCAGCACGTAACGCTAACTTTTCGCTAGCTTTATGATTTACACCAAGCTTAAAGGAAGAACCATCACGGTAATTACGGGCAGATTTTGTATCTGCCAAAGCAGGTGTATTTACAGCATAATCAAATGCTAACTCCTCATAAACTCTCCACTGCACCCAACTTGCATCAAAAGCTAAAGTTGTACTTTTTGATAATGGAATACCAACACCTAAAGTTGTTGTAGAAGGTAATGGCAATTCTGCTGTAAATTTATTTCCATCAGGGAAAGAAGGTTCTAATGATGCCGGCACATCGAACATTGCATCGCCATCATCCAATTTCGTTATAACTTTTGAGCGGTGAACCACAGCAAATGTGATATTACTTAAGGTGTTGATGTAAATACCTGCATTCCAACCAAAACCTTTACCAGTTCCTTCCAATGTTGCATGACCAGATCTTCCATCAGGAAAATTTACAGGTAAAGCACGTTGTAGGTTCACTTCGCCATGGTTATAAACAAAACCGGCACCTATACCTATCCTGTCTGTAATTTTAACACTTAAAGTTGGCTGTATATATATTGCCTTCAGATTTAAAGAGGTTAGCGCATATTTACCAGACCAATCATTACCCCAATCTACCAGTCCACCAAAAGGTGTATAAACGCCTAAACCTAATTTCCATTTGTTAGATTTAGGGCCCCATACTGCATAGGCTTCAAAAGGTGGAGCAATTTTATTTTTTACATTTTCAGATATATTCGAACCATTTTGTTGGAAAACAGATTTAAATAGCAGAGGATTAACACCTGCCGAAATTGAGTTTTTTTCTAAAAAACTTACGGCACCCGGATTAAAAAAGATTGAAGCTTCATCTAAAGCTAAAGCAGAACCTGCTCCAGCCATGCCAATTTGCTTCTGTCCTTGTAAATTAACTTGAAAACCTTGCCCCAATACCCAAAAAGGAACGGAAAGTAACACGCTCAATAAAAATTTTTTCATAAAATATATGGTTATAGCACAAGTGCGTACTATGCTAACATAGCAACAAATAATTTGTTTAATAATAAACTGAGAAAATTATGCTTGCGCAGTTGGCCCGCCAAAACCCATCGGGAATGGTGGTTCTTCTTGTGTTTTGATACGCCCGTTCGCTGCCTCAAATTTTTGGATATTATCATCCAATGCAGTTAATAAACGCTTAGCGTGTTCTGGAGTTAATATAATTCTTGATTTTACTTTTGCCTTCGGGATTCCTGGCATAACGCGAATAAAATCTAAAACGAATTCGGTATTTGAGTGAGTAATGATTGCTAGATTAGAAAAAATTCCTTCGGCAATTTCTTCTGATAATTCTATATTCAGCTGGTTTTCGTTTTGTTGCTCGTCCATAACTTTATAATAATATTCGGTAAATAATGCATTAAAGGTAAGGTTTAATTACAAGCTATAAAATTATTGCTTAACAAAAAAGGGTTGTTCCTATTCGAAACAACCCTTTCTAAAATAAAATGATATTTTAAGCTTCTACCTCTTCTTGTTTCGAAGCTAATAATTTATCGTACTCTTCTTGAGAACCAACAATGATACGCTCATAACCACGAACACCAGTTCCTGAAGGAATTAAGTGACCAACGATTACGTTTTCTTTTAAGCCTAACATGTTATCGCGTTTACCTGCAATAGCCGCTTCATTTAATACTTTCGTAGTTTCCTGGAACGAAGCCGCAGAAATGAACGATTTAGTACCTAATGACGCACGAGTAATACCTTGTAAGATAGAACTTGCAGTTGCTGGTCTGGCATCTCTAACCGTAATCTGTTTCATATCTTTACGTTTCAACTGAGAATTTTCATCTCTTAATCTACGTAATGATACAATCTGACCTGGTTTGAAGTCAGCCGAATCACCTGCATCTTCAACAACTCTCTTATCGTACATTGCATCGTTTTCTTCTGCAAAATCCCAACGGTCAACAGCGTTATTTTCCAAGAAAATTGTATCACCCGGATCTTCGATGTGAACTTTCTGCATCATCTGGTGAACAATTACCTCGAAGTGCTTATCGTTAATTTTTACACCTTGCAAACGGTAAACCTCTTGAATACCATTTACTAAGTATTCTTGAACCGCTGCCGGGCCTTTAATCGATAAGATATCTGCAGGAGAAATTGAACCATCTGATAAAGGCATACCAGCTTTCACAAAGTCATTATCCTGTACAAGGATGTGCTTAGACAATGGAACAAGGTATTTTTTAACTTCACCATCTTTAGATTCGATTGTAATCTCACGATTACCACGTTTAACACCGCCTAAAGTTACAACACCATCAATTTCAGTAACAACTGCCGGATTAGATGGGTTACGAGCCTCGAATAATTCAGTTACACGAGGTAAACCACCCGTAATATCTCGGGTTTTACCAGTTGCACGTGGAATTTTAGCGATAATCTGACCAGTTTGGATAGCTTCACCTTCATCAACTGAAACGTGAGCACCAACCGGAATGTTATATCCTTTAATAAATTCACCTTTCTTATCAACGATTTGAACTGAAGGGTTTTTAGTTTTATCACGTGTATCGATAATTACTTTTTCACGGTGACCAGTTTGTTCGTCTGATTCTTCACGGAAAGTAACACCTTCGATAATTGCATCGAATTGCGCTTTACCACCAAATTCAGAGATGATAACCGCGTTGTACGGATCCCATGAACAAATTTTATCGCCTTTAGCAACTTTATCGCCTTCTTTAACAAATAGGAATGCACCGTAAGGAATGTTATTGGTTACAATAACTCTACCGCTTCCTGGCTCAACAATTCTAAACTCACCAGAACGACCTAAAACAACCTGTACTTTACCGTCTTCTGTTTGCGTATCAACTGTACGGATGTTTTCGAATTCGATTACACCATCAAACTTAGCAACGATGTTTGATTCTGCAGCAATGTTTGATGCAGTACCACCCACGTGGAAAGTACGAAGTGTTAACTGCGTACCCGGCTCACCGATTGACTGTGCAGCAATTACCCCAACAGCCTCACCTCTTTGAACGCGTTTACCAGAAGCTAAGTTACGTCCGTAACATAATGCACAAACACCACGTTTAGCTTCGCAAGTTAATACCGAACGAATTTCGATACCTTCTAACGGAGATTCTTCGATAGCTTTAGCTACATCTTCGTTAATATCTTCACCCGCACCTACTAACAATGTGTTATCCAAAGGATTATAAACATCATGTAATGAAGTACGACCTAAAATTCTTTCATATAATGGTTCAACGATATCTTCATTATCTTTTAATGCAGTTGTGTACATGCCTCTTAAAGTACCACAATCAACATCATTAACAATCATATCCTGAGCAACATCATGTAAACGACGAGTTAAATAACCAGCATCAGCTGTTTTTAACGCCGTATCTGCCAAACCTTTACGAGCACCGTGAGTAGAGATAAAATACTCTAATACCGATAAACCTTCTTTAAAGTTTGATAAGATTGGGTTTTCAATAATATCGCCACCTGAACCAGATTTTTGAGGTTTCGCCATCAAACCACGCATTCCGCAAAGCTGACGAATCTGCTCTTTAGATCCACGTGCACCCGAATCAAGCATCATGTAAACTGAGTTAAAACCTTGGTTATCGCTAGATAACTGGTTCATAACGAAAGTAGTTAACCTGTTGTTGATACGAGTCCAGATATCGATAATCTGGTTGTAACGTTCGTTGTTTGTAATGAAACCCATGTTATAGTTGTTTCTTACTTCTTCAACTTCGTTAGCGGCCTGCTCTAATAATGTATGTTTCTCTACCGGAATGTTTACGTCTTGTAAGTTGAACGATAAACCTCCCTGGAAAGCCATTCTGAAACCTAATTCTTTAATATCATCAAGGAACTGAGAAGAACGAGCCATACCAGTCATTTTAACTACCTCACCGATAATATCTCTTAACGATTTTTTAGTTAATAACTCATTGATATATCCAACTTCTGCAGGTACCAACTGATTAAATAAAACTCTACCAACAGTAGTTTCCGTTAATTTATTAACGATAGAACCATCATTTTGCTTAACATTAACTCTTACTTTAATGAATGCATGTAAATCTAATTCTTTCTCGTTATAAGCAATGATAACCTCTTCCGGAGAGTAAAAATTCGAATCCTGTCCTTTTACAACTCTAGTTTCATCAGTTCTACGGCCTTTAGTAATATAATAAAGACCCAAAACCATATCCTGAGAAGGTACTGTAATTGGTGTACCATTTGCAGGGTTTAAGATGTTATGTGCTGCCAACATTAATACCTGGGCTTCCAAAATTGCTGCGTTACCTAGTGGTAAGTGAACAGCCATCTGGTCACCGTCAAAATCGGCGTTGAATGCAGTACAAACTAATGGGTGTAATTGGATTGCTTTACCTTCAACCAATTTAGGTTGGAAAGCCTGAATACCTAAACGGTGTAACGTAGGTGCACGGTTTAATAATACCGGGTGTCCTTTCAATACATTTTCTAAGATATCCCAAACTAATGGATCTTTTCTATCAACAATTTTCTTTGCTGATTTTACTGTTTTTACAACACCTCTTTCAATCATCTTACGAATAATGAATGGTTTGTAAAGCTCAGCAGCCATATCTTTAGGCAATCCACACTCGTGTAATTTAAGGCTAGGCCCTACAACAATTACAGAACGAGCAGAATAATCCACACGTTTACCTAATAAATTCTGACGGAAACGACCTTGTTTACCTTTCAGAATATCTGAAAGAGATTTTAGGGCACGGTTACCTTCAGTTTTTACCGCATTAACTTTACGTGAGTTATCAAATAACGAATCTACAGCTTCCTGTAACATACGTTTTTCGTTACGTAAAATTACCTCTGGTGCTTTTATCTCAATTAAACGTTTTAAACGGTTGTTACGGATAATTACACGACGGTATAAATCATTTAAATCTGAAGTAGCGAAACGACCACCTTCTAATGGAACTAAAGGACGTAATTCTGGTGGAATAACCGGAACGATTTTAACAATCATCCACTCCGGGCGATTCTCAATACGTGTATTAGCACCACGGAAAGCTTCAACAACCTGAAGACGTTTTAAAGCCTCATTTTTACGTTGTTGAGAAGTTTCGTTAGCAGCCTGGTGACGTAAATCATAAGATAAAGTATCTAAATCAATACGTTTTAATAAATCTTCTAATGCTTCAGCACCCATTTTGGCGATGAATTTATTAGGATCTTTATCATCAAGATATTGGTTTTCTTTAGGTAATTTATCTAAGATATCTAAATATTCTTCTTCGGTTAAGAAGTCCATATAATTGATACCTTCTTCGGCCATTAAGCCCGATTGAATAACTACGTAACGCTCGTAATAGATAATTAAATCTAATTTTTTAGTAGGTAAACCTAATAAATAACCGATTTTGTTAGGTAAAGAACGGAAATACCAGATGTGCGCAACAGGAACCACCAAAGCGATGTGCCCCATACGCTCTCTACGTACTTTCTTTTCAGTTACCTCAACACCACAACGATCACAAACGATTCCTTTGTAACGAATACGTTTATATTTACCGCAATGGCATTCGTAATCTTTTACCGGACCAAAAATACGCTCGCAAAACAAACCATCACGTTCAGGTTTGTAAGTACGATAGTTAATGGTTTCCGGTTTCAACACCTCACCGCTAGAACGTTCCAAAATAATTTCCGGAGACGATAAGCTAATCGTGATTGATGTGAAATTGCTTTTTAATTTATTATCCTTTTTGTAAGACATATCTCTTTCTTAAGTTTTAAGTTTTAAGTTTTACGTGATAAGTCAACATATAACTTACCACGTATTACCTATAACTTTTAGTCTAACGTAATATCTAAACCTAAACCGCGTAACTCATGTACCAATACGTTAAACGATTCTGGAACACCTGGAGTTGGTAGGTTTTCACCTTTAACAATGGCTTCGTAAGTTTTAGCTCTTCCGATAACATCATCCGATTTAACGGTTAATATTTCCTGAAGAATATTAGCAGCACCAAATGCCTCTAATGCCCAAACCTCCATCTCACCAAAACGCTGACCACCGAATTGAGCTTTACCACCCAATGGTTGTTGTGTAATTAATGAGTATGGTCCGATTGAACGGGCGTGCATCTTATCATCAACCATGTGACCTAATTTCAACATGTAGATAATACCTACAGTTGTAGTCTGATCGAAACGCTCACCTGTTAAACCATTGTATAAGTAAGTTTTTCCTGATGCAGGAACGCCAGCTTTAGCAATCCATTCTTCTACTTCATGATGGGTAGCTCCATCAAAAATCGGAGTAGCGAATTTCACGCCCAATTCTTGACCGGCCCATGCCAAAATAGTTTCATAAATTTGACCAAGGTTCATACGTGAAGGTACACCCAGTGGGTTCAACACAATATCAACCGGAGTACCATCAGCTAAGAAAGGCATATCTTCATCACGTACAATACGTGCAACAATACCTTTGTTACCGTGGCGACCAGCCATTTTATCACCTACTTTTAATTTACGTTTTTTAGCAACATAAACTTTTGCCATTTGTACAATTCCCGATGGAAGCTCATCACCTACACTAATCGCAAATTTATCGCGTTTGTAAGCACCAAGTTCTTCGTTAACACGGATACCGTAGTTGTGAAGCAACATTTTAATTAACTCGTTTTTATCATCATCAGTAGTCCATTTGTTTGGATTGATGTGATTGTAATCAAGTTCTGCTAAAATTTTCTGAGTAAACTTAGCACCTTTAGCAACTAATAATTCTTTGTAGATGTTAAATACACCTTGCGATGTTTTACCATTTACAATTGTGAATAATTTATCGACTAATTCGGCTTTTAATTTCTCAGTAATATTGTTATATCCTTTGTCTAATTTCTCAATTGCCGATTTTTCTTCAGCTTTTGTAGTTTTCTTAGCACGGCTGAATAATTTAGTATCAATTACTACACCTTGGATTGAAGGAGGAGTTTTTAAAGACGCATCTTTAACATCTCCAGCTTTATCACCAAAAATTGCACGTAGTAATTTCTCTTCAGGTGAAGGATCAGATTCACCTTTTGGCGTAATCTTACCAATTAAAATATCACCTTCTTTTACATCAGCACCAATACGGATAATACCATTTTCATCTAAATCTTTAGTAGCTTCTTCAGAAACGTTCGGAATATCTGGAGTTAACTCCTCTTCACCACGTTTTGTATCACGTACTTCTAACTCAAATTCTTCAATATGTAAAGATGTGAAAATGTCATCACGTACAATACGTTCGTTAATAACAATAGCATCCTCAAAGTTGAAACCTTGCCAAGGCATAAATGCCACTTTTAGGTTTCTACCTAATGCTAATTCACCATCCTGAGTTGCATAACCTTCGCAAAGCACTTGTCCTTTAGTAACTTTCTGACCTTTTTTTACAATAGGTTTTAAGTTGATACAAGTATTCTGGTTGGTTTTTTTGAACTTAGTTAAACGGTAAGTTTTGCTATCGCCTTCAAAAGAAACTAAACGATCATCTTCGTTACGTTCGTATTTAATAGTGATTTCGTTAGCGTCTACATATTCTACAACACCATTACCTTCAGCATTAATAAGTGTTCTTGAATCGCGAGCAACGCGACCTTCTAAACCAGTACCAACAATTGGCGCTTCAGGACGTAACAAAGGCACGGCCTGACGTTGCATGTTTGAACCCATCAAAGCCCTGTTCGCATCATCATGTTCTAAGAACGGAATTAACGAAGCAGCGATCGAAGTAATCTGGTTAGGTGCAACATCCATTAAGTCTAATTTCTCAGGCTCAATAATCGGGAAGTCACCCTCATAACGTGCTTTAACGCGTGGCGTTATGAAATTACCTTTATCATCATATTCTGCATTAGCCTGAGCGATAGTTTTACCATCCTCATCTTCTGCTGATAAATAGATAACGTCTGAATCTACTACAACTTTACCATCTTCAACACGTTTGTATGGTGTTTCAATGAAACCTAAATTATTGATTTTTGCATGCACACAAAGTGATGAAATTAAACCAATGTTTGGTCCCTCTGGTGTTTCAATTGTACATAAACGACCGTAGTGAGTGTAGTGAACGTCACGTACCTCGAAACCAGCACGCTCACGTGATAAACCACCTGGGCCTAATGCTGATAAACGGCGTTTGTGTGTAATCTCTGCTAATGGATTGGTTTGATCCATAAACTGAGATAACTGATTTGTACCAAAGAAAGAGTTAATTACTGATGATAACGTACGGGCGTTAATCAAATCAGTTGGTGTAAACACCTCGTTATCGCGAATGTTCATACGCTCACGGATTGTTCTAGCCATACGGGCTAAACCAACACCAAATTGTGCGTACAATTGCTCACCTACCGTACGTACACGACGGTTTGATAAGTGGTCAATATCATCTACCTCTTCTTTAGAGTTAATTAATTTAATTAAGTATTTAACAATTGCAATAATATCAGCTTTTGTTAAAACTTTTACATCATCCGGAGTATCCATTTTCAATTTACGGTTGATGCGGTAACGACCAACATCTCCTAAATCGTAACGTTTATCTGAGAAGAATAAACGATCAATGATACCACGAGCAGTTTCCTCATCAGGTGGTTCTGCGTTACGCAAAGCACGATAGATGTTTTCAACAGCCTCTTTTTCTGAGTTTGATGTATCTTTTTGTAATGTATTATAAATAATGGTGTAATCGGCCTGGCTGGCACCATCTTCTTTAGAAAGAATGATAGTTTTAACACCAGCTTCGATAACCATATCAATGTGTTCGTCTTCTAAAACGGTTTCTCTTTCAAGAATCACTTCATTACGGTCGATAGAAACTACCTCACCTGTATCTTCATCTACAAAATCTTCAACCCATTTCTTTAAAACTCTTGCTGCAAGTTTACGGCCGATGTATTTCTTTAAACCTGATTTACTAACTTTTACTTCGTCAGCAAGATCAAATAATTCAAGAATGTCTTTATCAGAATCGTAACCAATTGCACGTAATAAAGTGGTAACCGGGAATTTTTTCTTACGATCGATATAAGCATACATTACGTTATTAACGTCTGTAGCAAACTCGATCCATGAACCTTTGAAAGGAATAACACGAGCAGAATACAATTTGGTTCCGTTAGTGTGACGGCTTTGGCCGAAGAACACACCAGGAGAACGGTGCAATTGCGAAACGATAACACGTTCTGCACCATTAATAACAAATGTACCTTTTGGTGTCATATACGGGATTGTACCTAAATACACATCCTGAATAATGGTTTCAAAATCTTCATGTTCAACATCGTTACAAGAAAGCTTTAGCTTTGCTTTTAATGGAACATTGTAGGTTAAACCACGCTCGATACACTCATGAATATCATAACGCGGCGGATCAACAAAATAATCAAGAAACTCTAATACGAAGATATTTCTTGAATCTGTGATTGGAAAGTTTTCAGCAAATACCTTAAACAAACCTTCGCTCGAGCGATCGTCTGACGTTGTATCTATCTGGAAAAATTCTCTGAATGATTGCAATTGCACATCCAGAAAATCCGGATAGTCTATAATGTGCTTACTAGTTGCAAAATTTACTCTTTGTTCGACTGTCTTTGCCAATGGACTAAAAGATTTTAGTTTAAGAATAAACTATTTGTTTGGTTTTGGTTCAAGCATTCTCATCAACCAAGCAAAATGAGATGATTATAAACAGGTAAAGACACCGACATTTTCAGTCGGTGTCTGATACATTTTTAGCTTAGCTAAATTAAGTGATTACTTAATTTCAACTACTGCTCCAGCCTCTTCTAATTGTTTTTTAAGAGCTTCTGCTTCGTCTTTAGCAACACCAGCTTTTAATTCTTTTGGTGCACCATCAACTAAGTCTTTAGCTTCTTTCAAACCTAAACCAGTTAAGTCTTTAACAAGTTTTACAACTGCTAATTTCTGACCACCAGCTTCTTTTAAGATAACATCAAAAGATGTTTTTTCTGCAGCAGCAGCAGGTGCATCACCACCAGCAGCAGGACCAGCAACTACAGCAGCAGCTGCAGGCTCAATACCATACTCGTCTTTTAAGATTTGAGCTAATTCGTTAACTTCTTTAACTGTTAAGTTTACTAATTGCTCAGCAAACGATTTTAAATCTGCCATTTTATTAAGATTTTAAAAATTTACGTAAAATAATTTTATTTAATTTGCGAACTTAAGGTGTTCGTTAACCTTCTCTTTCTTGAAGAGTTTTAACAATTCCTGCAATTTTGCCTCCACTTGATTTAAGCGCAGATACAACATTTTTAGCTGGTGATTGTAATAATCCAATGATGTCGCCAATAAGCTCTTCTCTTGATTTTAAGCTTACTAAGTTATTCAATTGGTCATCGCCAACGTATACTGATGAATCTATATATGCCGCTTTAAGTACTGGTTTATCAGAAGTTTTTCTCAAAGTTTTAATCAACTTAGCCGGAGCGTTTGCTGTTTTTGAGAATAATAATGATGATGAACCTTTAAGGGCTTCGTATATCTCAGAAGCATCGCCATCTAAACCTTCAATCGCTTTGCGAATTAAAGAGTTTTTAGCAACCTTCATAACGATATCACCTTCAAAACATTTGCGGCGGATATTATTGATCTGCTCAACAGAAAGGCTAGAAGTATCAGCAATATAGAAATTGCCAAACTCTTGCATTTGTCCTTGTAGTTCTAAAACTACTTCGTTTTTTTCTTCTCTGTTCATGATTAAATCCCCGCTACTGATTTAGTTTCAATTGCAATCCCAGGACTCATTGTAGAAGACACGTGAATGCTTTTAAAATAAGTTCCTTTTGCAGCAGATGGTTTTAATTTAGAAATAACAGAGATAATCTCCATTGCGTTTTCATAAATTTTATCTGCTGGGAATGATACTTTTCCTATTGAGGCGTGTATGATACCCGTTTTGTCTACTTTAAAATCAATCTTACCTGCTTTAACCTCAGTTACAGCTTTACCAACTTCGTTAGTTACTGTACCTGATTTTGGGTTTGGCATTAAGTTACGCGGCCCTAAAACACGGCCTAACTTACCTACCTTAGCCATACAAGCTGGTGTAGTGATAATAATGTCTACATCGGTCCAACCACCTTCAATTTTAGCAACATACTCGTCTAAACCTACGAAGTCTGCGCCAGCTGCTTTTGCTTCTTCTTCCTTATCAGGAGTTACTAAAGCTAAAACACGTACAGTTTTACCTGTTCCGTGCGGTAAAGTAGCAATACCACGCACCATTTGATTGGCTTTACGCGGATCTACACCTAATGAAACATCAATATCTACTGATGCATCAAATTTAGTTGTAGTGATTTCTTTTACCAAAGCAGCAGCATCCTTCAAAGTATAAGCTTTGCCAGCTTCTATTTTAGCATGTGCCTTTTTTTGATTTTTAGTTAATTTCGCCACTGTTGTAAACTTTTTTTAATTAATTGTTCCAGGGTGCGTCACCAGAAACGGTGATTCCCATACTGCGTGCTGTTCCAGCAACCATACTCATTGCAGATTCGATTGTAAATGCATTTAAATCAGGCATTTTATCCTCAGCAATAACTTTAATTTGGTCCCAGGTCACCGACCCAACTTTTTTACGGTTAGGCTCAGCAGAACCACTCTGTAATTTAGTAGCATCTTTTAACTGGATAGCTACCGGAGGGGTTTTGATGATGAAATCGAATGACTTATCAGCATAAACAGTAATTACAACTGGCAATACTTTACCTGCTTTATCTTGGGTACGAGCGTTGTACTGTTTGCAAAATTCCATAATGTTAACACCTTTAGCACCTAATGCAGGTCCTACTGGTGGCGATGGATTTGCCGCTCCGCCTTTGATCTGTAATTTGATCATTGCACTGACTTCTTTTGCCATTTTGTGTTTTTTGTTTATTTAAAACTCAATGTTAAATATTGGAAGCATGTAACATTTAATTCCTCATAGCTCCTATAAAACTTAAAGGACTGCAAAGATATGAATAATCTTGCAGTCCTACAATATATTAGAAAAAATATATTTACCAATTTATAGTTTCAAATAATTTCGCAGTTCCGAATCTCGGCGAATCATCATGTAGCTTAACCGTTAATCTTTTATCAGTAACCATTACTGGTAATGTTCTAATCCTTTCGGTTAAAGTGAATTCATCATTATTTGCATCTGTTACAAAAGTTATTGCCACATAAGATGCTCTACTTAAGTTATAATTAGTCCCAACGCCTACATTTATATATCTTGCATTATTCAAACTATCAGCAAGACTTGGCATTATCCATCTCATACCCTGAAAATATACTTGATATATTGCAGCGTCCTCCTTGGAAAACTCTTGTTCAACAAAATTCTCAAAATTGCTACTTCCATCCCATTCCACCGGTAAAAATAATACCTCTTGTGGCAATGGACCAAAACTTGTGTTCCAAATAATTATACCTTCATAGCGATGAAGAACAATATTATGCTCTTTAGCATAATTTAGATAATTTGTTAAACCTATCATAATAAATAATATATATGAACCTAGCATGGATTATACGCTTTGCTAGGCGGTGTCTGATAAGGATTAATTGAACCTGTTCTTCCAACTCTTCCTCTATTAGATGTCAATTTCTTCATATGAATATTTGCTCTAGCCACCCAATAATCTGCTAATTGTCCACTAGTTAGGTATGGATTTCCTTATATTTTTTTCTCATATCTTCTTCTGCCATATTTAGCGCATCTGCCGATATTGCCTTCGCTTGGTTCTTTGTATATACTATTCCTCCATTAACAGCATTATAAGGTAAACCAAATGATAAAGAATTAATATTTACACTTTTTGAATTTGATATCGTACCAGACATATAGTCATAAATCCCTAGATTACAATAAATATTTGTTAATTCCCCCTCTTGCCATAATCCATTTGATGTAACACTAGAAAATTCAAAATTGTCTGGACAAGTATACATATAATCGGACTCTGAAGGTTCAGAATCTGGAACACTGTTATCATTGCTTTGAGAATTATTTGAACTACTACTACTGTTACTACCAATACCACCATCATCGCAACTAGAATATAAATAAAAATAATCAACAAGAGCACCAATAGCGTCTCGATATACTAAAAAATGATCATAACAAACCTTTTCCTTTGTTGTTCTATTCCTATCAAACATTAAATTTTGAGGACTATTCATCAATAAAGATCGTTCCCTTTGAACTAGCGGAACATCCAAACTCAGATTCCATTTAAATTTTCAACCAACAAATGCGGAACCTTCTTCATACCTATGATAGATATCAAAAGAGAGCAGATTAACCTTTAGATCAATAGGATAAATAGAGTTATTCTTATGAACAAGATAATTAGTTATAACATCATTATGATTCATCTTATTAATGTTTTCATAATTAATAAGTTCTACAACATTGCCTTTAGTTTTTTCATTAGAAATATCAATAATCAAAAAAGACTTGACAGACGTGCTAGCTTCTGAAACAGAAATGTTAGACGGTAAAATTATGAAATTCTTATTATCTAGATGTGTTACAACTGCCCTATCCCAATTTGGAGTATAAAATGTTCGAGATTGAGCATTGAACCATAATTCCGCATTACGAATCAACTCTGAATCATCAGGTTTAATCAATTCTCTTTTACAAGAATAAATAATAGTTGTCATTGTAAATAATAGGGTTAAAGCAAGAACATACTACTTCAATAATGAATAATTTTTCCTCATTTTGTTAATTTAGATTTAGAAATTAATTAATTATTTGAGAGATGAGTTAAACGAATATAAAAATTACAAATTAATAATACAAGAATGTATGTATTAAAAGAAAGTAATTCAAATAAAAAAAGCTTTCCCTTTTGAGGAAAGCTTTTAAATATTTTAAAATCGTAATTCGTAAATCTAAAATTGTAATTCGATTACTCTTTTTCTACTTGCATATAGTTAAGTTCGAGTGGTGTTTTACGACCAAAAATCTTAACCATAACTTTTAATTTTTTCTTCTCTTCGTTAACTTCTTCAATAACTCCAGAGAAACCATTAAACGGTCCATCCATAACTTTGATGTTTTCGCCAACGTAATAAGGAACATTCATGGTTTCGCCTTGCTCACTCATTTCATCAACCACACCTAAAATACGATTAACTTCTGCCTGGCGCATTGGAATTGGATTGCCTGCTTTATCGCCTAAGAAACCAATAACACTGTTAATTCCTTTGATGATGTGCTCTAGCTCTCCATCTAAAGTTGCTTCTATTAAAACATAACCAGGATAAAAATTACGCTCTTTAGCAATTTTTTTACCATCTTTCATTTGGTAATATTTTTCCATTGGTATTAATACCTGTGGAACCAAATGAGAGAAACCTAAACGGCTAATCTCAGCATCAATATACTGTTTTACCTTTTTCTCTTTACCGCTTACTGCTCTTACAACATACCACTTTAATTCGCTCATTATAGTATATTAATTAGAAAGTGATTTGTAAAAAGTATCTAACACAAAAACAGAACCTTTATCCATTGCAAAAATTATTAATGCAATAATTAAAGAGGCTACCAAAACAAGAACTGCAGAGTTTTGAAGTTCTCCCCAAGTAGGCCAAGTTACCTTTTGGGTCATTTCATCGTACGATTCCTTTACAAATTGAACTACTTTAGCCATATTTCTTTTTAATGATTAAATGATTGAGTTAGTGAGTGATTGAGTTTTAAAAACATCCAATCATTAAAACAGTCACTAATTCAATCATTATATTTTGGCACGGGAACAAGGATTCGAACCCTGATCAAAGGTTTTGGAGACCTCTATTCTACCGTTGAACTATTCCCGTGTGTATAAAAAAGAGCTAGCCGAAACTAGCTCTTTTTATATTATTGTAGCTTAAATTAAGCTAAGATTTCAGTTACCTGACCAGCACCTACTGTTCTACCACCTTCACGGATAGCGAAACGTAGACCTTTTTCCATTGCAATCGCGTTAATTAATTTAACTGTGATTGTAACGTTATCACCTGGCATAACCATTTCAGTACCTTCAGCTAATGAAATTTCACCAGTTACGTCTGTAGTACGGAAATAGAATTGAGGACGATATTTGTTGAAGAATGGAGTGTGACGACCACCTTCTGCTTTTGATAATACATAGATCTCAGCTTTGAAATCTGTGTGAGGAGTTACTGAACCTGGTTTACAGATTACCATACCACGACGGATATCAGTTTTCTCAATACCACGCAATAATAAACCTACGTTATCACCAGCTTCACCGTAATCTAAAATTTTACGGAACATCTCAACACCAGTTACTGTAGATTTTAAGTTCTCAGCACCCATACCTAAGATTTCAACTGGATCACCTGAGTTGATTACACCACGCTCAATACGACCAGTAGCAACAGTACCACGACCAGTGATTGAGAATACATCTTCAACAGGCATTAAGAAAGGAAGTTCAGTTAAACGTGGAGGGATTGGAATGTAGTTATCTACAGCTTCCATTAATTCCATGATTTTACCAACCCATTTAGCATCACCGTTTAATCCGCCTAAAGCAGAACCTTGGATTACTGGAATATCATCACCTGGGAATTCATAGAATGATAATAATTCACGAACTTCCATTTCAACTAATTCTAATAATTCCGGATCATCAACCATATCCACTTTGTTCATGAATACAACTAATGAAGGAACACCTACCTGACGAGCTAATAAGATGTGCTCGCGAGTTTGTGGCATTGGACCATCAGTAGCAGCAACAACGATAATTGCACCGTCCATTTGAGCAGCACCAGTTACCATGTTCTTTACGTAATCCGCGTGACCTGGACAGTCAACGTGTGCGTAGTGACGGTTAGCTGTTGAATACTCAACGTGAGCAGTATTGATTGTAATACCTCTTTCTTTTTCCTCTGGAGCAGAGTCAATAGATTCGAATGAACGTGCCTCAGATAAACCTGCATCAGCTAAACATTTTGTAATAGCTGCTGTTAAAGTTGTTTTACCGTGATCGACGTGACCGATTGTACCGATGTTTAAGTGCGGTTTACTGCGGTCAAATTTTTCTTTTGCCATTTTATTTATAACTAATTAGTAGGTTAACTTTTTATTAATTTTATTTATTGTTTTTGCAATGCAACACAAAAAACCTTGTCTCTTCTGTTTATTTAACAGATTTAACAAAGCTAATTTATTTTAGAGCCAAAGATGGGACTTGAACCCACGACCTCTTCCTTACCAAGGAAGTGCTCTACCGCTGAGCTACTTCGGCTTATTACCTTTAGCTCATAGTTCATTCGTCCATTTGTTCATTAGGCTACTAGTGAACCATTGAACCAATTTTCCAATGAACTGCTAGGAGCGGAAGACGAGGTTCGAACTCGCGACCTATAGCTTGGAAGGCTATCGCTCTACCAACTGAGCTACTTCCGCTTTCGATTTCGGATGGATGATTTACGAGTTACGATTTGTATCGTTAATCTAAAATCTTTAAATCTAAAATCTATTGTGGGGAGAGAAGGATTCGAACCTTCGAAATCTTGCGATAACAGAGTTACAGTCTGTCCCATTTGGCCGCTCTGGAATCTCCCCATCTTTTATTTACGATTTTGGATTTACGACATACAATTTTTCAATCGTGAATCTAAAATCTTCAATCTAAAATAAAAAAGAGCCTCCTATCGGAATCGAACCAATGACCTACTGATTACAAGTCAGTTGCTCTACCAGCTGAGCTAAGGAGGCTTTTAATTTTGTGCAATGATACGAAAAATCTTCATTTTTCATATACCTAGCGTATTTTTTTAAATTTTAACTTTTTAAAGAACTAATCATTTCTTTTCGGGCAACCCCTCTCCGAAATGGAATGCAAATATACACACTTATATTTCAGTTCAAAATTAATTTTAAAAAAAAATAGCGGGTTTAAACACCCGCTATTCCATATTGTATTTTTAACAAAAATAGATGCTTAATAATCAGATATTTCGCCTTCGATTAAAACATTTTTAAGCTCACTATTTTTTTTCCTGGTTTTCTCTTTATGTTTAGTTATTTGCTTTCTTAACGATTCAATTGCTAAATCTGTAGCTTCTTCAAATGATTTACATTGTTCTTTAGCAAACAATGTTCCACCTGGCACAATCAGTTTTATCTCACTTATTTTATTGGCCTCATCTTCTACATTCTCTAATTTTAAATACACTTCACCACTAATTATCTGATCAAAAAACTGATCGAGCTTATTTGCCTTCTTCTGTATAAAATCTAACAACTTACTGTCTGCATTGAAATGGATTGATTGAACTCCGATTTTCATTTTTCCTCCTTTTTTTACGCCTTTGGATGGGCTTGTTTATAAATTGTTTTTAATCTTTCGATTGAATTGTGTGTGTAAACCTGTGTGGCAGCCAAACTTGCATGACCCAAAAGCTCTTTAATCGCATTTAAATCTGCACCGGCATTTAGTAAACTTGTTGCATAACTATGCCTTAGCACATGCGGGCTCCTTTTATCGCTTGTTGATACCAGTTTTAAATAAGAACTAACAATACGGTATATTAACTTAGGATAAGCTTTACTACCTGTATTGGTAACGATTAAGTTAAACAAATTGTTATTAAATTTTTGCAACTTTTTTAACTGCAAATAGCTATTTAACTGATTTATAAGCTGTTTATTTATTGGTATAATTCGCTCTTTATTTCTTTTTCCCAATACCTTTATAGTTCCGCCGAAAAAATCTATATCCGTTTCTTTGAGTTGTATAAGTTCTGATAAACGTATGCCGGCACCGAAAAGCATTTCGATAACCAAATGATCTCTTGTTGAACCAAAACTATCATTAAATACACCATCGGTATCCAGGAGATGATTAATTTTTTCGGTTTCGATAAATGCGGGTAAACGCTTTGGAATTTTTGGTGCTTTTATAATCTGCATCGGATTATTTGAAATCTTTTCTTCGCGAAGCAAAAATTTATAAAAACTGCGTAACGTAGATATTTTTCTGTTGATGGTGCTTTCTGAAGAATTATCTTCTATTAAAAAAACCATGTAACTACGAATGTGTGTGGCTTTAGCCTCTGTAAGCAGAATCTCGTAGGTGGCTTTAATATACTTTTCAAAGCCTAACAAATCTGTTTTATAAGAAGTTACGGTATGTTGCGAATAACGTTTTTCGTGTTGTAGATATGTTAGAAAACTATTCAGCAACATATAAGAGATCATTTTTTGTGGAATGATTGAAGTTACTAATTGTTTTAATATTAAGAAATTATTAAGGATTTTTTTACAAAAAAAAATGCCTTCAGAAAATATTCTGAAGGCATAATTTATAATTTATCGTTTAACAACTAGATAGTTGTATCTTGATTCATGTTTTGAATATAAACAGCATGTTTAATTTCAGTACGACGAGCTACAGATTTTTTCTCGTATGCCTGACGGCTACGTAGTTCTCTTAAAACTCCAGTTTTTTCGAATTTCTTCTTGAAACGTTTTAGGGCTTTATCTAATGATTCGCCGTCTTTAATGTTGATAATGATCATAACGCTGAAATACCTCCTCTCATTTGGGATTGCAAACATAAGGATTTTATCTGAAAATTGAAAACTTTTTTAGTGAGCACTAAAAACAAAAAAGCAGTTTAAGATTTTTGCCTTAAACTGCTTTAATAATTTGATTAAAAACCTTTTAATTATCTGTCATTAATCTGTTGTACAATAATTCGGTTTGTGAAATAGGGAATATGTACCTTCTATCGCTTGATGGCACCGATGAAACAGTTCCTTTACCTGGCAAATCCAACCCTAACCTTAATAAATCGGGGCTTCTTAAGCCTTCGCCCAGAAATTCGATGTTACGCTCTTTTAAAAAAGCATCGTACAAAGCTTGCGGCGTAGCAAAATTTGCTGCTGTAAAAGTTGTTGTTGCATCAGACCTTTGTCTAACAGCATTTAATAAACTTATTGCTCTCGCATCAACACTATTTGTACTGCGTGCTAAAGCTTCGCCCAAGCTTAACAGTACTTCCGCATAGCGGATAACAGGTACATAATCGCTATATGGTGAGCTTGTAAATTTACTCATTAATTGACTTGGCACGTTTGCTACAGTTGCAGAGGTTACCAATGCCCTTCTCGCATCTATCGATTTCCAACCTGCATCAGCTACAATTCCAGCATCATTTAATTTATATTCTCTAACAGAAAAGAAATAAGAACCTAGAGCGGTTTGGCCACCTACGATATCGGCGCCAACTACCATTGGCGATGATAATATTGATTCTGTTGTAGTATAAGGCGTTTTATACACGTTTGCCACATTTGCCTGCAAGGCATTAGCTACTCCGGTGGTTGCAGTAAAAGGTGCGGTAGCACTTACAATTTTGTTTGCCTCGGTAATTACATCAGCATAACGCTGCATGCTTAAGTACACTCGGGTTTTAAATGCAATTGCTGTATTTCTATGTCCGCGAACAGTATTATCATAAGCTGTGGTATAAGTTAATGGTAACCCGCTTTCGGCTTCATTTAAATCTGTAATAATCTGCGTATAAACTTGTGCTACGGTACTTCTTGCCAAATCGAAATCGCCTGCTCCGGAGTTCCCTTTTAAGCGAAGCGGAACACCAGGCTTACTTCCATTGCCATCCCAATACGGGCGGGCATATAATTGCAATAAGCTATAATAGGCAATTGCTCTAACCATTTTAGCTTCGGCTATATAGTTTGCCGCAAGCGTTGCACCTACGGTTGCAGAACCGCCAGCAGCCATTCCATCTAAAAATAAATTACAACGGTTAATTACAGAATATGCAGCGCCCCATAAGCCGGTAACTTCTTGGGCATTGTTAGAAGTTGTAAAATTCCAAACCTGGTAGGCGGTAACAGCGTTTGTTGTAAGGTTGATGTAATTATCTGCCCTTACCTCGTTATAAACGATGTAACGACCGCCATAAAAATCACCAGCTTTTAATCCAGAATATATGCCCAAAACCTGAGCTTTAATACGATCTGGAGTGCTAAAAGAAGAAGTAAAATCAACAGCATTTAACGATACCGGATTTAAAGCCCCCTCCTTTCTGCAAGAGGTTGCCATAACAGCAGCCAATGCAAGTGTATATATAATTGATTTTTTCATGTTAATATTCTTAAAATTTAAAGTTTAATCCCGCTGTAAATACTCGACCGTTCGCCACCGAATTTCGCTCGATACCTTGAGATGCGTTAGCACCACCATTTGATGAAACCTCCGGATCGGTACCATTATATTTAGTTAGAATTAGTAAATTTTGCCCGCTAACATAAAGCCTGGCGCTTGTTATTTTTAATTTAGCAAGCAAACTATTTGGAAGCGTGTAACCTAGTGAAATATCTCTAAGCTTAATAAAATCTCCTTTATAGACATTGATATCCAGCGGAACTGCTGAACCATTAGACATATTATCGCCTGCTACAACCCTAGGTACTGATGTTATTTGACCCGGTGTTGTCCATCTGTTTAAAATGTCTACAGAGTTGTTCCAGAAACGTTGATCCATGATGGACGCCTGAGTACCGTTGTAGATATAAAAACCAGCCTGATAAGTAAGTGTTAAACCTAAATCGATATTCTTATACCTGAAACTGTTTGTAAAACCACCAAAAAATTTCGGCTGAGAATTGCCATAGATGGTTTGATCTTGAGAAGTGATACCTGGTGCAATCGAACCATCTTCATATCTCCACCTGCTTGCTACAGGAGAGCTGTGATCATATAACATTTTTCTGCCATTGGCTGCAACAAAAATTCTACGTCCAGTTGCCGGATCTACACCTGCTGTTCTGGCGACATAAATCATCCCCAAAGATGTCCCTACTTTAGAAATACTTGCAGTTTCTAAAGATGAGGTTGCCGATGTAAACTGATCTATTGTTGGCGTTAGTGATGTGATTAAGTTTTTATTATAAGTGATGTTGAATGATGGTGACCAGCTGAAATCTTTGGTATTTACAGCTTGTGCATTTACTGTAAACTCAAAACCTTTATTATACATTGAGCCGATGTTTGTTTGCGGCGAATTAGGCAAACCTGCTGATGGCGCTTGAGGTACGTTATAAATCAATCCATCAATATCGTTGTGATAATAAGCTGTTTCGAAAGTAATTTTATCATTAAGGATACCAAAATTGATACCCACATCAAGCTTTTTACTGGTTTCCCAACCTATCATTAAGTTACCTGCCTGACTGAAGTTTAAAGTTGGTGCACCGCCAAACAAACCAGCGCTATAGTAAGAATTTGGCGCATAATTATCTAAGCCATTAAAGTTACCCACCTCACCATAACTACCTCGCAAACGGAAACTGCTGAATATTTTGCCAATTCCACCATTTTTCCAGAAATCTTCCTGTGCAATTTCGTAACCTGCACCAACACTGTAAAAGGTTCCGGCTTTTTTATCCGGACCAAAAGCAGAATACTCATCCTGACGAATGGTTGCATTTAAGATATATTTCTTTTTAAAATCATAGCTTAAACGTGCAAAGAAAGAAACCAGATAGTTTTCGCCGTAGCTACCAGAGTTTGAAAACTGAGCATAACCAGCGGTATAATCATTAAAAGCCTGATCAGATAAACCAGTTCTGGTTGCACCAAAAGCACGACCTACAGTTTTCTGTTGCTCCGTTCCTAATAACAAAGAGAAAGAGTGCACTTCATTAAACGTTCTATCCGCTTGCGCTGTTGTAGTCCATACCCAACGCTTATTCTGACTATAGCTCAAAGTGGCCGAACCCGCATTCGCAGGGTTAGCATTATAGCCATCACCATTAAAAGGATTTGCGAAAGAATCGTTGGTTGAATAAAGATAATCGATACCAAAAACACTTCTTAAGTTTATCCAGGAAACTGGCTTGTATTGAGCATAAGCATTTGATTGAATTCTGTTTAAGTAGTTATATGAACGATCTAAATCAATTTGCACAACCGGGTTGTAGAAACCCACTTGCGAAACCTTATTATTCATCAAACCCAGGTTGTTTCCCGTTAGGTTGTAACCACCAGAATTTAAGTATGGAGATACGTTTGGTGCATTTACCAACGCCACACGACCTAAACCAGCTGTTGAGAAGGCCTGTCCAGACAATGAACCTGAACTGATAACAGCCAAGTTATCTTCATTTGAATATTGAAGTTTCGCACCAATACTTAATGATTTACTTATTTTATGATCGATATTAAAAATAGCCCCTAATCGCTTGTAATCATTCTTTACAATAATACCTTGCTGATTAGTGTAGTTTAGAGACATATAATAATTAGTAGATTCTGAACCACCAGAAACACTTAAGGAGTTACTGTAAGATGTGCCTTGGCGATAAGCATAATCATACCAATTGGTATTAATGGGCTGCCCATCGGGACCATTTGTTAAAGCGTAGGCCAGCGTTGCAGCATTATACGTACCGGCATTTCTTAAACCTTCATTTTTTATATCAGTATACTGGAAAGCGTCCATCATATCTGGCAAACGCTGTACGTTGGCAACACCAACCCAACCATCATAAGTTACAATTGCTTTACCTGTTTTACCTTTTTTAGTGGTGATAACAACAACCCCATTAGCCGCACGACTACCATAAATAGCTGTTGCCGATGCATCTTTCAAAATATCCATTGATTCAATGTCATTTGGATTGATGCTGGCAAGCGCATTTCCCGCAGCATTTGTACCACTTGCATCACCGGTAAATGTTGCTACACCATCAATTACTATTAAAGGATAAGAACTCAATGAAATAGAGTTTGTACCGCGAATACGCAACACCGGAGGATTGTTTAACACACCATTTGGAATTGAAACCTGAACACCGGCTGCTTTACCACCTAAAGCCTGATCGAAACTTTGAATTGGCTTGTTCGCAATCTGGTCGCCTCTTATAGAAGTTACGGAGCCAACAAGATCTCTTTTTTTCATTGTGCCATAACCGGTAACAACCACGTCATTTAAAGTTGTATTATCTTCAGTTAATGCTGCATTTACTACACCAGATTTAATGCTTATGGTTTTAGGTTCGTAACCAACAAAGCGAAAAATTAGTGAAGTAGTGTTATTTGGTACCGAAATAGAGTACACACCATCTGCCCCGGTTTGGGCGGCTATCCTTACACCCGGAACACTAACTGAAACACCTGGAAGGGGAAGTCCGTCTGAAATTGAAGTTACCTTACCGGTAATCTTCTTTTGTTGCGCCAAAGCCGATAAGCTAATGAAGGCGAGAAGGAATAAAACGAGTAGTTTTTCTTTCATACTTGTAATTTTAGGTTATTGATTAATTATGTAGAGAAAATTGTATTCATTTTTTACAATATCAACCCTAATATAATCGATCAATAAGCTAAAAAAGCTTAAAAAACTCCACATTACGCCCTTCTGAAACGATTAAAAAACACAATAAATAAAAAAATACCACAATATTACTTGAAAATACATAATATTTCCATGCAAAAAGTGATATTTGGTTAAAAATCAGTTTGTTTTAGGTTTTGATTCCCTAAAAAAACAAAAAATTATGATAAATAAGAAATAAATAATAAGTTTTTTTGATGATTATTAACTAAATAATGAATTTATAAGATAAAATAAGTTTTTAAACCTAAATATCAATTAAAAAATACCAAAAAAGTGTAATTTATAAGATATTTAGACATGATTATGAACTAAAAAAATTATTAATATTAAAAATCATTAAAATTATTTACCTAAATAAGAGTTTTTATTACATTTATGCTTATAAACTGTAAAAAATGACATCAGGAAAGAAGGTAATTAGCATAATTTCTATCGTAGTGATATTAATTTTAGCTGCAATTGGTTATTATAGATATTTTTTTGTGTTTGGAGAAGGCGTAAAAGCGGGAGAGCTTAATTACGTTGTTAGAAAGGGATATCTGTTTAAAACTTATGAAGGAAAACTCATTCAAAGCGGTATTAAATCCCGACAAACCGGAACGCTTCAAAATAACGAATTTGAATTTTCTATTGGTAATAAAGCTATTGCGGAAAAGATGATGGCAAATAGCGGAAAATTCTACGAACTTCATTACAAAGAATATAAAAACACTTTACCATGGAGGGGATTTTCAGTTTATGTAGTGGATAGCATTATCTCAGTTAAAGAATTGCCACAATAGTTGGTTGGTTAACTGAAACTACTATCAATTGATAGTGTTTTAGTAAAATTAACTTTTTTACCAGTTTAACTCTTTTGCACAACCCATAGACTTTTATAATTAGACATAAAAAAATCCGGTGGTTATTCACCATCCGGATTTACTCATAATATATTTGGTTTGTTTTTTTTTACTTTACAGGCCAGCTCGCCTAGCTTTTAAATTTAGCTTAATATTTCTCTTGCAATCACTATTTTTTGAATTTCTGAAGTCCCCTCGCCTATTGTACACAGTTTGCTATCGCGATAAAACTTCTCTACCGGAAAATCTTTTGTATAACCATAGCCTCCAAAAATCTGCACAGCTTCTGTTGCAACTTTTACTGCAACTTCAGATGAAAAATATTTAGCCATTGCCGATTCCTTTGTCATTGGCAAATGCCTGTTTTTTAAATCAGCCGCCTGGCGAATTAACAATTCAGAGGCCTCGATTTCGGTAGCCATATCGGCCAGTTTGAAGCTTATAGCCTGAAAACTGGAAATCGGTTGCCCAAATTGCTGACGCTGTTTTGAGTAATTAACCGCAGCATCAAAAGCTCCTTTAGCAATTCCTAATCCTAATGCAGCAATTGATATCCTACCGCCATCCAAAACTTTCATTGCTTGCTTAAAACCCTCACCAACATTCCCCAGCAAATTCGCTTTTGGTACACGGCAATTGTCAAAAATCATTTCAGTTGTTTCAGAAGCACGCATCCCCAACTTATTTTCCTTTTTGCCTGCAGCAAATCCAGGTGTTCCACGCTCTACAACTAATGCAGAAATTCCTTTCGAACTTCCCTGATCTCCAGTACGCACCATTACTACTGCAATATCACCACTTTTACCGTGAGTTATCCAATTCTTCGACCCATTAATAATGTAATCATCACCATCTTCAACGGCTGTAGTCATCATCCTTAATGCATCCGAACCGGTATTCGCCTCTGTTAAACCCCATGCACCAATCCATTGTGCAGTTGCTAATTTTGGCAACCATTTCTGTTTTTGTTCTTCATTACCAAAAGCTAGTATATGCCCGGTACAAAGTGAATTGTGTGCCGCAAGCGATAAACCGATTGAACCGCATACCCTCGAAACCTCAACAATAACATCAACATATTCCTGATAACCAAAACCTGAGCCTCCATACTCTTCTGGCACTAAAACACCCATTAATCCCATTTCCCCTAATTGTTTAAACAATTCTACCGGAAAAGTTTGTTCCTCATCCCATTGCATAATATTCGGACGGATGTGTTTTTCGGCAAAATCCCGAACCATCGTCTTAACATTTATCTGCGTTTCAGTTTCTGAAAAATTATAGCTTACGCTCATGAATATATATTTTTTAGTTAGATGCGGCAATGATAAACAATTATTTTTGAGTTATTTACCATCAAATATTTGCGTAGATGTAGAATGAATTGGTATTTGGTTCAATTATTACATACGCTAATTTTAAACCTTAATAAAGACAGTTTTAAAATTTTGATTTTTTTTCATAAGATTTTTGAAATGAATCAATTATTGATAAAAATCTATTATCAGCTAAAAAACTAAATATGGAGCGATCTTATCGATTACTTGCGGTGTAAGAATTTGGATTTTTCTTAAATCATCGATATTTGAATAATTACCATGCTGCTTACGATATTGGATGATGGCGTTAATTTGTTTATATGATAAGTAAGGAGCGCTTTTTAATGCATTAAAATCAGCCGCATTAATATTTATAGTTCTTATTGCATTCGCATTAACCGAAATCTGGTCTTTCACTTCTGCGTATTTAGCCGAGTCTAAACCATACACCTCCATTAATTGCTCTTTTTTGTAAAAACCACCTAAACGCTCCCGATACTTTAAAATCCGTAATGCAAAAGCTGGCCCTATACCTTTTATCTGATCTAATGCTGCTGAGTCTGCCCGATTAATATCTACAACAACCAATGCCTTTTTAACAAATTCCTTTTTTTCATACTGAAAATCCTTTTTTGGAAAGTCAATCTTTTCAATTTCAACATAAGGTAAAAGCTTTTTATACATCTCAGGCGAAATCGTATACATGCGTTGTAAATCTTCGGCCTTAAAAAATTTACCGCCTTTGTTTCTATAGTTTACTATAGATTGAGCCTGTTTTGCTGATAAACCTAAGGTTTGCCAATCTTCAGCATCAATTTTATTTGGGTCGAACTTGAATAACCTATGTGTAATCTTTTCAGATGCATTTTCAATATATTCTTTAGTATAACTAAAGCGTTTTTGATCGCTTATCTCAATCTTCTGTATGGAGGCAAGCATGTTTTCATTGTCTTTTTCTACCGGAACAAAATATTATAGAAAAGAGGAAAGGTTTTAAGAAGGATGATAATAATGATTAAAAGCAGCAATCCATTGAATTCGCTTTTGCTGAAACCGAAATGTTTGTTTAGCCAAATTCTCATTGTGCGATATGACATGTGTATTATAAATATAAATCTTATTTTTGGGATTGCAAAGCACTTGGCGTTTCGCAAATCAACAAGCCCATTATTTTTTTATGAAGATTATAACTACCTCAGAATTTGCAAAGGCAACGAAGATTGATAAATTGGGTGTACCGGGACTAGCCGGCTTGCTGATGGAAATTATGAAGCTGAACGACATTAACGATGTGTTCTCTCAAAATCAGCATTTTAAAGGTTTAGAGTTTGTAGATAAAATATTAGAAACAATTGGTGTTTCGATTGATTTTGATGAGGATGAATTAAACAGCATCCCTAAAACCGGACCATTTATAGCTATTGCAAACCATCCGTATGGCGGTGTTGAGGGTTTAGCATTGGTAAAACTTTTATGTACCGTTCGCCCGGATGCGAAGGTTATGGTAAACTTTATTTTAAAGAAAATCCCAAACCTGGATGAATTTTTTGTTGCGGTGAATCCTTTCGAAAATGTACAACATTCATCAAGCATCAGCGGCTTAAAAACAACTTTCGATTTATTAAGAAATGGAACGCCAATAGGTATTTTCCCTGCGGGAGAAGTATCGACATTTAAATTAGATGCCCAGCAAGTTACGGATAGAATGTGGCATCCGGTGGTTGGAAAACTTATTGCCAAAGCAAAGGTGCCGGTTGTACCAATTTATTTTCACGGCAATAACGGTGTATTCTTTAATATTTTAAGTTTCATACATCCTACGCTACGTACCGCTAAATTACCATCCGAATTTTTAAATAAACATGGCAGAACCATCCGAGTTAGGATTGGAAAGGCTATTGGTTTAGATGAAATTTCGAACATGAACAAAAGCAATAAATTAATGGACTTTTTGCGTGCCCGTACTTATGCCTTAGGTGTGGGTTTAGATACTGAAAAAAAGCTCTTTAATCCTTTAAATTTATTCAAAATCAAAAAGAAAGCTGCTGATGTTATTGAGGAAACATCAAGAGTTTTGATTAAAGATGAGGTAGCAACGCTTGAAGATTTTAAAGTTTGGACTGAGAAAAACTACGAGGTGTATATTGTACCCACTCTTAAAATTCCGAATGTGCTAAGAGAAATAGGACGTTTAAGGGAAATCACTTTCCGTGAAGTTGGCGAAGGCACAAACAAAAAAATAGATTTAGATAATTACGATATTTACTATAACCATTTATTTATTTGGGATAGAGATTTAGAAAATATAGTTGGCGCTTACAGAATTGGTAAAGGTGATGAGATTTTAGAAAGCATGGGCCGCCGTGGTTTTTATTTATCAGAGCTTTTTAAAATGAAGGATCAGTTTTATCCAATCTTAAGGCAAGGGATAGAACTAGGCCGTTCGTGGATTAGAAAAGAATACCAGGGTAAACCATTGCCACTTTTCTTACTTTGGAAAGGGATTTTAAAATATCTGATTGATAATCCTCAATACAGATATATGTTTGGTCCGGTGAGTATTAGCAATAGCTTTTCTAAATTTAGCAAGGCTTTAATTGTAGATTACATCACAAAAAATCATTTCGATTATGAAATGGCCAAATATGTTAAGCCAAGGAATAAATTTAAAGCTGATTTATTGCCAATTTCTACCGATACACTTGTAGATAGCAGTGATTCTTTTAAAGATTTAGATAGTATTATTGGAGACATTGAAAACTCTCACATTAAGGTTCCGGTGCTGTTAAGACAATACATGAACCTAAATGCCAAAATTATTTCGTTTAACATCGACCCTAAGTTTTCTGATTGCTTAGATGGATTTTTGGTAGTTGATACCCACAACATCCCGGCAGAGATTCTTGAAAAACTTGGTAAAAATCTTTAATAAAAAAACCCGGACATCCATCCGGGTTTTTTATTATCAACTAACCTAAACTTTTATAAATACTAACCAAATATTTACATCGGCAAAGGTGAAGTATTAATGTTAAGTTAAAATCAATAAATCGTTATAAAAACACTTTTTTAGAGCAAATTGCATTGATAAATTTACTTTCTTAAGAATAATTTATCCGGTAGAATATTAAAATTATCACAGGGCTGCTATCATTCAAAATTAACTTGAAGTTAAGTTTGTACCTACTTGTTAACATTAAATAATTGTTGATTTTACGTTAATTAATATTAAATTTAATGTTACCAAATATTTGAAATTGAAAAACGGTATAAACAAGTTTTCGTTTATTTCTTTAGTCTTGTTAAGCCTATTTTCGTCGCTTAATAGTGCACAAGCTCAATCTTATGCTTTTGAGTTTTTTGATGGCACTTTCAATTTCAATATAGATTCTAATTCCATTATTAAAACACCATCGCTGGCAACTGCCCAATCGGTTAAAGATTTTTACAATAAAGCCAATACGTACAATTACAAAACTTTAATCTCCTTGTTATCTGATTATAAGAAAAAGCATAATTTAAACGATTGGATTTTTTATCAACTGATCAGAAAAACGGCTGAAGAGATTAGTCCGAAAGCGGAAAATTACAGTCAATACACCTTGTATAAGTGGTTTTTATTAACAAAATGTGGTTACGATGCGAAAATTGCCGTGGGCGATGGACAGATTATTTTTTATGTTAAAAATGATGAAGACATAAGCGACATTCCATTCTTCGAAATTGACAGCAAAAAATATATGTGCTTAAATTACCACGATTATGGTAAACTTTTTAAGCAAGCAGGAGCCTATAAACAGGTAGAAATCTCAGTTCCGGAAGCTACACATGCATTTTCTTACAAAGTTACCAGGATGCCTGATTTCAAACCTGATAATTACAAAGAAAAAGATATACAGTTTAGTTACAAACAAAAAATCAATCATTTTAAACTGAAGGTAAATGATGATGTGGAATCCATTTTTAAAAATTATCCGATAGTTGATTTTGAAACTTATTTTAATATTCCTTTAAGCAGAGAAACCTATAGCTCTTTGATTCCGGTTTTAAAAAATAATTTGAAAAACATGAACCAAAAAAAGGGTATTGATTATTTGATGCAATTTACCCGATATGCGTTTTTATACGAAGATGATGCTCAGAAATTTGGTAAAGAAAAACGTTATTCACCAGAACAAACATTATCCAATACAATAAGCGATTGTGATGATAGGGCTGCGCTTTTTTTCTTTTTGGTGAAAGAGATTTATAACTTACCCATGCTGGCCGTTTTATATCCAAAACATTTAACAATTGCTGTACAATTTGACCAACCTATCGGAAATTCAATTACTTATAAAGGCAAAAAATATTCTTACTGCGAGCCCACTCCGCAAATTCAAAACTTAAAAATCGGTCAAATATCAAACAGCCTGAAAGATAAAAAGTATGAAATTGTTTACGCTTACGAACCAATTAAGCGTTAATGTTAATTTTAAGTTAATTCAAAATTAAGGGAAGGTTATCTTATCTGTAAATTTAAAATTGAGTTAAGTTTTTGTTTACATTTAAGTTCTAATTAAAATTTTGAAAATTATCCTCTACACATGGCTGCAATCATCTATTCGGTTTTAAAAGAATTTTTTGTAGAAATTCATAATCATCAGGTTAAGGCCAGAATTCTTTCTCCCGTGCATGATGAAAATCTATTTACATTTCAGGTAAATTTATATTTCAAAAATAAGAGTGATGCAGATGCGAATGACCCGACATCAACTTTCAATTCTTATGCAAATGCCGAAAGACACCTTTTAGGTTATTTAGAGGCATTTCAAAACACACTTGATTTAGGTGGCGACATCGCCGAAGGTGCTAAATTTTAAGCCAACCTTTGCCATCAACACTTTGCGATTGCTACAAGGGGATAGACGACAATTAATCTATATACCAGCTGTTTATACAAAAAAAATAATTTGGTGTTAACTCACAATCAATTGGTTAACATAATCATAATATTGATTTCATATTCACATAACATATCTTTGGGAAAATCCATTATTGTTAGATGAAAAAGAAAAAAACTTCAAAGAAAACCCAAGGTACAAGCAAGACACTAAGAAAAGAGATAGCATCTAAATTGACTTCTGCATTTAGCGAAATTGCAAAGGCTTATGGAAAAGAGAAGAAGGCAGAAAAATCAATTGAAAAGCTGGCGAAGAAATTATCAAAGAAAGTAAGCATTAGCACAAAAAAAGATGCAATAGAACCTTTTATTAAGGAAGATGAGCCTCTATCTATCGTTAATGATGCTAAGCCAAGCGTAAACAAAACAAAGCGTAAACCAAAGGTTGAAGAAACCAAAGAAACTGCATCATAAAAAAAGGGTTTCAGAATTTTAGTTCTGAAACCCTTTTATATTTTACTACTGATTTAACTATTTTACTGCACCTGGTGTAGTGTATGGTAAATTTTGTGGGTCGAAATGAGCCCATCCTGCTGCCCAGTTCTCAGCACCGAAAGCACCTTTGTAAGCAACGCTTGTAAAACCTGCTGTTAATTTAGAGTTTGTAAATGCCGCACCTGCGGCTGCTGCCGAATTAGCAACTACCGTAAAGTTTGGCACTCCAACTCTTGCTGCTGCAACTAAATCTGCCGAATATTTGTAAGGGTCTGTAAAAATACTTGCGGCCAACGCTGCTGCATCAAAAGTATTTGTTGCGGTTAATAATGGTGTAACAACACCCAAAGCCGTAGCGTTAGAAGCTTTGATTTGATTGCTTTTGCTGTTTGAATTATAAATCAAGTTATTAGCAAAAACAGATCTTCCGGCAACTAGGTTTCCTGATGCATTTAAAGTTCCACCTGCTGGTAAAGCATCATCAAAGAAAACACCTTCAGTGTAACCAACTATTACAGAGTTGAAAATACTGATTGCAGAATTACGACGGATTTGAGCTCCATGTTGGAAGTTAGCATTGATACTTGAACTACCAGAACCCACAGGGCCTAAAATTGTCATATTTGAAAATACTGCTGAAGTTTGCGGAGAAGCATTGTCGCCAGCTGCGTTGTTATCTGATTCAAATCCATTTGAACCTGATACGTCTGCTGTAACTGATAAACGTTGTGCTAAACCAAACTGAACTTTACCTGAGAAACCATTATCTGTATCAAAATCATCATCCCAAGAATCGATAGCAATTAAGTGAGAACAATTAACAGAACCTCCAAACCATTCGAAAGCATCATCACCTGAACGATAAACTTCAACATAATCTACAACAGTACCAGAACCAACCGAACCAAAAGTTAAGCCATTAATTTCGTTATCCGGACTTAAAGCAATACCTGCATATTCAATACGGATGTATTTTAAAACTCCAGAGTTATCTGCGTTATCAGTACCACCATGCTTACCTTTATCTGTAGCATCAGAGATACCTTCAATAGCTACCGAAGTACCAACATTATTTTGTGCTTTACCTAAGATAATTAAACCACCCCAATCACCTTCTTTGCGGGCACCTGCAGCCACACTCGAAGTAAATACAATTGGCTTTTCTACTGTACCTGTAGCATTGATTTTAGAACCTCTGGTAATTACAAGCGCACCTTTTGTCGCTTTATCACCTTTTATAATTGTTCCTGGCTCGATAGTTAAAGTAGCATTATTTGTTACAAAAACATTACCTTTTAATAGATAAATCTTATTTGCTGTCCAAGTTGTAGATGCAGTAACATCACCTGAAATTTCAACTGTACCTGCATCAGTTGGTGGGTTAATCTCGCCATCATCACCACTTTTAGAGCAACCTGCTAAGAAAACCAATACGCTTAATGCGCATAGTAATAATTGTTTTTTCATTTTAATTAATTTTACTTTTTCCAAAATTAGTATTTGAATGTAATTTGAATATTAAGCCTTGTTTAACAGATCATTAATCCAGCTTTAAATTAATGTTAACCTTAAAATGTGTATGAGAATGATAACGAATAATTGCTACCTGGTTTGTAACTCGCTATCGTTTCATCAGATGTTCTGTTGTACTTTTTGTTTACATCAATATCATAGTATTGAGTAATGCGGTTACCAAGAATATCACCAGCATTGAATTTTATTTCACCTTTGTTTTTAATTACTTTTAAGGCTAATTGCAAATCAATAACATCTCTTGGAACTTCCCAAATTTCAGGGAATAACACACCACCGGCAACTACTAATCTACGTCCAACTCTATTGTATAATGCGTTAAAACTTAATTTATCGCCTAAGAAATTATGTTGTAAACCCGCATTAACAATGTATGGCGCCTGTCCAACCATTGGTCTGTTTGTTTGTTTTAGATTGATGCCTGTATTTGCGGTTACAACTTTAGATTTTATTAAAGATAAGTTTGTGTAAAAAGTTGTTTTCTTTAGAAAATCAGTTTTAGCGATAAAATCTAAATTTTTGCGGAACTCAAACTCAACCCCGTAAACATCTACATTATCAGAATTGATGTAAGTAATAATTCTGGTCGAACCGGCATCCTGATTGTAAGATTCTATTGCATTATGAAATTTTTTGTAGAAACCAGATACAGAAATGATTTGGCCAGCCTCTGGGAAGAACTCGAAACGTAAATCTGCATTATCAATTTTAGCTTCCTTTAAGTTTGGATTACCTTGTTGTAATGCAAGTAATTCGTAATCATAAATAGCGGCAGAAGATAATTCTCTAAATTCTGGTCTTGCTAACGTACGATAGTACGATGCTCTTAAGTTAACTTTAGGAGTTAAGCTGTAAGTATAATTAACCGATGGTAAAACATCAACATAATTATCGTTTACTGATGTTTGCGGAGTTGGAACTTTAGCATCTAAAACAACATTAAATTGCTCTACCCTTACACCCCAAACTAATCTCGATTTTTCGCCAAATTTATTATCAAGCATTAAATAACCGGCATTAGTTATCGAATGTGCTTTATAGCTATCAGCATCTGCCGAAATATCATCTAATGAATATGCGCCACCGTTTATTGCATCAGCACCATATAATGTACTTAATGGGCGCTGGCTTATTAAATCTGCGTTTGGCGCACCAGTATTCGCTCTTAAACCTACAAACCTTGCATCAAAAGTTCTATCGCGATATATTGAACTTAAACCCGTTTTAAAGGTTGCCAACTGACCGAACATTTTTAATGGAAGCGTATAATTTAAGCCACCGCTAAAATTGTCTTCACTCAGTTTAGAAAATAACCTCGAGTTTTCTTTACTTAAAGTTCCTGTGCTGGCAGTATAAACATAATTTGCAGTACCGGCATCAGATGGATTTCTCTGGTAAGAAATTTTCTTTTGGTCTGGTTGATCATTCAAGATATTAGCATAACTTAATGACCAGTTAATTTTCGAGTTATTTTCTCCTAAAGCATGATTACCTTCAACCGTAGATTTAAATAATTGCTTCTGCATTAAATCAAAAGCGAAAAATTTAATATCTCTACCTCTATCGCTATTAAAGCCATCTCTTGTTAAATATGCATCATCATAGGCTCGGTTATAAATATTTTTGAAAGTGATTTTACTCTTTCCATACGTGTATGCAAAGTTTGCAATGGCTCCTAAACTTGTAGAGAATCTGTAAATATCATCATGGTAATCATAATTTACATAATCACGAATTACATCATTATTTATAGTTTGCGAATTTCTGTATGTAAGAGAGAATAGAGCACCAAATTTATTGGTTGTTTCTTTAAACTCTTTAACTCTGCCTAAAGTAAATTGATAATTCTGAGTTGGTAAAGCCGTATTGGTATAAATTTTCCAATCCTGAGATAGCGATTTCATTGCTGAGATTTGCTGAGCAGATGTTAAACCGCTGCTAATTCTTGTACGCGAAGGAAAGTTGGCAGGTAAAGCTTTATCGCCATTATCAAATCCTAAATAATCAGTTGCATTTCTTTTGCCACTTTTAAAATCTTTAAATGTAGATTCTGTATTATAACCTGTACCTACACCGAAACTAATAAAGTTTCTGTCTGGAATATCTTTAGTATTAATTTGTATTGCTCCACCTGTAAAATCGGCAGGTAAATCTGGAGTAGCAGTTTTGCTAATCACTAAATTATCAACCAAATTAGATGGCACAATATCAAAAGAGAATGCTTTACGGTTTGGCTCTGTACTTGGAAGTGATGAACCATCTAGTGTGGCGTTATTGTAGCGATCACTTAATCCTCTGATGACAACAAATTTGTTATCCTGAACAGTTGCACCACTCACTCTCTTTAAAACGTCTGATGTATTTCTATCAGGTGATTTTTTAATCTGATCACTGGAAACACCATCAGAAATTACGGCACTGTTTTTTTGTTTAGCATATAAAGAGTTAACAGATTCTTGTCTGAAACTAGCTTTTACTACAACTTCACCTAAATTTTGTCCGCCAGATTCACTAAGCACTACATTTAATGAAGTAGTCGCTCCACTCTTAACCTCAACATCAGAAATTTCTTTGGATTGATATCCGATAAAAGAAAATTCTAAAGTATGCTTCCCATCAGCCATTGGAAGAATATATTTTCCATCCACATCTGTAGAAACACCTTTGTTTGTACCTTTAATTCTAACCGTTGCACCGATAATGGTTTCACCCGTTTTTTTATCTGATACTGTACCTGAAATTTTTCCGGTTTGCGCATAAGAAATTATGCCGAAGAATAAAATCAACATCGTTAATGCCGATTTTCTAAAAATTGTAATTGAGTTCAATTTGCCTACGTTTAATTTTAGGCAAAGCTATTACCACAATGTTAGCTACATGTTAGGTGTTAATTAAGCTTTTTTTAGCTAAATGTTAACTCAGTGTTAATTGGTAAAAGATTAATATCTCAAACCTATTTTCTTACAAATAAAGTGCAATAACCATATCGGACCAATTAACAAGAATTTAACATCATCTAAAAACGATGGCTTTTTTCCTTCGATTTTATGCCCGATAAATTGACCAATCCACGCGATAACGAAAATTATTAAGCAAACTAACCATAATGCCAAACCACCAGCTTTTTCCCACTGCTCTAACGCTACAATACCATAACTCATAGCAGCAATAATTAAAAGCATGAAATAAGAAAGCACAGGCGACAGACGATAATAATAATACACTGAAAAGGCAATTAAAAAAGAAGCCCAATTCAAATACATATTGTACTTACCTAAAAAAGAAATTTGCGGAAATGGAATTGACCAGACTAAACCTAATAAACTAAAAATAATCAATGGCACACAAATCCAATGTATAACCTCATTTGTATGGTTGTTATGACTTTCCTGATATTTATCGAAATAAACATCTACAGGACGTTTTTGTACAATAGTTTTGGTTTGCTTGCTCATCATGTAAAAATAAATAAAATATTTAAAAGGCAATTAATATCAGGGCTTATACAACATGAATCTGCTTAAATCATTGCAATCAGCAGGCATGAAATAAACTTAGCCATAAAATGCTGTGTATTCCGTGTTTTCTTGGCAAACAAAAAAAGCGATGAAAACTCATCGCTTTAAAATCTATATAACCACATAAATCTGTGGAATCTTTCAATCTGTGTAATCCTCTATTTAGCAAAGGCTACAGAACGGGTTTCTCTAATAACCGTTACTTTAATCTGTCCCGGATACGTCATTTCTGTTTGAATACGAGTTGAAATATCTGCTGCAAGCAATTCTGCCTGAGCATCAGTAATTCTTTCGCTTTCTACAATAACGCGTAACTCTCTACCTGCCTGAATTGCAAAAGTTTTTTCAACGCCAGGATAAGATAGGGCTAATTCTTCTAAATCTTTTAAACGTTTGATGTAACTTTCTACAACTTCTCTACGTGCCCCAGGGCGAGCGCCAGAAATTGCATCACAAGCCTGAATAATTGGAGAAATCATCGATGTCATTTCAATTTCATCGTGGTGAGCACCAATTGCATTACAAATTTCCGGATGCTCTTTATATTTTTCTGCCAATTGCATACCTAAAATCGCGTGTGGCAATTCAGGGTTATCATCTGGCACTTTACCTATATCATGCAATAAACCAGCACGTTTTGCCATTTTAGCATTCAAGCCTAATTCGGCTGCCATGGTTGCGCAGAAATTAGCAACTTCACGAGAGTGGTGTAAAAGGTTTTGACCATAAGATGAACGGTAACGCATACGTCCAACCATACGGATAAGCTCCGGGTGTAAGCCGTGAATACCTAAATCTATAACTGTACGCTCGCCGATTTCTACAATCTCGTCTTCAATCTGTTTTTTAGTTTTGGCAACAATCTCCTCAATACGAGCCGGATGTATACGGCCATCGGTTACTAAACGGTGTAAAGCCAAACGAGCAATCTCTCTTCTAACAGGGTCGAAACCCGATAAAATGATGGCTTCTGGTGTATCATCAACAATAATCTCAATACCTGTTGCGGCTTCCAAAGCACGGATATTTCTTCCTTCTCTACCAATTACCCTACCTTTAATTTCATCACTTTCGATATGGAAAATAGATACAGAATTTTCGATTGCGGCTTCGGTAGCTGTACGTTGAATGGTTTGAATAACCACTTTTTTAGCCTCTTTGCTAGCCGTTAATTTTGCTTCATCAACAATATCTTTAACCTGCATCATAGCCTGTGTACGGGCTTCTTGTTTCAGGTTTTCTACCAATTGCTCCTTCGCCTCTTCGGCAGATAGCCCGGCAATAGTTTCCAATTGTTTTAAATGCTGATTTTTTAGAACCTCAACTTCTTCTTGCTTTTTAACTGCAATTTCAGTTTGTTTTTCTAAATGAACCTTTTGCTTATCTAACTCTTGTTCTTTCTTGTTGTAATTTTCTAAACGCTGATTTACCGATTGTTCTTTTTGTTTAATCGTATTTTCACGTTGATTAATAGCATTGTTTTTAGCATTAACTTCCTGCTCATGCTCAGCCTTTAGCTGTAAAAATTTTTCTTTTGCTTCTAAAAGCTTATTCTTTTTTAAAATTTCAGCGTTATTCTCTGCGTCTTTTAAAATTTTCTTCACTTTACTCTGTGCAGCAACTTCTTGTTGTTTTAGCAAGTTGCGTAACAGGAATCTACCAACCACAACACCGATGGCTACACCGGCAATTAAGGCAAACACGTATCCTAATATTTCCATTTTGTTTTGTTTGTAAAAAAAAACCGCAGCTAATTTTTAAAGTCTCATCTTTTTCAAACCTCAACTAAGCATAATTAGGGTTTAAGCCATTTTCAGATACTAAAAGCAAATGAAATCCGCCCTCTTAACCCTATAGATATTGAAGTGTTAAGTTTTATAAAATTTGAAACTCAAAAAATAGCTACGGCTATATTTTTGTGCTAATTGTAAAAAGTTTTCATCAGGTTAAATTTATTTCAGCATCTGATAAATCAAATTCTGGTTAAAACCAAAATAACGAATACTTAAAAAGAACGTACCTTATTTTGAAAAGAAATCGTTTAATAAAACATCCAATTCTTCAACTTTATCAGCAACAGCAGTATCCTGGTTTTGCACTTTATTCTCCGTTCTTAGCACAGCGGTTGCGTAATGCAACACAGCCATGGAAAGTAAATCCTGCTTATCTCTAACCGCATAATTTTCCTGATAGTCTTTTATGCGCTCATTAATCATTTTTGCTGCCCGTCTCACAATCTCTTCCTCTTCCATATTAACCTTTAGAGGATAAATACGGTCGGAAATGGTTATTTTAATAGAGATTTCTCCCATTTTTTAGCTTAGTTTCGATTTTTTGCTTTACTTATTTTTTAAGCAATGCAATACTTTTGTCTATCTCCCGCACAAAATCGTTAATTTTTTGTTTAATATCAAGCGACTTTTCGCTTGCTCCTTCAATACTCTTGGCAAGTTTTGTAACCCTTAATTTTTCTTCAAGGTCTACATGTTTTACTTTTGAAGTATCAAGCGCAACTTTTAACGATTGATTCTCAAGCTTTAATAAATCATTTTCTTCTTGTAAGGCATTGCACAACTCGATTACCCGGGTTGTTTTTTGTATTACTTTACTTAATTGTTCTGCAACAGAAGTCATGAATTTATTTTTTAAAAATACAAAATAATATTTTATTTCCTAATTTCTGCGCCTGCTTGAGCTGTTATATTTGTAATTAATTTATGCATAGTTTGCTCAATCTGCTTATCTGTAAGGGTTTGTTCCTCATCTTGCAAAATGAAATTTAATGCATAAGATTTTTTTCCCTCCGGTAATTTATCGCCCTCATAAACATCAAAAACACCAACATCTTTTATTAGCTTTTTGTCGGTTTTGTAAGCAATTGCCTTTAAAGTATCAAAGGTTATATTTTTATCAATTAATAAAGATAAATCTCTTCTTACCTGCGGATATTTTGAAACCTCTTTATTTACAATTTTATTTTTGCGAACAATATCCAGTAGAACAGCCCAGTCAAAATCAGCATAAAAAACCTCTGCATTAACATCAGCAATTTTTCTATCTGCTTTTGTAACCGCACCAAAACGTACTAAAGTTTTATCGCCTCTAAAATATTTAATACCATAGGCGAAATCTTCATCCTCTAATACATCCGATTGATAAGCCGTGATACCCAAACGCGAAATTACTGCATCAACTGCTGCTTTTAAATTATAAAAGCTTGAAGTTTTAGCCTTTTGATTCCATTGCTCATTTTCTGTTGCACCAGAAATCAGTAACAATAACCTCGGACGCTCTACATACTGCTCATTAATTAAATGGTAGGTTTTACCATATTCGTAGAATTTAACATCAGCATTTTTACGGTTCTGGTTATAAGCAACACTCTCCAATGCCGGCATCAGTAAACTTTGGCGCATTACATTTAAATCACTACTTAAAGGATTTAAAATAAAAACGGCTTCATCTGTATTTTTAGAATATGCAGATTTAGTTAAAGAATTACACCAAATTTCTGAATAGCCATTTGCGCTAAGCATATCTGCAATTACGTTTTGTGTATTTTCTTTATCAGGTTTTGATGTATAAGAAAGCGAAGCATTAATTTTAGAAGGAATTTCAACGTTGTTGTAACCGTAAATTCTTAAAACTTCTTCAGTAATGTCGCACTCACGGGTAACATCAACTTTAAATGATGGCACTCTTAGCGCTAATTTATCATCAGATGTATTGGTTGCCGAAATACCCAAAGCCGTAATAATATGCTTAATTTCTGCAGCCGGAATGTTTGCACCAATTAATTTATTAATGCTTGTGCAACTCACTTCAAACTCAAATGGTTTTATGTGTTTTGGATAAATATCAGAAACTGATGAAGAAATTGTACCGCCAGCAAGCTCCTTAATTAAAAGCGCAGCATATTTTAATGCGGTAACCGTCATTTCAGGATCTGTTCCTCTTTCAAAACGGAAAGATGCATCCGTTTTTAAGCCATGCCTTTTAGCTGTTTTACGAACGGAGACAGCGTTAAAGTATGCACTTTCTAAAAATATATTTTTTGTTTCTGAATCAACTCCAGAAGTTTTTCCACCAAATACGCCTGCAATACACATAGGTGCATCTGCATTGCAAATCATCAAATCTTCTGAACTTAATTTGCGCTCAACATCATCAAGTGTTAAAAAAGATGTGCCTTCTGCAACTTTTTTAACAATTACCTTTCCGCCAACAATTTTATCAGCATCAAAGGCATGTAATGGCTGTCCGAGTCCATGCAATACGTAATTTGTTATGTCTACAACATTATTTATCGGCCTTAAACCAATAACCTTTAATTTATCTTTCAACCACTCAGGAGAATCTGCAACCGTAACACCAGAAATGGTTACACTGCTATAACGCGGACAAGCGTCTAAATCTTCAACCTCAACCGGGATAACCAGATTTTCGTTCTCTGTTTTGAAAGCAGATAAATCAGGCATTTCAAATTCACTTCTGAAATAAGCAGCCAAATCTCTGGCTACACCTAAGTGCGAAGCTGCATCAGCACGGTTTGGGGTTAAACCGATCTCGAACACGAAATCATCTTCCATTTGAAAATGCTCTTTCGCTAAAATCCCAATTTGGGTTTCTGCCGGAAGAATCATAATTCCATCGTGAGATTTACCTAAACCAATTTCATCTTCAGCGCAAATCATACCTTGCGATACCTCTCCCCTGATTTTAGATTCTTTGATTTTAAAAGGCTCGCCTTCTAAGGGATAAACCGTTGTACCAACGGTAGCTACAACAACTTTTTGCCCGGCGCCAACGTTTGGAGCTCCACAAACAATCTGAAGATTTTCTTTGCCGCCAACATTAACAGTGGTAACACGTAAACGATCGGCATTTGGATGCTGTATACAAGTTAAAACCTCACCAATAACCAAACCCTCTAAACCGCCAATAACTGGTTGCACTTTATCTACACTTTCAACTTCCAAACCTACGTTTGTAAGGATTAGCGAAAGTTCTTGCGGGGTTTTATCTATTTGAATGAATTGCTTTAACCAGTTGTATGATATTTTCATCTTTTAGTATCAAGTAGCGAGTATCAAGTCTCAAGATTAATCCTGATTGATAATCATATTTTATAAAACGCAAAGATATTATTTAATGGTTAAAGCAGAAAGCTTATCGAGAAATCTCGGTGTAATAAATATGACTTAATTGTTCATTATAATTGAAGCAGGCCTATCTCTAACAAATTCCTCCGTCATCTCGACTGAAGCGCAGCGAAACGGAGAGATCTTTGAACCATAAAAATCGAACTCACAGTTCGGTTTACCACATAAGTATATCCTGGCATAAATCTGTCCATTCATTGTTTTTGATTGCTATTAAATGCTCTTTCTTTAACCTACTCCACTTTTTCAATTGTTTTTCTCTTGCAATAGCTTCTTCAATAGATGGATACATCTCATAATAAACACAAATACTTAAATTATATTTAGCGCTAAAGGATGTTGGATCATACTTATCGCGATGCTGTTTCATTCTTATTTGTAAGTCAGAAGTTACTCCTATATACAATGTTGTTCTTTGGTAATTAGTCATTATGTATACGCATCCTCCTCGTTCCATACTATTTTTTTAAAAAATTTTATATTGAAAGTAAGGATAAATTTATCTGAGATGCGATATACTCCTTCAAAAAACTTTCAAGCTAACTGAATACTTTATCTTGTTTATCAACAGCTGAAATAAAGGTGATAAATAAATAAAAATCATATTTAACGGAAAAGATTTCTCTGCTACGGTCGAAATGACGATGTAGACGAAATGACTACGGCTATTCCTGCGTCATCTCGACTGAAGCGTAGCGAAACGGAGAGATCTTTGAACCACATAACCATTATTAAAAGATTTCAGCTTCGCTGAGCACTTCGTGGTTCTCTGCTACGGTCGAAAAAATGACGACCACAACTAATCTCTGCGTCTATCAGCGCAAACAACTCCATTAACCATCCTAAAAGAAAAGGCGAACAAAAACAGGTAAATGATCTGATGGGTATCTTTTGTCTTTACTATCACTCAACACTGCAAATTTTTGAACTTTAAAACCTTTATTAACGAAAATATAATCGATCCTGTTTTTTAAATCGCTATTAAAATCAAAAGCATTAAAAGTTCCATTCGGACCATAAGGTACTTCGACAGTAATTTCTTTAGCATCTTGCAGAAAAGATTTTATGGTTGAAATTGCTTCAGTTTCAGGCGTAACATTTAAATCGCCAGTGTAAACAACAGGCAATTTTGGGGCAATTTCCTGTATTTTCTGCTTAATTAATTTTGCAGATTCTATGCGGGCTTTTACACCAACATGATCGTAATGCGTATTAAAAACAATAAATTCTTTCTTATTTAGCTTATCATACAACTTTACCCAGCTACAAACCCTTGGCAAAACCGCATCCCAACCTTTTGATGGAACATTGGGGGTTTCTGATAACCAAAAAGTACCACCATCTTTTTTTGTGAACCTTGTTTTATCAAAAAATACGGCAGAAAATTCGCCTTTACGCTTACCATCATCTCTGCCAACGCCAACAAAGTCAAAATTAGAATTTGCTATTAAATCATCGAACTGGTCGGCCAATGCTTCTTGCACACATAAAATATCTGCATCATAAAACTTTACCAAAGCTTTAACATTATCTTTTCGATTTGGCCAAGCATTTACTCCATCGCCTGGATTATTATACCTTATATTATAGGTGATAATATTTATTGGTGTGGTGCTTTTTTGAGCAAAAACTGGTACAGATAACAATGCACAGATTGCAATGGCTATTAAGTTTTTCATGCTGCCAAATTACAAAATTGTTAACTGCCTGTTGTTCATTTTATGTTAAGTAACAATTGTTTTATCTTAAATAATGCCTTCATCGCGATAGCTGTAATAGCCATTATCTGTAAAAATTAGATGGTCAACAATAGGAATACTGAGCAAATTACCCGAAGCAACCATATTTAGGGTAAGTTTATTGTCGCTATCGCTTGGTTTTAAATTCCCTGATGGATGATTATGCGCCATAACAATATAGGCTGCATTTTGCTCTAGTGCAACTTTGAAGATAATTTTCGGGTCGGCAACAGTACCAGCTTGCCCACCTTTACTAATTAATTGTTTGCCAGTAATTTTATTTGCCCGATTGAGCAACAAAATCCAAAACTCTTCATGGTTTAAATGTGCAAAAGTTTGGTAGAGATATTTGTAAACATCACTTGAGGTAGAAACTTTCACAATATCTTCGATGGCAGTTTCTCTTCTGCGCAAACCTAATTCGAGTGCGGCAACAATCGAAATTGCCTTCGCCTCTCCTATCCCTTTAAATTTAGAAAGTTCGGCAATGGAGGCCTGCCCTAACTTAGTGAGATTATTATTAAAAGAATTAAGAATTCGTTTACTCAAATCTACCGCACTTTCGTTTTTATTACCCGAACCAATTAGTATTGCGATAAGTTCTGCATCGGTTAAATGCCTTCGCCCATTAAGTAATAATTTTTCTCTTGGCCTGTCTTCCTCGGCCCAAAGTTTAATTCCTAATTTCTGCTCGTAGTTTTCCATAATTTTTTACCCAAAAAAAAGGCATCCCAACTTGCGGTTGGGATGCCTTTTACTAATATCGTAAAAAATTAGCTTATTTTAAACCGTTAACGAATTTCGTTAATTTTGATTTATTGTTAGCTGCTTTGTTTTTGTGAATAACGTTTTTCTTCGCTAAACGATCTAACATAGAAATTACTTTAGGCAACAAATCTGATGCAGATTTTTTATCTTCAGATGCACGTAATCTCTTAATAAAAGTACGTGTAGTTTTTGCCTGATATCTGTTACGTAAACGTTTTGTAGCGTTTGCTCTAATTCTTTTTAATGAAGATTTATGATTTGCCATTGTAATTAGCCTTTATTTTTTTCTTTAATCGTTTCCTATAATTCGGGTTGCAAATATAGGATTTATGTTTTTAAATTACAAAACACTTTAAACTTTTTTATTTTATTTTTTTATCCCCTTATTATTGGCACAAAAATACTCATAATTTTTAATTCTATATACTGTAAATCACATTATTGAATTGTTTTCTATTAAACCTGCCTAAAAATGCTATTTTTGGACAAAACGACTTTTGAGTGAAAAAACGAATAGCCATATTTGCTTCAGGTTCGGGCTCTAACGCCCAAAAACTAATGGAGCATTTTAAAAGAAGCACCGATACGGAAATTTCATTAGTTTTAACGAATAATGCAGATGCTTATGTTTTGCAGCGGGCGGATAATTTTGAAATCCCCAGCCATGTATTTGATAAACATGAATTTTATAAAACAGATGAAGTAATCGATTTATTAAAAAATCTCGACATAGACCTTATTGTTTTAGCTGGCTTTCTTTGGCTAATCCCTAAAAATTTAATTGCCGCTTATACAGGCAGAATTGTAAACATTCACCCGTCTATTTTACCAAAATTTGGCGGCAAAGGCATGTATGGCGATAACGTTCATAATGCAGTTATCGCCGCAGGCGAAACAGAAGGCGGAATTACCATTCATTATGTTAATGAAAATTACGATGAAGGTGAATACATTTACCAGGCCCGTTATAAAATTGATAAAGCTGATAACCTGGAAATGATAAAGTTTAAGGGTCAACAGCTTGAGCATTTACATTACCCAAGAATTGTAGAGAGCATTGTAAAAAAGATTAAAAAGTAAGTTAATTTAGTTTGTATACTTATCTATTTTAATTTTCTTAGCGATGACTTGCATTTATAATAAGCTATCGCAGATTACAATTATGCAGGCAATAAATCGGCTAACAAAACATCTACAATATTTTAAATCAGTATTAAATTGTGATAAGGGATAAAAATTAAGCTACAACTATCCATAATAAGATAATGTATTTTTTACTCCTTAATCGTATAAAAAAACATTCTGTTTTACTACCTTTGCGGCTCAAAATTTATAGTAAAATGAGTCAACCCATTAAAATCAAAAACGCTTTAATTTCAGTATATTATAAGGATGGTTTAGCGCCATTAGTTGAGTTGCTTGCTAAGCAAGGTGTTCAATTATTTTCTACAGGTGGCACTGAGCAATTCATTAAAGATTTAAACCTACCGGTTACAGCGGTTGAAGATTTAACGGGTTACCCTTCTATTTTAGGTGGTAGAGTTAAAACCTTGCATCCAAAAGTATTTGGCGGCATTTTAAATCGTAGAGGTTTAGAAGGCGATAAACAACAAATTGCCGAATATGAAATTCCGGAAATTGATTTGGTAATAGTTGATTTATACCCATTTGAAGAAACGGTTAAAGCTGGTGGAACAGCAGAAGAAATCATTGAAAAAATTGACATAGGTGGAATTTCTCTAATACGAGCAGCGGCTAAAAACTTTAACGATGTAGTAATTATTGCATCTAAAAACGATTACCCGACTTTGCAGGCTCAATTAGAAGCCCAGGATGGCGAAACAACTTTAGCTCAGCGTAAAGCCTTTGCTAAAACAGCTTTCCACACTTCTTCTCATTACGATACCGCAATTTTTAACTATTTCAATCAGGAAGAACCACTTGATGTTTTTAAACAAAGCGTAACTGAGGCGAAAACTTTACGTTATGGCGAAAACCCTCATCAAGGTGGTGTTTTTTATGGCGATTTAGATGCCATGTTTACAAAGTTGAACGGAAAAGAACTTTCATACAATAACTTGGTAGATGTTGATGCGGCGGTTGCGCTGATTGATGAATTTGAGGAACCAACTTTTGCAATTTTAAAACATACAAACGCATGTGGTATTGCCTCTCGCTCTACTGTAAAACAAGCATGGCTTGATGCACTGGCCTGCGACCCGGTTTCTGCTTTCGGTGGTGTGTTAATTACCAACCGCGAGGTTGATTTGGCAACCGCTGAAGAAATTAATAATTTATTTTTCGAAGTTTTAATTGCACCATCATATCAACCAGAAGCAATTGAGTTATTCAGTAAAAAGAAAAACCGCGTTATTTTACAACGTAATGAGGTTGAACTTAGCAAAAAACAATTCAAAACTTTATTAAATGGTGTAATTGAGCAGGATAAAGATTTAATTATCGAAGGTCCGGAGCAAATGACAACCGTTACGGATAAAGCACCTACTGAACAAGAATTGAAAGATTTATTTTTCGCAAATAAAATTGTAAAACACACAAAATCTAACACTATTGTTCTGGTTAAGGATGACGTTTTAATTGCAAGTGGCGTTGGTCAAACCAGTCGTGTTGATGCTTTAAGACAAGCGATAGAAAAAGCAGCTTCATTTGGCTTTAGCATTAAAGGCGCTTCGATGGCATCGGATGCATTTTTCCCTTTCCCTGATTGTGTTGAAATTGCTGCTGAAGCAGGTATTACTGCAGTTTTACAACCTGGTGGCTCTATTAAAGATGCAGATTCTGTTGCGAAAGCAAATGAAAAAGGTATTGCAATGGTAACCACAGGCGTTAGACACTTTAAACACTAATCGGAAAGAATAAAGTTAAAAGCTGAAAGTTTAGCTTAAAATGACTGTCATCCTGAGTTTGTCGAAGGACAATAGTTAGAAGTTTAATAAAGGGTTAAAACTTAAAGGCCTAAGGGTTACATGCTCCTCATTACGGAGGCACAATAGTTTTTATAGAAGCGTAGGAATTTTTGCAACGGCAAACCCGAGTAAAATAGACCCGATTGCAGTGGAAATATTTTTTGATTTGCAGGTCTTCCATAAGTTCAGCCTGACTAACACAAAAAGATTGGAACAAAAAGCGGGACTGGTTTAACCTAAGAATTACCGCTTTTGATTTTCAATAAATATTTTAATTGCAACAAAATCAATTAAATGAAGAATGAAAATAAAACATAAAACAATAAAAATCCTATTTTTACATTAGGAATAGTATAGATTTAAACAAAATTAAAATAAAGACACCTTTTACATGGGATTATTTAACTGGTTTACGCAAGAAGTTGCCATTGATTTAGGCACTGCGAATACCCTGATTATACATAACGACAAAGTTGTGGTAGATGAGCCATCTATTGTAGCTTTTGATCGTACTACAAATAAAGTAATTGCAATTGGCCGTCAGGCGATGCAAATGGAGGGTAAAACCCACGATAATATTAAAACCGTTCGCCCATTAAAAGATGGTGTTATTGCCGATTTCAACGCTGCTGAAGCAATGATTAAAGGTATGATTAGAATGTTGAACGGTGGTAAAGGCTGGATGTTTCCATCATTACGAATGGTAATATGTATTCCATCGGGTATAACCGAAGTTGAGAAACGTGCCGTACGTGACTCTGCAGAAATTGCCGGTGCTAAAGAAGTTTACTTAATACATGAGCCGATGGCTGCTGCAGTTGGTATTGGTATTGATGTAGAAGAACCGATGGGTAATATGATTATTGATATCGGTGGTGGGACAACTGAAATTGCAGTTATCGCTTTATCTGGTATTGTTTGCGATCAATCTATCCGCGTTGCGGGAGATAACTTCGACTCCGATATTGTAAACTACATCCGTCGTCAGCATAATATTATGATTGGTGACCGTACCGCTGAGAAAATTAAAATTGAAGTTGGTGCAGCGCTACCTGAATTGCAAGATGCGCCTTCTGATTTCGCGGTTCAAGGTCGAGATTTAATGACGGGCGTACCTAAGCAAATTACGGTTTCTTATACTGAAATTGCGCACTGTTTAGATAAATCGATTTCGAAGATTGAAGAAGCAATTTTAAAAGCTTTAGAAATTACTCCTCCGGAATTATCGGCAGATATTTACCAAACCGGCATATATTTAACCGGTGGTGGTGCATTATTAAGAGGCTTAGATAAACGCGTTGCCGCAAAAACTAAATTACCTGTTCACGTTGCAGAAGATCCACTTCGTGCTGTAGTACGTGGTACTGGTATTGCCCTTAAAAATATTGGTGGTTATAAATTCTTAATGCAGTAATCAGGTTTTACGTTGTAAGTTTTGCGTTCTACGTTATCAACTTACAACGTATTACCTTTAACTTATAACATAAATGCGTAACCTTTGGACTTTCATAAGCAGATATAACGCATTCTTCCTGTTCATTATTTTTTTTGTTATAGGGATTTACCTTACCATTAAAAATAATGCTTATCCACGCAGTGTAACCTTAAATTCATCTAACGAAGTTGTTGGAAATGCTTATGAGCAATTAAATGTGCTTAAAAGATACCTAAACCTTGGAATGGTAAATGATAGTCTTGCCGCTGAAAACGCAAAATTAAAATCGCAATTATTGGCTCTAACAACTATCGATTCTGCAAAAGATGTGAAGGTTAACGATACGCTTACCAACCAGCAATACACTTACCTTGCAGCAAAGGTTGTTAAAAACTCCATCACACTTAGAAATAACGTAATGACTATTAATAAAGGTTCAGTAGATGGTATTGAAACTGGAATGGCAGTTATTTCTCCCCAAAAAGGTGTAGTCGGATTTATCAGAGATGTTTCATTGCATTTAGCAACCATTCAATCCTTATTGCATAAAGACACTAAAATTAGTGTAACCATTAAAAAAAGTAATGCATTGGGCTCTTTGGTTTGGGGCGATAATAACTTCGACATCAGGAAAGCATTTATTAAAGAAGTGCCAAACCATATTAAGATGAACGTTGGTGATACAATAGTTACATCGGGTTTTGGAAAATTTCCGGCTGGTGTTCCTGTTGGTAGATTAAGTAAAACCGGTGTGGCAACTAATGATAATTTTTTATCGGGCGAACTGAGCTTATTTAACGATTTTGGTACATTACAGTATGTTTACGTTATTAAAAACAAATTGGCAAAAGAACAAGAAATTTTAGAAAACCCTGTTACTCCGAAATGAACAGCAGATTAATTATAGTAAACCTAATCAGGTGGTTCATCCTTTTATTTGTGCAGATATTTCTGCTTAAAAACATGGGCTTTTATGATTTATCTACGCCTTTTATTTACGTTTTGTTTATTCTTTTGCTGCCATTTGGCATCCCGAACATATTGTTGTATGCCTTAGCTTTTGCCACAGGTTTAACACTCGATGCTTTTTATGACACCATGGGCGTACATGCAACAGCTTGTACGGTAATGGCTTTTGTTAGAATATCTTTTATTTCAATCAGTTTAAACCGCGACGCTATTGACGATCCGGAACCATCACTAAGCTATATGGGCTTTCAATGGTTTGCGTTATATGCCTTTCTTTGTGTAGTATCGCACCATTTGGTTTTATTCTTTTTAGAAACATTTAAGCTAACTGAAATTAACTACACATTAATGAGATGCGGCTTAAGTTGTATATTTACGCTACTCATTATTTTACTTGTAGAGTTTATTTTCTATAAAAGAACATCTCGCTAATGGAGCAATTATTTAACAGGAAGTATATTATTCAAGGCTTATTTATTGTAGTTGCCCTAATTCTTCTGGCAAAGCTTTTTTATATACAAATTGTTAGTGATAAAGCATTCGTTTCGGCAGAAAGTAATGTATTAAAGAAAAAGTTTAAATACCCGGCTCGTGGTGCAATTCTGGATAGAACTGGTAAAGTTATCGTACAAAACGAGCCTGTTTACGATTTAATGGTTATACCTAATGAAGTTAAAGCTTTTGATACACTTGCACTTGCTAATGCATTAGAAATTTCGCTTGCAGATGCCCGCAAATTTATGCGCAAAGCGAGGGCGAAATCGCCATACCAGGCTACGCCTTTTGTAAAGCAAATCTCTGTTCAAAGTTATGCTCGTTTGCAAGAAATTATGTACCGCTTTCCGGGCTTTTCTACGCAAGACAGAACCATTCGCCACTATCCTGATAGCGTAGGCGGACAATTATTTGGTTATGTAAAAGAGGTTAGTCAATTAGATATTGAAAAATCAGAAAACTATTACCGCTCTGGAGATTACATTGGAAAAAGTGGCTTAGAACGTTCTTACGAAGAGGTTTTGAGAGGAGAAAGAGGTGTTGTAAATACGATTTATGACGTTCATAATACACCTCAAGGCAGTTATGCTGATGGTAAATATGATATTAATGCCATAGCTGGAGAACGTTTAATTTCAGGAATCGACATTCAGGTGCAAAAGCTTGGCGAAGAGTTAATGCAAAATAAAGTGGGTGCTATCGTTGCCATTGAGCCATCATCCGGTGAAATTATATCGATGGTAAGTAGCCCGGGTTACGACCCAAACTTATTAGTTGGTAAAGATCAAGGAAATCATTATATGGATTTAATTGGTAATCCATATCGACCATCGCTTGTGCGACCAATTCAAGGTTATTATCCTCCGGGTTCTGCTTTTAAACCCATTGATGCTTTAATTGGTTTGCAGGAAGGTGTTATCGACCCAAATACTACATTCTTTTGTCCACATTATTATCAGGCAGGAAATAGAAAAATTAAATGTGAGCACTTTGATGGTTCAATAAGTTTAAGGCGAGGTATTGCCAGATCTTGTAATACCTATTTCTGTTATGTTTTTCAAAAACTGATAACTAAAAATGGGATGAAAAATCAGCGTCAAACTTATCAGGAATGGCGGGATAAAGTGTCTAAATTCGGTTTTGGTGTTAAATTGGATATAGATTTACCTTTTGAAAAGAAGGGATATTTCTACAACAGCGACCATTACGATAAACTTTATGGCAAAAGATGGGGCTACACTAACGTGATTTCTCAGGCTATTGGCCAGGGAGAAATTACAGCTACCCCACTTCAAATTGCCAATGCAATGGCTGTAATTGCTAATCGTGGATATTACATAAAGCCGCACTTAATTAAAGCCATAGGCGATAGAATTAAAAAAGAATATGTTGAGAAAAACTACGTTGGCGTAGATGCAAAACATTTTGAACCGGTTATAGATGGAATGCAGGATGCAGTAAATACTTCGTGGGGTACGGCAGTACTTTCTCGCATACCAAATATTTTAATGTGTGGTAAAACCGGAACAGTGCAAAACTCAAGAGGAAAAAATCACTCTGTATTTATTGGTTTTGCGCCTCGTGATAATCCTAAAATTGCCATTGCTGTAATTGTAGAAAATGCTGGTTATGGCAGTACATACGCTGCTCCAATAGCGAGTTATATGGTAGAAAAATATATCACCAGACAGGTTTCCGGTGCAAGGGCTAATCAGGTAGAATGGATGAAAAGCCAGAATTTACTACCATTGATAATTGATAAATCAAAGAAACCTAAATTAACCAAAGCCGATAGTCTTTCTATTAAAAAGGCCGATTCTGCCAAAAGGATTCAAGATAGTATTCGCATAAAATCAGCTTCATCAAAAGAAGTGATTTCGGTACAATTAAATAAAAAAACAAAAATAAATACCAATAAATAATGCAACAGCAGGGCAATCGCTTCTTTTTTAATGTAGATTGGATATCGGTGTTAATCTACATCTGCTTGTGCGCAATCGGCTTTGTAAATATTTATGCATCTATACCGCATCCAGAAAATTCTTCTGCCTTTGATTTTGGAAGCAGTTATGGTAAGCAACTGATTTACATCATAACCGGTTTAATATTAGGTTTATCTATTCTACTTTTTGATGGCAGATTGTTTAATGTTTTTTCTCCATTTGTATATGGAGGCACATTATTATTGCTAGTTGTTGTTTTGTTTGTAGGAAGAAATGTAGGAGGAAACCAAGCCTGGATACCATTAGGCTCTTTCAGGTTACAACCTTCAGAATTTGCAAAGTTTGGAACAGCACTATTTTTAGCGAGATATGTAAGCTCATTTAATCCAAAATTCAGAGATTTTAAATCGATATTTTTTGCTGCAATAATTGTTTTAGCACCTCTGGCCTTAATTATGCTTCAGCCAGATACCGGTTCGGCACTTGTATTTTTAGCCTTTATGTTTCCACTGTATCGCGAAGGTTTGTCTGGTTATTTTCTATTAATATTTTTAGGAATGATTGTACTTTTCGTGGCCGACTTTTTGGTTCCAAGTGCAATATTAATTGGAATTATAATCGCCGTTGCCGGATTATTTATTTATGCTAATAAGCGAAAACAAACCATAATTATAACTACAGTTATGGTTACCGTGATTGCAATAGCCTACCTGTTTTTGGTAAAAGTTGCCTTCAATAATATTTTGGCACCGCATCAGCGTACTCGTATTGAGCTAATGCTCGGATTAAAAACAGATAATAAAGGTGCCGGGTATAATGTAATTCAATCGCAAATTGCTATTGGCTCCGGACAAGCAACCGGAAGGGGCTTTTTGCAAGGTACGCAAACAAAATATGGCTATGTGCCCGCTCAAAGTACAGATTTTATCTTCTCTACAGTTGGTGAAGAATGGGGATTTGTTGGCTGTTTTGTTATTATTGGCTTGTTTATTTTTTTATTATTGAGGTTAATAAATCTTGCCGAGCGACAGCGCTCTACTTTCTCCAGGGTTTACGGATATAGTGTTGCTTGCATTCTATTTTTCCACGTATTTATTAATATTGGTATGACGATTGGAATAATCCCCGTAATTGGCATTCCATTACCTTTTATAAGCTATGGAGGTTCTTCTCTGTGGAGTTTTACAATCTTACTTTTTATTTTTCTTAAGCTGGATTCGAACAGAATGGGATTTATTTAATCTGTTATGAGTTTTCTACTTATAAATTAACTGTTATAAGTTGCCTTTTGTGATGCTCTACCCAGGATAATGTTGGATTATAATTATTTTTACTGCATTTTTTATAGTTAATGCTCTACTCCTAAACGGGTCCAAAACAGACAACTGAACCTAACTAAACCTTCTGTTTAACAATTCATAAAACTGATCTACCGTTGCTTGCTTTGCAGCCCAATTATTTTTGCCGGCATAGTTATTCTGTAAAAAACTATCAGCTGATTCAAAATTTGGCATTTTATTTACGATATCAATAGCTTCAGAATAAGCAAGGTTGTAGCCTCCAAATAAATCCTTAATAAATAAAAGCTTTTCGTTTAAGTTTATAGCCTGTTTCAAATCCAAAACTGGTGCCTTTGCTGGTTCTGCTTGCTGATTTGTTTTTGCCAAAAGATCATTCAATGTAGGTGTTTTTACTTCCTCAACTGGTTTAGGTTTTACCGGAACCGCTTGCGGAAAGAATGCAGGCTTTTCTTCAACTGCCGGAGAAATGATTGAATCGTCAAACAATTCTACTGGCTTAAATGCTTCAATTGGTTTTTCTACATGCGGTTCTTCTGCTACAGTTTCAATTTCTGGAGGTGTTTCAACAGGTTCATCATGTGGCATTAAGAAAGGTTCAGGACCAACCTCATCCTCATCTCCACCAGTAGGCTCATCAACTTGTTGCTCATCTTTTTCATGAATACGTTTCTTTTGCGCTAAAATCTCTTCTTCAGCTCTGCTTAATGGTCTGTCGAAAATCTCATCTGTCGATTTTTGTTCATAATCAAATTTATCATCAGAACTATGATTATTCAAAACAAACTCAAAAGTATTCTCTTCATTATCAGGCTTAAAGAAATTCTGACTTAAAATTTCATCAGCCTTTTCTTCATGAATTTTCTCCTCATCAATAATTTCCTGCTCAGGTTGAATATCTACACGTTCTTCTTCTTCCTCAGCAGTAATAACTTCAGGTAACTCAGCAGGGTCAAAACATTCCTCAGCTTCTTTATAGCTTTTTACGTCAGGCAGAATTATCGTATTTTGCTCATTTAAAAGAAGTGACGAATCTGTTTCAATAAAAGTAGGAGAAGGCTCAGTGTGGTTTAGCTTTTTTATAATTCGAACATGGTCGGCCAAAAAATCGGCATTAGCTAAGAAAAGTTCAACCTCAAGTTCATTTAGCTTTTCAGGATTTTGGCCTAAAAATTCGTACTGTTCATTAAGTTCTGCTAAAATGCTTCCTATCTTTCTGAATATATCTTGTTGATTCATCATAAACTATAAACGATTTTTTAACTGATTTATGTTTGTAACTAAACGTTCAAAAATAACACTTAATTAATGATAACGAAGCGTTATATTTAAAAATCAAGCATTAGAAAGAAACACAACCAGATTTCGAATTTGTTTTATATTTATTTATAAGAATTATTTTCATGTGTTGCAGAAATAGCATGTTCAACATTTTTTTCTAATGTTTTCTTCCCGTTATTCCAGGTTTGAGGTGATGCTAAATCTTCAATAATATGTTCGTACTGTATTGGTAGTTCTGGTAAAACATGCTCAAAATCTTTAAGGTCATTTACAAATTTAAACGAGTTCATGTCACCATATCCCCTAAGTTGTTTTACCTTCAACAATAAGTTATCTAAAGTCTGTAGTTTATCGCTATTCTCCATAAATGGGCTTAAAATGTAATATAAATCGATTAACGTTAGGCATTTTGTTGGCGATTTACGCAAATGATTAGTCCTTAGATTTTCAGAAATTTATTTTTTGAACGATTATTGCAACCATATTACAAAAGCAATTTTCTGATTAATTGGCAACTGGCTTCTTATCGATTCAGATATTTTAATAACTTTGAAACTCATTTAAATAAATCTAAGCGCATATATTAAACCATGTTATTTAGCGAACAAAATTTTAGAAGAAGGGGCGAATTTTCGGGCAGTATTGAAGTTGTTTGCGGTTCGATGTTTTCAGGAAAAACGGAAGAATTGTTAAGAAGGTTAAAAAGAGCGCAGATTGCAAAATTAAACGTAGAAATTTTTAAACCACGAACGGATACACGCTACCACGATTCTGCAGTCGTATCTCATGATTTAAATTCAATCAATTCAACACCTGTAGATAATGCCTCGGCAATTTTGCTGCTTGGAACAAATACGCAAGTGGTTGGTATTGATGAAGCACAGTTTTTTGATGATGAACTGCCTGCTGTTTGTAATAAACTTGCAATGAGAGGAATAAGGGTTATTGTTGCCGGTTTAGATATGGATTTTACAGGTAAACCTTTCGGTCCAATGCCTGCATTGATGGCCATAGCAGAACATGTAACTAAAGTAAATGCGGTTTGTGTGTGCTGTGGAAATCCTGCACTTTATAGTTATAGAACTGTTGAAGATGAATCGACTGTTTTACTCGGCGAAAAAGAGAGCTACGAACCACGCTGTAGAGCTTGTTACTATACAGATAAAAGCTAAGTACCCTTATGCAATCTACACCGTTTAAAAATATTTCTATTTTAGGTTGTGGCTGGTTTGGTTTTGCATTTGCAAAAAAGCTGGTTGAATTAGGTTTTGCTGTAAAGGGCTCTACCACTACGAAAGAAAAGTTGGAGTTATTATCTGCTGAAAAGATTAAGCCTTATCTGGTAAATTTTACAGCAGAACATATAGAGGCAGCCGAAGATTTTTTTGAAGCTGATGCCTTATTCATCTGTATTCCACCGAAACGAAATTCTTTGGAATTAAATGATTACCCGAATAAAATTAAACTTATTCTCGAATCAGCGAAGCATAAAGTTAAAAATGTAATTTTGGTTAGTTCTACCAGCGTTTATGGCGATGAAAACAAAACCCTAAACGAAAATGATGATACACATCCAGATACAGATTCAGGGAAAGTAGTTTTACAAGGCGAGCAGATTATTCGACATGTTTATCCATCCAATTTCACCATAATTCGTTTTGCGGGATTATTTGGCCCGGAGCGCAACCCAGGTAGATTTTTTGCAGGTAAAACTGCAGTGCCAAATGGTTTAGCACCAGTAAATTTAATTCATCAAGATGATGCAGTTGGTATTGCTTTGGCAATTATACAAAAGCAAGCTTTCGGCAGAATTTACAATGCTTGTGCACCGCAGCACCCATCAAGAAAAACATTTTACACTAAGGCAGCTACAGATACAGGTTTACAAATACCAGGATTTCTGGAAGAAAAAACCGATTGGAAAATTATCGAAAGTGTAAATGTTCCAAGATTTTTGAAATATGATTTCAAGGTTGGAATTTAATTAAACCGAAAAGACTACCAATCCAACTCCTGTTTTTTAACAAATTGTAGCGGCTTATTAAATATGGTTTACTGTTGTCTTGCAAACTCAAACTGCATTCAGGCATAAGCCTATAATTCCTAACAAAACAAAATAAAATTTGAAAGGGAAAAGTATTAACTCAACAAACCGAGCAAGTCTTTTTTCGTTAAACCTTTGAAAAAACTACCATCGCTTTGAATTAAATTTTTAACCAAATCCTTTTTAACTGCCTGCAGTTTCATAATCTTTTCTTCAATAGTATCTGGACAAATTAAACGTACAGCCATTACATTTTTATGTTGCCCGATGCGGTAAGCCCTATCAATAGCCTGGTTTTCTACTGCCGGATTCCACCATGGGTCTACTAAATATACATAATCTGCCTCAGTTAAATTTAAACCAGTACCGCCGGCCTTTAAACTGATTAGAAATACCGGAATTGAACTATTCGACTGGAAATCCCTCACCACTTCTTCCCTATTTTTTGTTTGCCCGGTTAAATATTGAAATTTAACACCCTTCTCAATCAATCTACGCTTGATTAAATCCAGCATACCTACAAATTGAGAAAAGATTAATATTTTATGGTTTTGAGCTTTGCCCTCAATTTGCTCAACCAGTACATCAATTTTCGAAGAAGCCTGGACGTAAGATTTACCATCAGCAAGTAAAGCTGCCGAGTTGCAAATCTGCCTTAAACGGGTAATACTTTTTAGCACATGCATAGAACTTTTTGGCAATTCATCTTCGGCTTTGCCTAAAATATAATCCTGAATTTCTTTTTTGTTTGCCTCGTAAACCTCTCTTTGCTCTGCACCCATTTCGCAATAAAGTACTATTTCCGTTTTGTCTGGAAGTTCTTTGGCAACCTGCTCTTTGGTTCGCCTTAAAATAAATGGTTTAATTTTATTTTGAAGTTCTTTAGCCCTTTTACTATCCTTAAACTGGTCTATCGGTGTAGAATATAAATCGGCAAACTGTTGTTTGCTACCAAATAAACCCGGACAAGCAAAGGATAACTGTCCGTATAAATCGAAAGTATTATTCTCTATCGGTGTGCCCGTAATGGCAACCTTATTTCTGGATTGCAACATTCTAACGGTTTTGTAGCGCTGCGATTCAGGGTTTTTAATATTTTGAGATTCATCCAGAAAGATATAATTAAAGCGAAAATCTTTAAGGAAACGAATATCAGAAAGTAATGTTCCGTATGATGTTAAAACAACTTCAAAATCATCAAAATCGGTTGTTACCCTGGTACGTTCATTGCCATAAATGGTTTTTACTTTGATAGATGGCGCAAACTTTTCAATCTCGGCTTTCCAGTTAAAAATTAAAGACGCAGGTACAATAACAAGATTTACATTTTCTTGTACTTTTTCTCGTTGTGATAAAATGAAAGCGATAATTTGTATGGTTTTACCCAAGCCCATATCATCTGCCAATATGGAACCGAAATTAAAATCATCAAGAAAATTTAACCAGTTTAAACCTTCATGCTGGTAAGGACGTAGTTTGGCATTAAGCTGTTTGGGAATTTCTACAGGTTGAATATGCTCTGGCCCGTTAAACTTTTCTTTTAATAGTTTTATTTCGTTTATTACATTTCCATCCAGCAATGCTTCTTCGTATAAATCATTTATCGAAGCAAATTTTATTTTTGGGGTCAGCAAAGCATCGTCGGTAATTTCGGCAGCATTAAAATAACTGGTAAATTTTTCAATCCATTCCTGTGGCAAAATACCCGTTGTACCATCATCCAGCGTAACAAATTTGCTTTTGTTACGTATTGATTTATGGAGGTATTTAAGTGCAACGTTTTGCTTTCCGAATTTAACTTTAACTTTGGTTTCAAACCAATCTGTTCCGCTTAAAACCTCAATATTTATATCTGGTTTATGCTCATTAAGTTTATTGTTTTTGAGTTGGTTGAAACCTAAAATATGAATATCCTTTTTTCGCCAGGTATCAAAAGCATCTAAAAACCAAAGCTCTTCTAAAAAACGTTTTCTGTGTAAATAATAAGAATCGTTGGTTTCCTGATCGTAAAAATATGGATGTTGCCTTATAATATCTGCCGTAAACTGAAGTTCTGCCTCTTCATCCCGATGCAAGGTAAAAACGTTACCAAATTTATCCTGCGCCTGAATTTTTTTCTTCGATAGAACCGGAATCTCCATATTGCCGTACTTCATTACGGGAGTAATCAATATATAATCTTCAGATTCTGAAAGATAAACAAGCTTTTCGTTTTCCAAATCGAATCCTTTTTCTTCAATTTGTTTTGGCGTTGCAGGTTTTAGGTATGAATAATCTACGTGTATATTTCCTTCTAAGGGGATGAGGATATTTCGCTGAAATTCTTCGTATTTATTTTTATGAATAACCAGGCGATTACTTTGTTTAATAAAAAAATTAATTACCCTAACATAATGTGCTTTATGAATTAAGTATAGATGGTTATTAAGCTGCACAAAATATTGGTATTTAATGGCTAAAGCATCTAACTGATAATCGTTTCCGTTAATAAACAAACGCCCGGTAATTTCGAAAAAATCGTCTTTTTGATTAACCTGGAGCCGCAAATCCATTTCGAGTAAATGAAGATGGAAAGGCACTATTGATGAAGCCTGAAGGTTTGCAGAAAGTTTATCATCATGTAAATAAACCGGAATATTTAATGGATTTTTAGCAACAGCGGCCAGGGCTTCCAGCTCAATATCGATTTGCTCAGTAGCATAGTTTTGATGAAATCTGCTCAGTCCACCGAAATATTTGAGTGCTTCGCTTTGCTCCGTTTTAAAAATTAAATCAGCAGGATTTACCGCCTTAAACGGATTTTTAACTTTTCCGCTTTTTGTGATTTCGGTTTCAAATAAATTTAAGGTTAGGTTGCCATAGTAGCGGTGCGGACTAAAAACAAGGATGAGATTGCCACTAACAGGCTTTAAATTTTTTGAAGCAAAATTATTCTTATCTGAAGGAAGTAAAACCGATTGTAAGTTTTGCTGCATTTCTGCACTAAAGCCTTGTAAAGCTTTATTTTTGGGTTTTATCTGCAGGCTTTCATTTTCAATTTTTAAATCGAAAAATTCATCCAGATTCGCTTCGTTTTCCAGGCCGTAATCTTCAGCAATTTTAACTAATTTTTGTTTACGCAAAACATCATCAAAGAAAATGCGCAAATCATCAAACTTTAAAATATTATATAAAACCTGTGCCTGATGGCTGCAAAGTTTAGTTTTTGGTGTTTCGCACCTGCAGGTAAGTTTAACAGAATATTCATTTTGCTGAACCAACACAATTAGAAAATCATTAGCGGTTGGCAAGCTAAAGGCTGCAAAATTCAACTCTATTTGTTCCGGCTTTATGTTGTAAAAACCCTTGGCATCGGTAAATATTTGCTGGTTTAAATGCTTTAAAATAAGGGTTTGACTGAGGTTTTTGAGGTTGAAATCTGATAAAACATAATCACAAAAACTCGCTTCCCTTTCCTCACTTCCGATATTATTTTGCTGCATTTAATGGTTAAATATTAAGAAAATAAAAGTAAGATTTTTTAGCGCTTTATTAAAGCATTAACCTTGGAAAGAAGTTTATTATGAATTTTTTGCCTATTCTATTTAAAGATAGATGCAAATAAAAAAACCAGAATTGATTTTAGCCTTTAAAGAGTAAAAATCAATTCTGGTTAAATATCTTAAACAGTAGATTAAGCTAGCACTGATAAAGGATTTTTAAACCAATAAGCTTTTTAAATCCGCTGGAGAATAATTTATAGATTTTAAGGTTTTATCGTCTGCTTTTCTGAAAACCAAAAACAATCCATCAACTTCTTTATAGTAAGATTCTGTATTATCTTTATCCAAATAAAACTGAATGGTCTGTTCGGCTTCTTCTACCGTTTTACAAGCCTTACTCATGTTAGAGCGATGTACTTCATCAAAAAGTGCTTTAAACCTATTACCTAAGCCAAACTCGTGGATTGCACCTGCCAAAACATACTGTAAATCGCAAAGTGCATCAGCAACTTCAACTAAATCATCATTATCTACAGCTTCCTGCAACTCCTTTAATTCTTCCGCTAAAAGCGATATCCTCAAATTAGCACGTTGTTTGGAAGGGATAACCGGTGTTTCTAAAATAGGATGTTTAAAGGTAGTATGAAATTCTGCAACCTGATTTAATGAATTCGTTTCCTGCATGGTAATTGTTTGGTTTAATTGTAGGCTGCAAACTTAAAAAATCTTTCTCACATCACTTCCCTTCGCGTATAATTTTAAAAAATCCTTCGCGGTAAGTATCTCCTATCGGGATAGATTGGTCGTTAATGTAAAGTGCATTACCATCAACCATTTTTATTTTTTCGAGTGAAATAATGTAAGATTTATGAACACGGTAAAATGGCGGTTGTGGCAATTGGGTTTCTAATTCTCTAAGTGATTGATAGGTCACGATTCTTTGGTTGGCGGTGTAAACCGATACATAATTCTTTAATCCTTCTATGTAAAGAATTTCGTTATAGTTTACTTTGATAAACTTATTTTTGGTATCGCCTTTAATAAATATAAAATCGCTGGCAGCAGTTGGTGCATTTAAAATTTCTACCTGCGTAGGCGAAATAATTTGCTGTGCTTTTAACGATGCCTTGTAAAACCGCTCATAAGAAATCGGTTTAAGCAAATAATCAACCACATCAAACTCAAAACCATCAAGCGCATATTCTGGATAAGCAGTGGTTAGAATTACCTTGCATTTATCGCCACAAATTTTCATGAACTGTATTCCTGTTAATTCTGGCATTTGAATGTCCAGAAACACCAGATCGACCAAACCATTTTGAACCATGTTTAAAGCCTCAAAAGCATTGGTTGTGGTGCCAACAAGCTCTAAAAAAGGTGTTTTAGAAATAAACGTAGCAATTATATCTGATGCATAAGATTCATCATCAACAGCAAGGCAGCGGATCATAGTTAAAGGTTTATAATTAATGTTGCTTTATAAGTATTTCCATTGTTCGCAATTAGCAAATCATGTTTATCAGGGTAAATTAAATCTAACCTACGATGAATATTTACTAACCCAATGCCGCTGGTATGATCTTTTTGCGCATGGCTGATTTTATTACTCACTTCAAAACTTAACCTTTTTTGATAAACTTTTAAACGCACTCTTATTGGATGTTTTTCATCATTTAACACACCATGCTTAAATGCATTTTCTAAAAAGGGAATCAACATTAAAGCTGCAATTTTTTGTTCCTCTATTCCTTCCGCTTTAAAATCTACATAAAAATTAGGTTCAAATCGCATGCGGAAGAGTTCAATGTAGCTTTCCAGGTAATCAACTTCTTTGCTTAAACTAACTTTGCCATCCGGACTATCATTTAAAGTATAGCGCATTAAATCTGATAACCTAAGTACCGCATTAGCTAATTTATCTGAAACGGGAATCGCCAGCGAGTATACGTAATTTAAGGTATTGTATAAAAAATGTGGATTAATTTGCGATTTTAAAAAAGCTAATTCTGATTTTACCACCTCATCTTTCAGCTTTCTGTTTGCAATTTCAGTTCTAAAATTTTGCTGTATCGCATAAACCGCAGCCGGAACAACAAGAAATGCAATGCTGTAATAAATATTATCGGATATATATTTTGAGACAGGTGTATCATCCGAATAATTTTTCATACCGAACCATTCGAAATATAATATTTGCTCAATTAGATATCTCATGGAAATGAATATGGCAACTGTAAAAAGGATTCCGGCAATTAACTGAAATATCTTCTCACGCTTTAAAAAGCTGGGATAAAGCCACAAATAGCAAATATAAAATTCAACAATTTGTATAAAATTCATTGATATGTCAAATGCAGATTGCCTTAACGTAACACCTTTGATTAGTGCTTCACCATAAAAATAAGCCAACACAGCTATCCAGCATATAAAGTGTATAACAATGGTTCTGATTTTTCTCATATGGTAAAACTAGATAAAGTAATTCGCCTGATATATTTTGTTATGCAAAACGGCTCAAAAATTATCCCAACAGGTTGTTTACAACGATAAACTATAGAACCAGCAACATCCATACATTGCAGGCAAAGTGCCCAGAATTGCCTAAAGGACTAGCCAAATTTTTAAATCCAGCTTTCTCGTACATACCAATTGCTGTATTTAATTCGGGGAAAGATTCAAGGTAAACTTCATTGTAGCCGAAGTGCTGAGCTGATTCAATACTTTTTTCCATCAGCATTTTTCCAATACCTTTACCTCTTGATGCTGCAGAGACATAAAATTTTACCAGTTCTACGCAACCATCAGGTAAACCATCGGTTGGGTAAATGCCACATCCACCTAAAATTACACCATCTTCTTCGGCGAGCCAATAAACTGAACCTTCTTTCTCAAATAACTCATAAAGTGAATCTGTTGTCGGGTCGGTATATACTGTGCCAGGTTTATCAATCTTAAATTCTCTAAAAATAACTCTAATTACTTCTGCAATAATCGGATTATCTTTTCGCTCTATTTTTCTGATGGTTATTGACATTCTACAACAAATTTTGGGATATAACGCTTTGACAACATTCTGTTAACAATACAAAGGTACATTTACTTATATTTTATTTTATTTATGAATCAGATTTTTAGTTTATTTATACCCAAAGACAGAACATTCCAGCCGCTATTTGAAACAGGTGCAAAAAATTTGATTAATATTTCAGAAGCATTGGTTTTATATCTGCGCTCTAAAGACCAATCGGTTAAAGACAGGCTCTCTAAAGAAATAAAAAACATGGAAGCGGTTGGCGATAAGGCAACTAACACCATCTACGATGAGCTGAATAACAATTTTATTGTTCCGTTTGATAGACAAGACGTACATGCATTGGCTACAAGTATCGATGATATAGCCGATGAAATCCTTTCCATCCTGACGAAAATTGAGCTTTATCAATTAATCGACTTCAAAGAGCCAATTGTAAAATTTGCAGAAATCATTTGTAAAATGTGCACTATTCTTTCAGTTTCCATTAATGAAATTAAGGATTTTAAGAACAAACAGATAATTATCGATATCTGTACCGATATTAAACAATTAGAAAATAAAGCAGACAGGCTTTATGAACAATCAATTTCTATATTGTTCGAAAGTGAATTTGATGCAATCACGTTAATCAGGCAATCGGAGGTTTTGGCTCTATTTGAAAAAACAGCCGATAAATGCGGCGACTTAGCCATAACTATTGAAACAATTTTCCTTAAAAACGCCTAGTTTATACACTTTTCAAAATACTATTCTTTTAAATAGATTGTAAAATATCAAAACAAAAGACACGTAAAAACCTTTTGATATAAAAAGGTATTATGGAAAATCAAGATAAAAACCAAAATCCAAAAGCTGAACAGGATCCTCAGTCTTTAGTAGAAACTATTATTCCTTCAACATCAACAGAAGAAAGTAAAACGACTGAAGTGAAACACAAAATCACTTTAGAAACGCCAAAAACAGGTGCTGATGATGAAAATGTAAATAAAGAGGATGAAAACGATGCTGCAAACAAGAATAGCGAGCCAGAAAGCGCTAAACAAGAAGTTGAATCGGCAGATAATAAAGATGTTGATGATGATGAAGGCGATAAGATAGAAACCGTTGCTCCATAAAGTATTTGGCGAGATAATTGTTATATCGCTAAAATAATCTTACTTACTTGGTATTATGACACACATGAAAAAAACACTATTTTTTTGCCTTCTAACCATTACGATTTTTGGTTGCGGCATTAATAAACAGGCTCAGCAAATTAAAGCTTTAGAAGCCTGTACCTACAAAATAAAGAATGTAAATTCAATTACTTTAGCCGGTACTGATTTAAGCAAGCTCCTTAACCAACAAGATTTTAATATTGCAAGCCTGCCTGGCGTTGCTTTAGGTTTATTGAGAAAAGATATTCCACTCAGAGCAAACCTTAATCTTGAAATTACTAATCCATCTACAAACTTAGCTGCAATAAATCAGTTTGAATATAAAATATTGGTTAACAACACCGATTTAGCAGAAGGAATAGTAAACCAGCCGGTTAGCATTCCGCAAGGTCAAACCGTTATGGTTCCTGTACAAATGGGAAGCAATATTTATGGATTAATATCAAGCGGAAATGTTTTAAGCGACATTATTAAAGCAGCGCAAAAAGGCGCTAAAAACGATGATAAGCTTGGTTTATTGACGATAAAAATTAAGCCGACATTTATGATTGGCAACACACCAGTTAAATATCCTGGCTACATTGCCATTAATAAAGACATTAGCAATAAAATATTATTGTAAAATAAAGTCACGTGTAGATGCAAAGCCTCCAAAATTTAAATAATTATGGAGGCTTTTGTATGCTTAAAACTTTTTAGACGGTTCTTTAACCATTCCTTTAAAGCCGCTCTGGTCTAATTGTTCAGAAACCAATTTAATTTCAGCTGATGATAACCTTTGTAAACTTGTTGTAGAATTTGCCCCTAGTGTAGCTGATTTAGCTGCCGTGGTTACAAAACTCCCGGTTCTTGCGTAAGTTAGCGCAAGGTTAAGTAAACTTTCACTTGCATCGCCCCAATCTTTCGTTAAGTCTTCGTAAGCTTCTTTATCTACCGCCAAACCCGAATAATAACCTCCAACACCTAATTGGTTCTTTGTTTCAAATTCTGGAATATACATTTCAACCTTATCAATTTTAATAGGGAAAAAACCAACAGGCTTACCATAAGTTTGTGTACCTATTAATTTTACATCCATAACCGGTTTCAAGCAATTAATGGTTAATTCGCTTGCGGATGCAGTTGCTTCGGTAACAATAAAATATACTCTGTTCAAATTTAATGAACCTGATTTTGCAAAACGCTCAATGTTATCTGCAGAAGTTGATGAATAATCTAAATCGGCATAGGTTGCATATTTACCATTTACGCCTCCTGTAAAACTTTGTATTTTACCTTGCGCATCGAGGAGTGGTTGATGCGATATAACCGTTGCTTTCTTCTGCTCCTTAGTTAAGTTATTTAACCCTTGCAGGTATGAATTATAATAAGAAGTATACATTACATTTCCATTCTGGCCAGATGGAGCCAGTATATCTATAATTTGAGTTGCAGTGCTCACATAACCGCCACCATTGTAGCGCAAATCTACAATTACTTCTGTTACGCCTTGTGTTGCAAAATTTGCAAATGTTGAGTTTATTGCAGCTGTAACATTGTTTGTATAACTGTTAAATACTACATAACCTACTTTTTTTGTCCCAACGGTATAAACGTTTGTAAACAGAATTGGATTTAAAGTATAGGTAGATTTTGAAACTGTAACGCTTTTACTAACGCCAGCTAAATCTGTAAAGGTTAAATTAATCGAAGCAGCAGTTCCAAATAATGCATCATTTAAAAAAGCCACATTACCTGAGCTGTAAGAGATATTTGTTCGACCATTTATTGCGGTTATTCTGCATCCTCTTGTTAATCCCTGTGCACTGGCTGGCGAATTTGGATAAACATATTTAATGCGTAAATCTGGAATGGTGTTGTACAAAACAGAAAAACCAAAATCATTTTCTGTACCATTTAAATCTGCCTTAAGTGCAGCGGTTTTTCCTGTTGCACCATAATCAAAAAATGAATATTTGGGAGAGGTGCTATTCGCAACATATTCATAAGGCAAACCTGTATCCGGATTTTTAGAATACTGCGTTATAGCGAACAGTTCAGTTTCATTACTACTAAAACTTCTTGGTTTAAATACTTCGTAAGTTGGCAACGAAGTATTCCAATAATAAAGTTCTTTAGCGTATAGAAAAATTGAATCTTTAGTAAGTTCATCCCGGGTACCTACCGGATTTACGGGTGTGGGCGGTACAACATCTGGCGAAGTGCTGTTTTTTTTACAAGCAGAAACCAAAATAAGGCCAAACAACACTGTTGATACTAGTGGTTTGATACAGAAATTTTTCATAAAAAATTGATTTCCAAAGGGATTTAATATAAATACGAATAAATAGGAACAATAGTTTACCTAAATGAGCGATTTATTAAATATACGCAATATTATACTTTTTAAGTATGCATATGTTTTGTAAAGTTTATTTCAAAAACACCAAAAAAGCCTCTCATTGCTGAAAGGCCTTTTCTGTAATAATACAGGATGGGATGTTAAATTCTTCTATTTTTAGAACCGACTTATTTTAATAAGCCTTTATAAACATTAATTGCTTTATAAAAAAACTGATTGCTCAAACAAAGTATTTTAAAAGTTATAATCTATTCAATCCTTATCTAAATAAACAGGTTCGAATTGAACGATTATAAAGAGCGCTATATTAATTTAATGATGTGAATTTATTTAAAAGTAGCTTGTTAAAATAACAAAGTAGATGAAATGCCTGAAATAATCGATATACTTATTTCTGTAACTAATGGATAATTAAATATACAAAAAATATTTGTTTTTAATACTAATCAAACGTTTGTTTTACAATTAGAAGTAAATTTTGCATTACAATTTCAACTCATATTTTTAAGCTTTACAACTTTAATGTTTATTATATTTATATAGATATTTAACTGGGAATAATAAAATTGGAGAAACTATGGAAAAATTACAATTCGTAAAACAGATTAAAGCAAGTCCGGAAAAGGTTTGGAACATCTTATTTGGAGAAAAAACTTACAGTTTATGGACCACTCCTTTTGCCGAAAACTCAACAGTTGATACTGATTGGCAAAAAGGCAGCAAGGCTATTTTTGGAGATGGAACAGGCAATGGCATGATTGCGAGAATTAAGGAAAATATCCGCAATGAATATTTATCTATAGAACATCTTGGCGAAATTAAAGAAGGTAAGGAAGATTACGACAATAATTGGAGTGGCACCTTAGAAAATTACACTTTAGAAGCCACTGATGGTGGAACACTTTTAAAAATAGACATGGGCGTAGAAGATGAATGGAAACCTTATTTTAACGAAACCTGGCCAAAAGCCTTAGATAAAGTTGCTGAATTAGCGGAAGCTTAGATGAGCCAAAAATAATGGTTGATAAATTTGTTTTAAAACAAAAAGCCTTTCATTGCTGAAAGGCTTTTTAGGAAGTGGTGCCACCTGGATTCGAACCAGGGACACAAGGATTTTCAGTCCTTTGCTCTACCGACTGAGCTATGGCACCTCCCGTTTGGGATTGCAAATGTAATATTCTTTTTTTCAAATCCAAGAATGCTTTTGCAAAAAATAACATTCTTTAATTCAAAATAAAAAAGCCTTTTATTTCTAAAAGGCTTTTGAAGTGGTGCCACCTGGATTCGAACCAGGGACACAAGGATTTTCAGTCCTTTGCTCTACCGACTGAGCTATGGCACCTCCCGTTTGGGATTGCAAATGTAGTGTTCTTTTTCCAAAAGCAAAATTTTTTTTTCAAAAACAAGCTCGCTAGCTGATTATCAATAAATTAATTTTTTTAAGCTTAAAATATATTTCGCTTTTAATAATTTAGAATAAATACAAACTGAAGTTTTTTTATGCATGCATAACAATTAATTTAAATTAAATATCCTAATTTAGCGCAACAATCCTAACTACATGGTGAGCCAAATCTTATTTCTTGCACTTACTGTTGCTGCAATAGCCCTTTTTACGGTTAATATGCGCAAAATTATCCGCAACATTCGTTTGGGTAAAGCTGTTGATCGAAATGATCAGCCACAAAAAAGATTGATGACCATGTTACGCGTAGCTTTTGGTCAGTCTAAAATGGTTGTAAAACCTATACCTGCATTTCTACACTTCTTCGTTTATATTGGTTTTGTTATCATCAATATAGAAGTATTAGAAATAATGATTGATGGCTTATTCGGCACACACAGAATTTTTCATGGTTTGGGCGGTTTATATAATTTCTTAATCGGTTCTTTCGAAATACTTGCCTTTACCGTTTGGTTAGCTTGTATCATCTTTTTTATCAGAAGAAATGTTTTAAACCTGAAACGCTTTAAAGGTGTTGAAATGACTAGTTGGCCAAAATCTGATGCCAATTACATTCTAATCACAGAGGTTTTGTTAATGACGGCTTTTCTGTTGATGAATGCAGCAGATGCAAAATTGCAGTTGTTAGGTTACGACCATTATGTATCTGCAGGCTCATTTCCTATCAGTCAGTTTTTGGTAAATTTACTGCCAAATTCCACTCAATCTCTTGTAATGATTGAAAGAAGTACCTGGTGGTTTCACATCATCGGCATTTTGGCCTTTTTAAATTACTTACCATATTCAAAACACTTTCACATACTATTCGCATTCCCAAATACGTATTATTCAAATCTAAATCCAAAAGGAGAATTTACAAACATGGCTTCTGTTACCAATGAAGTTAAAGCCATGCTCGACCCTTCATTTGTTCCGGCAGAAACCGAAGCTGGTAAGTTCGGCGCTAAAGATGCTACCGATTTAAATTGGGTAAACCTGATGAATGCCTATACTTGTACAGAATGTGGCCGCTGTACCTCAGTTTGTCCGGCTAATATAACAGGCAAGTTATTGTCGCCACGCAAAATTATGATGGATACCCGCGACAGAATTACTGAAATCGGGAAGAATATTGATAAACACGGAGCAGAGCATCAGGATGGAAAATCTTTATTGGATGATTATATTACCAGAGAAGAAATCTGGGCATGCACAAGTTGTAACGCATGTGTTCAGGCTTGCCCGGTAAACATCGATCCGCTACAAATTATTACTGAATTAAGGCGTTTTGCAGTGATGGAAGAATCTCAGGCACCAGGTAGCATTAATACAATGATGGGCAATATTGAAAACAATCAGGCACCCTGGAAATATTCTCCTGCTGACCGTTTTAATTGGGCAGAAGAAAATAATGGTTGAGGTTGAAACCAAAGTTAAAGATTAAAGAAAACGCTTAATACGTTATTTTCATCACGTCTTGATACTTGATACCTAATACTTGATACTAAATAGAACAGACAAAAAATGGAATTTAAAGTACCAACAATGGCCGAGTTAATGGCTGCAGGAGAAGAACCAGAAATATTATTTTGGGTGGGTTGTGCCGGGAGTTATGATGAACGGGCACAAAAAATCACACGTGATATTTGCAAGATCCTTCATCATGTTGGTATAAAATATGCAGTTTTAGGTACCGAAGAAAGCTGTACAGGCGACCCTGCAAAAAGAGCTGGCAATGAGTTTTTATTCCAGATGCAGGCCATGACAAATATTGAGGTTTTGAATGCCTACAATATCAAAAAAATTGTAACGGGTTGCCCGCATTGTTTCAATACCATTAAAAATGAATATCCGGGTTTGGGTGGAACTTATGATGTTATTCACCACACACAACTTATTCAGGATTTAATTAATGAAGGTAAATTAAAAGCTGAAGGCGGCGAAAGTTTCAAAGGCAAAAAAATTACTTATCATGATCCTTGCTATCTTGGCAGAGGAAACGGAATTTACGAAGCGCCCAGAAAAGCGCTTGAAGTTTTAGATGCACAGCTAGTAGAAATGAAACGTTGTAAAAGTAACGGTTTATGCTGCGGAGCAGGTGGTGCACAAATGTTTAAAGAACCAGAAAAAGGCAACAAAGACATTAATGTAGAGCGTATTGATGAAGCTTTGGAAACCAACCCACAAGTGATAGCTGCAGGTTGCCCATTCTGCATGACCATGTTAAGCGATGGAATCAAGTTAAAAGATAAAGAACAAGAGGTAAAAGTATTGGATATCGCTGAAATTACTGCAAGAGCAAACGGCTTATAATTTACTTTCCTTTAATTGAATAGTTTTGTTGGGCCCGATTCGGGTCAGGCTTTCTCTTATTTGATTTAAATCCTCGGCTTCAATATTTTTTAATGGAATTACTATACTCGCTGCCATCGAATCAACATCTCCTGCCCTATCATTATAAGTCTGAACAATTACATCATCGCTTTTTGTTCGCAAATATAATTTACCGGCTGTTGATGTTCCCAAATAATCCAAATCTTTAAATTTGGCAAGTTTAAATGCAAAGTATTCTACCTTTCCACTGTTAAAGTAACGCTTATATCTGCAAAAACCGTTGTTAGTAACATTTAGCTCGTACTTCTTTATCGTGCTACTTTCCTGCGCAAAATCATAGTGTTCTGTAAAGCTCTTTTGCAAATAATTTACGTATTCATCAACCGAATCTACTGATGAAAAAGCATATAAAAACATACATAGAATAGGAATACACAATAATCGCAAGCAGAATGTAAACTTTTTCATAGGGGTAGCGTTTTGATGAAAGCAAGTTAATTAAATTGATAAATTTGTAATATGATTTTTTCTCCACAATCAAGAGTTTGGATATACCAGAGCAACCGTAAATTAACATCGATTGAAGAAAGAGAAATTCTTCAAAAACTTGAGGCCTTTACCAGTCAGTGGAAAGCTCACGGCAACGAATTAATGGCAAAAGCCGAAATTCGCTACGGTTATTTTATTATTTTAATTGTTGATGAAGCCCAGGCAGGTATTACAGGTTGCTCAATAGACAGCTCTGTAAGAATCATTAAAGATATTGAGCAAACCCATGGGATTGATTTGTTCAATCGTTTCAATATAGCTTACAAGCTTGATGATGTGGTGCACGTTCAAGGCAAAGAAGATTTTGAAACTTTGGTAAACATTAAAAATGTAACACCAGAAACAATTGTTTTTAATAACATGGTTCAATCCTTGCAAGAACTAGAAACTAAATGGGAAATTCCCTTTAAAAACAGCTGGCATGCCCAGGTTTTTGCTCACCTACTTTAAAAATAATTCTATTCAACTTCACAGATATTTCGTAAAAAACTAATCCTCAATAAAATAAGAGGTTAATTTTATGTTAAATGCCAAAACAATTTGATTGGTTAAATCATTATATTGGTTAAATCAAACAATATCTATGGCACGCTGGTTAAAAATCTCCCTAAAAATAGTTTCAGCAATATTTATTTTAATCATTTTAACCTGGTTGGCCAGTGCATTTTACATCAGCAGAAATAAGAAAGAAATCTTAAGTTCCATTTTAGGGAAACTAAATAAAAACTTAAATGGAGAAATTACCGCAACCGGTATGGAACCCACATTACTTAAGAGTTTTCCCGGCGTATCAGTTTCTTTAAATGGTGTTTTATTACGAGATAGTTTATACAATCAGCACAAACACGATTTATTAAAAGCACAGGATATTGATGTTTCTTTAAACGTGCTATCTTTAATTGTAGGCGACGTAAACATTAATCAAATTGCCATCAATAATGCTTCCATTTACATTTATACCGATACTAACGGATATAGTAATACAAGTATTTTTAAAAGTAAAGCTACAAAAACAGAAAAAACTGATTCTAAAACACCAGATTTTGCGGTGCGAAAAATAGACTTAAACAAAGTAAACTTAGTAATTGAGAACAAGAAAAGATTTAAGCTGTTCAATTTCAATATCGACCAGGTTCAGGGCAGATTAAAATATCCTGATAGTGGCTGGACTGGTAAAATACGTTTACGAACAATGGTAAATAGCTTTGCTTTTAATACGCGAAAAGGCAGTTTCTTGAAAGATAAAGTTTTAGATGGGACACTTTCTGCACATTATAGTCGCAAAGACGATGCAGTTATATTAGAGCCTGAAATATTGAAAATTGGGGAGCATCCTTTTAAAATTGGTGCAAGGATAGATTTAGCTAAAGCTGGCTTTAACATTAGCATTGCAGTTGACCAAATCTTATTTAAAGATGTTGCTATGCTGCTTTCGCCAAATATTTCATCAAAACTTTTAAAATTTGGAATTGAAAAACCAATTGACATTAGAGGAAACATAATTGATGATGGTTCTGGGAAATATGGCGATCCGTTAATAAAAGTGGGAATTAAAGTTCGGGATAATGTAGTTAGTATACCCGCCGGGCAATTAACGGCGGCAAATTTTGATGGTTCATTTACCAATCAAGATACCCTTGGCGGTATAATAGGTGACGAGAATTCTTCTATCAAGTTCCATAACTTAACCGCTAAATATTTTAATGCACCTTTAAAAATAGACAGTTTTACTGTTAACAATTTAGCCAGACCTATTGCTACCGGATTGGTAACATCGCAATTTCCATTAACTAACCTAAATAATTCTATAGGAACTAACGATTTTGAGTTTAAAAACGGAACAGCCGATGTAAAACTGTATTGCAAAGCAGATATTGATAATTTTCGGTTTACAAAGCCAGTTGTTTCTGGCGCCATAAAAATCGCTAATGCTGATATTCTTTACATCCCACGCAAACTCCATTTAATAAAAAGTGCGCTTAACATCAATTTCAATCAAAATAATTTAATAATAAATAATGGCCATTTTCAACTTGGTAAAAGTGAATTAAACGTTAATTGCAATATTGCTAATTTTGCAAATTTATATTATACCGACCCTGAGAAAATTGTGGTTAACCTGAGCATGTATAGCCCACAATTATATTTAAATGAGTTTTTACCTTTTTTAGGACCAAGAACTGTAAAGAAGAAAAGTAAATCTACAGGCGGCATGAAAACGGCTTCTAAAGAATTAAGTAATGTTTTAGAGCTATCTAAAATGAATATTCAACTTAAAGTTGATAAAGCTATCTATGATAAATTTACTGCCAAAAATTTAAATGCGGATGTTTCACTTAGAGGTTCGGGCATTTACTTCAATAAAATTAGTGTAGCGCATGCTGGTGGTTTACTAACTTTAGATGGAAACATTATTCAGGAAACAGGCTCAAATGTTTTTAAAATCAACTCAAAAATCAGCCACGTTAGCGTAAAGGATTTTTTCTATTCATTTGATAACTTTGGCCAAAACACAATAACGAACAAAAACCTGCAAGGCTATCTATCATCCTTAGTAAATATTTCTGGCAGAATCTCTCACGCTGGAAAAATTCTTCCCCGTTCTATAAACGGAAAAGTGGCTTTCAATCTAAAAAATGCAGCTTTAGTTAATTTCGAACCAATGGTTAAAGTGGGCAAATTTGCTTTTGCTAACCGTAATTTATCTGATGTAAGAATTAATAATTTAGATGGAACATTGATTGTGAAAGGTGATAAAGTAGAAATTAAGCCAATGCAAATTAATTCCAGTGCATTAAACTTTAATGTAAAAGGCATATATGCGCTAAACACCGGAACAAATGTAGAGATGGATATTCCCTTAAGAAATCCAAAAGGCGACGAAAACTTAACCAATAAAGAGAAACGCGAAGCCAGAATGAAAGGAATAGTACTTCACCTAAAAGCTATAGACGATGAGAAAGGTGGAATAAAAATCAGATGGAATAAAGAGCACGATTAATCTTACATATTAAGTAACAATTGTAACACACCTTTTGGGAGTGCCATAGAGTTTTATAGAAAATAGTATATTTGATCTAATCATTATGCTCTCAAAAAATCTATCCCAAATTCTCTCAATATTACTCTTATTTTCAGTCTACTCTTGTACTGATAAGAAAATAGCGAATTCCAAAATTTCTATCCAGGAAATTAATGGAAAGTTTAACTTATTAAAAAACGGAAAAGTTTTTAATATTAAAGGTGCCTCCGGTTACACAAATTTAGAAGAACTAAAAAAATCAGGTGGCAACTCCATTAGAATATGGGACACAACGCATGTGGACAAAATTCTAAATGAAGCAAACAAGCATGGCATTTCAGTTATAGTAGGTTTACCTATTCCGCCAAGTAAATATTTGGATTATTATAATAACGAAGCCAAGGTTGAGGCTGATTTTAAAAAAATTGAAGCATTGGTAAATCGCCTTAAAACCAACCCTGCTGTTTTGATGTGGTGTGTTGGTAACGAGCTGGTATTTCCAAACAAACCTAACTATTACCATTTCTATAAATCATTTAATCGTATTGTTGATATGATACACAAGGATGATCCCGACCATCCGGTAACGACTACGATGGTTAACTTCCAAAAAAATGATATTGTTAATATCAAATTAAGAACGAATATTGATATCATTTCCTTTAATATCTTTAGTAGAATATCTGAACTAAAGGATGACTTAAAAAATTTCAGTTGGTTTTGGGATGGACCTTATTTGATAACAGAGTGGAGTATTGATGGACCATGGGATGGCCATGTTGAAACTGCCTGGAAAGCCAAAATTGAGCCTACAAGTACCTCAAAAGCGAAGGCTTACATTGATAGGTATCAAAAGTATATGCCAACTAACGACCCACGATTTTTGGGTTCGTTCATTTTCTATTGGGGTCAGAAGCAAGAGATTACCCATACCTGGTTTAGCTTATTTGATGAATTCGGAAATAAAACTGAAGCTGCTTATGCCGTAGAAGAATTATGGAAAGGGAAAAAACTAGCTTACACCGGACCGAAAATTACCGATATAAATTTATCAGATAAAAAAGCGATAAGCAATATTTTGCTAAAGCCACAAGAAGCACAAAACGCCCGTATTAATGTTCCCGGAGATACAAGTAATTTAGAAATTAAGTGGGAAATATATCCAGAAGATTGGTTTAAGAAAAACAACGTAGATAATGTTGTGAGACCATCAAAAATTGGCGGTTTAATAATACGGCAATCTGGATTTAGTGTCAGGTTTAACGCACCGGGCATTGAAGGACCTTACAGATTGTTTGCAACTGTTTTTGATAAACAAGGAAATATAGCAACCGCAAATATTCCATTTTACGTAGTTGGTAATGAAAAATAAACCCGAAACTATAATTGCACCCTCAAAATGGGAACTGTTCCGTTTACGCATTATTATCATAGCTGGGGTTTTCGTGATGTTGCTCTTTTTAAACGAGGTTTTTAAAGGCACAGCAGAATATCCGGTATTATATTACATGCTAACCATAACATAACCATCGTGTATACTTGCTCAAGGCTTATACACGAATGGATTCATTACTTTTATATAACCGTACCAACTGATAAAACGTTAAGTAAAGTATATACTGTGGATGTTTTTACAACATTTTGTAAAGGCGAGCCTTATAAAATGATTGAGGAAACACTTCAGGCTATAGTAAATATCACCTACCCACATCAATCTTATTTATGTGATGAATCTGATGCCCCCTACTTGAAAGACTTATGCAGGCAATTAGGTGGTCATCATGTAACCAGAATAGAAAAAATTAATGCTAAAGCTGGAAATATTAATAACGCTTTACGTCAATCTAACGGAGAATTATGTGTGGTTTTAGATCCAGACCACGTTCCACAACCTGATTTTCTTGATCCTATAGTTGGTCATTTTAGTGATGAGAAAGTGGGCTACGTACAAATTGTGCAGGCATATAAAAATTATGGCGAAAGTCTTGTTGCAAAAGGTGCAGCACAACAAACCTTTCAGTTTTATGGTCCGATTATGATGACCATGAATAAGTATGGAACTGTACTTGCAATTGGGGCTAACTGCACATTTAGGAGAACGGCTCTGGAATCAATTGGCGGTCATGCTGCTGGCTTAGCCGAAGATATGAATACCGCGATGCATTTGCATGCTAAAGGCTGGAAATCGTTATATGTGCCGCAAGTATTAGCCAGAGGTTTGGTGCCTTCAACAATGTCTGCCTATTATTCGCAACAGTTAAAATGGTCAAGAGGTGTTTTCGAACTTTTGGTAACCTCCTATCCAAAACTTTTTAAAAATTTTACTTGGCAACAAAAAATTCATTATGCAGTAATTCCATTATACTATTTATCCGGATTAGTATTTCTGATGAATTTCTTGATTCCAATTCTGTCGTTAATATTTAATACCAGTCCGATAAATATCGATTTCCTCTATTTTATGCTCTATGCAGGACCTCTGGCCCTATTATCCTTTCTCATCAGGCTTTTTGTGCAACGTTGGGTTATGGAAGAAGAAGAAAGAGGTTTCCATGTTGTAGGCGGCCTATTAATGATTGGAACCTGGTGGATTTTTCTGATTGGATTATATTATACCATTTTAAGAAAAAAGGTTCCATATAACCCTACACCTAAAGATGGTAAGGAGGAGACCAGTTGGAGCATAAACATTCCAAATATTTCTATTATCGTTTTAACGATAGCGGCAATTATTTATGGTTTAAATTCAGATTGGAACCCATACAACTTAATAATGAGTGGATTTGGTCTCGTAAACTGCCTTATTCTTAGCTTTTCAATATTGGCGAGCAGGCAGGCTGGTTTTAGAAAGATAAAAGAAAGTAAGCCAGTTTTAAATACCATAATGTCTGGCCTGTCTGAATTTAAGAAAAGGTTTTGGCTGACTAGAAGATTTTTATACAAGCAAATTAGGCGTTCGGCATTGTTAATAGCAACTTTGATTGCAGCTTGTATCGGATTTTGGTCTTTCAAAAATAACTTCATATCAGAAAAAGTGACCATCCCAAACTATAATAAAAATATTTTAATACCTGGAATATTCCTACCAGATAATACAAATGGATTATCCTCTGTAAAGAAAATTAACGAACAAGAGAATAAATCAAAACTCAATTTTGGCATCGTATCCCTTTATCTTTCATGGGGCGATGCTGAAAAATGCAAAGTCCCTAGGCAACTTATCGATTCGATCTATCAAAAAAAATCGATTCCGATGATAACCTGGGAACCCTGGCAAAGTTTATTTAATAATTCATCTAATTTAAAAGCTGAAATAATTGAGCAGAAGATTTTTAAACGCATTTTAGAGCATAAATTTGATACTTATTTAGCTGACTTCGCAGCACAAATAAAAAATATCAACAAACCAATATTTATTCGCTTTGCGCATGAAACAGACAACCCACTATATCCATGGAGCGCAACAGGATCAAACACGCCTGCTGAGTTTAAACAAGCTTGGGCGTACATACATCAATTTTTTGCTAAAGAAAATGTTAATAATGTAATTTGGGTTTGGAATCCGTGGAAAGCTGAAGCCATAGATGAATATTTTCCTGGCAACAATGTAGTAGATTGGATAGGTGTAACTAATCTGAACTATGGCACTTCTGATAAAAGTAGTTATTCTATGGAGCAACTTTATCTACCATTTCATCAAAACAAAATATTTAGAACAGGTTTACCTGTGATGCTTGCAGAAATGGGTTCTCTACATAAAGCTAAGCAAAGCGATTGGTTTAATCAGACTACACAAACGTTAAAAAATAAATTCCCGGAAATTAAGGCCTATATTTTATTCGATAGTTCAGTAGATATGAATTTACCTAATGGCTGGACAGGCGATAAACTGAATTGGCAAATAGAAAATTTTAATAGTTTTACTGAGCTTACAAAGCTGGAAAATAAACGTAGTAACTGGATTTTGTTTAATTATAATGTAGATAAACCACATCAAAATAGAATTACAACCAAAAACAACAAGAACCTTAAATTTTTAAATCAAATTAGAGGCATTAACTATAAAAAAAATCAAAACTGGTTTAGTAATGGAATCGTATTAAAAAAGCGTGATATAATTGAAGATTTAACTGAAATCAAAAAAATTGGCTTTAATACAATTAAGTTTTATGGACTTACCATTTACGACAAAACCATTTTAAAAGCCGCCGACGATAAAAATTTGAAAGTTGTTATGGGTTATTGGGTTCCTGAAAATGTAAGTTTTATAGGGGATAGCCTGGAAATGCAAAATTTAGCAGATGAGATTTTCAAAAGTATCAAAGAGCATAAAGATAATTCAAATATAATCATGTGGAATATTGCTAATAATCCAATGAAATCTTTACGTTTTAAAAATTTTAAACCCGATTTATATACAGAACAACAAGCATATTTTGTTTGGTTAAACACGTTAATTAAAAGAATAAAAACCATTGATAGCAGGCCATTAAGTGCAGATATTTATGTTGATGAACATCTTGAAGAGGATTACAACAAATTTGCACAAGCAATAACTGATATAGATTGTATAGGAGTAGTTGAGGAGGAAAGACAAAAAATGGAAGAAAAACTTCCTGAAGTAGAATCATTTTTAAGCAGCATTACACTAGAATCTTACTTAGCAGATAAAAATATCGCAACTGGTTTTTTCATCTCCAGATGGCAAGAAGAAAAAACGACAAACTTTATATCTTTTAATGGTTTAAAGGATAATACAGATAAATTTAAAGTTGAGGCCTATCAATTGGCAAATCAATTAACTAATGGTAATCAGAAAATTGAAATACCACTCACTAAAATATTGCTACCTGCAACCACTATGTGGCCGAAAAGCCAGGTTACATTTAATGCATTAATTTTTGAAAATGGTCAATGGAAATTATCTGATGAGAAAAGTATTTTAAAATTTAGATGGGAAATTATTAAGTACGACCAATTTAAAAATCCTATAGAAGTTAAAGACGCTGGTACCGGCACTAATGGAAATATAACTGTACCAGATGATCCGGAAAATTATAGAATAAGACTATATGTATATAACGATAAAATGGTGCGTATTGTAGATTCTCAATTAAACATACGCCTAAAACGTAAGTAGCTTTAATTAGGGTTGAGTTTTTTTGATTAGATGTGAATAGAATTATCTTCAAAACGAATTTTTTGCGGGCATGTAAAAGATGGGATTAACATTGCCTATAACTTCTAATTTGAAGTGTTCATTTTAACTCAAAAATCTAATGGTCCAAGGCGCTTCATATTTCTTAATATTAGATATTGGCGGTGCCTGATGTAAGGCGTAGCATTTTTGGGTGTCCAACGACGTGGATTTGGGAAACATGATGCAATTAATGCTGCCTGATTTCTACTGAGTTTTTGGCAGGATTTGTTATAATATTCTTGTGCAGCTGCCTCGGCTCCGTAAATACCATCACCCATCTCAATCACATTTAAGTATACTTCTAAAATTCTTTCTTTACTCCAAAAAATCTCTATCAATAAAGTAAAATAAGCTTCAAAACCTTTTCTTATCCAAGAGCGACCAGGCCATAAAAACACATTTTTAGCTGTTTGCTGTGAAATTGTACTACCGCCTTTCACTTTTTTCCCTTTTGCATTACTCGCGAAAGCCTTTTCTATTGATTTAAAATCGAAGCCAATGTGTTTCAAAAAAAGTTGATCTTCGGCAGAAACGGCGGCCCTTTTCATGTTATCAGAAATATCTTCAAACCTGACCCATTTTTTCTCCAACTTAAAGGCTTTCCCATCAGCTTTACGTTCAATGTTGCGCAACACCATCAACAAAGTTATTGGCGTATTAATAAAACGAAGTGCAAGAACCCAGATAACCGAAACTAAAAGAAAATAAATAAAAACCTTTGTTGCTATATCAATTGATTTCTTTAACCAAGGTCTTTTAGTTGTAGTTCTTGATTTCGATTTTCGTTTTTTCGTCATGCTGCAAAGTTAGCAAAAACTTGTTCGAGATGTAATTTCTATCCAATCGTTATTGACATTTCGATTATCAAAACTAATAAAGCTTAAACATATTTGTATTTCAATGGTTAATTCAGAAAAGGATATTATGAGTCAGAAAATAGTTTTAATAACAGGCGGAAGCAAAGGCATAGGTTATGGAATTGCAGAATCGCTTTTAAAAAGTGGTTATAAAGTTGCCATTACAAGTAGAACAATAGATGGTGCAAATGAAGCTGCATCGAAATTGGTAGAATTTGGAGATATATTAGCTATAGAAGCAGATGTTAAAGATTTTGCTTCGCAGCAAGAAGCCGTAAATTTAATAGTTGAAAAGTGGGGAAGATTAGATGTGTTAATTGCTAATGCAGGTGTTGGACATTTTGCACCGATTGATGAAATTGGTATTGCAGAATGGAATGAGATTATTGATACTAATTTAACCGGCGTATTTTACAGCATTAAAGCTACCGTTGAGGAGATAAAGAAAAACCAGGGTTACATATTTACCATTTCCAGCCTGGCCGGAACTAATTTCTTTGCTGGCGGTTCGGCATACAATGCCAGTAAATTTGGCTTAACAGGTTTTACGCAATCTGTAATGCTCGATTTAAGAAAATACGGTGTTAAAGTAAGTACGATTATGCCGGGTTCTGTAGCTAGTCATTTTAATGAGCATAGCCCGAATGAGCAGGATGATGCATGGAAAATTCAACCTGAAGATATGGGTAAATTAGTGGTTGATTTACTTGCTATGCCAGCCAGAACACTACCGAGTAAAATTGAAATCAGGCCGACTACGCCTAAAGGATAGATGGATGGAAAATGGATGATGTGAAAGGGAAGATGGAAAAGTCTCCAATTTCTGTATCACCCACCTTACATTTCACATCTTCCATTATAAAAAAAGTCCTTTCAAATTAATGAAAGGACTTTTTTTATGTTTTAAAGAAATGCTTATTCGGCGATAACTTCGAAAGGAACCTGAACTTTCACTTCTTTGTGTAAGTTTAAGTTAGCAACGTATTCGCCAACAAATTTTGGTTCAGTTTCGAAAGTGATACGACGACGGTCAACATCAAAGCCTTGAGCTTTTAATGCTTCTGCAATTTGGATAGTGTTAACAGCACCAAATATTTTACCGCTTTCGCCAGCTTTAGCACCGATAGAAAGTTTAACATCAGTTAAACGTTCAGCAATACCTTCAGCATCTTTCTTAATTTTATCTTGTTTAAAAGCAGCTTGCTTTAAGTTCTCAGCTAATACTTTCTTTGAAGAAACGGTAGCTAAAGATGCAAATCCTTGCGGAATTAAATAGTTACGGCCATAACCTGGCTTTACTGTAACGATATCGTCTTTCTCGCCTAATGATTTAATATCTTGTTTTAAAATAATTTCCATATCAAATCCTCCTATTTTAATTGGTCAGCAACGAAAGGTAACAAACCGATGTGGCGTGCACGCTTAACAGCTTGTGCCACTTTGCGTTGAAATTTTAACGAAGTACCAGTTAAACGGCGTGGTAATAATTTACCTTGATCGTTAATAAATTTTAACAAAAAGTTTGCGTCTTTGTAATCAATGTATTTAATACCGTTTTTCCTGAAACGGCAATATTTTTTACGGTTATCCTCTACTTTAGGGGCAGTAACGTATTGAATTTGTTCTCTTGCCATTACGCTGCAACCTCCTTAGTTTTTTTGTTGAACGCACCGCTGCGTTTTTTAGCGTTATAAGCAACTGCATGTTTATCTAACCTGATGGTTAAGAAACGAAGCACACGCTCATCACGTTTTAATTGTAACTCTAATTTAGCAATCAAATCACCTGGAGCATTATACTCAGTTAAGTTGAAAAATCCGTTTGATTTTTTAGCGATCGGATACGCTAATTTTCTTAAACCCCAATTATCTTCGTGGATAATTTCGGCACCGCCATCAGTAAGAATAGCTTTGAATTTAGCCATAGCCTCTTTCGCAACTTCTTCTGATAACAACGGGGTTAGAACGATAACAGTTTCGTACTGATTCATTGTTATAAAATTTTTAATTTTTTAAGCCCGAGGTATATTACGGGGTTGCAAAAGTAACAATATAATTTTAATTTTCAAACGTTTAGCTAAAAATTCAGGTAAATTTAATGTTAGAAAAACTAAGCAATTATCTGAAAATCAAAAGCATCAGTTCTTTTGACTAAATCGGGTTTTGGATTGTTGCAATTTTTAAACAAAATGAACCAACTTTGCAAATGAGCCCCGATTGCAGTGAAAATACTTTTAAAAGATGTAGCAACCTTAAATCTGCTGCCATGCTGAGACACAGCCTGTACCAACACTTCGGTAGGCAGAATGACAGGAGCTTTTAAAAGATTGCCTGTCTGCGGTAGGCAGGTAACGAAAGCGGAACGGCAGTTACTTAAACGCACAGAAACCTGCGCTTCAAAAAAATATTCCTTCTGTTTTTACCAAAAAAAGGGTCACCTAAAAAGATAACCCCTTTATAACAATTGTTATAAATTTAATTAGCGAGATTCGATTGTTTTGGTAAATTGTTGTTTGTTAGTAGTTACAATAAAGGTTAATTCTTTCGATGGCGTGCTGCCCACGTTAAATTTCTTAGTCAATTTAGCTCTGTTTGTAAAAGTTTCTTTATAAAGTTGTTCGTTAAATTCATTAACAATTTCAACTTCGATTGGGCTTTTATCAGCATTATCTAAACTAAGCGTAACCATTGCACTGTCTTTTTCCAAAATCGGTTTAAAAACCTCTGTAATTTTTGGTTCAGAAACTTCTGCTTTGTTGTTTACAATATTGATTTGGTATTGAGCCAATTGAGAACCTGTTGTTACGTTTAATGTATACTCACCATCTGGTAATTCATTTAAATCGTAAGTTTTGGTAGATGCACCAGATGCATGGATACTTTCCTGATAGATTAATCTATTATCAACAGCATCGTTTATAGCAAGCTCTATATCCTTTGCTTCGTCTATATAAAAACGGATAGATTTATTGTTTTCTGCTTTAACTTTTAAACTAACAACTTCATCATTTGCTTTAACTCCCGGAGCAGCAAATATTGCCGCTACAACAAGGCTGATTTTTATTAAGTTTTTCATGTATGTGAATTCTTTTAGATGAACAATTATTTAACACCACTAAATTACTACTGTTAAGCATGCATAGTTGATTGTATATTTTCAAATATCTATGCTATTTTACCCTTGAATTATAAATTCATATACAAATTAAACAATCAACCATAATTATTTTAGTATTTTTGTTATAAATGATGAAAAAAATTAAGCCAAGTTTTGAAGTTGTAGAGCCATCTTTTGGCAGCTCATTTTACTATTCTAAATATGTAGAAAATGAGAACAACAAGGCGCATTTATGGCATTACCATCCAGAAATTGAAATGGTTTATGTTAATGGCGGCTCGGGCAAGCGGCAAATTGGTAGTCACGTTTCTTATTACACAGATGGCGATTTGATTTTAATAGGGAGTAATTTACCGCATTGCGGATTTACAGATACCCAAACCGGAAATAAAACGGAGGTTGTTGTACAAATGAAACCCGATTTTTTAGGCGCTGAGTTTTTAAAGCTAAAGGAAACCAGAGGAATTGCTAATTTATTTGAAAAGGCTAAATATGGTGTAGCTTTTGGAAAGGATACAATGAAACTTGTTGGACCGGCTTTAGAAAAAATGCATAATGCATGGCCGCTTGAAAAACTATTGGCCTTACTCGGTATTTTGAGAGAACTTGAGCAGGCATCTGATTATAAACTTTTAAATGCACAAAATTTTTCGCTGGAGATGCAGGTGCAAGACAACGACCGGATAAACATGATTTTTAATTATGTTAAGGATCATTTTTTGGAAGAAATTAGTTTAGAATACATTGCTGACATGTGTAGCATGACGGTCCCTTCCTTTTGTCGCTATTTTAAAAAGATTACCAAGAAAACATTTACGCGTTTTGTAAATGAGTACCGAATTGTACATGCATCTAAGCTTTTAGCAGAAAAACCAACAAGCATTGCAAATATTTGTTTTGAAAGCGGATTTAACAACTTCAGCCATTTTAATAAGCTTTTTAAAGAATTTACAGGGAAAAGTGCCTCGCAATATCGGCAAGAGCTAAAATCGGTGATTAAGTAGGTTTAGGGTTTAGGGTTTAGGGTTTAGGGTTTAGGGTTTAGGGAAAATTGTTTTATTGGTTAATTGTTTTATTGAAAGTTGTATTTTGGTTATTGATAATTGCTGTTTCCTCATCTGATATTATTCTTTTCAACATTCCAACTTTACAACATTCCAACTCAACAAAAATTCCTATTTTCGTGCCGATGGAAAATTTTATAGTTTCTGCCCGTAAATATCGCCCGGCTACGTTCGAAACCGTAGTTGGACAATTGCATATTACAGGAACTTTAAAAAACGCCATTAAGAACAATCAATTAGCGCAGGCATTTTTATTCTGCGGTCCGCGTGGTGTTGGTAAAACAACTTGTGCACGTATTTTAGCTAAAACCATAAACTGTACAAACCCTACAGCCGAAATGGAAGCTTGCGGCCAATGCGATAATTGCCAGTCTTTTCAAAACGGGCATTCCTTTAACGTTCATGAATTAGATGCAGCTTCAAACAACTCTGTTGATGATATCCGAAGTTTAATTGAGCAGGTAAGGATACCGCCACAAGCCGGAAAGTATAAAATTTATATTATTGATGAGGTTCACATGTTATCTCAAAGTGCATTTAACGCATTTTTGAAAACTTTAGAAGAACCACCATCTTATGCGATATTTATTTTAGCCACTACAGAAAAGCACAAAATATTACCAACTATTTTATCGCGTTGCCAGATTTTTGATTTTAACCGCATCCAGGTTGATGATATTTCTGAGCATCTTGCTAAAATTGCCCAAAGGGAAAATATTGCTTATGAAACAGATGGTTTACACATCATTGCTCAAAAAGCAGATGGCGGTTTACGTGATGCGCTTTCGATGTTTGACCAAATTGCCAGTTATGCAAATAAGAACATTACATATAAGTCAGTAATTGACAACCTGAATATTTTAGATTACGATTACTTTTTTAAACTAACATCCTATTTAACGGCTGCACAGGTTAGCCAAACGCTACTTTTATTTGATGAAATATTAAACAATGGCTTTGATGGAAACAATTTCATTAATGGCCTTGCAACCCATTTCCGTAATTTATTGGTTGGAAAAGATACCGCCACAATTAAATTATTAGAGGTAAGCGAAAACATCCGACAGAAATACCTGGAGCAGTGTAAACAAACTGAATTATCATTTTTACTCACCGCATTGAACTTAGCCAATGCCTGCGATTTAAATTATAAAAATTCTAAAAATCAAAGGCTGCAAGTAGAGCTTGCACTGATAAAAATGTGCCACATACGGTCGGTAGTTCAACTCGCTCAACAGCCATTAAGCAATAATAATACAGCAACTGACGTAGATCAGGATAAAAAAAAAACTGATTTAAGTTCGGTTGAGAGTGAAAAGCTGAAAGTTGAAAATTCCAATGAAGCAGAAAACTTAAAGCTAAAAGCGGAAAGTGAAATTCCGAAACCAATTAGTCAGGAATCTGTTTCTCCAATTGCAGTAGATAGGCCTAAAGAAGTAACAAAAGCTAGTCCAACCCCTTCGGCAACATCAATCAGTATAAAAATTCCGAAAGCAAATGCTGCGAGCACACTCATTCCATCTTTAAATGATTTAGAACGTGTTGCAAGTGGAGAAGACGATGGGAAATCTAAAACAGTTACCGGAGAAGCTCGTGAACCTTTTACTTTTGAAAGGCTTCTGGAAGTATGGAATGCTTACATCCAAATTTTAAAGGCCAGCGATAAAATTAATTTATTTACCATTTTAAATAATTTTGCGCCTACGCTACTTAGTCCTGTTTTAATTGAAATAACGGTTGAGAGTAAAACACAAGAACAATTTGTAGTTCAGGAATCGGTAGAACTGATGAATTATCTACGAAAAGAATTACAAAATTTTGCTGTAGACATCTCATTCAAACAAATGGAACGGAAGCTTGAGAACAGGCTTTATGGAAACCGGGAGAAATATGATTATTTGCTCAACAAAAACCCGAAGCTTGAAGAATTAAGAAGGCGATTTAATTTAGATGTAAATCCATAAAAAAGCAGAATTAAAAAGAAATTAATTCTGCTTTTTTTTTACACTGCTATCAGTTAAAACAACTGAATCTTATTGTTCTGTAGCATCATTAATCGGATAGCCTTCTTCATCTAAATCATCCCTATCATCTTCAGGAGTGCGGGCCAAAATCTCATCCTCCGGACTAAGTTTTACACTTTCGCCATTATCTACATGCATACCTAATTCTTCTAAATTATCATCTGCAATGTCTTTATTTCTGGCATATTCATCACCAACGTATGGATTTGCTTCATCATAAGTAGAATCATCATCAACCGCTCCCGCAGCAACCGTTTCATAACCCATTGGGTGATCATAATCTTTATCTTCACCTTTTACATCAAGCTCATAGCTTTGTTTATGTTTATCGTAAGATAGATTTTCTTTGTTGATTTCGCTGTTTGTAGTGGTGCTGTGGATTTTATCCTGTGAACCTTTATTTTCGTTATCTGCCATGATGGTATCTCCTATTTAATTTTAATTATAACAACTGGGTTGGTGGATGGTTTTTGAATTTATTTAGGAATATAATATGTGATAATAAGAAATTATATGCGTTTTTAGATATTCAAACAATGCAAAGATATTTTAAATTTCAGAAACCTAAGCGCTTTGACACACTCACCGTTACAAGTGGTGATTTCCTCCTGCAGATACAATGGATTGTCGCAGATTTAGTAGTCGTCATTTCGACTGCAGCGAAGAAACCTTTAAATGCAACCTTAAATAAATATGTGGCTATTGGAAAAGCTCTATCTCCTGAAAATTCAGGACTGTGCTCCAGGCGGACGGAAGAGCATTAATAGTGATTTTGGCAACACCGGAGAAACCCAAAAATGCACAGTGAAGCTAATCTTTAATGTGATTACTTACAGTTTTTAGCAAAATAAAAAGGCTGTATCATGTTAAACGTTGTCACGTTGAGCCTGTCGAAATGTTTACAATATTAAGCCCTTCGACAAGCTCAGGATGACATCAAATCAGTGATACAGCCTGTTATATAAGTTAGCTTTACCTACAAACTTGCTAAAGCATTATTTAAAGTTGCACTTGGGCGCATTGCCTTACCTGCCAACTCATCATCAGGGTTATAGTAACCACCAATTTCCTGAGCTTTACCTTGTGCACCAATTAACTCCTCATTAATTTTCGCTTCGTTTTCTGCTAAAGCTTTTGCTAAAGGCGCAAATTTAGCTTGCAAATCAGCATCTTTAGTTTGCGCCGCTAATGCTTCAGCCCAATATAAAGCCAAATAAAAGTGAGAACCACGGTTATCAATGGTGCCTAATTTACGACCAGGAGATTTATCTGTAGCTAAAAATTTAGCATTTGCTTCATCTAAAGCATCAGCTAAAACTTGGGCTTTCGCATTGTTTTGCGTTTGCGATAAATGCTCTAAAGAAGCCTGAAGCGCTAAGAACTCGCCTAAAGAATCCCAACGTAAGTAACCTTCTTCAATAAACTGCTCAATATGTTTAGGTGCAGAACCACCAGCACCGGTTTCGAATAAACCACCACCGTTCATTAAAGGAACGATTGATAACATTTTAGCAGAAGTACCCAGCTCTAAAATCGGGAATAAATCTGTTAAATAATCACGCAATACGTTACCCGTAACCGAAATTGTATCTTCACCTTTACGAATACGTTCTAAAGTGAATTTAGTTGCTTCGATAGGCGCCAGAATACGAATATCCAATCCTGTTGTATCATGATCTGCTAAATATTTTTTCACTTTAGCAATGATTTCTCTATCGTGAGCTCTATTTTCATCTAACCAGAAAACCGCAGGTGTTTCAGATAAACGAGATCTGTTTACAGCCAGTTTAACCCAATCCTGAATTGGAGCATCTTTTGTTTGGCACATGCGGAAAATATCACCTTGCTCAACTTTCTGATCGAAGAAGACTTTACCATCAGCATCAGTAACGCGGATTACACCGGTTCCTGTCGCTTGAAAAGTTTTATCATGCGAACCATATTCTTCAGCTTTTTGCGCCATTAAACCTACGTTTGGAACTGAGCCAATTGTAGTTACATCAAAAGCGCCATTCGCTTTACAATCATCTATAGTTGCGGTGTAAACACCAGCGTAAGATCGGTCAGGAATTAGAGCAATTGTATCTTGAGGCTTTCCTTCTTTATTCCACATCTGGCCCGAAGTACGAATCATTGCCGGCATCGAAGCATCAACAATTACATCACTTGGAACATGTAAATTGGTAATTCCTTTATCAGAATTTACCATTGCTAAAGCTGGCCCGTTTGCTATTGCATCTGCCAATGCAGCCTCAACTTCAGCTTGTTTACCATTGCCAGCAATTTTCGAATAAACATCTCCTAAACCATTGCGGGTATCAATGTTTAGTTCTTTAAACAAATCTGCATATTTTGCAAAAACATCAGCAAAGTAAACTTCTACAATTGCACCAAATATAATCGGGTCAGAAACCTTCATCATCGTTGCTTTTAAGTGCGCAGATAATAAAACACCTGCTGCTTTTGCTTCTTCAATTTCTTTAGCTACAAAAGTTTTTAATGCCGATAAACTTAAAGCAGAACTATCAATTACTTCACCTGCTTTTAAGAGCGTTAAACCTTTCAATTCAGTTACCGTTCCATCTGCAGCAACAAATTCAATTTTAAATTGAGATGCACTTTCAATTGTAGTTGATTTTTCTGAACCATAAAAATCGCCTTCAGTCATGCTGGCAACTTTTGTTTTAGAATCTGCAGACCATTTACCCATCGAATGTGGATTAGCTTTTGCGTAGTTCTTAACCGCTTTTGGTGCTCTTCTATCAGAATTACCCTCACGTAAAACCGGGTTTACAGCAGAACCTAAAACCTTTGCATATTTAGCTTTAATAGCTTTTTCTTCTTCGCTTTGTGCGTTATCCGGGTAATTTGGAATAGCAAAACCTTGCGATTGTAACTCAGTAATTGCACCTACCAATTGTGGAATAGATGCAGAAATATTTGGTAACTTGATGATGTTCGCTTCTGGAGTTGTTGCCAATCCGCCAAGCTCTGTTAAAGCATCGCCAATTTTTTGGTCGTCTTTTAAATACTCAGGAAAGTTTGCCAAAATTCTTCCTGCTAAAGAAATATCTCTGGTTTCTACATCAATACCTGCTGATGCGGTAAAAGCTTGTACAATAGGTAAAAGTGAATAGGTTGCCAACATTGGCGCCTCATCGGTTTTGGTATAGATAATTTTTGATGTATTTGACATGTTTTAATTTGATTTTTACTAATTAATTAACAAGAAATCGGATTTTTTATAAAATCCAGAATTTTAAAATCGCCTAAAGATAAAATAAACAGATGAATTAAGGAACATTGTATTGTTAATTATCCTCGGTTATTTAATTTCAAATCGTTAATGTTTACTTCAATAAAAGAATCAATTTTATAATAAAATGAGTTCGTTTTTGTTTAATTAACGCTGCACAAACAACTCCTCAACTTATGTGTTCTTTTAGTGGTAAACGATTCTTCATCATTAAGAAAACTATGAAAAAACAACTTTTATACACAACGCTTCTTTCCTCGGCAATATTTGCAAGTTGCCAATCTGGTTCTAAATCAAATTCGCAAAGCGATAGTTTGGAAAGCGACACAACAGCTAAAACCGCTGTCGCAGATTTAAATCTTCCGGCACCGGATACTACTGCATCCAAAAATAAATTTAGCAAAGTTATTGGCTGGCCTGAAGGCAAAACCCCGATAGCGCCCGACGGTTTTGTGGTTACAAAGTTCGCTTCGGGGATTAAGAGCCCAAGAAATATGATTATTACCCCAAATGGTGATGTTCTTGTGGTTTTAACAAATTCTGAAAGAAGCACTGCAGAAAAAATTGCAGGCGCTGTAACCGGCAAATCAAAATCAGAAGTTCCGGGTAAAAGTGCAAATACAATTATTCTTTATCGCGATGAAAATAAGGATGGAAAGCCTGAAACAACAACTACTTTTTTAGCGGGTTTAAATCAACCTTACGGGATGGCAATTATCGGCAACAGTTTTTACGTTGCCAATACAGATGGTTTATGGCAATACCCATATAAAACTGGCGATACAAAAATTTCAGGTCAGGGTAAAAAGATTTTAAGTTTACCTGCCGGAGGTTACAATAACCATTGGACCAGAAATTTGATAACTAATGCCGATAAAAGCAAAATATATGTAACCGTTGGTTCTGGTAGTAATGTTGGCGAAAATGGAATGGAGCATGAGGTTAGAAGAGCAAACATTTTGGAAATAAATCCGGATGGTACCGGGGAAAAAATTTATGCAAGCGGATTAAGAAATCCGGTTGGTGTAGATTGGGCTCCTGGCACAAATATGTTGTGGACTGCAGTAAACGAAAGAGATGGTTTGGGTGATGATTTAGTGCCAGATTATATTACAAGCGTTAAAGAGGGAGGTTTTTATGGTTGGCCTTATGCCTACTTTGGTCAAAACGAAGACCCACGTTTAAAAGGCCAAAAACCTGAATTAGTGGAGAAAACAATTGTACCAGATGTTGCTGTTGGCTCACACACAGCATCATTAGGTTTAGCTTTTTATAAGGCAACTAAATTTCCTCAGAAATACCAACGAGGAGCATTTATCGGTCAGCACGGTTCATGGAATCGTTCGAAAATTTCGGGTTATAAAGTTGCATTTGTTCCTTTTAAAAATGGCAAACCAACAGGCAAGCCTGAAGATTTTTTAACCGGCTTTATCGCTAATGAAGAAAAAGCTGAAGTTTATGGAAGACCGGTTGGTGTAACGCTTACGCCTGATGGAGCACTACTGGTTGCTGATGATGTAAGTGGAGTGGTTTGGAGAGTTGCAGCTAAGTAAAAATCGAAATCAATAATTTTCAAAGCAGATTAAAATTGTAATTTTAGTCTGCTTTTTATTTTAATTAAATCTTAAACCCAGCCCTTTGAAATCACTTTTCTCAATAGCTTTTCTATTCATATCTTATTCTGCCATTGCCCAAATTTCAAAACCTGATACCGTTAAAAAATTAGATGAGGTTGTTGTAAAAGGATATTATAATAGTGAACAAATCATTCGTTCAGTTTCGGCAGTTAGCCTTTTAGATAGCAATCTGCTTCGTTACCAACCATCAGCTTCAATGGTAAGCGCTATTAACACAATTGCCGGGGTAAGAATGGAAGAGCGTTCGCCAGGTAGTTACCGTTTATCGCTTCGCGGAAGTTTACTACGTTCTCCTTTTGGTATCCGAAATATTAAAATTTATATTGATGATTTTCCTTTAACTGATGCAGGAGGCAATACTTATTTAAATTTAATTGATGCCAGTGCGATACAAAATCTCGAAGTTTACAAAGGGCCGGAAGCGAGTATTTTTGGTGCAAATACCGGGGGCGCAATCTTAATCAATAATCCAGAAATTACGAATAAAATTGAGGCATCCATTACTGCGGGCTCATTTGGTTTATTTCATCAAACGTCAAACATTTCCCATCAATTTAAAAATTACAGTTTAAACTTTGTGCAAGGTTATCAGGAAAGCAATGGTTATCGCGAAAACAGCACTATGAAACGTAAATATTTCCAAACCAATCATCAATGGAATTACAATAAATCGGGTGTTTTAAAAGCATTTATTTTTTATAGTGATTTAGCATATAAAACGCCGGGAGGCTTAACGCAGGCACAAATGGAATTAAATCCGCAGCAAGCCAGGCCAGCAACCCCAACCCTGCCAGGAGCGATTACACAACAAGCTGCAATATATAATAAAACCATTTTTGGCGGATTATCAAATGTTTATCAATTAAATGAAAATTTCAAACACGTGGTTTCCATATTTACTTCCTATACTGATTTTAAAAATCCATTTATTACAAATTTTGAAAAGAGGTATGAAAATACCCTTGGTTTAAGGACTTTTCTGGAGTATAAAAAATCGTTCAGCAATTTAACATGGAATAGCCAATTAGGTTTGGAAAGTTCATCTACAAAATCGCAAGTCAGAAATTTTAATAATAATGCAGGCATAACAGGCACAGCCCAAGCTTTTGATGATTTAAAAGCCTTTCAGGATTTTGGCTTTTTTAGAACTACATTCGATATCAATCGAAAATTGTTGATTGAATTAGCCACGAGTTTAAATTTTTATAAATATAAATATCAAAGCTTTTTCCCGGTTTCGACAGCACAAAGAGAAAGGAAATTTGCAGAACAGTTGATGCCCAAACTGGCAATTTCGTACTTAATTAATCAAAATTTTTCTGTAAGAAGTTCTGTTAGTAAGGGTTACGCCCCACCAACAATTGCCGAAGTACGTTCATCAGACAATAACATTAATAATGATTTACAGGCAGAAAATGGATGGAATTACGAAGTTGGCTTGCGTTACAAATCGCTGGACAATAGATTTTATGCAAACGCTAATGTTTATCAGTTTAAATTAAAAGATGCTATTGTTAGAAGGTTAAATTCTAACGACACTGAATATTTTGTAAATGCAGGTGGAACCAATCAAAAAGGAATTGAGATAGAAACGTCATTTTGGGTAATAAAAGAAAACACCGGACTTTTAAATGCTTTAGAAATTAGAAATAACTATACCTACAGCCATTATTATTTTGATGATTTTAGTAACGCGACAAATAATTTTTCGGGCAATAAGTTAACCGGCGTACCTGCAAACGTATTAGTAAGCAGTTTAAGTTTTCAGTTTAAAAGTGGTTTTTATTTGTTTGCGCAACATAACTACACATCATCTATACCGCTAAATGATGCGAACAGCGTTTTCTCAAAGCGTTATAATTTAATAGAAGCCAAAGCTGGTGTTAGTGCGCTTAAAATTGGCAAAACAAAACTGAACATTTTTACAGGGGTTAATAATCTACTAAATGAAAAGTATAGCTTAGGTAATGACTTAAATGCGGCTAATAACCGATACTTTAATCCGGCAGCATCAAGAAACTACTACGTTGGTACAGCCATTAAACTATAATGCCTTACTTGTTTTAACAAATAAGGCATTACACATCAGAAAAATTTGTTTACATTTTTCATGGGATGTAGAGCTGATAGGATAGACGATTTATTTAGTTTGTTTGGTTTGTAGTTTCGTTTTCTTTAAGATAAATTTCATTTACAACAATTTCTATTGAGTAACGCTTGCTTCCATCTTTTGCTTCGTAAAAATTATTGAGCAAACGTCCTTCAATACTTAAATGTGTACCCTTTTTTACCTTTTCTGCAGCTAATTCTGCTTTGGCGCCCCAAAAAGTTAGCGTAAACCATTGTGTTTTCTTAACCTCCTGTCCACCAGAAGTTTTGTAAGAATCATTAACAGCCAGTTGTACCTTTGCTAATTTTAGTGTACCAGATAAATTTTTAATTTCTGCATCTGCACCTGCAAATCCACTTAATTCTACTTTGTTTGTAATCGCATCCATAATATAAATATTTAGTTTCTTGATAATTAAAGACCAATAGTGCAATTCACTACCGACAGAACAAAGTTGCATATAACCGAAAGGCTTACTCGGGTATTAAACATTTATAGTCGTTTATAAACGTTTAAAATCGGCTATGACACTGATTTAAAAGGATTTATTTTTTGTACCTTATATATTTTATTAATTTTATGCCGTCATCCCATAATTAACTTTAGAAAAATTATGGACCGTTTATGCCTCGATTGCGGTAACCCGGTTAAGGGTCGTGCCGATAAAAAATTTTGTGACGACTTATGTCGCAATAACTATAATAACCACCTAAAAGCTGAAGATAACGCGATTGTTAAAGCAGTAAATTTGATTTTGAAAAGAAATCGCTCAATCCTATCGAAATTTAATCCGGATGGAAAAGCTAAAATAACCCGAAACAAGTTAATAAGTGCGGGATTTAATTTTAATTACCATACTTCAATACACCTTACACATAATGGAAACACTTATATTTTCTGTTATGAGTTTGGTTACCTTGCTATTGGAGAACTTGACATTTTAATTGTAAAAAAGGAATAGGTTTTGCCACACCGCATTTCTTGCCTGGATAATAACTTTTTTGCTTATCAGCAATAAGAATTAAATTTTAAGAATACATTAGCATAGTATTTAGGAATTCATGGAGCAAAGCATTAAACCATCACCAACCGAGCAAGTTTCTGCATATATAGATAAACTTGAACCAAACGTGGCAGAAATTATTCAGGCCATTAGAAAGTTGATTTTATCTACAGATAAAGAAATTGCAGAACATATTAAGTGGAATAGCCCAAGTTTTTACTATACCGGTAAAATTAAAGACTTCGATGCGAAAGAATACAAAAGAGATATTGCAGTATTAAACCTAAATAAACAACGAATTATGCTTGTTTTGCCAACGGGCGATAGGATAACTGAAAGTTTGGATTTATTAGAAGGGAATTATAAAGATGGTAGAAGGATAATAAATTTTAAAGATTTAGATGATGTTTTATCTAAGGCTACAAAACTTCAAAAAGCAATAGAAAATTGGCTTCAAACAGTTGAGCAATAAAAAGGTCAAGTATATAAACTCGACCCAATTATATTCTCTTAATATTCTTTTATTTAAATTCACTCAGCTCCACAACTCTGTCTGGATCGCTCACTTTTAAAAATGATGTTCCTTTTGCGTTTTTATACCAGGTGAAATTATTATTGAAATTCGCCATATTCTCTGGAGCAAGCAAATCGCTTGAAGCCTTTAGATCTACAGATTCGCCAGTTTTATAATTCGTTTGATAAAGAGAAGTTTTTGTGGCAAATACAAATGTGGTTTTATCAGGCGAATATAAAATGAAACGACCTTGTATGCGCTCCGCATCATTTTGTCTTTTCAGCTGATAAACTCTACCATTTATTATCGTTACTACGTAATCGTTATTAAGTAAAAAAATACTCAGCGTTAACTCTTCCAAACCCTTCGTTATTTTACTATCCATTGCGCCATTTGATGGGCGATCGAGTTTGGTAACTTCTGGTTGCCCGTTATGTAGCGAGATTATGTAAAAGGGAGAAACTAAACCTGAACTATCCGCAACCTGAACAATTGCCGCAGTTTTCTGAGTATTTAAAAATCTGGGTTGTAAAAAAATACTTGCAACTGGTTTTGGGTCGTTTTTAACTGAAATTACAGTGTCTTTGTATTTAACATTGTAGGTAATTGCATTTACATTAGATGAATCAACCTTTTTAAAAGTTAAAATATCTTTTTTGCTTTTAGGAGTAGTATTGAAATTCTCTTCTCCGGTAAAATTATTTGCAACTATTGTTTTTTCCAGCTTCGATTCACTACAAGAGAAAAAGCAAATTGAGATTAGTACGAATAAGTAAGTTACTTTCATAAAACAGATGTCTTTTTTTTACTAATTTATAATCTTTATTTCCCAAATCAATAGTGATGGTTAAAGTATTACGTAAAAAAGTGCTCTAATTAAAAAATACATAAATAAAAGATAACATGGTTTGTAAGCAATTATTTAAGGTTTATGTAACGATTAAACATTCATTTTTAGGTATTTATTTAATGACAAAAAATTTGATTGTCATGATTAAAAAACTTTTTGAAAACAGATATATCATATTTTTGCATTTTACATCAAAAAATAAATGAAACAAAATTTGCAACACGTTGCCATTGTGGTAAATGATTATGATGAAGCAATTGAATTTTATACTCAAAAATTAGATTTTGATTTAATTGAAGATACGCGTCTATCTGATACAAAACGTTGGGTTCTAATTAAACCAAAAGGTGACAGTGGAAGTTCAATATTGTTAGCAAAAGGCATAACCGAAGAACAAAAAAGCAGAATTGGCAATCAAACTGGTGGTAGGGTATTTCTATTTTTGAGCACTGATAACTTTGAAATAGATTATCAAAAGTTGGTTAATAATGGTGTCATAATTATAAGGGAACCAAGTATTGAAGAATATGGTAAAGTGGCAGTTTTTGCAGATTTATATGGTAATCTCTGGGATTTAATTGAATCAAAAAAATCTGAGCCTTACTTCTACTCTACCAGAATTTAAAAATAAAAGATACAACAAGAATAGAGTTTACAATTTCAGAACTAAAAAAATTAAAGGATTTAACCATTTTAGAAAGTGGAAATATTTTGTTCGAGATTAACAGACTAAAACAAACCCAAGTGTGATAGTTTTATGGGAATGTTTTAAGAACGAAGAAACTTTCAATAAAAATTTAAAATCTCAACATTTAAAATCATTTCTTAAACTTGATTTGGTAGAATTTGAAAAAGGTTATTTAACAGATAATATTGATTAATAAAAAACAACTGCCCACAATTAATCCTAATTTAAAGCTGACCAAAGTTTATGTAATATTTGCTTTGGTTTGGTTTTTGTGAAAGTTTTAAAAATTATCAATTATGAAAAACCTACTTATCCTCGGGATTGCTTTATGCTTTTTTAGTTCATGTTTAGAAAAAGTTAATCCTGATACCTTAAAAAATACAAACTGGGAATTGACGAGCATAACCGGAATTACATTGCCTGCAAGTGGTACAGCGTCTTTAATATTTGGAGATAGCCTAAATGTGAGCGGAAAATCTTTTTGTAATAGTTATGGTGGCAAGGCAGAAATCAATGAAGATAAGGTTTCTTTAAAGAATCTCTTTAGTACAAAAATGTTCTGCCAGGACACTGATTCATCAGAAAGGGCTTATTTAAATGCCTTAAACGAAACCAATAATATAAAAATCGTTGATAATAAGCTTGAACTACTAAAAGATGAAAAAACGCTGTTGGTTTTTACCAAAGTAAATTAATATTCATATTTCAAAAAGCCCGATAGAAATTTTTAGTATTTTCGGGCTTTCTGTTCCAAGCCTCTTAAATGCCGATAGCAAAAATTAAAGAAGATTTAAAGTTCTTTTTCTCTACTTTGAGAAAGGCATTTAACGTATTTCAGGAAAACGATCCTTTGCGCTTAGCTGGCGCAACCGCATTTTTTACTAATTTTGCATTACCACCCATATTAATTATTTTAATTAGGCTTTTCGGTATGTTTACCGATAGAAGAACACTTGTTGCAAACATTTTTGACCGTCTGGCTAATATTTTAGATGAGAATAGTATTAAGCAAATCAGACTTACATTAAGAAACATCCGCGGCATAGACCAGGAATGGTATATCACTTTATTAAGTTTTGTATTTTTCTTTTTTGTGGCTACTACCCTATTTAACGTAATAAAAAATTCTTTAGAACAAATCTGGAGTATTGGCATGAGCAGTAAAAAAGGCATTGTTAATACCTTAAAATCCAGGGCTATATCGGTAACCATTATACTCTTGGCCGGTATTTTATTTTTTATAGGCTTACTGGCCGACAGTATTCAGGCGGTTATAGGTTCCTACCTAAAAACCAATTCTCCATCATTTGAACTGATTGCAACATCTATAATTAACCAAATTGTATTTGTAATTATTGTTACCGCATGGTTTACAATTCTGTTTAGATTTTTAACTAATGGTCGCCCAACCTGGCGAGCCGCAATTTCTGGTGGATTATTAACCGGATGCCTGTTTACAGCAGGAAAATATATTTTACGCATTTTGCTTCCGCTAAGTAATATCAGCAATATTTATGGTTCTGCAGGCTCTATAATTGTAATTATGCTGTTTGTATTTTACTCATCGCTAATATTCTATTTCGGAGCATCGTTTATAAAAGCCTTAAGTGTTGGCAGGGAAACACCAATTATTCCTAAAAATGGTGCATTTGCTTACGAACTAACCGAGGTAGAAAACCAAATGATTGAGCACAAAAAAAGGACAGAAGTTTAATTCTGTCCTTTTTTACTTTTTTTAAATTATTTATCCCACCGCAGGAATTTTTTCATATCCTTCCATTTCAAACACGGCAAGCTTATTAAGTAAGTTATAATGTAATGTTCCGAATAGATTTACCATTCCATCTTTGCTTCTGCCTTCCATCCAAACCGACTCTTTAACAATTTCAGTGTTTCTGTTTACCTGACTTTTGAAGATGTTATTTTCATCTTTAATAATCAAATCATTAACATCAATCCTAAATTCATTCAAAAGCGAAATGAAACTTTGGCCTTTTAGTAATAGTTCCTTTAAATTCATGGTGATATATTTACAAGGTTAGGTTATTACTAAAACCACACGATGTTAAATTGGTTTTAAGTTTATGTAAAATAATTACAAAATTCGATATCCAACACCGATTGTAAATAAGTTAAGTTTGGTATCCGGGTAACCTGCCTTATTTATTTTAGATAAACCAAGTTCGTAGCGAGCATCGAAACTAAGTTTTTTAATGTCTAAACCCGCACCAAATTGCCATGCAATTGCCTGGTCTTTAAAGTTTGCTTTAAAAACATTTCCTGCTGCCTGCCCAAAGCTTTGATTTTCATCAAGGATTAAAGAAAAAGCAGGTCCTGTATTTATTCTTACACCCACGCCCGCAGCGCCAAATTTTGTTCCAATTAGTAAAGGAACATCTAAGCTGGTAAAACGAACTTCGTTAACTTCTCCCGTAGCATCACTTACCAAATTTGTTTTTTTGCCAGAAATATATATTTCTGGTTGAAAATGAAGACCACCCGCTCCAACCCTCGCCCACAAACCACCATAAAAGCCGGTTCTGTTAGTACTACTAAAGGTGTTTTCAGGATCAAATTTTGAAAAATTTGCGCCCGCCTTTACACCAAGTTGAAATGATGGTAAAACTTGCGCATTGGCAAAAAATCCTGCTAATGCGCAGGCCAGAGTTAAATAAATGGTCTTCATAACAATAGGGATAATTAAGTTATAAATTAGTTGATAGCATCATTAATCGCTTGTTGCTCTTTTAAAGCTTCAACATTATTTTTATTTCCAAAATTCTGTGTTTTATCTGCAAAGTAATCCAAAATACCTGAAATGGTATCTAAGTTATCTGCTAAATTCTGATGAATATCTGGTAAATCTTTTTCCAGTCTGCTATCACTTAATTCGATATTATCAACCTCAATTTTAGCAATTTTTTGAATAAGCGCCTGTTGTGAGTTCTGCACATCCTCTAACTCACGCACTATCTTTTCCATTAATTCAAATTTTTCTAAAGTATTCATAAGTTTTTGTTTTAAATGATTAATTAGTAGATAATAAACCAACTTGTGCGTTTTTTGTTTTTTTTAAGGATAAAAGTTTGGAATTATAAAAAACAACTAATACTTTAGTTTAAAATTCCAGCCATATGAAAAAGTTAATTATCCTTCTACTATTCGCTTTATCAATATCAGTTTCTGCGCAAAATCAAACCTTTGATAAGGAAAAGCTTTTTGAGTTATACCAGTTGCAAAAATATAGTGAAGCAGCAGATTATCTGAGTAAAATTTACGGTGATGATACTAAAGATTTAAAAGCGCTTAGTCAAATTGGTTATTGCTACATGATGGCCGGTAAAACAGCTGATGCAGAGAAATTTTACGCCAAAGCAAATCAGTTACAGCCAGAAAATTTATCAATATTATTTAATCTGGCAAGTATCGCAGCCAAAAGAGGAAATAATAATAAGGCAAACACACTATATGAGCAAATTATTAAAATTGATAGTAATAGCTTTTCGGCATATAAACAACTTGCAAACCTGCAAACTGAACCTTTGAGTGTGAGAAAGATTAATTACCTGAGAAAGGCCAATAAACTAAACCCAACAGATGCAGATGTAGTTTTTGATTTGGCCGAGCTTTACATGAAATCAAATCTATTTTCTATGGCAAAGACCATATTAGAACCTGCACTCAAAGTAGATTCGACTAATATACAATTGCTTAAAATAAAATTACCTATTGCGCTGTCGCAATCGCAGCTTGATGAGGCCTTGGCCACCGGACAAAAATTGCTTGCACTAGGCGACAGCTCATCGTTCGTAATGAATAATTTGGGTAAAGTTTATTACATGAAAAAAGAATTTCAGAAAGGGCTGGATTGCTTTAAAAAAGTGAGTAAACTAGCTGATGAAGATAGTAATGAAGGACTTTATTACAATATGGCGCTTTGCTACAGAGGATTAAAAGATTACAACAACGCTGCTGTATACTTTACCAAAGCCATTAATGCAGGAATTTCGAAGAAAACATTATTGTACTATACCAAATTAGGTGAAAGCTATGAGCAAAGCGAAAAGTTTGAAAGCGCTGCTGCAGCATATAGAAAAGGTGCATTTTTTGACAATGAAGGTAGTATGCTTTATATTTTAGCGCAGATTTATGATATGAAGTTAAACCAGAAAACAAATGCGATAAATACCTATGTACAAGTTTTAAAGGTATTGCCAAATACCGAAGGCAATAAATCTGTTTTCGATTTTATAAATAAAAGGATGGAAATTTTAAAAAAGTAGTTAGTTTAAATCTTCAAAAACCGGCTTAACATTATCCCAAAATTCATCAAGTGCTACTATTCTTGGTTTAAAGAATGATATTAAATCTGGCCATTGGCTTTGGTTAAAAACGCTAATGCCTTTAAGGGTAATTATAATTTGGCTTATGGTTTTACCGTATTCATCTGTATAATCTTGTATCCATTCCCACTCTTCATTCATGGTACTGGTAAACATTCCTTTAAATTCTTCAAACTGATTAAAGATTAAATGCCTTATTCCAATATCTGAATGGGTAAGTTGGATTGAAATACTTGCTTTCTTATTATCGGCATCCATTTTAAAAAAAATATTTTTTACGCCAGTTTTATAATTTATCCAATGTACTGTAGAGCCACTGGCAGATGGAACAGGTTTCATGTACTGGCCAAAACTTATCCAAAATTGCTGACGTAAACGTGCAGCCTCTTCCTTACTGTACATACAATTATTTATTACCTATCAAGCGGGCAACATATTTACCAATAATATCAAATTCTAAATTTACGGTATCGCCAACCTCAACTTCGTGTAAATTGGTGTGCTCAAATGTATAAGGAATAATAAAAACAGAAAATTCATCGCTTTGCGAATTTACAACAGTTAGGCTGATGCCATTAACACAAACAGAACCTTTTTCTACAGTAACATTGCCATTCGCTGCATCGTACTTAAATCTGTATTCCCAGCTTCCATCCAACGTTTCTCTTTTTATGCAAGTTGCAGTTTGATCTACATGCCCCTGAACAATATGGCCATCCAACCTGCCATTCATTTGCATGCAACGCTCCAAATTTACTTTACTGCCAACTTTTAAACTACCTAAACTGGTTTTACTCAAGGTTTCATCAATCGCCGTTACGGTATGCGTATCATTGCTTAATGCCACAACTGTAAGGCAAACACCATTGTGGGCCACACTTTGGTCTATTTTTAATTCGTGGCTAATTGCCGATGCAATGGTAAAATGGATATTTGTATGCGCTTTTTTAATGGCTTTTATTTCGCCAAGGGTTTCTATAATTCCGGTAAACATGGTAAAGGATTAATATTTTAATCTGTTTTTTCTCCAATCTGATGATTTTTTAACTGCTGATGAATTTGTTAATTTTCCATCTTTCTGATTGAAAAGTTTTGTTGCAATTAAAGCCGCAATTAATGCTTCGGTTTCATCCTGACTTTTTAAGCTATCGGCATTAAAATATTTGCCAACAAAGTGAGTGTCGAATTTCCCTGATTTAAACGCTTCGTGCTGCATTACAAATTTACCAAAACCAAGCGTGGTTTCTATCCCGGTAATCTCATATTCTTCAATTGCCCTAACCATTCTGTTAATTGCCTCTTCCCTATCTTTACCAAAGGTGATGAGTTTTGCAATCATTGGGTCGTAATAAATCGGGATTTCCATACCCTGTTCAAAGCCATCATCAACCCTTACACCGTTTCCTTTAGGAATTTTATAAGTTTCCAGTGTACCAATATCCGGCAGGAAATTATTGTTCGGGTCTTCGGCATAAACCCTTAATTCTACGGCGTGTCCGTTAATTTTTAAATCTTCCTGGGCAAAAGATAAAGCTTCGCCCCGGGCAACTTTTATTTGCTCTTTAACTAAATCTATTCCTGTAATTAATTCCGTAACCGGATGTTCAACTTGTAAGCGGGTGTTCATTTCCAGGAAGAAAAAATCGAGATTCTCATCTAGAATAAATTCAACAGTACCTGCTCCGGTGTAATTTACAGAACGGGCAACATCCACTGCACACTTGCCCATAAGCGCTCTAATTTCTGGTGTTAACACCGATGATGGTGCTTCTTCAACAACTTTTTGATGGCGACGCTGAACCGAACATTCGCGTTCAAACAAATGAACAATATTGCCATAATTATCGCCCAAAACCTGAATTTCGATATGCCTTGGTGAAGTAACGTAACGCTCGATAAAAACCGAACCGTCGCCAAAAGCAGAAGTCGCCTCGCTCACCGCAAGTTTCATCTGCTCTTCAAAATCCTCTACCTTTTCTACAATCCGCATTCCCTTTCCACCGCCACCTGCAGCCGCTTTTATCAAAATCGGAAACCCGACTTCAACAGCTCGTTCTTTAGCTTCATTTACATTTTTTATAGCCTCTTCCGTTCCGGGAACCATCGGGATATTGTACTTTAAAGCTGCGGCTTTTGCTGATAGTTTATTGCCCATTGTTTCCATTGCCTGTGGCGATGGACCAACTAAAATTAAACCCGCATCGGCAACCATCTGCGCAAAACCTGCATTTTCCGAGAGAAAGCCGTAACCTGGATGAATAGCCTCAGCACCTGTTTTCTTACAGGCATTGATGATGTTTTCACCTAAAAGATAACTTTGATTAGAGGGCGCCGGACCAATGCAAATGGCTTCATCAGCATAACGAACATGCAGGGCATTTCTATCAACTTCCGAAAAAACAGCAACCGTTTTAATACCCATTTCTCTTGCCGACCGCATAATCCGGAGTGCAATCTCTCCACGGTTTGCAACAAGTAATTTAGAAATCTGACGAAAATTTAATTGTTTATCTGGCATTTGGTTAGTAATAAATAAGCTTAAAATACAATTTGCTTTAAAACAAATGTAATATAATTTCGATTGCTCTATCAACCATTTCGGGGCTAATATCCAAATGCGTTACAAACCTGATGGTACTTTTGCTGGTTGTAGCACACAGCAAACCCTTATTTTTAAATTGCTCTACAACTTTAACTGCCGTTCCGTTTTCAACTTCAAAAATTACAATATTGGTTTCAACCGGCATTATCGATTTTACGTATGGTGTTCTGGCTAATGCAGCGGCTAAATCTTTGGCATGTTTATGGTCGTCTTTTAATCGTTCAACATGATTATCTAAAGCATATATGCCTGCTGCGGCTAAAAACCCAGCCTGCCTCATGCCACCGCCAAAAGCTTTTCTAATTTTTCGGGCTTTTTTAGTGGTTTCTTTACTCGCTAACAAAACTGAACCAACAGGAGCACCCAAACCCTTTGATAAACAAACCGATATGCCGTCAAAATATTTGCCATAATCATGCGCTTTATCGCCGGTAGCGGTTAGCGCATTAAATATTCTGGCGCCATCTAAATGCAGTTTTAAACCCTTAATATTACATAAGTGATGAATTGGTGCTATCTGATTAAGGTTGTAACAGCTTCCACCACCTTTATTTACTGTATTTTCGAGCACCAATAAGGATGAGTTTGGATAGTGAATATTATCTTCATTAATTTCTGGCTCAATCAGCTCGGGCGTTAAAATACCTCGTGTTCCATTCAATAACCTTACAGATGCAGCCGAATGAAATGCAATACCACCAATTTCATAACGATATACGTGTGCTGTTTGGTCGCAAATTACCTCATCCATGGGCTGAGTAAAACATTTAATGGCAATTTGATTGGTCATTGTTCCGGATGGGCAAAACAAACCAGCTTCCATGTTAAACATTGCAGCAAGTTTTGTTTCCAAATGGTGTACAGTTTCATCTTCACCAAAAACATCATCGCCAACTTTTGCCTGCATCATGGCTTCTAACATTCCGGCTGTTGGTTTTGTAACGGTATCACTCCTGAAATCGATAATTTTATTAGTCATTATGCTAAAAATTTGTAAAATATTTATTTCAACTTAAAAAAGACCAATGCCTTTTCGGGTATAATTTTAAGGTTTTAATGCAATTAAACGGCATCTATAGTGTATTTTTTACACACTTAAATTTAAACAACAATAAATTGTTAAAAAATTATTAAAAAAAAAGATACAAAATATAAGACTTTTTATACTTTTATCGTGCTAAAACCAAAAATAAATAAAATGATAGTAATTGCAGACGGTGGATCAACCAAAACAAATTGGTGCTTGATTAACGAGGCCGGCAGAAAAATTTACTTTAATACCGAAGGTTACAATCCATATTTTTCAAAAGGAGAATATATTGTAAAATCATTAAGAGAATCTCTTCCGGACCACTTAGAAAGAGAAAAATTAACCGCGGTATATTACTATGGAGCTGGTTGCTCTACACCGGCTAACAAAAAAATTGTTGCCGATGCTATGCAACAAGTTTTTACAAATGCAGAAATATTTGTTGGCCACGATTTACTTGCGTCTTGCAGGGCTTTACTTGGAAACGAGCCGGGTTTTGCTGCAATTTTAGGCACAGGAACAAATTCTTGCCTTTACGATGGAAATGACATCACCTTAAACATCGATTCTTTAGGTTATTTCTTAGGCGATGAAGGAAGCGGTTCTTACATTGGTAAAAGAATTTTAAGCGATTACATGAAAGGCTACATGCCAAAAGGTTTGAGAGAAGCTTTTTATGATAATTATGCTTTAACAAACGAAGATATTTTTGATAATATTTACAACAAGCCATTGCCAAACCGTTTTTGTGCAAGTTTTAGTAAATTTTTATACGATTTTAAAGATAGTTATGAAGACTATACTTATAAGACCATCGACTATGCTTTCACGGCATTTTTCGAGGCTTTAGTAATTCATTACCCTAACTACAAAGACCATAAATTAAACTGTGTAGGCTCTGTAGGGTATAGTTTCCGAGATATTTTGAGCATTGTTGCCGACCGCTACGAAATGGGCGTTGGTAAAATTATCCGTTCTCCGATAGATGATTTAGTTCACTATCATTTAGAACTTGCTCCAAAGGCTTAGTTTAGAGTTTAAAGGGGAAAGTACAAAGTTTAGAGTACAAAGCTTAGAGTACAAAGTTTAGAGTATAAAGTTTAGAGTACAAAGTATAGAGTACAAAGTATAGAGTTTAAGATTTAGAGTACAAAGTTTAAGTTCTACCAAAATAAAAAAGGTTCAGTTTGAAATTTCAAACTGAACCTTTTTTGCTAATAATCTATTAGATCAACACTTTCGACTTCCAACTTTTTACTTTCTACTTTTCACTTTCCACTTTCCACTTTCCACTTAAAAAGATATTTCCTTACCGAAAAGTTTAGCGTATTTACGTTTATCAAATCGGTATAATGTAGCAGCTCTGTAAGAAACGCCTTTTTGTTTTTCATCAAGTTCTTTCAATACACCGAAACTTACAATCTTCTTTCTAAAATTTCTCTTATCCAGTTTTTTGCCAAGCACTAGCTCATAAACATGCTGTAATTGAGTGAGTGTGAATTTCTCTGGAAGCAATTCAAAAGCAATTGGCTGGTGCTTAATTCTTCGTTTTATTTTCTCTAAGCCCTTATCGTATATCTTCTGATGGTCGAAAGCCAATTTTGGTAAGGCCGTAATTGGCAACCAATTAGCCTGTTTTGCGTAATTACTTACCGGGCGTAAATCTTTATCACCTCCTAAACGTATCAGCGCATAATAAGCTAAGGTGATAACCCTTCCCTGCGGGTGTCTACCAGGATCGCCGAAAGCATAGTATTGTTCCATGTATATGCCACGCAAACCTGTTAATTCGTATAAAATTCGAGAAGCAGATTGATCTAAACTTTCATCAGGACCAACAATATTTCCTGGCAGCGCCCACCAATCTTTAAAAGGTTCTTCATTCCTTTCGATGAGTAAGATTTTTAATTCCTTTCCATCGAATCCAAACAGCACACAGTCGATGGAAAAAACGGAATCTAAATGAGGTAAAATTTGTTCCAAGGTAAAATTTAGTTAATTTAAGCGTTAAAGGTATGACTTTCAATATTAAGTAAAAAAAATAAAATAAATTACTTAGTGTAGAAAATACACACTATATTCGTAACACGAAGATGAAACCAAATATTAAAAACATAGCCGTACTTACATCTGGAGGTGATGCTCCAGGTATGAATGCTGCAATTAGAGCGGTTGTACGTACAGGAATTTACCATGGCATTAACATGTTTGGTGTTATGCAAGGCTATCAAGGTTTAATAAATAACAACATTAAACCAATGGATGCACGCTCTGTAAGTAATATTTTACATTTAGGCGGAACCATTCTTAAAACAGCAAGATGTTTAGAGTTTAAGACAGACGAAGGTCAGCAGATTGCATTCGATAATTTAAAAGCTAACGATATCGACGCTTTAGTTGTTATTGGTGGCGATGGAACCTTTACCGGCGCTAAACGTTTCGGCGAAAAATTTGGCGTTAAAGTAATTGGCATTCCGGGCACAATTGATAATGATTTAAGTGGCTCTGATTTTACTTTAGGTTACGATACCGCAATAAACACAGTTGTAGAAGCAATTGATAAAATCAGAGATACTGCCGATGCCCACGATAGATTGTTCTTTATCGAAGTAATGGGTAGGGATTCTGGTTGTATTGCTTTAAGAAGCTCTATAGCAAGTGGTGCCGAAGCCGTTTTATTACCGGAAGTAGAAACCAGCGTTGAAGACCTTATTCAGAAATTAGCATTGGGAGCCGCAACTAAAAAATCATCGAGTATTGTTATTGTAGCCGAAGGACACAAACAAGGTGGCGCTTATGATATTGCAAAGCGTGTTAAAGAAACATTTGACCACTATGATACCAAGGTTACGATTTTAGGTCACCTTCAAAGAGGTGGAAGCCCAAATAGTTTCGACCGTATTTTGGGTAGTAGATTGGGCTACGCAGCGGTTAATGCACTAATTGCCGGAGAAAGCGCAAAAATGGTTGGCTTAAATGGTAATTCAATAAAATTAACAAGCATTGATGAGGCGCTTAGCGCTCATTCATATAAACTTGAAAACGATTTAATGGAAATGACGGAAGTTTTATCCATATAATAAAAATGATAGCAGTTGTTTATAGTGGTTCGAGAACAGCATTTTGGAAATTAACTCAAAATGGAGAAGTTGTGGCGCACTGCAATACTACAGGTATAAATCCATGTTTTGTTGACAAGAAAACAATCCTCCAAATTTTAAACAAAAAGATTGTACTTGTTAATAATGCTGAAAATATTAAAAAGATATATTTCTTTGCTGCAGGTGCATCATCTATGGATAGAAAAGATGAACTTGCAGAAACTTTGTCATCTTTCTTTAGATATAGTAAGGTTGTGGTAGAAAATGATTTATTTGGCGCTGCGAAGGCAGTTTGCTATAATAAATCGGGTATTGTTAGTATGTTAGGTAGTGGCGCTAACACCGCTTACTTTGATGGAAAAAATCCCCATGTTAATAATTTTGGCCTTGGTTATGTTTTAGGCGATGAAGGTTCTGCAAATTATTTAGGTAAAATGCTTTTAAGAAGTTTCCTGAACAACAAATTACCTAAAGAACTTGAAACTAAGTTTATCAGAACTTATAATTTAGATAAAAGTCAGATACTTGAAAGGATTTACAATAAGCCACAGGCAAATATATTTTTAAGTTCGTTTCTCGATTTTTTTGTACAGAATAACAAACACGGACATATAATAAAAATGGTTGATGAAGGTTTTGAAAAACATTTCCAAACATACATCTTACCAATAAAGGAAAAATATCCTAAAGAAGATTTACATTTTGTTGGAACGGTTGCAGCAGAATTTGAAGATAGGTTAAGACACACAGCCGATAAATACGATTTAACTATCAAAACCATTATAAAAGAACCAATACTAAATTTATTAAAACATTACACTAATTAACAAAACAATGAGCAAAATTGGAATAAACGGCTTTGGCCGTATCGGCAGACTCGTTTTTAGAGCTGCATTAAAAAGAGGATTAGATATTGTAGCTATTAACGACTTAATTGAGCCGGATTACATGGCTTATATGTTAAAATATGATACTACCCACGGTAAATTCGATGGAACAATTGAAGTTGTAGATGGTAACCTAGTTGTTAATGGCAAAACCATCCGCGTTACTGCAGAAAAAAATCCTGCTGATTTAAAATGGGATGCTGTAGGTGTAGAAGTTGTTATCGAATCTACAGGTTTATTTTTAACTCGTGCTGATGCTGAAAAACACATCGCAGCAGGTGCAAAAAAAGTAGTTTTCTCTGCTCCGGCAAAAGATAGCGACATCCCTACTTATGTAATGGGTGTTAATCACGATAAATTAACTGCTGACCAAACTATCGTTTCTAATGCATCATGTACCACAAACTGTTTAGCACCTATTGCTAAAGTTTTAAATGATAACTTCGGTATTGTTGAAGGCTTAATGAGTACAATCCATGCGGTAACAGCAACTCAAAAAACTGTTGATGGACCATCAGCTAAAGATTGGAGAGGTGGCCGTGGTGGTTTCTCTAACATCATTCCATCATCTACCGGTGCAGCTAAAGCAGTTGGTATGGTATTACCAGAATTAAAAGGTAAACTTACAGGTATGTCTTTCCGCGTTCCTGTTGCTGATGTTTCTGTAGTAGATTTAACTGCTCGTTTAGAAAAACCAGCTACTTATGAGCAAATTAAGGCAGCTATGAAGGCAGCTTCTGAAGGCGAATTAAAAGGTGTTTTAGCTTATACTGAAGATGAAGTTGTTTCATCTGATTTTATTGGTGATGACCACGCATCTATCTTTGATGCAAAAGCAGGTATCTCATTAAACGATAACTTTGTAAAAGTTGTTTCATGGTACGATAATGAATGGGGTTATTCTTCAGCGTTAGCTAAATTTGTAGAATACTATGCAAGCTTGTAATTATAATTATTAAATAATATATTTTTATTTAAAGGTTAACATTGAAAAATGTTAACCTTTTTTTATTTACTAATAAAATTAAAATTTAAAAAAGAGATTATGGTATATTTATTGCAACCTATTTAAAAAATAGTGAAGAAAATTTAATTTATCGGTTACATAAAAGAATAACAAATTCTTAATACTGCATAAAGAATGTAAAATCGAAACAATTAGAAATAAAATAACATGATTTCACATTATTTAACAATTATTAACCAATTTCCTTACTAAATTTAAAGATTATTATTATTTATCGTGAAATTTAAGCTAAATAATTATTGAAATAAAAATATGACAAAAAAAATACTTAAAAATTTCTTAGTGTATTTTTTACACTAAGAAATTTTTTACTATATTTGTAGAGTAATAATCAGAGATTGATTTTACATTGATAAAAAAGATAAATCATTTTCTACGTTAACATTTGTTCACTGGAAAATTTAAGACAAAGCCTGGCTCATAACAGGTTTATATTTGGTTAGAAAAAAGAGATACGTCTGGATGGAGTATCTCTTTTCTTATTTTACGCCATATTACGCACTGAAAATCAATAGGTTAACTAAGATGCCAAACTGGTATGTTTATGATTCTGTTAATTTTTACTTGCATTATTTATATATTAAAATATGCAATTACCGTTTATCTAAACACTTTTATCTTTCGTTAGTTCGTCCTCAATCCCTGATACCCTCTTAGCTTACATCACGTATTCATCAGCAAAACTAAAATAGCTATTATTGGCAACTGTAATATAACCGCAAACTTCAATATCAAATAGTTGACAATCTTTTAATTTCTGTGCTAGTGTTTATCAGCTTCGCTAGGTCGTAAATTTTCCCTTGGACGATTCTGTACTAATATCAATCTACTGATTTTTTTTGTGCTGTTGCAAGAAGACTTTTAGTTTGATAAAGCACTAATGATACTTAAGATAAAGATTGCATCACTCATTAATTTTAATGATCAGAGGTTAATAGAAGTCCTAAAATTACTATTATTGTTAAAAAAGAAATCTACCGCATAACTTTATCTAACTACTCATGTCATACAAACATTGCCCGAATTGCCAAAAAAAAATGGATGGTCTTATGACTTCTAGATACATTCTAAGTGATCAAACTATCGCAATTATCAATTCATTGCACAATCCCAAGGCTGAAGCATACTGCAATGAGTGTGGCTTGAACATTTTAGCTGAAAAGAAACTCGCTATTGATACCGCAAAGGCAGTTTTGATGGCCGAAATTGAAAGCCTAATATCAGCAATACCCATTATCACAATTCAGAATCCAACAAAGTGGAATTTCAAGATTCTTGGGTTGATTAGTGCTCAATCAATCTCAGGCACTGGTTTTCTATCAGAATTATCAGGCTCTTGGGCAGATTTCACAGGCGGGCAATCATTGACTATGTCAAATAAGGTTTCTTCAGGTGAAGAGATATGCAAAAAGAAATTACGCCTTGTCTGTGCGTTGCATGGTGGTAATGCAATAGTTGGAACAGATATCGACTATTCTGAGGTAGGTGGAGGCAAAGGTATGTTAATGGTTTGTATGGCAGGAACGGCTGTAATTGTTGATTTAGAAAATGAAGATTTTGACACTAAGCGTGACCGACTGAAATTACTAATAAGTAAAGTTAATGAATTGAATGCCATACCAGTATTAAAGCATAGCGAATATTATAGTTAATGAGATATAAATTTTTATCTACTTAGTTACATACCGTGAATGTTGTGCAGCGATTGTAGACATGTGTTTTGTATTTGCTTTGTTGCATTCTCAGCTTTAGCATCCGTTCCAGACAATTTTTTCGCCTGAGCGAATAGCCCTTGTGATTATTATCTGCCATTGATAGCCGTTTGTAGTTTGTCTATCGCTTAATAGCTCAAGTTCTTCTCCTGTCATCATAATATCATTTACTATTTAACTACGAGTCCTTATTATTCCGAAGCGTTTCTTTACCTGCTTTTACTCACCCGTAGCATAGGAAGATCTTATGAGGCGATTAAAAATTTAACACCCTCAAAAACAGGTATTTCAAGGATATCAACATCGGCATGCATGTGTACTTATTCAAGATAGTACGAAGCAAATCCTAGATAGAGAAAGCATTCATGAGGCAACCGCTTCTCCAAAATTAAAACTATGACAGAAACGTAGTGAATGGCGTGTGTTTTAAGTGGCATTAATCTCGCCGGATACCAATATTCTTAATGATATGAGCACTGCCCTGAGCCAATGATCAACAACCGAAGTAACGGCAAACTATAAACTTTTATTAGTAATAGATTTTCCGGCTTTTAAAAGCCAAATAAAGATTTTGTTTTTAGATTCATCAAATGATGAAATATTATTCCATGCGTAAGTAAACGTATTTTCGAGGATTTCAAGACTTTTAATTTCATCTGGTATGCTTCTAACAATGGAACCATATAACGCAGGTGCATAAAGCTTGTAGAGCATTTTGAAACTTTCCTTATCGCCTGATTTTAATTTAATCAAACACAAATCATCTTCCAAGCGACTAACTTTTAATAGTGGCTCACTAAGTTCTGAAGAAAGGTTAGAGATTTGCATTTGTTTAATTAGGGGTAATTAGAACATTAACAAAGTGATTGATATTATTGTTTAATACAAAGTGGTAAAACAAACAACCCAATGGAATATAAAATTAATAGGCCTGAAAATTAGATTGTTACATACCATAACCTTACAATGAAAGAAATTTTAAAAAAAAAGATCTACATTTGTGCCTTTCGGGTGCTTCCACCCCGAAAAAAAGAAAAGCTTTCCGGCAACGGAAAGCTTTTTCTGTTTAAATTATGTCTAGTCCTGATATTAAATACTCTTAAAAATAGTTATGGCCAGCGGTGGCAAAGTAATGTTTATAGAATACTCCTGATTATTATATCCGCTTAATTCTGGAATTATAGCTCCGCTATTATTTATCCCCGAGCCATAATAAATAATATCGTCTGAATTAAAAATTTCTTTCCATTTCGTTTTAAATGGAACACCTATTTTATAATGCTCTCTTACCACAGGTGTAAAATTTAAGGCAATAATTAGTGTGTCTTTAGCTTTTGGACCTTTGCGCATAAAAACAAAAACAGATTCACTTGCATTATCAGCATCAAGCCATTCAAAGCCCTCGTAACTAAAATTAAAATGATGTAAAGCAGGCTCACTTCTATACAAGAAATTTAATGCCTTTACCGTTTCCTGCAAACCTTTATGTGGCGCATGTTCAAGCAAATGCCAATTTAAGGATTGGGTAAAATTCCACTCACTGGTATCTCCAAATTCATTACCCATAAATAGAAGTTTAGCCCCCGGATGCGCAAACATATATCCGTAAAGTGCCCTTAAATTCGCGAATTTCTGCCAATCGTCTCCAGGCATTTTATATAACATTGGAGATTTACCATGAACCACTTCATCATGCGAAAAAGGCAACATAAAATTCTCAGTAAAAGCATAGGTCATGCTAAAACTAAGTTGATGATGATGATGTTTTCTGCCCAGGGTATCTATTTTAAAATATTTAAGCGTATCGTTCATCCATCCCATCATCCATTTCATACCAAAGCCTAAACCGCCTGAATGTACAGGATGTGTTACCCCCGGGTAAGTGCTACTTTCTTCAGCTATTGTTTGTATACCTTCAAAATTTCCGTACACAGCCACATTCAAATCCTGTAGAAACTGAATGGCACCTAAATTTTCACTTCCGCCATATTCATTAGTTGCAGCATCTCCATCTTCTCTTGAAAAATTAAAATAAAGCATTGAGGCAACCGCATCTACCCTTAAGCCATCTGCATGGTATTTATCTAACCAAAACATCGCATTGCTGATTAAAAAAGAGCGAACCTCGTTTCTATCGTAGTTAAATATATATGATTTCCAATCTGGATGAAACCCTTTACGCATATCGGCATGCTCATATAAATGTGTTCCATCAAACTCATATAAACCATGTCTGTCGCCCGGAAAATGCGATGGTACCCAATCTAAAATCACAGCAATATTTGCTTTGTGCAATTCTTCAATCAAGAACATTAAATCCTGCGGACTGCCATATCTGGAGCTTGCCCCAAAATAGCCAGTAATTTGATAGCCCCAACTCGGAAAAAACGGAAACTCCATTACTGGCATAAGTTCTACATGTGTAAAACCCATTTCGAGTATATAAGGAATTAATGTTGATGCAACTTCCCGAGCATTTAAAACCCTTTCAGGATCATTAGGATCTCTTTGCCAGGAACCTAAATGCAATTCATATACAGAAATTGGTTGATCTAAAGCATTTAATTTTGGTCTCTTTTTTAACCATGCTTTATCTTTCCAGCTGTATTCTGTATCCCAAATTACACTTGCCGTTTGAGGCGGATGCTCCCATTTGGTTGCATAAGGGTCACCTTTTAAATGTTCTGATTCATCAAAACCTTTTACAAAATACTTGTAAACTTCACCCTTACCAATATTTGGAATAAAACCTTCCCAAATGCCTGATTTATCCCAGCGCTTATTTAAAAGATGAGCGCCTCTATCCCATCCATTAAAATCGCCAACAACGCCAACTTTAATTGCATTTGGTGCCCAAACAGAGAAATATGTACCCGCAGTTTTATCAACTGTTGTAATATGGGCACCCATTTTTTCGTATAAACGGAAATGCTTACCGACCAAAAACAAATCAATATCATAATCAGTAAATAAACTATGAGCCCAAACACTTCGATTAGTATCTACTTTAGGCAATGCTGTTTTTTTTACGGTTTCTTTTTTTGCTGCTGACATTTAGAGGTGGTTCTGTTAGATAACTATAACCCCGAAGCTGGTTTAAAGTTTCGGGGCTTAATTAGTATAGGTTACAAACTTAAAATCTGTATTTCTGAAAAGGTTTTAAGGCATTTAAAGTGAAGGATGTTTTTATCATCTGTGTAAAAATCACTTACCTCTTTATTATCTACAATAATCTTTTTTACCTGGAAATTTACACCAACTACATTGCATGCATAGAATTCGTAATTTGGTGTATATAAACCTACAATTCTTTGGTTAACTTTTAAATAATGATTATCACCTTTAACGGTAAACTTTTTCTCCAGGTAGATGTCCTGCTCAAAAGCAAAAGTATCTCCGTGATCTTCATACATATATGAGTTTACTTCGTAATCGCTGTTGTAGATATTTAAAACAACCTCAGTAATAGATTTTTCGTCGACATATTGCATTACAGGATATTCTGGTATAACAGAACCTGCACGTACAAACATTGGCATACTATCTATTTTTGCTTCAACGTGATGCTCGCTTTCTCCATTAAGAATTTCATTAGTCCAGAAATTAAACCACTTACCTTTTGGAAGGTAAACCTGCCTTGCAATAGCACCTTGCTCTAAAACCGGGCAAATTAATAACTTATCACCATAACAAAACTCATCCTGACGGAAGTGATTGCTAATTTTTTCCTGCTCCAGCATAACAAGCGGTCGCAGAATTGGGAAACCATAACGATGATGCTCCCAGAAAACCGAATATAAATAAGGAAGTAAACGATATCTTAATTCGATAAATTTACGATTGATGTCTTCAAAAAATTCTCCGAAGCTCCATGGTTCACGTTCAGCGGTATCACCAGCAGAGTGTGCACGCATAAATGGAGAGAATGTTCCGAGCTGAATCCATCTGGTAAATAATTCGCCATCAGGTTCACCGCTAAAGCCGCCTATATCTGTACCGCAAAAAGGCACACCAGAAACTGATAACCGCTGACATTGGATGTTACCCATTTTTAGGTGTTCCCAGGTTGCAATATTATCACCCGTCCAAACACTTGCATAACGTTGCATACCAGAATAACCAGCTCTTGTTATTGTAAACGGACGTTTGTTACGCATAAGTTTCTTCAAACCCTCGTAAGTAGAACGTACCATTTGCATACCATAAACGTTATGCGCTTTACGGTGAGAACCACGGTAACCATCATAGTTATGGCGAACATCATTCGGGAAGGTTCCCGAACCAAATACAGCAGGCTCGTTCATATCGTTCCAAAATCCGGCCACACCCATATCTACAAGTTCTTCGTATAATTTGCCCCACCATTTTCTAACTTTTGGATTGGTGAAATCAGGGAATTGACAACGGCCAGGCCAAACATGACCCTCCATAAAATAATCATCACTTCTACGGCAGAAATATTTATTGTCTTTACCTTCTTTAAAAACCCAGTAATCATCATCAACTTTAATCCCCGGGTCAATCATCACAACAGTTTTAAAACCATCATCAGAAAGTTCTTTTATCATTCTCCTTGGGTCAGGAAAATACTTTTTATTCCAGGTAAAGCAACGATATCCATCCATGTAATCGATATCCAGGTAAATTGCATCACAAGGAATTTTACGTTCCCTGAATTGTTTAGCAATTTCTTTTACCTTGCTTTCAGGATAATAACTCCAACGGCATTGCTGATAACCCAAAGTCCATTTTGGAGGCATAGCGTGTGTACCGGTTAAAGTTGCATAACGCTTAACCACATCCATCATGTGCGGACCATGGATATAATAATATTGTAATTCGCCGCCATCTGACCAAAAACTGGTTTTCGAAACATCTTCGCCACCAAAATCAAAGTAAGATTTGAAGGTATTATCGAAGAAAATACCATAAGCAGCCTGATTATGCACGCCGATATAAAAAGGTATAGTTCTGTATAATGGATCTTGATTCCAGCCGAAAGAATAGGCATCGGTATTCCAATTTTCAAATCTTCTACCTCTTAAATTGAAATTACCTGATTTATCGCCTAAACCAAAGAAGTTCTCTTCGGGCTGACATTTTTTAGTTGCATAAATGTAGTAGCCACCAAAATCTACGTTTTCTTCCCAATGCATTGAGTTGTGCTCATCTACCATTGTAATGCCAGTAATATTATCCGAGAAAGAAATATGAAAATTCTTTTTCTCTATTTTACAGGTTACAACGCTTGTAGAAACCGTATAATGATCATCATGTTCCTGCATTTTAAAAACAGAAACTTTTTGGTCAACTTCCGGAACGGCGTATGAAAAATCATCTAAGAAAACGCCGTGTGGTGCCAGGCGAACCCGGATCATCTCGTCGCTTACTACTCTAATTTCTACTTTGGCATCTCCATCAGAAAAATAAAAACGGTTACCTTCCTTTTTTACCCGTTTTACTTCTCCTAAATATTGCTTAACTATTGGCTTTACTGAAATATCAACAGGATTATTTAAATGTTGAATTTCCTGCTCTTTTTCGATTAAATCCTTAACGTCGTTTTGCTTGTCGTTTGTTTCTTCCATCCTTAACAATTCAAAAAAAATTTATTAAAAGTTCTTAAACCGGGATGCGTTTAAGAAAGCACTATTATACAAATATTTTACAAAAGGAAACTTAATTGTGCATAAAAAAGCCTGCAAAGTTTAAAACTATGCAGGCTGTTCATTTTATTTTGGGTAATCTGTAAACTACGGGTTAAACGAAAATGCTAAATAATAAATTGCTCCTGCTGCCGGATTGCCATAAGAAGTGATGTAATATTTATTCATAATATTTGAGCCTCCAAGTTTAATAACAGAATTTACTGAAGGTATTCTTAAACTAACCTGGGCATCAGCTGTGCTGTAAGCAGGTACATCTCCTGATGCGAAGGATGAATTCCAGTAGAATTTATCTTGCCAGCGATAAGAAATATTAAACCCAAAGTTTTTAATAATTTCTTTATTGCCCAAACCTAAATTGAAACGAACTTTTGGCGTGTTGAAATCATTGATATAATTTACAGGAAGGTCGCCGATTTGATTGTATGAAACGTTACCGCTTACTGTCCATTTGTTCATTAAATAATCTAAACCTAATGCACCACCATAAGAATTTACTTCACCTTGTGCATTTACCGGAACGCCGTATTTTACAAATGTTGGACTAGCCAAAGTTCCTACATTTTGGTAAACATCTACCGCTGTAATGAAATCTTTGTAAGTATTGTAATAACCGTAAGCATCAATTAAAAGGTTTGGAGTAATTAATCCTTTATAACCTAATTCATAAGATTGAACACTTTCCGGACGAACACCTTTATCATCAAAAGTATATTGCTGTAATAAAGCAGGGTTAGGCGTACCTGTTGCAGCAGATGCAATAAAGGCTCTGTAACTTACATCGGTAAAAGCTTTGTTGCCATTAAGGTTGTATTTACCGAACATAATTTCTGGCAAACCACCAATTAACCTTTGTGAGCCACCGCCAACTGATAAATCTATATATTGGTTTTGAGTGGTTGGGTTACGATAACCTGTTTGATAAGAAGCTCTGATGTTGTTGTTTTTTGCTACTGTGAAAACCCCGGTAATCCGTGGCGTAAAACGACCTTCAAAGTTCATGCTTTTATCGTATCTGCCTGCAAATGTAAACTTTACTTTATCATTGAAAAGTTTTTTACCAATCTGCGCAAAAGCACCGTATTCGTTAATATCGATAGATTGATTTAAATCATTAAAAATTGTTCCTGCGGAGTTTAAATCATATAAACGATAGGATGCACCAACCTGAAATTCAACTACGTTATTAAATGCATTTGTAAAATTGTACATACCTTCATAATGGTAAAGGTTTGTTTTATCATCAAATTTAGCACCGTAAACGCTTTGTGATGGATTAGTCGAATTTATAGTGGTTGCGCTGATAGTAGTATTCATGATGCTATTCATTGCAGTGGCAAATTGTGGTGAACCAGGCTCGAAACGGCCTTGATTTGCAACACCCCTTGCTAAAGCATGTGCCGCAGCATCTGTTTGGCCTGCTGCTCTGGCGCCTACATAATTACCTATATACTGCGGAAACCATGTAGTAGATGGTTTTGAAAGCTCATTGATGTAGCTACCCAAAATAGATGAAATATAAGAATCACCTGAACGCTCCTGGGTAGTATAACCTTTAACGTAAAAATCCTGACCTTTAATTTCTAATTTGTACTGACCAATATTAAAATTACGTAGCGAATAACGATCTGAACCTGTGTAAACAGAAGTACCAGTACCCCAATTTGCTTGTGCAACCGCCTGAACGGTATTGGTGATGTTGTAATACATCGCTCCGGATACTTTTAATGATTTAGTATCATAATCAACCAGGTTTTCTTCATTGTAACCTGTTCTTGATACATTTTGATCAGGAATTAGGTTTGCCTTTAAGCCAACATAAAATGGGAAGTAATTTTGAACCGCCGGACGTAATCCAGCTGGCAAATTAGCAATAAACCCTGCTTGTTGTGCCGCATTTGGAATAGCAGCACCAAAGGTACCATCAATTAAATTTTTAATGTTCGGAATAAGTCCTCCCGAACCCGCATTAATACCAGAAATAGTAGCATTTTGCACACTTAATGCAACATTACGCATATTCTGACTTACTTCGTCACCATAAACGTTTATACCGTCATAGTTCGTATCGCTATTTCTATCTCCGGCTTTAGCAGTTCTTGAATTTCTATCGAAATTTGAATAATTATTTCCAAACCAATCTTTAGCTTGTAAGAATGAGAATGCAGCTTTTACACCAAACTTATTATTCCACGATTTTGCTAAACGTACATCTAACTGGTTAAAAGGTTGCACGCTACTGTTATTATCATTTACATGGTTTACGCCCGTTTTATACTGAAAACTTGCTCCCTGATATTTAAATGGATCTTTAGAAGTCATTAATAATGTTCCATTAATACCACCGGCACCGTATAAAGCTGAGGATGCACCAGGTAAAAGCTCAACATTATCAACATCTAATTCAGTTATACCCACAATATTACCTACAGAGAAATTTAATCCAGGCGCCTGGTTGTCCATACCATCAATGTATTGGTTGAAACGGGTGTTACCGTTTGAGTTAAACCCCCTTGTGTTTATAGATTTAAAGGTTAAACTCTGCATACTGCTTTCAACACCTTTCATATTATTCAAAGCATCATAAAAGGAAGGCGCTGCAATTTCGCGAATCGATGCTGCACTCATTCTTTCGATAGATACAGGAGATTCCAAAATACGTTCCGGTGTTCTGGAGGCTGATATGACTACATCGCCACCTAAAACCGTACCTGCATCTAAAAGGATATTAATACCGCTTGTACTGCCGGTAACTTGTTGTTCTATGGTTCCATAACCAATATAACTTGCTACCAAAGTAAAAGGAGCCTTTGCAGCAGTTGTAAAACTAAAACTGCCATCATTGCCGGTGGCGGCTCCACCAGTTTGTCCTTTAACGATTACGGTTACACCAACTAATGGTTCTTTCGATTGTTTGTCTTTAACGGTTCCGCTAACGGTAACGTTTTGGGCATGTACTGCAAAATGAGTTGCACATACAAGCATAAACACATACAAGATTTGCGTAGAGAATTTGCTCATAAAATGATTACTATTTGGTTAGTTGTTCTTTAGTTAATATAAACTTAAATGCTTTTTTTGAATTAAACAAATTATGTTAGCATAATAATTTTTATTAAAATTTATAATTTTGTTTCACATATAGATTGTTGTATTTTGCAGTATTATCGCTCTATCAAACATATAAGTCTGTAGTTAGCTAACCACTATGAATAAACTAAAAGCGCTTTTTTGTATCATTATCCCTATTGCTCTGGCTTTTCTGTTCAACACAAAAATTGGAAACACACCTCCCGTTTTAAAATTCCTAAATCCTTTTATGGGGTTTTGGCAAAATGCAGAGAACAACCATTTTATGTTTAATCACAAAGCGAAAATAAAAGGCGCTATTGATGAAATTGAAATCGTTTTTGATGATAGAATGATACCACACATCTTTGCCAAAAACGACCACGATCTTTACCTAGCTCAAGGTTATGTTACCGCGATGCATCGCCTATGGCAAATGGATTTTCAAACCCGTTTTGCTGCCGGCAGAATAAGTGAGGTGGTTGGCGAAAAGGCAATTGAGGTTGACCGCTATCAACGAAGAATGGGTATGGTTTACGGTGCAGAAAATTCTTTAAAAGGAATGATGGCCGACCCAAAAGCGAAAGAAATGATTCTAGCTTATACCGATGGAATTAATGCTTATATCAAAACACTTTCTCATGCAAATTACCCTATAGAATATAAAATACTCGATTTTAAACCTGAAAATTGGTCGCCGGTTAAGTGCGCTTTGCTTTTAAAACAAATGTCGGCCGTTTTGGCTATGGGTTCTGATGAATTTTATATGACCAACATTCTTAAAAAATTTGGCACCGATGTTACCAAAGACCTTTTTCCTGATTATCCATTTCGCGAAGACCCGATTATCCCGGTAGGTACAAAATGGGATTTTAAGCCATTGACTATTCCAAAAACGCCCGAATCATTTTTAAAAGCAATAACTGGTGATGTTAAAACAACTGAAAAAATAGAAGGCATTGGAAGTAATAACTGGGCACTTTCGGGCAATAAAACAGCATCTGGTTTCCCAATTTTAGCAAACGACCCACATTTAGACTTAACCCTACCCTCTATCTGGTATCAAATTCAGCTGCATGCTCCCGGCGTAAATACTTATGGCGTTTCGCTTCCGGGCGCTCCAGGGGTAATCATTGGTTTCAACCAGAAAATTGCATGGGGCGTTACCAACGTTGCTGCAGATGTTCTGGATTTTTATCAAATTAAATTTAAAGATGATTCGCACAAAGAATATTGGTATAATAATCAGTGGAAAGCGACAAAAACAAGACTGGAAACTATAAAAATCCGCGGTAGCAAAGATGAAGTAGATACGGTTTATTATACCCATCACGGACCCGTTGTGTATTTTCAAAAACCCAAGTATGCAAGGGCCAATAATGTTCCGGTTGGCGATGCCCTAAGGTGGATTGCACATGATGAATCGAATGAACTTATGACTTTTTATTACCTTAACAGAGGAAGTAATTATGATGATTATCGTAAAGCTTTAACCTATTACACCGCTCCGGCTCAAAATTTTGTTTTTGCAAGTGTAGACAATGATATCGCCATTACGCCAAATGGTAAGTTCCCTTTAAAGTGGAAAAATCAAGGCAAATTTATTTTGGATGGAACTGATCCATCTTATGATTGGCAAGGCTGGATTCCGGCAGCTCAAAATCCAACGGTCAAAAATCCTGCCCGTGGTTTTGTAAGTTCTGCAAATCAATCCTCAACCGATCAGAGTTATCCGTATTATATAAACTGGGAATTTGCACCTTACGAGCGTGGTAAGAGAATTAATGATAGGTTAACGGTGATGAATAAGGCAAATCTCGACAGCATCAGATTAATGCAAACCGACAATTACAGCATCATGGCTCAAAATATTTTGCCGGCTCTGTTACCAATGATAAATAATGAACAACTAAATGCAACCCAAAAAGAAGCGCTTAGTTACGTTAACAAATGGAATAAACGCTACAATGCTGATGAAATTGCAGCAAGTGTTTTTGAAATTTGGACCAAACGCTTATCTTTTGATATTTGGAATGATGAATTTCAGGTTGATGGCATACCCATGCGATATCCATCAAGAGACAGAACCATCGAGATGATTTTAAAACAACCTGAGGCTAAATGGTACGATAATATTAAAACGCCGCAAAAAGAAACTTTAGCTGATTTGGTAAATGAAGCCTTTAAATACAGCTGTGACAGTTTAGAACGTAGATTTGGCCCCATTAATAAGGATTGGAATTGGGCAAACTTAAAACAAACTAATGTTCCGCATTTGGCAAAGATTCCAGGTTTTGGTTCGAAGGTTTTATTAATTGGTGGAGCAAAAAGCACCATAAATGCCATGAGCGAAGCAAACGGACCATCGTGGAGAATGGTGATTGAACTCGGCAAAACACCAAAAGGTCATGGTGTTTATCCTGGCGGACAATCTGGTAATCCAGGAAGCAAATTTTACGACAACATGGTTGATAAATGGGCGAATGGTGAGCTTTACGATTTATTCTACATGCAAAGTGCTGATGATAAATCTGGCAAGGTAATTTCTCGGTTAAAAATATCTAAATAATAAAAAATGGTTTTTCTGGTTATCTTAATTATCTGTTTCTTACTTCAAATGGTTGCGCCTTGGTGGGTCATCATTGTCATTTCATTTGCAACCTGTGGTTTTATCGGCAAAACCGGTAAAATTTCCTTCTGGCAATCTTTCTTAGCCATATTTTTATTGTGGATTGGTTATTCACTTTTTAAAAGCCTGCCTAACGACAACCTTTTGGCAAGCCGCGTTGCAGTTATGATAGGCGTTAAAATCTGGTGGTTATTATTACTAATTACCGGATTAGTTAGCGGTTTGGTTGCCGGCATAAGTGGTTATTGTGGTTATCAATTTCGCAAAGCGATGCTAATCAAAAAAACTGACGAAAAAATAGCATAAGGCTTTGTACTTTTGCGCCTGTGAATTTCTCTGCCGATAAAATATTTTCTATTCAAGATAAGCATCAATTTGATGCACTTGCATTAAACATTTTCAGATTTCAATCTGAAAATTGCCTGGTTTATCGGGATTATGTTCAAAACTTGCGGGTAAATACCGATGAGGTTAAACGCATAGAAGATATTCCTTTTTTGCCCATTAGTTTTTTTAAAACACACTCCGTATTAAGTTCTAAAAATCGCGTTGAAATAACTTTTAGCAGTTCTGGAACAACAGGCATGAGCCAAAGCAGCCATCACGTAACTGATGTGAGTTTATATGAGCAAAGCTATCTTCAGGCTTTTACCCAATTTTATGGCAACATAGAGGATTACTGCTTTCTTGCGTTGCTTCCATCCTATCAACAACGTTCCGGTTCATCATTAATTTACATGGTTAATGATTTGATTGAAAAAAGCAAACATCCACAAAGCGGCTATTTTTTATATAATCATGATGAGCTTTTTTCTACTCTTAAAGCACTACAATTAAAAAATCAAAAAACCATTTTAATTGGGGTAACTTATGCTTTGCTCGATTTTATTGAACAATTTGAGCTTAGTTTTCCAAATCTCGTGATTATGGAAACCGGTGGAATGAAAGGGAAACGCAAAGAAATGGTTCGTGAGGAATTGCATGACCAGCTTACAAGAGGCTTTGGTGTAAAAGCAATTCATAGCGAATTCGGTATGACAGAATTGCTGTCCCAGGCTTACTCTTTGGGCGATGGTATTTTTAACTGCCCATCGTGGATGGAAATTTTAATCAGAGATACGAACGACCCACTAAGCTTGGTTAAAAATGGCAAAACCGGAGGCATAAACGTTATTGATTTGGCAAATGTAAATTCCTGTTCGTTTATTGCTACGCAAGATTTAGGTAGAATTAATCCTGATGGCAGTTTTGAAGTTTTAGGGCGATTTGATAATGCTGATATTCGGGGTTGCAACCTACTGGTACAATAGTTTAGGCCAGTCGCTCATCAAACTGAAAGGGTTTAACCTCTAAAATTTTAATTTTATTAGCATCTGGGTGATTTACATTCATTAGAAAATTATATTCATCTTCAATTAAAACGGAAGGCACCCTCAGCAGTAAAAATTCCTTTTGCTTTGCAAATGCATCTCCTATTTTAGCGAGCTGTGGTATCGCAGGGTAACTTTTCCAGTTTTTAGGTAAATCTGTAAACTCAACGTTTTTAATTAAACCATCAGGAAGTTCAAAAACAGTTAGACATAAATTTCTGGAATTTATCAGTGCATTTTTATTAGCAAGAATTTCAAGCGCAGCCAAAGCTCTATTTGAAGCCATGTAATGCAAGGGAACACCCACCGAATTCCAGCGTCCACCAAATAATTTAGCGCCTGTTCCAGTGTAATCATTCGCGTAAGTGCAATTGGAAATCCGGTAAAGAATCATTAGCTAAAAACACCGTATTCTATCCTGCCAAGGATGTTTAAAACCATCGTAAAACCAATCCGGGTATCTAGTAAATCGAAGGGGGTTTCGCCTCCTAAAGCAACATTTGGAGCCTTTACCCAGTTGTTAAATGCTTTTTCGCTACCCAAAACTTCAATGCCACGTTCATATAATAAGGCAAGTTCAATTGCTCTATCGGCATACTCTGTTTTAACTAAAGTTGTGGGGGTATACCTTTGCAAGGTACGCTCTGAGATGTGCAATATGGCCGCGATTTCTTCTATGGTTAAAGAAATCTGCTTTGCTAAAGCCAATAACGACTTTTTAGATATGCCTTTTCTTGCAAGCTGTAGCAAATCAAAATCAGATGGGTTTGCGTATTGGCTTCCCATCATGGCGACCATTGGCGTGTAGTTTTGATTACCATACGCTATAGCTGGCTCTTCGGCTTTAGAAACATCTTCCGATTTCCTTTTCATATCAGACAATTATACACAATAATACACATTTTGTCTGAAACAAAAAAATATCAAAAAAAAATCCCAATCGATTTGGATTGGGACTTAAGATTATAGAAGAATATATCTATTCTGCAATCAAAAGGAAATAGTTTTTCTTACCTTTCTGAACAACTATAAACTTATTATTTATCAGATTTTCTGCGTTCAATACTTGATTCGCATCAGTCAGTTTTTCTTTATTTACAGAAACGCCTCCACCTTGTATTAATTTTTTTGCTTCACCTTTAGAAGGAAAAACAGCTGTTTTTTCTGCTAACAACGTTGCAGCATCAATTCCTGCTTCTAATTCAGGTTTAGATAGTTTAAACTGAGGAATACCTTCAAACATTTCTAAAACCTGATTTTCGGATAAGCTTTTCAAAAATTCTAAAGAGCCATTTCCAAACAAAAATTCTGAAGTTTTGATAGCCGTTTCAAGTGCTTCTGCAGAGTGTGTTTTCACTGTAATATCTTCTGCCAATGCTTTCTGTAAAACCCTTAAATGCGGTGCTGCATCATGCTCTTTTTCAAGCGCTTCAATCTCTTCTTTATTTTTTAAGGTAAAAATTCTAATCCATTTTTTCACGTCATCATCTGATGCGTTTAACCAGAACTGGTAAAATTTATATGGCGAAGTTTTCTCAGCATCAAGCCAGATAGCGCCACTTTCTGTTTTACCAAATTTGGTACCATCAGCTTTTTTAATCAGCTGTGTAGTAATTGCATAAGCGGTTCCGCTATCTTTTCTTCTAATTAATTCTGTTCCGGTAACAATATTACCCCATTGGTCTGAACCGCCCATTTGAACAATACAATTATGGTTTTTCCATAAATAGTAAAAATCAAATCCCTGCACCAATTGGTAGCAAAACTCCGTAAACGACATGCCCGTATCGCCTTCTAAACGTTTTTTCACGCTATCTTTCGCCATCATATAATTAACAGTAATGTGCTTGCCAACATCGCGGATAAAGTCTAAAAAATTCATGTTTTTAAACCAATCTGCGTTATTAACCATTACAGCACCATTACCTGCATCTTCAAATTTTAAAAATTTAGAAAGCTGGCGTTTCATACCCGCTAAATTGTGCTCTACCATTTCAGGTGTTTGCAAATTACGCTCATCAGATTTTCCGGAAGGATCGCCAACCATGCCTGTAGCACCACCAACCAAAGCAAAAGGTTTATGACCTGCATTTTGAAAATGAATCAATGTCATAATTTGGGTTAGGTGACCAACATGCAAAGAATCAGCAGTTGGGTCGAAACCAATATAACCAGAAGTCATGCCCTCATTTAACTTTTCTTCAGTATTAGGCATAATATCGTGCAACATGCCTCTCCAACGTAACTCTTCTACAAAATTTGTCATGGTATAAAATTAATTGCGCAAAGATAGTTTTTTGATGCTAAAGCAGAAACCAAATGAAAAGCTAAAATCTTTTTATAAATGAATTGTTATCTTGCTGTTAATAAAAATTGCAATTTCAAAACAGGTAATTTTAAAAGCTATATTTACGAAATGAACTTCCTTTCACATTTTTATTTCGACAGAAACACAACTGATGCAAATATTGTAATGGGAACTGTTTTGCCAGATTTAATTAAAAATGCAGCAAAGGATGCAAATTTATATCCTCAAAAAAATGAGTTTTTATTTATCGGAAACCCCGATGAAGAAAATTTATTAGCAGGGTGGAAACGCCATTTGGCAGTAGATTTACACTTTCATTCTTCTCCATTTTTCTTTGCAAAAACAGCAGAATTAAAACAACTCCTAATTCCTATTTTAGAAAACGCTGTTATTAGACCATCATTTTTAGCACACATCGGCTTAGAATTACTTTTAGATCATCTTTTGATTGAGCATAATCTAATTCAGGTGCACCATTTTTATGATAAATTAATTGCTGTTAAAAAGGAATATTTAAGTGATTTTCTTGATCATTGCGGCTTGAAAAATCCTGATATTTTCTTTAAATTTCTGGAGCAGTTTATCAGTAGTAAATATTTATTAAGCTATCAAAAGCTCGATAACATCAGCTATGCCCTAAACAGAATTTGTATGCGGTTATGGCCTGAAACCTTAAACGAACATCAGCTCAATCAGCTTACGCTTCAACTGAGTTTATTTAAAGAAAAACTGGAAAAGGATTTTATGGATATTTTTGAAGAAATAGAATCAAAACTCGCCTAACTTATCATTAAGCAATCTAAACATCCCTGCTTTTTTTATCTTTGTGTTATGTCGCTATTTGCAGTAAAAGAAGAAATGGATGCATTAGTATCCGAATTAAACCAGCATAATTACAATTATTATGTTTTGGCAATGCCGACTATTGGCGATTTTGAATTTGACAAAAAACTCAAACATCTTGCAGAATTAGAACTGGCAAACCCAGATTTCGCTGATCCAAATTCCCCAACGCAGCGAGTTGGTGGCGACATCACGAAAAATTTTCTGACAGTTCAGCATAAATATCCAATGCTCTCGCTAGGGAACACTTATAATGAGCAAGATTTACGTGATTTTGACGAGCGCATTAGAAAAGCTATTGGTGATAATTTTGAATACGTTTGCGAACTTAAGTTTGATGGATTATCCATTAGCCTTACCTATGAAAATGGCAAGCTTTTAAGGGCTGTAACCAGAGGTGATGGAACTAAAGGCGATGAGGTAACCAATAATGTAAAAACGATACATACCATACCGCATCAAATTAAAACAAAAGCTGCACCCGAACATTTCGAAATAAGGGGTGAAATATTTATGCATAAGGCAGCTTTTTTAAGGCTGAATGCTGCCCGCGAAGAACTTGGGGAAATTCCTTATGCTAATCCAAGAAATTTTGCATCAGGCACGATAAAAATGCAAGATAGCAAGGAGGTAGCCAAACGTCCTTTGGATGGTTTTATTTACTTCCTTTACACGGATAAAAATGAATTTAAAAATCATTGGGAAAGTTTAAATGCGGTAAAAGATTGGGGCTTTCATGTGTGCGAGCACAACAGGCTTGTTAAAAATATTGATGATGTTTTAGCATTTATTCACCATTGGGAAAACGAACGTTTTAAGTTAAGCTACGATATTGATGGTATTGTAATTAAAGTAAACAGTTATGCTCAACAGCAGGAATTAGGTTTTACGGCCAAATCTCCACGTTGGGCAATATCTTATAAGTATAAGGCTGCAGAGGTAGAAACTATACTCGAGAAAGTAACTTACCAGGTTGGGCGTACCGGTGCAGTTACGCCGGTTGCAAATTTAAAGCCTGTTTTACTTGCCGGCACAACCGTTAAAAGAGCAACTTTGCATAATGCCAATGAAATTGAACGGTTAGATTTGCACGAAGGCGATACAGTTTTTGTTGAAAAGGGAGGGGAAATTATCCCTAAAATAATAATGGTAAATGTTGATAAACGCAAAAGTGGCGCTGAAAAAATTCATTATCTCAAAAACTGCCCGGAATGCGGAACCGAACTTATTAGAAAAGAGGGCGAAGCAGTACACTATTGTCCAAACGATGAAGGTTGTCCGCCACAAATTGTAGGTAAAATACAACATTTTATTTCTCGCAAAGCGATGAATATTGATGGTTTGGGTGATGAAACTATTGAAACTTTCTACAAAAATGGATTGGTAAATCACATCAGCGATTTATATACTTTGCATGAAAAGGCTGTACAACTAAAATCGCTTGATAGATTTGGAGAACGCTCAATTGAAAACATGCTAAGTGGTATTGAAAAATCTAAACTTATGCCTTTTGAAAAAGTGCTTTTTGGTTTAGGTATTCGGTATGTTGGCGAAACAGTTGCAAAGAAACTTGCTGCAGGCGTTAAAAATATCGACAAGCTAGCTAACGCAACTGTTGAAGAATTAACTGCGATAGATGAAATCGGCCAGCGTATTGCGGAAAGCATTGTTGAGTATTTTGGAAATACGGAGCATTTGAAGCAGATAGAATTATTAAAAATAGCCGGATTGGCCTTCGAAATTGAAGAAAAGGTAATTACGCTCGACAGCGATACACTTATTGGAAAAACATTCGTAATTTCGGGCGTTTTTGAAAAATATAGTCGCGATGAGCTGAAGGATTTAATCGAAGCAAATGGCGGCAAAATTTTAAGTGGTATTTCCGGCAAACTCGATTATTTAGTTGCCGGAGATAACATGGGGCCATCAAAACTAGAAAAGGCTACAAAATTAAAAGTTCCAATTATAAGCGATGAAGAGTTGCTTGGAATGTTAGCAAAATAAGTGCTTAAGGTAAAATATTAATTATTATGAGACACATCCTAAACGGGGATTTATAATCAAAAGGAACACATAGGTAAAAAATTGCCTATGTTAAACAAAAACAATATATCAATAATGAACAAATTTCAGGGTACTGGTGTAGCCTTAGTTACACCTTTTAACACAGATGGACAAGTTGATTATAAAGGTTTAGAAAACCTGATTAATCATTTGGTGGACGGCGGGGTAGATTACCTCGTTTCTTTAGGCACAACCGGCGAAACTGCCACAATGACTAAGGAAGAGAAGAAGAAGGTGTGGGCTTTTACCGCTGAAATTAACAACAACAGGCTGCCTTTAGTTGCCGGAATTGGTGGCAACAATACGCTTTCAGTTGCTGAAGACTTTAAAGCCTTTGATACAACAGGTTATTCTGCAATTTTATCTGTTAGCCCCTACTACAATAAGCCAACACAAGAAGGAATCTATCAGCATTATAAATATTTAGCTGAAATATCTCCCCTGGATTTAATTCTTTACAACGTTCCCGGGCGTACCATGAGCAACATGAGTCCGGAAACGACTTGCAGACTGGCGCACGATTTTAAAAACATCATTGCAACCAAAGAAGCATCAGGAAGTTTCGATCAGTTTAACCAGATAATGCGAGACAAGCCGGAAGATTTCTTATTGATTTCTGGTGACGACCCTATCACTTTACCTATGATTGCTTTAGGTGCAAGTGGTGTTATTTCGGTAATTGCAAATGCGATTCCAAAACCTTTTACCGATATGGTTAATTTATGTTTACAAGGCGATTTCCGAACGGCTAACCCTTCACATTTAAGTTTGGTTGAATTTACGCGTTTGGCTTTTGCAGAAGGAAATCCGGCAGGAATTAAAGCGGCTTTAAAACATTTAAATGTTTGTGGAGATACAGTAAGATTGCCATTGGTAAAGGCTTCGGCAAGTTTAGAACAGCAAATCATTGCAGAACTTGAGAAGATAAATCAACCCGCATAATCAAATTTTAATTATATAGAAAAGGCTTCCAGATTGAGTTTGGAAGCCTTTTTCATTTAATAAGATTACTTAAACAACATTGGCGTAAATTCGGATAAGTAATCTCTCCAGTTAGACCAGGTATGTCCGCCTTCGCTTTCTTTATAATCATATTTAAAGCTCATGCCATCAAGCTTCTTTTTAAAGTCGCTCACATTCTTATATAAAAAATCGGTTTTACCGATGGCAATCCAATATAACTTATAGCCATTTTTCTTTTGTGCTTCAAGTTTCAAATCCAAATCTTTATATATTGGGCTATTTGCACTGGCAGGAGGTAATATTGCCGGAGAAAATAAACCTACATAACCAAAAGTTTTAGCGTAGTTTGCTGAGATATAAAGCGAGTGAAATCCACCCATTGATAATCCTGCAATTGCCCTGTCATTCTGATTTTTTCCGGTTCGATAGTTTTTCTCAGTGAAATCAATAATTTCCTTAAAGTAAGATTCCATATCGCCATTAAATACATCAGGTGTCATCATAATCGGTTTGTATAATCCTTTTGAAGATTCACCTGGGGCAGCCGTATTACTAGTGTGTCCATTAGTCATTACAACAATCATTGGCTTCGCTTTGCCCCCGGCGATTAGGTTATCCAATATCTGCGATGCTCTACCAAGTTGCATCCAGGCCTCTTCATCACCACCAACACCATGTAACAGGTATAAAACAGGATAATTTGTTTTAGATGCCTCGTAGCCTGGTGGCGTATAAACGGTAAGTCGGCGGTTGGTTTTTAGACCGGCAGATTCATACCAACGTTTTGCTACTGTTCCATGCGGCACATCTTTAACCATGTATAAATCTGCTTTACCATTTCCCACTAAAAACACGTTTACAACAGAAGAAACATCCCGTATGAGATAAACATTATTTGGGTCGCGTATTTTCAATCCATCAACAATAAAACTATAACTGTAAAGCTCTGAAGGTAAAACTGCTGAAGTGTATGACCAAACGCTGTCTGTCCCTAATTTTAACTGTTCAACTGAAGGTCCATTTGGTTTTGAAGCCAAAAAATCACCATGTATTTCAACCTTTTTAGCATTTGGTGCCTTAAGACGAAACGTAAATGTTCCATCAGCATTCGCTTGAGGAGAAATGACCTCTTTCTGCCGGCCAAAATTTAAATTCTCTTGAGCATAAACCAATTGTGTGCTTAACAGCAGCAATAGTAGAATTATTTTTTTCATGATTGGATTAGTGACTTTAAATAAAGTTAATGATTTATATATTCAATAATGTAGAGATAAGTAAATCACCACAACAATTAATAAAATACATGGCAATAACCAGATTTATAAACCTGATAGACTTACTGATTAAAAATTCCATTACAAAAGAAAAGGCCTCCTGATGTTCAAGAGGCCTTCAATGTATAATATTTTAATCGCCTAAGCTTTGTTTTTAGTATCCTGTACTTCTAAACGAATAGCCTGCGCTAAGTTTTTCAAATCTTGCATGCCTTTACGTACACGCGTTCCAGCTGCACTGTTACCTTTGTTATAGAATTTGTCTGCGTCAGCTTCCAAAGCTGCAACTAAACTTTTTACTTCTTCAAATTTTTTCATGTTTAAATGCTCCTGTAATTTTAGGTTTTTAGTTTTAATTTAATTCGTGTATCTAATTTAATGTGTTTAATTAAATAAAAAAACTTTTAACATGATAAAAAAACCACTTTAAACTGCTTTTTATCCACATTTATCGTGTTTATAAACAATTAAATCACAAAAAAATAATCCAATTAGTTAATTTTCAGATTATTATAAAAAATTTAAAGCAAAAAATGCCCTTTAAACTGAATTAAAGGGCATGTATTTTATCTATAAAATGCTATACTATGGCAAATTGATTTTCTTTGTAATAGCCATTTTCTAATTTCTCACCAACTTCGCTAAAAGCATCTAATGTACGTTGTACATCTTCAAGTGTATGCACTGCAGTAGGAATTAATCGCAATTCAATCATTCCTTTCGGGATAACCGGATAAACTACAATTGAACAGAAAATGCTGTAATTCTGACGTAAATCAAAAGTAATTGCTGTAGCATCGCTCAGCTCACCCTTTAAAAACACAGGCGTTACAACAGAATCAGTAACCCCTAAATCGAAACCACGCTCACGAAGACCTTTTTGCAAAGTCATTGCAATTTCCCAAAGCTTATCTTTTAATTCAGGCTTGCTTTTTAACAATTCCAGGCGTTTTAATAAGCCAATTACCATTGGCATTGGTAAAGCTTTAGCAAATGTTTGAGAACGCATGTTGTACCTCAAGAAATTGGTAATTTCTTCTGTTGATGCCACAAAAGCACCAATACCAGCCATTGATTTAGCAAAAGTACCGAAGTAAACATCAATTCCTTCAATACAATCCTGAGCTTCGTGTGTTCCGGCACCGGTTTTACCCATTGTACCAAAGCCATGCGCATCATCTACAAGGATTCTGAAATCGAAATCCTTTTTCAATTCGACAAGCTCTTTTAATTTACCTTGTGCACCACTCATTCCAAAAACACCTTCGGTAATTAATAAAATACCACCGCCTGATTCTTTTGTTAATTTAGTTGCACGTTCTAATTGCTTTTTTGCACTATCGATATCATTGTGTTTATACACAAATCTTTTACCCATGTGCAAACGTAAACCATCGATAATACAAGCGTGAGATTCTGCATCATAAACAATAACATCATTTCTATCAACCAAAGTATCGATGATAGAAACCATTCCCTGATAACCATAGTTTAACAAAAAGGCATCGGGTTTACCCACAAAGGCAGCAAGTTCTTGCTCCAATTGCTCATGATATTTCGAGTTACCACTCATCATACGAGCACCCATCGGATAAGCCATCCCAAATTGTGCTGCTGCTTCTTCATCTGCCTTTCTTACCTCTGGATGATTAGCTAAACCTAAGTAGTTGTTTAAACTCCAAACCAAATGCTCTTTACCTTTAAACTGCATGTGTGGTGCAATTTCTCCTTCCAATTTAGGGAAAGAAAAATACCCATGAGACCATTTTTGGTGTTGACCAAGCGGGCCCATGTGCTTTGCTATTTTCTCAAATATATCCAATGTATTATGTGTTATTATTTGTATTAAAATTTTGCGAATTTACGGTTTATTCGGCTTAAAATCAACTCAATTCATCGCTAAGATGTCAATTATAAAAATTTAACATTTTAACCTTACGCCAAAAAGGCCCCGATACATCGGAGCCTTAAATTTATGCTTTGATTAAATTAATCAACATTATCATGAAGAAACGAGTTATTAGGTCTAATCTCCGTTCCCCCATCCTGGTCGTTACTTAATGTAAAGCGACTAACCTGAGACTCAGAAGAATGTTGAACCTGCTGTAACTGCATTTGCTTGCGTTTGTAAGCTGGCTCGTTTTCCAGTTCTTGCAATCCATTAGTTGTACGCAGTTTCATACTCAAATCTTTTAAGCGCATAATGCGCTCTTTTGATTTTTTCAACTGCTCTTCTACTGATTCATCATTTTTATTATCATCTAAACCAACTACCGGTAATTCAGGTTCCGGCTCTGGCATTCTCGGTGCCTCTACAACAGGGGTTTCAAAAACGTATTCTGTTTCTGCAAGTTTTATTTCAAACTCAAAACCTTGTTCTGTAGGCGCTTCTGCTTGTGGCTCTTCCTCAATTAATGTATGGCGAACAATTTCATTTTCTGGTTCCTGATATTTTGGTGCTTCTGCCTTGTTAAACATGCCGCCAAATAAATCAACTTGTGGTGCCTCTTCTTTCAATTTCATTACAGGCTCGGCTACTGGCGCAGCTTTAGGCTGAATAAATGAATTAACAGGCTCAACAGGACGAACCAAAGGCGCTTCTTCAGGTGTTAATAAAGAGATTTTCTTTTTGTTTTTCTCTTCATGTACACGCTCATCAGAAGTTTGGAAACCTGTTGCAATAATGGTAACCGATAATTTATCTTCTAAAGTTTCATCTGTACAATTACCCCAGATTAAATCTGCAGATAAACCTGCTTTTTCCTGTATGTAATCGGTAATGATAGATACCTCATCCATGGTAACTTCACGAGCACCAGAGCTGATGTTCAATAAAATATAACGGGCACCTTCAATTTCATTATCCTTTAAAAGTGGAGATGCTAAAGCACCTTCTACAGCTTGTAAAGCTCTGTCCTCACCTGCAGATGCATGGCTACCCATGATGGCTACACCGCTTTCTTTCATTACGGTACGCACATCTTTAAAATCCACGTTGATATATCCCGGAACAGTGATAATTTCAGCAATGCCTTTCGCAGCAGTTGTTAAAATATCATCAGCCTGACCGAAAGCTGAACCTAAAGTAAGGTTTCCAAAAATCTCGCGTAATCTATCGTTAGAAATGACCAGGTAAGAATCGACATATTTTTTTAGCTCTTCCAAACCTTCATCAGCTTGCAATCTTCTGCGTTTTCCTTCAAAAGAGAAAGGTGTGGTAATAATTGCAACTGTTAATATATCAAGTTCTTTTGCAGCTTTCGCAATGATTGGGCTTGCTCCTGTACCAGTACCACCACCCATTCCGGCAGTAATAAATAGCATTTTAGTTGTACTACCAAGCATAGCTTTAATATCATCGATATTCTCAATCGCTGAGTTTTTACCAACTTCAGGAATTGATCCTGCACCCATCCCTTCGGTTAAGCTAGCACCCAATTGAACCTTATTAGGTATAGGACTAGACTCCAAAGCCTGAGCATCGGTATTACAAATAATAAAGTCTACACCCGTTATTCCTGACAGGTACATATGGTTTACTGCGTTGCCGCCACCGCCTCCAACACCAATTACTTTGATGATTGATGACTTATCTTTTAACATTTCGAACTGCATATTCTTATGAATCAGTTGTTTAAAATTTTTTAAATTCTGTTCATTACTCCATGTAATATTAACACTTTTTCAACAGACGTTTTCCACAAGTGTGCATAATGTGGAAAACTCTTTGCATGTTGAAAAAAATTAACCTTTCAAGTAATCTTCATCACTTACATCCATATCATCCTGGATGAAAATTCTAGCTTTACCTAGCAGTTTATCGAACAAACCTGGTCCGCTTTTGGCTTTTTCTTTAATTGGTTTCGATTTATCAACGATAACCGTACCTTTTCTAATTTCTATTTCCTGCTCTTCGGCTCTTTGAATACCCTTGATTAATAAACCCACACTGGTTGCATACATCGGGCTTTTTAAATCGTCATAAATGGTTTTTGGCATATCCTCATATTTAGATAAATGCTCATTTGGGTAACCAATACGGCAATCTAAACCTGTTACATACTCAACCGCCTGAGATAAATGTTTAAGTAAAGCACCACCACCGGTTATTACAATACCACCAATCAATTTTTTCTCGTATCCTGAAGATTTGATTTCGTAATAAACATGCTCAATAATTTCTTCCATTCTAGCCTGGATAACATAAGCCAAGTTTTTTACAGAAATTTCTTTAGGCTCTCTACCTCTTAATCCGGGAACACAAATAATTTCATTTTCCTTATTCTCTTCGGCCAAAGCAGAACCGAAACGTGTTTTTAACAATTCGGCCTGGTTACGCATAACGGAACAACCCTCTCTGATATCTTCGGTAACGCTGTTTCCACCGAAAGGAATAACTGCTGTATGACGGATGATACCTTCGTGAAAAATTGCGATATCTGTTGTACCACCACCAATATCAACAAGTGCAATACCCGCTTCTTTTTCTTCATCGCTCAACACCGATTCTGAAGAAGCTAAAGGCTCAAGAATTAAATCCTGAGTTTGCAAACCTGCATTATTAACACATTTAATAATGTTTTTTACCGCCGTTACCTGACCAGAAATGATGTGGAAGTTAGCTTCAAGGCGCACTCCAGCCATCCCGATAGGATCTTTAATTCCCGGCTCATTATCAATAGTAAATTCTTGTGGCAAAACATGAATAATTTCTTCGCCCGGAGGCATAACCAGTTTAAACATATCATCAATTAACTTATCGATATCTTTTTTACCGATTTCGTTATTTAATTCCCTTCTGGTTAAAATACCACGGTGCTGCAAACTTTTAATGTGCTGCCCCGCAATACCAACGTTAACAACCTGAATTTCTACATTCGATTGCCCGCTGGCGATTTCAACTGCCTGCATAATACCTTGCACGGTTTTCTGAATATTAGAAACCACACCCCTCGTTACACCTGCCGATTCGGCTTTGCCGATTCCTAATACTTCAATTTTACCATGCTGTGTTCTGCGGCCTACAATAACACAAATTTTTGTAGTGCCGATATCCAGGCCTACTACAATTGGAGACTGACTAGTATGTTTTGCCTTGTCCATATTCGTTAATTTTGTTGAGTTTTATATAATGTTTTTCTAAGGGATCTATTTGTTTTTTTTCTCTTTATTCGTTTTCTGATTTGCATCAGTTTTTGGTTTCGTAGTTACCACAGGCTTTACAGTTGTAGTCTTTTTAACTTCTTCTTTCTTAGGCTCTGCTTTTTTAACCTCAGGTTTTGCAATCACTTTTGGTTTTTCCTTTTCAGGCTCTTTTTTAATTACAGTTTTAGCAGGCTCGGGTTTTGTTGCAATTGGCTTTGAGGCTGCAGTGGTTTGTTTCTGTTCATCTGTACGCTCGTCCGCATCATCAGCCATCGATTTGCCGATTGCGGCTCTTACTAAAGAATCTGCAACTTTTCTACTAATGCTTAAACTATCAACTGCGGTTAGTTTTCTATCCTGCTTTGCGATTAACGACGAATCACGTTTTTCGCAGATAATTTGGTTCGTATATTTTATATTGATGGTACGGTAGGTTTCCCAGCCAACCTGAGGCATCGCTTTTTTATAAAAAATCAAAAGATTTTTCATCTTGATATCTAGCGAATCGGCATTACCTAAAATGATACGTTGGTTACCCACCCTTGGTATAAGTTCGATATCATTTTTTAAATCCACTGTAATTTGTTCGATTTGGTTATCCCAAAGGGTATCTCTTTTTATGTACTGGGCCGTTTTATATAAATCTCTAGCCATCTGGGTTCTCAAAGTATCAACCCTTGTACCAAATACTTCCTGGATATTGCCTGTAGCAACAAGTACATTGGCTGTAAAGTTTGGCGAAATCGGCATTTTCAGTCCATCATTGTCAATATAAAAATCCTGGCCGCTATTATTTAAAATTCTTAAAACCGGCTGACGCTGCTTAATCTCGATATTCAGCACTCCATCCATATCTACAAAAACCTTTGCAAAGCCTATGTATGGGTTAGCCTGAAGTTTCTTTTCTATCTGATGAATGTTAATCTGCTCTAAATTTCTGCCGACTAGAACACCCTGATCTTCACGTAAAATCTGGTCTACTTCTTCTCTCTCAATAAAATTATCAGCGCCCGGAATTAATATTTTAACATTTGTACATTTAACCGTTTGCTTTTTAACATTAATAAAACTTAAAAGCACCACCACGCCTACCAAGCCTACAAGCCAGGCAAACCCAGTAAAAATTGTGCTCCAGTTTGTCCGATTAAACATTGGTTAAAGTGTTTTTTATTGGCTCAATTAAAGTATCAATATCGCCTGCGCCAACAGTTAAAATCAGCTCGGGCTTTGTATTTTTTATATAGTTAACTACCGCATCTTTTTCAATTATCTTTTTATTTTCTAAGCTGATTTTGCTTAATAAAAAAGATGCATCTATGCCATCAATCGGTAATTCCCTTGCAGGATAAATGTCTAAAAGCAGTAATTCATCTGCGGTAGATAAAACCTTTGCAAATTCATCAGCAAAATCTCTTGTTCTGGTAAATAAGTGAGGCTGAAAAATTACTGTCAATTTCTTTTCAGGATATAATTGCCTAACCGCATCGAAGCAGGCTTTTAATTCTTCAGGATGATGCGCATAATCATCAATATAAATCTGATTATTGTTGTTTACAATATACTCGAAACGACGTTTCACACCTTTAAAATTTGCCACGGCTGCTTTAATCTTTTCAGCATCAATACCAAGTTTTAAAGCAATTGCGATGGCCACAGTTGTATTGGCCACATTGTGTTTACCAGGCAACATCAGGCTTAAATCCTTTATTGTATGATGCCCATCTGCATAGTCAAATACGAACTTGTGTCCTTCAACCCTTAAATTTTCTGCTCTTGCTGTTGCAGAATTACTTACTGCATAACTAATAGAATTATCTAATGGTAAACCTTCGTGAGCGAACAAAATGCCATTTGGTTTTAACTGACCAGCAAACAAATGGAAAGATTCTTCCAATTGGCTTTTATCCCCATAAATATCTAAATGGTCGGCATCCATAGAAGTGATTACCGCTACATCAGGATGCAAGGTTAGGAAAGACCTGTCATATTCATCGGCCTCTACAACCACAACATTATTGTTTCCAAATAATACGTTGCTGTTATAGTTACTGGTAATGCCACCTAAAAAAGCAGTACAATCATAGCCAGTATCTTTTAATAAATGCGCTACTATTGATGAGGTAGTTGTTTTACCATGCGTACCGGCAACAGCAATACAAAACATACCCTTGCTGATAATGCCTAAAACTTCAGAACGTTTTTTTAAGCTGAAACCCTTATCAATGAAATGATTTAATATTTCTGAATGTTTAGGAATTGCAGGTGTGTAAACCACCAAACTATCATCGTTCTTATTTAAAAATGAAGAGGGTAAAGTGGAAATTTCATCTAAATAGGAAATTGAAATACCTTCAAGTTCCAAAGTTTCGGTTAGCTTGGTTCTGGTTTTATCATAACCACAAACAGTTAAACCTCGTTTAGCAAAATAACGGGCAAGCGCACTCATACCGATGCCACCGATACCTACGAAATAAACCCTATTTATTTTACTTAATTCCATGCTTTGATTTATGTTTTTTGAATAACCACTTACAACAATTAGATGTTATAAATGTGATTCTTAATTCCTTGTTTCTTTTATCAGTTTTAATACTTCTTTAGCAATAATTTCATCTGCCATTGGCAGCGCCATCTTCCCTATATTGTTCGCCAGTATTTCGCTATTTTCTTTATCATTTAATAGCTTTAAAGCTTCTGTAACTAAAGTATCTTCAGCAGAACGGTCGTTTATAAGCATTGCAGCATTATTTTTTACGAGCGCTAAAGCATTTTTTGTTTGATGATCTTCTGCAACATTTGGCGATGGCACCAAAATCACCGGTTTCTTAATCATACAAAGCTCGGCTATGGTTCCTGCGCCAGCCCTGCTGATAATTAAATCTGCAGCAGCGTAAGCTAAATCCATTCTGTTTAAAAACTCTAAAATCCTCACATTTGGATGATAGTTTAAACCCAGGCGTTCGATAATGCCTTTATAATAAAACTTACCCGTTTGCCAGATTACCTGAACATCTTGTGCTAGGATTTCCGGTAAATGCTTTTCAATCGCCTTATTTAAAGTTCCGGCACCTAAACTTCCGCCGGTTATTAATATGGTTTTTTTCTGCGGATCGAGTTTTAAAAGCTCAGCACCTGAATAATGCTTTCCTTTAATATCCACCACTTCTCCCCTTACCGGATTTCCGGTTTTCAAAATCCTGTCTGCCGGAAAGAAAGCATCCATGTCATCAAATGCAACACATATTTTTGAAGCCTTTTTACCTAACCATTTGTTGGTTACACCTGCGTAAGAATTTTGCTCCTGTATTAAATAAGGAATCCCTTTTAACGATGCCGCATACAACAAAGGTCCGGATGCATAACCACCCACGCCTACTACAGCATCGGGCTTAAAATCATTAATCAATTGCATCGCTTTGCTTACACTACCCAAAACCTTAAAGGGCAAAGCCAGGTTTTTCATAATAGAGCCACGTTGAATACCACTAATGTTTAAGCCTACAATTTTATATCCGGCAGCAGGAACTTTTTCCATTTCCATCCGACCGTTTGCACCCACAAATAAAATTTCACAAGCAGGCACAATGCGTTTTAGCGCATTGGCAATGGCAACGGCGGGAAAAATGTGCCCGCCTGTGCCACCTCCTGATATGATAATTTTTGGGGAATTATTCATTTGTTATATTTAATTATTTTAAGATTACTGTTCCGTCATTGCAAAGCACGAAGCAATCTCTTTCTATTTATCTTTTTATTAATATTTCTACAAATTGGGTCGTTATGCTTCCTCGCATTGACGACTTTCCTTTAACCCATCGCTGGGATTTCTCCAACAATAACCTTATTGCTTATTTTTTCTTTATCGGGTGTTGCTTTACCTAAAACGTTCTCTTCAACATCGCGGCTAACGCTTAATATAATTCCAAAGGCCACACTTGTAAATATCATCGATGTACCACCCATACTTACTAATGGTAATGGAACACCTGTTACCGGACCTAAACCAACTGCTACCGCCATGTTTGCAAAGGCCTGAATGGTTAAACTAAAGCTTAAGCCTGCGGCAAGTAAAGCGCCGAATGCTTTGGGCGCCTTGGTTACAATTTTTATACATCGATATAAAAGCACCAGGTAAAGCATCATAATCACAATTCCCCCTAACGTTCCCCATTCTTCAATAATAATGGCAAAAATAAAATCAGAGTAAGGGTGTGGAAGGAAATTACGCTGTGTGCTGTTACCTGGTCCTTTACCAAAAACACCGCCGGTTGCCAAAGCAATTTTTGCCTGGTCGGCTTGAAAACTTTTATCAGAATGCACCAATTCCGGATGCAAAAATGTTTTAATACGCGATTTATAAGTTTCACTCCTCGGACCTAAAAAACCAACAAGTAATAATAAGACCAAACCACCTGCACAAACAATAGAGATTTGCTTGATGCTAATTCTGCCAATAATTAAAAGCAAAATACTTACGCCAAAAAGCATTAAAGCGGTTGACATATTTGCCAGGGCAATTAAAACAAAAACCGAACAAACCGAAGCCATAATCGGAATAAAAGACTCTTTTAAATCCTTGATATTTTCCTGCTTTTTGGTGAGCATTCGGGCTAAAAAGGTTATCAAAGCCAGTTTAGCTAAATCGGAGGTTTGAAAGGTTAAGCCAATAACCGGAATTTTAACCCAACGCGATGCATCATTTAAATTTGTACCAAATATTAAAGTGTATAACAATAATGGTATGGTTACAATCATCAAAATTTTGGATATGCCGGCGTAATACCTATAATCTAATAAGTGAGAAATGTAAATCATTCCAATACCCAGCAAAACAAAAATTAAGTGTTTTGTTAATAAAAGCTTTTCTACTGCTTCACCTTTTTTGTAGGCCAATGTACCTGTAGCGCTGTAAACAGCCATTACAGATATTAGCGAAAGCAGGATGATGATTAACCAAATCCATCTATCGCCTTTTGTTTTATTTAGTAGAGCTTGCAACATACCGTTAACCTCCTTCTATAATTCTTTTACTGCCGCTTTAAACTGATTGCCGCGGTCTTCATAATTTTTGAACAAATCGAAGCTTGCACATGCCGGTGATAATAAAACAGCATCGCCACGTTTTGCAAGGTGGAAAGCAATTTGTGCGGCTTCCTCAGCTGAAAAAGTGTTTACAATAACTTCCACATCATCTTCAAAAGCATCGTGAATACGTTTATTATCTTTACCTAAACATACAATCGCTTTCACTTTGCTTTTAACCAAATCTTTAAGCATGCTGTAATCATTGCCTTTATCTACGCCACCCATTATCAAAACCACATCAGTTGTCATGCTTTCTAAAGCATACCATGTAGAATTAACATTAGTTGCTTTACTATCGTTGATGAAATCAATTCCAGAGATTTTGGCCACATGCTCAAGGCGGTGTTCAATATTTTTGAAATTGCCCATACTCTCACGAATAGAATCATTTCTTAACTCTAAAACTTTAGCTACAATGCCCGAAGCCATAGAGTTGTAAATGTTATGCTTGCCTTGTAAGGCTAATTCTGTAATAGACATGGCTAGTTCGTTATTTGGTTCAATGTGTATGTGTATTGTATTATTTACTAAATCAGCACCGTTTTCTACCTCATTAATAATAGAAAAAGTGTAGGTTTTAGCGAGTGGTTGTACGCTCTGTAATGCCTTTAATGTTTCCTCATCATCAGCGCAGTAAATAAATGTATCTGCAGTGGATTGATTTTGAATGATGCGCATTTTGGAGGCAGCATAATTTTCAAGCTTGTAATCGTATCTATCTAAATGGTCGGGTGTGATGTTCAGCAATACAGCTATATCAGCTTTGAAATCAAACATATCATCCAGCATAAAGCTTGAAATCTCCAACACATACCAATCAAAATTTTCTGTTGCAACTTGTGCTGCAAAACTTTGTCCGATGTTACCTGCTAAGCCAACATTTAAACCTGCATTTTTTAAGATGTGATAAGTAAGTAAACTGGTCGTCGACTTACCGTTTGAACCGGTAATGCAAACGGTTTTAGCTTTAGTATATCGCTTTGCAAATTCAATCTCAGAAATAACCGGAATGCCTGATGCAACCAATTTTTTAATAATTGGCGCCGAAGGTGGAATGCCGGGGCTTTTAATCACCTGATTTGCATTTAAAATAAGTTCTTCTGTGTGCTGCTCCGATTCAAATGGAACAGCTATCTTTTGAAGCTCGGCTTGGTATTTATCAGCAATAACACCAAAATCTGAAACAAAAACATCGAAACCTTGCTGTTGGGCAAGTTTAGCTGCACCAACTCCGCTTTCGCCTGCACCCAAAATTACAACACGACCCAGCCCTGCCATTGCTGAGGGAGTAGTATTGGTTGTATTTTGATTAGTGCTCATTTTTAATTCTTTTATTAAACCACCTAAGACACCTTAGATAGACTTTTTACTTTCGACTTATTACTTTGTACTTTCTACTTTAAACTTTCAACTCTTCACTTTCCACTTAATCCCTATCTCAACTTCAAGGTTACAATCGTCATGATGGCGAGCATAATGCCTATAATCCAGAAGCGGGTAACAATTTTTGCTTCGTGATAGCCCTTTTTCTGGTAATGGTGATGCAAAGGCGACATCAGGAAAATCCTCCGGCCTTCGCCAAATTTCTTTTTTGTGTATTTGAAATAAGATACCTGCATAATTACTGAAACCAGTTCTATCAAAAACACACCACAAAGGATTGGAATCAAAAGTTCTTTACGAATCATAATCGCGAAAGAAGCGATAATTCCACCGATGGCTAAACTGCCGGTATCGCCCATAAAAACCTGAGCCGGATAAGAGTTATACCAAAGAAAGCCAACACAAGCACCTACAAATGCACCGGCAAAAATCATCAGCTCGCCCGAATTCGGGATGTACATAATGTTCAGATAATCAGCAAAACCGGTATTTCCGGAAACGTAGGCTAAAATACCCAGGGTTGTACCAATAACGGCCGATGTACCAGTGGCAAGCCCATCAATACCATCTGTAATATTTGCTCCGTTTGATACCGCAGTAATGATAAACACAGTAAAAGCTAAGAATACCAGAAATGCATATTTTTCATATCCCGTTCCTAAAAACTTAAGTACTTTGGCATAATCAAACTCATTATTTTTATAAAAGGGAATATTGGTTTTAGTTGATTTAACATCCTGCGTATAGTAAAAGGTTTCTCCTTTTTGGCGCAACACCATTGGCACAGAAGAGGTGTTTTTTACATCATCTTTAACCGTTTGGCGAACCACAATATTCGGGTGAAAATACATGGTACAACCTACAATTATACCCAAACCCACCTGACCAACAACTTTAAATCTTCCGGCTAAACCTTCTTTATTTTTTTTAAAAACCTTGATGTAATCATCCAGAAAACCAATTGCTCCCATCCAGATGGTGGTAATAATCATTAGGATAACATACACGTTTGCGATGTTTGCAAATAACAATGTTGGAATTAAAATACCAAGCAGAATAATGATTCCACCCATAGTAGGCGTACCTTGTTTTTGCATTTGGCCTTCAAGCCCTAAATTTCTTACCGTTTCGCCAACTTGTTTAGTGTGCAGGTAATCAATTAATCTACGACCGTAAACAGTTGTGATAATCAGCGATAAAATAATGGAAACAGAGGCACGGAAAGTAATGTACTGAAACAACCTTAATCCAGGAATATCGTAATGCTTATGCAGGTATTCGAATAATAAATATAACATTAGCGGCGAAGGTTAAATTGTTCAAGTAATATTTCCTTATCATCAAAGTGGTTTCTTACACCATTTATTTCCTGGTATTTTTCGTGTCCTTTTCCGGCAATCAAAATAATATCTCCGCTTTGTGCTAAATGGCAAGCCGTTTTTATAGCTTCCTTTCTATCCAAAATGGATAAGGTTTTACGTTTGTTACTTGGCGAAACACCAACTTCCATATCATCAATTATGCTTTGCGGATTTTCAGTACGTGGATTATCGGAAGTAAGGATAACTTTATCGCTCCAATCACAGGCAACCTGAGCCATTATTGGTCGCTTGGTTTTATCTCTGTCGCCACCGCAACCTATAACAGTAATCACCTGTTCATTTCCCTTTCTAATGTCAGCAATGGTATTCAAGACATTTTGTACAGCATCCGGAGTATGTGCATAATCAACAATTCCGATTATTTTATCATCAGAAACGATATAATCAAAACGACCTTCAGCCCCGGTTAAACGGCTTAAAAGTGTTAAAACCTTTAATTTATCTTGCTCTAATAAAATTGCTGTACCATAAACCGCCAGTAAATTATAGGCGTTGAACGAACCGATTAATTTGAAATAAACATCTTCATTATCAATATCCAAATGCAAACCAGCGAAACCGTTTTCAACTATTTTAGCTTTAAAATCGGCAAGTTGTTTAAGCGCATAGGTTTTTTTATGAGCTTTGGTATTTTGTAACATCACCATACCGTTTTTATCATCAATATTGGTTAATGCAAAAGCAGATTTAGGCAGCATGTCGAAAAATGTTTTCTTTGCCTTTAAATAAGCATCGAAAGTTTTGTGAAAATCTAAATGGTCATGCGTAAGGTTAGAAAACACTCCCCCCGAAAAGGTTAAACCCTCAATTCTGTGCTGCGAAACTGCATGGGAGCTTACTTCCATAAAACAATAATCGCAGCCCGCATCTACCATATCTTTTAACAAATGATTTAATGCGACCGGGTTTGGAGTAGTATGTGTAGATGGAACAACTGTATTATTCACGAAATTTTCAACCGTAGAAATTAAGCCGGTTTTGTAACCTAAATCTTTAAACAGCTTATATAATATTGTAGCAATTGTTGTTTTACCGTTGGTACCGGTAATGCCTACTAGCTTAAGTTCTTTTGACGGATTACCGTAAAAATTGCCCGCCATAATGCCCAAAGCAACTGAAGTATTATCTACTTTAACATAGGTAACACTGTAATCTTCAATTTCCGGCAGGTTTTCGCAGATGATAACTGCTGCACCCTGAGATACCGTTTGACTAATATACTGATGACCATCTGCCGCCGTGCCAACGATTGCAAAAAACACATCATCTTTAGCAACTTTACGCGAATCAAAATTAAGTGCAGCAATTTCCCTATCGGTTTTGCCAACCAATTCTTTAATCGTTACACCATATAATAAATCCTGTAATTGCATATATTTTATTTTTGAATGATTGAAATCTGTGGACTCAAAGTCCTGAAATCCCAATCAGTCTTATATTTTAATCTAATTGTATATCTACCAATAATCCTTTGCTAACCTTCACACCTGCCTGTACGGATTGCCTGATAACTTTTCCAGAACCTGAAACCCTGGTCTTTAAACCTGCGTTACCTAAAAGATAAAGCGCATCCTTTAATCCCATTCCTGATACATTCGGCATAACACCTTTACGCTCGCTGTTTTCCTGGAAAATTGTTCCTGCACTGGTATCTATTGTATTGTAATATTCAGATTTAGAAGCAAAAAGTGGTTTAAAACCAAATGCTTTGTAAACTTTTTGAGTTGCTTTACTTTGTCCGGCTTTTGTTGGCGGATTGCCTGTATTACCTACCAACCTCGTTGGCACATCGTTATACATTTGCATGTCGCTGGCGTAAATTCTATCAGCTATTTCTCTGAATACCGGTCCAGAAACCAAAGCACCATAATAAGCACCTTTCGGGTCGTTAATCACCACAATCATCGAATATTTTGGTTTATCAGCAGGGAAATATCCTACAAAAGATGCCTGATATTGTCTGTTGGCCTTATAACCTTTATTGGCGTCAGCAACCTGGGCAGTACCTGTTTTACCTGCGATTTTATAAAGTGGGTTGTAAACAATCTGCTTTCCACTACCTTCAGTTACCACACCTTCAAGCATTTTTCTCATTTTGCTAAGGGTTTCATCCGAGCAAATTTTTTCATTAATAACACGGGCTTTAAACTGCTCAATCGGATTACCTAGTCTTCTGATTTCTTTCACAAAGATTGGGGCAATATATTTACCGTTATTTGCAACCGCATTATAAAAAGAAAGCATTTTCAAAGGCGTTAACTGCATTTCGTAACCATAAGCCATTTGTGGCAAAGTCATTTTTCCCCAGCTTTTATTTGTTTTTGGATTTTTAACAACTGGCATTGCTTCTCCAGGAATTTGAAGACCCATTTTTTCATTCAAATGCCAGTCATAGAGGTGGTCTGTAAATTTTATTGGATCAGCTCCATAATGCATGTTAATCAATTTAGCAATCGCTGCATTTGAAGATTCCTCGAAAGCTCTTTTAACTGTTACTGAAGTGACTACTGGGTGTGAATCTGTAATTAATTTTCCAGGAATCTGGTAATAACCTGTCCCTATCATTGTGTTGGTATCTACCAATTTATCTTCAAGTAAAGCCATATACGAGGCTAACTTAAATGTTGAGCCTGGATCTTGATTACCCGCAATAGCATAGTTAAATTTTTCCTTATAAATACCCTCTTCAACTTTTGAGAAATTAGCTACAGCTCTAATTTCTCCTGTTTCAACCTCCATTAAAATAGCCGTTCCATGGTCTGCTTTAGTTGCTATCAATTGTTTCTCTAATGCATTTTGAACTAAATCCTGCATATTAACATCGATAGTAGAAATAATATCGGCACCATCTTTCGGAGCTACTTCTTCTTCATCATTTACCGGAACATACACACCACCAGCAATACGCTGCATTAGCCTTTTACCGGTTTCGCCATTGATGTAGTTTGTATAAGCACCTTCTAAACCTACACCGTTTTTAACATTGGCATTTTTATATCCAATGGTACGGGCAGCCAATGCCTGAAAAGGCAAAATGCGTTTGTTTTGCTGCACAGCGATTAACCCACCGCTGAACTTACCTACGTTGTACAAAGGAAAAGTTCTTACTGTTTTTAAATCCGAATAACTTACCTTACGGCGAATTAATAAGTAACGGGCACTGTCCGCACGACCTTTACGAAGCATTCGCGAATAATCTTTTGCAGATTTATCCTGAAAAATACCTGCAAGCTTAATGGCCAGCGAATCAACTTTTTCGTTAAAAATTTTATCATCTGCGATACCACCGGCAAACATATCCATGTGCAATTCATATTCCGGAACCGAGGTTGCCAGTAAACTGCCATCGTTTGAATATATGTTACCTCGAGTGGCCTCTACAGGTAAATATTTTGTGGAAAGACTATCAGCCATAGCTCTCCATTTATGCCCCTGTACAAATTGTACCTGGCCAAGGCGTAAAACTACCGCCAAAGCAAAAAGCACAATTAAGCCAAATGCCAGATATACACGAAGCAATATGTTTGCTCTAATATTCATCGCTTTTAACAATTATTTTTTTTGGAGGTTCTATTAATTCTTTTATGCCTAGTGTATCAACTTTTTTAGCCACTTCGGTTAGTTTGCTTTTAAACATCAACTCGGCTTTCATCGATTTATATTCCCACCTTAATTCTTTTACTTCTTTATTCAGCTTATCAATACGGCGAACATTATTTACTGCAAAATGGCTGTTAGCGATATAAATCATCCCTAAAAAAGCCAGAAAGCATAAAAACGGCAATGCATCTGTAGCCGCTTCTTTTGATATTACACCTTCTATAAAGAACTTACCTAAAAAGGTTTCTGCAAATTTTTTCTCTTCTTCAGTTTTTACCCGCTCAGTTTTTACCTTTTGTGTCTTTACCTTTAATTCAGGTTCAGGCCCTAACTCCTCTTCATCTTCTCTAAACCTGTTCATATCTTTTCAGCTATTCTTAACTTTGCACTCCGAGCCCGGTTATTTTGAGCAATCTCTTCTTCTGTAGCAACTATCGCCTTGCGTGTAATTACATTGAATGGTTTTTGCTGGTTACCAAAAAAATCTTTTTCAACCTCGCCCTGAAATTTACCTTTGGCCATAAAATTTTTTACAGGCCTATCTTCTAATGAATGATAAGACATCACCACCAAATGACCACCTGGCTTTAAAACCTCAGCCGCTTGCTGTAAAAAGTTTTCCAACACCTGGATTTCAGCATTAACTTCAATCCTCAAAGCCTGAAATACCTGCGCTAAATATTTGTTCTCTTTTCCTTTCGGGATGTATGTAGCGATTGCAGATTTAAAACTATCGATATCTGTAAATGGAGAATCTAAACGTGTCGTTACAATAGCTCTGGCTAGTGATTTAGCATTTTTAACTTCTCCATATATTCCAAAAATCTTATGAAGCTTATCTTCTGAGTAAGTATTTAAAACCTCAGCCGCGGTTAAACGTCCGTTTTTATCCATCCTCATGTCCAAATCTGCGTTAAAGCGAATAGAAAAGCCCCGTTCAGGAATATCAAACTGGTGAGAAGAAACGCCTAAATCTGCTAAAATGCCATCAACCTGTTTAAAGCCGTTTAAGCGCAAATTATTTTTAAGGAAACCAAAATTCTGATCGATAAAGATGAAACGATCATCTGCAGGAATATTTGCCTGCGCATCTGCATCCTGATCGAAAGCAATTAATCTTCCATTTTTACCAAGATGTTTCAAAATTTCTTTAGAATGACCGCCACCACCGAAGGTAACATCAACATAAACGCCATCGGGCTTAATATTTAAACCATCAATACAGGGCTGAAGCATAACAGGGATGTGGTAATTATTCTCCATCAAGGCCTCCTTTCTTTCCACCCATAACCTTTTGTGCTAATGCAGCAAAATTCTCTGGTACGTCATCAAAAATATCTTCGTATGATTTTTTATCCCAAACTTCGATTTTATCCAGCTGACCAGCTAAAACAACATCACTACTTAAGCCAGCATATTCTGCAAGCGATTTTGGAATTAAAACACGACCCGCAGCATCAAGATTAATTTCGGTTGCACCACGAGTAAACGAACGGATAAACATCCTAACCTCTGTGTCATAAGCATTCAATTTGCCTATTTCAACAAGCACTTTATCCCAAACAGATTTAGGATAAATAACAAGATTTTTCTCAAAACCGCGGTTAATAATAAATACATCTTTCTCATTTTCAGGCAATTGTTTCTTAAGCGCAGCAGGTACCATAAGGCGTCCCTTTGCGTCAAGTTTACAATCAAATTCACCTAAAAGTTGAGTCATAGCGGTGTTTACACTTTTTATGTAGTGTAAAAGTAAAGAGTTCTACCACTTTTTACCACTTTTTACCACAAAAAAGTTTTCCACATCACTTTTCTCCCACCGAAGACTAAAATACAGGGATTAAAAAACCCCTTTCAGCATTGATTAAATGGCTTATCGACTGATAAAAAGCCAGTTAGCTGACCCTGATTTTTTCGTCAGTTAAAAATTATTTTCATCATCAACGACTAAATATCCACCATTAATAAGGCAACAAATATACCTTCATGACAGTCGTTTTTGCCGAAATGTTATAAACATCATAACATTTGAGATTTCAGCTGTGCGAACATATTTTGTGTATAAATGTTATTATCAGATAATTATATTAAAATGAAGATGAATTTGAAACAGACCGCAAAGATTTTATTAGGTGCAGGATTGATTTTTGCTGGTATTGGTCATTTAACTTTTGCCAGAAAGGATTTCCAGGCACAGGTACCGGATTGGGTACCGCTAAAAAAGGATGATACCGTTGTATTATCTGGCATCGGAGAGATTGCCTTGGGTGCTGCTTTGATTGTAACACCAAAAAAATATGAAAAGCATGTTGGAGTAATGGCAGCGCTAATGTTTGTAGCAGTATTTCCTGGTAATATTGCACAATACACCAATAAACGCAGTGCTTTTGGGTTGGATACAGATATCAAAAGATTCGCCCGCCTGTTTTTTCAACCGGTACTTATTTACTGGGCGTTAAAAAGTTGCAATGCCTTAAAAAATAAGAGCAATTAGGAATATTAACCATCAAAATATATTAGATTATTAATTTTGGAATCCCTTAACTAAATGTAGCCTCTTGCATCCCTTTTTTTTAACCGTTATTGGTGCAATTTTTATATTATCCCTTGTTGTAATCCTTTTATGGATATACGGACGAGATAAGAAGTATCAAAATGCTTTATTAGCTGTTGCAATTGGCGGCACTGCATGGTACGCCATGATATTTCTTTTAACGGGTTCGGGCAATATTCAACATTATCCAATCTTATTTAACAAGGGCTTGCCACTATATTATGCTATTGGCCCATGTTTTTACTTGTACCTAAGAGGAGAACTAAATCCCAGCTATAGAAAATTTAATAAGAAACACCTCTTACATTTCTTAATTGTTATACCAGCGCTGGTTTCGGTAATGCCTTATAATTTTCTTGATTTATCGCAACAGCAGCTTGTTGTAAACCGGGTGGCAAAAGATGTTCATTACGCATTTTCAAATAGCAAATATATTGTAGAGCCCTGTCATTGGTTTACTTTTCCGCTTTCAGCACTCATTTATTCTTTCCTTCAGTTAAGACTCACTTATACCACAGCCAAACAAAAAAGAACTAAAACCATTAAATGGGCCTATCTTTTTTCAAGCCTGTTGGCCTTGATATTTCTGGGGATGCTCGCTTTAAATATTGCAATTGTACACAATGCAAACAGTGCCTACTTCATGTTACATAGAAGTCCGCTGATTTTAACACTAGCCTTAACTTTACTTTTACTGAGCCTGTCTTTCTTTTTAAACCCGGAAATGATATTTGGTTTCGCGGTTAAGTTTGAAAAGGAAGATAACAATTTTCCCTCAATCCAGGTTTCGACAGATAATGTCGCTTCAGAAAAACGAAAGGCGAAACCGGTTGATGAGAAGCTGATTGAGCAGGTGGAATACCATGTTATAAAGCGGCAAGCCTTTAAACAAGTTGGCCTAACGATGAGTGAACTTGCTTCTCAAATGGATGTAGCAAATCATAAACTCTCAGATTTATTTAACAACCACTACCAGTCAAACTTCAATACTTATATTAACCATCTGCGAATTAAATATGTAAAGGAACGCCTTGATTCGGGTGACTGGAAACAATATACTTTAGAAGCCATTGCTTTGGAAGCAGGCTTTTCATCAAGAAACACCTTCTTCGTCGCTTTTAAGAAAGTGATGGATAAAAGTCCCTCTACTTATCTTTCAGGACTTAAAAACGGATAATTTTGTAATGATTTTCAATATCAATACAAAAACCACTTCCCTGTTTAAACGATTTATAAATATTAAATAAGATTTTTGTGAGACCATTAACCGAGTGTACGAGCTTGGTTAATGCGGGAAACTAAACTAACAGGCAGCTATGTCAAATTCAGAGAAAAAAACCTTAATGGTTTTTAAAATTACATCAGAGAAGTTTCTGGAACTTCGCAAATATGTTGACTGCGACAAGCGATCGTTAACCATATTTTCTCCTGGTCATAAGATTTCGAGCGGTGCTGTATTCTTAGATAAAACTTCGCTCGAGGCTATGTTCGAGGAGTTTGAAAATGCTTCATAAATACTATTAATCTTTCAACTATAGTATGGCATTTAATGCCTGTGAAAAAGGCCCGGAATTTATTTCGGGCCTTTTCTAATTATTTGCAGGATCTGATTAATCGTTGATTGCTTTAACGCCCGGTAATTCTTTTCCTTCCATATATTCTAATAAAGCTCCACCACCGGTAGATACATAACTTACTTCATCTTCCATACCAAATTTAGCAATTGCTGCAGCAGAATCGCCGCCACCAATTAATGAGAATGCACCATTATCTTTCGTTGCAGCTACAACAGCATCAGCAACAGCTTTGGTGCCTACTTCAAAACTCTCCATTTCGAACACGCCCATCGGGCCATTCCACAATAAGGTTTTAGAATTTTTAATTACTTCCTGAAATAATTCAGCTGATTTAGGACCGATATCAAGGCCCATCCAATCTGCCGGTATCTGACCAGAATCTACATTTTTCTTATCAGCATCATTGGCAAATTTATCAGCAATTACAGTATCAAGGGGAAGAATTAAGTTTACACCTTTAGCTTTTGCTTTTTCTATTAACTCTAAAGAAAGTTCTTGTTTATCAGCTTCTAAAAGTGAAGTGCCGATTTCTCCGCCCTGCGCTTTTGCAAATGTGTAAGCCATACCACCGCCAATAATCAGGTTATCGACTTTATCTAATAACTTTTCAATTAAAAGAATTTTATCCGACACTTTTGCGCCACCCATAATTGCAGTAAAAGGTCTCTCGGGATGATTTAGTACCTTCTCTGCATTCTCTACTTCAGAAGCCATCAGATAACCAAAGTATTTTGCATCAGGAAAAAATTCTGCAACAATTGCCGTTGAAGCATGCGCACGGTGAGCTGTACCAAAAGCATCGTTTACATATACATCACCTAAAGCCGCAAGTTTTTTCGCGAAAGCTTTGTCGCCTTTTTCTTCCTCTTTATAAAAGCGCAAATTCTCTAACAATAAAACTTCACCTGCTGCCAGATTTTTAGCTTCATTTACCGCAGTATCGCCAATACAGTCATCTGCAAATTTAACCTCCAAATCTAACATAGAAGATAAATCAGATAGAATGTGTTTTAAAGAATATTTATCTGTCGGACCATCTTTAGGGCGACCTAAATGCGACATTAAAATAACCGAGCCACCATCTTTCAATATTTTTTGGATGGTTGGAAGTGCAGCACGCATTCTTTTATCGTCAGTAATTTTAAAGTTATCATCCAAAGGGACATTAAAATCTACCCTTATTAAGGCTTTTCTATCTTTAAAGTTAAACTGGTCTATTGTTCTCATGATTATTATTTTGATTTAAGTTTTAATTTCATTTCGTAGTGGAAACCGATTCCGGGAATGTCAAATTCTGGGGATTCGGTTGTGAAACCGATTTTTTTATAAAATGGAGCGGCAGTGGAACGGGCATTGCACCATAAATAATCGGTGTTGTATTCTTTTAAATATTCTATAGCAAAATCAACCAAAGCCTTTCCGTAGCCTTTGCCTCCGTAATCGCTATGCGTAGCCATACCACGCAACTGATAACCTTCTCCCTCATTTTCAAAAAAATCGTTCCGCATAAATGTTGCTACCGATTTTATTTCGCCATCAACCTCATAACCCAAATGAAAGGTATCATAAGCATCATCGCCTTCAAAAATGCAGTGCTCAAATGATTTTCCATTTCTAAGCATCATGCTTCTTAGCGGAAGAACTTCTGTTGCCGATATGAATTTTACCATAGATTTAATTTATTTCGGGGATGTTTCAAATTTATGCAATCGTTCCCGTAAATTAAGGTAATTGCTGGTTTTTTAGTTGATTGGTTTTTAGATTGTAAATTGTTTATTCCTATCAGGTGATTGTTTTTTTACTGTTTATGCTGTAACTGCTTGAATCTTCTTAATTAAATCAACAATTCTATTGCTGTAGCCAAATTCATTATCGTACCAACCCACCACTTTGACTAAATCGCCTACAATAGAAGTAAGCTGTGCATCGAAAACGCAAGAATGTGGGTTATCGATAACATCGATAGAAACAATTGGATCTTCTGTATATTCTAATAGATTAGCCAGTTCATTATCGGCAGCTTTTTTAAATGCGGCGTTAATTTCTTTAACCGTTGTTTTTTGTTTAAGGATGCATGTAAAATCTGTTAAGGAACCATTTAATACCGGAACGCGGATTCCGGCGCCACCCAACCGACCATCCAGTTCTGGAAAAATATGCGTAATGGCCTTTGCGGCACCTGTTGTGGTTGGAATAATTGATGATGAGGCTGCCCTGGCTCTGCGCAAATCTTTATGGTTGCTGTCGTGCAAATTCTGATCGCCCGTCATCGAGTGAACCGTAGTAATGTAACCTTCTTCCACCCCCCAGTTATCATTTAATATTTTTATCATCGGGGCGATGTTGTTGGTGGTACAACTGGCATTTGATAAAATCGGACTTGTTAAATCTATATCTTCATCATTTACGCCTAAAACAACCATAGGGATATCATCAGCCGCCGGAGCAGAGATAATTACCTGCTTTGCGCCAGACTGAATGTGTCCTTCAGCATCTTCTTTCGTTAGGTTTTTGCCAGTACAATCTACTACAATATCCACTTTTAAAGCCGACCAGGGAAGCTGAATAGCGTGTTTCATAGAAAAAAACGGAATAGAAATCCCGTTGATAACGATGGCATCTACTTTGGAATCAACACTGCCTTTAAATACCCCATGAATGGTATCGTATTTAAACAGGTGCGCCATAGTTTTAGGCTCCGATAAGTCATTAATCGCGACCACATCAAAACCCTCGGCCAATGCCAAACGTAAAAAGGTTCTCCCAATTCTGCCAAAGCCGTTTATTGCAATTCTCATTTACTGTAATTAGAGAGCAAAACTAACGTTTATTTCGAGATTGTTGATGATATTATGATGATAAAGACCCCGCCCCCAGATATTTTATACAGTGGTCCGGAGCTCGATGGGTTTATGTGAATATTGATTTCGTTTTACAGAAAGCTATAATTACCGAACGGCAACAAACAAGTGAAAACAGCATAGTTACAACTTGAATATTGCCTTATCATCTTTTCGGCGAAGGCGATAAAATAGGACAAAATCAAAAACCACACACAGACCGATGATAAAAAAAATCAAAAAGAAGTTCCCCAAATGTTGCATTAGAAGTGCCATCGTGATTACCGCAATATTCAGTCCTGCCGTTAGTAGAATAATTTGTGGAGGTTTATACCCTAATCTTTCGAGCCGATGATGAATATGATTTCTGTCTCCGGTAAAAGGGGATTTTCCTTTAATTGTTCTCACCGTAAAAATTCTTAGTGAATCATATATTGGTACAATCAGTATGGAAACAGCAATAGCCGGAGCTGAAAAGACAAAAGGCACTGAGTTTCCAGTAAACTTACTGAGCTCAATAAATTTTATCGACAACGCCGCTGTTACCAGCCCAATGATTAATGCCCCGGTATCACCCATAAAAATTTCCGCAGGATACCAGTTGTACCGAATAAAGCCTGCAATGGCGCCTGTAAGCGCAAAGGCAATAAAAGCATAGGGAATCTGATTCATTAAGGCAAAGAAAACACCGAAAAATAAATTTGCGATTATGCCTATTGAGCCCGCCAGTCCATCTACACCGTCGATTAGGTTAAATGCATTATTTAAAAAAATGATAAGCATTACTGAAAACATACTACCCCACAGCATATTCATATCTCCGATACCTAATACGCCATATAAACTACTCAGCTTAAATCCCCCAAAAAAAACGAGTATAACGGCAACCACTAATTGCAGCACGAACTTGGTACTCGTACTAGTGCCATATACATCGTCCTTTAAACCAAGACCAGCAAGTACAATACAGGCGGTGATAAGAAAATTAGCTTCTTCAAATTTAACGAGTGTAGAAAAAAGCAAAACGCTGATGGTAAAACTTGCAAAAATGGCTAGCCCGCCTAGTCTGGATATATTCCGACTGTGGCTTTTGCGATGCATATCATTAGTATCAAACAAATTATACTTTATTGAAGAATATATCACAGAGGGAATACTAAAGCTGACCATGCATGCCGCTAAAATAGCAATAAAGATGCAGAATAGTTCGGGACTGGATTGTAGTGTTTCTTTTAACAAATCGGCTTCATCATTTTTTTCAAATATAAGAATAGCAATTTTTTAGAGCGATAAATAATACTAACTAATGTGTTTAATATCTATAAACTTTCACGACATCCAAATGAATAGTCTGTTCAAGTTTGTTCACTTTTTTTAAGCAACACGACTTAACTTACTAGGGAATTTTATATGTTAATATAATCTCCCTAATAGCAAAATTTAACTCTGGCAATTTTCGGGTTAGAATATCCCACACAATATCATAATCCACTCCAAAGTAATCATGGATTAGCCGATTCCTGGTGTCTGACATTTTTCTCCATTCAATATTCGGATGAATAACCTTAAAATCAGGATCAACCTTCTTACATGCTTCACCGATAACTTCCAGGCTTCTTATAATTGCACGGGACAATATAGGATCATCGATAACCTCGCTCTTATCTTTATTTTTGGTTGCTTCTTCAATAAATAGTATTTCATCTATGATGTGATTTAGCAATTCAATATTAGATAGTAACATATTCGGTTTGATTTAAAATATAAGGCCCAATATGCTTGCTCAATGATTGGGGCGTCACCAGCTCCACCCTTCTGCCTAGCAGTCCCTCAAGATAGTAAGAAAGATTCATGTAATTATCGTAACTTTTTTCTTCTGGAAGAAATTCGACAAGAAAATCTACATCACTAGTCGTTTTCAGATTTCCGGTAACGAAAGATCCAAAAACACCAAGTTTTGACACACCAAAAGATTTTATCATTTTACGGTTGATTAATAGCGTAGAAAAAAGGGCTTGTTTATTGGAAACCATATTTGTCATGAAACAAATTTACCTTATTATTTTAACTGTAACAAAAGAAAAGCGAGTCTAGAGAAACTGGCCAATTTTTGCAAATTTCTTTTTTAATAAGACTAAAAACGGGAAAGGCAATTTATTTCTTTTAAGCGCCTTATAATCACTTTTTGCAGCCATTAAAATTCCTTTCAGAGTTCCATTGCTTACTCCACCCAAACGCATATTCACCATAAGCATTGGCAGATATTTAGCTTTTATATTATGTACGTACAACAGCCTGAGCATGAAATCATAATCGGCAGCTGTTCCTAAGTCCAAAGCAAAATTTCCGTACTTTTTAAAAATGCTTTTTTTAACATATAACGTTGGATGTGCAGGCATCCATCCGTTAGATAAATCTTTTCTATCCGCTTGCCTGGATGTCCATTTTCTAATTATTTTATTATTTGTTGGTTGGATGTAGTTTAAGTTACCGTAAATTGCTTGCAAAGTTTCATCATTTTTAAAAGCTGTTGAAACTTCAGTAATTATGGAACTGCGTGCGAACATATCATCTGCATTTAATAAGCCTATGACTCTCCCAGTAACTAATTCTAATCCTTTATTTATGGCATGATATAAACCTTCATCAGGTTCTGAAATAAATTTACAGATATGATTTTCGTATTTACGAATAATATTCAAAGTATTATCTGTGGAGGCCCCATCGATAATAATATACTCTAAATCCCCGTAATCTTGGCTAATTACAGATTTAATGCACTCATCAAGAAACTCTTCACCATTATAAACTACCGTTATTACAGATACCTTCATAAATTATTATATATCTTTTAATGTGTCTGATGCAGGGTATATCTATTGTAAAGATAAAAAATACTAGTACATATTCATTTAACGTGCTTTCATTGATAGCTAAAAATAAAAGCTAGAATCTGTTATAGGTACATGAACGTATATTTAATGTAGTAGTATAAATTTAAACCTGTCAAGATTATTAAAGTGACGGGGCATATAGTTACTTTAAAAATGTCATAAGAGCCTTTAGTATGACTTGGGGCAATCCATTGTGCTTAGGTTTCTAAGCCTCAAATACAGGGAATATAATACCACTGGGATTATGAATTGTCGCTAGATCTGAGATCCGAACCATTTAAATCATATGTGGCAAAAATAAGTTTTGGGATTGATAAGAGTGTTATGATCATGTATAACTTTCTAACAAACTAAAATTAATCTTATAGTAACATAAATAAGTTCTGTGAAAATGGAATATATTTTATTATTTAATTCCACTTACTAAGGATGCTTATATAAAAAGAGGCAGATATTACATAATCATAGTTTCATATTATTTTTTTCTTTTATTCCTGCTTGAGTTATGCTCCTGGGATGAAGGTTTATTACACTTGCGTCTTCGTTTTGCGGACGAATACAAAACCAAACACACCAGAAGCTATAACGAATGCCCAAGAATAATCATCTAGGTTGCATTGGATGATATAACTTGAGTAATAAGTGCCTCTAGTTGCCGGGTATCCCAGCAAACCACCTTCACATGTCACAACATATAATAGAGGTGTAGCACCAACGACCAGCATAACACGCCCGCCGCTAACACACGCAAAGCAAGCCTTAGCACCGCTACTAGAACCTATAATGCAAGATCCATCTGTAGCTGGAGAACGATAAACAATTAAATCTGAAGCGATATTAACGTTTGCGGCAGGAGTTGCCTCGAGGGTGTAGAGACTTGTGCCGATTAGGCATCCTTCAGCAGCATAACTTTTATCAAATAATGACGAGATAATCAATGAAAAAAATAAGCATAAGCCTTTCATCTGTAGCGAGTTAATTCGCTACAAAACTAAAGGTACTATTCATTAAACAGATCGTTCGTTTTGTTCATTCTTTATGTTTATTAAATAGCATTTAATAATAAATGGCTTACGTTAATTTCTTGCGCCATATATAGATAAAGCATAATATGCCGACTGGTATAATTAGGAATGGAATATAATTATCCAATGGACACTTAATCGTATTTGTAAAATATCCATAATCTCCTGAAGCATTCGTTGTAACACCAGCAACTATTTTTCTAATTGTACAACCATTTACAGAAGTAACTACGAAAGAAAAGCAGCGATTTAATGGTCGAGGTTCATCCAAATTCCAATCCGAATAACTTACACCAGAACTAGCATTGAAAATTGTACCAGCGTAGGTTTGTAGATATATACGCTGATTATTGACGTTAAAGTATCCATTCAGGTTTTTATCTCTGCACCCCAATTGATTATTCGTTGGAACAAAATAACCTTGAGCCTGGCAGATAAGACTTAAAAATACAAAGATTATAGTAAGGTTTATCTTTTTTAAATTTGAGAAAGGGTTAATTATCGTGAAAGAATGCTTTGTGACTACAGTGATGTTGACTAAAGTTTTCATAGCTTATCAAGTTGACAAGCTTATCAAATCAGCAAAGATTAACCAGAGGATGTAAATATCTCAAAATAAGACACTACAGTATTATATACGTTAATTTCAAATAAAAAGTTTTTACGCTGGATTTTTACAATAAAAGCTTCTATTTTGCATGTAACAAAAGCCAATGAGACCAATTGGTAGAATCAGGAAAGGAATGTAGTCATCAATGGGGCAAGGCAACGGGCCGTAATCAACTAAATAACCATCAAAGGACCCTGTAGAGCTACCAGTGTCATTTACGATAAAACAAGTATTATTTGCTCTCCTATTTGTTAGGCAATAACTTGAACTAGGTGTTAAGTTACGATCAGCATTGTTACGCCAAGTATAATTTGGAACCCCTGGTTTTTGCTGAGTAGATCTGAGATTGAAATATAAATAACCAGAATTCTGCGACACACAACCAGTCGCAGCATGAACAATATCAGAATTAAAGAGAAAAATACATATTAAAGCAAATAATACTTTCATGCTTGATTACGGAACGGGACAGTTTCCATATACAAAAATATACAACTGTATATCAATCACACTAATTATACTACATCATCATACAACTTTTATGGTTTTTGAACAATATTCATAACCAATTATTGAAACGCCACAACTTGCAGGAATTTTTAATCTAAATTCACCTACTTTTTCGAAGAAATCAATAGAAATAATAAATTTTATTAATTCCTTCTTAAGTATGCAAAACCAAATAAACCAACCGGAAGAATTAGCCAAGCCAAATTATCATCAATAGGGCAATTGATATATACGGGCGTAAAGGTTATGGTTCTGTAGGATGTTTTAGGATACCCAGTTAAGCTGATTATGACGATTGCATTCGATTAGAAAGCTATTCCTACACCACGTTAAAATTTTTTTTTCTAAAATATGGAAAGCCTAATATACCAATCGGTAGAATTAGAAAAGGAATATAGTCGTCGAGTGGGCAGGGAACAAAAATGATTCTACTTGCAGGTATATAATAGTTTCCTATTAGCGTTCCATTTACTCTACAAGTTTGACCATTGGTCGTTGCATCATCGTAACTATATTTTGGGCAGGCACTTGGATAAGCTGTACTTGGCGAATTATTATAAGCTACTGGAGCACCAAAATTTCTTGTTCCTGACAAAGCTCCATAATAGATAATTTCACTGGTGGTCCCGTAATTAACAGCACATCCTTGACCAGAGGAATATGACACAGTTAAAATTATGAATGATAATAATGACGTAAAAAATCTGAAACTCCGCATAAAAATCTTAAAAATTTTATGGGATATGCTATAAACAATAGAGGGCGTACAAAAATATAAATCTGGTCGGTATTTCCTAATCATATCAAATTCGACGATAATTGATTAGAAAAATAGAATTGAACTGAACTTTGCTAAGTCTTGTACAAATGTACGATGTTACCTGAAGCGCTTTAAATAGAGGTTTTCCCATAAAAATATCTAATTCTTCCGGGCGGATATGCTTCACATAAATAGGTTTACAAAATTACTTTATCCCCATTTTCTTAAAGAATTGGCTTAGTAGATTCTCTTGATTATTGTCAAGAAAAGCATTTCGAGTTGATATTTGTCAACAACATTAGGCAACTGAACACAATGCGAAATAAAAAACAAGACATCAATTTAAAAACAAGTAATATTAATCCTACTAAAAATCAAACGTTCTGTATTATTCGTTTCGTAAAAGTCATGCTTTAACAATTTGGAATATTCATGATAATTGTCAATTGATGTTTGGGTACATCATATTTTTTCTTCATAAGTCATTTTTTAAATTATTTTTGTAATACCAAACAAACACACTTAAAAGCACGCATGGCCATTTTGAATAGAAGAAACGTATTTATATTTTTAATTCCACTACTATTATTTAGCATATTAAGTGCCTGTTCTGCAAGAAGGGAGCGTAGTCTTTTTAATGCACCAAGTGATATCGTAACAGACACCATTAAACAGGTTTATGTTGTAAACGATCAGGGTATCAGCGATGCTTTTTACAAAATAAAAATCAACGACCAGTTGGCTGTAAGAAATGTTCAAAACCCGGAGTTTGGCGCAACAGGTTCAACAGGATTGGCTAGCTCGGCAATCGGCAGCAGTGCTGGCGCAGCATCAGGCAGTATAAATTCTGTACTTTCTTATCCGGTAGATTTAGATGGTCAGGTTAATTTACCTGCAATAGGCAAAGTTGCAGTTGTAGGGCTGAGCAGAAGGGAGGCCGCGACTAAAATTCAGGATTTATACGCTAAACAATTGTTACGCAATCCTATTATCGAATTAAGTGTAGTTAATTTAAAAGTAACGCTTTTAGGTGAGTTTGGCAGACAAGGGAACTTCCTTTTAGAGAAGGAAAATACTACCCTAATCGATATTATTGGTGAAGCCGGAGGTATCACTAAAACCGCAGATCCAAAAACGTTAAAAATTATTCGTGGCGACCGCAGCAATCCGGAACTTATTTATGTAAACTTAAATGACATTAATAGTTTGGCAAGTAAGAAGCTGATTTTGCAGAATCATGATATTATCGTTTTACAGCCGACAAAAAATGCGGCTACTACGGAGAAATTGCAGAGTTTTAATAATATTTTACAGCCGCTGCTGGTTGTGGTGAATTTAGCGATTTTGATATTTACCGTAACGAAATAAGTTTGGGTGTTATGTTGGCTTGGGTGTCCTAGCCGGACGGGCTTTTTTCTTTTGACAACAAAAGAAACAAAATTGCCGGCTCGCTAGATTTCTTTTAAAGTTATTAGGTTGGCTAATTTCTGCAAACCGAAATCTAGACCATGCCGGTTGAAAAGCGAAACGTAGATGTAGTGGTAAGGCTTTGTTGGGTATAAATATATGGTGCAGAATAAGTTGCGAGATAAACCTCGGCCCCGCCCTCTCCTTAGAGAGCTGCAGCCATCTTGCAACAGAAAACTGATAATAAATTGAGTATATAAATAAAAAACATTGACTGAAACGATTCAAGAAAATAAAGGTGTTAGCCAAAGCATAGATTTTTATAAAATCTTTCGGGTTTTTTTAAGTCGCTGGTATTGGATTGCCGCAACTGTTGGTATTGCTTTAAGCATTGCCTGGGTTTACCTTTGGTATACACCGCCCATTTATCAAACCGGAGCTTCTTTAAAATTGGAAGACAGCAGTCCCTCGTCATTAGGCAGAGATGGTGGTGTACAAGCTTCAAATTATAATTATACAGATAAAATACAGGCAGAGAGTTTTACCATTCGCAGTAATGAAGTAATATCTAATGCTGTAAAAACGCTGGATTATAAAATCAGCTATTACCTAAAAGGAAGGGTTAGAACTACCGAACTCTACCCAAATGTGCCATTTGTTATTGAAATTATTAAGCAAGACAGTGTTAATTTTGACCGTGCCCTTTACGAGGTCACTGCGGCAGATGATGAGCACTTTAATTTATATTTAGCAGATAACGATAAGCTGAAAACGGTTTATAAATACGGTCAGAACATCAATATTGGCAATATGATTTTCCGTATTAAGGATAAAATCCCTGGAAAAAGCACTTACCAGTTCAAGTTCAACAGTAAAGAGGATTTTATCGGAAGGGCTATGGGTGGTCTGTATATTGGTGAAGCGGCTCGTTTTACAAATGTGATGAGTTTGAGCCAAACAGATGCTAATGCTGTATTTGCGGCTGATATTCTTAATGCCATCATGAAGGAATATGTGAAGTATGACATCATCCAAAGAAGGCGTTCTGCAAAACAAACTGTAGATTTTATTGATAGTCAATTAGGGTTTATTGATAATGAGGCCGGGAAATCGGGCAGCAACCTAGCCAATTTCAAAACACAGAATAAATTGGTAGATATGAGCTCATCTACCTCAATGACCGTTGGAAAACTTTCGGATTTTGAGAAGCAAAAAACTGAGCTAAAACTAAAGCAATTTGGAATCAGGCAACTTCAAGAACAGCTAAACAGCAACAAATCTAAAATTGAGATTGGTTTAGATTTAGATGGAGAACTAAATTCGGGATTGAGTTTACTGGTTACTCAACTTAACTCCCTTTTGGCCAATCGTGAAGCAAAGCTTAGTCAATTTAACAGCGACTCGCAACCCGTTAAAAATATAGATCAGCAAATTGCGAACGTAAAAGCAAGCATCAGAAGCAGCGTTGATGCCATGCTTAAAAAGAACGAACAAACCATTAGGTATTTTGATAACCAGATTGCGGGTGTAACGCAAAGCATGAGCACAATTCCGGTTAAAGAGCAAAATTTCGTGAAGCTTCAAACCAATTTTGAAGTCAACAATAAGGTTAGAACATTCTTATCAGAGAAGAAACTTGATGCGGAAATGAATGCTGCGGCAGTGGTTTCGGGGGCATCTATTGTTAACCCTGCCTATCCATCATATTATGCAATCTCTCCAAACGCTAATAAAGCTTACAGTACGGCTTTAACCCTTGGTTTGGCTGCAGGATTCGGGTTGATTCTTTTGGTAAGATTTTTAAATCCTTACATATACGATAAAGAAACTGTTGAAAGCTTAACACATACGCCTATAATCGGGGTGATTAGAAAGTTTCCAGATTTTATTGACCAGGATAGTCGCCAGGCACTATCTTTATCCAAACCTAAATCTGTATTTGCAGAATCGGTTCGTTCCGTTAGGACAAACCTAAGCTTTTTGGCCAGCCATAAGCAAAGCAAAGTTATTTGTATTACTTCAGAAATTTCCGGGGAAGGAAAATCATTTGTAACTGTAAACCTGGCCAGTACGCTTGCTTTAATTGAAAAACGTGTAGTTTTAATTGCTGCCGATTTACGTAAATCGAAGTTGCATAAGGCATTTGGGAGTGATAATAAAAAAGGATTAAGCTCTTTATTATCTGGTCAGGCCACTTTGCAAGATGTAATGATACATGATGACATGCATCATATTGATTTCATTCCATCCGGACCGGTGCCGCCAAATCCTTCTGAGTTATTGCATACAGAAGCTATGAAAGAATTGTTAAAGGATTTGCAAGCGAAATACGATTACGTATTGGTAGATACGGCACCAGTAGGTCTGGTATCAGATGCCATCCCGCTTATTCGTTCTTCTGATGTTAATTTATTTGTTATCCGTTCGGGCGTTTCGCAACAGAGGGCAGCAAATATTCCGGAGCGGTTATCAAGGGAGTATGGTTTAAGCAATCTTGCTATCGTATTAAATGCCTTTGGCGATGATGCGCTGTATTCAAATTATTATACCACAGATTACTCAAGGGGAGGCGGAAACAGTACATATTACTATTCTGATTACTCTGGTTATTCGGGTTCTGGTTATTATGATGATGAAAATAGAAAATGGTGGATGTTTTGGAAGAAGAAGTAAGGGTTTAGGGTTTAGGGTTTAGGGTTTAGGGTTTAGGGTTTAGGGTTTAGGGGAAAGTTTTGAATTGTAATATTGTTTGTAGTTTATGTTTACTTCAGTCCCGCCCTCTCCATGAAGAGCGGGCGCTATTATGAATAGATTTTAAAAATTACTAAATAAGATAAAAGTATATGCGCTCGCCGAAGCAGAACGGATATCTTTTGATAACAAAAAGATAAAAATATCGAGGTGCTAAATAACCTCACCCCCCGACCTCTCCTTGAAGAGCGGGTACTAAATTGAAAATTGTGAATTAGATGGATAATAATTACAACTGGTATCCTGTTTATACGCGTTCGCGGGCTGAAAAAAAAGCTTATGATGAGCTCCAAAAAAAAAGCATTACCTGTTATCTTCCTCTAAAAAAGACAATTAAACAATGGAGCGATCGTAAAAAAATTGTTGAAGAACCCTTGATAAAATCGTACCTCTTTGTGTATATTTCTGCCAAAGAGCATGCAGAGGTTTTAATGACTAATGGTGTTTCCCGGTTTCTTTATTTTTCAGGAAAGATTGCTTCCATGCCGGATAAACAAATAGAGGATTTGAAATTATTATTGGCTACTGATGCTGAATTAGAAGTTTTGGAGTACAATATTAAACCAGGTGAAAAGGTGAGCATGAAAGCAGGACCATTTAAAGGTATGCTTGCAGAAACTGTTTCCATACACAATAAACAACGCCTAATTTTACGTTTAGAAAATATGGGTGTAGCGATTGAAATAAACACATCAATGGCTTTTGTAGAGCGGTTGTAAAGACCTCAGTCCCCTCCCTCTCCTTGAAGAGCCGGAGCTATAATAATCGGCACATTTTTAAAAACAAAATGTGACTGAAAGGGCGAAGCTGTGTCTACCAACGTGATTGAACTAGTGATTTTAACTCATTCCCCGCCCTCTCCTTAAATTAGTTGAGAAACCTCACCCCCGGCCTCTCCTTGAAGAGCCGGAACTGAAAACCAATCGATATGTGCCGTATTGCCGGGATTATAGATAAAACTAAAACAGAAGCTCAATTAGTTGCAAATGTAAAAGCAATGTGCGATGCGATGGCTCACGGCGGACCTGATGATGAAGGTTTTTACATTGAAGCGCAGCATGGAATTGCTTTCGGCCATAGACGGCTAGCGTTGATCGACCTTAGTGCAGCCGGGCATCAACCTATGTTTTATAACGAAAATCGATTGGTATTAAGTTTTAATGGTGAGATTTATAATTATCGGGAACTAAAAGCCGAATTGTTAAACCTCAGTTATGAATTCAACAGCAACAGTGATACAGAAGTTATCCTTGCAGCTTATGCAGAATGGGGAATTAAAAGTTTTGATAAGCTTAAAGGCATGTTTGCCTTTTCAATTTTCGATACCATTCAAAACGTAACCTATTTGGTTCGAGATTCTTCAGGAATTAAACCCTTATATTACAGCACCATAAACCAAAATCTAGTTTTTGCTTCTGAGGTTAAAGCCATTAAACAAACGGATTATAAATACACTAATAACAAAGACTGGAAAATCTATTTCCTGGCTTTTGGGCATATTCCCGAGCCATACACTACTTATACTGAAATACAAATGCTACCAAAAGCTAATTATATGGCTTGGTGGCATGCAACAAATAGTTTTGAAATCCGTAGTTATTCACATGTGGCAGAAGAAAATAGGATTATTAATTATACTGAAGCTCTGGAAAAGGTAAAAAAAGGTTTGCAACATTCAGTGAAACAGCACCTTTATGCTGACGCAGCAATAGGCACTTTTTTAAGCGGCGGAATCGACAGCAGTATCATCAGTATTCTTGCAGGTCAGATGATTAAAAATCCATCAAATTTACATACCCTTTCTATCAATTTTGATGAAACTGAATATTCTGAAAAAGCTTTTCAGGATTTAATTAGTAAACTAATTAATAGCAATCATAAGGAGTATAATATAAACAAGACGTGTTTTGAAAAGTATTTCTCACATGCAATGGCTGCCTTTGACCAACCTACAACAGATGGCATTAACTCGTGGTTTATCTCTTATTTTGCTAAGCAAAATGGATTAAAGGCTGTGCTGTCTGGCATCGGTGCTGATGAATTATTTGGTGGTTATCCTTCGTTTAAAAGAATGGATTTAGTTGAAAAACTAAGCAAACTACCTCGATTCATCCTTAAACAAGGTTTAAGATTCAATAGTCAAATCTTAAAAAGAGCGTACTATTTAAGCTATAAAAATACCTGCGGTAAGTATCTCTTTTTACGAGGCTTTTTTAATCCCCAGGAAATTGCATCCATATTGAATTTATCAGTTGATGAGGTTGATGTGGTATTGAAAACTGCCAATATTGGAATTATGAAATCGAGCTTAACCGCTAAACAAAAAGCAAGTTGGCTGGAGTATAACCTCTATATGCAAAACCAACTTTTAAAGGATACAGATGCTATGAGCATGCAACACGGTGTTGAAGTGCGTGTTCCCTTTTTAGACAAGGATTTGGTTCAAATTGTGAAAGAGATTAAAAGTGATTTAGTTTACGAAACGAATAAACCAAAGGGATTATTGGTTGATGCTTTTAGAAATGTATTACCCGAAAAGATATGGAATCGCCATAAAATGGGTTTCACATTTCCTTTCGAAAATTGGCTGTCAACGAATGAACAGTTTTTGAGCAAATTTTCCGGTCTAGGAAATAAAAAAGTTAATGCTTTTTTTGAGGATTTTAAGAAAGGGAAACTGCATTGGAGTAAGATGATGGCTTTATATCAGGTAGTTGACTAAGTGTGTTACACCTCACCCGCCGCCCTCTAATGTTATTAACATGAGAAAAGCCATTGTCAGTCTGAGGCTGTCGAAGGGCTTTCTTAAAATCTAAAACAAAAAATATTTGTCCTTCGACAAGCTCAGGATGACAAACGCAGATAAAAATCCCCTTAAGTTAATGACATACCCCGGACTCTCGTTGAAGTGAAGGCGCATATAAATTAAAATTACCGTTTGACAACTCATAAAAAAGTCCTCTTTCTTACATTATATATTTTCGGTTTAACCGGGGGTATTGAAAAAGTTTGCAGGAGTTTTGCCAAAGTTTTGAAGGATTTATTTGCTGAGGGTAGCATTGAAAATTATCAGGTATTAAGTATTTATGATGCTCAGCCTGACGATAGATATATTGATTTCAACAAATTCAAAGGGTTTCGTGCGAGTAAGTTAAGATTTGCTTTTGAAGTGATAATGAATGGAAAAAATGCTGATGTTATCGTTCTGAGTCATATTAACCTCTTGCCTTTTGGCTGGCTGATAAAAAAAATTAGTCCTGGGAAAAGAATTGTTTTATTTGCGCATGGTATTGAAATCTGGGGTAAGCTGAGCAAATGGAAAACTAGTTTCATCCAAAAGCAAGTTGAAGTGATCGCAGTAAGTAACTACACTGCCGAGAAGCTGAAAGAAATCCATCAGGCATCAACAAAAAACATTAAGGTTATACATAATTGCTTGGATCCTTTCTTTGCAACACCGATCTCACTTGATAAACCACAATCTTTGCTTAAGCGATATAATCTTGAAGTAGATTCTAAAGTATTGTTTTCGTTAAACAGATTATCATCGTCTGAGCAATACAAGGGTTACGATAAAGTTATTGAAGTTTTAGCCGAACTCCCTGAAAACTTCTATTACATTTTGGGTGGCAAAGCTGATGCTAGAGAAGAACAAAGGGTTAATGCATTAATTATACAGCATAAGCTCCAGAATAGGGTTAAATTAATTGGATTTATTAATGATGAGGAACTGATAGATCATTATTTATTGGCCGATGTTTTTGTAATGCCAAGTAAGGCCGAAGGTTTTGGGATAAGCTTCATTGAAGCCGCAGCTTGCGGAAGACGTTCTGTTACCGGAAATCAAGATGGCAGTAAGGACGCAATATTAAATGGTTCTTTGGGTCAGTCGGTAAATCCAACTGATAAACCTGCACTAAAAGCGGCAATACTGGACGAAATAGATTTGATTTACAACAAAATAGATTTACAAGAGAAGTGTTTAAAGGCTTTTGGTTTTGAAGGATATAAGATACGGATAAGTGATAGACTGGTTAATTGTTGAATTGGTTAATAGTTCAAAAAATAGGTTCATTGTCTTGCCTGGATAGGCTTATTTCTTTTGATAACAAAAGACCTGCGAAGTAAGCTTGAACATAAAACCTCATCCTCCGCCCTCTCCTTGAAGAGCCGGAGCTATTGCAATCTAGACCATGCCGTTTTAAAAGCGGGAATCTAGTTGAGGTGATAGGGCTTAGCCGGTTGGAGAAAGAAGGTGATACTACAAAAACCTAACCCCCCGCCCTCTTCTTGAAGAGAGGGAGCTATTAAAACCAAAAAATAGATTGTGAGGCTAGATATGAATCGAATAATTAGAGGGAGCTATCAAAACCTAGACAGTTCGGGTTTAAAAGCGGAACGTAGGAGAGGTGATAAGGCTTAGCTGGATGGAGACAGAAGTTGAAACTACAAATAACCTCACCCCCCCCGCCCTCTCCTTGAAGAGATGGAGCTATTGAATACAAAAAATAGACTGTAAGGTTAGACTTGAAGAGCCGGAGCTATTTGGTTAACAAAACCTGGCAACCAATAAACCGCAACAGATAATAGGAGATAGAAAATTAATTACATTCGGCTAGAAACGGGAAATACGCAACGAATAATGAATTAATGCAACATAAAGAGGAACATAATTGGACTATTGAATCAAAAGCTTCCTTATTTGATTTAAAGTTAAATGAGGTTTGGGCTTATCGAGATTTATTAGCTCTCTTGGTAAGAAGGGATTTTGTTTCCTTTTACAAGCAAACCATATTAGGGCCGCTGTGGTTTTTCATACAGCCTTTATTTACCACCATTATTTTCACCTTTATATTTGGAAACCTTGCAGGAATTTCGACCGATGGTTTACCAAAACCACTTTTTTATATGGCAGGCATAACTGCCTGGAACTACTTTTCTGATTGTTTAACAAAAACATCTACCGTATTCAGAGATAATGCCGGCATTTTTGGAAAAGTTTATTTCCCGAGGCTAATTATGCCTTTAAGTATTGTAGTAAGTAATCTGGTTCGTTTTGGTGTGCAAATGATATTGTTTCTGCTAATGATGAGCTATTATTATTTGAACGGAGCATCCTTCCATATTACTTCAACCATTTTACTTTTTCCATTAATCGTTGTTTTAATGGCTTTACTTGGCTTAGGCGCAGGCATGATTATCTCGGCTATGACCACAAAGTATCGTGATTTAGCTTTTTTGGTGGGCTTCGGCGTACAATTGCTCATGTATACAACAACCGTAATCTACCCATTATCAACAGCTTTAACTAAATATCCTGAGTATGCCTGGATAATTGAATATAACCCTATGACGCCAATTCTGGAAACCTTCCGCTATGGCTTTTTGGGTGAAGGCAGTTTCAGCTGGGGAAGCCTGGGCTATGCTATTGGGGTTACTATGGGACTGCTTGTGTTTGGGATAGTGATTTTTAATAAAGTGGAGCGGACTTTTGTGGATACGGTTTAGGTGAGGACGAGGTTGAGACTAAGGTTGAGGGTTTTATGGCGCTTAAAAAATAATTTCCATTTTGTTTATATTGCTTATTATATCTCGATCTACTGAATGTGAAATTGAATACTAGACCATGTATTATAATTTCACAGAAATGCCAGTATGGAAATTAGCAATGGAATAAGCAGTTTCAGTATTCAATTTAACTATTGATTTACCAAAGCAAGAGGATTATGCGCTGACATCACAAATTAGAAGATCATCCGTTTCTATCTCTGATAATTTAGCAGAAGGTTTTGGAAGAGAAACTAATCTAGATAAAAAGCGATTTTGCATAATGTCAAAAGGTTCGCTTCTAGAATCAAAAATCAACTTATTTATGGGCGAAACGTTGGCTACTTTGATGTTGAAAAAGCAATTGAATTAATAGCAATGAATGAAAAAATCCATTTTGAACTTAATAAACTAATTAAAAGCTTAAAGTCTTAAACTAGGCCTCAGTCTTAACCTCAACTTTATTTAAAGAATGTCAATAGCTATCAAAGTAGAAAATCTTTCAAAAGTCTATTAATTGATGAGTAAGTTTAAAGCAATAACAAAGCAACTAAATTCTCCATTTATAACTCCAGATTTTTTGGACGTAAAGTACATACCTTCATTAGACGGTTGGAGAGCTGTGGCCATAATAATGGTTATTCAAGCACATTTTATGCTTACTTTGGAGAAAGGAACACTAATTCATACGATATTAAAATTTACAGCTATTGGGATTTTAGGTGTAAAAATATTTTTTGTTTTAAGTGGTTTCTTAATTACTACGCTATTAATTAAAGAAAAAATAAAGTTTGGCCATTTAAATCTAAAAAAATTCTTTATTCGCAGAGCATTAAGAATAGTGCCTGTTTTATACCTCTATCTTATTTCAGTTTTTGTTATTAATCAAATTCTTAAACTTAATTTAATACAATCAAATTTTCTAGGACCATTGCTCTACATTAATAACTTTAGCTTTTTTTCTGCGACTTGGCTTACTGGGCATACGTGGAGTTTAGCTGTAGAAGAACAATTTTACCTAATCTGGCCTTTTGTTTTTAAATTTTTGCGCAACAGTTTCAAGATTTGTTTAATAATAATCCTAATCATACCTTTTATTAAGGTTGTCCAACATTTAAATCAAGAGATTTCGAATTATATTTTAGCCCCATTTTTTGTTCCGGCAAGCTCAATATTTACTGGTGTTTTAATAAGTCTATCATGCTTTAATTCTCGCATCTCAAATAAACTTATCAAACAAAAAAATTTCAAATATGGCATCTTCATAGTTTGTATTATATGGATATATGTGAATTATTATATATCTGCAAGAGGTATTTATGGAATTTATTCAGTCCCATTTGGCGATATTTTTACTGATTTTTGTATAGCCTACTTGATTTTGTTTTCGATTATCAGAAAATCACATTTCATTTTTGCCATATTAAATAGCAAATTCCTAAAAAAAATTGGTGTTATTTCTTATAGTATCTACATCTGGCAACAACTATTCATTATACCTAAAGGAAATTATCCAATATTAGAGCAGTACTTTTATTTTCCTTTTAATTTAATTCTAGTGTTTGGATTTGGTTTTCTATCCTACTACTTTTTCGAAAGACCATTTCTAAAATTAAAAAATAAGTTCTCAAATCACTAAGTCTGCAAGTTTGTCTAAAAAAATTTCCATAAGAGTCGAAAACCTCTCAAAAGCTTATCAACTCGGCCAAATTGGTACAGGTACTATTAGCCGTGATTTGGAGCGATGGTATGCCAAAGTACGAGGAAAAGAAGATCCTTTTTTACGGATTGGAGAAGCTAATGACCGCAGCACCAAAGGTGATAGTGATATTGTTTGGAGTTTAAAGGATATCAATTTTGAAATTGAGCAGGGCGATGCTGTTGGGATTATTGGCAGAAATGGTGCTGGCAAAAGTACACTGTTAAAAATATTAAGTAAAGTTACTGCCCCAACTTCTGGGAAAATTTCGGGTAGAGGTAGAATTGCGAGTTTACTGGAGGTTGGTACAGGTTTTCATCCAGAACTATCAGGCCGGGAGAATATTTTCCTTAATGGCGCTATTCTTGGCATGCGCAAAAAAGAAATCCAACGCAAACTAGAAGAAATTGTAGATTTTGCAGGGATTGAACGTTATTTAGATACACCGGTGAAACGTTACAGCTCTGGCATGTATGTACGCCTGGCTTTCGCTGTTGCTGCACACTTGGAAAGTGAAATTTTAATCGTTGATGAGGTTTTGGCGGTTGGTGATGCAGAGTTTCAGAAAAAATGTCTAGGTAAAATGGGCGAGGTGAGTAAGGGTGAAGGGAGAACGGTGCTTTTTGTGAGCCATAATATGGGGAGTGTGAAGGAGCTATGCACAAAATCCATTCTTTTAACAAATGGTTATATAAGTGATTATACTAATACGTCAGCAGTGATTCAAAAATATCTTAAACACAATATTAAAGATTCATCTATTTGGATATCTCAACAATCAACTAATGACATTGCTTTAATAAAGCAAGTATGGATTACAAATAATTCTATTATTGCAAATAAGCTTTTCACAAAGAAAAATAATTATCTGAATATAAAACTTGATATAAAAGATAATATAATGTTTAAAACTATTGGATTTGAAATTTTAACAAAGGAGGACATATCAATTTTTTGCTCACATGATTATGATGTAGCATCACAACACTACACCAAAGGCATTTACCATTTAAAGATACCAGTACCAGAAAATTTAAGACCAGGCCAATATTATGTAAATGTTGGCACAAACGATACTGATTTATCAACTATTGAATACTTTCAGGCAGTCATTGATTTTGAAGTTTTAGGAAGCATTGAGGAATTAAAAGATCTTCGCCCTGGTTTAATTTATTATCCACTTAACTGGAGCATCACAAAAGAATAGCATGAGTAATCAATTAATTTTTAGAGCAATAAAAAAACTTAATAGGTATTTGACATGGAGAAAGTACCTAAAAAAATATGACAAAGACAAATGGTATTTCATATTGAAATATGGTTTAGGTGATGCCTATTTAGTTTGTACACTATTAAAAAAATTTGCTCAAATCAACGGTGATTTTATTCTGATTTTCGAAAAAAAAAATCAAGTCAACATACCAAATTTCTTTTTCAAGAAAAACTTAAGTTATTATGACAACAAGCTACCTTATGGTTTGATTAAAGAATTTGGTAGGCAGATTAAGGGTGTACCAATCATTTTACACCCGATAGACCTCAACGATCAAATCAGTCAGCTGATTGGATATAAGAAAATAACTTTATTAGATATCTATAAAATCTTATTAAATATTGATCTAAATACAAAACCCGACAACAGATTACTTCCTATTAAAGTATTAAATATAGCTACTCACAAGAACAAAGTTTTACTATGCCCACAAGCTAATTCTGTATCAACATTAGACATGAAATTTTGGATTAGGTTAGCAGAACTCATTAAGAGAACTGGTTACATTCCTATCTTTCTTCGAACGGAAAATTTAGAGAGCTATGAAAGTATTGATTTTCCAATAGAAGATGCCATCAGCATTTGCAATAATTTTCATGGAATTGTTTCTTTGCGTAGTGGATTTTGTGATTTAATTTCAACATGTGAAACAAAAAAAGTCATTATTTATCCACATGTACAATGGAGGTCAGGTAAATTGATTGATAGTACGAGCTTATCATTAATGGGTTTGTGTTTGGATGATGATAAATTATTAGAGATAGAACTTTATGAAAATCAAACAGAATCAGTTCACGAAGAAATTTTAAATTTTATATGAATAAAAAAAACTACTTCTTAAAATTATATAACTATTCATTTAATTTACTGAACTCTTTACCAATTGCTCTTGAGCCGTTGCCTATTAATTATGCTCTTAACATTTTAAAACCTGCAATAGATAAAATTCAAGAAGACGAAATATTAAAAATTCATAATTTCAGAACAGAAAAAAAAATAGGCACTCCAGGTAATTCAAATAACTGGCAGGGGTTGAATTCAATAGGTATGCTTATGGATCGTTTTACAATTTTAATAATAAGAGAGTGGTCGCTAAAAAATAAAGTTCATAAAAATCATAAAAAAGCTAAAGAAATATATAAAAAACAAACATTAGATATTATTGAAGCCATGACACATACATCACCTGGGACGTCTTCAATGAATACTAAAATTACAAATATTAAACAATCGCTGGATTATTCTACTTGGGAAGAATCATTTTTTGGAATGATAACAATTAATTTAATACTTTGGGAGGCACAGGAGGTATTATATATTAAAGATATTGCCCAATTACCATCTGAGGAACTTAGAAGCTATATTGATTGGTTTTCGAAAGGTAATATAAAACGCAATGAATGCATACAACTTTGTGAAGAATATTTCTGGACAATTTGATATTATAGGATGAAGATAGCTGTTATAGGAGCAGGAATTTCGGGTTTAAGCATTGCGAAGATGCTAAATACAAATAATGAAGTAGTAATTTTTGAGAAAGCTGACGAAGCCGGAGGATTAATAAAATGCAAACGAGTGAATGATTGCCTTTTTCATAAAGTTGGTGGTCATATTTTTAATTCTAAAAATGAATCAGTACATAATTGGTTTTGGTCGTTCTTTGATAAAGAAAAAGAATTCGTTAAAGCAACTAGAAATGCGAAGATTCTTTACCAAGGCGACATTATTGGCTATCCAATAGAAAATCATGTATATTCTCTAAATAAAGATGTTACCTCTAAAATTATTTTAGAATTATTAGAAATTGATAAACTTCCTTTCCGTTCACCTTTTGAATTCGATAATTTCAAGGACTTTCTTTTAGGATCTTTTGGAAAAACCCTATGTGATGCTCACTTCTTTCCATATAATACTAAATTATGGAATGTGGACTTAAAAAACGTGCCAATGAAATGGCTTGATGGAAAACTTCCAATGCCTAAAATTGCAGATATTTTAACAAAAAACATTTTAAGAGAGTCAGATCAAAGTATGGTACATACCACTTTCTACTATCCTAAAATAGACGGTTCTCAATTTATCGTTGACAGATTAAAATCTGAGCTTAACATTCGTTACAATAAAAATATAGATGATGTAAAATTTAATAAAGACAATGTAATTATTGAGGAAGAAAGTTTTGATTGTATTGTCTTTTGTGGAGATATTAGAAAATTACCGAATAAAATTTTTAGCCTATTAGAAACTAACGGTATTAATGTCCAATACATTAAGAAGCTTCAGGCAAATGGAACATCTAATCTATTCTGTGAAACTAACCGAACTGATATATCTTGGCTTTATATACCAGAAGATTTTACAAAGGCACACCGGATAATTTATACCGGTAATTTTAGTGAAACGAATAATCGCGGTAGTGACAGGTTAACTTGTGTTGTAGAATTTTCTGGGAAGGTGAGCTACGAGCAGATGTGTAAAGACATAAAATCTTTACCCGGAGATCTAAAACCCTTGGACTATAATTATGAAGAGAGTTCTTATATCATTCACGATTCAACAACTTACAATGAAGTTGAAAATATGAAAGAAGTGTTATTAAAAAATAATATTCATTTAGTTGGCCGATTCGCAGAATGGGAATATTACAATATGGACAAAGCGATAGAAAGTGCAATGAGGCTTACCTGTAAGTTAAATAATCAAAATTAAAACGCTCCCAAAATTGCTTTTATCTATCATAATACCCACTTACAATTCATCAAAAAAATTAAAATCCTGTATCGATAGCATTATTAATCAATCTATTACCGATTTTGAGATCTTAATAATCGATGGTATATCAAATGACGACACTTTAGATATTGCAAGAAGTTATAATGATGAGCGAATTAAAATTATATCAGAACCTGACAGAGGAATTTATGATGCAATGAATAAAGGTATTGAAATAGCAAAAGGAAAGTGGTTATATTTCCTTGGAAGTGATGATGAATTGTATTGTGAAAAAGTTCTTGAGGAAATATTGAAGTTCGATTCTGAAATCATTGATATACTTTATGGTAATGTTTGCGTCCAATCACAAATTGTGGGTGAACTATATAATATTGATATTTTACTTTCAAAAAATATTTGTCATCAATCTATATTCTACAAGAACGAGGTTTTTAAAAAAATTGGGAAGTTTAAGGAAGTATATGTAGCAGCAGCAGATTGGCAACACAATATAAGATGGATGAAAAATAGGAGAATCAAATCTAAATACGTATCAGAAATTGTTGCAACTTACAATCCTTATGGATTTAGTTCTTATATCGATGATAAATTATTTCACCAATATAGAAATTGGAACCGTCTGGTCAGGGCACGAAAATCAATTTCTTTATTAGATAAATTAAGAGGCATTAAAATATATTTGATAGCAGCATTAAAAAATAAAAGAGCTACTAATCTATTAGATGTAATTTATGATATACCCAGTTTTTTATTTAATATATAGAATAAATTTCGAGTGAACTATTTTGACAAAAAAATATCAATAATAGTCCCTTGTTTCAACCATGAGGAATTTTTAGCAGAAACTTTAACATCAGTATTAAATCAAAGCTATAAACACTGGGAATGCATTATTGTAAATGATGGCTCTATAGACCGGAGTGAGCACATTGCTTTAGAGTGGAGTAATAAAGATGATAGATTTATTTATTATACTCAATCTAATCAAGGTGTATCGGTTGCAAGAAATAATGGGATAAAAAAATCTACTGGCTCTTATATTTTGCCACTTGATGCAGATGATGTTATTCACGAAAACTATTTAGAGGAAGCTATTATCACATTTGAAAATAATCCAAACCTAAAATTAGTTTACTGCAATGGCAAAAAATTTGGCTTAGAGAATGAAAGTTTAAATCTGAATAAATATAATTACAAAGATTTGTTGCTAGGTAATATGATTTTCTGTAGTGCAATGTTTAAAAAAACTGACTTTTATAATACAAGCGGTTATGATAATGATATGCACAATGGATTAGAAGATTGGGAATTTTGGATTCGATTTTTAGACGAAGAATCAAAAGTTATTAAATTAGAGAAAGAATATTTCTTCTACAGAATTCGTGAGAACTCCAGAAACACTATTAAATCTGAACTTCATAGAAATGTTAACTGGCAAATTTTCTCAAAGAACATTGACATTTACAAATCTCACTTTATTGACCCAATAAGTCAAATACAACTCAGTCAAATATATAAAAATATGTATCAATTTTCTTTGGATTACAGATTGGGTAATTTCATTATTAATCCATTTAGAAAGATAAAAAATTGGCTTTTTAGTAAAAATGAGTTCAGAAAGAAAAACCCATATTAGGATTAAATTCACTGATTTTTGGCCAGACTTTATACCGGAAAAATCCTTCTTTTATAAAAGATTAGCTCTCAAATACGAGATCGAATTAAGTGATAAACCAGAAATATTATTCTATTCTGTATATAGCACAAATCATCAAAAATATAATTGCACTAAAATACTTTTCACTGGAGAAAATTTACGTCCTGATTTTAAAGATTGTGATTTTGCTTTCAGCTTTGATTATCCAATAACTGAAAGAAATTATCGGTTACCACTTTATGCGCTCTATAAAGATTCTGATACATTAGTTAAAAGAGAATTGAATTTTGAAGAAATATTAAATCAAAAAAAAAAATTCTGTTGCTTTATCGTTTCTAATCCAGATGGTCAATCAAGAAACGAATTTTATCAAGAACTTTCTAAAAGAAGGCATGTAGATTCTGCTGGCAAACTATACAATAATACAGGCTTTGAATTAATTGATAAAATAAATTTCATTAAAGATTTCAAATTTGTTATTGCTTTTGAAAACTCATCGCATCCTGGCTACGTCACCGAAAAAATTTACGAACCCTTCATTTCTAACTGTATTCCAATTTATTGGGGTTCTGATTTAGTAACAAGAGATTTCAACCCAAAAAGATTCATTAATTGCCATAACTATAAAAGTTTTACTGAAGTAATAGATTATATAGAATATCTTGATAATAACGATGCAGCTTATCTTTCTATGCTTAAGGAACCGATCTTCAAGAATGATGAAGTAAATGAATTTGTTAATGAAGAATTTATTATGAAACAGTTGGATAAAATCGTCGATTTTGCACAGAATAAATCATTAATACAAAGATTAATTGAATTCAGAAGATTATTTAAATATTATGTTACTGTCGTAGTTAGAGGGCTTAAACTTAGAAGATATTAATGAGTAGCCCTTTAGTTTCTGTAATTATACCAAATTATAATCATGAAAAATATCTTAAAACGAGGATTGAATCTGTCTTAAATCAAACTTTTCAAGATTTTGAAATTATAATTTTAGATGACTGCTCTACAGATTTTAGTGTAGCAATCTTGGAAAAGTATACAACTCATAAAAAAATATCCTTTTTATTATATAATGAAAAAAATAGTGGTAACACATTTAAGCAGTGGATTAAAGGGCTTTCCCTTTGCAAAGGCGACTACATTTGGATAGCAGAAAGTGATGACTTTGCGTGTAAAAATTTCTTAAAGTACACAGTAAGGAAGCTTAATGCATCGGATAAAATTGGCTGTGTGTTTGCTGAATCTATTTGGATAGATGACAATAATGAGAAAATTGCCAATCCAAAGCACAAATTATCTAGTGTTGCCGATATGGAATCTTCAAATTTTATTATAAATTATATGCTTGACGGAAATTTCATATATAATGCAAGTGCTGCATTGTTCAGGAAAGCAGCTTATATACAAAATAAGGAAACTATAGATAAAAATATAATAAAATATAAAGCATGTGGTGACTGGTTATTTTGGGCATTAATTTTAGAAAACTATTCGATAGATTTAGTTTATTCAAGTCAAAATTATTTTAGAAGGATAGAAAGCTCAGTATCTGCAAAAAGTATAAATAGCATAGAAACCAGTTTCGAAACAATTAATGTTATAGCTTTTATAAAAAAATACTATAAAATAAATCTTGGATCAAAACACATAAAGGCAATAGCCGATAAAATTATAACTGTATACACAGCTGGAAGATTCAATATTAAGGATCATTTCTTTATATACCTGTCTGCCACCAAAATTCATCCATCATTGCCTTTTTTAATAGGCTTCAAAGAATTTAAACGTAAACTATCAAGAATACCGAATCCTTTTAAAGTTTAATTATCTTGCCAGATATTTCTATAATCATTTGTTGCTACAATAGCGCAGAGCGTTTGCCTAAAACTATCGAGCATATTTCCAAAATTGAAAATATCGAATCTCAGATAGAAATAATCATCGTTGATAATTGTTCCACAGATGCAACATCCAAAGTGGCTGAACTTGAACTTAATCGATATTCAAAAAATATAGATTATCATATCGTTCATGAATCAAGACCAGGATTGTATAATGCCAGGAAACGAGGGTGTCAAGTCGCAAATTACGACTGGTTATTATTTTGTGATGATGATAACTGGCTTGAACGCGATTATATCATTAATTTCTTAAAAAACCTAAATGAATATCCGCATCTAGAAATTTTTGGTTGCGGAATATCTAATCCTGTCTTTGAAAAACAACCTCAAAAATGGTTCTATAAATATCAATATTTATGTGCAATTTTTAATATCGAAGAAAGAAAAAAAAATGTAATGATATCAAATTCTATGGAAGTTGAAAGTTTTGTTTGTGGGGCCGGTATGTATGTAAGAAAAGAGTTCATTAACGCTTATTTTAGTGATTATAGGTTTAAATTAGTAGATAGAATTGGTGAAGCTCTATCATCGGGAGGAGACACAGATTTAGTTTGGTTTGCTCTTAGCAACAACTTGCATGTTGGGCAGTTTTCAAACTTAAAGTTGCAACACTACATAACAGCAAATAGAATAACAAAAAAATATATAATAAGGCTTTATATGGGTATAAGTTTTTCATTTGCGCTTTTAGATTACAAATACAAGTCTACAACTAAAAAGCCAAGGGTATTCGAGTTCTTTTATCATTATGTTAATAACTTACTCCACTTCAATTTTTTAATATCAAGATTGATATATGCAGAATTTATTGGAAGGTATAAAGCGTATCGTTACATACAAACAATTTGATGCAAGTACTGCACATCATTTCCAACAAAGACAATAGCGGAGGTACTATTGCGGCATTGAATTTACATGGCGCTTTACAGCAAAAAGGAATTAATAGCGCTGTTTTATCAAGCGCTGAATTGGAGGGTTTTCTGGAAGGTAATGGTTATAGAAGATTTGGCGGTATAGTTGGCAGAATTCAACAAGGGTTGTTAAAGCTTGAGAACCTATTTGCTAAACCAGGATGGATAAATCCTATAGATAAATTCGTTTCGCCCAATATACTCGACAATTATTCGGGCATAGTTCATATCCATGTAACACATGTTGCGCAAATCTCTTTCGATTTAATAAGTAAATTGGCAAAAGGCAATAAAGTTTTCTGGACCCTGCACGATTTATGGCCTTTAACTGCAAAATGCATCCACCCGATTGATTGTGATAGGTACATTAGCAATTGCCATCATTGCCCGAAATTACAAGAATATCCAAAACTAAATTGGGATAACACTCCATACCTTCATCAGCAAAAAAGAAACTTCATCAAACAACATAAAATTCATTTTGTATCTCCATCTAAATGGATAAAAAGCGAAAATGAAGCCTATATTAACACTCTTGATGGAAGAATTTCAACCATACCTCACGCCGTAAATTCTAACTTTAGTAAAGCACTTATTGGTAAAGAAAATATCCGAAAAGAATATAATATCCCTGTAGATGGAGATGTAATTCTATTTCCGCAAGGGCGATGGGAAGACGAAAAAAAAGGGGCAAGCTGGTTCGAAGCAATAAAAACCAGATTAGCAGAATGCTACAATTCAGAGCGCAAAATCTATCTTACAAAACTCACCGGGGATGTTGTAAGATTTAATAAATTAAATAGTTGGTTAACAGAAATGCATTTGCCAGCAACTTCAGATAAGGAAATTATGGCAGCCTATTACCAACTGAGTGATTGTAGTATTTCTTTAAGCGAAATTGAAACGTTTGGTTTATGCGTAGCAGAAAGTTTGGCTTGCGGCGTACCTGTGTTGGCCCGTTCGGCCAAAGGCGTAAATGAGCTCTTAGTTAATGATGTTATTGCTTACACGAAAGATGAATTAGCAGATTATATTTTAGAGCAAAAATGGCAGAAATTTAATTACGAGCCATTATTTTCGAGAGTTGGCAACGATATGAATATAAATAATTGGGCGAAGGCACATATTGCTTTATATGCTTCCTAAATCATTCGAAGAAAGCTACAATTCCAAAGATAATGCTATTGGTTTTATCCGTTTAATTTTAGCCGTCTTCGTAATCGTACAGCACAGTTATGTGCTTGTAGGTAGTGTAGACCCACTCAGCCGAATTGGCTCAATTAGTTTTGGTGCTTTGGGTGTGAATGGATTTTTTATTTTGAGTGGATTCTTAATTACTTCGAGCTGGTTAAATAGTACGAGCATCACAAATTATGTGTGGCGCAGGATACTTAGAATTTTCCCTGCTTTCTTAGTTTGTTTACTGGTTACAGCTTTCATTATAACGCCATTAATTATCATTCTGAAAGGACAAAGTTTAAGTCAAAATATTTTAAGCCAAATGCTTGGATATATTTTTAGAAACGCGTTGCTGATTATCAATCAACCAGATATTGCAAATCTCACAGCTCAATTAAGAGAAAAATCGTTGAATGGTTCATTATGGACTTTATCCTGGGAGTTTCTTTTTTATATTCTATTAGCTATTGGTGGTATATTTGGAATACTAAGTAAAAGGAAATGGGTATTAATAATTTTTACACTATCTTATATTGCCTGCTATTGGATAGACGAATGTAAATGCACATTCTTTTTAAAGTTTTACACCAATGCAAATGTGGCTATTTTACCTTATTACTTTTTAGTCGGTTCAATTGGATTTCTTTTCAAAAAACACATTCCAGATTCGAAAATATTATTTGCTATGTGCACTGCATTGTGGCTACTGGATTTGAAGTATAATCCGCATTATCCACTACATCCGTTCTTTTTACTCTATATTTTACTTTGGCTAACTACACACCTACCAATAAAATCGCTTGAGCGGTTTGGCGATGTTTCGTACGGATTGTATATCTACCACTTCGTGGTTATTCAAACGATTTTAATAAGCTTTAGCCATGAGTTCAAACCTATAATATTATTTTTGATTACTTTGCCAATAGCCTTTGGTTTAGCATATTTAAGCTGGAACTTAATAGAAAAAAGATGCATGAATTTCAAAAGATTAGTCAAATGAAGGATAAGAAGTGGCTGATTATAGGTGGTGGTGCAGTAGTGCAAGCGTACTATCTTAAAGCATTTGAACATCTTGGCTTGCTTAATTCGATAACCATTATTGAGCCAAACCCTGAAACTTTCAAAATACTTGAGGAAAAAAAATTAAATGTTATACAATTTGGTTTTGAAGCATTTTTAGCAGAGACAAAAGTGAATTATGATTACGCAATTATCACTTTGCCAAATCATCTTCATGAAACAGCGATAGCATTATGTGTTGCTAAAAACATTTCAGTTTTATGTGAGAAGCCACTCGTACTGACTACCGCAGCATGCGACAAAATAATTGAGCTTGAGGCTGAAACAAACGGAAATGTCTACACTGGCATGGTCCGTCGGTATATGCCATCATATCTTGCCCTTAATGAGAGCTTAAATCTTTTGGGTAGAATAAAACAAGTTAATATTGAAGATGGTAATTCTTATGCCTGGGTTGCCGATAGTTATGCGGTTTTCGATCCAAAAAACGGTGGCGTATTAGCCGATATGGGCGTACATTATCTGGATTTAATCTATCACCTTTTTGGAGTGCTCCAACCCGTTAAATACGATGATGATTGTGAAGGCGGAGTTGAAGCAAACGTTGATTATATTTTAAAAAATGAAGCGGAGATAGAGATTTCTCTAAAACTTTCGAGAACTGAAAAGCTTAAAAATACTTTTGAAATTATCGGTGCAAACGGAAAACTTTGGATGGAGAAAGATAATTTCAAAAGTTGTTTTTTTTCTTCAGCTGATGACATTGTGCATGTAATAAGTGTAAATAATGCGTTTAGTGATTCATCATTACAATATATATTTGAAGCCTGTTTTGTTGAGCAGCTGATAAAGTTTGCAACCAATGATAAATCTCTTGTAAAAGTTGCAGATGCCAAAGCGGGGATTATGCTTATTGAATGGGCATATAAAAATAGAAAAACGGCTTCAGTAAATACAATTGAAGATAGTTATTTAATTACCGGAGGTACCGGATTTATTGGAACCGCATTAACTGAACGTTTATGGAGTAAAGGCATCCAAAACATAACTGTACCCGTTAGAGGGTACAAAAACTGCGCAGCAATCGCCCGATTCAATATTGATTTACCAAAAGTTAATCTTTTAAATTATGGAACGGTACTCAACATTGTTAAAGGGAAGAAATTTATTGTCCATTTAGCTTACGCCACAGATGGTAAAAACGCTTACAATATTAATGTTGAAGCTACAAAAAACGTAGTAAAAGCCGCATGCGAACAAGGTGCGGAGGCCGTTGTTGTACTGAGTACAATGAATGTTTATGGTTTTCCTGATGGTTTTGTAGATGAAAATTCTAATGGAAAACCTGCCGGTGGAGATTACGGTAAATCAAAAAAAATAATGCAAGATTGGTGTTTGCAATTTGCCAGAACTCAAAAAAAGACCAGAATTATTGTTTTAAATCCAACATGTGTTTATGGGCCAAATGGCAAAACATACACTACGCTACCATTAACACTTGCCAATTCAAATCGTTTTTGCTGGATTGATAACGGCATTGGAAAAGCAAACATTGTTTACATTGATAATTTGTTGGATGCCATCGAAAAATCTTTGAGCGTAAAAAGTGCACATGGTTTAAATTTTATTATTAATGATGATACAATAACCTGGAGAAATTTTCTTCGTCCGTTATTATTAGATAAGGCTGAACAGATAGAAAATCTGGATACAAAAAGTTTACTTTCACAAACTTTTAAAGAGAAAACAAACCTTAAAAAGATTGCCCGCTATTTAGTGGCTAATTATGAATTTGTTTCTTTAATAAATCAACATCCCATTTTAGGAAGTTTGAAAAAAGTGATTTTCAAAAGCATCCCTAAATTTAGAAACAAGTTGGACGGTGAACGTGAAATTGAATGGCATGATAACGGAATTGAAAATCTGAGAAAAGATACTAAGAAACCTTTCAACCCTCCTATCTGGTTAAATGAACTTTTTGGCAATACGAAAAGTGAATTCTCTTCTAAAAAGGCTAAAGAAATTTTAGGTTGGGAGCCTGTAATACCCACTGAAGAAGCATTAAAAATAACTCAAGATTGGCTAGCTCAGCGAAATTAGTTTCCGTAATTATTCCCGCGTATAATGCTGAGCAAACAATTGTTGAGACTTTAAATTCTGTTTATGCTCAAACCTACAAGAATTTAGAAGTTATAGTTGTTAACGATGGTTCTACAGACAACACTTTAAGTATTCTAGAAAAATATTCTAATCCTGTAAAAATACTATCTACAGAAAATAAAGGTGTTAGCCATGCCCGCAGCTTCGGTTTTAAACATGCAAAAGGAGATTATATTCAATATTTAGATGCTGATGATCTACTAAAACCAAAAAAAATTGAGCTGCAATTAGAAGCTTTAATTACACATAATGCTGATGTAGCTTACGGTGATTGGCAAAAATTCAGAGCTGAAAATAATGAAACAATTATCTCTGAAACCATCAAACGCGAAATTGAAGGAGACTTAGAAATCGCACTTTTTACTTATTTCTGGTGCCCTCCTGCTGCAATATTGTATTCCAAAAGCATTTGCGAACAGTTAAAATGGAACGAAAATTTACCTGTGATACAAGATGCAAGATATTTTTTAGATGCAGCAATTGCAACAGGAAAATTTGTTTATACAAATGGAAATATGGCTCAATATAGAACCGGTCAGGCAAATTCATTATCAAAAAAAAACGATTTGAGTTTTGTACGGGATTTGTATGAAAACACTAAAGCTGTTTATGCAGTATGGAAAGTTGATATTAGTATTGATAAAAAAAGGGCAATTATAAAATCTTTAAGGCATTGCATTAACCGGCTGAGTGTTTTGGATAAAGGTTTAGCAAAAGAAGCCATTGAATTTCTGCTTCAAATTGAACCGGATTATTTACCGCCTGAAAAAGGAATGTTGCGCATACTATCAAAGATTATTGGCTACAAAAGCGCAGAAAAAGTGGCTGGAATTAAAAGAGCGATTAATTCATGAAAATTGCTTTGGTAACAGAATATTTTTACCCACACAGTAAAGGTGGAACAGAAAAATATGTTTTGGAACTTAGCAAAAAATTAGTTATCGACAATAATGAAGTTGATATAATAACAATTGCCCCAAAAGACATAAGGAGCTATAATTACGAAGGCATAAATGTTCAGGTAATATCCAATGAAATTGATACAGATAAAGATGTAATATCTGGTTTAAAACCGTCAAATAATTTAAATAACTTTTATAAAACATTGATAGAAGGAGAGTATGAACTTATTCACTTTCATTCTCTCACCACAGCATTTAGTATACATCATATTGCAGTTGCTATCTCTCTTAATCGAATTATTTATTTTACAGCCCATGTACCTTCAGTTACTTGTATTCATGGAGATTTAATGTTGTATGGAAAGGAACCTTGCGATGGAGAAATTTCTAACAATAGATGCATGGCATGCTACGTAAGCAAAAAAGGTTTTACACCACCTTTTGCTCGAATAATAACTAGTTTTGTTCAAGGTCTAAGTTATCCAAAATCTATCTCAACAATCGTTAAACAGAAACAAAAAAACGTTGAAAGCCTAAATAATTTGTGCGATAAGATATTTATATTTACTTATTGGCAGAAGAGGATTTTTATAGCAAATGGTATTGATGAATCTAAATTGTTCATGATACAGCAATCTGAAATTACGGAAAATACAAGTGCACTTATAACATCAGGAATAAAAAAATTAAGAAAAGCTAAAATAGCTTATGCAGGTAGGATTTGTTATGAAAAAGGAGTACACATTTTATTAGAAACTTTTATTAATTTAAATGAACCTAACTTAGAGCTACACATCGCAGCTATAGTAGAAAATGTGGATGATCCTTACATTATTAAAATGCAAGATATATCACAACCACAATCAAATGTTTTCTGGTCTTATAATCTAGATCAGCATGAAATTCAAGATTTTTACAGTAAGGTCGATTATCTCTGTATCCCTTCGATATGGTATGAAACCGGACCATATGTACTCTACGAAGCTTTTAACTATAATTTGCCTGTAATTGCTAATAATTTAGGTGACATGGAAGTTTGGAAAGACAGAGGATATAGTATAGAACTATATAATAATTCAAATGAGCTCTTATTAATATTAAAAAACATTACTTCACCAAATCAAAGTGAGTAGTAAGAAGATTTTATTGATTATACCGTATTTTGGTCCCTGGCCAGAATATTTAAATTTATACATTCAAAGCTGCTATTACAATAAGTGGTTAAATATCCTGTTTCTAACAGATAATGAAATTCCAAAAAAATATCCGCCTAATGTTAAATTTGTAGAAAGTAGCTTAAAGCAAATTTCAAATTTAATATGTGAAAAATTAAACATTCTGGACTATGAATTGCCAAACTCTTATAAGTTATGTGATTTTAAGCCCACCTATGGATTACTATTTCAGGAATATATAGTTGAATATGATTATTGGGCTTATGGAGATATTGACTTAATCTACGGAGATTTAGAAAATAAAATATGTAATGAATTACAAAACAATTACGATTTCATTTCATTAAGAGCAGAAATTTTATCAGGTTCTTTTTGTTTAATAAAAAATACTTTATATAACAATCATTTATTCAAAAAATTAGTGGATTTTAATGAGCTAATTATAAGTGACCAATATGAGGGAATTGATGAAACGAGGCATAATTCAGCGATTTGGAATGGCTTACAAAAGATACAATTACCAAATTCTTCTTTCACGTATTTAATTACAAAAGAAAATGACGAGCTACGAATAAAAGCATCCTTTAAAACACATATTTGTGAGAATCTTGATAGCCGGTCATATATCATTTTTGAAAATAATCAACTTTATTATCAAGGACAAACTTTAGGCTATTTCCATTATGTAATGAATAAAAGAAAGGTTTACTTTAGCTATCCAAAGTGGGAAAATCTTCCTAAGAAATTCTATATTACCGATTGTGGTTTCTATAAATGCTTAGGATTTGCATATTTTTTCGGGCCAATTAAAAAAATCTTCAAAATTAGTGCTCATAATTTAAAAAAGACATTAAAGTATCTAGTTAAGAATAATTAATTGAAGAAATTTTAAATATGAGCAAAGTCATTAATTTGTTTTACCAAGAACCAAACCCTGATAGATGGATTAAATACGACCGTTATCCAAGGCAGATAATTAGAAGAATTATTAGGGGGAAATTTAGACCAGGCGGTGTAATGATGGTTGCCTTGGAATTGATGAAAGGTTTAGATAAACTTAAAATTCCTTACAGATTTAATGACTTTAAGTACGCTAAAATGCACCCCAATGAATTGGTAGGCGTTATAGGAAAATCACAATTAATATTTGAAAGAAAATTCAAAAATCCCATTCTATTCGGTGCAGGTGTTTTTTCTCATCCCGTAGATTGCCCTAATTTATTTGAAGAGTATCCAAATGTTAAAAGAGTATTAGTACCTGGTAACTGGATGAAAACAATGTTTGAGCCTTATTACGGCGATAAGGTTATCTCCTGGCCTGTTGGTATAGATATGGATAAATGGAATCCAAATATTAAAAGCAAAAAGCCAAATATTGATTTCTTAATTTATAACAAAATATTATGGGATAGAGCGGAGAAAGACCAATCTGTATTAGATCCAATATTAGATAGGTTAAAAGAAAAAAAATTCCGTTTCGAAACTATAAATTATGGAAATTATAAGCATGAAGATTTATTAAAAAAATTAAGTTATTGCAAAGCAGTAATTTTCTTGGGAGAGCATGAAACTCAAGGCTTGGCATATCAACAAATATTAGCAACGAACACACCTGTATTGGCTTGGGATAAAGGTGGGTTTTGGATTGATCCGGCATATTTTCCTGAAAGAGTAAAATTTCAACCTGTTTCTTCAGTTCCTTATTGGGACGACAGATGTGGTTTAAAATTTAAGTCGGTAGAAGAATTTGCGGAAATTCTTGAAATCTTTATCGAAAAGTTGAGGAATAAAAAATTTGCACCTCAAGAATTTATTTCTGAAAATTTAAGTTTAACAGGCTGTGCCCAGGAATATGTAAAAATTTATGAACAATGCTCTAATGAATTATTAAATGACTCAGTCTATAATCTTAAAACAGACGATAAAACATAACCAATTACAGGAAATTCTATAAATATTGATTATATGTAATTCCTTATCTACAAATCTGAATTAAAAACTTAATAACAATAGATTCATAACCAAATTAGAATATTTATATACTAATAAGTTGATTGTATTCTAAACGTGTAGATTAAAATGTCTATAAAAAAAATAACATTAATTAGTAATAGTCACCTAGCATCAAATCCCAGATTAGTTAAAGAGGCGGAAGCACTTAGCGATGCTGGTTTTATTGTTAGCGTGATTTTCTTACAGCATATTGCTCAGTTCGAAGCCTATGATGAAGAGATTATTCTAAAGCTTGATAAGGTCAAATTCCATCCAATAAACTTTGGTAGCAAGGATATTTCATCGAGATATTTGAATTATAAAAGGTTGTGGCGTAAACTCTGGTTAAAGAACAATTTTAACAGAGAACTAAGTGAAAACCTATTCTTTACTGAATTTAAAAAAATAATTAAAGAGCATAATGCAGATTTATACATTGGTCACACTTTGCAAGCTTTACCTATAGTAGCATGGGCTGCTAAAAATAATGGAACTAAGTTTGCATTCGATGCAGAGGATTATCATAGAAGGGAAACTTGTGATGGAATACAAAATAATCTTGCTGAAGCTATTGAAAATAAGTATTTAGAAGATGCTGAATACATAAGCACTGCAAGTAAATTCATAAGCGATGCTTATTTTAAGCACTTTGAATTTAAAAAGATTATCACAATAAATAATTTTTTTGAGTATGAAGATTTAAATCAACCGAAGGTAGCAAAAGACACTTCGCCTATTAAAATTGTATGGTTTTCTCAAACGATTGGCTTAAATAGAGGTTTAAAGGAATTTATCGCTAAACTGGCACTATTAAACTCTGATTTATTTGAACTGCATTTAAGAGGGACAAGTGATGAATTTATTCGGGCACAATTACTTGATGAGGTTTCAGTAAGCTGGAAAAATAAAATACTATTTCATGACCAATGCTCTCCTAAAAAATTAAATTTATGGTTGCGAGGTTTTGACATCGGTTTAGCCCTAGAAAACAAAATCCCCATTAATCGTGATATGTGCATTACCAATAAAATATTTCAATATTTTAGTGCAGGTCTGGCCATAATTGCAACACCAACCAAAGGACAAAATTGGGTAACTGACAAGGCTAAAGATGCTTGTATTATGTTAGCCGATAACTCAGATTTAGGCGAACTAAAAAAATGGGCAGAAAATAAAGAAAAATTAGAATATGCTAAGCGTGCTTCTAAAAATGCTGCAAAGGAAATTTTCAATTGGACAATTGAGAAGGAAAAGTTAATTGAAGTAATAAAACAAATTGAGATTGAATAAAGCTTCGGATATAAATATTGTAAAAAACGTCGTAAATCATTCTTCACCAAGTGTTGGCAAATTTAGTACAGAAACTTTAAAAGCCTATGAGGAAGCTGGGATTTTAAAGTATATGTTCACCACTTTGGTTGTTCATCCCGAAAATAAAACTGTTAAATCTTTTCTAAAAATATTTTCATTTATAAGAGTGAAATTAAAAAACAGGTATTTTTCAGAAATCCCGCAAAAAAAAATAAGGCTATATCCTTACAAAGAAATTCTTAGGTTACTGGCTGTAAAGTTCCTAAGCCTAACAGCTGCTGATACGATTTGGGAATGGACGGAATTGAGCTTCGATAAGTGGGTATCAAATAAGCTTGACAAAGAAGTAAAAATTGTTCACTGTTATGAACACGCTGCTCTTTTTACTTTTAATAGAGCTAAAGATTTTGGCTGTTTTAAAATTTTAGAGCAAGTAAGTCAACATCACTCCCATTACAAAAATATAGTTGAAAATCAGTTGAAACTATATCCTTCTCTGCGCTCTAAGTATATTGAGAAAATTTCATTTAAAAGCATAAAAAAAAGAAACGAAAGAAAAAATAAAGAATATGAATTGGCTGACCTAATTATTTGTAATTCCACATTCACGATGAAAACGTTAATTGATGCCGGAATTAACAGAAGCAAAATATTTAAAATTCCGCTAGCCTATCCTGAGACGAATCAGCAAAGTAAAAAAAATATCCTACCAGCTAGGTTCACATTTACCTGCATCGGGTCAATTAGTTTGACAAAAGGCACTCATATCTTGATAAATGTGTGGAGAAAATATTTTTCTGATCTTACTAATGCTAAGCTAATTTTAGCTGGCACTGTTTCTTTGCCAAGAGAATACGTATCTAATTTACCTCCAAATATTGAATATAGAGGATTTGTGAATAAGGACCAGCTTAATGGGATTTATGGTGAATCTGACCTACTTGTTTTTCCAACCTTAGGAGATGGTTTTGGGATGGTTATTACAGAAGCCATGGCTAAAGGAGTACCTGTTTTGACGACTAATAATTCTGCTGGATATGATTTAATTGAAGATGATAAAGATGGGTTTATAATAGATGCGGGTAATGAGGATGCACTCGCCCAAAAAATGCTTTGGATTCTAGAAAATAAATCTATTTTACCAAAAATGAGCGAATTAGTTATTCAAAAAGCAAAAAAATATCAGTGGTTGGATTATAGAAAGCTTTTAATCGAAGAAATTGAAACGAGATATTTGGAATTTATGTCCAAAATGTAAGGCCTAGATAAAAATTAAATTTGAAACGTGTATTAATCATTTCTCCATATTTCCCTCCTGACAATGCTGCTGATATGCAACGCGTAAGAATGAGTTTACCATATTTTGAAAGATTAGGATGGAAGGCAGAAATTGTTTGCGTTGATGAGCAATATACAGATTTAAATAAAGAAAATCTTTTTAGGATTACTATCCCATCGAACATTAAAATACATAAAGTTAAGGCATTTCCAAAAAATGTTACAACTAAATTTGGCATTGGGAGTATTGCAATTCGCTCAATGTGGTATTTTAAGTTGAAGGTTGATCTGCTCTTAAAACAAAACCATTATGATCTAATCTACTTTTCAACTACTCAATATCTGGTTTGTATTTTAGGTTCTTATTGGAAAAAAAAATTTAAAATTCCTTACATTATTGACTTGCAAGACCCTTGGCATACTGAATATTATCAAAATAAACCTAAAACCGAAAGACCAAAAAAATATTGGTTTTCTTACCGATTAAATAAATTTCTGGAACCAATGGCCATGAGAGAGGTATCTGGTATAATCGCTGTCTCACAAGGTTACATCGATGAAATTAAAGTTAGATATACTTCATTAAGTGAAGTCAAATCAAAAGTAATACCTTTTAGTGCGGAGCTCAAAGACTTTCAAATAGCAGACGAAGTAAATGATAAAGTTTATTTTACTGATGAAAAAAAAATAAAAATATTATATGCCGGAGTTGTTGGAAATATTATGGTTGAGAGTATTACCAAAATGCTTACTGCATTTAAAGCTTTACCAACCGAATGGAAAGAAAATGTTGTTTTTTACTTTCTAGGGACAAGTTACGCACCAAAGGGTACTGGAGTAAACTCTGTATTACCCATCGCTAAAAAATTAGGAGTAGATAAATCAGTTATTGAAGTTACTAATAGACTAAGTTATTTTAATACTTTAAGACATTTAAGATTAAGCGATGGATTATTAATTGTTGGATCTGACGAGGTTAATTATATACCCTCGAAAATTTACACTTATATTTTAGCTAACAAACCTATCTTTTCCTTATTGAATTCTATGAGTCCAGGGAATCTTATTTTAACACAATATTCGACTGTATGTAAAGCATATTTAAAAGACAGCCAGCAACATATAAATGCTGAATTAAATAATTTTATCGATACGATAATGAACAACAGGATATCCTGTATAAACGAAATACGGTTTACACCTGAGATTATGGCAAAAGAACAAGTCGAGTTTTTTAATTCAGTTATATGTTAGGGGCACTAAAACGCACATTCATATTTATTCATGAGCATCCGCTAGCAAATAAACATCTTTTAAGAGCCTATATTAGATTTTTTTCCTGGCAATTTAAAAGTAGAATGAAAAAAGATTTGCAGCCAATTAATTTTTTGGATGATACTTACTTTTTTGCTAAGAAAGGTTTGACAGGTATAACCGGAAATATTTACACCGGATTACATGAATTTAATGAGATGGGCTTTCTACTACATTTCCTACGCCCTGAGGATACATTTTTTGATGTGGGTGCAAACGTAGGCTCTTACACATTGTTAGCATCAGGTGTTTGCAAATCACGAACTGTTGCTTTTGAACCAGTTCCTCAAACTTTCGAAATATTAAAGCAAAATATCATCCTAAACAAACTGTATAATTTAGTAAAACTTATTAATAAAGGAGTTGGTAATGAAACTGGCAAACTGGATTTTGTTGCTAATGAAGACACTACAAATCATGTAGCTTCTGCAAAAGACTTAGACAAAATTTCTGTTGAGGTTATTAAACTTGATGATTATGCAAGCTTAAATCCCATTTTTATTAAAATTGATGTTGAGGGTTACGAAACAGAGGTACTAAACGGTGCAATTGATGTGCTTAAAAATTCTAATCTAAAGGCTATCGTCATTGAACTAAATGGAAGCGGAGAAAGATATGGCTATAAAGAGGAATTTATACATAAGAAATTGATTAGTAACTCTTTTTCACCTTACAGCTATAATCCATTCAGCAGGATATTAAATAAACTTGAAACATTTGGCACATTTAACACAATTTACATTAGAGACATTGATTTTGTTTACGGTAGATTAAAAAGTGGTAAAAGCTTTAGTCTTTTCAATGAAACAATATAATTCCCTAAGTTTTGCTTAACAAAATAATTTTATTCATCCTTCGAAGAAAACTATTCAAAGGTCAGTTCCGAATATTTTCATGGTTGTATGCAAACAAATTTTTAAGGGTAGTATCGAGAACAACTAAACCAATCATTGGTAATTTTAATATAATTGTAAACACAAAAAACTACATAGATGCTTGCATTTATTACATGGGCGACTATGAACCTTACTTAAAAACTCAATTTAATAATTTAATTAAGCAAGGCGACATCGTTTTAGATGTTGGTGCTAACATTGGTTTTCATACAATGTACTTTGCAGAGTTGGTGGGCAAACAGGGGAAAGTATTCGCCTTTGAACCAATCCCTATTAATCACCATGCACTTCAAGAAAATTTGAAGCTAAACGACTTTTCTCAAATTATCACCGTAAACAAAGCTTTAGGAGATATCAACTCATCTTTAAACATTCATATCGATGAGAATAAAACTAACCCGGGAGCATTTAATCTTTTAGAATCAGGAATAAAAAACACTGTTATTGAATGTGTTAAGGGTGATGATTTTTTAAAAACGAATGGAATTACCAAAGTAGATTTTATAAAAATTGACGTGGAAGGCTATGAGTTAGAGGTTCTGAAAGGATTGATGGAATCCATTAAAAGCATGATGCCCATCATCATTTTTGAATATGATGATTTATACCAATCGAAGTTAAATACCAATTCAAAAAGCATCTTACATTTTTTAATAGGTCTTAATTATGGCTTATACAAAATAGATGGTTATGGAATAAGGTCTGATTTAAATATCGATGAAGCTTTATCTAGTTTAGAAGTTTTGGCTATTCCAAATAAGTACTAATTTTGAAAAATCTAGCCATTATCACAACCCACCCCATTCAATATTATGCACCAGCGTTTAAACTTTTGGCAAAACAATGTAATCTAAAAGTTTTTTATACGCTTGGTTCAGAGACTGAAAATGGCTTGTTCGATAGTGGATTTAATCGAACCATAAAATGGGATATAGATTTACTTGATGGATACCAGTATGAGTTTTTGGAGAATACGGCTAAACAGCTAGGAACCCATCACTACAATGGAATTAAGAATCCTCAAATTATACAAAATATAAATACCTTTAATGCAGACGCACTATTAGTTTATGGCTGGGCTTATCATAGCCATCTAAAAGTTTTGCAATATTTTAAAGGAAAAGTTCCTGTATGGTTTAGGGGTGATAGTCATTTATTGGACGCAAAACCTTTATGGAAAAATTTAGCTAGAAAAGTTTTATTAACATGGGTTTACAGCCATGTCGACAAGCTATTTTACGTAGGTAAAGCAAATAAAGCCTATTTTAAAGAATTTGGACTAAAGGAAGAGCAACTAGTATTTGCGCCCCATGCTATAGACAATGCGAGATTCTCTATAGATAGAAAAGAGGAGGTCAATCTTTTGAGAAAAAGCTTAGCCCTAAATGACGACGATATATTAATTCTATTTGCCGGAAAATTTGAAAGAAAGAAAAATCCAAAATTGTTACTGCAGGCTTTTTTAAATTTAAGGATTAATAATGCTCATTTGTTGTTTGTAGGTAATGGGGAATTGGAAGAAAAGTTGAAAGCGGAGAAGGCCCATCGATACGCTCAGGATGACCATTATACAACTGTTCATTTTATGGATTTTCAGAATCAGAGTTATATGCCAGTGGTTTATCAGGCTTGTGATTTATTTTGCTTACCCTCGCAAGGGCCTAATGAAACCTGGGGTTTGGCCGTAAATGAAGCTATGGCTGCCGGGAGAGCTATTTTGGTATCAGATAAGGTGGGTTGCGCTACAGATTTAATTGAACCGAAAAAGACAGGTGATATTTTTCAATCTGCAAATCATTCAGATTTTATATCTAAATTATCGGCCTTGGTAAGCAACAAAACTCAACTTAAACAAATGGGCCTGCAAAGCAAGGCAAAAATTAAAGATTGGAATTTCGAACAGCAAATCAATCAAATACTAAGCGCACTTCATGCAATCTAATAAGCTATTACATTATTTAACCCTGTACATCCCCTTTATTGTTGCTTATGCATTTAGCAAGAATGCCCACATTTCATACTTAATTGCATGGCTAGGCTCTTTCTTCATCTTTATTATCTGCTACAAAGAGGTGATTAAAAAATTACCTTCAGATTTACCTATAATAGAACAATTGCTCAGACCGGTTTTTTTTATGCAGATTGTTTTTGCCGGTTATATGAGTTGCACATCCATATTCTATTATTTAAATACGCTGGGCTATGAATATATTACCTATGTTGGCAATAAAAATCTACTACCGTTTAATATTTACGAATCTATCGCTAACTGCCAGCGCTTGTACGTTTTAGGACACGCAGCATTAGTAAATGGCATTTTGGTTGCAATGCGTTATCCCTTAAAACAGCATTATCGGATTTACACAAATTCTATGAGTAACCTGCTTTTAGGTATTTCATTTTTTTGTTTGCCTCTAGGATATTTAACAGGAAAAGTTGGAGGACTAAACCAGTTCAGCGTTCAATTGAGCAGTTTAAGTTTTGTAGCCGGCACCATTGCATTGGCATTTGCAATACGCGAACGTAAACGTGTTAACTTGTGGGCCTCCGCAATATTATTTGCAATGAATATGTTTGCAGCGCTATCTTCGGGTTTTAAAGAGCCTGTAATCATAACCACTTTATTATTGGGCGTGTTCCTTTTACCCGTTTATGGCCGTAAAATTATTCCGCTATTTGGAGCAATACTAATTGCATTATTTTTTGTTTTACCAACATTTATCGGAAACTTCAGACAAATGGTTGCAGAAGGTACTGATGTTGCAACCGCAAGAAACAAAAGCATTGATAACATTATTAATAATGATAATTTAATTGATGAGCTTCAAGATGATAACTGGGCTTTCTTAGTTGGGCGGCTTTCTGAAATTGACATGTTTATCCGGTACACAAATTCGACGCCCTATTTCATGCCTTATTATAAAACAGAGCTGGCAAAAAATGCTTTGAAAATGATTATACCAAGGTTTTTTTGGCTGGCAAAGCCTGATGTAGAACAGTTGGTTATGACTCGGGTTTACAACGCCGGGGTTGTCGATCGTATATCGCTTGTATCTGCAAAACCTGCATATATTGTAGATTGCTACCTATCTTACGGTAAAATCGGTATTATAATTGGCTTATTTCTGTACGGATTTATTGCTCAAAAAATTTCTCAAATTTCAGAAATCTGGTTTGGAGGCTATTTCATGGGAACAGCAGTTATGTTCGCCGGACTCTTTCAAATTTTATGGCGTGGAAATAGTTTTGAATTTTTAATAAGTGCTATTTTCTGGAGTTTTATAACCTTAATCATTCTGCAGGCTATCTTAAAAGCCAGAGGTATTTTAGTAAGAATATAAATTGAAAATCTTTCATATAACGCCTTCTTACAAACCTGCCTACATCTATGGCGGACCGATTGTGTCGGTAGCGAAATTGTGTGAGGCATTGGTGAACTGCAAAACGCAAGAAGTGGAAAGCTTGGAGTTGAAAGTGGAAAGCTTAAAGTGGAAAGTGGAAAGCTCAAAGTTAAAAGTAGAGGGCGGAGCGCAGAGTGCCGAAAGAAGAAAGTTAGAGGCAGAGAGTGGAGCGCAAGACGTAGAAAGCTTGAGGCAAAAAGTTGAGCTTGAAGTTTACACTACTATAGCAAATGGAAAAACTGAGTTAGATGTTGACATTGAAACGCCGATAATGGCAGATGGTGTCTTGGTTACATATTTTAAAAGATGGACAAAGGATCATAGTCATTTCTCGCCTGGCTTGTTGTGGGGATTGAGAAAAGTGCTTCGACAAGCTCAGCATGACAACTTAATTATACATATTCATGCCTGGTGGAATTTAGTTTCTGTATTAAGTTGTTTAATTGCTAAATGGTATAAAATCCCTGTGGTATTATCACCCAGAGGGATGCTTACTCGTTATACGCTAAACAACAAAAGTTCGATTTCAAAGAAATTATTACATAGATTAATCGGTTTAAAATTACTAAAATATTGCCATGTTCATGCAACCAGCGATCAGGAGAAAAGCGATGTGCTTCAAATTGTTCAGCCAAAGAGCATTATGGTTATCGCCAATCTGGTGGATGTGCAAGAGATAGTAGTAAAAGGTAAGGATAGAGTGTCAGGTAATAAGTATCAGGTATTAAGTTTGGAAGAACAGGTAGCAGAGGAAAGCGAAAAAATTGTAGTGGAGCAGAAGGTTAATACCTCTATATTCAAACTGTTGTTCTTATCCCGAATAGAAGAAAAAAAAGGTTTAGAACTTTTATTTGAAGCACTGGCGACAACTGAATTTGGTTATCACCTTACAATTGCCGGTACTGGTGATGAGGATTATGTTAAATGTTTAAAGCAAAAAGCGAAAAGCTTAAAATTGGCTGAACGTATTGAATGGATTGGTCAGGTGAGCAATGATGAGAAGTTTTCTATAATGGCTCATCATGATTTACTGGTGCTTCCCTCCTACAATGAAAATTTTGCCAATGTAGTCATCGAAAGTTTGAGCGTTGGCACCTCCGTTTTGCTGAGTGAAAAGGTTGGGTTGGCAGATTACGTAAAAGCCAATAAACTTGGATGGATTTGCAACTTAAATCCGGAAGATATCGCGGTTAAGATAAGTGAATCTTATCAGCATCATTCAAAAAGAGAAAATATTCGCGTTATTGCACCAGAAATAATCAGGAAAGAATTTTATGATCAGCTTTTGGTTGGAAAGTATTTGGAATTTTATGAAAGTGTTCTTCAACTACGTTCAGAATGACAAATTCGGAAGGTAACAACTAAATTAAAGTTCTTTCGACAAGCTCAAGATGACAATTCTGAAAGGCGAAAACTTAATTATAAATTCTTCGACGCTCTGCATGAGAAAGTTAGCGATACCTCGACAAGCCCGAAATAGCAGAATAGAAAGTGAAAACTAAAATATACATAAATGAATAGAAATTTTAGTTTTATCATTTTAACTTTTAATGAAGAGATTCATTTGCCGAGGCTGTTGAATTCCATTATAGCGTTAGGTGCTCAAATTTATATTCTGGATAGCGGAAGCACAGATAATACGGTTCAAATTGCTAATGATTACAAGGCTGAGGTTAAAACCAATGCATTTATTAATCATCCACAACAGTGGGATTTTGCGCTCAAAAACTTTGAAATAACAACGCCCTGGATTATCGGGCTAGATGCAGACCAAATTGTATGCGAAGCATTATTTCAGCAGCTTAAGGATTTTCGAAATGAAAATTACGAAGGCATTAATGGAATCTACTTCAACAGAAAAAATTATTTTCAGGGTAAATGGATAAGATTTGGGGGTTATTATCCCTTTTACCTTTTAAAAATGTTCAGAACAGGGAATGGATATTCTGATTTGAATGAAAATATGGATCATCGATTTATCGTTTCAGGCAAAACCATAATTTGGAAAAACGGCTATTTACTGGAAGATAATTTGAAAGAGTACGATATTAATTTTTGGTATAAAAAACATGAGCGATACAGCGATTTGATTGCCATTGAAGAAATAGACCGCAGACAAAAAACTAGAAATCAATTAATTATACCATCGCTATTCGGAAGTCCGGATGAAAAAAGAGCATGGTTTAAAAATATTTGGTGGAGATTGCCTTTAGGTTTCCGTCCGTATTTATACTTTTGCTACCGTATATTCTTTAAGCTTGGCATTTTAGATGGTTTAAGTGGTATACGCTTTCATTATTTGCAAGGATTTTGGTTTAGAGCAAAAGTTGACAAGAAAATAATGGCATTAAAAAATCAGATGAATCAAGCAACTAAGTCCTAAATATAAGAAGCGTTATCACGATATGAACGAAGCAGAAATCAAAGCAGCAAAAAAACAGGCCGATAAAAAAGCCATTAAATTCATCATATCCCTATTTATTTTATACATATTATTTAGCCAGGGCAACTTGTTCATGAACAGTGTAATGAGCCCTGGAGGTAGATTTTACAACGCTACCATAGCCGATAATTTTGATTATATACAAGGTTTAAAAAATGCGCTAATCATTCCCGCCGTTTGGATAATTAAGCTGTTTGGTTTTTATGCAATTCATAATGATATGGATGTAATGGTGGTTAATGGTCCGCTGTTGCGAATAAATTATTCTTGTTTAGGTTTAGGCGTTATGAGTTTTCTGGCCGCTTTCGTACTATCCTTCCCGGCGAGCTGGAAAGAAACTTTTAAGATGCTTATTATTGGCATTATTACCATTTATATTTTAAACATTCTACGTATTGCCGGCTTAGGTTTGCTTTTTGGTTATTTCCAAAGCCAGCGGAATTATTTCGAATACCATCACGAGATTTTTAACGTAATTGTTTACATCATCATTTTTGTTATTCTTTTCTTTTGGATAAGGAAAAATACAAGAATTAAGAAGCTGCAGGAACCGACTATTGATAAAAAAGCCAATGGTACTTTTAGTTAATCAGGCTTAGTTAAAAATGTACATTTTAGGCATTAATGCATATCACGGCGATTCTTCGGCCTGCATTTACAAAGATGGGCTTATCATTGCCGCATCAGAAGAAGAACGTTTTACCCGTATAAAACATTGGGCAGGTTTCCCTGTGCTTGCTATAAAATTTTGTTTAGCAGAAGCCGGAATTGATATCAGAATGGTTGATCATATTGCCATTTCCAGAGACCCAAAAGCAAACTTTAGCAAAAAAGTTTTAACCGCAGTTAAAAACCGGTTAAGCCTAAAAAATATAGTCGACAGGATGCGTAATCTGCAAAAGGCTAAAAGTATCCAGGAAGAATTCATTAATCATTTTGAGCTTAAACCAAATGAATTAAAAGCGCAAATACACAACGTAGAGCACCATCGTTCACATTTAGCGAGTGCATTTTTTGCATCGCCATATAGCGAATCTGCTATTTTAAGTATTGATGGTTTTGGGGATTTTACAAGTACAATGACTGCCATTGGAAAAGAAAACAAAATCGAGGTAATCGACACCGTTAGCTATCCACATTCTTTGGGATTATTTTACACAGCTTTAACCCAATACCTCGGCTTCCCACATTACGGTGATGAATATAAAATTATGGGATTGGCGCCTTACGGTGAAACTAAATACGAGGCGGAGCTTCAACAGCTGGTTCGTTTAAAACCTAAAGGCTTGTTCGAACTTGATTTAAGTTATTTTAAACACACTAAAAAAGGTGTAAAAATGGTGTGGGAGAACGGCGTTCCGGCTATGGAATCTGTTTTTTCAGAAAAGCTATGCAAATTGCTTGGTGAAGCAAGAAAGTATGATGAACCGCTTAACCAAAAACATAAAGATATCGCGGCAAGCGTTCAAAAAGTTGCAGAAAATGTTTTGTTCCATATATTAAATCACTTACAGAAATTTACCGGATTAGATTCCATTTGTATTGCCGGCGGTGTTGCTCAAAACTCAGTGGCAAATGGTAAAATTAGATTTTTCACTAAATTTAAACATGTTTATATTCCTCCTGCAGGGCATGATGCAGGTACAGCAATTGGTGCTGCCTTATGGGTTTACAACCAAACTTTAGGTTTTGAGCGAACAGAACCTATGGCACATGGCTATTTGGGTAGCCATTATTCAAACGCCTACATAGAAAACCTGTTAAAGCAACGAAACATCGAATATCTTAAACCCTCAGAAGATGAATTTTTTGCATCAGTTTGCGATTGTTTAACAAAAGATGGCGTAGTTGGATGGTTTCAAGGCCGAGCAGAATTTGGTCCGAGGGCATTGGGTAACCGTTCCATTTTGGCCGACCCGAGAAATAAATCGGCTAAGGAAATTCTAAATAGTAAAATAAAACGCCGGGAATCTTTCAGACCATTTGCACCTTCTATCTTAAAAGAATTCGTATCCGATTACTTCGAGGCAAGTGATGATGTGCCTTTTATGGAAAAGGTTTTTAAGATAAAACCAGAGAAACAACCCGAGATTCCGGCGGTTACGCACCTTGATGGCACCGGCAGATTGCAGTCTGTTACAGCGGAGCACAATCCAAAATACCATAAACTTATCAGTCGTTTTTATGAGCAAACCGGAACTCCAATTTTGTTAAATACCTCATTTAATGAAAATGAACCAATCGTGAATTCTCCACAGGAAGCTTTAGATTGTTTTTTAAGAACAAAAATGGATATGCTGGTATTGGGGGATATTATCATTACAAGATAAATTTATTTTTAAGATTTGAGTCAAAATACATTCATTACCATAGAAACCAGGGCTGAACTTGAGGCAACGTTAAGACTAACTTTTATAAATCTGTTGTACACAACTGACTTTTTTTACTGCAAAACATTCATCAATAAATAATAGCGTATTTCCTTGTTCTTTTGATGGAATTTGGAATGCTAGAAATAAAGCCTCAACTATTAGGTGAACATTATCGAATTGTTCGAAATAACGGTGATGTTCGGGTTTCTCGAGATTAAGTAGTATGGCATACCTAAAGTGTTGTGAAAATCTTTTATTAATGTAGTTTTTCCAACCTGTCTTGCACCCCTGACTATTAAAGGTTTCCTGAAGCTATTTTGCTTCTATTTCATTAAATCCTTCGTAATTGCCCGTGTAAACGCCATACCAACTGTAATAAAATCAACCCATATTTAATTTAATGCCGTAACAAAGTCAACCCAAACGTAGATTCTTCCAATAAGCGACGGCCTTATCATGATATATTATTTTAGATGGAAGCTGACCTTTCGAAAAAAAGTCCACACTAAAATTGAACGAAATTTACTATAATGGTTGCAGGCTATAAGTCATCGCTATTGGAGTTAGAAGGGGTTTATTTAAATTATTAATAATGAATGACTTATGGATTTATAGAAAACAATTAATTTTTATTTTCCATATCAAAATGTGTGTCTCGCTAGCGAAAGAGACTTGTAGGACTTTTCTATTATGATTTTTCAGCAGGCATTTATTGATTGGGAACATAGGTCTAATTGCTAGCGCTTGTCCTCCAACTACGGCATCGGTCAAGGCTGTAAGCTGATTCATCTTTTTATTTTTACTTCGGATTCCAGTTCTGGCTGATTTTTATCAACAGGTGCAGAAAAACTCAGCGGGGAGTTTTGAGGGATAGCAATCTCTGGAAAAATTTTTTCGCTTTTCACTGGTTGCATATGCTCATCATAAAGATTCAAAATCTTAAACTCCGGGTCAGCCGACAGATATACGGGCACCGTTTTGCCATCCAATACCATTTTCAGTGAGATTAAATTCCCGAAAAGCAGTGCCTTGATGGCTGCTTCCCGTTTATCTGAATCCTGCAAATCTGCGAAAGGGTATCTATTAAAGGTTTTTTCCAAATCAAATCCATATTCTGGAAAAAATAATTTCATTGGATGTTCACCATCTTTATTGGTAACCTTTAAATCGAGTTTATGCCATACGGCTACTCTTTTATTCTTATTCTCCTGCAAATCGTTGAGATCTAGGACGAAAATATCCTTGCGAAAACTCTGTCCGCAAAGAAGCTTATAGGCTTGAAGGGCAGAAATACGGTTTCTACTATCCAGTTCAAAGCGCTTTTGAATTGGCTCGGTAGCATTGTATCTTGTTAGTTTTGCTTCCATGGCATTCAGAAAATATGCATCCCCTGTTTTTGATCTGTTGAAACGAAGTTCAAAATGCATCTGATCAACCCCTCTATTGGGATCTGATTTGAATTCCGAGGGAATGTAACGCTGGTTAAAACCGATAGAGAAGGAAATATCCTGCTTTCTGATTGCCTCATGCAATACCTGGTTTAAATGGGTACCAAAACCAAGGTAATCCAATGATTTTTTCAAATATTCATAATTATTTTCATCCATGACTTTTAATTTATTGTTAACTAAGCTTATCTTCCAACTTTTCTCATAGTAGATTCTACCGGTAATTCAGGCATTCCAAATTCGCGTTGCCTTGACACTTTCACCCCTTCCATCTCTGCAAGTGCTGAATTAAAGGCTGGCGTTAGGTGGTCTTTCTGATCTACATTTTCACTCAGTGATCTGATGCCTCGGAGCAGTAGGTAACTAATGCCGCCATCGATCAAAACCGATAGCACTAATGCCTTTCGGTCAGAAATTATCCCTTTAGGTTCACTTGCCCTGTGCTGGATTTTAGTTCCGTCAGCAAGTTCGAGCAAATTTCCCCGTTTGAAAGCCGACTTGTCTTCTTCGCTAAGCAGCATACCATTTATCCGATCTGGCGCCTGAACTTTCGAAACATCATAACCCACAAAATCTTTGGTTAGCTTATCATATTCTACATATATTATCACTCTGGATTTCTTGGCTTCAATGCGTAAAGCCTGTCGAATAGATAAAACTTTATCAGGCACATACGGATTGGAATTAAGGGTAATTAATTATTGAAAGTATAAGGCAATAACCAGCCCTCCCGCATAAAAAATATGCAGTTACGGTAAACCGTATTTGTTATTAGGAAAAAGATACTTACCTTGGGATTGCGAAAAACCATTGCAATGCACCTTTGCCTAAACAGCAATAAAGGGCTGGCACCAAGCTAAATTAAGCCGCTGGGACTTTGTGTGCTCTCTACACATCGACCTCTGCTCTTTTGGGCTATCTTTTTACTTGGAATTCTGGCACGTATTACGATGGAGAACAGATAACGTTCCTTAATAGTAGTTGTAGGGAATAATTACGAATCACTTCCTGGAGGTGAATCATTTTGATGGCGCTTAATTTTTTCGTTTTCATAAACGGTTAATTTTTATGTAAAACGATGTAGACCCAAGGCGAAAGACGGAACCGGATTGGAAAACCAATAGGGCGAACTTCACTGCTTTTGAAACTGGTACCGTCAAGAACCCACTCAGATAAGAATCTGAGCCCTCCAAAAGGCTTACATGAAATTCGCCCTATTGAACAATATATCAAAGATATAAATATCCAATAGAATAGGCGAACTCACGATCGGCTCATGGAGGAAATTTGACGGTTTCGTTTCATGAGAGACATCGTTAAAGCCAGGTTTACCTAACTCTGTTTGTCGCTATAAATAACTGACAACAAATATAATCAATTGATTATTAAAATCAAAATATTGACTATTAAAATCAATAAATAATTAAATGGCTGATCTGAATAGGATAAAAGTGATACTTGCGGAGAAGAAAGTTTCTAATAAATCATTGGCCGAACACCTTGATAAGAGAGAAGAAACGATTTCACGATGGTGCCAAAACAAGCAACAACCATCAATAGAAGACCTTAATAAAATTGCAGAATTCCTGATAATAGATATCAGAAGCTTATTAAATCCAAGTGATTGGAGTAAGTAGTAAAGGCGAAGACGTTAAGAAAAGCAAATAACCGAAATGGTTAAAGAAGTAGGGAGTTTGTTGAGCGTTTTATGAAATATGTATAGAAAAACAAACTCCCCCCCTATTATTGAATTGATGTTACAATAAGCTATTTCTATTTACCAAATCCACTTAGAAGGCATCTTCGCTAACCAGGCTCATATTTTAAAAAGAACAACTAAATTAAGCGCTAACTTTTCATGACTAAGCCGATAATATTTGGAGAAATAAAAGGTATCCCAGAAGGCTATCAATTTGAAGATAGAAGAATAATGATGAAGGACAGTTTCCATAGAAACTGGGCAGGAGGAATAGATGGAACAGGAAAAACAGGTGTTGCCGCCATTGTACTTTCAGGGAGCTATGATGACGTGGATCTTGGCGATACAATCATTTATACAGGAGCTGGTGGCAACGATGGCGACAGTAAAAGGCAAACTAAAGACCAAGATTGGAATAACCGAGGCAACGCTGGATTATTAAAAAGCATGGATGAAGGGTTACCCGTAAGAGTAATTAGGGGAGCAAAACACAGAAGCCCATTTTCTCCAAAACAAGGCTATAAGTACGCAGGACTTTACAGTGTAATAGGCGCGTGGCAGGAGATCGGTAAAAGCGGCTTTAAAATCTGCAGATACAAGCTCGAATACACAGGTATTAATCCCGGTAGGAAAACTACTGAAGAAATAGAGCTTGACTACTCGACTAAAGAGAAAAAAAGAATTGAAAGCGTCGTTTTAAGAATAGTTCGTGACACCAAAATAGCAAGAGAGGTCAAGCTGCTCTACAATTACCAATGTCAGATATGCAATGAAACGATCATTACCAAAGTTGGCCGCTATGCCGAAGGCGCGCACATCAAACCTCTAGGCAAACCACATAACGGGGATGATAACTCAAACAACCTAATATGTTTGTGCCCTAACCATCATGTAATGTTTGACAAAGGACTATTCTCTATTTCAGATGAATTTAATCTATTAGGAGATATCGCTGGAAAGTTAATTTTGAAGGAAAAGCATAAACTAGATATATTAAATCTAGTCTATCATCGCCTTGCACATGGATACAGTTAGAGTTGTTTGCGGCATTATTTTTAAGGAAGACAAAATACTTCTCTGCAGAAGAAAAGCTGAGAAATCTCTTGGTGGTTATTGGGAATTCCCAGGCGGAAAAGTTGAACCTAATGAATCAGAAAGCGACGCCCTCATTAGAGAACTAAAAGAGGAGCTTGCAATGCAGGTTGAAATTGACAAACATTTTAAAACCATTATTCATCAATACGAGAATGTTCAAATTGAACTTATAGCCTACGGCTGTAAGTTCATTCAAGCTGATTTTGTGTTAATAGACCATGATGAAATTCAATGGGTTGAAAAAAAAAAGTTACTTAGCTTCAATTTGGCCCTAGCAGATGTACCGATTGCGGAAGCTTTAGTCCCAATGGACAGCATAAGTTAAACTCGCTCGTCTATAAGCATTGGTTAACTAATAGAACTAGTAAAATTTTTAATGATTTTATAATTAACAATCCCAAATGCAAACATTCTCATCGCTTCAGATCAAACTTGGCCGTTTTAAAATAACTGATAAGCACTTAAATAACATTTGGGCTGGACAACAAAATGGAAAGATTAGACTTTTCAAGTTAATAGATATTATGATAACCTACCGTTACATCGATAGTGGTGAATATCATAATATCCTTTCTGAATTGTGTAAATATCATTTTGACTATTATGCGTCTTCTTCTAAAACTGACTTAGAAACCATAGCTATCAGATTAAATTATACTAGAGAGCACATCAGAACCAATAAAATTAAATTTAAATGTGACTTCAATAAAAAGTTTAATTTTCTTCGAGATATTGATTTCATAGAAGAAGTGACACTTCCATTAAACTCTTCTATTATTGAGGTGAACGAAGATGTTGCCATTAGCATTAATAAAGAAAATCAAACAGATTTCACTAAAAAATTTATTACTAGAATTTTCAGTCTATTTAACACCGACTACAACTATGTTTGTGACGATGATAATCCATCATGGAAATCGGCATATTTAGTTAGTAATCGTGAAACAGATTACGTATCCATTGTAAATCTCTATAGAATCAAGCTCAGGCCATATCCCTCTAGAAAGGTTGAAGATATATGGTATTTCGAAGAAATACCAGGAATACCTAAAGAAACCTCTGCAACATCAATATTAGAAAAACTGATAACCAAGGAAATTGGGGACAATTATTACAATGATAAGGGGTTACTACTGCCAAAAACTAAAAGACTTACTTTATTGGAAAAAATTATGCATATTTTTCATGACTTTGGTCCAGAAAGACAAGGCTATAAAATCGACCAAATCATTGAAGCGCTCGAAAAAAGGGAGGGCGAAACATTTAGGCGCTCATCCATCCGCAGCACAATTAATGGAAATCCCCTCTTTTCTGCTTACGGCAAAACCAGCACTTATATCTTGAGCGAATGGCTAGATGATGAAAAATTAGATATCATTTCAGGGGACTACTGGCGGGTTTGTCAACGTTTACTCGAGCGCGAGGAATATCCACTGGATATCATTACCCTTATGGAGCGGTTAAGTTACCACCGGCACAAACCTGATAAAAAAAGCTTGATTAACATTCTAGGAGATAAGACTAAGAACATTTTTATTTTCAAGGAGAGCTTCGTTGGTTTACTAAAGAAGGAGAAGCATTTATCATTCATCAATAAGCTAAAAAATATTCATGTTAATGCGTATTCCCCAAAATTTTGGGAAAAGTTCAATTCAGAAAATGATGTACATGATTATTTCCAACGTAGTGGTGTTATCTCTGCCCAAATTGCCTATCTAATTAAATACATGAGGCAAGAAATAAAACCACCAATAATCTTAAGGCAAACCAATCCAAATAGTCATAATAATAAATCTGAAGAAAACCTTTTAACGCAACTCGCCGAGCTAGAAAGCCAAAAAGATTTATATACCCAAACCAAAAGCAGACGAGAACATTTACTTCTAAAACAACTTCTGTTTCATAATAAAACTGAAATGAGCTGTGCCATCTGTGGTCGAAAATTCCCAACAAATCTACTAGCAGTGGCTCATATCAAGCGAAGAGCACTTGCTACAGAAACCGAACGAATTAATCGTTTTATTGTAATGGCCGCATGCTACCTTGGCTGCGATATGCTTTATGAAAAAGGTTATTTAACCGTAGACCAAATGGGTAATATTGAAATACTAAAAGAAGACCACAATTCAATAGAACTAAACCTATACACAGAAGGCTTAAAAGGCAAAGCGTGCAATATCTACAATGCCAGCAATAAAGTATTTTTTGATTCACATCGTGATTTTCACAAGAAAAAACTACTCATTAAAATTCAACAGCGTTATGCTATAAATCCTGAATAAATTAAGTAAGACCACTTTAATCATGGAATCGAATAGAAAAATTGAACCTAGGCTATATTAAACAAATACAAATTTCGACACAATGTTCAAGTATATACTAAAAAAACGTAAATTGTTATTTAATTAACGCTCTTCCCTGGTGTTTTCTTTTTAATCTTATTGCTATAAACGAAACTTTATTAGAAATGAATATAACATGGCGCCTCGCGAAAGAACTGATCTTGTCCGAAGTTAAGCAGAATGACTTTCTTGCACCGACATCAAAATATGGGAGAAAGATTGTCTTAGTTCCCCCTTCTACCAGCAACTCTAGACGATTTATGGGGATGGAAAGTTATAATGTACAAATTGGCAAAAATAAATTTATTGATGTACCAATCTCTATGATAGAAAACTTGTTTAATGCTAGTCTTAAGAATAATAATGAATACACAAGTTACATTTTTCATGCCATCTATCCAGGTTTAGCTGGTCCTAAAGGTACTCCTTGCTACATTAGCACAGTTGGCCAGATTTTTGAAAAAGCTGGATTAGTAATAAAAATAGGCGTAAATAAATATTGGTTTAAAACCTTTCTATAGTTTGATCGTATCCTGCAAGATGCCAAAAAGTAAACGAGTCAACCATATTTAAAAAAAATTTGACTTTTTGTTTTGTCTGGAGCTTCTTCGAGAGCTGTATTTGTAACCGCATTTTTTAGAGCGATTATTTTCTCCTGCTCGCTTGTCCTTCTTGCAATGCTTGTGGCTTGCGTTATTGTGTCAACGAATTGTTCATTTTGAGATAGACTTTTGAAGTCGACTTGATTATTTTGTTCTAATAACTTTAGTTTCTCAGCAACGTCATTCATCCATTCTTGTCGTCTCTTGTCAAGGGGGGGTACAACTAAACCGAAAAGTTCTGTTGCAGCAGAACCAAGTATAGGGATCCTGCCAAGTCCAGCTTTAACAACCGCATGTGCGATGTCTTCCTTCGTGCTTTTATTTATGTCGCTCATAGTTTGATTATATTATGCATAACGTTTGTGGTTTGCGAATTCTAAATTTAATTTTTTTATTATTTCTTAAACGGACTATTGGGATTTTTGAGCGATAGAATAATAGTTAATTGAATCTGAGAAGTGAATTAATCCAATCTTGTTTCAACCTAATTTCGATTTTGCAAAAATACCTACATTTAAGTATTTGAAATTCAGTATATAAACAATTATTTTTACATAAACATCTCATCTAAATTATCAAAAACTATGCTCCAAAAACTTTTCCATAAAGCATTGTTAATAGGAATATCTGTAGTAATTGGTTCAATGTTGAACCAGGCCGCATTTGCGCAAAACCAGACCGACACAATACAAAACACGTTGGATACCCTGGCCTCGCTGAATCAAGGCGGATTAGTACGAGATTGTGATTCCAGGATAACTATGTATCTTGCCCCAGGAAATCCTCAGACTAATCGGCAGGTTATTTTAGCGAATACTCGTAAATTTGACTTAACTGAGAAGTATCTCGCCAAGGATTGGAATACCATTACTCAAGGTGATCAGTTCTCCTGCACAGCCTTTTCTGTCAGTTTTGCGATAACGATACAGAGAAATATCGATAATTTTTTTCTCAAAAAGCAGGAACCACTAGTACAATTCAACCCATTTTTCGTTTTCAATATCTCCAAAAGTAAATATGCCGACCCATTCAAGAGCAATTGTAAATTCGGCATCAGTTATATTGATGCTTTTCTCACTGTGCGTGATCGTGGAATTCCTTTAATGTCTAAGAATACAGTTCGCAACAATTGCTCTGATATGCCAACATACAAGATGCTCTCAGAAGCCGGAAAAAATAAAATCCAAATATTCCAGCGGCCTTTTTGTACAAAGGATAATTTTAAGGCCATACTGATTGATACGCCATTTCATCCCATTTGTATTAGTGTTTTTCTAAATAGTGAGTATGATGCAGCAATGGATTTTAATAGTGGGAAATGGACGAAAAAAGGCAATCCAGTATCTAACAGGATGCATGCCATGCTCGTTGTAGGCTATAACGACGAGCGGAATGCTTTCAAGGTGATGGATTGGCAAGGTTCAGAAAAAGGAGATAATGGTTTTTTATGGATGGACTATGCTCTCATCGAAGACCCCCGGATAGTTTTCGATGCCTTCATTTGTTCTCATGGCTCGGAGTATCTCGATCCTTTGGTTGGTGCTAGGGCAGGATCTGTAATGGACGAATCTTATGAAAAACCGAGTGCATTAGAAAACGAACTACTTAACAGCCAGTTCGTAAATGACAAGATTTCATTTTGGATAAAATCCGGTTACCAAACAATGAAAGACCAATTTAGGATTGATTGCAACTATGTAAGTGGAAAACAGGGCCGGGCAACATTTAGAATTTCCAATCGATACACCGCTGAAATCATAAAAGATGACATCCTACTTTCTGAAGGGAAAGCCTTTGCCTTTACATATAAAAATATCGACTATAAATTCCGTCTACTTGAAGTTGACTATCGAGGGAAAAACATATTAAAACAAGCCGCCATTATTCAATTTGACCGGAAAAAACATATATAACCAAATTTAAATAATATGAAAAAAAATCTAGTTTTAATTTGTTCACTCGCACTAAGCTCACTAATTAGCTGCAAACAGGAAATTAAGTATGAATTTGTTGATGTGAACAGCGATTCGCTCAACGTGGTCAAAGACAAACTCTATGATCTGAATAACGTTTCCACTGGAGGTCCGTTCGCTATATCAGGTGCTGCCAATTCTCAAAAAAACACTTGGATGGCGATGTTGAAAGGATGTTACGAATCGGATAATTTAAATAAGAAACTTATCAATAACGACTTGCTATACCTAGGTCCATCTAGTAATATGTATCTTGGAACTATTATCGATAAGCGAATCGTTAACAACAGCTTTAACGTTAAGACCGAACTTAAATATCTGATTCCAAAAAGCGATTTTTCAGAATTTGCCGTAGAAGGTGAGAGCGTAAACAATTGTGATCTAACTAAAATTAAGACTGTAGACTTTTCTCTTGATGCAGTGCTCTCGGGAATCATTGCCCAGGGTATGCCAGACAGTCTGGGAGCGAAAATCAACAGCTATGACTCTTTGACAGTGACCAGTGGAAAATGGCAGATTGATTACATTAGGGAATCTGATTTTATTCGATATTTAACCAAGAACTCAAATAACCCAGATATCAAATATTACGCTGATCTTGTCTTCAATAAAAAGCTAAGGATTGTGACTAAAGTAGTCAAGGTAAGTGGTTTCCAGGCTGACGCTCTATACAAAAGTGGCGTCAGTGCTGGATTGAGTGCATCCTTAAAAGTACCGATAACAGTTAGCGTCGCTAATAATGCACAAGATTCTGAAAAGGATAATGACTTTTCGGCTAAGGTTACTTTTAAGCAAAAAAATCAGAAAGAAATCCACATTTCTACGACCAATTCCTTTTATGTATTTGGGATGATCAGAGAAGGAAAACAGCTGTAAGGCGAGCTAGCCCTGGTTGGAAAGTTTTTTATGGAATAAACAAGACTATAGCCTGCTCAATTTTACTTGGGTAGGCTTTGCTTATGTTAGATCGAATCAAAGTGTCATTTTATTTTTTTATTGAGCACCTCTCTTAATTTAAAAACGATATTTTAGCTACCTTATACTATAATATTACTCAGCAACCAGTTGGTTATAAATCTGATTAATTCCTTTACTACTCAATTGTATGTCTTTTAAATTAATATGGGATTTAACCGAAATTTGATCTTCGAAGAAAGATTGAGTAAGATCACCCTGTTCTATTCCGATTTGACTTAAATATGCTAGATATTTAAATAAGGCATTCATACCCACTGTTTTTTTGAGAACGCTATTTTCATCATTCCATTCCTCAGGAAAAGTTTTTGCAACTGCGGTAAAAAAACTGACAATTATTTTGAAAAGAAGCTCATATTCCTTGTTCAGGAAAAATATCCTCAGAGGTGCTTTTTTCTTGGTTAAAGTGGGTATGCTGTCTAGTTTTTGTTCTTTTAGTACATCCTGTTTGTCTTTTTCTGCCTGATTGATTGCACCACAAATCAATGCGATGATATTCTGGGCGACTGTACTTTGAGTTATTACCCCTTTGTAAAAATCATTAGCTTTACCCAAAATTTTTATGTTTTCTTTCAAGGGGCTTACTACGCTTTCGTTTAACATTTTCACTAAATCATTGGCTACTTTATATGGCGTAGGTTTTTCTGTGATTCCAAAAAGATCATAAACCAAACTTGGACTTACTCTTGTTTGTTTTCCGTTTATCACTGCAAAAACTTCAGCTTGTCTCTCCAAAGTTTGATTCATAAATATAGTTACCGGCAAATCAAATACCATTACACTGCCAAAATTTTCGAAAGCGGCCAACCTATGTTGACCATCAATAATTTGTGCTATTCCGTTTCGAATTGGAAAGGATAAAATGTAGGCCTCTACATTAATTGGCTGCACAAGTTGCGCTAAAGGCTCGTTATGGTAGTTCTCTAACTTGGTTAATCCCATAACATCAATACTTAAGGGTATGAGATCTAAAAACTCTGACGGAAAATTAATAATAATAGAACTCGGGAAAGTTGCGTACGGACTTTTTATGTAGTCCATTATATCCTTCTTCCGCTGATCGGTCACTTGCCTTTGTATGCCACGATATTCTTCCACTCCATTTTCATCTTTTGCGATTAGCATACGGGGATTGCTAATGGCAATTTCTTGGAGCACAGACCATCCCATACTGCAGACAAAAAAGTCGCCAATTGGCTGGCTAACGAGTGAACCGACTACAAATCCAAATTTTTCTCCGTTAATTATCTCTATTCTCATACCTTAATCTTTGATTTACTATTTGACTCACCTACAATCTTTTGCTCTGTGTCTTTTAATCTAGACTGCTCCTTATATTTTTGAAAGTCAGGATAATCATCGAAACTCAGCATTAACGAAAATATGGAAGTAAACAGTAGAACCACTAACGAGACACCGGCAATGACCCAGATAAAAAGTTGTGTCCTGGGGCTCGTCTTCTGACACTCCATAAAAAGATATATCAGTGCAAAATAGATGAGCACCGCAATAACATTATATAATTTATGTTTATTTTTTTCATCTACTGTTTTAAAATCATGCGTTTTCCCGAAATAGGTGCAAATTATTCCTATGCAAAGTGAAATCATGCTACCATCACCGAAATAATTCAGTTGGTCTTTAAATGGCCTGTTAAGCATTTCAACTGATAATATGATATAAGGAAAAGTTGGCAAAACGAAAAGAATCAGGATACTGGTTAAAAGCTCGTACCGTTTCTTGACCCAAAGATAGGCTAAGAATTCAGGTGTCTCTGATAAACTCATTTCAAACATATGCTAACCATTTATTTTTACTTAATTTATAGAATCTTTTTGCTCTTCTAGAAGCTTCCAGAAAGCCAAATCTTCAATAACTAGCGGAAGCGATCCACCTAAAGTCACTAGGCTTTGGTGTTTTTGAAGATTTTTGATAGTCTGTATAAGCTTTTCCTTTTTATCCTTTTCCTCCACAGAGAATAGAGAGTCGATATCCTTTATCTTTACATCGGCCACCCTATGGATGATCCAGGTCAGGATATATTGATCGTATTCATTCTCGCTGGTAGAGAAGTGGTTTAAAAACTGTGTGGAGAGAATTGTGCCCACACCAAATTCCCTACCTTCTTTCAATATCTTGCGCAGAGACAAAAAGTTTTTGCTCAAAAAGTTATCGGCCTCATCGACCAGGATCATTTTGGAAAGTTGCCTGTAATTGCCGTCAATTTTGCTGTGCCCATGCTTTTGCATCTGAGAATAAAAAGCATCTAGCGTGATGGCAACCACCAGGTTCTGTATATCGGCGCCATATGGAGTAAGCTTAATGACTGTCACCCCGTCGATCAGATCATAAAGTGATTTGGTTTTGCTACCATCTGGCTGGAAGATCTCAAAATCATGCAACTGCTTCAACGCGGCATGTAAGCTGTCAATTGCGGCCTTATCATCGTTGAGATACAGTTCACACACGTCCGAGATGGTCGGAGGCGTATTGGTCCAGCTTTCCGGCAAATTCTTATAGATCCCTTTCTCGGCATATGCCGCCATGATGGTTTCCTTTAAAAATGCCTTTTGCTTGTTTCCCAAATTGAACGCATTGGAAATGGTCTCCTGCAGCGTAGATGCAACGTGCAATGGCAGTAAGGGCATAGAATTTTCATCCACGTCGATCGCAAGAGGGTTGTAAGGTAGGTTGTGCAATTGATAGACCTTTGCCCCGCTGGCTTCAATAAATTCTTTGTCCAGGTAATCGCCCTTGTAGTCAAAAATTAATATACCTATTTTCTTCGCACCAACGTTGTCTACGCCGGCACGGCTTAACTGAGTAACTAGCGATTTGTTGAACTGTGTCTTACCTGTTCCCATTGTACCGATGATACCAGTATTGGTGTGCATTGTTCTCGAAGTATCATTAGGATACCAAACTAGAGGATAGCCATCTGCGAGGCGTGATCCCAGTTGGATTTTGATTGCTGGTTGTTCCACCGATGTTACGGGTACAGAAACGACCGGTAATGTCTCCACAGGAAGAACGGGGTCGACTTCTTGGTTCCCTAATGGCTGCTTTACAGCAACATCTTCATCCTCCCTACCTGGAGGCCAGTGATTGAGCTGATTGATCAAGAAGTCTGAGGCATTCATTGGGTTGGGCTCTTCTAGCGCAGTATATTTTATAGCGGAAACACCCCTCACCAGATTATGGTAAGCGTCCTTCTCATATAACTTGATCACGGTTCCGTCCTGTTCCCTCTTGTAGGAAATGTCATCGAGTGCCTTTGTGAAGGCAATTACGCCATATTCACCAATATACTCCTTTAACGAATCACTAATATCGAATTCATCGTTCATGAGCTGATGGCGGAACGTGTCGGTAACCAGTCCCCAGTCCTTCTCATTCCAGATATTGTAAAGGGCCATTTTGCCGGCATTGATTAAGGCGAGTTTGGCAAAGAACAGCCGGTAGAATTTTGCCTCAAATTTATCGGTGACACTTAAACGGTCGTAAATTAGCTTTCTGGTCTTACTGGCCTGTTGATGCGCTTTGTTTAGGGTATCACCGGTATTCACTCCTATTTTTACTTCAATTGGAAAAAACTCCATTTTGAGTCTACCCTGGACCTGGTAAAGTCCAATTAATAACAAATCATCGGAATGCTCATTTTTAGCTCCCAAGTTCTTTGCCGAAAACAAGCCTTCTTTCTGGCTTAGTCCAGCTCCGCCGGAAATACGCAATATTTCCTCCAGCGAAATCGGGATCCAGGTAATTTCCGGATGGTCGAAATAGGCTAGTGATACTTTTAAGGCTGCCGGGATGCTCAGTTTTTCCTTGCGAGTGGTGTCATCCTTTTTTCCGATCATCTTAATTAACCATTGGCCATTGATTCCATTGAAGAGGTCTATGATGCCACGGATTTCTTCCTTACCATAGTTGACCTCCTGCTTATCGAGAATGTTGCCGATTAGACTGGAATACTGATTTGCCTTATTGCTGACAGTTATAGCATCAAAGCCACTAGCATTACTATATTGATCGCTATAGTGCACCATGATTAGATCGCTATCATCCTTGAAAAACGTCAGGTCAAACTGCGGATCCACGAAAACCACCCACTGGGAATGATCATATAGTTTATGCAGATTGGCCTTAATAGCAGTATCCAATGTGGTACATACCACTTCCTGTGCCTTAAAAAGTGATTTTGAAAAAGCTACCCGGGCTAGCGCGTTATAGGAAAGAACCGTTTCGGCTAGCCTGCTCTCGGTATCCGCCGAGCGGGTACCGAAACCCGTTACAAAGGTGTGATCATGGTAGAACGAGGGTAAGTCGTTAATGAGCCCGTTCAGTGACAAACCTGTTGGTATCTTCGCATGTTCCCGGTCGGTCAGTTCAGTTCCCGTTTTATCAAATTGATAAAAAGTAAGATGACCATACTGTGGCTCCTCGCCATCTTTGAGTGCGAAGTATTTCACTTTTTTTCGAAATTCGTTGATCAGCTCTTCGATATCAATTCGCTGGCTATTGGTCGACAGCTCGAAAGAGCCCATGATATCTTCTTTTTGGATCAGATGCGACATCCGCTCAAACGTGGTGACGAACTTTTCTGAGCCATGGAGGAACAGGGTGATCGGGCGCAGATCAAAGATCGATTCACCGCCCAAGATAGATTCTTTATAAAAATCGAAAATACCCTGTAGCACATGTAGGCACTCTCCCATATTATAGACATTGATACGCAACGGGGCACGCTTATCGAAATTGAATAGAAATGAAAAGTTCTTAACAAACTCTCCTATTTTCTCACTTACCAGATCGCGGATGAATTCCCGGCCGGAAAACTGCTTGAACTGAAGGTCACTACTGTAAAACTGCCATTCCGGAGAATGCATATTTTCCTTACTGGCATAAAGCATTCGCTCAGTTTCACCTGGATTGGTCCAATAGAGATAAGGTACTAGGTTCAAAGGAGTGAGCTTTTTTAACATCGCATCGTAAAGGCTATCGGTTCCAACCGATTGATATACCTCTAGCTGATAGGCAACCATTACCGGATGCAGCGGACTGAACTTAATTACTTGGGAGCTGGAATACTCGTACACCGCACCGAGCTTGATGAGTTCTGACTTTGAAAGCTCGGAAAGCATGTTCCCCACTCCTATGCTATTAACCTGCTGGGTAAAAAGGTCTACGTAAGCGCGGCCGAGATCTCTGCCTTTTTCATCCAAATAAACCAGACTGGGCAGCCCCCCATTACTGTTAATATACTCATAATATGCCTGATACGCCAAAAGCAGCTGTTCATCCAGCTCCAACTGCATTGGTATGAGCAAGTCTGTTTCCGACTGCTGCCAACAGTGTGCAATTTTGCTCATTATCTGGAGCTCAAGCTTTAAAGATTTCTTATACTCTGTAGAAGGGCTCCGTTCCTCTTGTTCGGGGCTAATGATCTTAAGTACATCTGTTGCTACATTATAACTGTACCGAAAGCTTTTCTCGCCTGTACGCTTATCTTGCCATACTTTCCATCCCTTGATCGGGTCTAGGCTAACAATAACCTGCTTGATGGTACAGCTAAATTCCTGGTGGCGATATAACAGCTTAAAATCAATGGTATCATCCTCCGAGCCAGCAAATGATAAGCGTCTATTTTCACCGTCGACAACCTCACATGCAGCATTTGCTTCCAGCACTTCTGTTTCAATATTTTCATCAGTCCCCCCTATTTGTAGCACGCCATTGTCTTCACTCAATTCGAGTCTTCCGTTGGTTCCGATGGCATACCTGGTAAAATACTGGCTTAAAAATTGGTCATTCCCATCCACCGACCATACCCTAAAACGGAATTTAGCAGATTTAACTAAATGATCTGTATAGGTAAAGGTGAGAAAATGTTCATTGTAGAATGGTTTCCTGACGGTAAGTCTGATTACTTTGCCAACTTTTTGTACCGATATTCGGTCTGCAGCATCTACAGGCACGCTCAATTCTCCTTTCAGCGAAGCGCCGAAGATGAGATCCTGAACATACGGATATTCCTGTGTGGTATTGAATAGTAAAAGATGATGAAGTCTTTTGTTTCTTTCGTCGACGATGCCCCAAGGCTGTATATGTTCTTCATGATTATTTTTATCCAGTCCGATAAAGTCGACCGGAGTTCCCTTGGTTTCCTCTATAAAGAATTTTTTAAGATCTTCATAATCGATAAGCTTCCAGCTGTCATCCTGTATGTGTTCTTCTATTCTCCTGATACCTTCAGGCTTAAGAATTTTCTTTAGATCGGTATCGATGTTGCCGTAATTAACGGCGAATTCAATACTCTCGAAATACTGTTTGTTTTTAAAAACTTTGGCCCGAATGGAATCCTCGTCATGAACGGAGGATAAGTGCGCATGAGGAAACAACCCAAGCAATTGCCAATCCATGAGTGAAAAATTTCCGGACTGTAGAATTGCGATGATGTTACTAAAATCGAAAATATTGAGCTCGTCCGAACGGAATTCCTTCAACTTGGACTGGTAGGCATCAAGTAGAATAATCTTTTTATCAGTCATCCCAGCGAAGGCTGCGCTTACCCGATCTGGATAGGTGTCCGAAAACCGTTTAAAAGCCAATGGCATATCTGACTTGGTAAGGTCACTGCAGCCTTCGGTCAGACTATCGAGCTGGCCGGTCATGAACATAACCAGTGCAGTCCCCTTAAAGTCATCCTGTTGGCCAGCAACCAAGTTTCTGATCAATGTCAGAAAATTTGGCGTGGCTGCAATGGTCGTGGCGATCAAGAGCTTAGCTTGTGGAAAATTGATCAGTTTAGCAAAGTAGGGCTGCGCTTCCTCGCTGGCCACAAACTCAAATTCTTCGCTCTGATCTTCCTTAAGCAGCAAAAGCTGGTTGACCATCGCAGAGAGTTCAGCTTCATCTTCCAGGTGAACATAATAACGCTCACCGGCTACCAATGGCTGGATATTGGAAAAGAATTCAACGATGGCCTCAGCCGTATAATTATAAAATTTGTCTAATGTATTGGGCATCTCCGCTATCACTTTTTTTCTCAATTACGTTAATTTTCTCATAGATATCGATCATTGCCTTTTTGGTCGAATCATCAAAGTATATCCCTCGGTTCTGGAAGGCCTGCATGAGCTCATTCAGCCGGATCTTTGGCCGGTTTCCAATACAAATACGGGTCATAAAAATGAGCATTTCCTGAGTGAGATTGAACACATATCCATTCCGGCCCCGGTTCTTTAAAAAGTTCTGTTTGCAGAAAAAGACAAACCAGCTCGCGAAGGACTTTCGTTTGGACTTTCTGGTCGAATGCTCGAACTGAAATTCGATTGTCTGAAAGAATTCACGGATTTTCTTTTCAAAATGACCATATCTTGCGGATTTTGCGATGCGCTCCTTTTCTGGAAGAAAATCCGCCCAGCTCTTTGTCTCCGGTCCTACTGCATTCTGGTAAAAAGCGATCAACCTATCCATATCAGCGAGCACGACTTCTTTTTCATCTTCTTCAAAGCCTTCGATGAGTTCCATCAGTTCGGTGTAGTTGTAGCCCTGTTCGCCTCCAAGTTCCATGCGGTTCAGGATATCCAATGCGACCGAATGGGACATCAGGTTGGCAATCTTTGGTTCAACAAACCGCCATCCCTGCTTCACGGTTTTTCTGTTTTCGGACACCGTTTCTGTCTCCAGGGTGAAGTAAAGCGGCTTGATGTCCCCATGGTCCTCAAAAAAGTTATTCAGTAAAAGGCCGAGCTGGCTAACGTAGAGAAAATAGTATAATTTGAAGAGCTTGTCGCTTTCTTTCAAAAAGCCCTGTTTATCGTAGGTATACAGGTAATGAAAGTCCTGTTCAAAAAGGGCAATAATTCCGGGTATCTGCCTGCGGTAATGTTCCTTTTGGTTTTGCGCCTGTTCCTTCTTGAACTTAATTGGAGTTAGTCCAGGAAGGGCGTTATTGATCAAGGTATGAAAAATATTTTCGTTGAACCCCTTTACCGAAGACCATTCTGCGACCACTTTAGGGCTAATGAAAATTTCATATATAAAATCTGCAATATTGATCAATCCAGGTATACGCTTTTTCCAAAAAAGATAGGCTTGTGCCACAGGGCTGAACTTGGCCAGTTCCTCGCCATTGAAAAACATGGAATCGATCATGGTCATGAAGCGGTCCTTGAGATCACTTTCCATTTTGACTTTTTTTAGCACCTGCTCGGTTACCCGATTTTTCAGGCTCACGCTGTAGCTCTCTTCAGGGAGATCTTCAGGAAGCGCCACCTTGGTCATCGCCCGATAGCAATGGCCGATAATACCGTCAAAGGTTGTAAAGTCCACCTTTTCCAGGCTACTGTTTTCGAGTTTGGTCGTATAGGGAAATAACCTATAAAAAGTAGCCGGATTGTGCTTGAGGGAGTATTCCTCGCCTTTTTTAGTTACATAACCCTTGAACGCTTTTTCTATGTCCCGGCTCATGACTTATTGGTTTTGGTAAAGGTAAATTCGTTATATTCATCATTGAATTCAAACACATAGTCAAGCGGCTTGCCAAAATTGATCTGGTCGACAAAAAGCGGCATTTCCTCGATAGCATGTAGTGTTACCTGTTCAACGAAGCGATCAAATCCAATGTAGGTGTAGCGGTCAACCTTGTTTGGGCGGTAACCTAGCGCGACGTTTTTTAGCACAACGAACAGGGAATAATCAATGGCAATCTCGAAAGGCTTTTCAGGCGGGTTGTCCTTGGTGCTGAATTTTAGCAACAGGTCTTGCCTGAATTCATGAATTTCCGCACGGGCAATCTTCTCACCATCCTCCGGCAAGATCCCCCTCAGGTCAAGGTGCTTGAATACGCGATAGGCTGAGTTTTTAACCTCACTGGGCACAATGATTTTTTTCTTGGCCTTCGTGCCTCCGTTCCAGGAATAGGTAGCTGATTTGATGAGTTCTATGATTCCGCGCAAACCATCTTTGTCATTATTGCTGTAGGCGTATAGGTAGGTAAGGTATTCCTGGAAATAATCATCCTTATAGCGAAGTTCCTGAGCATTGGCAAAAAACTCATAACGCAGGTAGGCTTTGGAAATAATTGTATCGTCTACTTTCTTATCGGCCTCAAAACCGCTCATCTTAGGAAAAATATCGGTATAGTTTTCCTGAAGCCATTTGAGTGAATCGACCTCGGTAAACATCAATACGATTCGGTCGTCCATTTTTTCGTAACGCCTAATTGCCGGATCCTGCAAACTCAGGTTGTGAAAAATCCTGGAAAGCCTGGGATTCTCAAATATATAATATGGCAGGGAAAAGGAAATTCGCTGCTCGACGTCCTTTTTTGCAATTTCGTATTCGTACTTCTTGGGATCGATCTGGCTCAACTGATAGGGAACGATAATATCATAGATGAAGTTGAGCAGTTGCCTGAAGGAGATGATCTGCTTTTCTTTGACGATACAGATCACGATCAACTGTGCGATAACTTCACGATAAATGGGCTGAAAGAGAAGCTGATAATTATGAAGCACCGGATCAAATGGTGCCCAGTTTTCTGCTGTCGCCGCTAGGTATCCCCTGAAAATCGGATTTGAATCATCCTGCTGTACGATCTTGGCCAGGAGCTGCGCGACAGGATCTGTAAGCGCCCCCGAGGCGCCCAAATTAAAAAAGTGGCGATTGGTGAAGTTTACATGCTTGAAATGTCTTTCCTGAGGCTGACCGCTGAGGGTCCCCACTAATTCAGGGTCAACGATACCATGACGCGCCACGTAGTTTTTAAGGTAGGAGAATTCTTCGCCCCATGCTTCTAAAAAATTATTAAGTGTCCCCAGATTGATGGCCAGAATAACTTTCTCCTGGGCATATTCAAGGTTTTTATCTGTAAATGGTGCTAAGATCCTTCTTAAACTATCGTTGCTGGTCTCATTGGGGCTGAAACTTTCGGTCGCATCATTATAGATCTTAAATGCAGCTAGAGCCGAACTGAGTTTCTTGGACTCCCTCATCTTTGCAAGCAGGTGGGATTTTCCATCGCCTACATTGCCACATACCATGATCAACACCGAACTCTGCTGCTCATATCCATGGGTAATGAGTGTCTGAAGTTCGGTCTCCACCGATCGTTTTATGTGCAGAAAATTCTTTAATTCATCATCAAGAGAAACATTGGCGTCGGCTACTGCTTCCTTGGAAGACTCCCGAAGTTTGCTGAGTTGTTGTATTAGGGGGTGTATCTTTAACATTGGAGCGTGTTGTTTAGTTTAGTCCTCAAATCCTTCAGCGAAAAAATCCTTTAGGCTTATCTCCAGATGCTGAAGTATTTTACTCAAGGTGAGAATTTTAAGGTTTTCCCCTACTTCATATTTGCCATACTGGGTCCGGGAAATCCCGCTGTCATTGGCAAAATGCTCGTAATTGGAATAGCCTTTTTCAAGGCGGAGTTTTTTAAACCTTGCCCCAATCTTGACCAGCAACTTCTGATCAGTAATAGTTAAGCTTCCCTTTTTATTTTCGGACATCAACAAATGTTGTAAAATTGGACTGCTTATAGTACCTGTTTAAAACGGCTTTTTCAGAAAGTTGAGCAAATTCCGGCCATAAAAAAAGGAGCTCACCTTTAGTGCGCTCCTTTAAATTAGGTAAGAATGACCTTTTTATAGACCGATTGGTACAAGACCTTGATCGATTCTGTTGGCAATGAACTCAAACCCGGTTGTATTGTGATTATTTTTGAATTCATTCGCCAATAGCTCCAGCCCATGGTCGAGGTGGAGTTTGATGTATCGCGAAATATCTCGGTCCGAGGCATAGATACCATAGTGGAGGCTGATAAGTGCGATATAAAAGTCGGTGTAGTCACCAAACAGCACTTTTTCACTATACTCCTTTCCACCGGCATCCGCGATATTTTTTATATCCAGCTTTGCACCTTCTGCAACCGAGTAGGCAAGCGCAATACGGGCAATAATGTTTTCACTACCTAAAGCTAACTTATTGGTGAGCAAGGTTACCACTTCTTTATTTGCCTTTGAGGTTTTGATGTTGCTAAACATGTTCTTCTTGTGATTTATAAGCATCAAATAAGTTTTCAGGAGACACCATATGAAAACCAGAGTTGTATTTATTGTTCTGCTTGATGAGATAGGCCTGTCCCACTTTATCAATCATCCACTGATATTCTTCCAGATTGAGTTCTTTTTCTAGTAATGGAAAAAGTACCACCTGGGCAGAAAGGTTGGGATAAAACTCACGGATAATATTTCTGGAGTGCGCCTTGTCGAACTTTTGTAACGGGGAATCAATGAATACAGGAAAGCTAATATTGGACTCATCCACTAATGCTTTCAATAGTGCGGTGGCATAAAGCTGTTGTTCACCTTTGGATAACAATTCCTTATCAATAAAACGACCTTGATTATCAAAAAGTTCAATATCGATCAAATCGCCTTCAATTACTACGTTTACTCTGGTAACAAAGTCTGCTTTGTGCATCAGGCTGTTCAGTTCGGTAAAGATATTTTTTTCCAGTGAGCTTTTCTTTTTGACTTTTAGACGCAAGATAAACTCGTCGAGTTTTTTAATTAGTCTTTCCGCAGTCACGTCTTTTTCGCGGTCCACGTCTTCAACTTCGACTTTTTTACTCAATTCAGAAATCTGTCTGGAAATGCTCTGAGATTCATTATCCATCTGGGACTTGGCAGCCTGTAAGTTTTCGCGTTCAGTTTCCAAGGCCTTGATTTCCTCGTCTATGCGTTCTTTGGATTTGCGCAGATCGGCAATTACAGGATCTTTCCCTTTGGACTCTGCATCGCTGAGTTTGCGGTTTACGGTATAGAACACAGATTGCAGCCTTTTTTGATCATTCATCAGCGTCCTAAAGGTCTTGCTGTATGAATTGCGGAGCTGCTCGAGAACGGTAAAAAAGCGCTGTTGCTGATCTGGGGCAAAATTTAAAAGCATGTCTACCTTGGTTTCTTCCTTTGGCAGCAAATTAATTTTGACCAAAGCTAGTAGCTGTTCGGTCAATTCCTGGTCCAGTTGCTTCAGACCTTTGCCGGATTTTATAGCCGCAGCAACCAGCTCATAGCGGCTCTCCAGGAGTGCAATGGCAGATGCGCTATTAGAATTTTCCAGCTCCAGCTGCGCTTTGACCTCCATCATTTTGGAGGCAAGCATGGCAAAGGGCGCAAGTTCTAAAAGGTCATTGAAACGACTACGTATTTTGACCAGGTCTGTAGAGAGGATATTTTTTTCCTCACGAAGTCTTTTGAGCTCATCTAAGGTAATCGCACTCCCTTCCCTGATCAACTGCTCCTGATAACGATCAGATCCTACTTTTTTAATATGCAGCGATTCTGCAATTTCTTCAAGACGATCGTTTTTCAAGCTTAACAGACGCTGGTTTTGCTCCAGTTTTTTGCTGAGTTTATCCAGGGTTGCACGGTCGCTTTTAACCGCTGACTTTTCACGGATACGGAAACGCATCTGTTCCAAACTGGCCTTGAGATCGGTGTATTTTTTGATACCCAATACTTCGGCATAGGCCTGAGATAGATAACGCTTTTCTTCTGCGGTATTGATTTCGGCAAGCGATACAATTTTTTCGGCATCGAAGAAAAAGAACTTGGCGATTTCCTTGGGTAAAATAAAGTCGTTGATGAAGATTTCAGGACCAGCTGTTTTGGTCAGTTCATTGGGCCTTCCGTCGATTAAAATCTCAATCTTTTCCTTATGATTGAGTATATTATAGGTCCGCTTGATTTCTAGATCCCGGCACTGAACCGAAGGGATCATGAGGTTACTGAAACGCAACGCTACACTAAAAGAAGTGACCTCGTCTATCTGTTGCTGCAATTGCTCGCGCTGGATCATATTTAATCCCTCCAGACCGGTTTCGAGCTCCTTCTTTTTTTCAATCGCCTCTGCATAGCTCAACCTGTTCATGAGTTTTTCGCAGTAGCGTTTATAGCCTCCTGATTCGGAAATATCCTGGCGGTAACGATCGTCGACATCTACCATCAGTTTGCCGTAAAGCCCCCAAACTAGCGAAGTTAGGAAAGAGGTTTTCCCAAAACCGTTATTACCGGCCACAATGGTGATGTTGGCGTCCTGATCGAGCGAAAAATTCAGGGTATTGCTCCCTTTATAGACCCTAAAGTTGGTCAGCTCTAATTGATTGATGAACATCCTTATTTCCTCATTTTTACGTAACGGTCAATGTGGTTCTCCAGATCATTCTGAAGTCCGTATTTGCTGACTAAGATATATTTGGAGCGCTGAACTTCCAACATCTCATTGATGAGTTCAAAATCTTCTTCGTCATGGAAGATTTCTCTCAAGATCTCTTTTTCAAAAAGATCCTGCACATCGAAATCCTTTGCTTCCAACGCGGTTCCGTAAACGGAGTTGTAGATATCGGCAACGCTGAAACGGAAAAGAGAATCACGGTGCCAGGTGACCTGAATGCCTACCAGTTCCTGGGCGTTGATTAGGACGAGTTCCGGTTCGCTGCGCTGAACTTCCTTCTGGGCCTCTAGGAGAATGCGGAGCATGTTAGCTCTTTCTTCCTCGATATAAGGGCCCCAGGTGTTTTCATCTTCGATGTAGCTGCCGCGTCGTTTGGTGTCTCTAAGTTCCCTTTTGTTGCGGTTTTCTTGCAACATGTCCCTGAAGTCGGCCAAAGGCTCCATCCATTCCTCGCCATTATCGATAAGCGCAGCCATGGACTTATCTTTCTTCACGACCGTACAAACCCAGCAGCCAAACCGACTATTACCACAGGAAGGTGTAGTGGTATCGATCACTAAAGGACAGTCTCCCCCACTAGCATTGCGGTAAAGCGTTACCAAATCGCGGTTGGTTCCTCCCCAACCAGGGTCGTTCTGTAACAGGTAGTGCCACACCTCATCAGTTTCCACGTCCTTTATCAACGCAAACACATAAGCGTTGGGCAATACGTGTTTACGAAGACGCTCTCCCTTGACTTCATATTTCTTAATGCTCTTGGCACGGTTTACGCTTTCAGCGCTCCGAGTACCGAGCAAAATGATCACTTCCCCGATCTGGGATATTTTATTCTTGATGAATTCTGTGGTAGGGTTAATCTTAAGTCTTTCGGTACACCAACGGAAGGTATTATTTGGTGCTGGATATCCTTTACCGATGAGATTGACCCAAAAGCTTTCTTCAAGTCTGGGGGTTGTTTCATGAACCGTTAAGGGAATACCTTGACGTACCGCCTCTGTCTGAATTTTTTCAAGGGTAACGTGAATAAACTTGGCAATCTTTGGATTCTCTACCAAAGTGTCATTACAAACTACGTGGATTTGACGGGTGCGGAGCATGGGTTCAATCTTGGCGACTGTCGACCAAACTAGCTGCAGGAGCATGGTTGAATCTTTCCCCCCACTGAACCCAATTATCCAGGGCCGGTTGTCATCATCGGCCATATACTGGTCGAAAACCTCGCTTTGTAAAAATTTTATATCTAGTGCCATAGGCTTAGCTGAAAAAGTATGCTGCAACCTTAATTTTTACATTCAAAATTTGGGTTCTGCAGAATGATACTAAAATAAAGGTATCAAACTAAAATGGATGCGTGAAACGGTTTTTATCCACAATTGAACAATTGTTCACAGGCGATTCTGTAGCTAAGGAAGTTAGCAAAAAATGTAAGTAAAATATTTACATTCGAATTAAAAATAGGAGACTTACCGCTTTATCTTTTTGTTTTTATACCTTCGGCAGGGATACGAAAATTTCAAGAATCATGCAGCCCAATCTTCCAAATGATGAACGTCTTGCAGTAGAGCTGCTCGCAGCTTGTTTTTCAGAAACGACTAACTCCTATAAATTTTATTGGTTAATGGCAATTCTGGAAGAGCTCAATCTGGGCCATAGACGAATTGCGCATGCTGATCTCGCGCTTCGAATGATTTCGCTTGCCTGGTATCCATTGGATTATTTCAAGCTTTCCTTCGGGAAGCGGGATGGTTTTGTGATCCATGCAAAAATGATATCAGCAAATGTAATAATCGACAAGCGGGTCAATGCGCCAAGCATTTACCACCAGATCATAAGCCATTCGGATGAAAAAACAAAACAAGTTTTATTGAAGGGGCTACTCGAGCTCACCCGTTGGGTCCCCTACCGATTTATACGGCCATTTTTTTCAGCACAGTTAATGGGCTTGGGCGACGGTCACGTTAATGCCCGGATCAAGAAACTAGCTGCTGAACGACCGGGCTTTGCACCTTATCAATTTGACAAGAAGCATATTGTGGTCGATGAGGCCTGGGCGGAATATTTACAACGCCACCAGTATATGCTTATAGGTTTCACGCAATGGCACTTGCTCCGATTCTTACAGCGAAACAATTCAAATGTGATTGGCCTGAGCGAAAAGCTCTCTGCTCCGGGAATCAGAAAACTAGCAAACGCTAAGGTCTTCTGGTCATCTTTCTTAAAAGGTCGGTTAATCAAATGTATTTACTGCGGTGATTTGCTGCAGGAGTCTAGAATAAGCTTGGATCATTTTATTCCTTGGTCATATATCGCCCACGATCGGATCTGGAATATTATCCCGACCACTTCCAAAATAAATTCTGCGAAAGGCAATGCCCTGCCAGAACTGAAGGATTATTTTGAACCTTACAGCAATATCCAGTTTAGCGCTTTTGACTACCAGCGTTCACAGAATAACCCAGAGTTGTTGGAAGATTATCACCAGCTCCTACAAACTGAAGCCTTAATGGAAGTCGATTATGCTTTTTTTAAAGAAAAACTCTTCCTCGAGGTCTCGACCCATCACCGAATTGCTTCGGCAATGGGTTTTTCCAAAAATTTTAGGGTAGCCTAATGTTCATCGATTTTCAAATTCATCATCCTCAATCGCTTCCAGAACAGCTATCTCCGCATGCATTGGGTGCTGATCTCCCAAATAGTGCAAATCGAGTAAAGCAATCATTTTATCCCGGTGGTCAATTATCCTCTGTTCGTTCCACTGCTCACCGGCCGGATAACTGGCGAAGATTTCATAAGACTTTAGGGAATCGAATTGCCGTTTTCCCTCAAATTCGGCCCTTTTTACATTGACCTGTTTTCTGCCGTATTCAGAATTCTGCCTTACGCTTAGTAGCACCAAGTTACCGAAGCTATCAAGATACTGCTTGTCCATTGGAAGGCGATCCTCGGGGCGCTGGGGAAAAGCATGCTCGATGGAATTTTTCGAGCTGATGCGGAACTTTTTGAAACGTTCATCATTTCTATCTTTAAAAACTTTCCATAACACGTACTCTGTTTTTTGGAACCAGTAGCGATAAAATCCAGTTCCCATAGGTCTTTTTAAGTAAGACGAGTCAAATTTTAATTCCCCGTCTAAAGAAGACAGGAGCAGAAAACTAACCTCCTTTCCGGTAAGGTTGGTTAAGGAAATTTGGTTATCAATTTTTTCCAGGATGGTCAGTACCTCAAAACTCGAGGGACCGGTCCGATCTTGCGGCAATTTGGCTAGATGGTGCAGCAAAGGGGTCAGCCAGTACTGACGCAAGTAATCTCCTGTAAAATAAAGAACGGACTGTAACATTTGCTGGGCAGACTTATCCATGATGTTCCGGGTGAAACTGTTTTTTTCATTTTTGCTTACCCGGCTGAGTTCCAAATATTCGTCTTTTGTATCCAGATCAGCGGTCCACTTGATCACGTACTTATCTAAAATGAACCTGATTTCCCAGAGCAGGGCAAAAAATTGCTTGATCTCTTCCTGCGGGGCTGCACAAAGCGCTTCAAAAATCTCAATCAGTTTTGAGGGGTGAAAAACCGGTGCAAAGTCACGCCGGTTTTGCCTGAATAAGTGGATCCGGTAAGTATGGATTAGCAGCTGACTGAAGGATATTACTGACCGACAAAAACCCAAAGTGTGCTGCTTTTCTTCCGCGCTGGCCACCGATATTTCCACCGTGTACTGTCCGTAAAATATAGCACTAATGGTCGTTTTCTCGACAGTTTGCTGAATGTCATCCTCACTGGAAAGTAGAAAGCGTTGAGGGTCAAAAGTTGCGAACTGCGACTTATGAATACCTGCCCAATTGGAATGGATGAAAATTTTTCGGACGTTGCGTTCAAAATAATCTCCCATATTCTCACAAGCCTCCCAAATCTTACTGTAGAGTACTTTTTGTGAGAGTTTGGAGAGGAGTTTGCTTTTCAAGATGTCGCTCTGTTCGAGCTGGATACCAGAACTGTTTATAGTAGCAAAGAGCTTGTTCAAGTCTACCTGGTCTGGGGCTATGTTTTCAACCATGATGAGTTGATCCAATAGAAAATTTCCAAAGGCGGGTAGATTTAGTCCGATACCCTGGAGCTCTTCAATTCTCGAGCGGATGGTTGACAGTCCAGCTGTAATATGTTCGAGATAGGGGCGCGATTTAAGGTCAGCCGAGGAGTACTTGATAGCAGCTTCCACTGGAAATTCGGCCAGTAACTCAAAATAGTCGCGTACCTCTTTTCTAATCTCGAAATCGATTCTTAGTGCCTTCCCTAATTTTAAAAACGCCCTAATGTCGCTTTGTATATCCATTCCGTGAAAGACCGCTGCAACCATCCACAGAGTTGTAAAACGCTGTTGCCCGTCAATGAGCTCATAGGTTTGTGCACGTTTTTCGGTAAGTACCGTTCCGATAAAATAGGGTGTACCCGGATCCTTTAAAAATGCTTCCTGTGCATCTGAGAGTAGTTTCTCGATCTGTTCGACCCCCCAGACATAGGGACGTTGGTAGGTTGGGATCAAAAAACTGCGCTCGCTAAGTGAACGAATGCTGATCAGTTGGCTCAGGAATTTATTTTGGTCTGCCATTTTATTGCTTTGATAAGAGTGCTGTCAAAATCTGTTGTCTTAATGGTATGTTTGTCGAATTGGTCAAAATATTGGCCTAGCATTAGAATGTACCTGCCTTTCACGTTGTTGGGACCGCAGTTTGCCTCGTTGAATTGGTAAGTTTGATTTTCGAGGAATTCAATGAGCTCATCTGCGCTGAAAGCATGCAAGATACGGTCTAAAATTTTGCTTTCACGGGCAAATCGGTAAACACCATCTTCACGAACGGTCCGTTCATTGGATACGCGCATGGCGTAAATGTATCGGAAGCACCACAGTGAAAAAGGGAAAAGGTCTTGATAACCAAACCGGCTGACAAAAACGACGATGACTAGCCTGAAAAGGTCTTGGAGAAATGCCGTTCCATTCTCTCCATTGATAATGATTTTGCTAAAATGGGTGAACCTGGCGTCGATGCGATGGTTTTCCATTCCGCTAAACAACTCCTGATAGAGTTTTAGATAGCCCTGGAGATAATTCATAAAGTTCCGCCCATCATAAAGGGGCTGGCGTACAGCTGCCAAGTTGCTTAAGTACCTCATTTGTTCTCCGTGCAAATTTTTGGTGATTTCGACGGTGAGGAATGATTTATCGGTTTCGTTATGCAGGGTGTTTTCAGTAAACTCCTCTACAACTTTTTCTTTTATCTGCACAGCATCCCGATACGAAGGAAACTCTCTCCTTTCTAGAAAATTCCAAAAACGTGCTTTAGCAAGCATCGAGATCATATGGGAAACTAAACCAATATCATGAGATTCCCACCTGGTGGCGCTGCTGTTCATTAATGTGGCTGGACGGATGGACCTGAGGTGGTGAGACTTGATGATATCCGCACCTGAAAGGCGCTTTCCACCGGTATTCTGTGTCTCAAAAAAAGTATAAGCCAAATCTTCACTGGTGGTGACGACTAGAGTGACGTTTATTTTTTCAAGATCAAAGCCCTTGACGGAAATCTGAGCAGCATCAATAAGCTTACGGAGCATGGAGATATTCTGTTGGATATTCAATATACTCACAGGTGATTCATATGCAATTCCATCAGAGACGGGATTGTCGGCAAATTGTTGCAGGATCAGCAAGCTAGTTATTCGTTGTTGACCATCGATAATATTGAGTTTATCGCCTTTTTGATGCAGGATTAAACTGCCTAAGTAGTAATCGGGCATATTTGGCTTTACCAATTGGGCATGCTCCTTCAAATCCTTTAACAAGCGGAGCATTTGTTTTTTGCCCCACACATATGGACGCTGGTATTCTGGAATTTGGAGCTGTCCGTATATACGGGTATCTCTTATTGGAATCGCTGTAGCCTGGAGCAGTTCTTTAACAGAACAGCTGGCCACCTCTAATCCGGGAAGTCGTTTTAGTGACATAAATGAGCGGCGTTATTTAAAAAATTATTGTTTTTGGGGTAGCCATCTTGCTTGACACAGGTATCAGATGCTCCGCAGAGAATAAGATTACCGATGTAATTCGGATACGGAAAATAAAATTTGAGTCATATTCTATTAATTTATACTCAAAAGTGCCAGTATTAATGTTTGCGTTTTTTGCAGCAGGAAAATAGCAAATTATCCGTTTATCTTTTCCATATGCTTCCGAATAGCAGATTTGTCGTGATTTTTGTCAATTTTATTTAAAGAAGAGTTGAATGCCTGCCTAGTGCCTATATTACTAAAGGCTGACTGCAGTGCGGTATAAACGCGTGTTTTATTTATCTGATGGGGATGTTGATTAATTAACTTTAGTTCGTGAAGCGCAAACAACATCAAACAGATCTCCCGAGGCCTTGAATTTTGATAAAGGGATTTGAGGCGATTAAAAACATTACCTTCAGGATCTTCCAAAAAGCATGCAAAATTTTCCTTGGAAAGCTCCTGACTTCGGGTTGTTTTATTTACTTCGTTGAGTAAAGGCCCGATTTTAATTGCGTAACGCTCCAAATCTTTAAAGTTATCGGTATACTCACTGGAATATTCGTATGTTTCAAACCCATTCATTTGTTTCTTGCGCTCAATAGTATCAATGCCGAGGTTTAATTCTATCAGGCTGATCTGAGTACCAATAGGGTCGATGGTTAAGGCTTCCCTAACGATATCATTTTGTACCTCGATATCCTTGGTTCTCAATATAGTATTGATTTTGATTGCCCTCAGAACCAGCGCGTCACGGACAAAATGGCTATAGTGGCATATACCCAATCTGTGGAAAGAAAAGAATGTTGCGGTATCCAAAAAGTAATCAAAAAATCTGTTAATGACCTCCTCAAGCTCCTCTACTAACAAAAAGGAGTAAAAAGTAAGCTTCAGATTACTAATTTGTGCTTCGACTGTTTTCAAAAACGGTAAAGCTCCAACCATGCATTTTTCACACCCACATTTAAGTTTCGGCTTGGTAAAACATTCCTTGTGAAGATTCCCAAGATAAATATCTTTCTGCTTGTTGATATAAGTTTCAAATTCATCGGCATTAATTTCCTTTGAAAAGAGTTCCACAATTTCGGGCGGAAGGCAATAGCACTTTTTATTTTCAACAAGTTCCATTTCAGAATGGTAAAGATTAAACGTTAAATTTAGTAAAGACGAGGATAATAAAATTTGAAATAAACTCCAATTCAAATCTTGATAATCACCTAAAATGATGAAAATTATCTGAACTTTAAGGCAAAAAGATACAGAAGAGTTGTTTGAGAATAGAAAAATATGCCATTAAAGTGCTTCATATTCCAATCTATAAATTACTTAAGCCTGCAGATAGAAGAAAATGGACAAGTCAGAGAAGGAAATTTCTCTGGACAGCAGTAAAAGCGCAGTACAGAACGGCTCTATATCAGAAACACATCTATTAGCTTACTAAAAATGTTTAAATGATTGGAAATCGCTCAAACTGTACTTTCCAGAAGTCGAGGGCAGCTTTGATTATTTTGGCAGCGTTCACCTGTTTATCTCCGATAAACATCATAGGTGTGAATGTTGCAGGAAAAACCATGGGAAATGTAGCTGCACCAATAGTCTTGATTCTTGGAATATGTGGGCTATCGGTTTTGTGCTTTGAGTGGTTGCAGGTCAATCTTACAAATCCCAATTGAGTATCCAAGTCAGCGTCCAAGTTCGCAGGATCGAAAATAAAACCGACTCCTTTCATCACTTCTATCTTTTGGGCTGCTATTGTTTTTAACTGCGCTGGAGCTGTATCTGTGTGCAAAATCCATTCTGGGATCGCATTTATCCCCATCAGGCAATCGAGCATTGAGTAGGTATGGTTATTTTCTAAATATCGCTGCAAGTCATACTCAAGTTTTGCAAGCAGATTGTCGTAATTGGCTAAATTGGGAATCATATTAAATTGTTAAGGGGTTTACTAACAAAACTCGATTCCAGTGATCTCATCATCACCTTTGTCCGATGTTGCCAAGATACGTTTTCATCCGCAAAAATTAAATTTGAGCGGCATTCTTTCTAATTTAGTAATTATTATCAATATTTGTTTTAGTTGCTTCTTTCAAACTTAATGTTATTTAACAATAGAGGGGGTCAGCCTGCTTCAATAAACCCGCCGATGAATACAACTCAAACTGCTGATCTGCGAAAAGCTTTCCTGATTTATAAAAACACCGTCACCAGTACACTAAATAATACTACTTTTTATCGTTCTTTCCTGCAGCTCTCTGTCGAACGTTATCAGCAACAGGAATACCAGCCGGATCAAATTTTCAGTTCGGTATTCCATGCCTATAACATATCATCCAACCAGGGTGATGGGTATTCCAGAATGTATATTGAATCAGATCACTTTTATACCCATGAACTCCAAGAAAGCAGTATAGCTTTTATTGCATCTTACCAGATACTTTCGCTATTGAAAATTTATAATGCTATGGAAATATTTGTTTTTCAAGCTATTCAGATCAGGTTTTTTCCAGAGCTTAAAAGTCCTACAGGTAGTAGAATAAATACCTATAAGCTCACTAGAGCTATCGAAAAATCATTGACGAACCTTGGAGTTGAATTCGACACGAAGAACAATCGATATCTTCTTTCTTTTCTGAAAGCAATGTCTCCAGAAATCACTTGGTTTCTGGCAGAAAAGGTCCGAATAGATTTAACCCCAACGTATGAAACCTTTTTCGATCTGGTATCCATTTTAAGAAACTTGGTTGGTCATCATGGTACAATTGTATCAACTGACACGAAAAATGAGATCTTATCCAAGGCAAAAGATGTTTTTCAAAGACACTTCTCGCTCATCAGGGATCAGGATGGTTATGAGAACTTACAGCCAAAAGTCGACCAGTTTTCAAATTTCATAAGTTTTTATAACGAACTGACTGTGAATATTGTCAAGTTTATATTTGGCTACGAGGATCTTGACCTATTCGACATGTATTGAATCAAATAATACGACAAACATCTCAATTACAAAAATCCTAGTAGCTTTATTAAAACCTACAATATTTACTGTAATATTTTTTTTATCCTCGCCTGCTCTTTTTTGCTACTGTTTTTTGAAGCGATGATTTCAAACCCAACCTTCGTAGCTACTTCAATCTTTAAAAAAGAATGATAGTTCGCGCTAACCGAAAAATAATACTCCCGTCCACCGGATTTAATAAACCCGTCTTTCCCGCGTTCATTGTCGTGTAATATTCGGATGATTTCACCTTGATGGCTCCCGGTGGACTTTGATGTAACTTCAGGCGTTCTGTATTTTTGGGCAGGTAGCTTAAAACTGCTCCAATAGTCCTGAAGATTTCTTTTTAATCCGCTGATTCCGGTGATCAGAATTTCCGGAAAGGAAAGCAACTGCAATTCGACTGACAGTTTGTTTGGTATTTTCCATTCTTCTACTTCACGGATAAGTTTAGAAAGCGAAAAATGTTTGAATGACAGTTCCGGTTTGTTTTGCAGCTGGTGGATCTTGCCCAGCAGGTATAGCAGGTCGACTTTGAATTCCAACGGACCGAAATTGTTCATCGCATCGATCGCCTGTTTGAAAGCCTGATCGATATTTCCTTCTTCCAAATACAGTTCTGCCAGTTCTTTCTGGATGAACCATTCCCGTTTTTTTATGAGTATGGTCTGAAGTTCCCTGATGGTATCTTTGGTATCGCCGAGATTTCTTTTGGACAGAGCAACACGTCTTGAAAACCACACATCGTTTGAATAATGGAAATTTTCTATCCTTTCAAGTGCTTCTTTAGAAAGGTCAAAACATTCCTGCCATTCTCTCAGCTTGGTCAGCGCCTTGGTCTTGTATGCGTACCAGTTCTCAAAATCCGAAGCTAGTTCCATATCCTTCAGTTGTCCCTTGCGCTCAATCTGGATCACCGAACATGTTTTGGCCAGTTTTTCCCTGTCTACCTTATTGCAGAATTCATTCACCAGTTTCCAGTTGGGTGCCGGCTTTTTCTTTTCAGATTTCAGCACAACGGAAAAAAGATTGGATGAAAGCGTTGCCATAAATTCGCCCGGGAAAGCATTCAGGATAGATATCAACGTTTCAACTTTTTCCAGTAGTTCGCTTTTATTGAAATCAATATGTTCATTCTCCGTTCCTTCTTCTTCGTCATCAAAAAAATCATCTTCCGCTACTGGATCCGCATGAGTTGCATTTTCGGCTTTATATTTTGCCCAAAGCAACCATCCATAGGCATTTAAAACGCGTTCTTTCTGAGCTTCGCTGATTTCAATTTCATAAATACTCAGAAACTGGAAGCCGGCATCCAGCCTGTTTGCATACCTTAAGCAGGAAATCATATCGGAAATGATGTATTCGTTTCCAGAGATATGCTCTTTGGTAAAGTTTGCCTTGTTTTCGCGGAAACAGGTAAGTGCCTGAGCATACTGCTTCTCTCTTTTAAGGCCGGCAAGTTGCTTGCTGAAGTCTAATATCGTTAACATGATTTTCCTTTCATTCCAGTTAATATTTCCTGAACTTCGGCCCAGAATTCCATTGAAGTTGCCGATGTTGCAATTAAAGAGGTAAAAAAGCCATCTCCGTCGTAATAAAAATCAATGACAAGGACTTCATTTTTCTTATGGAACTGGATGGTGTCCTTGTAGGGCACTTGAATTATATAACCAAAGCTGACGGTTTTTTCATTCAACGCCCGGTTTAATTGTTCGTAGGCCAGTTTTCGCCAGTCACTTTTAACAAAACTAAAATCAGCAATCTTATTTTCGGATTTCAACAGCACAATGAGTTCTTCGCCAAATTCCTTAGGTGCCGATTTCATAAGCATCGGCATTTTAAACTGTCCCTTGTTGTTATAATATATGGAAACAGTTGCGCGCTCACCGGGGCTGCCGTTTAGTTCGTAAAGTTCCTGGTAGCTGATATGGCTGACTGAATGTATGGTCAGACCGTTTTGGCTGATCTTATTTTCCATAAACTGGAACAGTTGCAACAAAGCGGACCTGTGTTTGGTGTCGGGAAAACTGTATTTTTCAGCAATATTTTTATTGGAACATTCAACGGCCCTATCTGAGAGAAAGTAGAGCTGTTTCCCATGATCTATTTTTGGAACGGATTGATGGACCGTAAATTTACAGAAAGGATTGATAGGCTCATAATTGATCAGATTCACTTTGTTCCGAGCCCTGATCAGACCGGTGTAAATCCATTTAAAATAATTCTCATTGGTCTTGCCGCCACCGGTTTCTACATTAAAAAAGATCTGGTCCCACTTATAGGACATGGATTTATGGACCGTCAAAGCCCACCCGAACCGGAGCTGCGCAGCATTCTTGATCTGGTAATACTCCGATGAGGGGATGTTGCGTAGTTGCATCTGAAGTGCCTTGAGCAGTTTGCTTATGCCTTTCCGGTTTTCCGGCTCATATTTTATCAGCAATTTTTTCAGTTCTTCGTCAGCCTGGTATTTTCCGGTTACAAAATTGCGTATTTCTTTCTCGGCAAGCTGATTGAGCAGGATCTGCAAGGAGATAATCTCTTCTTTGGAAAGCTCACCTTTGTCGCTCAGTCTAAAATTCTCAAAACTCAGGAAAGAAAGCAAGTGCCCTGCCCCTTTGAGCCGGATTTGCATCTTGCGAAAATGCAATGGAACAAGCAGCCTTTCGTGTTTTTCGATCAGTCCAAATACTTCTACAATGGTTCCGAACTGGCCGTTATAGACTTTCTTGGGTTCTGCAAAAGGCTGATCAGGGTCTTCTACACGGATGTTGTTGCCAAAAATGACAAGATCCCCTGCTGTAGGCTCGTTCCCGTTTTTTAGAATAGTATTTTTGATCCAGAAGTTGACCTTTTGGGCATCTGAATTGGTAAAACATAGAATATGGGCATTAGCATTCAATGACGCTGCGATTTGAGGTTTGAATTCTTCTTTGCTTAAGGTCTGGATATTCTCACTGAGACTGAAATCAAGGTTATTGAAACATTGAAGACGGATGCCATCGACAGCTTTGAGTGCCTGTGAAACGATCAGGGATCGCTCGCCCTTATCTATTAACTGAAAAGCCATAGTTTTCAGTCCGTATTCGTCTTTGAAATATTCGGGATTTAGGGAGGATTCTTCTTTTTTACCCAGGGATAACTGAAAACTGTCCCCGATGAAGATCAGTTTTCTTCTGGTATTTTCGAGTTCCGAAAATTCTAAAAAATCTTTCAGCAACTTCCCTGAACCAAACCTCAGGTCAACAGACTGGTGGTAATTGTCCGAAACCAGATGGGACTCATCAACAATAAAGATCGCCTCATCCATGTTATCCGATTTTCGAAGCGGTACAATTTCGAGGTTCAGGGTATCTTCGCGCTCCGGCTCTTCTTCATGGAGCAGTGAAAGGTTTCCTCCATAAATGTAGGAATACATGCCAGCGAATTCCATTTTTGTATTCTTTAATAGATTATTGGCGACTCTACTGGATGAGGCAAACAGCTTTACTTCACTGATCTGCCGGTTAAAGGCGACCTCCTGAATGAAGGGAATCAAATGCGTCTTCCCGCTCAGCGAGGTCCCCTGCAGGATAAAAACCCTATCCTCTTCGGATGAGATAAAGTTCTCGATTTCAGCAAGAGCAGATTTCTGGTCAGGATAAAGGCTGTCAAAATCCAGATCACAGTGATAGGATGTGAAATCATGACCAGGCTCGTACTGTTCGGCAGTATCAAAGGGGTCGGCCCTGAAAACCTCTTTGAAAAGGTCGAAGGATTCTTTTGTCAGCAAAACTTCTTTGTCAGAAATGTCGATGATATCCATGATTGTCTCTAGATAACTCTGCTGATCGAGGATGAAGAAATTCAGCTCTTCGCTAGCGGGAATCTTGCCGATAAGTTCAATAGGCTTTTGAAAACAGACCGCTCTAACGGTATGAAAGGCATTGAACATATTGCCCTGTGGCAATTTTTTGGCAATGTGTCTGCCAATAACTTTGATGAACCTTTCTTTTTGTATTTTCAGCTGGATAAAAGGATTGATTGAACTGCCACCTTTTATTGCTTCTGCGTTTTCATTTTTCCATATCCCAAAGTCAAATTCTGGTTTTGCATTTTTGGGCAGGATGATCTTTCCGCTAAAATTTTTGAAGTCAATGATACAGACGGCCCTGGGTGTGATCAGTAAGGCGTCGATCTGCAGTCGGTTTTCCACTTCGCATTCCGCGTTGGCGATCAATAAACCATCAAGCGAATATTTGTCAAACATCTTTTTCAGGTTTGCTGCAAATTCCCTAAAAAAAGTATTTTCATAATTTTTGGCTGCTGTTCCCTTTCTGATTTCTAACATGGCGAGAGCGTTTCTGTTTTCTGTATTAGCTTATCTTTCCTAAAGATAAAAATTTGTTTTAAAATCGGTTGAGCCTTTCGGATATCAAGTAAAAGGCTACGATCGCCGATGAAAAACCCAGATTAAAATCAGATTCATGAATGTTCATATGGATTGTTTAAGAGGACATAATCGATAACTCACAATTGCTCACATCCTTTAAAAAGGTTTCCGCACCGGACAACAATACTTTTATCCGCTCAAATGCAGCTTGCTGCGTTGTTGTTAGCCCTGCCGTTTTCAGTCCAGGCTGTACGATGGTGATCTCAACAGGAATAACCGGGTTATCAAAACCTTCCAATATCATCTTTGCATCAGAAAGAGTCCCTTTTCTAAGTTTACTGCCGGAGTTGTTCCTGTCAGCGCGTTCGATCATCTGTTTGAGCAGGAGTTTTCGATTTGCCCAGTTGACCGATTTGATGGCCTGTCCGCAAACCTCATACATGTCCTCAATACTGCAGTTTGGCTGATCTCCCGATTGTTTTTTACAGTGCCAGAACTGGACTTTGTCTTTTCTCAGCCCAATTACATCTGCAATTTCCAATGAACCATGATCATAAAAAACCACATCAAATTCATTCTTTGCAAGATCAATGATATAATCATGTATGGAACGCTTCGGATTGGAACTGCGCTTATAGGCAATTTTTTCCTGGGCGGTGTGATATTCCTTGCTTACATCAACATCCGTTGGCCAACTGATCGCCACGATCTGCTCATCTTTAATTGTCTTATTATTTTCAGCACTAAAAGGGAAGTATACTCTTCCAACTAGCTTTGAGAGATCTTCGAAAAACAAATTAATGGGATTTTCATTGACGATGGATAAAAATCCTTCCTCGCTTCCAAGGGCTACCCCCTTGTTGACAACGATGCGGCAAACGGTATCCTCGGTGTAGTTGAATGTCGCCTTTGGTGATAGCGTGTATTCAAGACGTGCTGCAACGTTATTTTTTGAGATTTCCAGTATTACCTTGGAGGTAGTCTTACTAGAGACAATGATATCACAAGAACAGAGTAAGGCCTCTTCAGTCACCTCATCATCCTGATCAAGAAACACGACCGATGTATTGCGGTTATACTGTGTATGGTCCCAATCGGCAAAGAATACCTCAATATCGGGGAATTGATCGATGATCCTTCCTGTATCAAGATCCGAAAGTGGCGAATCGAGTTTGTCCATTTCCGGATCCCCCACCTTTCTGGCGATTCCCTTGCACCACTCTACAAAATACTTGATTTTATTGTCTCCAAGCGTCCACACTTTCGAACTGGTGCTCACCCCAAGCATCACATTTTTATTCAGAACGGTATCGTAAGCACCACCAAATGAGTGTCCTCTGGTATAACTGAATTTATCACTGGGCAAGACTGAAAGCTGAGCCTGTGATCCCAATAACTGCTTGTAGGACTCACTGTTGCCCTTGTTCTTTCGGCTCCGCAAACCCACATTATAAAAGCGGGGTTCCTGCCACCCGGCCATCACGCGCTTGAGGTAAGGCAGCGGGACCATGTCATGTAAAACACCATTTCTCAAATACTGGGATACGATGTGTTCGTAAAGTTCGGTCTCCTTGCTTGTTGCACCAATGAATAAAAGGGAATTGTCCTGGTCAAAATAAGTTACAAAAAAGTCGTGAGTGACATCCTTGAGTGAATCTTCCTTATTATACCACGAGGGAGTGCGTGGTTCGGCTATAACATGGACAGCTACATCATGGGAACTGCTGACATGATGGTGCCGGATAATCGGATTTTTAAATACATCTGTCCCGGAAAAATCAATACTACGCCTGATGTCTATTGGGGGAAGTTCTTCACCTTGCTCGTTTCGATCTGGCACGGGCGCAGGAATAATCCGGTAAAGCTTTGCATGAAAAAAGGGTTTAAAATTATCATCCTCAAGCGTCAATGGTTCTTCATAGCTGATACTCAAGGCTACTGGCTCTTCTGAAACATCGGAAAAGGAATCAAAGAATTCCTGTTCATCTTCGGTCTTCTGGATTTTCAGTTTATGCAGATCCGGAAGTATCACCGACCAGTCTTTGGTGTCTTCCTTATATAATTGATGGGAATCAATTTTGAATTCGTGCTCTCCGGCAATGACTGTTGCAATGCTGCCTTCCGCGGTATTGGTCCGTGAAATCCTACCCACAAACTGCAGGGTAATAGCTAGGGATTTATGTGGTATGTGCACCGCTGCAATTTTCAGCGCAGGGAAGTCATAGCCCTCGCCCATCATATCAACACATATCACCCCGTCGATTTCTCCCGAAACGAGTTGGCCAATCCTGGATTTAATTGTTGAACTCCCCAATTTGCTATGAACCACTGCCAGTTTGAGTTGCGTATGGTTAAGGTAGATCTGTTCGAGATCATCCGCATCTTTTTTGCGGTCGGTACGGATAATGATGCGATGTTCCGGATGCAGTCTGGATGAATAAACTTTCTGGGCTTTTAAGGCAATGGCGATATTTTTTTCTTCTAAGGTGGCCGATGGTGGTGCGGTGGCAGGAACAAAGTTGATCTTACTGAAAAGCCCGTCCTCAAATGCTTTTTTTAAAGGATAATTATAGATCAGTCTAGCCTTTAGATCTTTTTTGTCACGTCTGAACGGAGTGGCAGTAAGTAATATTTGCTTAGCCGAAGAAAATGCTTCGAGAATGTTTATCCACGAGCTGGCCCTACTGTGGTGCGCCTCATCAACGAATATCAGATCGAACGCATTGGCTCCTACTCTCGAGGAGATATCGGTAATCTTATTCAAGGTTCCGGGAATAGCCACAACAACATCGTTTGTTTTTAGTATACCTTTCCATTCTGCGGTATCATCAATGATCCTGGTCAACTCAAATACCCCCGGAAGTTTACGGCCACCCTGGATAATTTTCTTTTCCACCAAAACTTTGGGGGTTCGGAAATTTTCGGCAATCTGCTCACGGACTAGCTGGCTGGGCGTGATAACCAGTATTTTTTTTGCCTGTAATGCATAGGCCAGTACAATCATTACCGCTGTTTTTCCTGTTCCGGTGGGCATAGTAATCAGTGCCGGTTCTGTTCTTACACTGAAGTGTGCCATGGCAGCGCCTATTGCGCCAATCTGATTTTTATACAGGCCCTGCTTACCGTCGGGCTGAGCAAATAGATTGAGGTGCTCATACCCCTTTTCAAAACAATTCATTGGAGAGCAATTTAGAATGGAAATATAAAAAAACTATTTCATAAAATACTAATATTCAAGGGTTCGATAAGTGCTATTCATCTCTGAACCAATAAACGAAGATCGTGGTCCAAATCATTATAGGTGTACGGGAAACCGGAAATGCTGTGCTTACGGTGATTCTCATACAATAATCCGTTGCTGGGCTGTGTCTCAAAGCCATAAACGGGTCAATGAATTTAACATTTCCCCCGTCTTTGCTGGATATTTTGATGCATTTGGATGATCCCAATACAAATAGTTGTTGTTCTTCTATTGGTTTTCTGATAGCCATCATCCTTGAAATTCCCTTTAGTCCATAGGTCAGTATGTTTTGTTTGACCTGTAAGCAGCTAAGAATTAAAAAACCTTAAATTAATGACATGATCTATAACGCTACAGACCAGTCTTTTTTATAAAATAGAATAGGCGAGTGTTTTTATTATGCGCAAAAAATTAGAGTTATGGAATTTTATCTATCTTTGTTTCCATTTTTTATGCTCTTATGGTTTTCAAGGAATTATCACTATACAAAGATCGGATTGTTGACAGTATCAACTCATTTTCGGAAAATACAAAATGCACGGTAACTGAAACCCCGAAGATGATTAAATATACGATCAATGTTCCTGAGGAGAAGGAAGCCCTTTTGAGTGTTTACCCTAATAAGAACGGCACAGCTACCATCTATGCACAAGTTGGGAAAAATACTGATCTTTCCTTGAAAATTGCCCATCGAATCATTGAGCAGTGTACGGTTTCTGAGATTAATGCAAAGGCCTTATTTATCAGTAAGATGGAAGATGATGAATTTGAGGCATTATTGGAGTATCTTGATGGGGATGAGCGGATAACTATTGATCAAGCTAAAGCTATTTCAGTAGGAAAACAGTTCAGGGTAAACTGGAGTGACGGGGGGAGTGTATTCATAAACAGGTTTAACTCTGGTTCATTTTCAGTTCAAGGGAGCAGCAACATTTTAAAAGAAATTGTATTTGAGGGATTGACCAATCTGTTGCCTTATCAGGACACAGTCAGTGCAAAGTTGCAGTCTTTAGATATTGGAATGAAGGCGGATGATGTGCTGTTGGCATTAAAAAAAATCATACCCAATGCCTTCGATTTTTTGGGCGATCCATTAAAGGCTATCATAAGTGCAGCGATAGTTTTAAAAAATGCCGATTTAAAAATGTTAGAATATTCTGCAATAGTATTCCCAGCATTAAAAGGTCTGGAGGGCTATATCAAAAAGCTGTTTTTGGTGAATGGGATTGAAATAACAGGCCCGACGCTCGCGCCATATATCGAAAGTAGAAAAGTCAAACCGGAGCATGTTGCTGTTATAAAAAACCAGCATGTGGTGGATGCAATTGAACAGTGTTATGCTTACTATTCAACTAATAGGCATATATTGTTTCATATTGATGGCACGATAATTGGCACCAGGACAATTGATGACATTGAATTTGCGGACTCAGTAATCAATGAGACATTTTCCCTAATTGAGAATACCTATAGTGTCATCAGCAAAAAATAAATGAGAAAGATTAAAACTTACGATATCGTAAACTTTGACAATAGCTTTCTACATGTTATTGCCAACAGTACAGTTATGCTTTCTGAGTTGATTAGTGATCTCAACCGTCAGATCATTACCAAAACTAATTTTCAAGGGACGATTGTTCTTGATATGCTTATTGTAAATGGCAATAGCAAAAAGAGATTTTTCCAGTCTTTCGCTGATAATGACTGTATCAAATTGAAAGATGTTGAGGTGATGTATAATGTGCCAAGCGAAATATTGAACATCTCTACCGATTACATCAAAAATCACCTTCACATTCTAAATCAAGGCATTTTAACTAAAATTGAGATAGAAAAAATAAAGCAAGCAATTAATTAAGCTTTTATTTTTCACTTTGTTTAACCTTTATAGCTACTCCTCCCAATTTTTTATAGTCGGACTTATGGACTTCACTAAGAATGATTGTTTATTGTTGAATGAAGATTAGGCTTTCAATTGAATTTAAAGAAACCCTATATTTATTGAGATTAATTTAATCTTTATTTGAATAAAATATGGAAAACCGTTTCTTACAAAACTAGAATCAGGATAACAAAAAATATCCGCTATAAGTTCTTGATTGCTTTATTAAAATTGTTTGCTACTTCGTATAGTAGTGAGTCGGAATTGTTTTTTTTGTAAGTATTTGATAGTTATAAAGGTATTTATAAAACTTGTTCTGGTTTCGTCGGTGGCAATCTTCAACATTTTCTTTCTTTGAAGATTGGAGTTAAGCTAGATTACACCATAAACTCAAAACCGTTATTGGCTGCAATGGTGATCATTGGAAGGGCTGTATCTCAAAAGCGTTGCCTAAGCAATTCCACATCATAAACCTGCCCAATTCGATACTCAGGCATCAAACAAAGATATTCGAGCAAAAAATTATTTTGAGGCTGAACTCTGCTAATAGTAGTTAGTGCTAAGTGTTGTATATTAAAGAACTTATTAAAATACTTGTCGAAAGGCGGCAATCGATCTGATTTAGTAATATTAAACCGCTTATCCGCCGGTAGCAGATTCTATATCTGATCATGGCATACAAAAGCATATGGCAAAAAATGCTCCACCGCATAATCTTCAAGTGCCAAAGGTCGCCCTGTGTAGATACAGTCAATTTGCCCAACCTCGCTGAATACCACATCCCAGAATAACTTACGTTGCCTAGTTAAAGCATTTCGAAATGGTGGATGTATCAATTTTCCAGCAATATCTGAGACATTAGGTTTTAATTTTTGTAGGTAAAGCGATAATTTCCAATAACAAAACCCGCGTAGAATGCCAATGTTTTCGAACGGATACTCGAACCAATCTGGATTAATTTCTATCTCATCACGAAACAAAGCGTATGGTACATCTCGCTCAAAATTCTGAGAAGCTAAGTAAACCTGTTTCCAATTATCTCCCATTCCAGGAAACCATGGACTTAAAAAACGGTGCGGCACCTCTTGATCAAAATGCATTAGTATCTGGTGGGTTTCTTTAGTTATCTCTGTAAGCAAATGCTGAATGATGATTCCTCTCTTCTCATCCACATCTATTCCTTCTCGATCTTTAATAAAATCAATCGCTACACCTAGCTTATCCTGCCGACCGAAATTCAAATTAAAATAATGATAAGTATACCATCCATTAGCAACCATTCCAGCAAAAGCCTCCGCTTGGCAATACGGTTTTCTCCAGCTTCTACTGCATCTAAAAGTGAAAGAAACCAATAAAACTTATAACTCGCTATCGTATAATTAAAGCACGCAGAAAGTAAATGAACTGGCCGTTTTGGATGTGAAGGCAGCATATTCATTCACAACTAGAATGATTTGGTGAAAAATAAAGATATTCATTTAGAATCGCCAAATATATAAAATTGCCAACAATGCATTATATCCAATCGGCAAACAATAGTAACTGGACCAAGTTTGCTACAATTTCTCGACTGAAGCCAATTTTTTATAACTTAACAAGCTATATAATATCTAGCAACTGGTGGAGATATTCGGTTTGGTTATCAGGCCGCTAATACTCGTTGTCAATCTGTTGGGCTTCTAGAAAAAAATAAAGCTGAAGCATATAAAATACATCTTACTATTACTCTAAATTGCTAACCCGGTTCTGTAATCACTTTATCCCTTCAAGCTTGCAGTAACCCAATGTCCCGGAGGACGAAACTTTTACTTTCACCCATTTTCCTATTTTGGCGAGCCTTTTCACTTTTTGATTAAGCTTTAACTTTTCGATTACTGGATAGGATAACCCTGGTCCTGAGTAGAGATTGATTTCTTTAACCCTAACTACAGATAAAGGTTGTACTAAATCGCTAGCAACGTTACTTTTTCCTACTTGATAGGATTTCTTATCAACTAGACTAGTTACGCGAGGTTTATAAATAGATGAGGTTTTACTCGCTCTAGACTGGACAGTATTTGGAGATTGCACATTTGAGGAACAAACCCCACAAGTACCGCCGCTCCCACAGTGGGCGCAGCGGGAGCAGTTTTTACACGCCGAACAATAGGCTGAGCCGGTACACCTTCCTAATTTGCTTTCATTGATTAAATTAAGGGAGGATACTTTTTGGCCATTGGCAAAGAAATAACAGCACATTAATCCTATTGAAATAAATATTTTCATAATTATTATTTTAATTTTTTTTAAGAAGAAAACGTTTTAAATATCCCAGAAGCATTTTATTTGTGTTGCCAGCATCGACCGCCCCCTACAACTAATCGCTTGCAGTATCCTCCGGTTTTGTTTTTTGCCCCACAAACAGAGGAAATAGGTGCAGTTGTTCCTCCACCAGATCCATTCCCGCCGCTGGGGGTTGTTGAAACATAGCTACCAAAACTTGAGGTACCATTTCCAGATATCATATTGTATGAAATCTCCGCACGGTTATAGCCGAGATTTCCGTAAACCGGATCTTCATCCTTTAGGATGTAAGCCTGAATGGTCTGATAAGTTGAAGTGGTGGATGCTACGCTTAACTTCAAATCAAAGGAAACTTGTTTCTGGATTTTGTAACTCCATTTACCAACATTATTGTTTATCGTTTTCATCTGATTAGATGCATCGGTATAGGAAATATTGCAATAATCACAAGTAACTTCATATGAATAAAGGACAGGGGTTTGTTCTGCTTCTTTGATGATACCTTGTTCTGCTTTCTTGCAAGAACCGTTGATCACGATGGCCAATAGTACTAGCGAAGTAAACCTAAGCGATTTTGTAAGAGACTTTATCATACTTTCTTATTTTAATTAATATCAGCCAAGGTATGGGAAATCAAAAAAAGATGATTACGGGTTTCCGTAAGTGAAATCACCTTCTAAATCAAATAGGAAAATAAAGATTTTATATCTTTTAAAATATCTATTGCTGGGGTTTCTTTTTGATAATATCCTGAAGCAAAAAACCATTCAACTTCAAAAACAACGTGTGCTTGAAAAAGCTTCAAAATATTGTGCTATCTACGATGTGATGTCAATTAATAATCCAAATGAAATTCGCAGGATTAGGATGTCCTACGTAAAACTCTTTAAGCTGAAAAATTAATTAAAGTCATACGAATCAACCTACACTGAGTTTTACATTTGATATGGACTGGTAATGAGTGAATTTATTTAACATACAGTCTCAATTGGCACTGCAGCGGTATTGATTTGCCCCTTAGCTATTAGTCTCGGAATAGCTGTCTACTTATGAGAATTAGTGTAACTCTCACACACGACACTAAAAATCCTCTTTTAAGTATATCCTCATACCTTTGCTAACTAAATCCATTCTTTGCAGCTATTGCGCTTTTCACTAATCCACCTCAAAACGATAATTCAGGGGAAGTTCACGTTGCTATAATAGTTTTCTAACAACCTTAAAGTGTAGTTGCGTAGGCCTTTTTACCACTCTCTTAAACTTTTCGAGCTTATAATCACTGACTTTTTTCTTAAATATCTTTCTCTACAGATTTGAGCTATTATAAAAAAATCATTGGGCTTTTTTCAGCACGAGCTCAGTTCGTCAAAACTCCTTGGCATTTTCTAAACGCCTGGATTCAATTTCATTTCTGTAAATCAAATCACTTAACCTACTTAACTTACGGCGAAGGATAGGATGATTTCCTCTAATCGTGAAATATTCAAACTTTTTCTCATGCTTTAAATACCAAATTTTTCCAATCGAACGCTCGGTAATCGTGTCTGCTTTGGTAATCATCCTAAAATGATTTAATAAGATGGTATCTAAGGCTACTTTTTCAACATCTTCTTTCAGTTTTGCATCACAGCTCACTGCCACATAACGGTCTTCTTTCCAATACATGCACTGTTCGCCATTTAAATTCCCGCCAATCTGATTTTTTAAAAGAAATCCCGCTGAAATTGGTATCACCAATAATAAGCAAGCTACACTTTTTTTTACCCACTCATCTTTCCACCATGAATTCCTTTCCTCCTCTTCTCCTTTGATCGGTTCCTGCGTGGTTGAAGCTGTTGTCTCGGGATCAGATTCGTTAGATGCGGTTCTTTCCGTAGATTTTTCAATTTCCGGTCCATCATCAATGGCATCTTCACTGTCATCTGCACCTATATTTTCATTAAAATATTGACCCTCCAACGAGCCTTTTTTACCCTCCGCTTCTCTATCCTCTATATCAACATCAGTTTCGCTTTTCGGACTGACTTGCCCCACATTCGAGGTTTCATTTGTTCCCTCCTTCTCCTCGGTGGTCAGCTGTGCACTTAAGTGCTCACTATAATCCTTCCCAAATTCATATGGCCGCTCAAAATTAGTCAGCAGGGCAGCAAGGTGTACCTGTTTATCTTCTGGATTTGTGGTTTTACCCTTTAAGAATTTGATAACAGACTTAAACTTATTAATCTCCATTCTGCTCAACCTTTTGGCAAAACCTTCCGCATCATTCTGGTTGCCAAAAAAAGCCTCTAGTATTATTCTGTCCTTTCTTGCATCAAAGTGCTGCTCGAGGTATTGCATCAAATGTTCCTTTACGCTGGCAGGAGTTGGGGATTGCAGCCTTAATGGTAGTGTGCCAGCAGTCTTCCGCTGGTCGTAATTATTTAGTACCGCTTGCTTATAAGTTGAAAACATCTATTCGGAATTTGAGCGAATTTATTCCGGAAAATACGGAATAAATTACGGATTTCCGGAATCGTAACGGAAAGATCAGAAAAACCGGAACCACCTTATCATCAGCCACTTGTCAACCCACAACTTTGTATTCGAAATCACCAGCGATATCATTTACAAACCAGCTGGTGATATCATCAGAGCTGCAAAGGGTTGAAAAAGTTTTGACGGGAAGCAATTCCTTTTCTACCCCCCGCAGCTCAAAAACCTTCCCAACAAGCGGCGCCGCTTAAAAACACAGCAAGCTATCGAATAGATCGGTACGCCCTGTCATTGAGCAACAATTAAAAATTACTAAAATGTTTTTACCAATTTTTATTGCCATACTATTGGGCTTGGCATCCCCTGCGCAACAAACTTGCGGAAACGGAAATTCTACAGTACAAGTTAATAGCAGTAACCCAGATGAAGACCCAGGTAATCCTGGTGATCCAGGAGATGGCGGCGAAGATGGCGATGGCGGAGGACATAATGGCGACAATGGCCAGATAAGACCTCCAAAACCATAAATAAAGCAAGCCCGGGTAGGTGAGAGTACCTGCCTGGGCTTTCGCTTTATGTAATAGGGTCTGAAACTTTTTAATAGAAATTGTTTTTGCTACTTTAGACAAAAACAAATATTTTGAAACGCCCACTCACCCATCAGTTACTAGTATTAATCTGCATTTTTTTTTCCTCCTGTTTTAAGGAAAATAAACGCAAAGATGATGTAGCTAACGCACCCGTCAAAAATGCATTGATTGCTAAAGGCAATACTCTATGGGATAATGGAAAAACTGATGAAGCGTTTTTAGTTTTTAACCAGGCTCGGGAACTTTCAGCGAAAGATAAAGACAGTTTTAATTTAGCTATTGCTCTGGGATCTATGGGAATTATCGCGACCGAATCGGGTGATAGTTTTGATGGCCAAGAATATAGCTTCGAGGCTTTAAAATATCTACAGATTAACCAAAAAAGAGATCATCCTTATCTGGTTTCCAATTTCAACAACCTGGGCATTGCCTCCTATGATTTGAAAAAATATGCCGATGCCATTGACTTTTATACTCAGGCCATCCCGCTCATCACCGATAGTAGCTACATGCACATCACTAAAAACAATCTAGCCAATGCCTACCGCGAATCAGTAAAGTATCCTATGGCCATTAGACTTTACAACCAAGTTTTGTCAGCCCGACCATCGGATGCAAATAAAGCCCGGACTTTGACTAATCAGGCCAAAACGCAGTTTCTATCAAATTCGCATTTCATTCCTGTGCCCATGTATTTGGAGGCGCTGAAAATTCGCCGACAGACGCAAGACCTTTGGGGCCAGAATTCGAGTTACTCACATTTATCGGATTACTATTTGCGTGTCAAACCAGATTCAGCATTGTTTTATAGCAAATTGATGTACCGTCTGGCCCTGGCACTAAATAATCCTGACAATGAACTGGAAGCCTTGGCTAAACTCGCTGAACTTGAACCTTTAAAGAGACTTTTTTACTTTAAGCGTTATCGTCAGTTAGATGACAGTCTTACTGGGATAAGAAATGCCTCAAAAAATCAGTTTGCGCTAATTAGATATCAAACTGAAAAGCACAAATCCGAAAAACTCAGGCTGGAAAAAGAAAACGAGCAAAAAAAACTTCAGATTGCCAGAAGGAACATTTGGCTTAGCATTGCGGTTTTCGCTATAATACTAACGCTGCTGACTTCTGTTGCCGTATACCGGCAGCGTAAAAAAAGAATAGCCCATCAGGCCCAGGAACAAATCAAAGAAAATAAACTTAAAACATCCAAGGAAATCCATGATGTGGTCGCTAATGGCCTATATCGCATGATGTCTGAAGTAGAATATAGCCCCACCATTGATAAACAGGGGCTGATCAGCCAGATTGAAATCCTATATAACCAGTCTAGGCGGATATCCCACTCCGTATCTGCTAGTCCAATGGATTTCATCGAACGGCTAAATGAGCTAATCCGCTCCTTTTCTAATCCTGAGACCAAAATACTCACAGTGGGGTTGGAAGAAAAACTCAATAGTTGTCTGAATGCACAAATCAAGGAAGAGGTGCTGTTGATAATTCAGGAATTATTAGTCAACATGGATAAACACAGTAAAGCCGCCCAGGTTGTGTTACGATTTGAAATACTGCAAAATCAACTCGAAATACGGTATCGCGACAACGGAAAAGGCTTGTCAAAAGATAATAATGCAGGCAAAGGATTGCTGAATACGGAAAGCCGTATTACGGCATTAAAGGGAGTGTTTACATTTGGCAACCATAGTAGCAGCGGCCTAGAGGCCCAGATTCAAATACCGTTAACTTAAAAATTTATGCTCGAAAAAGTACTTGTGGCAGAAGACCACCAGACCAGCAGTAAAGCTGTTGCCAAAACAATTGAAGAACTTAGCATACCTGTATGCCATTATGTATATTATTGTGATGATGCCCTTACTCGCCTCCGCAACGAGCTTTTATCAGGTCATCCTTATGAATTGCTTGTTTCCGACATCTCATTTGTCGAAGATCATAGAACTCAAGCGCTCAAAAGTGGGGTAGATTTAATCCTAGCTGCCAGAGCGCTTCAGCCGGAACTAAAAGTAATTGTTTTTTCTGCCGAAGGGCATCCCGCAAAAATCCAGTCCTATTTTAAAGAGTTAAAAGTTAATGGGTATGTCCAGAAAGGACGAATGGATGCAGTTGAGCTTGAAAAAGCGGTTATGGCAGTTGCAAAAGGACAGACTTATATGCCGGCAGGCATAAGGGAAAAGATTAGTCCAACACATAGTCATGAGTTTAATAATTATGATATCACCGTATTGTCTCTGCTGGCCAAAGGCGAGAAACTACAGGACATACCGGCTATACTTGTTGAGTTAGGTATTTCCCCGACTGGAAAAAGTTCCATGGAAAAACGTCTCAACCATATAAAAACTGTATTGAATTTCAAAAAAAATGAACAATTGATAGCTTTTTGCAAGGATATGGGCATTATTTAAGTCCCACCCTTTTCTTGCCATTTTATCTTCTAGCGTCCCACATCAATTACGGTTTTCCGTACAATTTCCTACTTTTTGACATTTAGTTTTGGGTTATAAAATAATAGCTGCCACCAAGCCGCAACTGAAAAATAAACCCTACAAACGAAAATGGAAAACCAAATTACCGCAAACCTTCAGAGTCGCTTTCTCCGGCTCTACCAAATGGCCTGTGCTGATGAAAATTTTGACTCACCTGAAATGAAGCAGCTCTATTTGTTCGCAGAACATAGAGGTATTGAAACAGACCAATTAGAACGGATTTTAACCGACCCACTGGCCAGGATGTCAATCCCAACTTCCAAAGGAGACCGCATCGAATACTTATACGACCTTGCTGTAATGACTTGGGCGGATAAGGAAATAACGGACGATGAATACAGTACTTTACAGAAGTTCTGTCGCCGCTTCCAGTTTGAAGACGCAAATGTAGATGCGATATGTGCTTTCCTGCTGGAATGCGCCAAACAAGAAATGTCCCTGACCCAAGTATTAACTAAAATAAACGATTAGCTATGGAAGCCATCAATAAGTTATTTTCTTTAAAAAAACAATTGCCATCTCGCGAACTGGAGAGCGAAAATGATAACCAGGAGGTACAAGTGCGCATGAGCTATTATCAAAGTGGCTATGGTGCATCATTAAAGGCTGCAGGAAAAGCATTGACCCTAAAAGCCTGTTTACAGAATGTCTACAGCAGTTTTGAGGAACAATGCCGCAGGCTCAAAGAGGAGCAACACAAACTCAAACAGCCATATGTGGAGGACAAGACTCGCCAGGAGGGTGAACTTAGAAATGCTGAGACTGCACTTTCCATCCACCAGGACAAGTTGACCCAACAGGACAAAAAAATTGAAATGCTTAAACAAGATATCGAAACGGTCCGAAGCAACCCGGAAAAACACGGGGTGACCGATACCAAGCAACCTCATGCTCTGTTCTACATTGGTCTTTTACTGCTTATCCCCATTTCTATCTATCTGTTTGTGTTCTATATCTCTGCTACTTACTCCGCCCTTTTTAAAGTATTCGCAGACGACAGTTTAAGTACAGCAATTTTTGACGCTCAATCACTCAATATTGCCTTTAGGGACAGCTGGCTGGAAGGTACGCTGGTAGTCACAATTCCTACGGTTTTTCTCGGACTTGGTTACATCATACATATGATGCAAAAAGGAAAAGGTATAAAAAATGTTTTCAGGCTCATCGGATTGTTCCTCATTACATTTTTGTTTGATGGACTACTAGCCTACCAGATTGAAAAAAAAATATATGATTTTAACAAAACACCCTCGAGCCCAGCGTATAATTTACAGGTAGCCATTGTAGAGGCAGAGTTCTGGATGATTATTTTTGCAGGTTTTGTGGTATACATTATATGGGGATTGGTCTTTGACTTTGTGATGAAGGAATACGAGAATATTGACAAGATAAAAGCTTTCATACGCAACAAGCAGCAGGAACTCCAACGCTTAAGTGAGGTTCGAAGCCAAATCTTGCTTGACATCGAAGATACAAAACAACTAATGAGCACCATCAAAGGCAAAATTGAAGAGCTCCAAAATAAGGTTGACGGTTTTATACTCAATGTCAAACAGTACCTGCATTATCATAACCAATATATAGAGGGATGGTTTCAAGCCATTAATGGTGAATTGGCTCTTCCAGAATCGAAGAAGAATGAAATGCTTGGAGAGTGTGCTGCGATAGCCGACGAGCACCTTAAAGAACATGAGCTGTTCAAGCCCCAGCACCAACATTTAATTTATTCTAAAGTTTCCTGATATGAAAAACTATAAAGGCCTAAATCTGGCGACCGCCATTTTGATGATTTTGATTGGTCATACCTGCTGTAATCCAGAAACAAAACAGGCAAAACAAGAAAACCCGGTAAGCCATAAAAACCTAAACAAAAACCTTAACCTGAGTATTTTCCTGGACCTTTCAGATAGGATAGATCCAAAAAAATACCCAAACCAGACGATGGAAATTTATCAAAGAGACTTAGGTTATATAAAAAGTCTAGCGAAGGCTTTTCAGGAGCATGTAAACCGAACGAAAATTAGCAGCATGCATGAAAGCATGCAACTTTTTTTCGAACCTGAGCCTAAATCGAAAGAAATAAACGAATTAGCAAGAAAGATGAAATTTCTCTTCGACAAATCCACCGTTACGACTGATAAAATCGCAAGCATCACACCTGAATATATTTCATCCTCTCAAAAGATATATCAGGTAGCACTGAAGGAAAATAAGTACATCGGGGCTGACATCTGGAGCTTTTTTAAGAACAAAGTAAAAGACCAATGCATTTTGCCTGCTCATAATAATATACTTGTCATATTGACCGACGGTTACCTTTATCATAGGGAAAACAAGTTGAAGGTTGGAAATCAAACTTCTTTTTTGAGTCCACAATTGATACAAGAAGCCAAGCTGAATGTGCCTGATTACTCAGATAGAATGAATAAAGGAAAGTTCGGGTTCTTACCTGCAACGTCCGGCCTTCAAGGCCTGAAAGTTTTGGTGATTGGCATAAACCCGCAGAAAGGCAAGCCCTTTGAGGAGGATGTACTTAACAAGTATTGGGGGGACTGGCTTAGAGAGATGGGTATCACAGATTATCAGATCAAGGGCACAGACTTGCCTACCTATATGGATACGATTATAAAGAATTTGCTCTCGAATAAATAAGCTTCGGCGTGTCCCTTCCTTTGGACGTGCCATTTGCTCTTCTCGCGCAATGCTTGTAGACAGTTTGTTATTCGAAGCACTTTTAGATTAAAAATTTATTCTAAACTTTCCAATAACTGTTATCGGTGTGGGTAGGAATAGATTGGTGCTGCATTATAAAAAGGGTAAGTACTTGCAGCGGGCCTCTTTCTTTTGATATTGGATAGAGAAAAAATATATTTTCTTTATAAATGATGGAGCAATAACTAAAAACAAGCTAAGGACATGCTAACTATTTTAATCATGTTAATTTTTTCAAACCTCTTTAAATTCTAATATACTTATTGAATATTTTGTGGATTGGTGAATACTTCAAACCTAAAGCTATTAAGCCTCTCTATGTGTTCAATTCGTTCATTAATGCACAATTAATTATCTATAGATAGATTTTTGTCGATTAGCGTTTTGAATTGGACGAATATGGTCTTAGGAATGTGCCTCTCCAATTAAAGAATAATTGCTGTCATAAAACTATTGTAGTTAAAAATTTTAAAAAAAATCCATTTACGGATATCCGTAATGAATTGTAGTGACAAATGGGTTTTTTTACATTTCATTTATTAAACAAAATTATTATGGCAAAAGTAGCTGCATTTCACTCTATCAAACAAAATGTTTACCACGATGACAACAGGTGTACAGAGGGTAACAACATTGAAAAAGAGAACCTCCGTCAAGGAACTGGTGGTAAACCTAAGTGTTCCCGCTGTGCTAAGCTAAATTAGTTTTAGTATTAGTTTCGGTTGCTTTAAAGACTGCCCTTGATGATAAATCAAGGGCTTTATTTTTTTAAAAACTGTTCGTGTATTATCTGTGAAATACCTTTGTAATCCGCAAGTTTATTTAGATGAAAGCTGCTTGATTGCATAATTCAAATAATTTGACCCCTTTCTGCCAATTATCCAAAATACAGAAAAGCAAAACTTTACAGCAAATTTATTTCCGGTAAGACGGGGTCAATGTGCTCTGGCTTATCCAATTTGACAAAGGATAATACGAATACAGATCGTAAAACAAGCACTGCAACAAACATAAAAACGAACATAACGAAAAACACGAAACGCAAAACAATAACGAATACTAAAATAAACACAACAATAAATACTAAAAATATCACAGCAATAATTACTAAATTTACCACGAAACGAAATACAGCGAATAGCGTGTGATTCAACGGGTTCAAATTAATTGGTTTGTCCAAGATTGGATTAGCACTCCATGACAAACAAATTAAAGGCATGACGAAACAGTTAAACTAAGGGTTCAGTATTCCATCAAGTTGCATATACCTTTTACCGTTCTTTTCAGGTATAGATTTGCTATCATTATCAATAATCATAACTTTTGGAATACTGCTTTGAAGGCCGAACCACCTTGGAAGACCATCTCCATTTGGATTACCACTTTTTATAAAGTTTACCAGGTAGGACTGAAAGGCTTTTGAAGTTTCAAAATCTTCACTCTCCCATTTATAACTCTTATTTAGGTTGAGATTTCCAAGGGCGTACTCAATATCCGAAGCATGAACCGCGCCCATGACGTCTGCATTGTGGGATCCCTGTCCGATAAAAGCTGGACGTTTTCTAGAGAAGAGATACCGATAAACAGGATATCCGTTCGTTTTGCTATGCACATCAATCCATTTCCATGTAGAATAGGAAATAAAGCGATCGCTAGCAAGGTCAGTCGCCAACTGTGCGACCTGTTCATCTGCAGTTGCCGGATAAAGTGCCAATATTTCTCTGCTTTTGGAAGTAAAGAGCTTTTCCACTCCAACCTTATAATTTTCAACTGTAGGTTTCTGATTAGAAAGAATAGTATTCATGCTTCGCTCTGCCGAGTTCCATCCAGCCAGGAGTGGTACATCCATCTGACGACCGTAGCTGTAGGTAATAAGTGGTTGTTCTATGAAAAAGTAACCGTCTATTGTTAGGGGAAACCAGTAATCTTTTGAGCGCTTTAAAAGCTCTTTAGTGGAAATTTTTCGCAACTCATCAATGCTACTTGCTCCGCAAGCTTTGGCGAATTCCTCCCCTATCTTCTCCGCATTTGCTAAGCTCACAGGCGGCTCGAACCCTAACACTGACCCGCTTTGCCCTATTGCCCCATGAAAAAGTCCTTTTGAAAGCGGAGAACACATCTGGGCAGAAACCGACATAGAACCCGCAGATTCTCCAGCAATGGTGATCTGATCTGGATTTCCTCCAAAAGCTGAAATATTGCGCTTCACCCAGCGTAGCGCTTCATTCTGATCCTGCAATCCATAGTTACCAGAACTTCCCCATTTACTTTCTTTGGACAGGCTGGCATGCGCTAAGAATCCAAAGACACTTAACCTATAATTTATAGTAATAAAAATGACGCCTCTACTGGCCATGCTTTCTCCATCATACCTCGGCTCTGATCCATCCCCGCTGGAAAACCCGCCTCCATGAAAATACACCACTACGGGCAAGGAGTTACCATCTTTTACCTGAGGTTTCCAGAGATTAAGATACAGGCAATCTTCACTTTCTTCGGCGCTTCTAAAAATCATGTCATCATAAGCATTGCGTTGAGGAGACCTGAAACCAAAAGCCACCGCGTTTTTTATTCCGTCCCACTTCTTTTTTGGAACTGGTGAACGCCATCTGAGCTCACCTATGGGGGCTTCAGCGTAAGCAATACCTTTGAAAGCTACCACATTGCTGGACAAAATAGCGCCTTTAATTTTCCCTTCTTTAAGGGTGACCAAAGTTTCATCAACTTTTGCAATTTTGCTCTGAGAGAAACCGTGGCTCACTGAAAATAAGATAAGCAGCAGCGTCGTATATTTTTTCATTTTAATCATAATCACCAGATATGGGTCGTTGAAGAGCTTTTATTTATAGTGTAAGAAAAAGACTGACCTCCCTCAACGACTTTGATCGTTTGTGGTTCATCTGAATTGTTAGAGACGATAAGCACCCGTTTTCCCTCCGGGGTTAAAAAGGCTACATTGCTAACCTTTGTGGTTAGAGTGCTTTCAATTCTCGATGATCCAAAAGGAATAAATTTGGATGCGTGCGCAATGACGTAATAGGCCAGATTCCGCTCGACTTTATCTCCATCTATGGTTACCGCTCCCTGACATATTGAGCAGCCGCCATTGTCTGTATGCGGGTTATATTTAGGATCCGCAGCAAGGTTCCAGAGAATCACATTTTTACTCCAGTTCCGTAAAGCACCGATGAGTATCCTTCCCACAGGATAAGCGGTATTGAAACCTCCATCCTTGCTTACAGCCATCATTTCAGTGAAATATATGTTTTTATTGGGGAAGGCATCATGTACTTTGCCCATCGCAGAAGTCTGACCGGCATATAAATGAAACCCTGAACCATCAATGTAGCTTGCTGCTTCTCGGTCTGCCAATATTGAAATGGGATATTCAGGGGCATCACAATTGTGGTCATAAAGAACAATTTTAGTCTTTATACCTGCTCGTTTAAAGGCGGGCCCTAGATGATCGCGGATAAAACGAAGCGCTTCTTTGGCCAAAAACTGCATACTGGGGGTATTGCCATCATTGAATGGTTCATTCTGAATGGTCACCGCGTCAATAGCAATTCCATGGCTTTTCATCGCCTGGATGTATTTCACAAAGTAATTGGCATAAGTGCTATAATATTTATCCATTAATCTTCCACCCTGAACATTCTGGTTTGACTTCATCCACACCGGGGCGGACCATGGAGAACCCATAATTTTTATTTTTGGGGATATCGCTAAAATTTCCTTTAAAATTGGCACCACATCTTTTTCATCCTGGGATAAGGAAAAACGCTTTAACTCCGCATCAGTTTCCCCTGCTTTTAAGTCATCGTAAGAAAAGACATATTCATTCAGATCAGATGCCCCGATGCTCACCCGAAGATAACTTATCCCCACTTGGTCTGGTCCATTCCCAAAAAGTTCACTTAAAAGCTTCTTTCTTTGCGGAGCGGACATGCGAATGAGGTGCTGCGCACTGCCACCTGTCAGCGCAAAACCAAACCCATCAACAGATTGATATTTTTTTGCTGCGTTGATGTTAATGATTTCTGCTCGCCCATTTCCTGCCTCAAGACTGTTCATTTTTGATAGAAGCATCGTTTTATCATTGCTGGTCTCCCAGCCTTCCGCCTTGAGTTGTGCCAAAAGCCGAAAAGGAAAAGTATTGAACAGCATAATTAAAACGAGCGCGAGCTTGAACGCATAAATAGAATGGGGGTATCTGGTCATAAAGGTATACTTGGTTTACACAAATTTAAGCCCCAGGTTATCCTTTTTTTAATAGGATTTTAACAATTTATAATGTTTTGAATTGATGGCCTCCAATTTGACTAACAAATCTCAATCCCCTATACTAATCATCAAAACGGTTATTCCTTTTGCAGGCTTTCCGGTTCCGGGATTTCCAGGATAAGCCTTGATAAATGGTTCTCACTTAAGGCTGCTTAGACTGATTTACATGGTTAATTACCTTTTAGCTTCACACTCAGCCTCAAGGGCCTAACTAAACTTTTCTCCAGCAATTGTGAATTTAACTAGTAGCCTGATGCAATTATTATTTTTCTCTCACCCGTTCCCGCCAAATTTAAGCTATCGTTTGAAATCTATTGAGCAGCTCTAAACAGGCCCTGCTATTATGGTATGGGCATTTCCATAATCCGGCTTTGTCTTCTCCAGCCATCAAACTGCCATCTTCTTTTCTGCCCCAAAACCATTCGCCGTTGGTTTTATCAATGATTTGGGTAGTGGTATAGTTCCAGATTTTATTGAAGTGCTGAAGAAATCTTTCATCTTTAGAAATCTGGAAAGCGTTATATAACCCGACCAGGGCTTCGGCCTGTACCCACCAGTGTTTTTCTGCAATCAGGTGATCGTTTTCTGGATTGAATTCATATACCATCGCATCTTTATCAATGCCCTCTATCGCTGCTGTACTAATTTCAAGGGCTAACTTCTTAAATTCAGTAATGAGTTCAACCTCTTTTATCGCTTCAGCTGCTTCGAGCAATAACCAGGAAGCTTCAATATCGTGCCCGTAAGAAATAGCGCTGGATTTAGGCTCCCAGTATTCATTGAAAAATAGCCCTAAATGGCCGTCAGGTTTTAAGATATGCCTGCGAAAAACTTCCAAAAGCTTAATGATCTGATGTTTAAGACCTTCGTCAGGCCATAAGGTATATAGCAAATTATAAGCCTCTAGAATATGCAAATGGGTGTTCATTGTTTTTTTTTCATTCGCATCCTTATCACTCAGGCGTAAATCATCTAACTGCGTCCAGTCCCGGGCAAACGCTTCAAAATAGCCCAGCTCATTTTTATCATAACTATATTTTTCGATATCAGCATATAAGGATTTAGCGAGAGTTAAAGCGTTTTCATCGCAGCTGGCCTTAAAATACGCCGCAAGGCCGTAAATGGTAAATGCAATGGCATAGATTTGTTTTTTTTTATCTTTCGCGTCGCCCTTAAGATCAACTGTCCAGTATACCCCGCCAAAACTGTAATCAATGAAATGGTTTTTTATGTATAGGTAGCTCCGCTCAGCTACCGCTAAATCCTCCTTTGAGCCGGTCCTTAAATAGGCGGCAGAAAAACTCCAGAGAATCCTTGCATTTAAAACTGAACCTTTATCAGCGCTAGAGATAACCTGCTCTGATTCATCAATCTGCCCAACAAAACCACCATACTCATTATCTATGCTGCGCTGTTTCCAGTAATGGAGTATGGCTTGTAATTCGAACTCAATTTCTGAAACGCTTGGAAGGGATGTAGCTGGCATAATCTGTAAATTTAATTTGGCTAAAACTAACTGGACTGAACTGATAAAACTAATATTTTTTTAACATAAGCTGATACTAATGCATTATGGCTACCGCACCTATACTATTCGAGCATTTTTTGATATTATTTTACCTTAATAATTAAGTCAATTGGTATAGCTTTCCTAAAAAGGTTTAGCTATACGCCCTTATAACCCTTATTTTAGCTTTTTTCAAAATTTTCACCAAAGTAATCACATAGTCGTGAGACCTAAACATATAGTGTTTTTTTAACTATATTGCCCTATATAACCAAATATAAGATGTCTAAAAATGTAATTAGGGAAATCACCCCTTTGACGCCAAACGACTGTTTTACCATTTTTTCAAGAACCAAACAAGAATTTGATTTCCCGCTGCATAACCATGAGGATATGGAGCTTAACTTAGTACTCAATGCGGCCGGAGCTAAACGGATTGTGGGTGATCATATAGCTGAAATAGAGCAGCAGGAACTGGTGCTGGTAGGCTCTAATTTATCGCACGGTTGGTTTACTCATAATTGTGTAAGTGAGGACATCAGAGAGGTCACCATTCAGTTTCATAAGGACTTATTGGATGAGAAGTTTTTAAAGCGCAATCAGCTCTCTTTCATTCGTAATATGTTTGAGCAAAGTAAGCGTGGTGTTCTTTTTTCCAAGGAAACCATTGAACGCATTTCCCCGCGTCTTTTGGCTTTGAGTAAGAAAAGTGGCTTTGACTCGATATTAGAGCTACTATCGATATTGCATGATCTCTCGATATCCCGGGATACCAAACTGCTTTCGGATTCCAGTTTTACTAAGGAAGATTATAACTATAATAGCAGAAGGATTGAAAAGGTATTTGAGTATATGAATAATAACTTCAACAGGCTTATCACCTTGTCTGAAGTAGCCAAGATAGCCAACATGCCAGAAGCATCCTTCAGCAGGTTTATTAAAAAACGCACCGGTTATAACTTTATTGATTCGCTGAACGAAATCAGGCTGGGACATGTCAGCAGAATGCTTATTGACACGACCCAGTCTGTTGCTGAAATTGCCTTTATTTGCGGCTTTAATAATATGGCCAACTTTAACCGGACCTTTAAAAGTAAAAAAGGCTGCACGCCAAAAGAGTTCCGTGAAAACTATGTTGGCAAGCGCGTATTTATTTAAAGTTAAAAGATTTTCTGCATGAAACTATGGAGCTGCTCGCGCCAGAATCTCCACTCATGTCCGCCTGAGCTATCGTGAAATTCATGGACGATTCCCTTCGTTTTTAGTTCATAATCTAACGCCAGGTGTCCCTGGTATCTAGGATCCTCTTTGCCGCAGGCGAGGTAAAGCAGGCTAATTTCTTTGTTCAGTTTAGCTGGATTAGCAAAAGCTCGAGGGACCCGTTCATTGATATCAAATTTTGCATCACTCAACAACCCGGCACTAAATTCGCCAATGTAGCTGAATTTATCTGGGTTTTTTAGCCCAATTAAGTAAGCCTGCCCGCCGCCCATGGAAAGCCCTGCGATGGCTCTGGATTTTTTATCCGCCCGGACACGGTAATTTTTTTCTACATATGGAATAACATCCTTTAAAAGTTCCTGTTCCAACTGCTCAACCCCTTCTTTGCTGCTCCCTCCTGCCCAGCTGCCGTCTGTGAGTCCATTGGTCATCACAATAAGCATCGGTTTTGCTTTATTTTCAGCGATAAGGTTTTCTAAAATTACATCCGCTTTCCCCGCGCTCTGGCTCCAGCTGGTTTCATTGTCTCCCCCACCGTGACGCAGGTATAAAACAGGAAAAATTTGCTTTGGACTAGTCTGGTATTCTGCAGGCAGAAAAATGCACATCCCTCTAGGTTTACCCAAAGCCGAAGACTGATATTTAATGGATTGCAAAATTCCGTGCGGGACGTTTTGAATCTCATCAAACCTTGCCTTATCACCAGGCACTTCCACGATACTCCCGTAAAGCTCAGTACCGGATTTTACAACCGGGTTTTTAGGATCAAGGGTCTGAATTCCATCTACAGAAAACACATAGGAATAAATTCCCGGCTTTTGCGGGGCAATCTTAATTTCCCAATTTCCTGCAGTGTCTTTTTGCATCTCTACGGGCTTAATGTCCCATTCACCAAAAAGCAGTTTAACCGATTTGGCAGATTTGGCTTTAAACCTGAAAACAATGCTTTTATCATTTTCCACTACCGGAGAATATGGTGGAGAGGCCGGACCCCACCATCCCTGAACGCTGTAAGTATTAGCAGGTTTTTGCGCCAAGATTGTGCAGGGAACCAGGCTTAAAAGAAGAAAGAGAATTTTTTTCATCATATGTATATTTTACCAGCCATGCATCTCATCCAAAGAGATGATGTTTTCAGCTTTCATTAAAGCGTTTAATTGAGCAGGGGTATTGTGCGAGAATACTAATTCTGACCACCCCATAAAAAAGGTCCATTTTGGCTGTTTTGCCATCACCTGGGCAGTAGGAAACACCTGACATTCACCAATGGCGATGGGCTTTTTGCCACCAGCTTTTACCATGATATCATACTTTTGCTGGCTGAATCCTGTTTTGTCATCATAAATATCCAGCGCAGCAACGTCCCAGTAATCTTCACCAGGATTATAATCTACCGCATCTTTTTCCAGGGTTTTAAAATCCTGTATGTCCCATACCCAAATCAGGTTATCTAGCTTTTTGGTTTTGCTTAAGTAGTCGTGAGTCAGCTGGTAGAGTTTTCTGGTACCCTCCGCACCAGGCCTGCCGCCCCACCAGAAAACGCCCTGATTCATTTCATGCAAAGGTCTGAACAACACTTCCACATTTTTTTCTTTGAGTTGGCTTAGATATAAAGCGATCTCATCCATCATTGACTTCCACCTGGTATTTATCAAAGTTCCATCGGTCAAAAGCTCCTTCCACTGCTGATCAGTTAATTTACTCAGCACCCCTTGCTTATCCCAGCCGCATGGCTGCTCCAGCGCAGGATTACATGCGTGCCACATGATATTTATAAGACTTCCTTTCCTCCACTGCTCCGCAGCTTCATTTATCATCGTTTGTCTATTTTGAATATTTTCAGACTGAAATAGAAAATCCGCGCTCCAAAGCCCGGGATATTTGCCGGTCGTGTTGAATACCTCCTGCGTCCATTTTTTTGGTTCTGCATTTGGTTCCCGGTTATGTATACCAGAAATGGTATATTTTCCCGATACCGAGTAAAGGTAATTCAGTGATTTAAACCGGGTGGGGCCTTTAGTCGTTTTTACGTCCTTCTTCCCTTTCTGCCGAGCAAGATTTTGCGCGAAAGCGGAATGGCTAAAGCTAAAAAGCATTATTAAAATTAAAGCGTATCGGCTATTTTTCATCTTTAAGGTTTCTTTAAAATGCAAACAAAATCTGTATTAGGGGCAAGCTCTAAGTTATTGATGTCCAGGTTATCACCAATAGCAGAAATTTTCAGATCTGCATCAAAACGCTGGGTTTCGCAGTTATATTTAGTAAGCTTATAATTTGACAAGGTAACAGGCAAGCTAATATCAGTTTTCTGGATTTCAGCTTTCGGGTTATACAGGTAAATAAAAATATCAGCGCCGCATTTTACGCTAAACACTTCAATAGCGGTATTGGTGCGCTTCACCCTCAGGCTATCAAAACTGCCTTTGCCAGACTGCATCATTTCGTCCTGGATGCGGCGGACACTAGCAATATATTTATCGGTGCCACGGTTATCAAAATACTCCCACCACCAGGAAAGCGGCAAGACGGGGGTCGGCGAGAAAAGGCCATACCACAATCCACGTTTAAAATCTGAATCCATGCCCTCAGCGAAATCATCGAAGTTTTTAGACCAGTCATATTCATAGCCATATTCGCCAATCACATATGGTTTACCATAGATTTTGGTATAGCTTACAATGGTGGTAGGCAGGGCACGGTTATTTTTGTAGATGTGTTTTTGGTTAAAATCTATGGCATCAATAGAATTTAGACCTTTTAAATCCCGGTGAGAAATGCTGGTGGTCACCAGGTGTTTATAGGGGTCTATTTTTTTGACGTAGTCCGCCATTTCCTGGTGCCATTTCACGATATGTTCAGCTGGGATTGGATTGTTTTTATCCCTGAACTGAACATTGTCTATTTCGTTAAAAAACTCCCATGCTCCTATCGCGCTGCTGTAACCCCAGCGCGCAATAATGAACCTCAGGCGGTTGCGGTATTCCTCTTTAGCCTTCTTATCTATAAAAAAACCCGCTGAAGAAACCCCATAACGTCCGTTTTTAGCATCATGAGATCCTGGACCTAAAGTGAGCATAATGTACAGGCCCAGTGAATCAGATAAATTAACCATTCGGTCCATTTTTTCTATCGCGCTTGGATTAAAGTATGCCAGGGAATTGCTGTATCGCCTGTTATTTATTCCACTTTTCCAGTCCAGGGGCAAATTCCATGAACAAATCCAGGTTCGAAAATAATTCCCACCATGTTTAGCCAGCGAAGGTAGCATGTACTCATAGTTATATTTAGTATTTTCATGAAGGGCTTTAAAATATTTTGAATCATCGTCATCTCTTGATTCCCAGCAGATATTTTCTCCGATGCCCCTGAAAGCAGCTCCATTATCGAACCTGAAGGTCCAGTCATTGCCCTTATGCAAAATGCCTTTAAGCTTAGATGCTGACACTTTAAATGAAGAGGGTTTGCTTAAAGAAACCTCTTTGCCGTTTTTGCGCAGGGCGAACCTGTACTTATAGCTTCCATTTTCCTGTGCACTGAAGCGCGCCTTCCACAGCGAGCGCTTTCCGGATGGCCCAGATTCATAGTAACATGGCAGGTTAATTTTTTTACCAGTAGGAGAAGTAAGCTGCATGTCAAGGGCTAAATCTTCCTGAAAATATGGATTATCGAAATCTGCCTGCAATTCGATAGTCCATTCTGCTTTTTCATAAGTTTTCACAACCGGATTAATCTGGGTTGTTTTTATAATACGATTTTGCGCCTGCACAGAAAAACTCATCAAAATAACAAAGGCAAAACAAAAAGAGATATTTTTTTTCATAGGTTTCATTCGGGAATTCCCCGGAAATTGGATTTGGTTAGCGTTAGTGTTAGATTCAAATCTACAAGAGTGGATGTACTAAGCGTTAATAGTATTTTAACAAAATCCTGTACTCAAATTTTCTTCACATAAATGATACAACAAAGAGGATTATCTTCCAAAAGTTATCCTGCCAAGCTTTATAATGCCTTTATACGGACTTTGTCTGCGCCGCATGATAAAATACAAGTCATGCCTGCCTTTGATGAGAGCGTTGACTGGACTTACGATATCAGCATATTTATCAAAGGAGCCGGTTGAATTGTAGCTAATTTTTGAGATTAAGGGTCCTGCACGCGAATCCCGCCTAACCTCGATTTCTCCATCCATGCTGGAGGCATAGTTAAATGTGAAATTTTTAATTCCATTTAGGTCCGTTTGTTTTAATAAAATATAAGCCTTATTATCTCCTTCAGATAAACTATTGCGGAAGCGCTCAAAACCCACATGAGCGTCCGCCAGCGCGGGGTTGATAACCGGGCTTCTTAAGAAAAATTCTTCGGTACTGGAAAGCGGCCCAATGGGCTTTGCTCCGCCATCGGTATAGCTGACTTGAAACAGGTAGCCACCTTCAGGCTCATCTTTAATTGAATTTAACTTCAGTGTGCCGGTTTTGGCAAGCGCGATGCGCTGGGCGGTTTTCTCCTGCGGCATAGAGAAGATATAGGTTACGATTTCTTTTGCATCGCTGGTGGAAAGTTGCGGATGGGCGCTCATCACGCTTGTTTGCCCCCAGCTTCCACCACCCCCTTTGATGATTTTTTCCGCAAGTTTTTCTATCGAGCCGTTTTGAGAGCTGTAGCGGGCGGCGATATCAAAATAACTTGGTCCTATGGCCTTAGCATTCGCCAGATGGCAGGATTTACAATCGCTGGCGGCCATTAGCGCTTTACCTGAATAACTGGCCTGCAGTGATTGATTTTTTTGACCAGCCGAAAGGTAAGTATAAAAAGCCTTCAACCGATTTGGTGCAATTTTTAGATCTTCCTTATCACTGGCCTGGATGGCATAAGTAAAGGGTTTATCAGTCCAGAAAAATGATTTATTCTCAGCGCTAGAAAAAGAGACCACTGGCGGGGTATTACCGACTTTTATGATTAAAGTGTCTTTTGCGCTGGCGCCGCTTTTATCACGCACCGTTAAAATCGCCTTATAAGTTCCCGGGTTTTTAAATGAATATGATGGATTAATTTTATTGGACGCTACAACCTTGCCCTCAAATTGCCACTGGTAGCTGAGCTGCTCATCGTCATCTAAATCATAGCTTTTTTGCCCACGAAAGTTTACCAGTAGTGGCGCCTTACCCGCAATGCTCCGATGAGAAGGGAAATTTTTTCGCTCGGAAGTTAAAAATACTGTTTTGTCCAACCGCTGGTGTTCTTTTTCATTTATAATTTCTGCTTTGGCAACAGGCGAGCGGTTTCCGGTGTTATATTCAATTTTCACTAGGGAAGCATCCGCATTGGCCGCTCCATATACAGAGCCATATTCGAGCATGTAGAGTATACCATCGCTGGAAAAAGCCATATCAATGGGCCTTTTGAAATTTCCATTGGCCGCCATGAAAGGCTCATTTCGCACATAGTTTTCTTTTTCATCAAAACTCAAGGCGAAAACCCAGTTCCGCATCCAGTCGGCAATAAAAAATTTGCCATCATAATACTCCGGAAAGCGGTTTACAGCGCCAGTTTGCTTATAGCTATAGAAAGTTCCGCCTATGATGCATCTGCCTCCAAGCCCAAGTTCAGGAAATTCCTTGGAAGCAAGGTATGGATACCAGATCATCGCACCCCTGGCCGGCGGCAGCTGGCTTAACCCGGTATTGTTTGGCGAATGGTTCACTGGTCTTTCAGGATCAAATTTGCCTCCGGCGGTCTTTTTTGCAAAGTCCCAATGCGCATAGGCCTGATTATCGCCAGCAAAATAGGGCCATCCGTAGTTGCCCGCGGACTTAGCCTGGTTCACCTCATCAAAGCCCATTGGACCCCGCTCACTTTCCTGCCCCGCATCCGGGCCAATGTCCCCCCAATAAAGGGTCGAGGATTTTGGATTCAGCGCAATTCGGTAGGGGTTCCTGGTTCCCATGACGTAAATTTCAGGCTTTGTTTTTGGTGTCCCTGGCTTGAATAAATTACCTTGTGGAATGCTGTAGCTTCCATCAGCCTGGGGATGTATGCGAAGAATTTTTCCCTTGAAATCATTGGTATTACCGGCGCTGCGTTGAGCATCGCCGCTAAAATTAACTTCACCCGGGCGCTCATCCAGCGGAGCGTAACCTTCAGAAGAAAAAGGGCTGCTGCTATCACCCGTTGAAAGGTATAAATTTCCCTCCTTATCGAAGGCGAGCGAGCCGCCATGGTGGGAGCCGCTGTTTTTTTCAACCGGAACACGCAGTAGTATTTTTTCACTAGATAAGTCCAAGACACTCATTTTTGATAAGCTAAACCTGGATAAGTTAAAATAAAGTGGTTCCTGGCTTTGGCCCTCTGGCGCGTAATAAAGATAGATAAAGTGGTTTTTGTCAAACTCAGGATCGAGCGTTATGCCAATGAGCCCGGTGCCCCCGATATTGGTGGTCGCTAACTTTTCAACCAGAGTGTTTTTTTGGGTTTTGGTATTATAGACATACAGGTTACCGAAAAGTTCAGTGTAGAATATCCGGCCATCTTCGCTCACAGCTAGCTCCATCGGGGAATTTAGGTTGGTGGAAAGGATAGTCTTGGTAAAGCGGTTTTGCTCCGGGATTGGTTTGGCATAGGCTTTAGCATAGTCTAACTTAACTCCATTGCCAAGCGCATACTCAATGCCGCCGGCAAGCTGAGCTAAAAATAAAGGTTCTGAATAACTTTCTTCGGTATGCCCCAGGCCAGTGTAAAAAGCGCGTCCGCCATCATATTCATGATACCAGATGATGGGGTGTCCGGTGCCATTTGTTCCTCCATCGTAACTATCCTCATCCAGGCTCGCCAAGACCTTGATGCCGGGATAGAAAGACCTGTAATTATACCATTCATCGCTTCTTGTCCAGCTTTCCGGCAAATTGCTGCTTGCCGGATGGCTTTTATCGCTGACCTGGATTGAAGCTTCACGCACATTTGGATTATGCGGATGGGAGTCAAAGTAAGCGCCGATGAGTTGTCCATACCAGCTCCAATCGTATTCGGTATCAGCCGCGGAGTGGATGCCTACATAGCCTCCGCCGGCCTGAATGTAGCGTTCGAATGCCGTTTGCTGTTCTGAGTTAAGCACATTGCCAGTTGTTGAGTTAAAAATTACAGCGTTGTAAGCAGAGAGCTTTTGCTCATTAAAATAAGCTGCGTTCGTTGTGGTATCTACGCTATATCCTTTTTGTTCTGCTATCTTTTTTATTGCAGCAATTGCTGAAGGAATCGAGCTGTGGTGCCAGCCAGCAGTTTTAGAAAAAATAAGCAAGGCTGGTTTTGACTTTGGCGCCTGAAAGGCCGCAACAAAAAAAAGCAGCAGGCTTATTAGAAGCGTATAATATTTTATTTGTAGTGAATTGTTCATCATTGAAGTTTTATCGTATTGGCTGGATTAATGCTGCAAGGCATACTGTATACCAGCGAGCAGGTGTTTTAAAAATAAAGGATCTTCATAGTGTTCGGGGAAATGGCCAAGCGCAGTATAAAAACTCCTTCCCCCTTCAAAGTCATGGTACCAGGCGATAGGATGATGGGGGCCATTTTCGCCTCCATTGTAGCTTTTTTCATCTACGCTGAGCAATACGTGCAGCCCCGTTTGTAAGTCCCGAAAGTTATACCACTCATCTCTTCTGGAGAAGGATGGCGGAAAAAATTTAGTAGCGGGATGGTTGCTATCCTCTAGGTGAAGGGTTGCAGTTTGAGGCTCGGGGTGACCGGTGAATACCCCGCCAACAAGCTTTCCATACCAACTCCAGTTTTTCTCTATCGTGGAAGCCGCGTGAATACCGACGAATCCTTTGCCCGAACGAATAAATTTCTGGATTGCTGCTTTCCCTGCGCTGTCGATAATATTTCCAGAAGGGCTTAAAAAGATTATTGCAGCGTATTGCTTTAGATTTTTCTCGTTTAGTGCGCAGGAATCTGTAGTTTGATCTACAGAAAAATGGTTTAACAGGCCAAGTTTTTTTATCGCTTTGATACCTGCATCAATTGATTCATGGTGGTAACGCGCTGTTTTTGAAAAGATCAACACTCTTTTCTGGGCGCTGGCTAATAAACTCAGGCTAATGCAAAGGAGTAAAGTAAATATATTTTTCATCCGTATAAAATTATTTTCAATGGTTATGAAGCTATCATGATTTTATTCATTGGTTTTTGTGGTTGGAAAATCATGATGGTTTCATATCTGTATTTAAGGTTGTTTAACGTAAAAAATGTCCTTCAGTAAAATCCTGGCCTTATCTTCCTGGATTGTAATGCGCCGGTCTTCAATTTAAATGCGCTTTATATACCATTTGAAAGCATTCCCCAGCGCAGGTGCATAAGTCTCCACCGCGCTGAGGTTTGCAGATGAACTGGCTGATTTTAAAAAATTCTGGTTGGTTTTCATTTGGTCTTTTTATTTACCGACGAAGTATTTTGTAGCAGCACAAATAAGGGCTGACTTTCGCCACCTTTATCCGAGCTGTAATATTTGTTTCCAAGTAAAAGGTCGATTTTCCCATCCCCGTTAAAATCTCCACTATCCATCGTTAGTCCTTTTTGAAAAGGGACGTTCTTAGCTAAAGTAAAGCCCTTAAAGGATAGATTGCCTTGATTTTGGAGATAGATGAACGCTTCCCAAGGGCTCGATGCGGCAGGAAATGCGCTGATAGAAGCTATATCCAGGTCCCCGTCTAAATCGAAATCGTGGGCAATAGCTTTATAGCAGCCGTTCATTGGATAAAAAAATGATTTTCTAAACTTCCCTTTTTCATCACCGAAAAAAATATAAATGCCATGGTAGGGTTTTAGTACCGGAGAGAGGTCTGCGTTATCCCCGCAGGTATACAAAAGGTCTTTAAAGCCGTCCTGGTTAAAATCAACAAGTTCAAAACTGCTTGATCCATAAACCGGGGGGAAGCTCAATACTTTTTCAGTATCGAATTTACCATTCCCAAGATTTCTAAAAAGAAAAATCCCTTCATCCCCTTGCGCGAATAAAGCGTAAATGTCCGCTTTACCATCACTATTCTCATCGGTTATAATAAAATCTATTATCCCAGGCATCGGCCTCAAGATGTGCTTTTTATAAGTACCATTCTTACTCGCTTGCGCCCATAACAGCTGGCCAGTGAGTCTTCCAAACTCACCTATTAAAATATCTTTTAACCCGTCGCCATTTAAGTCCATTTTGAGACTTTTTACTGGCCTGGAAAGTGAAGAGAATATCGGTGTTCTGCCTGAAAGCTGATGAAATGCAGCAGGACTGAGCTCGTAAACGCGCCCGCCACTGCTTTGGCTAGCCATATAATTTTCCCCAATGAAAGTGGCAAGATTAGGCCTGGCAGATAAATCCATATCCACTAAGGTCCCTGGCAGCTTTGAAGATTTCAGAGTATCTAGCCGGGCATTGACTTGGTACAACTGGTTTGATATGCCGTTTTGAATAAGCAGACAATGGTTGGATTCCGGACTAATTTTCACGTAAGTTGCTAAAGCAAGATTACTATAGAAAATATCTTGCTTTGGCAATAGTACTTCAAAAGACGGAAGGCCAAACGTAATTTCTTCTCTTTCCTCTTCAGCTAATCTTTCCGGGGCGGAATCAATATAATAGGTTTTGATAGCCTGCCACTCCTTTATGGATAATAGCGCACTGGAGGGAATGAGATTCCCTCCCTCTGCCTTTAGCGAAACGCTTGGGGTTTCCACTCCTAAAAACATGCCCATTGCGGGAAGTACCGCAGCTCGCCAGCTGTTTTTCGGCAGCAGGGCAGGTTCGGGAAATTGGTGACAGGAGCTGCAGTATCTTTTAGCCAATAACTCCCCACGCTGATCATCTGCTGCATAAAAATTTAAGTTTTGTTTCGGTGTTTTAAGGTTTGATTTACCAAGGATATAAAAAACCATCGCGCTAAAAAGCGCAATGGTGATTATCATTATATTTCTTTTGCTTTTACTCAAATTTTTAGGGATGTAAGCGATTCTTTTATCAAAGTTTCAACGCATTTACGTCGATAACTACGATAACCTTATTATTCACTGCACTTAAGGAAAATTTACTTGGCGAGGAAATTGCCACCGCAAGCGCTACTTTTTTTCCAGTATAGCCCGATTTAAGCTGCGCGGCATCAATACTCAGCAAAAATGTGCCTGCGCTCTGCCCCTCAGGCACGGAAATACTTCCAGGAAGCCTGTAGAGTCCGTCCGGGAGGAGTACTGTATTAGTTAGCATGTTTGATGCTATCAAAGTGTTGATGGTATCTGCCCTGGTGCTGATATTTACCGAGTAGCCCTCATCAGTGGTCTTTCCACTTCTAGCCACACCGAGAATCACCTTGAGCTGGTTAGTCTTTGTATCCAAAGTATAGTTCCGAGAAGCAGAATCCAGTCCCTTTGGCACCAGGTAATTAAGGTTTGAACTTAAACCCTGGGGCATATAAATTTTAGCATCACCATAATCTAAGTCCTGATCGTTTTTTTCGCAGGATATCAAAAGCGCCACGGCGCACAGCGCAAGCACAATGGCGGAATTATAAAATATTTTTTTCATTGCTTTTAAAATTAATAGCCTGGGTTTTGGGTAATTGATCCGTTTGAGCGCACAACTTCCGCTCGTGGAAATGGCAAGTAATACATCGCCGGAGCCCTGAAGGTCCGTGTAGCAACATCAACAATGGTATAATTGAAGCTGCCATTTGCATTTTTACTTACCTTAACCCCCTTGATAGGCTGATTTAATAATGTGGCGGCATCGTTCCATCGAAGCAAATCCCAGTAGCGGTGATCTTCAAAGGCCAGCTCAATTCTGCGTTCATGTTTGATCGCTGCGCGGAAAGCATCTTTTCCGCCTGTCGAAACTGCTGGCATCGCCACGCCTACCCTTGAACGCACCATATTGAGTGCTGTTCTGGAGGTCATCGCTGCTGGCGCATCAGGTGCTGTGCCATCCGGGCCGTAAGCCTCATTCATCGCCTCGGCGTAATTAAGCAACACCTCAGCGTAACGAATGGCTACCCACTGATGTTGGGCGGTGGCATTGTTCACTAAATCCAGATTTGGCGCCAGGAATTTTTTTAAATAATAGCCTGTGCGAGAAGTATTGGTTTTAGCCATATCATCGCTAGCGCCCGCGGACTGGTCTATCGTACGACCGTTCCAACTGCTGCCGTTTAATACCACCGTTTCTGAAAGTCTTGGGTCGCGGTTCGCGTAAATGTTGGCAGCATCGGCGCTGCCTTTGAGTTCATACTCGGCCACAAGGTTATGCGATGGGGTCACCCCACTCGCGCCACCAGTAGTTGTAATGGGATAATTGGCTCGCTCTAAATCATTGGATGCAGGCCTGCGAATAGCAAGAATGGTTTCGGCGCTGCTGAGTGAATTATTTCCCTGAAAATAATTCCCGTAACCTCCGGTATGAAGCGCGTAACCAAATGCAGGGGTAGTGATAATTTCCCTGGCGGCAGCCGCTGCCCTTGCCCATTTGGCGGGATCATTTGATGGGTTATGTAAAGGACTTGCCGCGTATAAAAGTACACGTGCTTTTATCGCCAGCGCTGAACCTTTAGAGAAACGTCCATCCTGGTCTGAAAAACCGTTAGTTTTCCAGCTCACAACTAAAGAGTCTTTATAGGTGTCGATTTCCGAGACAATATAATCCACCACCTGATCATAGCTGGATTTTGCCACTGCTAAGTCTCCACCAGCCTGCTGCAGCGTTTTGGTAACAATAGGTACCCCGCCATAGCGTTTAATAAGTTCAGAATAATAATAGGCCCTTGCAACATGCGCCTCACCACGGTAAGCACTGATGAAGAGTTTATCGCGGTTGTAGTTCGTCACGTCCGTCAGGGTATCGCGATTCTGGCTGATCATCGCTTTCCAGTTTTTAGAATAATCCAAAAAGAAATTCGCCGCGCGGATGCCTTCATAGCAGGCATAATACTTATTTACCTCTGTCGAAGGGTTAGCCTCACTCAAGGTCGCCTGATTAAAAGGAATTACCCCTTGGGCAAAGGTTAGGGTTTGCTGGGCATCATCGCTGGCAGCGTCAAAAAAGCTATTGTCTAAAGTCGTAAATCCTACAGCAAAACTAATCGGTGCATAAAATGCATTCGCAAAGCCGGTCAGTGAGCTTCTAGTGGTCTGAATGGTTTCAGGTGTTGGAAGTGTATCCATCCTGGTATCCAAAAAATCTTTTTTACAGGCACTGATTAGCAGCAGGCCAGCGAAAAAGAGGGTCAAATATGGTGCTCTGATTTTCATCATTTTATTTTTAGAATTAAAAAGTAACCGACAGTCCGGTATTGAATGATTTAATGCCTGGATAAGCGCCTAGCGTTTCCGGGTCTAATCCGTAGTCTTTTTCCAGCTTGCTCCAGGTTAATGGATTGACAGCATTTACATAGAAGCGAAGGTTAGCAAGCGAAAGCTTTTTAACAAAAGCAGGACTAAAAGTATAACCTAATTCTACGTTACGCAGGCGAAGGAAATCCCTGCTTTTCACCCAAAAGTCACTCGCGCGGTAATTGTTGTTGTTCGCGGCCGTAGTTAAGCGTGGATAATTCGCGCTAGCCCTGGTATCAATGCCCTGGTCCGGGTAATAAGCCCATGCATTTTGTGCAACCGGAAATACATTTCCATTGCCAACGAAGGCTTGAATCTGATTAGGGGCAGCACTTAAAATGTTCACTGATGAACTGCCAATACCCTGAAATAGTGCACTTAAGTCAAAACCTTTATAGCTAAAGTTTGCACCAAAAGAATAGGTCATTTCCGGAAATAGGGATTTGCCCACTGAGGTAATGTCCTTTTCATCAATAATATTATCTCCATTTAAATCCTGGTATTTTAAGTCTCCGGGCTGAACAAGCCCAAAGGCAGGCAGCGCGCCACCTTTTAAAGAACCATTAGCATTAAAATCTTCGAGTTGATAAAACCCCTTTGAAACAAGGCCATAATTCTGGGCTATTGATCGCCCGGTTTGCTGGTTGTATTCATATGGCTGGGGAATTTCAGCAAAATAGTCGATTTTGTTTTTATTGTAAGCCACCTGTCCCCAGATGCCATAACCAAAATCTCCTTTTTTATCTGAGAAGTTGGCAGAAAGTTCAAAGCCTTTATTGGTTACTTTTCCAAGATTGGCAAAGCTATTTATAGTGCCATAAATTCCGGTAATGGTATTGTCCCGGGTAAGGATACCACTACGCTTATCTAAAAATACATCCGCCGACAGGCTTAGTTTTTTAAACAAATTCACTTCTGCCCCAAAGTTGTATTTCAGGCTTTGTTCAGCAAAAATATCGGGATTGGCTAAAATATTCTGATTCAGGCCTGAGTTACCCGTGATGCTGGAGTTTCCGGTGTAAAAAGTTCCACTGTTATTATAGTATTGCTGATAGAGAAAGCGTCCGCTATTCTGAGTTTCTGAATCCATGCTTCCGGTCTTTCCGGCAGATGCGCGTAATTTCAACAGCGTGATGGATTTGCTATCTTTTAAGAATGCCTCGTTGGAAACTATCCAGCTGGCAGAAATCGCGGGATAAAATCCCCACCGGTTACCAGGCGCATAACCATCAGCGCCGAAGTAAGAAAAACCAAGTTCAGCAACATAACGGTTATCGTAGCTATAGTTAGCCCGTCCACTGATATTTTGGTAACGGTAGATATAAGCATCGACGCCGCCATCGGTTTTAAAATCAGACTGATGGTAATTTAGTGCAGATAAAATCTGGTGTTTTCCAAAACTTCTCTCATAACCGATTGTACCCATGAGCTGTTTCCAGTCTTCCTGTCCTCCCGGAATCATGCCCGTTGCCCGGAGCGGAGTGAGTACATTTGTCGGGCCACCGGGCTGACCATTAAAGAAGCGGGGATAATCTGCCGTTTTAGAGTAATTACTCTGCGAATAGCTATTGAAGGAATAGGCCTGGCTTAAATATAAGCCTGGTGTGAGCTCATCCAGACGCTCTTTGAGTGTAAAATTTCCCTGAAGGATGCGTCTGTGGGAAGAAAACCAGCCCAGCGAATTGATAGATGCTACGGGGTTATCGGGAAAAAGCGAAGTACCAGAGTAATTTCCGGTAGCCCCATCCCTTACTGGATAAATATTGGATGGGTAACGCGAGAGGTTTTGCCACAGGTTGGCTCCGCTGTAGTTTGGCGCTTTACGGTCTTCAATTCTAGCGCCAAGATCTACCTTAGCTTCAAATATGTCAAACATTTTAAAGTCCAGGTTTGATCTCAGGTTATAACGTTTGACTGTCGAATTTGAAGTCGCATCTGTTTGCTTGACATTATATAAAGCTTGTTGGTTGGCGTAATCCAGCACAATATTGTACCTGGCATTATCATCCCCCCCGGTAAAACTCAGGTCACCATCAGTATATGGCGCATGGTTTTTTAACACCTCAGCAAACCAATCAACATTGGTTCCAGTGCCGTTTCTGTAGCCTTGTAACTGGGCAGGCGAATAAAGAGGGGACCAGACCCTGCCCCTGTCGTTACTGATGGCCTGATTATACAGGCTAGCATAACCGAAAGCATCAATGGGTTTATTGATATTGATAGCTTTCTGAATGCCGGTCCTTACCTGAAAAGAAATGGTCGGCTTACCAATTTTTCCTCTTTTTGTGGTTACATAAATCACCCCATTAGCCCCGCGCATCCCGAAGGTGGCAAGCGCTGCTGCATCTTTTAAAATCGAGATGCTTTCAATTTCTGCAGCGGAGAGGTAAGCGAGGTAATTGAGATTGGTTTCAAAGCCGTCGACAAATACTTTGTAGGTATTATAGCCACCAGCAGAGCTCGAGGATAGCGATCCTACGCCTCTGATCCCAAGCGCCGCGTTATCATAACCTGGCTCACCTGAGCCAAGGTTGACACTCAAGCCATTCAACCTGCCGTATAAAGTATTGGTTAAATTCATGGTCGGCGTTTTATACAAATCCTCACCGCCCACAGAGGAGACGGCAGCGGTTGAGTTAATTTTTTTGATATTAAGCAGTCTCCCCGGCTCTATGCGCGCGGTATCCCTTGCCGCGCTATCACTTAGGCTCTTATTTTGTGCGGCAACATTCATCGCTAGGCCCAGCAGAAGACAGGCGGAAAGAACAGTGCTTTTTATATATTGGTTAGTCATATTTCCTGTAATTACTTAGTTTGTTTTCAGCATTTAATAACCTGGGTTTTGCACCAGTATGCGTTTATTAATCTCCGAAAGTGGAATGGGTTCTAAATACATCTTTGCGTTCCAATACGGACTCAAAGTATTGTTATTGGTATAGGATAATATATCAGAGGTTATGGCAGGATTGCTTTTGCCAGGCGCGAAAGTAAACCTGAATTCCTCATACTGCCCGCCGATTACCCCACTGGCGATATCAGAACGTTTCCAATGTTTAACATCAAAATACCTGCGGTTTTCTTTGTAAAACTCTATACTCCATTCCCGCTGTATTAAAAGGCGAAGCCTAGACTGCTCGGTTTCGGTAATACTTGGAAGGCCTGCTCTGTTGTGCACAATATTTAAGTTTTGAAGCGCTTTGGCCGTATTGCCCAGTTCGTTATAGGCTTCAGCTAAATTCAGGTAGAATTCAGACATACGGAACAGTGGCCACTCAAACCAGGAACGGGTGCCGGCCTTGTAATAAAATTTGGTGCTCTGTGCATCGCCTTTTCCGGATCCTGAGATATTCACACCTGAATTGATGTTATCATATGACCAGACTGAGTTTCCAGGGTTATTCCAGGCATCAATCCCATGCGCATAATTGTCTGCCTTAAATCTTGGCTCCATCTGCTGCATGCGCGTATTGTAGTCGGTATATGGTCTTGCCGCGTCTCCTACCTTTGGCCAGTCCTGATCAGTACCATCTGCTTTATAATAAATGCGAAGAAAATTTGTGATCATCCCTGCATTATCAGTTAGATATCTTTCGTTGTTAATGTCATTGCCCCCTCTTCCTGAAGATCCTCGGACAGGAATATAGAATTTGAACATTTTAACGTTATTGGCATTATTATCCACTTTATAGGCCAGTAATACTTCTTTATTATTGGGCGTTGAGGTTGCAGTCCCGTAGTCATCAAGTGCGTTAGGATTAGGGGTATTTGCACCGCCTCCGCTATTGATGATGTCGGTAGCATGGCTTTTTCCCCAGGCAATGACCGCTTCGTTGGCGGTTACTGCATCCGTCCACCTTTGCTGGCTTACGTTACCAAAACATATCATATTGTTGTTTGCACCTAAACTTAAATAAGGTGTTGCCGAATTAAATAAGGGTCTTGCAGCATATTGCAATGCTCTGGCTTTTATCGCCAGTGCGGCGCCTTTAGTCAACCTGCCTACGGACTTATCCGGCCAGCTATCTGGAAGCCCGGCGTAAGCGGCATCGCTTAGCTGAATAATGTTATCAAGGGTTGCCTGCAGGGTAGCTCTAGGAACAGCTAAATCATCTGAAGAGATAAAGGTTTTATTCACAATCGGCACACCGCCATAACGGATGAACATGCCCATATAACGGTAGGCGGTTAAGCCAGCCATTTCAGCTTTTACGTAAGCTTTTGTGGCGCCATCCATATCAGGCACTTTATCAATGTTTTCAGAAATAATATAGTTACGCCTGATGGCTACAAAGTTATTCGCAAAGTTATCGGTACTGCGCTCTGAGGTAAGTCCTGCTAAACTATAAGCAGCATAAATATCTGCCCAGCTTTCTCCAGGCATCGCTTCGCCAGAAATGCCAGATAGTGTGCCGTTTCCGATATTGGTGCCACCATTATCAAAAAGACCCTGACAAAGAGAAGTCCTGTAGGCATTGGCGAGCGCCTTGGTAGCCTCAACAGAGGAGGCGAAAACCGTCTCTATAGTTGTGTTCCCTGTAGTTTCAGGTTTTTCTAAAAATTCTTTCTGGCAAGAATAAAGGCCAGTCGCGCCTATTATTGCGGAGATGAAGTAAATTATCTTTTTCATATTTTTTGATAATCAGGTTTAAAAACGAATATTGGCGCCGAAAACGAAAGCCCTGGTTAGCGGGAAAAGGTAAGAAGTTCCGCTATCGGTTTGCTCAGGGTCAATCTCATCAAAATCATTGTCCCAAGTGAAAAGGTTATTGCCATTTGCGTAAATCCTAAGGGAACTGATGCGCGCTTTTTTCATGAATCCGTAAGTATTGAAAGTATAACCGAGTTCTATATTTTTTAACTTCTTGAAAGCTGTAGAGACTAACCAGAAATCAGAATTCTGGTAATTATTTGCCTCACTGGCTGAACCTGCGATGGTAGCTCTTGGAAAAGTTATCTTCTCCCCATTGGCAACCTTCTCAGGGGTCCATCTACCGTCAAACTGCCATTGGAATGCGTTTCCTGCATTTTTCACAAATGGGTGATTCATTCCGTTATTGATATTAAATGAACCTTTGCTTTTGCCAATGAAAAGTACGTTTAAATCAAAGCCCTTATAATTGATGCCGGTCTTCAAGCTAAAATCATACAATGCCCGGTTGGTGTATCCTATAGGCACCCTATCTGATGCATCTATTAGACCATCACCATTAATGTCTTTATAGCGGATATCTCCAAGGGCAGCCTGATTGCCATTATAAGTCAGCACAGGGCGGTTGTTAAGCTCTGCCTGGGTATTGTAAAAACCATCCGAGACAAAGCCTTTGTACTGACCAAAACTATAACCGGAGGTATTCATCCAAGGGTATGGGTTGAGGGCCTCGGCATTGTAAACGATTTTATTTTTTGCATAACTCAGGTAAGCGTTGATGTTATAACCAACCTGTCCCCTGGTTTCTGACCAGCCTAAGCTTACTTCATAACCTTTGTTGTTCATGATGCCCAGGTTTGCTCTTGGTACATTCGCTACTGCGACCCCATAACTTGCCGGGATGGTACCAGGCTGGGTGAAAATATTGGTCCTGTCATTTTTAAACCCTTCAATGATTAACGAGAGTTTATTTTTAAAAAATTTCGCCTCCAGACCTAAGTTTCTTTTGGTTTCTTCTTCCCAGGTTACCGACGGGTTACCAAGTTTACTCTCATTTGTTCCAGTGGTTAGCGTATTTGGGGTTGATCCGTCACCGTTGCCAAAATAATACCCTGGCTGATTGATCACAAAAGTACTGGGAAGATATACATAGCGGTCGCCACCAATTTTATCGTACCCGCTAAGTCCATATGAGCCCCGGAATTTTAAGAAGGTTATCCAGTCGTTTTTAGGAAAGAAGGATTCGTTTGAAGCGACCCATCCCAATGAATATGCAGGAAAAAGGCCAAACCTTTTATCTTCAGCGAACTGTTCGGTGCCGTTATATCCAACGCTGATTTCTGCCAGGTAACGCTCTTTGTAGTTATAGGCCACATTGCCCACAAGTCCCATATTTCCTGACGGGGTGTTAAAGTTATCTATAGGCAGATAATATTTTTGTGCATTTGCAAGCACAAGGGCGGTAACGCTATGGTTACCAAAGCTACGCGCATAGTCAATACCTGCATCCACGTAAAAAGTACGGTTCACGCTATTATGATTGGGATTAGGATTAAACGTACCTGAAGAGGTACGCTCCCCACCAAAAAAATCAAGTATATTTGGATCAATTGGATTGCGGCGAACAGAAAACTCCGGAAGAGTTACCCGGTAAGTGGTTGCTTTTGAGTAATTGTTTTCATAATTCACATTAGCCCTAAGGGATAGACCCTTAGTTAAATAGTCCATCGTGTATTTGGCCCCGATGCGTCCGGTTAATCTTGAATCGTATGTGGTTTCTGTTCCGCTGGCAAGTAAGTTTCTAATGGAATTCTGGTTACCCAGTAAACTTCCAATTTTACGTCCCAGTGGATTCGATGCCGTGCCTGGGTTACCTGCAATACTGTTGATGAGTTTATTGTCTATAATACCCGGCGCCATCATGGCGTTGGTATCATAAAGGTATTGCATAATGATTTTGTAGCGGTCAGTGAGCGAGGTTCCCCCATCGATACCAGGTCCAACGATGGTGCCGAACTGTCCGGATAAGTTAACCGAGATGGCCAGGTTTTTTACAGCGTTGATGTCAAAGTTGGATAAAAAGTTGTAGCGGTCATAGGTTGATTTCGTATTTGCGCCATAGTAATCTGTATTCTGAAGGATGGAGCCTTGCGAAAAATAGCCTAGTGAGGTATAATACTTTACTTTTTCAGTACCGCCAGCAATGTTTAAGTTAAACTGTTGCTGTGGACCCTTACCACCAAACTGATCTTTAAAGAGATCGCGGCTAGAATAATATAGCGCAGGACTGGCGTTCAGCGCATCCCTCTGGGCACTGGTGAGCCCTGGATAATTAGCCACTTCAGCAGGGGTATAGTCGCGGTTGTTGGCAAACTTCCATAGATCGTTGCTATCGAAAAGGTAATCATTGTAAGCAGACACACCATAAGTGCTCTGCTCGGTGCGAATCGCCTCATTGCGCATTAAAGCGAAATCATAGGAGCTTACATTCTTCGGCAAGTTGGCTGCTGTGGTGAATCCGAAATTTGTTGATGCGCTTAAAACAGGCTTACCAAGTTTACCTCTTTTTGTGGTCACGATAATAACACCGTTTGCACCCCTTACGCCATAAACTGCAGTGGAAGATGCATCTTTGAGAATATTAATACTTTCAATTTCATTGGCATCCATTGAGTTTAACCTCGAGTAGGTCTGCTCAGGCGGTTCTGGCACTCCGTCGATAACGATAAGCGGATCTGTTGACCCAGCATAAGTGGATACTCCACGGATATTAATGGCTGCATTATTGCGACCGGGCTCTCCACTTTGTTGCAAACCTGACACGCCTGGAGCATTACCGATAAGCATATTGGATATATTGGATACAGAGGTAGATACCAGTTCTTTTCCGCCAATGGTAGAGACCGAACCCGTTACGGTAATTTTTTTCTGCTGGGCTCCAAATCCTTTTACCACAACTTCATCCAAATCGCCGGTAGTTGATTTTAGTGATACATTGATTGTTGAACTGCTGGCTTCTAGTTCACGTGTTGCGTAACCCACTGCCCTAAAAATCAGGATAGCAGAAGATGAAGATACATTTAGGGAATATTGCCCTTCCCCGTTAGTTGAGGTGCCTTGCTGGGTACCTTTTATCATCACCGAAACGCCAGGCAAGGGTTGGCCACTATCGTCGTTAACTACGCCTTTTATGTTTCTTTGCTGGGCAAAGAGTTGGTAAGTAAAGGCTAGTAAAAAGGTTAGGCACACCGCTGTTGTGTGTAAAAAACTTTTCATAAAGATTATTTTGGTTAGTTGATTTGCAGGGTGCAAATTGTATAAGCAATATTAGTTAAGATATTGCCTGTTAATTAATGGTATTTTAACAAAATGTGGTATAATTTGTATAGATAATATTCGAAGTCAAGCGCTTTCTAGCATTATCTCTTTAGTGGCTTGAATGGATTTTAGCAGCACTGATGGTGAGGTATTTTATTGCGGAATTTGGCAAATGATTTTTTTAGCTGATAAAAAGTCTCAGCCCCATAGACACAATATTAGACTGATAACATCTTTTATCCTACCTATTATTTGAATGGTAATTTGCAAAAAAAGAAAAAAAGAGGACCCATTTTATTAAGGGCCCTCCAACCGCTAAACCAATTATAAAATTCATTTCGGCTAATTCGCTAACAGCCTTTGCAAGTTAACTTTAAGCTGATAGTATTTTAACCTATCTTAATGTTTTAATAACGAACTTCTTATAAATTAAAGCTATTACTAACGTTTTTCAATTAATTCCAATTGTTCATTTTTTTCAACCATTTTACAAATCTGTTGTACTGAGGCGGCGCTGGTAAATCCATCCTGTGGACTATTCATGGTATAATCCAATAAGCTATCAATGCTGGAGGTCGCCACATGCATTCTTGTATCTGAAGATGCGTAATAAATAAAAACCTTTCCGTCATCATCTGCTATCCAGCCGTTGCAAAAAACAACATTTGACACATCACCCACCCGCTCCTCGCCCTCGGGTGCGAGAAAATAACCTGCAGGCTTGTGAGTGACTTTGGTAAGATCATTTGCATCGCTTAAAAATAAATACAAAACATAACGAAGACCGGCGGCAGTATTACGCACTCCATGCGCCATCTGCAACCAGCCCTTTTCGGTTTTTATCGGAGCTGGACCAAGACCATTTTTAGCCTCGTAAATTGTATGATATATTCTCTTATCGATGACAGTTTCCACATCTACCGTTGCATGCTCAATATCATCTGCAAGCCCAAATGCAATACCTCCGCCTTTACCTGCCTCAATGAAACTGTCCTGTGGACGGGTATAGAATGCATATTTACCATCCACAAATTCCGGATGCAAAACTACATTTCGCTGCTGGGCGGAGTGGGTTTTGAAATCCGCTAATCTATCCCAATGAATGAGGTCCTTGGTACGAACGATCCCACATTGCGCAACAGCAGAAGACTGATCCGATTCAGGCGCCGACGCATCGCGGCTTTCGGTACAAAACACACCGTAAATCCATCCATCTTCGTGTTGAACAAGGCGCATATCATATAGATTCGTTTCCCCTTCGAGGTGTGGAATGATAGCTGGTTTATCCCAAAATCTGAAGTTATCGATTCCGTTATCACTTTCGGCGATAGCAAAAAAAGATTTCCTATCGCTGCCTTCCACTCTTGCCATCAGCACGTATTTACCTTCAAATTTGATGGCCGCCGAGTTGAATACCGCGTTGATGCCGATCCGTTCCAATAAAAGCGGGTTACTGCTCTCATCCAAATCATACTTCCATTTATAAGGCGCGTGGCTAGCGGTAAGCACTGGATTTAGGTAACGCTGAAAAATACCATTAGTGTAGTCTATTGCTTCGTTTTTTTGACGGATGAGCGATTCATATTGCGCTACTATTTTTTCCAGTCTGCTGTTAAAATTCATTTTATGTTAAAGTCTAAAAATCTAATTTTCTAATTTATTCCACCAGGTGCGTTTTAATATCGCCGCAATTATGACAATAAGAACAATGGTGATGATTAATGGCGTTTTCATCCAAAGGATAAAATACATCGGAAGGACAGTCAGGCAGAGCTGAGCTACTATGCCTAAACCTACATTGAACATGTCAAGCTTGAAGCGCTTGTTACCTTTAAAATCAGGGCTTTCCATTAAAACCAATTCATGAACCGGTTTCCAAAACCCCCAAGGCCTAACATTGCGGTAGAAGCTTTTTAGAACCTGCTCATCCGTTGGAGGAGCGCTATAGGTGCCCGCCAGAGCGCCGACGATGGAGATGATAAATAGAACTGGAAAATAATAAAGAAATTCAATACCACTAAAGAAGTGCGAAAAGATCAAGGCACCAGCGATACCTGAAAGCATCCCCCAGAAAAAGCCGTTTGCATTAAATCTCCACCAATACCATTTTAACACGTTCGCTGCGATATAGCCGCCATATAGCCCTGATACTATCCATTGCAAAATGCTGTTGACGTCTTTGGCAAAAAAACCCAAAAAAACACCAACCACAACCACCACTAGTCCAGTTAAATAATTCATCGTCATGATTTGCTTAGTAGAAGCTTCAGGCTTTACGTATTTTAGGTAAATGTCGTTTACGATATAAGCTTGAGCGGCATTTAAAGTTCCTGAGAAAGTCCCCATAAAGGCACCCATAAGACCGGTAAGTACAATACCCAACACGCCTACTGGCAAAAATGAATTTATGGCTGCTGGCAGTATGCGCTCAAAATCAGTTCCTGTTGGTGAACTTAAATCCAGTTGTTTGTAATATAAAAGTGCTAGCACTGTAAGCCCAATAACCATAGTGTATCGGACAGGAAGAAGTATTATAGAAACAAAACCTGTCATTTTCGAGGCGTCTTTGGGAGAGCTGGTTGAAAGTACTTTTTGCATATCATAATTTGGTGCGGGCCCGGCCAAACTTGCAAAGACACCTTTAAATAGCATCATCATAAAAAATAATCCAAATAAACCGTAACCGTCATCGGCAATCTTTTTATTGGCATCAGCCACAATATTTGACCAATCCAGCTCAAGTTTCCATCCAAAAAAAGGATTCGCCCAACCCTTCGGGGTCTGAATGGACTGGCTTTGCAGGTGAGTAAAGGCTATATAACCAATGGCAATACAGCCTATGGTCATGATGATGTATTTGATCACATCTCCCAATACAATACTATGCATTCCCCCGAGTATGGAATAAAAAGTTGCAAATAAGGTGAACAAAATACCATAAAAGTGGGGGACATATTGTGCGCTGACATTAAAGGGTATATAGGGCTCCACGATGTTCCACGGTATGAAAATTTCGACAAATTTACCAAGACCAATGAAGCCGTATGCTAAAAATCCCAGACAACCGATTAGAGCGAAAACAACTGTGACGTTATGGGATGCCTTAACACCGCGGCCCTTTAAGCCAAAACGTGTGGCTAACCATTCCGCACCAGTATCAGCATTTGATCGTCTTAACCATTTTGCAAGAAACATCATGTTGAAAACCTGATTGAAAACAGGCCATAGCCACGGAATCCAGATGCTCTTGAGTCCATAAACAAAGCAAAGCGAAACCATCCACATGGTTCCGCTGATATCGAACATGTCTGAAGCATCACTTAAACCGAGCATATACCAAGGCAATTTTTTGCCGCCCATCAGGTAGCTTTCTTTATTTAAACGGGCTTTATTGCGGTAATACCAACCAATGAAGACCATCATCACTAAATAAAAGACCAAGATTAGAATATCGAGTAGGTGCAGCTTCATCTTAGTCGTTTAGCGCTTGTTTGGTTAACGTAATAAGGGTTGAAACTGGAAATTGGAAGTTGTAATGGTCCTGAATCAAAACTGGAGTATTTCTCATATAATGTTTGGTTAGTGCATCACGAATTTAAGATTCGCTGCTGCATTTTATATTTCAAAAGTAGCCTTGAAAAGAATGAAATGTTAATACTATTTTATCCAATGTTTGTATTTTAAAAGCATGCGTTAGCTTTCCGGGTGAGGGAATAAGGGAGTACCAGATACACAAGGCCATATCATTAAGATTTATTTGAGGTTGCAATTTCCAAAGAGTGATTAAAATGTTGGTAGAGATTTTGAATATCATCGATAGTATTTTATCAAAAAATAATTGGCTGGGTTAAGCTGAGGAGAGTTTGTTATCAGCTGCTATCCTAACTTTATTAAATCTACTTTGTGAAATAGGGAGCCGGAAAGGCGATTTGGTGGTTCTGCAGATGAAGCTGGCATAAAAAACAATTGCGCCTAGGTTGAACTTAAGAAACCATATTATCCACTGTGTCAAAAAAATCATGAGCCCTAAGACGGGGGCAGGTGATTTTGTTGAAGCACTTGGTAAGATCCAAAGAAATAATTGCCCTATATAAATTTACCAATTCTGTTAATACGCTAAAAACTGATCTAGTTAACGTAAATTCATTCCAAAGACTATTAATTTTCCAAAAGCCAATGTGGAGTTCCGCAGTATCGTATCGTGTGGCGACAGAAATTCTATGCTTACTCCGATAATTTATTTAAAGATATCTCTCAGCATTTCTCAGCCCAACCCCTTATAGAATGAGGATGATGAGTTGAACATTCTTTGAAAAGGATAGTAATCTTCTTCTTATAAGGCTTTTAAAAATTAGTCTTCCCATGGATTAAAACAACAACCACCGAAACTTTTGATGGCTGCTTTTCGTTTCTAGTATAAGCCACATCGTTATGAAAATATCTCAGCTTATACTTCTCTTTTGCTTTTTCATCTCATTCCATACTGCATTTGCCCAGGATGAAGCATCCTACACTTTTAAAAACCCATCTACCAATGGTACTGGCAAGGTTTATCTGGGTAGAGAAATTGCCCACGTAATGAGCTTCGAAGGTGTAGATTGGCTGGAACGCAATAGCCGAACGCAGGAAGAAAACACCATTCTGGCCATAGCTTCCCTGCCGATAAAAATTAATAGTGTAGTGGCCGATATCGGTGCGGGCTCAGGATTCTATACTTTCCGAGTTGCCCAGCGCAACCCAAAGGGCAAAGTTTATGCGGTGGAGATTCAAAATGACGCCATTGCCTATCTTAAGAAAAAAGCTCTTGAGGATAAATTAGCGAATGTTGAAGTAATCAAGGGTACAGAAATATCTCCCAACTTACCACCTAACTCGATTGACTTGGCTTTTATGGTGGATGTTTACCACGAGTTAGCGCACCCTGTAGCCTATCTGGCTGCTTTAAGGAAGGCACTTAAACCAGGGGGCAGGCTGTTACTACTTGAGTACAAGGAGGAGGATCCGACAGTAGCCATCAAAGCTGAACTGCATAAACCAATTAATTTGACCCCTTTCTGCCAATTGTCCAAAATACAGAAAAGCAAAACTTTACAGCAAATTTATTTCCGTTAAGACGGGATCAATGTGCTCTGGTTTATCCAGTCTGGCTCTCTTCAGTGAAAAGATCATTTAAATCAGATTCACAAAGTTCGTAAAGCTCCTCATAGGTGATCCCAAGTTCGGTAAACCGTTTGATGTACCCATCAACAGTCTTACGGTTAATTTTCAAAAGGAGAGCTACCTTCCGGTTGCTGAATTTCTTTAGCTTTAATGCAATCAAAGTGCGAAGTTCCATGATATCAATCCGTTGTCCTGCCATGTATCTGCTTTTTTATCTCAGATACAAGACTATAATAAATCATGGAAAGTTGCCCATTGACCTCCGTTTTAGAAGTCCGGAATAAATAATTTTGGCCCAATTACCTCCGTTTTATAGAAAGCTAATAACGGAAGGCTGGCCCAATGACCAGCGAAATAAAGCCTTTTTTTTGGCCCAGTGATGAATGAAATGGGTGGCCCGCTATGCAGCGAAATGAGTGGCCCAGTGACTTGCGTTATAGACATCTTGTTAATCTAATTGTTTGCTATTTCAATCATTTCTTTTGTATTTGATTGAAGTAGCAATCAGATTAAGGCAATTTGAAAATAGGGTATTGAGATTTCGCTTGTTGAAGGACAAGTGATTAAATTCTGATCCTATATGAACCGATACGGTCCGATTATGATCCGATTACAATAATCTGTAATAAGATCAGGATCCAATCCCTTAATGACAAGTTATAGCATGACGATACACCACCAAAATGCTTCTTAGGTATGATCTCTGTTTTTGAAGTAAATGTTGTAAAGACGAATGTCTCTCTGGCTGACCAGTTTATTTACATGTTTCGTATTTTTCGGCGTTCATCGCCGAAAAATAGCGCTTTGATAAATCAAATTGTTTATATATATTTGAGTTATCGGCGTTCATCGCCGAAAACCTTTAAGATTGTAAATATGCCAATAGATTCCAAAAGACGTAAAAATGTATTCCGCTTGGTGCCGGAAGGGGTACTGGTTAGCAGGAAATGGTTGCTGGATCACGAGTTGTCTAATCATGCAATCGACAATCTACTTAAAAGTAACCAGCTAACAACAGTTAAGAATGGTATATATAAGCGCGAAGGATCAATAGTAGATTGGGGAGATGTCGTGTACTTTTTACAAAGAGCTCAGAAAACAGACCTAACTATTGGTGGAATAACAGCTCTAGAACTTCAAAAGTTATCTCACTACCTTGCTTTATCAAAAAAAAGAACAGTGCATTTATATGGAAAAGAAGCTCTGCCCGGCTGGCTAAACAGAGCAACAGATAGTGCCAATTTTATAAAACACAGCCTAACTGATTTATTAGGGCAGCCGGTTACCCAGACATTACAGGGGCAACTGTACAATTTTACCAAGACATTAAGCTGGAAGGACAGTAAAGAAGGGTTAAGGCTGTCTACGCCTGAACGAGCCATCTTGGAGGTACTAAACGATGTTCCTGCGAAAATATCCTTTGAACATGCTGATGAATTGATGCAAGGTTTGACAACGCTATCTCCGCGTGCTTTACAGCAATTGTTAGAAATATTCAATAATGTTAAAGTCAGGCGTTTATTTTTCTATTTCGCTGAAAAACAAAACCATCCTTGGTTAGCCAAGTTGAACAAGGCAGGATTAAGTTTCGGATCCGGAAATCGTGTGGTGGCCAAAGGTGGGCATCTAAATAAAAAATATCAAATTACGGTACCAGCAAGCTATGAGTAAGAAAGAAGAGTACATCGAACAGGTAAGGTTGTTAATCCGCTTGTTGCCGATCATTGATAAGGAAGATTGTTTTGCATTGAAAGGTGGTACAGCGATTAATCTTTTCTACAGACCATTTCCCCGACTATCGGTTGACATTGATCTCCTTTACCTTCCCATGGATGATCGGGAAACAGCTTGGAAAAACATATTGGTAGCTCTTGATCGAATTACTACGAATATCAAAGCAACGATATCAGGAGTACTGGTATAGAATACCACGCATCAACAGCAAAATTCTTTGCGACTCATTGTCAGCCTTGATGATGTTAAGGTAAAAATAGAGCTTTCTCCGGTAATCAGAGGTACAGTCTTTGCTCCTCAACGGATGGAGGTTCATGAACTGGTTGAAAAGGAATTTGGTTATGCCGAAATTATGGTCGCCTCTCATCCAGATTTATATGCTGGTAAACTTTGTGCCGCTTTGGATCGCCAACATCCTAGAGATCTATTTGATGTCCTGCTATTATATCAAAACGAGGGCCTTACAGACAATCTGCGTAAAACTTTCCTGCTTTTTTTAGTAAGCCATTTTCGGCCGATGTCTGAGCTCCTCAACCCGAATAGGAAGGACATTTCTGAAATCTATGAAAGTGAGTTCGTTCAAATGTCAGACGTAGATATTTCATTAGAGGAATTAATTGACATTAGAGAACGATTAATAAATGATATTAATTCCAGCATGACAAAAAAAGAACGAAACTTCCTATTATCTATAAAAAATATGACCCCTGATTTCTCATTATTAGAGCTGGAAGATCCGGATCTGATTGCAAATCTCCCGTCGGTCAAATGGAAGTTGATCAATTTGGCTAAAATGCCCGTTGATAAGCATGCAAAAGCTTATGAAGCTTTAAGACTTGTGTTATATCCTGGTACATAGAACTAAAAATTAAAGTCAGATTTATAAATCAAATCGGAAGCTAAATGTTATGATAAATATAGAAATACCCCCATTTGCATAGTTTTATCAATTAAAGAAATGAAAATAAAGATAATTAGCGACCTACATCAAGAATTTGGAATCTCAGATTTGGATTTTAGCAATGCAGATCTCATTATCTTGGCTGGAGATACAAACCTGGGGACAAAAGGAATAGAATGGGTAAAGCGAAACATCCCTGATAAACCGGTAATATATTTATTGGGTAATCACGAATATTACAAGGGATCATACCCGAAGACACTCAACAAAATACTTGAAGCATCCAAAAACTCAAATGTAAATGTCCTTGAAAATAATATGGTTGAGTTTGAGGGCATAAGGTTCCACGGTGCAACTATGTGGACGGATTTTTCCTTATATGGAAATCCTGTGGAGTCTGGCATTATTTGTCAAGCCAAAATGAACGATTATGTGCAGATACGCAGAGAGGCAATTATAAAAAGTATTCAGATATTGATTTAGTAATACTTGGGATTTCTAACTTGATGGATTTGCAAAAAATCGAAAATCAACTTTCCGAATTAAATTTGCCATATATTATTGATTTATCTAATTATAATACCATCAAAAATCCAGATTTGTTAGATCATATTAAAAGAATCGGAATCGTAGTATACGATAAAGATCCATTACATTGATTTCATTATATTATGAATAATATAACAAAGGAATACGAAGATTGGCCCAATGACCAGCGAAATAAAGCCTTTTTTTTGGCCCAGTGACGAATGAAATGGGTGGCCCGCTATGCAGTGAAATGAGTGGCCCAGTGATTTGCGTTATAGACAACTGGGGAGATAAGATTCTTGAACAAGTCTCAAACGATTTAAAACATGAATTTCCTAACATGAAAGGACTATCCAGAACAAATCTTGCTTATGCAAAGCAATTCTTTAAATTGTATGAGTCTTCAATTGTCCAACAAGCTGTTGGACAATTACAAATATCTAGTGATCTGAATAATAAAATAACACAACACACAGTAATGCAAATTCCATGGGGTCACAATATATTAATATTTAGCAAAGCAAATGATGTAAACGAGGCATATTTTTATATACAAGAAACAATTGAAAATGGCTGGAGCAGAGATGTGCTCGCTCTTTAGATAAAATTAAATAATTAAATAGGCAAGGAAAGGCTATCACTAACTTTAAGAATACACTTCCTGATCCTTTATCTGAACTTGCTCAGCAAACGTTAAAAGATCCATATGTATTCGACTTTCTTACCTTAACTAAGCCATATCAAGAAAGAGATATAGAACGACAATTGATTTCTCATATTACAAAATTCTTGCTGGAGCTAGGAAAAGGATTTGCTTTTATTGGCTAAAATTGAGATCATCTGTCGCTGTTGATACCATATATTCCGGACGAAATCAACAAGTGGTTTACAGTTTATATAATGGCCGACAGGTAAAAACCGGCGATACCATTTTGTTTACTCAGAATTATAACAAAAAAATGATTGCAGTTGTTGCCTCTAAGAATGGTATGATAAGCTATCCTAAAACAATAGGTAATAAAAGAGATGTTAAGGCAAATGATATGTTATATACCATTTCTTCAATAGAGCCATTTCATCACAAACTTTCGGTTCCTTTTTCTTTAATCCGATAAGACGCAGGTATTCTAGCTTATCCTTGCAAAGGTAAAAGTCAGCAAACTCTTTAGTCTGATAGCCATTATCATTATAGCTCTTTTCAAAATAACAAGACACATCTAAACCCCGCTGGTCACATAATGAGGAAAATAATATTTGCTCAAAGATGACATTGAAACTTGCAGTTGTTTTATTTTCACTTGATATATTCTTTAATGCGAACGTTGCTGCGAGGTCCACATATTCTTTTAAAAACATCAGGTAATTGCCTCCGAAGATACCCGCATTGACTGAAGGAATAGAATTAAGATTTTGTATGTTCTTCACACAAGTTGGCAGATGAGTAAGATGCCTAAACTCGGAAGCACACATATCTGAATAGTAAGCGGTTCCTAATTCTTTATTTTGCACAATCAGATCGGAATTCTCCTAAGCCCCACTAAACTTTTCCCAAATAAATACATCCCCGTCAATATGAATAAAAGGTTTTTCCTGCAGTCCGTATGTAAGTAATTTAGGCAATGCTCAATACTTATCAGTTAAGTAATCTAAATCATCAAAACATACCTTAATTTCAGTATAAGGTAAATTCAGTATTTCTCCAAAAATCTTGGCAGCGTTCGAATCCGTGTAAATCAACAATTCTTGGTAATGTTCTCTTATCTTGTCCATAAACCAATTCATTTGACCCCCTTTCGTCAATTCTGTAAAATACAGATAAGCAAAACTTTACATAAAATTTATTTCTGGTGGAACGGGGTCAATCAATTCTGGTCTATCCAGCTTAGTTCTAAAAGTTGTTTGATATACCATTTCAGTTTTCATTGTTTTAAAGAAACTCTCTGCAACTGCGTTATCCTACCAATTTCCTTTTTTGCTCATACTCTGGATTAGTGATAACCCCAACAACTGTTTCTTAGACTCTGAATAAGCATACTGAACGCCCTGATCAGAGTGGAATATTAGTGTATCTCCGATTCTCCTGTTTGCTTTTGCCGTCTAGAATCCGCTAATAGTTGTGTTTTTGATTAGTGACCACCCAATTACCTTTCTATCCGCAAGGTCGATAACCGTTGTCAGGTAAACCCATCCAGCACCTGTGAGTATGTAAGTAAGGTCCGAGACCCATTTTTCTCCTAGCCCTGTAGCCGAAAAACCTCTGTTGAGAACATTTGTTGCCACAGGATGCACATGATTTGAGTCTGTTGTTTTTACCCATTTCTTTGGGTATAACACTGTGGATACCAGCTTTCCTCATTATCCTGGCTACCCGCGGCCTGGATGCTTGGATACCCTTTTCAGCGAGCTTGGCCGCAATCCTTGGAATCCCGCAAACTTTTTTGCTATCGCTATGTATCTCACCGATCTCTTTGATTTAACCAATAATAGAAACCACTGCTAGCTTACCCGACATACCCTACACATCATTTCAACTGGAAATATTATTCGGTGCTCCCTTATAAATCCGAATATCTCCGGTCTCCCTTGGAAAAGATGCCGACCGCCTTTTTTAAGATGTCACGCTCCAGTTGAGCATCTTTTAGCTCTTTCTGTAGTTTTTTAATCAGCTTTTGATCATCGGTTAATTCTGCTACTCCTTGCCCGCACTCTGATTCCTGTTGTCTCCATTTACTCAAAAGAGCATAGTCGATACCTAGCTCATCAGCTACCCCTTTTACAGATCCCTTAGTTTAAGAAAGCTCTACTGCCATCTTTTTAAAGGATTCGTCAAACACCCGTTTGCTCATATAATTAAAAGTTTCTTTCCAAATCTGACGACTAAATCCCTATAGTCAAATGTAGCAACTCCAAAATTTTATCAAATAATGAAGGGATAATTTATTTTTCAACGGAATAAGTATATCTTGAAGTATAAGTGTCCTCTATATTTAAAAAGCACAGTAACTACAATAGATTGCCGGTAAATGTCAGAGAACGAAGGAAAGATTTTATCATTATTTAAAGCCGTTCAACAGGGGGATAAAGCTGCCTTCGATGAATTATTCCTGCTTTACCATCAGAAACTAATTTCGCTGGCCAGACACTATGTGACTAGTCAGGAGGATGCTGAAGAGATTACTTCTGAAATGTTTGTGAAATTATGGTTGAAGCGTGGTAATCTCTCTAAAGTTTCCAATCCCGAAGTATATCTCTTCATTTTGATAAAGAACGCCAGTTTAAATGTTGTCAGGTCCGAAAAAAGGAGAAAATTGATTTTCAGCTCATCCACAGCTGAAGAAATTGCTTTATACCAAGCAGTATCAAATCCTTCTGACCGGGAACTATTTTTATTGCTAAATAATGCTGTGGCAGCACTCCCCCAGCAGCGGAAGATAATCTTCAAGTTGATTAAGGAGGAAGGGCTAAAAAGCAAAGTAGTCGCAGAAATTATGGATATCTCCGTACGCACAGTAGAAAACCAGCTCTACAAAGCGGTAAAATCCCTAGCTGATACCCTTAGCGGGTATTTAGGATACCATCCTCAAGCAAAAAAAAACGGGACAAAAGTAATTCTGTATTCATGTCTTTACTTTTTTTATAGTATGAGTAAGTAGTATGGGTATAGGACGTGTCTTTACTTTAAATACATGAATGATGAAAAGAGATAAATTCATTTTTTTATTTTCAAAAAAACTTTCAGGCGAAATTGAAACCGCAGACAGGGTTTTACTAGATAAAGCCAATAGTGAAAACGAGGAATATAAACGATTGGCTAAGCTACTGACCATTTATTATAATCAGAAGCATCCCCTTGATGAGGTAAGTAGCAGTCATCAACTCAATCAAGTATGGACGCGCATATATAGTATTGAAAATGAAAACTTTGAGGATAAATACAACTTTTTACCTTCAAAAAGCCAACGCCGTACGCCTATTTGGATAGGGGCAGCAGCAGTTTTGATTGTGCTTTCTTTCATTAGTTTTTTAGCATACAAACTGGGTAACCAGCAACCCTCATCGGAACTGGTTCGGTTAAGCACTAACGAGGAAAAAACTTTTAAAATGATGGATGATGGCACCAGAATCTGGCTGAATAAACATTCAAGCCTAGTTTACAATAAGGCATTTGGAAAGACAAATAGAGAAATCACTTTGTCTGGAGAAGCATATTTCGATGTGGCAAGAAACGCCAAAGTCCCACTTTTCATACATGTGGGTGATATTGATGTTGAAGTAAAGGGAACCGCCTTTAATGTCAGGGCCACCGGCGATAAAAAAAATATCGAAGTGGCTTTGGTGAGGGGCTTAATCCAGGTAAGTGATAGGCAGCAAAAGCAAAATGCTCTACTGCTACACCCTAATCAGAAAATCGTTTATGGCTCAGCTCAGCAAAATGAAATAAATAAACTTCAGCTCCGTTCAATAAATCCGTCCGCGCTTTTGAAAGAGACAGGATGGATAGCAGACACGCTTGTTTTCAGAAAAGAAAAACTCAGGGAATTGGCCGCAAAACTGGAAAAAAAGTACGATGTAAAAATAAATATCCAAAGCGACGTGTTAAAAGAAAAACGCTTCAGTGGCATTTTTATCAACGAAACCCTCGATCAGGCCCTTACCTCTTTAAAATTATCCTATCCGTTAATCTTTACCATCAATAAAAGGATGGTATTTATTAAGGAGCAGGAATGAATAAGAAATCCATGAATTTGGCAATTGACTATGTTTTGAGGTATTTTATATGAGAAATAATAGATATGCTAGAATAGTAATCACTTTGATACTAATTATCCTTTCTGACTTATCAGCAAGCGCGCAACAGACTAAAATTACGCTCAAGTTGGAACGTAAACCAATTATAGAATTATTTAAAGCAATACAACTTCAAAGCGGCTATTCGGTAGTGTACAGCGATGAGGTGGTTTCTGACACAATGATGATATCCGTGAATGCGCGTAACCTACCGGTGACTCAGGTGCTCGATAGCATTTTAGCGTCTAAGAATTTATTTTCCCAAACCCTTTCTCCATCACTGATTGTGATTCGAAACAGGATCTCAGCCTTAGAAAAACCTAAAGATAATCAGCTATTGATATCAGGAAGAATTGTAGACGGGGAGGGCAATGGTGTTCCATTTGCAACGATTTCAGTTGTCGAACGTGGCGTGCTGATCAATGGAAACATTACAGATGAGCAAGGATATTTCAAATTCAGACATGACCTTAAACAACTTCATAATGCTACAATTAAGTTGACGTCTCTTGGTTATCAGGCTAAGATTTTAGAATTTCTTCCACCCCAGCCATCCGGAGTTCTGGATTTTGGTAACATCAAGCTTAACCCTGAATCCAAAACGTTGCAGTCGGTACAAATTAAAGGGAATCAAAGAGTAATTGAAATGAATGAAGGTAACATTGTTTTCAATGTTTCAAAAAGCATCAATGCTCAGGGCAGTAACGCCCTTGAATTATTGGCCCGCGCCCCTGGCGTAAGTGTAGCGAGTGATAATTCAATTTCCTTAAATGGCAAGGCTGGCGCCTCTGTCCTGATAGACGGGAAGATGACCTACCTGTCAAATACAGAAGTGGCGGAGTTACTTAAGACCATGTCCTCATCTAACATCAGGTCGATAGAAATCATAAATAGTCCGGGCGCAAAATATGATGCGGCAGGTTCAGCTGGCATTATCAACGTAAAAACTTTGAAGTCTGCTGTTGACGGATTAAATGTGAGCCTGACCTCAGGACTGAATTATGGTGTGTACCTGAGAAATAATCAGGATATATCGTTTAATTACCGAAAAAACAGGCTTAACCTCTACGGCGCCTATAGCCATTTTATAGGCTATTATTCCTATCTCTATGGTGGCGACCGGGTTCAGGAAGGCAGGTTTTTTAATAGCTCAACTGACGATGTGGATAAGAGAAATAAAATCGGATCGAGAGTTGGTGCTGATTTTCTGATTAATAAAAAAAATACAATAGGTGTTCTATTGAATGGCAACTTCCTTTTTGGCGGAGGCATTACTGATACCAGAACAGAAATCGGACCCGAATCCACCAGTACAGTAGAACAGGTCTTGACCGCCGTGAACGACTATTATGCGCAAGGTACCCAGCGCTTCAATATCAATGCGAATTACAAATATGAAGATACCCTGGGCAGAACGCTCAATATAGATGCAGACTACGGAACTTTTACCAAGCGTGCAGGAAACCTCCAATCCAACAGATATACGCTGATTGACAATACGGTAACCAGCGACAATCTTTACCGCTCGTTAAATGGAATCGACATTAATTTAGCCGCTGTCAAACTCGATTACACGACTAACTTATGGAAAGGAAAACTGGAAACAGGGCTAAAATACTCGATGGTATCTTCTTCAAACGATTCACGGTTTCTGGAAGTTCAGCAAACGAGTGAAATCCTGGACCCATCACGATCAAATAAATTCTCGTTTCAGGAACGAATCAGTAGCGCTTATTTCAATTATAAAAAACAAATTAGCAAGTGGCAACTTCAAGGTGGATTAAGGGTAGAATATTCAGCTTCCATTGGTCAACTGGAGGAAATCTCAAAAGTCTCGGGCAATCAGCAACGCATTGATAGAAACTATACTAACCTTTTCCCTTTTTTATCAGCTAATTTCAAAGCTTCACCTTTGCACAGCCTTTCGCTTAGCTATTCGAAAAGGATTGATCGACCGGCTTACCAAAATCTGAATCCATTCATATACCTATTGGATGAGCTTTCTTTCTGGCAGGGAAACCCATTCTTAAAACCTCAGATTAGCCATCGCGGGTTAATTCAATATGTTTATGACAGCTCCACCATTATCGGCATGAGTTACAGCTATACCGATGACTTCAGCGTTGAAGTGACCGATACGATAGGCGTTTCAAAGATTGTGATGGTTCCCCGGAATCTTGGCCATCAAAAGCATTTAGCTTTAACCTTAACACAATCTTTAAAACCTCTCGCTTGGTGGGAACTTACCTTTAACGCAACCCTTTTCAGGCTTAACAATAAAATTGACTTTGGAAATGAAAGAAAACTTGACCTAAACCAGACTGCTGCCAGGCTCGGTCTTCAGCAGACCTTCAAATTACCAGAAGGTTTTGTCGGGGAAATTTCCAGCGTTTACAATTCGAAACGTTTAGTTGGTGCCAATCAGTTTTTTGAGCCCAACAGCCAGATAGACTTAGGACTTCAGCGGAGCTTCCTGAATAAAACCGCAAGTTTAAGAATTGTGTACAGTGATATTTTTAAGGGTAATCAGTCAAACTCTTTCCAAAGTATTGGCGGGTTCAGGATCTGGAATTATGGGTATTTTGAATCCCGGCAACTCAGGTTAAGCTTTAATTATAAATTTTCTACCGGAAACTCAAAGGGACCTAGAACGAGAACCTCTGCGCTCGAAAATGAAAGCGGTCGGATAAAGTAACAAAGGTAATATTGGGTCTCCTGGAATTTCTCCAAATACGAACATTGAATTCGAAGTATTAAATGCGAGCTTCTATATAGGTTATTAAAGCTTTTTTGCATGAACGACCCTTCCCTGAGTCAGTATTAGCTCTATTATTTTTCCATCTTCAGCTGCAACGAATTCTATGGTTCCATTGATTTCCTTCGAAAAGAATTTGGTCTGGCTTTGGGCAAGGGCTTCGATTTTCGGCTGTCCGGTGGCCTGGGCGAAAAGGCGTTTGCCATCCCGGCTGATGGTCAGTATAAAATTGGGCATAAGCTGATATCGGCCGGTATAACTTTCCAGTAGTGCTTCAGGAACCTCAGTCACGTTTACGGTTTTAGTTTGGTAAAGTCCTTTGAAGCCATAAACTTTGGCAATGCTGTTGATGAGTTCAGGTATGATCGCGCCGTTATCTGAATTGACCATGATGACAAGGCCGTTGCCCCCTTCCAGGCTACCGTAATATGCGGATTGAAATCCATAATTGGAGCCCCCGTGACCAAAATATTTGGTACTGTCTGGCGATTCAATGAAAACGCCAAGGGCAGATCCATTACTGTTCGTATATGGTGTCAGACGGATTTTGGTGTCTGATTGGTTTAATACTTTATTGGATTTGCCGTGGTAGGATAGCTGGGTTTCGATAATGTATTTAGACAAATCAATTGGATTGGTCCAAAGGCCAGCTGCTGCCTGTTCGGGGTAAATGTGGAAGTCTCCTTTAATCGCTGATCCATCTGCAAGGTATCCGGTGGCCAGGTTTTGTTTTTTTCTGTCTAGTGGCGGTTGGGCAAAAGTACTTTCGTTCATGCCCAGGGCTTTAAGAATAGTATTGTTCAGATAATCCTGGTAAGTTTTACCAGTAAGGTCGGTTAAGAGCTGCTGGGAAATGGTAGTGCCTCCACCAGAATACTGCATCTTCGATCCTGGCGCAAACTGCGACCGTACTGGTTCAGAATTTGCAGGCTTTGTACCATTGAGTATCTGGATGGTGGTGGGTAAAGCGGCGCTGGTCTCGTAACCGCCGAACCCGTGGACACTCAGGCCCGCGGTATGACTAAGCAGGTTAGCGGTATTAATTTTTTTGCCTTTGGACAGGGAATCATATGGGAATTTCCAGTTTTTCAGGTAGGTATTGATGTCTGAATAAAGGTCCAGTTTTTCATCGTGGAAGAGTTTTAAAATGGCCAGGGCATTGAAAGATTTGCTGATAGAAGCCGCCTGAAAAAGTGTATTAGTTGTGGCTTTGGTCTGTGTAGCGGCATCGGCCATTCCATAGGCTTTAGCAAAATCAACTTTATAGTCACTGATGACGGCGATGCTCAGGGCTCGAATGTTGTAATGTTCCATTCGCTCTAAGAGGTTCATTGGTTTTTCACCGCTGATGAGCGTCTGGCCGGTGAGGTTGTTTTCGACCTGAGTGATTCGGTCGTTAACGTTTTGTTGGGCGGAAGTGCTTATGACCCATAGGCAAAACGCTGTGATGAGCAGATTGGTAGGCCCTATTGCCTTTAAGAAAATTTTGAAGCTTTTAGGCTTGATTGGGTATTGCAAGGCATATTTCATAATATCGCGATTTGGCTTATGACTAAGCTACACAATTATTTTTCAAAAAACCCCCTTGCTAACTAAAACAATAGTTAAATTAGTTGAGTGTATTTATTAAACCTTCTACAATATTATAAAAATCAATTTTTCAAATTTTGGCATACCCGTTACCTTTGCTCTAATTTAGATTTACATTTTATGATGTATTAGGACAGAACCTCGACTGTTTCCTGAATATCTATGTTCAATTTTTTTTTAAGACAGCATTTGGTTGCATAAAATATAAACATTGTAGTCATGAAATCAAATGAATATTCCGACGCATACTGCACGCCCATTTCAAGGCATAGGTCGGGAGATCCACTCCCGGGAGAACGAGGTCCTATGCTTTGAATGCCAATTGCTACTATGAGCGCTTAAGGAGCTTACGTTGTGCTTTTACAAATGGCCCCTATATACATAATCGTTGGCGAGGCAGAAGAAATGTTAAGTGAAGCACTAACATTCACACATAAAGCTGCAATGGCTGGCGTTCATATCCGACTTGAAGTTTGGCCAAAAATGATACATAATTTTCCGTTATGGCATGCTATTCTTCCTGAAGGAAAAGATGCGATTACAAAGGCTGGCGACTTTATGATTCCCTTGGCTTCGGTATAGACCGTTTGTTACCATGCTGCAAATAATAGATTTTGTTGCATGTTTCAAGCTTTAATTCATTCACAATAATGTGAATCACAGTCAAAAAACATTTTTTGACGGGAAGGTTACTGTATCAACAAATAAGGATAACTATCTCCCACTAAGGTTTGTTTGCAGTGGCAAAAAAAGTTGCCGTTTAAATGTTTGATTTGTTGTTCATGCTAAAAAATTCCATCACCTTAACGCGCTCACACAAACAAAACACTTTTACAGATATCTTCAAAAAGATAAATTTGTAAATATTTGACTTGTATGTCAGTATTAGTCCTTCTAGGCCTTGCAAAATATACTAATGAATTGGGTCAAATACCTGTTTTTTGTGGCTGGTGTTTTTGTTAAAACTTAACACGATGGATTATGTTGAACAATAAATACCAACATATTAAATACAAAAAATTCTACTATGGAATTGTGGTGTTGAGGGGCCATTAATACTGATTGCTCCTTACAGGGTTGAATATTGGAAAAAAAAATATTCAGGGTAAACACGAATCTTTAATAAGTGCAGCGCTAAGCTTATAAGCTACAGCAAAGCAAAATTTTGAAACACCAGATGTGAAGCGATTAGCGAATATAGTTTTAATTTTATGTTGTACAACTCAACTGTTCGCTCAATCCGAGAATGCTGGATGGGTTTTTATCAGCCATAAGCAATCATTAAGTGAAAAGCTAGATATACGGGCAGACTTTCAGTTGCGTTCTGCAGATAAATTGAGTTTTTTATCAGGAATTTTATTGCGTGGTGCGTTGAGTTATAACCTAAACAAGCAAAATTCTATTGCACTTGGCTATGCTTATCTAGGAAGTTGGGAATATGAGCAAAATATTAAAATCAGTTCAGGGGAGCAAAGAATATTTGAACAATACCTGAACCAACATTCATTTGGTAAAATAGAAGGAAATTTAAGGCTCCGGTTAGAACAGCGTTTTATGCAAGAAGACGGTGAAACTAATTTTTCTTTAAGAGGAAGAATTTTTTTAAGTGCTCAAATACCAATATTTGCGATTGAGGATTTCAGTAGAGGTATTTACACAGGTTTACAAGATGAATTTTTTATGAATTTGCAAAATAAAGAAAACGTAAACGAAAGCTTTTTTGACCAAAATAGGCTATTTGTTTCATTAGGATACCGTTGGAACAAAAAGATAGATACCGAATTTGGTTATATGTATTGGAGACAAAAGGAACAAGCAGGCATTATTAATAGAAATATCTGGCAGTTAATGGTTACCACAAGTTTCTAAATAAACTAATATACCTACCTTTGATATTAAACTCGGTATCCTTCACAACCATCCGCCAACTAATTTTCTCATCAGCACGTTCAAAAGTATTCCCATCACCATTAATTTTAGTTCAAGTTCAAATGATCGCTAAAGTTGGCAATAGTTGGTTAATAGGTCAATCAAGTATGGTTTATCCAATAAAACTTTAAGATAATATTAATTATTTTAACAGTCTCAAAAAACGAAGGTATCGGATAATTTCCACTTCGTTCACCGTAATCACCAACTTTCGTTAAACTCATAATATGCTAGTAGATTAGATTGTATTTTAACTAGCGATCAGCCGTCGAAAGTTTCTGTCTATCGACTTCTTAATTTGACTTACAGATTTTATGAAATCTTCCTTTATAAATTCCCACTCCTTCTTACGTAAACATATTGGGTTGAAATCCTGATCGGCTCTTGAAAAATTGGTAAAATTTTTGAGAATCAATTCTAAATTCCATTTCTGAAAAGGAATGTTTTACCTACATGCCTCCTTCCGTAGATTGCCACCAGCTCTTCATCCCCGGATTTTGCTATCTCCAGCAATAACTTTTTTTCTGTTGACCGCCCGATTATTGTTTCCATCTTCTCTTTGTTTGTATGACAACGAAAAGCATTATATATAACTTATGGCGCAGTATAAGATTTGAAAGTGCGCCATAACTATGTTTTTTAATCCACTTATGGCGGGATATTAATTTTTATAATGCGCCATAACTATATTTTTAAATTCAAGTTGGTAGGGCTCTACGTGAAAATGAACTGATGCCAGTAAAAGTTCTGATATCATCAATAACAATACCTGCCCAAATGCAAGCTTGGTAATTTTTACAAATAATCCTTGACTTTGAAAGCAATCCGCTTATTTTTTTTTTAGAACGCTCTTTACTATACCTTATCAGACTAATAAAATGAACATTACTACATTCTTTGGGAAACCGATGAAAACATGAGTAAAGACTTAAATACCGGATTTACTCGAATCAGCTTAGAGAACTGTAACAGTTCGTCTAGAAATTACAGGCGTTGGTCTAGCAGTTACTCATGCTGGTATAATATAAGTTTTTTGCCTGAAACGTTTGATGGACAGCTGCGTCTCAATAACAAACAATAGCAAAAACCTAAAATATAAAAGATATGAAAACTTTAGCAAAAACAATATTCGCAGCAGCATTAACAAGCTTAGTATTAACTTCATTAGCAATGGCAACTTTTGCCGCTGAGCCAGTTAAAGCAGAAACAAAAACTGCTTCATTATCAAAATTTAACAGAATCTGGGTAAGCGGGAATGTGAAAATCGTCTTAACCCAAGGTGACAAACAAAAGATAGAAGGTGAGCGCAACTATGACGTCGCAAAAACTTCTGTATCAACCGACGGAAAAACCTTATTTATCAATTCAGAAGCAACCAGTCAGGTCATACTTAATATCACGGTAAAAGATTTAGAAAGGATTGAAGCTTATGGTCAATCAGTTGTGGTCACCAGCAATTATTTCGATGTAAAATACCTACAGTTATTCTTGAACCAGAGTGCTACAGCGAGGATTAAAGCTAATGCAGGCACTTTATATACTATCGTTAAGGATGAGGCGGTATTAAAATTAAATGGTACTGCCAGTCAAAGTACAATGATCGCGAGCAACTTGAAAAACGTAAAATTAGCCGACTTTGCCAGTCTTAAATCAGAATCATATGCTTCTGAAGCGATCATGGAAGCGCAGCAAAATGCAATGGTTTTAGCAAAATAAAAAATATAGACCAAATTGGTTGAAGCCACCCATTGGGTGGCTTTTTTGCTTTTGGGGTTGGTTTCAAGAAGATGTGAATACTTTTGGTTTACCTCATCCTAAAATTTGAATATAACCAAGATGAAAAGATCGATCAATACTTTATGATTTACTTTAAACTATATAGTTTCTCTTACACCTTTTTTATCCCTAACATCCAGTCTTTCCGTCTGTCCGTTTGGAGAAACCCCGGGATTATCAGCTAAAAAAGCTATTTTTGAGTACATCTTTATTTGAAAAATGAAAGACGAAATTACCAGCAGGAATTTTAAAACCAAATTGGATAGTGAGCTTATCAAAAAATCACAGCGATGTAGAGTAAGAGAGTGTGATGAGGTTAAGGCTGGAAATTTCGAGGCCTACGTTGATGAACTTGATAAAAGTTATGACGTGAGCTTACAGTTAGAAAAAGGTGCCGTGATCAACTCTACTTGTGAATGCAAAAGTAATCTCTCATTCTGCCAGCATAAGATTGCACTTTTAGCTTTTATTTCCAAAGGGATGAAGCCAGCCGCTAAGCTCACTGTCAGCAAAAAGATTGACCCTGTAAACCAAGCCATAGAGCAAGCTGATCCCGTAAAAATCAAAGAATGGGTATTAAAGACGTTGAAAAAAAACAAGGATCTGAGTATTGCTTTTATGAACGAATTCTCTAGTAAATCTGAGAATTATACACCAGCAGAAATTATTGCTTTAACTTATGATACTGTAAAGGCTGTGATAGGTAAAAGACGAAAAGCCGAAGTTGTTGAAGTTAAAAAGATTATCGATCTGTGGACCGAACTGCATAAGCCAATTTTAGTTCGATACTTTGCTGAGCCTGCTAATGAAAATTATTTTATACAGATTCATACTGTAATTGACACTATTGTTGAATACAAATATCGAATACTAACCAATAGTAAAAGGTTGGAGACCTATTTCAAACAAGTCTTAATTCAGGTAGAAGAAGTTGTAGCAAATATTAGAGATGATGAGGCCTGGAATAAGTGCATGACCTATTTTTCAAACAAATTTTTTCTGGATGGGTATGGTGGGATTCGCCGCGAGTACACGAATATGTTTGTGCATATATTTAATACATCCTCAGTCCAGAGGCGTTTCAAGATAGCGGGGATTATAGAGAAAATATATCAGTCCAGGAAGGATGAAAGAGCCGAGGATTCAAAAGAATTATTGCAGTTGTTGCTGCATATGGTTGTAGTCAATAAAAATTTCCTAGAATATAAGGATACATTCCGGCCCATCAGGCATGCTATTGTGTATAATATTAAGCTGATAGATGCGCTAATCGAGCTTGGAGAGTTGAATACTGCAGAGACCTACTGTACTCAGCAAATGGGCGAAAATACCACTTCAAAATATGATTTGGATTATATTGTGAGATTGAAACAGATTTATACCCAAACAAAAGATAATAAGAAACTTGCCGGAGTTCTTTCAAGGGAATTGCTGTACAAGCCTAACTTTGACAACTATACCTTTGTTCTTGCCAATATTCAACCTGAGGCCCAATTTAAACAGTGGAGAAATCAGGTTTTGGCAAATGCAAGACAGCTTGCAGGTTTTCAAAAAAATGCTGCAGATTTTTCTTTAGCGTTAAGAAATTTGGAGGGGGATTTTAAAGGGCTGTTAGCATATCTGGATGAAACTGCAGATTATGACAGTATCGTCCTTTACACCAAGCAGTTAGTCCTACATTCGTCAGAAGCATTTATGAAAAGGCTTATTACCAAAATTGATAGTGACCGTGATAATAGGCTGAACATGGATAATCCTGCTAAGCTTGAAGAGATATTAGAAAGGATATATCAAATAGCAGCTTTAAAATATGGGGTAGAAAATCTAATGCTTATAGTGAAGGAGAGAGAAAAGGTTTATAGGACATGGGCCAATTTATTCGTGAAATATGTGGGCAGAAAGTCGTCAGCCAGTTAAGTCTTCTAAGTTTAAATGGTGGAGAAAAAAATCAGAACAGAAAATAAGTTATTTCAACAGCGAGATTTTGCCTTACAATTCTCTAGGAAAAGGTGCGTCGATAAAATCTGAAGAACCAATATCATCATAAATCAAATAAGTAAGATTGTAATTAGTGTAAAGGCCCTAATGATGTTTGGCTCCGCAAAAATTAATCACTACATATCGTCACGAAATTAGCTTATATAGATTAATAATTTGACATAGAATTAGGGTAGATGTTGAAATTCCTGTAACAGAATTAGGGTAAATATTTGCAATTCCTGTAATAGAATTAGGGTAAATGCAAGGTGTTTACCTAAAATTTTGTTTTTTTAGTGGACAAAACAACCTAATAAAAACAGCATTTTGAATCCCTTTTTAATTACCTTGTACTAAGACACAAACAAATCATCCATGGTAACTTCGTTCTGTACCAGACCAATAGAATACATATTGTCTTTGGTGCCATAGGTTGTAACCATGGCTAGGAAAAGTGCTTTTTTAGTTTTACTCTCCCGACGAAATATATCAAGTTTGTTCTTTAACTCAGTCGCATAGGTTTTATCTATGGCAAACTCAGCATTTGAGAACTTCATTTCACATATGCTTATCACGTTATCCTGTCTGTCCAGCAAAAGATCGATCTGTGCACCATTTCCATCTTTAGGAGAATGCCGCCAAGCTGATGTTTCCGTGAACACCCCAGAAATGCCCAGCGCTTTCTTAATATTGTCCGTATGCTTCATGCAGATCCCTTCAAAGGCATAACCACTCCAACTCCTCCAGGAAGACGTCGATGATTTTTTTAGCCATGTGCCTGCACCGGTGGCGCGGGAATGTTCGATAAATTTAAGATAGAAAAGGCTGTATTCATCGCTAAGCTTGTAAATGCTCTGATTGGCATTCTTCTGGAAAGGCAGGTGCGGAGTAATGAAGCCAGACTCCACAAGTTCCTCAAGTAAAAGACTGGTGGTTCCTCCACTCTGTAGGTTGCATTCCGCAATGATTTCGTTTCTTGTTAATCCCGATGGTTTGTCGGCGAGTGCTTTGACTACGGAAATGTGCCTGTCTGCGTTTTCGAAAAGAGAACGGTATAGGTTTGCGAATTCTGTTGATAAGAGACCATCCTTGGTGAAGCAAAGCCTGTCAATGACCTGTGTAGCACTTTCCCCTTTTTTCAGTTCTTTCAGGTAATGGGGGACACCGCCCATTGCCATAAAAATGGTTAGCACCTGGTAACGGTCAATATGGATATTATTACTTTTTAGGTACTGTTCTGTTTCGTGCAATGTGAAAGGTAACAGGCGGATTTTACGCGTTAAGCGATTGTGCAGGCCTCCTTTGCTATTGACAACTTTTTTGATCATCCAAGTAGCAGCAGATCCACAAATAGTAACAATCAGGTTTGGCTGTTGAGAGGCCCATTGGTTCCAAAAATATTCAAATGCAGAAAGAAAGCCAGATTTATGCGAACTTAGCCAAGGGAACTCATCAAAGAAAATTACAGCTTTTCTTTTTTTTAATATAGGGGCTGCAAATTCCTTGAGTTGCCAGAAAGCTTCCGTCCAGTTCCTAGGAGCTGCAGGAGTTAATCCTGAGCCTAATGCATCTTCGATAGCCTTGCTGAAATTGAGTAATTGCTCGCTAGCTTTCGCGTCGTGAACTCCCGACAGTTCAAAAATGAGCTGTTTCTGGAAGACCGATCGGATCAAGAAAGTTTTTCCAACTCTTCTCCTGCCAAACACTGCTAAGAGCTCTGATGAGGACGAAGCAAGCGCCTCTGACAATATTTTCTTTTCCGCTATTCTTCCGATGAGCAATTCCATATTTCTTCTTCCAAAAGATTAAAACAATTTTATCCGCAGCCAAAACATGGTTCAAATATAGTGTTTTGGCTATGGATAAAAAAATATCTTCAGCCAAAACGTATATAAAATGAGTTGATTTGGCTGGATCACTGGGTCAAACCTCCGCTATTTGGATGATGAGGTAGCCAAACATGCTTTTTCACATACGGTGCCACTGAACCAGCTTTCTGCATCGGAATATGATGTCGTATTTTATCCGGGCGGTCATGGACCTATTTGGGATCTGGCCAGGGATAATGACAGCGGGATATTGATATTTGATTTTCTGGATGCTGGCAAACCAGTTGGAATGGTATGGCACGGGCATGCGCCCCTAATCAGTGCGGAAGGCAAGCGTTCAGGATTTTTACGGGTAAACGGGTTGCCGCCTTTAGTGATATGGAAGAAAAGCTGGTGGGCAGAGCGGGCAATGTGCTCTATCTACTGGAGGAGACGTTGGGAAAACTTGGCGCGGATGTGAAAACGGCACTGGTGCCTTTTCTCTCTCATGTAGAAGTGGGTGGGCTGCTGGTAACGGGACAAAACCCGCTTTCGGCCGGACTTACGGCAAGGGCACTGATTGAGCTGCTGGATTAAGAATTGATGTATTGTTTGGTAAAGGCACCATTCATTTGGTGCCTTTACTGTTTTTGATCTTTTTGGTGAATTGATTTTATTTTTGAGATGCGCAACCGGTAATGCTTTTGCTCATTTATGAAATAGAAGGCGCATCCATTTATTTGCTCAGATCGCTGATTTAGATTTTATCAAAACATTATAATTAATAGAGGTTAAATTCACAGTAATGCGCTATATTGGTAGGAACTATTATGTATTCGCTCAATTTTTTAGTCAGTATAACTTGTTTTTTTCTTCTGCTTTTTTCGGTGCATCTTTTTTTTTCTAAAAAAGGAAATCGAACGAATAACATTCTGCTGTCTATTGTTTTCTTTGCCAGATTTGGTCAAATTTTAAATTCTATAACCATTACCGCTGGTGACGAAAGGTTTTTGCCAATACTTTTTCAAAGTTTAACACCACTATACTTTACCGTTCCTGCTTGTTTTTACTTGTATATTTCTGGCTTTTTAACAGATAGAAAGCGAATATCTAAAGTTCAATGGCTTCATTTCCTACCTGCACTGCTGGCTGTCATACACGTAATTCCCTGGCCGGGTGTGCCACCATTAGAATGGCCGCTTATTTCTGATCAATTAGCACAGAATGGATATCTAACACTCAAAGCCAGAAATGGGCTATTTCCTGGATACTTCCACAGCTTTGGCAGAACTATATTGGCATTAACCTATTTGGCTTTATGCTGGAAAGCAATTTATAAATCTGGTATCATTAAATCTGATGCGAGGGTAAATCCAGGTAAAGACTGGGTGCTGTTTATACTCGGTGTGGCAACAATGTTTCAAATTATTGGTATTTCTCCTATTATTTATCTTGCGCTAAATATTCCACTTAATCACACCTACTTTGTTATCTTCAACTGCGTTGCTCTATTACTAGCATTATCTTATGCACTGCACAAACCAAAGCTTTTTTACGGCTATCTTTTGGTTGCCACTACGTGGGATGGAAAATCTTATCTCGTGAAGGCAGATGAGGTACCGGAAATAGAAGTTCTAAAGGAAGAAATTGAACCAGATCAGCCCGCAGCGGTGGTTAAGAAACGGAGTTACCTCTCTACAGCAAAGCTTTCCTCTTATTCTCAACTTATGATACAAATGATGGAAGAGGAGCAAATGTATTTGAAACCAGATCTTCAGATTATTGATTTAGCAACTAAAATTAACATTCCCGTTCATCATTGTTCTTATGTTTTGAATACAAAAATAGGAAAGAATTTTAGGGACTGGATTAACGCTTACCGCGTTGAATATTTCTTAAAACAGTATCCTGTAAAAGGCTCGAGGATGACCATCGAAGCGATAGCGCAAGAATCTGGCTTTAAAAGTCCGGCCACTTTCTATAATGCTTTCAAAAAAGAAAAAGGCTTACTACCAAGCAGTTATTTCAATAAATAACGCATCAATAAACCCTAATGCAGTAGAAATTCATCTAACCATTCAACGGTTAGGGCTTTCAATCCAATACTTTTAATTGCTTTGAGGTATTTGCTGATATTTTTGAGTAAGGAAATTAAATTTAATCTTTTCCACAACCGGCATCCAACTCTAAATTATTTACCAAGCAATATGATAAAAGATTCTACATATCCTTTATTGATACAACCATTGTTTAATTATTTTGAACAGTTCTACCCTTTGTCTGAAAGTTTTATAAATTATCATATCAAAACTTGCACTTTTTTGAAAGTGAAGAAAAACAAGTTTATCCTCTCCCCTCTTGAGGACAATAATTCGATGTACTTTTTAATTAAAGGTTTGGTTAGGGGTTTTGTTAAAGATGGACAGAAAGATATAAGTACATGGTTTGTTTCAGGTAATGAAATGATATCAGCCATAAGAAAACCAAATCAAGGATTAAGACCCTCTTATGAGTATCTACAGGCATTAGAAGATAGTGAGCTAATCTCTATCCCATATCAAAATGTTGATTTTTTATCGCACCTTGAAGAAACCAATATAATAAGAAGAAAACTTTTAGAGATACAACATTATGCGGCAGCTGAAAGGGCAATTTTAGCCAGGATTCCTTCTGCTATGGGAAGGTTTCTCAAATTTGAAAGTATGCAGCCTAACACCAATCAAATACCACTGCGGTATTTGGCAAGTTATTTAGGCATGCGATTAGAAACATTAAGCAGAATCAGGTCAAAATTATTATTGATGCCTACGGCTAGTTAAATTTAATTGCTGTAATAGATGCATGTTAAGTTTTTCTTCGTAAATTAAGGTAATCAAATATTTTCCTTATGAGCGCAATAAAAAAAATTCAGAATTGGGGCGATAGCCACCATCCTGCATGGATTGATGTTTTCCGTGTTATTTTAGGTCTGATTTTAATTTGGAAAGGAATTGCCTTTTGGATTAATCTTGATGCATTTAATTCGCTCATGCGTGGAGCACATTTGGGTGCCGCAGTGTCAATCAGCATTTTTGCCCATTTAATCATATTAATGCATATTGTTGGTGGTTTAGCCATTACTCTTGGCACATACACGCGTACATTTTGCCTGCTCAACATCCCAATACTTGTTGGCGCAACTTTTTTTATCAATTTATCGCATGGCATATTTAAGCCGTATAATGAGTTTTGGTTGTCGCTAATTGTACTCATCGCACTAATCTGTTTTTTAATTGAAGGAAACGGTATTTTCTCGGTTGACAGACAACATGATGAAAGCTTAAAAAAGAGTGGCGAAGCTAAAAAATAATTGAAGTGAAGTTTTCTCTTTTTTAATACGATTTCGTGCGGCCAGGTTATTTTTAATTTTATATTTGCTTAACGCCAAATTATTTTTGGGCCTCTATTTAATTATTAAGAATAATCACCTATGAACGAAAAAATATCGATTAAAGATATAGCAAACCGTGTTGGCACCTCTACAACCACTGTTTCATTTGTTCTTAATGGTAAGGCAGAAGAAAAGCACATCAGCGCAAATATTACTGCAAAAGTGTTAAGCGTAGTTGCTGAGCTTGGTTATCAGCCAAACTCTATTGCCCGCAGCCTGCGCACCGGAAAATCAAAAATAATAGGTTTTCTTGTTGATGATATATCCAAGCCCTTCTTTTCAAACATTGCCGGGGTAATTGACCAGGCCGCCTCTGCTCAGGGTTATAAAATTATTTTTAGCAGTACGGGGAGTGATAAAAAGAGGATAAAAGAAATATTGAGCATGTTTAAAGAACGCTCAGTTGACGGATATATAATTGCCACTGCCGAAGGATTAGAGGAAGAGATAGGTGCATTGGTGAATAGCGGTACGCCCGTTGTTTTGTTTGACAGATATCTACCCAATATTAAGTCAGACTATATCCTCACCAATAATCATGGCGCTACCTTTGATGCCACTACTCATCTTATCGAAAATGGCTATGAAAATATAGCTTTTGTTACCATTAAGACAGTACAGAAACAAATGCTTGAACGTTTAAACGGTTACACCGAAGCTTTGCAGAAAAATGGCAAAAAACCTCAGGTATTAGAGATTAACTACCAGAATTCAGAACAGGCAACATTAGCAATACAGAAATTTTTAGAGGCACATAAGGAGCTCGATGCAGTGATATTTGCATCGAACTATTTAACCATGGATGGCTTGAAGTTATCTCGCTTTGGTAAAGAAAAGCTTTTATCAGGTTTAGCCATTGTGTCTTTTGACGATTTTGAATTGCTGGAGTTTATCAAGCCATCGATAACGGCCATTCAGCAGCCTATACAAGAATTGGGAGAAAAAGTTGTAAAGCAATTATTGAAAAGATTGAAAGCGGATACAAACGATACGGAACGCGAAACCTTTAATATTGATGCCAGCCTTTGCATCAGGCAATCGACTCAGAAAAACACTGTACGCAATTAAGTCCAAATTTATAGATGAGATATCTTTTAGGCATCGATATTGGCACCGGAAGCACTAAAGCAGTAGCACTTGATTTAGCTTATCAACCGATTTGTGCAAGCCAGCACCACTACCCTACTCAATCTCCAAAACCGGGTTATAGTGAGCAGAACCCTGAGCTAATCTGGAATGCATTTTTAAATTGTATAAGTGATTTAAAGTCACAACTTAAAGCAGAGCCAATAGCAATTGGTTTAAGTTCGGCTATGCACAGTTTAATTTTGGTTGATAAAACCAGCTTACCTTTAGCACCAATGCTCACCTGGGCGGATAACCGCAGCGCTGAGATTGCGGATAGATTATTAACCGGTGATGAGGGTTTGCCGCTTTATGTATCAACCGGAACGCCGATTCATACAATGTCTCCGCTTTGCAAAATCATCTGGTTTAAAGAGAATGAACCTGAATTATTTGCTAAAACCGAAAAATTTATTTCGATAAAAGAATACATCTGGTTTAAATTGTATGGCGAGTATGTTATAGATTATTCCATCGCTTCAGCCACCGGTTTATTTAATATTAATGCTTTAAAATGGGATGAGCAGGCACTAGCCCTATGCAATATTACCGGCTCAAAACTCTCCAGGCCTGTCCCCACATCCTATAACGAAACAAGCATTTTATCTAAACATCAAAATGTAATAGAAAAAGCTAACATTACAATTGGCGCAAGTGATGGATGTTTAGCAAACTTGGGCAGTAAGGCAATTTTAGAAGGTGCGGCAGCGCTCACTATTGGTACTTCCGGAGCTTTGCGTGTTGCAAGCCGGCGACCAATAGTGAATACAAACGCCATGACCTTCAATTATATTTTGGATAGCGAAACCTTTATCTGTGGCGGTCCGATAAATAATGGTGGTTTAGCTTTGCAGTGGCTTCTGAAAAATGTGTTTGGAAAAACTGACCTAAATGATGAGGATTACGCCAATTTATTTAATGAAATAGAGACGACTGCCATGGGCAGTAATGGATTGATTTTTTTACCCTACCTAACCGGAGAAAGAGCGCCAATCTGGAATAGCCATGCTTCTGGAACTTTTTTGGGTTTAACCAATCAACACGAACAAAAACATATTGCAAGAGCGGTAATTGAGGGCATCTGTTTTTCCTTGTTTGATGTTTTAGTTGAAATGGAAGCCCATGGCGCAAACATTCAAAAAATTCATGCCAGTGGCGGTTTTGTACATTCAAAAACGTGGATGCAAATTCTGGCAGACATTACCGGTAAGCAAATTTTACTCATTAGCGAAGAAGACGCTTCGGCAATTGGGGCTGCTTATCTTGCGGCAAAATCTATCGGCTTAAGCGAATCCTATCCATCAACAACCAATGATACTTTAGAAATAATTTTACCAAACCCATCGAACCATATTTACTATAAAAAAATCTTTAACATCTATAAAAAAGCATACCTTAATTTAAAAGAATGTATGCAAGAACTTAACCACTCTTAAACCAAATTATGTCTCTACTCATCGTATTACTTGGCATATTGCTACTTCTCGTACTGATAATTAAAAAGTTAAATCCGATGATTGCGCTTCTTTTAGTTGCTATTGTTACGGGGTTGTTTTTAGGGATGCCTGCAGCAAAAGTGATGGCAGCGGTGAGCAATGGTATAGGCAGTACGCTCGGCAGCATGGTAATGGTATTGGCATTAGGCGCCATGATGGGTAAATTAATTGAAGATAGTGGTGCTGCCAAAAAGATTGTTTTCATTTTAATTAGGGCCTTCGGACAAAAAAATATTCAGTGGGCGGTATTAATTACTGGTTTGCTTGTCGGCATTCCTTTGTTTTACAACGCTGGTTTTGTTGTACTTATTCCTTTAGTTTTTGCCATTGCAAGTGCAACAGGATTACCAAAGCTATACATCGGAATACCAATGGCTGCAGCATTATCTGTTACACATGGTTTTTTACCCCCGCATCCGGGCCCGGTATCTTTGGCAGCAATTTTTCATGCTGATGTTGGTAAAACCTTAATTTATGGCCTGGTGTTAAGCATTCCGATTGCAATAATCGCCGGTGTTTATTTTCCCCGGTTGATAATTAAAAAACCTTTTGGCCACGATACTATGCAATTTAAAATTGCCGAAGATGAGCATTTACCATCAACCGCCAAAAGCTTTTTCACCGCCTTGCTACCTGTTTTTTTAATTATAGCGGGCACGGTTGGCACAGCCATTAAAAGTCCATATTTAGCAAAACCAGTATTTATATTTTTAGCCGACCCAACTGCAGCATTGCTTATTGCAGTTTTAATTACGGTACTCATTCAAGATAATCCTATAGCGAAAGCAATGGAATCATGTGTTGAAGGTGTAAAGAGCATTGCCATGATTATTTTAATCATCGCCGCTGGCGGAGCTTTTAAACAAATACTTGTAGATAGTGGCGTAGGCGAAACAGTTAAACTGTTTACCATGGGCTTGAATTTATCGCCTTTATTTTTAGCATGGCTGATAACGGCTTCATTAAGGGTAACGTTAGGCTCTGCTACCGTTGCTGCCCTAACTGCATCAGGTATTGTACTGCCATTTATTGGCATTGGCGCTTCACCAGAATTAATGGTATTGGCTGTTGGCGCAGGCAGTTTAATGTTTTCTCATGTAAACGATACCGGATTCTGGATGTTTAAAGAATACTTCAATCTTAACTTAAAACAAACCTTTAAAACCTGGACGGCAATGGAAACTATCGTTTCTGTACTCGGCTTAATTGGTGTTCTGATAATAAATAATTTTATTTAAGGTTTTTAGACCATCGGAATCGTTACTTCAAAATTTGTTCCCCAACCCATTTGCGATTCTATTTTTATATCACCTTTTAAACTTCTAATATTATCTACAACCATTGGTAATCCCAAACCGTAACCACGCTCACCCATAGTGCCTTTTGTGGTACCCATCTCGCCTGATAGTATTTTTTCAACTGATTGTTCGCTCAATCCATTTCCATTATCAGAAACATTAATGATTAGCGTTTTAGCATCTTCCTTAACTTCTAGTTCGAGTTTTACGGTTACTGTTCCATAATCAGAACTAAACTTAATCGCATTTGATATTAAGTTGCCGGCAATATGCAGCATTTTGTTTTTTGTAAATAACACCCTGGTGTTGGCATTACCAGTAGTTACCTTAAAAAAGATATTTTTGGCTTTAGCCTGTGGCAGATATAGTTTTTCTAGCTTATCTTTAAATGATATCAAATCGAAGCTATCCTCTTTGGGAGATTTCTCCCGATTTAATATTTCTTCTGATAAAGATAATACAGCCTTCGTAGTCTTATCAATCATCTCAATATAATCCAACACATCTTCAGGATTAGATTTATTAACCTTTTTTCGGATAATATCAATAATGCCGGTTATACCTGATAAAGGACCTCTGATATCATGAGCGGTTTTTAAATGATCAACCCTGTAATCATCTAATTCTGATTTTACACTGTGTAATATTTTTAAATTGATAAGCTTCTCTACAACTTCGTTTGCAATTAATTTGAGTAGTTCAATTTTTTCTGGCGATAGCTTTTTAGTCTTTTTATCTAAAACGCATAAGGCACCAATATTATGCCCGTTGGGGGTTGTTAGCGGTATACCGAAATAATACCTTAAGTTTAATGGATTTCTGACATAGAAAAAATCCTTCATCCTGTCATCCAAAGATAAATCCCTGACCTCAAAATGATCTTTCTCCAAAATAGTATATTGACAAATAGATTCTTCTCTGGGCATCTGATCAATATCTAGCCCATAGTTTGAAACCGACCATTGCGTAAATGAATCTATTAAATTAACTAATGAGATATCAGTTTCTGCAATTTTAGCTGCCAAAGCAGTTAAATGTTCAAACTCTTGTTTTAAATTGGTATAATCAGGATCGAAATCAGTGAGTTCAGAAAGCCTAGAAATTTCATTCTCTGGTATCGGGCGGATGTGTTCAAAAGGGGGATTCATGCAAGTTTTTTATATTTCCGAGCGCAAGCCAAATTATAACATATTGTTATTATTCAAAAATATTTCAGTAAAAAAAAGAAAATAGTGTTAATCCAGTGATATTAAGGTATTGATAATTTTTATAAAAGAGGTTTCAAAACAACCCAAACATTATCTGCTAAAATCTTATCGCCTTCTGCTGTTGGGTGAATTCCATCGGCCTGATTAAGCTTTGCCACACCACCAACCTTATCCAAAAGAAACGGAATTAAAGCCGCATTATTCTTTTCAGCAAGCTGTGGAAATATGTTTTTAAAGTCGGATGTATATTTTGCACCCATACTTGGCGGCATTTGCATGCCTGCAATCACAATTTTTACATCCGGATATTTAGCCTTTACCTTATCAATAATGCTTTGTAAATTTTTAGCTGTTTCTAAAACTGGTAAGCCTCGCAAACCATCATTAGACCCTAGCTCCAATACAAAAACATCAATTTTTTGCTTTAATAACCAATCTATACGGGCTTTGCCTGCGGCAGATGTTTCTCCACTTAAACCGCCATTAATTACTTTGTAAGGTAATTTTTCGGCATCTATTTTTTGCTGAATAACTGCAGGATACGCCTCTGTAGGCTCCAATCCATAACCAGCTGTTAAACTTGTTCCAAAAAACAATATTGTTTTAATTGGTGTCGTTACTTCGGCTTTGCCATTTTTAGCCGAATCATTATCTACTATTTTATCTGATTTACTGTTGTTTGAGCAAGCGGCAAAAAGTCCTGCAAAAACAATTAAAGTCATTATGCGTTTTCGTAACATATCTATATTTTCAAGCTCTAATTATCAAAAATCAATATCTTTAACAGGATATACGTAACTAATGTTAGTTTCGTGTTGGTCCTCATACTTAAATATTCAGCCATTGGAAAATATCCTGAACATCCGAAATGTAAGCAAAATTTATCAGAGTGCAGGCCATGAACTTACCGTTTTACATAACATTAACCTTAGCATAAAAACCGGCTCAACGGTTGCAATAACGGGTCCATCCGGAAGTGGAAAAACTACCTTACTTGGGCTTTGTGCTGGTTTAGATAGGGCATCATCTGGTAATGTTGAGCTTGCCGGCGTTTTGTTAGATAAGCTCTCTGAAGATGAGCGTGCAGCAGTGCGTAACCAGCACGTTGGCTTTATTTTTCAAAATTTTCAGTTACTGCCAACTTTAACCGCTTTAGAAAATGTTATGGTTCCTTTAGAATTAAGAGGTTTAAAAAATATTAAGCCACAGGCGATGGAATTACTGGACAAAGTTGGGCTTGCAGAGCGGGCACATCATTATCCAATTCAATTATCTGGTGGCGAGCAGCAAAGGGTTTCGCTGGCAAGGGCATTTTCGAATAAACCAGCAATTTTATTTGCCGATGAGCCAACCGGAAATCTTGATGCAGAAACGAGTGAGAAAATTATTAAACTGCTTTTCGATTTAAATACTGATGCAGGCACAACCCTGGTTATTGTAACACATGATTTAGATCTGGCATCGAGAACCAGCAGGGTTGTAAAAATGAAAGGTGGATTAATCATTGCCGACGAAAATCCGACTTATGCATAATCCATCAAAAAACCTTGTGCCCATTTCATGGATTTTTAAAATGGCCTGGCGGGATAGCCGCAAAAACCGTTCGCGTTTACTTCTTTTTATTTCCTCGATAGTTTTGGGCATTGCGGCACTTGTTGCCGTTTATTCTTTTAAGGATAATTTACAAAGCGATTTAGACAGGCAGGCTAAAGAACTTACCGGTGCCGATTTAATTATCGAAAGCCGCAAGGCGATTAATAAGCAAACGGAAGCCAGGCTTAAAAATATGGGCGATGACCGGGCAACCGAAAGTACATTCGCCTCGATGGTATATTTTATCAAAGACGGTGGTAGCCGTTTGGTACAAATGAAAGCCTTGCAAGGCAATTACCCGTTTTATGGCACCATTGAAACTACGCCAATTAGTGCTGCCAAGAGTTTTTTTAATGATCAGGAAGCCTTAGTTGATAAAACATTGATGCTTCAGTTTAACGCAAAAACCGGAGACTCGATAATTGTTGGCGATTTAAAATTTAAAATTGCAGGCACGCTTGATAAAGCACCCGGACAAACGGGCATTGCAGCCAGCGTAGCCCCAATTGTTTACATACCATTAAAATATTTGGATAAAACCGGGCTTGTAAAAACCGGAAGCCGGATTAATTATAAATTTTATTATAAGTTTAACAGCGATGATAAACTAAATGAAGTAGTTAAAAGTCTGCAGGCAAAAGCAGAAAAAGAAGGTTTGGATATTGATACCGTTGCCGAGCGGAAAGAACAAACCGGGCGCTCTTTCAGAGATTTAAACCGATTTTTAGCCTTAACCGGCTTTATAGCCTTATTACTTGGTTGTGTAGGGGTTGGAAGCGCTATTCATGTTTACATTCAGGAGAAACTTTCTGCCATTGCAACGCTACGCTGCATGGGTTTAAGGGCTTGGGATGCATTTTATATTTATCTGATTCAGGTTTCCTTTATAGGTATAATTGCAGCATTGATAGGTGCCGTTTTAGGCACAGCAATTCAATTTCTGTTACCCATTGTTTTAAAAGATTTTCTACCGGTTGAGCTCAGTATGCAAATTTCATGGTCGGCAATTGGCCAGGGATTATTACTTGGCCTGGCTATATCTGTTCTTTTTGCTTTACCATCGCTACTTTCTGTAAGACGGATTTCTCCTTTAAATGCAATTAGGGCAACATTTGAATCAAATACCAATAAAAAAAGAGATTATCTAAAAGGCTTTGTTTACCTGTTAATGGTTGCCTTTGTTGCAGGCTTTACTTATTTACAGATGGGAAGTTGGTTACAAACTTTGGTTTTCACCGTTGGGATCATGATTGCCTTTTTACTCTTGATGGCACTTTCCAGCCTGTTAATGTTTTTGGTCAAGAAACTAATACCAACCTCCTTAAGTTATTTATGGCGACAAGGTTTTGCTAATTTATATCGCCCGAACAATCAAACCTTAATGCTAACGGTCTCGATTGGGCTTTCAACGGCATTTATCTGTACGCTCTATTTTGTTCAGGGAATATTAATCAATCGGGTAACACTATCATCAGGAACAAACCAGCCTAATATGGTTTTATTTGATATTCAGACATCGCAAAAGCAAGCGGTTACAGATTTGACAAAGTCGTTCAAACTACCATTGATGAATCAGGTTCCGGTGATTACCATGCGCATAGAAGAAATAAACGGAAAAAAAGCTGGTGATGATAGTACAAATACAAGAGCATTTAAAAATGAGCTCCGTGCAACTTATCAAGATACTTTAACCGCAGCGGAAAAAATTATTGAGGGGAAATGGATACCAAAAGTAAATAATGCAAATGATGTAATTTATATTTCTTTAGATCAGAATTTTGCCCGAAGCATTAAAGTAAAGGTGAACGATAAAATCACGTTCAACGTACAGGGCATGCTATTACCAACCGTTGTTGGGAGCTTAAGGGAAGTAAACTGGACAAGGTTGCAGACCAATTTCAGAGTTGTTTTTCCGGGTGGCGTTTTAGAACAGGCGCCACAGTTTCATGTTTTAATGACGAGGGTTCCAAATAGCGAAACTTCTGCCCGCTTTCAGGGAAATGTTGTGCGCAAGTTTCCGAATATTTCTGTTATCGATTTAGGTTTGGTGCTAAAATTATTAGATGAGATACTAAGTAAAATTGGTTTTGTTATCCAATTTATGGCGGGTTTTAGTATGATTACCGGCTGGATAGTTCTTGTATCAGCTGTGCTAACCAGCAAAAACCAACGTATAAAAGAAAGTATTTTACTTAGAACAATGGGAGCAAGCAGGAAACAAATATTAGCCATAAATGTAATTGAATACTTTTTTCTGGGCTTATTGGCTGCATCAGCAGGATTAATGCTATCCTTAGCAGCAAGTTGGGGCTTAGCTAAATTTAGCTTCGATGCGAACTTCATTCCTCCGTTTTTGCCTACGGTTATATTATTTATCAGCGTAATTGCGTTAGTAGTTATAACAGGGTATTTAAGCAGCAGAAGCATATTAAATAAGCCACCACTCCAGATTTTAAGGAATGAAAGTTAATTAAACCGAGATAATTTCAAACTTAGAACCTTTTAGTAATCTGTGTGTTAGATAATTAACATCATTTATGTTAAACCTAAATTTGAAAAACATGATGAAATTTAAACTATACAGCTCATTGGTTGCAGGCGCTATGCTCATTTTTAGCTCTTGCTCTAAAGTAAGCGATGGCGGCGTTGAGGAAACCGGGCCAGAGCCAGCTCCCGGACCTGGTGTAGAAACCAGTGCACCCAACACAAACTACAAACCAGCATTTAGCGGACAAACAAGGGTTGGTAAAGTTGCCACCACCACAGCAATAAAGGGTACAGCAATAGCCACTACCCTATCTTCTCCATGGGGTATTACGGCTTTGCCTGATGGAAGATTATTGATTACAGAAAAAGGTGGAACGATGCGCATTGCAACTACCACCGGCACAATCAGTGCAGCCATCACCGGGCTTCCGGCTGTTAATGCTTCTGGGCAAGGCGGTTTATTGGGCTTATGCATCGACCCACAGTTTAGCACCAACAGAATGGTTTATTGGGTATTTTCGCTTAGTTCAACCGGCGGAAATCAAACAGCGGTAGCCAAAGGCCGGCTTGCCGATAACGAAAAAACCATAGAAAATGCTACCATCATCTATCGTGCAAACCCGGCTTATAATGGAACATTGCATTATGGCGGCCGCATTTTGTTTGATAGAAACGGAAATTTATTAGTTAGCACCGGTGAACGTTCTGATTTGGCAACCCGACCGCTTGCGCAATCTGTTTCGGCTGCCTTAGGTAAAATTGTTAGAATTACTACCAGTGGCGCTGCTGCAGCAGGAAACCCAACATTTTCAGGCTCGGGTGCATTACCAGAACTATATAGTATTGGTCATAGAAATCCGCAAGGCTTGGCTATACACCCTACAAGCGGCGATTTGTGGCAAAGTGAACATGGGCCACGAGGAGGCGACGAATTAAACCGGATTGTACCAGGCAGCAATTATGGCTGGCCAACCATTACTTATGGTATTGAATATAGTGGAGCAGCAATTGGCTCTGCAATACAACAACAAGATGGATTACAACAACCTGCATATTATTGGGACCCGGTAATTTCGCCCAGTGGAATGACTTTTTACAAAGGAAACCGCGTACCTGAATGGCAAAACAATCTTTTTATAGGCTCTTTAAGTGGTACACACATTGCCAGACTTGTAATTGAAAATAATCGGGTAATTAGTGAAGAAAGGTTATTGAGCAGCGAAGGTCAGCGTTTTAGGGATATTGCCCAAGGCACAGATGAAGCGCTTTATGCCATAACAGATGGCGGAAGATTATATAAAATTGATAAGCAATAAAGTTTATTTAATTTTCTTTTAAGGATTTTTTACAGCTGTCCAATGCCGGGCGGCTGTTTTTATTTACAAGCTTCTACAAAACAAAATTAGGTTTGAGAATCGCTCAATTTTTCATACTTTCGCAACCCCCGCCGAAAAATCTGTAAAACAAACCTTCTACACAATGAGCAAATACCTGTATGGAATCGACTTTGGAACAACGAATTCCGCTTTATCTATTTACGATGAACAAAAGGCAGAAATTATTGATACCATAATAATTCCTTCGCTCATTTACTTCCCGGAAAATCATGCATTGGCAGGAGAACAAAAATATGTTGTAGGCGAAAAAGCCATAGAAACCTATCTAGAGGACGGTATGAAGGGTCGTTTCATCAAATCCATAAAGCAGATTTTATCAAGAAGCAGTTTTACAGAAACCCTAATTCAGAATAAGCGTTACAATGCTTCTGACCTGGTTGCTATTATCCTCACTGAATTAAAATCCAGAGCCGATAAAATTACAGCAACAGATTGTAAAAAGGCAGTTATCGGCAGACCTGTATTTTTTGATGATGATAACACCCAAAAAGATACGCTTGCCCAAAGCCGGCTAAATAAAGCTGCTGAAAAGGCTGGTTTTGAAGAACTTCGTTTTCAGTTTGAACCGATTGGCGCTGCATTTGCCTATGAGAAAACCATTCAACACAAAGAAAATGTTTTGGTAGCCGATATTGGTGGTGGAACAACAGATTTTACTTACCTGGTTTTAGACCCGGCAAAAGTTGGTAGCCAGGATAGAAAAAACGACATGATGGCTACGGGCGGTATTTATATCGGCGGTGATAGTTTTGATTCGGCATTTATGTGGGAACAAGGAACACCACACTTCGGTAAGAATACACAGTATGAGGCCAGTCCGGGGAAAAAATTGCTGGTTCCAAAATCGCTGTTTGCCAATATTTGTACCTGGGATAAAATGAACTTTTTTAATGGTTTAAGAATAAAAAAAGACATTGAAAATTATTACTACTATTCTGGCAATAACCCGGAATTTAAAAATCTGATTACCTTGGTTGATAACAATCTAGGCTATTCTGTATTTCAAGCTATTGAACGTACCAAGATTGAACTTTCCTCGCAAGACAAAAGCAATTTCAACTATAAAAACTTAGGGATTTCTATTGATGATTGGATTACTTCATCAGATTATAATGCAATTATTGATAAAGATTTGAACCGGATTAATACATACCTCGACGAGTTCTTAAGCAAAAACAACATTAATCCAACCGAAATAAATAGTTTGTTTTTAACGGGCGGAACATCACTCGTTCCGGCGGTACAAAATTTATTTAAAACTCGTTTCCCGCATATTAATTTAAACTCTGGCGATAACTTTAAAAGCGTTGCCAAAGGTTTGGCCTACAGTGGTTACCTTTTTAATTAGGTTAGAGTTGCTTTCGTTATTCTGAACTTGCTTCAGAATCTCTTTTTAAGTATTACGTTTAGTTTTTGGAAATGTAAGCGCCGTTCTAATAGCGACCATCATTCCCGCCAAACCCGCCTACAGCTGGCAGGCACTTTACTTCTCCCGATGAAGTATGGGGATTCGTGTTCGCTTACATCGGGTTTAGCGACTAAGGTTGGTGAATAAAACCTTTCAATATGTCGTTGAGCGCTATTTAACCAAATTACTATATACACAGTTTATTGCTTCCCTACTAAAATCTGGTATTCCATCGGTGTAAAGTGGGTTGCAGCCATTGGTAATAATCACAATACCGAAATCATTCTTTTTCGAAAAAAACATGGTGCTGTATAAGCCATAAGCAGAGCCTGTATGACCGGTAAGTTCTATACCTGGAATCAGCGTGCTGGTTTTTCTTAGGGCTAATCCGTATTCTTCTGGTTCGGAAACTTTGGTTTGCATTAATTTTGAACTCTTTCTGGAGATAATGGTAACCCCATCCGATTTTCCAAAATTCATGTGCATTTTCATGTATTTCGCTAAATCAAGGGCCGATATTTTCATTCCGCCAGTTGGCGAAAAAATAGGCGTTGAATAACCCATAACATACTGGCTGATTTCGGTTCTTCGCGGCGCATAAGCTTGTGTAGCTTCTGTAAATACATTTGTTGCTGCATTGTATTCGTACAAGCTTGCAAAGCGAGTATTATCCAGTGAATCTACGCAGTAACCGCCATATAATTTCAGTGGGTTTGAAATATGCTTTTTAACATATTGGTCGAAACGTTCGCCTGAAATTTTTTCAATCAACGTACCAATCATATTATAATTTAGATTGCAATAATCATAAGTGCTTCCAGGTTCGTTATTGCTATAACATTTAGCCCAATCAGGGTTTTTATCCGGATTAATAACATTTAAACTCAAATATCCCTGACTATCATTAATACCTGATGTATGCGACATGACCATTTTAAGCGTAATTACTTTATCCGGGTACTTAGGATTTCTAATTTTAATACCCATCAAATCACCAAAATCATCAGATAATTTTACCTTGCCAGCCTCAACCAATTGCATAATGGAGGTTGCAGAAAATGATTTTGAAATGGATGCAATGCGAAATATGCTCTGCTCATTCAATAATTCGTTTCTTTCAATATTTTTTAACCCATAAGATTTACTGAAAGCAATTTCATTATGTTTCACTATTGCGATGGAAACACCAACAGCTTTATATTTATCCATAATATCTTTGAATTCGGCTTCAAATTTTGGATTTTGAGCCGATGCCATTTTCGCAGTGAGCAGGCAAAATAAAATCAGGTTTAAGAAACGAATCAACTTTGTTTTCATTAGAACAGGGTTTAAAGATTTAATTGTGGTAAAAAAGCTTCTATTATGGAAAGCCCGGATCAATCTATTTTTATAACTTGCGAGATAATTAAGCAGCATTTACAGCTTTGCCAAACGAAATTAAATCTATAACAGCCAAACCATTTTTAAAATGGGCAGGAGGAAAAACGCAATTAATTCCTGCTATTGAAAGCCTGTTACCCGAAAATATAAAAACTTTACAGGATTTAACCTACGTTGAGCCATTTATTGGCAGCGGTGCAGTATTTTTTTGGTTTATTCAGAAATTTAAAATCAAACACGCCATCATTAACGATGTTAATACCGATTTGATTAATGTTTACAAAGTGATAAAGCACACAGCGGCAAAGCTTATTAAGCAACTCGAAAACATACAAACTCAATACTATTCGTTTTTTAATGAATCAGAAAAAAAAGCATTTTACCTAGATAAAAGAGCAATTTTTAATTCGAGAGCCACAACAGATATTGAGCATGCCGCCTTATTTATTTTCCTAAATAGAACTTGTTTTAATGGCTTGTACAGAGTTAATAAAAAGAATGAGTTTAACGTGCCTTTCGGTAGATATGCCAAGCCAAAAATAAGTGATGGCGCAAACATTTTGACCATAAGCGGTTTGTTGCAGGAGGTTACCATTTTGAATGGCGATTACGAAAACACGCTGAGTTTTGCCGGCAAAAATGCCTTTTACTATTTCGACCCGCCCTATAAACCCATCAGTAAAACAGCTTCTTTTAATGCCTACGCTAACGGCGGCTTTGATGATGCGGAACAAATAAGACTGGCAGAGTTTACAGAAAAGCTCACTACAGATAATAAATATTGGTTGTTGAGCAACTCTGATCCTAAAAACATTAATCTGGATGATGTTTTTTTTGATCAGCTTTATGACAGACCATCAAATACAATTGTTAGGGTACAAGCCAAAAGAATGATTAATTCGAATGCCGCGAAACGTGGTGCAATAAATGAAATTTTAATTGTGAATTATTAATCGCAGTTAAAATCCATGCGCTTCCATTATCACGTCCAAATCTCTCCATTTTTTGCCTTTCGAAAAGTTTGCTGCATAAGCTGGTGTATGATTCTGAATTAAAACCTGGTGCATACCCAAACGTTTAACACGCTTCTTTAGAATGGCGTTGGCTTTGTTTTCTTCAGCAATCATGCCTGCATAAATTACGGTAAACCAAATATTTATTTCCAGCTCATCGGCTGGGTATTCTTTTGCAATCGCATCAATTAACCTTAAAATTACCTGACTAATATTTTTATCCGTGAGCGTGTAAAACTTTATAAAATCGCTGTAGATTTTTTGAGTTGTGTATTTCCTACCCAAAACCTGCAATCGCTCAAAATACTCCGTATCCAGAGGTGCGTACCTACGTTCAATTGGTTTAGAAAGGTACACGCACCAATCATCAAAAGTTCCCTTATCAAATTCGATGCGTGTAGTATTGTTAATTTGTTTAATTAGCCTGGTCATTTCCCGAACGATTTTTATGTAATATCGGGATGCAGAATAAAGCTAATTATTTTTATAAAGTTTTCAATACTTATTTAATTATTTCTGAGGCACTTAAGTTATGATTTCATTGCTTTAAAAACAGCGATAATATCCTCATTTTCATATTCCGGAGCTGCTTTTTCAAATGTATTTAAAGCTGTTTTTGCTAAAGGTGTATTTAAACCTTCATTTTTAGCCAGATTTAAATCTTTAACAATGTGCTTTAAAGCAAAAGCGGCATTATAATTATCGTTTAAAATTGCTTCACCTTTTATTTTACTAAAGATATTCCCTATTGCACTATTTTCTATCAATGTAAGTAAGCTTTGAGTATCTATATTTTTAGATTGAGCGAACAAAACTGCTTCCGCCAAACCTTGAGCATGTAGTGCTAATAAACCGTTAATGGCAAGTTTTGCATTATTCCCAGCGCTTGTTTCCCCAACCAACATTGCTAGTTTTCCTAGTTTATCAAATATTGGTTTTACCTCATTAAATGCTGCTTCATCGCCGCCAACCATAATAACCAAAGTACCGGTTTCAGCTTGCTTCACACTTCCAGATACTGGCGCATCCAGATAAGTGCCATTTTTTGCTTTACAAAGCAAAGCCATTTCCTTGCTTATGCCAGGCGAAACCGTACTCATATTTACAATAATTTTATTGCTTAAATCCTGCTCCAATAAGCCCTCGGCTCCTGTAAAAATTTGTTTAATTGCTTCATCATCAGAAACCATTAAAAAAACAATATCGTTTAGTTTTAATAAATCAGCTGGACTTGCAGACACTTCCACACCCAAATCTAAAAGGCTTTGTGCTTTATCTTTATTACGATTAAACACCGTAAGTTTATAACCTGCCTTAATCAATTGTGCCGACATTGGTTTACCCATATTGCCTAAACCAATCCATCCGATATTTAATTTTTCCATCTCACAAATATCAACAAAAACTCCATTGATTGTGCAAAAGCTTTTTTAAACCTGAGTAAAATTATAAGTTACTTTGTGGCATATTTATTTAACAATGAGCTACCTTTTAAAAGATTTATATTCTCCTAATTTCTACGAAAAGTTATCAAATGTTTTAAGCAAAACATTGCCTGGTTTTGATAAAAATAAGTTTATAAAAGCAATCTATAGTCCGGATTTTGAATCGAAAGAATTAAAGGAACGGATGAAGCATACAACAAAGGTTTTGCATCATTTTATGCCGGAAAGATTTGCCGAAAGCAGATTATTTTTAGAAGCCATCATTAAACAGTTGAGAATGGAAGGCATTGGAGAAGATTCATTAACTTATATGTTTTTGCCTGATTACATTGAAAGCTATGGTTTGGAAGATTTTGAAAATGCAGTGAAAGCTCTGGAATTTACCACCCAATTTACAAGTTGCGAATTTGCCGTTCGTCCGTTTATTTTGAAATATGGGGATGCGATGCTTGATGAAATGCTAAGATGGTCTGAACACGATAACCATAAGGTTAGGCGATTGGCAAGCGAAGGCAGCAGACCGCGTTTACCCTGGGCGATGGGTATTCCGTTCTTAAAAAAAGATGTTTCAAAAGTATTGCCCATCCTCGAAAATCTTAAAGCTGATGCTTCAGAATACGTTCGCCGAAGTGTTGCAAATAACCTGAACGACATTGCAAAAGATAATCCTGATGTTGTTTTAGAAGTTGCCAAAAGATGGACTGGTTTGAGTAAAGAAACTGATGCCATTATAAAACATGGTTGCCGTACATTGTTAAAACAAGGACATACCGAAATTTTAAAACATTATGGTTTGAGCGATAAGGGCATAAATCTTTCAGATTTTAAAGTGCTAACGCCGGTGGTAAATATTGGTGGTAATTTGGAATTTACTTTTAACATCGCTAATGCAAACAAAACTCCACAAAAAATAAGATTGGAATACGGCGTTTATTATATGAAACAAAATGGGCAACTCAGCAAAAAAGTTTTTAAAATTTCTGAACGCGAATATTTGCCTGGAACAAGTTTAATGGTAAACAGGAAACAAAAATTTGTATTAATTACCACCAGGAAATTTTATCCAGGCAAACATCAAATTTCCATTATTATTAATGGTGTAGAGAAAGAAGTTTCCACTTTCGAACTGGCTTAATGCTTAACTAAATTGTTCCATAACTTCATCAAGAAATGGAATTTGCCTTTCATTAATTTTTAATTTTGCCTCCGCGTAGCTAAACCATTCTCCTTTATCTATTTCGGGTATCTGTTGCTTTTTTCCGCTTCGCGGAGGCCATTCCATTTCAAAAGTATTACTTATAATGTTTGAAGAATCAAAATCAGATTGAATTGCCCAACAAGAAACCTTCTTCCCACCTTTTTGCGTTATCTGTTTTAATGGTGTAAAATGACCTTTCAATTTGATGGATGTTTCTTCTTCAAATTCGCGTATTGCAGCACTGAGCATTTCTTCATCTTCCTGCAATTCGCCCTTGGGTATGGTCCACACGCCTAAATCTTTTTTAGAGAAGAATGGTCCGCCAGGATGTACCAGAAAAAATTCTAACGTTTTTCCAATCATCCTGAAAGCTAATATGCCTGCGCTTTGTTTCAAAACTAAAATTCTAAATTAAACAAAAAAGCAACCTGGTTTTTTCAGATTGCTTTCAAGCTTCAAATCGTTTAACGATTAAAGTAATCCGTATATTCCGTGAGCATAAGTACGTAATGACTCTGAAACCGTTTTCATTTTTTCTGGAGACGGTCCTTTTACCTTATATGCCTCTGGATGCATTTCTTGTTGATTTTGATTGTTTTGTTCTACTACACTTGTACGTGTTAATGTGTCGTTCTTAATCTCGTCTATATTTAAAGGGGCCATGGGATGTAATATGTTTTACAGGAAGAACACCCCTTAAATCCTTTTTGTTTTGTGTTCAAACAAATAAAAAGCAAACTGACTATAAATCAACAAATCAAAATTATTTCTCCAGACTTGAAATCCAATTTTCGGTTTGCGAAGTAATAACTGGTGTAGCCGAAGCCACGATTTTTAAAATGCCACCACCATTTATTTCATCTTGTGTGATGTAATTCTTAGTAATTTTTTTTCCGTTGAGATAAACCTCTTTGATGTATTTATTTTTAAGGCTAAAATGCTCTACCTCTACTTTGAAAGTTTTATTAGCCTTTACTTTATAAGTTACAGATTTAAACAGCGGAACATTTAAATAATAGACTGGCCAGCCCACACAAGGCGGCGAAAAACCACTTGCTGTAAACACGTACCAGGCAGACATTGCGCCAGCGTCGTCATCCATTGTACGTACGTAAGCTTGTGGTTTATTCTGATAGATTTTACCAATAAATGAACCAATGCCTCTGCTGTTATCGTTAAAATAATTTTGAATTACCGTATCAGCGGCTAGCTGGTGCATCCAATCCTGCGATTTATAACCCGCTTTAGTCACGTTATACATTAATGGTGCTTGCAAATCAGGTTCATTGGCATGGTTGTACAAATCGCGTTCAAAGAATTGATCTAAGTTTTTTAAGTAATTTTCTTCACCGCCATCCAGTTCAATCAAACCCTTAAAATCGTATGGTACAAACCATCGGTATTGCCAGATTGTACCTTGATACAAGCCTCTGGCCTGCATTCTATCCACATCGTTTTTTGTTAAATCTTTAAAATCCTTATTCCAGTACGTTTTATACTCTAATGCTTTATTTAGATAATGCTGCGCTTTTTCTTTATTATTCTGGATTTTAAAAATTTCAGAAAGCGCCCAATTGTCGTAACTTGATTCTAATGCTTTATCAGGAGATTTATAATCTAAACCATCTACTTCTTTAATCAAAGAATCGCTAATGCTTTTAAAATCAACTTTGTAACCCTTGCGATAAGCATCCAGTAAAACCACGATAGCGTGTTCGGTCCTAACAGTATTTGAAGGCTCTGTTTGGCCTGCATAATCCTTCTTTCCCGAATTATATAAATCGGCAATTGAGGTTACAATTCCCTGATAACGTTCTGGTGTGATTATAGAAAGTAAAGGCAATTGCGTACGGTAATTGTCCCAAATGGCCCAACCATTATACCTGGTTGCTGTGTCTTTCTTTAATTCGCCTTTGGTGTTTCGATATTGTCCATCAGTTTCAGAAATTACATAAGGCGATTGCATGGTACGATACAACAAAGAGTAAAAAAGCTTTGCATTTTCGAGGTTTCCCTCAACTGCTATCTTACTCAAATTAGTATTCCAATCCTTACTGCTCTGTGTTTTCATCATCTCAAAAGAGCCTTTATTAATGGATTGCTTTGCAGCTTCTACACTTACAGAAGAAAAGGCAATGTTAATTCCTGCAGTTGTAGAAGCATTATTTAACATGGCAATTAATTTATGGTTGCCTTGTTCTTGCCATTTTGCATTTTCATTAAGCTCCAAATAGTAATACAATCGATATTTACCAACGTTACAAGTGGTTTTTGAAACTAGTGTTCCGCTAACCACATTAGCTTTAACGTCATGCTCTTCAGAAACAAAAGCGCCGTTAAAAGCATAAGCCAAATCAAGGTAAAATCCTTTTTCTCCCGTTGGAAATTGATAAGCATGTTTGCCGGCATTTCCTAAAACCGTGAATTCTGCTTGTATTTTATTTTCAAATTCTACTGCATAATAGCCTGGTGAAGCTTTTTCTGCCGATTTTAACAAAACTGATTTCATGGGCTCTGTACCCAAAAATGGTTTGATAAAAATATTCCCACCCGATCCCTGGCAACCCACACCTTCAAAACGATTGTGAGTGAAACCTTCAAATTTTTTGGCTAAATATTCATAACCGGGATGGGTTTTGGGATAGGTTTGCGGACAAATACTGAGCATGCTAAATGGGTATGAGGCAGCCGGCGACATTTGACCATGATCGCCAGAAGAACCTAAAAACACGTTAACTAAATCTACCGGGCGATTGGTAGAAACTGAAAAACTAGCTGATTTGCTTTGAGCTAAAACGTTTAAGTAGATTAGAAAGCAAATGGAGGTTAAAATTCTTCTCATGTGTTATCAATAATTTTTTGGAGGATTTGTGCCAGCTAAATTATAGATTTTAAGGTTAATCCTCTATTATATTTTATCCTCTTTAAGCGATTAAAAAACCAAAAAAAAAGCCATTCTGAATAAACAGAATGGCCTAAATATTTTAAATACTAAATTTATTTAATGGATACCGGCACAGATATTTTATCCCACTCCATAGTAAAACCACCTTTATTAACTTTGTAAACCAATGTTTCTTGTGTAGCTTTTAATGCTTTAACTTTAACATCAACACGTAAAGCATCTTTAGCTTCTTCGTATTTGTAAGCACCCCATTGCTTTGGTTCTTTATTAAAAATTGCTGTCCATGTACCACTTTCTCTTGGAATTAAAAAGAAACTGTACTTTCCTGCTGGTAAAGCTTTACCTTGTACGGTGATGTTTTTATCGGTTTCGAAAGTAGTTGCATCATTTGCTCCTGCACGCCAAACAACGTCGTATTTCTCTAAGCCGCCCCAAATTTTACGACCTTTTACTGATGGGCTACTGTAAGCAATCGTAATAGTTGCATCTTTAATTTTTCCCGTAGCTGTTGCCGCCGGACTTGCTGGTTTTTTAGCATCCTGAGCCATAGCACTCGCCGAGATGGTAATTGCTGCAAAAAGCAGCGCAATAGATTTAATTGTGGTTTTCATAGTAATATAATTATCTGTTTTTGTTGTTTTGTATTTTACGAATTTAATGCTTTAGGTCGATAAAATAATAATCCTAAAGTCGAAAATGCAATTACCGCCGCCGCTCCAATTACATTTAACCATAAAAAGGAAACGACATCGAATTCATAAACGGCAATAACAGCGATTTCTGATAATATGGCTGAAATAAAAACCAGTTTACCATCAATCTTTTTAAAATAGAAAGCGACCAGAAAAATTCCCAAAATCGGACCATAAAACAGTGAGCCTAAAACATTCACGGCTTCGATTAACGAACCCATTTGCGTAGCAAACATGGCGACAGCGATTGAGAAAATACCCCAACCAAGCGTATGTAACCGGCTATATTTTAGTTCTGTTGCATCATCAATTTGCCTTTTACTAAAAATTAAGTGTACATCTTTTAAAGAACAAGCCGCAAGAGAATTTAATGCAGCAGAAATGGAGCCCCAGCTCGCCAGAAAGATTACGGCAAAAAGTAATCCAACCATCCCAACGGGAAGTGTATTCCTTACAAAATAGAGAAAGATATAATTCGTGTCCGTTTTTTCAGCATTGAAATTTGAACTGTTAATAGCGGTTTCTACCCTGCTGTGTAAATCCTTTACTTGGTTTTGCGTAGCCTTAAAACCTGCAATTGTATTGCTTAGTTCGGGAGCTTCTTTATCCTTTTGAGCTAAAATTGCTGCAGATTGAGCATTAAATTTAGCTTGTAATAATTGATGTTCCTTTTCAAAAGCCAGAGCCTGCTGAGGTTGTTTATCTTTCAAAAACTGATAAGAACGCTCATTAAAATAAATTGGCGCTGGTTTTAAAGAGAAAAATGCAAAAAGTAAAGCACCAATTAACAGAATTGCGAATTGCATGGGGATTTTGACTAAGCCATTTAAAAGCAAACCCATTTTAGCATTTGTATTATCTTTTGCAGTTATGTATCGGCCTACCTGACTTTGGTCTGTACCGAAATAGGAAAGTGCCAGAAAAAAACCACCGATTAAGCCACTCCAAATGTTGTATTTGTCTTTCCAATCAAAATCAGTAGTAATTACATTAAGCTTTCCGGATTTACCTGCAAGGTATAATGCATCACTAAAACCAATACCGTTTGGCATGTTTTGCACCAACAAATACCCTGCGAAGGTCATTGTTCCCAAAATAATTAAGAATTGTAGCTTTTGAGTATGCGCAATGGCTTTTGCGCCACCAACATAAGTATAAATTAAAAGTATTCCGCCGGTTAAAATATTGGTTAAATAAATATTCCAGTTTAAAACGCTTGATAAAATTATACTTGGTGCATAAATGCTGATTCCGGTAGATAAACCTCTCGAAAAAAGAAATAATAAAGAGGTTAACACCCTCGTTTTCTTATCAAATCGATTTTCTAAATATTCGTAAGCCGTGTATACATTTAATCGCTGAAAAATTGGAATAAAGGTGATGCAGATTACAATCATCGCCAATGGCAAACCAAAATAATACTGTACGAAACGCATACCATCGGTATAAGCTTGACCCGGCGCTGATAAAAAAGTTATCGCACTCGCTTGTGTAGCCATAATGCCAAGCAACACAATATACCAGGGCATTTTGTTATCGGCCTTTAGGTATGATTCGTTGCTTTTTTGCCCACGGCCGATAAAAATGCCGTAAACCACAACAGCCAGCAAGGTAATGATGAGTACAATCCAATCTATATTACTCATGCCCAAAATTTTGTAAACAAATAATAAAATACTAGCTGAAACACCAGGGCTAGCGCCAAGAGAATATACCAGGTTCTCCAACTTTTAAAATTATTTTTCATCCTCAATTAGGGTTTATTAAGAATTATACTAAAATCATCATTCATGAATGCCGAAATTGTGGTGATTTTGGTTTTTCCAATCTTATCTAAAACAAGTAAATCTGCATCACCGGTTAATAAAAAATCTGCATTGCCATCAACAGCTAAAGAAAGCAAGAAATTATCCTTTTCATCTCTACAAAAATGTACATCAGAACTAACATTTACGTATTCTGCATATTCATCCAATGTTTCTAGCAAATTTTCTAAATCATCTTGTTGAAAATATCTGCGAAGTTTCGGTCGGCGAATTACTTCTAAAAATTCACTCAATAATTCTTCACTGAAAAGTATAGTTGCTTTTTCTGAAAAGATGATTTCATCGAGCTTAGAAAAGTCTTTTGAAATTAAAAAGCTAATCCAAAGATTAGTATCAATTATGATTCTACTTTTCTGACTTTGCATAACGTTTAGCTCTCACCATTTCTACCTCATTATTTATTTCATCAATGTTTGGGATAGAACTGGATTTAGACCTAATTTTTTTTAGTACGCTAGCAAAACCATTATTCGAGGTTTTTTGAATAGCGATAAGATTTAGATCTGCCAAATCTTTCAAAAGCTTAGTTGCTTTAGGATTTAATATATCGATTCTCATGCTATTCATATTCTCAAATTTAAAGAAAAGAATTAAAATAATAAAACCTTTACTTCCCTGCTGATATAAAGTTAAAGAACAACCTTGCGGCCCCAACATTCCCTGCCGGCAACTGCCTAAAGAATGCTAAAGGTGTGTAAATGAAGTTTCCTTTGCCAAATTGTGCATAAAGTGTAGAGCCTTTTAAAGGTTCTTCGCCGGTATCATTCATTTCAAAAAGCGGTTCATATTTTACATCCCATTGGTCGGGAAAATAAGCGCCACGCTCCTGTACCCAACCATTAAAATCATCAGCCGTAATTTTGTTAGGGTAATTTAAAAGCTTGTGTTTTGGATTTAGAAACTTAACCGCAGCGTTTTCTTCAGTAACACGTTTGCCGCTGATATTGAAAGGATAAACGCCAAAATTTTGCAAAGCCATATCTTGCGTGGTGTTGTATTGCATTACAATTGTACCCCCATTTTCAATGTAGCTTTTTAGTGCAACTTGCCAGTTTTTAATCCTTTTTTCTGTGTTGATAACCCTAACGCCAGTAACAACAGCATCATAACTGGCCAATTTTACAGCATTTAAAATATCTGCTTCGTTTAAAACATCAACTTGTAAACCAGCCTGGCGTAAAAATTCAGGTATCAAATCGCCAGCGCCTTGTATGTAGCCTACTTTTTTAGCCAATACCTTAACATCATCTTTCAACAGCCAGGTTGTAGCCGGTACAAAGTATTGCAAAGATGGCAAATGCGGATATTGAATAAGCACCTGACCTTTGGCAAATTCATTTGTTTCTGAAGAAAAAACAGCTTCGAGCTTATTCTGACTAGTTTTAATCTTTGCCAAATCTTCTGCAGGAATTAAAAAATCTTTAATGGTAACCGTGTTTTCTGCCAGGTTTACACCTGTAAAAGTTTTTACGATGGTGTTTCCAATTTTGAAACTAACCTTCCCGTAATTAATATTTTTATTGGCTTTTAATTTTAAGGTAATCGCTAAGCCTTCTTTATCCTTTGCAAAATAGACCGGTTCGGTAAAGGCTAAATCTAAAGCCGAAACAATCCGCAATTGCTCTACAACATCTCCTTTAACCGGGTCTAACTTTTTAAAAGATAGCGGCAGCTTTACCGCAAATTTATCAGTGCCTATTTTTAATACAACACTTACATTAAGCGCTGCTTCATTTTCTGCTAAACCAATTAAAGTATCATTTGCAACGCTAAAGGTTGCTGCATTTTTTGCCGCCTTTTCTAACCAATAGGGTTCAGTTATTTTTGCATCTGCAGGTATTTGTATTTTACGTTCGATGGTGACTAACGAATCGCCAGAGATTCTTCGGTTTAAATTATCGGTTTGATTTATCCAGTTTACCTGCTCCAAAATAACCGGACTGGCTGACCTTGAAATCACATTTAATTTAAAATTGTAACTATTTCCGGCAATAGCCTCAGGTTGGTTGGTCACTACCTCGCCCATAAAACCCGTACAACTTAAAATAATCTTATCAATTGCCTTAAGTTTATCTTTTCTTAAATCTGCATCTTGCAGTTCTACAATCCTTTTACGCAGCATTAACAAGCCGTGTAAACTTTTATCAGGATGATTGTAATCAAAAGAAAGTAAAAGCACATCAATCAAATCATCTACATCATCAACCCCTTTTTCAGACCAGTTCAAAGGGATTTTATCAAACAATGTAGCTTTTGCTGGTTCACCTAAAACATGGCTAAAATATTCAGTTCTAACACCAGCAACAGATTGTGTACCGGCGCCCTGGCTTTTATGCAAACTTCTGCTTAAACCTGCAAGTTCGCCGTAGCCCATACCCAACTGCGCATCATATTGCCCAACATCAGCTTTCAATTGGTTTTCAGATGTTGTGTTTACACCACCAAACCTAAATGTATTCCACAATAATCTTTTCGGCTGCCAAACGTTTACATATTTTAACTGACCAGGGAATGCATTTTTATCTCCCGCCAGTTTAAATGCCTTTTCGGCTACAACCGCCGATGCAGCATGTTGCCCATGCCCTGCCGCCGCCGTTGGAGGGAAACGGCAAATAATCACATCCGGACGAAATTTTCTGATTACCCAAACTACATCTGCTGTAATGCTGTCGGCATCCCATTGCTTAAAGGTATCATCCGTATTTTTTGAGAAACCAAAATCAATAGCTCTGGTAAAAAATTGTTGCGCACCATCAAGCCTTCTGGCCTCTAAAAGTTCATGCGTTCTAATTAGGCCCAAGGCTGCACCCTGTTCTGTACCAAGCAAATTTTGCCCACCATCACCTCTGGTTAACGATAAATAACCTGTTTCTACATTTTGCTCATTAATTAGCCAGGAAAGTAAGCCTGTATTTTCATCATCTGGGTGCGCTGCTAAATAAAGCACTTTAGGCATTCGTTTAAGCGTTTTTAAATCCCTGTAAATTTCAGCAGATTTAGCCGGGCGAACTTGTTGAGCCGAACATATAGCGGAAAAGAAACCCAACCCGAGTACGGCAATTATAACTTTAAACATAGAATTTGCTTTGTGTTGTTTCAAAGATGCTAAAATGCTTTTTATTTTAATGCGCAGGTATTGAAAAATTACAAACCGAAATACTTGAGGATTTATTTTTTGGAGCGCAAAGTCTTGTAATCTTTGGGTTGCACCAGTCCCGCTTTTGCTTCAAAGCCCGAAAAAACGGGCGTTTTACGCGTCAATCGGGGCTAATAACTCAATATTGTGCAAATGGATAGCGTTTAATGCACCGCCATTCGTTTATAATCCCATGCCTGCTACAGGCAAACGGTAGTAGCGGCACCCTTTTTGTAGCACTAATTAATAATTTATCACAAACGTTAACAAAAAAATATAGCGAATAACGGGACTACAAACCGCCAAAGAATTGAAAATTTCATTTTCTAACAAAAATTTAAAGAGCTGAAAAATTGTAAAAATTTATTGTAAATAATTTCGTTCTTTTTAAAATTCATTTGCTTTATTAGCCGATTAAATATTTCACACAAAACTTATGCGTAAAAGCTTTCTAACCATTATAGTATCCTTTTTAACTTTTTCAATTTTTGCTCAGCAGAACTATTTCCAACAGCACTTAACCTATAACATTGATGTTTCATTGAACGATAAAGAGAAATCTTTAAAGGGTTTTGAAACCATTGTTTACAAAAATAATTCGCCTTCAAATTTGGATTTTATATGGTTTCATATTTGGCCAAATGCGTACAAGAATGAATCTACAGCACTTTTTCAGCAAATAAAAACGGATACATCTCGTAAAGAAAAACTCAAAAATGTTACTTATGGAAGTATTGACGGGCTAAATTTTAAAGTTGGCGGTAAAACGGCTAAAACCGAAGCACACCCAAACCCGCAGTATATAGATGTGATTAAAGTTTTGCTTCCTGAACCATTAAAACCTGGTGATTCTGTTACGATTTCGACAGATTTTAATGTAAAACTGCCTAATTATTTTTCCCGCTCGGGCTTTGCAGATACCCAATTTATAATTACGCAATGGTACCCAAAACCTGCCGTTTTTGATAAAGATGGCTGGCATGAATTTCCTTATTTGGATATGGGCGAATTTTACAGCGAATATGCCGATTACAAAGTAAATATCACTTTATCTTCAAGTTATGTTGTAGGCGCAACGGGTGTTTTAGAAAACGCTGATGAACTAAAGGCTTATAAAACTATCGGCGCAAAAAACACAGCTAACAGAGGCAACAAACCCGAACTTTATAAAAATGATGGAAAATCTGAAACTAAAAAGTTAACCTATTCTATAAAAAATGTTCCTGATTTTGCCTGGTTTGCAGATAAAGATTTGGTTGTGCAATATGATACAGTTCAATTGGCATCGGGAAAAGTTGTAGATGCTTTTAGTTTTTACCACAATAAGAAAAATACACTATGGGTAAATAGTATCGATTACATAAAAGATGCAACCAAAAAATATAGTAAATGGGTTGGTGAGTACGAATACCCTACGGTTCAAGCCATTGAAGGACCAAAAAACAATGCCAGTGGCGGAATGGAATATCCAACCATTACTTTAATAACAAGTCCGGATGCTAAAAAAGAGACTTTAGATGGTGTAATTACGCATGAAGTTGGCCACAATTGGTTTATGAGTATGCTTGGCAGCAACGAAAGAATGCACACCTGGCAAGATGAAGGTTTTAATACGTTTTATCAGTTTAGATATGAGGCGGAAAAGTATCGTTCAAATTCTATTTTTGGCGATGTAATTCCTGCAAATGTTAAAGAGTTGCCAGCAGATAAGTTTCAGGCCAGCATTTATGGTGCACTGGCAAACGTTCCGATGGAATCGGCTATTGAAACACCGGCTGCAGATTTTAAAACTTCTGAAGAATATGGTTTAATTTCTTATGCTAAAACAGCACTTTGGCTTTACATTTTAGAGGCTGAAATCGGACAAGAAAAATTCGATAAAGCCTTTCAAGCTTATTTTAGCGAGTGGAAGAATAAACATCCTACACCAGCCGATTTTAAGGCTTCATTTGAGAAATCGTTAGGTGTAAATTTAGACAGGTATTTCTCCTTGCTGAATCAAAAAGGAAAGTTCAAATAATAGGAAAGAGGCTGTATTAAAATTGATTTTAATGGGTTAATAACGAATAATGTTCAATGGGTCGTCATGCTCAGATTGACTGGGCATCCTAATGCGTATTATATTTAATTTCTTCCGCTTTAAGATTCCCACCTTTCGCGGGAATGATGAAACTACCTAATTTAAATCGTTAAAAATTTTAGAGTTCCTACGTGCTCTACAGCCTTATTTTTATTCCGTTATTTACTTCTATGCTATATAAGGTTCCATTTCTTTATCAATGCTTTTTCGTAGCTCCATTAACTTGACTGCATAGCCATGCATAGCGATTTCTTTTTCTGTTTTTGGGCTAAAGGGTGGGATTTGCTTTGGCTGCCCTTCATCATTAACTGCTACAAAAACAATAATGCAATGTGTATTTTTTACGAAATCTGATTTTCCGACAGGTTTCGAATAGGCATCGACAGCAATGTGCATACTGGTTTTGCCTGTATAAATAATTCTGGCTTCCATTTTTACCAAATGCCCAATATGTACAGGATGAAAAAACCTGATGCCACCAACATAAACCGTAACACAATATGAATCGCTCCATTGCAAGGCACAAGCAAAAGCAGCCTGATCAATCCATTTCATCATCATGCCGCCATGTACTTTACCACCATAATTTACGTCAGATGGCTCACTTAAAAATTGTAATTCGATGTGGTTTTTTGTTCTGGCCATTTCGGTTGAGTTTGTTTTTAGTAACCGCAAAGTACGCAAAGTGAAAACGCAAAGAAAGAGAAGTTGGATTTTTAGATAAAAAACTACTGATATACTACCACTACCCAATAACCATGCACGTCATTGCGAGGCACGAAGCAATCTCCTTTAATTAATGTTTTGGGATTGTTTCGTGCCTCGCAATGACGGCAAGTGTATGATAAAACGCAGAGAAAATTATATCTGCGTAAATTATTCAAATCTGCGGGAGCATTTAAATCTATGGGAGCATTTCACACAAAAAAGTCGTTCCAAAATGGAACGACTCCTTAAAAAGTCTTTTCAAAAAACGTTGCCTTCTTTGCGGTAAAAAATTTTATTTAGCCATAATGCTAATTGCATAACCTCCGCCAGGTGCGCAATTCAAAGTTAATTTTGTTTTATTGGTAACTTCCATTTTGCGAATGGTATAGGCTTTTGGATTTGTTTCATAGTGCGCGTCCTTTGCATCTGCATAAATTGTTGCCGTGTATTTTTTTCCGGCATCTAAAAAGCTGAAATCTATCTTCGATGTGCGGGCAATTTCATCATTTGTTCTTCCAACAAACCAATCATTTTTGCCTTTTGCTTTACGTGCAAATGTGATGTAGTCACCTGGTTCAGCCTCCAAAACTTTAGTATCATCCCAATCTACCGCAACGTCTTTAATAAATTGAAAAGCATCTAAATATTTATTGTAAGTTTCTGGTAAATCTGCTGCCATTTGCAACGGACTGTACATGGTTACGTACAAAGCCAACTGACGGGCAATGGTAGTATGTACAAATGAATTATTTTCTGGATTGTAAGCACTAACCTTGGTTTCAAAGATACCTGGTGTGTAATCCATTGGTCCGCCGATTAGGCGAGTAAAAGGTAGAATAGTGGTATGGTCTGCATTGTTACCACCAAAAGCTTCGTATTCTGTACCACGGGCAGATTCATTCCCAATTAAGTTTGGATAAGTACGAGCCAAACCCGTAGGGCGAACGGCCTCATGTGCGTTAACCATAATTTTATATTCAGCAGCTTTTTGAATGGCGTATAAATAATGGTTGTTTAACCACTGACCATAATGGTGTTCGCCACGAGGAATCATATTGCCAACATACCCACTCTTAACTGCATCGTATCCATTGGCTTTCATAAATTTGTAAGCCGTATCTAAATGGCGTTCATAATTACGTACCGATGAAGATGTTTCATGGTGCATTATCATTTTAACATTTTTACTAGCTGCATAGCGATGAAGTTCCTGAACATCAAAATCAGGATATGGCGTAACGAAATCGAAAACATAATCTTTCGTTTTACCGAACCAATCTTCCCAACCTTCATTCCATCCCTCAACTAAAACACCATCCAAACCATGCTCAGCTGCGAAATCTATATATTCTTTTACATGAGCAGTATTTGCAGCATGTTTTCCGTTAGGTTTGGTTTTAGAATAATCCGTTACACCCAATTGAACGCTGGTTAAATCGTTATAAGCCCAGGTACTTTTGCCTGTAATCATTTCCCACCAAACGCCAACATATTTTGTAGGTTTTATCCACGATACATCTTTAAATTTAGTTGGTTCATTTAAGTTATACGTCAACTTAGACGTTAAAATATCGCCGGCTTTATCGCTTACAATAATCGTTCTCCAGGGCGATAAGCATGGCGCCTGCATGTAACCCTTATCTCCTACCGCATCTGGTGTTAACCACGATTCTAAAACCATGTTTTTATCATCAAGATTTAACGACATTAAAGAATAATTGATTAATGCAGCCTCGTGAATATTGATGTACAAACCATCTTTACTCTTCATCATTAAAGGCGTTTGTAAACCAGTTGGTGAAAAAGTAGTTTGCGATGCATTTGGTGTAACCGCAGCTTTCATTTTACCACGCACTTCTGATAAGTTTGAAGTAACAGTGCTGTATTCCTGAGTATCATAATCGCCCGGTAACCAAAAAGCTTTATGGTCGCCGGCTAAAGCGAATTGCGTTTTTTCTTCTTTAATAACAAAATAATCTAAGTTTTTTTGCTCAGGAAATTCATATCTGAAACCCAAACCATCATTAAATAAACGCAAACGAACAACAATAAAACGATTGGTTTCCTTTTGTGTTAAGGTTACTGCCAACTCGTTATAATGATTTACAATCTCTTTCACTTCGCCCCAAACGGGTTTCCAGGTTTCGTTAAAGGTTGTGATTTTGGTATCAGAAATAGTAAATCCATTTTGTAAAGATTTACCTTCTTTTAGCCCCAAACCTAGCTTACTGGTTTTAATAACTTCTTTGCCCTTATACTTTAAACTATAGGTAGGCACACCACCATCGGCTAAAGAAAAGTTGACCACCAAATTGGCGTCTGGCGATTTTAATTCCTGACCGGAAACGTTCCCGGAAAACAGGAAAAAGCAGATCAATACCAAAAATTTAGAGAGTTGTAGGGATTTGTTGAGGTTTTTATTCACTTTGTTATAATTTTATTTGTAATTCTGTTTTGTGTAGGTCGTCTTCGTGAGGCACGAAGCAATCTCTTTTCATTAATTATCCAGAAGATTGCTTCGTGCCTCGCAATGACGAATTCTTTTATCAATGTTACTCGTCCTTATTCCAACAATAAGGTTTCATCTTCATCATCAGTTAAACTTAACTGAATGCTATCACTACCTGCAATGCCTTCAATTGAGCCACGAATATGTGTAGCATTTAATAATACTTTTTCGAGTTGTTTTTCACGGGCTTTCCATAAACGTTCCATGGCATCACGTTCGCGTTGGATAGACAATTTCATGCTCATGAAACCCTCTCTTATCGCTTTCCACTGCTCAGAAAATTCTGCACCCATCAAATAATCGTAAAGCATGTGCATTTTTTCGCCACGGTTTTCCTGCGATTTCATAGCGCTCGATAAACGCAAAATTCCATCACGTAAAACGTATGCCACTGCGTTAACTTCCTCAAAAGAGCATATCCAAACGCCATCTCGCTGGCCAAAGCAATCCATACCTTTTGGGTAACACTGACTTACAATTACCGCAACATCAACGCCCATGCTACGCATGTCTTTTTTCAGTTTTTCAATCCAGTCGCCACCAAAATCTTTTGTACGCTTGCTTTCATAAATGATTTTGCCGCATTCCTGGCCGAATTGGTTACGCACTACCTGTACGCAATCGGCACCACGAACGCCCTTACCAACTTCATCAATTAAATCGAAAGGAAAATTGCTGCGTAGCAATTCCTCTAAAATTAATTCCTGCACTTCGCCTTGTAACTGCATGCTACCTTGTTCAGCTTTGCGCTTCATTTCTTCGGCAAGCTTTTTCTGGTCATCAAGTTGTTTTTCGAGTTCCTTTACTCGCAACTGATGCTCAGTTTCTTTAATACTATTTTTTTCGGCTTCCTGTTTGCGAATTTGTTCTGCCAATTCGTTACGCTGCTCTTGTATTTTACGCTGAAAAGCAAGCTCCATCTCCTCTTCTTTCACTTTTAAACTTTGCTCACGTCGCAAAAATTCAAGTTCCTTTTCGCGGGCAAGTTTCAGTTTTTCTTCATTCTCCTTTGCGTTGCCTTCAAGCATTTGCAATTTCATTTCGAAATCAGATGCAATGCTTTTACGCAAATTTTCTTCTAAATCGCTTTTTAACTTATTTTTTTCTTCAAGCAACTTGGCATCATAAATTTTCTGCTGCTGAAGTTTCTCATTTTCTAATAATGCAACTTTTTCCTGAAATTCCTTATCGCGTTGTTTCGTAAACGAAACCATTTTCTCTCGCAGTTCTTTCTTGTAATCTTCGGCCATTGCTTCTTCCATCGGAAAAACATGGGCACAGCTTGGGCATTTAATTTCAGTAGCCATAAATAATTATACTTCAGAAAAAACCGAAGTGAGACAAAGATATTAAGAAAGTGCTTAAACTCGACTGGTAAATTTTACGATTGCTTCACGTAGTTTTAAATAATTTCTAAAATTTACTTAATGTTGCATATCGTTATTGCCAGGCACGAAGCAATTTCTGTAGAAAGTATATTGAAAGGAGATTGCTTCAGCCGAGGAAAAATCGGCTTCAAAATAACGCCTAGCAAAACCAGAAATTTAAATTTACTGATTTAAAGCACTTTCGAACGTACTTCGTTACCAGCTGTTAATATTTTACTTACGGGGCATTTCGCGGCAATGTCTTCCAGTCTTTGTTTTTGCTCATTTGTCAAATTGCCGGTGCAGGTTATTTCTTCCAAGAAAATATTTTGTGCATTCTCGATACCCATGTTCACCTCAACCTCAATTTTATCAACCTCCCAGCCCTTTCTGTCTACATACATGCGCAAAGTTATGGCTACACATGATGCCAATGAGGCCATTAACAGGCCTTTTGGCGCAATGCCCTTATGTGTTCCACCTAACTCTACCGGTTCATCTACTATTATTTCGTGCGAACCGTTATTTACCGAGCAAGCGTAATGTTCTTTGTTTATTGTTGCTTTTACCATTATAAATTCGATTTAAAGAATTATAAACTTAGTTAAAATCAAATTGTTTTTTTTGAAAATGAACGGTTCTGTTAATATGGCTAATTCAGTCCTGCTTACCATTCCAAGTCCGCACTCGTTCCTCGTTTTCGGGCTTTCCATTAAAATCAGGTTTAAGAAAAATGGTTAAGCGCCTTGCAAACCGTTAAAATGAAATACTGTTTTTGCTCTTTAGCCCCGATTGAAGCGGAAATACTTTTTGTTCGCAGCAACCTTGATAAATGGCCATGCAGACAACAGTTAGCAAAAAGATTGAAACGCCTGCCTGCCGAACAGGCAGGAAAAAGCGGGAGCAAATTTTGTTTCTTAAAAAGGTATAGCGCTCTAAAATTTTATTGTTCACTATTTTAAAAACCTGAAACTTTATAACACATTCATTGTTCAATTAGCAGGCATTATTATGAATCTCAAGTAATTATAAAAAAAATTAAAAAGATGAAATACAGAAAATTAATTGGAAAATATTTAGAGCATAAATCTAACAATAATGCTCAAATTGCAATTGCGGTGGTAGCTGGTTTAGCCGCTGGTGCAATAATTAGTGTTTTATTTGCACCCGACAGTGGCGCAGGTACACGAGGAAAAATTGCCGGTGGCGCCAAAAATCTTCGTTACAGCTTTCAAGATAAATACGACTTGTTAAAGGAAAAAGTATTTGGCGTTGAAGCGATTGAGGAAGAAATTGTAGAGCATGAAGTGCCACATTTTAAACACAAAGTGGAGAAAAAACGTAAATCTGATGTTCAAGATATTTTAGATCAGGCTCATCAAAATCACCAGGTTCAAGAAGGGCAAGGATAACATAGAATTGGTAAAATAATCTTAGTTTTATGAGATTATTTTGCCAATTATGTTTTTTATTCTTTCCAAAATCCTTTTATTTCTTCTAAGACCATTTTTCTGGTTTTGTGCTTTTTTGCTTCTTGCATTTATTGCAAATAGTGAAAGGAGAAAGAAACAGTTTTTTGTTTCTGCAATATGCATTTTACTATTCTTTGCGAATATTTTTATCGTTAGCGAAATCCTCAATCTATATGAGCCAAGTTATCCTAAAGGAAACAAAAACTATGATGTTGGTGTCGTTCTTGGAGGCTTCTCCGGGCTTAACAAACGCAACAACGAAATTAAATTTGGAGGCGCGAGTGATAGATTACTCCAAGCCATTTCCCTATATAAAAAAGGCCGCATTGGCAAAATACTTTTAAGTAGTGGAAATGCAAATTTGATTGATACAAAAGTTAAGGAAGCAGATTTAGCCACTGAATATTTGAAACTTATAGGTATCCCGGATTCAGCTATTATAGTTGAAAATTTGAGCAGAAATACGGTTGAAAATGCAAAATTTAGTTTAAACAAAATCGAGGTACTGAAGCCCGGAGCATCAGTTTTGGTTATCACAAGTGCATGGCACATACCAAGAGCTAAGCTCATTTTTAATAAAAATTCGACAAAACAAATAGACTATTACCCTACGGATTTTAGAGGAGAAACTGACTATGAGCCTGCTGACTATTTCCTACCAAATTCCACTGCATTCGACAACTGGAATATACTACTAAAGGAATGGGTTGGTCTGGTAGTAGATAAAATTAGAAGCTAATGGAGAATGTTGGAAATATGGGTTTAAAAAACTCGTAAAAGATTCCCAACAAATTCAGATTTATATTATCAAAATTGAAAAGTTATCCTTCAATCGCTTTCCAAAGCAAATCTTTTAATTCTAAAAGATTTTTTTGTGCAACTGATGAAATAAATATCGACGGAATATTAGGTAAATCCTGCTTCATTTCTGCCATTAACTCCTCGTCTAACATATCTGATTTAGTAATAGCTAAAACGTGTGGCTTCTGCATTAATTCAGGATTGTAAGATTCTAATTCTCTTTTAAGGATTTCGTATTCCTCTTTAATGGTACGACTTGTATCTGCCGGAACCATAAAAAGTAAAACAGAATTACGCTCAATATGACGAAGGAAACGGTAGCCTAAACCTTTGCCTTTTGATGCCCCTTCAATAATCCCGGGAATATCGGCCATTACGAAAGATTTGCCACCACGATAGCTTACAATACCCAAATTAGGTACAATTGTGGTAAAAGGATAGTCGGCAATTTCTGGTTTAGCAGCAGATACGACAGAAAGCAAGGTAGATTTACCGGCATTTGGAAAGCCAACCAAACCAACATCAGCTAAAACTTTCAATTCTAAAATGTTCCAAACTTCTTTACCAGATTCACCAGGTTGTGCAAAACGTGGTGTTTGCTGTGTAGATGTTTTAAAATGTGCATTACCTAATCCACCGCGACCACCAGCTGTTAAAATTTTAGTTTCGCCATCTTTGGTAATCTCAAAAAGCACTTCACCGGTTTCTGCATCTTTTGCAATTGTTCCAAGCGGAACTTCTAAAATCTCATCTTGCCCTTGTTTACCAAATTTGTGAGAACTGCCACCAGCGCCACCATCTTGAGCAATAATGTGCTTACGGTATTTAAGGTGCAATAATGTCCAGATGTGGATACTTCCTTTAACAATGATATGGCCACCACGACCACCATCACCACCATCAGGTCCGCCCATTGATGTTAAAATATCACGATGTAAATGCGCTGAACCTGCTCCGCCTTTACCAGAACGGCAACAAATTTTTACATAATCTACGAAATTTGAACCCTGTGACATATTGATTGACGATTTTAGATTTACGATTTTGGATTGACAGTTTTGGATTTACAAAATTGCCGATAAAATATTGTGTTTTACTTTTACGATTCTGGATTTACAAAAATCGTTAAAAAACAAACATCCGCAAAAACAACTCCTGTTTTTCTGCGGATGTTCGTATTAAAAAAATGTGTTATTAAAATTTATCGATAACCGAACAAAGGTTATTATAAACTGTATCTATCTCGCCTATTCCGTTTACTTTTTCTAACTTTCCTTGTTCCTGGTAATATGGTAACACGTGGATGGTTTTATCGAAGTATTCAGAAATACGTTTTTTCAACTTTTCTGCATCATCATCCGGACGACCACTGATTTTATGGCGTTCGGCAATGCGCTTGGTTAATTCATCCTGATCTACATCTAAAGCAATAACACCAGCAATTTTGCTGCCTTTACGCTCTAAAAATAAATCGAGCTCAATTGCCTGAGGAACGGTACGAGGAAAACCATCAAACACAAATCCTTTTGCATCTGGGTTTTTATCAACTTCTTCTTCAAGCATTGCAATTGTAATCGCATCTGGCACCAACTCTCCATCTGCTAATAACTGGCTAACTCTTTTTCCTAATTCTGTCTCTCCTTTAACGTGCGCTCTAAAAAGGTCGCCTGTTGAAACATGTACTAATTGATATTTTTCAATCAATTTTGCTGATTGGGTGCCTTTACCCGCCCCCGGAGGGCCAAAGAGAACTAAATTAAGCATTAACGTGGTTTAGGTTGTCTTTAAAATTAAGAGCCGAATCCTTTGGCTCCACTAAAATTGAAAAAGCTCACAAAGTGTTGCCTTTCAAGGCTGCAAATATATAATTATTAATTTAGATGACTTTTATTATTCAATAATTAATTTGAAATTGATACTAGTTTAAAAACTATCTAAATTATTTTCTTAAAATTCAGCTGCTTCTGGTCAATATTTCTTAAAACATTAAATATTGAGCTGATTAATCAAGCTAAAAAACTGTTTCTATATTTATTCAGTTGAAGGCTTGGTAATAAATTAGCTTAACATTAAAGCTAGAAACTTTATTAAGGTATTAATTTGTCTTTCTTTAAGGTATCAAATAAGTTATAAAAAGCCTTTTCGGTATTATGATATACGAGAAAACCCTTTTCCCTGCTTTTCGACATATCAGTCATAACTTCGATTGGCCTTCCAAGATCTAAATCCGTATGCCATGCAGAAGCTAAACGATTTATATCGTCCTCTTTCAAACCAAACTTTTGCGAAATATTCTTCCAGATATCTGCATCATTTTTCATCGCTATTTCTAACGGCTCAATATTACCTTCAAAACCTATTGCATCAATTTTAAAGTAATCAGCAATGCGAAACCATAATCTACTCCACCTAAAAACATCACCATTAACCACATTGAAAGCTTCATTTTTTGCTTCTTTAGTGGTTGATGCCCAAATTAGTTGTTTCGCTAATACTTTCGCATCCGTTACATCAGATAGGCCATTCCATTGCGCTGCTGAGCCGGGCCATTTAAATTTCCTTCCTGTTTCTTTGCAAATTGTAGCATAAACGGCTAAAGTAGTTCCTAAATTCATGGCATTACCAACCGCTTTTCCAATAACCGTATGTGGCCTGTGAATACTCCACGTAAAGCCATCACGCTCAGCTGCTGCGTAAACTTCATCTTCCTGAGCATAATAAAAATTTTCAATATTCAGTCTTGGGTGTTCTTCTCTTAATGGTGTTTCTGGTAAAAAACCTTCTTTCGCGTATGCCTCAAACGGACCCAAATAATGTTTTAAACCTGTTACCAGAGCTACATGTTCAACTGATTTCTGTACAGACAAAACATTAAGAAGATTACGTACCATCATGCTGTTAACCCTAATATTTTCTGCTTCAGTATCATTGCGCATCCAGGTAGTGATGTAAACATGCGAGGGTTTTATATCAGCTAAACCTAATTTCAAACTATCAATATTCAAAAGATCAGCTGCTATCGGATTCAAATGCTCAATTTCCAGATTCGGCCTTCGAGCTAAGCCATAAGTTTTCCAACCATCGGCTATCAACTGTTCGGCAAGGTTACTCCCTGCTATTCCACTTGCGCCTACTACTAATGCTATTTTACTCATATGATATTTAAATAAATCCTAAATTTTATAATACACAAAATTACCTTTAGCAATACGAAACAGACTTGATATGGATCAACAAATACACTTGATGCAAATCAAAGCAAGCACATTAAAAACTCTATCTTTGATATAAAATTATTTCAGATGATTCAAGTACTTTTCAATCATATTGAAGAAAAAGTTGCGCTTACCGACAATGATAAACAACTAATTGAAGGTTTTTTTTCAGCCAGAAAATTACGAAGAAAACAATATTTATTGCAGGAGGGCGAAATTTGCAAGAACATGGTTTTTGTTGCTAAAGGCTTGCTCAGAACATATAATATTGATGAAAAAGGTATTGAGCACATGAACATATTTGGATGGGAAGGCTGGTGGTTATCAGATTTTAATAGTTTCTTGAATGGCGAACCCTCTGTTTTTAATATTGATGCCATTGAGCATTCTGAACTACTAACGCTTTCAAAAAGGGACTATGAAGCCTTAACTTTAACCGTACCTATTATGGATCGCTATTTTCGAATCCTTTACCAGAATAGCTTGGTAACGAAAGAACGTAGGTTAATGAGCAACATTACGCAAAGCGCCGAAGAACGCTATCTCGAATTATCAGCTTCTAATCCACAGATTATAGAACGCATACCACAAAATCTAATAGCTTCTTATTTAGGAATCGCTCCTGAAACATTGAGTAGGATTAAAAAGAATTTACTTTCTAGAAGATAATAAACGTTACGATTGGATTAGCATAGTGGTTCCTAATAAAAATTATCCAAAAAAAAAGAGCTAAACCTTTTAGTTTAACTCTTTTAGTGCTCCCCTTTTGAACTGAACTCAAAAAAATTCATAGAAGATTTGAAGAAAATTACTCGGCTAAGTGAGCTGTTTTCACAGGAACCTCTTCCCAAAGACTTTACGCTTAAATAAAAACGGACATGGAAGAAGAAAAAAGATTAAAAAATCTGTAAGTACACACATCAAAAACATAAATTTTTGTTTCTTATAAATTAAAAGCACTCCTGCAGATCAAATTCATGATAAGCTTTCTGCTGGAATGTCTAGTTTGGAGCTGAACATGTGGCCGCTTTTGGGATCATCCCATCCGCACCATAGCCTGTTGTTTTAAATGAAATTTTCTTTAGATTAAAAATTTAAACCCTTTCAGTCCCCCTATGGCACTTTATCGTTTGTATTCTTAATCGTCTGATTATTTGGAAGTTAAAATTAAAACGTGGCACCATTCATGCAGCATTGATGACGGTGGTAATTTTTGCCGCCAATAATCCCACTTAAATATAAACAAAATGGAAAAATTAGCATTGCTGGCCCGCCTGGTGGCCAAACCCGGTAAAGAGCAACAAGTTGCCGACTTTATCAAAAGTGCCTTGCCATTGGCCGAAGCCGAGCCCGGAACCATCCGTTGGTATGCACTGCAGATCGGACCGTCTGATTTCGGAATATTCGATACTTTTGCCGATGAAGCTGGTCGCGACGCACATCTGGGCGGAGAAATCCCCAAGGCTTTGATGGCCCATGCAGATGAGCTGCTCGCTGCGCCGCCGGTAATCGAAAAGGTAACCTTATTAGCCGTTAAATAAATGTAAATAAAAGCCAGATCTCCTATGCATGATGGCGGGGGATCTGAGCTTAGTTGAATGCATATTTATATTTCCGCCCCGAACTGAAATAAAAAAAACCTTATAAAAAGCTTAATCAATGAATTATATTGCCTGAATATGTCTGTATTATTCCACAGGAATATATCAAAATTAGGCTAAATTCAACTTCTCCATTGTCTCCATCTATATTAGTAATTTTAGCTATTTTGATTAAATTTTTACTTGCTCTACCATTGTTGAAGTTGCTAGTTCGACTCCCTTTAACCCAACCCTTCCGGTAATTCGAACCCTTTTGAGAATTTCAATCCCACAAAAAAAATAAAAAACTATATATCAGCTGTTTAAACAAAAGAATATTTCAAAAGATCCAAAAAAACTAAAATTTTAGACTTTAAAAATCAAAAAATTTGAGGAAACCGTAAGAATCTGAATAATAGATATATAAACAAAAAAAAGGGCAATTTCTTTGTTGAAATTACCCCTTTCCATTGTGCACTTGTAGGGATTCGAACCCCAAACCTTCTCATCCGTAGTGAGATGCTCTATCCAATTGAGCTACAAATGCATTTCCGTTTGTTAACGGACTGCAAAGGTAAGATTTGATAATTAAATTCAAAATATTATTTGAAAAAAATATTCAAAAATCTTCGCTCTCGCTTTCTTTAAGCTTTTACAGCATCATCAATTGCTTTAAAATCAGGCAAATCCTTTGCATCTTCTAAAACTTCAGCATATATAATTTTTCCTTCTTCATCTATAACAAAAGCTGCTCTTTTCGATACACCCTTTAATCCGAATACAAATTCTGGATAAAGCGAACCATAAGCTTCAGATACTTCTTTATTAAAATCAGATAATAGCGGAAACTGATAGTTTTGAACTTCTTTAAACTTCGCCAAAGAGAAAGGAGAATCTACAGAAATACCTAAAACTTCTGCATTGATGCCTTCGTAAAAGCTAAAATTATCTCTCATTGTACAAAGTTGTTCTGTACAAGTTCCGGTAAAAGCCATCGGGAAAAAGTGAATAATCACCTTTTTGCCTTTAAATGCTTCTAAAGAAACTTCAGTTAAATCTGAACTGTATAATTTAAAATCCGGGGCGTTATCGCCAATTTGTAGTGCCATATTATTATTGTTGTTATTGGTTAATTGGTTAATTTCATAGCAAAGTTTCAAAAGGAAAGAATTAGCCTATTTGTCCATTTTCAATATCCGTCTAGTCTTTATACTTAATACTAGCTACTTGATACTTTTCACTTTCTACTTTCTACTTTCTACTTTCTACTTTTCATCTGCTCATCCACAATCTTCAACCCTTCTTCAAAGCTATGCGGTTTATAATCTAAATCTTTTATTGTTTTATCTAACACAAAACCCGTTTTAACCGGGCGCTTTGCAGATTGATTTAAACTTTCTGAGCTAATTTCTGAAAGAATTGATTTATTTAATGACCAATAATCGGCAACTTTTTTCACTAAATCTGCAATACTCATGTAATCTTTACCCGAAACATGATAAACACCCTGCGCATTTTTCTCTACTGCTAATAAGCAAGCTTCGGCTAAATCTTCAGCAAGTGTGGGCATACGCCATTGGTCGTTTACTACATTAATAGGCTGACCTTTTTCTAAAGCACCTTTCGCCCAAAGCACTATATTACTGCGGCTCATATCATTGGTGATGCCATAAACTAAAATGGTGCGTAAAATTGCCCAATTTGCTTTTGATGCTTTAACAGCACGTTCGGACAGAAGTTTTGTTTCGCCGTAATAGCTTAATGGATTCGGCACATCTTCTTCTTTGTAAGGTCCATCAGCACCATCAAAAATGAAATCAGTACTTAAGTGTATAAAATAAACATTTAATTCTTCGCAAAGCGATACCAGATGCTGAGTTGCATCAACATTTAGCAGATGGCAAAGTTCTTTATTGGCTTCGCTGGTATCAACGTTTGTCATAGCGGCCGTGTGAATAATAGCGTCAGGCTTATATTTTAGAATAACTTCCCCAACCTGCTCAGCATCCAGAATATCCATTTCGGCATATTCGTAGCCTTCGCTAATAGGATAGCGATTTGTGCCCTTTGACGTGGCAACCAATCTTACCCGACCCTCGGCTAATACTTTTTCGGTTATTTTTTGCCCCAAAAGGCCATTACTCCCTGTAGTTAAAACGGTTTTCATTATGTGGTTATATGCCCCTAAATTACCTATTAAAATCGTCTAAGAAAAATTTGTAATATATATTTAAAATTCGCTAATAATAACTTAACTTTGCCAACCGAATTGGAGCCCTTACAAACAGCTTTAATTCGTTGACTATAATAAATTTACTCACAACAGATATGCCTAACTTAGGAAAAATAGCACAAATTATCGGCCCAGTGGTTGACGTTAGCTTTGCTGATGATGCCCATCTACCTAAAATTTTCGATGCGTTAGAGATAACAAAAGAAAATGGACAAAAAATTGTTTTAGAAGTTCAACAGCACTTAGGTGAAGACCGTGTACGTGCAATCTCTATGGACTCTACTGATGGTTTAGTTCGTGGAATGAAAGTAGTTGATACTGGTTCAGCGATTAAAATGCCAGTTGGCGACCAAATTAAAGGTCGTTTATTTAATGTAGTAGGTGACGCAATTGACGGAATCACTGCAGTAGATAAAGCTGACGGTCGCCCGATTCACGCTACTCCTCCTAAGTTCGAAGATTTATCAACAGAAACTGAAGTACTTTTTACAGGGATTAAAGTAATCGATTTATTAGAGCCTTATGCAAAAGGTGGTAAAATTGGTTTGTTTGGTGGTGCTGGTGTAGGTAAAACGGTATTAATTATGGAGTTGGTTAACAACATCGCTAAAGCTTATGCAGGTTTATCAGTATTCGCAGGTGTTGGTGAGCGTACTCGTGAAGGTAACGATTTACTTCGTGAGTTTATCGAATCAGGCGTAATCAACTACGGCGATGATTTCTTGCACTCAATGGAAAAAGGTGGATGGGATTTGAAGTCAGTTGATACTGAAAAATTAAAAGAATCTAAAGCAACATTGGTTTTCGGTCAAATGAACGAGCCTCCTGGTGCACGTGCTCGTGTAGCATTATCAGGATTAACAGTTGCAGAATATTTCCGTGATGGTGATGGTGAAGGCGCTGGAAAAGATATCCTTTTCTTCGTTGATAACATCTTCCGTTTTACTCAGGCAGGTTCTGAGGTATCGGCTTTATTAGGTCGTATGCCATCTGCAGTAGGTTACCAACCAACATTGGCAACTGAAATGGGGTTAATGCAGGAGCGTATTACTTCAACAAAACGCGGTTCAATTACTTCTGTACAAGCTGTATATGTACCTGCAGATGATTTAACTGACCCGGCTCCGGCTACAACTTTCGCCCACTTAGATGCAACTACAGTACTTTCTCGTAAAATTGCTGAGTTAGGTATTTATCCAGCGGTAGATCCATTAGATTCTACTTCACGTATCCTTTCGCCTGCGGTTTTAGGCGATGAGCATTACAACACAGCACAACGCGTTAAAGAAACTTTACAACGTTATAAAGAATTACAAGATATCATCGCGATTTTAGGTATGGACGAATTATCTGAAGAAGATAAATTAGTAGTATCAAGAGCTCGTCGTGTTCAACGTTTCTTATCACAACCATTCCACGTAGCTGAGCAATTTACAGGCTTAAAAGGTGTGTTGGTAGATATTAAAGATACCATCAAAGGTTTCAACATGATTATGGATGGTGAAGTTGATGAATATCCTGAAGCTGCATTTAACTTAGTTGGTAGCATTGAAGATGCTATTGAAAAAGGTAAAAAATTATTAGCAGAAGCGAACTAATACGTTGTACGTAATAAGTTATACGTTTAAGTGCAAGTCGGCTGACTTAAAACTTAAAACGTAAAACGTAAAACTTTAAAAATGAATTTAGAAATATTAACTCCGGATAAAAAAGTTTTCGAAGGCGAAGTAACAGCTGTTACCGTTCCCGGAACGTCAGGTTCTTTTCAGATTTTAAAAGACCATGCTGCTATCATTTCTACTTTAGAGGATGGAGAAGTTATTATAAAAGCAAACCAAAATGACGAGCAACGTTTTTTTATTAAAGGTGGAGTTGTTGAAGCCTTAAATAATAAAATTGTTGTCTTAGCAGAAGGTATTGCTTAATCAATTTATTATATAGTTCTAAATTTATCTTTGGAACTTAAAAAAGCCTTTTTGATTAATTTCAGAAAGGCTTTTTTGTGTTAATATTACAAGTTTCATTTTAAACTCCTTTTTGGGTAAAAATTTACAATAAGCCCGAGTATATATTCCAGTCAAAAATTTGAATTGAGTATATTACCAGAATACCCAAATTATATTTTTTTTACAATAAATTTTTAAATGGAATTATATTACTCATTCTCAGTACTCATTGTTATCGCGTCATTCTTTGCTTATCTCAATTTACGTTATCTAAAATTACCCTCAACCATTGGCATCATGATTATCGCGATGCTCGCCTCAGTTATATTGGTTATCACCGGAAGTCTATTTCCAAAAGCCTTTAATCATTTTTCTACATTACTTACTGATGTAGATTTTACCGAAGTATTAATGGGCGCCATGCTAAACTTTTTGCTGTTTGCCGGTGCCATCCATATTAATTTAAAAGATTTAAAAGAACAACGGGGACCTGTTATCATCTTCTCAACGGTTAGTGTTGTCATTTCTACATTTGCTGTAGGAGGAATATTATTTTTTCTCGGGCCGATATTAGGCATTCATATTCCATTCATTTTCTGCTTACTTTTTGGCTCTTTGATATCCCCTACCGACCCAATTGCCGTGATGGGCGTTTTAAAAGAGGCAAAAGTTAAAAAATCATTAGAAACAAAAGTAGCCGGAGAATCACTTTTTAACGATGGTGTTGCCGTTGTGGTATTTGCAGTTATTCTTCAACTTACACAAACCAGTGAAGTAGAAATTTCATTTTTTAGTATATCCTGGTTATTGATTAAAGAAGCTTTCGGAGGATTTATCCTCGGTGCGCTTTTAGGCTTAGGTGCATCTAACGCTATGCGGAAAATCGACGATTATAAAGTTTCAGTTTTAATAACACTTTCGGTAGTAATGGGCGGATACCTGATTGCACATTCCATGCACATATCAGGACCCTTAACCATGGTTGCAGCTGGTATTGTGATTGGAAATTATGGTAAGCGAACAGCAATGTCTGCCACTACAAAAGATTACCTGAATAAATTCTGGGAGCTTATTGACGAAATCCTCAATGCAGTTTTGTTTCTTTTTATCGGTTTCGAATTATTGATTATTCAAAACATCACATCATATTGGATAATCGGAACTGCAAGTATCGTTATTGTTTTATTCTCGAGATTTTTATCCATATATATTCCGGTTTTACTCATTCCATTTAAAAATAAATTTAGTAACGGAACAATTAAAGTTTTGGTTTGGGGTGGTTTACGCGGAGGAGTTTCTATTGCTTTAGCCTTATCAATGGATGAGGGACCATATAAACCTACATTAATTGCGGCTACCTATTTTGTTGTTGTATTTTCTATTATCGTTCAAGGACTTACAGTTGGAAAAGTAGCATCAAGAGTTCTTTCGAAGGAAGAAGAATAGTATCACATAAATTAATATACTAATGCCAATGCAAAATTCATTGGCATTTTGTTTTTATGGACATTTCTGTAAAGATTAGTTCTATAAAAAAACTACAAAAATTTTCACTTTTTGATTAAATACAGAAGTTTTAAGAAGAAAAATGGTGAATTTACAATGCAAGCATAACAAACATACCGTATACCGTTTTGATATTTGGTATGCGGTCATCAGCATATAATCACCAAAAGCTCCGGCAAACGAAACAATATTCGTTAATTTGACTTAAAAAAGGAATATAATTCTAATTTCACTTTTTTTTAATTTCCTTTGGATATTAATGAACCAAAAACTAAATTGGTATTTATAAACAATCAGGAAATAATGATCTATCAAAGTAACACAATTTCGAATCAGGCTACTGCAATTGCAGCTGGTAATGTTGTGTTCTTACCTGTCATTATGCTCAATCTACTACTCCTAAATATTTTACCAGGAAAGAAGATGGGCTGCTTTTAATAGATATAAACAAAATATACTTAAAGCGTCCTGACAAAAACAGGGCGCTTTTTTTTAAATAATAAAACACAGTATTATGAAATACTATAATTCTAATACGATTATATACCTTGATGGAAAATTTGAAAAGGCTGTAAATAGCAGCACTGATCTTTACGGCCAATCATTGCATTATGGTTACGCTGCTTTTGAGGGTATTAGAGCATACAAAACACACAACGGCAATCGCATCTTTAAAGCAGCTGCCCATTTCGACCGCCTAGAGCGTTCTTGCCAATTGGCAAATATTCCTTTCCCTTGGGATAAACAGGAATTAATAAAAGAAACTTATAAGTTGCTTACGCTAAATAAGCTAAAGGATGCATACATCCGTCCATTAGTTTTTTGCCACCCCAACATGAAATTGAATGGTCCAACCGGTGTTTCAATTTTAATCTGTGCATGGGATTGGGATGCTTATTCTGGCAATAAGTTATTAAAATTAACCATTTCAGATTACGAAAGACCAAATCCGAAATCTACACCAATGGAAGCTAAATTGAGCGGAAACTATGTAAACTCAATTTTAGCTACAACCGCAGCCAATATTAAAGGTTATGATGAAGCTTTGCTTTTGGATATGAACGGCTTTGTAGCCGAAGCATCAGGTGCAAACATCTTTATAGAAAAAGATGGTAAACTTTACACGCCATCTTTAGGAAATATTTTACCTGGAATTACCAGAGCAACGGTTAAAGAACTTTGTACAGTTCTAGATATCGAGTGCATCGAGCAGAAATTGACTGTTGAAGATTTGAGAAATGCAGATAGCGCTTTCTTATGTGGAACAGCTACAGAGATTGCTGGTATTGCTTCAATTGATGATATCGTTTTCCGTTCATTATGGAGAGAATCTATCGGTTATACCATACAACGGGCTTATAAAAACCTTGTGCTAGAAAAAGTGAACTACGAAGTGATTATATAGATATGAGTTTTGAGATTGAGATTTGAGAAAAAATTTTCAAGTACCAACCTCTAAAACTAATGAACAACTGAACTAATAAACTAATCAATGAGCGAATTAAACAAATACAGTAAAACATTTACACAAGACCCAACACAACCGGCGGCGCAGGCGATGCTTTACGGAATCGGCTTAACGGATGCAGATATGGCAAAAGCTCAAGTTGGTATTGCAAGCATGGGTTATGATGGCAACACCTGCAACATGCACCTTAACGATCTTGCAAAAGATGTTAAAGCAGGCGTTTGGAAAAATGATTTAGTGGGTTTGATTTTTAATACAATTGGCGTTAGTGATGGTATGAGTAACGGTACTGATGGTATGCGTTATTCATTGGTTAGCCGCGACGTAATCGCTGATAGTATCGAAACGATTTGTGGTGGTCAATACTATGATGGAATTATTTCTATACCAGGCTGCGATAAAAATATGCCAGGTGCTATTATGGCAATGGCTCGTTTAGATCGTCCGTCAATTATGGTTTATGGTGGTACAATTGCACCAGGTCATTACAAAGGGAAAGAATTAAATATCGTTTCGGCTTTTGAAGCATTGGGACAAAAAATCTGTGGTAATTTATCTGATGAAGATTATCAGGGCATCATAAAACACACTTGTCCGGGTGCTGGCGCTTGTGGCGGCATGTATACAGCAAATACCATGGCTTCTGCTATTGAGGCATTAGGAATGAGTTTACCCTATTCCTCTTCAAATCCTGCGGTTAGTCCGGAGAAAAAACAAGAATGTTTGGATGCCGGCAAATACATCAAAATTCTATTAGAAAAAGATATTAAACCATCTGATATCATGACGAGAAAAGCGTTTGAGAATGCAATTCGGTCAATCATTATATTAGGTGGAAGTACCAATGCAGTATTACATTTTATCGCCATGGGTAAAGCTATTGGTGTAGAAATTACTCAAGATGATTTTCAACGCATGAGTGATGTAACGCCTGTGTTAGCCGATTTTAAACCAAGCGGAAAATACTTAATGCAAGATTTGCATCAATATGGAGGTATCCCTGCAGTATTAAAGTTTTTGTTAAACGAAGGTTTATTACATGGCGACTGCTTAACCGTAACCGGAAAAACTGTTGCAGAAAATTTGGCCGATGTAAAATCTATTATGGATTACGACCAGAAAATCATTCAAAAACTGAGTGAGCCGATTAAAGCAACTGGTCACTTGCAAATTCTTTATGGAAATTTAGCCGAGAAAGGTTCTGTAGCAAAAATAAGCGGTAAAGAAGGCGAAAAATTTGAAGGTCCGGCTAGAGTTTTTGATGGCGAGCATGATTTAATTGCGGGTATTTCTAGCGGTCGCGTAAAGCCAGGTGATGTAATTGTAATTAAAAACTCTGGCCCTGTTGGTGCACCGGGCATGCCGGAAATGTTAAAACCAACTTCAGCAATTATTGGTGCTGGTTTGGGTAAATCGGTGGCTTTAATTACCGATGGTCGTTTCTCTGGCGGAACCCACGGTTTTGTGGTTGGGCACATCACTCCCGAATCATACAAAGGTGGTTTAATCGGTTTGGTAGAAGATGAAGATCCAATCCTAATTGATGCTGTTAATAACATCATAGAATTGCAGGTAAGCGATGATGTCATCGCAGAGCGAAGAAAGAAATATGTGCAGCCAGAGTTAAAAGTAACTAAAGGCGTGCTTTATAAATATGCTAAAACCGTTTCAGATGCCGCAAGTGGTTGCGTAACTGACGAATATTAAAATAAGTTCAGGTTTGCGGATGTAAACCTTGACCATTAGTCATCCCGACTAAATAATAAAATGAATTACTATGCAAATAATCAAAAGTATTCAAAATAGAATTTATGAAATTCGGGGTGTAAGAGTAATGTTGGATTTCGATTTGGTAGTACTTTATGAAGTTGAAACAAGGGTTTTAAATCAAGCCGTGAAGCGTAATATTCAACGTTTTCCAGATGATTTTATGTTTCAACTTACTAAGCTGGAGTTTGAAAATTTGAAATTAGAGAACAGCAATCAAGGTATGTCATCACAAACTGTGATGACATAGAATCCGAACTTGATATCACAAATTGTGATATCAAGTTATGGAGGGATTAGAAAAATGCCCTATGCTTTCACAGAGCAAGGCGTAGCAATGTTAAGCGGAATTTTAAGAAGCGAAAAGGCAATTAACATGAATATTGCCATAATGAGAGCTTTTGTTGATGTAAGAAAAATCATACTCAAACAAAATAACTTAAACGAGCAGCTCTTAGAAATTAAAGAGCGACTTGGAGAACACGATGTTCAACTAAATGAGCTTTATGATGCAATGGATAATCTTTTAGATGAAAAAATTGCACAGTTGAAATGGAAAGATAGGGAGCGAATCGGATTTAAAATAAAAGAATAATAGAACAGCAAAAACGTAATTATGGAAACTGCACAAGATACATTACAAACCGAAGCAAAGGCTGAAACAAAGCGCACTTTTAAAGGAACGGGCTCTCAGGTTTTGTTAAATGGATTAATTGAAGAAGGCGTAACAACCATTTTTGGTTATCCTGGTGGGGCAATTATGCCAATTTACGATGCACTTTATGATTACACTGATAAATTGCAACATATCTTGGTACGCCACGAGCAAGGTGGTATCCATGCCGCTCAGGGTTTTGCCAGAGCAAGCGGTAAAGTAGGTGTTTGTTTCGCTACAAGTGGCCCTGGTGCAACCAACCTGGTAACAGGATTAGCTGATGCTCAAATCGATAGCACACCTTTAGTTTGTATCACAGGTCAGGTTTTTGCACATTTATTAGGGACTGATGCATTTCAGGAAACGGATGTAATTAACATTACTACTCCGGTTACTAAGTGGAATTATCAGGTTACCGATGCAAAAGAAATTCCGGAAGTTTTAGCGAAGGCCTTTTACATCGCAAAAAGCGGTAGACCAGGACCAGTTTTAATCGATATAACTAAAAATGCTCAAATACAAATTGAGGAATTTCCTGAATATGTTAAGTGCAATCATATCCGTTCTTATCGCCCGAAACCAAAAGTTAGAGCAGAATATATCGAGCAAGCAGCTAAATTAATAAACGAGGCGAAGAAACCATTTATATTGTTTGGACAAGGTGTTGTTTTAGGCACTGCAGAACAAGAATTTAAAGCCTTTATAGAAAAAAGCGGCATTCCTGCAGCCTGGACAATTATGGGCGAAGGTGCCATTCCAACTTCGCACCCATTAAATGTTGGTATGTTAGGAATGCATGGAAATTACGGACCCAATGTTTTAACCAATGAATGTGATGTTTTAATTGCCATTGGAATGCGTTTTGATGACCGCGTGACAGGTCGCTTGGATAAATATGCGAAACAGGCAAAAGTTATTCATTTTGATATAGATCCGGCCGAAATTGACAAAAATGTAAAAGCAGATGTTGGTGTTTGGGGCGATTGCAAAGAAACTTTACCGCTTTTAACCAATTTAGTTGATGAGAAACAACACAATGACTGGGTTGCAAAATTCAGAGAATATAATCAGAAAGAAATAGACCAGGTTATCACGCCAGAGCTTTATCCGCAAGGCGATGAAATGACAATGGGCGAAGTATTGCGCAACATCAACGAAATATGCGGTGGCGATGCCGTAATTGTTACTGATGTTGGTCAGCACCAAATGGTAGCCTGCCGTTATGCAAAATTTAACAACACCCGTAGTAACATTACCTCCGGTGGTTTAGGCACAATGGGTTTCGGTTTACCGGCAGCAATAGGTGCTAAGTATGGTGCGCCAAATAAAACGGTTATTGCTATTATTGGCGATGGTGGTTTTCAAATGACGCCACAAGAGTTAGGTACGATTATGCAATTTGGTGCGGCCGTTAAAATCCTGATTTTAAATAACCGCTTTTTAGGAATGGTTCGCCAGTGGCAGGAATTGTTTAACGATAAGCGTTACTCTTCGGTAAACATTACTAGTCCGGATTTTGTGGCTTTGGCTAAAGCGTATTACATTGAAGCCGATAAGGTTGAAGAACGCACTAACCTAAGAACTGCTTTAGAAACGATGATTAACCATGAAGGTTCTTACTTATTAGAAGTAATGGTTGGAAGAGAAAATAACGTATTTCCAATGGTTCCGCAGGGTATGAGCGTAAGCGAAATTAGATTAAAGTAATTAAGGGCTAATAATTAAAACCTGACCCATTCGTCATCTAGACTGGAGCACAGTCTCTAACTTTCGGGAGAGCGGGATTTGACAAAGATTTCTCCACAAGGTCGAAATGAGGGCAAAACAAAAAAAATTATCATGACTACTGAAAATACATTAGAACATAAAATAGCAAAAGCCGATTACGAAGGTAAGCAGGAATATACCATCACGGTTTATGCTGAAAATCGTATTGGTTTATTAAACAGAATAGCTATTATCTTTTCGAAAAGAAAAATCAATATCGAAAGTTTAAATACTTCTCCATCTGAAATTGATGGCATACATCGTTTCAATATTGTGATTACGGAAAGCTATGATGTGGTGCGTAAACTTGCCCGCCAGATTGAGAAACAGGTTGAAGTTTTAAAAGTATATTTCAACACCAATGATGAAATAATTTGGCAGGAATTGGCTTTGTATAAAGTTTCTACTGATGAAATTGCCGAAAAAGTAACCGTTGAGCGTTTGCTTAGACAATACGGTGCAAGTGCGGTTGTTATTCGTAAAGATTATACTGTTTTTGCAGTTACCGGGCACAGAGAAGAAACCGATGCATTAGTAAAAGCTTTAGAACCTTATGAGTTGATTGAATTTGTACGTTCTGCCAGAGTTGCGATTATTAAAGACAGCGCTGGTTTCCATGAAAAATTAAAAGAATTTGAAGCTTTTGAACCTGGAGAAGAATTGGTAGAAAATGAATTCTTAGATAAAGGCGAGAAGATATTTACCATGTAATCAGTAATACGTGATAAGTGGTAAGTTATACGTAAAGGTCGTAAAACGTATAACTTACAACCTAAAACATTAAAACAATGAACGAAGTATTTGAATTTATAATCAACTCGAGAAAGGCATTTATTAAACTAATTGATGGCTTAAGCATTGAGCAACTGAATAAAATTCCTGATGGATTTAATAATAACATCATCTGGAATTTCGGGCATATTGTGGTTAGCACGCAAACGCTTTGTTATGTGCGCACTGGAGTTTTAGCCGATACCAGTTCAGTGAAATACAACGAGTTTTACAGGAAGGATACTAAACCAACCTATACTGTTACCGAAGAAGAAGTTGCCGAATTAAAGGCAATTGCAATAGAAAGTGTCGAAAAAATAAAGGAAGATTATGCGAAGGGTCTGTTTGCAAACACCATCCCCTATTCAACTGCAACTTTCGGTGCGCAACTACATAGTATTGAAGAAATTTTAATTACAACCATAGGACATGACAACCTGCATTTTGGATATGCCTTAGCATTGAAAAAATTAGTTTAAAAATGGAAGATGTGAGGCGGAAAACGGATGATGGTTTGAAACACCGAACAGAAGTTTTTTTAAACCCGATTGAAGAGGAAATACTTTTTTAATGGCTTTACTAAAAAGATTGCCACGTCATTCCACCTCGCCTGCCTACCGCAGGCAGGCAATGACGCAAATAGACGGAATGATAGAAGTTAAAAAGATTGAAACGCCCGCCTGCCGGACGGGCAGGAAAAGCGGGGCTGAAGTAACCAAAAAGCACAGAAACCTGATTTTCAAATAAAAGAAAATATTAACCATCAAGATAGATGAACTTTAATCTTGATAATTGAACCGATAAATAAATAGAAATTAACCAATAAAAACGATGTCAAATTATTTTAACACATTACCTCTTAGAGAAAAATTAAACCAACTTGGTGTTTGCGATTTCATGGATAGCAACGAATTTTTAGATGGCGTTAGCGCACTAAAAGGCAAAAAACTAGTGATTGTAGGCTGTGGAGCTCAAGGTTTAAATCAGGGTTTAAATTTAAGGGATAGTGGTTTAGATGTAAGCTACACGTTGCGCAAAGAGGCAATTGAAGGTAAAAGAGATTCGTGGAAAAATGCAACAGAAAACAATTTCAAAGTTGGTACTTACGAAGAATTAATTCCTACTGCTGATGTGGTAATTAACCTTACGCCTGATAAACAACATACTGCGGTTGTGAATGCAATTATGCCTTTAATGAAAGATGGCGCTACTTTATTGTATTCTCACGGTTTTAATATTGTTGAAGAAGGTATGCAAATCCGTAAAGATTTAACCGTAATTATGGTTGCGCCTAAATGTCCTGGAAGCGAAGTTAGAGCAGAATATGTTCGTGGTTTTGGTGTACCAACCTTAATTGCGGTTCACCCAGAAAACGACCCTCAAGCTAAAGGCTTAGCACAAGCTAAAGCTTATTGTGTTGGCACTGGCGGACACAGAGCTGGTGTTTTAAAATCATCTTTTGTTGCTGAGGTTAAATCTGATTTAATGGGCGAACAAACTATTCTTTGTGGTTTGTTGCAAACTGGCTCTATCCTATCTTTCGATAAAATGGTGGAGAAAGGAATTGATGCAGGTTATGCCTCTAAATTGGTTCAATATGGCGTTGAAGTAATTACCGAAGCTTTAAAGCAAGGTGGTATTACGGCAATGATGGACCGCTTGAGCAATGTTGCAAAAATCAAGGCTTTCGAGATTTCTGAAGAGTTAAAAGATATTATGCGTCCGTTGTTCCAAAAACACCAGGATGATATTATGAGTGGCGAATTTAGCCGTACCATGATGGAAGATTGGGCCAATGGCGATAAAAATTTATTGAAATGGAGAGCTGAAACCGGCGAAACTGCTTTTGAAAAAACTCCGGCTGGCGATGTTAAAATTGGCGAACAAGAATATTTCGATAACTATTTATTGATGGTTGCTTTCGTTCGTGCTGGTGTAGAGTTAGCTTTCGAAACAATGGTACAAGCTGGTATCAAACCAGAAAGTGCTTATTACGAATCGTTACATGAAACACCACTAATTGCGAACACCATTGCCCGTAAAAAATTATTCGAAATGAACCGAGTAATTTCTGATACAGCAGAATATGGTTGTTATTTATTTGATCAGGCTTGTAAACCATTATTAGCTGATTTCATGAAAAAAGTGGATACAGATTTAGTAGGTAAAAACTTTAACGAAGGCAAAGATGGCGCAGTAGATAACAGAAAACTAATTGATGTTAACGAAGCCATCCGCTCGCACGAAGTAGAACAAATTGGTGCTACTTTACGCAAAGCGATGACTGCCATGAAGGCGATTAAGACTGCATAAAGAGCCCCACCCTACCTCCCCAGAGGGGAGGAGACATGGAGCGAAACATCTCATTCATAGATAAGAATTGAGAGAAAAAAAATTAATATTAAAACGTTTGCCCTAATGAGGTAAACAATACTTATAAACTATGCAAAGCCCTCCCCTCCTGGGAGGGTTGGGAGGGGCTAAAATGTCAAAAACATTAGTAGAAAAAATTTGGGATGCACACGTTGTAAAAAGCGAAGAAGGATTTCCTGATATTTTATACATAGATACACACTTAATACACGAGGTAACTTCGCCGCAGGCATTTGATGGTTTGCGCAAACGTGGTTTGCCGGTTTTTCGTCCGCAGCAAACGGTGGCAACTGCCGACCATAACGTACCAACTTTAAACCAATTATTACCGATTAAGGAAGAGCTCTCCCGTTACCAGGTAGATATGCTCACCAAAAATTGTGCAGAATTTGGAATTGAACTTTATGGCTTAGGTCACCCGTTTCAGGGCATTGTACACGTAATCGGTCCGGAATTGGGTATTACCCTACCGGGAAAAACGATGGTTTGCGGCGATAGCCATACTTCTACCCATGGTGCTTTCGGAGCAATCGCTTTCGGTATTGGCACATCGCAGGTAGAGCAGGTTTTTGCAACGCAATGCTTATTGCAATCGAAGCCTAAAACCATGAAGATTGAGGTTAATGGTGAACTTGGAAAAGGTGTTTGCGCAAAAGACATTATTCTTTACATCATTGCGCAAATTTCTGCCGCTGGTGGTACAGGATATTTTATTGAGTATGCAGGCTCGGCAATCGAAAGTTTAAGCATGGAAGCCCGAATGACGATATGCAATATGAGTATTGAAATGGGTGCGAGAGGCGGCTTAATTGCGCCTGACCAGATTACTTTCGATTATATTAAAGGTAGAAAATTTGCTCCGGCAGGCCAAGATTGGGATAAAGCTTTAGTTTATTGGAAAACGCTATACAGTGATGCTGATGCAAAATTCGATAGTGTTTTAACTTTCGATGCTGCAGATATTGCACCAATGATAACCTACGGAACCAACCCTGGAATGGGGATGGGCATTCAGGAAAATATTCCGGCAACCACCGCCCAGCCTGAGAAGGAACAACTTTCTTACCAAAAAGCGTTGGATTACATGGGTTTTGATGATGATGCATCGTTAATTGGAAAACCGGTTGATTATGTTTTTATTGGAAGCTGTACAAATTCTCGAATTGAAGATTTACGTGAGGTTGCAGATTTTGTTAAAGATAAACGCAAAGCGGATAATGTTACGGTTTGGATTGTTCCGGGTTCGAAACAAGTGGAGCAACAAGCTAAAAATGAAGGTTTAGATAAGATTTTCGAAGCCGCTGGTTTCCAATTACGTGAACCTGGTTGCAGCGCTTGTTTAGGCATGAATGAGGATAAAATCCCGGCAGGAAAATATTGTGTTTCTACATCGAACAGGAATTTTGAAGGTAGACAAGGGCAAAATGCCAGAACACTATTGGCCAGCCCGTTAACTGCCGCCGCAGCTGCTGTTACAGGTGTGATTACAGATGTGAGAGAATTGTTGGAAAAGGTAGAAGGTTAAAAGGCAGAAGGTTTAAGGTTTAGCAAAATACCTAAAAAACTCATCATTGCGAGGAACAGCCTGTCCCGATTTTTCGGGAAAGCAATCTTAAAGCAATTGATAAATAAATGGTTGGTGAGGACACCAACCATGGAATAACCCCAAAATGGAGGCTTTTGATAAGCATAAATGGAAAAAATCAATTTAATATTCACTTTTTTATTCCCCCTTCAGGGGCTTAGGGGGAGAATATGCCAGAAATAATTTGGGATGCAACATTATACGATAAGCAACATCACTTCGTATCTGATTTCGGTGCGGATGTTTTGCAGTGGTTAGCGCCTCAGCCCGAAGAATACATTTTAGATGTTGGTTGCGGAACTGGTCAGCTGGCTGCACAAATTGCAGAGAGTGGTGCAGTAGTTTTAGGCAGCGATGCTTCGGAAGAGATGGTTTTAAAAGCGAAAGCTTCCTATCCAAATTTAAACTTTGAAGTGGTTGATGGAACTAAACTTCCTTACCAGGAAAAGTTCGATGCAATTTTTAGCAATGCTACTTTCCATTGGATAGAAAACCAAAATGCTTTAGTTGAAGGCTTATTTAAAAGCTTGAAAACTGGCGGCAGATTGGTGGCAGAGTTTGGTGGAAAAGGAAACGTAAAAAGCATAACAGATGCCATAAAAGCTGCTTCAGAAAAATTAGGCATTGCAGATAAAGTGCTCACTAACTTTTGGTTTTTTCCATCAGTTAGTGAATACAGTAACTTGTTAGAATCGAAAGGTTTTGAAGTGGAGCAGGTCTGGTTATTCGACCGACCAACAAAGCTTATTGGTGAGGAAGGGATGTACGTATGGATTAACCAATTTGCACAGCACGCATTAAAAAACTTTACAGAAAAAGAAGCTGAAGACATTAAAAATTTGGCTGTTGAAATCTTAAAACCTAATTATTTCATGAAGGGAGAATGGATGGCGGATTACAGAAGATTGAGAGTTAAAGCAATAAAAAGCTGAAAAAAAAAAGCTAAAGGCGATATAAAAAATGCGAAAGTCGGGTCTTGATACTTGATACTCGCTACTTGATACTAATAAAATGAAAAAATTCACAAAATTAACATCGGCCGTAGTGCCTTTAAATATAGAGAACATAGATACCGACCAGATAATTCCGGCAAGGTTTTTAAAAGCAACTACGCGTGAAGGCTTTGGCGAAAATTTATTTCGCGATTGGCGATATAATAGTGATAATACACCAAAACCAGAATTTGTGATGAATAATCCAACCTACAGCGGACAAATTTTAGTCGCAGGTAAAAATTTTGGTTGCGGTAGTAGCCGTGAGCATGCGGCATGGGCAATACAAGATGCAGGTTTTGATGTTGTGATTAGTAGTTTTTTTGCCGATATTTTTAAAGGTAATGCCCTAAACAACGGTTTGTTGCCGATACAAGTGAGTGAAGATTTTTTAAAACAAATTTTCACAGCTGTGGAGAATAACCCAGAAATTACTTTAACTGTTGATTTAGAAAATCAAACAGTAGCAATCGAGGGTAAAGTCCTCCCTTCTGGGGAGGATTTAGGTGGGGCTGAGAACTTCGAAATAAATGCATACAAGAAATCCTGCCTGATTAATGGCTATGATGATATCGATTTCATTTTAGCACAGAAAGATTTGATTGAAGAATTTGAAAAGGGCTAGAAGCTAAAGATTAAAAGCTAAGCTAACACAATCGTCATTGCGAGGCACGAAGCAATCTGCTTCTTAAGATTGCTTCGTGCCTCGCAATGACGACCGCTGAAAAACCATAGTTCAAAAAACATCAATACCCAGCTTAGATTTCTAAGATGGTAAAAATAATAAAACAGTGAAAGAAAGTTTCGTCAGTATTCAAAACCTAAACCTAAAACACCAGCAGAAATCGGTGTTAATGGATTTGAATTGGACCATCCATACTGGCGAACACTACGTTTTATTTGGCGAAAGTGGTAGCGGAAAAACATCTTTAGGCAAAATTATCGCTGGTTTACAAAGTGCTGCTGGCACTGTAAAAATCAATTTTAATACAGAAACTGATTTGCCTGCCGAAGTTTTATTTGTAGAAAGCTGGTACCAATTTAAAAACTTAGAAGGTGTTGCTAATTTCTATTATCAACAGCGTTATACCAGCCAGCAAGCCAAAGATACCTTAACTGTTCATGCAGAGTTAGTAAGTTTTGGCAAAGAAAAAGGACTACATTTTGATAAAGTAGAACCAATTTTAGAAGCATTTAACTTTACAACATTCGCAAGCGCTCAGTTAATAGAATTATCAAGCGGAGAACACAAAAAACTTCAATTGGTTAAAGCATTGTGGTTACAACCGCAATTGTTAATCATCGATCAGCCATACACTGGCCTTGATGCTGCATCTCGTAAAAATCTGAATATTCTATTAGATAAAGTTACAGAAGCAGGTGTTCAGTTGATTTTAATTTGCAATGATGATGAGTTACCTGAATCAATTAATCGCTTCGCAGAAATAAAAGACGGCCAAGTTTCTGTTTCAAAATCAAAAGAACTTGCTGCCTTTTCTATTGAGAAAAATTTAAAAGACATACCAGATTTTCTTAAAGAATCGCCGGCTTATTCATCAAAAGATATAGTTAAAATGGTTGATGTGAATATCAGTTATGGTGATAAGCATGTATTAAAAAGCATCAATTGGGAAATAAAAGCAGGCGAAAAATGGTTATTACAAGGGCATAATGGCTCAGGCAAATCAACTTTGTTGAGTTTAGTAAATGGCGACCATCCGCAATCTTACGCCAACGAGCTTTATCTATTTGGCAACAGACGTGGAAGTGGAGAAAGTATTTGGGATATCAAAGAACACATCGGTTTAATTTCACCAGAATTTCACTGGTATTTTGATGCCTCAGCTACCGTTTGGCAAAGCATCGCATCCGGCTTTTATGATACTGTTGGATTATTCCAGCAACTGCCTTATTCAAAAAGTTTACAGGTTGATGAGCTGGTTGAATATTTTAATTTATCAGCCAGCAAAAAAGAATTATTAACATCACTCCCACTAGGAAAGCAGCGTTTGGTTTTATTAGCCAGAACAATTATTAAAAACCCAGAATTGTTGATTTTGGATGAGCCATGCCAGGGATTAGACCAACAACAAACAAAACAATTTAACCAAATGGTTGATGAATTGTGTAGCAACGGCATGACTTTGATATATGTTGGTCATTTTGAATCGGCTTTGCCCGCCTGCTTAGAGAAGAGAATATTATTAGAAAATGGCGAGGTTAAAGTCGTCGAAAATTTAAACACCCAAACTCGTCATAGCGAGGTACCAAGCAATTTTTGCACAGTACCTTCTAAATGAAATTGCTTCGTACCTCGCAATGACGGCAAAATATAATACAATGAAGAAGAACATTTTAGTAATACCTGGAGATGGTATCGGACCCGAAGTAACTACATGGGGAAAAGCAGCACTCGAAAAAATTGCCGAAATTTTTGGTCATGAATTTGAGTTTGATGAAGCTTTGATGGGTCACGTGGCAATTGAAGTAACTGGCGAACCATTACCTGATGAAACTTTAGAAAAGGCGAGGAAAAGTGATGCCATTCTTTTTGGTGCCATCGGCCATGCCAAATACGACAACGACCCAAGTTTAAAAGTTAGGCCAGAGCAAGGTTTATTAAAAATCCGCAAAGAACTTGGTTTGTTCGCCAACCTCCGCCCGATATTACTATTTGATGAACTTCTTCAGGCATCAAGCATTAAACCCGAAATATTAAGAGGAACAGATATTTTATTCTTTCGCGAATTAACAGGCGATGTTTACTTCGGAGAAAAAACTCGTTCAGAAGATAGAAATACTGCTTCAGATTTAATGATTTACCACCGCTACGAAGTTGAACGCATTGCACATAAGGCTTATCAAGCTGCCCAGCAACGTAGCAAAAGGTTGTGTTCTGTAGATAAAGCGAACGTTTTAGAAAGCTCTCGCCTATGGCGAGAAACCGTTCAGGAAATTGCAAAACAATACCCTGATGTAGAAACCGAGCACATGTTTATTGATAACGCGGCGATGCAATTAATTAAAAATCCTAAGAAATTTGATGTGGTTTTAACGGCGAATTTATTTGGAGATATTTTAACCGATGAAGCTTCGCAAATTGCAGGCTCGATGGGAATGCTGGCATCAGCTTCTGTTGGCGAAAGCACCGGATTCTTTGAGCCAATACATGGTTCGGCTCACGATATTACCGGAAAAGATTTAGCGAATCCGCTAGCCTCTATCCTATCTGCGGCGTTAATGCTCGAAATCGGCTTCGGATTGAAAGAAGAAGCAAAATTGCTGGTTGATACTGTTGATGCCGTTTTAAAAGAAGGTTTTAGAACACACGACATTGCCGACCAAACCACTAACCGATTTAAAGTTTTAGGCACTGCCGAAATGGGCAAATTGGTATTAAAATTCTTATCACAAAAATTAACTACAACACAAAACTAATGATACACGACCCAAATAAAGTATATATTTTCGACACTACATTACGAGATGGCGAACAAGTTCCAGGCTGCCAATTAGATACCAATCAGAAAATTGAAATTGCCAAAGCACTAGAATTATTAGGTGTTGATGTGATTGAAGCCGGATTCCCGATTTCGAGTCCTGGCGATTTTCAAAGTGTTGTGGAGTTATCAAAAGCGATTAAAAACCCTACCATTTGCGCATTAACCAGAGCGATTAAAGGCGATATCGATGTAGCTGCAGAATCATTACAATATGCTAAGCATCCACGTATCCATACCGGCATTGGCTCATCGGATATGCACATTAAATACAAATTTAACAGTACCCGCGAAAAGATTTTAGAAAGAGCGGTTGAAGCGGTTAAATATGCTAAAAAGTTTGTGGAAGATGTTGAGTTTTACGCAGAAGATGCCGGCAGAGCTGATAATGAATTTTTAGCCCAAATGATTGAAGCGGTTATTGCAGCGGGTGCAACCGTAGTAAACATTCCCGATACAAACGGTTATTGCATGCCAGACCAATACGGTTCTAAAATTCTTTATTTAAAGGAAAACGTTAAAAATATTGATAATGCAATTATATCGGTTCATTGCCATAATGATTTAGGTTTGGCAACAGCAAACAGTATTGCCGGTGTAGTTAATGGCGCCCGCCAAATTGAATGTACCATAAACGGTATCGGGGAGAGAGCTGGGAATACGGCTTTGGAAGAAGTTGCGATGATTTTAAAAACGCATAGTTTGGGCTTGCATACCGGCATCAATAGCAAACATTTCACAGAAATTAGCGGAATGGTTAGCCGTATGATGCACATGCCGGTACAGCCAAACAAGGCAATTGTTGGTAAAAATGCTTTTGCACACAGCTCGGGAATTCATCAGGATGGATTTTTAAAACACAGGGAAAATTACGAAATCATTAATCCTGAAGATGTTGGTTTAAACAGCGCTGATATTATTTTGACGGCTCGTAGCGGTCGCCACGCTTTGAAACACCATTTAGAGCGTTTGGATTATGATATAGAAAAAATCAATATTGATGATGTTTACGAGCGTTTTTTAGTATTGGCTGATGAGAAAAAAGACATTACAGATGATGATTTACTTTTCTTGATGAGTAATGGAGAAACGGAATCATACAAAAATGGTTATAAATTAAACTTACTGCAAGTAGTTTGCGGCGACCAGGCAAATCCAACAGCCAATATTAAGTTGCAATATGAAGGTGTAGAGAAAGAAGCAAAAGCAGAAGGTAATGGCCCGGTTGATGCAACCATTAATGCTATTGTGAGCATTATAGATAAAAACATCACACTTAAAGAGTTTACCATACAGGCGATGCACGGTGGAAGTGATGACGTGAGCAAAGTAAATATGAAAGTAGATTATGAAGGCAAATCTTTTGTAGGATTTGGTTTCAGCACGGATATTGTGAAAGCATCTGCCAATGCATATTTAGATGCGATTAATAAGTTTTTGTAGGGAAGCGGAAGGTTGATAGCAGAAAGTTTAAAGCTGAAAGATTAGAGCTGAAAAACTAAAGATTAAAGACTAAAAGTTAAAGCGAAAAGAAAAGCCGCTTCGTCATTGCGAGGTATCTTAAAGCAAGAAACTAAAGTAATAAGATTGCTTCCCCGAATTGTCGGGGCAGGCTGTGCCTCGCAATGACGGACAGAGGGCATAATGTCATCCTGAGCTTGTCGAAGGACAACAATTTTTTACAAATGGTCTTCGACAAGCTCAGACTGACAGAATGTAGATTTGCAGCTAAGTTGAACGTTTTGAGGGGAATTCCCCTCTTTTAGAGGGTTGCCTGAAAGGCGGGGTGTTTTTTTTACTAACCAGCACAAACCAAGTTTTTATAAACCCGACAGCAGTGGAAATACATTTTGATGGTTAGCGAAAAAGATTACCACGTCGTTCCTCTTCGCCTGCCTACTGCAGGCAGGCAATGACGAAACGGAGGAAATAACAGAAGTTAAAAAAGGATTGCAACGCCCGCCTGCCGGATGGGTAGGAATGGCGGGGCAGAATTAACCGAAAAGAACAGAAACCTGCTTTTCAAAAAAATAATTGAGTAAATATTAGTATTTGATACTGAAAAAATGAATGATACAATAAACAATACTTTTGATTTCGGCGGTGCATTTAAAACTTTAGAAGGTGTTGTTAAACGCACACCATTAGAGTATAATGAAGGATTATCGCTTAAGTATAATGCTAATATTTACCTTAAAAGAGAAGATTTACAAATTGTAAGGTCTTACAAATTACGTGGTGCATACAATAAAATAAGTGCTTTAAATCCAGAATCGTTAAAAAACGGTATTGTATGCGCAAGTGCGGGTAACCATGCGCAGGGCGTAGCTTATTCTTGCAAAAAGTTGAATATCAAAGGTGTAATTTTTATGCCTGAGATAACGCCAAAGCAAAAAATTAAGCAGGTAAATATGTTTGGCGGCGCCAATATTGAAATTATTTTAGTTGGCGATACTTTTGATGATTGTTTAAAGGAAGCTTTGATTTACTGCGAAGAAAAATCTTCGACATTTATTCCTCCTTTTGATGATGAAAAAGTGATTGAGGGGCAGGCAACAGTAGCGATGGAAATTTATCAGGATTTGCCTTCTTTGGATGCCATAATTGTACCAGTTGGTGGTGGCGGTTTAGCATCTGGCGTGAGTGCATATCTGCAAACCGTAAAACCTGATGTTAAAATATTTGGCGTAGAACCGATGGGTGCGCCATCATTAAGTGAAGCTTTAAAAAACGGTGGTCCGGTTACGGTTGAAAATATTGAACGTTTTGTTGACGGCGCCGCTGTAAAAAGAATGGGCTGGATAACTTATCAATATTGTCAGGAGCTTTTAAGTTCTACCTATTTGATTCCTGAAGGGCAAATTTGCACAACTATTTTAAAGCTGTATAATGAAGATGCAATTGTTGTAGAGCCAGCAGGTGCATTATCTGTAGCCGCCTTAGAACAGGTTAAAGACCAAATTGTAGGTAAAAATATTGTTTGTGTAATCAGTGGTGGTAATAACGACATTGAACGCATGCAAGAAATCAAAGAGAAGTCGTTACTTTTTGAAGGTTTAAAGCATTATTTCATTGTTCGCTTTCCGCAAAGACCAGGTGCATTAAAATTATTTGTAAACGAGGTTTTAGGCCCGCATGATGATATTACCCGTTTTGAGTTTATTAAAAAAACCAATAAAGAAAACGGACCGGCATTGGTTGGAATTGAGTTAACCAATAAAGACGATTATGCGAGTTTGCTGCAGCGTATGAAAGATTTTAAATTCGAAATTATTGAGTTGAACCAGGACCAAACTTTGTTTGAGTATTTGGTATAAGGTTTCGATTAATTAACCGCAAAGAACGGAAAGTTTTTTTGCAGAAAAAGAAATGACAATTTTTAAATTTGTCGTCCTGAAAATACCGAAGAACAGGGTTTAATATACTTAGCGTGACAAAATCTCGTAAAAAAAATGAATTTTAAAGATCTAAAAAACCAAACCTTAATAACCGATAGCGATTTGGATTGGGATGATTTAGGCGCTGGCGTAAAGCGCAAAGTAATGCCTTTTGATGACAATTTAATGCTGGTAAAAGTTGCTTTTGAAAAAGATGCAGTTGGAACGTTACATAACCATCCGCATTTACAATTAAGTTACGTGGCTAAAGGGAGTTTTGAAGTAACTATGGGCGATAATAAGAAAACACTAAATGAAGGCGATCTATTTTTTGCCCCAACCATGATTTTTCACGGAGTGGTTTGCCTTGAAGATGGTTTGTTGATTGATATTTTTAACCCGCACCGCGAAGATTTTTTATAATATTTATCACCACCAAATACAACTAAACCATTTGCTTTGAAACTGAGATTTATGAAAATGTTAAAATAAAATTTCCTAATCAAAAGTCAGCCTCACGTTTTTATAACCCAAACCTTCAATTAAGGGCTTTAAAACATTTGCAGCATTATTTTTAGTTTGCGATAAAATATCTGATTTTTTCACTTCGGTAGCTACATGTTTTTCGGCAGCCTTATAAGCCTCATCAACCAATCCCGCTTCGCGGAAGAAAGCCATTTTAGTATCGTAAACTTTGGAGTTTTTGTGGTCAATTTTTACATAACAAATTTCTGGCTGTGGTAAATTTACTACAGCAGTATCTCCATCAATTTCAATATTATCTCTGGAAACTTTTGTTAAATCGATGCAACCAACAGCCTCTGCTTTTACAATTAGCAAAACACTCGCTTCAGGTAAAAAATCAGTTTTGTTTTTATGCTCCAGCACATCACTAATTTGGTAACGAACCAACTCCAGTTTACCAATAGCCTCAATTTTTTCTACTAAAAGCTGATGTTTACTTTCAACAGAGGTGTTAATGCTAAACTTTTTTGAGATAAAAAAGTATCCTGCAATCAATAAAATCAGCCAGGGTAAAACTCTAAAAACTACTCTCATTTCAACTTAAATAAATTCAATTTTCAATGTTGTGTTACATCAACCAAACAATTATTAATCCACATTGTGTTTTACTGATTTTTTGGCAGTTGTTTTGTATTACACAAAGCACACACACAAATTAAACAATATCGACATGAAAAAACTTACTATCCTAATGCTTTGCATTGTCACACTAGGTTTGGCATCCTGCAAAAAAGAAACAATCGTACAAAGCCCAAATGCAATTTTAACGGTTGTTAGAGATGTTTCTACAAATGCCTGGACGCTTAGTAGCGACAGCAAAACTTATACAGCCGAAATTCCTGTTCCTGAAATTGACCAATATCACATCGATAACGAAGGAACTTTAGTTTACATTTCTTATAACAGTGGAGCAAGTTACATTGCCCTACCTTTTGTTTATAATATTGATGCTTTTAGCTACGAAGTTTATAAAGGTGGTGTTGCAATTGATGTTCAAAGCGCTGACTTTCAACTTCAAACAAGAAAGCCAACCTCAACAGTTAGAATTAAAATAGTATTGGTCGGAAACGATTTATAATTTCTTAGTAAAACTCTAAAAAACGACTAATGTTCAATTGAACGTGGTCGTTTTTTTTGTGTTCGCCCCTATTCAATTGTAGAGCCCGAACGGTTACACCGTTTCTTTCCAGTAAAAGTTCATCATAAAAACCCTTGTAGTAAACATCTTTTACTTCAAAACGCCTACTACTCCAGCCGTTATTTATTTCTGCCCATTCGGGATAAAAAACCACATGAGCAGCAAAAGTTTTTAAACCAATTTTCTCCGCATCACCACGAGATAAAACTACCGCATTGCCTAAAATTTGTGCGGTGTAAATATGCTTCGGCTTTTGATAAATTTCTACTGGTTTACCCGTTTGCAAAAGTTCGCCATTTCTTAAAATCAAAAGCTGGTCGGCCAAAAATAATCCATCGGCTGGGTCGTGAGAAACCAAAATCACCGTAACACCAGTTTCAGCGGCAACACGTTTAATATCGGCTCTAAGTTGGTTTTTGAGCAGGGCATCCACCTGACTAAAAGGTTCATCTAATAACAAAACCTTAGTATCAGCAACCATTGCTTTAGCAATCGCCACACGTTGTTGCTCCCCACCACTTAATTCAATAATTTTTTTGTTTTGTAGCGGCAGAATTCGCAGATGCTCCATAATCGCCAAAGTTTTTTCAGCCTTGGTTTTTAAATCCGAATTAGAAAGTTGAGAAGCGATGTTATCATAAACCTTTGCATATATATTCAATGAAAAATCCTGGGTAACCATTTTCATCTGCTTGTGCCCAGGTATCAGTTGCTCATCAGGGCCTAAAACACGTTTATCTTCAAAGAAAATATCGCCTTCATCGGTTTTTAGCAAACCATAAATAGATTTTAACAAGGTTGATTTACCGCTACCGCTTTCGCCGATGATGGCTACTACGTCGCCTCTATTTATATCGAAACTAATGTTTTTAATACCTCCAGCTTGTTCTATCTGGTATTGTTTCGTTAGATTTTTTACACTGATTATCTTATCGCTCACATGGTAAAGATAATAAAGCTTGAGGGTTTTAAGGTAAAAGGATTAGGCTAAATAATAGAGATAAAAAAAATCCTGTTCCGTCTAACCGAAACAGGATTTACAATTTGTGTGTTGTAATATTTTAGTTTAAACCGAAGGTTACGCCAAAGCTCATGTTTTTTAAACCGGCCTGTTGTGCAGTTGTAAACATATCGTTGAAATAATATTTGGTAAACAAACCTAAACCACCGTAGCCAAACCTAACAGTACCACCGTAACGAACAGATTGGAAGTGGTAGTTATCATATTGTTTTTCTTTGCCTCGCTCATCGCTTATTTGTTTAATCTTTCCATTCAGTAAGAAGCTCACTTCTGGTCCAAGCACTAAATAAAACCTTTTGCCTTTATTATTTTCACTTGTACGAAATTCAAAGTTTAAAGGAATGTGAACGTAGCTGCTCGAAAATCTGTTTTTAGAGAAATGAACAGGTTGCTCCGTGTACACAAACTCATTTGAGTTTTTAGCGATTGTTATATCTCTTCTCAATCTGATTAAAGTCCAATCGAAACCACCGGCAACATAAACTTTAAAGTTTGAGTTAAAGCGATAACCGAATTGTAGGATATCGAATGAGAATGTACTTGTTTTTCCGCCTTTATAATCTAAAAACTCGTTGTTTGGTGATAGATTAAAACTTCCGTTATCAATTAATCTCGAGAAACCTAAATCTACTCTGGTAAAGGTAACGCCACCAACAAAGCGACCTTTCTTTGCGTTATCCGTAGAGTCGGTTCCTTTTGTTACTATCGGACCGCCGCCAATTCTGATGGTATATTTTGCCTTCTTTCTGGTAACTGAGTCTTTAGCGACAGTATCTTGTTGTGCAAAAACACTTGGAGCAATAGCACCGGCAAGTCCGCTTACCAAAAGTGCTGTTAAAATTAAACGTTTCATATTTTGTGTGTGTTTATTTTCTAAATTTTGAATGATTGATTTTTGAATGAGTTAATGCTTTACAACTCAAACCTTAAATCTTGTTAAATCCTTGTCTATTTTCTTTTTTTTCCAATTTTAAAAGGACCAATGTTTATTGATGAAAGTGAAGAATCATCATCATCTGTACGGAACTGGATAAATTTATCTTTCCTTTTATCAACTTTGTTTACAATTAAGTTTACAACATCGCCAACATTTCTAATGCCTTTAGTTTCAGCCTGACTGTTCTCATTATCAACATTATCCATTTTAATTGCACTTGGATTGGCTGCAATAATCGTTTCTTCTTTAGGTTGTAAAATTGCCTCTTCTATTTTGGTTTTGATATCCTTCTGCGGAGTTTCTACTCTAACAATAACCTGTTCCTGTTTTTGCATTTCTGGAGCCGTAACCACTTTATATGTTTCTATAGGTTTTAAAGTTACTTTAGTTTTAACTTTAGCCAAACTCGTAACTGGTTTAGCACTTACAGGCAAAACTTGTGTTACTTTTTCAACCGGGCTAATTACTAAAACCGACGAATCTTTAGTTGGCTGTTCTGCTACCGCAGGATTTTCAAGCTTAGGTTTAACGTTATTAGCGTATTGTTTTGGTTTAACATCTTGTTGTTTGTAAATCAAAAATCCTACAGTTGCCACTAGTAAAACTGCCGCTGCCGATAACCAATAAATTGGAATAATCCTTTTCCTTTTTGGTTCGATTTCGCTTTCTATGCTGCTCCACAAATCTCTTGATGGCTCAATTTCAGCATCTTCGAAAGCATTTTTAAATAACTTATCAAAATCTTTATCCTGTATAGGTTGCATAACCAAAGCCCTCCATTTTTATAATTTCTTCTTTTAATATTGCTCGTGCTCTCGATAATTGAGATTTACTAGCGCCTTCTGAGATACCTAAGGTTTCTCCAATTTCTTTGTGAGAATAGCCTTCAATCACATACATATTGAAAACCATTCTGTAACCATCAGCCAATTTCTGTATCACCTTCATCAAATCCTGCATACCTAAAGTTCCAAAATCAAATCCTGTTGATGGCTGCTCGTAAGCCTCATCAATTTCAACAACATTTAAGCTGCGTAAATTTTTTCGGTAACTCTCAATTGCAGTATTAACCATTACCCTTCTAATCCATCCTTCAAAAGAACCATCGCCTCTATACTCTTTAATTTTCTGAAAAACCTTGATGTAGCCCATTTGCAAAACATCTTCAGCCTCCATTCTATCTTTAGCATAGCGCATACAAACAGCCATCATTTTCGATGCAGTTTGCTTGTAAAGCAGCTCCTGCATCTTCCGGTCGCCTGCTTTGCAGCCTTCCATCAAATCGTTTATCGTATAGCTTCGCGTCAATTTCATTGTGTGTTTGTATATAGAAGATGGCAGATTACAAACATTGGTTGCATAGGAGATGAAAAAAAGTTAAATGAATGTTAAAATCAATTTTTAATAGCTGATTATCAGATAGATAAATATTAAAATTTTATTTTGAAAGATATATATTTTTGCTTTGGAAAGCAATTGCAGAAGGTTTTTTGAATGTTTGTTTCGGTTGAAGCCGAAAACCAGGCTTTAATACTTAAATTTTCAAAGAATACATACAGCCAAAAGCTTAAATTTAGCATCGGTAAAACCTAGTGATTAACATGAGCATTTAAAAATTTAGGGTATGAAAGACAAAACATTACTAATATTATTTCTTTTATCAATAACTGCTTTTGGTACTAAGGCGCAAACGGATACCAGCAAATATATTTTGCAAAACGATATTGAGGTAGCAAAAAAGGAACCTGGCACACATAAAGGCGGCGGAGAAACCATCGGCTATAACTTCTTTGCCGATGCTAGAAACCTTAAAACTGCTTTCAGAAAAAGAGTATTAAAACCCGGCTCTTCTATTGGTTATCATTTACAAAAGGAAGATGAAATTTATTATGTATTGAGCGGCTATGGAATAATGAAAATGAACGGCAAAACCTTTAACGTAAAGCCAGGAGATGCAATTTTAACCAGGCCAGGAAGTTCGCATGGTATTGCTCCAAATGCTGATAATGATTTGGTAATTATGATAGTTTACGAAAAAAAGTAGTAATTAATTTATTACATAAATTTTAACAGTGGGTTTTAAAAACCTTAAATAGTAGCACCAACCCGTGTTAAATAAACCGGATTGAAGTGATATCCTTTTTGAAGCATTAGCTTAAAAGATTGCCACGTCGTTCCTCCTCGCAATGACGAATGTAGGAATGGTACTGCGCTGCAAAAAGATACAAACAAAAAGCCGGACAAACTTAAACAGTTCATCCGGCTTTGCTTTTCTAATTATTTTAAAACTAAGCGCTTTTAACTTCTGGCTTAGCACTTTCACTTTTCCATCCCTTTGCCCACTCCGCTTGTGCAGCATCATCTTTATAAGTCCAGGCTACAAAACGGCTTATTTTTTGCCCCTGACTCATTTGCACAGTACGAACTTCAAATGCATTAGCTTTTATTAATGTGCTGTAAATGCTTTTTAAGTTAGCACTTTTTGAAACCAGTGAGGTAAACCACAAAACCTGGTTTTTAATTTGCTCGCTTTGAATAATCATTTGCTCTACAAAAGCACGTTCGCCGCCCGGGCACCAAAGCTCTGCCTTGTTTCCACCAAAGTTTAAAACGTGTTTTACTTCTTTTTCGTTACCACCCAAATTACGCCATTTTTGACGCGTACCTTGCTCGGCTTCTTTAAGCGACGAGTGAAATGGTGGGTTGCAAACAATGGCATCAAAACGTTCAGTTCGGCCAACAATACCTCTAAAAATACCCATTTTTGAACCTTGTTGGCGAATTTCGATTTTACCTTGCAATGGTTTATTTGCTTCAATTATGCGCTTCGCCGATTCTACAGATAATGGATCTATTTCAGAACCTACAAAGCTCCAGCCGTATTCCTGGTGACCAATTATCGGATAGATGCAATTTGCGCCAACACCAATATCCAATACATTTACGTTTGAGCCTTTCGGGTTTTTACCTTTATTACTTGAGCCTAATAAATCGGCTACGTAGTGAATATAATCTGCTCTACCCGGAATCGGCGGACAAAGAAAATCTTTAGGAATATCCCATTGTGAGATATTATAATATTGTTTAAGCAAAGCCCTGTTCAGTGCTTTAACTGCGCTTTGGTCTGCAAAATCGATAGAATCATCGTTATGCTCGTTCTTAAAAACGAAACGTTTCAATTCTTTTGAAGAAGCTGTAAGTTGTTTGAAATTGTATCGCGAACGGTGTTTGTTGCGTGGGTGTAACTCGCTTTTTTCTTTGCGGTTATTTTGTTCTTGTTCTGCCAATGTAATTTGGGTTAACTAAACATGCTGTGTTGCCTGTTTCTGCCACAAAGGTAGGATAATTAATTGGCTTATCGGTTGTCAGTTGTTCCGTTACCAGTCGTGGTGCCAACCAAGCAAATTTTATAGATAATCCACTAAAGTTTTAAGCGCAACTAACTAAAAATCCATAAAGGCATCCGAAAACAGGAAACCGGCGACTCGTCAAACCTAACTTTCTTCGTTTTTCTCAATCATTGCCGGCTGAATTGCCTTTAGATATTTCGCTTCATCAAACTGGTTTTCGCTTTTAGCGATTACAATTGTTGCAACACCATTGCCAATCACGTTGGTTATTGCCCTGGCTTCACTCATAAATCTATCTACACCAATTAAGATAGAAATATGTTCAATTGGCATAATTTTAAGCGCCGTTAAGGTAGAAACCAATACAATAAAACCACTTCCTGTAACACCCGCAGCACCTTTAGAAGTTACCATCAACACACCTAAAACAGTAATTTGCTGTCCGAGGGTTAAATCGACATGAAAAACCTGGCAAAGAAATATTACGGCCATTGCCAAATAAATTGCTGTTCCATCTAAATTAAAAGAATAACCTGTCGGGATAACTAAACCAACAACCGATTTATCGCAGCCAATGGCTTCCATTTTCTGCATCATACTAGGCAAAGCCGATTCTGAAGATGAAGTACCTAAAACAATTAAAATTTCCTGACGAATGAATTTAAGATATTGCCAAAGGCTGAAGTTATAGTATCTGCAGATGCCATTCAAAATCACAAAAATAAATAGAAAGCAGGTTAAATATACCGAACCCATTAATTTTGCCATACCCACAACACTTTGCAAGCCGTGAGTACCAATGCTGAATGCCATCCCACCAAATGCACCGATTGGAGCAAGGCGCATAATCACTTTCATAATTTTAAACAGCACTTTCGATATTTTATCAAAAGCATTTAAAACTGAGGTTCCTTCGCCACCTAATTTATTTAAACCATAGCCAAAAAGAATGGCGAATAATAAAATTTGTAGAATATTTCCTTCGGCAAAAGCAGCTATAACGTTGTGCGGAATAATATGAAGGAAAAATTCTGCCCAATTCATATCCTTGGCTTTATCGGCATAATCAGAGATTTTACCTGCATCGCTAACTTTAGCCGCAACGCCAACACCAGGTTTTAAAACATTTGCCACCAATAAACCAACTGCTATGGCTACTGTACTTACAATTTCGAAATACAATAGTGCTTTTCCACCTACCCTTCCCACCTTTTTCATATCGCCCATGTGTGCAATGCCCAACACAATGGTAAAGAAAATGATAGGTGCGATGAGCATGCTAATCAGGTTAATAAAACCCTGACTTATCAGTTTTGCAGTTGAAGCAAATTCAGGAAAGTAGGTGCCTACAAATATTCCAATAATAATAGCTACAATTACCTGAAAGGTTAAATTGGAAAGGATTGATTTCATCTATATGTTTTGAAGACTGAAATATAGGTTATTTTTTTCCGATGTTGGAATTTTTAATGAGAACCAACTCATTCAAATAACTAGATATAAACTGGAAATCGAAATATTTGGAAATGAATGAACTAATTTCATGGCACTTTCGGCCTCGCCAAATACTTTACTCATTCATGTCGCCTGCCTACCGCAGGCAGGGGTTTAGTTACAAAGGTTTGTGCAGGAGAGACCCTTTCCAATAGCCTTCATGAAATGGTCGTCATTGCGAGGCACAGCCTAGAAAAGTAAAACTAAAATATTTACGGTTTAATGTCTATTACATCGCCATCGGTAAAAATGCCAAATTCGGCTTTTGAAAATTTGAGCAATCCACTATCGGTATATTTTAAATTTTGCGGATTAGCAATCCTAATCACCTGGCTTTCGCCTGCAACCATAGCTTTATTACCATTTACAATAATTGCTGTACTTTCATCAATACCGATACCAACCATGCTTGGGTTAGCTGCCAAAGCAGAAATTAAACGGTTATATCGGTTACGTTTTAAAAAATGCTGATCAATAATTGTATTTTCTAATAAGCCCAATCCTTTAGAAAATTCAATGTTTTTATCCCAAAGTTTATTAAAGGTTTCTTTGTAAACAGTATCTAAAAGCTGTTTACCGGTAATCATATATTTGCTCATTACGGCAGCTCCGGCACTCGTTCCGGCTATTGTTGAGCCATCTTTATAGGCTTTGTGGATTGCATCATAAACAGGCGTATTTAAAACCACATTCATGAAACGACTTTGGTCGCCGCCTAGTATGTAAATCAGCTTTGCATTTGCTAAAGAATCCGTCCAGGCTTTATCATTTACATCATGCTTTGCAAAATTGAAGTTTCTGATAACCCGATTATCCAACTTTATTATTTGCTTAGCAAAGAAATCAAAGCCGGTATCTGGCGCTTCGCTCGACATTGGCAATACAATGATGTAATCTGTTGGACTTAGCTTTGCCGTTTGAAGCATTTTCTGCATCAAAGCATCTGAGCGATTTCCACCACCGATAATAAACAGGCTACCTTTATTTTGGGCATTTGAAATAAATGCACTGGCTATAAAAATCAGCGATAAAAAGATTCTTTTCATCTGTATGTAATTGTTTTAATGATGATAAAGCTATCAGATTTTCATTCCACTGTGTGACCTGAAAATCATGATGGTTTCATTATTTATAAATGCTTACTTCAATTTTACCGTCAGCGGTAATTGCACCTCGGTACATACCTTCTGTATTAAACGGCATAGACATATTTCCTTTTTTATCTAAAGCGATTAAACCGCCATCGCCACCCATTTTGCCAACTTTTTCGATGGCAATTTTAGATGCAGCATCTACCGACAAACCTTTATATTCCATTAAATCGGAAATGGTTTTGGCCACCACATTACGAATGTAAAACTCGCCCCAACCCGTACAAGAAATACCTGCAGTTTCGTTATTACAATATGTTCCCGAACCAATAATAGGTGCATCACCAACGCGACCGTATTTTTTATTCGTCATACCGCCTGTAGATGTTCCGGCAGCTAAATTACCAGCTTTATCCAAAGCTACGCAGCCAACAGTACCAAACTTATAATCGTGGTTTTTGCTGCCTAAAAGTTCAGATTTTTTGCTGCCGTGATCTAAAACTGCTTTTGTAGAATCTTCTTTAATGGCTTGTTGTAAACCATCCCAACGCTCTTTAGTCCAGAAATATTTTGGGTCTACAATTTCCAAACCAGCATCTTTTGCAAATAAATCGGCGCCTGCACCAACCATCATCACATGTTCTGATTTTTCCATCACAGCTCTTGCTGCAGATATTGGATTTTTAACGGTTGTAACACCCGCAACTGCACCCGCCATTAAAGTTTCCCCCTCCATTATGGCGGCATCCATTTCGTTTCTGCCATCGTGAGTAAAAACAGCGCCTTTACCGGCATTAAAATGTGGGTCGTTTTCTAAAACATGAATAGTCGCTTCTACTGCATCCAAACTCGTTTTTCCATCCTTAATTTTTGCATAACCCGCTTTTAAAGCTTCGGTTAAAACCTTTACATATTCAGCTTCTTTTTCCGGTGTCATATTCTTTTTCAATATTGTACCTGCACCACCGTGAATAACCATAACATATTTTTTCTGCTGCGCAGAAACGTTTGCTGCAAAAATTGCAAACGCAAAAACCAAAAATAATTTTAATGTTTTCATCCTTATTTTATTGAACTTTTTTGTTTAAAACTCCATTATCTATCCACCACCAATACCATTTGCCACCCGTGGCTTCACTTGCCTTAAAGTTAGCAACATTAAAATTACCACCACCATTTACCGATGCAGGAATTTCATAAACTGAGATGGCTTTTTCGTTATTACTCCAGATAACTTTCTTATTTGCCTCCAGTTGTTCGGGTTGTTTGCCTTCATCAGAACTTATAAAATATGCATAACTGTAAGGTCGGCTTGCAGAATAGTCTCCAAAAACCTGCGCCTTTCCATCCTTATCAATACAAACGGCCGTTCTTTCATCTGCAGCAATAGCTTTTGCGGCTATATTCCAATCCTTTTTTATCCTACCTAAAAAAATAACCGAGCGCCCTTCTCTATCTCTGGTTAAATAATGTTGGTCGGTAATTACATTTTGTAAATAAGGTGCTTTTAAAAAATCGTTATTGTATAAGGTTACGTTTGAATCGTATGGATTTGCCAAAGCCTGTACCGAGGTTAAACCGCCGGTTTCACCACTATAGTAAAAGCCACCTAAAATTGCGCAACCAGCGCTGGTACCGCCAACCGGAGCTTTTTTATCATTCAAAAGATAATTTAAAGCTTGTTCGGTTTTCGTTCCTTTCCAATACCTCATGTAATCAGATTGGTCGCCACCGGCAATAAAAACCATCTCAGCATTTCGGATTATGTAAGCTACTGTATCATTATTTGCTAATTCTTTTGTATTGATTAATAAGGTTTCTACAGAATTTACCGTACCCAAACCGTTAATGTAGGGGTTATAGGCATCAGTTCCTGAAGCACGCAAAATCACAACATCTCCTCCTCCGCTTCTATCAATCATCCATTTAAAAGCGGCATCAACATCCGTTCCGCCACCCATTAAAACCATACCGCCATTGGTTGCTTTAACTACGTTACTACTATCGCCAACCAAACCAATTGATGCAGGTCTGCGTTTCGCGACTGGCGTTGTTGTCCCTCCGCCTCCAGTTGTTGGTGTTGCAGGCGAAACCGAAGTTTTACTGCAAGCCATAACCGAAACGCAATAAGCCATCAGCAGGATAAAGAATATTTGTTTCATATTTAAAATATTAATGAGGCTCTATCAAAATTCATTTTGCCAGACTGAGCTTGTCGAAGGTTAATAGAAATATGTATTATCGTTTCGACAAGCTCAACATGACAAAGGCATCTCTTGTAAAGTCACCAAATAATTAATAGCCCGGATTTTGAACGGTATTTTTATTTACCGAAATTTCCAAAGCAGGTAAAGGAAGCGAGTATTGAGCCTGAGTAACGGGTAGTGTTACCGCTCCAGATGCGTTTACAGCGTCAGCCGCCAATCTAACTACCGGTAAATTTCTCCTTTTTAGATCGTAAAAACGATGACCTTCAAAAGCAAGTTCTTTAAATCTTTCTTCAATGATGGCATTGATAAGCGTTGCTTTATCAGCAAAGGTTGCGCTAACATAATTATTGACACGAGCATTACGCAATGCGTTTAAATCGCCAGCTGCATCTCCAGTTGATTCCGCTTCTGCTTCAGCTTTAATTAAATACATCTCGCCCGTGCGAAATAATTTAATATCGGTTAAACCTGGAGCTGTTGAGGTACCACCAATATATTTATTTACCAGATATTGAGATCTTGTTCCAGTTCTTGTTGCATCAAATCTGATGTACGAAGTATAACGCAAATCGTTAACCTTATCAAAAGTATTAATCAACTTAAAAGCAGGCGCATATAAAACAATGCCACCAGTTTGGCGGAAGTAAAAATCGCCAACTCTAGAATCAGTTGTTCCAACACGTTTTGCTTTCCAGATAACTTCGTTTTCATTAGCATCTGTCCATATACCCGGAAACTGTGCTTTTGTTGCTAAAGGATTCACCGCAATCACTTCATTAGCGTAAGAAATAGCGTCGCTCCAATTTTTCTCATACAATGCCAATCTGGCTTGAATAGCAGAAACCGCAGTTTTTGTAATTCGGGTTCTATCTGTAAAAGTTGTCGGAATTAAGCCTTTGGCTGAGATTAAATCAGCTTTTGCATTTGCTACAACCACTTCAAAATTATCTCTTGCAGGATAAGAAATTGTTGATGTTTTCATGTATGGAACGCCTAATGCTCCGGTTTGATAAGCAGATGCATAGTTTCTCAACAATTCAAAATGAAAATATGCACGTAAGGCTAAAAGTTCACCGCGGTATCTTGCACCTGTAGTTGCATCTGCCCCACTTAATGTTAAGGCATCTAAACCTGCAATTGTTCTGTTAACTCTATCAATCGCGGTGTAATAACTTGCATAAAGCGAGGTTACCGAACCACTTCCGGCAGTATAAAGCCATCTGAAGGCATCGCTATTTCCAACCGTATTTTCTGTTGGGAATGTTGCTTCATCAGAAACTGTTGAAACCAAACTTATTGGCGTATAATCTACTAATGCGTAAGCACCCAACAAACCTAAGTTTATATCACTTATATTTCTAAAAGCCTTATCAGGCGATATTGTATCCGTTGGCGCTAAATCAAGTTTTGTACATGATGATGCCAATACTAACAACGAAAATATAAGTACGTATTTTTTATATATTTTATTAATCATTGCTATAATTATTAAAAGTTAACATTTAAACCAGCCGTATAAGTTCTAGTATTCGGGTATTGAAAACGACCATACACAGCATTGTTTTCAGGATCTAAGCCTCTCCATTTTGTCCATGTAAATAAATTCTGACCCTGGACAAAGATTTTTACGCCTTTAATAATTTTAGTTTTTTCTAAAATTGATTTAGGAATAGAATAGCCGATATTAACATTTCTTAACCTTAAGAAAGATGCATCCTGAATATCTTTAGAAGTAAAGTTTCTAGGGATATCGAATCTTTGAAGAATTGCATCATTACCAGAATCGCCCGGAACCTGCCATCTGTTTTCTAACATTCTTACGCTCTGGTTACTGGTTGCATAACGCTGATTTTCATTATAAAAATCTTCATTATTCCAACGCATAACATTAGAAACAAAAGAGAATAAAGCTGAAGCCGTAATTCCTTTGTAGCTTAATGAGGTATTAAAACCGCCAGTAAAGGTTGGGTATAAACCACCAGAATTTGTTGTGCTTTGAGTATTTACATTGTAAGTTGTGGTAATGCTTCCATCCAAATTATAATATTGTGCTTCTCCGGTTTGAGGATTAACACCTGCCCAATCTGGTGCGAAATATGTTCCGTAAGGCAAACCAACTTTTAAAATACGAGAATCTCCATCCGGATAAGAATCTGTAACATCAGTAACATGAAGAATTTTGTTCTTATTATAACCAGCGTTAACACCTACAGACCATAAGAAATTTCCGGTTTTGATAATATCTCCATTAACCTCAAATTCGATACCTCTGTTTCTCATTTTTCCAGAACTTAAGCTTAATAAAGAGAAACCAGATGTTGCCGAAGGTGGTTGATCGATAAACATATTGGTGGTTAAACGATAGTAATAGTCTGCAGAAATACGCAAACGGTTTTTCAATATCGCTAAATCAAAACCTGCGTTAGATTCTTTAACGTATTCCCAATCGTAATCTGCGTTACCCGCAGCCGATGGTCTGATTGCTGCCACACCACCATAAGAAGTTCCGACTGTGTAAGTTGGCAAGTAAGTAAAATCGCCACCAAAAGGACTTGCAGTAATACCATAACTTGCTCTAACCCGCAAATCATTAACAAAATCATTATTCTTTAAAAACTCTTCAGACTTGGCATTCCAGTTAGCACCGAACGAGTAGAAACCATGCCATTTATTTTCTGGTGCTACTCTTGTTGAACCATCGTAACGGTAACTTGCCGTTGCTGTATACTTATCGTTGTACGTATATCTGGCAACGCCCATAAATGATGCTAAAGCACTTTTTGTTTTCCCACCTGTTGTTGATGGTAAGAAAACTGCGCTGTTGGTAGCGCCTGCTGGTGTTTCTGGCAAACGACCATCAATACCATAAGCACTAAAGCCAAAAGAGTTATAATTGTTGTAAACGTATTCGTAAAATGCTGAAGCTTCTAAATCATGAACGCCGTTAAACTTTTTAGCAAAGGTTAATCCGGTAGTTGAAATGATATTAAAGTTTCTGCGACTTGCATCTGTTAAACGCCCTTTTCCGCCTAAAGTATTTGCCACACTTCTAGAACCGTAATAAGAATCCGGATTGATAAACTGCTGATCTGTAGATTGGCGATAATCGATACCAGCTCTGGTACTAATTTTTAATTCAGGTAAAATCTGGTACGCAAAAGCAGTACTAATAATAGATTTTAACTGATCTGTTTTATCAGAAGAATTTAACAAACGCTCTAAAGCCTGACTGCCTTCCCGTTGATCTAAAATAAAATATTGAGACCTGTTTCCCGGATGCACCAAAGTTCCATCAAAAGCATAAGGGTTTTCATAAGGTAAAGCATAATAAACAGATGCCATTGCTGTTCCGGCGCCTGTTCCACCCTCACCTTCGGTAAAGCTAGATTGAGAATAACCCAATGATAAGTTTACGCTACCGCTGAATTTATCATCTTTAAAATCTAAATTACTTCTTAATGAGTAACGATCTAAACCAGTACGCTTAGCCACACCTTCCTGACTGTAATAGTTTAATGAATTGTAGAAACGTAAGTTTTCATTACCACCGCTAATGCTCACTTGTTGCTCCTGAAATTTACCTCTTTGGAAGAAAATATCTCTCCAATCGGTGTTAATACTCTTCAAACTATCAATAATATAATCTGCTCTGGCTCTTGTTGTTGCAGTACCTGCAGCATAAGTTGGGTTTTTAGGAGAATATGTCCAGCCCGGACCAATGTTACGACCAAAACTTGCGCCAATTTCTTCTTCAAACTGCAAGCGTTGTTCAGTATTCATCATGGTAAAGTTTGGTCTACTCAAATTAGAGAAACCATATTGCGATGTATAATTAACAGCAAGTTTACCGGCTTTACCTTTTTTAGTTGTTAAAACGATAACACCATTCGAACCTCTTGAGCCATATAAAGCTTTTGCTGAAGCATCTTTTAAAACCGTGGCCGATTCTATATCTTCAGGATTAATGGTTTGAAAATAGCCTGCTTCTATTGGCACGCCATCTAAAACATACAAAGGTGCCGAAGAACCATTTACACTTCCAATACCACGAATTACAACTGCTGCACTTTGGCCTGGTTGCCCTGATGATGAAATTACACTCATACCCGGTACGCGACCTTGCAGAATCTGGTCTACAGTTAAGCCTGGCACAGTATTAATTTTTTCTGCAGTTACTAATGAACTCGCTGCTGCAGATTGTGACTTAGTATAGTTGGTGTAGCCAGTTACCACAACATCGCTTAATGTTCCCGCCGAAGGCGTTAACTTTAAAGAACCCATTTGCGCTTTGGCTACAAGTTCTCTATCGGCATAGCCGATGTAAGAAACCACCAAAACCGCATTTTCATCAACATTTCTGATGGTGAAGTTACCGTTACTATCCGTTACATAAATTGCCGATTGCCCCTTAACCCGAACAGAAGCACCCGGCATTGGGTTTCCGCTTTCATCCACCACTTTTCCTGTAACATCAATAGCTTTAGCTTGTTCATTAATATTAACTTTCGGAAAAATTAAGATGGTGTTTTCTTTAATTTCCCATCCAAATGGTTGAGCTTTTAATGCTTGAGTTAAAACATCTTTAAGTTCAGCGTTTTTTAAATCGATGGTTACAGGTTTCGATTTCTGCTGAATTAGATCGGTATCGTACAAAAAGAAATAACCGGTTTGGCGTTTAATTTCTTTTAAAATTTTTACCAACGGCGTATTTTTCTGACTAATATTTATGCGTTGAGAAAATGCATTTGCACTTACCTGTAAGCATAAAACCGTCATTATGAAAATAAATAATTTCATAGCCCTAAGAAATTGATGGTTAAAATAATTTGGAGTAAAATCCTTTGGCTTATCCACAGCGGATTTACTACTTCGAGTGTAAAAATTCATACATTCAGTTTGGTTTAAAGGTTAAATTGATTAGTTACATATTGGCTTTTTGCCATCTATCTGGTTAGTTTATTTTTCTGATAAAACTTTGAGTTTTGGCCCTTCCAAAAGCTCAAATTTTATGTTTCCTGTTTTTTCGAGCATTTTCAATACTTCAGATAGCTTAGATTTTCGGGGCACCATTCCATTAAATCTTTTAGCAGGAACATTGTCATAGTCTATCTTGATGTCGTACCATCTTTCTAATTGATTCAGAATGGTTTTTAGTTCAGAATCATTAAATTGAAACAAACCATTTTTCCAGGCAATTTCATCATCAGTATCTACATCATTTACCACTTTTATTAAAGCATTTTGAGCAAGACCATTAACCGATTGTTCACCCGGCTTTAAAATTTTAGAGCTTTTTAAATTGCTAACCTTAATGCTTCCTTCCAGTAAAGTGGTTTTAACTGTTTTATCGTCTAAATAGCTATTGATGTTAAAGTGCGTACCTAATACTTCTACGTTTTGATTTTGACTTTGAACACGAAATGGCATTTGCTTATTTTTAGCGACTTCGAAATAGGCCTCGCCTTTAAGTTCTACCAAACGCTGTTTTCCTACAAATGCTTCGGGGTATTTTAAAGATGATGCAGCATTTAGCCAAACTTTGCTCCCATCGGGTAATATAACCTGATATTGACCGCCTTTGGGCGTTTCGATAGTATTATAGGCAATATTTTTACCAGCGTTAATCACAGCTTTATTCACAATTGTATATACTAACTGCCCATCTTGCTCTCTCGAAATTTTAATACCATCGCGGTCGCTAATATTTGTAGCTGTGTTTTCATCCAAGATGATTTTAGAGCCATCAGCAAGTGTTAAAGTAGCCTTATTTTCACCGGGCAAAATATCAAAAGTCTTACTCTGATGTTGAGTTAAATCCTTTGTATTTGAACTTTTATCGTTTTGAGCATAATAAAACCCACCGAATGCGAAAGCCATTACAGCCGCAACAGAAATATATTTATAAAGCGGTTTTATCTTTGATTGTTGAGTTGAAGCTATTTTATTTTGAATTGCTTGATAATTTGAGTCCTCAAAATCTTCAATTTCTTTGGCCGGATTTAAATTATCGCCTGATTTACCAAGAAACTTATAATATTCTTCAACAAACTTAATTTCTTCGGCATTGGCTTCGCCAGATAAATAGCGTTTTAATATTTTATCTAAATCTTTTCGGTTAGGAAATGAATTCATTTTATCTGGTTTTTATATCTATGTACCAGCAGATAGAAAATCTCCCAAAAAAATATTAAATTTTAAAAATTATTTAAAAAAGATAGAATAAGCTACGGCAATGACGAGAAAAATATGCGTTAGCCGAAATTTTAAAGCATGTGTTGCGGTGGTTAACTGATTTTGAACAGTTTTTTGAGAAATATTTAAATCAACAGAGATTTTTGCTGTCGATAAACCCTCAAAATAATGAAGAATGAAGATTTTCCTTCTCTTTTTTGGTAGGGCTTTAATAAACAGTTCTATTAAATCTTTGGCTTCCTTCTCTAATAATTCGCCATCTGCCCGTAGTGGAGAGATTAATTTCTCTTCAAATGCTTGATATAAAAAACTGTTTTTACTGCCTCTTTGAATGTGTTTTAACACTTGAAACCTTACCGCCGTATGTAAGTAAGCTAAAGGTTTTTGTAAATCGAGTTCTGCTTTTCTGTTCCACAAATCAGCAAACACGTTCTGAATTACATCCTGACATTTTTCTTTTTCTGGCAAGCGCTTGTAGGCAGCATTGTAGAGTTCGGCCCAGTAAAGTTTGTAGATTTTGCTAAAAGCCTGTTCGTTTCCTTGTTTTAATAAATCAAAGAGGTGTAAATCGTTCTCACTTTTTCTGCAGGATTCCAAAAATTCAGACTATTAGGAAACCAAACATAGTCATTTTAAGTACCTTTAGCAATACCTTCTGATGAGAATTGCAAATCGTATAGCTTTTTGTAATAGCCATTTAGCCTTAATAATTGCTGATGCGTACCCTTTTCTTTAATTTCACCTTTATCTAAAACAATAATTTGATTTGCTTTTTGAATGGTTGATAAACGGTGAGCAATAACGATTGATGTTCTGCCTTCCATTAAATTATCAATTGCTTTTTGAATGAGCAATTCGGTTTCCGTATCAACGGATGAAGTTGCTTCATCTAAAACTAAAATTGCCGGATTATGAACCAATGCCCGGATAAATGAAATCAATTGCGCCTGTCCGGCAGAAAGCGTAGAACCTCTTTCCATTACATTGTATTGATATCCGCCCGGTAAACGTTCGATAAAATCATGCGCACCAACTTTTTTAGCTGCATTTACAACATCTTCCAGCTTGATTCCGGCATTATTTAAAGTAATATTATTTAAAATCGTATCAGAAAAAAGAAATACATCCTGTAAAACAGTGGCAATATTACTTCTTAAATAATTCAATTCTAAGTCGTGGATATCAATACCATCCACTGTAATTTTGCCCTTTTTTACTTCGTAGAAACGGTTTAAAATGTTTATGGTTGATGATTTTCCTGCGCCAGTGGCACCCACAAGTGCAACAGTTTCGCCTGCTTTAACATCAAAAGTTAAATCTTTTAAAACATAATTATCATCGTTATACGCAAACCAAACGTTTTTAAATTCGATATTTCCATCGAGTTTTGAGGGTGTCAGTTTCCCTGTATTTGGTGTTTTTTCATCGGTATCTAAAACTTTAAAAACACGCTCTGCACCAACCATACCCATTTGTAGGGTATTAAATTTATCCGCCAGTTGGCGAATTGGCGTAAAAACCATACCCAAATACATGATAAACTGCGTGATGGTGCCGGGCGTTACATCCAAAGGTTTAGCTAAAATACTTTTTGAGCCGTACCAAATCAATAGACCTAAAGACATGGCCGAAATTAACTCTACAACCGGAAAAAAGATTGAATAATACCAGTTTGAGCGAATATTTGCATCGCGATAGCGTTTATTGATGGCATAGAATTTTTTATACTCCTGGCGCTCACGGGCAAAATATTGAACAATAGAAACGCCAGTAATATGTTCTTGCAAAAAGGTATTCAGGTTCGATACCTCATTCCTGATTTCCTGAAAGGCAACCTTTATTGCTTTTTGAAACTTCCTTGTGGCAATTATAAGTAAGGGAATTGGCAAAAGCACCACAAGACTGAGTTCCCAATCGGTAAAGAGCATTACGGCAACAATTACAACAATTTGTAAGGAATCGCCAATCATCGAAATTAAACCCTCTGAAAATATATCTGCAATGGTTTCTAAATCTGAAACAGTTCGGGTTATTAGTTGACCAATAGGCGTTTTATCGAAATATTTTAAGCGTAACTGCGTAATGTGGTTAAAAACGTTAATTCGTAAATCGCGTATAACCGATTGACCCAAAGTATTGGTGAGTAAGGTGTGGCTATACTGAATTAAAGATTGCAGCATCAGCATAAAAATCATGAGCATCGTCATGTTTACCAAACCACCGTAATTGCCTGCTAAAATATAATTATCGAGTGTAAATTTGATAAGAAAAGGACGAACGGGAGAAATAGCCGCAAGCAAAATGGTTAAAATAACCGACCAAACAAAAACAGCACGATAAGGCCTCACATATTTAAAAATACGTTTAAGCAATCCTGTGTTATATACGTCGCCTGTTACTGCCATTTATGGGGTTTTGGGTGCAAGGCTTAGAGTTTAAGGCCTTACATCATCTTAAAATATAAATAATAATATGTTTCTTATCAAAGTAGTTTCAGATCTTATTTTTCCAGGTCTATACTAAATCCTGCTTTAAGCCATCAGCTAATTCGACGGCGGTGCCTTATACCTTAAAGCTTCCGCCATTTATTTTAAATAATGGTACTCCACTTTTACCAAATACAAACCGCAAGCCGGAACCGATTGACCTGCATTACTTCTGTTTTTACTATCAATAATGTTTTTAAAATCCTCCAAATTGATTTCTTTTTTACCAATTCTTACCAATGTTCCAACTATGGCCCTAACCATGTTCCGCAGAAAACGATCGGCTTCTATGGTAAAAACCAGGCTACCGTTTTCTTCTTCAAACTGAGCCTTTACAATTTTACAATTATTAGTAAAGGTTTGAGTGTTTGATTTACTGAAACAAGAGAAATCTGTATAATTTAGTAATTCTTTTGCCGCCTGATTCATTAAATCCACATCGAGCCCATCCTTTACCAGCCACGAACGGTTAAATTTAAAAGGATCTTTCTCGAAATGAATGTAATATTTATAAGCCCGGGCGGTGGCATCAAACCTGGCATGGGCATCATCAGTCACAGTTATAATTCTTTTTGCAGCAATTTGATAAGGAAGCATTGCATTTATGCCTCCAACTGCTGCTAAAACTTTTTCCTCACTAATATTTTCCACATCGAAATGAGCGTAAAAATCAGTAGCGTGTACGCCAGAATCGGTTCTGCCGCAACCTAAAGTTTCTATTGGTTGCCTAAAAAATATAGACATAGCTTTATCCAATAGCTCTTGTACAGTTACTGCATTTGGTTGAATTTGCCAGCCATGGTATAAGCTGCCATCATAAGCGATTTGTATGAAATACCTTTTTTTACTCAAAGCGATGCAAAAATACTTTTTCCTTTTATTAGATAAGCTTGTAAAATGGAATTAAATATATATTTGTACAATTTATTAAATTAACATGATACAAAGAATACAATCTATCTGGCTTTTTTTAGCAACGCTGACGCTTATTTTGATGCTGTTTTTACCAATTGCAACCAAGACTGTTGAAGGTAATGAAACAGCCATTTATATAAAAGGTATGCAGCAATCGTTTAGTGGAGATGGTTTGCTTGTGAAGACTAATATTCCAATGTTAACAACGAACATTGCTTTAATTGTGATTTGCTTTATAAATATTTTTAATTTTAGAAAAAGAAGCTTACAAAAAAGAGTTATTATTTTTACAATTGCCGCAATTATAGGTTTTGCTTTTTGGTGCGGTATTTATATAAAACAACTTCCTGGCGGTATAGAGGGTGCAAGTTTTGGCATTGGCGCTTACATGCCTGCGGTTGCAATTTTATTCCTTGTATTAGCTATTTTCGGTATTAATAAAGATGAAAGTTTAATACGCTCTGCCGAAAGGTTGCGTTAATATTTATGCTGTTTTTGCCCTTTAAACCCGATTGTAGCGGAAATACTTTTTCTCAAACCTATAAGGTTTTTAAAACCTTACAGGTTTGAAAAAGATTGTAGTGTAAAGCGGGGCTGCATTAACCGATAAATGCAGGTTTTGATTTTCTAATTTTAACAGACATTTACAAACATTACGCTGAGAAAATACTCCATTCCCATCATCCATTTTCCATATCCCATTTTACACCATTTCTTTCTTCCTTATTTTCAAAGATTTAGCTTAAAAAACTATTTCCTTAACTATCAATAAAATACGGATTATTAAGCGTACCTTTGCGGCTTAATTATAAATAAAAAGACGAATGACAAACCCATTTCAATTATTGGGGATAAGTGATGACGTCGTTAATGCCGTAAAGGACCTTGGATTTGAAACTCCAACGCCTATTCAGGAGCAAAGTATTCCTGTACTGTTAGAAGGCACTAATGATTTTGTTGGTTTGGCCCAAACAGGAACAGGAAAAACAGCCGCATTTGGTTTGCCGCTGTTAGAACTAATCGATTTTAAAGTAACAAAACCGCAGGCATTAATTTTATGCCCAACGCGTGAGTTATGTTTACAAATCGCTAACGACCTTAAAAACTTTTCTAAAAACGTTGCTAATGCCCACGTTGTTGCCGTTTACGGTGGCGCGAACATTATGCAACAACTACGCGAGATACGCCAAGGCGTTCAAATTGTAGTGGCCACGCCCGGCCGTATGTTAGATATCATTGGCCGTAAGGCAATTGATTTCTCGAGCGTTAAATATGTTGTGCTTGATGAAGCTGACGAAATGTTAAACATGGGTTTCCAGGATGACATTAACGACATTTTATCAACTACACCTGATGACAAAAAAACCTGGTTATTTTCGGCTACAATGCCTGCAGAAGTTCGCCGTATAGCTAAAAACTATATGGATAACCCTGTAGAATTAACCATGGGCACAAAAAATACAGGTAACGTAAACATCGAACACGAATATTATATTGTTCGTGCACGTGATAAATATGCTGCCTTAAAACGTATTGTAGATTTTAACCCTGATATTTTCGGTGTTGTTTTCTGTAAAACAAAATTAGATACTCAGGATATTGCTGAGCATTTAATTAAAGATGGTTACAATGCTGATGCTTTACACGGCGATTTATCGCAACAACAACGTGATAAAGTTATGCAACGTTTCCGTGAGCGTAACATGCAATTGTTAATTGCTACTGATGTTGCTGCTCGTGGTATTGATGTAAGTGGCGTAACTCACGTAATTAACTACTCTTTACCTGATGAAATTGAAAGTTATACCCACCGTTCTGGCCGTACTGGTCGTGCAGGTAAAACTGGTATTTCAATCTGTATCATTAACTCTAAAGAAACAGGTAAAATCCGTCAACTAGAGCGTATTATTGGTAAACAATTTACTAAAGCTGAGTTACCAACCGGATTTGATGTTTGCGAAAAACAACTATTCTCTTTAGTACACAAAGTACATAACGTAGAAGTTAATGTAGAGCAAATTGACCAATACATTCCTCGTATTATGGATGAATTTAAAGATTTATCTAAAGAGGATGTAATCAAACGTTTTGCTTCATTAGAATTTAACCGTTTCTTAGACTACTATTCTAAAGCACCTGATTTAAATGCAGCTGTTGGCGATGAACGTGGCGAAAGAGGTGAGCGTGGAGAAAGACGCGGACGTGGTAGCGAAGGTTACACTCGTTTATTCATCAATCTAGGCTCGGTAGATGAATTTACCCGTGGCGATATGTTATCATTTATCTGTAACAACGGTAAGATTGGTGGCAAAAGCGTTGGTAAAATCGATTTAAAAGGTGTTTTCTCTTTCTTTGAAGTTGAAGATGCAGTTGCTGATAAAGTTTTTGAAGGCTTTAAAGCTGTTGAATTTAATGGTCGCCAGGTTCGCATTGAAAAAAGCGGAGATGGTGGACGTGGTGAAGGTGCAGGCGAAAGACGCGGTGGCGGTGAAAGACGTAGCGGTGGATTTGGCGGCGGTGAACGCAGAAGCGGCGGTGGCGGTGGTTACCGTGGTGGAAGTGGCAGTGGCGACAGAAGAAGTTCTGGCGGTAGCGGCAGACGTGAAGGTGGAAATCGTGAAGGTGGTGGCGGTTTCAGAGATTTCTCTGGCCGTAGCCGTGATGAAAAAGGTGGAAGCAGAGAAGGTGGAAGTGGACGCAGAGAAGGCGGAAATCGTGAAGGTGGAAGCGGCGAACGTCGCAAAAAATGGTAAATCACTAAACCAAATATTCTATAAGCCGTCCCGAAATTTCGGGGCGGCTTTTTTTTGCTCCATAGCGAAGCATTTATTATTAAAAAGTAATGCCTGTTAATTTCCATTTTGAAAAGCAAAATCCTGCTAAAATACACGAAAGTCGGGCTATCCGTTAAATCTTTTTGGCACAAAACTTAAACTTACAAAACCTGTTTACGACAGTGCTCAGGAAACTTCTTAAATTTTATTAAAAGCCAAAAAGGATATCACTCCTATCCCGTTTAAATACTCAAGTCATTACTACTATTAATCGTTTTTCTTGCCAAATCATTAACCATCATAAAAAATTATCACCCTTAATTTTTTAGAATCAAAGCACTATATTTAAGCCACATCAAAAAATAATATGAGAATTTTTAAGTGCCTGCTAATAACCTTTGCTTTTCTGCTAAACCTACAAACCAAAGCACAAAACAACCCGGATAATAAGGAAAAAATGCAATGGTTTGCAGATGCTAAACTCGGAATTTTTATTCACTGGGGAATTTATTCTGTAAATGGTATTTCAGAATCCTGGGCTTTTTATAATAATTATATCAATCATGATAATTACATGAAGCAGCTTAACGGATTTACTGCCGAAAAATATAATCCGCAGGAATGGGTAAATCTGATAAAAGAAAGCGGCGCAAAATATGCAGTTATTACCACTAAACACCACGATGGCATTTCATTATGGAACAGTAATGCAGAAAAAGCCATAACCACAGCTAACAGCAGTAGGGCAAAAAAGGATTTGCTGAGCCCATTTGTAGCAGCGCTAAAAAAATCGGGTTTAAAAACCGGCTTATATTATTCTTTGCCCGATTGGAGCCATCCTTACTATGATGTTTTTACCCGCGACCGTAAAAGGTACGATTCTAAAAAGGACATTTCAAAATGGAATCAGTTTATAAATTACCAGCAAACTCAGCTTAAAGAATTAAATAATTATCGCCCAGATTTATATTGGTTTGATGGCGATTGGGAACACAGTGCCGAAGAATGGCAGGTACCAAAAATAAAAAATATCCTCAGCAAAGATAATCCAAACGTAATTTTCAACTCGCGACTTGGTGCTTATGGAGATTATGAAACACCAGAACAAGGTGTTCCGGTAGTAAAACCCAATGCCAGATACTGGGAACTTTGCTACACCATGAACGATTCATGGGGCTATCAACCTTTCGACACACATTACAAATCATCCAATATGATTATCAGAAATTTGATTGATTGTATTAGCATGGGTGGAAATTTGTTACTGGATATCGCACCTAAGCCCGACGGAACAATTCCTGCAAATCAAGTTAAAATATTAAAGGATTTAGGTAGATGGACAAGCAAACACAAAGAAGCAATTTACGCTACACAGGCAGGAATACCAGAAGGCCATATAAATGCCAAAACAGCTTTATCAAAAGATAAAAAACAACTTTATATCTATGTAGACTTCAAAACCGAGCATGGAATTTTATTATCTGGGATAGAATCAAAGGTGAATAAAGTGGAATTAGTTGGCCTTAACAAACCGGTTAAATACACAAAATTTAATGATACAGATTATATTTTAGATATAGATGAAAGTGATTTTGATAATGATTTAACGGTACTAAAAGTTACGTTTAATGATGAAGTTAAATTATCTGATAAAAAACAAGCACCCATTTCATTGCAAAACTTATTTGAAGTTGGCCATGCAATGGATTTTACAAACCTGAATTACCTGACATTAGCCAAAAACTTAAACGATGGCATAAATATTTTTAAAAACACTAACCTCTCAGCAGATGGTTTAGGCTTTAAATCTGGTATAAGTAATTCAAAAAACGCGGTAAATAATTGGGTAGTTAAAAATGCAGAGGCTTTATACAATACCACTGCTGGTATTCCTGAAGGACATTATCAAGGTAAAACAGTACTATCTGAAGATAAACAAACGCTTTATCTTTTTGTAGAAGGCAAACCCACCGGACCAATTTCTATAAAGGGTTTAGATAATAATATCAGCAGAATTAGGGTTGTTGGTGAAGGTACAATGCTTAATCATAACATCTATAACAAATTATATTGGAGTAAAATTCCCGGCATAATTTATATTGATATACCCAAAGAAAAGCTGGATAAAGATTTAACCGTTATTGCTGTACTTTTGGATGGACCAATAAAATTATATAGAGAAAAGATTGGTGCTATTGAGAACAACCAGTAATATTTAAAAATTGTAAAATAGTTATTCAGCTTTATGAATGTGCTTTATTTGCATTACTTTCGCTAATTATGCAGGCAAAATATATTTCCTATCAGGAAACCGGTTCGTTTTCAAAACTGGTTTTAGATTATATTAATAACGAAGAAGCGCTCAAGGCTTTTTACAGTTATCGCCCGGATATGGATGGATTGAGCCAAGCCATTAGCAATAGAAAATTTTTAGGCGACAGAAGTATTTTAGTTGACGTTCTAAAAACTCAATATGAGCATCTTAACCCCAATAAATCTGTTAGCAAAAACATTGAGCTTTTAGGTTTAGAAAATACTTTTACGGTAACTACAGGCCATCAATTAAACCTATTTACTGGCCCGCTGTATTTTATCTATAAAATTGTAACAGCAATAAATCTTGCCATCGAACTTAAAATTGCGCATCCCGATAAGAATTTTGTTCCGGTTTACTGGATGGCAACGGAAGACCATGATTTTGATGAAATCAATCATGTAAATGTTGATGAGAAAAACATTAGCTGGATACAAACAACCAACGGAGCAACGGGTAGATTGAGTACAAAAACCGTTACCGCAGCAGTTACCGCCTATAAAGGATATTTAGGTATTTCTGAAAATGGCAGGCACATTGCCAAACTGGTAGAAAAAGCTTATTTGGAACACGATAACCTGGCTGATGCAACCCGATATTTAGTTAATAATCTGTTCGAAAAATATGGATTAGTAATTGTAAATGCCGATGATAAGAAACTTAAAACGCTTTTTAAATCCATCATCAAGGCCGATATTATTAAACACAATAGTTCTAGAAATATCGATAACAGTTCAAAAAACTTAGAAGAGCTTGGTTATAAAACGCAGGTTAATGGACGCGATATAAATTTCTTTTATTTAAAGAATGATTTACGTGAGCGTTTGGTTTTCGAAAATGGTAGATATCTGGTTAACCATACCGACATCAGTTTTACTGAAGATGAATTAAAGGAGGAAATCGACGTGCATCCTGAAAGGTTTAGTCCGAATGTTGTAATGCGCCCAATGTACCAGGAAGTGATATTGCCAAACATCGCCTATATTGGTGGAGGTGCAGAAGTTGCTTACTGGATGCAATTAAAAACTAATTTTGATTATTACAAGGTTGATTTCCCAGTGTTATTACTTCGCAATTCGGCCTTATTGATTGATAAACGTAGTGCCGAAAATTTATATAATCTGGGTTTTAAGCTGGAAGATATCTTCTTACCTGTTGAAGAATTAAAAAACATTTGGGTTAGGAAGAATTCTACGGCGCAACTTATTCTTGCCGATGAAACCAGAGCCATAAACAGCATTTTCGACCAGATTAAATTGAATGCTTATAAAATTGACAAAACGCTTTCAGTTTCCACAGATACAGCCAAACAGAAAACAAACCATTTATTAGCCAATCTGGAGAAAAAGCTATTCAGAGCCGAAAAGCGAAAGCATGAAACAGCCTTAATTCAAATTGAAAACGTAAAGAAAAGGCTTTTCCCTAACGGAACCATGCAGGAAAGAACAATGAATATTGCCCCCATGTACGTTAATTATGGCGAAGATTTTCTGTCTACCTGCATAGAAAATTTCGAACCGCTGGGCGGAGATTTCACTTTATTGTTGCCTTAAATAAAACTCCGTCATTGCAAGGTACGAAGCAATCTGCACCAATTAGAGATTGCTTCGTACCTCGCAATGACGACAAATCGTATTAAATGAACTTCATAACCTTTACAGAAGCTAAGCTCAGGACTTTTACCCATAACGTATTTAAAAAAATCGGTTGTTCTGATGAGCATGCAACGCTGGCTACCGATGTTTTAATCCGCTCAGATTTACGTGGAATTGATTCGCATGGCGTAGCCAGATTAAGTGGTTATGTTCGCCTTTGGGAGAAAAATAGAATTAACGCAACACCAGATATTAAAATTGTACACGAAACGCCAACAACGGCAACGGTAGATGGAGATGCTGGATTAGGCTTAGTTGTTGCGCCTTTTGCCATGAAAGTTGCGATGGAGAAAGCTGAAAAATATGGTAGTGGATGGGTTTCGGTTAAAAACTCTAATCATTTTGGTATTGCAGGTTACCACGCTTTAATGGCTGTAGAAAAAGATATGATTGGCATCAGCATGACTAATGCTAGTCCGCTGGTAGCACCAACTTATGCAAATGAACGCTTGTTGGGTACAAACCCGATGTGTTATGCTTTCCCGGCAGGAAAATACCCACCATTAATTGTTGATATGGCTACATCTGCCGCAGCAAATGGAAAATTAGAAATTGCTCAAAGGGGAAATAAAGATATACCTGATGGATGGGTTCAGGATAAAAATGGTAAAAACTCCATCAATCCGAACGAGCTAAAAAATGGTGGTTCATTATTGCCTTTGGGAAGCGATAAAGACCATGGAAGCCATAAAGGCTATGGTTTAAGCGCAACTGTAGATATTTTATCAGCAGTGCTTTCTGGCGCAAATTATGGCCCATGGGTTCCGCCATTTGTCGCTTTTTTAGAGCCTTCTGCAAATCCGGTAGGCGAAGGTTTAGGTCACTTTTTAGGCGCCATGCGTGTGGATGGTTTCCGCCCTGCCGCAGATTTTAAGAATCATTTAGACAATTGGATAGAGAGATTTAAAAGTGCGAAGACAGTTGATGAATCTAAAAAAGTAATTATACCCGGAGAACCGGAACATGAGTTTGAACAAGAAAGAAAAATTAGCGGAATACCGCTAATTGATGTTGTAGTAAACGATTTGAATGAACTCGCAGCAAAATTAGAAATTGAAGCGCTGACTGATTAATCAACTGCTTCAAATTCAAAAGCTAAAGCCGGCTGGTTCTTAACATTACCAGGCAATTTTATCGTTGTTTTATCCCCAACGCTTTTCCAGGTAACTTTTTGCCCGGTGGAAATTAGTTTAACTGTTGTCCCCTTTTTTGGCGTATTCCCATTCCACGAGATTTCAGTTTGTTTATCATCAGCTAACAAACAATAAATTGCATAACGCGTTTTAGCATCTTTACTCTGCGTAAACCATGTTTTATCACTATGATAGTTTTTAGCTGTTCTGGTATTGTATATGGCTTTGCCGTTTACCGATGTCCATTTTCCAATATCTGCTAATTTTTTCAGCACATCTTCCGGCAAAGTCCCATCAGGTTTCGGACCAATTCCTAAAAGCAAACTTCCGCCTTTGGCTACAATTTCTACAAGTTTATGCACCACTTCGGCTGCAGGTTTGTAATTATCATTTGGTACAAATCCCCATGCGCCACCTAAAGTCATGCAGCTTTCCCATGGATAATCCAATTGTTTATCGGGAATTCTTTGTTCTGGTGTTTGATAATTTTCATAAGGACCGTGCACCGTTCTGTCTACCATTAATAAACCCGGTTGTGCCTTTCTGGCCATAGTTGCAATTTTCGGCATATCGATATCCTGGCTCCATTTTGGGATGTTTGCACCCCAGGAAAGCACTTCTTCGTTAACTGTTTCTAACGGACGCACCCAGCCTCCATCTAACCATAAAATATCAACACTACCATAATTGTTCATCAGCTCCCCAATTTGATTGTAGGTAAAGTCTTTAAACTTATTCCATCTCCATGGATATTTCCGAATGTCGTAATTGTTATTTCTATCGGCTGTAGCATATTTTTGCCACCAGTAATATTGAGAATGCCAATCAGGTTTAGAAAAGTATGCACCAATCATAAAACCTTCTTTTCTAAAAGCATCGAAAACATATTTTGCTACATCAGCCTTTGGATTATTTGCAAATGGGCCTCTTGCAATGCTGAAATCGCTTTGTTTCGTATCAAACATGGCAAAACCATCATGATGTTTGGTGGTAAAAACAAGATACTTCATTCCTGCATTTTTGCCTGCTGCAGCCCATTGCTCGGGGTTAAAATTTGTTGGGTTAAATTTGTTGCTAAAATCCCAATACCATTTTTTATAATTCTCGTAAGAAATTGTAGAGTCTCTTTCTATCCAATCTTCAGAGCAAATTGACCACGATTCGATTATACCTGGAACGGCGTACAAGCCCCAATGCACAATCATACCAAACTTTTTATCCTGCCAGTTATTTAATTTCTCTTTAACCAATGGGTCTTTAGGCCATTCGTAATGGGTAGATTGAGGCATAATGTCGTTTTGCTGAGCAAAAGTAATTGCTGAACAAAAGAATAAGATTGAAAATATAAGAGATTTCATCATACAAAGAAAATAAAAAAGGGCAGGAATTTTCCTGCCCTACAAAACAACTAATCCAACTAATTAACGTCCCAAAACAATTTGGTGGTTAAATTATCTTTTGAAGCAACCGCAGCATAATTTGCAGCATTAAACGAGATTTCCTGTGCAGGATACACCCATCTAAAAGGTGGTTGTTTCTGCTGACTAGAATTATCTACCTGATAAGTTAAAGCTGGCAAATCCAATCTTCTTAACTCTGCCCATCCTTCAATTGGTTCGATAACATTATAGTGTAACCATTTTTGGTTTGCTAACAAAGCTAATTTTGCTGCATTTGTTCCTGCCCATGCAATAGCAGGTTTTGCAATATATTGACCTATTTCAGTATCGTTTGTAGCAGTTAAAGCACCGGCTGTATTATCGTTACTTACGGTTCTAACCCAATAATAAAAATTTACAGATTGTTTTATTCCGGCTTCGTATGTTGATTTTGCCATTGCATCATTATTTGCCTTTAGATAATATTCAGACAAAAGAAAATTAACCTCGGCAGCAGTAATTAATACACCTGGAAAAAACTGGTTGCGACTAACCGTTGAGCGATTATAAATTGAAATCATACCTCCGTTTATTAAGGTGGTTTGAGTTGTAGCATCTAAAGACTGATCTAAGCCATTATATACCCCTGCTGCATTTGCACCCGGTTCAAATAATGCTCTTAAACGCGGATCAGCATTGGTTTTCATGTGATCGATCATTCTTTTACCTGCGATGTTTCCGTTCCAGTCTTCTAAACCAGTCTGAAAACCTTTAGCATTGATATCACTACCTACATCAGTAACTTTTAAAAGTATATTGTCATCATTTACCAATGATAATGGATACTTAGCCGGGTTTGCTAAAATGCCAGCAATTTCAGTATTAGATCTGGCAGAAAGGCTGCCTACCGCTGAAACACGTGATAATATACGAAGGCGGAGTGAGTTACAGTATTTTTGCCACATCACGATGTTACCTTTGTTAATTAGATCTTGAGTTTTGAATGCAGTTAAAGATGCAGCAGGAACGGTAATGGTAGATAAATCATCAGAAAATTTCTTTAAATCATCTAACATGGTTGTGTAAATGCTTTCTGCACCTTGATATTTTGCATACGAAGCGCTGTAATCGCCACCATTAGAACTAAGTTTGCCGGCATCCATCCATGGAATATCTCCGTGCAAATCAACCACTTTTTGAGTATGATCATAAAAGTAAATTGCCGCAGTAATCATGAAAATGCGATTATCGGCTTGTTCTGTAGCGCTAGATGCATTATAAATTTTCTGTAACTCTCTGTATTGAGCCAAAAAATTGTAATAATTAGACCATCTATCGTTAACACCACCCGATGGTGGAACATACTGACCAATAGCATTAGCCCAACCTACAGCTTGTGTATATTGGTTAACCGATGTACGCTGCACCACAAAATAATTCCAGTAACTTGGTACAACATATTCCCTATTAGTATAAATTAAGCCCGCAAATTGTTTCGCTACTGATGATGTAGTTACTTTTGAGGGATCTCTGTAAGCATCATTAAATTCTGATTTTTTACATGAGGTGATAACCAACGCAGAGCATAGTGTTATCGCTATATTTGATAATATCTTTTTCATTTTAATCTTCTTTACAATTAGCACTTATTAAAAGCCCGCTCTAAGCATAAAACCAAAAGTTCTAGTTGCCGGATTAGAACCTGCGTTTGTAATGGTTTGTGTCCATCTTGAACCTGATGTCAATTGCTCCGGATCTAAGTCCTTAATAGTTCTGTATAAGTAAAACAGGTTTCTTCCAAATGCAGAGATTTGTAAGTTTTTAGCACCTATTTTTTTAGCCAAACTAACCGGAATTTTATATCCTAATGTAATTTCACGCATTTTAACGTAATTGTTTTTAATTACATACAATTCGTAACGAGCTGAACTGTACTGAGGACCACCCCAGTTGTAAGTATTCCAATAGTAATAAGATTGAGAAATTACGTTTGTATTTGGCTGTCCGTTTTCTAAAACGCCACCCATCAACATACCATCAGTAAAAACTTTTTCACCATTCGGACCCTGGGCACCGGTAGTTTGTACACCAATGCCTGCCGCATTTCTGTAATATCTTAAACCACCGCTGGCCTCATCCATAAAGTTTAAGCTTTCTTCCAATAAACCCCTGCTAATCATCCAATTAATACCAGTAGGCATTACGTGACCACCATAGCGAAAATCCATTACAACATCCATAGAGAAGTTTTTGTATGCAAAGCTATTGATAAAACCACCAATCATTTTTGGCATAGAGTTACCGGCTTTAACCATGTTATTTGCATCAAGCTTGTATAAACCATCGCTGTTAACAATATCGTTTCCTCTTGCGTCTTTAGCAATTGGGTGCACATAAATATCGCCCATTGGTTGTCCAACAATAGATTTTAATTGAGCTGCATTACCATCATAATCTGCATGAATTAGTTCTGTAGCGCCATTTGCCAATTTCTCTACAACGTTTTTATTGTTCGAGAAATTAATTGTAGAATTCCAGCTGAATGAAGCCGTTCTAACCGGCGTTCCGCTTAAAGCAACCTCAATACCTTTATTTCTTAAGGTACCTACGTTTGCCAGAATTGATGTTGCTCCTGAAGATGAAGGAATGGTTAGAGGTAAAATCTGATCGTTGATTTGAGCATTATAGTACGATACATCTAAACGTAAACGGTCTTTCAAAAAGCGCATTTCCAAACCAAACTCAAGCTCTTTTTTACGCTCTGGTTTTATAAGTTCATTACCATATGATGTTGGAATAGTTGTGTAAAGCACTGAACTAGAACCGCCTTGAGTACCTAATGTGTTTTGTGAATATGCAACATTAGCTAAATAAATAGATGGATAGTTACCTACAATACCCCAGGATGCTCTTATTTTACCATAACTAATTGCTTCTGGCATTTTAAACGCTTCTGAGAAAACAAAACCTGAGTTAACTGATGGATAAACAAAACTATTGTCGTTAGGATTCATGGTAGATGTTCTATCTCTACGAACAGTTCCTTCAACAAATAAGTAATCTCTAAAACTGGCATTCAAGGTACCTAAAAAGGCATCTTTAACTAATGTTCTGCGATAGTTTAAACCATTGTTAAACGTAGCCATATTATTAGAAGCACTTAAATCAAACCAGTTTTCTACACTTAAACCACCATTTGTTTCACGCTGAACTGAGTTGTAAGTTTCGCGGGTAGCTGTATAACCTCCCATTGCGGTAATGCCAACATCTTTAGTGATTTTTTTTGTATAGGTTAACAAGGCATCACCATAAAGAATTTTGCTATTGTAGTTCATCAAACCAAAAAAGCCTGAATTAGGATTAAATGCGATTGGAACTTCGTTTGGTTTTGATGTTTCCGTTTTTTGAGAAGTAATATCAGATGATACACGAGCCCTTAACTTTAAGTCGTCTGTAATACTCCAGGTATTGGTCAAACTTCCGATAACACGGTCGCTGAATTCGTTTTCATTATTTTCTCTAACATTCCAGATATAGTCTGCAACATCGGCTTTAAATCCTGGGTAAATAATATTTTCTGCCGGAGTTAAACTTTGGTTTGTTCCGGTTACAAACTTATAACCTCTACTGGTTTTATACCTTGCGTTGTACCACTCCGGATTATCGAATCTACCGATCATACCTGTAAAATTGTTAATCATACGGTCAACCAGAAATGGACGATTATGAGTGTACTGATTAATATAGTTTACAATTAAATCAGTTGTAAACCGCTTACCTAATTTAAATGAAGTGTTTAGGTTTACTATATTTTTTTCGTTTTTAGTGCCATAACTTACCGCCTGATTATCCTGACGGGTTAGGGATAAACGTATATTAGAATTATCAGTTGTGTTAGATATTGCAACATTTACATTTGAGTTATTTGCTGTTTGAAAAAACTTAGCGTAATTGTCAATCTGTGCATCGTATGGCCTCATTTGTCCATCCCATGCTAATGTAGGTTTACCATCGAAGATTGGCCCAAAGTTGATAGAAAATGCACCAACGCCTCTGGTTTCTTTGGTTCCGTTACCATCTAAATCCTGATAAACAAAACCATCAGCTGCTTGTCCGGCGTTTGAGTAAAATGGATCGATACCTGGCCCGCGTACGTTCTGATATCTTGGCAAATAAGCCACCTTATCATTGGTATAATTTGCATTAAAATCTACATTAAATCCTTTTGCACCTTTACCACTCTTTGTAGTGATTAAAACCACACCATTTACTGCTTCTGAACCGTAAAGTGCAGCTGCAGAGGCGCCTTTTAGAATGGAAATACTTTCAATATCTTCATTGTTGATATCCAGTAATCCGTTACCACGCATACGCTGATCGCCCCAATAATCGCTGTTTGCATACTCACCATCGCGAATAGGCACACCATCCAATACAATTAGTGGCTGGGTTTTATTAGTAATTGAATTTACGCCGCGAATGTTAATGTTTACACCACTTGTTGCGCCACCCGGTGCTGATGAAATTCTCACACCCGGAGCTTTACCATACATTGCGCCTGCAAAGTTTGTTGCACCTGCCTGTGTTAACTCTTTTGAGGATATAGTGCTAACTGCGTAACCCAAGGCTTTTGCATCCCTCTTTACTCCTAAGGCTGTAACAACCACATCATTAAGTGAATTTGCATCTTCGGTAAGGGTTACGCTTAGCGTAGTTTGACTATTAATTGCAACTTCTGTTCTTTTGTAACCAACAGCTGTAAAAATTAACGTTTCGTTTGGCTGTGCTGCAATGGTAAAATTTCCGTTTGCATCGGTTTGTGTTGCTCTCATTGTTCCTTTAACGGAAACGCTTGCTCCGGGAAAAGGCCCAGATGCATCTTTTACCGTACCGGTAATTTTATTTTGTGCAAAAGTTGTTATCGCCAGCATGGTAAATAACAATATACTCAAGCACTTGTAGTATATTCTGTTCATATTGTTTAGTTTAAGTTTGTTTATTTAATTAGGAATTTAAGGTTAGTTGTTTTTTGATTTATCCATACGCCTTGGTTTTAAGTTAATCGAATTGAGAATTCTCTATTATTAAGCTTGCAGCAGCAAAAAGCTCTGCCTCATCTGTTAGTGTCGATATTTTTATTTTTGTTTGTTCTGAAATACGAGGTATGCAGAACTCATTTATAGCTTGTTGTATAGGCGGAACTAACATTTTTCCTGCTTTCGCACCTCTACCGCTTAGCACTATGCACTCTGGATTTAAGATATGGATGAGCGTAGCCAACCCTTTACCCAATTGAAAACCTGCTTTGGAGAGAATAGAAATTGCTAAAGGATCTTGCGCATTAACTGCGTCCAGAAAATGCTCCCGTGGATGTTTACTTTTATCTTTAAACAACTCACGCATGCTCGAAACTGTACCTTCAGCTAACGCTTTTTCGGCCTTTTCTGCCATAACGAGTAGAGATGTATCGACCTCCAGGCAGCCTTTTTTACCACACGAGCATAAATTTTTACTATCTGATAATGGTATATGACTAAATTCGCCTGCATAGCCGCTACTTCCACGATAAAGCTGCCCGTTCAAAATCATTCCTAAACCTGTTCCCCAACCAATATTAACAACCATTACGTTTTTCAGGCCTACCGCTTCACCAAAGTTTAGTTCAGCCAGCGCGATTAAACTCGAGTCGTTATCTATTTCCACCTGAAGCTTTATCTTCTTTCTTAAATAATCACGAATTGTTGTACCGCCCTTAATTGGCAAATAAGATGAATTCACACCAAGCTCTGCATTTACGAAGCCCGGCATACCTATGCCCACTCCAATAATATCTTTTCTGTTGATATTTGAGCTTTGAATACTTTTATTAATAAAATTGACAAGCACATCAACATCACTGCTTTCATCAGACATGTTGAAATCAAGATATTGCATAGGTATCACCATTTTTCGTGATAAATCATAAATCACCAATCTGGTAACTAATTGATCCATAGCAACAGCAACTGTAAATTTTTGATTATTGGGATTTAGCAGATAAATGGAAGCTCGGCGGCCACCTGTAGAAGGCGCTAAACCTTGTTCTATAATAAAATTTTCATTTATTAAACCATTAACAATAGAGGTAACCAATGGCAAACTTTTACTTGTAAGCTTACTCAAATCGGTTAATGACAATGCATTTTTATAATAAAGATATTTTATGATATCTGCACGTAAGCGCTGATTCTTCTCAATTATAACAGACATTAGTTTGGTTTAGTTATAACAAACTTAATAAATAAATTTAAAACATTTAAAAACTTATTAATTTTTTTTAAAAGTTAGTTACCAAACAAAAAAAGGCTTAAATCTCTTTAAGCCTTTTTTTGTTTGGATATGTGTGTTTAATTTTACTTAATACCTCGTAATAATCTATTCCAACGGATTTTATTTAAGAAACTGCCTTCACTATCCCAACTCATCCAAATAAACAATGCTTTACCAACAACATGGTCTTCTGGCACAAATCCCCAATAACGAGAATCGGCAGAATTATGGCGGTTATCGCCCATCATCCAGTAATAATTCATTTTAAAAGTATAGCTTGTAGCAGGTTTATCATTAATGTACCATACTCCGGCTTTTTCCTCCACTTTATTGCCTTCATAAGTTCTAATTGCTCGGTAATATAAAGGCATTGTGTTACTGTCTATATTAACCGTCCAACCCTTAGCAGGAATTTTTATCGGACCAAAGTTATCTCTGTTCCAAACACGTTTTGGGTCGTGAGGGAAAGTGCCTCCTGGCTCTACATCAGATGCAGTAGCGGCAAACATATTAACAGATTTTACAAAATCAAAGGCTCTAATTTTTTCGGCTAATTCTGGCGATAAATCTCCAACATAGGTATTATCACCAATCAGTTGCATATCGCCGAGCTTTACTTTTAAATCATCAAACACACCATAATTAAATTCCATGGTTTTAAATTCGATTTTGTAAGGCATCATTCCGGTGTTTATTAAAGGCTCATCTTTACCGTTAATGTTTGCAATACCATTTTTCATGCTGATAACATCACCCGCAATACCGATACAGCGTTTAATAAAATTTTCGCGTTTATCTACCGGGCGACTAACAATTGTATATTGGCTATGAATCGCTTCGCGTCCACTTTGCCTAACCAAATCGTAATAACTTGGCACCTGGTTTTCTAAAGCAACCGTATCACCTTCCGGGAAGTTAAATACCACAACATCATTTCTTTTTATATCTGATAAACCAGGTAAGCGATGATATTTCCACTGAACGCCATCCCAGTAGGCTTTTGTACCAGTAATTGGCATGGTATGATGTGCAAAAGGAAAGGCAACCGGTGTCATCGGGATACGAGCGCCATAGTTTACTTTACTTACAAAAAGAAAATCGCCTATTAATAATGAGCGCTCCATGGAACCAGACGGAATGGTATAAGCCTCAATAAAGAAAACCCTGATTATTGTTGCTGCAACAACGGCAAAAACAATGGCATCAACCCATTCGCGGGTTTTAGTTTTTTTCTTTTTGGTGGCATCCTGTTTTTTTTGCCAGAATTTGTAATTCATATATCTTGTTTAGTTGTTAACGATTTAAAATTAAAATCAGTTAACCGTTATCTGTTTATTAAAATCAGCCTACTCGAAAATATCAGTAATGCTGAAAAAACCTTTCTTGTCCTTTAACCATTCTGCCGCAACCACTGCACCTAATGCAAAACCTGCTCTACTGTGTGCCGTGTGCTTAATTTCTATATCATCAACCTCACTGCTGTAAATTACCGTATGCGTACCCGGTATATTTTCAATTCTATGCGATTCAATTAGCAACTGTTCTCCTTTCGGAAAAACCTCCACATTTGTTCCAACTACTTCGTTCAACCATTCAGATTTACGCTCCAAGTTATCTACAATACCTTCTGCTAAAGTTATCGCTGTTCCGCTTGGTGCATCAAGCTTTTGAGTATGATGAATTTCTTCAACCTGAACTTCGTAGGCAGGATAATTATTCATCAACTTAGCCAAAGTTTGGTTTAATTTGAAGAATAAGTTAACGCCAATGCTGAAATTAGACCCATAAAGTAAAGTATTGTTACTGCTATTACATTCATTTTTAACTTCCTGTAATTTACCGTACCAACCTGTAGTACCTACCACAACAGGAACATTGGCATCAAAACAAACATCAATGTTTTTCAGAACAGAATCTGGTGTACTAAAATCAATGGCAACATCTGCCGATTTTAAGTTTTGACGGGTTAAATCTTCCTGATTATCGATAGAAATTTTTAGAACAATTTCATGACCACGTTCAAGCGCAAATTTCTCGATAATTTGTCCCATTTTGCCATATCCTAAAAGCGCAATTTTCATCGGTTATTTATAAGTTTAGGTGATTTATATATTAAAATTTTATAGAAAGTTTTAAAGCAGGCGCATTATTAAAACCATACATGGCATTTGGATTATTTATCAAAGTTGGACTCACATTAAATGAAAGCTTATCATCTACATCGAAAAAATTTAGTCTGGCCGCAACGTAAGCATCAATAATTTGAGCACCATAAAGTGCAAAATAAGAAAAGATAACAATTTGTCCGTTTCTTTTATAGATTGCCTGGGCATTTAAAACGTTGGTATCATCATATCTTGATAACTCCGTATTAAGGTCCCTCTTTAGTGCCGGATCGGTTTGAGCATTATTAAATGCTCTGTTTTGTGCCTCAGTTAAGAAAATTTTATAATTTTTACGACTTTCAATATATGATAAAGTTAATGCACCAAAACCACCGTATATCAACCCAACCTTACCCAAAGTGTAAGTTTTTTGCCAAAAATGACCTGTTTTTTCACCTTTTGCATTTAACTTATCTTTCAAAAGCTGGTTGTTATATAACTGTCCCCATCCGGGAATCAACATCGATTTAAAAACAGCTTTTCTCCCGGCAACTTTTCCAGGATTTACATACTTAACCGTATCTGCTTTTTTGCGGACGGTATCCATGGGTACAGCTTTAATGGGTGTAGCCTTTACAGTGTCAATTGGTTTTAATAAAGTATCCTGTACCTGAGCCGAAGCTAGATTTGAAAAGAAAACACATACCAGAGATAACGTTATTACAATCCTGTTATTTAACATTACCAATCTAATAATTCTAAAATTCTGTTAAGGTCTTCATCACTTACAAAAGGAATCTCGATGGCCCCTTTTCCATTCTGTGTAACCTTTAATTTTACACGAGTAGCAAATTTTGAAGCTAAATCATCTTGTAATTTTTGATATTGAAAAGAATTACCTTTTTCTTTAGATTTTCCAGCAGTTTTTAGCGGTGCGTGCTGAAGGTTGCGAACCAACTCCTCAACTTTACGAACCGACAAACCTTTGTCTAAAATCTCCTGATGGATGAACAATTGTTTATCAACGCCATCAACATTAATTAATGCTCTTGCATGGCCCATTGTAATGCGTTGGTCGCGAATGGAAGCTTGTATTGCAGGCGGTAATTTTAGTAAACGTAAATAATTGGTAACCGTTGTACGGTTTTTCCCAACACGTTCGCCTAGTTGCTCTTGCTTTAAACCCACTTCATCAATCATTCTCTGGAAACTTAAAGCAACCTCTATAGAATTTAAATTCTCTCTTTGAATGTTTTCGATAAGCGCCATTTCCAACATTTGTTGGTCGTTAGCGCTACGAATATAAGCCGGAACCTGCGTTAAACCTGCTAATTTAGACGCTCTAAATCTTCGCTCACCAGAAATTAGCTGGTATTTATTTGCACCGATTTTTCTAACCGTAATTGGCTGTATTAATCCCTGCACCTTAATCGAATCAGCAAGTTCGTTTAATGCAACCTGGTCAAATTCGGTACGTGGCTGGTAAGGGTTGGTTTCAACCTCATTTAAACTTACATGGCTTATATTGCCAATCTGCTCCGTTTCACTAACCGCATTTACCTGCTGCTTAGGCGGATGTGCCGATTCGCTATCATCTAAAAGCGCACTTAATCCTCTGCCTAATCCTGTTTTTCGCTGAAAAGATGTCATCTATTATTTATAATTTTCCGTTCCTATATTTTCCTCTTCCTTTAACAAGCCGTTTTTCTTTACAATTTCGCGGGCAAGGTTAAGGTAATTTATTGCGCCTTTGCAATTTGCATCATGCATAATAACCGAAACACCATAACTAGGCGCTTCACTTAAGCGAGTATTACGCTGAATAATGGTTTCAAAAACCAATTCGTTAAAATGCGTTCTTACTTCTTCAACCACCTGGTTTGATAAACGCAAACGAACGTCATACATGGTTAGCAAAATACCTTCAATCTCCAATTCAGGATTTAAACGGTTTTGCACAATTTTTATGGTGTTCAATAATTTGCCTAAACCTTCTAATGCGAAATATTCGCATTGAACCGGAATAATAACAGAATCTGCAGCGGTTAAAGCGTTTATGGTAATTAAACCTAACGATGGTGAACAATCAATAATAATAAAATCATACTGATCTTTAATTTTCTCCAAAACCGCTTTCATTTTGTACTCGCGGTTGTTAAGGTTAATCATTTCAATTTCTGCACCAACTAAATCAATGTGTGCCGGTAATAAATCTAAATTTGGCGTATCTGTTTTCTGAATTGCCTGTGCAGGGTCGATATCATTTATAATACACTCATAAATACTGTCTTTTATATTTCGGGGATCAAAGCCGATACCTGAAGTTGAATTTGCCTGAGGATCAGCATCAACCAACAAGGTTTTATATTCTAATACGGCTAAACTTGCCGCCAGGTTAATTGATGAAGTTGTTTTACCAACACCACCCTTCTGATTTGCTAATGCAATTATTTTGCTCATCTATATGTCCGAAATTTACTTTACGCTTACGTTAGGGCTCTTTATTTAATGCCTTATAATCGGCAAAATGTTCTATTTTTGCTTTGTTTAAGCCCTTTTTGTCAATCAGCTAAGATACAAACTATATGGCAATTTTAGCAATTACAGTATTTGCGTTTTAAACATCTTATTAACAATTTACTTCATGATAACAATAATAGCGGCAACCAACAGACCTAATAGCAATACGCTAAAAGTTGCCAAATATTACCAGTCTGAACTTTTAAAAAAAGGCTTGCAGGCTACAGTTTTTAGTTTGGAGCATTTGCCTGCCGATGTTTTAAATACCGACATGTACGGTAAAAGATCTAAAGCGTTTCAAGAGATTCAAGATTTGATTTACAATACAGAGAAATTCATATTCGTAATGCCTGAGTACAATGGTAGTTATCCTGGCGTACTGAAGGTATTAATTGATGCCAGTAATTTCCCTGATAGTTTTTACGATAAAAAAGCTGCCTTGGTCGGTATTTCTTCAGGAAAATATGGCAACATTCGTGGTGTTGAGCATTTTACAGGTGTTTGCCATTACGTACATCTTAATGTTTTACCCTTGCGTTTACATATCCCAAACATTAAAAACGAGCTCGATTTGGAAGGCAAATTGATAAAAGAAGACACACTTAGTTTTATTGATGAGCAAATAGAAAAGTTCATCAAATTTTAACCTTTATTCAAACCTTCTATCAATCAAAATTCAATCATTAATTTGAAAAGCAAAACCTGCATTTCATTTTATTGTTAGTCCCGTTTTGCGCTTGTACGCCTCGCTTCGTCATGCTTCCTCGCTGCAGGGTACCGCTGCAACCGGGTTTAAGTACTTAATTCTTTGCATAAAACTGAAAAACTCAACGGTTTCGGTCGGTGTAGACACAAACCGAGGAATTATTGCAAATTTATTATTCATTCTGCCATTGCCTGTGTCTCCACAGACAATTATTTTTACCCTATTAATGTTTCGTTTTGTGGAGACACAAACCGAGGGACTAGATTTATACCATACTAATCTGTCGAATCTGGCTTTTGAAACACAGTTTTAGGTTAAATAAACCCGGTAGAAGCGAGCATCCCGTATTTCTCGGGATAAAGCGTATAACGGGACTTGCGAAACCGATACACACCGAAGCTTGCTTTTCAAAAAAAATCTCGGCTAAACGAACACCATCTAAAAACAGATTTTTTTTAATAATATCCAACAAATCCTTCGACAAGCTCAGGAAGACACGACTCAAGTATTGTCGGCTATTCCAAGGCATAAACCGCAAAAGATGCTAACCAATGGTCGCCGCCATAATTACCCGCAAAAACCAATGGTAAAGCATTTGCAAGAAATTTTTCAGCAGTTTTTTCAAAACGAAGTTTTAATTTATGTCCTTTCGGCAATTCTCTGGCAATTCCTTTCATACACCAGGCTCGGGTAAAAGAAAGCCCAACCAAATGCACACCTTGATAATCGTTAATATCGCTAATCACAGGCAAATCGCTTATGCGTTTTAAACTGCGCTCCTCATAAAATTTATTAAGCCAATTAACAAAAGTTGCTTTTGGCAAAACCCTACGCATTAAATCGGCAATTTCTAAGCTTGGCGAAAAGAAATCTGAGCCATCGGGCTCCAGGTAAGCTGGCGTTGCAACATTATCTAAATAGAAAGATTTAGCTTTTAATTTAATTTGCGCCTCAAAAGAAACATCTTTAAATGTCTTAGCCCAATCTAAAGCGAACACCAAACCAAATGCAGTATTTGGATGCACACCTGTTCTATTTGGGTAAGTTTGCTTTGGTAAATAAGCTTTCCAAAGCGTTAAAATTTGTTTGGTTAAAGGCTGTAGTGCTGCATACCATTTTTTTGCATCCGGATTATCCCAGGTATATAATTCCTGATCTAATTTTAATAACCATGCCCAACCATACGTACGCTCGTAAGTGTTTGCTACCTGATATTTTGTAAAATATTCTGCTTCAGCCTTCATTTTTTCGGGCGTGAAAGTATTGTTTAAAAGCGCTGTAATTTCAGCTTTGTTCTTTAAACCAGAAACTGTTTTCAAAAGCCTCACCAACATCCAATGGCCATGAACAGAACTGTGCCAATCTAAACAACCATAAAAAGCCGGGTGCAATTCGCTTGGTAATAATCTGCCATCAAGTGCAGTATTGGCAACATGCGAAGTTTTATTTGGAAACTCTTGACCAATACATTTTAAAGGCATTATGGAAAGCTTTTCAGCTACATCTGCAGTTAAGGTTGGTACAGTTTGCGCCTTTGTTAGGAAAGAAAACAATACAAGTAAGCTGATAAAAGCAAATTTTCTCATGGTTAATTGAATTTTACAATTTTATTGTTAATTATTCCATCACACATCATCTATCTTCCATCACACATCTTCCATCTAATTTACGCTCCAAACCTAATCCATTTATCGCCCTCGTGGCCAAAAATAAATGAACCCGGATGAATCATTTCTGCTAAATCTTCTATCAAAGAAACTGCATTTTCTGCAGTTCTTAATCTGTTTACATCATCATTTAACAATATAATTCTGTTATTTTTAACCGCTTGCCAATCTGAATTTAAAGCTGAAGGAACTTCACGCATTAAATCGGTAAGTGTTTTGCCGGGTTGGTAATAAATAATAAATGCAGCACTAAAAACATCTGTTTCGAACATTCCCCCAGCTTGCGAAATTTCTTCGGACAATAAGTAATTTGAATTGTTGCCCGCATCCAAACAAGCAACAGGAATTTTATCCATAAACTTAATTTTGTGCGCTACAATCTCTAAACGTTCTTGTAAATCCTCTTTTTGGGTCTCATCCAGACCAATAAATAAATCGTTTAAAAAAGACATCTGCATTAAATTTATTAATTTGTGCAAAAATAACAATCCTTAATTCATGCAGGACTCATTTAAGTATATATTTTATTTTTTTTGCGCCGTTACGCTGTTTTCTTGTCAGAAAAAGTTAGATGAAAACAATAAAAAAGTATTTAATATCAATTTGGATCAAGGCTTAACATCTTTAGATCCTGCATTTGCCCGAAATCAAAATGCAATATGGATGACCAATCAGGTTTTTAATGGTTTGGTACAAATCGATTCGACATTACAAACCATTCCGTGTATTGCAAAAAGCTGGAAAATTTCTGATGATGCCTTAACTTATACTTTTAACCTGCGTGATGATGTATACTTTCATGACGACCAGGCTTTTAAAAACGGAAAAGGCAGAAAAGTTATTGCTGCAGATTTTGCCTACAGTTTTTACCGTTTAATTGACCCCAAAGTTGCCTCATCTGGTGGCTGGATTTTTAGCGATAAAGTAAAAGATCAAACCAATTTCATTGCGGTAAATGATACTACTTTCCAGATTAAACTGGTGCGACCATTCCCACCTTTTATGAGTTTACTTACCTCACAATATTGTTCTGTTGTACCAAAAGAGGTTGTAGAACATTATGGTAAAGATTTTAGAAGTCACCCGGTTGGAACCGGCCCTTTTAAATTTAAATATTGGAAGGAAGGCGAAATTTTGGTGCTTTTGAAAAACGAACATTACTGGGAAAAAGATACAAAAGGAAAACCATTACCTTATATAGATGCACTTAAAGCCTCATTCATCAGCGATAAACAAAGTGGATTTATGAGCTTTTTGAAAAAGGATTTAGATTTTTATTATAGCGTTGATGGAAGTTACCGCGATGATATTTTGACTAAAAGTGGAAATATGACTTCGAAATATAAGGGTAAATTTCAATTAACTAAAAGCCCTTATTTATGCACTGAATATGTAGGCATTCTGGTTGATTCCAATTTGGCGATAGTTAAAAATTCGCCATTAAAGCTCAAAAAAATCCGCCAGGCGATAAATTATTCCATCGACAGAGATAAACTCATCAAGTATTTAAGAAATGGTATTGGCATAGCTGCAACATCTGGTTTTATACCCAAAGGGATGCCTGGTTTTGATAGTTCAGCAGTTCATGGATATCATTACGACCCAAAATTAGCAGCGAAATTATTGGCAGAAGCTGGTTATCCCGAAGGGAAAGGCATGGGCGAAATTACCTTGAACACTACAACAACTTATAAAGATTTAATAGAATTTATTCAAAGTGAGCTTTCTGCTATCGGTATTAGAACGAAGATTGATGTTAGCCCAAGTACAAGTTTAAGAGATTTGATTTCTAAAAACCATGTTAACTTTTTCCGCGGAAGCTGGATTGCAGATTATGCGGACGGCGAAAACTATCTGTCGATGTTTTATTCTAAAAACAAGGTTCCCTTCGGACCGAATTATACGGCCTTCTATAATAAAGAATTCGACAAGCTTTTTGAGCAAAGTTATTACGAAACAAACAACGAAAAACGCTTTCAGTTATATAGAAAAATGGATCAGATGGTAATGGATTATTCGCCGGTTGTTCCGGTTTTTTACGATCAATCGGTAGTGATGTTGCAGAATAACATTAGCGGGTATCAACTAAACCCGCTAAGTTTGATGATTCTAAAATACATAAAGAAGACATAACGTTATTTATTCATCAGTTTTCGTTTTAAAAATTCTGCTGTAGCTTCGCTAACTTTAACTCCGTTAGAGAATTTCATCCAGTGGTGCGTATCATCCGGAATAGACAAAAATTCAAATTCAAATTTTTTATCCTCAAACCTTTTAGCTAAATCAACACTTTGGCTAAAAGCAACATTTCTATCATCATCAGCATGAATAATTAATGTAGGCGAAGTCCATGTATTTAGGTAAGTAATTGGCGAAGATTCGGCAGCAATTTTTGCGGCTAATGCGGCATCCGGAGCTGGTTCTCTATTATCACCATTATTGCTGCTAAAGCGGTTATTAACGCCATGAATATCTACACCCGCAGCAAAAAGGTTCGAATCTTTACCTAAAGCTAAGGCAACCAAATAACCTCCATAAGAGCCGCCATAAATTCCAATTTTAGATTTATCAATATTTGGCTGTGTGGCTAACCACACTCCGGCGGCTTTTACATCCTGATATTCTGAAGCGCCTTGTGCGCCAGCATTTAAAGGTTTATGAAAATCGTAACCATAGCCTAAGCCCAAGCGATAATTTACAGAAAGAACAGTAAAACCTAATTCGGCCAAATACTGGTTTAAAGCATAATCAATAGAATAATAATCCATTGGGTTCCAACCTAAAAACATTTGTCTTTGCGGGCCACCATGTACATAAACAATCGCCGGATGTTTTTTAGCGTTATCTTTTGGCGAAAATAATTGTCCGTAAACTGTATTTCCATCTGCGGCTTTAAAACTTACATGCTTTGGAATAACCATATCCTTAATCGGGAAATCTTTTGGAATTAACTCTTCTCCTATTAAATCGATTTGTTTATTGTTTAAAACAGCAGGCAATAGCGGTCTTTGAGCGGTGGAGCTTAAACAGAAAACAGCCTTATCATCACCAGAAATTACAGGATAAGATTCTATACCCAAACCAGAACTTAACGCGGCCATATCGGCTTTATCTACCGAAACTTTATAAATATGCCTGCGATCCAAATCATCGGCATTTTTGCCCGTGTTTGTTGCAAAAATCAAGGTTTTTATATCATTGCTTAACTCCACATTTTCGACAACAAAATTTCCCGGGGTTAAAAGAATTCTGCCAGATCCATCAGTATTCATTGAATATAGATGTGGCCAGCCGTCTTCATAAGAAGCGGAAACAATTTTTCCATCAGCCCATAATAAATTTGTGCCACCATCAATTGACGGATAAGAACCTCTTATTGTTTCTGGTGCCTTCCAGATTTGCTTTCCTTTACCATTATTTACGTCAGCTACCCAAATTGCCCATGGTTGGTGTTTTCTAGTTAAGATAGAATCTGTTGCACCGCCACTTCCAGGTGTGCGAACGAAAGCTAGTTTTGTACCATCTGGCGACCAAACTGGCGCAGCATCTTTCGAAAATGAAGGCAAAATCCACTTAATTGGAGTTTGTGTATTTGTATATATACCGATAAAGGAATGGTCAACCCGGTTTGAAACAAATGCTAGCATCTTACCATCTGGCGACCATTTATAGCCCGACTGAATGCCTTTCATATTTATAATCGCTTTCGCAGGAATAGCCGTATCCAGCGAACCCATTAGTAACTGACCAGATTTTGAGAATACGACTCTGTTTTCTGTGGGAGAAATTACAGGATTATCGCCTTCGCCAATTAGATTTATTTTACCTCCGGTAAATGGAACTGAGTAAACCTCAACTTTAGGCATTAAAGGCATACTTAGCGCATTCACTGGTCCGCCATCTCTACCGCCATGGTCGCCACCGCGAACAAAAACAACCCACTTACCATCAGCTGATATCGATAAGCTGCTTAACTCTTGCCCGTCATCTTCTTTATAATCAGTAATTTTTACTGCTTTGTAATCTGGTGCTTCTGCAACGTAAATATTTCTTTTACCCTGTTCATTAGCTGCCCAAGCTATTTTAGAACCCGATGGCGCCGCAACCAACTGACTTGGAAACGGGTAACTTAAGACAGATTGCAGGCTATACTTTTGTCCATAAAGCTGAATTGAAAATATAATTATTACCGAAAACAGTATTACTTTTTTCATTATCTAAAATTTCTAATAAATTAAATAAAAAAGCCCTAACCGATAAACGGAAAGGGCCTAGAAGGTAATTTTTTATAAAAATGTTACTGATCCCACCATAGTTTTGTTGTTCTTGGAACTTCAGTTGGAACGTTCGCACCGTTTTTACTTTTTTCTCCCTGAGGATAATCATTTCTGCGTATAAAATCTGGCAAGGTTACGTTTACAGGAAGCGTAAAATCCTTGTATTTATAGTCAAATCGTCTGGCATCATTCCAGGCTTCAGGGTTTAAGTATGTTGCAACATATTTTTCCTTAAAGATTAAATCTTTAGTAAAGGCTGCAACACCTACTGCAACTCTTGGATCGGCCAAATACGTAGTTTTATCGCTTAAAGCCACTTGAAATTTATCCATGTTTGCACCAATAGCAGCAAGATACGCATTGTAAGATTTGGTTTTATCGGTTGTAAATGCAGCTTCAGCTTCAATAAATTTCAGCTCTGCGTAAGTGGCAATAAAGATTGGAGAAGTTGGGCTGGTCCATGGTGAGTTAACTGAAATGTAACACTCATCTTTTAGTGTGTTTGCGCCTGGCAATCTGTTTCCCGCACCATTTACAGTTCCAATGTAAACATTATTAATTGTTCGGTCGGTTATTTTTGCAATTCTTGGATCGAACAAACCATAAGTTGTTCCATTTAAATGATCAACTAATTGTTCTGAAAGCCATCCTCCAAGAGATTGTGATGCATTACTAATGGCAACACTTGCCCAGAAATTTCTAATGCTGAATGTTGACATTTGAGCATCTTCAGCATTTGAAGTAAATGAATTACTTACTGCAGCCAATACAGCAGTTGGATTGTAGGTAGCTGTTTTACTAACTTTATTTAACAACCTTGCTTTTAGTGCGTATGCAAATTTTAACCAATTCGCTCTTTCATTTACACCTGTAGTACCGTAAATTAAATCGCTGGCTGCAGATAGTTTAACAGTTGCATTGGTTTTAGCCAATTCTACAATTGCTTCATCAATTAAGGCCATGGTTTGATTGTAAACCTCTTGGGCGGTATCATATTTCGGGGTAAAGTTTGTAATGTCGAAAGCTTGAGAAAATGGTGCAGCTCCCCACATGTCATTTACCATTATCAGGTTATATGCAATAAGCACATTGGCTACGCCTTTATACTCGCTAGAGCCTTGAGCAATAGCCATTTTTTTCATTTCTGTTGCATCAGCCATTGCGAAATAAAGCGCATCCCAGGTTCCGCTGAAATCTATTGCCTGATAAGTATCGCCTGCACCAACAGCAGCCGGGTTGGCTGTATATTGAACGTATGGCGCAATGGCACTGGCTACATTGTAATTATTAACACCAGCCTTACTTGTTGATGTTGCAAGTAAAGAAGCCAATGTTGGCGTTGTTACCTGATTTGGGTTTTTAGTAACATCATCAAAATAGCTGTCTTTGCAACCTTGAAAGGCAACGCTAACCACCAAGGTTGATAACATCGTATATTTTAAAATCTTTTTCATCGTTATCAAATTAAAAACCAACGTTTAGTGAAAACATAACTGTACGGGCAGTTGGATAAGTGAATCCGGCAGAACCATCATTATTACTTCCTGCATCATAAGAACTTGATTCTGGATCTACACCGTAGTATTTAGTCCATAACCAAAGGTTATTACCCGTTACCGAAACGGATGCATTACGGATTGCTTTTTTAGGCAACCAGCTTGTAGGCAATGCATAAGTTAAACTTGCAGAACGAAGACGAACCCAAGATGCATCGGTTACGAATGGTTCGGATACGTTTCTATAGAATCTGCGGTAATAACCCTCGCCATAATCTACACCATCAGGACCAAAACGCTGACCCATATAAACAGGTTTAGTATTTGGTTGTCCATTCGCTAAAACACCTTCAAAAATTCTTGTTGTTCTTCTGTCGGCAGTATAATCAGGTAAACCAAAAGCAGAATAAAAATCTTCAAGCCAGTTGTATTTTTCAAACCCTAATCGAGCATCAAACAAAACATTTAAGCTAAATCTTTTATAAGTGAAATTATTACCCATACCAATTACATAGTCTGGCTGAGAGTTTCCAAGTATTCTTTGTGTACCCCCAGAAATGATTGGGAAACCATCTGCACCGATAAGGAGCGGTAAATTTTTATCTAAGAAGTTTCCATCCTGAGGTTGGCCACCAGAATATCTATTGAAATAAGAGCCGTAGATATTACCAAATGATTCGCCTTGTACAAGTTTCATGGTTACACCTGCATTTCCGTATCCTCTTGCTGAACCATAAATGATTTCAGTAGGTAAATACAAAATTTTATTGCGGTTTGCAGATACGTTTAAATTAACACCCCACTTAAAGTTCTGACCATCAACAGGCTTACCGTTTATTACTAGCTCAACACCACGATTACGAATGTTGCCTGCATTAATTGATGTTGTAACGTAACCAGTTGCTGATGTGATTTGAGCTCTTACGATTTGATCTTTACTTAATGAATAATAGTAACTGAAATCAAAACCTAAGCGACCTTTAAAAAACGACATTTCTAAACCACCTTCATAAGTATTGGTAAACTCCGGACGAAGATTTGGGTTTCCTAAATTGGATGCTAATGTTAATCCTGTTGAGCCTGTTGGCAAACCAGTGTAAGTTGCAAAACCTGATGATGTACCCGCATAAATTGGCGCATCTTTACCTAACTTCGCGTAAGACAATCTTAATTTTGCCTGACTGATTGAAGCTGGTAATTTAAAATGATCTGAAAATACATAACTTAAACTCGCCGAAGGATAGAAAAATGACCTATTCTCTTTTGACAAGGTTGAAGTGATATCATTTCTTCCGGTTACGGTTAAGAACAAATAATTTTTATAATCGAAAGTTGCCTCACCAAAGTAGCCTATCAATCTTTTTTGTTCAAAGCCTTGAGAAACGCTAATTATTTTTGCATTTGCAAGATTATAAAAATTATAAATACTTAATTGACTGCCCAACGTACCGATGTTCTTGATTTTAGAATCGTACATCTCCTGTCCTAACCTTAAGGTACCCGTAATATCGCTAGTTAATTTTGATGTTAACGTTGCGATAAATGTTCCGTTCAAAGTTCTGGATTTTGCATTGTATTCACCGTAAAAACCTTGGTCGTTATCATAAACCTGCTCGCCAGCAATACCCATCGGGCCCGGTGCAGTTCTAACTCTGTTATCATTATAGGTATCTAAACCAAAACGATATGATAAGTTTAACCATTTTACAGGCTCGTAGCTTAATGAAGCACCAGCAATAAAACGGTTTACATCACCTTTGAGCTGATTGGTTGCTGTACCCCAGATTGGGTTATTTGTACCTATGTATTTTTGAGTACCATTTTCATTAATGTAATCTGCAACATCATAACGTGGCGACCAATAAGCCAAACCTTCACCAAACCTATCAGCACTGTAAGTATAACCGCCAGCGTTGCTGAAGTTCATATTTACCGCAGCTTTAAATTTTGGGCTGATGGTAAAATCTGTATTTAATCTTCCAGATAGATTTTTATAATCGGTGTTTGGCATCATACCTTTTTGATATAACTGAGAAACAGAAGAGAAAAACCGAACGGCTTCGCTACCACCTGCAACTGATACCGAGTTTTTAACTTGCTGACCAGTTCCAAATGCTCTATCATAGTTATCATATAGTTGATCAGGATGTGTTGGATCTATCAGTTTTGCCTCAGCTATTGTTGGTCCCCATGCCGGTCCAATACCACTTGGAGGATTTGCATAAACACCTAAAACACCTTGAGTATATTCTTTTTGAACCGCTGGTTTCTTTAACACTTCATCAAAACCATAGCTACTGTTTAGATTGATGCTTATACCGCCCGCTTTTCCTTTTTTAGTTGTGATTACAACCACACCATTTGCCCCTCTTAAACCATATAGAGCCGTAGCAGCACCACCTTTTAAGATATTAATGGTTTCGATATCATCTGGATTAATATCTGAAGCACGATTACTTACACCTCTGGCACCATAAGCTGTACCTCCGGGATTTGCACCTAAAGTAGATGTTGTATTATCAATTTGAACTCCATCAATTACGTAAAGCGGATCACTTGGTGTATTTGGATCGATTGAATTTACACCCCTGATTCTAATATTTGCACCCTGACCAGGACCACCACCCATACTGGAAATGGTTGTACCCGCAACTTTACCTTGTAAAGCATTAATTAAATTAGGCTGACGGTTAAAGTTTAATTCTTCTGATCTTACGGTTTGCGCCGCATAACCTAAAGATTTTGCTTGTCGGGTAATACCCAAACCTGTTGATACAGTAACTTCTTGTAGCTCTTGCGCATCAGCAACTAAAGAAACATCAACTGAAGTTCGATTTCCAACGCTAATTTCGCGAGTGGTATAACCAATCGCATTAATAACAAGAACTGCGTTTGTTTGTGGCACTTGTAAAGTAAAACTTCCATTTCCTGCTGTTGAAGTTCCTGTTGAAGTTCCTTTAACTTTTACGCTCGCACCGGGTAAGGGTTGACCATCTTCTGATGAGGTTACTTTTCCGGTAATGGTTTTTACCTGAGCCGTTGTAGAAAGGCCTGCAAAAAGTACACACAGAAAAAATAGTGAGGTAAAGATTTTTCTCATATCTCTGTTGTTTAGTTTAATTTTTGTTTAGTTACATGCAATATATGTTTTTTAGAAACACAATCACACAATTAAATCTAATAAATACTGCAAATTCTCGCAAGTTTTACTCAATAATTTAGTCCAAACCAGCAACAGCATGCACATAAAGCAACAAAACAACGCAAAAACAACTTAATCCAAAAAAATCAGCTGCTTTGTAATTTTTATGGTGGTGTAATTAATACACTTGGCGACACTTGATTTTATATTTTCCAAAAAAGCCCTTCTAAAATTAGAAAGGCTTGTGATATTATTAATTTGGGTTTAAATTATTGTTGCACACCACCCATTCCACCTTGTTGCTGGTCTTGTTTGGTATCATCATTTTTAATTTTTTTCTTTTCGGTAAATTTAAGCTTACCAAAAGAATAACTAAAATTAACACCAAAAGAACGTAGCGGATAGTATATATTTTGACTTTGGAAAACGGTACCAGTTGCGGTAACTGAATTATTAACCGTTTCTATATGCAAATCGCGGGTAAATGGATTTAAGGTATTAATACCAATGCTTCCTTTTTTCTTAAGGATTTCCTTTTTCATTGAAGCCCCATAAAACACCATTGAAGCAGTTTTACCTTGATAAGTTCTTCTTGGCGAGTTAACCACACCGAATAACTCGAAGTTGTAGCCTTTACCAAAACCATAAGCAGACCTTGCAAATATGTTATAATTTAAGAAAGTACCCGTGCTCACATTGGTAAGTGCGTTGCTCACTTCGTATGTATTTAAACCAACGTTCGACATTAAAGTCCATTTTGGTTTAGGATTGTATGATGCAAAAACGTTAGCGCCGTAAGTTTGCGCAGTACCTACGTTAATGTATGATGTATAAGTTTTATTTACACCGTTTTCAGAGATTGGTGAAATTGAACTCTCGATTACACCACCTGTACGACGATAGAAAATTGATGCATTGATAATCGAGCCTTTAATGTAAGTGCTGTAACCCAATTCAAAATTATCGCTCAACTCGGGGTTTAACTGAGGATTACCCTGCATAATATTAAACTGATCACTTTCATTACGGAAAGGGTTTAAGTAAGACTGACCTGGCCTTTGTAAACGACGGTTATAGCTTAATTTTAATGTCGTGCTGCCTTTTAAGGTTTGTGATATAATGGCACTTGGAAATAAATTCAGGTAATCGTTTTTCTGTAATCCACTATTCTGTGTATTGAAATCGATTTGAGTGTATTCACCTCTTAAACCACCTTTAAATTTTAATTTTTTTGTAAGGTCGAAACTAATTACACCATATAATGATGCAACATCCTGATTGTATTCGAAATCTTGTGCTGCGTTATCAAACTGACTTTTAATATCACGTAAGATGGCTTTAGCGCCAATTTCTAAAATAGTAGCTTTGCTTATCGGATAAGTGTAATCGGTTTGGAAAGTATATTCATTGTTTTTTCCTGTGTTGTTACTGACGGTTTGAAATCCGTTAGGGAAAGTTGCAGAAGTTAAAATATTACTGAAACTTGTAGGCGTTCTGCCTTTTGATAACTGCGCTGAAACCGAAAATTCCTCACCTTCCTTTTTGCTGGTTTTTCTATAATCAACATTCCAATCTAAGTTTCTGAAGCTCATGTCCATATCGCTAACATTTGTAGCTGGCAAACCATTAATGATGTAGTTCGATTCTCCTGGACCACCGTTAGAAAAGCTATTCATTTTAACAGTAGTACTTAAATTATTGTAAGCATTAAAATCGTAATCTAAACCAAAACTACCATTATAACCCTGGCGACTCCATTTAGAAAAACCATCCTGAGACACACTATTTAAGCTTCCGTTGTTTAATGTGGTTTGATTTAAAATAACTACTCTTGATTTTTGAGCATAGGCTAAGTTAGTACCCAAGTTTGTATTAACACTTAAACGACCGGTTTTAGCAGTTAAATTAAATGAGCCGTTATTTTGACGAGTACCCACAGATGCATTTACCGAACCACTTACACCTTGAGCATTTGATTTTTTTGTGATGATGTTGATTATACCACCAGAACCTTCTGCATCGTATTTTGCTGACGGACTGGTAATTACCTCAACAGTTTTAATTTGTTCAGCGGGAATCATTTTTAATGCATCAGCAACGCTGCTTGCCATTGTACCTGATGGTTTTCCGTTAATTAAAACACGCACTGCACCACCACGTAGTTGAACGTTTCCATTCATATCAACAGAAAGCATTGGTACTTTTCGCATTACATCAGTTGCATCGCCACCGGCATTAGTTCCATCCGCTTCTGCGTTATAAACCATTCTATCAATTTTATTTTCGATAACCGCTTTGGTGCCAACAACCTGCACATCGGCTAAGTTATTTTCCGTTGAAGAAATGACAACATTACCAAGATTAGCATCGGGTTTTGATGGCGTTGTGGTTACCAAAACAGATTTAGTTTTGTAGCCCATAAAGCCTATCATTAATTTATATGCATCTGGTGCAATGCCTTGAATTGTTAGTTTCCCCTTTTCATCAGTAACACCACCATTAACAGATTTTGAAGTTTTTATAGATATTAAAGAGATAGTAGCGTAATCGATTGGCTTTTTAGTTAGCGAATCGATAACTGTAACAGATACCCGGCCGGTTACTGATGGTTTTGCCGGACCACCCATGCCAAACTGGGCATTCGCATTAAAAAATAAACCGAGGATGAAGGTTAATAGTAGAATTCGTTTCATGTATAATAATAGTATTTGGTAATTAGTCTGCGCAAATTGCGTTTTGTTACAATACATTAAAATACTTTTAACGCGACTAATAAAAATTAGTCGGCAAAGGTGGGGTTTTTCTCGGTAAAAAAAATGAATAATGTAAAATGTTTTATGGATTATATAAAAGCGTAAAAGCAAAAAATGGACAGCGAACTAATTGTTCATTATCCATTTTATATTTTTTCTGATGATCAAAGACCTCATCCATCTAGCATCTTCCGTTTTACATTATCGCATCTTACCTTGAGGTATTGTTTGGTCTTGAGTAAACCAATTGCATTACATTTATATTTCGCATGGCGAAAGCAGCTTCACAATAATTTAAATAATAGTTCCACTTACGAATAAAGGTATCATCAAAACCCAACGCCCTAACTTTATCTGCACTTTTATTAAATTCTATAAACCAAAGGTGAAGTGTTTTAGCATAATCTAAGCCCATGTCTTTCAAATCAACCATGGTTAAATCGCCGGTGTTATTAATTGCGTTGTTTATGGCAGCTACTGAAGGTAACAACGAACCCGGGAAAATATGCTTTTGAATCCAATCGACTCCATTACGCAATTGCTTATAACGACTATCAGGAGAAGTAATTACCTGAAATGCGAAAATCCCATCGGGTTTTAACAGCGATTGACATTTTTCGAAGTAGGTTTCTAAATATTGATGTCCAACTGCTTCTAACATTTCTATAGAAACAATTTTATCATATGTTCCTTCAATGTTCCTGTAATCCTGAATAATGATTGAAACTTTTTCCTCTAAACCTTCGGCTTTAACTCTTTCTACAGCGAATTTTTGCTGCTCTTTGGAAATGGTTACAGAAGTTACTTTACAACCATAATTTTTTGCAAGAAAAATTGCATTGCCGCCCCAACCGCTACCAATTTCTAAAACATGATCTGATGCTTTAACCTTTAATTGTTTGGCCAATCTATCATATTTTGCATATTGAGATGCTTCTAAACTTAAATCTTCGGGCATAAAATAGCCGCTGGAGTAAGTCATGGTTTTATCCAAAAAAGTAGCAAAGAAATCATTATTCAAATCGTAATGCGCTGAGATATTTTTTTGAGAACCTGCTAAAGTATTCGCTCTGCGTAAATGTGTAAGCTTGTTAACAACCCTAAAAAGATTTAAGGCTAATGATTTAACTTTACTTCCGGTAACCGATGGAGCATTTTCGATGTTTAAAAGCACCCACTTAATTACGTTTGTAATGTTCGATGTATCCCATAAGCCCAGCGTGTAACCCTCGCCAAAACCTATATCGCCATAAAGTGCAATCGATTTAAAAAAATCGGGATGGTTGACCTGAATATTAGCTTCGATATTATTTACGCCATCACCATAAACTAAAACCTCGCCATTTGGTAAAGTAAGTTCAAGCTTACCCAAAGTCATTTTTGATAGCGCATTAAGCACTATTTTATCAAAAAATCCATTTGATGTTTTGGTTGCGGCAAAGGTGTTCATAATTAAAGAGAGGTTTGTTTTATGGCTTATAGGGTTTATATACGTTACGTTGCAGCTCAGGGTTTTCGGCTTTAGGATGAAAAGGTATTTTTTTTAACCAAAGTTTAAACGCCTGCCAGTGTATCATTCCCATTATTTGCAAAGGGATTAATGGTATAGATAAAAAACTTTTCAGCAAATTACGATTAGATAATGCTTGCTTTTTGCCCATTAATGTACTTATAAAAAAACGATTGCCGTTTTTATCAATATCGTCTATTTTAATTTCCAACTTATCATTGGGTACTTTTAAACTGAAATCAAAGGTATCATCATGATCAATAAATGGCGAGACATAAAAATATTTAGTTGCAATTTTTTTAAAGACATCACCTTGCAAATCCTCTTTACCAAAGAAAAAAAGTTTCATTTCCCGATAGGTATTACTAATCTCAGCTACACAGCATACTGGATTTTCTGCTTCATCGAAACAAAAATAAAAAGAAACCGGATTAAAATTATAGCCTAAAACATTAAGGTTTGTTAGCAACCTGATTTTTAAATTTTTCCCGTCTATTCCATTTTCCATTAAGTAATCCTCTACATGTTCCCGGTTACTTTTAGTTTTATCAGGATTATCTTTAGGAAGTTGTAGGTGTTCGGCATCTTTAAAAGAAAATAAATTGAATTTATTTCTGCTAAACCACCTAAGCTTTTTTGATAAAGTATCGATTTCATCTAAATCAAGATAGAACATATATACGTTGTACCAAAACGAGTGCTTTTTTGGCGCAAAGCGATGGTGCATAACCTTTGCGGTGTATATAGATGATTTAAAAGACATTTCTAATTACAATTTACAAAATTTATTTAACCGTTGGCCAAGTGCACCCGGCATTGTCCAGGTGGTTTGTCATTCTGAGTGCAGCGAAGAATCTTTAACCTGTATATACCAACAAGCATAGCTAATTGATATGTATGTATTATTCGCAGCATTTTATCAGTTACATATTTTTCACATCTATAATGATGTTTTTTCCGTCATTGCGAAATCGATTTTTCATCGATTGAAGCAATCTCACAGTTGATATTAATCAGATAAAAAGATTGCTTCGTACCTCGCAATGACGATTTATGACATCTAAAGTTCCTTAGTCAAATCAACCGCACTTTTATAAGCATCTTCATGAAAACCATATTTGAAATAACTGCCGCAATAGTAAATCGGACCGCTTTCGTTAAGTTTATGCAACTCAGCTTGCGCTTGCATTGCAGGTACATCAAATAAAGGGTGGTGATAATCAATTTGTTTTACAATTTTTGCGGGATTTAAAGATGCAGATGGATTTATAGATACAAAGTAATTCATTTTTTTAGAAACACCTTGTAAATTATTCATCCAATAAATTGTACTTGGCAACAATTTATCACCATGCTTTTCTACACGATAATTCCAACTGCTCCAGGCTAATTTTGCTTCAGGCATTTGCTGCTCATCGGTATGCACAACGGCCTTATTTAGCTGGTACTTAAATTTCGAAAGCAATTCAGCTTCTAACGGAGTTTTATCTTTTACAATTTCAAAGGTCTGGTCGGCATGGCAAGCCATAATTACTTTATCAAATTCAAATTTTTCACTTCTTGAATTTTCTACCTCCACTATACCGTTTTCTAATCGCCTAACAGCAACAATTTTATTGCTGATTTTAATTCTGTCGCGAAATGGAGCAATCAATTTCTCCCGGTAGGCCTGACTACCATTTTGCAACGTATACCATTGATGCTGAGTATCTAAACCTAAAAATCCATGATTTTTAAAGAAACGAATCAAAGTTACCGCCGGAAAATCTAAAATCTGCTCCATAGGTGCACTCCAAACCGCAGCACTCATCGGGATAAGATACTGCCAAAGCATATCATCACTATAACCAAATTCTTTAAAAAATTTGCCAATCGAATAATCCTGATATTCTGGTTTATCTAAAATCTCTATACTTTGTTTGTTAAAGCGATTAATCTGCATCAACATTTTTAAATATGAAATATTAAAGATGTTTTTCCGCTGTGCGAATAAATGATTTAAACTTGAACCGCTATATTCTAACTTTTCTGGTAAAAACTGTACACTGAAAGACATGTCGGTTTTAATAACTGGCGCATTAATTTCCGCAAACATTTCAGTCAAATTTGGGTAGGTTTCATAATTAAAAACCATAAAGCCGGTATCCAAATAAATTGGTTTTCCATCTTCTTCAAGTGTAATCGTATTTGTATGACCACCAATATAATCTGCTTCTTCAAAAATGGTAATATCATATTTATGTTGCAATTTATGAGCGCAACCCATTCCTGCTATTCCGGAGCCAATTATGGCAAGCTTAGCACCTCCAGACTTCTCCAGAGGAGAGGAGTTTGTATATTCCATATAAATTTTGATTCGCTATTTAAAAATTAATTTTTGCGCTTATGCTCCTTCAATCCGGGGATGCTGGGTGGGGCTAAATAAATAATGACAAACCATCCATTCGTTGCCTTTATTATAATTAAACAATTCGGCACAACTCATGTAAAATAAACGCCAGTAAACCCACCATTTTACAGACTGCTCTTTACCGTAAGTCTGTTCGAAAATTGGCATAATTTCTTTTTTATGTTTATCCATATTGCTTAACCAGGCCTCAGATGTTTTGCCATAGTTAGTACCGTTTACAACCCAGTGTTTATCAATTTTTAAATCATCGTTAAAATAAAAAAACAGATGGTTTGAAGGCATAATTCCGCCGGTAAAGAAATATTTACTCATCCAGTCGGTTTCATCAATTACTTCAAATTTGTAGGCTAAAGTTTTATGGGTAAAAATATGTACAAATAACTTTCCATCAGCTTTTAAGAAACCTGCAACCTTATTCATCAAAAATTTATAGTTACGCATGTGCTCAAACATCTCAACAGAAACTATTCTATCAAATTTATCGGCGATGGTAAACGTATTCATATCGGCTGTTAAAACCGTCAGGTTTTGAATGCCTCTTTCTTCTGCCGTTTTATCAATAAAAATTTTTTGCGTAGCCGAATTTGATACTACTGTAAATGTACTGTTCGGAAATTTTGCCGCCATGTACAAAGAAAGCGAACCCCAACCACAGCCCAATTCCAACACATTTTGTCCGTTTTGTAAATCTGCCCGTTTACAGGTTAAGGCCAACATATCATCTTCAGATGTATCAATATCTTTTACACCCGGTTTCCAGTAACCGCTGCTGTATTTAAGATTTTTACCCAGGCAATATTGGAAAAATTCTGTTGGCAATTCATAATGTTGCTCGTTAGCTTCGCTAGTATTTACGGCAATTGGCGATTGCTTTAATTCATCAACCAGGTCCATAAATTTTTCTTGCTGCAACTCCTCATCACCCAAAGTTTCGTCATCCAAACGTTGCTTGCAAAGTTTTCTAATGCCCATACGCAAAGCCGTATCAGGAAGTTTATCGTTTTCTAAAAGTTTATCGTACCACATGGTTATGGAAAATGTAAGATGGTTAATGTATAGTGGAAAATGTTAATATACGATGTAAATTGGATACAGGATTTAAGAGCGGTATTGCCCATCTTCCATTTAGCCAGCGGCCTAATCCTTTCTTTTCCCCCACGGAAAAAAGGCGCTTGTTGTTTGTTGGTATTTTTTATAGGCAGCAGGCTTGCTCCTCAAATTTTGTTCTTCATTATTTGGAACCCCGGTAACATACATCAATAAATAAAAAATAATTGCCGGACTTATTATTGCAAGAAAGCCCCATGGCGATGCGATTGCAAAAACGAAATACGCTATCCAGGTTAGCCATTCAAAAAAATAATTTGGATGCCTGCTGTAATTCCACAAACCGGTATCGCAAACTTTTCCTTTATTATTAGGATCTTTTTTAAATGCGGCAAGCTGTTTATCTGCAATCATTTCTCCAAAAAAAGCGATAATCCAAATACCTAGGCCAATAAATTCCCAAACGGCAATCTGTTTTGAAGGATTGGCTGTAATTATAAAAAACGGAATAGCTAAAAGCACATTTGAAATGGCCTGAAACTGAAAAAACACAAAGAAATTCCTTTCGGCTTTATCGCCCCATTCTTTTCTTAACTGTTGATATCGGCCTTCTTCTTCACTAATATGACCAATTACGCGCTGCCATAAATGTAAACCCAGGCGTAATTCGGCCAAAAGAAACATGCCGCAAATTAAAATTTTTCTGGTTTCAAATCCTTCAGATAAAAAGAAAGTGATAATAGTGATAACGGGAAAATTGAGCGCCCAAAAAACATCAACCACACCCGCATTTTTTATTTTTTTTGCCCAAAGCCAAACCAAAAACATAATGGTACAACAGGCAATTAATGAAATTAGCGCAATAAAAAGTAGATCTCGTACTTGAAAAGGCATAAGGTTTAAGGTAAAAGGTTTAAGGCAAAAAGCCAATTCGCATAACTGAAACCCCTAGCAAGATACCCAATACCACTAAGCTCAAACCCTAAGCCTTACTAAGCAATTCATTTACACCTTCGCCATCTTTTAGTTGAAATAATTTAACTAAAATATAGCCTAAAGTGCCAATACTACCTAAACATACGAATAAAATTACGACAGAGATTTTAAGAATAATGCTTTTTTCTTTATAAAACATCCACAAAGTGATGATGAAAATATTGGCATAAAAGTCCCAAAGTGTAGCTCGCATCCACGGTATGCTGCCCAGAAAATTCCATTCATCAAACAAATTGCTTTCAAGAGAAGTTGCAATAACTTTGTAGCACATAAAAAGGAAAAGTGCCGAAAAAATAATTTTAAGAAAGTTTATCATAGTGGAACGATTTATAATGAGTTGAAAAGCAAGGTTCGGTTTTTATCGGTTACGAAAGTCCCGCCATCCGCTTTACTTCGTTATACTCGTGCTCGCTTCTGTCGGGTTTAATTTACAAAAAACTGTGCAAGGAAAGTTAAAATCATGTATGAAGTTCAATTCAAAATCCGATTAGCTATCATTATTATTTATGAGTATACACCTAACAATGAGCATTTTATTCGCAATTTGAATTTCTACCTCACTAAGCCAAAGCAATATTTCTCCGTTCTACTTTTAACCGGCCTAACAAATTTTTGGGGATGCAATGTCAAAGCCGAAGTAGAAACTTCAAAACAAAAATTTTCAGCCGGCAATTTTGTTTCTTTTGTTGTCAAAAGAAAAAAGCCTGTCTGGCCAAGACAAGCAACCCCCCCCGCCCTCCGGGCACCCCACTAAAAGAGGGGAATGCAAATTGCAGAAACTAAATTCTACAAATAATTCTAACTAAACCTTTCTAATCTTAATAATTTTCATCCAGTGCAAAACCTTCATAACCGGGTAAGTTGGGTCAAACTCCCACCATTTAGTCGCAAAATTCGGACTATTAGGTTTTTTATGGTGATTATTTTGAAACAATTCGCCCATTAAAAGGAAATCCCATGGTAAAGAATTTTTACTATGATCTTCGTTATCATGATTAGAATAGCCGTATTTATGTCCGCACCAGTTTACAATTGCACCATGTAATGGTCCCATTAAAAAATGGATAGGTAGTAAAAGAAACATCCACCAGTAATTTGCAAACATAACGTAAAAACCAATGTAAAATAAAACGCAACCAATTCTCCAAAACCACGAATCACCAATTCTATCAATTAAAGGCCATTCAGGATAATTGCCTTGAAATGCAGGTTCTGGCTGTATTTTGAAATGCAAATAATTCATATACATATTCTTAGTTGCAATCATCATCCCGAAAACATCTTTAAAAAAGTGTGGTGAATGAGGATCTTTCTGCGTATCGCTATAGGCATGATGCATACGGTGCAAAATTGCGTAAGCTCTGGGATTTAAGAAAGATGAACCCTGAGAAATTAACAAAATCAAGTAGAAAAACTTTTCCCAGAAAGGCTCCATCTTAAACATTTTATGCGATGAATAACGATGAAGGAAAAATGTTTGGCTAAAGAGAGATAAAAACCAATGGCAAAGAAAAAATATTAGAATAATCATTTATTGTGTGTATGCTATACAAACGAAATTTTAGTGAATTTAGTTTCTACAACGTTTAATCTTGTGTTCTAAAATAAAAAAAATCCTGCTCAAATTTCAGAGCAGGGCAAAAAAATTATCTACCGAAATCGTCTTGAACCCTTACAATATCACTTTCGTCAGATGGATTTGAAGCATCAGTATGCTGCCAAATTTCTGCAACAACGCCCCAATCATCTAAACCAATTAAACGATGGCGTTCGCCTTGTTGTAATTTAATCTGATCTTTTGGTCCGTAACTTTTAACTTCGCCTTCTTCATCAGTCTGACTGGTTTTAATACCAACAGTTCCTGTAACTACTTGCCAAATCTCAGCTCTGCGGTGGTGATATTGCCAAGATAAACGGGTATTGGGTGCAACAATTAAAATCTTCGGACTTAGCTTACCGCCAATTTTTAAGCTTTCAACATCTAAACCATCAAAATAAGTATCAGCAAATTGTTGTGCTTGTGCTTCATCAATAACAAAAAAACCTCCCCATGGTCGAGTTTCATCGCGGTTTACTACATTAAAACCTTCAATTTTTAAACGTTGTGCTACGTTATCGAATATTTCTTTTTTGTCGTTTTCCATAATTGGCGTAAAAATAGTGCTTTGAAATTAAAAAAGCCCTTTCGGGCTTTATATTTTTTAAGGTTTCAAAATCGTTACTTAATTTCTGTTATTATGATATCCGTAGCCTGGCCAGTACTTTGTATAATTAAAGGGAATGCCGGGTTATTTAAAATCCATAACTCCTGCGAACCTTTCTCATTTACAACGTGGATAACATCAACATCTTTTCCATTTACCTTTATAGCGGCTGTTTCAGGTGTTTTAATTTTAAAATTATTATCGCCGTAGGTAAAGGCTTTTTTATCCATCAGCATTTTAAAAGCATCTTTAGAAATTACAGAAAAGGTTTGATTATCACTTAATTTAGTACTTCCTAAAGCTGGCTGCGTTACCTGCAAGAATTCTGTAGCGCTGTTAAAGGCTTTCTCACTCATTTCGAAAGAACCTTCGCCATAACCATCAACACCCCAACCTATACTGTAAGGTGCTGACGCACTAAGAATTTTTAAAGCTAAGGGAAACTCTTGTCCACCCACTACAGCAGTGGCGTTAATTACCGTTCCGGTTTTTATTTCTGGCACAAACTTTTGTGCATCAGCCACAAAAAAAATGGCCGTAAAAAATAGACATGTTATTAATTTCTTCATTATCATTAAGTTTAATTGAAGATAAGGTTTTTTGTGGTTAAATTATACTGTATAAAAAAAGCCTTCAATTTTTAACTGAAGGCTCTATATAATAGTAGTTTGAATTAATTTTCCGACATGTTTTCTATTACCGTCTCAATAAAAAATGACTTGCCATTATTCCAGGTTTGCGGAGATGACATATCTTCTATAATATGATTAATCATTGAATCTGAAACATTAGCGATACTTTTAAATTCTGTAGCCAAACTGTAAGAATTCATATCGCCATAACCCCTTAGCTGTTTAACTTTTAACAGAAAAGAACTGAGTGCTGATTTTCTACTTAGATTTTCCATACCACAAATTTAAAGTTTTTACTAACTAGTAATACAGTAATTTCACCCTTTTTAAATTATTTGATTGACATTCATCAATATTTTTTGATAGCAACCAAGTACGGCCATTTATACTTACAACGGTATTAAAAATATTACCTGAATTAGCCATGGTTATGGTGTTAGCAAAGTGAACATAAACACTGAAGTTAACTCCAAAATTTTAGAAAAGAGAATGTGAAGGGCAGTTAATTATTTAGAAAATCGCCTACTTTAGCAACCATAGCCTCTAACATATTATATTTTAGGCAAAGCCAGTTTTTCTCTGTTGGTGTTTTTCTTAATAATAATTTAATACCCGGAGATTGTAGTTGTGGAACACTACTTAACATACTTAAAATATCATTAAAACTGTCTGGCTCATAAACTTTTATCATTTCAATTTTCATTACCAGATATTGTAATGTTGCAAGTTTAGTTTGATTCGTCATGACTTGATTTGTAAGGCTTTAACAAATTTATCAACTTACCATAATCAATCATGCCGTAAATTTACCCTTTTTAAAATCGGGAAATTACTACAAGTTTTTATTGATTGTTTTAGCAGAAGAGTCATATAATGATACTTTTAAATAATTTTGTTTACAAAATTTTAATAAGACATTAATTCTTAACGTGATATTTGTGTCAGCTAGGTATATACCACAGACACAAAAGTTAAAAGAAATTGCAATAATTATGAACAAACTGACTTACAGCACTGCATTAATATTAAATATTTTAACGCTGCTGCTTGGCCAGGTTCGGGCACAGAATGAGCGAAGAGAACATATTAATAAAGATAGAGCAAACGCTTTAAAGCAACAAAAGAAGCCTTATGTTATTCTTATTTCTGCAGATGGTTTTCGGTATGACTATGCGTCAAAATATCAAACTAAAAATCTGTTAAGTTTTGGAAAAAGTGGTGTGGTAGCAAAATCATTGATTCCGGGATATCCATCCGTGACCTTTCCAAACCATTATAGTATTGTAACAGGGATGTATCCATCCCATCATGGCTTGGTAAACAATTCCTTTTTGGAAGAAAAAAGTGGAGAGAGATATTCTATGGGAGCATTTTCAAAAGTGCGTCAAGGTAAATGGTATGGCGGAACGCCAATATGGGTATTGGCAGAGCAACAAAAAATGCTAACTGCAAATATGTTTTGGGTTGGTTCTGAAGCAGAGATTAAAGGAATCCGTCCAACTTATTATTTTGATTACACTGAGAATATTACAGTTAATAACCGGATAGATATCATCAAAAACTGGTTAAGTTTACCAGAAGCTAAACGGCCACACTTAATTACTTTCTACATTTCTGAACCCGATCACACTGGCCATATTTATGGCCCTGAGGCGCCAGAAACGATTGAAGCGTTAAAAAAAGTTGACACAGCTATCTATAAACTTACAGAAGCAATTAAGCCTCTGGGTCTTCCTGTAAATTATATTTTTGTTTCAGACCACGGAATGACTGAGGTGGACCGAGAAAACCCAATTAAAACGCCGAATGAGATTGATACTGCGAAATATACTATCGCATCGTCGGGAACCATGATGGTTGTGCATGCGAAAAACAAAGCTGACGTTAGCATTCTATATAATAAATTAAAGATTAAAAACGATGGCTATAAAGTATATTTGAGAGACGAAATGCCAGATTATCTTCATTACAGAAGCACGGATGATTACATGAACAGGATTGGAGATATACTTTTACTTCCAGACTGGCCACGTGTATTTTCCAATCGGAGACCAGGCATCGGGCATCATGGTTTTGATCCAATATTGGTCAGAGATATGCAAGCAACCTTTATAGCATGGGGACCCTCATTTAAAGAAAACAAACAAATTCAATCATTTGAAAACATTCACGTTTACCCTTTACTCACCAGAATTCTGAATCTCATTTATCATGAAAAGATTGATGGAAGAGATGAGGTTTTATCTGGAATTCTAAAGTAGAATAATGGAAATAGATTTGCGCTAAATATCTACTAAATTAAAAAAGCCTGTAAATTTTAATTTTACAGGCTTTTATTTTTAAATCTGCCTTAGCTGTAAACTACTTCGAAACTTCCGTAAATAGCCATTTCAGCACTATGTGAAACCGATAATTTAAGTTTTAGCTTCTCAATTAATTCTTTGGCAAAATTTATATTTCTGTTTAAATCTTTGATGCCCCTAATTTCTATCCCGCGGGAAAGCATTTTAAATTTAGATGGTTCAAATTTTTCAATAAACTTTTTTAAATCAGCGGTTGGTTGTAATTCTTTATTCATAGAGGTTATAATTTCAATGACAACCCTTTGCCCTAGTATTTGTTTTGCTTTTCTTAGATAAGATATAAACAATTTGAGTTTATCAACATAGCAATGCTTTGCATTGTAAAATTTTTTAATACTTAAGCCTGAATAAAATAAATTCACATCATATTTGATTCAAAAATCCATTCCCCTTATCTTAGGCTATTAACCACTAACTTGTGACATACATTTACACGCCTACCTTAAGTTTATTTACTAATATAATACTTATTTTAGCCAGCTAAAACGATTAAGCACCAAATAGAACAATGTTATTACTCATCATCAATATTATTTTTGCTATAGCCTTTACCGGGTTTGCCTATGTTAATCTTAATGATAAAGATTCATGGCTTTGGGTACCGATTTATATGGCTGCAGCTATATGTTGTGGTTTAGCCGCAGCAGGCTATTTCTATCCAAACGTGTATCTGGCCTTAATTACCTTTTACTTAATTTACGCGGTTAAAATTTTCTTTGCGAAAGATGGAGTAAGAGATTGGATTGGCAAATACAATAAACCAAGTTTGGTAGAAAGCATGCAAGCCGATAAACCTTACATAGAGCAAACAAGAGAATTTTTTGGATTGCTTATAATTGCAGGTGCCTTGTTAATAAACTACCTGGTTTCTTCCGGCACTTTTAGTTAAGAATTTGTAATGGCTACGGATAATTATAAAGAAATAAGCAACCTGTTTTTTGATATTTTACAGGATAACCTGAATGAAGCAAGCTTTGCCTGGCTACAACATGCCGGTAAAGCTTCTGAGCTAACTAAATTGGGACAATCTTTCGTCTTGCTTCCCAGAAAGACTGGCAAACTTATAATCAAAATTTCTTCAAACCAGCTGAAAACCCTCGAAAAATTGGAGTTAACAACGATAAAAGAATGGACCGTTGACCGCCTGGCCCGGGTTTGGTTATTGCACAGCCAAAGTTATCAGCCAGCAGGCAAGGCTAAAGCGGTAATAGAAAATTTATTTTTATCTGCAGAGGTTAATGAAGCAGTTGCACTCTATTTGGCAATACCTTTTTTATCAGAACCTGAAAGCTGGATTAATCAATGTACCGAGGGAATTAGAAGCAATATCGGTGTTGTTTTGGAGGCGATAATGGAAAATAATCCTTACCCATCAAAATATTTATCTGAAGCTGCCTGGAACCAATTGGTTTTGAAAGCATTTTTCACAGAGAAAAACATAAACAATATCATTGGTCTTGCTGAAAGAGCAAATGCATCTTTAGCGCTAACCCTTAGTGATTATGCACGAGAACGTTACGCCGCCGGACGCAAAGTTAATCCTGCACTTTGGCAACTAACTGCGCCATTTCTGGATGAAAAAATTTTTGAAGCGATGAAAATCGGGCTACAAAAGCAGGATACTGCTGATAAAATGGCAATAACAGAAGCGATAAAATCATCAGATTATAAGCCGGCAAAGCGGTATATGGAAGATTTAGCTTTTTCCGAATCTTCTAAATAAATTGATTTTTAAAATTATTAAAGCATAAGATATGTGTTGCAGCAGTTCAATAGCAAGAGATAAGGCCACGATGGGAGAACCGGAAGCTTTCGATATTAGCGTGGTTAAGGGAATGAAATTTTTCGACCCACACGTACACATGACATCCCGCACAACGGATGATTATCAGGCAATGGCTGATGCCGGTGTGGTAGCCCTTGTTGAGCCGGCTTTCTGGCTCGGCCAGCCAAGAACAGGCATTGATAGTTTTCGCGATTATTATAGCAGTTTAGTTGGTTGGGAACGCTTTCGCTCCTCTCAATTCGGTATAAAACATTATTGTACCATTGGACTAAATTCTCGGGAGGCAAATAACGAACGCCTTGCCGAACAGGTGATGGAAATTTTACCCCTTTTTATCTACAAAGAAGGTGTTGTTGGCATTGGGGAAATTGGTTTTGATGATCAAACTGCTGCGGAAGAAAAATACTACCGTTTACAGTTAGAACTCGCAAAAGAATCAGGCTTACCCGTTCAGGTACATACACCACACCGCGATAAGAAAAAAGGTACACAGCGTAGTATGGATATCGCTTTGGAGCATGGCCTTAGCCCTGAGCAGATAATTATCGATCACAATAACGAGGAAACTGTAAAAGAAGTGCTCGAGAGAGGTTTTTATGCAGCTTTTACAATTTATCCTTTTACCAAAATGGGCAATGAGCGAATGGTCGACATCGTTAAACAGTACGGTTCAAGCAAAATTATGGTCAACTCTGCTGCCGATTGGGGCATCAGCGACCCACTGGCTGTGCCTAAAACGGCAGCTTTAATGAAATTAAAAGGCATCAGCAATGAAGATATTGAACTGGTAACTTATCGCAATGCGATAAATGCTTTCGCCCAAAGCGGACAAATTGATGAAGCAGATTTTGCGGGTTCAGTTTCGATAGATCAATCTGGAAAGTTTGAGGGCAATACCATTTTGCGGGGCGGGCAGCAACCAAGAACTGATAAATCTTCTATCATAATCAGCTAAACAGATGAAATTAGTTGCTTACCTGCGTATGATGCGCCCTGCAAATATTGTAACCTCTGTTGCAGATATCCTTGCGGGAATTGCCATTTCCGGAATATTAGTTAATGACGGCACTACGCTATGGATACCAGTCTTAAGCCTTTGTCTGGCTACTGCCTGCCTATACGGAGGCGGTATTGTTTTCAACGACGTTTTTGATGCAAAGCTTGATAAAATTGAGCGACCAGAACGTGCCATTCCGAGCGGAATTGTTAGCATTACCAATGCCAGCATTTTAGGTGCAGTACTCTTACTAATCGGAGTTACGCTTGCATTTTTTACCAATACTATTTCTGGCTATTTTGCTTTAGCAATTAGTGCTTTTGCCTTGCTTTACAATAAAATCGGCAAGCATCATCCTTTCTTTGGCCCCTTAAATATGGGCACCTGCAGAGGATTAAATTTATTGCTTGGTATTAGCATTGTTCCGGCAGCATTGCCTCAATACTACTGGCTGGCTATAATTCCGGTAATTTATATTTTCTCCATAACCATGACCAGCCGTGGCGAAGTTCATGGTGGAAAACGTACAAACCTGCAAATTGCAGCCGTATTATATGCATTAGTTATTTTGGCGATTACTTATATTGCTTTCGCAAACGGACAATTACTGTGGGCTTTACTATTTTTGATTCCGTTTGCCGTGATGATTTTTAATCCCTTAATCAAGGCAATAAAAAATCCCGTTGGAAAAAATATTGGCGGCGCTGTTAAAGCTGGCGTTATCTCTTTGATTTTAATGGACGCCGCATGGGCAGCAACCTTCAATGCATTATTGCTTGCAATCGTGATTGCAGCCTTATTGCCTTTATCTATGTATCTGGCTAAACTTTTTGCCGTTACCTAATTTATTTTATAAGAATATTTCCCTGAGATGGAGCATTTAAAACAATCCTTTACCGTAGAATATCGTTTTAACGTTTTTTTTACCTCTTCCCTGTTTTCTATAGAAAATTTGCTGATAGCCGATTTTCTGGAGGAAATGAATACCTCAGGCGCAGCCAAAAAAATATTTTTTGTGATGGATAGTGGTGTAGCATCTGCACACCCTGAACTTTGCCAGCAAATTAAAGCTTATTTTAAAAAGCATAACCAGGTTGAGCTAGTAGAAAATATACTAATCGTCCCGGGAGGAGAAATTATAAAAAACGAAACCAAGCATTTTGATGCAGTTTTAGATGCAGTTAACAGCTACCGGATCGATCGGCATTCTTACATCGCAGCAATTGGTGGAGGGGCATTGCTAGATATGGTTGGTTATGCCGCAACTGTTGCACATAGAGGCATTAAGCATATCCGAATTCCAACAACTGTACTTTCGCAGAATGATTCGGGTATAGGCGTAAAAAACGGCATAAATTACTTCAATAAAAAGAACTTCCTTGGCACGTTTTCTCCACCTGTTGCCGTTTTTAATGATGAAAAATTTCTAAGCACATTATCCGATAGAGATTGGCGTTCAGGGATTGCTGAAGCCGTAAAAGTAGCATTAATTAAAGACTTGACATTTTTTGAATGGCTGGAAAACAATGCAAAACAACTGGCCGACCGAAACCTTGAGGTGATGAATTATCAAATCTGGAAGTGTGCGGCTTTACACATGGATCACATCAAAAGCGGCGATCCTTTTGAACGCGGTTCTGCCCGTCCCTTAGATTTTGGACATTGGAGCGCACATAAATTAGAATACTTAACAAACTTTGAAATTAGACATGGCGAAGCAGTAGCGATGGGTATAGCGCTTGATACCGTTTATTCTAATTTAGCAGGTATGCTCAGCACAGCTGATACACATCGTGTACTTAATTTGCTAACTGCATTAGGTTTCGAACTTACCCATCCCCTGTTACAAGTTAATGGTGATGAAAGTTTGCTGTTAAAAGGCCTGGAAGAATTTCGTGAGCATTTAGGTGGCGAACTAACCATAACGCTTTTGAGTAAGCTTGGCGTTGGTATAGAAGTACATGAAATGGATGCAAAACTTTTACAACAGGCTGCATTACAACTAAATAAACTATCAAATCTTGAACCCATTAATTAGGTATGAAGATAAATTCAGCACAGCTAACCTTTTGTACCAATATATACGTAGGTGAAAATTGGGCGGCACATTTTGCCGTTTTAAAAGATAGTTTTCCAAAACTAAAAGAACAACTTTCACCATCAGAACCGATGGGAATTGGTTTACGTTTATCAAACCTGGCCAGCATAGAACTTCTGGAAAATGATAATTTAAGCATTTTTAAAGCATGGCTGGATGAAGCAGGCGGTTATGTGTTTACGATGAATGGCTTCCCTTATGGCGGCTTTCATAATACGCGGGTAAAGGATCAGGTTCATGCGCCCGATTGGACAAGGCCAGAGCGCTTAAATTATACCATCCGTTTATTTAAAATACTTGCCAAATTGTTGCCTAATGGAATTGATGGCGGCATTTCAACCTCTCCATTAAGTTATAAACCCTGGTTTAACGAAGCTGAAAAATCTATTGAAGCAACTAATATCGCTACTAAAAATATAATCGAAGTTGCGCATAACCTTAAAGCAATTAAAGAACAAACCGGAAAAATATTACATCTGGATATTGAACCGGAACCAGATGGCTTTTTAGAATCAGGAGAAGAATTTATCCAATGGTATGAAAACGTACTTTTGCCTTCGGCAGATAAAAATTTATCGGTTGAGGATTTAAAAACACACATCACTTTGTGTTATGATGTTTGTCATTTTGCCATTGGTTATGAACCTCATAAAGAAATTATCAAAACGCTGAAAGAAAAAGGCATACAAATTGGAAAAATTCAGATTAGTGCAGCGTTAAAGGCCAAACTTCCGGCAACTGATGAAAGCAGATCTTTAATTAAAGCTGAACTTTCAAGGTTTGATGAGCCAACTTATCTGCATCAGGTTATTGCTAAAAAAGCAGATGGCAGCTTACAACGTTATCCGGATTTAAGTTTAGCACTAAATGATGATGAAAATTGCCTTGCCGAAGAATGGCGTGCTCATTTTCATGTGCCTATTTTTATAGCAGATATGGGCTTTATTCAATCTACGCAAAACGATATAATTGAGGTGCTAAACATATTCAAAAAACACCATTTCACTAATCATCTTGAAGTAGAAACCTACACCTGGGAAGTTTTGCCGGAGAACCTTAAAGCACCATTGAATGAATCTATCATTCGGGAATTAAATTGGGTAAAAAACATTTTAAACCATCCTCATGAATAAAACTGTAGTTATCAATATAGTAGGTTTATCAACATCCGTTATTGGCGAGCATACGCCTTTTCTTAAAGCATACATTGAGCAGAAAAACTTAAGTAATATAGAGCCTTTATTGCCTGCGGTAACCACCAGTGTACAATCAAGCTACTTAACGGGGCAATATCCGGCACAAACCGGTATTGTTGGTAATGGTTGGTATGATGACACAGATAGTGAAGTTAAATTCTGGAAACAATCTAACAAATTAGTTGACGGTGAAAAAATCTGGGATCGGGCTAAAAAAGCAGATCCAAAATTTACCTGTGCAAATATGTTTTGGTGGTATAATATGTATTCTACTGCCGATTTTTCGGTAACACCAAGGCCAAATTACCTGGCTGATGGACGAAAATTACCAGACTGCTATTCGCAACCGGCAGCACTACGCGACCATTTGCAAGAAAAACTAGGTCAATTCCCTTTATTTCAATTCTGGGGGCCAGGCGCAAATATAAAATCAAGCCGTTGGATAGCTGATGCTTCGATGGAAACCGAACGCCTGCATAACCCAACGCTAAGTTTAATTTATTTGCCACACTTAGATTATTGCTTACAAAAATTCGGACCAGACTTAACCAAGATAAGTAAAGAATTAAATGAAATTGATGCTTTAGCAGAGGAACTGGTTAAATTTTATGAAAGCCGCGAAGCTGAAGTAATCATACTTTCTGAATATGGTATTGAAGGTGTTAATAATCCAATCCATTTAAACAGAATGTTACGCAAGGAAGGTTTGATTCAAATCCGTGAGGAAAGAGGTCTTGAACTTTTAGATGCGGGCGCTTCTAAAGCTTTTGCAGTGGCAGATCATCAGATTGCACACATTTACCTAACGGATAAAAGCATTTCAGAAAAAGTAAGAACCTTGCTGAATAACGTTCCGGGTGTCGATTTGGTACTCGATAAAACACAGCAGGCTGAATATAAAATTAACCATGAGCGCTCAGGAGATTTTGTAGTTACTGCAAAAGCCGGCAGTTGGTTTAGCTACTATTTTTGGCTTGATGACCAAAAAGCGCCAGATTACGCCAGATGCGTAGACATTCATAAAAAACCAGGTTACGATCCGGTTGAAATGTTTATGTCGTCAAAACTTAGAGCAGGTTATAAACTCCTGCGGAAAAAAGCAGGATTTAGGTATGTTATGGATGTTATTCCGCTAGATGCAACTTTGGTAAAAGGCTCGCACGGACGTATAGGTGTTTCTGCAGATTTTAAACCGGTGGTAATTACCGGCACGAAAATTAGCGAAACTTTACAACCTACAGATATCTATGAACTTATCTGGAAAACTTTAAATAAATAACAATATTTTGCCTTTTAATGTAATTATTCGCTCAACGCATTTTATTAAAATTCATAACAAAACCTAATTGATAAGTTTGAATTGGGTCATCATAACGAATGTTCAGGTAATCCCTGCAAAAATAATTGTGAAACACAAAACCAAAATCACTGGTTACCCAGGGCATCCAGGTTAAGTAGTTGTGTACACCTAACCTGTATTTACTAGATAGTGGATAAAGAGATAAATCGTTATCAATAATGTATGCGAGTTCACTTCGCCATATCCATTGGGTTCTTGCATTTCTCACGGTTTTTCCTGTAGGGTTTTTAGAGAATTTCTTTTTATCTGTATCTGATAGTTGTGTTAAAACAAATCTCGATCTTCTTGTCCACTGAAGGTTAAGCAAAACCCTATTTAAGCCATAAGCAGATGCAAGTTCATCGCTCAAAGTTAATGGTCCGCCGAGGTCAACTTCACGTTGCAAGCCAAGCCCAGCCGAATAAATATGATTATCACTAGTCTGCTTCATGCCATAAACCATCAGCCTGATGTAGTTGGTACTAAAATCTCCATTTTTATAGTTATTGCGATTTGGAGCTGTTGATTTAAAAAAAGGTAATGCCTGCCCGTTTGAATAATGATGTATTTGCGCCTTTAAGTAAACGGTTGTGGCCTTTGGCGATTCTATTTTGTTTACATCGCTTAACAAATAATCTAATCCTAAACCCACATCATTACTCGTTGGCAATAAGGGACTAGAGCTATCTTTCGTCATGCGAAGCATAAAAGCGGCATCAAAGGTAATTCTGGCACGAGACCAAAACGGGCGACTGTAATATTTACCACGATACATGGTTACTCTGTGAGAAATGTTACCCTCCAGCCAATATCCATTCATGCCTTCACCATCTTGTAAAGCAATTTTGCGGGTAGATAAACTGTTAAACATCGGTGCTGGAGAAAGATATAATATCGGGTCGTGATACCCAAATATCTGTTGCAGATTATTATACGGAATACTACTTATTTCAGCCCTGCGGATGTCATCTTCTACCGAGCTGCTATCTGAAGACGTAGTAATTTGCGGTTTCTGCTGTGGAATTTGAGCGAATGAATTTTGCGAACACAAGAAAGCTATGGATAATAGCATTACTGTTTCTAAAGATACCTTTTTCATGAGCATGCATTTATAGATAAAAATTTTGAGGGGGTTGTTATGTTGTTGGCAGAATCAACGGTAATCGTTTTAAAACGAAATCTCGACCATTGCTAAAGAATAACTGGCGAGCGAGTTGCTGTATGCTAATACCTGATGGCATTAGATTGCTTAAATTATTTTGCTCCAAAAAGCGGGGAAAATATTTTATAAAATCTTTTTCAAATTGCGGGAGTTCGAGCACCGAATCGCAAAAAGTTAAAGGATTAATTAAGCCATCAAAATCCGAACCGATACAAACCTTTTGAAGCGCATTTTTTACCGGAAATCCATATTCAGCTGAAATTTTCATCAGGTGTAAAACATGTGCCATAAAGTGATGAAGGTGGTAAAATGGAACATCAACTAAAGATTGTACAGCACGGTTTACCACTTCATGTGTTATACAATAAAATGGTGTTAAATGTTCGCCTACGGCATCTCCAGTAATGAAATATTCTAATTCTTTATTAGATATATATTCCGATTCCGTAAGTAAATCCTGCTGTTCTTCGGCTTTGATGCTGCTTTCTCCATAACCCAAAATTCTTTTATCCAGAGAAAGTCCTATCATGCCGTCAGATTCCAAAATCGCGATAATTTCCTCGTCATAAAGGTTAATGCTACTCGGGTTAAAGGCTACCGATTCGTAAGTTTGATATTTAGTAGGTTTTCCCCAGGTAATTTTAGAATACCCTTTTACCGATGGCGAATCGATTTGCATATAATTTGGTATTTCACCTACAGAAAGCCCGGTAAATCCTGCATGGGTACAAACCAAAGGCTGCTTAATTGGTGCAAAATCTGCTCTTTCACGTATATCATAAATAAATTTGGTTCTGGCGCCCAGGCTCATGTGTTTAAGGTCAACCAAAATATTACGTTCATAGCAAAATCGTATAATTTCTATGCCATCTGCAGATATTTCTTTCTCCCTGGGGATAAAACTTAGCGACTCTACAAAAAGTATCCCATAAGCATGGTTGCAGAAGGGATATTGCTCGAGATGGGTTATATTGATAGATAAAATGGGATAAGATTTTCGTAAACTTTCCAGATTTGTTAAAACTTCAACCCTATTAATCTTCTTTGGGTCGAGTGTTGAAGATAGCGTATGGCATCCTTCAATGGTAAAAACTGCATAAATCCGCTCTTTATCTTCTTCATCATAAATTACCTCATAAGATAAAGCCACCACAGTTTTGCCATCATCTGTTACCTTCGGACTTAATATAAGCTTTAAATCTTCCTCTACTAAATCTGGAAATGGCTTTAATCTGCCCGAAATCATGTCGTCAAGTCTTAAAGGATTAAGATATTCTCGCAATGGCGATTTTTCAGCTTGTTTCTTAAGCAGCTTATTGTCGATAAAGCCACGCTCGGGCACAAATAAAGCAATGCAAACTAGGTTACATCTCGAATCAAGCAGTTGTTGAAAGTTAGATTGGGAACCCAAAATTCTGCTAAAATCGCTACACATTCGAATAAACCAATTGATTTTTTTAGTATCAATATTTTGCCAGGGGCTTGTTTTAGCAGCGCCGGTAGTGAACATCGACTTTAAAGTCGGATGAATGTGAAAGTCAAAATAAGGCATAGATATGGAAGATTAATTTAGTGATTAATCGTCTGCACAGCCATCGGAGTTAAAAATTCCAATAGCACCTATCGGCCAAACTAGAAATAAGTTTATGGAGCGAAATATTTGGGTATAAAAAAGCGTTAAGAATTTGTTTGGTAATGCAATATAAGAAAAGAATAGCAATTATAAATACCTAACATTAAGTATTTTATGTAGAATTATGAATAAAAAAAGGGCCGTCTCTTTGTTTAATTCTTGAGGCATAAAGCATCTGCAATATAAGGAACACCTGCCTACCGCAGGCATACATGAAAAACGGGACTAACAATATTCTAAAGGGCAATTTTTGCCTTTCTAAAAATTTATCCATTAATAAGGTAACGCTTTAAACAAAGGTGAGTTTAAAGTGTTATCTTGATGAATGCCTATTGAAACAGAAATCTTGATTATTGGTGGTGGTTTAGCTGGTTTAACGGCGGCTTTGCATCTTAAAAAATTAGGCTTAGAGGTTACACTTATCGAGAAGCAAAACTATCCTCATCATAAAGTTTGCGGAGAATATATTTCGAACGAAATTCTACCGTATTACAATTGGCTTGGCTTAGATTTATCAGTTCTGAAGCCAAATCAAATCAACCAACTACAATTTACATCTGTTGATGGCAACAGCATTAAAACTAATTTACCACTTGGAGGCATTGGCTTAAGCAGATATGCAATTGATAATTACCTCTATCAGGTTGCTACAACCCGGGGAATAAATATTTTTCATGGAAATGTGCAAAATGTAGCCTATACTAATAATCAATTTGTTGTAGATACTGTTGATGGTTCAGTTTATAAGGCACAACATGTAATTGGCGCTTATGGTAAAAGGGCACTATTAGATTCTAAACTCGATCGTAAATTTATTGGAAAAAAATCTCCGTACCTTGCAGTAAAGGCACATTACAAATCAAATTTCGCAAACCATATTGTAAGCTTAAACAATTTTAAAGGTGGCTATTGTGGCGTTTCAAAAGTAGAAAATGATATTTTAAACATTTGCTATTTAGCAGATTATGAAAGCTTCAAAAAACATAAAAATATTTATACCTTTCAAAAAAATGTGTTGCATCAAAATAAAAATCTAGAGCGTATTTTTAGTGAAGCAGAGATGATTTTTGAAGCACCTTTAACCATCAGTCAGATTTCTTTTGAAAAAAAAGAGCCGGTACTTAACCATATTTTAATGATTGGCGATACTGCCGGATTAATTCATCCACTTTGTGGAAATGGTATGGCTATGGCCATTCACAGCGCTAAAATTGTTGCGGAGCTATTATATAAATTTCATAATGGAATCATTCCTGATAGGCAAGCACTCGAAAAGCAATATACGCAACAATGGAAGGCTCTATTTGCCCAAAGATTAAAATTTGGAAAAATTTTAGCCTCAGTTTTAAAAAATAATATGATGGAAAACATAGCTATGAAAACTGTAAATCTTTTCCCGGCGATATTAAATAAAACCATAAAATACACACATGGTAAACCGATAATTGCATCAGAAATATGATAGTAGATACCAGGTTTCGTAGCGAAGCCCCCGAGATGATGGACGATTTTGAAATGGAAGGGGCAATTTTACAAGATGCATTAGATAAAATTGCAAGTATCAATCAGCTTTTGGGTGGCAACAAGGTTACTGTTGATGGGGTTAAAAAATTGCTTGAAAATAATCCAACCAATAACATAATTCGTATTACTGATATAGGTTGCGGCAATGGAGATATGCTTAGAACATTATCAAATTATGCTAAAAAAAACAATTTAAATTTTGAATTAGTAGGCATTGATGCTAATCAATTTACGATTGAACACGCCAGAAATTTATCAAAGGATTATGCAAATATTAGTTATCAATGTTTAGATATTTTTGATGATTCAGTAAAAATGCAAGCTTGCGATATTTACCTCTGCACTTTAACGCTTCATCATTTTAAAAACGATGAAATAATAAAGCTTTTAAACTATTTTAAGCAAACTGCAAGCATTGGCATTGTAATAAACGATTTGGAACGCAGTGCAATAGCTTATCAACTTTTTAAAGTGCTTTGTTTTGTATTCCGCCTAAATCACATGTCGAAAACCGATGGATTAATTTCAATTTTGCGTGGCTTTAAAAGAGAAGATTTCATCGCGTATGCGAAAAAATTAAATATAAAAACCAGCTCGATTAAATGGAAATGGGCTTTTAGATACCAATGGATAATTAAAACAGCATGAGTGTAATTGTAAAAGCCGTTGGTAAGGCATTACCCCAATTTTGGAGGGCAACTGAAGATATTATTCCCTTTCTAGATGTTTGGCTTAAAGACCAGGATGAAAGATTTATTAGAAAAGTAAAAAAGATTTTTGAAGGCGCCGCAGTAGATAAACGTTACTCGTTCATGTCGCCCGAGGAGGTTTTTAGCGACCTGAGTTTTGAAAAGCGCAACGACATTTACATACGTGAAGGCATTAGATTAGGTGCGCAATGTTTAGAAACCGCTTTAGCAAAAGCGAATTGGAAACCCGAAGATTTGGATTACATTATTACGGTAAGCTGTACCGGGATAATGATTCCATCTTTGGATGCCTATCTAATCAATAAACTTAAACTCCGTAATGATATTGTCCGTTTGCCGGTTACAGAAATGGGTTGTGCCGCGGGAGTTTCGGGAATGATTTATGCCAAAAATTTTTTGAAGGCAAATCCGGGTAAAAGAGCAGCTGTTATTGCAGTCGAATCTCCAACTGCAACTTTTCAGCTCAACGATTTTTCGATGGCAAACATTGTAAGTGCTGCAATTTTTGGCGATGGAGCAGCCTGTGTTTTACTAAGTTCAAACGATGAAGATGATGGTCCGGAAATGTTAGCAGAAGAAATGTATCACTTTTATGATGCTGAAGATATGATGGGTTTTAAGTTAACAAATACCGGTTTGCAGATGGTTTTAGATGTTGAAGTTCCAAATACCATCGAAGCACATTTTCCTCAAATTATACATCCTTTTTTAGCAAAAAATAATTTAGCAATAGCTGATATTAGACATCTGATATTTCATCCAGGAGGAAAAAAGATAATACAGGTTGTAGAAGAATTATTTGGCAAACTGGGCAAAAACATAAACGAAACTAAAGAAATACTCAGACAGTATGGAAATATGAGTAGCGCCACCGTACTTTACGTTTTGGAAAGCTATATGGATAAAAAACCTCTAAAGGGAGAAAAAGGTTTAATGTTAAGCTTCGGACCAGGATTTTCAGCACAAAGAATATTATTGGAATGGTAGCATGACAAACAGCCAAATTATAGAAAAACTACCTTACGGGAAATCATTTTTATTTGTTGATGAACTGCTACAAGTAGACCAAAATGGCGCCAAAGGAACATTTACATTTGGTAAAGATTTAACATTTTTTGAAAGCCATTTTAAAGATAATCCTGTTACACCAGCGGTAATTTTAACTGAAACCATGGCGCAAATTGGACTGGTTTGTTTAGGGATTTTTCTTTTGAAAGATGCTTTAACTAAAAACGATATGGGTTTTGTTATGACATCAAATGTTATAGATTTTTTAAAACCTGTGTACCCCGGAGAACAGGTTTGGGTAAGCAGTGAAAAGATATACTTTAGATTTAACAAGCTAAGCTGTAAAGTAAAAATGGAAAATGCTAATGGAGATTTGGTTTGTAAAGGAACAATATCTGGCATGCTAATTTCTAAACATAATGGATAATATTCGCGTAGTAATTACTGGTTTGGGAGTTTGTGCACCAAACGGCACAACACTACCTGCTTTTACGCATGCAATTAAAAATGGAATCTCGGGCATAACTTTTCAAAGCGATTTAGAAGCTTTAGGTTTTTCTTGCCAGATAGCTGGCAAACCGTTTTTAAGCGATGAACGAATTGCAGAATATTTTTCTCCTCTTGAGCTTAGAAATTTAAATAGCACAGGAATTGTTTATGGCGTTGTGGCCGGTTTAGATGCCTGGAAAGATGCTGGTTTAACCATTAACGAATCTGATGAACCCGATTGGGATAGCGGAACTATTTTCGGTACAGGCACTTCAGGGATTGATAAATTTAGATGGGCCATAAATAAAATTGATGATTTGGAAATACGCAAGCTTGGAAGTTCTGTAGTAATACAAACGATGGCAAGCGGTGTGAGCGCTTTTATTAGCGGAAAACTCGGTTTAGGCAATCAAGTCAGTACCAATTCATCTGCCTGTGCAACCGGTGCTGAAAGTATTTTACTTGCTTACGAAAGGATAAAAGCAGGCAAAGCCAAAAGAATGTTGGCCGGAAGCACCAGCGATAGTGGACCATATATTTGGGGTGGTTTTGACGCAATGAAAGTGTGCACTTACAAACATAACCATGAGCCCGAAAAAGGAAGCCGACCAATGAGTTTAACTGCGAGTGGTTTTGTTCCGGGTAGTGGCGCAGGTGCGATGGTTTTAGAAACGCTCGAATATGCCTTAGCCAGAAAGGCTAAAATTTATGCCGAGGTTTTAGGTGGAGACTTAAATTCTGGCGGCCAAAGAGGTTTAGGCACCATGACCGCACCAAATCCACAGGCGGTACAAAGGTGCATTATAAACGCCATCAAAAATGCTAACATCAAACCGCAGGATATTGATTTAATTAATGGACACTTAACCGCAACCGCCAAAGATGCGCTAGAAATTGAAAACTGGAAAGCAGCTTTAGGTGCAACCGCCGATGATTTTCCATACATAAATTCTTTAAAAGGGATGATTGGTCATTGCATCAGCGCAGCTGGAAGTATTGAAAGTGTTGCCTCAATACTCGAATTAGCGCAAGGTTTTATATTCCCGAATATTAATTGCGAAGATTTAAATCCAGCAATAACAGCTACTATTGCTGAAGATCGCATTCCAACAAAGTTGATAAATAAACCGGTTAACATTATTGCGAAAGCTAGTTTTGGCTTTGGAGATGTTAACGTTTGTGTTATTTTTAAAAAATACAACCATGAATAGAAACGAAATTATTGAGGCAATAAAGCTTATTGTAAAGCCCTACACGGAAGATGTTGCTGCACTAGAAAGCATAAATGAAAGCACAGATTTTATCAAAGATTTAAAAATAAATTCTGCCAATTTGGTTGATGTGGTACTTGATGTGGAAGAAAAATTTAGTATTGAAATAGACAACGAATCAATGGCAAAAATGCTGACTGTAGAGGCAACAATTGCTATTATTGAGGAGAAAATGAATAGCAATGCTGGGAAATGATATTGTAGATTTAAAGCTTGCCAAAACCCAAAGCAATTGGCAAAGAAGTGGCTTTTTAAATAAAATTTTCACTAAACAAGAACAATTTTACATACGTTCTTCTGAAAATCCTGATCGGTTGGTTTGGCTGCTGTGGAGTATGAAAGAAGCCGCTTACAAAATTCATAACCGCATTACAGGTGTACGGAACTTTGCGCCAACAAGTTTAGAGTGTAGTATCCGGCAGGAAGATTTAAAAAAAGGAGCAGTTTGCATTGACGCAGAAACCTACTACACTGAAAGTGATATTAATGATGATTATGTTCATACCGTTGCTAGTTGCTTAAAAAACCACTGCGTTAATGTTAAAACAGCTATTTATAAAGCCCCAAATTTATTAGCTGATTATAAAAATACCAGCGCGGCTTGCGTAAGTCATCACGGGCGTTATCTGGCGCTTGTATATTAAAAAATTAGCCTAAAATATTAGGTCATATTGCATCTGGTGCCCACTCCTATTTTCTTTACAGAATAATAGAATAGCCTTCTTTAAAAAGCCTTATCTTTGGACAAATCATAAAAAATAAAATATGCTTAAAGGATTTTTTAACGTACCTACTCCGGTAAACGAACCTATATTAAATTATGGCCCAGGCAGTAAAGAACGTGTTCTTTTAAAAGAAGCACTTGCTGAAGCGAGGTCTCATCAACAAGATATCCCGATGTACATTGGTGGTAAGCAAGTACATACCACTAAAAAAGGTAAGGTTGTTCCACCACACGATCATCAACATATTTTAGCACAATATAGTATTGGCGATAAAACCCATGTTGCCCAGGCAATTGATGCTGCATTAGCGGCAAAAGCAGATTGGGAAAACCTATCTTGGGAGCACAGAGCAGCTATATTTTTAAAGGCAGCTGATTTAATTGCGGGCAAATATCGTTATAAATTAAATGCAGCAACCATGTTAGGGCAAAGCAAAAATGCATACCAGGCAGAAATTGATGCAGCTTGCGAACTGATAGATTTCTTACGTTTTAACGTAAGTTACATGAGCGATATTTACAAGCAACAACCTCCTGTTTCTCCTCGTGGAAACTGGAACAGAGTAGAGCAACGCCCGCTAGAAGGTTTTGTATTTGCTTTAACACCATTTAACTTTACAGCTATCGCAGCAAATTTACCTGCATCGGCAGCAATGATGGGTAATGTTGTGGTTTGGAAGGCAGCAGATACGCAGGTTTATGCCGCAAACCTTTTAATGGAAATTTTCCGCGAAGCGGGTTTACCGGATGGCGTTATCAATTTAGTTTACGCTGATGGACCAGAAACCGGAGAAGTGATTTTCAACCACCCTGATTTTGCAGGTATCCACTTTACCGGTTCTACAAAAGTGTTTCAGGAAATCTGGAAAACTATTGGTACAAACATTCATAAATACAAATCATACCCGCGTATAGTGGGCGAAACCGGCGGTAAAGATTTTATCCTGGTTCATCCTTCTGCACAGGTTGATATTGCCAATACAGCAATTGTTCGTGGTGCTTTCGAGTATCAAGGTCAGAAATGCTCTGCTGCTAGTCGTGTTTACATCGCAGAAAGCCTTTGGCCTGAAATTAAAAAACAAATGTTACGCGATTTAGCAACATTTAAAATGGGCGGAACAGAAGATTTTACCAACTTCATAAATGCTGTTATCGATGAACGTTCTTTCGATAAATTAGCGAAATACATAGACCAGGCTAAAAAAGATAAAGATGTAGAAATTATTGCGGGCGGTAACTATGATAAGAGCAAAGGTTATTTTGTGGAGCCAACCGTTTTGGTGGTTAAAGACCCAAAATACACAACCATGTGCGAAGAGTTATTTGGTCCGGTTTTAACAGTTTACATCTATGCTGATGCAGATTTCGATTCTATTTTGGAAGTAATTGACACAACATCTCCTTACGCCTTAACGGGTGCGTTAATTGCGCAAGATCGTTACGCGATTGATAAAACAAGCCATGCATTACGCAACTCGGCCGGAAACTTTTACATCAACGATAAATGTACCGGTGCTGTTGTTGGCCAACAACCATTTGGCGGCGCCAGAGGTTCTGGTACTAATGATAAAGCAGGTTCGATGATTAATTTATTGCGTTGGGTTTCTCCACGCACCATTAAAGAAGTTTTCGAATCGCCAACCGATTACCGTTATCCGTTTTTGGCAGAAGATTAATATTCTGGTTTGTGCAAACGCAGACCTAGGATTGTAAATTTATGGTTGTCATGCTGAGCTTGTCGAAGCATTAACATAATAGAAACCTCTTGATTTATCAAGGGGTTTTCTTTTTCAAAAGGTTTTGGAAAGCAATTGCAGCAAAAAAGATTAATGTTGCCCGGGCTTTACGCTATATCTTTTTGGGTTCTTTTAAGCAAACTCACAAAGTTTAATAATTTGGATTATGTGCTAGACTTCGTAAGTTTAGCCTGTAGCAGCCAAAAAGGATGCCGCTACAATCCTACCGTGTACCCACATCTTTATTTTTATTTTTGTTTCATGTTTGGAACAGATTACAGTAAACTTTTTAACGACCTTAGGTTATCTAGACGAGGAGAAAGCCTATTAAATAAATTACGTCAGGA
>NZ_CAKLBP010000002.1 GCF_920984665.1 Pedobacter sp. Leaf170
GACATCCGCCGTTCTGATTTTTTTACCCTTCCTTTCGGTTGGGAGTGCAAAGGTAAGAATCTTTTTTTAACTTCCAAATAAAATAAATTTTATTTCTTCGTCGCCTTTTTCTTCTTAATCCCTCTTTTCAATATTTGTTCTTTTTCAGAACACCTGCTTCCTTCCGAAGTGGGTTGCAAAAGTAGAAAACTTTTCTCAATCACCAAATTTTATTTGAAAATAATTCCGGTAACCTTTTTTCATCTTTTCAACCTTTTCCTCTTCCTCCGAAGCGGGATGCAAAAGTAGGAAAATTATCCGCTTGCGCAAAGCCAGGGCCGCTTTTATTTGGATGGACAGTGGTAACTGCATGGATTTCAGGGAGAAAAATTTGAAACTTTTTTGATTCTGGTTTGTTTAGGGCGGGTTTCTGTGGTAAATTGATTGTTCAGGGTTGCAGGTGATTGCATAGGCGCCTATCATTTCCCGCTGACGTTCGCAGATAAAATAGCGCAGATTGAATAGGATTTTAAAGCTTAATGGATAAGTTTTCACTACCTAAGGAATCTAAGATAATCCAAGTAGCGAGTGTAAGCTCCATGTCTTGATACTCGATACGAAATACTATATACTAAGTACTATCGACTTAAAACTAGTTCACCATCTAAGGAATCTAAGATCATCCAAGTAGCGAGTGTAAGCTCTATGTCTAAGTACTCTATAATTAAATACTATATACTAAGTACTATCGACTTAAGACTAGTTCACCATCTAAGGAATGTAAGGTCAACCAAGTAGCGAGTGTAAGCTCTATGTCTAAGTACTCTATAATTAAATACTATATACTAAGTACTATCGACTAATGACTAAATCCACCATCTAAGGAATGTAAGGTCATCCAAGTAGCGAGAGTAAGCTCTATGTCTAAGTACTCTATAATTAAATACTATATACTAAGCATTATCGACTAAAGACTAGTTCACCATCTAAGGAATGTAAGGTCATCCAAGTAGCGAGTGTAAGCTCTATGCTTGATACTCGATACTTAATACTATATACTAAGCACTATCGACTTAAGACTAGTTCACCATCTAAGGAATGTAAGGCAATCTAAGTAGCGAGTGTAAGCTCTATGTCTTGATACTCGATACTTAATACTTGATACTAGCTTCTTAATACTTGATACTAACTACTGATTGGAAAACGGACAGATGTAAAATAAACCCGGGCGGAATGAAAAACCCGCAGGGAAGCGCAGCGAACCGAGGATTTGAAATGCAGAACGGGACGAACGTTAATTGGAAAACAGGAACATGCTTTTCAAAAAAAGATATTAATTATGTTTTAACTTATAAAGCAGATAAGAACATTTAAGATGTGTGTTCTGCTATTATTTACTGATACTTAGTTATTGTGTTTTGAAATTTGAATATTGAGAAATGCGCATTGGTTATTGTTACTTTTAAATAATTTTTAGTCGTTCTTCTTCTAAATCTATCTGGTATAATTGCTGGCGGATAATTTCTTCGTTAATTTTTGGGTCTTTGTTTAACTCCGTAAGGTAATGCCGCTGGCTCTCTAGCATTTCTACGAAAATTGATTTGGTCTGCTCATTCATCCAACTATCATCAGCGGCTTTAGAACGCTCTTCCCATTGCTTTAATATCCTTTCGATACCGGCATGACCCTGTAATTCGTTTTCATATTTAGTTTTAAGCTGCTCATAAACATGTTGCTTTAGTCCTTGTTTCATGGCCAGCCTGGTCGAATCTTCATTTTCTTCGCTAACGAGAGCATTAAGGAAGTGCATTCTTTTTATGAAATAGGGTAGGGTTAGGCCCTGTACCAAAAGTGTAAGCAATATAACCACAAAGGTGATAAACAGAATCAGGTTGCGATAGGGGAAAGGCTGATTATTTTCCATGGTAACGGGAATGGCTAAAGCCGCAGCGAGTGATACCACCCCCCTCATGCCCGTCCACCCGAGTAATAAAGGCATTAGCGCAAGCACCCGGCCAGAGGTTTTTGGCGCTGCACCCGGACGGAAGATTAAAGTTGCCAGCATTGCGGCATAAGAACTAATGATGCGGGCAGCCACTAAAACGCCGGTAACCAGAACGCCGTAACCAATAGCCGTACCCAAAGGAATGCCATCGGTTTTTAAACCATCTACAATTTCGGGAAGCTCTAAACCTATCAACAGGAAAACGATGCCGTTTAAGATAAAAACAAAGCTTTCCCACATGCTGTAGCCCATAATGCGACTGGCGCTGTTTAGGAAAATTAATCGCCTTGCCGACATAAATAAGCCACCGCTTACCACGGCCATTACGCCTGAACTATGCAATTGTTCTGCCACCCAATACATAAAATAGGGCTCAATAAGGGTAAGTGCAACATCAGAAGAGGCCTCGGTTGGTAAGCGTTTATGTGCTTCTACAAAAATCCACCCGAGTAGTAAGCCAATGGCGGCGCCACCAAGTACCATCCATAAAAAACTGGTTGCGGCATCTTGCCAGATAAACTGACCTGTACCTACCGCTACCAAACCAAAACGGAAGATAATAAGGGATGATGCATCATTCAAAAGACTTTCGCCCTCCAAAATCGCTGCCGTAGATTTAGGAATTTTCACAAACTTCATAATCGCACCGGTACTTACTGCATCGGGTGGAGAAACAATACCTCCCAATAAAAAGCCCAGAGCAATTGTGAAACCAGGAATGTAATAATTGGCAACCAGTGCTACCGATAGTGCAGTAAAAAAAACCACCAGAAAGGCAAAACTGCCAATTATCCGCCACCATTTTTTCATCTCTTTAAAAGAGATTGACCAGGCGGCCTCGAATAATAAAGGTGGAAGGAAAATAAAGAAAATAAGATTTGGATCGACCTGAACCCTTGGCATACCCGGTATGAAGCTTATGAGCAGTCCGCCAGCCACCAATAAAATGGGGTAGGCGATTTTTAGTTTAACCGCCCACATGTTTAACAATACAATTATGGCAACCATCGCCAGGAAAAAAGGTAGTGTAGAATGCATTTTAAAGCAGGAATATTTTTTAAAGGTTTACATCAAAACATCATTAACAGGCTGAATTGGCTTTGGCAATTCTGTTTCGCCTAAAATCTGCAGCATATCAATTTCGATGGTACGGCAAATAGACAGCATGGGCACATCTGTTGCTAAACCTTCGAAAGGGTTTTCAGAGTAATCGCCTATCAGTTCCATCACTACATAAATCCAACCTACAATGGTGCCGAAGGGAATCATGAGCCACACCCCTGCATCGCCCAGCTTGGCAAACTCTGCCACAATGCCCAAAGGCAATAGAAAAATGAAAATACAATTAAAAACAAAACTCAGGTTGGCATATTGACGAGGCAATGGAAACTTCTTGATACGCTCGGCCCTGCCCTGGTGATCGTAAAAATCGTTCAGCACGTTCTGCATATCTAACTGCCTGCGCATGTGTAGAAATTTTTGTGCCTCCAGTTCTGCCAGGTGTTGGGCATTTAAGTTGATGATATAAGTAGCCTTATTTGCCGCATTAGCCCATTCTGCTTCTTGACCAAAATAGTTTTGCTGCTGTTTCTCACTTAAAAAATTTTGAAACTGCCCGATGCCGAAGCGCTCCTGGCGTTGGGCCGCCAGGCGACCAAAAACATGTTTTAAACTTACATGCTCCCATTGGGTGGGCACAAGCAACTGCTCACGGAGGGTGTAAAGCCATGCAATGTGTTTATAAATCAGCTTTGTTTTTATGGCTTTAATTTCTGCAGCCGAATGCCCATCCTTCTGTACATAAGCATTTACCATAACCGCCCAGCTCCTGCTGCTGTTTACAATAGCACCCCAGATTTTGCGGGCTTCCCAAACCCTATCGTACGACTGGTTATTTTTAAAACCTACATAAAAAGCCACCGCGGTGCCTATTAAAGATACGGGCAACCAGGGGATAGAAATCCATTGCAAGCCAAGTTTATACAGCCAAGCGATGATAAACATGTAGGAAACCAACCACCAGAAATGATGACCTGCAAATTCTAAAAGACCTTTAAGGGTGATGTTTTTTCTAACCAGCATGCTTTAAAAAAAAAATAATCTGAATGCTTTAGCGGAAAAACTGCTAGGAAGTGTAAAACGGTAAACGTCATCCAGATAATAAATAAATATAATGGTTGCTATCGGGATGACAAAAAGATAGCAGGTTTTTGAATAGTTGTGCAAATATAGAATAGCTTTTTGAATATTTTAAATTGGATTTCAACATTGAATCTACAAGTTTCACAATTTCTTAATTGAGAAAGATATGCTGCATAGCGGGCAGAAGCAATCTGTTCCGGTACATCGCTGCCTTTAAAAAGTTATAAGAGGCATCTTAAATTTTGAAAATATTGGATTATACAGGCCTATTTATCCAATGATCAGCCTTCAAAATTTGTGCATCTAAGCAGGATTAAATACTTTAGCTTTGATAAAAAGAATTTAATAAAAATCCCCTAACCGTTGAGCTCGTTATTTCAAAAATACCTTATTGCCTTTGGCAGATTGAAACGCGGTGTTACAAAGTACGGTTTAGCACCACATAAGCCTGTACTTTTATTAAGCTTAATAGAGCTGATGGAAAAAGGCTTAGTTACGAATAACCAATTTGAAGTAAATGCCGATTTAGTGGCCACCTTTAAAAAAAACTGGCTATTACTGGTGCCTACTTTACATCAACCCGATTTTACGCAACCTTTTTATTATTTACAGAGCGAGAAAATAAATGGTCAATCCTTCTGGCTTTTACAAGCTAATTTAGGGATGCAAATTAATGCGCATGTTAAATCTGTTACCCGATTGAGCGAAATCTGTGCATTTGGTTATTTTGATGCTCCGCTATTTTTATTGATGAGCGATGCACAAAATAGGACCATTGCCACCAACCTATTGCTTGATGTTTATTTTGCAGAAAGTAAGGCTGCCTTCAATATGGCAAAACAGCAGGGCAAAGGTTACCTACACGATCAGGAAGATTTTGTATTAAATGAACCGGAGGCTAAATACAAAAGAGTAATTATAGATACTGAGGAAGATGTATTTGTAAGAAACGGACTGTTTAAAAAGCTGGTGCCAAAAATTTATGCAAACCAATGCAGTTTTACAGGCATGCAGCTCAGCAGTACATTCGGGCATAGTTTTGTTGATGCCTGCCACATTGTGCCTTTCAGCTTAACCCACAATGATAAGGTGACCAATGGCCTAGCACTTTGCCCAAACCTGCATCGTGCTTTTGATAGAGGATTGGTTTCCATTTCTAATGAATACAGCATTATGGTTTCTAAACACATTATCGAAAATGATAAACATACTTATGCTTTAGGTAATTTAGCCGGGCGAAAAATACTGTTACCGAATAAACACATTCATTTTCCTGAAATTGCAGCTGTGGAGTGGCATCGGGAAAATGTTTTTAAAGGTTAAAATTACAATGATGGAAAATACAGAAATATTCTTCGCATCCGAACAACCAACAACTTGCCCGAAGTGTGGCGTAAGAACCGAAATCATAGAGGATAAATCAATAAAGCAAAAACACGTTTGCCTTAATGAAGCATGTAATTATCAATTCATTTTGGAGTTCGATATTACAATATGAATTGGGCAGCGCTCATTAACCACTCACTAATTTGGCCGAATCCTTCCACAAGTAATTTGGAATAGGCTCTTGCAATTCCCATGTGATAGACATGGGTTTTGAACCTTCATATTTAATGAAATTAGCATCTCCAATAAAAACATAACCTTGGGTATTACCATATTGGTTACTTTTAGCCTCTCTTACAAAAAGCAATATCTTTTTACCTAACTTCTGGTGATTAATATAAGTTAAGCCTTTGCCACTATCACTTCTGGTTTGATTTTGAGATTGCCAGTGAAATAAGATCTCGTTAATGGCATAATCATCATATAGCGTAGTGGGAGAGAAATCTTCTTCCGACTTAGTCAGGTCTATAAAAAGTAATTCAGTATTTAAATCTTTGTTTTCTGCTACACCCTCGTGGTTGCTCGATTGACTGCTTAAAGTACTTAATCTAAAAGCAGCTAATACTTGGTCTCTTGTATACCTAGCATGACGTTTCAAAGGCTGTGCATAAGCTAGGTTAGTTAAATCATATTCCTCAAAATCTGTCTTGGCCAAACGATAGTTCAAATAGGAAATCATTTCAGCTACATAAGTTGCATTTCTACCAATTTCTTCAATGCTATCAATAAGGCTGCCGTCTGTATCTTTTTGCCAAAAATCATAGTGCAACATCAATAACATTAGTTCTTCGGTTTCGGAGAATTTTTTGCCTTTAATCACAAAATTCGCTTTAGCTAAATTAAGTAAAAAAGAAAAATAGCTGTGCGAACTTGTGCTTAACCACTTATTCTTCAGCATGGCATAATATAATTTTTGGTTTAATGGATTATAGTTTGCTATTACGTTTGCCTCATCACATAATTTAGACCAGCTGTTTCTCGCATAAACCAAATTGATATCTAGGTTATAGATATGCAGGAAATTAGCTAAAGTTAGTGGCAAATCGGTATGTTGCGCATAACTCTTAATTTTATGTATTAGGTTTTTTCTACTCAGATTAGTAGCCCGTTTAATATTGTCTAAAATAGTCTCTTTAGCCTGCTTCTCCAAAACTATTGCACAGCCCAAAGGCAAATGTGGAAAGTCGTTTTCAATCTCCTTTTGTACAGTAGTGTTTGTTTTACCTATTAGCGCCCTAAACTTTCCTTCAAAATCGTATTCGGAATGGGCATTACCTACAAAATCCAATACAGTAAGTACATCCTTTCCTTCATGTAATCTTAGGCCTCTTCCAAGTTGCTGCAAAAAAATAGTTAAGCTTTCTGTAGGCCTTAAAAACAATAGCGTATCTATCTCCGGAATATCTATGCCTTCATTTAAAATATCCACCACAAACAAGTAGTTTATCTGCTTGGTTCGCAAATGCATCAAAGCGAGGCTACGGTTTTCGCTACTGGTATCACTAATCAAAGCTTTAGATTTCAATCCGGCCTTATTAAATCGTTCGCTCATAAATACCGCATGGTCTTTAGATACACAAAAGCCTATCGCGATCAAATCCTCAAAATCTTTAGTGTACTTTTGTAGATTTTTGATAATCTCACCCACTCGTCTATGATTAGCCGTATATACTTTGCTCAATTCACTAGCTACATATCTTCCTTTTTCCCATCTTACTTGCGATAAGTCTGTGCTATCAGCAATAGCAAAGTACTGAAAAGGTGTGAGCAGTTTCTGGTTTAATGCCTCCGGCAAACGTATTTCTGCAGCAATATGGTTATCAAAATATGGTAAAATGCTTTCGCCGTCCATACGCTCTGGCGTGGCGGTAAGCCCTAAAAGAATTTGCGGTGTAAAATACTTAAGCGCCTTTCGATAACTATTAGCGGTAGCGTGGTGCCCTTCATCTACAATAATATAATCGTAATAATCTGTACTTACTTTCATCAACTCCAACTGATTGTTGAGCGTTTGTACAGAGGCAAAAACGTGTCTCTTATCAGTAAACTCCAATCCATCCACCCAAAGTTCGGCAAAGTTGGCATCACGTAAAATATTTCTGAAAGTATGGCGGGCTTGTAGAAGTATCTCTTTTCGATGTGCAATAAAAAGAAAAGTTGCATTAGGGTTTTGCTGCCTAAACCGCTTAAAATCAAAAGCCGAGATCATGGTCTTTCCAGTACCTGTTGCCGCTACAATAAGGTTTTTAAACCTACCATGAATATGGCGTTCTACTTGTAATTTCTCCAATACCTCCAATTGGTAATGGTAGGGTTTAATATCAAAAAAGTTAATGATGCCCTCTTCTGCTTTTCCAATCCGATTGTTTTTAATGGCACCGCTAAGCTTTTCGTAATGGAATTGATCATCGTAAAGTTCAAACTCTGCATGCTGCCAGTAAGATTCGAAAGTCTTCTGAAACTTTGCAATAATGTGGGGAATCTCTTTAGTCGTAATCTTCACATTCCATTCTAAGCCATCGGTTAAAGCAGACCTCGAAAAGTTGGAAGAGCCAATATAGCCTGTATGAAATCCAGAATTCCTGTAAAACAGATAAGCCTTAGCGTGCAACCGCTCTTTATCTACATTATAAGAAATCTTAATTTCCGTGTTGGGAAGTTTGGCTAATTCTCTAATCGCCTTCGCATCCGTAGCCCCCATGTAGGTGGTAGTAATTACCCTTAACTGGCCACCATTGGCCGTAAAATCTTCAAATGCGGCTTTCAAAATTACTATGGCTTTCCATTTGATAAAGGAAACTAATAGATCAATGCGATTTGCTGAAGCTATTTCTTTTTTAAGTTCGCTTTCTAAAGACAAACCTACATTGCCACCAGTAAAAAGTTCACTTTGTGTAAGTCTGGTCTGTGGAGTAATCTCCTTTAAGCGCAGGTCTAAATCACTATATTGATTGTCTATGGTGGTAAAAACGGCCTTTAGGATTGTTGCCTCAGCATCTATAATATCATCTTTGAAATCATATTGCGCTATCTCTTGCTGTAAAAGAATTATAATTTTATTCGCAATTTCAATCTGCTTAACAACATCTTTTTTAATTAAACTAAATGCCTGCTGCATGGCCGAACTTAAATGTTGGGCCAATATTCTTGAGGCTTCCTCTTTATCTATCGGGGCGGTATTAATATAAAATGATTGCCTGTCTAAGCTGTCAAGCTTAGCCTTAAGTACCCCTGTAATTAACTGTTCGTATATGCCTAAGTTCATTGATATAATTCCATTAGCTCTTTCACTACGGGCACATCTGCCGCTGCCCAATCATACGCCATGAGGTTGGCTATCTTTTCCCATTTTACTTGCATGTGCTCTATGGCGTTAAGTTCACCACTCTCATACTCACAAATAAAAGGATAAAGACGCAACGAGAAATCTGAGTAGTGGTGTATAACATCCGTTAAACCTTTTCCAATGCTGATTTCTAGACTTAATTCTTCTTTAATTTCCCTCGCCAGGCAAGCTGCTTTACTTTCTCCCGCCTCTACCTTTCCGCCAGGAAATTCCCATTTCAAAGGTAATATCATATTTGCGCTACGTTGCGCAATCAATACATGGTTATCCTTAAAAATGATGGCGCAAGTAACTTCGAGCATTAATTAGTTTTTGGTTTTCTAAAGTAAGATAAATTTGTGAAAAGGTAAACCCAGTATTGGATTGAAGTAAGTGAGCGCCATTCCCGAAGGCGTGCTTTATAAAACATTGTCATTAATACTTGCTTTATCTAAAATATAGAAACACTAAAATTGGCTAAGGAAATTTTAATGATGATTCGGCACGCCCGGCAGGATAAAAATTTTAAATTTATTTGGCTACTTGTCTTGATTCAACCGGGAATAAAGGAGTGAAGTATAAGCCACTCCCAACTCTCCAAATGGGATAGCGAGGCGAATTCTTTCATATCTAAAATAGTGTTGCCGAACTTTAGGGAACTGGGGGTGAAATTTAGCACCCTGTATACATTCCCAACTGGGGAACCCGTACAGATTTAGCTTTGGTGAAGGTGCGGCAGGCGGATTGGAGGCTTTAAGCATAAAAAATCTGAGATAGGAGATTCCAGAACAAGAAAACTAGCGAATACTTGGAACTTTGTTAGCCCTAGGCCAGCCGGTTAAGCTAAATCTAAAACATAAAGACCATCAACCTGATTGGATTGATGGTCTTTTAATGTAGCCCCGAGCAGAATCGAACTGCTATCTAAAGTTTAGGAAACTTCTATTCTATCCGTTGAACTACGGGGCCAAGCCGATTTACAAAGATTTTAAAAATTCTTTACCTTTCCCAGACTTGTAATACTTTTCTTTATCTCTTGCAGCAATTCTGCCTTTAATCTGTTCTGTATAAATTAAAACCCAAGGCTTGTATCCCTTTGAAGACTTTGTTTTACCAACATTATGTTCATGTAACCGCTTTTCTACATCAGATGAAAAGCCAACATATATTCGTCCGTCTATTTCACTCTTTATTGCATAAACATAAAAAATATCCATATCTAAAGTTTAGGAAACTTCCCTGCCTGCCGCAGGTAGGTATTCCCTACCAAAGGTAGGCAAGTATCCGTTGAACTACGGGGCCAAACCGATTTACAAATTTGGATTTTAGATATAAATATTTCTACCGCAATCTTCAGCCTTTTCTATCGTATTACACTACCTTCTGTAAACTGTTCTGCAGGTGCGACAAAAGTAAGTTTTCCTGCTGAATTTTCAGCCATTAAAATCATGCCTTGCGATAAAATGCCTTTAATTTCTCTGGGTGCCAGATTTACAATCATACTTACCTGTTTACCAACAATATCTTCAGGTTTATAATATTCGGCTATGCCTGATACTACGGTGCGCTCATCGATACCAGTATTTACCGTAAGTTTCAAAAGCTTTTTAGTTTTTTCTACCTTTTCGGCAGCAATAATGGTTGCTACACGTATATCCATTTTAGAAAAATCATCAAACTGGATGTTTTCTTTAGCTAGCAATGCTTGCGCTGGTACCGCATTAGCTGTTTTACTCTGGTTAAGTTTTTCAATCTGGAAGTCGATTGCTGCATCTTCAATTTTCTCAAATAAAAGTACCGCTTCATTGATGGTATGACCACGTTTAATCAATGTTGAAGAACCGGCTTCAGACCACTCCTGCCTACCATTGTTTAGCATCTTCATTAATTTATCAGACGTGAAGGGCATAAATGGTTCAATCAAAAGCTGCAGGTTGGCACAAATTTGCAAAGAAATATTAAGAATGGTACGAACCCTGTCCTCATCCGTTTTAATTAATTTCCATGGCTCGGTTTCGGCTAAATATTTATTTCCTAAACGGGCAACATTCATCACTTCTGATAGCGCTTCTCTAAAACGATAGTTTTCGATAGACGCAGATATTTTACCCGGGAAAGTTGCCAGTTCGTCAATAACAGCCTGATCTTGCGGAGTAACCTGCATTAAGGTGGGCACAATACCATTAAAATATTTATGTGTAAGTACGGTAACACGATTTACAAAATTCCCTAAAATTGCAACCAGTTCGTTATTGTTTCTGGCCTGAAAATCTTTCCAGGTAAAATCGTTGTCTTTAGTTTCTGGTGCCGTAGCGGTTAATACATATCGCAAAACATCCTGCTTGCCTTCAAACTCTCTCAAATATTCATTTAACCAAACTGCCCAGTTTTTTGAAGTCGAGATTTTTTGTCCTTCGAGATTTAGAAATTCGTTAGCAGGTACATTATCGGCTAAGGTATAATCGCCATGCGCCATTAACATTGCAGGGAAAATGATACAGTGGAATACGATATTATCCTTACCGATGAAGTGAACTAACTTTGTTTCATCGCTCTTCCAGTATTCTTCCCATCCGCATTTATCACTTTCATAATTATTGATGTAATATTCTTCAGCTTTTGGATTCCATACATCAAGCTTTGCGTAATTACAAAGTTCTTTAGTGGCAGAAATATATCCGATAGGTGCATCAAACCAAACATACAATACTTTGCCTTCTGCACCACGAACAGGTACACGGATGCCCCAATCTAAATCGCGGGTCATGGCACGGGGTTGTAAACCGGCATTTAACCAGCTCTGGCATTGGCCGTAAACATTTGGCCGCCATTCTTTATGGCTTTCTATATAAGCCCTTAAGCGTTCTTCATATTTATCAAGTGGCAAAAACCAGTTTTTAGTTTCCTTTAAAATGGGTTTATTGCCCGATAAGGTAGATTTTGGATTGATTAAATCTGTTGCATTAAGCGTTGAGCCACAGTTTTCGCATTGGTCGCCATAAGCATTTTCATTGCCACAATTCGGGCAGGTTCCGGTAATATATCTATCGGCTAAAAATTGTTTGGCCGTTTCATCATAGTATTGTTCGGTTACTTCTTCGGTAAAAACACCTTTATTGTAAAGCGTTTCAAAAAAATCGGCAGCCGTTTGGTGGTGTGTTGAAGATGATGTACGGTGGTAAATATCAAAAGAAACTCCAAATTCTTTAAAAGAATCGCCAATAATTTTATGGTATTTATCCACAACTTCTTGCGGCGTAATGCCTTCTCTTTTTGCCTTTAACGTTATCGGAACACCATTTTCATCAGAGCCACATACAAATTTTACATCTCTTTTGTTGGAGCGAAGGTATCTCGCATATATATCTGCCGGTATGTAAACACCCGCCAAATGACCAATATGAACCGGCCCGTTGGTGTAAGGGAGTGCTGCCGTAACCGTATATCTTTTTATTTTACTATTATCCAAAACAAATTATTTATTTTGGCAAAGATAAGTGTTTTGAACATGATAAAGCAGCCCCCATATTTAAAAAAAGGTGATAAGATTGCCATTGTTTGTCCGGCGAAGAAATTACCAAAACCAATTGACTATGCCATAGCGCTTTTAGAGCGTTGGGGCCTTGAAGTGGTAATTGGTAAAAGTGTTTATGCAGAATCCCATCAGTTTGCCGGCACAGATGAGTTGAGGGCAGCAGATATACAGCAATTTCTGGATGATAAAGAGATTAAAGCCATAATTGCCGGCAGGGGTGGTTATGGCAGCATCCGTATTATTGATGAACTGGATTTCTCTACATTCGAAAAAAGCCCGAAATGGATTATTGGCTTTAGCGACATTACGGTTTTGTTGTCTCATATATTTGCAAAATATGAAACACAGTCGATGCACGCACAAATGCCTTATACATTTGAAGAGGCAACGCCAGAATCTTTGCTTTCTTTGAGAAAGGCAATTTTTGGAGAAACGCAGTCCTACGAATACGAAAGTAGCTTTCAAAACAGAGCTGGAGCAAGTACCGGCGTATTAATTGGCGGAAACCTTACATTGCTTTGCTTTCTGGCGGGTTCTGCCTCTGAGATAGATTATGATGGTAAAATTCTTTTTATTGAAGATGTTGGAGAGCAGGAATATTCGATAGACAGAATGTTAAGAATGCTTAAACGGGCAGGTAAATTAGCAAAGCTTAAGGGCTTAATAATTGGTGCTTTTAATGAGATATCAGAAGAAAAGATACCATTCGGGCAAACGGCCGACGAGGTAATTTGGGATATTGTAAAAGATTACGATTATCCGGTATGTTTTAATTTCCCGAGCGGGCATATAGATAATAACTTAACAATGATAGTTGGTGCAAAAGTTAAGCTAGATGTAGAAAACAACAAAGTAAAATTTAAATATATATAAGCTATGGCGATATTAGATAATTTAGGAAAATACAGAAATACGGGTTTATTACTGCTGAGGATAGGCATAGGCATTATGTTTATTGTTCATGGTTTCCCGAAACTAGCCGGCGGACCGCAAGGTTGGGAAAGCCTGGGTGGAAGTATGAAAGTAATCGGCATTAATTTTATGCCTGTATTTTGGGGATTTATGGCAGCCGTTACCGAAACTTTTGGTGGCTTTTTATTAATTGTTGGCTTGTTTTATCGTCCTGCTTGTATTTTATTGGTTTTTACGATGATTATTGCCGCATTGGTTCATTTTGGCAAAGGTGATGGCTTGGGCGGAGCAAGCCATGCAATAGAAATGGCGATAGTATTTTTCAGTTTGATTTTTATTGGCCCGGGTAAATATAGTGTAGATAAAAAATAGGTAGATTTTTGATAAACAATAAAGGGTCGGCAAATAGATTGCCGACCCTTTATTGTTTAAATGATCTTTCAGATTAATTCTGAACTATTAATTTATTGTTTTGGACTTCCAAAGAAGCTATTGGCCAGATGTAGCCTGCAGTATTAAAAGGAATAGCAGGAGCTGTTCCTTGAGAACCGCTTTTAGCCACAAATCCTAAACCTAAACGCATCACATCAGGCGAACGTAAACCTTCACCTAATAATTCAATTCTTCTTTCTGTTAGGATTGTATTTTTAAGGTTTGTCGGTAGTAAATCTGCTGCCGGGAATACGTATGATGGATTAGATCTCTGTCTTACCGCAGTTAAAAGTGCGATTGCTCTGGTTGGATCTGTTGCAGCACTTGCCTCAGCTAAGTTTAATAATACCTCCGCATAACGAATTACTGGAACGTAATCTGTATAAGGTGAAGGACGTTTAAATTTGGTTAAATAAGTATTCGCTCCAGAAATTAAAGTTAAACCCTTTCTTGCATCGGTAGATCCTGTAGCAAAGGCTGCATTTCCAAAAATACCGCTTGGATTTAAGAAAAATTCCTGATTACCTCCAGCACTATTAATTTCGACATTGTAGTAGTAAGCTAACTGATTTTGAGTGCCTGGCGCATCTAGGTCAGCCATTGGAAAAGTTAACATAACCTCATCGCCAGTATAGTTACCACCAAAAACTGTAGCAATGTTAGCTTCTAATTTATTGGTTCTACCGGTAGTTGCAGTAAATGGAAATGTTGTGCTTACAATTTTATTTGCTTCTGAAATTACAGAAGGTAAATTTCCCATGGATAGATAAACCCTTGTTTTCAATGCAATTGCTGTATTTCTGGTTGCCTTTGTAGCCGCGCCAGTTAATGCTAAATCTGGTTCTGCTTCATCTAAATCTTTTAAGACTTGAGTATAAACTTCAGCAACGGTACTACGCTTTAGATCATTACCTGTTAAATCTTTTTCAGCTTTTAATCTCAATGGCACACCTAAACTTGCACCATTATCTGTGATGAAAGGTTTTGCATACAATTGCAATAAGCTATAATAAGATAAAGCTCTTAAAAACTTAGCTTCAGCAATATATTGTTTAGATAATGCAGGAGTTAACAAAGAAGCATTCGCGGTTACCCCCTCAATTACCAGATTTGCCCGGTTAATTGCTGCATAAACTGCTCCCCACAGATTATTTACCTCATTTGTTTGAGAAGTGAGGTTAAACCTCCACGTATCTAAACCTGTAACACCATTTGGTTTATTTACAACAAATTCTTCTCCCCGTATATCATTGTAAATTAGATATCTGCCACCGTAAAAGTTACCGTTCTTTACGCCAGCATAAATACCATTTACTTGCGATAAAATTCTAGCTGGATTAGAGAAAGCTTCCTCAATCGGTAATGCTGTATCAGGTGCTGTATTTAAAAAATCTTTCTTGCATGAGGTGGCAAACAATATGGGTGCCGCAACAAAGAGATATTTTATATTGTTATTTAATTTAATTTTCATAATCGCTAATTTTTAAAATCCAACATTAAGCCCAAAAGTGAATGTTCTGCCAGAAGGCACTGAGTTTCTATCAACACCCGGAGCAAGGTTTCCACTATTACCCGTAGCCGTTGAGTTTCCATTAACTGAAACCTCTGGGTCAGGACCTGGGTAATTAGAAATTATCCAAAGGTTGCTTGATTGTGCATATACTCTAACACTTGAAATACCATATTTTGATAAGAAGTTTTGAGGTAAGGTATAACCTAAAGCAAGGTTACGCACTTTCAAGAAATTACCTGAGAATACGTTTTGAGATTGAGCAAAGGCCGACCCATTTGATGTATTATCTCCATAAACTAAACGAGGAATATCGGTTACTTGTCCTGGAGTTGTCCATCTGTTCAACACATCTTTTTCATTATTCCAGAAACGTTGATCGCGAAGGCCTGCTAATGAACCGTAATAGATTTTATTTCCACCAGAGAAAGTTAGACCTAAGGTTAAATCAAAGTCTTTGTACCTAAAGTTATTATCTAAACCACCAAACCATTTTGGTATTGATGGGCCGATGATTTGAGCATCTAAAGCAGCATCAATAGCTGGTGCATTTTGCCCTGCTTTAGCGCCGTCTAAATATTGATAACGGGCAGCAGTTGCTCTCTGGAAGCTAAATCTCAATCTTTCTCCGTTTCTATTGATGAAAATGCGCTCACCAGTAGCCGGGTCAACACCATCAGTTTTTACTGTATAAATAGATCCGATTGGATAACCTACACGGGTAATGTTTGCAGTTTCTAACTGAGTTGCACCAAACAAATCCGCGTTATTATTACCTAAAGCAGTAACCTCATTTTTTAAGGTACTAAAAGTAAGTGTTGTATTCCAACTAAAATTATCAGTATTGATGTTCTTCGAGTTAAAGGTAAACTCAAAACCTTTGTTATACATTGCACCTACGTTTGTTGTAATCGCATTACCCGGTACACCTTTTGAAGGCGCCTGAGGAGCAAATTGAACAAGATTATTTATGTCATTATGATAATAATCTACATCTAATGAGAAGCGACCGCTTAAAAACTCTAAGCTTAAACCAATATCAGTTTTTTTACTGGTTTCCCATTGTAGGCTTGGATTACCTGCCTGAGAGAAAGATAAAGCCGGATCAGCACCATATAAACCTGGGCTATATAAAAATAATGCAGGATAATTACCGATGTTAATGTTACCTACTTCCCCATAACTTCCACGTAATTTAATACGGCTAACTACTTTACTAAACCCTGAATCTTTATAGAAGTTTTCTTCAGAAATTGCCCATCCAGCAGAAGCACCACCAAAGTTACCGTATTTATTACCAGCAGATAAACCAGAATAACCATCACGGCGAAACGAACCTGTTAAGTAATATCGTTTTTTATAATCATAATTAACGTTAGCAAAATACGAACGGAAAGTATTATCTCCTTGAACCAATCCCGCAGGTGTAATAATTCCGAAAGCACCCTGGTAAACCTGAATAAATGGATCAATCACATTTTGTCTAGTAGCTCCATATCCTTTTGATGATGTAGATTGGTCTTCTGCTCCAACAAGTAAACCTAAGCTATGATCTCCAAATGTATTGTTATAATTTAAAGTGTTTGCCCAGTTCCATCTGTTATTTCTAACAAAATTACTTGTAGCGCCACCATTGTAGGCAACACCATCACCTTGCAAACGGTTAACGAATGAGTTGTTATCAATTTTTAAATTATCTAAACCATAAGTGGTTTTGAAAGTTAAACCTTTTGCTAACTGAATGGATGCATAAACGTTTGCAATGATACGGTCGCTTTCTGAGGTATTGTAATCTTCATTAACCAATACTGCAGCATTTGGAAAATTTGATGCAATTGTATTTGCGCCTAAACCTACTGCAGAACCATTCATATTGTAAGAACCATCCTCATTAAATGGCGAAACGTTTGGAGGCAATACTATAGCTAAACGACCTAAACCTACTGTAGAGAAGGTTTGACCCGGTAAAGAGCCTGTATTAGGCGCCTTATTAAAAGTATTACTGTAAGAGAAATTAGTTCCAATCGTTACTCCTTTAAATAACTTGTGGTCTAAATTAACACGGCCACTTTTGCGATCAAATGAGTTGGCTTGAATAAAACCTTCTTGTTTACTATAACCAAGAGATACATAATATGATGTCTTTTCAGTTGCACCAGAAAAATTTAATGCATGGTTTTGTGAAGTTGCTGTTCTATAAGCATAATCATACCAGTCTGTATCAACCTGAGTACCATCAGATTTAGTTTGCAGAAAAAAAGCTGGCGCTAGACCAATATTTGTTCTTGCTTCATTTTTAATTTGCACATATTCAGCTGCATTTAACAAAGGAGTTAAATTTTGGGCTTTAGTAGAACCTACCCAGCCTTCATAATTAACACGTGTATTGCCTTGCTTACCTTTTTTAGTGGTTATAACAACAACACCGTTTGCCGCTCTTGAACCATAAATTGCTGAGGAAGCGGCATCCTTTAAAATGTCTATACTTTCAATATCAGCCGGGTTAATATCTCCTAATGCGTTGCCTGCCGCACTATTGCCAGATTGATCACCAGTAAAAACCGGGATACCATCAACAATAACTAATGGATATGAACTTAATGAGATTGAGTTAAAACCACGAACCCTAAATACTGGTGGATTATTTAATACACCATTTGGTTGAATGATGTTAACACCTGCGGCCTTGCCGGCCAAAGCTTGTTCAAAACTCTGAATTGGTTGGTTTTTTAGTTTTTCTGCACCAACACTGGCGATTGAACCTGTTACATCTCTTTTAGATTGAGTGGTGTAACCAGTTACAACTACATCTGTTAAAGTTTTAGCATCTGTATCTAATATTATATTAATTGAAGATGAAGCTAAGCTTCTGCTTTGTGTTAGGTAGCCAATTGATGAGAACTCAATTGTACCTGTTTTTAAGGAAGTTTTTAAAGCATACTTTCCATCTGCTCCAGTAGTGGTACCAATATTGGTTCCTTTAATTTTTACACTTACTCCAGGTATTGGTTGCCCATCATCCTTTCCGGTAACTGTTCCTGTAATTGTTCTTTCCTGCCCAAAAGCGCTTATTGCGATTAAGAGCATTATGAACAAACTTTGTAGTCGTTTTTTCATAAAGTTTAAGTTTAGTCTGATTAATTAAATCCTAATATAGAGGAAATTACAATGTAATGCAATTATTACCCAAAAAATGTATAGTGTTTAAGTAGACTTAATTTTTATGTAAAACGATTTAGAGTGAATTAGAACTATTAAAAACTACAAGTGCCAATTTTTTTTCAAAAAAAAAAGGAGGCAAAATTTGCCTCCTTTTTTTTGAAACTACTGTTTAAGGATTTTGATTACCAGGTCCGATTGCCGGATTTGAATCAATTTCGGCTTGTGGAATAGCCCACTGCCATTCCGGTCCTCCGGCAGGAACTGATAAAACTCCTGATAAAGCAACTGTTGCATTACCACCATTTCTATCTAAAGGTGCATTCATTCTTTTTAAATCAAAAAATCTGAATCCTTCGCCCCATAGTTCAACCCTACGCTGAACTAAAATTTCGTTTAAAAGTGCTACACCAGTATTTGTTGAAAGTACATAATTAGCGTCTCTATTTTTAGCCAATGTAAACAATACATTTTTAGCTGTCGCTTCTTCTGCAGTCGCACCGGCAATAGCTAATCTTTGTCTTGCTTCTGCTTCAATTAAAAACATTTCTGCAACACGCATATTTACAACATCACCTACACTCGTTGTACCTGCAACAGCAAATTTTCTTTGTCTGTAACTTGCAGTTGCATTAGTAACTACACCAACTGGTAAAGAAAAAGCAGTGTTTGTTCCTGTTGGGTCCCATAAACCTTTACGAACATCTGTTGACGTAATTTGATTATACAATGCTGAATTGATTCGCTTAGGGTTAGTTCTGTTAGCTGTTGAGTTAAAAGTACCTAAGTAAGCAAAAAATGAATAAAAGTAAGTGGTTTGGTCTTCTTGCTGCTTACTTCCCCACATCCATTCCTGATTTGTATAACTATTAAAGCCAGATAAGTACTCAGCATTTGTCATTAAAGTTAAGCCAGTTCTAGCTTCCAAAGCATTTTGAGCCGCGATAGCCCATTTACCCTGCGTTAATGCTACTCTTGCTTTTATCCCTTTAGCAACATTGATGTTGAAATGTGATTTATTTGGTCTAACGGTTGCGCCTGCAAAACTTGCAATAGCTGCATCCAAATCAGCGTTAATTTGTGCATAAACGGCTTCAACACTCGCCCTTGGTTTTCCTGGTTTTTCATCAACTTTAGAGGTATTTGAAATAGGCACGCCAGCCTGAGTGTTGTTTCCAGCAGCATCATATCGTTTACCAAAAACCTGAACCAAAACAAAATGAGCCCATGCCCTGTAAGTTAGTGCCTCTCCTTTAATTGCCTTTTTATCAGCATCACTACCATCAGCAGCATCGATATTATCAATAATTAAGTTTGCATTAGTAATGATTCTATAATAAAATGTATAAATGAACGAGTTATTACCATTTGTAGCACTTCTGTGTGTAACCCACTTGTGAACACCGAAGGCAGTAGTACTTACTGTATTTACAATATCCTCACCCATATAATCAATATTTAGGTTCACGGCACCCTGTCCACCTTCCTCTTGTCTTGAATATTGAATGTATAATGAACGGTGAATTCCGTTCAAAGCAGCCATTGCATTTGTTGTTGTAGTAAAAACGGCATCACTAGATACTGCATCAGTTGGTGCAGTTACCAGATAGTCCTTTTTACACGCACCCATTGTCAGTGTAAAAACCGCCAACGGAAAAAGTATTTTATTTAAATTTTTCATGAGTTTTTGTTTTAAAATGACGCGTTAATACCAAAACTAAAAATGCGTGTTGGTGTATATGTATTACTATTAACACCAGTAAAACTTTCAGAGGTATCTAATCCTTTACGTTTAGATAAAAGGAATAAATTCTCGCCTGATGCGTAAACATTCGCTTTGCTTAATCCAATTTTACCTATAAATGTTTTTGGTAAATTATAACCCAATACTGCTGATCTCATGTTTAAATAAGATGCATCAATAAGAAATCTGGTCGATGTTGCATTATTGAAAGTAGAACGACCTATATCCAATCTAGGTACATCTGTTACGTCGCCAATTTGTTTCCATGAATTTAACGCATCTACGTGTAAAGAGCCTCCGTAACCAGCATATGACATTAATGATTGGTATGTTGAATCATAAAATTTACCGCCAACCTGATAGTTCATTATTACAGATAGAGAGAATGCCTTATATGTAAAGCTGTTGGTAAAACTACCAAAATAGCTTGGCAATGCAGCGCCTGAGTAAGCATATAGCGCATTATTTGAGTTTATTGTATAACTCTGACCGTTTACTGTTCTGGTATCGGCAGCTGCACTCGGGTTAAGAGGATTGATCAAATAAAGTGAAGCTCCGTCTGTTGGATCAACACCAGCCCATTGACGTAACCAAAATTCATATCTCGAATAACCCACTGACAATTGCTTAGTTCCATCAATAATCGTTGGTGTTTCATCAGGCATTTTAGTAATTCTGTTTTTTACTTTTGACCAGTTGATATCTAATGCCCATTTAAAATCATCTGTTTTAATTACATCACCACCAATGTTAATCTCTAAACCTCTGTTCCACATTTTACCGATGTTCTTTTGGAATGTACCAGTACCGCTACCAATCCCTAAACCTGAAGATAATGGAAGGGGAACATTGAATAATAAATCGCTTGATTGTTTGCTAAAAACTTCAAAAGTACCATGCAATCTGTTTTTAAATAAACCAAATTCTAGCGCAGCATCGATTTGAGTTTGAGTTTCCCAAGTAATATTTGGGTTTGCAAGGCTTTGTAATAAAATACCTGGTTCAGCAGAGTTATTGTAATCCAACGAATATAATGATCTTTCAAGATTTAAACCCGGTAAGCCATCATTACCTAATGAACCATAAGATGTTCTTAGTTTTAAATAATTAACCCAACTTACAGGTTTTAAGAAATTTTCTTCACTGATAATCCAGCCAGCACTACCCGAATAGAAATTACCCCATCTTAAACCAGGACCCCATTTAGAAGAACCATCACGACGGAATGAACCAGAAAGAAAATATTTCGAATCGTAATCATAATTTACTCTAGTAAATACGGCTTCCTTACGATAATCATTTAAATATGAGTTTAAATCACTTGTTGTTGCAAAATTTATTAACTCGCTGTTACCATCTAAAATTTGAGTATTACGAGCACCAGTTAAATACTTGTAAGCATAATCATAGTTATTATGTGCTAACAAAACATCGAATGTGCTTTTACCTACTTTTTTGTTATATGTTAATAATTGCTCAATGGTGTATGTTGTAGTTGTAGTAGAAGTATTTCTTGCTCTACCATTAGGAGCACCATCACCAACGATTTTGTTTTGATAATCAGCAAAGCTGTAGTTAGTAATATCAACACCTAAATTAGCTCTTAACTTGAAATCCTTAAGAAAAGAAACTTCACCGTAAGTTCTTGCACCCAATACGTTTCTCTTAATTTGAGTTGAATTTAATAGTGTTTCTTGCAAAATATGTCTACCTGCGTAAGCTCCTGAAGGACGATTTGGAATACCTAAAACAGTTAACAAATTACCTGTATCATAAATACGTCCACCTTTAGCATCCAACAAAAACTCACCTGTTGTTTGGTTATGCGCATATAACGGATAAATTGGCCCTATATAACGAGAAAAATTAAATGGATTTACAATACTGCCACTTCCATCAGCATCTGCCTGATTAGATTTAGTAATATTAGCGGTTATGTTTAATCCCGTTTTAAACCAACTCATTGGTCTTGAATTAATTGTTACACGACCATTAATTCTATTAAAATCTGATCTGACGATATAGCCTTTTTCGGTTAAGTAACCTAAGGATGCATAAAAATCAGATTTCTCAGTTGCGCCACTGTAAGATAATGAATAATCACCTCTTGTGCCTGTTCTCAATAACGGCGATCTCCAGTCTAAATCATCACCATAAAGTAATGAAGCATTTGGATTAATTAACCCATCATTACCAACTATTGCATTATCGGCAACATTAAATGGATTGTTTAGTAATAGCCCTTTGATATCATTTGTTGCTCTGGTATTTGCTGTTGCTAACGGAATTCCGGTGCCTGTTACCGGGTAAACTAAGCTATTACGATAAGCTTGCCACGCTAATGGATAATATTGATAAGCATCAACCGTTTCATACTCCGGAATACCACGTGAAGTTACACCTTGAATAACTCTAAAATCCAATTGTTCTTTACCTTTTCTTCCTTTTTTGGTAGTGATTAACACAACACCATTACCGGCGCTTGAACCGTATAAAGCAGAAGAAGCAGCATCCTTCAATACAGAAATACTTTCCACATCATCTGCACTGATGTTACTTATATTTCCAGAATACTGAATACCATCCACGATATATAATGGATCGTTTGATGCAGAGATTGAGCCAAAGCCCCTGATTCTAATGGTTGGTCCAGAACCTGGTTGGCCACTACCTGCATTTAATTGAACACCCGGAGCAGCACCTGCTAGTGCACTATTGATGTTTGTAATTGGTCTCTCAGCGATTTTTTCACCTCCAACTGTAGAAACCGAACCTGTGTTTTTACCTTTAGTTGTTGTTCCATAAGCAACGTTAATAACAACATCCTGAAGATTCGTTGCGTCGCCATCAAGGCTTACATTTGAAATGTTAGATGAAGTTAAAGCTACAGTTTTAGTAACATAACCAATAAAAGTAAATTGAAGGCTTTTTGTAGATGATGAAATTCTTAAAGAATATTTACCATCATTTCCAGTTACGGCACCAGTTTGGGCGCCAACTGCTTTTACACTAACTCCCGGGATTGGATTTCCATCCTCTGTTGACGTTACTGTACCAGTAATCGTTCGGTCTTGAGCCATTGCATTAAATGCAACAAACAAAAGCACGAACAAACTTTGTAGAAGTTTTTTCATGAAATTTAAATTAGTTGTTTGATTTTGGGCGACAATATAAGGATAATATTGCCCTCAGAAGGTTTTTAATTGTAAAAAAGTGATTTTAGCATATAGTAACCACTAAAATATAATTTTAGTGTAATTCTAGAAATTAATTACGGATAAAATAGACAGTATTCTAATTAGTTTATTGTTATAATATTCATTAACAAAAAATGGAGCAATTAATTGCTCCATTTTTTGTTAATTATAGGCTAAATAAATGGCCCAATATTTATCCTCTAAATTACCATCCTGGGTTTTGAACGATATTTGGATTTAGAATTAAATCATTTGTAGGGAATCCCCAAACAAACTTAGGATCTGTTGCAGAGATAGTTAGACCAGTAAAACCAGTTCCTTGTACAACAGCGCCGGCTACCTGAGCAGCACCTCTGGTAAAACCTAGACCCCAACGTTTTAAGTCCCAAAGATGAAAACCATCGAAATTTAATTCACGTGTGCGCTCTGCCCTAACTTCTGTTGTTAATGCAGCTCCAGTAAGACCAGACAAAGCGCCTAAGCCACGAGCTGTACGTAATCCGTTCAATGCCGTTAAGGCATCAGAAGCATTAAGATTTGAAGCGGCTTCAGCAGCAATCGTGTAAACTTCCCCAATACGGAAGACCTTATTGGCATTTTGATAGTTTGTAAATGTAGTAGTAAATAAACCCGGATTACCTGGAAACTTATTAACTAACCACACATTGTTATATCTAACGCCCTGAATTTGAATTAACTTTTGTTCAAAATACACATTCTTGCGTAAATCTGCAGCATCATAACTATCAACGACAGGCTGAGTTGGAATAAAATCTGGTTGGAAGAAACCACCAGCTCCATTTAAGCCTAAATAAATTGCATTAGTATTAACTGTTTCAGTAAGGGTTGCATTAATACGCATAATATCTTCCTGAGTTGCATCAGTTGCCCAATAAGATTTTAAACCAGCAGCTGTGTTGTAAAGTGGATATCTGCCAGATGTTATCAAGGTATTTGCGGCAGCATAAGCACCAGCCCAATCTTGAATAGCAAGTTTAACTCTAGCCTCAAAAGCCAAAACAGCATCAGGAGTAAAATATCTTGCCCCTCTTACGTTTGCTCTTTTGTTCAAGCTTTTCGCAATCGCTAAATCTGACAATATAAGATCATAAACAGCTTTTAAGCTTGCTCTTGCTGGTTTAGCGTTCAAATCAAATTCTGTAACTAATGGAACACCTAAATCATTAGCTGCAGTTGCTGGATTATATGCTTTTGCAAATCTACTAGCTAATTCATGATAATAATAAGCTCTCATCATACGTGCGTCTGCTTTATACGTATTCAAGCTATCTGTTTGTGCGCCTGCAGTTGCCTGAATTTGCTCAAAACCTTTTATCATTACATTTATATTTGATAGACCACTGTAATAAGATGCATAAACACCAGAGAAGTCATCAGCATTTAAAAAAGTACCCCAACGATGAAAAGAGCCATTTCTATTACCAAAATCACCGGATGCATTTAACTGATCTCCTTGAACCTCTTGCGGAATATTAAATGTTCCATATGTACGAGCCCTGAAGGCACTGTATAGGCCAGTATTCCAATATTTTGCATCTTGAACAGTATTGAAGCCTGTTGTAATATCAATAGCATCATACGGCTTTAAATCCAGCTTTTTACAAGAAGTAATAGCCGTTAAAATCATTGCCGCGCCAACTAATCCTAAAATTATTTTTTTCATAACTTTATTTATCTTAAAGTATATTTCTTTATTTATTAAAACGTCAATTGTAAACCAAAACCAACTTGCCTTGTATTAGGATAAGCACCTAGAGTTACGTTTGTATCAATCTCCGGATCTGGACCTGTATATTCTGTAAAAGTTAATAAGTTACGAGCAAGAAAGAAAAGTTTTGCGCCTTTAAGAGCTTTAGTTTTATCTAAAATCGATTTTGGCAAGTTGTAACCAAATTGCAAATTTTTCAATCTAATGAATGAAGCATCTTCGATCAATCTGCTGTCGAACTGAGTAAACTGTTGTGTTAAGTTAGGAAAGGTTGCATTTTGTCCCGGCGTTTTCCAATAGTCCAATACTGTTGTAGATTGGTTAAATCCAGGGAATGATGTTGGATTTTCAAAGAAATATCTATCATTATTGATCATATATTTACCTTTTGAATATGTGAAATCGACATTCAGATAAAAACCTTCATAGCCTGATGCAAATCCAAAACCACCATTTAACCAAGCATAACGCTGAATACCAGTATTCTGTTGTAAGCCAGCTGCAGAAAAACTACTGGTTACAGCATTAGGATCAGTTCTAGTAACTATACTTGCATCACCTGCATTAGGCACATACCATTGAGGTAAGCCATTTGCTGAGTTTACACCTGCCCACATTGGATAAACATAAGAAACAGGTTCACCAATTGCCCATAATACACCCGTTCCAGGATTCACGTAAAAGTTTTTACCTTGAAACAAATCAGTAATTTTATTTCTGTTCATATTACCATTGATGTATGGTGTTATGAAGGCTCTGTGCTCATCATTCGTGTAAACATCAAAATCTAATGTAATATCTACACCTTTGTTTTGAATAGCACCAACATTGGTTCTAACTAAAGAATAACCAGTTGTAAATACCTGAGGCACATTGATTAATTGGTTGCTAGTTTCACGATAATAAAATTCTACATCCAATCTAATGCGATTTAAGAACGATGCTTTGAATCCAGCACTTGTTTTTTGTTGTCTTTCCCATCCTAAATCTGGATTACCTGGAGCGCTTTGAATTACGCCTGGCAAACCATTATAGTTTGAACTTCCAGCAGCGGTAGCTAAACTTTCATAATTACCAATTGCAGAGTTACCACTTGTACCAGTACTGGCTCTAACAGTAAGGTCATTTAACCAGCTAAGGTCTCTCAAGAAATTTTCTTGTTTAGCTCTCCACATACCACCAACAGACCAAAAAGTTGCAGATTGTTTGTTTGCACCAAAACGAGACGACTTATCTTCACGGATTGAAGCATCTAAGAAATATTTACTACTAAAGTTATATTCTAAACGACCGAATAAAGATTTAAATGAATATTCAGACTTGAATGAACTCACTCCTCTATTAGAAGCATCACCGTTTTGAAGGATAAATAAGCCATCATTTGCCAATCTGCTTGTATTTGCACCAAAGTCCTGAGTAATACCATCTACATATTCCTGACCACCTAAAACAGTAAAATTGTGCCTATCCAACGAGAATCTATATTCAATAGTATTGGTTACTGTTTTATTCAACCTTCTTGAATAGGATTCAGATAATGTTCCAGCACCAGGAAAACGAACATCTGATGCCAATCTTGCACTAGTTTCTCTATCAATATAACCATCAATACCACCTTGAGATTTAATGGTTAAGTTTTTAAATGGTGTAATTTCAACAAATCCAGTCGGATTAAACGTTAATCTGTTTCTATTAAATGGTGTATTATCAGCGATGTATCTAGGGCTATATCTACCCCATCCTGGTATAATTGTACCATAATATTCGTTTCCATTTGCATCATATGGCGAAAACCATGGCTGAGCTAATAAAGCCAATGGGCCGTTAGTATCATTACCAGCTAATCCATTAGTTTCGGTATTTGATGTACCTGCAGCCAGGTTCAACCCAATTTTAATATACGGATTTAGGGTTGATGTTAAGTTTGAACGAAGTGTATATCTATCAAAGCCAGAACGAAATCTGTTACCTTCCCCTTCAAAGAAACTACCAGAAAGGTAATAAGCAGTTTTACCACCACCACCAGAAACGGTTACATCTGTTTGATATGTTGGCACGTCTTTTTTATAATAATAGTCATACCATTTCGTATCATTTGGATACTGCGCTAATAATGCCGCAGTTGCCGCAGGGGTTCTTAAACCTTGCTCAATTTGTAACTGACTTAACTGTGCAGTGTTTAGCATGCTTCGATAAAATTTATCACTAGCAGGATTAGCTACAGAATATTGTCCTAAAACAGAAATCGTAGCATCAGTAGCTACTTTACCCCTTTTGGTACTTACGTAAACTACACCATTTGCTGCACGAGCCCCATAAATAGATGTTGAAGACGCATCTTTTAATACAGAAACTGTCTCAATATCATTTGGGTTCATGTTGGTAATTGTAGTTTCATCAACTTGGATACCATCTAATAAAAATAATGGTGCATTACTTGCACCTAATGAACCAACACCATGTAATCTTAAAGAAGAAGTTGAAGAAGGCTCACCAGATGAGGTGAAGACAGTTAGACCTGCGACTTTACCTTGCATAGCATCGAGGGCATTAGCAACTGGTTTATTTTCAACAGTTTTAGCGCTAACAGTTGCAACTGATCCAACTGTACCTGATAATCTCCTCCCTGATCCATAACCTGTTACAACAACTTCATCTAAAACTCTGTTATCATTTTCTAACACAGCATTTAGTGTATTACTACCAGCAGATAATGCCTTTGTAACGGTGTTATAACCAATAGATGAGAAGTCAAATTGAGCAGCGCCAGATGGAGCTTTAATTGTATACTGACCATTTGCATTTGTAGTCGTACCAACATTTGAGTTCTTAATTCGTACAGTGGCACCTGGAATTGGTAATCCATCTTCCTTTGCAGTAACCGTACCAGTGATTGTTCGTTCCTGAGCAAACGCAGAAACTGCGAATAGCATCAACACGAACAAACTTTGTAGAAGTTTTTTCATGAAATTTTAGTTAGTTAAATATTAATTAGTTCAATTTTGAATTCTAAATATAGAGCTCAAATGAATTTTTTAACAAATTTTAACTAAAATTCGAAGCTTTATGATTTTTAGATGACAAACAACACCACAAAAACATCTTATTTGCTCATTTACAAGAACTTACCGGCGTATAAGCAATGCTCATTAAATGTAAACTTCCATATACATCGGCAACGACTAATCATTTACAAATTATATCTAACATCTCAGTTGTGAACAAAGTAGAATTCCTAATATTCGAAAAATATTCTTATAATATTATATGGCTTACAAAGTTTCGTAAAATGCAAAAACCTTTATTAAATCATTATCCTTTTTAAAATCTAAATTATTCTTGGTGATATAATCAAGAACTGACACTGATTTCTCGCCAAATACTTGTTGAATAGATTTATTGTCTCTTTTAAATTCTGTTAAAACATTATTGATAATAGTATAGTATTTTATCCTTTCAATAACCGATTTAGTTGTACTAGCAGAATTGTATTCTCGATATTGCTCAATCCTTTTTACATTTTTCTTCGCCAGCTTTATTCGCCCATCATGTAAAATTTCGTAATAGTTTTTTTCTGTAGACCCTTTAAACGGTGCGAAGCCATTTCTGAATAGTGATGTTTTTGGTAAGCCATCGAGGGTATAATTTAATTTAAATTCAACAACGGGTATCGCAAAGCCAAGTTCTTCTCCTTTCGAATCTTTAAAAATTAACTCGTCTTCAAGCTGATCATACTTAAGTTTCATGTCTTTATAAATCTTACCGTCAGCTTGTTTGACTTCTCCGGCACTCCAATCAGTTAAAAAATATGGTGTTCCTTTTGTATATATGTAATTTCTTGATCTCAATGGCATGCCAATAGATTCTTTCAATCTAAAAAATTCTTGAGCAGAGGCAATATTTCCTGACGTCATTATTAAAATAAAAACCAAGCACTTAAATATATTCTTCATAATATCTAATTTAACAAAAAAGGAGCCTTGAAATAAGGCTCCTTTAAATTTAACATATTCTTAGATTATGGTTTATCCCACCACATTCTATTGTTGATACTGTTAGTAGTCCAACCTTGCTGAGCCAAAGCAGCAGCGTAATTTGCACTATTTGTAGTTTGATCTGCAGTTGGATAACCTACACGTCTTGGAATTACTGTACCATTTTGAGAATTTGGTCCTGGTACTAAAGCAGGGAATCCCGTTCTTCTAAATTCAGACCATGCTTCCCATCCATCTAAGTATAAAGCAATCCATCTTTGAGTTCCAATTTGCTGTAAAGCTGTTGCCGGATTATAAAGGATTCCTGTAGCAGTTTTAAATGCAGGGTTAGCTACACCATATTGCGTTAATGAAGCATCAATACCTGCATTGTAATAATTTGCAGCTGTTGCATCTCCACCAGCAATCCAACCTCTCTTAGCACCTTCTGCTAATGCAAACTGAACTTGCGCTCCGGTAAAGATATACGCCGGAGAACCTGCGCCACGCAAAGCTGTACCAATACGGCTATAACTATTAGGGATATTAACCTGAGTTTGAACGCCAAATAGTAAACCAACAACCTGGTTGCCTGCCAAAACCTCACCATAAACAGGTAATCTTGGATCGGTACCAGTACCGTTATTTTTCATGATATCCACTATAGTTTTGCTAATTGCAAAGTCATTACGGTTAGAAATGCTATAGTTATTATACCAAGGGTTTAAATTGTTCGGATCTCCTGCAAGGAAAGTGTATTTCAAAGTTTCTCCCGAAGCTAAAGGTGTTGCAGTTATTGCCGAAGCAAATTCTGTTGCAGCAAATTCACCCGCATTAGGATAAACTTTAGATAATCTTAACGCCATTAGTAACCTTTGTGTAGCAGCAAATTTTTTCCATGAATCCATATCACCACCAAACATAATGTCGCCGGTTGGACCAGCACCAGCATCAATTTGCGCTACAGCTTCTTTAAGTTCTTTAAAAAGATCTTTATAAATTTCTTCTTGTTTTGTGAACTTAGGTGTAATGTTAGCACTATTTAATGCTTCAGTATAAGGAACATCACCCCATCTATCAGTTATTTTCCAAAAGATGTATGCCTTCATGATTCTGGCTACAGCAATTTGATTGTTGATAGAACCATTGGCGGCAGGATCTGCTTCAGGAGCGCCTGCTCTAGCAAAAGTAATTACCTGGTTAAGGTTTTTTAATACTTCAGAATAAAAACCATAATAACTAGGGTTTAACGTACTTCCGGCATCATTAAACGGAGAAACCGTTAAATATGGACCTTCTGAAATATGCTGCCCAAAAATTGCCCCTGTTGTAGATAAGGTTGTAGTAGCATTTGTATTTGTTGCTCCGTTAACCTGGCTTTTCTGCATGGCAAAAGTAAGCAATGCTTTTGTAGCTGCTTTAGCTACTCTGGTTTGATCGACATTTGTATCGCCAAACTCACGAAATTTATTACAGCCAGAAGCAAGAATACCCACCCCAACAGCTAGAAATATATATTTTTTTATATTTTTCATATCCTTATAAATTAAAGTCCAATTCTTAAATTAAGACCAAATGTACGAGACGATGGCAACTGCCCGCCTTCTTGCCAGAAATTTTCAATCTCTGATGGATCAACACCATATTTTTTACCAGGAGCAGAAATTAACCATGCGTTACCAACAACTAAGCCTAAATTAGCTGATTTTAAGAAACCAGTTCTCGCTAATACTTTGCTTGGTAAGTTATAACCTAATCTAACCTCTCTTAGTTTTAAATATGATGCACTGATCATGAATAACTCACCTGAACCAGTTTGCATACCATTGTAAAATGCTGTACTTGCATCTACATATCTGGTATTTGGTTGACCATTAGCCAGTACACCAGCAAATTTATAACCACCACCTTGAGCTACAGGTAATCTCCAATCAATTCCTTTATCATTAACACCAACAGTTTCTTGTGATAAACCACTACCCATATTGAATGCACGAGTTGTAGAGTTAAATAAACCTCCTTTTTGGAAATCAACAGAGAATGCTAAATCGAAATTGAACACTTTTAATGATGAGTAAGCACCACCATTAAATTTAGGACGAGCATAACCTATAAATTGGTTTGGCGTAGATGTTGGTAAACCGCTTGCCGCGATAATCACATTACCATTTGCGTCACGATTCCAGGTACGACCTAAAATGTAACCCCATTCCTGACCTTCACGTAAGTTTAATGTGTTATTAAAGAAAGTACTTGTTTGATAAATTACGTTAGTTTGTTGGTCTGTAATTTTGTTAACAATTGTTTTTGATTTACTAAAGTTAACTGTTAAATCCCAACTAACATTTTTCGATTGAACAGGAGAACCTGTTAAGCTAAACTCGAAACCTCTGTTTGTTAAATCTCCGGCGTTAATTAAGTTACTTGTATAACCAGTAGCACCGTTTAATGTTACGCCCAAAATTTGGTTTTTGTTTTTGTTTACATAGTATGCGAAATCTAAACCAATTCTATTTTTCAAGAATTTCAATTCTGTACCAATCTCAAATGAATTTGTTTTAGCTGGAACAATTCTACCATCTCTAAATTCGTTACCAATCGCTAATGAAGGATTAGATCCATAAGCTGGAGAGGTATTGTATTGAAGATTTACACGATATGGATCCACGTCAGAACCAACCTGTGCGTATGCTAATCTCAATTTACCGAATGATAAGGTGTTTTTTATACCTGCAGGTAAGAACTCGGAGAAAACGAATGATGTTGAAACAGATGGGTAGAAATATGAGTTTAAGTCAGGAGCAAATACTGATGACCAGTCATTTCTAGCTGTAATATCTAAATAAAGAAAGTTTTTATATGCTAATGATGCTTTACCAAAAATACTTCTTACTTCTTTCTCGAAATAATCATTTGAAACTGTAGGACGAGCCAAAGAAGCTGCAATATTGAAATAGTTAGGGAAACTTAAACCACCAGCTGTTTCCATGTTGATTCTTTCTCTTTTCTCATGACGGATGTTTCCGGCAGCCAAAGCGTTTAAAGTAAAATCACCGAAAGTTTTATTGTAAGTTAAGTTTAACTCGTAGTTGAATTCCGAATCTGTCCAGTTTCTCGTTTTAAAATAATCTTGTTGTAAACCGCCTGTTGCCATGCGCTCATCTCCAGATTCATTATTAATATTTCCTCTTAAGAAACCCGCTAATGCTAAACCACTGCCTAAATCATATTTTAAGCCTAAGTTACCAACTATACGGTTGTTTCTTTGCGTTCTGTAGTTGTTTTTAACTACCCAGAAAGGGTTATCCCAATATTGAGGAGTTGTAATTTCAGATAAATCGCCAGTTCCGTTTGGATTACCAATATTCCAAGAGGTAACGGTTCCATCAGCTAAAACCTGGTTATCTCTCATATAGTTCATATCTAATTGACGTTGGAACCACTGGTTAAATCCTTGAACAACGTTTAACCCATCATTACGATAAGTTTCGTAAGGTTGACCGATTCTGTTTTCTTTTGCAAATTGAAAATCGGTTGATACCGTTAATCTCTTACTTACATCGTAAGAACCGTTAACGTTTAAAATGTTCATAGAACGATTAGCATTATCCTGTACAAGAGATCTGGTTTGATTTGTGTAACCTACACGAAGGTTATAACCTTCACCGCCAGTTGTAAAAGCAATACTATTGTTATAACTACCACCTGTTTTTAAATAATCTTTAATGTTATTTGGCTGAGCAGTTAGCGGAACTAATTTTCCGAAATCCTGACCTGGGTACCAGCTATAATAAGGACGGTACAAAGTGGTGCCGTCGATTTTTGGACCAAAACTCGCATCTGCACCATAATCTAACATGTTTTGACCATTAAAAGCTGCCCATGCCGCAGGGTGAATTGCAGGATTGTAAACAAATTTTTCGAATTGACCGCTGTAACCACCTGCATATTCGTTTTGATAATCAGGCAATAAAGATGTTTTTTCGATAGCTAATCCAGAATTGATTTCGATTGAAGTACCACCATTTCTAGCTCCTTTTTTACTTGTAATGATTACCACACCATTGTAGGCACGCTGACCATATAATGCGGTCGCAGCAGCACCTTTAAGTACAGTAATACTTTCAATGTTATCCATGTTTACGTTAGCTTGATCAGCAGGCGTTCCATCAACAACAAATAAAGGTGAACCTACAGTAAAACCGTTAATACCACGTACAATTACAGAAGCATTATCAAATGAAGAACTTGGAGAACCGTTTAATTGTACACCGGCTACTTTTCCTGCCAATGCAGTACTAATATCAGTGTTTTTTGCAACGGTTAGAACTTCGCTTTTAAGAGTAGTTGCAGCATATCCTAATGCTCTTGCCTCTCTTTTTTCGCCTAATGCAGTTACAACAACTTCTGATAACATTGTTGCGTCTTCTGCTAAAACGACATTGATTGTAGTTGCAGAACCTAAAGTTCTAGTTTGTGATGTAAAGCCAATAGAGCTGAACACTAATGAAGTTGCTGATGAAGGAACTCTTAATGAGTATTTTCCGTCTGCACCAGTTACAGCGCCACCAGAGGCACCAGGGATTTTCACACTTACTCCAGGAATCGGCAATTTATCTGCCGATGAAGTAACCGTACCTGAGATTGTTCGATCTTGTGCCATTGCTGTTACAGCAACGAACATAAGTATGAACAAACTTTGTAGAAGTTTTTTCATAATTTGAAAATAGGTTAGTTAATGATAGTTAATAAAGTGCTAATGTATAGTTACTTGGCAAAAACACCAAATTTATCTTTAACATTTTTTAACATTTAACATTTCAAATTATAATGCTAGCCTAATCTCAACATTAAAGTTACATTAAAATCAAAAGTGATTAATAAAACTATAGCCTATTTAAAATGATGCAACTATTCATTTCAAATAGGCTAGAAGCAGGTAATTAGTTAAAGCAGAAAAGGTTGCCTTTTAATAAGTGCAAAAAATTATATTACCAAAAAGCGTTTTGCCACCTTCCCAAAAGTTTCTGAATAAAGGGTCGTTGGCCAAATAAACAATATTACCTCTTCCTGATTCCTGAATGCCAATCATCAAGCCTGTTTTTAAATCTTCCCTAACTTTTTTGCCAACAACGCCAGCCATTAAGCTTTTATCAGCTAATTGCCCTACATTCCAGCCTTTGGTTAAAGGTTCGTAAATTTTACGATCTGTTTTTAATGAATAATAGAATTTGCCTAAACCATATGCAAATGGATGTGAGGCATCCATATTTACTTTATATATCGCTCCGGGGATGCTGTTTTCGTAATCATCTCTGTCTTTATCTTTAAAAAGGAGTTTACTCGGTTCAGGTTTTTCATCCTTTTTAACAATAGCATCTTTCTTTTTAATGTCGAAACCTTTTTTATCTATTACGCTTTCTATGGCATCTTCCATTAAAATAAGTTTACCACCCTTACTAATCCAACCTTTTAAGCCTTCATCCACAAAAGTTCCATAATTTCCATCCGGTAGGATAACTGTATTAATTTTGTTGATATCGAGATTATTTAAATCTCTGGAATTAATAATTACCGGTGATAAGCCCAAATCGTGCTCAATATAATACCAAACTTCGCCGAAGGCTAAAGAAGAAACTTCATTACCTGATACTATTGCAATTTTTGGTTGTTTTAAAATCGGATAAACCGAAGAGCCGAAATCTTTCCCTTTATCAACAAATCCGCTGGTTATGGCTTGTACGGGTTTGCCCGCGGTCTTAGCAACTTTAATAACTTTATCTCTTAATGCCTTAACTGTTTTTTCATTCTCCATCCTAAGCACAATTAATGTTCCGGCGCTATATTCCTTGCCGGCAACGGTAAAGGCCTGGTCTGCTTGTCGCACTTTAATATTTTCTTTCTGCAATTCGCTTAAAACCTGTGCATCTTCACTTGTTCCCCAACTAAATAACCAGGCTAATGGTTTTTCCAAATCATTAGAAACAATTTCACTCTCTTGCATTGCACTGTACTTACCTTTAATATTTTCTTTACTTGCATAAGCTTTCAATCCGTATACATAAGGCAATGCCCATGCAGTAATATCATAAGTATTTGAATCTGTTACAACCGTTTTCGGTTCTAAAAGGACATTTGCCAAAACTGCTCGCGATTGCTGAAGACTAACAATTAAATCATTACGGCCCAAGGTAAAATTCTCTTCCTTTTGTGTATCATAATCAAAACCTCTCCCGCCTTTATCGCCACCAAAAGCAAATTCAATTTTGTTTTTAGTTAAAAGTTCAGCTAGCTTTTTTAAGCGAGATAAATTTGTTGCTTTAATAATATAACTTTTGTAAACGCCTGGAGAAGTGCTCAGTTCTTGCTGGAAATATTTCTTGTACTCATCCAAAAGCTTTGTATGATTTAAGGAAGTAACCTCTAAGGTAGACATCCCTGTTGTAAAATGGTGAGCAATTCTATCTTTAAGCGTTAAGGTATCTCCATCATTAGTAACAACCGATAAACCAGCCCTGATGCCACCCTGCTCGTAAGTCATACCAATTGCACCATTATATAAAGGATAGGTATCGCCATAAGATGGATAAAGTAAATCGAACCGTTCCTTAGTAAAATACTGCCAGCCTTCAGCATCAAAGTATTTAGCATTATTTTTACCAACCACAACCTGAAAACTTCTTTGCCAAGGCGTAATATTCTGATGAACCGGTTCTGCGGCAGGTGCAAAATAATAAGGCTCGTTGTAACTTTGCTCATGAAAATCTACATGAACCTGAGGCATCCATTGGTTATATAAATTTAACCTTTGCTTGCTTTCAAGCTGAGTTTGCCATGCCCAATCTCTATTTAAATCGAAATAATAATGGTTTGGCCTTCCGCCTGGCCAAGGCTCAATGTGCTCTCTAGAGGTAGGATCGGAGTTTGGTGTTTTACCAACAACGCTGTTAAAATAATTTACGTAGCGGTCTCTTCCATCTGGGTTTAAGCACGGATCAATAATCACAACCGTATTTTTTAACCATCCATTGGCGGGCTGATTGGTACCTGAAACAAGGTTGTAAAGCATTTTCATTGAGGTTTCTGTTGAGTTTGCCTCGTTTCCATGCACATTATAGCTTAACCATAATATACCAGGCTGATTTGCTAAATCAATACCTGCGGATTTGCCTGTTGCTATTGCAAGATTATTACTTCGAATTTGTTCAATTTTTGATATATTTTCTGGCGATGAAATAACAGCCACCATTAAAGGCCTTCCCTCATTGGTTTTACCATATTCAATCAATTTTACATTTTTTGAAGAAGCAGATGCTGTTTGCCTGAAATAATCTGCTACCTTATAGTGGGGCGTAAAATACGTGCCCAGTTCATAACCTAAAAATTCATCAGGCGATTTTACCTGAGCAGACACAAATAAAATAGAATTCAGCAAAAACAAGCAAAGCGTTAGGGTTTTCTTCATTTTAAAATAAAATTTACCTAATGTACAAATTTTGTTTTTTGTTGATGCTAAAGCTTAATTTTACAGCACATTTTTTACGATGGATATGTTAACAACCGAAAATCTATACAATTTATTTCAGGCAAACCCTTCAATATCAACCGATACAAGAAGCATCACTAAAAACAGCATCTTTTTTGCGCTAAAAGGCGACAATTTCAATGCAAATGAATTTGCACAGCAAGCTATTGAAAAAGGTGCATCGTATGCTATAGTTGATGAGGAGAAATACGCCAATGATAACTGTTTACTGGTTGAGGATGTACTATCTGCCTTGCAGGATTTAGCCCGCCACCATCGTAAGCAATTAAAAATTCCGGTACTTGGTTTAACCGGCAGCAATGGTAAAACAACCAGTAAAGAACTTGTAAATGCCGTTTTAGCAGAGCGATATAAAACCTTTGCCACTTTCGGCAATTTGAATAATCACATTGGTGTGCCGCTTTCTATTCTTTCTATAACTAACAATGTAGAGGTTGCCATTATCGAAATGGGCGCCAATCATCAAAAAGAAATTGAGCTGCTTTGTACCATTGCACAACCTACACATGGCATTATAACAAATGTAGGCATGGCGCATTTAGATGGTTTTGGTGGATTTGAAGGTGTAAAAAAAGGTAAGGCCGAACTTTATGCCTATCTCAAAGAAACAAATGGTTACACATTTATTAACAGAGATAATAAACATTTGCTAGAAATGTGTGCAACTGCAGGTTTAAGCAAACTCATTTATTATGGCACTGAAAACGGTAACACAATTAAAGGTAGCTTAAAAAACAGCGACCCGTTTATCGAGGTAGAATGGACAAATCACGAAGTTTCATCAACAGTAAAAACAAACCTGACTGGAAGTTACAACTTCGAGAATATTTTAGCTGCCATTTGCATTGGCGATTTCTTTGACATGGATGCAGAAGCGATAAACCAAGGCCTTTCCAATTACCAACCTAAAAATAACCGCTCACAATTAACCAAAACTGAAACCAATACGGTAATTTGTGATTTTTACAACGCAAACCCAAGCAGCATGAGCGCTGCTTTAAGCAATATATCAACATTATCTGCTGAACAAAAAACGGTGATTTTAGGCGACATGTTCGAGTTAGGACCGGAATCTGCTGCGCAACACGAAATTATTGCAAAGCAAGCCGAACAAAGCAGACTGGATAAAATTATCCTGATAGGAAAGTATTTTTATGTTTTGAAAGATGAAATAGATGCATTATTCTTCGAAACACCTGCTGAAGCCGCCCATTTTTTGCAGGAAAATCCTGTAAATAACAATCTTGTTTTATTAAAAGGTTCCAGAGGGATGAAACTGGAAAGTTTGCTACAGTATTTATAATTATTCCACCTCTTCGACCAAAATACCTGCATCGGTGATTTCCAATAATGGATTATCACGCATGTTTTGTTCAATTTCTATAGAATACTTCCCGTTTTTTGGAAAACGATGCTTAGTTAAAAGCGGTAATCTGTAATTAAAAATATTACCTGAGCCGCTTCCAAGCCATTCGCCATCATTTTTAGCAAGCTTATACTGGTATCTTTTAGTTACAATATTTTTACCATCGATGAAGTGAGCAAGGATGAAAATGTTCGAATATTTATAATCTGCTGTATGCCTTAATTTGAAATATAAATTATAGCTTTTGGCATAATCTTTTACTTCGAACGAAGTGATTATTCGATTTCTATAAGTCCATTTGCGATCGGTGATTTCATTATTACTATCAACAACGGCAGGTTTACACCCGGAAAAAAATATAACAATTAATAAAAAGCAGAATAAGATTGGAAATTTTCTATTCAGCAGCTGGTTTGTTATCTGAGCCATTTTCCTTGCGGCGATTATTGTTTTTCCTTCTATTATTTCTATTACTGTTTTTATTTTGCTCAGCTTTAACACCGTCAACCTGAGCCGTTTCATCTGCGCCAGCAACAATCGGTTTCTGTTCTGCTTGGGGCTTTTGACTTTTCTGCTGAGGTTTTGGACCGTTTACATAAGCAGGCTTAGGCACAGCCTGTTGTGGAGCTCTCTGTGCTTGATTAGGCTGTTGCTTTTGAACATTTTGTGGCTTATTCCCACCCTGTTTTTGCTCTGAATTTTGGGGGCGCTGATTAGGATTTACACCCGGACTCTTATCTCCTCTGTTTTGACTGTTTTTATTCTTTTTATTTTTGTTGTTGTTTTTACTTCTAGTACGTTCGTCTAATCTGGTTAAACTATCCTGCCCAACAACATTCTCATAATCGAAAGATTTCTCTACAATTACCGGCGCAGCAATTTTTACCGCTTCTTCTTTTAAGTTTGGCGCTTTTTTACCGGCTTTATTCATCGCCATGATTTCCTTAACCCTTGCCGCAGCTACGGGAATCCAGTTTTCATCGCCCTGATAACTAAACCACATTACCTTTTTAAAGATATCCGTTTTTTGATGACGGGCATAACCTGCCTCTGTATCTAGGTTCTCAATTCTATCCGGAATATCTTTTAAGGCATCCAAATAAGTATCCAACTCATAGTTTAAGCAGCATTTTAATTTACCGCATTGGCCGGCAAGTTTTAAAGTATTTAGAGATAGATTTTGGTAACGTGCCGCAGCTGTAGAAACCGTTTTAAAATTAGTTAACCAGGTAGAACAGCATAACTCGCGACCGCAAGAGCCAATTCCACCTAACCGCCCGGCTTCCTGACGCATACCAATCTGGCGCATTTCTATACGAATACGGAAACTTTCGGCCATCTTTTTAATTAACTCTCTAAAATCTACACGTCCATCGGCAGTGTAAAAAAATGTTGCTTTTGTTTTATCAGCCTGATAATCTACATCGCTAATTTTCATCGATAAACGTAAATCCAAAGCCAGTTTACGGGCTTTATGCATGGTTTCCCATTCCATTCCCTTGGCTGCATTCCATTTTTCAACATCAGCTTCTGTAGCTTTTCTGTATATTTTTTTAGTAACCTGATCCATACTGGTTTTACGGCGTTTCATTTGCACCCGAACCAGTTCTCCGGTTAAAGAAACGTGCCCTACATCGAAACCACCTGTTGGACCTTCAACGGCAACAAGCTCTCCAATTTCCAGATAAATGTTATCCGTATTAAGGAAAAATTCTTTGCGAGAACCTTTAAATTTTATTTCTGTAACCTGAAAAGGTTTATAGTTTGAAGGCATATCCAAGTTGGATAGCCAATCGTGAACTTCCATTGTTTGGCACCCACCGGTACCGCAAGAGCCATTACTTTTGCATCCATTAGGGGTGCAACCACCACCAGTAGAACAACTTCCACATCCCATAGCTAATTGTATATATATTGAGTCCCCGTAGGGAGCGTTTTAAACCTGATAATTTTTACCAATTGTAAAGATACATCTAAAAAGAGAATTTTTGGGTTTGCATTTCTTTCAATATGGTAATGTGCCTTTTCTAATTCGGCTATAATGGCTTCAGCCATTGGTAAGGTAAGCACATGGGTGCTTAACTTTTTCGCTGTTTCGAGCGTGAGTGGAGGTAGTTTTACCAATGCCTCAGCTCCGCTGATAATTAAGCAACATTCTCTCAAATAATTAATTCCGTATTTTAAAAAGTTCTTCTGATTTTCCCGGCCCCATTTTGCCGCTTCATCTGTAAATTCAATTAAATCGGGCACTTTATTGCTATAACCATTTCTTAGCCATGAAGCAAAAATTCCGGAGCTATCATTCTGCATATCGGCCGCCAAAGCCTTTGCTTCAATAAGATTTCCATCTGCTAAAAAAGCATAATCTATTGCCTGATTTTCGCTAAAACTAGTGTTTTGTAACAAATAATTTGAAACCTCATGATTGGTCAGTTTTGGAATTTTAACGATTTGCGTACGCGAAAGTATTGTAGTTAAAATTTGCTCCTGATTTTGAGCAATTAAGATAAATAATGTATTTGCAGGCGGTTCTTCAATTAATTTTAACAGTGCATTACCGGCTTTATCCAAATATTCTGGTAACCACATAATTAAAACCTTGGTTTCGGCTTCAAAAGCTTTGTAGCTTAATTTTTTGATAATATCGTGGCTTTCTGAAATTGGAATATTTGGCTGTTTATTACCTGCATCTAATTTTGAGCGCCAAACATCCATGTCAAAATAAGCATCACTCAAAACCATACTTCGCCATTCTTCCAAAACATCAACAGCTGTTTTTATACTTGTTGAAGCAAAAAAAGGATATGAAAAATGTAAATCCGGGTGAATAAGCCGTTCATATTTGCGGCAATTGCCACACAAACCACAGCTATCTTGTTCGGTTCTATCTAAGCAATTTATGTACTGAGCATAGGCAATGGCAAGTGGCACAGCGCCAGCACCTTGAGGCGATAAAAACAACTGGGCATGACTTATCCGGTTTTCTTTTACCGTCTGCGTCAATTGTTGTTTAATCCGCTCTTGTCCTATTATTTCTTTAAACTGCATTTGGTGCAAAATAAGAATTTGAATTGAAATAAGGTAAATTCCACTTAGATTTTGACCCAAACAAAACCTATCCGATTCTATATCATTACAGATGAGCCATTTAAGTTATCGAAAAACGATGGTATAATTATTTGCAAACAGACCAGCAAATATCAAAAGTTAATCAGCATTTAGATTTTAATTTACCAATAAAAAAATACCCAACTTGAAAAGCAATGATTTAAAATTTTAAAATTGGCTTAATGTTTGATAATTCTCACTCTAAATAAGAGTAAAACTACTGCCTAAATAAACAATAGTTTGCTTCATCCTAAGATACCATCCCAATTTTTTAGCATTAAAAATTAAGATTTATGAAAATAATGAAAGGGAAATCTGTGGCATATAAATTCTACCGTGTAACATGAGTGTGACTAAATTTTTTCTATATTTGACACCCAACCGTTACGCTCAACTAACTTTTGTCATCAGAATGAACCGCTTAAAGTCTTTATTATGGCTATTTTTATTGCTATTTACGATGGCGAGCGCTGCTCAAAATAAATCCAAGTTAATTCGGGTTGTTGTATTTAATGAGAAAAATCTTCCGTTTGAGAATGTTACCGTACAGCTTTTATCTGCTAAAAATGTGCTTGTAAAATCTGGGAGAACAGATAAAAAAGGTACTGTGTTATTTAGCGAACCCGTTAAAGGAAACTATTATTTTTTAGCAAAGGTTATTGGTTACGAGAATGGAAAATCAATACAAATTAAATCGCCTTTCGTACTAAATACCATAAATATAAAAATTCTTCCAAGTAGTCAGGTACTTAAAGATGTTGTTGTTGAAGGGAAAAAACCGCCAATACAGCACATTCAGGGCAAAATTGTAATAAATGTTGATGCCGGCATTACCAATACAGGTGTATCCGTTTTAGAGTTGCTTGAAAAATCTCCAGGAGTTATGGTTGATAAAGACGGAGCAATTAGTTTACAAGGCAAACCGAATGTTTTGGTAATGATTGATGGTAAACCAACATATTTATCGGGCGGAGAATTAACCAATCTATTAGCTGGTATGAATTCATCTCAGGTTAATCAAATCGAATTGATGACCAATCCTTCAGCAAAATATGATGCCAGCGGCAATGGCGGAATTATAAATATTAAAACCAAAAAACTTAATCAGGATGGTTTCAATGGCTCTGTAAGTATTGTAGGCGGCTGGAGCCGAGATTATAAAAATAATAATGGGTTGTTGCTAAATTTCAAAAAGGGCAAATTAAACGCTTTTGCAGCTGCAAATTTTAATATAGGCAACAGCTTTACTGATATTTACGCAAACCGTAATTACTTAGATCAAAATAAGAATACAACTGCTGTTTTAGAACAAAATACTGCAATTGCCAACCTCATGCGGTATAAATTTTTAAAAGCGGGTGTTGATTTTTACGCTTCAAAAACTACTACTATCGGTTTTTCGGCAAGTGGAACTTTAATTAATAGAGATGGGAAAAGTGATGCTGTTGCTATGTGGAAAAAACCAAATGGTGTTTTAGATTCAGCAATATCAACGGTAAGTAATTCTTTTTATAAGTTAAAAAATGGTGCTGCAAATCTTAATTTTAAACAATTAATTGGAAAAAATCATGAATTATCGGTTGATGTTGACTTGCTAAGGTATAACATGAACAACAACCAGCAATTTACAAACAGATTAATTTTAGCAAATAGTTATACCCAAGGTACAGATATTCAAAGCCCATCCAATTTAAAAATATTTTCTGCTAAAGCTGATTATACCATTCGCCTTGGCAAAAACAACACTTTAGAATCTGGTTTCAAATCATCATCCATAACAACAGATAATAAAGCAGATTTTATAAGTATTAATGGATTAATAAGAACACCTGATTTAAACCGGAGCAATCATTTCAAGTACAAAGAAAACATTAATGCTTTGTACACCAGTTTTGAACATAAAACCAGCAAATTTAATGCGCAAATAGGTATGCGTTTCGAAAACACCGATTATGATGCGAATCAGTTAGGCAATAGCGCTAAACCCGATTCTTCATTTTCAAGAAGTTATGCCAATTTATTCCCTTCAGGTTACTTAAGTTATCAGGCCGATTCTTTAAACATGTTTACCTTAACGGCTAGCCGTAGAATAGACAGGCCGCCGTACCAAAAGTTAAATCCATTTACTTTTATTATTAACAAATACACTATTCAAAGGGGTAATCCGTACATATTGCCCCAAAACAGCTGGAATTTAGAATTAAGCCATCGCTACAATCAACTCCTAACTACAACTGTATCTTATAGTGTAATTAATAATTATTTTTCTCAGTTATTTTTATCCGAAGGCTCGGATATTTTAATCTACACAGATGGCAATGTAGGCAAAATGAAAAATTTAGGATTATCAGCATCATTACAAATCTCTCCGTTAAAATGGTGGTTAGTTAATGGTCAAGGTAATTTTAATTATAAGCAACTCGATGGTTATCAAAACGTAAACTATCAATCATCGGTAAACCAGTTTCAATTTAATCTGAGCAATCAATTTACAATTACCAAAACATTAAATGCAGAGCTTTCTGGTTTTTACATAACAAAGGCACGTAACGATTTACAAGAATTACTTTATCCAACAGGGCAAATTTCGGGGGCCATTTCTAAAAGCATTTTTAAGGGCAAAGGTTCGCTGAAGTTTAATGCCAGAGATATTTTCTTTACGCAGGCGATGGAAGGCCTAACCGATTTTCCGCAAGCGCAAGAATATTTTAAACTAACCCGCGATAGCCGTTTGTTTTTCTTAAGTTTTAGTTACCGTTTTGGCAAACCTTTGAAATTACCTAAACGCTCTACCGGCAGTGCTAATGAAGAAATGAAGAGAGCAGGCTCATAGATAGTAAGCCGTTATTGCTATGCGAAACACCTATTTATTAAAAAACCTTACCTTTGATGCTTTTTAACAAGCCCGGTTGATTACAATTTGGGTTTTAGATTTTGATATGCCCAGAATCCTTGCCTTCGATTACGGAACAAAACGCATCGGCATTGCCGTTACCGATCCATTGCAAATTATTGCTACAGGTTTAGATACCATTCACCCTAAAGATGCGATAGAATACATCAAAAAATATTTATCTATTGAGCAGGTAGAGGCATTTGTATTGGGCGATCCAAAGCAAATGGATGGATCAGATTCTGATTCAAAACAACATGCTAAAGGTTTTGCTACTTCGTTAAAAAAGGCTTTTCCCACCATTCCGCAGTATTGGGTAGACGAGCGTTTTACCTCAAAAATGGCCCATCAAACCATTATGCAAAGTGGTTTAAAAAAATCAGACAGGAGAAATAAGGAAAGGGTTGATACCGTTGCAGCAACCATCATTTTACAATATTTTATGGAAACTAACCGTTTATAACCAAACAAAATGAGCCTGATAAACGAAGATTTACAAAACTTACTTACCGATTATTGCGAGCCTGAAAGCGAATTGCTACAGCAAATTGATAGAGAAACAAATTTAAAAGTTTTAATGCCCCGCATGTTATCCGGACACTACCAAGGTAGGGTTTTGAGTATGCTGAGCAAAATGATATCGCCAAACAGAATTTTAGAAATTGGAACCTTTACGGGCTATGCTACACTTTGTTTGGCAGAAGGTTTAACAGAAAATGGCATTATTTACACACTCGATATTAATGTAGAGCTTGAAGAAATGGTTCGCCGAAACTTCTCAAAATCGCCCTACCACAACAAAATCAACTATATTTTAGGCGATGCCACAGAAACAGTAAACCAATTAGAGGAGGTTTTTGATATCGTTTTTATTGATGCAGATAAGAAAAACAACGGCACATATTACGATTTGATTTTTGAACGCGTTCGCCCGGGAGGAATTATTATTGTGGATAATGTGTTGTGGAGTGGAAAAGTACTGCAACAAAAGCAAGATAAAGACACGCAGAATATAACTAGCTTTAATGATAAAATAGCTGAAGATAAAAGAGTTGAGAAATTAATTTTACCGGTTAGGGATGGCCTTTTTGTGATAAGGAAGAAATAAAAATATTCGTTATTGCGATTGATGAAGCAATGACGGCAATAGAAATAAGAATGAAAAATATTTTTACTTTTTGGATTTTACTTTTAAGTGTAATAACGCTAAAAGCACAAAATACCGAAGATTATATAACCGAACATGCAACTATTGCGCAAACGCTGATGCATGAACATAAAATACCGGCAAGTTTAATACTGGCTGTCGCGATACATGAATCTGCATCTGGCAATAGCAGAATTGCCCAATATTTAAATAATCACTTTGGAGTTAAAGGTCCAAATAACAACAGCGAAATTCGTTCTTCCTATCGGGATTATTTAAGTGCTGAAGAATCTTATAACCATTTTGTAGAGATTATGGAAACCCGTTCTCCGTTTAATAACCTTTTTGGAAAGTATGACCAATATGATTATAAAGGTTGGGCAAGAGGTATACAGCGCTCGGGTTATGCACACAGCAGAAGTTGGGCAAGCCAGGTAATTGCATTGGTTAAAAAGCATGAGCTTTACCAATATGATGAACGTCCGGAAGGTTATGAAGAGCCTGTTTATAAATCTGCTTACAAAAAGAAAAGTTCCAAAAGCCGTCTTACAAAAACATATACAGTAAAACCCGGCGATAATTTAAGCGTTATTGCTAAAAAGAAAGGTGTAACTGTTAAATCGTTAATGATTAAAAATGGTTTGAAAAAAGCTAACCTTAAACCTGGTCAAAAAATTAAACTGTAAAAATATACCTAAAGAGATACATGAAAATCAAATACCTGTTCTTTGCCCTAATTATATTGTTTTTAAGTTCTTGTTCATCAAGAAAATTTAGCAAAAACAATAAACAGATTGAAAAAGCTGCAAATAAGGCGAACAATAACACCTATAAAAGCTATAACACATTAAGTTATATTGATGAATTTAAGGCCGTGGCTATCGAAGAAATGAATGCCTACGGTATTCCCGCAAGTATAACATTGGCGCAAGGTATTCTCGAATCGGGCAGTGGTAACAGCGATTTGGCAAAGTATGCAAATAACCATTTTGGCATTAAATGTACATCCGATTGGAAAGGGAAAAATTATTTCAGAGATGACGACCAAAAAAACGATTGTTTTAGAGTTTACAAAGATGCCCACGAATCTTTTAAAGACCATTCAGAATTTTTAAAACGCAAGCGCTACAGTGCATTATTCCAATTAGATAAAAACGACTATAAAAGCTGGGCATTAGGTTTAAAACAAGCAGGTTATGCAACAAACCCAAAATATCCTGATTTACTGATTAACACCATTGAAAAATATCAACTGTATCAATACGACCAATCGGAAACGGAGAAACAAAAAATTGCAAGAGAAGATCGGGTTTTCTCAGAAATAAATGAAAACATCCCGTTGGAAAAGAAGAAATTTACACCTGTAGAAATGCCGCCACCTGGTGCAAAACCTATTGTAGCCGATGGAACTTACACCGTTGTTAAAGGCGATACACTTTATAACATAGCCAAAAGGTTTAACCTAAGCGTAGAAGATTTAAAAACTTTAAACAATATCACTACAGATGGCATTAAACTTGGACAAGTATTGAAGGTTAAATAATGTTAATCGGCCAATAACTGTCTGCTTTAATTGTAGTTTTGTTTTTCAATGAGATTTTTAATTGCCTTAGTTTTTTTTATTAGCCTTTCGGCGATGCTCTTTGCACAAACTAAACCTGTGCAGGGTGTGGTTATTGATAAAGAAACCAAACAAAGGCTCGCTAAAGTTTATATTTACAATACGCGTAGCGGCGATGGTTTGTACAATACCACCAAAGGAGAATTTAGCACATTCGCCATTCCGGGAGATACATTAGTTGCAGCACTTGGTGGTTATGGTGTAGATACTGTAATTTTTAAAGGTCAATCTGCGGCTTATTTCCAATTAAAGCCATTAGGTATTCGATTAAGAGATGTATTAATTCAGCAGAAAAGGTTAACACCGCAACAGCAATACGAAAAATCGGTTAAAGAATTTCGATATGCCACACAAAGGGGCAGCAGCAAAGATTTGCTGAATTTTGGTAACGGGGGAGTTGGTTTAGGTATAGATGCCATTTATAATTTACTAAGCAGACAAGGGAAAAACGCCCGACATTTACAAAAAATATTAGAAAAAGATTATCGCGAGGATTTGATTGATTATCGGTTCACTGCAAATCTTGTTCAGCAAATTCTGGGTATTAAAGAGCCAGAAATAACCGATTTTATGCAGCAATACCGTCCAACATACCAGTTTGTTTTGGAGGCTACGGATTACTCTTTTAACATGTTTGTTAGAAATGCTTATAAAAGTTACAGGGCAAATCCACAAGCGTTAAGATTACCACAATTGCCACAATTAACTATTGATAAGCTTTGAGAGCGCCAGTTTTAGTTTTTAAAAAATTGCCGGCTAATGGAATGGCTGTTTTTCCATTCATTTTAGTAAAGCAAAAAATGGATAAGAAAAATCCGCTCTTAATTAATCACGAAAAAATCCACCTCAGGCAGCAGCTCGAATTATTAATTTTACCATTCTACATCATCTATTTAGCCAATTATTTAATTAATCTGCTGGTTTACAAACAACACCATCTGGCCTATATGAAAATTGTTTTCGAGCAGGAAGCTTATGATAATGAAAAGGATTTGGCCTACCTTAAAAACAATAATTGGTTCGGGTGGATTAAATATGTTAAGGCCTTAAAACTACCCTAAAACTTTGTAAATATGTTGTAGTTAAAGGCTTTAATTTATCATATTGATAGTAAAACCTTTTAATGTGTAATAAATTTTCTTTTTCTTTGTAGGCAATGAAGAATTATTTAGCCGTCATAGTCATCTTTTTAAGCCTTGGTTTTACGAAGTTACACGCTCAGGAAGTTGATACCATTCCTATCGACACTAAAGATTTGAACATTAAGTTAAAGCGAAGTCCGTTACCAAGCAGGCTTTTGCCACTATCTTTCGAACCGGTTAAACTTCGCCCGGCAGTTGTAAACGCAAAAGTTAATTACTGGAAAACCAAAACATCAATAGGCATTAATGTAAACCAGGCACAGTTTAGTAATAACTGGAAAGGTGGTGGTGTTAATTCGATTGCAGTTGGTGGCTTACTAAACTGGAAAGCTGAATACAGCAAAAACAGTTATAGCTATGTTAGTGAGGTAATTTTGCAATACGGGAAGATTAAAAACAAAGACCAGCTGCAAAAGAAAACTAACGACAGGATTTTCTGGGATAACAAAGCTTCGTTTCAATTATCAAAAAACTGGTATTTCTTCGGTTCATTAAACTTTGAGTCTCAGTTTGATAACGGCTATTCTTATGCAAATGTAAATGGTACAGAAGTAGCCACTTTAATCTCAAAATTTATGGGGCCGGGTTATTTAACTGAATCTATAGGTTTTGAATACAAGCCAAACAAATATTTTTCGACCCGTTTTGGTACAGGAACCGCCCGCCAAACCTTTGTTTTAGATAAGAATTTAGCTAATGGCGATATAAAGAAAAATTACGGTGTGCCAATTGGCAAAACTTTCAGAAATGAATTGGCTTTTCAGGTGGTAAGTGCGTTTGACAAGGATATTTTCACAAATACAAACTTGAAAGCCAGGTACGCCATGTTAATTCCGTATGAAAATTTTAGATTTTCGAGAATTGACCACCGCTTGGATATTGCTCTTACGGCAAAAATTAACCGTTTTATGAATACAAGTTTAACCGGTATTGGTTTGTTTGATAGAGATACCGGAACGGATAACATTCAAGGTAGCCAAACTTTAGCTTTAGGTTTCGTATTTGTATTTCCGAGATAGTTTTGCTGTTGCAGGCGCTGCCTTTTGTTAATAAACCTGATTAAACGGAAATCCTTTTTGTTTTCCCTGGCACGCTGAGCTTGTCGAAGCGTTTTTGCTAGAAGTTTCCATCGACAAGCTCAGGATGACAGGTGTGAGTAGCACTAACAATAACAAAAAGATTGCAGTGAAAGCAGGACTGAAGACCGCCATTGCCCCATACCAAACATTTTCAGTTAAATTTTCTTGTGCTTTTTCTTTAAATCAAGATAATCTACAAAATACAAAACCTTAACCGATAAGCTATTATTTTGCGGGGCTGATAAAATTCCGCTCAAATTGCGGTTATATCTTTCCATATAATAGGTTTGATAAGTTTCTGCTGCATCTTTATACGATAAGGTTAACGTACTGCCCGGCGCAAATTGCCAGGTATAAATTAAATCGATATTGAAAACGTTATAATTTCTATCGGTTTCGGTGGGGTTTGTGCCCTGGTAATCCGTTAAATTTCCATCAGGTTTCAACAAATAAAATTCTTTATTTCGGCGGTCGCTCCAATAATGACGAAGCACAACCGCAACACCCATTAAATTTGTGAAAGTGTATTTAGCATCGAAAGAATTTTCTACCGTTCGGCGATCGTATTTTGAAAAAATAGATTGAGCACCTTGCATGGTTGCCCAGTTTACATAATTATAGCTGGGATTAAAGTATAAATCTAAACCAAAAGCTACCTTATCATTTAATCTGTAATTTTGGAATAAATAATAATGATAAGATTTTCCTTTAAACAATTGCTGCTCTCTAAAACGGATATTCCCGCCAAAATTATAGGCTTTTGCACGATTGGGATTTATAAACAAACCTACTTGATAGCTTTCCGGAGCCTTGTAAACCTGTCCGTTTCTGGCTTCGTAAAAATCGTTTCCTTTTGCGTTATAATTGGCATTAACCTCGGCCGACCATAAGTTTTTAAAACGAACATAAGAACCGGTTTCTATTTCGAGGTTTTGGTAATCTCCTGGATTTACCCTTCTGGAATAAGATAGATTGAACCAACTTTGCCATTCGTTATACCATTTGCTCGGTTTGAAAATATTGTAACCAAAGCCAATTCGCTGGTCTAAAAAGTTGTTATTGGTAAAGAAGCCCATATCTGATGGGTCGAATTTATTATCGGCGTAAACCTGGTTGTAACTCCAGGTAAAATTTCCGCTTTGCTTGCCAAAACGCAATATATAGCTGTAACCGGTACTTGTTTCTTCGCCTCTTAAATAGCTCATTTTACCACCACCATTAACAAAATATTTATTGCTTTTATTATTAAGATTAAAAAGCAGGGCCGAAACGTTCGCATCGTAAGCACTTCCTTGTCTTAAAACATTGGTATTTATAAACGTAGCCGAGCTATTGTTTTTTAAAGATTGGTCGAAAACGAGGATATTGTAATTGGTTAATGGCTGGGTTTCTACTTCACGCAGGTTGCCGTTTGCGTCTTCCACTTCAGTTTGCATGCTATTGGTTATGGCATTAAAAATACCAACGCCTAAGCCTTTTGCCGTTCTACCAGAAATTTTTGTTGCATTTAGCACCTTAGCCTCTGTTTGGTCTTTGATAATTTTATCGCCTGCGCCAATTTCGCTGTAATTATAATAGGAAGGAATTGAGCCAATGCGTTTCGAATAAAATAAATCGCCTTTGTTAAACAGTTCTGTTCCTTCGGTAAAAAACTGACGGTTTTCGTTAAATTTTACCTCAAACGGGGTAAGGTTTAATATTCGGTTATCAGATTGCACCTGACCAAAATCGGGCACTAAAGTCATATCTAAAGTAAAGCTATTATTAATGCCGTATTTAACATCCATACCACCGTTAAACCTTGCTGTAGTGTTTTTAACACCGGGTAAATTTGCCGGATAATGGTTAACATAGGCCGAAAGATATGGAGAAAACGATAATCTTAAAGGTGCTTTAATGTTTGCAATTCCGGTCCATAAACCTTCCTGATTGATAAACCCATTAACTTTTGGGTCTACAAAGTTCCAAAAGGTTTGTGTATTGCTACGCTGTGTTCTGCGGCTAAAATTTAAGCCCCAATTCTGGATATCTTTACTAGAAAAGCGCAAGGCAGAATAAGGAATTTTCATTTCACATGTCCAGCCTTTATCATCAAGTTTTACGGCGCTTTCCCAAACTGCATTCCAATTTGGATCTTCATCGCCAACCTGCGAATATTTAGCATCAAACTGAACACCTGCAGCCGTAACAAAAAAACCATTACCATTCATTTTATCGTAAAATGGGTCGACAATTATGGAAATAAAATCTGCGTTACCAATGTTATCACGAGAAACCAACTCATGCGATACGCTATCAGCAGCATCATACATACGGGCGTATACGTAAATCGCCACATCATCATACAAAACCTTCATTTCTGTTCGTCTATCTTGCTTTTCAACTCTTCCGGGTACAGGTCTTAATTCGAAAAAATCTGTTGCAATTGGCACATTCACCCAGCAAGCATCGTCTAAAACGCCATCAATTTTAGGCGTTTCTGCTGTTCTTACCGCTTTAAGTTCTCTTTGTTTAGATGGATCTTGGGCAAAAATAAGGCTCACAGAAAGTGCGAATAACAGCGTAAAATAGAATTTCATAAGTTTGGTTTGGTAGCCATAAGACTCACAAACTTTACAAATGTTGCACAATAAATTATTAATTTAATGCCAAATGCTTCTGCAACACCACGGGCTGCCTTTTTTGAACGCTTTGCAACAAGCACTTGTGCCTAAACCCAACAGCAACGGAAATACTTTTGATTAAACCTAAAAGGTTGAAAAACCTTATAGGTTTGAAAAAGATTGTAGTGTATGGCGGGGCTACTGCCTGCCAAATGAGCTGAACGGCAATTTTCAAAAAAGGATTAAAACGCATTGTAAATAATTCATTTTTGACTTTGGTTAGCAAAGATTTACAACCAAAAATTGATACATTTGCGTTTCATTAAAATCATTGGCTTTTTGCTTTGGCAACAAGCTTTTAGCTTATATAAAGATGTTTGATAATTTACAGGACAAGCTAGACAGAGCGTTTAAAGTATTAAAAGGACAAGGCAGCATTACGGAGATTAACGTGGCGGAAACCATGAAAGAGATTCGTAAAGCATTATTGGATGCCGACGTTAACTATAAAACTGCCAAATCTTTTACAGATGAGGTTAGGCAAAAAGCATTAGGGCAAAACGTATTAACGGCGGTTTCTCCGGGCCAATTGCTAACTAAAATAATGAACGATGAACTTGCTGCCTTAATGGGTGGTGAAGTTACTGAGTTAGAAACGAAAGCAAACCCAACCATTATTTTAATTGCAGGTTTAAACGGTGCGGGTAAAACTACTTTTGCCGGTAAACTGGCTTTGCATTTAAAAGGCAAGGGTAAAAAACCTTTATTGGTTGCTGGTGATATGTATCGCCCTGCGGCGGTAGACCAATTAGAGGTTTTAGGAACTTCGGTTGGGGTTTCTGTTTATGCAAACCGCGATTCTAAAGACCCGGTTGGCATTGCGTTAGAAGGTATTGAGCATGGTAAACAAAACGGAAATAACGTAATTATTATCGATACTGCCGGTCGTTTAGCGATTGATGAATCTTTAATGAACGAGATTTCGGAAGTTAAAGCCAAAACACAACCACACGAAATTTTATTCGTAGTGGATTCGATGACCGGACAGGATGCAGTAAATACTGCAAAAGTATTTAACGATAGATTAGATTTTACCGGTGTTGTTTTAACCAAATTAGATGGCGATACCCGCGGTGGTGCTGCCCTTTCTATTAAATCGGTTGTTAATAAACCGATTAAATTTATAGGTACCGGCGAGAAAATGGAAGCACTTGATGTTTTCTATCCAGACCGTATGGCATCGCGTATTTTAGGTATGGGTGATGTGGTTTCGCTTGTTGAACGTGCTCAAATGCAGTTTGATGAAAAGGAAGCTGCAGAATTACAGAAGAAAATCCGCAAGAATAAATTCGATTTCAACGATTTCTATAACCAGATTCAACAGATTAAGAAGATGGGTAACATGAAAGATTTGATGGGTATGATTCCAGGTGTTGGCAAAATGATGAAAAATGTTGACATTCAGGATGATGCTTTTAAATCTATCGAGGCGATTATTAACTCGATGACTCCATTTGAAAAGGAAAATCCGGATGCGATTCAACAAAGTCGACGTTTACGCATTGCAAAAGGTTCTGGTAGCAAGGTTGAAGAGGTTACTAAGTTAATTAAGCAGTTTGAAGATATGCGTAAAATGATGAAGCAATTTTCGAACCCGGCAGCCGCAGCAGCAATGATGAAAGGTATGCCGAAAATGCCAATGGGCAGAAGGTAGATGTTCAAGAGTAGAAAGTTAAAAGTGAAAAGTTGAAAGTGAAAAGTTGAAAGTGAAAAGTTAAAATAGCTTGAAGCAAATATTTAAATCCCGATCAGAAATGATTGGGATTTTTTTATTGAATTGGAAATGAACGGTTTCCTTCTATGGCGGTTTGCAGCCCCGCTTTCCCTACTCCCGATGAAAAATCGGGATTCGTGCAATCGGGTTTAGCAACAAAGTTAGTTTAAACATAAAAATTAAAAACTAAAGCTTTGTGTTCTTTGTGGCTTTGCGGTTAAATGCTATCTTAGTCATTCTCAATTTATTCGTCCCCGAATAACGCTACATCCCGAAAATTTTACTCAAAATTAATGCTTGTAAAAACATACGGGAGTGCAGTTTATGGCGTAAATGCTTTAACCATAACTATTGAGGTAAGCATCAGCGCCGGTAATAAATATTTTATGGTTGGTTTACCCGACAATGCCGTTAAAGAAAGTTTGCAACGGGTAGAAAGTGCAATACATGTGGCTGGTTATAGAATGCCCCGCCAAAAAATAGTGGTTAACCTGGCCCCTGCAGATATTAGAAAAGAAGGTTCTGCTTACGATTTACCAATTGCGATAGGAATTTTAGCTGCTTCGGGACAAATTCCAGCTGATGAGTTGGACAAATTTTTCATCATGGGCGAACTCTCGCTCGATGGTGCGATACAACCCATAAAAGGCGCATTACCAATTGCCATACAAGCGCAGCAAGATGGTTTTAAAGGCTTTATTTTACCAAAGCAAAACGTACGCGAAGCGGCCATTGTTGATGGGCTAATTGCTTATGGCGTAGAAACATTAGCACAGGTAATATCATTCTTTAATAAAAGCGAACCGTTAGAACAAGTAAAAATTAATACACGGGAAGAATTTTTAAAAAATATTGGCAATTATGAACATGATTTTGCGGATGTAAAAGGGCAGGAAAATATAAAACGTGCTTTGGAAATTGCCGCCGCAGGCGGGCACAATGTGATTTTGATTGGTCCACCAGGTGCCGGAAAAACCATGTTAGCGAAACGTTTACCAACTATATTGCCGCCTTTAAATTTATATGAAGCTTTAGAAACAACAAAAATTCATTCAGTTGCAGGTAAGCTTTCTGCTGCCGATGCTCTAATGACGGTTAGACCTTACCGCTCGCCGCACCATACAATTTCTGATGTAGCTTTGGTTGGCGGCGGCATGAATCCCGCACCTGGAGAAATATCTTTGGCGCATAATGGCGTTTTATTTTTGGATGAATTACCTGAGTTTAAACGAACGGTTTTAGAGGTAATGCGACAGCCTTTGGAAGATAGAAAAGTAGCGATTTCGAGGGCGAGATTTTCTGTTGAATACCCGGCCAGTTTTATGCTGGTAGCATCGATGAATCCCTGCCCTTGCGGGTTTTACAATCACCCAGAAAAGGAATGTGTTTGCGCACCGGGTGTTGTACAAAAATACCTGAGTAAAATATCAGGACCGCTTTTAGATAGAATTGATTTGCATGTTGAAGTTACACCTGTTAATTTCTCGGAACTGGCATCATCCCGCGAAGCGGAAAAAAGTGAGTTAATAAGAGCCCGAGTAATAAAAGCGAGGGAAATTCAAGACCTTCGGTTTACGGGCAAAGATGACTTGCATTACAATGCGCAAATGAGTCCGAAAATGGTAAGAAAAGTATGCCAAATCAGCGAAGCTGGTACTAATTTACTTAAATCGGCGATGGAGCGTTTGGGTTTATCTGCCCGTGCCTACGATAGAATTTTAAAAGTTGCCAGAACAATTGCCGATTTAGATGGAAGTGAAAATGTGGAGATGGAACATTTGGCCGAATCAATAAATTACAGAAGTTTAGATAGAGATGGTTGGGCTGGCTAAATACGAACCAGATAATAACACAGGTAACTCAACATACAATTAACTGTATTTTAGATTAACTTAATTACTAACATGCAAAGCAAAGTCATTAAATTTCAACATCCTTTTCGCGAGCTGGAAGAAACAATTTCTTACAGTAGCCCGGCCCAAACAGTTCAATCGTTTTTAGAAATAAATTGGGAGCAATTAAATATCGACATTTATGAAAAGCATGATGAAGTAATACATGATTACTATTTTTTCGAGGTAAGTTATATGGATTTGTCAAATCATAAGCATACTTTAAACATTGGTGGTGCATACACCCATGGTAAAAATCTTGAAATAAATGGCCCGCAATTCGATGTTCGATATAGCCGGCCAATTGAAAAAACGAATAGAGGATTTTTAGGATTAGGTGCTTTGAAAACTAAAACCATGATAGATGAAATGTGGATGGAAGAGTGTAATAAATCTTTTGTGGTTAAATGCCTGGAGGCATTTTTAAAACACGATAAACAATTTTTAGAATCTGAAATTATTAACAATGGCGTATCGAGCTTTTAATATTTTAACCATTGCAGATAGTTGTAGAAATTAACCTTAAATAATGGAATCTAATAGGCAGACTATAACAGAAAATTATTATAAAAAAGATTTACAGAATGGCCTATCAACTATGTTTGCACAAGGAAAAAAGAATATGGATGCAGAATTTTAAATGGTAAGCGACATGGCCTTTGCCAAATGTACAGACCAGATGGCACTATACTTTCTACACGTTACTATTTTAATGGAGAAAAAGTAAGGGCAGCGATTTTTAAGCAAGCCCAAATCAGATGTGTTGAGAGGAAAATTGGATTGTTTTAATATTTCTACCGAGAACAAAGGAATCATTAATTTATCTTTTATAATTTTTTATGCACCAAATAATTAATGCAGATAATATTTAAAAATTACAAATAACTTTGTGCGTATCATACAGATGAAAAGCAAAATTTATAAAATTATTAAATGGGGCCTGATTACAATTATTTCATTAATTGCAATCCTTTTTTTAGTAACCTATTTTTACATGAAGAAACCTTTATTCGGTAAAGCTGCTGAAGGTGTAAGATTAGAACGGATGAAAAAGTCACCACATTTTAAAGATGGTATTTTTGAAAACATCCATGCAACTCCAGCTGTAACCGAAGGTTATAGTACTATGGGTATCATTATTGATAAACTATTTACAAAATATCCCAGATTAACTCCTGTAGATAGTATTCCATCCAAAAAAGTAGATTTATTGAATTTACCAATTGACCAGGATATTTTGGTTTGGTTTGGGCATTCATCTTATTTTATACAATTAGATGGTAAAAGAATATTAGTCGACCCGGTTTTTAGTGGTAATGCTTCTCCAATTCCGGGAACGGTGGTAGCCTTTAAAGGTACCGAAAGATACAAGGTAGAAGATTTACCCGATATCGATTATTTAATTATCTCTCACGACCACTACGACCATGTAGATTACCAAAGCTTAGTCGAGTTAAAATCAAAAACTAAGAAGGTGATTTGTGGTTTGGGCGTTGGTGCCGATTTTGAGGAATGGGGTTATAACTTAAATGATATTTTAGAAAAAGACTGGAATGAAACCATCGATTTAGGCGATAACTTTTTCGTGCATACCACACCGGCACGCCACTTTTCGGGACGGGGATTTACCAGAAATAATACGTTATGGATGTCATACGTTTTCCAAAGCCCAACAATGAAAATTTACATCGGCGGTGATAGCGGCTATGATACACACTATGCAGAAATTGGAAAGAAATTCGGCCCTATTGATTTGGCGATTTTAGAAGATGGTCAGTACGATAAAAAATGGAAGTACATCCATTTAATGCCTGAGCAAGGTTTGCAAGCAGCAAAAGATTTGAAAGCTAAAAGACTATTTCCGGTACATTCTTCAAAATTTGTTTTGGCAAATCATCCCTGGGACGAACCTTTGGTAAAAATTACAGAACTAAATAAGAAAGCTCAAATCCCATTGGTAACGCCAATGATTGGCGAATTTGTTTATCTAAAAAACGAAAGGCAGATTTTTAATCAATGGTGGATTGGCGTGAAGTAAGTATTTCCGAAAATCATCTATAAAACCGAACACTATTAGCCATCCAACTAATTAAGTCTGGATTTTATTTGTCATGAAAAAAATCGTTATAATCATTTACGTAAGGCTTTGATTTTTAGATGCTTAAAATAAGACACAAATCAAATAATGGCAGCTGAATTTAGCTGATTAGATTCTCTTTGGCATAGTCGTTGTAATGATGCCCATACATTTACTAATCCAATCTGCTAACTACCTTGGCAGATTGAAAATTGAAAAACATATCATGAAAAAGACTATTCAAATTTTCAGCATGCTATTAATAGCATTAACCGTAATGTCATCTTGTAAAAAAGATACTGACCCTGCAGACCACGATTTTTTCGTAGGTACTTACAGAGGAACTGTTTCATACAGTAAAGGCGATACTCAAATCAACAGTACTGATGGTAAAGTTACCGTAACCAAAGTTAGTGATACGTATAGCTTCTTCTTTGGCAATAACATTCCTGATATTACAGGTGTGAAATTCCAAGAAAGCGGAAACACTTACATTAGCGTTGGTACTGGCGTTGTAGGTATTACAATTGATGCCAACAATTTAAAAATTGGCGTGTCAAATACCAATGGAACCTGGACGGCCAATTGCACCAGATAATTTAAAAGCAAAAAAGTCCTGAATTAGTCAGGACTTTTTTCGTTACAATTCTTCCTCTTCATCGTCCTCTTCCGGCGCATATTTTTCAATTGCCGCTCCAATTGCATTAACCTCTTCATCTTCCTCAAAAATCGGAAGTTCTGTTTTATAATCCATTTTTAACCAGATGGATGAAGTATCTTTTAAAATCTGAATGTATTCTCTACCATCTTTAAAAATGGTGTACATATCATTTCCTTCCGGGAAAACCGAATAATTTATCGGACCAATTTCTACATCAAATGGTTCTTGCATGGCTGTCTTTTTTCACAAAGATAAGGCTTTAAGCTTTTCCAAAAGGTAAAATAGATAATCAGACAGCAAAAAAATTACGGCGAGTTGTTTAAAAACTTAATCAATTGTACTACTTTGCACTAAACAATTTACGGAAAGATTAGAAGATGAAGTTAACGTTTTGGGGTGCTGCACAACAGGTAACAGGTAGTATGCACCTGCTCGAAGTTGGGCATTATAAAATACTGATAGATTGCGGTTTGGATTATGAAAAAGAAACCTATCAGGAAGAAAACCAACAATTTCCCTTCTATCCATCGGATATAAATCTGGTTATACTTACCCATGCCCATATCGACCATTCGGGCAATTTACCAACGCTTGTGCGCTTGGGTTTTGATGGGCAAGTGCTATGTACGCCTCCAACTGCAGATTTAACTTCTATCCTTTTATTTGATTCTGTTGAGCTTTTTTTACGTAAACAAAGTAGAAAACCCCGTACCAAAAGGGGCAATTTCAGTGGACCAAAACCTTTGTATCTGCACAAGCATGTAATGGATACCATAGACCGTTTTGTAACGATTGCATTTAACAAACCGTTCAAAATTAATGGTGATATCAGCTTAACATTTATCCCGGTAGGGCACTTACTTGGCGCTGCGGCAGCTGTATTAACCATTAACGATAATGGCGAAGAAAAGCGTATTGCTTTCTCGGGCGATATTGGTCGCGAAAATTATCCGGTTCTGGTGAAACCTGAACCCATACCTGAAGTTGATTATTTTGTTTGCGAAGCCACTTATGGCGGTCGATACCACACAAAAGACCAAACTTTAGGAGAAAGACTAGTTAAAGAGATTGAGGAAGCTTGTATTAAAACTCCGGGGCGTTTAATTATTCCAGCCTTTAGCATTGGCCGAACACAATCTTTGGTTTTTGCTTTGAATCAAATTTTTACAAAAAAGTTATTGCCGCCTGTTCAAATTTTTGTTGATAGCCCGATGGCAATACAAGCTACAGATGTTTATCGCAAACACCATAATTTGGTTAATCAAGAGGCAAAAGATTTTTATAAAACCATGGGCGATGAGTTTGAATTTGAGCATTTGGCTTATGTGCAAACCATGAAAGAAAGTAAAGATGTTTCAAATTATTTCGACCCATGCATCATCATTTCTTCTGCAGGTATGTTAGAAGGCGGGCGAATTCAAGATCATCTTTATTACAACATACAAAACTATTATTGCACAATTTTATTTATTGGCTATTGCGCAAAAGGAACATTGGGCTATAAGCTATTAAGCGGTGCACCTATTGTTAGAATAAAAGACAGAGAAATGATGGTTTATGCTACTATTCGCCAAACCGATTTATTGAGTGGCCATGGCGACCATGATGATTTAATGCGAACCGTAAAGCAAACCGGCCAGCCTAAAAAGGTATTTTTGGTACATGGGGAAGACAGGAGTTTACAAAGCTTAACTGCCTCATTGCAAGCAGATGGTTTTAATGTTGTTGCGCCACAAAGGGGAGAGGTTTTTGAAATTTAATTGGTTCAATGGTTCATTAGTGTTTATAATCCAAATTGTAAGATTGCTTCGTGCCTCGCAATGACGTCACGTCTATCCCCTCACCTGTCCGTCACCACGCACAACCCATTTATAACTTGTAAGTTCTTCTAAACCCATTGGTCCGCGGGCATGAAGTTTTTGAGTGCTAATACCAATTTCTGCACCTAAGCCAAACTGTGCGCCATCTGTAAATCCTGTCGATGCATTTGCATAAACCGCAGCCGCATCCACTTCATTTAAAAAGCGGGTAATATTTTCGGCCTCCTCAGATATAATAGCTTCGCTATGCTTGGAGCTATATTTTGCAATGTGATTTAAAGCAGCATCTAAATCCTGCACTACTTTAACGGCTATTTTTAACGATAAAAACTCTGTACCGAAATGTTCATCCTGTGCCTGGTGTAATAATTCACCTGGATAAGATGGTTGTAAAACACCATAACTTATTTCATCGGCAAAAATTTCAACTTTTGCATCCGCCAAAGGCGATAAAAGATTACATAATTCAGCTAATTTATTTTGGTGAACCAATACGCAATCTAAGCTATTACAAACGCTTACCCTTCGGGTTTTTGCGTTGAAAATAATGGCTTTACCTTTTTCTAAATCTCCAGTCGCATCAAAATAAGTATGCACAATACCGGCTCCGGTTTCAATTACAGGAATTTTACTGTTTTCCCTTACATAATTAATTAAAGATTGGCTGCCGCGGGGAATGAGCACATCTACAAAATTTCTGGCATTTAGTAGGGCTTCAGTTGCCGCTCTTTCTGCAGGTAAAAGCGTTAAAACATCGGGATTTATATCGTGTTTTTTTAGTACACCTTGAATAACCTTCGCTATGGCTAAGTTTGAAAATTCAGCATCGCTCCCGCCTTTTAACACAGCCACATTACCCGTTTTAAAGCACAGCGAAAATACATCGGCGGTAACATTTGGCCGGGCTTCGTAAATTACACCAACAACACCTAATGGCACTCTTACTTTTTGAATTTGTAATTGATTATCAAGGATTTTATCTGATAAAATTTCGCCTAGTGGACTTGATAAATTACTAACATTCTTAACATCACTTGCAATATCTGCGATGCGCTGCTCGGTTAGCTTAAGCCTGTCGTATTTTGGATCTTCAATCGGCATTTTAGCTAAATCTTTTGCGTTTTCTGCTAAAATTTCTGCTGAATGCAAAACCAAAGCATCGGCTAAATCTGCCAATACTGCATTCGTTGTATTTTTGTTTAAGCCTACCAATGTCCGGCTTGCTTGCTGAGAATTTTCAAAATATTGTTTGTAGTTCATTTCTTAGTATCAAGTATCAAGACTAACTGGATTTTAAACTTATATCGCTGAATAAAAGTAATCGTAATGCACTAAAGCCTTTTGCTTTTTCTGCCCGATTCTCTCCTTTGCTTTATCAGAGCCATATTCTGCAATCCCTAGCCCGATAAGCTGGTTATTTTCATCTATAATTTTGATGATATCGCCTTTCAAAAAATCTGATTGAATTTCGATAATACCAATTGGCAATAAGCTCGTGGCTTTACCTGAGGTTAAGACTTCTTTTGCACCATTATTTAACTTCACAATTCCTTTTGCTGATGTTTCTGAATGCGCAATCCATTTTTTCTTGCCAGATTTTATTTTCTCGGGGATGAAACGGGTGTGAACCAATTGATTGTTTAACAAAGTGCTTAGTACATTATCTGTAGTTCCGTTAGCAATGTGCACCGCAATACCCAATTTTGCCACTTTTTGAGCCATTGTAGATTTTGTTACCATACCACCACGACCAAATTGCGATTTACCCGTTTGGATAAAAGATGCCAGATTTGAAACCGAACCTGAAATTTCTTCAATAACTTTTGAACCTTCCAACTTTGGGTCGCCGTTGTAAATACCATTTACGTTTGATAGTATAATTAACGCATCTGCATTTAGCATTGAAGCAATTAAACCTGCTAATTCATCGTTATCGGTAAACATTAGCTCGGTTACCGAAACTACATCGTTCTCATTTACAACAGGAATAACATCATTTTGCAGCAAAATTTGCATGCAATTTTTCATATTTAAATAGTGTGCCCTATCTCTAAAATCTTCTTTAGTAACTAAAACCTGTGCACATTTTATTTTATGCGGTTCAAAAAAGTTTGAGTAGGTATTAATCAGTTTTACCTGGCCAATTGCTGCAAGAAGTTGTCTGGTTGTTACGGCATCTTGCTTTTCTGCAACAGTAATTAAGCTTCTACCTGAGGCTACGGCGCCAGACGAAACTAAGATTACTTCGATGCCCTGCTTTTTAATCTCAGCCAACTGATTTACCAAATGTTTAATTCGCCCTTCATCGGGTAAACCGTTTGCCTGTGTAATTACATTAGACCCAACTTTAACAATAATTTTTTTGTACCCTAATTTCATTGGCTGCTCCAAACCCTTCATAGCACAAAGGGCGTTTTGTAAAATTAATGCGGCAATTTAACATCTATTTTTTCAATTTAAATGATAATTATCCAGAACTAAAATTTTTGCGAAAATGATAAAATTTTCCCACCTGCATTTTGGCCAAAGGCAGGATACTTTGTTCATAAACCCGACATAAGCGAGCACGGAGTGAAACGTAGTAAAGCTATTGGCGGGACTGATGACTGCCATAAAATGCCGAAGCCTTCATTTTCAAATTAATAGTTTAAATTTTATTAAATTGCCAATACCTAAATCAAACCAACCATGAAACGTATTTTACCTTCGCTAATTTTGCTTGGTGCAATTTCAGCGTGTAATAATCCCCAAAAGAAAGAAATGGAACCTATAAAATGGCCTGATGCTAAAGCGCCAATAGCCGAAATAAAACCGCATAAAAGAATTATTCATGGCGATACCGTTGTAGATAATTATTACTGGATGATTGATTATTTTAAAAAAGGACCCGACAGCACAAAAGTTGTAGATTATTTGAAAGCTGAAAATGCTTATCTCGACACGATGATGAAAGGAACGGATAAATTTCAGGCAGATTTATTTACTGAAATGAAAAGCAGGATTAAAGAGAAAGATGAATCTGTACCGGTTTTTAAGAATGGTTATTTCTATTATACCAGAACAGAAGATGGTAAACAATATTATAAGTATTGCCGTAAAAAAGGTAGTTTAACCGCTAAAGAAGAAATTTTATTAGATGTTGATGATTTAGCAAAAGGGCACCCATATTACAGTGCTTCGGGCTTTAGTATTAGTCCGGATAACAAGTTATTAGCTTATGGTGTAGATAAAGTTTCGCGTAGACAATACACCATAAATATTAAGAATTTGGAAACTGGAGAAATTTATAAAGATGCCATTCCGAATACGCAAGGAGGTGTTGCTTGGGCAAATGATAATAAAACTTTCTTTTACACATCTAAAAACCCGGTTACCTTATTAAGCGAAAAAATTAAAAAGCATGTTCTTGGTGCCGACCCAAAAGCCGATGCCGTTGTTTATGATGAAAAAGACAATACAAATTACATCGGGGTTGGTAAATCAAAGAATGGTAAATATATTTTAATATCATCGGCTGGTACTTTAACAAATGAGATGAGCATGATTGATGCGGACAAACCTGAATCTGCATTTAAGGTTTTTTCGGCCCGCTCGAAAGACGTTTTGTACGATGTTTTGCCGGTTGATAACAAATTTTATATTGTAACGAACTGGAATGCAAAAAATTTCCGTTTAATGGAATGCCCTTTAGATAAAACCGCCAAAGAAAACTGGAAGGAAGTGATACCGAACCGTAAGGATGTTTTACTGGAATATGGCGAAGAATTTAAAGATTATTTAGTGCTTTCTGAACGTAAAAATGGTTTAACGGAACTTAGAGTATTAAAAAATGATGGAAGCGATTATTACATAAAATTTGATGAGCCTGTGTATTCTGCCGGCGCTGGTTCAAACCTTGAATATAATAGCAAAACATTGCGTTATTCTTACACCTCGTTAACTACGCCAAACTCTACATTTGATTACGATTTAGAGAAAAAAGAGAAGAAGTTAATGAAACAGCAGGAAGTTGTGGGAGGTTACAAACCTGAGGATTACGCAACTGAACGTGTTTTTGCAACCGCAAAAGATGGAACAAAAATTCCAATTGCTTTGGTTTACAAAAAAGGCTTTGAGAAAAATGGCAACGCACCATTATTGCTTTATGCTTATGGTTCTTATGGCTCGAGCACCGACGCCACATTTTCTTCGCCGAGATTGAGTTTATTAAATAGAGGTTTTGTTTTTGCCATTGCTAATATACGCGGCGGACAAGAGATGGGGCGCCAATGGTATGAAGACGGTAAATTGATGAAAAAGAAAAACACTTTTACCGATTTTATCGCCGCAGGCGAGTATTTGGTTGACCAAAAATATACCTCAAAAGGACATTTATATGCAAACGGCGGTAGTGCCGGTGGCTTATTAATGGGTGCTGTTGTAAATTTAGCACCAGATTTATGGAACGGCGTTATTGCAGATGTGCCTTTTGTTGATGTAATTAACACCATGCTTGATGAAAGTATTCCGTTAACTACAAATGAATTTGATGAGTGGGGAAATCCGAAGCAAAAAGAAGCTTACGATTATATGAAAAGCTACTCTCCGTATGAAAATGTTGAGAAAAAGGCCTACCCAAATATGTTGGTTACTACAGGTTTGCATGATAGCCAGGTACAATATTTTGAACCTGCAAAATGGGTTGCAAAATTACGGGCTAACAAAACGGATAACAATGTGCTCTTGCTAAAAACCAATATGGAATTTGGGCATGGTGGCGCATCTGGTCGCTTCGATTATTTGAAAGATGTTTCTCTTAGATGGGCGTTTTTATTCGCACTCGAAGGCATAAATAAATAGCCAATATTTAAATATTTAGCCGTTTAGAAATTATTTAAGATTTCTAAACGGCTTTTTTATAATTTGATATGGCTTTTACATTTACATAGCGTAATAACAAAGCTTTATAATCTATTAGCCGTATCTTTGCCCACCAATGGAATACAATGTTCATACTTTACCGAATGGCATTCGCATTATGCATGTGCCCTCGGCATCAACCATTTCACACGCCTGCATCATTATAAACACTGGTTCGAGAGATGAACCTGAAGGCAAAGCAGGTTTAGCGCATTTCATAGAACACTTAATTTTTAAACGAACCGAAAAGCGCAGTACAAATCAAATTTTAAATCGCTTAGAAAGTGTTGGCGCAGATTTAAATGCGTATACCACAAAGGAATATACTTGTGTGCATGCGTCTTTCTTAAATCCTTATTTAGATAGAACTTTAGAGCTTTTTAATGACATTATTTTCCATTCTACTTTTCCGGAAGATGAAATGGATAAAGAAAAAAGTGTAATTCTTGATGAAATTGCTTCTTATTTAGATCAGCCCGAAGAGGCCATTAACGATGATTTTGAAGACATGCTTTTTGCAGGCAATGCTTTAGGAAATAACATTTTAGGCACAACAGATTCTGTTCAAAATTTTACCAGAGCAGATGTAATTAATTTTAGGAACGCGAATTACAGAACAAATGAAATTGTTATTGCTGTGTTAGGAAACTACAATTTGAAAAGTGTGATAGCTAAAGGCACAAAGCATTTTGCCGATGTTGAAGAGAATTCGCCATCGCTTAACAGAATAAAACCTGAAATATTAAAGCCAACTACTAGTAACATTTACAAGCCGATTACGCAAACACACTGCATTTTGGGTGCGCAAACCTATTCCACGCATCATAAATATAAAGCAGGCTTAATGCTGCTAAATAATTATTTCGGCGGCAACGGAATGAGCTCTGTTCTAAATTTACAAATTAGGGAAAAATACGGAATTGCCTATACCATCGAATCTAGCTTTGCACCATTAAGCGATACCGGAATTTTTTCAATTTATTTCGGAACGGATAAAGAAAAACATCAAAAGGCATTATCATTAATTTTCAAAGAAATGAAGAAATTAAAAGATAATCCACTCAATGATATACAATTACAAAAGGCTAAAAATAAATTTATCGGACAAATTGCTTTAGGTGAAGAGAACAGAATCGGGTTGATCATTTCAATGGCAAAAAGCTTAATCGATCATAATAAAATTGATTCTTTAGAACAGGTTTTTGCAAAAATAAATAACGTTAAGGCAACTGAAATGGCTCAAATTATTGATGAAGTTTTAGCACCAGAACAATTGAATATTTTTACTTTCAGTCCAATACTGGAATAATTGTTATTTTTGCAATAATTTCCGTCATTGCGAGGCACGAAGCAATGACGAGCGAAATAAAAACATAACACACAATGAAATTACCCATAGTAGCATACGGAGATCCTGTTTTGAAAAAAGTAGGTGCCGATATAGATAAAGATTATCCCGAATTAAAGCAGTTGATTAGCGACATGTTCGATACCATGTATTACGCAAACGGCGTTGGTCTTGCTGCGCCTCAAATTGGCTTGCCTATTCGATTATTTATTGTTGATACCGGCGAGGATGAAGATGGCACGCCCGGCTATAAAAAGGTTTTTATAAATGCCGAAATTGTTGAAGAAACGGGCGAACCTTGGGTTTTTAACGAAGGTTGTTTAAGCATTCCTGATATTCGTGAAAATATCTCCCGCAAACCAAAAATCAAAATCAATTACCTTGATGAAAATTTTGTTGAGCATACAGATGACGTGGATGGCTTAGCAGCACGTGTTATTCAGCATGAGTACGACCATATTGAAGGAAAACTGTTTACCGATAAAGTTAGTGTTTTGCGTAAAACGATGTTGAAAAGCAAATTAGATGCAATTTCAAAAGGAAACATTAAAACGGATTATAAAATGAAGTTTCCAAATAAAAGTAAAAGAAGATAAGGTTTAATTTAAGATGTTAAAGGGAAAATGGAAACGTTTTCCCTTTTTTTTGTAGCGCAAAACCTGTGCTAATCGGTAAAAGCAGACCTGCTTTCCATTATAGCTCCAATTTTGAAAAAAAATTGGAGGCTGCCATTTTAATCAGGGCTATAATTATTGGCTTGAGCAAAACCAAGTATATATTTCTGTCTGTGAAGACACAGACCGAGGAGTAGAAAGATAATTTTGATGGAAAGATGTTAAAGGGAAAATGTAAATGTTTTCCCTTCTTTTGCTCCATTATTGACGGGTTTTTTTATTAATTCTCGCTGCGGCTTTTATCGCTATCAAATATTACAACATTATTAATAAACAGGGTTTTGCGTTAGGGATTGCCTGCCTGCGGTGGGCAGGTAAGGGTTTAGTACCGATTTTTCATCGGTACCGTAGCGAAGCGTAGCTTTGCAAAGCCCGACCCTTTCCCGATTTTTCTTCGGGATAGGTACGCCACAAAATTAGCTCTTGTTAAATTTATAGAAAATATTTTAGTGTAAATGAAGTCGCTTTTTTCCAGGAAGATTGCTTCATTTCTCGTAATGACGGGCTTTTTATTAATTTTCGCTGCGGCTTTTATCGCCATCAAAAATAGATTGCATAAGTTTACCCCATGCAAAAGGATTTAACAATGGGTTGGTTTGAACCATATTTTTGTTGATCATCCTGTCGAAATTGTACCGATAATTTTGGCTACCAATTTCCTGCGCATCACGAGGCAATGCCTGAATCATACCATTGATAGAAGATCGCGAAAGATTTCTTTTTGCTATCGCCATATCATCATCAGCAATTTTCATCGATAAAAAGTCTTTTGTAAACTCTTCTGTTGTTGCCCACGGAAATACCCGAACCGTTGGTAAATTAATTACCTCGGCCTTCAGTTTTACCATAATGGTGTATTTGCTGTCGGGAGTACTTAAAGGAATAATGGTTGAGAATTTTTTGTAACCTATGGCTGTAAACAAGATGGTATCGCCAGGGTTTACAATGAAAGAGAAATAACCTCTGTAATCTGCCGCAACACGTTTACTATTGGCAGAAAGGTTAGTCATGGTAACATAAGGAATTACGCTTGTGCTATCAATATCTGTAATAATACCCGAAAATTGAATCAATTTATCCTGTGCCGGCTTTTGTTGTGCAAATGCGGCTATAGAAAAAAGTGTACAAATTAGGGCAATACAATATCTCATTAAGGCAAATGTAAATTTAAAATGTAAATCTGCTTGTTAAATATTGTTAATCTTGCTCGGCCATGTTTACCGCTACAACAGATGTAATCTGCGGAACAGCCTTCATAATTGCTTGCTCAATCCCCGATTTCATAGTCATAAAACTCATCGGGCAAGAGCCGCAGTTACCTAAAAGCTTAAGCTTTACTGTTCCTTCAGCTGTAATTTCTTCAACAGAAACATCCCCTCCATCGGCCTTTAAATATGGTCTGATGGTTTCTAATGCCTGTTCTACTTGCTCTGTTAAATTCATTCTGTGTTATTTAAAATCTAAAAATACTAATTTTTTAGGAATTAGCCATTTGCGCATTATTGATTGATATTTGCTGTGCTATTTTACTTGCAATATCTCCAAAAATTTCATCCATTAAAACATTTTGGTTCAAAGCAACCGGTTTTCCATTGTCGCCTGCTTCTGCAATACTTTGTACAATAGGTATTTCACCTAAAAACGGAACATCAAATCGCTCGGCTAAAACAGTTCCACCGCCTTTACCAAAAATGTAATATTTATTGTCGGGCAATTCTGCCGGCGTAAAGTACGACATGTTTTCAATAACACCTAAAATAGGAATGTTTATGCCCGGCATTCTGAACATAGCCAAACCTTTGTGCGTATCTGCTAAAGCAACTTGCTGCGGTGTAGTTACCACAACCGCTCCGGAAATAGGGAAACTTTGTGTAATGGTAATGTGAATATCCCCAGTGCCCGGAGGTAAATCAACAATCAGATAATCTAACTCGCCCCAGTTAGTATCGTTAAATAATTGCTTTACCGCGTTTGATGCCATTGGACCACGCCATGGCACAGGTTGACCCGGGTCTGCAAAAAAGCCTAACGACAATAATTTAATTCCATATTTCTCTATCGGAATAATTTTGGTTTTTCCATCTGCCGTTTCCTCAGCACCAGGTTTTGCATCAACTAAATCAAACATGGTTGGTACAGATGGCCCGTAAATATCAGCGTCAATTAAACCAACTTTTGCACCATCTTTAGCCAAGGTAACCGCCAGATTACTAGATACCGTAGATTTACCAACACCTCCCTTTCCTGATGAAACCAAAATTATATTTTTGATGTTATCCAGAGAAGATGAATTTACAGGTTGCGTAACCCTTGATGTTATGTTGATAGAAATTTCTGCCTCCGCATCTACAAAATGTTTAATTGCATTTGTACAGGCATTTTTTAGCATATCCTTCATAGGGCATGCCGGGGTAGTCAGTTCAAGCGTAAAATTGATTTTTTTATCAACGATGTTTAAATCCTTAATCATGTTTAAGGTAACCAAATCCTTTTTCAGGTCTGGATCTTCTACATTTTTAAGCGCATCTAATACTTGTTGTTGGCTAATTTGCATCTGAATAATTTAAATTCAAAATTAACAAAACATCCCTATAAATACTTTTATTTAGGGTTTTTAACTGTAATTTTAACACGAAATAAACATTTAATTGTTACGTTTAAGCAATTAATCATTTTAAGCACTGTATGCAGATACCGAAAATAAACATCCCCAAAAAATATTTAAAAATTGGCGCCTGGGTTTTAGGTGTCTTTTTTATTGTTTGTATTGCATTAGGTGCGGTTGCGTATAGCAAAAGAGAAGCTTTGCTTAAAAAAATGGTGGCTAAAGCTATCGCAAAAGCAAATAAAGATTACGATCTGGATGTTAAAATTGGCAGCGCTGGTTTTACAGGTTTAAGCACCGTAAAAATGACTGCAATTTCTATCGTTCCGAAGGATAGAGACACCCTTTCCAGCATCAACGAATTAAGCGTTGGGGTTAAACTATTTCCATTAATTTTTGGTAATGTAAAGCTGTCAGAAATAAAACTCAACAATGGTTTTGTAAGCGTTGTGCTTAAAGATTCTACTACAAATATCGATTTCATTTTAAAAAGAAAAAAGAAAGATAGTACAGAAACCAAAGGCAAAGTTAACCTTGCCGATATTGCCAGCAACGTTTTAAACGAGGTTTTATATAAAATCCCGGATGATTTGGATGTTAAAAACATGCTTTTTAAATTTAATGATCATGATACCGCAAAGCTGAGTTTTGCAACCGAAGCTGTAATTGATGGTGGTGATTTAAAATCTACAATTAACGTTAACGAAGGAGAATCTAAATGGCATATTGATGGTTATGTAAATCCCGGCAGTAAAGAGCTAAGTTTTACAGCCTATGCTGATGGTAAAAAACTGGAACTACCATATCTTAATAACAAATTACATGCAAAACTGAGTTTTGATACGCTGCAAACGGAACTTAAAAACGCGAAATATAGCGGCGATGATTACAAAATTTCTGGTTCATGGTCGGTGAAAAACATGTTAATAAACCAGCCAAGAATTGCATCGAATGATATTGTTGTTCAAAGCGCAAAATTAGATGCCGATGTTTTAATTGGACCGAACTACATCGCTCTGGATAGTACATCTACTGCATACTTAAAAAATGCATCCATTCATCCATTTGTTAAATACACTTTAGGAAAGAATAAAATTTACGAGCTTAAACTAAATGCTGAAGAACAAGATGCACAGGCAATTTTTGAAGCTTTTCCTCAAGGTTTATTCGAATCTTTAGATGGTTTAAAAGTTCAGGGTAAAGTGAAGTATAATTTAAATTTTTATCTCGATACAAAAATTCCTGATAGTGTTCGCTTCAGCTCTACTTTAACGCCGGTGGATTTTAAAATCCTGCAATGGGGCAAAACCAACCTCCAGAAAATTAACAGTCCTTTTGTTTACACGCCTTATGAATATGGTAAGCCCATGCGTGACATAATAATTGGTCCTGCAAATCATAATTTCACTCCATTAAATGCGATTTCTAAAAACTTTATAAATGCTGTTTTAACAGCAGAAGATCCATCTTTTTACACACACAATGGCTTTGTTGAAGAATCCATAAGAAAATCTATTGCAGTAAACTATAAGGAGAAAAAATTTAAGCGTGGCGGAAGTACAATCAGTATGCAACTTGTTAAAAACGTTTATCTAAGTCGCCAAAAAACTTTGGCCCGCAAAGCGGAAGAAATTTTAATTGTGTGGCTAATCGAACACAATCACCTGGTAAGTAAACAGCGCATGCTGGAGGTTTATTTTAACATTATGGAACTTGGACAAAACATTTATGGCATTGGTGAAGCTTCGCGATATTATTTTGGCAAGCAACCTGCTGATTTAACCATTGGTGATGGATTGTTTTTGGCGAGTATTGTTCCGAAACCTAAAGCATCTATGTATAAATTTATGGCAGATGGAAGCCTGAAACCGTATATGTACAACTATTTCAGGTTTATGGGGAATATTATGGCCAGACGAGGTTTAACGCCATCAGATTCTTCGGGTTATGGTTTTTACAATGTTAGGCTACGCGAAGGTTTAAGGCAATACCTAGCTCCGGATACTGCCGCCGTTGATACAACCGTTTTTGACGATGATGACAGCGAAATGCCACAGGTAATTATGCAGGATAAAAATAAAAATCTTTTCGACCGTATTTTTGGTGGCGGAAAGAAAGACACTGCAACCATTAAAACTGCCGATACAACCAAAACCAAAAAACAATTAAGGCAAGAGCGAAGAGAACAGCGTAGGAAAGAACGTGAGCTCGAAAGCGGTCAATAGATATTTGAGGCTTCATATTTCAACATTACAAAAAATAAAATGCATAAAATAACAGTAGAAGATAAGGAGTTTGAGATTTTTTTAGAGAATGATGCGCTAAATAAACGCATCAGATTGATGGGTATCCAGATGAATGTTGATTACGAAGGTAAGTGCCCTCTATTTATCGGTGTATTAAACGGAAGTTTTCTTTTTATGGCCGATTTAATTAAAGAAATTGATGTGCCTTGCGAAGTTGCTTTTATGCGTGTTGCATCTTATCAGGGAACAGAAAGCTCTGGCAATGTTAAAGAACTAATTGGTTTGCCCGATAATTTGGAAGGAAGAGACATTATTATTGTTGAAGATATTGTAGATACAGGCTTAACGCTCACGCATATCTTAAAAATGATAAAGGAAAAAAATCCGGCATCGGTTAAAGTTGCTTCACTACTGCTTAAACCTGCGGCACTTAAATATAAAATTGAAGGCTTGGATTACATCGGTTTCGAAATACCGAATGAATTTGTGGTCGGCTATGGTTTAGATTATAACGGGCTTGGCAGAAACCTGACTGATATTTACAGAGCTATTGGCGAATAATTTCTAAGCAGATTAATATATTTTTCGCACCTTTGCGCAATAATTTTAATACAATGACCATACACAAAGAAGGCTATACATCAATTGCATTAACGGTATTATTTGTTTTTATACTTAATGCTTTTGTGGATTATAAATATTACGATGTAACATGGCTACGTTGGTTTATCTACATTCTTTCTGCTTTATTGTTTTTAACTGTATTGCAGTTTTTCCGTAATCCAAGTCGTAGTTTTTCTGCCGGAGATAATTTGGTAATTTGCCCTGCTGACGGAAAAGTTGTGGTAATTGAAGAGACTGAAGAAGGGGAATATTTTAAGGATAAACGCTTACAGGTTTCAATTTTCATGTCGCCGGTAAATGTTCATATTAACCGAAATCCAATTTCTGGTGTGGTTAAGTTTTTTAAATACCACCCAGGTAAATACTTAGCCGCTTGGAATCCTAAATCATCTACAGAAAACGAACGTACAACAACTGTTGTAGAACATAATAACGGCACATCAATATTATTCCGTCAAATTGCAGGTGCTTTGGCCCGTAGAATTGTTTGGTATATTAAGGAAGGCGATAATGTGTTGCAAACAGAGCAATTTGGTTTCATCAAATTTGGCTCACGTGTAGATGTTTTTCTTCCGGTAGGAACAAAAGTTAACGTAGAGCTTAATCAGGTTGTAAAAGGTGGAATCACAACTTTAGCTACTTTAAGCTAGGTTATTTATAAACTATTAGAAAGGGCGATTTGGTTTATCAAATTGCCCTTTCTGTTTTTACAAAAAAAACTGGTAAATTTGAATTAGCTTTTAGACAAGCCTTTATCATTAAATCTCATTTGAAGCGCAGTAACACAAGCTTTTCGGTTACGGCGGCCCGGCCAATGCTGCAATCTTTTGGTTATTGTTATGGCTAAAGTTAGATTTTTTACTGCCAAAAGGATTTTCGCTATGTCGGGGCTATCGAAGCCAGGGTAGTTGCCTTTTTGAGAGGATTTTCTTGTATAAGCCGCTGTATCTAAACTTAAGGGATAGTAGTGAACATCCTTTTTGTTTTCTGTTTTTCGACTACGCTCAGGATGAAAAAGGTGCTAATATTTAAAGGCTTTGGATGACAGATATATAAAAGGTAGCTCGATTTCCGTGTATTCTGTGTTTCCGTGGCAACTATTTTTAGCCACAGATTGGCAGACTTCCTTCAACTACGCTGAGGATGACAAAAAGATTTGGATGAAACCAATGGCAATGAATGGAAATTAATTAGTAAAACTGCTCGCTACTAATTGCCGTTCGGCTTTAGCCAAAATCTGCACATTGCAAATGCTAATAGTAGCTTTCCAAAGCCAAATAAACCCGATTGAAACGGAAATACTTTTTGTTTTCTGTCTTTCGACCACGCTCAGGATGACAACAAAAAGATTGCAGTGTAAAAGCGGGGCTGCCGCAAACGATGAAATACCGAGCTTTAATTTCCAAAAAAACATTGGTTACATGCCAAGAATTAATGCAAGTTATACAATCGTAGCAACCCGCTAATCCATTGTATCATTACCAACTTCTTTATCGTGCAGCGTTAATGGAATATCACTTATCAATCTTTGGGTTGGGTAAGCAAAGCCAGACTTGTTTTTCATTACGATATCCATAATTTCGAGATTAATCTCCTGTCTGATTTGAAGAAACTCAGCATTATCTAAAATCACAACAAAATACGAAACTTCGATATTTAAACCAGATTCACCAAAGCTTTTGAAAGAAGCGTTCACATCTGCTGTTCCTTCTCTGTTGATGATATAATGCTCAATTTCAGACACTATATTTTTCACAGCCGCCGCATTGGTTTCGTAAGTTAAGCCAATGGTAAAAGCAACTTTGCGTGAGTTTCTTAACGATAAATTTTCCAAAACACCATCAATCATACCCCTATTTGGGATGGTTGCCATAGTTTTCTCCGAAGTACGAATTCTGGTGCTTCTAAAGCCAACCTTTTCTACCGTTCCTTCTACGCCATCAACTTTCACTAAATCGCCTACAACAAAGGGTTTATCCAGAAATATAGTAAAAGAGCCAATCAGGTTCTCTAAACTCTCTTTAGCTGCAAGCGCAATCGCGATACCACCAATTCCAAGCCCGGTGATTAAGGTTAAAACGTTTACTTCAAATACAAAACCTAAAAGCGTAAAGAAACCTATAAAAATAACAAGCGTTTTAAAGAGCTCCTTTAAAAACGGCACTAATTGGTCGTCCGATTTATTGTGTGTTAAAGAGGCTTTGAATAGTAAAACGTGACTTATAAAATCGATAATCCTTAGGATAATCCAAAATACGGATAGAATTATCATAAAAAGAAAAACCCTATCTATACAATCGCCGATAGTAACCGGTATAGCTTCTTTAACCTTACCCACTAATTTACTATAATGGAAAATTGAGACTTCTAATGGATGTTTTAGTTGATTTACCGAAAGGTAAAGTGTAGAAAGCAGAATGAAAAGTTCAATCGGCTTAATTAATAACGATACAAATGCATCATCATGAGCTTGTTGAGAGAAATTTTTAAAAAGCTTAAAAAGTAGCTGACTTAAAAGCCTGGATACAATACGTTTAAAAATTAACCCAAAGAACAGAATACCGCCAAAAAGGCAATAAGCTTTTACGGTATTACCCCAAAAAACCTGTTCAAAAAATGCAGAATCTAACATAGCGTAGCGGTATAAACGAAAAAACCTCCACGAAATTAATCGTGAAGGCTATATCTTATAATAAAGAATATTATTTTCTTAAAGATTTGATACGAGCAGCTTTACCAGTTAAAGCACGTAAGTAGAATAATTTCGCTCTACGAACTTTACCATAGCTATTAACTTCTACCTTCTCGATGTTTGGAGAATTGATAGGGAAAATACGCTCAACACCAACACTGTTACTAATTTTACGAACTGTGAAAGTTTCGTTAGCACCAGCACTGTTGCGTTGAATTACAACACCTTGGTAAATCTGAATACGTTCTTTATTACCTTCGCGAATTTTATAGTGTACGCTCACTGTATCGCCAGACTTGAACGCAGGAAAATCTTTTTTCGCGATGGCCTGCTCTTCAACAAATTTTACTAAATCCATGATTTTAAGCTATTAAATCGATATTTCAACCCGTGAAAATCGGATTGCAATATTAGGGTTTTTTTTTTATAAAAAAAAGTAATTTTTATTTTTTCCACAATCTTTATGAAATCCACAATAGAAAGGGTTAAATGCTTCTATTCCAAAAGGTCAGGTCTGCGTTGTTTGGTGCGTTCTAAAGCCTGCTCGTGCCTCCATTCGTTAACTTTAGCTTCATGTCCGCTTAACAGCACATCAGGCACTTTATGTCCTCTCCAATCAGCCGGACGTGTGTACACAGGAGCATCTAAAAGTTCACCTTGAAAGCTGTCTGATAGTGCAGAAGTTTCGTCATTTAATACCCCAGGAATTAATCGCACTACTGCATCAACAACAATTGCCGCAGGCAATTCTCCTCCACTTAAAACATAATCACCAACAGAAATTTCTCGGGTAACATAAATATCTCTAATCCGCTGGTCAATGCCTTTATAATGCCCGCATAAAATGATGATATTCTTTTTGATAGAAAGTTCGTTGGCTGTGCTTTGGTTAAGCGTAACACCATCCGGACTCATAAAAATAATCTCATCGTAAGTTCTTTCTGACTGTAATTTTTCAATACATGCAGCAAATGGCTCAATACTCATTACCATTCCACTACCGCCCCCATACTGGTAATCATCCACACTTTTTTGTTTGTTAGTGGCATAATCACGCAGGTTGTGAACAACAATTTCTGCAATGCCTTTTTTTTGTGCCCGTTGTAATATGGAATGTGCAAAAGGACTCTCCAATAAGGCAGGAAGAACGGTTATAATATCAAAACGCATGGTACAAATATATGGAAAACGGAAAATTTAAAAAGGTGGATGTTTTAGGGCGATTCAAGTCTATAAGACTTAAGGTAGATATATTTCTAAACTATTTATCAAGATAAATATCGAGCAAGCCTTCAGGCAAATCCAATGTTAAAATCTTCTCTTCATCATCAATTTCAACTATAAAATCTTCATTTAGAGGAAAAAGAATTTCAGTTTCTTTGTACAATACTGTTGCTATAAATTGCTGAGGATATTCATTTACTTCGATAATTGAACCCAACTCACCAAGCGTTTCATCAATAGCTAAGAATCCTTTTAAATCAGTATAAAAGAACTCATCTTCATTGCGTTCAGGCATTTTATCGATTGGCAAATAAAGCTTCTTTTTTAAAAGCGGCTGCACTTTATCGATATGATCTACATCATCAAAATTAAAATAGCCGGTTTTATTTGCCTGCAACTTTGCCGATGCCACAAAATAAGGAACTAATTTGCCGTTCATATCAGCAAAAACCACATCAAAATCGAGTTGTTCGTAATCGTCAAATTCGAAAAATATCTGTACTTCGCCTTTTAAACCTCTTGTTTTGGTAACGTAACCTATGTAAAATGCTTCTTCGTGTTTCATGTCTTAAAGCGCTATGTATTTTCACTATTGAGAATCCAATTCCATCAGATGAAGTAATCTCGTTTCAATATTAATTCTCCATTGGATTGCTTTCCCGAACGGTCGGGATAAACTGTGCCTCGCAATGACGATCTTTTAAAAATCTCTTTAAATAAAAATAGCGCTCCGAGTAATCGAAACGCTATTTTTTTGCATCAAAATAAATTAAATTATTCTGCGCCTTCTTCTTTAGTTGCTTCTGCTGCAGGAGCTTCTTCAGTTGCTTCAGCTTCAACAGCCGGAGCTTCTTCTTCAACAACTTCTTCAGCAACTGGTGCATTTTTAGCTGCAATTGCTGCTGCTCTATCTTCTTTTTTCTTAGCTTCTGCTGCTAAAGCTGCTTTACGAGCATCTGCTTTAGAAGTTGCTAAACCTTCTGATTTACCAGAAATTTTACCAGCTTTTGCATCTAACCACTCTGTAAACTTAGCATCTGCTTGTTCTTGAGTTAAAGCGCCTTTTTTAACACCACCTTCTAAGTGTTTTTTGTATAAAACACCTTTGTAAGAAAGGATTGCACGAGCTGTATCAGTTGGTTGTGCACCACTGTTAACCCAAGCTAAAGTTTTTTCGAAATTAATTTCGATGGTTGCAGGATTGGTGTTTGGGTTATAAGAACCTAAACGCTCAATAAATTTACCATCACGTGGAGAGCGAGAATCTGCTACCACAACGTGGAAAAAAGGTTTCCCTTTTTTACCGAATCTTTGCAATCTGATTTTAGTTGCCATTTTTCAATTTTATTATGTATTCAACATAGTTCCCGGAGCTTCGTGCTGCGGGGACGCAAAGATAAGTAATTGATTGATACTTTGCAAATTGAAAAAAGATTATGAAATAAGCATAAAAACCAAAGCTTATCAACATCGCCCAAACTAAGGTTTTACCTTTTTATGCTTGATGCTTCATTCCCGTTCATTTATCTTTACCGCCATGAGAATAGCCATTGATATGGATGAAGTTATTGCTGATGTCATCCCTAAATTTATAAAACTTTACAATCGTGATTTTGGGTCGCCGCTTGATTTAACCATTGAACCGGGCAACGAAGTATTTATGCAAATACCAGACGTTAATAAAAAATGGCTTGAATATATAAATGAACCGGGGTTTTTTCGCGATTTAGACGTTATACCTGATAGCCAGGAAGTGATTAAAGCCTTGCAAGAAAAATATGATGTTTATATTGTTTCTGCAGCTATGGAATTTAGAAATTCTTTAGTTGATAAATACGATTGGCTTGCAGAACACTTTCCTTTTTTAGATTGGCAGCACATTATGTTTTGTGGAAATAAAATTGTTGAAGTTGATGTTTTAATAGACGACCGCATTAAAAATTTCATGAATTTTAAAGGGCGCCCATTGCTTTATACCTCACCACATAATTTATTAATTACCGATTACGAAAGGGTAAATAATTGGCAGGATGTTGCAAAGTTGTTGCTTTAATTAACTTACAATTCAACTACGCGTCATTGCGAGGTACAGTTTATCCCGAACGGTCGGGATAAACTGTACCTCGCAATGACGAATAGTATTAAAAATTAAACTCTCCTACCAAATTTCCGCTCCTATTATCGGCTGCCATTGGTAAAACGATTACTTTTCTTTGTTGCTTGCCAGATGCGTAGTGGGTGTAAATTTCGGCTGTGACGGTAGTTGGTCCGCTGATGTTAATTTGCCTATCGCCATAATAGTTTACTTCAATTTTATATTTTCCTTTTACGGCTTTCTTAATCATAAATTGTTCAGGTCCATATCCTGATGTAAAATCGTTACTAATTCTTCCGCCAATTTTGGTTCTGTTGTTTGCGTAATATCCTCTCTCTCCGGTTGGGTCGGTTAACCATAAATCGATATCGGTATCATTTTTATTCCAATTCAAAACCACGCGTACATCTACGGGTAAAGGCTGAATTAATCTTTTATCAATTCCATTTAAATTTAATCTGTTTCCGTGTTTGCTAATCAGATTATTAATTTCAGCGATTACAATCTCTTCAATTCCTTGGTCTCTATCAGCAATTTGCGAGTTGTAACTTTGCGTTAAAACCTTATATAAATTATTCAATGCTTTTTGGTACTCACCAGCATCGGCCAAAGCCAGAGCATAATCCCGATAGCTTTGTGCATCCATTGGGCGCCATTGTAAAACTTTTTCGGTAATGAAAATTTCACTATCGTAGTTACCGGTTTGTTTTAATTTATACGCCAAGGTTTTATATAAATCGGCATTTTCTAAATCCAAATCAGCTATGCTGCTTAAAATAGTTAAAGCCCTTGTACTATCTTTCTGCTGGTAAAACCAATTTGCAACATCAAAATAAAACATTGGTGTAGTGATGTAATCTGGCCTCATTTTTAAATATGCCCGATAGGCACTATCCGGATTCCCAACTAAGGTTTTCATATAATCCTTATCACTTTTAAATTCAGGAATGATAATAATTGCTGGTTGTGATTCTGCAGATGATTTACGGTTTCCTGAAATAGAAACACCAGCAACCCTTCCTTGCAACGCTGAATTAGTATTGCTCATTGCCTGAGAACGTATTACAGTGGAACTGGCAGTTTGAACACTTTTTGCTTGCGCAGCATAACCAACCACAACCACTTCATTTAATTCGTCTTTTGCTTCGCCCTCTTTAAGTTTCGCTCGGAGCGGGGCTGGGGTTGCTGTAGCGAATTGTCTTTGCGGTACACGATCAGGAACAATTACAGTGTTCTCAACAGGTGTTGGATAATCGTCCATTTTCTTTACTGGTTCTTTATAATAGAAACTAGTATTCCACCAGGTCTTTAAATCTTTGGTCATAGATACCGCAGCATTTAATAGGTCTGTTTTACGCTCCTGAATGTCCATTCTGCGTTGTTTCAAAACTAAATCATATTGTTGCCTCAATTCTGCCGGAGGAGAAATATCGTATCGCAAATAATCATCAAGGTTTTCTAAAACAATTAAACTGGTATTTCGGGTTACAATGCCGAACTGTTTGTTTAACATGCTGATGTCTTCTTTATTAGCCTCGTATTGAATATCCATTTCGGCAATTTTCTTTTGTGCCCAAACGCGACTAACATCGATACTATTAAGTGCATGTTCTGTTCCGTTTAACCGCACAATTTGCTGTGAACTAACCGAATTTCCATAACCAAACTGAAGGATAATTTCGGTGTTTAAGCCATTCAAAATTCCAGCGATGGATAAATGTCCGTTTACATTTACATGCATTGATGGATAGGTTTGGCGAACATCTGCTCCATTTTTTATGCCTAAAAACTGTAAACTTTCTTCATTCAAATCGTTAAAAGCTTCGTTTGCAGAAAGAGTATTAAGATTAGCAAATTTACCGCCAGATTTAAGGCTTATATATTTCAAGGCACTATAGTCTGCTTTCAATGAGGTGTTTATGCAATGTATTGGCTTATTTAAAGAGATTACATTTTTCCCAAAAGTTGATAGTCCATCACTAAATAAAATATATTCATCAGCCTGAAATGATTGTTGCTTTACCACACTGAAATTAGTGCCGCCATCGTAAACCATGTTTTCAATTGCATCTTTCAGCTTTGCCCAATTCCCGTTAGCAATGGTAAATGTGCCTGCATTTTTAAATTGGTTGTTTATTGTTGCAAGGCTTATGGTTAGGTTTTTCTTTTGAGCGATTATTAAACCCAGCAATTCAATTTCTTTTTTGGTATCTCGTTGTAAACCACTTAATGAATTATCCCAAATTAAACCAATATGATTTGCCCATTGTTTAGGTCTGCTTTGCGCTTTAGGGAAAACATTAACTAAAAAATAATAACCATTTGATGCTTTTTGCATTTGAATTTCAGGTAAATCGTTTCTTTTTGGCAAGCTGATGGTTAAACCATTTTTTGGAGCATAATTGCGTTTATTAATTTCGCCAACGTAAGTATTTCTGTTAGCTTTTAAATTAAAACTTCCATCAGGCAACTCGCTTAATTCTGGCTTTAAAATGCTTTCAAAAACGGTGGTTTTTAAACTAAAATTCTCCACTTCCTGATTATAATCTAAAGGCAAATGATATTTTAAAGCTTGATTTTTACTAAACCGAAGCTCCTCTTCATAACCAACAATTATGGTTCGGCTTCCTTTTGCCGGTAGCGGATAAATTCTTGTCCTAAAGTTATTTCCTTCTACTTTTTCCAATAAACCTGGGTCAACACGGCGGCGTTCTATGCTTTCAAAAACCTCCGTAGCCTTTGCTTTTTCTACCGGAACAGCTTCACGCATTTTACCATTAATGTCTAAAGCATACCTGCTAACACTTACACCTTCGGGCATTGGAAATGTTAATTCACCTTCTAAAACTGCATTTGTATTGTTGTGGAAAGTCATCGTCATTGTAGTGATGGCAATGTTCCCTGTAATTTGAACATCGATATTAAGGTTTTTTAAACTCACCATTTCTTTTTGATCTGTGCCTTTAATTTTCATTACCGGCATTTGAGCCATTGAAAGAAAAGGAATAATTATAGAAGTAAGGATGAGTAGGATTTTAGATGTTTTCATAATATCAGATTTTACTTATTGATGCAAAATCTTTATAGATTACATAAATTTATTTTTTGGCGATTTGGTACAAGACGAAAATAGCTGTAGAAACCTGAGGATATTAAACCCGATTGAAGTGTAAATACTTTTGGAGCAGGTCTTCGACAAGCTCAGACTGACATTAACAAAAGATTGAAAGAAAAGCGGGACGGAATAAACCTAATAACATTAAGCCAGGCTTTTCAAAAAAAATTGTAACATTTAGAGAAAAATGAATTCTAAATATCAAAAAAATCAAAACTATGTTAGTAACCACAACGCCTTCTGTTGAGGGCAAGAGAATAGTAAAATATATTGGTTTGGTAACCGGTGAAACCATTATTGGTGCCAATATTTTTAAAGATATGTTTGCCGGAATTAGAGATATTGTTGGCGGCCGTTCGAGTTCTTATGAGCGTGTTTTACGTGAAGGTAAGGATATCGCAGTTAACGAAATGCAACAATATGCAGCTGCAATGGGTGCAAATGCTATTGTGGGTGTAGATTTAGATTACGAAACTGTTGGAACAGGAGGCAGTATGCTTATGGTTACAGCAAGCGGAACAGCCGTTATTTTAGAAGATTAAAATATTGTTTCGGTGCAAACCGAGCATAAATGAGAAAGTCCTTCCGGTGCGGGAAGGACTTTTCTTTTTTATAATAATTTTGTCTTTAAAAAGACAGAATATCTATCAGTTTTAGCCATTTAGAACTTACTTTTTCAGCATCGATGTGTTTTATAGCATGATCAAAAGGCGTAAAAACAATCTCTCTATTCATTTGACCTGCCATTTTACTCCGCTCTCCGTTTATTAAGCCTTCTACCGCCGCAACACCTAGCTGACTTGCTAAAACTCTATCCATACAACTTGGTTTTCCGCCACGCTGAATGTGCCCTAAAACAGAAACTTTAGTATCGTAATGCGGATATTTTTCCTGTAAAATTTCTCCCACTTTAATGGCGCCGCCCGTATCATCGCCTTCGGCAACAATAATAATTTTTGAAGCTTTATCTTTACGGCTATGCTCTAATTTGTGCAGAATATCATCCGCATTCATATTTGCTTCCGGAATCATAATAGCCTCAGCGCCAACGCCAATACCGCTACGCAAAGCGATTAACCCAGAATCGCGACCCATAACTTCTACAATAAAAAGTCTGTCGTGAGATTCTGCTGTATCTCTAATCCTATCTACGGCATCAACAACAGTATTTATTGCAGAATCGTAACCTATAGTAAGGTCGGTTCCGGCTAAATCGTTATCAATAGTACCTGGTAAGCCAATTATTGGAAAATCATATTCCTGAGCGAAAACATTTGCGCCTGTAAACGTACCATCTCCACCAATTACTACTAAGGCATCGATGCCACGATTTTTTAAATTATTATAGGCTATTTGTCTGCCTTCAGTTGTTCTGAAAGCATCACTACGAGCCGTTTTTAAAATTGTACCGCCACGTTGAATAATGTTTGCAACAGATTTACGATCCATTGGCAACGCGTCGTCATTAATCAAACCTTCGTATCCGCGAAGAAAACCTGTTACTTCAATATCGTAATAAATTGATGCTCTTACAACTGCTCTGATTGCGGCATTCATGCCCGGAGAATCTCCTCCGGAGGTTAAAACACCAATGTTTTTTATCTTATTCATTCTTTTGTTTCTTGGCAAATTCAGATAATCCCTTATCTAAATACTGCAAATATTTTTCAATGTCAAATTCTACACCAATTGGCGGAGAAACTAATTCTTTTTCATCGGTACCCAAAAGTACGTAATATGGTTGCGAAATTGTATTAAATCTTTCGGCTTGTAGATGTTTAAATTTTTTACCAATCGTATTTACTCTGGTTTGCAAAATTTTAGAATCGAATTGTTCTTTTTCCGGTAATTCAGTTTTATCATCTGTATACAAGGATACAACGATATAATCTTCTTTTAATTTTTTAAGCACACGTGGGTCAGACCAAACTCTTGCCTCCATTTCGCGGCAATTCACACATCCGTGACCTGTGAAATCTAGAAACAATGGTTTTTTAACCTCTCTAGCATAGGCCAAGGCTTCCTCATAATCGAAAAAGCCATCAATATTATGAGGTATGTGTAAAAAGTCTGAATATTTCCTTTTTGAATGAGTTAATGCCGGAGCTGAAGTTGCACTTTCCTGGCCTATTACAAAATCTTGAGTGGATAAGGGCGGAACTAAAGCACTAACTGCTTTTAACGGCGCACCGAATAAACCCGGTATTAAATAAATTGCAAAAACAAATGCTCCAATAGAAATGAATAACCTTGGCACAGAAACGTATGCCAAATCGCTATCATGAGAAAATTTAATTTTCCCTAAAAGATAAACGCCTAAAAGTATAGCTAAAACAATCCAGATGGCCAGAAAAACTTCGCGATCTAGTATTCCCCAATGGTAGGCTAAATCAGCAGTTGATAAAAACTTTAACGATAAGCCTAATTCAAGAAAACCCAAAAACACTTTAATCGAGTTTAACCACCCTCCCGATTTTGGCAAGCCTGTCATTAAGCTTGGGAATATTGCAAAAATTGTAAAGATTGTTGCCAACGATAAAGAAAAACCAAACATTACTACAACCGGAGTTAGTAAATCTGTGTTGATAGCAACTAATGATGTACCAATAAGCGGCCCGGTACAAGAAAAAGACACAACAGCTAAGGTTGCCGCCATGAAAAATATTCCGCTTAATCCCTTTGAATCAGATTTAGCATCAAGTTTATTAACAAAAGAACTTGGTAATGTAATTTCAAATGCACCAAGAAAAGATATTCCAAAAATAATTAATATCAAAAATATGAAGATGTTAAAAAATCCATCTGTCGATATTTCATTTAATGCGCTTGCACCCCATATAAGGGTTATGATTACACCAAGCCCTACATAAATAACAATGATAGATAAGCCATAGATTATGGCGCTTCGAATACCTTTTGCTCTACTTTCTGCTCGCTTTGTGAAAAAACCAACGGTTAAAGGAACCATCGGAAAAATACAAGGAAGGAAAAAAGCTGCAATCCCTGCTAAGATACCAAGGCCAAAAGTAACCCACAAAGATTGCTTCGCTTCAACAGATTTAATGCTTGTAGCATTCTTCACCGCGGTTACGGTATCTTTAGAAACTGAATCTTTTATCTGACTATTCGCTGCTTTATCTTTTTCTGAACCAACTTCTGTAAACTGAAGATCATCAGGAACGGTTGCGCTAACTGTATCTTGTTGGCTTTGAGCATTACTTTTTGCAATTGGCAATGCGGTTAGCATCGCAAAAAACATAAGTAACAATATTACCTTTTTCATTTATGTGTGTTTTTGAAGTGGCGAAATTAACGAAAACCATTAATCTATAAGAACCATGAGTGCAGATTTTACTTTAAACAGAAAGAGTCCCGATATTTCGGAACTCTTTCTGTTAATTTTTTTCTTTATTTTACAGGAATACTAAATTCAACTTCTTCTGGCGGAAGACATTCTCTGTCGTTACAAGTCATAAACTCTACTTTTCCTTTAACGGCTGTAGTGCTTTTATTTAGCTTAATTCTTTGCTGAAAAATAACCTGATCTTCAAAATAACTTACATTCATTTTAAAGGTATTTTCGTATTTAGTAATGGCCTTAGGCTCTGCTGTTTTACCAACAAGGCTGTAATCTTTAGAAGGCGCAAAAGCAAAAGTCGTTTTTACCGGTCCTCCGCTTTTAACATTTTGAGAGTAAATGTGCCATTTATCATCAATAGAAGCTTTAATATATAATACAGCTTCGGTTTTACTTACTTTTTTTGCAACGTAAGACCATGTTACCGGTCTTTCTATCTGAGCGAAAGCGCCTATGATAGTAAAAAGCACTAAAGAAAGTGCCAGAGTGATTTTTTTCATTGTGTGTTTATTTTGTGTGTATGTATTCTATTTCTTTAAAACTAAAATCGTGTATTTCTCCATTAATTTCCATGGCCAAAATACCGTTTTCCCTAACGCCTTTTATTACACCTTCAAAAACCCGACCGTTTTGTTTATATCGGGCAGGTGTTTCAAAATTTAAAAGCTGTTTAATATAGATTTCATTAAGAAAACTGTATTTGCTTGTTTTCAAATTTAAATAGTATTTCTCCATATAAACGAATATTTTTTCCAGTATGAGCTGTAAATCAACATTCTTATGTAAAATTTGAAAAACAGAGGTTGCTTTTAAATCTAGCTCTGCTAGAAATTTTGCCTGATTAATGTTCAAACCGAAACCAATTACAGATGATTTAATCGATGAACCTGACAGTGAATTTTCTATCAGAATTCCACCCATTTTCTTACCATCATAATAGATGTCGTTTGGCCATTTTATTTTTACGGCATTTGGTAAAAAAGCAGATAAAGCCTCGCTTATTGCAATACTAACAGCCATATTTAAATAAAATTGTTTCTGAATTGGTAAAAAGCCCGGCTTTAAAAATAAGCTGGCGCTGATGTTTTTACCAGGCTCGGTTTGCCAGATGGTATCTTGCTGCCCTCTACCTGCTAATTGATGGTCTGCCATTATTACAGTACCTTCGCTTAATGGCTCGGATTTTGAAGCCAGATTCTTTAAATAATTATTAGTAGAATCAACTTCTTTCAATTTGATGATATTTTGACCAACAAATAGTGTTGAAAAAGTGTTATTTTGCAAGTGTTGAATTTATAGAATTTTAATTCCAAAATTAAAGCATTTTAATGGTAAAAAAGAAAATAGTACCCCTTTCTACATACCTTTCTGAATTGGCTGTACACGGCATTCAGGAAAAAAAAGGAGAAGATATAGTGCGGTTAGACCTTCGTAACATTCATAGCTCAGTTGCCGATTTTTTTATTATTTGCAGTGCCAATTCGGGTACGCAAGTAAAGGCTATTGCAGATAGTGTAGAGAAGGAAATATATAACGCCACTCAGGCAGATCCAAGACATAAAGAAGGTTTTGAATCGGCTGATTGGATAATATTAGATTATTTTGATGTGGTTGTGCACATTTTTAAAACCGAAAAGCGCCACTTTTATGGCATTGAAGAATTATGGGGCGATGCTGAAAGCACAAATTACCAAAGCGCTTAACCATTCAAAATTTTGAAAAACAGAAATGAACGATAATCAAAATACAAACGAAAACAAACCGGGAAAGAAATTACCAAACATTCCTAAGAAACCGCAAAAAGCACCGAAGTTTAATATTTTTTGGGTTTATGCAGCTATAATTATAGCGATTGTTGCCGCACAGTATTTTTTTACTGGCGATACCACCAAGAAAATAGACTACAATGATTTTGCTTCTAAAATGCTTTTGAAAGGCGATGTGCAACGAATTGTTGCTTATAAAGCAGAAGACCTTGTAAAAGTAGAAGTATTTATCAAAAAAGATAGTTTAGAGAAAAAACCACTTTATAAAGATTTTAAAACTAAAAACTCATTTGGCTCTGCAACCGGACCAATTTTTTATTTTAATGAGGGAAGTTTTGATGCTTTAGATAAAAAGCTGGCCGAAACGCAAAAAGAATTACCTGCAGACCAACAATTGCAGGCAGAAAAAGACACCCGCAGCAATCCTTTGGCAAGCTGGTTCTTAAGCATTATTTTACCTGTATTACTCTTAATTGGTTTCTGGATATTTATGATGCGCAGAATGGGTGGTGGCGCAGGTGGCGGCGGTCAGATTTTCAGTATTGGAAAATCAAAAGCTACCTTATTTGATGAAAAGAACGATTTAAAAGTAACATTTAAAGATGTTGCCGGATTGGAAGGTGCAAAAGAAGAAATTCAGGAAATTGTAGAATTCTTGAAAAACCCTCAAAAATATACTGTTTTAGGTGGTAAAATACCAAAAGGCGCTTTGCTTGTTGGTTCTCCGGGTACTGGTAAAACTTTATTAGCAAAAGCAGTGGCGGGCGAGGCTCAGGTTCCATTTTTCTCTCTATCAGGTTCTGATTTTGTGGAGATGTTTGTTGGTGTTGGTGCTTCCAGAGTTAGAGATTTATTTAAGCAGGCAAAAGATAAATCACCATGTATAATTTTTATTGATGAGATTGATGCTATTGGCCGTGCTCGTGGTAAAAATGGTGTTATGGGTGGCAACGATGAACGCGAAAACACATTAAACCAACTTTTGGTTGAAATGGATGGTTTCGGAACGAATACACACGTTATCATTTTAGCGGCAACCAACCGAGCTGATGTTTTAGATAAAGCGCTATTAAGAGCTGGCCGTTTTGACAGACAAATTTATGTTGATTTACCGGATGTTAGAGAGCGTAAAGAAATTTTCGAAGTTCACCTTAAGCCTATTAAAATGGCAGAAGGCTTAGATACTGAATTTTTAGCTAAACAAACACCAGGTTTCTCTGGCGCCGATATTGCAAATGTTTGTAATGAGGCTGCTTTAATTGCCGCAAGAAAAAATAAAACAGCAGTTGATAAACAAGACTTTTTAGATGCTGTTGATAGAATTGTTGGTGGTTTAGAGAAGAAAAACAAAATTGTAACTCCTTCTGAAAAAAGAGCAATTGCCATTCACGAAGCTGGCCATGCAACGGTTAGCTGGATGTTGGAACATGCCGCTCCATTAATTAAAGTTACAATAGTGCCGCGTGGACAAAGTTTGGGTGCTGCATGGTATTTACCAGAGGAACGTTTAATTGTTCGTCCGCACCAAATGCTTGATGAAATGTGCGCTACAATGGGTGGACGTGCGGCTGAAAAAGTAATTTTCGATACCATTTCTACAGGCGCTTTAAGCGATTTGGAAAAGGTTAACAAGCAAGCCAGAGCAATGATTACCATTTATGGTTTAAATGAAAAGTTAGGCAACATTACGTATTATGATTCATCGGGACAAAACGAATATAACTTTAACAAGCCATATTCAGAGGAAACCGCTTTGCTTATTGATAAAGAAATTTCTGCCTTAATTGAAGGTCAATACCAAAGAGCTATTAATTTATTGGAAGAAAATAAAGATAAATTAATTCAGTTAGCAGATATTTTAATCGATAAGGAAGTATTATTTAAAGATGATTTAGAAACCATCTTTGGAAAGCGCCTTTTTGGTACTGAGAATGCTGAAGAAGCAGCTCTTGGTTCGGGTACAGGAAATATTCCACCTGTTGAGGCTTAAAGGATTGATAAAATTCTTTTAATAAATAACATTTATGCATAAGTTTGAAACCTTGGATTACCACATCCAAGGTTTTATTTTTTAGTTTGATGAAAGACAACACAACGGCGAAGGAGCAAATACTAAAGAAGATAAGGAAAGCGCTTTTAGAGAAGCGTGAAAATCCTTATCCAAATTTAGAAGAATCACCTCTTTACAAGCAAAATACTGATGAACTGGAGGTTCTTTTTGCAGAGCAACTTACTGCCGTTGCCGGAAATTTTATTTTTTGCGAAGACGGTATTGATTTTTTCGAGAACATGCTTCAACTGGCAGACCAATATAAATGGCGTAAAATTTATTGTTGGGAGCCTGAATTACAAGCGTTCCTTTCTAAATATGAATTTCCATTTTACCAAACCGATAAAGATTTTGACCAGGCCGAAGTTGGGATAACACTTTGCGAAGCTTTAATTGCCAGAAATGGTAGTGTTATGGTCAGCAATCAAGGCGCCGCCGGCAGAAGATTAAGCATTTTCCCTCATCACCATATTGTTATCGCTAAAACCAGTCAGCTTGTTTTAGACTTAAAAGATGCATTTCAAATGCTAAAAAACAAATACGGTAATCAAATTCCCTCGATGATAAGCAATATCACCGGCCCGAGTAGAACCGCTGATATTGAAAAAACTTTGGTGTTAGGTGCACACGGACCTAAAGAGCTTTTTGTGTTTTTAATTGATGATTTTAGTTAACAGCTACCTATTTTAGGTTTTCAATAATACATATAAAAGGATTGTTTTTGCGTTGCTTAACAAAACCACTCACGTCTAGTCGAATTTCTTTTATCCGGATAGAATCGCCCTCATTGCCTCCAATTGTTAATATATATTTTCCTTTGCTATCTTCACCAACTTCCACAATAATTGCTGAATGAGATTCGTAACTGTCGTTTTTAGCAGCGAAATCATAAGTATATGAGTTACCTCTACGGTTATTGTGAAGTATATCTCCGATTTTAGGTTTATATTCTGTAATTTTTCTTCCTTCAAAAACCCCTACTTTTTGGAAGGTGTTTGATATTGCCTTATAAACAAACATGGAATGACTTTGTGCAAACTTAAATTCTGTCGAAGTTGCACCAGCCTGTTTAATGCACCAAGAAACAAATACCGCAGACCAAGCAACAGAAACACAACTAGTGAACTGAAAACCTGTTTCAATCCAGTATTTTTTTATTTGGTTACATAGCTTACTCTCAGCCTCATCCATATTTTTATAGGTTACCTGTTGCAACTGGGTTACCTCAACTAATTTCTTAACAAAGGGTGTAGTGGCCATAATTTTTCTATTAAGTTTAAAATTTATTTAGTTTTTAAAAGAGTATAGATGATTTTCATCATTTCTTTCTGAATTTTTGTATGCTCATTTTGCGCCTCAATGTTGATATACGGAATATTATTTTTTTCACAATATACTGATAATGAGCCGTCATCTGTAGGCTTGTCACTTTGAAGCACTACATTCTGTTTGTGCATTTTTAGATAGTCAAAATCTTCTTGTTCAGTAACCAGAAAGAAATCGTCTTCATCCATATTCGGTGGAACAAAAACACCCTTAGCTTCATTTTGATACTTATTTGGCTTGATGTAATCGCGAATGCTAAGCGGTCCTTCGTCAGTATTGTTGTGTATAGAAATTAAATACTTATTAGGGTTTTTGAGTACAAATGCTTTAAAAATTGCCGCAGCAAAATCTTTTATTTTTGAAGCTGTATTTGCATCATAGGGCTTAAGTGTTTTCTTTATGCCTTCATCAGAAAAAATACGGTTCGGATCAAAAATATAATCTTTACCATTCTCCTGATATATAAACAATCTTTGATTTTCTTGTTGTAATTCCAACAAACTAAATCTAATATTTGTGGCCAAACTCTCGTATGCAGCTATAGCCGTATTTTCGTTGTCGTGTAAGGATAATAGCGTAGCCACAGCATTTTTCTTCTCTGTAAATTTGGTCGTACAAGTTTTTGTACCCAGCTGATAAGTTGTGCTTGTTGGTGGTGCTAAAGTGAGTAGTAAAATGCCTGATATAAATAAATGCTTCATAATTCGATCTTAAATTATAGGTGATATTAGTATTTAAAATCTAAACCCCAAACACAGCCCAGCTCTAATTCCTGCCCATGGCCCTTTAAAATCGACTACCGCTCCATTGGCATCTACAGTATAGTTTGCTTTTACAATTGGCAAATCTTTAATTTCTTCAAGCTGTTCTCTCAAAGCTTGTTGCTCATTTGCTGTTAAAGGCTTTTTACCCGAAATGCTCCCGTCAGAGCTTCCATACTGGGGCCCTAAAATCCACCAATCGAGGGTTAAGTGTTTACCCAAATTAAATTGAGAGCCTAAAAGAATGCCTACTGTTATAGTGGTTAAATCTCCTGCCAGGCTAATATCCTGACTATAAGAAGTCGCTCCATTATCTACCTCAAACGGATAATCTAAAGATGCTGAGTATTTAGCGTACCTACCAAACGGAGCAATGTAGAAGCCTTTTAGATTACCTTCACCTAAATAAAACCTAACTGTTGCGGTTACGGCAGTATTTCCAAGCTTGGCGCTTTTAATGCGTTCGTTCCAATTATCTGCATCGTCGTTTAGTAATTCTGCAATGCTATTAGAAAACGGAATGCTGCCTTTGCTCATGTACCTAACACCTAAAGCGGCAGATATCTTCTTTGTAAGCCCTCGCTCATATTCAACATTAATATTTTTTAGAGGTAAACTTAATAAGTTTAGTTTGATAACATTTTTGCCCAGGTCTTGTCCAAATACTGTTGTCGTAATCAATGCTAAAAACAACAGTGAAAGCGTTAATTTTTTCATGATAATAATTTGTTAAGGTTAATTTTTTAATATCTATAAACGGCTATACATTTCATAATCGTTAGTGGCTGTGCCAACTTCATGTATTACCATCGTAGTTGAATTTAGTACCACCAGATTATACACAACTGCTTGTCCACCAAGGTATATAGTAAGCTGATGTTTATTGTTTTCAATTAAATATGTGCCTTTGGTTGTTTGCGGGTCGGTAGGCGAACATTTGGTTAAGCCTTCATCAGCTAAATAATTATCAACAACAGTAAATGTATTAATATCATCGCGTACGCAATATGGAATAGAAGCCGTGCAAACTCCATCTGTACCCTTTAAGCACGTGCCGGGAGCTAAATTCCAAACATCGACACCGTTTTTTATGTACCCAGTCATCTTCCATTTACCAACCAAATAAGTGTGGAACAATTTAGAATCACTTTGTTTTGTATAGGTTATTGTAAGGTTACTAATGGCATCTTTTAACTTAAGTGTGGTTTCATCCAGATAAACAATTTTCATTTCATCTAAATCATCGCCCTCATTTCCGGTATAGGTAAGCAAATCAACTCCGTTACCATTCAAGGTAAATGTAGAGGAAAAAGATTGCGGGTCTGTTGCATCACATTTAAATGAACCTTCATTTACAGATACGGTGTACTTTTCATAAGTGATAATATTATCTTTCTCACAGCCAGGCATGCTTTGATATTCATCCTGGCCCATATCATTTATGTATCCGGTTATCATCCATTTGCCTTGCAATTTTGCTGCTACTCCGGTTAAATCAGGGTCGACATCTTTTTTAATACATGAAATGGTTAGTGCTACTACGTAGGCAGTGGCTACTATAAATAATTTTCTAATCTTCATATTTCCGTTTATTAATTATGTGCAATTGATTACGCAGCAATTTTAAAAGGAAAGGCAAATTATATTGATGCAACCAAGCAAAGTGGAAACCGTAAGTAACTGGAGAGTAGCGTAATAGTTTATTTGTCTTTATTTCTGATATAAAGTTAAAGGCAAAGTTTTGGCTCGTATATACCGAGTATTAGGTATTTTTTTTAGGGTGATATAAAGCCTATATTTAATACTAATTACAATAACACCAAAACCAAACATCAACGAATATTATGAGGGCGCTCTGCATTCATTTTTTGCTGATAGTAACATTTTTTGCCTGTAAAGCGCAAAATTATAATCCTGTGCTGATTAATAGCGAAAATACTTTCGACATACAGAGCAAAACGTTTTACTATGAAGATAAAAAGCTTAATGCAACGGTTGATACCTTAATCAGCCTAAAAAAGGAAAGCAAGCTCCAATCCTTAGCGCCAAATACTACACTAAATAAAGGATTTACTCAAAGTTATTGGTGGCTTGCATTTGATTTGGAAAACACTTTAAATGAAACTGTAAATCTGTTTTTTAACGAAAAAAGTAATGGCCTAAACCGTTTACAACTTTTTAAATTGGATAGTATCGGTAAAATTACGGCAATGCAGCAAACCGGCGATCATTTCAGGTTTAGTCAGCGGCCTATAAATTACCATACTTATTTATATCCTATAAAATTAAAAGCTAAAGAAAAGGCAACATATTTTCTCTGGGCCGATAAACGCGGTCAGAATATGGTTATTCCCTTTAGTTTAGGCAGAGATTTTTCTATGATACATAATGAAGTAAGCTTTTTTATTTTGTTTGGTGTTTTTGTAGGGATATACCTCTTTGCAATCGTTTTTAACATCCTGCTTTTTGTTTCGTTAAGAGATAAGATTCACATTTATTATGCATTGTATGTATTTTGCATGCTTATTTTTAATCTAGAGGATGAGGGTTTTTCCTTTCAATGGCTTTATCCAAATATTCCAAACTTGCAAGATTATCTCAGGCATATTATAGCCTTTGCAGGTTCGGCATTGTTGGTACAGGTAATGCAACTTTTCGTTAATCAAACAAAAGAGAATAGTAGCCTATACTTTTTAGCTAACGGATATAAATATTTGTGTTATAGCTTAATGATAATACCCATATTTTTATTGTTTAAAGCTAATTTTTTATGGGAAAAGATTAATTTTTACGCCGCAAATTTTATCGCAATTATCACCGTAATTATACTAATAGCCTGTGCTGCAGAAAGAATTATAAAGGGTTATAAAATTGCATGGTACTACCTAATTGCCATGCTGATTTTGCTGCTTGGTATATTAAATTACGTGTTGAACGCAATGGGTATTACTACTTTCTACATTTACAATACAACAGGCTTAGTTATTGGATTAACAGTTGAAATTGTTTTCCTTTCTTTTGCGCTAACCCAGCGCTATAATTTTTTAAAGAACCAAAAGAAAATTTTAGAGCAACAGAAAGCAAAGCTTGAAATTGCCTTGGTTGATGATGTATTTACAGCGCAGGAAAACGAGCGGACAAGGTTAGCTCAAGATTTGCATGACGACCTTGGAGGCACCCTATCTGCAATTAAATTAAACATTACGGCTTTTAAGAGTAACATTAGCGATTTGAGCGAAAAAAATAAACAATTTTATGCGCAAACAATTACCATGATTGAAAAGGCTTGCTTAAACCTAAGAGAAATAGCACATGATTTAATGCCTAAAAATTTAGAAAAACTTGGGCTGGTAACTGCACTTAACGAACAGTTTATTTATTTAAGGCAAACCAGCAACATTAATTATGAATTTGTTCATGACGTACAAAACTCCATCAATCCTGAATTAGAACTTTCTATCTACAGAATTATAAAAGAACTGATAAATAATATTGAGAAGCATGCCTATGCCAATAAAGCTAGTGTGCAATTGCTATCTAACGAGCAACAAATTGTAATTATGACCGAAGATAACGGAATTGGTTTTGATGTAAACAAAAAGGCCGAGGGTATTGGTTTAAACAACATTTCATCAAGAATAAATTACTTAAAAGGCGCTCTTTACATTGACAGCAATAAGAAAGGAACAACCATAACCATACAAATTCCACATTAAATGGAACCTAAAATAAAAATAATAGTTGTTGATGATCATAAGCTTTTTTTAGAAGGTTTGTGCGTACTATTATCAAAACAAAAAAATTTTGAGGTTATTGGAAAAGCTTCAAATGGTAAGGAAGCGCTCCACCTGTTAAATTCATTTCAGCCTGATGTATTGATAATGGATTTAAACATGCCAATTATGGATGGTCAGATTGCTTCAGAAAAAGTTATCAATCTATATCCGTTTCTTAAAATTCTAGTCTTATCAATGTATAATACTGTTACGCTTAACGCTGATTTAAAAAAGCTTGGGATTAAAGGTTATTTACCAAAAGACACCGATTCTGAATTGTTATTCTCCGTAATTAATGATATTTATGATGGAAAGACATATTTTAAACAACCATTGGAGCCATGTTTGCCAAAGAACGAATTTACCTTATCTGATGGGTTTTTAAAGAAGCACAATCTTACGCACAGAGAAGTTGAAATATTAAAGTTGATTGGAAATAACTTTTCTTCTTCGCAAATTGCAACTAAACTTTATATTAGCATTTTTACTGTTGATACACACAGAAAAAACATGATACAAAAGTTAAATGTAGATAATAAGAATGGTCTGCTTAACTTCGCTAAAGAAAATAATCTATCATAAAATTTCCATTTATAATTTATTAACCATAGTTTTATACTACATACCGTTTTAGTATGCGGTATTATAATTATGAGCAAAACAATTAATACAGTGATTACCGGAACCGGGAGCTATATTCCTGAAAATATTATTTCTGGTGATGAATTTTTAAATTCTACATTTTTTGAGAACGGAAGTCGTTTAGAAAAGGAAAACGCAGAAATTATTCACAAATTTTCCGAAATCACAGAAATCGTTGAACGAAGATACGTGTGTTCGGATTTACAAAACAACCAGATTGGCGCAAAAGCTGCAGAGAGCGCTATCGAAAATGCAGGTATAGATAAGGAAACATTAGATTATATTATTTTCTGCCACAATTTCGGCGATGTTCCGCTAAACAGTAACCGCACCGATATTCTGCCTTCTCTTGCATCAAAAGTAAAACAGCAATTGGGCATTTTAAATCCTGATTGTGTAGCCTACGACATCATTTTTGGTTGCCCTGGATGGGTACAAGGCGCAATACAGGCCGATTATTACATAAAAAGTGGTGATGCAAAACGAGTTTTAGTGATTGGTGCAGAAACACTCTCCAGAATTATTGACCCACACGATAGAGATAGCATGATTTTCTCTGATGGCGCCGGTGCAGTAATTTTTCAAGCGGAAGATGAAGCTGATACCAAAAATGGAATACTCGCACATAAAACAGAAACCCATGCCGTAAATTATGGCAACCTGTTAACAATGGGCAAAGGTTTTCATCCTGAAGAAACAAATGGTAATTTATACCTCAAAATGAATGGCCGTAAACTTTACGAGTTTGCGGTAGTTCAGGTTCCACAAGTTATTAAAAAGGCTATTGATAAAGCTGGGCTAAGCGTTGAAGATGTAAACATCGTGTTCGTTCATCAGGCAAATGGTAAAATGGATGCAGCTATTATGAAACGACTGTTTAAACTTTATGGTTTAGATAGTGTACCAGAAAATCTGGTTCCTATGACGATTTCCTGGCTAGGAAACAGCAGCGTTGCAACTGTACCAACGCTTTTAGATTTGGTTTTAAAAGAACAGGTTAAAGGTTACAAAGTTAAAAAAGGCGATGTTGCCGTATTCGCTTCAGTTGGCGCCGGGATGCACATCAATGCCTTTATCTACAAATTTTAATTAAGCCGTTTTAATCCGGCTTTTGCCTGGCTTTCAATACTGTTTTCATATTCATGATTTTTCATGGCTATTGCAGTATTGAAAGCCTCTTTAGCTTTCGCCTTATTTCCCTTTTTCTCATAAACCTTACCCATTTGTAAGGCTGCGTTGGCGGCAAAAAAATATTTTAAATTCCGACCCTGGTTTATGGTAGATTGATAGTAATTAATTGCGGTATCGTCCTTACCCAAATCATCATTAATACGACCCATCCGATAGGTAAATTCGGTTTTATCTTTATCAGATGAATAGTTTCCTGCATCTTTGCCATCTAATTGTTGCAGCGCTTTAGTAAAATATCCGCCGTCAAACAACAATCTCGCTTTCAATAAATCAATTGGCGGAGCTGGAGCCATTGCTTCGCTTTGCGCTTGTTTGTCCTTATCGTAGTAACTGTAGCCTCCATCAACTGCTTTTTTTGCATAAGATGTATAACCATTTTTATCCCCTTTTAAAAGTGATATCCAGGCTAACCTAAGGTTTGAATCTTTGATATAATTTACGCCTTTATTACTTTGTAAAAATTTATTTAAATAGCCTGAGGCACTTAAATCCAGTTTATTTAAGTGCGCTACGCCTTCCAAATATTCAAGGTATGGGAAAGCGGAATAAGTTGCGCCTTCTGGTCTTTTTGATAAAATTGAGATGGCCTCATCATTATGGCCGGTTTTTATACAAATATATCCTCGTAAATAGCTTTTCAATAAACTAGAATCGGCGATACGTTCGGTAAATTTCATGGTTTTTGAATAAGCAGATGGACTATGCGCCACATCACTCAGAACATAAGCGTAATAGAAAACCAATTCTTCGTAAAAGGGTTCGTAGCTGGTTTTTGGCAAACTTTCTGCAAGCTTATCTAAAGTATTTAAGCCGTTCTGCAAATTTCCTTTTATGCCAAAAGTAGCCAATGTGCTCTTTAGTGCGCCATCAGGTAAATTACCCATAACCGCGTTAATTAACCCTAAACCCTTGCTGTTAAGTATAAAATTTGGAAATTTCCTGGCGTTTTCCTGTAAAAGATTATTCGCCTTACGAATTTCCATCGCAGCATTAAAATATTCACCAAAACGGCCCCTGGCCAATGCCCATTGAAGGTTTATTTCCGCCTGAGCATATAGATAATAAGGCGAATTTTTATCGTCATCACTTATTTTATCTAAGCGGGCAGCTTTATTACCTTTTAACCTATCGAAGTCTGCCTTGCTATCTGATGTAATGAGTACAAAATAATCTACATAATTTTCGAGAAGCGGAATAATAGCATTATTTGGTCTGAGTTTTTTCTCTGTGGAGATATATGCCCTGGCATTGCCAAGTTTTAATTCGAAGATACTTTTATAAGCATTAAGACAATTTGCATTAAAATCGAAATTTGAAAATGCAGAAAAGGGGGTTAGGAGAGCGATTAAAAAAAGTAATCGTAAGGTTTTAGTCATGCCTTAATGTTCGGGTATAAATTTTAATGCTCTTGAGCAAATATTGTTCCTTAAATCGAATATAATCACAAATAGCAGCGATTTTGCGCTAAAAACAAAAAGGCCTTGAAATTTTCAAGGCCTTTTTAAAAATTTTATTTAAGATTAAGCTTCAGCAACTTCTTGCGTTAAGGCTTCATCAACTAAAATACGTCCGCAGTGCTCGCAAACAATAATTTTTTTACGTTGACGAATGTCTAATTGGCGCTGAGGCGGAATCTGGTTGAAACATCCTGAACATGAATCACGATCGATAGTTACAACAGCTAAACCATTTACAGCATTTTTGCGTAAACGTTTGTATGCAACTAATAAACGTTCTTCAATAGCTGGTTCAGATTTATCTGCTTTAGCTTGTAAAGCTTGTTCTTCTTTTTCAGTTTCTGAAGTAATTACGTTCAATTCGCCTTTTTTAACCTCTAAGTCTTTCTTTCTACCTTCTAGCTCAGCTAATGCAGCCTGGTAAATTTCAGTTTTAGAAGTGATTTCGAAACCGTGTTCTCTAATTTTCTTTTCAGACACCTGAATATCTAATCCTTGAATCTCAATTTCTTTAGTTAAAGCATCGTATTCACGATTATTTTTAACTTCTTTTAATTGAGTATCGTATCTTTTTATCGCTGCTTGCGCATCTTTAATAGTATTTTTACGGGTTACGATAGAATCTTCTAAATCATCAAGCTCTGACTTAATTTTCTGGATTCTGGTTTCTAATCCTAACACATCATCCTCAAGGTCGGCAACTTCCATTGGCAACTCACCTCTAACCTGACGGATTTTATCGATTTTTGTGTGGATATTTTGTAATTCGTATAAAGCTTTTAGCTTTTGTTCTACGGTTTGTTCCATTAAAACAAGTAATTTATGGGGTTTGTATTTTGCTCCGTTAAACGGATTGCAAAGTTAGTAAATTTTTTCTGAATAATTTCAACCAATAAATTTGATGTAAATTGTTCAGTTTCAAAGTGTCCGATGTCGGCGATGATGATTTTTTCTTCTGCATCAAAAAACTCATGATATTTAAAATCTGCAGTAATAAAAGCATCTGCTCCGGCTGCAATGGCTTCCTTTAACAGAAAACTACCAGAGCCACCACAAACCGCAACTTTTTTTATCCTTTTAGGTAAAACCGATGTATGGCGAACCACTTTTGCATTCATTTTATCTTTTACCATGTGCAAAAAATCATAGGCTTCCATATCATATTCCAACCAACCCAACATGCCCGAGCCAACTTGCTGATGCTTATTTTCAAGATTATAAATATCGTAAGCCACTTCTTCGTAAGGATGATTTTCGAAAAGCGCAACCAAAATTTTTCTTTGAGATTGTACCGGAAAAATGGTTTCAATACGAATTTCAGCTTCGTGATGCTGGGCGCCTCGTTCACCCACATAAGGGTTTGCATCATCGTTTGCTTTAAATGTGCCTATGCCGTTGGCGTTAAAACTGGTTTCACTATAATTACCAATATTGCCGGCACCTGCGTAAAATAGTGCCTGCCTTAATTGTTCTGCCTGCGCTTGCGGACAAAACGTAACCAGCTTTTTTAAAATACCTGACTTTGGCGCTAAAACTTTAATTCCGGTTAAGCCTAATCTATCGCAAATGCGGGCGTTAACTCCGGTATGTACACTATCTAAATTGGTATGAATGGCATATAAGGCTACATTGTTTTTTATCGCTTTTAAAACAACTCGTTCTACATAGTTTTTGCCATTAAATTTTTTTAAGCCTTTAAAAACAATTGGGTGATGGGTAATGATAAGATTACAACCGGTAGAAATTGCTTCATCAACAATTTTTTCTACACAATCAAGAGCCACCAAAGCTGCACGAATTTCCATATTCGGGTCGCCAACAATTAAACCAGAATTATCATAATCTTCCTGGTAATTTAAAGGCGCAATACTTTCGAGGTAGTTTGTAATTTCTGATAATCTCATGGTATAAAGATAGAAAATTTGAGGTTTTTTGTTCGAAAGGAATTTTTATTATGCGTTTTCTTAAGTTAATAACATTAGGCTTTAGGAGGGGAAAAACCCAGGCTAAGAAACGCAGAACTTTCGATTCTAAACCCGATAGAAATGAAAAGCCCGCAATCCCGAACTTGTTTCGGGAGCGGACTTGAAAATGTATAGCGGGACGAACGCTTAACTATTGAACTGAAGTTGCTTTTCAAAAAAGAAATTATTGGAAGCCACCCATTCTAACCATTTGTAAGCTTTCGAAAGCCATTTTTTGGTTGTGCTCAAAAGCTAATTGTTTATGATTAATGATATCTACAATAGAACCGATAAAACACAATCCGATTGTAAACAAATACAGTAATCCCATTCCGATTTGACCGATAATAAAGCGCTGTAAACCGGGAACTAATAATAAACCTATGATACAGAAAATTAACATATCTGATGGGTTTTTCCTTTTGCTGCTGTAAACCATTAAAAAGTTACGCAATTGCTGCTCGTTTAAACCTGTGGTTGCTTGTTGTAAGTATGAATATTCTTCTGGCGTTATACCTGGTAACGACATTAGAGGTGATTGATAAATGTCCATAATATTATATTTTTGATATTGTGTGTTTATGTTGTACTACGTTATTTGCTAAAATTATAATTCTGTAACCTAATATTGCCAGCGCCGGAAATCCAAACCAATGTTGTTTAAAACTTTCGGCAAATTCTCCGTGAAAAATATGGCTTATCGAACGTCCTAAGCCGCAACCGGGGCACCAACTTTCAAAACCTAAATTTGCCAGCGGGCAAAGCGTAAAATGATGCTCATGAGTATTAGCTACTGCTAATAAACTTAAAGCTGTTACCCAGAAAAATAATTCTATCGGGAAGCTTTTAAAGTATTTCATTGTTATCAATTTATATGGTTTAGAGGCTTTTAAGAATGTTTTGTTACAGATTTTGGCCCTAATTCGACGAATGGGCGTTAAATAACGACAAATTACTTTTTTAATTCGAAGAGTTTGAGTTCATGGATTTTTGAATTACTTTTTTCGAAAATCAAAAGTATGTAAAAAACCTTAATGCAGGTTCACGGTTAATTCTATAATAGAAAGCTCAATTGAGAAATAAACCTTAAATTTGTGTTAGTGAATATCCGCGATTTAATAAACCGATACAAAACCGACGACAGGGTTACAGCTTTTACAAAAGCGCTGAATTCAGCAAAAAACCCGAAAATTCAATTAAAAGGATTAGTAGGCTCTGCCGATGCTGTCGTTGCACTTTCTTCATATTTTTTACTTCATAAACCTTTATTGTTTATTTTTCCTGATAGGGAAGAAGCCGCTTATTTTCAATCGGATTTGGAAAGCGTGTTGGATAAGCAGGTTTTACTTTTCCCATCTTCATATCGTAAATCGTTTGATTTTACTCAGGTAGATACGGCAAATGTTTTGGCCCGTGCCGAAGTTTTGAATGAGCTTAACCACGATTCTGAATATGGAAAAATTGTGGTTTCTTACCCTGAAGCTATTGCCGAAAAGGTTATTGACCGTTCTGCACTAGAAAAAAACACTTTAGAAATTGCAGTTGGCGCAAAGCTTGGCATCGATTTTATTAATGAATTTTTAATTGATTACGATTTCGACCGCCGTGATTTTGTATACGAACCAGGGCAGTTTTCCATCCGTGGTGGTATTGTAGATATATTTTCTTTTTCTTCGGATTTACCTTTCCGAATAGAATTTTTTGGCGATGAAGTAGAAAGCATTCGTAGTTTTGATATCGAAAGTCAGCTTTCGGTTGCCGACACTAAATCGCTTACCATTGTGCCAAATGTACAGGCGAAGTTTTTAACAGAAAGTAACATCAGCATTTTAGATTACATTGATGCTGATACCCAACTTTGGTTTAAGGATATTGAATTTACCCTCGACATTGTAAAAGCAGGTTATAAAAAGGCTGTTGAACTTTGGAAGGCTTTATCGGCAAATGATAAAACTCAAAACCCCGAGTGGATTGACCCGAAATTTGCTTTTACGGATGAGAAGCTTTTAGGCGACCATCTTCAGGATTTCCCGATTATAGAATTTGGTAAGCAGTTTTTTTATCAAACGGATAATCGTTTTGAGTTTGAAACTCGTCCACAGCCGTCTTTTAATAAGGATTTTAACCTACTCATTCACAACTTAAAAGAAAACGAAAAGGCTGGTATCGTAAACTTCATTTTTACTGATTCGCCTAAGCAAATTGAGCGTTTGTATGCCATTTTAGATGATATTGATAAAAGTGCAAAGTTTACACCAATAAATAGCATGTTGCGTGAGGGCTTTGTTGATGCACAAATTCAAACCGCTTTCTACACCGATCATCAAATTTTCGATCGTTACTACAAATACAAGCTTAAAAAGGGTTATCAGAAAAGTCAGGCTATAACTTTAAAAGATTTAAGAGAGCTTAAATCTGGCGATTATGTTACCCATATTGACCATGGAATTGGAAAATATGCAGGTTTAGAAAAGGTTGAAGTAAACGGAAAAACGCAGGAAATGATTCGTTTAATTTATGCAGATAATGATTTGTTGTATGTAAACATTAACTCTTTAAATCGCATTGCGAAATACAGCGGTAAAGATAGTGGCGTACCTAAAATGAATAAATTGGGTACCGATGCCTGGGACAAGCTAAAAAAAACCACTAAAAAAAAAGTTAAAGATATTGCCCGGGATCTGATTAAGCTTTACGCTTTACGCAAAACACAGGCAGGAACCGCTTTTTCTCCCGATGGTTATTTGCAAACGGAACTAGAAGCATCTTTTATTTATGAGGATACACCAGACCAGTTAAAAGCTACACTTGATGTAAAAAAAGACATGGAATCGCCACATCCAATGGATAGATTGGTTTGTGGAGATGTAGGTTTTGGTAAAACCGAAATTGCCGTTCGTGCGGCTTTTAAAGCCGTTGCAGAAGGTAAACAAGCAGCAATTTTAGTCCCGACTACTATTTTAGCCTTACAACATTTTAAAACGTTTTCTTCCCGCTTAAAAGATTTTCCGGTTACGGTTGATTATATAAACCGCTTTAAAACCAGTAAGCAAATTAAAGATACGCTTGCAGAGGCGGCTTCAGGAAAGGTTGATATTTTAATTGGTACACACCGCTTGCTTAGCAAAGATGTTAAGTTTAAGGATTTAGGCATCATGATTATTGATGAAGAGCAAAAATTTGGTGTAACCGCGAAAGAAAAATTAAAAGCCTTACGCGTTAATGTTGATACGTTAACGCTAACGGCTACGCCGATTCCACGAACCTTGCATTTTTCTTTAATGGGTGCAAGGGATTTATCGATTATCAGCACACCGCCACCAAACAGGCAGCCCGTTAGTACAGAACTACACGTTTTTAATGATAAATTAATTCAGGAAGCGATTCAGTTTGAATTGGATAGAGGCGGACAGGCATTTTTTATTCATAACCGGGTTAACGACTTGATGCAATTGGGCGGTTTGATTCAGAAATTGGTACCAAAAGCCAGAATTGGTATTGCCCATGGTCAGTTAGATGGCGATGCTTTAGAAGATGTGATGCTTGATTTTATCAACGGAGAAAAAGATGTTCTGGTTGCCACAACCATCATCGAAGCAGGTTTAGACATTCCAAATGCCAACACAATTATCATCAACCATGCACACATGTTTGGCTTGAGCGATTTACACCAAATGCGTGGTCGTGTTGGCCGAAGCAATAAAAAGGCGTTTTGTTATTTGCTTTCGCCGCCTTTATCAACCCTAACTTCTGAAGCCAGAAAACGACTTAGCGCTATTGAGGAATTTTCTGATTTGGGCAGCGGTTTTAATGTTGCGATGCGAGATTTAGATATCCGCGGTAGTGGAAATTTATTAGGCGCCGAACAAAGTGGCTTCATTGCAGAAATTGGTTTTGAAATGTACCATAAAATTTTAGATGAAGCTATTCAGGAGTTAAAGGAAGCTGAATTTAAAGGTTTATTTGAAAATGAACCCGCTCGTCCGTTTGTTGGGTTTACGCAAGTTGATACCGATTTAGAGCTTTACATTCCTGATGCTTACATTACCAACATTACAGAGCGCTACAACCTTTATACAGAGTTATCTAAGCTGGAAAACGAAACGGATTTAGCCATATTTGAAAAGCATTTAGCTGATAGATTTGGACCGGTTCCGCCGCAGGTAAAAACGATGCTTAGCGTGGTTAAGTTACAGTGGTTAGGCAAAAAGTTAGGTTTCGAGAAAATCAGCTTTAAGAAAAACAGTTTGCGTGGTTACTTTTTAAGCGATAAACAATCGAAATATTTCGACACCGAAACGTTTACTAAGATTTTAAGTTTTGCTCAAAATCATCCACGAATGTGTAATTTAAAAGAAGTTAAAAACACCTTAAGAATTGCTTTTGATAACATTTCAAATGTAGATGAGGCCATACAAGTATTAGAATTAATTGATTAATGTTGGATTCTACACTACTGCTCGATTTGGTAAAAATGCAAATGCCTTATGGAAAATATAAAGGCTATTTGATTTGCAACGTCCCCGAAAGTTATTTGCTTTGGTATAAAGATAAGGGTTTTCCAAAGGGAAAACTGGGCGATTTGATGGCAACAATGTTCGAAATTCGGGTTAATGGATTGGAATATTTGTTAACGCCATTGAAGAAAGGGGGATAATTAGATTTTACGTTTTGGCCTTTGAGGGCACAAAGCTATTCGAAGCAAATCCTTTAGAGAAATCATCATTGCGAGGCAATGACGGAACTTTCTATATCTGCGTTGATTAGCGTAATCTGCGGGAGAATAATCTATATCTCACACCCATTTTCATCACAAATAGCGTCATCATTTTTGTTTAACGAAGTTATTTGTGTTTTAGGCTGCGCCAATTTCCACTCTGTAAAACTTTGTGTTAAAGCATCAGAAAATGCTTGTACAGGTTGAGCACCTGAAACGCCAAACTTTCTATCCATTACAAAATATGGAACGCCGCGAATGCCCAAATTTTGGCTTTCATAAACATCATATCGAACGGCTTCGGCAAATTCATTTCCGTTCAAAACCGCCTCAGCCTCTAGTCTATCTAGGCCAATTTCTTCTGCAATGTCAAGTAAAACCGATTGTTCACCTAAGTTTAAACCGTTCACAAAATGAGCTTCAAAAAGTTTTTCTTCAGCAAAATCCTGCAAATCGTGCTTGGCCGCCAAATGAATTATTCGGTGTGCATCAAAAGTATTGGCGGGAATATTTTTATCAAAATTTATAGTCAAGCCGGCATTTGTTGCCATATCAACAACCTGTTTGGTCATCTGCTTAGCCTGCTCAATTGGCATTTCCTTACTTCGCGATAAATAATCGTAAATAGTTTCGTTGTTTATGTTATGATATTCCGGATTAAGCTGATAGCTTTTCCATTCAACCTCTATTTCATTTTTAAACGGCAGTTGCTCAATTGCCTGCTCAAAATGACGTTTACCGATATAGCAAAACGGACACATAACATCCGACCAGATTTCTACTTTCATCTTGTAAAATTAGGAGATTCATTTTGAAGCTAAGTAAGCCAAAAGTAAAATCAATTTTATGCGCAAATGTGTTTGCCAATCTAAATTTTTAATTATTTTTATCGTTTAAACCAAACAAAAATTATGAAGAAAACTATTTTAATGCTCTTAGCATTTGGCGCTAGCTTTGCGGCAAAAGCACAATTTGAAGGCTCAAAACAAATTTGAAAGCCCAAAACTTAAGGCAGAGAAAACAGCTCACAAAACTGTTGCGATTATCCCTTTTATTACCAAAATTTCTTACAAAAAACAGCCAAAAAGTTTCAGCGTAGAAGCCAATCGCGATCAGGAAAGAACCATGTCGAAGTCTATTCAATCGAGTATGTATACTTTCTTATTGAGGAAATCATCGGATTATACCGTTGAATTTCAAGATCCTGACAAGACAAATATTTTGCTTAAAAAAGCTGGCGTGCAAGATAAGTTAGATGAAATGACGAAAGACGAACTTGCTAAAATTTTAGGTGTTGATGCGATTTTAGGTGGAAACTTTGAGACAGAACAAACTAAATCTGAAGCCGGCGCTATTGCGTCTGCTGTTTTATTTGGAGGCTTTGGCGGTAAAACCGGAACTGGTACACTTACCTTAACCTTAAATAGCGGTTCATCAGGTGATTTATTATGGAGATTTTTCAAAACGATGAACGATAGTATTACAACTTCAACGGATGATCTGGTTGAACACATGATGAGAAAAGTTTCAAGAAATTTTCCCTACTCAAAATCTTAATATTATCTAAAATTAACAATAAAGCCACCTTAAAATTTAGGTGGCTTTATTGTTGGCTATTATTTATACAGCTGATTAAAAATCAGTTTGAAAGTTCCGTGTGTTTGCGCTCTAAATGCAATCTCCGGGCCAAAAGCGAGTAGTTTTCCTTTACCAATTTTGGCTTCAAAAGCAGTAACACCATCTTGCAAATAGGCTTGCCCCCATGCCCAACCGCTACGTAATGGTGTAGCAGTGTTAAACCACATTAAAGGCTTAATTTTACCATTTACAATGGCATCGCCGGTTAATTTAAAAACCGGGCTATTGTCGAAATAAATATCAGCTTCTTTTTCCATACCCCAATTTGCAGATTGAGCATTATCAACCTCAACATTTAGTACACTTCCCGGCACATAATATTTTTCGTCTGGAAGTCTTTTTTCTGTTCCATTAACAATTTCTACCATCGCATTGCGAACCGGTAAGTTTAAATGATAAGCCAGATTGGTACTAGAACCAATTGTTATCACATTTCCACCTTCTTCTAAAAATTTTTTTATTTGTGGAACTGATTTATCCGGAGTGATTCTTCCTGTTTGTTTCTTGTACTCATCCGGAATATTTTGAGCCGTTTGAGCACCAAAACCACCACCCCCACGTCCAGTAGATGCTGCGCTAGGTAAAGGAGGAATTGCGCCGCCTACAAATAAAATCACGTCATATTTAGATTTTAAGTTGCCTGCGTCAATATCCTGCGGATAAATAATTGTGGCGTTGTAATGGTATTGTTCCATCATCCAACGCACCCAACCAGATGCCATTGAGCCACCATAAGTATCCCAAATTGCAATTCTTCCGGGGTTAATTTTTACTTTATTAGCCGGAGCCGAAGCTGATTTAATTTTAACATTTGCTTTTTCAAGGATGCTCTTTGTATTTCCTGAAGCTGAAACATAAAAATCGCCATTTTCTGTTGAACGATAAACATCAGCCTTTGCTTTTAGTAAATCATTAACTGCAACGTAAGAATCGTTTTGTGCAGCACTTAACACATAACCAGAACCAGAGGGAATTTTATTTTCTGGTTTTAACAACTGTCCGAAAGGAATTCGCTCAAACGGACCAGTAAAGTCGTTTAAAAACCTATCAAATTTAACATCCATCATATAAGCTAAGGTCCAACCAGCCGCATCATAAGGCGCTGTAGGTGCGGCACCTTCGTATTTAAAATCATTCGGGTGGTCTTGTGGCTCAAACATATCCAAAACATGCGGACGGAAAGCCTGATCTGTTTTTACAATATAACTGCCGGCAGGGTATTTCTTACCTTCAACCGTAAAGGATGTAGTTGCTTTTTGAACTAAAATACCGGTTCTGATTAATGCATTCAAAAACTTAATTGCTGAGTTAAAATCAGGCTGATCTGCTGATAAAATATAACCTCTTGGGTCGCGGTTTGCAGGCGCAGTCATCACAGTATCAAAGGCTTTTATACTTATCGTTCTTCTGCCGAATTCACCAACGGTAGCGGTTTGAGATTTAGCCGCAGCATTTATTGCGTCAATTTTCTTCGGAGAGAAAGCCCAATAATCCTTTTTGCCTCTATCGATTGAGTTTCTACCCATTTTGTAAATGTTAAATAGCAACTCATCGCGGTAGCGTTGTGCGTAGCCTAAAACTGCATAATTTAAAGAAACAGAATAATCTATTGAATTTTTAAAGAACCATTTCCTAGGCGTTATTGGATTTGGCGAATCTCCGTTTGGTAATAACCTGGAAGGAACCAAAGGAATTTCTGAAGGTGTGGGGCTACCAACAATTTCTGTTAATAAGCCAATCATATTATGAAAATACGTAGTGGTACGCAAGCCTCCGTTATACCAGGTAGAAAAAACAGAGCCACCTCTTTGAGTATAGCCAGGTTTGCCTTCAACATTCATGCGGTTGTGCATGGCTGCACCAACAGCATCTAAACTTGTCAAAATTGTGGCGTCAAAAACGTAATTAAATGGGTCGCGGTATGGCGGTCCGGCCACTATAGTTCCCGCAGGACCAGCCTGGTGATGGTTATACATAATTTGAGGTATCCACTCTACAAAAAGCTGGCGTCCCATATTTTGCGTTTCCTTCAAATTAAGCATGAAAAAATCTCGGTTGTTATCATGTCCGGCATATTTCTCGTACAATCTTGGTAAGCCAGAAGTTGTTCGTTTCTTCGGATCTTTTTCACGCATATACCAATCGCCCACAAGTTCCTGCCCATCCGGGTTGGCATGTGTAAAAAGGATAATCACATTATCCAAAATTCTCATGGTTTCAGCATCAGTTTTAGAAGCAAATTCATAAGCCGTTTGAATAAGCTGATGTGCACCAACCACCTCTGTTGCATGCAAACCTCCATCAATCCACACTACAGCTTTACCTTCTTGTGCAAGCGCTTTTGCTTGTTCGGTGGTTATTTCTGCATGTGCCAATTCCTGCGAAATTTCCTTATATCTTTCTAATTTTTTTAAATTTTCTGGCGAGCTTACCACAAGCATATATTGGCTTCTGCCTTCTTCGGTTTTACCGATATCTACAAGCTTAACCCTTTTAGATGTTTCAGCGAGTTTTTTGAAATAAGCTTCTGTTTGAGTGTAGTTTGCAAGCTGGTAATCATCGCCGATATCGAATCCGAAATGGCTTTTAGGGCTTGGCACTTCTTGAGCAACAACCACAGTGCTACTCAAAATTAAAAAGGCAAAGCACAGCTTCTTAAAGTAGTTTTTAATCATAGTTTGGGAAAGTTTGGTTGGTTGGAATCAAATATAATGAGAAAAGCCGCTTTAAATTCTCTGCTGTAAATTTGTTACTTAAATAAGCGCTTACGGTTTTTTTTGCAGGAATAAAATTTGAAGCATTCTTATGCTAAATTGCATAATGGAAAATGAAGTTTCGGAAGAACATTTGAAAGAAATTGCCCGCCAATTGAGCTGCCCCGATGGTGAATATGGCATAAAAACCGGCGAAATGATGAACAATAGCAATATTGGTATGACTCGTAGTGCAATAGATGCTTTAAAGCTTAAGCCGAATGATGTAATCTTAGAAATTGGACATGGAAATGCAGCTCATGTTGCCAACATTTTAGATAGTGCCGAAAACTTAACTTATTACGGGGTCGATATTTCTAAAACCATCATCGCAGAGGCGGAGAAAATTAATGCCGAATTTATTAAAGAAAAGCTGGCTTCTTTTACCTTAACAGATGGCAAAACTATACCATTTGAGGATAATAAGTTTGATAAATTATTTACGGTGAATACGATTTATTTCTGGCAAAATCCTTTTCAATATCTTCAGGAAATTAGACGGATTTTAAAGCCAAATGGCTTATTAATTATTGCCTTTGCAGATAAAACCTTTATGGAAACCTTGCCTTTTACAAAATTTGGTTTCAATCTTTATGATGAATTAAAAGCATTTGAGATTTTAAGTAATGCTGGCTTTGAGATTTTAAAATCGGAGCATAAAAACGAAGCCATTGAAAACAGCAAAGGCTTTATGGTTAACCGCGATTATTATGTGCTTAGCGCTATATGCCATAAATAGCAGCACAGCATTTTGTTAAATAAACCGGATTGCAGCGGAAATCCTTTTAAAGTTGCAGTTACGATGAATCGCTGTCATCGGCAACCTATGAAACAGATGCTTCGTACCTCAGCATGACAGAAGCTTAAAAGATTGTAGCAAAAAGCCGGACTGAAGGAAGTTCTAATGTGCTTCAGGGCCTTTTCAAAGAGAATATTTTGTCTTGCAAAACTTAAGAAGTCTATACACCATAGCAACAGACTTCGTACGTTTCTCCAAACGCTAATACAAAATCAGGTATAAATAGGCGTAAACAACCGGCGCTGCAAGGAGTAAACCATCAAACCTATCTAACAAGCCGCCATGGCCAGGAAGCAAACCGCCGCTATCTTTGGTGTCCAAACTACGTTTCAACATAGATTCTACTAAATCGCCCAGGGTGCCGAAACTCGCTATTAAAATTGCCATACCAACCCAAATTACAGGGCTGTGTTCTAAAAAAAGAAATGACAAACCATAGGCCACTAATGCGCTGGTAAACATGCCACCAAAAAAGCCTTCCCAGCTTTTTTTTGGTGAATGGCGCTCAAATAACTTTCGTTTTCCGTACTTAACGCCAAACATATAGGCACCCGTATCGTTTGCCCAAAGCATTAATAGAAAAGCTAGCGGTAAATGGAAATTGTAAGCGTTCCAATCGCGAAGAAAACCTAAGGCATGAAAAAAGCAAAAAGGAATGGTTACATAAACAAAGCCCACAAAAGTGTAAGAGATATTAGCAAAGGGAATTTTGTTTTTCTTATATAATTCGGTAATAAAAACCGAGAATACGAGCGGAATACAAAGCAATAAATACTTAACATCGTAATCTAAATAATGCAATCCTGCTGCCATTAAAAAAATTAATGCACCAGCAATTATTCCAATATTTCTATGCGGACGAATGCCAGAGTTTTTTATCAGCTTATAGAACTCGAATAAGGATAGTACGCTTAAAATCAGGTAGAAAATTGTAAAGGTATAGGAGCCAAGAAAGATGGATCCAAGCATTACAATTGTGAAGAAAAAAGCGGTTATGGCTCTGGTTTTCATGATTTAGAATAGAAAACTGTAGATGGATAATAATAGATTGGCAAAGCGCTAATCAATTTCGTTTTTAACAATATACTCAATGGCTTTATCGAAATCGGCTTTATTTACCAGCACATTAATTTCGCCAATATTGTAAGCAGAAAGCTGCTTGTTCATGATTACGGCCGGAATATCTTCCTCAATTAATCCTTGCTTTAAAACTTCTGCGGCAAATGCATCGCTTGTTGTATATACTTTAACCCAATTTTCGCTCACGTTGTGCTGTATCTTTAAAAAATTTAAACAAAGCTATGGTAATTATTGCACTAATTAAATAGCCGTACCAAGGAAAACCCAAAGGCTCATCGGCTTTATTTAATGGGATGTTGTTTTTTTGCAGATACAATGAAACGCAAACGGCGTAGGCATTATTTAGGAAATGGGCTAACATGGCGTACCAAATGCTTCCGCTGTAATAGTACAAGTAGCCAAAACCCGCTCCCAATAGCATTCTGGGCACAAAACCGTAAAACTGCATGTGTATGGCACTGAAAATGATGGCTGAAATCCAAATTGCGGCATGATGATTTCCAAACATTTTATCAATTGAGCGTTGCACACCACCACGAAACATTAATTCTTCTCCAATTGCAGGTAATACCGCAATCATAACCAGGTTAACTATAAAATCCCAGTTATTTCTAACCGTTAAAAGCTGAATGGTCATTTTCATTGCGGCCGCTTCGCTTTCTTTCATCCAATCTTCTACCCATTTTAAGCTTTTTGGAAAGCTCATTTTTTGATTCCATATTGCCGTCCATTCCATTAAAGGCATAGAGAAAATCATAATCACTAAAACCAATATCAACAATATGAATGTAGGCTTTTTAAACCCATAAAAGGCCGTTGTTTTTGTTCCGTTTGTTAATGCAAGCGCTATTGGCGGTAAAATGAACATGCCTATTGAAGTGGCAATCTGAAGTATTTTTAAGGCATCAATGTATTTCGGATTGCCAGAAGTAATTAGTGCAAAATCTTTAATTATAGCTGAACCATAAATACCAAAAAGAATAATAAAAGATATAATTGTGAATACTACGGCTCCGATTATTGCGTAAAATAAAAGTAAAAGTAATTGCAGGAAAGGGTTGATTTCTTCCTTGTTAGGTGTTACAACATTCATTATTTGTACCTTTGTATGTTTTATTAATCGTTGAAGATAGAAAATGTCTGTTAAGATAGGAAATATAGATTTAGGTGAATTCCCGTTATTGCTTGCACCAATGGAGGATGTTAGCGACCCGCCGTTTCGTTTTGTTTGTAAACAGAATGGTGCAGATTTAATGTACACCGAGTTTATTTCTTCTGAAGGATTGATAAGAGATGCAGCCAAAAGTATTCAAAAGCTCGATATTTTTGAATACGAACGCCCAATTGGGATTCAGATTTTTGGAGGCGATATCGAACACATGCGAGAAGCATCTGAAATTGCTTCTGCAGCAAACCCGGATTTAGTTGACATTAACTACGGTTGCCCGGTTAAAAATGTGGTTTGCAAAGGTGCCGGTTCTAGCTTGCTTCGCGATATTGATAAAATGGTAAAAATGACCGAAGCCGTAGTTAAAGCTTCGCATTTACCTGTTACGGTAAAAACCCGTTTAGGTTGGGATGATGATACCAAAAATGTTTATGAAGTTGCAGAGCGACTTCAGGATGTAGGCATTCAGGCTTTAACTATTCACGGCAGAACCAGAGCACAACTTTATAAAGGCGAAGCCGATTGGACTTTAATTAGAGATATTAAACGCAACCCTCGTATTCAAATTCCAATTTTTGGCAATGGCGATGTTGATAGCCCTGAGAAAGCAGCAAACTGGCGAATGGAGTATGAGGTTGATGGGATAATGATTGGCCGAGCAGCAATCGGTTACCCGTGGATTTTTCGTGAGGTTAAACATTTCTTTAAAACTGGCGAACATTTAGCTGGTCCAACTATAGAAGAACGCATAAACGTTTGCCGTACGCATTTAGATAAATCTATTGAGTGGAAAGGCCCTAAAACCGGAATATTTGAAATGCGTCGTCATTATTCAAATTATTTTAAAGGTTTACCCGATTTTAAACCATACAGAATGCGCCTGGTTTCTGAACCAGATATTGCAAACATTCACAGTATTTTAGACGAAGTGGCAGAAAAATTTGCCGACTACAATAGCGCCGGCGTAATGGCTTGATTTTTGAATGGCATTTCTATATTCGTTACAATACCATGGTTACAGCAATTACAGATGGCGTTCAAGTTTCAGTAGAAACTATCTATCAACCAGAATATTCCAATCCGGCTAATGAACATTTTATGTTCGCCTACCGCATAGAAATTTCTAATCTTTCTGAATATCCTGTTCAGCTGATGCGTCGCCAATGGTTTATTTTCGATTCAAATAGCAGTCGCCGCGAAGTTGAAGGCGAAGGCGTGGTTGGCTTACAACCTATTATTCAGCCTGGAGAAAGCCATGTTTACGTATCTGGCTGCAATTTAAAAACCGATATGGGTAGCATGCAGGGCACATATTTAATGAACCGCCTGGTTGATGATGCTGAGTTTGAAGTAGAAATTCCCGAGTTTCAGTTGATTGCGCCTTATAGATTAAACTAAGTTTTTTATTTTTTGTAAACGATTGTGAGAAGGTTTTGGCGGCCGAAAGCCCCGCTATCGCTTATAGTCCTCACTCGTACCTCGCTCCGGGCTATTTAGCTCTATCGGGTTTAGAGCGGAAAGCTGTTGCTACAAAGAAAAAACCTTAATCTTCATAAATTACCACAATCCTTAATATTTTACCTAAAGCTAAGTAGTAGTCAGTCTGAGCCTGTCGAAGACCTTTTTACCGGCATAAAAACAATCATTTTCCTTCGACAAGCTCAGGATGACAAACCCTTTTGAAAGTTCGCATAAGTAATAACATTTGCCCCGACATAAACGAAAATACTTTTGGCTCTTCAACCTTAAGAGGTTTCCCCTCACAATGTTCATTAAACTTCGTAAGTTACCAGAATGCGCTTTCTAAGCCAAAAGATTGCTGCCTGCGGAAGGTAGGTAGTATTGGCGGGACTGGAATAACCGAAGCACCACAGATTTTGCGCTTCAAAAAGTTTAATTTCTAACTACCTGTTTGGCAAAAACCACCCGCAACCTCCCGAATAATCGAGATTACACGCTCCATGAAAAAAGGAGGAAGTTTCCCAAAAAAATTTAAAGAATGCGGATGCGTTGAACAAACCTTATTTAATGCAAAAGCGGCCGAAAAATTAATTCCGAACCGCTTTATCAATCTTCATAAGTAGATGAAAATATCTTAATCTCTACTTCTGCCAAAAAGCATAGAGGCATAATAGAGTAAATTGGCTAAGGCGCCTATTGCTGCAACAACATAAGTCATTGCGGCCCACCAAAGTGCATCTTTTGCTTGCGTGTTTTCTTCCTGAGTTTGCATTACGCCCTGATTATTTTTTAACCAGGCTAAAGCACGGTTACTTGCATCAAACTCTACAGGCAGCGTAACAATACTAAATACGGTTACCAATGCTAAACCAACTACTCCAATTGCCAAAACGATTGGCGTTACAGCAAAAACCATTAACATTACACCAATTAAAAGCACCCATTGCAGTAAGTTTGATGATATACTTACCACCGGCACCATTGTGCTGCGTAGGTTTAGCCATGAGTAAGATTTTGCATGTTGTACAGCATGACCACATTCGTGAGCGGCAACAGCTGCTGCTGCAACGCTACGGCTGTAATAAACATCGGTACTTAAATTTACGGTTCTATCTGATGGATTATAATGATCTGTAAGTTGTCCTTCGGTACTCATCACCTTCACATCGAATATGCCGTTATCGTGCAACATCCTTTCTGCCACTTCCTTTCCCGATAAACCTGAGCTTAATTGCATCTCGGCATATTTAGAAAACTTGTTTCTAAAGCGCCACTGCACAAACATGCTCAGCAATAATACCGGGATGATTAATATTAAATAAACTCCCATTTTCTTTTGTGTATGTTTTTCATTTATCAATATATCAAAAAGCGATCCTATATTAAAAGACAGCATTTTTGTGCTATTTTTAAATATGAATAAGCAATTATCCTACTGGGAAAAAACTTCATTTTTTGAATTTGATATTATTGTAATTGGTAGCGGGATTGTGGGTTTAAATGCTGCAATTCATCTAAAAATAACTGAGCCTGGATTAAAAGTAGCAATATTAGAAAGTGGCTTTTTGCCATCTGGCGCAAGTACAAAAAATGCAGGTTTTGCTTGTTTTGGTAGCATTTCTGAACTGATAGAACAAGAAAGTATTTGTGGTACTGATGCACTTTCAGAATTGATTGAAAAGCGTTGGAAAGGTTTGTTGAAACTTAGAAAGCTATTGGGCGATGAAGTTATAGATTACAACCAATTAGGCGGCTATGAGCTTTTTAAAGTTGGTGATGAAATTTTGTCTACTGAATGTGTAGTTAAAATTGAACATTATAACAGTTTAATAAAGCATATAGTTGGCCCTGAAGCCTTCTATGTAGCTAATGAAAAAATAAATGCTTTTGGCTTTAGCAATGTTGAAAGCATTATTGAAAACCGTTACGAAGCGCAGATTGATACCGGAAAAATGATGTTTGGGTTGATTAAATATGCGCAGCAATTAGGTGTGTTTATTTTTAATAGCTGTGAGGTTGACAGCCTTTCAACCGAAGGAAATAGACCGACTGTAAAAACCAAACAAGGTAATTTCTGCTGTAAAAAAGTAATTGTAACCACAAATGCTTTTGTAAATAAGTTAATTAAAGGTTTAGATGTTACACCCGGCCGCGGACAAGTTTTGATAACAAAGCCTATTAAAACCCTAAAAATTAAAGGAACCTTCCATTACGATAAGGGCTATTATTATTTTAGAAATATTAATGATAGAATTTTGCTTGGCGGCGGTAGAAATCTCGATTTTAGTGCAGAAGAAACAACGGAGCTAAGTGTAACTACCAACGTTCAAAATGCTTTGGAGAAGCTTTTGAGAGAAGTTATTATACCTGAAACATCTTTTGAAATTGATTATCGCTGGAGTGGCATTATGGCATTTGGCAAAACACTTTCACCAATAATAAGCGAAGCAATACCGAACGTTTTTTGTGCAGTTAGGTGCAACGGAATGGGCGTTGCTATGGGTAGCCAAACTGGTGAAGACGTTGCTGAAATGGTTTTAAGAAGTTTATAAGGCGTTACTTAAAAACAATAGTTTTATTTCCGCTTACAAAAACCCGGTTCTCAAAAATCAATTCTAAGGCTTCTAAAAGCACTTTTTTCTCTATTTCTTTACCAGCACGAACCATTTCTTTTACTCCGAAATTATGGTCGATATGTGTTGTATGTTGTGTTATTATCGGACCCTCATCTAAATTATCGGTTACGAAATGAGCAGTTGCACCTATAATTTTTACGCCACGTTCAAAAGCTTGTTTGTATGGATTTGCACCAATAAAGGCCGGTAAAAATGAGTGGTGAATATTTATAATTTTCCCAGCAAAATCTTTTACAAAATCCGGAGATAAAATTCTCATAAACTTTGCTAAAACGATATAATCAACTTCAAACTGATTGATAACTTCTTTTACTTCTGCTTCAAAAGTTGCCTTATCTTTGTTTTCGTGAGAGATGTAATGATATGGAATACCCAGACTTTCGGTAAAATCTTTTAGTCCTTCGTAATTGCCAATTACGCATTTAACGTTTGCACCTAGGGTTTTAAACTGATTTTTAACTAAAATTTCTGCCAGACAATGGTATTCTTTGGTAACTAAAACAGCAATCTGTTTTTCTGAATGGTTTATTAAGTTCACCTCAGCAGAATTTGGCAAACTCTCAAGCAGTTTTTCTTTTAATTTATGTGGTGCTTCTAAATCACCTGTGCAGGCAATACGAGTAAAAAAGCCTTTTTTTTCTTCATCAACAAATTCACGCATCGCTACTATATTAAGTTGATGTGCCGCCAATACACGCGTAATGTTTGTAACTAAACCAACTTTATCGGGGCATGAAATTAAGATTGTTAATTCGCTCATTATTTTATTATGAAAATCAATTATAATAAAACAAAGCCACAGATTAGCAGATTAATGATTTTTAAAGGAATATAAATGTAAATGCTTAGTAACATTAAGCAAATTATTTTGGCAAAATAGTTTTTATTTGAGATTTTTACTAAAATTTTTATCAAAATGGATGTAACTGGAATTATTTTATTAGTTGTTATTCTTCTCGTATTAATACTTTTATTTTTAAAAAAGCCACAAACTTCAATTCCATTAATTTCTTTAGAAGACTTTGAGAAATTAAAAACAGAGAACGAATCTTTAAAAATTGCTTTGGCTAAAGCCGACGAACGTGCCTCTAATTTAGTTGTAGAAAAAGAGCACATAACTTTATTACTAAAGCAAGAGCAACAAAGGTTAATTGAGGAGTTGCAAATGGAGCGGGATAGACTTGCTGATGCTAACCGCGAACTGGAAGGCACACGTTCTTTTTATCAGGCCGAAAAAGAAAAACTTGCTGCTCAACAATTGAGTTTGGACCAAAATCAGGAAAAGTTTAACAAAGATTTTGAGCTGATTGCCAATAAAATTTTAGAAGAAAAATCTATACGTTTTGTAGAACAAAACAGAACCAATCTGGATTTAATTTTGAATCCATTAAAAGAAAATATTAAGGCTTTTGAGGAAAAGGTAGAAAAGGTTTATAAAGCTGAATCGGATGAACGAAATATTTTAAAAGGCGTAATTTCAGAGCTTCAGATACAAAGCAAACTTATTCAGGAAGATGCCAATAATTTAACCAAGGCTTTAAAAGGAGATAGTAAAAAGCAAGGCAATTGGGGCGAAGTTATTTTAGAAAAGGTTTTGGAACGTTCGGGTTTGGTGAGGGATCAGGAATATCGCATTCAGGCTTCGCTTATATCCGCCGAAGGCGGAAGATACCAACCAGACGTAGTTATTGATTTGCCAGACGGTAAACATCTTGTTGTTGATGCTAAGGTGAGTTTGGTTGCTTATGAACGTTCTGTATCAGCTGAAACCGATGAAGAGCGTGAAGGTTATGTAAAACAGCATTTAGCTTCTATTAAAAATCATATTCAGGAATTATCTTCAAAAAATTACCAGGATTTATATAAAATTAATTCGCCAGATTTTGTTTTACTATTTGTTCCGATTGAATCATCGTTCAGTATTGCGGTACAAAAAGATGCAGAACTTTTCAATTTTGCATGGGATAGAAAGGTTGTTATTGTGAGTCCATCAACACTGTTGGCTACTTTACGCACCATTGCCAGTATGTGGAAACAGGAACGACAGAATAGAAATGTACTAGAAATTGCCCGCTTAAGCGGAAGCATGTACGATAAGTTTGTTGGCTTTATTTCGGATATGGAAACGATTGGTAAGCACATCAAAAACGGTCAGGACGCATATGATAAAGCCATAAATAAATTATCAGATGGTTCAGGAAATTTGGTAAATACCTCAGAAAAAATTAAGAAACTTGGCGCTAAGGCTACTAAACAGATAGATGGGAAGTATTTGGATGAGGAGTTGTAAGAAAAATCGTCATTGCGAGGCACGAAGCAATCTCTCAAAGCTATTGCCATTGATAATATTAAGATTGCTTCGTGCCTCGCAATGACGACCGTGTTATTATTTTTTTTATATCTACTTACTTATTAAAAGCATTCCAGCCTTGCGCTTTCAACTCATGAACGTTATCTGATTTTGAAACCATTTTGCAACCCGAATTTTTATCAGTAACATGACCAATTACTGTAATGTCCACATCGTGTTTCAGTTTTTTATAATCATCCTGACTGATGGTAAACAATAATTCATAATCTTCGCCGCCACTTAAAGCACAAACCGTTGGGTCTAATCCTAGTTCTCTAGCGGTTTCGTAAGTCATTGGGTCGAGTGGAATTTTTTCCTCGTAAATTGTAATTCCTTTATCGCTTTGCGTTGCCAAGTGCAAGATTTCAGAAGCTAAACCATCCGAAACATCAATCATCGAAGTTGGTTTAATATTCATATCTTCAAGTAAAGCTACAATATCCATCCTAGCTTCCGGTTTCAATTGTCTTTCGATGATGTAATCTTTTCCTTCTAGATCGGGTTGGATTTGAGGATTTTCAAGATAAATTAATTTTTCTCTTTCGAGGATTTGTAAGCCCACGTAAGCGCCACCTAAATCGCCAGAAACACATAATAAATCATTTTCTTGGGCGCCGTTTCTGTAGACTACTTTATCAGCATAAACATAACCAATACTTGTAATACTGATGACTAAACCTTGCTTACTCGATGAAGTATCACCCCCAATTAAATCGATATTATATTTATTGCAAGCCAGCTCAATGCCTTTGTAAATTTCTTCCACTGCCTCTAATGGAAATTTACTTGATAAACCTATTGATACAGTAATTTGGCTTGCCTTACCATTCATTGCATAAATATCACTCAAATTTACCTGAACGGCCTTATAACCTAAATGCATTAAAGGCACATAGGCTAAATCAAAATGAATACCTTCTAACAATAAATCGGTAGAAATAAGTGTTTGTTTTCCTTTTGAATCTAAAACGGCTGCATCATCACCAATTCCTTTTACAGAATAATCATTTTTTATTTTAAAATTAGTAGTAAGGTGTTTTATCAAGCCAAATTCACCCAATTCATTTATATCTGTGCGTTCTTTATTTTCAAACATATTTTTACATTTTGTAATATAAGGGCAAGGCCCTAGATTTTATTTTAAGTTATAAGCAAATTCTTCGACAAGCTCAGGATGACAATTTAACTATGATAATTTACTTTCCATCCAATTCTTACCTTCTGTAAATCTGGCAATTAGCATGGCTGCAACATTATCACCTGTTGCATTTAACAGCGTAGCCATTGGGTCTACCAAAGTTCCAATAATCATTGCTGGTGGTAAAGCTTCAGGTGGTAATTGGTAGGCAGAAATCATTAGTAATTCTCCAATATATCCACCATTTGGTATGCCACCCTCAACAATACTTACCAAAACAGTAATCCCCAAAGCCAACAAAATAGTATCTACACTAGTTAAATCTTTGCCAAAAATTGCAAAAACAACTGCTATTTTAACAATAGAGCTTATACTAGAACCATCTTTGTGCAAGGTTGAACCTAAGGGGATAGTAACATTGGTAATGTAAGCCGGAACACCCATTTTTGATGCTCCTTCTAAATTTGCAGGAATCGTTGCAATACTGCTGCATGTACCTACAGATGTTAAAGAAGGTACTATGTTGTTCTTCCAGAATATTTTTATTGCTTTAAAACCTCCTGCAACAAAAGCGTATAATGTAAAAAAAACAATGAAATAAAATGCCCCAACACCATAATATAAACCCAAAGCTTTTGCATAAGTACCGAAAAGTTGTGGTCCGAAAACACCAACCTGGTATGCAAAATACGCTCCTAAACCAATCGGTCCTAGTTTCATTATCAAGATGATGAGCTTTTTCATCACCTCATTCCCGGATACTAAAAAGTTTTTAAAGCCTTCGCCTTCTTTTCCTGAATATAGTGTTGAGAAACCAACCAAAACTGAAAAAATAATTAGGGCAAGCATATTCTTCCGACTACCAATTTCGTAGAATTCACCAACTGTTAAAAGTTGCGTCATTTGCCCGCCAAAAGATTGAATCTTTTCATTTTCAAGTGGTAATGTATTGTTTCCAAGTTCCTGATGAATTGGAAAAACCCAGGTGGCCGCCAAGGTTAAAACAGCCGAAATTAAAATTGTAGATAAGAAAACAAGCACCATTATGGTTAAAAGTTTTCCTAATTTTTTTGAACGGTCTATGTTTGCAATGGCAGATGAAACCGCAAAAAATACTAAAGGAATTACCGCTGTAAATAACAGGTTTAAAAATATATCTCCTAGTGGTTTTATACGCTCAACGCTTTTTCCAAAAATTAAGCCCACAATACTACCTACTGTTATACCGAGTAGTAGCCAAAGCAGACCTGAGTAATTTTTAAGAATTTCTGTTATTTTCATATAATTAGCTTTCCGTCATTGCGAGGAACGAAGCAATCTCATTAGTAGATTGCTTCGTTCCTCGCAATGACGGTTTCATTTTATAATCCCAATTCTGCTGAAATATCTAGCATTCTTTGAATCGGTTTACGAGCTTGTTCAATAATATGTTCAGGCACAGTTACTTCGGGCGAACTATTTTTCAAACATAAATATAGCTTTTCTAAAGTATTTCGTTTCATGTAAGGGCAATCATTACAAGCGCAACTATTATTTGGTGGTGCAGGTATAAATGTTTTATCCGGACAAGCTTTTTCCATTTGGTGGATAATTCCACTTTCTGTAGCTACAATAAATTCTGTAGCCGGGTTGCTGATAGAATATTTTAACAATCCAGTGGTAGAACCAATATAATCGGCCATTCTTAAAACAGGTTCTTCACATTCTGGGTGTGCAATAAATTTAGCATTTGGATGGCGTTCTTTGAGCTTTGTTATTTTCTCCTGAGAAAAAATTTCATGAACCATACAAGCTCCATTCCATAGAACCAAATCTCTACCCGTTTTTTTTGCAACCCATGCTCCTAAATTTCTATCCGGCCCAAAAATTATTTTCTGGTCTTTAGGCAAACTTTCTACAATTTGAACAGCATTTGTACTCGTACATACAATATCACTTAAAGCTTTTAATTCAGCTGTACAATTTACGTAGGTAATCACCAGATGATCTGGATATTTTTCCTTAAACTTTTTAAATAAGTGAGGCGGACAACTATCTGCCAAAGAACAACCAGCTTTAACATCAGGTAATAAAACTTTTTTATTTGGCGATAAAATCTTCGCCGTTTCTGCCATAAAATGCACACCAGCAAATACAATTACTTCGGCATCTGTTTTAGCAGCTTCTTGAGATAAGCCTAAACTATCGCCAATGTAATCTGCTATATCCTGAATATCAGGCTCTTGGTAATAATGAGCCAGGATAATTGCATTCTTCTCTTTCTTTAATTTTTCTATTTCTGCAAATAAATCAAGTGTTGGGTCGATATCTTCCTCAACAAATCCTTTTATATTTATTTCTTCTAAGGTATCCATCATCTTTTAACAATTATTTTATTTGGTTTTGAAGCTTGCTCAAAGATAGCAGTTTCCACATCTCAATAATTAATAAGTATTTTAAATAAATAGATCTTGTTTGTTTATTAGTGTGTTAGTATTGTTGGCAAGTTTCGTAAAATTATTCTTTTATGTAAGTTGTTAATCGTTTACTAACATTTAGATTACATTTTTGTAATATCATAAGATTGATATTCAGCACTATCAAAAACAGCTTCAAATTTTATCAATATTGGAATGTTAATTGTTTATAAGTGTGTGAAAAGTTAATTACTTGTACAAAGGTGCTCAAAAATTACCTAAAAGATTGTGGCAAATTGTCTTTTTAGAGTAGCTTTAAACATTCAAATTTATTTGTTAGCATAATTTAGACATAGAGTTAACACTTATTAAATATTTGTTAACATAGTGGATAAAGTAAAAGTTTTTATTGATGAGAAAAGTTGATTTTCTGGTAATAGGTTCAGGTATAGCGGGTTTAAGTTTTGCACTTAAGGCGGCTAAGTATGGTAAGGTTTTAATTGTTACTAAATCTAACGAGGATGAATCTAACACAAAATATGCTCAGGGTGGCGTGGCTGTTGTTGTAGATAAAGATGATTCTTTTGAAAAACATATAGAAGATACGCTGATTGCAGGCGATGGTTTATGCGATAAAAAAATTGTAGAAATCGTTGTAAAAGAAGGACCTCAGCGTATACAGGAGATTATTGACTATGGTATTAACTTCGATAAAGACAACTCTGGTTTTTACGATTTAGCTAAAGAAGGTGGTCATTCAGAGCATCGTGTTTTGCACTATAAAGACATCACCGGATACGAAATTGAAAGGGTTTTGCTACAGGAAATTCATGAAAATCCTAACATAGAGATATTAACACATTACTTTGCATTGGAGTTGATCACTCAACATCACCTTGGTGAGTTTGTTGATAAACGTACTGAAGATATTAACTGTTACGGTATATATGCCTTTAACACAGAGCTTAACGATGTGGAAAAGATTTTAGCAAAGGTTACAGTTATGGCTTCAGGTGGTGCCGGACATGTATATTCTGCTACCACAAATCCGGTAATTGCTACAGGTGATGGTATGGCAATGGTTTACCGTGCAAAAGGAAAAGTTAGAAATATGGAATTTATTCAGTTCCATCCAACAGCTTTATATCATCCAGGAGAATATCCATCATTCTTAATATCTGAAGCTGTTCGCGGTTTTGGTGGTGTGCTTCGCCGTAAAAATGGTGAAGAATTTATGCATGAATATGATGAGCGCAAATCTTTAGCGCCACGTGATATTGTAGCCAGAGCTGTTGATAATGAAATGAAAAAATCTGGTGATGATTTTGTTTTTCTGGACATCACAATGCGTAAGAAAGCGGATATTTTAAAACATTTTCCTAATATTTATGCTAAGTGTTTATCAATTGGTATTGATATGACGAAGGATTACATTCCGGTTACACCAGCATCGCACTATATGTGTGGCGGTATTTTAGTTGATGAATATGGTCGTTCATCTATTAAAAACCTGTATGCTTGTGGCGAATGTTCATCTACAGGTTTACATGGCGCCAATCGCTTGGCTTCAAATTCTTTATTAGAAGCGACCGTTTTTGCACATAGAATATATCAGGATGCAGTAGAAAATTTCAAGAATAACATTATACCAGATAATATACCAGAGTGGGATTCTAAAGGTGTCACACAAATTAATGAAGATGTATTGGTAACCCATAACCTTCGTGAATTGCAAAAGATTATGGGCGATTATGTGGGTATCGTTCGCTCTGATTTTCGTTTAGAAAGGGCACACCGACGTTTATTTCTAATCCATCAGGAAACAGAAGAGTTTTATAAAAAGAATAAAGTTTCCGTTAAGCTTTGTGAGCTAAGAAATGTAATCCAAACTGCTTATTTGGTTATTAAATCGGCAATGCAACGTAAAGAGAGTAGGGGTTTGCATTTTACTACTGATTATCCAATTCATGCTAATGAACTGATTGATACTGTATTTTAGCACTTTTTCATGCTGAGCCTGTCGAAGCAAACTCATAGGTCTTCGACAAGCTCTGATTTACAATTATTTATTACATTCCATTTTACATCTTACATTTTAATTATGCCTTTAATACTGCCCGTAAAAGATAAATACCCTGAAATTGGAAAAGATAACTTTATTGCAGAAAATGCAACCATAGTTGGCGATGTTGTAATTGGCGATAATTGTTCGGTATGGTTTAATGCTGTTGTTAGAGGCGATGTAAACGCCATTACTATTGGAAATGAGTCTAACATTCAAGATGGAGCAGTAATTCATGCTACGTATTTAAAAGCATCTACACATATTGGTAATCGGGTGTCTGTTGGTCATAATGCCATAGTGCATGGCTGTACAGTAAAGGATAATGTATTAATCGGTATGGGTGCAATAGTTATGGATAATGCAATTATCGAAGAATATTGCATTATTGCTGCCGGTTCTGTTGTTTTAGAAAATACAATTTGCGAAACCGGATTTTTGTATGCTGGTACGCCTGCAAAAAAAATAAAGCCCATTACTGATGAGCAAAGGGCTTTATTAAATAAGTTACCAGATAATTATATTATGTATTCTGGTTGGTTTATGTAATTATTTTCTATAATGCATTAGATGAGTTATAATAAATGCCAATAATATTATTGTAAATCCAATAATAAGTGCAATAACTTTCCAGCTACTAACACTTTTTGGCTGATTTAGAATTGTAAATATAGCTGTACTTACTATTGATAAGCAAAATATTAATGATTTATCAGTAATCAAAAAAACTGAACAAATTATTAGTTGAATTATTATGAAGCTAATTGCTAATTTCTTCTCTCTATTAAAATTCATATTATGATATCGATGCACAATGATCTAATTGATAGCCGGCAGTATTTAAACAATGATCGTAGCTTACAACAATTGCAGTAATTGCGACTTGCATTGTAATTTCAGCTACAACACTCCCTATTCCTGCTGTAGTTACTACCGCTAATATGCCAACTGTGATGGCAGATGCCATCTGTAAATTAAAATTGAATTCACATTCTCTCATTGCCATATTAAGCTGGTATAAGCAATCATCGGCATAATTCAATTTTGTGAATGGTGCGTTCAGTGACATTAATTTGCTTGAATTTCTTTTAATATTTTCAAGCTTAATAATTTGATTTTCAGTGTTATTGTTATTTAAAATATTAGATATGATATCCAATTGTTCTTTAGAAGTTAGTTTTTTAAAGTTAGGATATTTTTCAATGAAATTGCTTATTGCTTTTATTTCTGAATTAATTAATTGCAGTATTTTATTTGGATCTCCATTTAGATGATTTGAAATAAATGACAAAACATCTTCTTTTGTTTTAGCGTTTTTTTTGAAATTGTTAATGTCAGAGTCTGTAGTTTTTTCCTAATAATACCTTTGTCTACAATATCTAAAGAATTAAGCTTTGCTTCAGCTAGAAGTAATCTATTAGAATTTAGAAATGTGTTGATGTTTTGGTCATCTTGCATTAAAATCTTGAAATCGTCTTCTGTTTTGAAATCATCTTCTTTTTTACATCCATTGGTGAATAGTGAAAGGATCAGGATTAAAGGAATTAATTTGTTTTCTGAGTTAAGTAGCGTTTTTAGTTTTATCATTTTTTTATAATTTAATATTCTACTATAATATTATTTATTATTATTTGGTATAGTTAAATTATTTTCAATATCCCAGTTTGGTCTTAAAGATATTTCATCTTTTGAATACCAGATTTTTTCTGGTTGAGTGCCTGATTTTAGATTTCCTGTATCCCAGATTCCATTTTTATTATCATCATAAACTACTCTTATTAAGTATTTTGCAGCTGGATAATTATTAAAGTTCAGTTTGATGTTTGATCTGATGGCATAAGATTTAATTAATACTTTCTTATCATTCAAAATTTCGATAATATAACTTTTTGAGGTATCTGGAACGGATACATTTAATGCAAGGTTTCCATAATTATCGGCTGCATCTAAAGTAAACTTCTTTGTAAATTCCTTATTTTTAGAATTAAAAATCCCTGTAAATGCACCTGCAGCAAATTTGATATCATAATTCCTTTTTGCCTTCCATGGAAAAATAACGTAGTATTTTAGAAAGTCTGTACTATCTTTTAATAATTGAAAATTTGTGCGTTTTATGGAATCATCAAGTAGGGAAATTTTACTTTCATCGGCACTGGTAATCGGTAAAGGAAAATTCAGCGTGTAACGTTGATGTGGATTTAGCTTGCCGGCACCAGCATTATCAGTTGGTGTTAAATCTCTAACGTAAGTATCTTTCTTCGAGCGACTTAAATTTACAGTTTGCAATAATTTTCCCTGGTCTTTAATTGCTACTTTTATAGAGTCGAAACTTAAATCATTTAGCCATACTTTTGCCGAATCGTTGTTTTTACTAAAACGAAGCCTTTTGCCAACATCAACGCCCGCAGGCTCAGTTACTATTATATCTGGATTTTTAAGTTGCTGTGTAAAGCTGAGGCTTATGCTACCATCGTTATTTAATTTACTATCTGTAACCCTAAATTCTGGAGATAACTCTTTAAAAACGCTTAGGTTAACATTTTCAACATTCTTTTCAATGTTAACCGGCTCTTTTAAATAGCCAACTTCATCGTTAATTTGTTGGTATACTTTATCTCCTCCACCTTTTGCTTCCTTAATTGCATACACTTTATATTTTCCCTTACGGAGATTATTTAGCTTATAATTTCCTGAGCTGTCTGTTAAAGTATAAATAGAAGGGCGTTTCTTACCAAAAAGGGTATCTCGTTCTAAAGGAAATATAAGAACAGTAACATCCATTTCATCTTCACCTGTTAAGGCATTTGTTACCTTGCCGCTTAAAGAAAGCGAGTCAATTTCTGGACCGGTAGAAAATACATAACTAAAGTTTTTGAGCACATTACTTTCATTAATATCTGCAATAGATTTACCGAAATTTAAAGTGTAAGTTGTATTTTTCTCTAATGTATCTGCAATTGAAATTTCTAATGATCTTTTTTTGATTTTTAGAATTGGCGCCTTTTCCAATTCAGGTGAAATCGAAAATTCTTTAGTTTCATCTACTATTTTAAAATATTCATCAAATTCTATAACAATTTTTTTTGCGCTAAAATTTCTTGTCAGATTTTTCGGGCTAATGCTTAAAACTTTTGGTGGCGTTTTGTCTTGCGGTCCACCTGTAATTGGTTGTGGTGAAGCACAGCCGAAAGATAGACTAATAATCGCCAAAGCCATCAAATTTATTAGGTTAAAATACGGTGTTTTAATATTTGGCATTTTTAAGCGTTTTAAGGCGTTTTTAATGATTGTGGAACTTTTATATTAAAATAATTTTTTATTCAATTTAATTAGATATTCATAACCATTTGTAAATCAGCTACTTATTTATATAAACCATTAAAACTGATATATCTGATGGTGAAACTCCTGAAATACGGGAAGCCTGACCCAAAGTGCGTGGTTTTATTTTAAATAATTTCTCGCGAGCTTCTTTTGATATGGAAACGATTTTGTTGTAGTCAAAATCTGCTCGAATTTCTTTGTCTTCCATTTTTAGCATTTTAGCTACAATTTCATTTTCTTTTTCAAAATAGCTTTCATATTTTATTTTGATTTCTGCCTGTTCAATGGTCTCTTCATCCAAGTCTTTTGTAGCTTCACTTAAAGGCTTACTTACTTTAATAATGTCTTGGATGCCGACATGAGGTCTGCCGATTAAACTGTGTATTTTTACATTTTGGTTTAATGTACTAGAACCTAAGCTTTCAAGCATAGGATTTGCATCAGCCATTTCTATACCTTGATTTCGGGTGTATTTTACTAAAGCATCTGCAGCTGCAACTTTGTGTTTAACTTTTTCCAAACGTTCATCAGATATTAAACCTAATTCATGGCCAATAGGAGAGAGGCGAATATCAGCATTATCTTGTCTTAATAGCAAACGATGCTCAGCTCTGGAAGTAAACATTCTGTATGGTTCTTCTGTGCCTTTAGTTACCAAATCATCAATTAAAACACCAATATAACTTTCTGAGCGTTTCATTATCAGCTCATGTTTATCATTAATTTTTTGATGCGCATTTATACCCGCCATAAAGCCTTGACATGCGGCTTCTTCATATCCGGTAGTACCATTTATCTGGCCGGCTAAAAATAAATTCTTTATCAGCTTTGTTTCTAAGGTTAACGATAATTGGGTAGGAGGGAAGAAATCATATTCTATGGCATAGCCTGGTCTAAACATTTTAGCTTGTTCAAAACCCGGAATTAATCTTAATGCTTTAAATTGTACATCCTCTGGAAGTGATGTTGAAAAACCATTAACATAAATTTCACATGTATTCCATCCTTCTGGTTCAACAAAAATCTGGTGTCTATCTCTTTCTGCAAATCTGTTTATTTTATCTTCAATAGATGGACAATACCTCGGACCTAAACCTTTAATCCTGCCTGTAAACATTGGAGATTTTTCAAAGCCCTCTTTTAATGTTTCATGAACTTCACTATTGGTATAAGTAATCCAGCAACAACGTTGGTCAGTTGATACTACTGTATCAGTAAAAGAGAATTTGCTTTTATCACTGTCGCCCCACTGCTCTTCCATTTTTATGTAGTCCAGGCTTCTACCATCAACTCTTGGTGGCGTTCCGGTTTTCATTCTGCCCGCTTCCATACCTAGTTCCACCAGTTGTTCTGTTATACCAGTAGATGATTTTTCGGCAGTTCTACCTCCTCCAAATTTCTTTTCTCCTATATGAATTATTCCATTTAAAAAGGTTCCATTAGTAAGAACAACAGCGGTGCTTTCAATTTCGATACCTAGAGATGTTTTCACACCATATACGGTATTGTCTTTAACTAATAAACCTACCACGTTATCCTGCCACATGTCAAGATTCTGAGTCTGCTCAAGTGCTAATCGCCACTCTTCGGCAAATTTCATTCTATCTATTTGTGCTCTAGGACTCCACATTGCAGGTCCTTTCGATTTATTAAGCATTCTAAATTGAATGGTTGATTTGTCGGAGATTATACCTGAGTAACCACCCATAGCATCAACTTCACGAACAATCTGACCTTTTGCAACACCACCCATAGCAGGATTACAGCTCATTTGTGCTATAGTTCCCATATTCATGGTGATCAGTAAAACCTTCGATCCTAAGTTGGCAGCAGCAGCAGCAGCTTCGCAGCCTGCGTGGCCGGCGCCAACAACAATCAAATCATATTTTGCAAACATTGTATTTTCTATTAACGTTCCACGTGGAACATGTATTTATTTTTCTAAGTTTCTGTATATGTTCCACGTGAAACATTTACATAAATTAGCTATTATTAATTTTCAGATAACTCTAACCACCTCAAAGTGTATTCATCTAAAAGTGCTTTTTGCTTTTCTATCTCCTCTGAAACTTCCTGTATTTTTTTATAATCTGCAGCATCGATAGTAAGTAATTTTGCAGTTAGCTCAGCTATTTTGGCTTCTGCTTGCTCTATGCTTTGTTCGCTTTCTTCAAGCTCTTTCTGCTCCTTATAACTTAGTTTTTTAGTGCTTTTTGTATTTACAATATCAAGAACAGGTTCAACAGGCTTTTTAATTTCTGTTTTTTTAGGTTGTTCTAAACTCAATCTATATTCAGAATAATTACCGTTATATATTTTCACAACACCTTCGCCTTCCATTATAAAAAGCTGATCGCTCATCTTATCTAATAAATATCTATCGTGAGAAACAAGCATCAAAATACCAGGGAAATTCTCTAAAAATTCTTCTAATACATTAAGTGTATCAATGTCTAAATCGTTGGTTGGCTCATCCAAAATTAAGAAGTTTGGGTTTTGCATTAAAACCTTCATCAAGTTTAATCGCTTCTTTTCACCACCACTTAATTTTTCTACCATGCCATGTTGTTTCTTTGGAGGGAAAAGAAAAAGAGTAAGTAGGGCAGAAGCAGTAATTACAGAACCATCTGCCATTTTAATATATTCGGCATCTGATTTAACAATATCAATTACTCTTTCTTTCGGATCAAATGTTAATCCGCCTTGTTTGTAATATCCGAAAACGGTGGTTTCACCAATATCAACTTTACCGGCATCTGGCTGAAGTTGGTTAGTAATAATGTTTAACAGCGTGGATTTGCCTGTTCCGTTTTTACCGGCTAAGCCAATTCTATCGCCTTTTTTAAAGGTGTAACTGAAATCATTTATAATCTGGCGGCCATCAAAAGCTTTTGCTATGTTTTCAAGTTCAATAATCTTACCGCCTTGGCGAGACATCTTCATTTTTAACGTAACACTTTGATTATCAGACTTTTTCTTTGTTTTTTCCTCTAAATCATAAAATGCATTTATTCTGGCGTTAGATTTAGTCGCACGAGCTTGTGGCATACGCCTCATCCACTCCAACTCTTTCTTTAATAGCTGTTGGTTCTTGTGTAAAACGGTTGCATCAGAAGCCTCTCTTTCAGCCTTCTTCTCTAAGAAGTATGCGTAATTTCCATTATAGTTAAAAATCTTTCCGCCATCTAATTCTACAATTGTATTGCAAACATTATCTAAGAAATATCTATCATGAGTAACCAATAAAATTGTTTTCTGTCCGGTGGTTAAAAGTTTTTCTAACCATTCAATCGTATCAATATCTAAATGGTTGGTCGGCTCATCCAAAACTAAAATTTCTGGATCTTCTATTAATAATTTGGCTAGAGCCAAACGTTTCTTTTGTCCGCCAGAAAGGGTAGATATTTTTTGTTGCAAATGAGTAATGCCCATTCTGTTCAAAATGGTTTTTATCTCATGCTCATATTCCCAGGCATTGTGTTCGCTTAGTTCTTCATATAAACGGTTAAGCGTTTTTTCGTCAGGGTTAGGATTTTCGATTAATTCTTCATATTCCTTAATCAACTGCTGTTGCTTATTCTCTAAAGAAAATATATGATCGCTAATAGAAAATCCTTCAGTAAACTGAGGTTCCTGATCTAAGAAACCGATTTTAACAGATTTATTTTTTACAATTTTTCCTTCGAGCGGAGGAAACCTTTCGGCTAATAATTTTAAAAGTGTGCTTTTACCCGCACCATTAATTCCAACAAGCGCTACCCGCTGTCCGGAATTAATTCCTAGGGTTAAATTTTTAAATAGCCATTCATCATGGTAGCCATGACCCAAACCTTCTGCCGCAATTAGTGTGCTCAATTTCTTTGTGTTTCGAATTTATAAAGGAAAATTGCAACAAAAGTACGGATAAAATATTTGAGACAATAAATTGTATTTATAATGCCTTACAATGCCGCTAAATATTGCATAATATTGATTGTTAAAAACCTTAAAAACAAAACAGCGGAGGAATCGCTCCGCCGCTGCTTCTATCATTAACTAAAACTAAACTTATCTTCTATTTAGATTATTGTTTCCAATAACTCTAACTTTACATCATTAAAACGGTTCGCATTATAAATAACAATTAGAGCAGTACTCACATTGCTATCCGTTGCTGTAAAATCGTTCATGCCAACCTTTGCCGATGAACTTAAAACAGCATTGTAACTATCTGTATTTCCGCTTAAATTAAGCTTGCTGCTGCCATTCACATTTGTGTTTAAACTAATGGTGTTCGCTGTAATATCTGCAGTGGCTTTATCATTTAAAACCACAGTAAGGTTTAAAAGGTTAAAATTACCCGAAGTTTTAACGGATGCATTATTAGATGCTTCGATGTCTGTAATATTATTTACGTGTGCAATAACGGTTAAAGCCTCAGCATTAAACGAACTAATTCTTAACTCGCCATTTTGCTGTTGTACAAGTGCATTTTTAGTGTAATAATTATCATAAACCTCAACACTCTCTTTAGCGTCCTGTACTAAAATCAATTTCACATTTCCACTGATTTTAATTTTGCTGATATTTTTTACTGCAGTTAAATTGGTATAACTGTTTGTATTTTCTGTTGCATTTGCTGCTACACTTACAGAACCTAAAACCAAAGTTGTTAAAGCTGCTGCGAATAAATTTTTGATAGAATTTTTCATGACTGTATATTTTAAATTTCTTAAATCTTTTTGTTGTTGTTTTGTATATAAGACTGCACATGCGCAAAAACGTTGCACAAGAAATGGCTGTATTATACCAGCTTGGATATATTATAGACGAACGCCAGTAATTATTAGACGAAACCAAAGAAAAAAAATAATTAGAAAAGCAATTTTCTGTGATAACAGGATACAACAGCCCCGCCTGCCTACCGCAGGCAGGCTTTTTGCTACAACAAAAGCAGAAAAAGCTTTTGGTTTCCCCGGCAATCGGGTTTAATTACAAAGTATCCGGTTTTTGGGTTTGGCTTGTTGCCCGGCAAGCGCCAATAGCAGCAAAAAAATGGAGTGTGTAAACGGGATTTAGTGAAAATATTCCGATTTAGGTCCTGCTGGAATTTATTACTTCTGCTAACCTACAGGTTTCATCGGGAATTGGAACGAGTGCCCTACTGGCAATAAAGTTGTTGCTAATATTGCTTTACAAAAGATTAAACAACTGTCAATCAATTTTTTACAAAAAAAACGAAGCAATTTTAGGCTATTCTATATAACCTTTTATTGCTTCGTTAATAATAAGAATTGAATGATATTAAGCTAGATTTCTACCTGCATTAACAATTCCGAATACTGTTCTAACGGCTAATTTTTCTAAAGCGTTTTGGTCTACTTCGTTTTGGTCATGTTGTAATTTCTCTAAAGCAAAATGCTGAATTAAAACTAAAGGCAAAATAATTTTTTCACGTGTAGCAATAGATTTTTTATCAACCGGATAGTTTGCCATTAAAACCTCTTGTCCTGAAAGTTTTAAAAGCATTGCCTTCGTTAATTCAAATTCATCGTGTAATTGGGTCCAAAATGCACCAAACTCTTTATCGTTTGCCAAATGAGCCGTAATCACAAAGTCTGATTTACTCATACTCATCATACAATTATCTACAATGGTTTTTAAATAGTCAGATGCTTCATAAGCTTTAACCACTTTATCCCAGTTGCCGGCTTTTTCCTGATTTTTCATTGCAGTACCCATGCCATAAAAACCAGGTACATTTTGTTTTAGCATGCTCCATGCGGTTACAAAACTAATAGCCCTTAAATCTTCAAGCTTCATTTCTCCGCCTCCATTTCTTTTTACCGGTCGGCTGCTAATATTTGCCTGCGACAGTAATTTAAGAGGGGAAAGTTTTTCTAAGTAGCTTACAAACAAAGGGTGTTCTCTCAAATCGACAAAAGCTTTGTAACCATCTTCTGCCATTTCATCAAGTAAAGTCTTGTTTTCGGGGTCTAAAAGCACATTATGCTTTTCCTTTAAACCAGATGAAATACCCGCATTAATAAGTTGTTCTATATTAAATTCAGCACTTTCTACCGAACCATATTGCGAACTAATGGTTTGACCCTGAACGGTTAATTGTATGTTTTTATTAGCAATTTCTTTACCCATTGAAGCATAAAAACGGTGGGTTTTACCACCACCGCGAGCAGGAGGGCCGCCTCTGCCATCAAAAAACGCAAGCTGTATGTTGTGTTTCTTAGAAATCTCTGATAGTGAGGTTTTACCATTAAAGATTGACCAGTTTGCCATTAAGTATCCGCCATCTTTTGTACTGTCTGAATAGCCCAACATAATATCTTGCTTGTTGCCACGATTAGCCAAATGCGTTTTGTAGAAAGGATTGCTATAAAGTGTATCCATTATTGCTCCGGCGCCTTTCAAATCGTTAACAGTTTCAAAAAGCGGCACAAAATCTATTGTTAGTGATTCTTTACTCCATCCATTCCAAAGGAAAAGCTCAATAAGTTGTAAAATATCGCTGGCTTGTTGACAATTACTAATAATAAATCTATGGCATGCCTTTTCGCCATTACGTTTCTGGATGCCTTTAATTTCTTTAATGGTTTGAATGGTATCTTCAATCAAAGCATCAGCTTCAGTTACATAAACAGGTGTTGCTTCTTTAAATGAAATTAGTTTTAGTTTTTCAGCTTCTGATAGTTTATCGTAGTTTTCGGGATATAAGGAAGATATAGGTTTATTTTGACGGCAATAAGCATGTACACTTCTCAAAACACGGCTATCCTGGCGAATATCTAATGAAGCGAAATAGTTACCATAAAGATCGATTTTACGTATCAAATCATTGACTAAATCAACAAATAAACCATCATGTTCTTTTAGTAGGGTTTCTTTAATCTGATTCAGGTTTTCCCTTAGTTCATCAGAAATGTCATGAAGCTCACAGGTTTGGTCGAAAGCATTTTTATAAAGTACATCATGTAGTTTAGCAATGTTTTCTTCTACCCCTCTAAAGGTAATGCGGCGTTTAATTACCCTAAAATCACGATAGTAACAACGGAAGAGAATTTGGCGCAACATTTTAGAAACTTCTAAAGTTGTATCTGCGTGAATGTTTGGATTTCCGTCTCTATCGCCACCCGGCCAAAAGCCCAACTCTAAAATCTTTTTGGTTTCTAAATTATATTCATCAAGGTTTTGGTCTATTTCCTCTTGGATATTTGCCGCAGCGAAGTAGAAAGTGTTTTCTAAAAACCATGCTAAATTCAAAGCTTCATCAACCGGTGTTGGCGATTTTTTATTAAAAAATGGCGTTTTACCCAATTGCTGCAATAAGGAATTCATCGAAATGATGTCATTATCTCTGATGGCTTTGGTTAAATCGGTAATAATAGCCAATACACTGCCCGGATAAAATTGTGTTGGGTGGGCGGTTAATACTAAGCGAAGCGAAAGTTCATCAATTAGCTTTTCGATTTTAGCTAGCATTGGTTTATTATCAGCATTCTTTTTTAAGATAAATGCTAATGTACTTTGCTCATCTGTAGTGTTTAGCTTCGTAAAAGAGGCATCTTCAACAGCATCAAAAAGAACAACCTGGCGCTCTATGTATTGAATAAAGCGGAATAGTAAATCAATGATATCTTTTCGCTCTGTATAGCTGGTAAACTTGGCGAAAAATTCTTCAATAATTTGAGCAGGCTTCTGTCCGTTTGCAATGCCATCTTCACAGCTTTTAAAAAATAAAGGCAATAAGGTACCAGTATCTTTAATTTTATAGAATGGCAAGGTTAAAAACAGGCTATTGTAAAGTTCAAATTTTGAGATTACCTCATTATTGAAAATGGATTCACGCTGTGTTGTTAAACGAAGTTTAGGCATAACTTTAGCAATTGTTTTGTACATGGTAATACTACAAAAAATGCATAAGGTATTAAAATTCTAAGGCTTACAATTTGGATAATTGTATAATAAATTTTAATTTTAAAATCTTATTTGGCTACTTGGTAGTTTAATAAGAACATGTGCAATGTTTAAGGGCGTTGCATTGATTGTTAATTTTTTGGGTTAAAACAGCCGATGTAATAAAATACACCGGCTGTTTTTATTTAGGCTCACTGAGCCCCACCTAAATCCTCCCCGGAAGGGAGGACTTTAAGTCAGAAGTATATTTATGTTTAAAAGATTATGGGTTTGGTAGGGCTTTTTAACCCATTAGGTTTAACCCAGTATCTGATAAATCCCTCTTCGCCTGGAGAGATTTAGCCCCACCTAAATCCTCCCCGGAAGGGAGGACTTTAAAGCAGAAGTATATTTATATTTAATGGGTTATGGGTTTGGTCAGGCTTTATAACCCATTAGGTTAAACCCACTATCTGATAAATCCCTCTCAGTCTGGAGAGGGAGCGCTCATAATTCGCCTTACCAGAAACATTGATAGGGTGAGGCTTAAGCCGCATTTAGCCCCACCTAAATCCTCCCCGGAAGGGAGGACTTCAAAGCAGAAGTATATTTATGTTTAATGGGTTATGGGTTTGGTCAGACTTTATAACCCATTAGGTTAAACCCACTATCTGCTAAATCCCTCTCCACCTGGAGAGGGAGTGCTTGAAGTTAGCCTTACCATAAACATTGAAAGGGTGATGCTTAAACCCCATTAGCCCCACCTAAATCCTCCCCGGAAGGGAGGACTTCAAGGCAGAAGTATCTTTATGTTCAATGGGTTATGGTTTTGGTCAGGCTTTATAACCTATTAGGTTAAACCCACTATCTAATAAATTCCTCTTCACCGGGTGAGGGAGTGCTTAAAATTCGCCTTGCCACAAACTTTGATTGGGTGAGGCTTAAGCCCCATTTAGCCCCATCTAAATCCTCCCCGGAAGGGAGGACTTTAAGTCAGAAGTATATTTATGTTTAATGGGTTATGGTTTGGGTAGGCTTTTTTAACCTATTAGGTTAAACCCACTATCTGATAAATCCCTCTCCACCTGGAGAGGGAAAGCTTGAAGTTAGCCTTACCACAAACATTGATAGGGTGAGGCTTAAGCCACATTAGCCCCACCTAAATCCTCCCCGGAAGGGAGGACTTCAAGGCAGAAGTATATTTATGTTTAATAGGTTATGGTAGGCTGTTTTAACCAATTAAGATAAAACCAGTATCTGATAAATCCCTCTCCACCTGGAGAGGGAGTGCTTGAAATTCGCCTTGCCACAAACTTTGATAGGGAGGCTCTTTTTATTTGATAAATTCCTCTCCACCTAGAGAGGGAGTGCTTAAAATTCGCCTTACCACAAACATTGATAAGGTGAGGCCCCTAGTGCGCATCAGTTACAATGTTTGCATTTTTCTTAAATTTTTGCAAATACAAAAGCGGAATGGAGAACAACATAATTAATCCTGCAACCCAATAAGCATCATTATAAGTAAGCAACATGGTTTGTTTTATTACTGTTCCTTCAATGGCTTTCATGGCCATCAACTTGGCATCAAGAAATGATGCGCCTTTTGCCATGAAGCCATTTACCAGCGCATTTAATTTCTGTGTAAAAGCTGGGTTGTATTCATTAACATTGGTAAGCAGATTACTTCTGTGAAAACCCGAACGTATATGAATTAAGGTTGTTAATGCAGCAATACCGAAAGAACCACCTAATTGACGGCTCATGTTGTTTAGCCCCGAACCCTGACCAATCTCTGGCCCCGACAAATCTTGCATGGCAAGCGTTGTTAACGGAACAAATAATAAAGCCATACCAAAACCCCTGATTACGAGCGGCCAGAAAAAATCTCCTGTACCCGAAGCTAAAGTGGATTTGCTCAACATCCAACAGAAAACAAAGAATAAAAACATACCTCCGGTTGCCATAAACTGAGCCGGAACACCTTTCTTAAGCATAATTCCAATAAAGGGCATCATTGCTATTGTACAAATACCTCCGGCAATGAATAGCTTTCCGGTTTGTAATGGTGTAAAGCCTAACAAATTTTGCGCAAAAACCGGGAACACGAAAACCGAACCATATAAACCAAAACCTAATATGAAAGAGGTAAACATCCCGATGGAGAAGCTTCTTTTTTTCATAATACGAAGATTTACGATTGGATGGTCGGTTGCAGTTTCTCGCCAGATAAACAAAAGCAAACCGAAAACAGATACAACAGCAAGGGCTGTTATGTATGGTGTAGAAAACCAATCTTCGCTTTCGCCTTTTTCCAATACCGTTTGTAAGCTACCTACTGCAATCGCCAGTAAAGCTATTCCCCACCAGTCAACAGGTTTTCCCTGTCCGTCTTTTGGCGTTTCCCGAATAAATGTGTAGGTACAATAGGCTGCGAGTATCCCGACGGGAATATTCACGTAGAAAATCCAAGGCCAATCGGCAATTTCTAAAATGTAACCACCTATAGTTGGGCCAACCGTTGGGCCAACAACTGCACCTAAACCGAATAGGGCGGTGGCAATACCAACATCTTCGCGAGGCCAGGTTTCAATTAAAATGGCTTGCGCTGTAGAAATTAATCCACCACCAGCTACACCCTGTAAAATCCTGAATAGAATTAATTCATTTAGCGATGTAGCATTACCACATAAGAATGAAACCAGGGTAAAAACAATGATAGAAGTTAAAAAATAATTTTTTCGCCCGAAACGACTACCCAACCATCCAGACATCGGTAGGATGATTACGTTCGCAACGGCATATCCAGTAGATAACCAGGCGATATCCTCGAGGGTAGCGCCCAGGTTTCCCTGTATTTGAGGGATTGCTACGTTCACGATGGTTGTATCAATAAGCTCCAAAAGAGAAGCTGTGATCACCGTAAAAGTAATAATCCACTTTTTTAAACCTACTTCGGCCATTTTGTTATTAATTAGTAGAAACGGAAGCTTTCACGCTCATTCCAGGGCGTAACTTAGCTAACAATTCTTTTGATGGATGAATTTTGATTTTTACCGGAATACGTTGAACAACTTTAACGAAGTTACCTGTAGCATTATCCGGAGGTAATAAAGACCCTTTTGCACCAGTAATTGGCGAAAAGTTGTAAACTTCTCCTTGGATTTTTTCCTCTGGATAGGCATCAACTTCGATTTCTACTTTAGAACCGGTTTTAATTTTCTCTAACTGAGTTTCTTTAAAATTAGCAGTTACATAAATGCTGCCATCATTTACTACAGAAAATAAGGATTGACCAGCTTGCACCAATTGGCCTTTTTGCACATTCTTTTTAGAAACAATACCAGAAGCCGGAGCTTTAATATTTGTGTATGATAATTGAAGCTTAGCAAAATCGATATCACTTTGGCGTTGGCTAATTACATTACTGCTAACAGCCAATTGCGATTGAGTTGTTCCAACTTGTTTAACAGCGGCATTATACTGGTCTTGAGCGGCCTGATAAGCTGCAATAGCAGATTGTCTTGCTGCTTCTGCAGATTCTTTTGTTGCTTTTGCCTGGTCGAAAGCTTGTTGCGTAATTGAACCATCTTTTACCAGGTTTTCATAGCGGGCATAATCTTTCTGTGCTAAATTTACTTTCACATTTGCTGCTGCAACGTTTGATTTCGCCGCTTCTACATTTGCTCTGGCCGTACCGGTATTTGCTTGCGTAGCTGCAATTTGCGATTGTGCCACACCAACTCCGGCGCTTGCACCTTTTTGTCCCGATTCAGCTTGCTCTAATTTTACTTTGTAATCACTATCATCAAGTTTAACCAAAACCTGTCCTTCGTTTACATGGGTGTTTTCTTCAAAACTGATGTCTTGTACGTAGCCACCAACACGAGCAACAACAGGGCTGATGTCGCCATCAATCTGGGCATCATCTGTATCTACATGTTTACTAAAATAATTCCACTCTGTGATACCAAAAACGATACCTATTACAAGTAAAACACCTAAAATGATGGGTACTACTTTGCTCTTCTTTTTATTTTCAGTTGTCATTGCTGTATTTATTGCGTTATTTTTCCTGTTGATTTTAATAATGTATAGTAAGCCAAGCCTGCATCAGCCTTTGCTATTTCTAAATTAATTTTTGCTTGATATAATAAGGTTTCAGCATCTATTCTATCGGTTACAGATGCCACATTATTTTTATACTTGGATGCCAATAATTTATCATTTTCGGTAGCCTGAGCAATCGATGTTTCTAATACCTGGATTTTATTAATCGCTACCTGATAATTCTGAAAGTTTTTATTGATATCAGTTTTTACATTATCAGATAAAATATCTTTTTGCAAGCTGATTTCACTTTGTTGAATTTTTGCTTCGTTAACTTTATTTTTATTGGTCCAAAGGTTGCCAATATTCCAGCTTACCGTTGCACCTAAAGTTATTGGCATTAAATATTGGTTTACCGGCGGAATGAACCTACCACTTGGGTTAATGTAGTAAAGATTTGCACCCACACCAACCGTTGGCAAAGTATTCGCTTTAACGGTTTTTATGTTATAATCTGCAACTTTGTTCTGAACATCTAATTGTTTCAATTCCTGGCGATTTGCCATGGCCAAACCAATATATTCATTTAAAGAAGCTGCTGATTTTAAACCTATGCTTGGATCTGTAATTTTAACTTCTGTATCTTCTGGTAAGCCTAAAAGGATATCGAGGTTGTAATTAATCACTTTGCGATTGCTTTCTATATCCAATTGGGTTAGCGTTACGTTTGCCTGTTGCAATTGGAAGCGAAGCACATCATTTTTGGTAACAATGCCTTGTTCAAAGAAGCGCTGTGCTTGTTTAATCTGGGCAGCAATCGATTCTAAATTCTGGCCAACCACTTTTTTGCTTTGCTCTACTTTATATAAAGCATAATATGTGCTGATTACCGCATAAGTGATTTCTTCCTTGCTTTTGTCTGCATCTAGGCGAGCCACATCAGCTAGTAATTTCGTCGATTCTTTTGCGTATTTTAATTTCCCACCGCCATAAACCAATTCTTGCACGGCTGCGGTACCTACAAAAGCATCCGCTCTGCGTGGTAATTGTAAAGATGAGCCGCCACCCGGTAAGGTAAAAGTGCTGGTAGGTATTTCTGCGTGATTGTATATAAAGCTAGCATTAGCAGTTGGAAGTACATTGTCTTTTACAACGGCTAGCTGCGCCTCTGCTTGCTGTATTTTGTTTTGTGATAATTTTAGGTTTTTACTATTGGCTATGCCAAGTTCAATTGCCTGGTTTATGCTTAGTTCTTTTGTGCTTTGCGCAAACAAAGCCGCAGGAACTAATGATGCCACCAGCATTAATCTTATTGATTTGGGTATCATTTTTTTGCTGTTAAATAAACGGTTACAAGATTTTGTAAATGGGCGATGGCTCGCTCTTTAATCATTTTATTGTCTTTTGGGTTGCTTAAATCTATTACCTCGCCCTGTGAAATTTTATGAGGCGCTATTACCACATTGGTTAGCGTACCCATAATTGTCGAAATAACCATTCTTACATCCACGTTACTAAAGCTGCCATCTTCAATCCCATCAATGATGATTCTGTCTAAAATCAGCATGTTATGGCTCATGGCATTTTTAATTTTATCATACATCTCGGGTCTTTGCGTTAGCGAAAGTTCTCGATGCATCATCTTATGGAAGGCAATATTGGAGAATATTCTATTCGCATAACCCTCAATCACTTTGTGTAATTTTTGCAGAGATGAAATTTTATCTTCATTGATAATTCGCAATTGAGATGCAAATCCCGCTATTCGGTTATTCATAATTTCTACAAAAACCCCTTCTTTCGACCCGAAGTAATAATTAATCATCGCCATGTTGGCACCAGATTCCTTTGATATCTGCCTGGTAGAAGTTCCCTCATAACCGGTTTCGCAAAACAACTTTTCTGCTGCTTCTAAAATGGCTTGCCTTTTGTCTACTTTTTCTGTTTTCATTTCTTTATTAGATGGCACAAAATTAATCAAACGATTGATTAATTTCCAAATGAAATGATACATCTTTTACATTATCTTGATAAAAGCTTAATTTTAGACGGAAAAAAAATTAAAATGAAGAACAGGCTAGCCATCTTAAGTGCTATTTTTCTCTTATCAGCTTATTTATTAGCATTTAAAAACACTGCTAAAAGAAAACAGCAAAGCTGGATTAGAATAAATTTGTTGGGCTACACTACGGAGGCAATTAAGGTGGCCGTTTGGGCAAGTAAAGAAAATATCATACCATCATCTTTTGAAATTATTGAAAAATCAACCGGAAAAGTTGTTTACACATCTAAAAACATAAAGAGCTTTGGCGCTTATGGTCCGTTTAATAAAACTGCCAGATTAAATTTTTCGGATTTTAAAGCACAAGGAAGTTTTTTGATTCGTGTAAACAATATAACCTCGCCTGATTTGCTTATAAACAATGAGATTTACAAAGGCGCTGCCGATTTTTGTCTGCGCTATATGCGACAGCAAAGGAGCGGCTTCAATCCATATTTAAAAGATAGCTGCCATACCCATGATGGTTTTGTGTTGTATGGTGCTAAAGCTGGTATAAAAGACAGCACCCATTTTGATGCATCGGGTGGATGGCATGATGCCAGCGATTATCTGCAGTATTCTACTACTTCTGCAAACGCAACCTATCATTTGCTGATGGCCTATCGGGATTATCCCGAAGTTTTTGGCGATAAGCAGCAAGCCAATGGTTTAGATGGAAAAAATAGTATAGCCGATGTTTTGGATGAAGCTAAATGGGGATTAGATTGGTTGCTCAAAATGCATCCAAAAAAGAATATAATGTTTAATCAGCTAGCGGATGACCGCGACCACCTCACTATGCGCATCCCTAAAGAAGATAACCAATACGGTAAGGGACTTGAAAGGCCTTTATATTTTATCTCAGGCGAAACACAACAACGCGGAAAATTCTTAAATAATACAACCGGCACCAGTTCTACCGCCGCAAAGTTTAGCAGTGCCTTTAATTTAGGGGCATCATTATTTAATAAAATCGATGTTGAGTATGCAAATCAGCTAAAAGCAAAAGCAGGTACCGCGATGCAATTTGCGATGAAAAAGCCAGGCGTTACGCAAACGGTTTCTGTTAAATCTCCATATATCTATGCTGAAGATAATTGGGTTGATGATATGGAGCTGGCATCTGCCGCGATGAATTTCAATCTATCGAAAAACGTGAAAAGAAACTTAAAAACCGCTTTAAATTACGCTGAAAAAGAAATGGTTACACCATGGATGGAAAAAGATACTGCTGCTCACTATCAATATTACCCTTTTATCAATATCGGCCACTATGAACTTGCCCAACAACTAAATGGTGATGAAAAACAAAAAGTTGCAGATTATTATAAAAATGGAATAAACGAAGTTTGGAAACGGGCTGAGCAAAATGCTTTCTATCGTGGCGTTCCGTTTATTTGGTGCAGCAATAATATAACCGTCTCTTTTGCAATTCAATGCGGCTGGTATGCAAATTTAACTGGCGATAAAAGATTTAGCGAGTTAGAACAAGCTAACTTTGATTGGCTGTTTGGCTGCAACCCATGGGGTACGAGCATGGTTTATGGTTTACCTACTTCGGGCGATACACCCGCCGATCCACATTCTGCTTTTACACATTTAAAAAATTATCCAATTGATGGTGGTTTGGTTGACGGGCCGGTTTACACCAATATTTATAAAAGTTTAATAGGTATTACGTTAGCCAAAGAAGATGAATATGCACAATTTCAAAGCGATTTGGCTGTTTATCATGATGATTATGGCGATTACAGCACCAACGAACCAACAATGGATGGAACGGCATCTTTAATTTACTTACTTGCAGCAAAGGAGGCTGGAACTAAGCCAAAAAAGTAAAAGCCTCTGTTACAGGAGGCGAAAGTAATTATCTGGGTGCAATTATTCGTGGCGACACCACCAAGAAAAAGATTGCTTTGGTTTTTACTGGTGATGAATTTGCAGATGGCGGGAAATCCATTTCCCAGACTTTGAAAAACAGACATGTTAAAGCATCTTTCTTTTTAACCGGAAATTTTTATCGCAACAAGCAGTTTAATGGAATTATAAAGGAACTGAAAAATAACGGACATTACCTTGGTGCACATTCTGACAAGCATTTATTGTATTGCGATTGGCAAAAAAGAGATAGTTTATTGGTCGCAAAACATCAGTTTGATGAAGACCTGTTTAACAATTATAAGGAAATGCAACATTTTGGTATAAGTAAAATGGATGCCAAATATTTTCTGCCACCTTATGAGTGGTATAACCAAAGCATTGCCGATTGGACGGGTGAACACCAACTACAGTTAATTAACTTCAGTTCTGGCACTCGTTCAAATGCAGATTATACTTATCCCGAGTTGGGAAAGGCTTATCGCGGAAGCGAAGAAATATTTAAATCGATTAACACATATAATGAAACAAATCCAAATGGGTTAAATGGATTTATCTTACTCCTGCACATTGGTACAGACCCACGAAGAAAGGATAAGTTTTACTATAGGTTGGATGAGTTAATAACTTATTTACAACAATATGGCTACGATTTGGTTAGAATAGATAAATTATTAAACCATTAAACGAGTAACGCAAAGTATATTTTAAAATAAATATTAACTTTGCCTCAAATATTAAAAAAATGAGTGTACAAGAAAACAGCAGCAATAATTTTAACTGGCTTTATTACGCATTAGGTTTATTCTTCGGTATTTTAACAGGAGCTATAATAACTCAGAATTATATTTTTGCTCTTTTAGGTGGCGTACTTGGATTATTAAGCGCAGGCTTATTTCTAAACGCACTTGTTAAAGGCAGAAAATACTAAATCGATATTTAATTCGATTAACCTTCTGTTATCTATTAAATTTCAAAAAACTCAGCACATGAAGAATACTTTCATTGTTGCTTTAGCTTTATTTTGTTTTTCAGCAAAAGCTCAGGATGCATCAAATGCAGATGTAAAATTTCCTGCTGTAGATCCAAGTCCGGCAGATGTTGTTTACTATCCGCTTAATGCTGCTAAAGTTAAAGCTGATGATGCTACATTGCCCGTTGTTAAGGTTATTTATTCTCGTCCGCAGAAGAAAGGGCGTGAAATATTTGGCGTTTTAGAACAGTATGGAAAAGTTTGGCGTTTTGGCGCGAATGAGAGTACAGAAATTCGTTTCTTTAAAAAAGTTACTATTGGCGGCAAGAAAATTAAAGCGGGTACTTATAGTTTATTTGCAATACCCAATAAAGATAACTGGACAATTATCGTAAACAAACAAACCGACAAATGGGGCGCTTTTAGTTACGACGAAACAAAAGATGTGGTGCGGGTTAATGTATTGGCGAAAACTTTAAGTAAGCCTGTTGAATACTTTTCCGTAACCTTTAATGCAAAAGATAGTGGCGCAAATTTAATTGCCGCATGGGATAAAACACAAATTGAATTACCAATTGGCTTTTAAGCAAAATCTATAAAATTTTTAAAAGGCTTCAGAACATCTGAAGCCTTTTTTATTGTGAAATTTTTTAAAAAATGCCTGTAAAAATAAAAAGCAAACCCCAATCCTGGAAGCTTGCTTTTTTTCTATCATTATTAACCTATCAGGTAAAACTTCTACAAAGTTTATCTGAAAGTATCGGCAAAAATAGTGCTCTAAATATTTAAAAAATATGTAGAAAACACTTTTTTATATTTTTAATTCAATCTACTTTTCTTGTATTTTGAAGGTGTTATGTTAAAATGGTTTTTAAACAATCTGATAAACGAACTTGGACATTCAAAACCAATTAAACCAACAATTTCATTTAAAGAATAATGGGTATACTGCAATAAATCTTTAGCCCTTTGCAACCTAATCTGCAATAAATACTGGTGTGGCGTAATTTCGTAAGCTTCTTTAAATGTTTTTAAAAAATGATTTATAGACAGGCAGCAATGCTCTGCAATTTCTTCAACCGTTAAACTTTTATTAAAGTTGCTGTTCATAAAAGCTTTTGCCACAGTTAGCTTTTTTAAAACATCTTCTTTAGTTTTTTCCCTAACAAAATTTAGCTTGTTTATCCGCTGGTTTATTTCCTCATCGTAAATTTTATAATAATTTAAAAGCGTTTCTTCCATGTATGCATTTATCAATAACTCATCATTTAAGCCTTCATCAAGATAGTTTTTTAACAGATTAACCTGTTCTTTAATACCATCAGAAAATGGATAAATTGATTCGTAAAAAGTATGCGGATCAAAAGCCTTACCTATTTCATTTTGTTTATTTCTATTTAGGGATGCATAAAAATCGCTGATAAAACGCTCTGTAAACGATAATGAAAATGTTCTTACCGGTGTTGGAGATTCTATTTTACTGCTAAACTTTGTGCCAATATTAAGCACAGCAAAACTATCAGGATATATATTTAAATTTCGATTTTGCATGCCGCAATTTTCCCTTCCACCAAATACAAATTTTATGGTGTAAAACATGCCTTTGTCCTGGTAAGTAGCATCGCAAGAGGTTTCGCTTACGATTGTATTTCCATTACTTAATACCTTGGCATATCTCATCTATTCAATTAGAAAGGTGGTTGCAAAATCTGATTTAGGGTTTGTAAAAATAGCAGTAAACGAAATTCTATATACCACCCCAAAAGGGGGATTTATGAAGATGATTTTTGAAATTAGATAAATCGCTTTTCTTTGGCAGCCTTTATTGCTTCTGATTTTGAATTAACATCAAGTTTAATGTAGATGTTTTTTACGTGGCTCCTAACCGTTTCCTGATCTATAAAAAGTTCTTTGGCAACTTGTGGTTTGGTTTGTCCGTTTGCAATACGCTCTAAAACCTCAGTTTCTCTTTTAGTTAATGGCGAATTCAGGTTTTTTTGGAAAGAATGCATCACAATTCTGGCAACATTTGTACTCATTGCGCCACCACCGGTACTAACCTCTCTAATTGCATCTATAATTTTTGATGAACTTGAGTTTTTTGTAAGATAGCCACTTGCACCTAATGTAAGCGCTTCAAAAACCTGTTCTGGTGAATCAAAAACGGTTAATATAATAATGTTTGTTTTTGGTAGAGATTTCTTAATAAATGGAAGGGCTTCAATTCCAGTGGTACCGGGAATTTGTAAATCGAGCAAAATTAAATCAGGTTTATCATCTGATAAATGCTTTTTAGCGATATCGTATGAAGAATATGAATTTACAATTAGGAAATCCTGCTCATCTTGCAAAATAGATTCGTAACCCATTCTAAGAATTTCATCATCATCGATTAAAATAATTCTTAGCTTATTGCTCATTTTCGTGCTCATTAAAGGTTAGACGCTAATTTCAACAATTTGTGACACATACTTGCGTACAAATCGAAATTTCTGTTCCCTTACCTATTTCAGAATTAATTTTAAATGTTGAGTTTATGCGTTTACTTCTGGTTTTTATGTTATTTAAACCTCTGCCACTTTTAACTTTTTGTAAGTTAAATCCTATTCCATCATCGTAAGTTAAAATTTCAATATAGCCTGATGTGTTCTCAAAAATGGTTACTACAACATGCTGTGCATGAGCATGTTTTAAAATGTTATTAAACATCTCTTTAAAAATAAGGGTCAGGTTTCTATTAAATTCCATAGAAATACGAATCTTACTAAAAGCTGCAGTTACGCCATCTACTTTAAAACTTACGCCTGTATTCTGAAATAAATCAATACCAAAATTTTTGATGTGGTCTAAAACGGCAAGCAGATTATCGCTTTTAGGATCTAAGGCCCACAAAATATCTTTTGTACCAGTATATAAAAGTCCGGCATTTTCTCGTATTAAACGGATAAGTTCTTTTTGTTCGGCTGCGTCTTCAGCCACTTTTTTATCTAAAATTTCTGATAAAACATTAATTCTGGTTAATTTATTTCCAATATCATCATGAAAATCTTCGGCTGTTTGCTTTCTTATTTTTAGTTGTTCCTCGATTTTTATTTCCTCTAATTCTATTTTCTTCCTTTCTCTGGCTTTAAAAATCATGAAAAATATCAACCAGATTAAAAAAATAAGCAGAATAAAAGCAAAAACTTTAAAAAGAATTGTATCATAAAATGGAGGAACGATTGTAAAACTGAAAGTTTCTATGTTCGAGGCTTTACCATCTGCAATCGCATAAACTTGAAACGTGTATGTTCCTGGTTTTATAGATGAATACTCGATTTCGTTGCTGTTTATCGGCGCACTAAAGTCTTCATCCACACCAATCATTTTATAGCGATACTTTATGTTATCGGGATTGGATAAATAAATGGCTTTGAAATTAATAGAAATGTGGTTCTGGTTATAATTTAGTTCATTTAAGGTTTCAGCCGAGTGTTTTGGGATTACTGAAACATCTTTTTTCTTATCGCTTTTATGATAAATTTTTATGAAATCGATGTAAGCAAATGGTCCGACTTTCTTTTCAGAATTACGAAGTGTTTTACACCGAACAAGACCATTTACGGTACCAATAACCATACTGTTTTTGTAGTTTAATATTACCGATTGGTTGCATTCGATAATTAGCGGACTATTCTCTAAGATCTCATAATTATTATTTTTTTTATTAAGATTAAGCGTGTTGATGCCACGCCCCGTACCTATCCATAAATAATTATTACTATCGGCGGCCATACTGTAAATGTCATTGGAATTTAATCCGCTGTTAACAGTATACTTTTTGATTTTTTTGGTTTTTAGGTTCCAGGCCAACATCCCATCGCCAAGGGTTCCAAATAAAATATTGCCTTTATGTTTGGTGATGCTTAAAATGTAAATACCATTTAACTCCTTTATCCTGAAGGATTTATCTAACTTTTTGTTTTTAATAAGCTGTATTCCTGCAGACGTTCCTAACAAAATGCTATCTGAATTTAACTGATAAATACAGGAACTATTTCCTTCAAAGCCGCTAATTTTTTGGGTTTTACCATCTTTGATATAAAGGGTTTCCATTAAATTATTAAACCAGTAGCCACCCTCCTTATCCTGCAACATTGAGTTGAAATCAGAATTAGCCGCATTTACTTCCTTCGTAAACTTATTTCCATTATACTTCCATATTCCTTTATCCGCTACGGAAATCCAAACGTTTTTAGCTTTATCAGTATAAGTAAAAAGTATATTTTTATCTCTAAATTCTGGATTAGCAACACGCTCTATTGTTGTCCCATTATATTTCAGCAAGCCTTTATTTGTACTGCCAATCCACAAATTATCACTTTTATCAGCTGCAACGCCACTAATTGGAAAATTTAAGCTTTGGCCTTTAAAGGCTAAATATCTGATATAGGCATCTCCTTCATACTTGTACAATCCATCACTAAAACAAGAGACCCAGATGTTACCTTCCTTATCTTTAAAAATATCGTACACCCGGTTATCACTTAATCCATTAGTATCGTTAAAGTGAATGTCGGGTCTATTTTTATTTAACAGGTATACGCCTTTATCTGTGCCAACCCAGAGGCCGCCTTTTGTGTCTTGTGCTATGGTGTAATAATTGGATTGATTTTCGTTGTAGAATACCCGATTTATTGCTCCCTTTTCTAAAGAATAAACACCCAATTTATTCGATAGTACAAATAATTTATTCGGGTTTTTATCATCAAACAAAATTTTTGAAACATAAGTAGATGCAATTTCTGCCGGGAAGGCTTTAAACAATTTCCAGGTTTTAGTATCTCTTTTGAAGATGCCTTTTTCCCAGATAAACGCGTATAAATCGCCGCTGACGTTAACCGATAGGCAGGTAATTTTCTCATCCTTAATTTCTGAGAAAACAGGTTTGCCTGCGTCGATATGGAAAAGTTTGCGGTTGCTTAAGCCCCAGATTTTGCCTTGCTTATCTTTTTTAAGCTGTGATATAAAGCTGTTTGGTAAAACAGTTTCTATTTTTCCTTTTGAAATAATATTCAAACCAAGCTCGGTGCCAATGTAAACCTGCTCGTTGTCATCTTCAACAATGCTGGTTATGGAGTTAGAAATTAAACCATCAGCTTTGCTGTATGAAGTAAAAAATTTCCCGTCAAAGTTGCTTACGCCTCCAAAAGTACCAAGCCAAAGCGTTCTGTTTTTAGCTTGATAAATTACACTAACCTGCGATTGAGGTAAGCCTTCTTTTAAACCATATCGTGTAAAATTATAGCTCTGCGCTAAAAGCTTACTGCTGATAAACAGAAAGATAACTATAAATTTGACTATAAGGCTTTTACTTTGCATCGCATTGCAAAATAAGAGAATTTATCTTAATATTTATTGCAGCCCAAAAGGGCTTTTACGCGTTGCCCATATAAGGATCTGTTTGTGTAATCATCCCGTTTTCTATCTTGCCGGCATACTGTTGTTTAAAGATTTTATTTCCAACCTGAACAATACTGAAATCGTACCAGTTACCACTTTTAGCTAGATTTAAGGTAATGCTTGCTGTTGATTTTAGCTTTAAGCTTAAGGTTTTTGGCTGGCTTTTATATTTGTTATCAATAATTTGAATATCTGCAGGTGTTGTGCCTTTGTTTTCAAACGATAGAACTAAATTTCCACTTGTTTTTTTAGCTATAGTTCCGGTTATTTCAGGTTTGGCAAGCACATTTATGTTTGGATTTTTGGCATTTCCTTTAAAATTTCTGTAGAAACCATTGGGTCCGCTTATTGCCAAATCATAGATGCCATTATCGAAATCATCCAGGCTGATTGTATCTTTCAAAACATCGCCACTTTTGACTGCATAAGCCCAGTATTTGCCAATTACGCCTTTATATTTTAAAATGGTATTCATATTAAAAGGTGCGCCAACATTTTCTGTTTCACTACCAAAAAGGCCTTTTGCCGCTTTAAAGGTAAGCTCTATTTCATTGTTCGAAAGCGCAGCATCAACCGTTAAATGATAAGGTAATGCGCAGGCAGGCTTAGTTCCATTTTCTTGCTTTGGAGCATATTTTGAAGTTTCAGAAGAAAAGTTTTCAAAACGGTTCATTTTCTCAACTTCAACTTTATTTAGCGCTGTCGGACCCGCTTGAGCAGGTTTGTTTCTGGCATTAATAATATTTGCAACCACGGTTTCTCGCTTTAAAGGCTGCGGTGAATTTATTTTTTCGCCGTTATATGGTCTGAAAACTGAAGTTAAATCGCCACAAAAATGCCTTCTCCAATCGCTAATATTATCGCTTTTTATTGCCTTGCCGGTTTTTTTTGAAAGCCATTTTTCCATAAACATTAAAGAAGATGTATGGTCAAAAACCTGCGAGTTTACAAAGCCGCCTTTACTCCATGGTGATGCGATAACCATTGGCACTCTGTAACCTAAACCTATCGGACTGCCTTTTCTATTTTCATAATCGGTTGCAAAATTTATGCCTTCAGATACTTTTCCGCTCGATGAATCATCTGGATTTGGAACCACAAAAGGAGGTTGATGATCGAAATAACCATCATTTTCATCGTAAGTAAGTACAAAAATGGTTTTCTTCCATAGCTCCGGGTTTTTAGTTAAAATATCTAAAGCTTCGCTTACATACCACGTTCCATAAAGCGGTGAGCTGGTATGGTCTGAAAATTTTTGTGGGGCAACCAACCACGAAACTGCAGGCAGTTTTCCGCTGTCTACATCTTTTCTAAACTGATGAAAGATATCTCCTTTCGGAATGTTTACGGTTTCTTTATTTCCCTGGTCGTTAGTAAAAGTGAAAGGCTCAACATCTATATAATCTTTCTGTGAAATATTAGTTGTAAAAGCCTTGTCAATCAGATTTTTTTCTCTTTGAGATAATTTATCGTATTTCGCCTGAACTTCTGCAGCAGTTAATGGTGGTTTTACTGTATTATCTCCATTTTTTCTGAAATAGGCAGAAAGCTTTACATTATGCCTGCTGATGTATTCGATAGGATTATCGCCATAATTTCCACACCAGTCATCAATTTCTCCTTCAGGAAGTTTGGATGTCCAGAGCTCATTTTGGTAAATGCGCCAATCTATACCATTATCTTCTAATTTCTCTTGAAAAGTAGGCCAATCTACAAAAACATTATTTTGCGATTCTGCCTGGTCGTTATTTACTACGGCAACTTTATTCAGGCTTTTTTCGCCACGCACTGTTCCGGTAAAAAAGAACAACCTGTTGGGCGTTGTACCTGTTAGCGAAGAACAAAAATGTTGGTCGCAAACGGTAAAAGCATCCGCTAAAGCATAGTAAAAAGGCACATCATTCCTGTCGTAGTAAAATAATGTCATTGCCGATTTAACCGGGAACCATTTGTCATATCGTCCGCCGTTTCTTGCTGCAACCTGATCGTTCCAGGAGTGCGGCAAACCGCCTTGCCAGGTAATTTTGGTTTTATTTATGTCTACATGAAAGGGTGCGTAAGTATAACCTTGCCCATCTTTTTGCAACCAGACCTTGTTGCCATCTGGCTGAATATGCGGATGAGGATCATTAAAACCACGCACACCTTTTAACTTACCAAACATGTGGTCGAAAGAGCGGTTCTCCTGCATTAAAAACACAATGTGTTCAGCATCGTAAAATGTGGTTCCAGGCTCGGCGTTGATGGACATTGCCTTCAATACAGAACTTGGAAAAGCATTTGCAAAACCAGTCGTACCTGCTAGTAAGCCGGCTTTTTTAAGAAATTCTCTGCGTGAATCCATGGATTTTACAATGCTAAAAAATGGAGGATGGAAAATGTAAAATGAAGGATGGACTGGTGCCATCATCCATTTTACATTTTCAATTACTTTTGATAAACCCTAACGTAATCAACTTTCATTGTCGCCGGAAAGATGGTATCGTCAACACCTTTTTTTCCACCCCAACCGCCACCAACGGCTAAGTTTAAAATTAGATGAAAGTTTTGGTCAAATGGCCAATCATTAGCGCCTTTGCCTGTGTTTTTGAAGGTTAAATATTTTTGGTCGTCGATGTAAAAATCAATCCTATCTTTAAACCACTCTACAGCATAAACATGATATTCTGTATAAGGATTGGCCACTTTTAAAGCCTTACCAACCTGCGTGTTTTTTATGTGGTTAAAATGTTCGGTGTGAACCGTTCCGTGTACACTATCGGGTTCGTAACCAACATGCTCCATGATGTCGATTTCGCCACTTTTAGGCCAGCCGCCATATTTTCCATCGGTAGGTAAGCCCCAAAATGCCGGCCACAAACCTCTGCCTTTTGGTAAAATCATACGGGCTTCAGCTCTGCCATACTTAAAATCGAATTTGTTTTTAGTTACCAAACGGGCTGAAGTATATTGGTTACCTTCTTTTTGGGTTTTTAGCGCAATGATGTTCAAATTGCCCTTTCTAACGATGGCATTCGAACTGTCTGCGTCAGTGTAGTATTCTAATTCACTGTTTCCCCAGCCTTTACCGCCAACATCATAACTCCAGTTTTTAACCAAAGGAAGTCCGGCGTCATTAAATTCATCGCTCCATTTTAATTTCCAACCATTTGCAACAGGTGATTTCTTTAATTCTTCAAAAAGCAACTCTGGTTCGTTCGTGGTAATGTATTCTACGTTATGCGCCAATAACCATTGCATTTCCGGAGCAGCATTAACCGTCCAGGCGTTAATGGTTAAACCAAGTTTTTGAGCATTTTCAATCCAGTTATCCTTTTGGTAAAGGCTGTAATGATAATCTACGCCGGTTAATTTATCAGCCTTCAATTGCTCAGCAGTTACATCGCCTTTTAAATAAGCAACTTTAGCATTTGGTAGTAATTGTACAACACGTTTGCAATAGTCGTAATCAAAGCTGATATACTCTGTCCATGCCAAGGCTTTAAGTTTTTTAACCATTTCAACGCATTTATTGGTTACTTCGAGCCCGCGTTCTTTACTAATTAATGATGGTTTTATTTCTAGAATGAGCTTTGTTGTTTTTTGCTTTAAGCCCGCAAGTAAATAGCTTTCTAAAGTTGGAATTTTTTCGCCATTGCTTAAGGTTTTGGTTAGTAATTCCTGGTATTTTACGGCTTCAATTTTAAGCCCTTGAAATTCAGGATCGTGATTTACAACCAATACGCCATCGGCAGTCATCCATACATCAAACTCCGAACCATAACAACCTAAACGAACGGCTTCATTTAGGGAAGCAATAGAATTTTCGGGAAATTTATTTTTTTTCCAGGCGCCTCGGTGTGCAATAACCTGGTTTTTGTTCCAGTTAAATTTTTGTGCAAATGATGCCGTAAAAATAAATACCATAAAGGCTGAAATAAATATTCGTTTCATATCTGGTTGTGACGATTTTTTTGACCCAAAAGTATGGGTTTGTAGTTAAAGTTAGTTAAGTTTTATGTAACCATAGTATTAATCAATTAATTTTTGACGTTAATGTTTAATAACAGGTTTTTGTTAAATAAACCCGATTGAAGTGAAAATCAAAAGCTTTTTCTGCTTTTATTGGAACAGAAAGCCTGCCTGCGGTAGGCAGGCGGGGCAGGAGCTGCTATGAAAAACCGAAGCCTTCGTTTTCAAATTAATTTAAACAGTTAATAGGGGGTTTATAATAATGACGTTACCATTGGGCTATTAAACTTAATTGATTGGAATTATTTTTACATTTACGTAGATATGGTGAGCAATAATTACAATGAGCTAATCAGAAAAATTGATGAGTTTATCCGTAAATTTTATTTGAATAAAATTTTGCGGGGAAGTATTTATAGTGCTGCGATTTTACTTGCCTTATACCTGCTGATTTTTATAAGTCTTTACTACTTAAACCCGGCAGCTGTATTTAAAACTTTTATTTTCTTTTCGTTTTTGGTGGTTGCTGCATTTGTGGTAGGTTTTTTAATTATAAGGCCTTTACTTGCAATGTTAAAATTGGGTAAACACCTATCTTTTGATGAAGCTTCAGTAATTATTGGTAACCACTTTAGCGATATTAAGGATAAGCTTTTGAATACGCTTCAGCTCCATCGTTTATCTGAAAATATGCCTGATAATCAACTTATTCTGGCAAGTATAAATCAGAAGATATTTGACTTAAAACCGGTTCCTTTTAATACAGCTGTAAGAATTACTGATAATAGAAAATATTTAAAATACCTGTTTATTCCGCTATCGATAATTTTACTGATAGCCATTTTGGCGCCTGCAATTTTAAAGGAAGGCACAAATAGTTTTTTTAAATACGATGAATATATTGCGGCAAAAGCACCTTTTGATTTCTCGGTGTTAAATAAAAATTTAACGGTTACACAAGGTGATGATTTGACCATTAACTTAAAATTAAAAGGTGATGAATTGCCTGCGGAAGTTTATGTGGAGGATGGTAAAAACACCTACAAATTAACAAAGGAAAATATTAGCCGATTTAATTACAGCATCAAAAATATTCAAAGTGATAAAAAGCTGATTTTTAAAGGTGGAGGATTTAGTTCTTCGACATTTGTGGTTAGCGTTAAACCCCGGCCAGAACTGTTAAATACTTCGGCAACGTTAATTTTTCCGAGCTATTTAAATAAAAAACCAGAAACGATAAGCAACGCAGGCGATATCCTTTTGCCTGAAGGAACAAGGGTGACCTGGAATTTTAAAACCGGGCAAAGCAACTCGGTGCTGTTTACTTTAAATAACAACCCGCATGTTATTAAAGTTGCAGAAAATAATGCCTCGTTTGTGGCTACGATAAAAGCTAACTCGAAATATAGTATTACTCCGCAAAATGATTTTGTATCGGTTAAGGATTCGCTTAGCCATCAGATTAATGTGATTAAAGACCAATTGCCAAGTATTAATGTTGATGAAAAACAAGATTCGATAAGTAGTAAAGCGCTTTACTTCAGCGGGCAAATCTCTGATGATTATGGTTTTAGCCAATTGACTTTTAAATATTCTATCAAAGAAGATAAGAAAATTATTAGCTCAGCGGCTAAAAATATTTCAATAAAAAATAATGTTACCGAAAATAGCTTTTTCCATTTTTGGGATTTAAAAAATGTTGCCGCCAAGCCAGGGCAAGAAATTGAATATTATTTTGAAGTAGCCGATAACGATGGCGTTAACGGCGCAAAAGTTACCCGCTCGGAAATTAAGGTTTTTAAACAGCCAAGCAAACGAGAAACCGCCGAGCAAATTAGCGCAAATAACCAGGCGCTTAAGCAAAAAATGCAATCGGCTATTCGTTTAGCGGGAGCAATTGAAAAGGAAAGTAAAAAGGTGGCACAAACTTTAATTGATAAGAAACAAATCTCTTTTGAGGATAAAAAACAGATAGAGCAATTGTTGGATAAGCAAAAACAATTAGAGGAAGCTGTTAAGGAAATTAAAGATTTAAATCAAAAGAACACGCAGCAGCAACAAGAAAATCAGGCTGAAAACCAAGACCTGCAAGAGAAGCAAAAGCAAATTAATGATTTGTTTAATAATGTTTTGGATGAAAAAACAAAAGAACTTTTGCAAAAGCTTCAGAATTTGATGAATGAGCGGAATAAAGATCAAACGCAAAACGAATTATCGAAAATGCAACTTGATAATAAAACACTTAAAAATGAGCTGGATAGGATTTTGGAATTGTACAAGCAGCTGGAATTTGAGCAAAATTTGCAAAACGACATTGATAGGTTAAGTGATTTAGCAAAACAACAAAAAGAGCTGTCTGCACAAACTGCCGCTAAAAAGCAAGACGATGAATCTCTAAAACAAAAGCAAGATGCTTTGAATAAAGAGATGAAGGATATTAAAGAGGATTTAAAGAAACTCGAAGAGAAAAATCAATCGCTTGAGCGCCCTAATCCTTTCGAAAACCCTGAAAAAGATATTCAGGATATTCAAAAAGACCAGAAAGATGGTAAAGATGCTTTGGAAAAAAAGGATAGTAAATCTGCCAGTCAAAAACAGCAAAAGGCAGCAGAGCAAATGGAGAAGCTGGCGCAAAAGATGAGCGAAATGCAGCAGCAAGGTGAGGAAATGGAAAATAACCTGAATGCTAAAGAGTTGCGAAAACTGCTTGAAAACTTGCTAAATACATCTTTTGACCAGGAAAAAGTAATGCTTGCCTTAAAGCGAATGAATGCCTCAGATCCATCTTATGTAAGCAATGTGCAGAAACAGCGCAATATTAAGGATAACCTAAAAACCATTGCCGATAGTTTATACAGTTTAAGTAAGCGGGTTCCTCAAATAGAATCGACTGTTAATGAGGAGATGAATAAAATTAATTTTAACCTTGATAAAAGTTTGGAAAACCTTGGCGACAGAAGAACGCCTGAAGCAAATCGGTATCAGCAGTTTACCATGACTTCGATAAATAACCTTTCGTTGATGTTGAGTGAGGCTTTGAATCAATTGCAAAACATGCAAAAAAATGCTAAAGGAGGAAAAGGTAAACAGAAACAAAGCATGAAACAGCTTTCGCAGATGCAAGATCAGCTAAATAAAAGCATGCAAAAGGCGAGAGAACAAATGCAAAAGCCTGGCGGAAATCAGGGAACGGTTGGCAAAGGAGAAATGAGTCAGGAGTTTGGTAAAATGGCTCAGCAACAGCAGATGATAAGGCAGGCGCTTGAAAAACTTAATCGCGAAGAGAACAAAGACGGTAAGGGTAAACTTGGAAATTTGAATGAAGCCATTAAAGAAATGAAAGAAACCGAAAGTGATTTGGTTAACAAAAAACTTCAGCAAGAAACCATGAACAGGCAAAAAGAGCTTTTAACTAAATTGCTTGATGCCGAAAAGGCCGAAAGAGACCAGGAAGAAGATGATAAACGTGAAAGTAAAGCCGCAAAAGAGTTTCCTCCTTCATACAAAAAAATGGTTGATGACTACAAGAAGCAACTGCAAAATGGAAATGATGTGCTTCAAAAGTTGCCGCCATCTTTAAACTATTATTATAAAACCAAGATAGCCGAATATTTGAAATCATTAAATATGGTAAACTAAGGTTATCGCTATAGATTTGCTTTACACAATGTCTTCCTAAGAATAATGAATGGCCAGCCTGGTAACCTGAGCTTAATAATAATTTGAACACAGGATTAATGTGCCATGTGCGTTATTGCGAGGCACAGCCTGCCCCGGCAATTCTGGGCAGCAATCTATTATTTAGTCAGTAAAGATTGCTTTAGCTCGCACAGGTCCAGCTTCGCAATGACGACCGCTTTAATAAAACGTTCACAGTATTCTAAAAAAGATTTAAGCGCCATGTGCGTTATTGCGAGGCACAGCCTGCCCCGGCAATTCTGGCCAGCAATCTATTATTTAGGCAGTAAAGATTGCTTCAGCTCGCACAGGTCCAGCTTAGCAATGACGACCGCTTTAATAAAACGTTCACAGTATTCTAAAAAAGATTTAGGCGCCATGTGCGTTATTGCTAGGCACAGCCTGCCCCGGCAATTCGGGGAAGCAATCTATTATTTAGGCAGTAAAGATTGCTTCAGCTTGCACAGGTCCAGCTTCGCAAAGACTACCGCTTTAATAAAACGTTCACAGTATTCTAAAAGGGATTTGAAATTGTGTTCTTCTTTTGCAGCTTCCTTGCTGCGATTAGAACTACAAAGACGATTAATATTTCTTAAATTTGCGGCTTTAATACATTAAAATGCCGGCAATTACTTTCTTCACCGAATCGATAAATTACAATCTTCCACAAAAATTAAAAGTTAAAAAGTGGATAAAATCAACCATCGAAAAAGAAGGTTATAAACTTAGCGAGCTTAATTTTATTTTCTGCAGTGATGAATATTTGCTTGGTATTAATCAACAGTACTTAAATCACGATACTTATACAGACATCATTACTTTTGATAATTCTGAGGAAGAAAAACAAATTGTTAGCGATATTTTCATCAGTATAGAACGGGTTAAGGAGAACGCCAAAACATTTAAAACAAATGAGTTTGATGAGGTTTGCCGAATTATGATTCATGGAACTTTACACCTGCTTGGTTACAAAGACAAAGGCAAGGTTGCAAAAACCCTCATGACTCAAAAAGAAGATGAATATTTGGGTTACAGAAATGAGGTTGGACTGGCTTAAATATTTAGCTTTAATTAAGCGAAAAAAGCAAAACAAAAAACCCTTTACATTTCTGCAAAGGGTTTTATTCTAAAGTTCTGACTAAGAGAAATTATCTATCAATAGAACCCATTACTTTTTGGCCGAAAGCGTTTAGTGCATCTTTTTCTGCAACACCTTCGCTTACCATTTGGTGTACTTCTAGTGCACCGCATATATTGGTAATCATTTCGCCAGCAACATCAACTTCGTGTTCGCTAACACCTCTAAATTCACAAAAAGCCTCTAAAACCTCTAAAGTAGTTTCTAATTGAGCAGGAGTGGTGTTTTGAAATAATTGTCTGATAACCGGAATCTTCATTATTTTATTTTCTTAAATAATTCAATTAAACCTTCTACTTTGTTGGTTTGCACCTGGTCTACCAAATTACCACCTTCAAAAGCTGCAAAAGTTGGTAAATTATCAACGTTTGCAAATTTGCGTGAATTTGGAAGTTTTTCGGCATCAACAATCAAGAAAGCAACATCTTCATTTTCAGCAGCCAGTTTTTTAAACTTTGGTTTCATGATTCTGCAGTTACCACACCATGATGCAGCATACTGAACCATAACCTTTGAGTTATCGGCTAAATATTGTTGAAGATTATCTTCTGTTAATTCTAAAAACATAATGTTTATTTAGTTAGTTGGCAGCTAAATATTCAGCAACGCCAGTTCTGTTTGCATTCATTGCTTCTTTTCCTTCTTCCCAATTTGCAGGGCAAACTTCGCCATGTTTTTGAACGTGAGCATAAGCATCAATTAAACGCAAATATTCTTTAACGTTTCTACCTAATGGCATATCGTTAACACTTTCGTGGAATACTTTACCGGTTTCATCAATTAAATATGTCGCTCTGAAAGAAACATTTGAACCAGAGAAAGATTCGTTTCCTTCTTCATCGTAGTTAATTTCCTGGTCAAGGATATCTAAAATACCAGATAATTGTCTGTGTGTATCTGCTAAAATAGGGTAAGTAACACCTTCAATGCCACCGTTATCTTTTGGTGTGTTTAACCAGGCAAAATGAACTTCGTTTGTATCGCATGATGCACCAATTACAATTGTATTTCTTTTTTCAAATTCAGGCAGTGCCGCTTGGAAAGCGTGTAATTCTGTAGGGCAAACGAAAGTAAAATCTTTTGGATACCAGAATAATAATACCTTACTATTTTTATTTACAGCCTCTTCAAAAACATTGATTTTCAAGTCATCACCCATGTCTGACATTGCATCAATACTAACACTCGGGAATTTTTTACCTACTATTGCCATAATTTTTTTGTCTTTAATTTTGTGCCACAAAGGTACGGCGAAAAGAAGTCTCAATCAACCCGGATGTATTAATTATCAATTGTATTTATTGATAACGATATAGTTAAAAACTATAATTATTTAGCAAACTATAAGGTTTGCCTATTGAGATATTTGAAAACTAAGGGGTTGAATTTTTTGGCATTTGCAACCCCGCCATTCGTTGCAATCTTTTTGGCGTCTTTTCTACATTCCATCGCCGTCATTACGAGGAAGAACGACATGGCAATCTATTTATTTGTACAACAAAAAGTATTTTCACTTCTGTCTGGTTTATTTAACAGCAACCTGTAGTTCTTGGGTTGGTTTTTTTTATTAGCAAGAAACAAATAATCCTTCAACCAATTCAATTAATATGTGTTTAATTTCAAATCAATAATCCTTTTTTTAACTTTGATGTTCGGTTAACAGAACATATTATTAGTAATGGCAAAAGCATCAGAAGTAAAGAGCGGAAATGTATTACGCTTTAATGGAGAGTTGGTAAGCGTGGAAGAATATATTCACCGCACACCAGGAAATTTAAGGGCGTTTTATCAAGCTAGAATGCGCAATGTTAAAACCGGAAAAATTGTCGAATACCGCTTCCGTACAGATGAAGAAGTTACCATTTGCCGTGTAGAAACTAATGACTATCAATACTTATATGAAGATGGTGATTATCTGGTGGTGATGGATAACAATACTTTTGAGCAATACAATATCCCAAAGTTGCTTTTTGGTTCTGCAATTAAATTTTTAAAAGAAGGTATGAATGTTACTGTTGCTTTTGAAAGTGACGAACCAATTGTTGCTCAATTACCAAATAGTGTAGAACTCGAAATTACTTACACCGAGCCAGCTGTTAAAGGAGACACTTCAACAAGTGCCCAAAAATATGCAACTGTAGAAACAGGTGCTGAAATTAGAGTGCCTTTATTTATTAATCAAGGCGATAAAGTTAAAGTAGATACGAAAACCGGAGACTACATGGAACGTGTGAAATAAACGATAATACCTTTGGGCTTAAACCTTAAACCCCTAAACCATTGTAGGTTTTTGTTAAAATAATTTTACCTTTGGCGACACAAAATTTTAAAAATAAAAATCCGAATCGGATAAACCTAATATGGCAAAAGCATCAGAAATTAAAACAGGTAACATTCTTCGTGTAAACAACGAATTAGTTACTGTTGATGAGTGGAATCACCGTACACCAGGTAAAGGCGGCGCTTTTTATACTGGTAAGTTTCGTAACATTAAATCAGGTAGAATTGTAGAAGCTCGTATGAATACCGACGAGGCTGTTGAAATTTGCCGTGTAGAAACTAATGATTATCAATATCTATATGAAGATGGCGATTACCTGGTAGTTATGGATAATAATACCTACGAACAATATAATGTAGAAAAATCATTATTCGGTTCGTCTATTAAATTTTTAAAAGAAGGAATGAACGTAATTGTTTCTATGGAAAGCGATGAAGCAATTATGGGGCAGCTGCCTAATTTTGCTGAATTTGAAATTACTTATTCAGAGCCGGCAGTAAAAGGAGATACCTCTACAAATGCATTAAAGGCGGCAACGTTAGAGAATGGTGTAGAAGTTAAAGTACCTATGTTTGTTAATCAGGGTGATAAAATTAAAGTTGATACACGTACAGGCGAATATGTTGAGCGTGTAAAATAATACCAAACACATTGCAATTGTAAGCCTTTGAATTTTTATTCAAGGGCTTTTTTGTTTTTGTGCCCAGCCGCCAAATGTTAACAAAAAAACCTTTTGAGGCTTAATCTGTTAGATACCGATAAACCAATATGAAATGACAGCCCGGAATAGAAATAAAATTTGGATTTGGATTGCCAGTATTTTTGGCGGATTAATTTTGATTTTAGCTTTCGCAGCAATGTTCATCAGCGCCCGCTGGAAACCCTTACTTACAGATAAAATAAAAGAAGGTGTTTATAATGGTTCAAGTCATTTGTATAAAATTGATTTCAAGAGCATAAATTTAAACGTAATAACAGGTAGCTTGGCGCTTCGCGATGTTACGCTCACGCCAGATACTGTAGTTTACGATAGTTTAAAAACTTTAAAATTAGCACCTGCACATATTTTTGAATTGCAGTTAAAGAAGTTGCAAATTACCAGAGTAGGTTTATTGACTGCTTATTTTAAAAAACGGGTTAATGTAAATGAAATCTTATTGGATAAGCCATCCATAAATATGATTTTTAATAAAGTGCCAAAGAAAACGGATACAACCAAAGTCGAAAAGTCACTTTATGAGCAAATTTCAAAAACGTTAAAATCTATTCAGGTGCGGTCTATTAAAATTGTGGATGCAAATTTCGACTACATTAATAAAAGCGGTGCTAAAAAAACGAAGAATTCCATTAAACATTTAGACATCAACGTGAAAGATTTTCTTTTGGATTCTTTATCCGGAAATGATACTTCGAGATTTTATTACACAAAGGATATTTCATTTAAGCTGGCTGGTTATAAATCAACAACAAAAGATAAAATGTACTCCATGAAAGTGGATACCATTTCGGGCTCTTCGGCTACAAAAAAAGTTACAATAAAAGCATTTAAACTTATTCCTCTATACCCAGAATTAGCTTTTGCGAGAAAATACAAGGTTCAAAAAGATAGATACAATTTGCTTTTCGAAAAAGTTGAATTTAGCGGTGTAGATTTTATAGGCTTAAATACCGACCAAAAACTTTATGCAAAATCTTTAAACATTGGCCCGGGCAACGTGGAGGTTTTTATGAGCCGCGAATCGCCGCCACCTCCCGGATTTGATAAAGGAAAAAACTACCCGCATTTGGCATTGAAAAGGCTAAACTTCCCAATTAACATTGATACCGTGAGGTTAAAAAATGTTGCCTTAAAATATGGAGAATTTAATCCTGCCAGTAAAAAAACCGGCACTGTAGAGTTTAAATCTTTAAATGGGAAAATTTTAAATGTTACAAACGATAGTTTACTATTGGTTAAAAACAATCATGCCCTGGCAGATTTTAGCACGCTTTTAATGGGAAGCGGAAAGCTAAACATCAAAATAGATTTTAACCTTACAGACAACAATGGGTCATTTAGTTATAGCGGAAGCCTGGGTAAATTCAACTTACAAAATCTTAATTCCTTATCAAAAAATTTAGGACTTGTAGAAATTGAAAGTGGAAATGTACAGCAGATAAATTTTCAGGCAAAAGGTAATTTGCGCTCGGCTTCTGGTACAATGACAATGCTTTATAATAACCTTAAAGTGAAACTACTATCAGATAATATTGATGGAAAAGGCACAAAAGAAAAAGGATTATTGTCTTTTCTAGCGAATACCTTGTTAGTAAAAGACGAAAATCCGAAAAAAGGAGAACAGGCTAGAACGGCTTCAATGACTAATACTAGGATTAATTCTGCTTCATTTTTTAACCTGATGTGGAAAACAGTTTTTGTTGGTATAAAAGATATTGTTGGCATTGGCATTGTTCCGGAGAAAGATCCGGTTAAGCAGCAGAAGGTAATTGCAAAGAAAATAAGAGCGCAAAAAAGGGCAGATCGTAAGGCAGAAAGAAAGGCGAAAAGGGAACAAAATTAGTAAATGCTTTAAAGCGATATTTTTAAAGTGTATATTGCTGTAGAAAACCATCACCCGATTTTTTTAAATGCCTGCAATTATAAAACGCCGTTACGTAATTTTGAAGTGGGTTGGAGCAAGTTTGCTCATTATCGTTACTCTATTAGCTGGTATTGCATGGTTTTTGAATGTAAAGTCGCGGCCAATGCTTACGCAGCAGATTAAAACTTTACTTTATAAATCAACCGATAGCCTTTATACCATCTCTTTTAGTAAAGTAAGCACAAATATTTTTACGGGTAGTGCAACCTTGCAAGATGTAAAAATCGCAGCCGATACGGCCAGGTATAGCCAATTGGTCAAGCTAAAAAGAGCGCCAAACAACCTTTACACTGTTTCTTTAAAAAAGCTTGCTGTAAAACACTTCCATCCGCTAATACTTTATCGCGAAAAAAAACTACAGATTGATGAAATTTTATTCGATAATCCGGAGGTTTATATGGTTAACCGCCAATTGGATTTTAATGAAAACCGTCCTGCAAGGCTAATTCAATCGCCCTACACATTTATCTCCAAAAGCTTAAAAGAATTCAGCATAAAAAAAATCCTTTTTAGAGATGCTAGTTTCAATTACGTAAATAAGAATGTTAATAAATTCGATGTTTTTTCTATTGATGATTTTAACATCACACTAGTTGATCTGCTCGTTGATTCAACTTCATTTGAAGATTCTACAAGATTTTATCTGCTTAAAGATGTATTGCTCAATTTAAAAAACTACAATTATGCTACGCCAGATAGCATGTACAATATCAAACTTAATCAGCTTGATTTTAAGGCATCAACGGGCCGCCTTAGTGTAAATAAATTTGCTTTAGAGCCAAGGTACGATGAGATGAAATTTGGCAAAGTTGCCGGTTATGCAAAGGATAGATTCAATATTTTAATGAATGATATTAGCTTGATGGGCATAAACCTTCCGCTGTACATCAGCAAGCAAGAATTAAGGGCTAAAGACATGGTTGTTTCTAACGGTTACGTTTCGGTTTTTAATGATAACAGTTTGCAAAATCCAGCGCAAACAAATAAGATTGGCAAATACCCGCATCAATTATTGCAAAAGGTTCCTGCTCCAATATTGGTTGATAAAATTACGCTTAAAGATGTTGATGTTAGTTATGCGGTGTACAATCAAGAAAGCCAGCAAAGGGGTCGGATTTCTTTTGAGCATACTGCGGGTTTTATTAGCAACGTAACCAATATTGATAAGGTAAAAGCCCAAAAACCGATTATGCAGGCAAGCTTAAGCACTTATTTGCTTGGCCAGGGAAAGCTAGATTTAGATTTTAAATTTGATTTGGTTTCCCGTACCGGCGATTTCTCTTATAGCGGTCTTTTGCAAAATTTTAATGCAAGAGTATTAAATCAAATTACAAAGCCTTTGGGTTTGGTGAGGATTAATCGTGGCAACGTAAACAGGCTTCGGTTTAATTTTAAGGCAGATGATTTCGGCTCAAAAGGGAACGTAGATTTTTCATATTTTGATTTATCAGTTGCTCTGATGAAAAACGACCCGGAAAAAGACCATTTAGTAACCCGAGGTTTGTTGTCGATTTTAGCAAATGCGTTAATTTTAAACTCCGAAAATCCAGGGCCGGATGGAAAATTTATTTCCGCAACAGTAGATTATCAGCGTCCGCAAAATACTTCCTTTTTTAACCTGATTTGGAAAAGCCTTTTTGTGGGTATAAAACATAGCGTGGGTTTAACGGAGGAGAAACAAATGGAAATGAAGGCGCATATCGATAAGTTTAAAGCGATGAAGGCAAGTCATGATTTACGCAAAAAAAGGCGATTAGAAAGAAGGAAACTGAGAGATAGGCAACAAAAAAAATGATCGCTTAATAAATAAATCCTTTTTATATTTATATCATAAACCAAAAAATAACCATTATGATTATTGCCCTCATCATTATTGCCGTAATTTTCTTATTCGGCATATTCTTCTATAATTCCCTTATTGGTAGAAAAAATCAAGTGATTAACGCATTCTCTGCAATAGATGTAATGTTGAAAAAACGTTTTGATTTGATACCAAATCTCGTTGAAACGGTAAAGCAATACACAAAATACGAGCAATCTACTTTAACCAAAATTACAGAGTTACGTACAAAAGCTACTTCGCCCTCAGTTAGCGATGCGGAGAAAGCTCAGATAGATGCGCAGCTAAGTTCGAGCGTAAAGGGTTTAATGGTTAACATAGAAAATTATCCCGACTTAAAAGCCAATCAAAATTTCATCAATTTACAAACCACCTGGACAGAAAGCGAGGAGCAGATTGCTGCCGCCAGGAGAACTTATAATTCTGCCGTAACCGATTATAATAACGCAATTATGATGTTTCCAGGAAATATGTTCGCCGGGATGTTAAATTTCCACCCAACACCGGTGCTGGCAACCGCCGAAGAAGAACGTAAAAACATTAGCGCAAAAGAACTTTTTAATAATTAATTGTGGATGTTGCAAATCATGCAGCATTGCAGAATACGCTTGCTGCGTTAGAGATTGATCGCCAGAAAATTGTCTCTACTCAAAAGAAAGGCTATATTTTTATTGTGCTGGCCATTATTTTAACCATAGCTGGCTTTTATTTTGGTATAGGTGTTTTTGCTATTCTTGCAGGTTTAATCCCGGCAGTTTATGGTGGTTCTTTGCTGTATAAAATAGCTGATGCGCTTACCACCTATATGCAAAGTTTTAAAGTTGATGTAATTGGCAGCGTGCTCAAATCGGTAAACGAAAGTTTGCAAATTCAGCCAGCTCTTGGTATTTCATCCGAAGAATTTGAACAAACGCAGCTATTTACACAAGAACCAGACCGTTACCGTAGCGAAGATTTAATTAATGGCAAAGCTGATAAAACCAGTTTTTATTTTGCAGAAGTACATGCCGAATATAAAACTGAAGTACAAACTAAAAACGGTACACGAACCGAATGGCATGACATATTTAGAGGGATAATTTTTGTTGCTGATTTTAATAAAAATTTTAAAGCGGCAACAGTTGTAAGGCCAAAAGATTTATTCGGACAAATGGGCGCATGGTTCTCAAAAAATGTATTCTCTTTTGGAAATAATACATTAGTAGAATTAGAGAACAGCGTTTTTAATCAAACCTTTACCACACACGGAACTGACCAGGTTGAAGCCCGGTATATTTTAACGCCCGCCATGATGGAAAGAATTTTAGAGTTGAATCGCAATTCGAAAAATACAATTTCCTTATCCTTTATAAACAACCGAATGAACATCGCTTTTCCTTTAGATAGAAATTATTTTGAAGCACCGGTTTTTAAAACTTTGTTAAATCCGGAATTGCTAAATCAGGATGTAGCTGCAATTAAATTTATGTACGAAATTGTAAAAGAACTCGACTTAAATACAAGGATTTGGGGGAAGGATTAAGATTAACTCAAGTGTTTTTTAACTATGTCTTCCAAGGTAGAGATATCAAATGGCTTTGATAGATAACTGTCTGCACCTGCTTGTTTGGCTAGCGAAGAAATATCGTTATTAGCAGAAAAATATATTACTGGTATATGTTTCAGGTCTGGATGTTTTTTTATGGCTTTTGTTGCTTCAATTCCGCCTAATTCTGGCAACCAGTTATCCATAAAAATCAAATCAGGCATGTAATCCGAAACTTGTTTTTCAATATCATCGGCACTTTCTGATGTTCTTATATCATATCCAGCATCTTCAAGAATGAAAGTACATAAATCGAGAATATCTTTATTATCATCAAATACAAACACTTTTTTAACTTCAGCCATAATTTTTGAGGGATAACTTAATTTTTTTTATTTAATGCGTTAATAAAATCTGCCATTTCGTAGCTATGTAAAACAAGATGTGGTTTTACAATATTAACAGCTTGCTGAGGCATGTACGGCATTAGTGCTGTGCTTGGATTTTGTATCACCACCATTCCGCCATGTTTATTTACTATTTTTAATCCTTCTACGCCATCTGCGTTAGAGCCAGAGAGCAATATGCATACCAATTCGCTCTTAAAAACCTCAGCTGCAGATTGGAAAGTAACATCAATGGATGGTCTGGAATAATTAATTTTTTCAGAATAATCTAAAGAAAACGTATGGTTTTGCTCAATTAATAAATGATAATCAGCAGGTGCGATGTATACATTGGCCGGCAACATTTCCTGTTTCTCTTCTACTTCATGAACGTTTAAAGATGTTCTCCCTTTTAATAAGTCGGTTAATAAAGAATCGCTGCCTGATTTTCTATGCGTAACTAAAACGATGGGAAAATCAATTTCTGCCTTAAGCGCAGGAAAAACTTCGAGTAAAACATCTAGGCTGCCTGCAGAACCTCCAATAACCAAAGCACTACATGTATTGTTTATTACAGTTTGCGCCATATTTTTTCGGTTTTTATTCTTTTATATCCCTTAGCATTTGGCCAAAAATCCAAACTCTCTTTACTGCCGAGTGCTAAATAACCCAAATTTTCAAGGCTATTATCAAACAGCTGAAATACCTTATGCTGTAAATCCTTGTCAAAATAGATTAACACATTTCTGCACAATATAAGCTGAAATTCGTTAAAAGAACGGTCGGAGACTAAATTGTGAGTAGAAAAAATCATTTTTGAACTTAAGTTTTCATCAAACTTAGCCAAAGTATAATTTGCGGTGTAGTATGATGAAAAATCTTTTACTCCGCCAGATTGAATATAATTTTCCGAATAACCTTTAAGGTAATTAATTGGAAACATCCCTTTTTTTGCTTTCTCTAAAACTGATGGATTGATATCAGTAGCATAAATAAGGCTTTTGTTTAACAGGTTTAATTCTTTAAGTAATATCGCTAATGAATAAGCTTCTTCGCCAGTAGAGCAGCCCGCTACCCAAATGCGTATAAAAGGATAAGTCCCCAGAGCTGGTAAAACATCTTTTCTTAACGCTTTATAAAATGATGGATCACGGAACATTTCGGTAACGTTTACCGTAATTTCTTCTAAAAAACGTTTAAAATATTTCTTATCGCTTTTAACAGTGTATCTAAATTCAGCGAAACTTACGAAATTATCAAGTCCGAAAAGTCTTGAAATTCTTCTCTTTATTGATGCATGAGAGTATTCTAGAAAATCATAACCATAGACTTCCAAAACATCGTTTAACAGCAATTCTACTTGTTCATTATCTATCGAATCACCAATCACTTATTTGTAACCTCTTCTATTTGAAACATTAATTCATCAACATCTATCGGTTTTGAAACATAGCCAGATGCACCTGCGCTTAAGCAACGCTCTTTATCTCCAACCATAGCCTGTGCTGTAACGGCTAAAACCGGAATATCACGCATCTTTTCTGATCTCTTCATCGCAGCGATAGCCTGGTAGCCGTCCATATCCGGCATCATCATATCCATAAGCACAACAGCAACATTATCGCTATTCTCAATTATAGTAAAACCTTCTTTTGCGCTCGGGGCAGATAAACATCCAAAACCTTTGGATTTCAGAACAGCTTTTAGGGCAAAAATGTTTCGATTGTCATCATCAATTATTAAAATTAATTTTTGAGGCATATTGTTAAGGGGTATTAAGATTTATGATGATTTTCGTATAACCAAACGCGTAGTAAGCTCACCAGCTGATCCATATCAACTGGCTTGCTGATGTAATCTGATGCACCAGCAGCAATGCATTTTTCTCTGTCGCCCATCATGGCTTTTGCTGTAACTGCAAGGATAGGTAAATTACGATGTTTTAGATTTTGCCTGATGGCAGTGGTGGTTTCATAACCATCTAGTTCAGGCATCATCATATCCATTAAAACAACATCAACCGATGGATTTTCCTCTAATAATTTAAGGGCTTCCTTTCCATCAATTGCTGCAATTACCTTCATGTGGTGCTGCTCTAAAGTTTTCGTTAACGAAAAAATGTTACGAACGTCATCATCTGCTATTAAAACGGTTTTGTCTTTTAAAACATCTTGTAGCTCTGTAAATTTTGATGGTTTTTTCTCTACGCCTTTATTTTTTTCTTCTACCAGGTGTAAGAATAAGCCGGCTTCATCTAATATCCTCTGGTAAGAGTGCGCAGTTTTTACCACTATCGAATCGGCATATTGCTTTATTCTGTTTTCTTCTCCTTTAGATAAATTTTTACCGGTGAAAATGATAATTGGCAAGTTTTCTAATCCCGGCGTTTTTTTCACAACTTCTAAAGTATCGTAAGCGGTTTTGTCTGGAATTCCCATATCGAGAATTACGCAATTTACATCGGGTTTATGTAATGCGAATACGCCTTCGCTTACGTGATTTACAATTTCCGTTTGGATGTTGAAATTGCTTAAAAAATAACTCAGGGCTTTGGCGTGCTGCTCGTTCTCTTCTACAATTAAAACCTTTTTAGGGTGGCGACTTAAAGCATGCTCCAGCTTTTGGAAAATCTCTTGCATGTGCTCAAAAGCGAAAGGTTTGTTTATAAAATCTACGGCGCCTTTAAGCAAACTTTCTTTTTTTACTTGTAAAGATGACATGATGTGAACCGGAATCGGACGCGTTTCCGGGTCAGATTTAAGCTCTTCCATAACCTGCCAACCATCTTTTATGGGAAGTTGGATATCCAGCAAAATAGCAAGTGGTTTATATGTTTTTGCCATTTCTATACCAACATCGCCGCGTACCGCAACCAAGCCTTTGTAATTTCTTTTTCTGGTAAAATCTAAAAGTGTTTTAGCAAAAGGCGTATCATCCTCCACAATTAAAATTACTTTATCTTCAGGCTGGATGTTATTTCTATCATCTTCCACATCTTGTGGGATATTTGTAACCCTCAGATTATTTGGTTTGGCTACTTGTACCTCAACTGGAGCAGCCATTACAGGTTTTTCAACCTCTTTAACTGCTTCAAGCCCTTTGTTCTTATCAATTGGCAGCGTTAAAGTAAATACACTTCCTTCGCCTTCGGCGCTTTTTAATTCTATGTGTCCGCCTAGTAATTTTGCTAATTCTCTGCTAATAGATAAGCCCAAACCTGTACCGCCAAATTTACGTCTGGTAGAACCATCAGCTTGTTGAAAAGCCTCAAACACCATGGCTTGCTTCTCGGGTGCAATACCTACGCCAGTATCTGTAACTTTGAATACTAATGCATTTAAACCTTCATTTTTATCAATATTCAGGCGAACAGAACCTTGTGCCGTGAATTTAATAGCATTAGATAATAAATTTTTAAGGATTTGCTCCAACCTCATTTTATCGGTGTGATAAAACTCTGGCGTAGTGTCTGTTTTATCAATAATTAAGGTTAAACTTTTTTCTTTAGCTAATGGGTTAAAAAGTGAAGTCAGGTTTGTAATGACGCCATCTATACTTACATTGCTACTATCCAGCTCCATTTTGCCTGCTTCAATTTTCGATAAATCGAGAATTTCGTCTATCAAGCTTAATAAACCTTGGCCTGAGCTTTGAATCACCTCGGCATATTCCTGATGTTCTCTCTCCATGGCCTCATTTTCAGCCATCAATCTTGATAAAAGTAATATAGAGTTTAATGGAGTGCGCAACTCATGCGACATGTTGGCCAAAAATTCAGATTTATATCTTGTACTTAACTCTAAAGCTTCTGCCTTTTGCTGAATTTCTGCATTACGCTCTTCAATCAGTTCATTTTTCTCTTCAAGCAAGCTGCTTCGCTCTTCTAATTCCTGGTTGCTTTGAAGTAACTCTTCTTGTTGTACTCGAAGTTCTTCTTCTGATGCCTGAAGCTTTTGTGCCTGCGCTTCAAGTTCTGCATTCATGCCTTCAAGTTCTTCATGTTGCACTTGTAATTCTTCCGATTGAGCCTGCGTTTCCTCTAAAAGATGTTGCAATTTCATTCTATTTTGTGCAGCAAGCAGGGCAGAACCAACTTCCGATAAAACTAAATTCAGGAAATGTTTCTGTATATCGCCGATGGTAGAGGTTGAGCCTAATTCTAATCCTCCAATAGTAATTCCGTTTCTAATAATCGGCAAAATCAATAATTCTGCAGGTGTAATTTTTCCTGAAGAGTAAGAAATGGTTAAATTGTTATCAGGGATTTCATTTAAAATAATTGGTCGGCCAGATTTTACAGCCTGGCCAACAAGCCCTTGTCCAATTTCTAATGTAGAAGCTAATTGGTCTTTGCGTAAAGCATATTGCCCTTTCAAATGCAAAAAGCCATCATCCTTAAATAAATAAATTGCACCAATCTGGCTATTGGTATAAACGGCCAAAAATTCTATAATATCATCAGCAAGCTGAAAAACATCCTTTTCGCCCACCATCTTAATATTCAGATTAGCTACACCCGTTTGTAACCATTCATTTTCAGCCAGTGTATCAAAAGATTTTTTTAATGAGAACGACATGCTATTCAATGATTCGGCTAATTCTCCGATATCATCTTTGGTGCGCTCTTCCATTTTTACCCCATAATTTCCGTCTGAAATCTGATGGGCAATTTCCTTAATGGCGCCAATGCGTTTCTCCATTTCGAGCTTTTTATCTTCTATCTCCTGCTGAAGTTTTACGCGTTCATCAAAATCTACAGATACTTTTCTGTAAAAAAATAAAGTAATTAATATCGCCAGAATAGCTGCTATAATAATTAATATTGGTGTGTATGATGTAAGCTTATTTAAATCTGCAGTTCTGGTATCGAGCAAACGTTTTTCTTCATTTACAATATTAGAAACGGTAGCCCTTGCCTTATCCATGTAAACTTTACCCTGAAACAAAACGGTTGGGTCTACTACACCACCAACCGTTTTTATTTCTACGGTTGATTTAATGATACCCAGTCGTTTACGTAAAATATCTCTTAATGTGCCTACATTTTTTTGCTGTATAGCATTGTCTTTTGTGGCAATTTCAATGCGTGATAAAATAGCGGCTGCGGTATCGCTGGCGCCATAATAAGGCTGAAGAAATACTTTATTTCCTGTTAATAAAAATCCACGTTGTCCGGTTTCTGCATCTTTTAGTGAAGATATAATTCTTTCAGCATCCAGAATTACTTCATCGCTGTGCTTAACAAGTTCGGTACTTTTTATAAGATTGCTGATGCTGATGTATGATGCCAGGGAACTTATGAAAAGAATAATTAACGAAAGCCCAAGGCCTAACCGCAAATTATTTTTAAGGGTTGTTTTCATTTATTATTGATGTTCGGGATTATTATTGGAATATTCTGGCTGCGTAATTGGTATAATGAAATAAAATTCAGAACCTTCGCCTTCGGCACTTTTAACGCCAATAGTACCACCATGACGCTTAATTATTTCTGAGCAGATGTACAAGCCGATACCTAAACCATTAAAGCGGTTGCTGTTTTCTTCTACGCGATAAAATTTATCGAAAATTTTGCCTTGCTGTTCAGCCGGAATGCCAATTCCAAAATCTTTAACGGCCAGATATAGTTTTTCATCTATGATGTTGATGGTAACATTGATTTGGTTGGTGCCCGGAGAATATTTTATGGCATTGGTAATGAAATTGATAACCACTTGCTCAATCCGCATTTCATCAGCAAAAATTAAATCATGCGTTTGCCCAAGCTTATTGATTTTAAAATCGGGATTGGATTGTTGCAGCATTTCAACTGCATTATTTAACATAGTATCTGCACAAAACGAACGCATGTTAAATTTCAATTTACCACTTTCAATTTTGGAAATATCAAGTAAATCAACAATTAATTCGTTTAGTTTTTCCAGTTGAATGCTTGCCTTTTCCAGGTGGTTTTGGGCCATCGTTTTATCATCTCTGCCCAAACTTCTTTGAAGGAGTTGTATATAGCCTTTAACGCTGGTTAGTGGTGTTTTTAATTCATGACTGGCAATGCTGATGAATTCATCTTTTTTATGTTCAGCTTGTTTACGAAACTCAATTTCTTCGAGTAATTTTTCCTGAATTTCGGATAGTTTTCTGTTTTGCTCGTAAATGCGATAAAACGTTTTGATTTTAAGTAATAGAACATTAATGTCTACAGGTTTGGTGATATAATCTAAACCACCGCTTAAATAACCTTTTGTAATAAATTTAAGCTCTGTATTAACTGCCGAAAGAAATATGATTGCGGTATCTTTTGCCTTGCTGAAACCAGAAATTGCTTCAGCCACTTCAAAGCCATCCATATCTGGCATTTGTACATCCAGAATAATTAGAACGTAATTATTCTTTAAAACTTTTTTAAGTGCTTCCTCTCCGGATGAGGCCGTTTCGACCTCGAAATTGTGGGCTTGAAGCACTTTTTGTAAAGAAATTAGGTTTTCAGGCCTATCATCAACAATAAGGATCATTTTTTAAAATTCATTATGCCTGAATATTTTGTTCGGTTTGGTGCATAAAATGCCTTTAACTGTAAACAAACAATCCTGCCTAAAAAAAGTTTTAAAATTTTATTGTAGGATGTGTTTAGGGATGATTACAATTATTATAGTTCTCGGCTATTGAAAGTATCGCCCTGACTGATATCGCCAGTTTCAAATCCTTTCTTAAACCAAAGCATACGTTGCTGAGAAGTGCCATGTGTAAAAGAGTCTGGAGTAACCTCGCCAGTCGCTTGTTTTTGAAGTTTATCATCTCCAATAGCGTTTGCTGCGGTTAAAGCCTCCTCAATATCTCCGGCTTCCAATTTAAAATCTTTAAGGTTTTGTGCCTGATGCGCCCACAAACCAGCGAAAAAATCAGCTTGTAATTCTAATTTAACAGATAGTTTATTGTATTCAGTTTCACTTAATCGGCCACGGGCTTGTTGTAATTTATCAGAAATGCCTAAAAGGTTTTGAACGTGATGACCAACCTCATGTGCAATTACGTATGCCTGGGCAAAATCGCCGGCAGCGCCAAAACGATTTTTCAATTCATCATAAAATGATAAATCGATGTAAACTTTATGATCGCCTGGGCAATAAAACGGACCAACAGCGGCGCTAGCACCACCACAAGCGGTTTGAACTTGTCCATCAAATAGCATAAGTTTTGGTTGTTCGTAGGTTTTGCCCATGTTCTGGAATTCTTTATCCCAAACCTGTTCGGTTGATTCTAAAACTCCGGAAATAAATTGAGCTTGTGTATCGTTTGCCGGAACACCTTGTTTAGCCTGGGTATTTTCCGTTTGTGGCAATTGACCAACTAATCCGGTTAAATCTTTACCGAATATTAAACCTAAAACTACGATGATGATACCAACACCACCACCTAATACCGTTCTGCCGCCACCGCCGCCTCTACCATCTTCGACATTATTACTGCCTTTACCAAACCATTGCATATCTTAATATTTTTTAATGAGTAAACTAAATTTTAAATGATTACTAAAGTAAATATTTTGCACTGAATTATTCCTTCCGGGAATCTTTAAAATAAAAAGCCTAAAATTTAATTCAGGCGTTTTACTTTTTAGTTAACTGTTAAACTCATTAACAGCCTTCAAAATTCTTGCTTTTGTATTTTCTGAGCCAAGCAACACTGCAATATCAAAAACTCCAGGGCCAAATTTACCACCAACCAACATTATCCTGAATGGTAACATCAATTCACCAGGTTTAAAACCATTTTCTTCGGCTAAAGTTTTAAAATAGGTTTCAGCAGAACCTGCATCGGTAAGTTTTAAATTTTCGGCAAAATTGTTAAAAAATGCAGCCTTTTCTGGTGTCCATTTTGGTTTAACCGATGCAATATCATAAACTGTAGGTGCTGTAAAGAAATATCCACTTTGTGCTGCAAAATCTGGCAATAAGGTAACTCTATCTTTTATCAGATTAATTACAGTATTTAAAAAAGCATCATCAATAGCTTTAAATCCCGCTTTTTCCAGTTCAGCTTTAACGATTGGCGCTAAACTTTCAGCACTTTCGTTTTTAATCCACTCGTGGTTATACCATTTAGCTTTTTCGAAATCGAATTTTGCACCAGCTTTACTTATACGCTCTACATCAAATTTTTGTTCCAGTTCTGTAAGCGAGAAAAGTTCCTGTTCGGTTCCATCATTCCAGCCCAAAAGCGCAAGCATATTTATAAAAGCCTCAGGCAAAAAGCCTAGTTCTTTAAATCCTTTAGTTACATCTCCGGTTTTTGGATCTGTCCAATTCATGGCATAAACCGGGAAACCGAGCCTGTCGCCATCACGTTTACTTAATTTTCCATGGCCGTCTGGTTTTAAAATAAGCGGTAAATGCGCCCATTGCGGCATATCACTTTCCCAACCTAAATATTTCCAAAGCAAAATATGAACGGGTGCAGATGGTAACCATTCTTCACCACGAAAAGCATGGCTAATTTCCATTGCCTTATCATCAACCACCACGGCTAAATGATAAGTTGGCATTCCATCAGCTTTTAATAAAACTTTATCATCAACAATCGATGTGTCAAAACTAACATCGCCGCGAATTAAATCATTAAAATGTACGTTCTCGTTTTCTGGAACTTTAATTCTAATTACATGCGGTGTTTTGGCGGCAAGTAAACTTTCAACTTCGCTTATGGTAAGGGTTAAAGAGTTGCGCATTTGCATACGCGTTGCTTGTCCGTATTGGAAGTTTGGAATTTCTTTACGTTTTGCATCCAAATCCTCTGGGGTATCAAAAGCGTAATAGGCATAACCATCGCTAATTAATTGCTCAGCAAATTTTCTGTAGCTCGGTTTGCGTTCGCTTTGGCGGTACGGGCCATAATTACCAGGTTTACTTGGGCTTTCATCTGGCGTAATACCACACCAATCTAAACAGTTTGCAATGTATTCTTCAGCACCCTCAACAAAACGGGTTTGGTCAGTATCTTCAACACGTAAAACAAAAGTTCCGTTGTGTTTTTTGGCAAACAAATAATTAAATAAGGCTGTGCGAACACCGCCTAAATGCAAACCTCCGGTTGGGCTTGGCGCAAATCTTACTCTAACTTTTTTTTCCATGATGGCTTGTTTGAGCGTATAGCGAGCAGCGTACAGCACATTTACGGGCCATCGCTTTTGCGCCAACGCAAGACAGCGCAAAGATATGTTTATTGCTTTATGGTTTTAGAAAAAGCATAATGCTTTTGTGTTTTTTTCGTTTTGTTATTTGTAATTTGGCTACCCAAAGCATGAATCCATACGAAAAGAAACGCCGCTGGAAATTTTTCCTTCTCATATTTGCTATCTTAATTGGCATTGCCTCAGTGTTTTACACCGATTCTTTTGTAAAAAAAATGGAACGCGAAGAAGCCAATCAATTCCAGTTATGGGTTAGGGTACAAGAACGTTCCATGCTTTTAATGGATAACGATGTGTTAGTTGGCCTGGTTGAAACCGTAAGGCAGAATACCAAAATGCCGGTTATTTTAACTAATAAAGATGGTTTAATTATTTCGGCCACTGGCTTAGACAGTACAAAATCAATGTATCCGGATAATGGCAAATTGGTTTACGACAGTTTGTATTTTGCCAATCAGCTACGCAAAATGAAAATTCAGCATAAGCCTGCAACCATGAATATTTTTGGTGATGAATTTAAGGCTTACTATCGGGATTCATTTATTTTAACACAACTTCGCTATTTCCCTTATATACAAATGGGGGTTATTTTTCTGTTTCTTTTAACCGCTTATGCAGCTTTTAGTTCTGCCCGAAGAGATGAACAAGACCATGTTTGGGTCGGCTTGGCTAAAGAAACAGCCCACCAACTTGGCACACCAATATCATCATTAATGGCATGGGTAGAACTCATGAAATCGAAGTTTGATGCAGAAGACGATCCATTAATTGCCGAAATGGAGAACGACATAAAACGCCTCGAAATTATTACCGATCGTTTCTCGAAAATCGGGTCGAAACCTATTTTGGAAGATCACGTAGTGTATGTTGTTATCAATAATTTTATCGATTATTTTAAAGTAAGAACATCAGATAAAGTTAAGTTTACCATTACCGGCGATGAACAGGTAAGGGCAATGTTAAACATTCCGCTGTTTGATTGGGTAATCGAAAACCTTTTAAAAAACGCAGCTAACGCTATAGAAAACGAAGGCTCTATCTCGGTAAACATTATCGAAAATTTAGCTAAAGAACAAGTTTTTATTGATGTAACCGACTCTGGAAAAGGAATTCCCCGTTCTAAATTCGATGCCGTTTTTCAACCAGGTTACACCACCAGAAAAAGAGGTTGGGGATTAGGTTTATCTTTAACAAAGCGTATTGTAGAGAATTATCATAGCGGCGAAATCTTTGTAAAAGATTCTGAACTTGGCAAAGGAACAACATTTAGAATAATATTAAAAAGCAGCTTAAGATATGAACCCACCACTGCCTAACGAATACCCTGCCTGGGGCGAAACCTACATCAGCAAAGTACATGGCGATATTTTTGAAGTGCTCGAAGCGCAAATTTTCAGCATTCCGTCTTTTTTCGAATCCAATAAAGAAAAAGAAAACTATGCTTATGCAGAGGGTAAGTGGACGTTAAAAGAAATGCTTGGCCATATTATCGATACAGAGCGCATTTTAACCTACCGATTTACTTGCTTTGCCAGAAATGAAAAGCAACATCTGCCCGGCTTTGATGAAGACGAGTATGTTTTAAATGCTCGCTTTAACGAACGCAATTATGAAGATATGATTGAAGAATTTGCCGCACTCAGAAAAGCAAATCTTTACCTTTATCGCAGTTTAAATGATGAAGAATTAAATCGAAAGGGAACAGCTTCATCAAGAGAAATTAACGTAAAATCCATCCTGTTTATAATTGGCGGACACGTAAATCATCACGTTAGTATTTTAAAAGAACGTTATCATGTGGTTTAAAAACTTTACTGTTGATGATTTAAATAATCGTCCGAAAAACCATATTGGTGGTTTGCTAGATATTATTTTTACGGAAATTGGCGACGATTTTATAATCGCAACCATGCCTGTAGATGAGCGTACACATCAACCGGCAGGCATTTTGCATGGTGGCGCTTCGGTGGTACTAGCCGAAACACTGGGCAGCATTGCATCTTACATGTGCATCGACTCGGAAAAATATATGGCCGTAGGCCTGGAGATAAACGCAAACCACCTCCGTCCGGTTAAAAGCGGTTTGGTTAAAGGCATTTGTACCGTAATTCATCGCGGCGCAAAAACGCATATATGGGATATAAAAATTTACGACGAAAGAGGTAAAATGAATTGTATAAGTCGATTAACGGTGGCAATTATCAATAAGCCCCAATAAAAAAAGCCTGTTCTGCAAAATTGCAAAACAGGCTTTTTAGCTTTCAAAATATGCTATTTATCAATCGCTTTTTTCTCGATAAGGAACGAAGTTATTAAACCCAAGCCGCCAAAAATACCCAGGCAGCCAAAATATATAGCAACCGCCTGGCCTTCTTCCTGGTGAGACATGTTTGACCCAAAAACACTTCGCACCGTAAATAATGCAACCAGCAAACCAATGCCCAAGCCAACCAATAACAAACCAAATTTTAAGCTTAAATAAGGTTTAGGTGCCGATTTGCCTATACCCGGATTAATTCCGCGTTCTATCATGGCCATTTTTTCTTTGTTTGATAAGTATCGAATTCCAAACACCATTGCAAAGGTGCCCAAGAAAATTGAAATTGGTACTAATACTCCGCCTTCCATAATTATAATTTTTTAATGTAAATATTTCTTAAATTAATTTGAACCGTGTTCTGTGTGTTATGACAACACACTTTTAGATCAGGTTACAGCAAGGCCGTAAAAAAATTATAGCTTTGCCAAAACACCTAATCATGAATTGGATTATATTAATTATTGCCGGTCTGTTCGAAGTTGGTTTTACCACCTGCTTAAAATTATCAAGCAACTTTAGCAATGTTAAATGGAGCGTAGGTTTTTTTATCTGCATTGCCTTAAGCTTTTTACTGCTAAACAAAGCATCGCAAACTTTGCCAATGGGTACTGCTTATGCCGTTTGGACGGGTATTGGAGCCGTTGGGACCGTAATTATTGGTATTCTTTATTTTAATGAGCCGGCAACTTTTTGGCGCATATTTTTTATATGCACCCTAATTGGTTCAATTGCCGGATTAAAGTTTTTTGCTGCGCATTAATATTTTTGTGAAGCGCAATTTGCTGCATCTATTTCAGTTTGTTCCCGTTTTACACTTGTACGCCTGCCTGCCTTGTAGGCAGGCTTCGCTTCGTCATGCTTCCTCACTGCGGGGTACCGTTGCAACCGGGGCTAAAAACTAAAAACAGTATTTCATTTTTGGGGTTGCAATTTGCAGAAACCTTTATGCTAAATCCGATTGATTAAAAAGCCCAAAGCAAGGTTGAACTAAGCCATCTGCGGCGTAAAGAAAAGTGAATTATTAACTTAAGGTGTTCATTTTCAATTAAATATTTTGATTTCAAAAATTCATCTGTAACCTCGTTCTTTATCTTGTAGTCTTACAAGAAGCATGAAGCAAGAGCTTACAGATTTAGAACTGATTAATGATATTTTGACCGGAAATACGGGGCAGTATGCCTTGCTGGTTAAGCGTCATCAGCGGTTTGTGTTTACACTTGCTTTGCGTTTTGCAAAAAACCGCGAAGATGCTGAAGAAATTGCTCAGGATTGTTTTGTAAAAGCTTACAAAGCCCTTGGAAGTTTTAAGCAAACGGCTAAATTTAGTACCTGGTTGTATACCATAACATATACCACTGCAATGACATTTTTGCGAAAAAAGCGTTTAGATACATCATCTATAAGTGATGAAGAAACATTTCTACAACTAGAAAATCATACATCTGGTTTTAACGCAAATGTTTACGAGCAGCAAAATAGTCATGCTTTTTTAAACGATGCGATAAAACTTTTGTTACCAGATGATGCTGCAATAATTACCATGTTTTACAAAGGCGAACAAAGCCTTGAAGAGATAGCCGAAGTTTTAAATATGGAAGCCAATACAATTAAGGTAAAATTGTATAGAGCAAGGCAGAGGCTTAAAGAAAAATTACAATTTTTGTTAAAAGATGAAGTAAAGGAGTTATTATGAACTTGATAGAACAACAACTTTGGGATTATATTGATGGCATTTTAACTGATGCCGAAAAAAAAGACGTTGAAAGCCAAATTGCTTCAGATAAAGATATTAGAAAACAGTATGAAGATTTGCTGCTGATTAACAGTACTTTAAACGGATTGGATATGGATGCGCCATCTATGTCTTTTACCCGAAACGTTATGGAGCGTATTGAGCTTGAGCCAGCTCCGGTTGTATTAAAAACCAAGGTAGATACCCGGATTATTTATGGCATCACTTCGTTTTTTGTGCTTTCTATTTTTGCAATTGTTAGCTATGTAATTTCTACCACAAACCTAACCATGCCTAATTTTAGCTTAAATTTTTCTTTAAACTTTAACATAGAAAATTATATAACGCCAACGGCATTATACCTGTTTATAGGTTTTGATTTGATAATGGCTTTAATATTTATAGATTATTTTTTAAGAAGAAAACTGAATACAAAGGAGTAGTGGAAACTCAGAAAATTTTTTAAACAAAAAAAGCCCCGATTTTTATCGGGGCTTTTTTGTAAATATGATAGTTAATTAAATTACTTTCACATTAACGGCATTTAAGCCTTTTTTACCGTTAGCAACTTCGTATTGTACTTTGTCGTTTTCACGGATTTCGTCGATAAGACCTGTTGAATGAACAAAGATTTCGCTATCGCCGTTTGCAGGGACTATAAAGCCAAAACCTTTAGTTACATTGAAGAATTTTACTGTGCCTTCTTGCATTGTATTAAATATTAAAATTAAGTATGCAAGGTAGGTTTTAATTTTTAAAATCAAAATATTTTTTTAACATTTTTTTAACGTTAAAATTTTGTAACCAAATGATTACTAAGACTTTTTAAGTGCCTTACCCAATACACCTATTGTAATTTCGCTGTTATGTTGTATGCCTAAAGTGCTACCCGGAACAACATAAAAAAGGTTACGGATGTAAATATCTGCAATGCTTTGAACCACTTCTTTTTTCTGTTCTTCCTGGCCTTTTAAAATCCCATGAACAGCTTTTACATGTATGCTTCCATTTACATCAACAATGGCTGTAAACTGGTAAGTAAAATCTTTATAAGCCCTATCAATTTCTATTCGGTATTTAGGGAACATATAATTATAAGAAGCTGTTCTGCCGCTTAATTTATCGGCTGGTTCTTCGGTTTGGCTAACTTTTACAATTTTACTCTTTGGTATAAACTGAACCGGTGCTGTCGCAGCAAATGCGCTATCGCTACTTAGATTAGTTTTGGTAGCAATCTTTTTAATAAAGGCTGTATCGGCTTTGGTTGGTTTCTGCAAATCTTCAACCGGCTTTTTAAGTTTGTTTTTAATGTAATCCTGAGCGTAAAAGGTCATGTTTACATCCGAACGAAAATCGTTGGCAATAATCTTATTATTTACCTGAACGCGTTGAAAAACCAAACTATCTTTAGTAAGGGCTTTAACCTTAAACCATTCTTCGGCGAAATTGTAAAGATTACCATGATCGTATTGCAGGTAAAACTTTTGCATAACCTGCTTTTGTGGGCTCCAGGCCATCATTGTACCTTCAGCCGCAACTTCAATAATCCACGATGGCTTTTGCATAAAACCTTGCTCGTTAAAAGATAAACCATTACTGAAACGTCTTTTTGTTTCAATATAACGGATACCTTTTACGGGCTCGAAAGTAAAATCTCTAAGTTTGGCATTTGTTCTTTTACTGCCAGATTCGCAGGCTAAAAAGAAGGTTGAAGAAATTACAAGTAGCCAAAAGTATCTTATCATATTTATATAACGAATGAAGCTGAATTTTGGGCTAAAATAATTTATTTTTTCTTAACCAGAATTACGTTGGCTACTTTTCGTTGCCCTTCGTGGTCCCATTTTTTATTATCGCTTGGGTAATTAACAATTCCGTTTTTAATTGTCCACAAGGTTGTAGAGCCGCCGCCATCAAAATTAATTGCCGTTTTGCAGCCCAGCCACTTCATCAGTTTTGTTAATTCAAATAAACTTAATCCGGCAGAATTTTCATGTCTTCCATCAACGGTAAGCATAATTATTCTGCCATTTGGCTTTATACCTAAGCATGTTCTTGGGTGGCGTAACCGGTTAAAGGCGGCAGAATCCAACAGTTCGTTAACGCCATTAAAAGTTAATAATGGCCCATTAAGCATTACATTATTTTCGCTGAGTTTGGTTTCCCAATCCGTTGTTCCATCCCATTTTTTAACTTCAATTTTTCCATCATTTATTACTACTGCAGCTTGTTGATGCCTTGCTCTTAAGTCGTTTTTTTCCAGGCGGGTGGTATTAATTATTTTTCCATCAACTTTAACAAAATCTACGGCACCACCATTTTTAACATCGAAAAAATTCCCATTAATTGCGGCAATTGCGGTGTCTTTCTGAGCAAAATCGCTGGTGTATAATAAGGTTTTATCTTCTGCTCCAATGGCGAATACAGCCTTTCTGCCGGTATTTTTAATTTCCAGAAAGGATATATTTTCATTTGCTGCGAATAAATTGTTCGAATTAAAATGATGTACATATAATTTAACCTGCTTTGCAATTCGTGTTTTTTGCCATTTTGCCTTTACAACCGTTATCGAATCGATATTTTGAGCGTGTGCAAATATGCTTGATGCGCAGGTAAAAATAAGTAGTAGTAAATTTTTAAACATGGATAGAGATTGAACAGCTAATTTAAAAGCAATAAAACTAGCATTTGGCTTGTAACCTGAAAATTACCAATTAAATTCTGCGCTCTAAATGAACCACTTTATAGTAAATTTTTTCGTCACGGTAGATTTCTAAAATTACGCTTTTGCTATCGCCAGATTTGAAAAGGTTTGCCAAATCATTTAAAGTGTAAGCGTCCATTGATTTGAAATTAACGCCAATAATTTCATCATTCGGGCAAATGCCTGATTTTTCTGCCGGAGAGTTTTCATCAACTTCGCCAATTAAAAAGCGGGTATAATTTTTTTGATCCAAATAAACCACCATACCTATCATATCGTGCTCAAAAGGTGCTTTAAAATAGGTATTTGGCTTAACGTACATAAAGCTATCGCGATAGTTTAGCTGAATATTAAACTTTCTTAAAAGTTCTGCACCAAGGTTTCCATTTCGGGTTTTTAAATCAATTTTTTTCGAAATGAGCTGATAATCAGGAAAACCGGATATCACATCTTTAAAATCGTAATTACCAATTGAGAACTGCTTTATCCGGCCTAAATATCCTTTTATTTGTCCGCTCAGGCTCATGCCTAAGTTCGATTTGATTTTAGAAAACGGCAATGGAAACATATTTCCATTTAACATTTCCATTGATAAAGCATGACTTGCACCCGTATCTATCAAAAATTTAGCTTGAACCACACCACCATCCGGCACTTCAACATCAGCATAAACATAGGCTTTCATGTTCTCTATAGAGATTGGAATTTTGCTGCCTTTATATTTTATTTTCGAATCAGGATTACTGATTATAAGTCTGTTATTGGTGTAACGGATATCAACAACGAAGCTATTAAAAAAGCTGTAGCCAATTAAGCCATAAATTTTTGTGCCCAAATGGCCGGAAAGATTAAATAAATCATCCTTTAAAATAGCTGTTGGAATGTGATCAATTTTTACCCTGCTAATTCTGGCATTAACATTTTGCGATACAAATGCTTCAACAGTTTCTAAACCCAAACCAGAAACTTTAATCTTTCTCATCAGGGTAAAATCTAATGAATCGATAATGGAAGGTTCTGTAATAATCATTGGTCCAACGCCAGTATCCAGAACAAAATCGAATGGTCCTTTACCGTTTACAAAAACCGGAATTACTATTAAGTTTTTTATTAATTTGAAAGAGATGGACTGCCGTTTCTGGTTATCCATAAAATGAAAATCTTGAGCATTATTTTTAAGTGGAAGCAGCAAAAAGCAGGTGCAAGCTACTATAATGCAGCCCCTTAAAATTATAGCCGATTTACATTTGGTTAACATTATATTAAATTTAATCATTTAGTTCGTATTATTTATAATAACTTTAAGGATGATTTCCAACCGATTATTAAACATCACTTTAGTTCTATCTACATTACTAACCAGCTTGTTATTTGCGTGTTCTACCGATAAAATGGTAGCCAAAAAGGTATCCAATGAATTTAAAAATAATAGTGTAATACAGCAATATCAGGTTGGCTTTGCGCTGTATAATCTGGAAGAGAAAAAAATGATTTTTGAAAAAGATGCGGATAAGTATTTTTCACCCGCATCGAATACAAAACTTTATACCTTTTTTGCGAGTTTGAAAATGTTACCAGAGGTGATGCCTGCCTTGCGTTACATAGAAAAAAACGACTCGCTTATTTTTTGGGGTACCGGAGATCCATCATTTTTACAGTTTAACGTTAAAGATAAATCGGCCTATAATTTTCTTCAGGCATCGAATAAAAAATTATTTTTTGCCCCGGGCAGGTATTCTGGAACTTTTTTTGGCGATGGTTGGGCTTGGGACGATTACGATTTTTATTACCAGCCAGAAATATCAGAAATGCCGATTATGGATAATATGGTTACTTCTACATATTTATCGCCAAACAAAATAAACATAGTTCCCAAAGTTTTTACCCACTGTTTTGCAGTAGATTCAACTAAAACTTCAGGTAATTTTCAGGTAACGCGGAATTTCCTAACCAACGAGTTTCATTATCCCGCAGTTGCCGTTAAGCCAAATTACAATCAGCAAAATCCATATAAAACCAGTCCGCAAACAACTGTAGAAGTTTTATCAGATACCTTACATAAAACAGTTGGATTGATAAAAATGCGTATGCCTTCCGGAGCTAAAACTCTACCCGGCGCCAGCAGAGATTCTGTTTTAAAACACATGATGTTGCCAAGTGATAATTTTATTGCAGAGCATTTGCTTTTGGTAATTTCTAATCAAATTGGCGATACATTAAGCACTACAAAAGCGATTCAGCATGTAACTAAAAATCATCTGTCTTTTTTGCCCGATAGAGTAAAATGGGTTGATGGTTCGGGATTATCCCGCCAGAATTTATTTACACCAAGAGATAATATTTACTTGTTAGATTCCATTTATCATTTGGTAAATAACCCCGAAAAACTTTTTAACATGTTGCCTGCCGGCGGAAAAAGCGGAACTTTGAAGAATGCCTACCCAAAAACAGATAAACCTTTCGTTTTTGGAAAAACCGGGTCGCTGGGCGGTGTTCATAATCAAAGCGGCTATGTTCTTACAAAAAATGGCAAAACCTATATTTATTCTTTTATGAATAATAATTTTGTTAAGCCTACGGCTGAAGTAAGAGCAGAAATGGTGAGGATTGTAACTTACATACACGATAATTTTTAATCAAAAAACTGAATTATAAATTTTATCACAACGAAATGTAACAGCATCCTTAAAGCCTAAGCTATGAAAAAATTAATATTATGGACTGCGCTGATTTTTACATTGGCGCTTAATGCCTGTAAAAAAGGAACTTCAGTTTCGCCCGAACCAAACGTTCCAGTTAAACCTTACACGCCAGATAACAGCTTTAAAATTGTTTCTTACTTTCCCAGCTATCGCGATCCGGAAGCCATTAATCCTGCTAAGTATAAAATGATTACCCATTTGTTTTATGCTTTTTTAAATCCAAATTCTGATGGTACTTTGGCCACTTTGGAGCAACCTGCACGGTTCAGCACGGTAATGCAACGTGCTAAAGCAAACGGATTAAAGTTTGGCATTTCTGTTTCGGGTACCCGAAGCATTTTTGTAACCATGGCTTCAAGCTCAACATCGCGAAGCTTATTTGTTAAAAACGTAACCAATTTTGCCAAAACAAATAATTTAGATGGTGTAGATATGGATTGGGAATACCCTAGTACAGCCGATGGATCGGCAGATAATTATGTACTGCTGATTAAAGAACTATCAGATTCGCTACACAAATACAATAAGTTTTTAAGCGCTGCCATTACGCCAGGCGTTTACGCAGGTAGTATTAGAGATGGTTTGAAAGCAGAAGTTTTTGCTTTGGTTGATTTTTTTAATATCATGGTTTACGATGGAATTGGTTGGGATAAAACTGAACCTTTCCAACACGCATCGTATAACATGGCTGTTTCCAGTTTAAATTATTGGCTAACCACCAGAGGAATGCCGAAGGAGAAGGCTGTTTTAGGGATTCCGGCTTATGGTAAAAATGCTGCAAATTCTGCACTTGCTTACCGAGATATTGCAGCGGCAAACGCAAATGTAAATATAGATTCTGCACTTGTTGGCACTACAAAATATTATTATAATGGTGTTTCAACAACAAAGAAAAAAGCTAAACTTGCCAAGGATGTGGCCAATGGCGTTATGTTTTGGGAGTTTTACCATGATGATGGTGGTGCTAAATCTATTATAAAAGCGGCAAACGATACTTTAGGCAGAAGCTATTAATAAAAATGAATTTAGATTTTACTGAAATAAATCAGCCTTTTTCAAATACCATCCAAATATCTGGTAAAAACTATCTGTACTTTGGCGGAACGGCCTATTTGGGCATCCCGCAGAATAAAGCCTTTATTAATTTATATGTTGAAGGAATTAAAAAGTTTGGCTTAAATAATGGAACAAGCAGAAGCAATAATATCCAACTCGGCATTTACAAGCATGCAGAAGCGGTGGCTGCTCAAAGATTTGGTTCAGAAGCAGCCCTTATTACATCAAGTGGTTATTTGGCCGCTCAGTTAACGGTTAACCAGCTTGCAGCTTTTGGTACCGTAATTTATGCGCCATCTACTCATCCGGCGCTTTGGGTAGAAAATCAAATAAATCACACTAATAAATTTGTGGATTGGTCTATAGAAACGGTTGAGCTCATAAATTCATCACCAAAAAAAAATTGGGTGTTGATTAGCAACTCCATGAATAATATTATGCCTGAAATCTATGATTTTAATTTTTTAAACAAAGTTGATAAGGATAAAAGCATTATTTTAATTGTTGATGACTCTCATGGTATTGGTGTAAATAATGAGGGTTTGGGTGCTTATTCCGCATTGCCAAAACTGGCTAATGTAGAAAATGTAGTCGTGGCTTCGATGGCAAAAGCGTTAGGTGTAGATGCAGGAATTGTTCTTGGCTCAGCTTCAATAATAGAGCAACTAAAGAGAACAAATACTTTTGTAGGGGCTTCTCCGCCCGCTGCTGCAGGTTTATATGCCTTTGTGTATGCCGAAGAAATTTATCAAAAGGCCATTCAAAAGCTTTATGGTAACATCTCAATTTTTGAAAAGGGATTAATTTCTAAATGTGATTATGCTAAAAATTTTCCTGCTTTTTTATTCCACAACACCGATTTTGCAAACCAACTATTAAATCAGCAGATTTTAATTTCCTCTTTTCCCTATCCGGGAACCAATAATTTATCCATTAACCGGGTAATTATTTCTAGCTGGCATACCGAAGACCAAATCAATATGTTGTTGTCGGCAATTTCATAAACAGCTTTATGCATTGATTTTTGAAATTATATCAAATATTTCTATAGCCTATCGCCTTGGATAACATTATAAAATTAATACTATATTTATTTTATAATAATATAACCAAATTACTTTTGAGCCATACATGACAGGCTACATTGAAGATATAAGGCAAGGGAACCACAAATCTTTTGAAATAGTTTTTAAACTATGGCATAAGAAGGTTTTCGCTTATTTTTTTAATAAAACTGCATCTGATGATTTGGCAGAAGAATTAACTCAACTTGCCTTTATAAAACTCTGGAGATTTAAGCATACGCTTTCTGATGATTATCCAATTGACATTCAATTGTTTAAAATTTCAAAATCGACATTATTGGATTACTTTAAAAAGGTAGCCACTGAAGACCGAAATCTATATTTATACAAACTCGAAACCGAAACGAATATAATAGAGCAATCGTTACATTTCGATACAAAGAGACAATTAGACGAGGTTTTAAATTGTCTTCCGCCGGTGCGTAAACAAGTTTTTGTTTTAAGTCGTTTACAAGGTTATTCCTATAAAGAAATTGCTGAGCAGTTGTCAATTTCTCCAAGAACGGTAGAAAAACACATTTCATTAGCCATTAAACAACTTGATGGCTATGCATATATTCCTGCATTTATATTGCTTCTTAAATTCTTCAGTTAAACTGAAAAAAAAAATCATCCGCTTACGGGATAACCCTTTTCCAAATCGTATTAGTAGTTATGATTGTATCTGAAGAGCTATTGGCCAGGTATTTTAAGGGTTTATGTACACCAGAAGAAAAGCTTTTGGTGGCAAATTATTTAAATGATGTAGAAGATTTGCCCGAACATCTGCTAAAAAAAGAGGAATGGGATGATGCTGAAGATGCTTTAATGAGTAACGAAAAAAGCGAAGCATTGTTTTTGGCCATAAAAAGAGAAACTATTTCAAAATCAGTAAAGCTGAGAAGGTATAAAATAATGGCAATAGCAGCAATGTTATTAGCTGTTTTGACTGTCGGATTTTATATGGTGCTAAAACCAGAAGCAACGGTTTTTAATTTGGCTAAGCATAAAATTGAGCAGAAAGAAAAGCAAGCAGAAATTGTCTGGAAATCATTTGTTAATTACACAAGCAGCAACCAATCTATAACATTACCCGATGGTTCATCTGTAAAGGTTTATCCGGCAGGAGAAATTAGATATGCCATACCTTTTGTACAGCAAAGCCGTGAAATTTATTTGACAGGTAAAAGCTTTTTTAAGGTCGCCAAAGATAAAAAGCATCCATTTACAGTATACTCAAATGGAATATCAACAACTGCTTTAGGTACTTCATTTACCATTACGGCCGATGACAAAACTGAATTGGTAAAGGTTGAGCTGCATACAGGTAAAGTTTGGGTTAAAAAAATGGTGAGGGTTTTAAACAAGCAAATTTTTAGTGAGATTTTAATGCCCGGCGAAAAACTGGTTTATGATAAATCGAAGGATAAGGTTAATGTAAGCACTAATGGATTGCTGGCCAGGGTGCCAATCAAATTAAACGAAGTAAATTTTACCCAGGTAGCGCTGAAAGATGTTTTTGAAAAACTTAAATCGCATTACAACATAAAAATTATTTACAACGAAACTGACTTAGCTGAAATCTCATTTACCGGAACCATCAATTTAAGCCAAAAGCCCGAACAAATTATTAAAGAAATAACCGAATTAAATGAGCTAAGCCTAACCAAAACAGCTAATGGCTACATTATCAGCAAATAAAACCAACCAAACTAAATATTTAATTGCTCCAAATTAACTGTTGGTGCCTTTATGAAAAAACAATAAACGAATATAACTATGCTAAGAAAATTTACGAAACACTTGTTCTTTTGTGTGCTGCTAATTACAGTCGCCGCAACTGCCCGTGCTCAAACATCGGAGATTACGGGAATTGTAAAGGATGAAACGGGACAGCCGCTTATTGGCTCTTCAATTCTTTTACTCAACACAAAAACCAATGAGAAAAAAGGTATTATGGTAAACGCCGATGGGAAGTTTTTAATTTCCGGATTATCTGCAAATGTGCCATACACCATTAGTGCTTCTTATATTGGCTACACCACAAAAACCATCGACAATTATTTACTCAAAGCTGGCGAGCAGGCAACATTAATGATTCAATTAATGCCTGAATCTGCAAATTTAACCGATGTTGTAATTGTTGGTTATGGTAGTCAGAAAAAGAAAGATGTAACCACCGCAATTGCAAGTATTAAAGCCAGCGACCTGGAAAACCAACCGATTAATAATGCTGCTGAGGCAATGGTTGGTAAAATGGCTGGTGTTCAGGTTTCACAAGGCTCTGGAGCACCGGGTGGCGCATTATCAATAAAAGTTCGTGGTGTTGGTACAATTACTGCGGGTTCAAGTCCGTTGTACGTAATTGATGGTGTACCAATTTCTGGAGACAATATTAACACGCTTAACACAAATGATATTGCTTCGATTGAGGTTTTAAAAGATGCTTCATCTGCAGCTATCTACGGTTCAAGGGGTTCAAATGGTGTGGTTTTAATTACCACTAAACAAGGTAAAAATGGCGCCGCTACCATTAGCGCAAATAGTTACACCGGATGGCAGACTTTAGGGAAAAAAATCGATATGATGGATGCTTATCAGTATTCTCAGATGGTTATAGAATCTAGAAATAATACTTATGCTGACGCGATGGATGCGATAAATCGTAGGAATGTTGCAAATGGTAATCCAACTATTGCGTATAGCATTAATGATAGTAACGCACAACGTTTAGTTAACTCTGGTAACAATACAAGTGCCGTTATTCCTTTAGATGTTTTGCCGTATTTATCAGGTCAGCAAGGTTTAACAAATACCGATTGGCAGGATGAAATTTTTAGAACAGCCAAAATCCAGAACCATTCGTTATCAGCATCTGGAGGTAGCGAAACCTTAAAATATTATGCCTCTATGGAATATTTTGATCAGGATGGTATTATTTTAAATAGCGGTTTTAAGCGCTACAGCGGAAGATTAAATTTAGAAGGCACAAAAGGAAAGTTTAAATATGGCGTTAATTTAACCCCATCAGTTATTAAAGAAAAAAGAGTTAATGCAAACGGGCCATATAGCAGTAGCGGTATAGTTGCATCAGCTTTGCATTATTCGCCAATATTTCCTGTTTTTAATGCAAACGGAAGCTATAGTTTTGCTCAAAACTCATGGAGCCCGGGGCAGGTAACAACATTGCCAAATGGTTCTACAATTTCTGGCAATGGAGAAACCCAGGCTTGGAACCCAGTTGCTTTAGCAATGCTTCAAAAAGACGATGTGGGCTCGAACAGATTAACTGGAAGTGCATTTGTAGAGGCATCTATCTTCAAAGATTTAAAATATAGAATTCAGTTAGGTGTTGATTTGTTTAACAGCGCTGAAGATATTTTCCGCCCTTCAACTTTTCCATTGTCAAACACTGCAGGTAATCCACCGTCTGATGCATCTGGAAGTTCGAGAACAATAAAAGAAACAAACTGGTTATTAGAGCAAACTTTAAGTTACAATAAAACCATTGGCGACCATAACATTTCAGCTTTGTTAGGTTGGTCTACTCAAAAAGATGATTTAAGCGGAAACTATGCGGTTGCTTCGAGAGGATTTATCAGCGACCAGATTGAATATTTAAACGCAGGAATTGTAACCAGTGGCACATCAACAAGATCACAATGGGCACTTGCTTCTGGCATTGCCAGATTACAATACAGCTATAAGGGCAAGTATTTATTTACCGGTTCGGTAAGGGCCGATGGATCTTCAAAATTTGGAGCGAATAACAAATGGGGTTACTTTCCATCAGCATCTGTAGGATGGCGATTATCCGAAGAAGACTTTTTGAAAGATGTAAAATCAATATCTGATTTAAAACTAAGAGCAAGTTATGGCTTAACCGGAAACTTTAACATTCCAACTTATGGAGCTCAAGGCTCAATGACAAATTACGGCTATGTTTTTGGTGGCGCAACACCTGCAGTTGTTAATGGTGCAGCAACTTATGCACAACCTAATGATGATTTAAGATGGGAAAAAACAGCACAATTAAATGTTGGTTTAGATGTGGCTTTTTGGGATAATAAATTAACCTTAACAGTTGATGCTTACAACAGTAACACTACCGATTTATTACTGAATGTACCGGTTCCAATTACAACAGGCTTTGCTACCGAGCTTAAAAACATCGGAAAAGTTAACAATAAAGGTATAGATATCAATTTAGGTACAACACAACAATTTGGCGCTGTAAAATGGACAGCCAATGCAAATTTCTCTAAAAATAAAAATAAAGTAGTTGAGTTAGGTCCAGGCAATGCCGATATTATTAGAACAGGTTCTGTTGCAAATGCCTATTTTTTAACCCGTGTTGGTGAGCCAATTGGTTCATATTATTTACCGGTTGTATTGGGCGTTTTTAAAAGCCAGGCAGAAGTAAATGCTTACCCGCACTATATGGATACGCAAGGGAATTTTGATTTGAATACCTCTAAGCCAGGTGATTTTAAATTTAAAGATGTTGATGGCGATGGCGTAATTGATTTAACTAAAGACCGCGAGATTGTAGGTAATTATTTGCCTAAATTCACCTACGGTTTTGCTACTTCACTAGAATATAAAGGCATTGATTTAAACGTTGCTATGCAAGGTGTTTATGGTAATAAAATTTTAAATCTATCTCGTAGATATTTTGCCAATAAAGAAGGTAACATGAATAACATGATTAGCTCTTTAGATAGATGGGTTTCTGAAGCAAACCCAGGTAGCGGGCAAGATGTAAGAGCAAACCGTGTAGCTAAAGGGAGCAATGGAACAACCTCAACATGGCACGTAGAAGATGGTTCGTACCTACGCATTCGTAACATCGCTTTAGGTTATACATTACCCGATGCTTTTGTTAAAAAACTAACCTTATCAAAAGTTAGATTGTATGTGTCGATGCAGAATCCGTTCACATTTACAAAATACACTGGTTATAATCCAGAGGTTACAAACAGAACCGATGCGACAACAAACGGTGAAGATTATGGTGTTTATCCAACGGCAAAAACTACATCTATTGGTTTAAATATCACTTTATAATTCTTTAAAAAAGATATCAAATGAAAAAATATATCATATCCATTATAGCGTGTGGCTTAGCAATTACAGTTACATCCTGCAAGAAATTTTTAGATTTAAAACCATTAGATTCATACACAGAAAATACATTTTATGTTGATGAAAAAGGTTTACAAGGCGGTTTAGTAAGTTGTTACGATGCTTTACAAACAGATAGTTTGTATGGTAACAATCTACTAACCTTAGGCGAAATTCGTGGCGATAATGTTACTGATAACGATCCGGGTTCTGGTGCTGGTGTGCGAAACTCGATAGAGGTTTTTTCAGAAACTTCTGCTAATGCAATCTTATCCGCTTCCTGGCAAGGACATTACAAAGCCATTTATCGTTCAAATATTATTTTGGATAGAGCTCCGGCAATTAACATGTCAGACGCAACAAAGAACCAAATTATTGGCCAGGCAAAATTTATCCGTGCACTCAGCTACTTTAACTTAACCCGTATTTGGGGCAATGTTCCTTTGGTTTTAACAGTTCAAAAAACTGCAGAAGCCAGAGACAACAGCCGTGCAACATCTGCGCAGGTTTATCAACAAATTATAAGCGATTTAACCGATGCGGCTACAAAATTGCCTACAACCTGGGCTGATGCACAAAGAGGAAAAGCAACAAGTTACGCTGCATCAGCATTATTGGCCAAAGTGTATTTGTATCAAAAAAACTATAATATGGTCGTATCCACTTTGCAGCCCTTAGCCACAGCAATTTATGCAGGTACAACGCTTTCTTTGGTACCACAAACCACAACTTTTCCTAGTGGGTTAAAAACCAGCCGCGATATTATTTTTGCAGTTTTATATTTAAATGGTGGAGTTAGGGAAGCGGTTAATCAAGATAATCGTTACAGAAATAACAACAATACCAATACAATAACTATTCCTCAGGCATTGTTTGAAACAGCAGATAATCGCAGAGCTTTAGTTGCACCAACCAACATCGGACTTCGTCCGGGTAAGTTTAACAGTGCCGTTTCTAACTCAACAGAAATTAGCGGCGATTTTCCGGTATTACGTTGTGCAGATGTTTTGTTAATGTACGCTGAAGCCTTAAACGAGGTTGCTTATGGTAATGCTGAAGCTTTTAAAGCCTTAAATGCAGTTAGAACAAACGCCAATGCAACAAATAAAACGGCTGCTACCTTGCTTACACAAGCTGATTTTAGGGCTGCTGTTTATTTGGAAAGACGTTTGGAATTAGCTTTAGAGGCCGACCGCTGGTTCGATATCGTTAGAACTGCGCAAATGGCAACTGTTTTCCCAGGCATTCCTGCTTTTAGAAGTATCTATCCGGTTCCGCAAACGGAGATTGACAATGTGAATAACAAAAGCGGATGGCAAAATCAAGGCTATTAATCAATAAAATATAAGCTTTTAAGCCGATGCTGTTTAATCAGCATCGGTTTTTCATTTTACAGGGATTTCCTCAAACGGATTATTTTTTCAATATTTATAACCAAAATAAAGACCAATGAAAAAGCTTTTCTTCCTCTTATCACTATCTTTCTTATTTCTGATAAATGTACAGGCTCAAACCACCGAAGTTTGGATTGTTAGGCATGCTGAGAAAGATAAATCAAATCCACAGGAAAAAAATCCGGATTTATCTGATGAAGGAAAAACAAGAGCCGGAGATTTGGCTAAGTTTTTAAAAAAGGTAGCTTTTGATGCTGCCTTTACAACGCCTTACAAAAGAACAAGGCAAACTTTAGATTCTTTAGTGATTCCAAAAGTAATTGAGTACAACGGCATTAAGGCACTTGTAGATAGCGTTAAAACAAACTACGTTGGTAAAAAAATTATAATCGCAGGCCACTCCAACACCGTTTTAGAAATTATTGAAGCTTTTGGGGGCAAACGCCCAAGGGAAGAACTAACAGACGATGATTATGATTTCATCTTTAAATTAAATGTAAAGGGCGATAAAGCTAAAGTTAAGATGGACCAATTCGGTGTTCCACATCATTTATAATGTTGATTACAATTTTTCAAACGGAATATCCATAATATCGTAATTTTCCCAACCTTGAAAGTCGTAATGCCACCATTCGTTTATTAAAACGTTTAGCTTATTTTTCTTCATAACAGCGATTAAGTATTCACGGTTTTTGCGTACTTCATCGCTTACAGGTTCATAATTTGCTGCTGCTGCTTTCGAAAAGCTATCATAAGGTGTAGCCATTTCCAATTCCTTGCCTGTTTTTAAGTTGATGATGGTTAAATCTAACGCACAGCCTCTATTGTGTTTTGAACCTTTTGCCGGGTTTGCTACAAAATTTTTATCGCTTGCTTTCTTATAAAACTCTACCGTAATTTTATACGGGCGATAACCATCAAAAATTTTCAGTCCCAAACCTTTTTTATTCAATTCTTTCTGAACTTTTTTTAGTGATTCTACAACCTGTTTTCTGGCAAATGCTCTAGCCTGCTTATACATAACCTGTTGCATAAAATTATTTTTTGTCGCATAGCGGATGTCAAGTTTGATATTTGGAATGGCTTTTTTTATCTCCACAAGCTCATTGTTCGGATTGATTTTAATAGAAGCCAGATATTGATTGTATGAATTTACAACAACAAGTTTTTGTGGTGCTTCGGGTTTAGTTTGAGCTAAAGCAGAAAATGAAATAAATAATAGAATGATTAAGATTTTCATTGAAGTTTTCTAAACAAATTTATATGATCCAGTAATTCACATTAGTAGAGCCTAAGCATTGTTTCCGCGTTAAGCTCATAACCGGCCTAACAAATTTTTGGGTAAGTACCTCACAAGCCTCATCACAAACTTAAGTACAAAAATTTTAAGCCGGCAATTTTGTTTCTTTTGTTGTCAAAAGAAAAAAGCCTGTCTGGCCAAGACAATAGGCATCTAAAAACGAATTATAAATGCCGAATACATATTGCTTCCCCGAATTGTCGGGGCAGGCTGTGCCTCGCAATGACGAAATAAATTATTACTGATTAGAAACAACCAATAATTCTAAATCTTTAAAAGGCAAATTAAACATATCAGCCAAGTCTTTATTCGTTACGTTTCCCTGGTAAATATATAAGGCTTCGCGAATCCCCGGATTATTCCAAACCATATTCATTAACCCACCAAACTCGCCAATATCCAATAAAATCGGCGCAAAAATGTTGGTTAAAGCATAAGATGCCGTTCTTGGCACACGCGAAGCAATATTAGGAACGCAGTAATGAATTACATCATATTTTCTGAAAACAGGATTTGTATGGTTTGTAACTTCAGAGGTTTCAAAACAACCACCTTGATCAATACTTACATCTATTACAACTGAATGCGGCTTCATCTTTGCAACGGTTTCTTCCATTACGATACAAGGGCTTCGCCCGTGGCTTGAACGGATTGCACCAATTACAACATCGCAGGTTACAATGGCTTTATTTAAAACAATAGGCTGCATAACCGAAGTAAATACACGGCTATTGCCCAGGTTATTTTGTAAGCGGCGTAAACGATAAATGGAACTATCAAAAACCTTAACCTCGGCACCTAAAGCTAAAGCCGTTCTTGCGGCGTATTCGCCTACTGTTCCGGCACCTAAAATTACAATTTCTGTTGGTGGTACACCGGTAAAACCGCCAAGCATTAAACCTTTGCCTCCGGTTACATTACTTAAGTATTCTGCAGCAATCAGTATTGATGTTGAGCCAACAATTTCACTCATCGCCCTAACCACACTTAAAACATTACCTTCATCGCGAAGGTGTTCAAAACATAAAGCATTAATCTTTTTGTGCATCAAAGCTTTAAGGTATTCTTGCTTTAAGGTTCCGGTTTGCAGAGAGGATATTAAGGTTTGCCCTTTGTGCATTAAGGCAATTTCCTCTAACATTGGCGGTGCAATTTTTACCAGAATATCGCAGTCAAAAACCTCTTTTTTATCATAGGCAATTTTTGCACCTTGCTCTGCATACTCTGTATCAGAAAAATTTGCTGCGGTTCCTGCACCACTTTCCAGTATAACCCTATGACCATTGTTAACCAAAAGCGCTACAGATAGCGGCGTTAAAGCAATTCTATTTTCCTGAAATGAAATTTCTTTGGGTATTCCGATGTTTAGATTGTTTTTTCTATTTCGGGTCTCTAGTGTTGCTTCTTGGGTTTGCAATAAACCCTGACGAGCTATGTCGGCCATTCCTTCGCGTAATCCTGTAGCCATGATTTAAAAAAAATGTTTATTGTTTTAGGTTGTTGAAGATAGGGAAAATCTCTTAATTAATTGATATATAATTCTATCCTTAACTAATCCGAAATATTCTTTGTGTATTATTAGCTATGCTAATATCCACATGTACCAAATTTTCTGGTAATAATTCAGCAACAAGTTCTGGCCATTCAATTAAACAAATTGCTCCGCTGTAAAAATATTCTTCGTAGCCCAAATCATAAGCTTCCTGAATGTTTTTTATTCGGTAAAAATCAAAATGATAAACCGCACCTTTTGGACTTATATATTCGTTAACAATAGAATAGGTTGGACTAGAAACTACATCTTCAATACCCAATTCACGGCACAAAACTTTTATAAAAGTTGTTTTGCCGGCGCCCATATCACCTCTGAAAACGAAAATTTTTTTATCACCTGCAAAATCTAAAAGCTGTTGGGCTGCCTTTGGTAAATCGGCTAAACTGTTAACTATTAATTCCATCTTAAAAAAATAAAGGCAAAAGTAACACATAATTGTGTTGCTTTTGCCTTTAAAATTATCGTTGTGCTGATCTTGTGAAAGATTATTAATTCAACCCTCATCTACACCGAAGCGACGAAATCTTTGAAATTGAACTTTTTTACAATTAAAAGATTTCTTGATTACGCTCCCCTTGAAATGACGACCAGAGCTAATATTTACCTCGGCGAATAGGTTACTACAGGGATAATCATTTCTTCTAAAGAGATGCCCCCATGTTGAAAGGTTTCATTATAGTAATTTACAAACTGGTTATAATTGTTCGGGTAAACAAAGTAACTATCCTCTCTGGCAAAAATATAACTGCTGCTGATGTTAATTTTCGGCAATAAAGCATCATGTGGATTCTTAATTGCAAAAACCTCTTTAGCGTTAAAATTTAAGTTTCTGCCCTGTTTGTATCTCAAGTTGGTATTTGTACTTCTATCGCCAATTACTTTTACCGGTTTTTTAACACGAATTGTTCCGTGGTCGGTAGTGATGATTACTTTAACCTGTTTCTGTGATATTTTCTTCAATAAATCGAACAATGGCGAGTGTTCAAACCACGATAAAGTTAACGAACGATAAGCAGCATCATCATTTGCAAGTTCGCGTATCATCTGCATATCTGTACGGGCATGGCTTAACATATCAACAAAGTTGAAAACAATAGCATTAAAGTCGTTTTTCAACAAATTATTAGTTTGTTCTACTAAATCTTTTCCTTGCTCAAAAGTTAAAATTTTATTGTAGCTGTATTTGCAATCCTTACGTAAACTGCGTTTGATATTATCTGCTAAAAACGCTTCTTCGTGCATGTTTTTACCGCCTTCATCATCGTCATTTTGCCAAAGCGCAGGGAAACGTTTCTCCATTTCTAAAGGCATCAAGCCCGAAAAAATAGAATTACGTGCATATTGCGTAGCCGTAGGAAGAATACTGGTGTACATATCTTCTTCATCTATACGGAAATATTCAGAAATAAGCGGATTGATGATTTTCCATTGATCGTAACGCAGGTTATCAATCAATATAAAAAATACTGGTGTAGTATCGTTAATGTGCGGAAAAGCTTTGGTTTTTAGCAACTCATTAGAAAGTAGCGGAGCTTTATCTTTTTCCTTTATCCAGCCTAAATAATGTTCTTCGATAAATTTTGAGAATTGAGTATTTGCTTCCTGCTTCTGCATGGTTAAAATCTCATGCATCTGTGGGTCATCCAATTTCTCAAGTTCTAATTCCCAAAAAACGATCTTTTTATATACATCAATCCATTCTTCATAATTAAGCTTATCGCTTAAAGTCATTCCTAATCTGCGGAAATCTTGTTGATAAGCCATCGAGGTTTTCTCGCTCACCAATCGCTTGTTATCAATCAGCTTTTTGATGGTTAGCAACACCTGTTTAGGGTTTACAGGTTTAATCAAATAATCATCTATTTTACTACCAATGGCATCTTCCATCAAATTTTCTTCTTCACTTTTGGTAATTAAAACTACCGGCACATCAGGATTTAGATTTTTAATAGCCGAAAGCGTTTCTATTCCGCTCATTCCCGGCATGTTTTCATCTAAAAAAACTAAATCAAAATGCGCTTTTCCAAAAGCTTCAAGGGCATCGTTTCCGTTAGTGAATGTAGTAACGGCATAACCTTTATCATTCAGTAGTAATATATGAGGTTTTAGTAAGTCAATTTCATCATCGGCCCACAATATTTTAGTTTCTTGCATGTTTTTGTAAAAATAGGGTATTAGCGCCTTTATATTTTGGCACGTAAATCAAACTATGAATAAAAATAGCAATTTTTGTACCGTATCTTTCTATTTAACTATTTTTAACGATTGAACAAGAAAAAAATAATTAACGACCCAGTTTACGGGTTTATAAGTATCCATAGTGAACTGGTTTATGATGTAATTTCGCATCCATACTTTCAGCGCTTGCGTTACATAAAACAGCTCGGGATGACACATTTGGTATATCCTGGCGCATTACATACCCGTTTCCATCATGCCTTAGGCGCTATGCACTTAATGAGCCTGGCCATAGGGCTATTAAAAAGTAAAGGGCACAACATAACCGAAGGCGAAGAACAAGCTGCTATATTGGCTATTTTACTGCACGATATTGGTCATGGGCCATTTTCTCATGCACTTGAGCATTCTTTAGTTACGGGCATTAAACACGAAGATATTTCAGCAAAGCTGATGCAGGATTTGAATCAGCATTTCGACGGAAAATTAACGCATGCAATTGAAATTTTTAACGGTACTTATAACAAAAAGTTCTTACACCAGCTTATTTCTGGTCAGCTGGATTTAGATAGAATGGATTACCTAAATCGCGATAGCTTTTTTACGGGCGTAAGTGAAGGCGTAATTAGTTTTGATAGAATTATTAAAATGTTTAACGTTTTTGATGATGATTTAGTTATCGAAGAGAAAGGTATTTATTCTATTGAGAAATTTTTAATTGCCCGTAGATTGATGTATTGGCAGGTTTATCTGCATAAAACCGTTATTGCCGGCGAAATGATTTTAGTTAAATTATTAGAACGGGCTAAATTTCTGGCAGCCAAAGGCGATGATTTATTTGCTGCACCATCGCTAAGTTATTTTCTAAAAAACGATATTAACGAAGAAAATTTCTTTGAGCAACAAGAAAATTTGGCACACTTCACAAATCTCGATGACCAGGATATATATGCTGCGGTTAAGGTTTGGGTTCAACATCCTGATAAAATTTTAGCTGCACTTTGCCAAATGCTTACTTCAAGAAATCTATATAAAGTAGAAATGAGTAATGAAAAGGCAAGTGATGATCGTGTAAAATTTCTGCAAAACGCAACCATAGATTTATTGGGAATTAGTGCAGAAGAAGCCGGTTATTTTGTTTTTACAGATATGATTCAAAACCGTGCTTATAATGCCGGTGTAGGGAACATCAAGATTTTAATGAAAAATAACGATATTGTTGATATAGCTAAAGCTTCAGATTTGTCGAATTTAGAATCGTTGCAAAAAACAGTAGAGAAATATATACTTTGTTATCCTCGTGGCATTTAAGGTTTTTTAACAAAATATTTAGTTTTTAGAGCCGTTTTAAGTCTTATTATTGTGTATTAAATACACTATTTAACCCTTACAGGTTTTTTTGTTCATATCAATTTAACATTTACCTTTGTACGATGCAATTTACTGCCAAGCAGATAAGCGAGTTTTTAGATGGTTCCATAGATGGTAACCCTGATGTAACCGTAAGTGAACTCTCTAAAATAGAAGATGGTAAAGAAGGTTCTTTGTCTTTTCTTTCGAACCCGAAGTACGAAAACTTTTTATATTCAACTCAGGCATCAGTTGTTATTGTTTCAAAAACGTTTAGTCCAACGCAAGAATATACAAGCACATTAATTCGTGTAGAAAATCCTTACAGCTCATTTACTGTACTGTTAGATAAATATAACGAGGCAATGAATGCGCAGGCAACACAAACAGGTATCGATAAACTGGCTTTTGTTCATCCGACAGCAAAAATTGGTAAAAATGTTTTTATAGATGCATTTGCCTATGTTTCTGAAAACGTAGAAATTGCCGATGGCTGTAAGTTAAATGCCCAAACCTTTGTAGGTGCAAATTCAAAAATAGGGGCGAACAGCACATTTTTTCCTGGTGTAAAAATCTATCATAATTCTTTAATCGGTAAGAATGTAATTATCCATTCAAATACAGTTATTGGAAGCGATGGCTTTGGTTTTGCACCTCAAAAAGATGGAACCTATAATAAAATACCGCAAATTGGTAATGTTATTATAGAGGATGATGTAGAAATTGGAGCGAATACTACTATTGATAGAGCAACCATGGGCGCTACAATTATTAAGAAAGGCGCCAAAATAGATAACTTAATTCAGATTGCACATAACGCAGAAATTGGTGAAAACACGGTTTTAGCGGCTCAATCTGGTGTATCTGGAAGTACTAAAATAGGGCCTAATAGCGTTATTGGTGGTCAGGTGGGCATTGCCGGACATTTATCTTTAGCAAAAGGAACCCAAATTGGTGCGCAAGCAGGTATCAATTTTAACATCACCGAAGAAAATAGACAATGGCATGGTAGTCCGGCGCAACCTTTACGGAACTGGATGCGTGCTTCGGTTATTTTTAAACATCTGCCAGACATCGAAAAAAGAATAAACATACTCGAGGAAGAGATAAAAAGGCTTACATCTGAAATCGAAAAGAATACAATAAACAATGAACGTTAGACAAAGAACGATTACTAAAGAAATATCAGCCTCGGGTGTGGGTTTACATACTGGTGCTAATGTTACCTTAACTTTTTGCCCTGCGCCAGAAAATCATGGCTTTAAATTCCAGCGTGTGGATTTGGATGGCCAGCCAATAATCGATGCAGATGCAGATAATGTTACCGATACTTCTCGTGGAACAACCATTACTCAAAATGGCGCAAGTGTTAGCACTGTTGAGCATGTAATGGCTTCATTAGTAGGTATGGACCTTGATAACGTTTTGATAAAATTAGATGGACCGGAAACACCAATTATGGATGGCAGTTCCATTCAATTTATTGATTTACTGGAAGAAGTAGGAACAATTGAGCAAAACGCAGATCGTGAATACTTTACCATCCCACACAATATTACCTATACCGAAGCAGATAGAAAAGTTGAAATTGTAGCCATGCCTTTGGATGACTACCGTTTTACTTGTATGATAGATTACAACTCGCCGGTTTTGGGCAGTCAGCATGCTGGGATTAACACTATTGCAGAGTTTAAAAAAGAAATTGCTTCTTGCAGAACGTTTTGTTTTCTACATGAATTAGAATATCAGTTACAACACAACTTAATTAAAGGCGGCGACTTAAATAATGCTATCGTTATTGTTGATAAAGAAGTAACTAAAGACGAATTAAGTCATTTGGCTAAGCTTTTTAACCGTGAAGATATTGATGTTGCACCTCAGGGAATCCTGAACAATATGGAGTTACGTTATCAAAATGAACCTGCCCGTCATAAACTTTTAGATATGATTGGAGATTTAGCTTTGGTGGGTATGCATTTAAAAGGTCATATTATGGCCGCCAGACCAGGGCATGCGGCAAATGTTGCATTTGCGAAGAAGATAAAAGCGGCAATCAAAAAAGAAAAAAATAAGAAAATTCAAAAAGTGTACGATCCAAGCGCAAAACCATTGTATGATATTGTTCAAATAATGGACATTTTGCCTCACCGTCAGCCCTTTTTGTTTGTTGATAAAATCCTTGAGCTTTCTAAAAATCACGTTGTGGGCGTTAAAAACGTAACCATGAATGAGGAATTTTTTAAAGGTCATTTCCCTGGCGCACCGGTTTTTCCGGGTGTTATTCAAATCGAAGCAATGGCTCAGGTTGGTGGGATTTTAGTTTTAAGTACAGTTCCAGACCCAAGCAATTACCTTACTTATTTCTTAAAAATAGATAATGTACGTTTTAGGGCACAGGTTCTTCCCGGCGATACTATTGTTTTCCGTTGCGATTTACTTGAACCAATCAGAAGAGGCATTGCCCAAATGAAAGGTGTTGGTATGGTTGGCGAAAAAATCGTTGTAGAAGCCGAAATGATGGCTCAAATTTCAAAAGTTAAACAAACAGAACCTGCTCAATAATGATACAACCTTTAGCATATATACATCCCCAAGCAAAAATCGCCGAAAACGTAGTAATTGAACCTTTCGTTGTAATACATAAAGATGTTGTTATTGGCGAAGGTACCTGGATTGGCTCGAACGTAACCATTATGGATGGCGCCAGAATTGGTAAAAATTGCCGTATTTTTCCTGGTGCTGTAATTTCTGGCGAGCCGCAAGACTTAAAGTTTGCAGGTGAAGTTACCACCGCAGAAATTGGTGATAATACAACAATCCGCGAATGTGTAACCATTAACCGTGGTACCAAAGATAAATGGAAAACCGTAATTGGAAGCAATTGCTTAATTCAGGCTTACTCACACATTGCTCACGATTGCGAAGTTGGAAATAATTGTATTTTTTCTAACAGTACAACTTTAGCTGGCCACATTACCATCGGAAATAATGTTGTTTTAGCCGGATTAGTAGCCATCCATCAGTTTGTTAAAGTTGGCTCTTATGCTTTCGTTACTGGCGGTTCGCTGGTGCGTAAAGATGTTCCACCTTATGTTAAAGCTGCCCGAGAACCACTTTCTTATGCAGGCATCAACTCTGTTGGCTTAAGAAGAAGAGGCTTTACTAATGAACAGATTGATGAAATTCAGGAAATTTACCGCGTACTTTTTGTAAAGCATAATAATGTTACCAAAGCCTTGGATATGATTGAGGCAGAATTTAAACCTACAGAAATCCGCGATGAGATTGTGGATTTTATTCGCAACTCTAACCGGGGTGTGATGAAGGGTTTTGGAATGGGAAGCTAACACAAAGCCATAAGGTTTAATTAAAACCCCAAATTATTCATGAGCAATTTAACGCTAGTTAGAACCAATTCAGAAAATACTGATTTTATGAGGTTAGTTGCCTTGTTGGATAAAGATTTAGCGATTAGAGATGGCGAAGAACATAGTTTTTATGCTCAGTTTAATAAAATTGATGCCATTAAAGAAGTTGTGGTAGCCTATTTTGATGAAACTGCTGTAGCTTGTGGAGCAATAAAGCCTTTTTCTGAAACCGCTGTAGAAGTTAAACGGATGTTTGTGCATCCTGATTACAGAAAGAATGGCTTTGCTTTAAAGGTTTTAACAACACTAGAGCAATGGGCTGCAGAGTTGGGTTATACTGCATGTGTTTTAGAAACGGGTAAAAAACAGCCTGAAGCCATTTCACTCTATCAAAAAGCGGGCTACCAAATCACAGAAAACTATGGGCAGTACATTGGTGTAGAAAATAGTGTTTGTATGACTAAATTTCTTTCTAAAGCTTAATATTACCCATATAGATGAATATTTCATTAGATAACTTAGGTAGGAGATTTAACAAGGAATGGATTTTTAGAAATTTAAGCACCGAGTTTAAATCTGGCAATAGCTACGCGATTTTAGGTCCGAATGGTTCTGGTAAATCCACCTTACTTAGTGTTGTTACAGGTAATTTAACGCCTTCTGAAGGGAAAATTTCTTTTACTGATAATGATGAAAAGAATATTGCCGTTGAGGATATCTATAAACAAATAAGCTTGGCCGCTCCTTATTTAGAGCTGGTGGAAACATTTACGTTAAGAGAAACTATAGATTTCCATTTTAAGTTTAAAAATTTTGCCAATGGCGTTGATGCAAAATCCATCGTTTCTATATTGGGTTTAGAAAAATCAATTAACAAGCAAATTAAATATTTTTCATCGGGTATGAAACAAAGAACAAAGCTTGTTTTAGCCTGTTGTTCTGATTCACCTCTTCTATTTTTAGATGAACCAACCAGTAATTTAGATGTGCAAGGGATAGAATGGTACAAAGAACTGATAGAAAATTTCACCAAAGATAGACTTACTATTATCGGTTCAAATCAAATTTCAGAATACGAATTTTGCCAGCAGCACATTCAAATAGCTGATTACAAATAGTTTAACTAGCTTTTTAGCGCCTTGTTTTTGTTGATATTTGTCATCCGTTTGTATTAAAAAATAAATTTATAAAAAACATTTGCTAATTGACAAATAGTTATTACCTTTGCACCACCAAAAAGAGAAACATTATTTAATTTATCTTTTTAGGAAATTGTTCATATTCTCCGCGTAGCGGAAACAAAATATATAGTCGTAAAAGACAAAAGATTTTTCATAGTTTAGTTTGAGGTTTAGGTTGATTATGCCTTTGGAGTGGTTCCCAAAGGCATTTCTTTTACACGAGGTTTTTAAAACTAATTGCAAAAAAAAATCTCCCTTAATTTTCATTAAGAGAGATTTAAAATTCTACTTCTTCAAGGTATTTTCATACAGTTTAAATATCCGCTTGTATTCATCTGTCCAGCTGCTCGGCTCTATAAAACCATGGTCTTCCACCGGATAAACCGCTAACTCCCAATTGTTTTTACCAAGTTCAATAAAACGTTGAGTTATGCGAACAATATCCTGAAAATGTACATTCACATCCACCATTCCATGCGCCATTAATAAATTTCCTTTTAGTTTATCAGCAAAATAAATTGGTGAGCTTCTTTTATAAGCTATTGGGTCGTTAAAAGGATCGTTCAAAATATTGGATGTATAACCATGGTTATAATGTGCCCAATCGGTAACCGAACGTAAAGCTGCACCGCTTGCAAAAACATCCGATTCGTTAAACATCGCCATTAGTGTAATAAAGCCACCATAAGAACCGCCATATAAACCAACATGCTTAGGGTTTACACCATATTTTTCTACTAAAAATTTCACACCATCAACCTGGTCTGTTAAATCTTTTCCACCCATGTGGCGGTAAATTCCGGTTCTATGGTCGCGGCCATAGCCTGAGCTTGCAGTATAATCTATATCGATTACGGTGTAGCCAATATCCGCCAGTAAATTATTAAACATAAACTCACGGAAGTAGGTACTCCAACCGAAGTGAACATTCTGCAAATAGCCGGCACCATGTACAAAAACCACGGCCGGACGGTTTGGATGTGGTTTATCAGATTTATAAACTCTTGCGTAAACATCTGCTCCATAACGGTTTTTGAACGAAACCATATCCGGTTCTCGCCATTTGTAAGCATTAAATTCTGCAGAGGCTGATTCTGTTACTTTTACTGCTTTTGCACCTGCTTTATTTGGCTGAATATACAATTCACCCGGTTTATTTAGGTAAGAGTAATTAATGGCAACGTATTTTTCATCCGGAGAAAGCGTAATATCATTTAAACCTTTCATGCTTGTAATTTGAACAAGCTCGCCACCGTTTACATTAATTTTAAAGAAATTGGTAATCCCGGGATGTTCTTTATTCGCTTTGATGTAGAAGGTGTTGTGGTCTTTAGAAAGCTGAACAGATTGTACCTCAAATTTGCCAGAAGTGAGCTGTTTTTTATCGCCAGTTGAAACATTAACCACATACAGGTGCGAATAGCCCGTTGCTTCGCTTTGATAGTAGAAACGATTATTATCAATCCAACCGGTGCTGCCCTGAAAAAAACCACTAATACCAGGACCGCCAATCCAGGCTTCATCATGCTGTCTGTCTATCAAATCGAATTTTCCGGTTAAGGCATCTAATTTTAAAATCCAGCGGTCTTTATTGTCTGTAGAAGTAGCAACCATAATTCCGGTACTGCCGTTTTCATTCCACAATGGGCCAAAAAAGTTTACCGGCCTATCTGCATTTTTCTTTTTTATTGAATCTAATTGTTTTGGATAATCCTTGTAAAAATCTGGAATATCCTTAATACCAGGTATGGTTGCAGTTTGTATGGCATAAATGGTATCTCTTTGTGTATCGTAGATGAAGCCTTGTGAACTGTTTTCATTTTCACCAACCTTCGTTCTGCCCGGAATATCTTCAGTATAACCAGAGGCAGTTACATAATTCGGAACGATTGTATTGTGGTTATTTTGTGCTGGCGTAGTTAATTTGTAGGTCACAAATCTACCATCGGGACTAATAACCACGCCATTCAAAAATTTATCATCTGTGTAAAGCGGTTTTAATGATTTCGCATCAGCTGATGATGCACCAAAACGACCTCTACCACCACGAGTAGCACCGCCGCGATTTTCTGCATTTCTTTTTTTAATGATATCGAACAATTCAGTTTGTTGTGCTTTTAACCAACTATCTTGCTCAGTTGCTGCTTTTGATGGCATTCTACCTGCTGCTTTACCTTTAGTGAAGTTGGTAATTTGCTTAGTTTCTGCAGTTTTTAAATCAAGTTGAAAAATATTATCACCAAGTTGATAAGCGATATTTCCATTGGTTAAAAATACAGGGCTGCTTTCGCGTTCCATTGTGTTGGTTAAACGCGTTTCTTTTTTGGTTTTGAAGTTTTGAAGATAAATGTCGCCGCTTTTTTCAATCAAGCCTTGCGATTTATCTTTGTTATAAACATAGTTTAAGCTTAGCAACTTTTCGTCTTCCTTATCTACAGCTTTTAAAGGCTTGGTTGCCGAAGGAGTAATCTTGTATAATTCCTCTTTCGCTTTGTTATTAGGGTTCCAATTAAAGTACAAAGTTTTACTATCTGCCGTCCAGCGGAAATTTGTTGGCGATGTACCCATCCACTTTGGGTCTCGCATTATTTTTTCGACAGTTAGTGGTGCGATTTGTTGTGCAAAAGCATATTCTCCTGTACATAATAGTAGGAAAAGTAAATATTTCTTCATGAATTTGATTTGGATGCTGCAATTTAGATATTGCTGATGCTAAATTTGAAAGGAAATGGAAATGTTACAACGCTTAGGTTGCCACGGAAGCACTGGTTTCTTAATATTAGTAATCCAGGTATAAAAAATATTGCCACGGAAGCTCGGAATACGCGGAGATATCTAAATATAAAACACCAATAATTTTCTATCCCTTTCGTGCTTTCTGTGTTTCAGTGGCAAAAATGTGATTATCTTATCACTCGTCCCGTTCTATCTACGTTTATCTTATCGAATGGTTCTAAATATTCATTCACGATAACTGAAAATTCTCGTCGCGTTAAAATTTTTTTCAAATCATAATTCGATGAAAACTTGTAGTTTTTCTTCCATTTCTTTTCAATCTCTGCTTTGGTGGCATCAATAGCTTTGTTGCCAACGTAGCTAACCATAGAAATAGTGTTTTCTAAATTAACAGGCACATTCTGATGGTCATCGAACCAGATTTGAGCTTTGTAATAGTAATCTTTAATGGGTTGCTTAATTTCAGTATAAGAAACTGCCTTATCCGGATTGAAAAATACTTTTTCGCCTTTTATCTCTGCTTTCAAAATTCCTGTAATGCCTGTTTTTTGAATCACAAGCCAATTAGAATCTGTTATCTTTACATCCTCAAAAGGCATTAATGGCAATTTATAACTTAAAAGTTCACCTTGTATACCTTTTAGGTTTGCTAAGCTGGTTTTTGTTTTATAAAAAGTAGCATAGGCTGCAGTGGCTCCGGCCGCTTGCCCGGTTTCGAAACCATCCGCTTTAATGTAGATTATGTTCTCTTGATTAGGAATAAGTAAACTATAAAGCGATAAGAAATTTGAAGTTCCGGTTATGCCACCAATTGTGGTTCGATAAAGGTTTTCGTTGTAATTTAAAGTGTTAGTTTCTGCTGGTTTTAAGTTCGAAACTTTTAACGCCGGGAGAACTTTTTCAATATTATCAGTAACGATTAAAACCTTTGCTTTAATGCTTTTATCTTTGGTTAGTTTAGCTTCCCATCCACTTCCCGAGCGTTTTATTTCATAATAAGGTGTATTGTTAATCACATCAAAAAGCTTTGAACTATCTGACCAATTTTTAATTACAGCATTTAATATTTGATTGGTTATTTCTGGAAGTGATACACTATCTGCAATTTTTAGCGATTTTTTTGCTCTTTTTTCGAATGCTTTGATTACCCCGGTGTGCGGAAGATTTTTAATGCTGCTAATTTTCAAACCATCACTTTGTGTTAAAATTATGGTGTTTACGCCAGATTCTGATGCCTGAACACCCGCCGAAAATGCAGCTGTAGAATTTCCCAACACCAAAACATCAGTTTTAATGGTTTGCGCTTGTAATGTGGATGATATGAAGCAGGCAAAAAGAAAAAACAATTTCCTCATTTGTATGATTTAAGATTAGTTGCAATATGGTTTAAATCGATGAAATTTTAATGAAATGATTGGATTTTAACTAAATTTAAATAGGAAAAGGTGTGTTAGTCTGAGTTATCGCAGACTTTAACATTATCTTTTGACAAGCTCAAAATGACAGATAATTTGATGGAACAAGAAATAAAATCGGTTGTCGATTTACAACATAAATATAAATTTGAATTGCGTAAAACGGATGCAAAAACCCGAATTGCAAAGCTAAAAAAACTAAAGTTTGCTTTAGAAGGTGCAGAAGCAGAAATTTACCATGCTTTGGATAAAGATTTGCGAAAGAGCAATTTCGAAACCGCTGTTACAGAATTGTTTTTTACCTATGCTGAGATAGATCATGCAGTTAAAAAACTTTCGGGATGGATGAAGCCAAAATCAGTTGGTAAAACCATCAGCAATCTTTTTGCCGGCAATAAAATTTACTATGAGCCTAAAGGTGTTTGTTTAATTATTGCGCCATGGAATTATCCATTGCAGCTGGTTATGAGTCCGCTGATTTCGGCAATTGCTGCGGGGAATTGCGCCATTCTGAAGCCCTCAGAATTGAGCTCGAATACGGCTGCTGTTATCCATAAAATTATATCCAATACTTTTGATAAAAAAGAAATTGCCTGTTTTGAAGGTGATGTTGAAGTTTCTACGGCGCTCCTTAAATTGCCTTTCGACCATATATTTTTTACCGGAAGTACCGCTATTGGAAAGGTGGTGATGGAAGCGGCAGCAAAAAATCTTACGTCTGTAACCTTAGAATTGGGTGGAAAATCGCCGGCCATAGTTGATGGTAGTGTTGATTTGCAGAAAGCTGCAGAAAAAATTGCCTGGGGTAAATTGGTAAACGCGGGGCAAACTTGTATAGCGCCAGATTATGTTTTAATTGACGAAAATTTGGAAGGAGCATTTGTAGAACACTTTAAAAACGCAACCGAAAAAATGTTCTTTATGGATGGAAAGATTAGTGAAGAGGTTTATGGAAAAATCATTAATAAAAAACAGTTTGAACGATTAAATAGTGCTCTACAAAAAGCTATTAATGATGGCGCTAAAATAGAATTTGGAGGAGGAGCCGATGCCGATTCTTTAACTATAAATCCGACGATTTTAACTTCGGTTAATACGGAGAATAGTATAATGCAAGAAGAAATCTTCGGGCCAATTTTACCAATTGTTAAATATAAAAATTTACAGCATGCGATTGATTTTATCAATTCAAAAGATAAACCTTTGGCACTTTATATTTTTTCGGATGACAAAAAAAGCCAGGAGAAAATTATAAAAGAAACCAGCTCGGGTGGAACTTGTGTAAATGATGTTTTAGTGCACATTAGTAACCCAAACTTGCCATTTGGTGGCGTAAACAGCAGCGGAATTGGGAGTAGCCATGGCATATTTGGCTTTAAAAACTTTTCGCATGAAAGAGCTGTGGTTTTCCAATCAAAACTAGGGATGACAAAAATGATTTATCCGCCTTATAAAATGGGTTTATTAAAATGGCTGAAGAAGCTGCTTTGATTGGTTAAAAAAACTGCCACGGAAACACTAAAGGTACGGAATAAGATTAATTATATTCCGTGATTTCCGTGTCTCCGTGGCAAAAAAACTTCCTAATAATGCTTGTAAAAAGCTTATTTTTCCAACATGGATTTAGAAAAACTCAAATACCCAATCGGGCAATTTAGCATGCCTGAAATTTTTGACCAAAAGCAGGCAGATATTTGGATTTCGGAGATTGAAATGCTTCCAAATCAAATCAGAAATGCTACAAAAAGTTTGACTGCTGATGATTTAAATCAAACCTATCGGCCAGGCGGTTGGACGTTGAAACAGGTTATTCATCATCTTCCAGATAGCCACATGAATGCCTATATCCGTTTCAAACTGGCTATTACTGAAGATAATCCAATCATCAGACCTTATTATGAAGATCGTTGGGCAGAAACCGAAGAGGCTAAAAATGGCGACATTGAGTTATCCACTATGTTGTTAACAGCGTTGCATAAAAGATTAGTTGCCTTTTTGAGAACACTTAAATTGGAAGATTTCCAGCGTATGTACATCCATCCCGAGCACGGTAAAACATTTACTTTAGCCTATATGCTTGGCACTTACGCCTGGCATGGAAAACACCATTTAGCGCACATTACAAATACAATTGCAAAAGGTTTACATTAAAATTAGCATCGCAGCGCTCATTGCAATCATTATCGCGTCTTCTACAATGGTAACGGTACTCATAGGTAAGTTAAAAACTGCTCCAAGGCAAGCGCATTGAATTTTTTTCTTGTTTATAACACTTTCTAAAACACCCAAAATGCTCACAATCATTACGATTAAGGTAACCCAATTAACAATTATCGGTGATAAATTTAGCGCAAAACTTAAACCCAAACCCAGCTCAATAAAAGCATAAATGTAGCCCCAGGCACTAAATTTTTTGGCAACGATATCGTACATCGCATAGCTTTCGGCAAAGGCTTTCAAGTTTAACAGCTTAAAAAACGAAAAGGTTAAGAAAAAACCAGCCATGAAAATCCGCATAAAAACCATCCAGTTTACCGCCTCATTTTGCCAGGAAACGATGAGGGAAACAATCGTAACATAACCAAAAATTAAAAGAATTGGTTTATAGGTTTCAGCCCAGGATTTGGTTTCATCTAAAACCTCACTCTGTGTATTCGCCGTTATTTGATATTTACTTTCAATACCGCCCAAAGCCTTTTGCAGCACATCTAAACCAATATGCTTATCCATGCTGATGGTTGCAGAATTTGTATCTTTTGAAACATCAACGGCCGTTACATCCGGTAGAATTAAAAGGTTGCTTTTTACTTTATTCTCGCAACCTCCGCATGTCATTCCGGTAAGTTGATAAGTGTGTGTCATAACTTAAATTTTAAACAAATTTACCCTTTGCATAAGTGAAATTCGTTACAGAATTTTCATAAAATGTTATAGGATTTTTTACAGATATTGTGGGGCGGTCGTTATTGCGAGGCACGGAAGCAATCTCTTAGGCTACAAGTATATCTTTAAGGAGATTGCTTCTCCCGAAGAAAAATCGAGTTCGCAATGACGGGGAGGATATATCAGCAGAAGAAATAATGCGTTAGTAAAACCTATCCAACCAAAACTGAAGTCATTGTTAACGAGCCACCAACAGCTTTATCGTTAAAAAATGAAATTTCTTCCTTATCATTCTTCAAACCCAAAGTGTAAATCAATGGCAAATAGTGCTCGGGAGTTGGTATTGCCAACATCGCATCAGTGCCTAAATTTCTATAATCAATTAAAGGTTTATGGTCGCCATTGGCGATGAGATTTTTGAATTTATCATTCATTTCATTGGCCCAATCGAAACCGCCGCCGTTTATCATTTCCCAGCTTAGCATGCGTAAATTGTGCACCATGTTTCCGCTGCCAATAACTAAAACGCCTTTTTTTCGAAGCGCATAAATCTCTTTGGCAATTTCGTAATGTTGCTCTGGTGCTTTCGTGTAATCGATACTTAACTGCAAAACCGGAATATTAGCTTTTGGATACATGTGCCTAATGATTGTCCAGGTGCCATGGTCTAAACCCCAATCATGATCTAAACCAACCGTTGTAGAATGAACAAGCGAAGGAATTTCAGCTGCTAATTCAGCATCGCCGGGAGCAGGATATTGAACATCAAATAAAGCTTGTGGAAACCCACCAAAATCGTGAATGGTTGATGGAAAATCCATAGCTGTAACAAAAGTTCCGTGTGTAAACCAATGTGCCGAAACAACCAAAACTGCTTTCGGAACTGGAATATATGCGGCTAATTCAGTCCAACTTCTGCTAAATTCATTATTTTCAATACCATTCATCGGCGAGCCATGCCCTATAAATAATGTTGGCATCAAATCAGTTTGTGGCAAGCGCTGGGTAAAACTTCTGAATTGTGATAAGGTTGACATGCTGTTGAATTTTAATATAAAGGTACAGCGTTATCCTTTTTTACAGCTTGATATAGGTTAAGAAATATTGAGGTTCCATCACCCGTTTCACCTCTTCCATATTTTCTAAATCTCATCCAATGTTTTTCTCTTATCAGATGTTTGATTTTTATAGGCTGAAGGTGTTAAGTCTGTAACTTTTTTAAACTGCGCTGAAAGATGCGCAACACTACTGTAATTTAACTGATAGGCGATTTCGCTTAGTGTTAATTCATTATAAGTAAGCATTTCTTTAACCCTTTCTATTTTTTGAGTGATGAAATATTTCTCAATAGTTTGATTTTCTACCTCAGAAAAAATAGCGCTTAGGTGTGCATATTCTGTATTAAGTCGCTCACTTAAATAAGATGATAAATTAATTTTTAAAGGTTCCTTTGCATAGTGAACCAAGTTGATAATAGCTGTTTTGGTTTGCTCCGAAATTTGAGTTTTTTTATCCTCTAGAAGCTCAAATCCAAATAAATCTAACCTTTCGGATAACTTCTTTTTAGCATCAGCAGAAATGCTTTCTTTGATAGAAACCCTTCCTAATTCAACTGAAATAGGGTTAAAGCCGAGTTTTTCAAACTCTGCTTTAACCACCATTTTACAGCGGTTGCATACCATATTTTTGACATGCAAATCCATTATTTTGATTTTATGGTTTCAGCAACATCGCCGCAATCAAACATCATGCTTCCGTAATACGGATTTTCGATGTTTTCTTTCTCGTTTAACCAGCTGGCTTTAGCCATCGGACAATGTTGAACATAAACCGTAGCATTATTAAATTTGATATTTTTTACTGTTTTAATCATCGCATAAGAGATGCCTTCAAAAGATTTTCGCTGTGCTTTTATATCCTTTCCGGCTGCTAATTCTGTTGCTTTCGCTTTAATTATTTTAGCCTGTTCCATCCAAAGTGTGTGTTGTGTGGCCGGTAAATCTTTATGCGGTATGGCATCAAGCTTGTTTATTAAAACTTTTACTTTTGTAACAGCCATCTCTTTTTTGTCGGTTGCTAAAGCATTCTTTACATCGTAATAAGCTGTTAATAGTTGATTAAAAGCAGCATCAGTTTTACTTTGTGCGAAAGTCAATTTTGTAGTTGCAATGGCGATTATCGCCATCATTATCATTATTTTTTTCATGGTATTTTTATTTTAAAACATTAAAAAAGTTAAATTCTGCCCTTAGCAGATACATGTTCTTCAAGTATCGATTAGTCATGTTTCCGGTTGCCTGAAAACGATAACCTAAATCAATTCTGGTTCTGCTGTTCAAAATAACCTGTATGGCAGGAGCCAAATCTAAATATGATTCGCCTGAACCTGGATCTGTTTTGCCCAACATTTCAAAATATAGATTAAAATTTGGCTCCTTGTAATCTTTGTAAACCACAGGCAAAACCAAATAACCAGATGATAAACTATATGAAAGCATTTTATCGGGCTGTGGTGTATTTAACCTCAAAACCTTATCCGTTTTTTCAAAAGCATCAGCATAACCTAAAGTTGCCGATAAAGCCAATTTATGCAAAAGTTGTGTGAAAATTAAGCCTGCCTGCCAACCAGAATTATCGCCTTCAAGGTTAATATCTCTGCTAAATCCGGGTCTTTTACTCGTACTTATTCTTCCATAAGCGGCTGCTCTGAAATGGCTTTGTGCTTCATCAATAGATAAAAAGCGATACTTAGCGTATAAACTTGCACCTTCAAATCGGTATCGCCCATCCATATCTGATAAAAAAGCTTGTGCATGCGCCATTACATTTTTATTGAAACCAAACATTACTTCCGGAATGGTTCTGCTCACAAAACCAGGGTTGTTAAACATGCCTTCATTGGTTAAACGAATACCGATAGACTTGCTTGGCATATTACTCGCAGGCTCGGTAAAAACGTATAGCTCTTGTCCGAAAATACTGGCAGATGCCCCGATAAAAATCAGAGTTGTCAGAAAAATATTTTTCATATTTTAAGACAAAACTAAGTGATAAACACGAGTTTTCTTTCCGTTTACAACAGCCGTTCCGCTTGCATATGCATCAGAATTAACAGCGCTTGCCTGCTTTTTAAATGCTGTACCAGAAATGAAATTTTTATCTATTACTGATGCTTTTACGGTTCCGTTTAGGGTTTTGTTTTTTGCGTTTACAAAGCGATAAACGTTGCCACCCACAATTGCTTGGCCTTTATCGTCAACTTTAACCTGATTAAACGTAAAGTCTGCGGTTAAACCCCCAACAGAGAAGCCGGCATCCTGAACTTTTTTGCGGATTAAATCGATATTAATATCCGCACCTTTTTTAAAGGTTAAAACGAAGAGGTTTTTGTTTAAATCTGGTTTTACTGTGCTGATAAAACCTAAAGTTTCTAACGATTTTTGTGTAGCGTTAGAACACATGGAGCAGGTTAAGCCAGTTACTTGTAAATCTGCTGTTGATATTTGTTGAGCCGAAACTTTAGCGGCAAAAAGAAGCATAATTATGCTGAATAATTTTATTGTTTTCATGATTTTTTGAATTAGAATTAAAGAAAATGTCACACTGTGCTTGTCGAAATGCTTTAAGCATCGAAAAACAAATGATATATCCTAATTCCTAAAAATGCAATTGAAAACATGCAAAGCAACCCGCGAGGAAAGTGGCGGTGCTTTGTTGCTAATTTTACTGAAAAAAGCAGGATTGATGTTTGTTAGAAATTCTAAAACTGGTGGATGTAAAAAAAGCTGAATGGAGAAAAGCTTAGGCATTTCAACTTTTGCCGCAGTTTGATGGCTATCTTTTACCTTAACAGTAACTTGTGTATTTTTACAACAGCCGTCATCTTTAATTTTCTCCGCAGGAATATCTTTACAAAGCTTACAAGCAACTTCGTTGCTGAACAATTGTACATTCGCTAATTTTCCACCGCAGAAATGCAAACTTAAAGCTAAACCAATAACACTAACCGCGTAAAATACGGCCAAAGAAAATGCTATTTTTTGTTTTAACTTCATTAATACAAAGTTAAGGTAAAATAATTTGAATAATAAGCTTCTTTATTTATTGAATTTCATTTTTTAGCTTAATTTAGCCATAAACACAATTAAAATGAAGAAGTTACTCTTTATAGTTTGCATATTTTCTGTCTTCACGGCTTTAGCTGCAAAACCTAAAAATCAATATATCCGTATCAAAACTGAATATGGAGAATGTATTGTTAAATTGTACAATGAAACACCTTTGCATCGCGATAATTTTTTAAAACTTACAAAACAAGGCTATTATAATGGCACTTTATTTCACAGGGTGATAAAAGATTTTATGATTCAAGGAGGCGATCCGGATTCAAGAAATGCAAAGCCGGATTCACTACTAGGCGAGGGTGGACCAAAATACACCATCCCGGCAGAATTTAGAGATAGTTTATTTCATAAAAAAGGTGTTTTAGCTGCCGCAAGAGATACTAACCCTGAAAAGGCATCAAGCGGAAGTCAGTTTTATTTGGTACAGGGCAAGGTTTTTACCGATGAACAATTAAATAGTTTGGAGGAAAAACGCTTAAAATTTAAAATCCCTGAATGGCAGCGTCAAGTTTATAAAACCCTTGGTGGCACACCACATTTAGATAGAAATTACACTGTATACGGCGAAATAATTTCTGGTTTGGAGATGGTTGATAAGATTGCTGCCCTTGAAACAGACAAAAATAATCGGCCAAAAAAGGATGTTAAACTGGATATAACAATTTTAAGAAAAAGAGAAGCGAAAAAGTTGGAGAAGCAGTTGGCTACGCTTTAGATTGGCAGAGTTTTATAATCCCACGATTGAAAATCGCGGGCGATGTTGATTATGCCTCACCTTTACGCTTCGGCATGTGGGTTTTTGAGTATTGACCTTGATTTTCAATCATGGAATTATTTAAGCGATAAATCATTTTCTATTTATTTTTTGAAATTGCCATATTGCCCACGATTTCAATCGGGCAATGTTTAAGGTTCTTTAATAATTTCTTCGCTATATTTCCTTAGATTTCAATACTGGAAGAATGGGTTCTTTTATAACTATATTAGTTTCTAATTGCCATATTGCCCACGATTTCAATCGTGGCATTTAAGAAATCTAAATTAAAGCCGATGTCTCATTCATATAACAAAATCTGGATTCATGCAATTTGGGCAACAAAAGAAAGAGAACATTTTATTAGACCTCAGATAGAAAAAAGACTTTATGATTTTATATATACTCAATTCATTGAAATGGGATGTGTGGTTAGGATAATAAATGGAATGCCAGACCATATTCATTGTCTATTTCTATTGAATCCTAAAAAGTCAATCGCTGAAGTTATTAAGCAGATAAAAGGAAGTTCATCTCATTTTATGACTGAAGAAAATTTGATTCAGACCAAATTTTCATGGCAAACAGGTTATGCAGCTTTTTCGGTAAGTGAGTCAGTTTTAGAACGTGTCCATCAATATATTAAAAATCAGAAAGAACACCACAGGAAGAAAAATTTTCAAGATGAATATGATAGGTTCTTAAAATTATATGGACTTTTGGAAAAATGATTTAAACTACGATTTCAATCGTAGAATGGAACTATGAAAATTATCTCCTACAATGTAAATGGAATTAGGGCGGCAAGCACTAAAAACTTCTTCGGTTGGTTGCAGGCTACGAATGCAGATATGGTTTGCCTTCAGGAAATTAAAGCGATGCCCACTCAAATACCTGAAATTATTGCCTTGGTGGAGCAACTTGGGTACCATCATTACTGGTATCCGGCAGAAAAAAAGGGTTACAGTGGCGTTGCAATTTTAAGCAAGTTAAAACCTAACCATGTAGAATACGGTTGTGGCGAAGAATGGATTGATAAGGAAGGCAGAATTTTAAGGGCAGATTTTGATGATTTTTCCTTGATGAGTTTATACATGCCTTCTGGTTCGAGTGGAGACGAAAGGCAGTTGAAAAAGTATGCTTTTATGAAGTTTTTTGATGTTTACATTGGCGAACTTCGCAAAGAAATCCCAAATCTTATTGTTAGTGGAGATTATAACATTTGCCATACTTCTATTGATATTCATAACCCTAAATCGAACGCAAATTCATCGGGTTTTTTGCCAGAGGAACGCGAATGGATGCAGCTATTTTTAGAGAATGGTTTTGTAGATGCTTTCCGCCATTTCAATAAGGACCCACATCATTATACTTGGTGGAGCTACCGGGCAGGTTCTAGAGGTAAAAATTTGGGTTGGCGCATCGATTATCATTTGGTTACAAAAGCAATGGAAAACCGGCTAAAAAACGTTAAAATTTTACCAGATGCCATTCACTCCGACCATTGTCCGGTTTTATTGGAAATGGAATGATAAAATACCGAAAACGGATAATGGAATCTGAGTATAATCTTGATACCCGAGTCTTACTGCTTGATAATAAAAACTAACCAAATGCTTATAACAAACATTAAAGGCCTTGTCGGCATACATCCAAAAGATAAATTAGTTCTTCGCGGCAGTGAATTGAGCAATTTACCTGTTCTGGATAATGCTTGGCTTTTAATTGAAGATGATTTGATTAAAGATTTTGGTAAGATGAGTGAAATTCCATCTACCATTTTACAACTTCCATCAATCAATGTAAATGGTAAATACGTTTTCCCGTCCTGGTGCGATAGCCATTCACATATTGTTTTCGCCGCTTCGCGGGAAGAAGAATTTTCCTTAAAAATTCAAGGTAAAACCTATGAAGAAATTGCTGCAGCTGGCGGCGGCATTTTAAATTCAGCAAATAAACTTCAGCAAGCAAGCGAAGATGAACTTTTTGAAAGTGCATCAATCCGCTTAAAACAAATGATTTTGCAAGGAACCGGCGCTGTTGAAATCAAAAGTGGCTATGGATTAACCGTAGAAAGCGAACTGAAAATGCTTCGGGTAATTAAAAGGTTAAAGGCTAATTTTCCAATTCCTGTAAAAGCCACCTTTTTGGCGGCACACGCTTTTCCTGTTAAGTTTAAAGAAAATCAGCAGGGTTACATCGATTTGATTATTAACGAAATGTTGCCCCAAATAGCAACTGAAAAATTAGCCGATTACATTGATGTTTTTTGTGAAAAAGGTTTTTTTTCGGTTTCACAAACCGATGAAATTTTAAAGGCTGGTGCAAAAGATGGTTTGAAACCAAAAATACATGCCAATCAACTTTCAATTTCTGGGGCTGTAGAAATCGGCATACAGAATAATGCAATTTCTGTCGATCATCTTGAAGAAACAAATCAGCAAACCATTCATGCATTAAAAAACAGCAATACAATTGCAACACTTTTACCTTCATGCTCGTTTTATTTAGGAATACCTTTTGCAGATGCTAAAAACTTAATTGCCGAAAATATTGCTGTTGCGCTTGCCAGCGATTATAACCCAGGTTCAACACCATCGGGAAATATGAATTTTGTAGTTTCATTGGGCTGTATAAAACTTAAAATGCAACCAGAGCAAGCCATTAATGCAGCTACATTAAACGGCGCAGCAGCTATGGAAATTAGTAATGGTTATGGCAGCATCGCAATCGGTAAAAAAGCAAATTTATTTATTACAAAGTCGATGCCTTCAATAGCCTATTTGCCGTATAGCTTCGGCGAAACGCAAATAGAAACCATCATTTTAAATGGCGAAATTTATAATGGATAATCTAAAAATATATTCGCAAAGCGATATAAACAGCTTGATTATTTATCGCGAAGGAGAAACCAAGCTAGGCGAAAAGGTTCAAACTATTTCTTCTTTAGATGATTTTGAAGCATCAAATTCAAAATTTGTGCTTTTAGGCGTACCTGAAGATATTGGTATTCGGGCAAACGCAGGTGTTGCCGGCGCTTCTACAACCTGGCGACCAGCTTTAATGGCTATTTTAAATATTCAAAGCAATCGGTTTTTATCTGGCGAAGAAATTTTAGTGCTTGGTCATTTTGAAATTGAAGAACCTGAAAATTCTACCATTGGGGGATTAAGAAAAAAAGTTAATGAAATCGATAATTTGATTTTTCCCGTAATCCAAAAAATTGTTGCAGCAGGAAAAATTCCTATTGTAATTGGTGGAGGGCATAATAACGCATATCCAATAATTAAAGGAGCATCTTTAGCTAAAAAAAATCCCATTAATGTTTTAAATATAGATGCTCATGCAGATTTACGAGAACCCGAAGGCAGACATAGCGGAAACGGATTTACTTACGCAATTATCGAAAAATATTTGAATAATTATTTCATGTTTGGTTTGCATCAAAACTATAATAATGAGACAATTTTATCTCAAATTGATAGCAACCCAAAATTAAACGCCATTTTTTTTGATGATATTTTAAAAGGCGATGAATTTAATGATATGTTGTCTCAGTTAGTTGATGGTTTTGGCTTGGAAATAGATTTAGATTGCATTCAGAATGTGCTTTCTAGCGCAGAAACACCATCTGGGTTTTCGGTAAATGACATTCGGAAAATAATCCTGACCAGTAAGACGAGGTTTTCATATTTGCATATTAGCGAAGGTGCTACAAGATTGCTTGATGGAAGAGTAAGCAAATTAACATCTAAACTGATTGCTTATTTAGTAAGTGATTTTGTGAAAGCACAGGTTTAAATTGTTTCTGCAGATTGCGAGGATTTATGTGGATTTTATTCTCTAAAATCCTAATAGGAGGTAAGTTCAGTCGTCATTTCGACCGAAGTGGAGAACCACGAAGTGCTCGGCCAAGCTAAATCTTTTAAATTAGTTACAAAGATTTCTCAGTTACGCTTTGCTTCATTCGAAATGACGGCACACACGTCTAAATCAAGAAGGTTTTTCGTTTGCTCGTCATTCTCGCGAAAGCGGGAATCTTAAAGCAATTGACTAGCCTCTTTAGGATTTCCAATTAAATTGGGAATAACGTCCATTAATAATTCAATTACAAATGCTCCGCCTCATATTTCTCTCCAGCTTTCAGCATCAATTCAATTTGCTTTAAATCTTCAGCGCTAAGCTCTTCTTTTTCCTGCAATTCAAAAACAGCAATCATGTTGTCTTCGTATTGTTTTTCGGTTTTAATTACGATTTCCTGTGGCATGATGTGTTAAATAAATTTGATGGTTTCTGTTGGTGTAATGCAGTAATCTAATTTAATGTCGTATTCGTTTACGTCATCAATTTTATCTATTGCAGGCCTCAAAGATAAGCCTATTTTTTGAGCATTTATATTTTGCAAAAAACGGTCGTAAAATCCTTTACCGTAGCCAACTCGATAACCCATTTTATCAAAAGCTAAAAGCGGAATTAAAACCAAATCAACTTCTCCGTTATAAATGTTTCCTTTCTGAGGTTCTAAAATATTGTAAAGATTTTTTTCTAAATCACTAATTCCCATATATTCATGATTGGTCATTAAAGCAGTTTCAAAATCTGCTTTGGGCACAATAATTTTAATTTCTGGATGATTTTCTGCAAGCCATTCAGTAATTAAAAAGGTATTTGGTTCTTTCTTTTCAATGATTGGCAGGAAAATGTGAATGGTTTTAATTGCGCTAAAATCAAGCAGTTTAAATTGTTGCAACAACAACATGCTCTGCCTTTCACAATCTTCATCACTTAATAATTTCCGCTCTTTTGAGGCTATTTTTCTTATCTCCGATTTAAGCATAATGGCAAATTTAATAATTTTTACCAAGGCCAAAGTTTATGGTTGTAACGGAAATCACTATAAAATAATCACTTTGTAAACATTTAAACTAAATATGTCAATTTGTCACTTTTAATTTTATTTGTGTATTTTTGCAATCCCAAAATGTTTTTAAAGGAATGATTGATTTACAAGTACAGGATAAAACACACGACGAGGCCAGGCAAGGTGAAGCTTTAATTTTAGAAGCCCCAATTAAAGCCGATGCCCGTAAATTATATATTGAAAGTTATGGTTGTGCAATGAATTTCGCCGATAGTGAAATTGTAGCTTCCATTCTTTCAGAAACTGGATTTGAAACCACTGGAGATTATCATCAGGCAGATGTGATTTTCATTAATACTTGTTCAATTCGTGAAAACGCAGAAACAAGGGTAAGAAATCGTCTTTCGCAATTTGGGGTAGAAAAACGCCGTAATCCAAAGTTAATTGTAGGGGTTTTAGGTTGTATGGCAGAACGTTTAAAATCTAAATTTTTAGAAGAAGAACGTTTAGTTGATGTTGTGGTAGGTCCGGATGCTTACCGCGATTTGCCTAACCTTATAGAACAAGTCGAAAGCGGACATAAAGCGGTTAATGTTTTATTATCCCGCGAGGAAACTTATGCCGATATTAGTCCGGTACGTTTAAACAGTAATGGCATTACTGCTTTTATTTCGATTACCCGTGGCTGTAACAATATGTGTTCGTTTTGCGTAGTGCCTTTTACCCGCGGGCGGGAACGCAGCCGCGATGCACACTCGATTATTGAAGAAGCTAGAACACTTTTCGAAGCCGGATACCGTGAAGTTACACTTCTAGGGCAAAACGTAGATTCATATACATGGACATCAGAAGATGGGGCTGAAACGGTAAACTTTGCTCAGCTTTTGGAGCAAACGGCATTGGTTAGTCCCGATTTAAGAGTTCGTTTTTCTACTTCGCACCCTAAAGATATTACCGATGAGGTTTTACATACCATCGCCAAATACGATAACATTTGCAACTATATCCATTTACCGGTGCAATCTGGTAATACCCGTGTTTTGGAGTTAATGAACAGAACTTACACCCGCGAATGGTACATCAATCGAATCGATGCGATTAGAAATATTATTCCTGGTTGTGCAATTTCTACAGATATTATTGCCGGTTTTTGTACCGAAACGGAAGAAGAGCATCAGGAAACGTTAAGCATGATGGATTATGTTCAGTATGATTTTGCATATAACTTCACCTATTCTGAGCGACCAGGAACTTTGGCGGCTCGTAAACTGGAGGATGATATTCCGGAGGATGTTAAAAAGCGCCGCTTAGCTGAGATTTTAGCAAAGCAACAAGCACATTCGTTAATGCGTTTGCAGGAATGGGTTGGTAAAACGGTTCGCGTTTTAATTGAAGGTACATCAAAAAAATCAGATAAAGATTATTGTGGAAGAGGCGATAGCGGAGCGATGGCAATTTTCCCAGCGATAGAAGGCGTTAAACCTGGTCAGTATGCAAATGTTTACATTGAAAGATGTACTTCAGCTACGCTGATAGGAAAGATAGTTTAGTGTTTTCGTCATTGCGAGGCACGAAGCAATCTTAATGCGGTTGCTTTAACCTAATTTGTAAGATTTGCTTCGTGCCTCGAAATGACGGAGTTGGTTTGTTAATACTTGATACTAAAGAATGGATACACAAAATATTAAACAACGATTCGGGATTATTGGTAATTCGCCATTGCTTAATCGTGCCATAGATATTGCCAGTCAGGTTGCGCCAACGGATATGTCGGTTTTAATTACCGGCGAAAGTGGTAGTGGTAAAGAGGTTTTTTCGCAAATTATCCATCAAATGAGTGCCCGCAAGCATGGTGCTTTTATCGCCGTTAATTGCGGGGCCATTCCGGAAGGGACCATAGATTCAGAACTATTCGGACATGAAAAAGGCTCTTTTACAGGAGCTCACGAGGCCCGGAAAGGTTATTTTGAGGTAGCAAACGGCGGTACAATATTTTTAGATGAGGTTGCTGAATTACCACTTGGAACTCAGGCTCGTTTATTAAGAATTTTAGAAAGCGGCGAATATTTACGCGTGGGTTCATCTAAAGTGCAGAAAACCGATGTTCGTATTATTGCAGCAACAAATGTTGATGTTTATAATCGTGTTAAAAACGGAAAATTTCGTGAAGACTTATACTACAGATTAAACACGGTTCCGTTACGAATTCCTGCTTTACAAGAACGTAAAGAAGATATTTATTTACTTTTCAGAAAATTTGCTGCCGATTTCAGCGATAAATATCGTTCGCCAGGTTTGCAGTTAGAGCCCGAGGCAGTTCAGATTTTAACCAATTACAGCTGGCCGGGAAATGTTCGCCAGTTAAAAAATATTGCCGAGCAAATTTGCGTATTAGAAAAAGATAGAAACGTTACCGCACAAGCAATTTTAAACTATATTCCAAATGAAGCCGGCAGCAATTTGCCAATGGCGATAAATGCGCAATCAAAAGAAGATTTTACAGAAAGAGATATTTTGTATAAAGTGCTTTTTGATATGAAGAAGGATATGGTGGAGCTTAAAAAACTGGTTGCTGAGATTATCCAGCATGGCGGAAATACGGCTACTGTTTTGGCTGATAACCCTCAATATATTAATCAGCTTTATAGAGATGTAGAGTTACCGGCCGGCCAAGAACACGCCTTTACCATACAGCACCCGGCGCCAAACAACAACATCAATAACAACAATAATTCTGATTATTTTGCACATGATGCTGAAGAAATTGAAGAATCTTTATCGTTGGTAGATAAGGAATCGGATTTAATTAAGAAAGCATTAAAAAAGCATAAGGGAAAAAGAAAGTTTGCGGCACAGGAGTTAGGAATATCAGAGCGAACGCTTTACAGAAAGATTAAAGAACTAAATTTGTAAAGCCATCATCCATCCTTGTTCAAACTGAATTTATCAAAATGAGAATTAAAATATTTGCACTTTTTTTAACCGCCATCCTAAGCTCATGTGCCTATACATTTAGCGGGGCATCAACCGAAGGTTTAAAAACAGTTACGGTTCGTTTTTTTGAAAATACGGCACCGCTGGTTGTACCTACTTTGAGCCAGAATTTTACAGAGGCATTAAAATCTCGGATAAGAACGCAAACTAAACTGAGCATTACGCCGAATGATGGCGATGCAATATTTGAAGGTAAAATTACAGGTTATGATATTAAACCGGTGGCTTTAACCTCTAGCAGAACACCAACGGCTTCAAACAACCGCTTAACCATTACCATTTCTGTTAAGTACAAAAACAATATTGAAGGCCACGAAAAGGAGAGTTTTGAAGAAAGTTTTACCCGTTTTTTTGACTTCCCTTTGGGTGGGTCTTTGCAAGCCGTACAGCCACAGGCTATAGAGAACATAAATAAACAATTAACCGAAGATATTTTTAACCGTGCCTTTGCGCAGTGGTAGCTAAAAATTTTAAAAATCGACTTCAATTTTTAACTTAGTAGCAAACCTCAACAATGAATAACAAACAGCTTCTTACAGATTTATTGGCTCAACCCGGAAAAGTAAGGAAGACACACGCGTCGGCATTGTTGGATATGTTGGCACAATACCCTTATGCACAGCCTATTCATTTACTTTTAGCAAAAGCTGATGCTGAGTTTGTTCCGAAGGCTGCTTTGTATAGTAATGGCAATGTTTTGTACAATATTTTGCAGGAAGCCGAAGTAGAGGATGAAATTGTTGTTGAAGAAATTGAGCAGCAGCAGAAAATTGAAGATGCAGAAACAACTGCGGCAAAAGTTTTACCTGAGATAGAAACTTTTGAAGCTGAATATATTGAATTAGAAGAGGAGCCTGAGGTTTTTGAAGAAATTGGCGAGGTGCAGACGATTGCAAAACCAATTACTGAAGCTAGTGTTGCTACGCAAATTGCCGAAGAAGAATTTCAAACAGAAATTAAGGATGAAGATTATATTGAAAGTGTAGTTTCTTCTGATTTCTTTGCCTTTGAGAAAAAGTTAAGTACCGATGTGGTTGCTATAGCTCCGGATATTGAAACTGTAATTCCCGATGAGCCTGAAAATAGCTATTTATCAAAATATGATGATGATAAAATGCCGTACACTTTCTTATGGTGGCTTGCTAAAACCAGAAAAGAGCATGAGCAGATATTTCAACCTTATGCACAGCCTAGTGCTGCTGTTGTAAAGCAACCAGAAGTTAAACCTCAACAACAAGCTGCCTTTCAGCAGCAATATGTTGAGCATATTTTTCACATTCAAACACCTTTTGAAGTTGCTGATCATTTGGCTGAATATCCTTCTGCAGAAGTAAAAGATGTTAAAGGTGCTGAAATTATAGAGCGGTTTTTGAAGGAAGACCCAACCATAAAAGCGCCAAAACCAGAACAGATAGATAATGAAAATAAGGCGAAAAAAAGCGCTGAAGACCATTACGACTTAGTTTCGGAAACACTGGCAAAGATTTACATAGAACAAATGCTTTACCACAAGGCCATAGATACTTATAAAAAATTAAGTTTGAAATATCCAGAAAAAAGTGGTTACTTTGCCGACCTTATCCAATCTATAGAAAAGAAATTATAAAATATATTTTATCATGATAACCCTTTTAATCATTTTATTAATCGTTGCGTGTGTAGCTTTAGGCTTATTTGTTTTAGTACAAAACCCTAAAGGTGGTGGTTTAGCAACAGGTGGAGGTACCAGCAATATGTTTGGTGTGCAACGTACAGGCGATGTTTTAGAAAAAGGATCGTGGATTTTGTTAGCCGTTATTGTTGTTTTAACATTAGGTATTACTACTATAGGGAAATCAGGCGGCTCAGCAGCAACTGGCAACACAGAATTACAGGAACGTTTAAACAAAATGCCTACACCTTCTCCAATTGGTGGTGGCGCAACTAAAAGTGCAACTCCGGTTGCTCCTGCTCCGGCAGATACAACTAAGAAATAGTTTAAGCAAACAAAGTATTTTAAAAAGCTTTCCTCAAAAGGGAAAGCTTTTTTCGTTAAAATACAATTATATTCTTCTAAAGATAAGTTGGTTATAACTAAAGGCTATGAACACAAATTCCCCTGATAAATTTTTATAAAGCATATGCAATTCACTGCAGGCTGCTTTAGCTGCCTGTTTTTATGTGGCAATACGGCTTCAGCCAAATAACGTTTACCTAAATCCAATTGCAGCGAAAAGCTGAGCCAACCCGAACCAAAATGCAACCGATGTTCTTTCCCAAATCATAATTAACTGCGAATTTTTTTCATAAGCTCTGCCAAGCTGACACGCAACACTCTGTATTGGTTTGAAAAATTGGCAAATTTGTCCCTAGATGCTGCTTGGCATAATAAGTGTTAATTGTATGCTTAGTTAAAAAACTTAAATCAAAATAAAAAATTAATAAAAGTTATGGCGTTAAACCTAAAACCAATTGCTGGCAGTTCGAACAGAGTTATTGTTGAACCAGCTGCGGCAGAAGAAAAAACTGCATCGGGTTTGTATATCCCTGATACTGCAAAAGAAAAACCATCTAAAGGAACTGTAGTTTCTGTTTCTGAAGAAGATTCTGAAGGTAAAAAAGCTAGTGTAAAAGTTGGCGATGTTGTAATTTATGGTAAATACGGTGGTACCGAATTCCCTTACGAAGGTAAAGATTACCTAATTATGCGTGAAACTGATATCTACGCTGTTGTAGGATAATTATAAGTTAAAATTAGAAAGTTAAAAGTTGAAAGATGACGCGATTAAAATGATCGTAAATCATAATTCTAAAATCTTAAATCAAAATGTCAAAACAAGTAAAATATAACGTGGAAGCACGCGACGCCCTGAAACGTGGTGTTGATATCTTAGCTAATGCAGTAAAAGTAACTTTAGGTCCGAAAGGCCGTAATGTTATTATCGATAAAAAATTCGGTTCTCCGGCTATCACTAAAGATGGTGTTACGGTTGCTAAAGAAATCGAATTGAAAGATGCGGTTGAAAACATGGGTGCACAAATGGTTAAAGAAGTAGCTTCAAAAACAGCCGATATTGCTGGTGATGGAACTACAACTGCAACAGTTTTGGCTCAGGCAATTATTACAACAGGTATTAAAAACGTTGCTGCGGGTGCAAATCCAATGGATTTAAAACGCGGTATCGATAAAGCTGTTGCTGCTGTTGTGGCTAACTTAAGAGAGCAATCTCAAACAGTTGGTGAAGACAATAACAAAATTAAACAAGTTGCATCTATCTCCGCAAATAACGATGAGGTTATCGGTTCGTTAATTGCTGAGGCAATGAGTAAAGTTGGTAAAGATGGTGTAATAACTGTTGAAGAAGCAAAAGGTACTGAAACTGAGGTTAAAACAGTTGAAGGTATGCAATTCGACAGAGGTTATTTATCTCCGTACTTTGTTACCAATGCAGATAAAATGGAAGCTGAATTAGATAATCCTTACATTTTAATCTACGACAAAAAAATCAGCAACATGAAAGAATTGTTGCCGGTTTTAGAAAAAACTGTTCAAACTGGTAAGCCTTTAGTTATTATTTCTGAAGATTTAGATGGCGAAGCTTTAGCTACTTTAGTAGTTAACAAAATCCGTGGTTCGTTAAAAGTTGTTGCGGTTAAAGCTCCAGGTTTTGGTGATAGAAGAAAAGCAATGTTAGAAGACATCGCTATCTTAACTGGTGGTATCGTTGTATCGGAAGAAAGAGGTTATAAATTAGAAAATGCTGATTTAACTTACTTAGGTTCTGCTGAAAAAGTTGTTGTTGATAAAGACAATACCACTGTAATTAATGGTGCCGGTAACTCAGAAGATATTAAATCTCGTGTTAGCCAAATTAAAGCTCAAATCGAAACAACTACATCTGATTACGATAAAGAAAAATTACAAGAGCGCTTAGCTAAATTAGCTGGCGGTGTTGCTGTTCTTTATGTAGGTGCAGCTAGTGAAGTTGAAATGAAAGAGAAAAAAGACCGTGTTGATGATGCTTTACACGCAACTCGTGCAGCTGTAGAAGAAGGTATTGTTGCAGGTGGTGGTGTTGCCTTCATCCGTGCGGTAGCATCTTTAGCTGATTTAAAAGGCAGCAACGAAGATGAGAATACTGGTATTCAAATTATTCGTCGTGCAATTGAAGAGCCATTACGTCAAATTTGCGAAAACGCAGGTATTGAAGGTTCTATTGTAGTACAAAAAGTAAAAGAAGGTACTGCAGATTTTGGTTACAATGCTCGTACTGATGTTTACGAAAACTTAATTGGTGCTGGTGTTATCGACCCAACTAAAGTTTCTCGTGTAGCTTTAGAAAATGCGGCATCTATTGCAGCTATGTTATTAACAACAGAAGTTGTTTTGGCAGACGAGCCTGAAGAAGGTGGTGCAGCAGCTCATCCTCCAATGGGTGGCGGCGGCATGGGCGGCATGATGTAACAAAAATTGAAAGAGAAAAGTTGAAGGTTGCAAGTATTGCAAAAAACTTTAAACTTTTACATTATAGAAATCCCTCAGAACTTTAGTTTTGAGGGATTTTTTTATTTAAAAATCTCTTGAAATGCATTTGGAAGGGTTTTGATAGCTAATTACTTGGCTTTCGTGTAAAATTTTAGATAGATCGATACGGATTAGATAGATTTGAACTGTAAAAACTATTGAAGATTATCCCTATCGAACAAAATTTTACCAAACAAACTGATTTAACATAAGTCTTAGCGGCGCTATCAATTTGTCGTGCTTTTTTGTGAAGGAATTTCTTTAATAATCCCCTATTATTAAAGATTTATGAAAATTTGGTGTAAACAAATTACAGTTGCTGTATTTGTTTTCTCGACATTGTTATTTGTTGCTTTAAATGCATCTGCACAATTAACTGTGAGCGGTGTGGACGCTGGCCCATATACCCCCGGGAGTACTATTGCTGTTCCGTTTACCATCGGCAATGCATCATGCATCTCAACAACGAACGTTTTTGAGCTTTATCTTTCTGATTCGAATGGTAGTTTCGCTTCTGAACGAAGAATTGGAACATACACCGGATTTTATAGTACTTATGTAAATGGAATAATTCCTGCAAATACACCTGTTGGAACTGGTTATAAGGTTAGAGTTAAATCAACTGCACCAGCCGATGTTAGTGCAGAGTCTGCTGCGTTTGAAGTAAAAGCTGGCACACCCGTTAGGGCTGAAGTTTTATCTACAACACTAAATACACCTGCCGGGCAAGAGGCTTTTGGTCCTTGTATTACCAGAGCAAATTACGAACTTGCCCTTTCAAGTAATTCATCTGCAAATGCTACTGTTAATGCAAGTATTAAAAATGAAATAACTGGAGTTACAACGTCCGTAAGTTTGAATACACCTCAAACATTTACCGCACAACTGGCTCACTACACTATTTTTGCAAAGGCCACCATGCCCGATGGAACTGTTGGAACCAAAGCTTATTTTATCATCAATAACCAAGCTACAACTGCATTTGCTACAATAAATAATAATCCGGTTTGTTTACCGCTGGCTTCCTATCAATTTAATGTTGATTTAACTGCAAGTGGAATCTTAAATAATTTTCCGGGTGATAAATATGTTATTAATTGGGGCGATGGTACCTCAACCACTTATACTTATTGTGATATTTTTAAGGCTGGCGGTAAGGTTGGACATGATTATACTACTTCTTCTTGTGGTCGGGTATCGAATACAGCTTCGGGGCCGATTTACAATGCATTTACTGTATCCATTAGGGTAGCTAATGATTTCTGTGGAAACCTTGGCGACCCATTAAGTGCTTATGCAAAGGTTGTAATTAAGCCTATCAATTCATTTAGTTTTGTAAGTCCGGCATGTACAAATACTGAGATAACTTTTGAGAATACATCTCAATTAGGAGAAAATCCGAACACCACCTCTGCTGGTTGCGAGCCAAATAATGTACTTTATAACTGGTATGTTGATGGAGTACTTGTTCAGGCAAATAAATCACGATCTTATAATTTTGTTCACAAGTTTCTTACTCGTGGAATACATAAAGTTAGATTAATTTCTGTAAGTTCTGGAGCATGTGACGCAGATCCTGTGGAGCAGGAAATCTGTATTCAAGATCCGCCTAAACCCTTATTTACTTTACCTAGTACTACAGTTTGTGCACCTAGCATTCTTACACCTGTGAATACATCTGAAATTGATAATACTTGTAACGCAGTACCAACGTATTTATGGACCGTTACGCCTGCGATTACTTTTTCTGGTGGTACAACAGCAGCTAGTAAAGATCCTATTTTTAATTTCAATACTGCCGGAATTTATACAATCACCTTAAGTGTCTCAAGCGGCGCTTGTGGCGCTGTTGTGTCTGCCCCTCAAACCGTAATTGTTCAAGGTGCGGACGCAGGGCTTGACCAAAATATATGTGTAGGTTCTACAGCAATATTGGCAGGAAATAACGAGGCTGGTTTATGGACACAAACTGCAGGACCGACAGTAACTATTTCCAACCCAACTCAATATAATACTACAGTCGCAGACTTATCACCAGGAAATAATTATGGATTTAGATGGACGCTTTCCGGAGGACTATGCCCAGGAAGTTACGATGATGTAGTGATTAGCTACCCTACAGCCATTGTAAATACAATAAGTTTAAGCTCAACAACAGTTTGTTCAGGGCAAAGCATTACAGTAGTTGGTTCAACGCCTATCGGTGGAACCGGAACTTATACTTATCAATGGCAAAGCAGTGCCGATGGAATAACCTGGGCTAATTTGCCTGGAAAAAACACAAAAGATTTGACAATTTCAGTAAGTTCTAAAATACAATTCAGAAGAGTGATTACAAGCGGTTCTTGTTCCTCAGAAAGTAATTTAATAGAACTGGATGTTTTACCAGCCATCACAAATAACACCATTTCTGCTGACCAAACGATTTGCACTGGAACTCCAGTAAATGCTTTAACAGGTACCTTACCATCAGGCGCTGATGGAACTTTCAATTATCAATGGCAATCGAGTTTTAACGGAACAACCTGGACAGACGTTGCCGGTGCGACAGCCAAGGATTATACGCCGCCTCAGCCAACAGTGAGCATCCGCTACAGAAGATTAGTTACCAGCGGTGCTTGTTCAGGTGGCTCAGCAAATATTAGCAATATTGTAGCGATAACGGTTAATCAGAACGCAAAGGCTGAGATTATTTACACTACTGCAATTGGTTGTGCGCCATTTGCTTTAACCCCTGCAATTATTCAAGCCGGCCTTTATCCCGGAAGGAATGCAACATACACCTGGTTTGCAAACGATGTGCAAATTGGAACTGGAGCAGTTTTTCCAGGTTATACCATCACCAACAGCAATGAAAAGATAGATATTAAACTGGTTGTAATAAGCCCAACTGGTTGTTTAGGAGATGAAATTTCGCAATCCTTTACAACAAGAGATAACATAACGGTTTCTTACACTCAAGATAAAACGGCTGCATGCGGACCGTTTAGTGTAAACTTTGTAAACACATCATCAGATTTAACTGGTTCTACATTCTTTTGGGATTTTGGTAATGGTACCACCTCAAATCTGGCCAATCCTCCAAGAATTGATTATCGTTCAGACCCGGATGGAAATGACATCACTTATACGGTAACCTTAAAAGCAACAACGCCTTGCGGAGAAATTACCAAAACATCAACGGTGTTAGTAAAAGCGGCAGCTGTTTCTGTTTTTTCACCAGATAAAACTTCGGGCTGCTCGCCTTTTACAACTTCATTTAGCAATACATCGCCCGGAAATTATACCAGTTTTACATACGATTTTGGTGATGGAAGCCCTTTGTTAACGGTTTCAGATAAAAATAAAGTTACACATACCTACACAACAATCGCAGTTACAGATTACGTTGTAAAAATGACTGCCGTAAATGATTGCGGCGCTAGTGTATCTCAATATACAATAAGAGTTTCACCAAACAACATAACACCCGAATTGGTGGTTAATGCTACTCAGTTAAAAGGTTGTGCACCGCATACAGTAGATTTTTATAACAATACCAAAGGTGCAAGTACATTTTATTACAACTTTGGCGATGGCAGTTCTGCGCTAACAAGTTCATCGCCCGAAATGGTTGCCCATACTTTTACCAAACCCGGCACTTATCTGGTTACCTTATACACTTCAAACGATTGTTCTATAAATTATACCAACGAAACAATTGTTGTGCTTGAACAGCCTACCGTAAGCTTTACATCAGATAAAACCGTGGGCTGTGATGGAACGCTGGTGAAATTTAAAAACAACAGCGTAAATGGCATAAGTTTTCTGTGGGATTTTGGTGATGGCACAACATCTACCCAAATCGAACCTGAACACACTTACAGAGGTAACGGCATCAATTACACCGTTAGCCTAACTGCTACAAATACCTTAGGCTGTAAAAACACCTCCGTTTTAACTAATTATATCCAGTTGGTTAATCCTCCACAATCAAATTTTACGGTGTTGCCGGGTAATGAGCTTTCTATCCCTAACTATACTTTCAATTTCAGAGATGCAAGTATTAATGGTGCCGGAAGTTGGGAATGGACTTTTGGTGATGGTTCGAAATCTACCCTTCAAAACCCAACACATACGTATAGCAATGTAGGTGAATACATCGTTACGCTTAAAATTATCAATAAAGAAGGATGTTCGGCTACCTCAATGCAAATGGTTAGGGTAATTGGTGTTCCGGGAACTCTGCAAGTGCCAAACTCTTTTATGCCTGCCAGTGCTAAAAATGAATTAAGAACTTTTAAAGCAAAAGGAAGAGGAATTGATACCTGGAAAATGACCGTTTTTAATAAATGGGGACAAGCCTTGTGGGAAACCACAAAACTTGATGATGGGGCACCATCAGAAGGATGGGATGGAACTTTTAACGGTCAGGAGCAACCACAGGGTGTATATTTTTGGAAAATTGAAGTAAAATTTATTAATGGTAGCGATTGGAAAGGAATGACTTACGACAACTCGGCACCAAGAAAAACCGGAACAATATATTTAATAAGATGATGAAGCGCAGTTGGATTAACGTAGTTATATTGTTTATCGGCCTACCTTTTTTTAGTAGAGGGCAAGACCACATTTACAGCCAGTTTTATAATTCTCCTATTTACTTAAATCCCGCGTTAACCGGGCAGTTTGAGGGCGATGTTCGTTTCAACGCATTATACCGCAATCAGTGGACGGGTCTTTCTGGCGATTTTTCTTACATGAGCGCATCGGCCGATTTAAACCTTCAGAAACTAAATAGTGGCGTTGGAATAATTTTTAACCGAAGTAGCGAAGGAACTGCTTATCTGCAAAAAAACAATATTGCCTTAAGTTACTCTTACATTATTGGCGGCGAGGATTTCACACTTTCCTTCGGTTTGCAAGGTGGTATAACCAACCAAAAGCTAAATTGGGATAAATTGGTTTTTGGCGATCAGATCGACATCAATGCCGGAATTATTCCAGGCGGAATTTCTGGTGCTGAAAGGCCAAATGTAGATAGCCGTTTTTATTTTGATGCCGCCGCTGGCGGAAACATCGTTTATAAAAATTTTATGCTTGGTTTGGGCGTTCACCATTTAAATCGGCCAGATGAATCACTTGCAGGCTACCAAGCCAGGTTGCCGATGCGATATTCTGCTAATATGAGCTACAAATTGGCAATTATCCCGGATAGGTACGACCGCGATGGCGCATACTTAATTCCTTCCATAGTTGCTTATCGCCAGCAAAATGTGATGTCGTTTAGTTTAGGTACGCAGTTTAAATATGCTGGCGTAAACGCTGGAGTTTGGTATAGAAATGATGGCGGAACCAATGGCAATGATGCGATTGTGTTTTCCGTAATATTCGATATTTTTAATAGAAGAACCAATGGTGAAAAATTTCGGATTGGCTTAAGCCATGATGCAACAACATCAAAGCTAAATTACACCAACACAGGTGGAACATCAGAAATTGGTGTAGGTTACGAAAAATATTGGTCTAATAGTTCTAATTATGGCCGTGCAAATGGATTAAGATGTTATGATTTTTATTAATTTGCCCTAACATTTAGGCAAAGCGATGAATGAACTAATCGAAAACCAGCATTTTATTACGCAAAGTGAAGTCAATAAATTCTTGCTGGCAACCTTATTGTGTGGCTTAATAGGCGCCGAAAGAGAGTATAGAAGCAAATCTGCTGGTTTGAAAACCATGATGATGATTGGGCTGGGTTCTACGCTATTTACCATTCTCTCTATAAAAATTGGATTAAGCAGTCATGATCGTATTGCATCAAATATTGTTACCGGAATTGGTTTTTTAGGCGCTGGTGTAATTTTTAAAGAAGAGAATAGGGTTAAGGGCTTAACAACTGCTTGCATAATCTGGATTGTGGCTGCAATAGGAATGGCCATAGGTTCAGGATTTTATGAACAAGCCATTGGCGTAACAGGAGTGGTTTTATTCGCCTTAATTGTATTTCCTTTTTTAGAAGAAATTGGCGATAGACGCTTTACCAAACGCTTTTATAGGATTGTAAAAAAGCAACAGGCTTACGGCGATTTTGAGAGTTATGAAAAAGTATTTAAAGAGAACAAATTAAAACCGCAACGCGGAAAACATCAACTTATCAATAATATAATTACTGGCAACTGGACTGCAACCGGAACGCCTAAAAATCACCAGAAATTTGTAGAGCAAATGTTAACCGACAAAGAAATTATAGAGTTTGATTTTTAAAATTCGAAAAAAAATCTGTCTTCTGAGTTTGTAGAGCAACTTTCTTTTCGTCAACTACCATTGTTTCCGACCATTTATCATGCCATGGCGTTTTAAAAGCCATTTAGAGTTTTTAAAATGTCAATCAATATAAATTATTTAGATTATTTGCCAAAATTAATTTCTCTAAAATCTTAAAAACAATCATAGCTTTGTACTAACAGATTCATCCCTAAATTGATAATCTGTAACTAACCCAATTCATGATAAAAGAACAAATTTCAGTTTTTGATATTTTTAAAATCGGCATCGGTCCATCAAGCTCACATACGCTTGGTCCGTGGCGGGCGGCTCAACAATTTACGGCTTCGTTAAAAGAAAATAACCTGCTCAATAATGTTGAAACCATAAAAATATTGCTCTATGGCTCGCTTGCAAAAACAGGTGTTGGGCATGGAACTGATGTTGCCATTGTATTAGGTTTAACCGGTGCAGATCCGGTAACTTTTGATGTTGATGCGGTTACGCCAACGTTTGAAAGCATTAAAAGGGATAAGAAACTGAATTTAGCAGGAGATATCGTAATTGATTTTAATTTCGAAAACGATCTTCTTTTTCTATTTGCAGAAAGTTTGCCTTTCCACCCCAATGCGGTAACATTTCAGGCACTTTTAAAAAATGGTAAAGCTTTTTCCGAAACCTATTATTCAATTGGTGGCGGTTTTGTAGTAAAGGAAGGCGAAGATAATAGCCAAAAACCTCAGGTAGATTTGCCTTTTCCGGTAGAGAAAGCAAAAGATTTACTGCATTGGTGTTTATCAACAGGATTAAAAGTTAGTGAAATTGTAATGGAAAACGAGCTGGCTTGGCGACCAGAAGCCACGACTAAAGCCGGTATTTTACAACACTTCCAGGTAATGAGGGATTGCATTTATCGTGGTTGCCACACCACTGGGTTTTTACCTGGCGGTTTAGATGTTGCCCGTAGAGCTTTTCCATTAAATAAGAGATTAATTAACAAAGCAGAATATACAAATTACGATACCTGGGTAGATGCCATCAGAAAAGGCGGAAACGGATTTAACTATATTTTAGATTGGGTTAGCTGCTTTGCGTTAGCGGTTAACGAAGAAAATGCATCTTTCGGTCGCGTGGTTACCGCACCAACTAATGGCGCTGCGGGTGTAATTCCTGCGGTTTTGCAATATTTTATTGTTTTTTGCCATGGCTACTCTGAAGAAAAAATTACCCAGTTTATTGCCTGTGCTTCAGAAATTGGCAGCATTTTCAAAAAAGGCGCAACCATTTCCGCGGCTATGGGTGGTTGCCAGGCAGAAATTGGTGTATCATCGGCAATGGCTGCTGCCGCTTTAACCGAGTGTTTGGGCGGTTCTCAGCGTCAGGTTTTAATGGCTGCCGAAATTGCGATGGAGCATCATTTAGGTTTAACCTGCGATCCTATCGGCGGTTTGGTTCAGATTCCTTGCATCGAGCGCAATACGATGGGCGCTATTAAGGCCATAACGGCGAGTCAGTTGGCTTTGCAAAGCAATCCCGATAAAGCAAAAGTAAGTTTGGATGCCGTTGTAAACACCATGTGGGAAACCGCTTTGGATATGAACGCAAAATACAAGGAAACTTCTGATGGTGGTTTGGCGACTAATATCCCGATTAGCTTGCCGGAATGTTAAACCAATACTTTTAATTTGTAGCGCAATTTTGGTGCTTTTCGGGTACATTCTTCCCGCCAATGCTGCCTGCCTACCGAAGGCAGGCAATCTTTTGGTTATAGTTTTGCGTTTTTTTAAGGTAAATGCTACCAAAAGTATTTCCGCGAATGTCGGGGCTATAAAACACAAACAGTAGCGTTTAGGCTGGTTTTCTTATCACGATTTCTAGCGTAGTAGAGTTGAAACTCTCGATGCTGGGCTTTGCCCAAGCGTGCAACATAAAAATGACTTGAAACTAACTGAGATTTGTATTTTGTGGTAATGCCATATGTCTCTATATTTGATTCCTATGATTATACGTAAATCTATTCTCGCTTTTCTAGTCTCAGTACTCCTTATTTCTTGTAAAAAGGAAAACACTGAAAATCAAGTTAAAGAGCCATACATTCAATATTTTATGGCAGATTTAGCAGGTAAACCTCTTGATATAAAAGGTTCACTTTCATCCAATAGAGATTTATTTCGTGGCTGCTTGACCAGAATTGGATACGGTAACGGCACTTCTAAAGAAATGTATACTGTAAGTGTTCAGGTGCCCAAAACAATATTAGGTACTACAATAGATTCCAAACTTCAGTTTCAATTATTTGATGTTCAGGAAAAAGAATATTTATTAACCAGCAATAGAGCCTTTCAAGAAGATTTTTCAACTCATATTTATTTGGTCACCAATTTAGGTATGCCTAATTCGAAAATATATACTACTTTCGATAATAAACTACCATTTAAAATTTCAATTTTAAAATATGAAAAACCTAATGATGGTAGTATTCCATTTGTAGGAGGTAAGTTAACAGGTGTGCTTTATAATACTACAGATTTACAGGATTCAATAATTATTAAGAATGGTGCATTTGATGTTAGATTTTAAAAGTAAAGGCTAGTTCGGTTTTTATGCACAAACCTTTGTTCATAAACCTGATATAAATGGAAAGCACGCAAGCGAGGCACGAGTGCGGACTTGAAATGTTAGCAGGACTACAGACCGCCAAGTGAATTTACCGTTCCTTTTCAACAAAGGAATTAAAATAAGTTTGTGTGCGTTAAAATGAACCACCACAAGCCTGTAGTAAGAAAGGAAAGCAAAATTCCAATTCCCACAACTAAATTTGAAACCTTTGGGTTTAAATTATATTGATCGGCAACTAATCCGGCGGTTAACAATGTTGGCATTGCCATTTCAAAAATGGTGATTTTGGCAATCATGCCATTCAAGCCGAATAACAAAGCAATTGCTAAAACCGAAAGTGGCGCTAAAATAAGTTTGTAAAAAAGAGCAAAGCTAATGTGTTTGATTTCGCTAAACCAACCACCAAATTTTAGCTGCAAACCAATTGAAAATAAAGCTAACGGACCAACAGTTCCAGCTAATTTATCAAATAGCACATCAAAGGAAGATAAATCTAAATATCGAGGTAAAATTAACGCCAATACGCAACCAATAAGCGGAGGGAAAGTGAGCACTTTTTTGAATACCAATTTTGCACTCAGTTCTTGCTGCTGTGAAGACCGGATGGCAACAATAATGCCTATGGTGGAAAGTAGTGTAAACGTAATTTGGTCGCAAATGATGGCAATGGCTAGTTCCTTTTCGCTGAAATAAGCAATTATTAGAGGGAAACCAATAAACGAAGTATTACTTAAAGAACTAACCAACTTTAAACCACCGGAAGTTGCCCTACTATTTTTACTTAATTTACTGTAAACAGTGATGAATAACCAACCAAATAACCAAACGCATATTGGCGCAAGGGCGGGGAAAAGTAATGCTTTAGTCCAGGTAATGTGCGGTAAATATTTAAATGAAACCGCCGGAAGCGCGATATAAATTATCCATGCATTTATGCCTTTATGGGCATCTCTTGGCAAAGTTTTACTTTTCCTAAAAAGAATACCTGCCAGGATACATAAACCGATTAGAATAAAGTTTGCCATTTAATGCTAATTGATGGATAAAAAGAAAACGCCAATAAATTTCATTGGCGTTTTAATATTATGTGGTTGGGTTACTAGGTTTTGGTTTCTTTTTATGCCAAACCTTTTTCTTGCCATTATTTCTAGGGTGTTGTGGTCTTTTTTCTTCCACATGCGTTATTTCCATGCTTGCGATGTGCTCTGGCAAAACCATCCGTGGAACTTCTTTTTCAATCAGTTTTTCTATATTATCGAACTTGCGTTTATCTTTTCCGTTAACCAAAGTAATGGCGGTTCCTTTAGTCGCCGCTCTTGCTGTTCTTCCAATTCGGTGTACATAATCTGCCGGGTCGCCTGGTACATCATAATTGATAACCAAATCTACGCCTTCAACATCAATACCACGAGATAAAACATCAGTACCTATGATAATTGGAAGTCTTTTGTTTTTAAAGGCAAGCAAAATGTCTTCACGCTCTTTTTGATCTAAATCAGAGTGAAAAGCTTCAGCCTGGATTTTTAAACCTTTAAAAGTTTTGTATAAAGCCTTAACCTTATCTTTTGTAGAGGCAAAAATAATGGCGCTTTTATAGGTATCATCCTTAAAAATATCAGTTAATAAAGCCTGCTTTTGCTGGTCGTGAATGTTGTAAGCTTGTTGTGTAATACCTTCGGCAGGTTTGGCAATTGATATGGTAATTTGCTGCGGATTATTTAAAATGCTACCGGCCATTTTTCTAATCTTTGGAGCCATGGTAGCCGAAAACAATAGGGTTTGTCTTTTTTGCGGCAGGTAACTTACAATACGCATAATGTCATCGTAAAAACCCATATCCAGCATTCTATCAGCTTCATCTAATATTAAATGTTGCAAATGCTGTAGTTTTAAAACTCCTGAGGATAAATGTGCCATTAAGCGACCTGGCGTTGCTATTATAATATCAACACCATCACGCATGGAGCGTTTTTGTTGCTCGTAAGCCATGCCATCGCCACCACCATAAACCGCTAAAGAGCTAATATTTGTGAAATAAGCAAGTGCTTCTACCTGTAAATCAATTTGCTGGGCAAGCTCTCTGGTTGGCGCTAAAATTAAAGTATTGTTGTGTCTATCGGCAGCACGACTAATTTTATCCATTACCGGTAAAAGGTAACTTGCAGTTTTTCCGGTACCGGTTTGGGCACAGGCAATTAAGTCGTGATTATCTAAAATTACAGGAATGGCTTGTTCTTGTATTGGTGTAGCGCTTTTATACCCCATTGCCATAAGGCCTTCATGTAAGTCGGGGCTAAAGTTAAAGTCGTTAAAATTCAATCTTTTATGTTTATGTATTTTAGCAAAAGTACCTGAAAATATGGCTAATAGCAAGCAAGATTTAAACATCACCTTGTGAAATAGTGATTTATGAAAATCAGGTTATAAAAAAACCTCAAGTTTTGGCTTGAGGTTTTTAGTTTTTTAGAAAGCCGGATCGGCCGGTGTATTTGGATTGTTATCTCTTTCTTGGAAAGGATAAGGGAAGAAATTACGTTTTCTATCCGTAAGTGGCAAGCCAAATCTTCTCATATCTTCAAGTTTTAAACCAGAAGCATACAGTTCTATGCTGCGGTGTTTGTATATCAAATCCAATAATTGCTGTTGTGTATAAGTTCCGGTTAGGGCTGGTAAAGCAGCACCAACACCAAATGGATCAGCTGTAGAAACTTTCGTAACTACTTTATTCAATTCAGTTAAGGCATTAGGTAAATCTGGTGTTCTTGCATAAACTTCAGCCTTAATCAAAGTCATTTCTCCAGGTAAATAAATAGGGAAAGGCGTGGCTGTTGTAGCCGCAAAACCATTCATTCTTAAAGTTGCTGTGGGCGTTCCTTCCATTTTAGTATAGAAAACTAATCTTCTATCTGCTGCATCTGGCACATAAGTTCCTGTTAAACCTAAATTTGCATTTAAAGGTTGGAATACGTTATTTGACGCAATGATGGAAAATAGAATATTTGGAGAAGTTGCGTCGAACCTAAAAGAAGAAGCTGTTGTTAAAGTAACTAAGTTTGCTTCTGTTAATGCCAAAGGATAGTTTCCAGAAAACAAAGCATAACGTGCTTTTAAAGCATGCAATGTGTTTACAATGCTAACATCGGCAGGTACATTGCTTGTAAAACCTGTAGAAATTGGGTTTGCTGCAATAACGGTTAAAGCGTTATCCAAAACTGAAATAGCTTTTGCAAAGCCCGCAGCACGGGTTATAAATGCAACATTTTTTCCGGTTCCATCTGGAATGCGTTCCCAATATTGCGACATGTTTCCAATGGCTAATGCTTTAAATACGCTGGCATATCCGATTAATCCGGCGGCATAACCTTTATCGCCTAAATTACCGGCATTTGTAATCACTAAATCGGCATCATATATAATTTTGTTTGCGCTTGTCCAGAGGTTGAATAATATGGTATTTGTACCATCTACTGCGTTGCCACCAGTGCTTAATTGCAACTCCGGAATGTTACCGGCATTTAACAAAGCGAGTTCATTGGTTACAAAACCGTTAGCTGCGATTGAATTAAACATTACACCTGTTCTGTTTAGAGTGTAAACACGTTGCAAACCAATTGCAACAGCTGTTAAACCTTGTTGTGTTGTTAGTGCGACATCCGTTTTTGCTCTAGATGGATCTTGATATTCTTTTGTACAAGAAGATGAAAACAAAACCGCCGAAAGTGCAATACAGCTTATATATTTTGAGGTATTATTTCGTAAATTTTTCATAAATTTTTCTGCTGAAGATTAAAATTTAACTTGTAAACCTAAACTGAAGGTTCTTGGGATTGGCACCGAACCAAAATCGATATTTCTTAAAATAGTCGATTGTCCGCCGGAGTTTAATTCTGGATCGTAGCCTTTGTAATTATCCCACGAAACAAGATTTCTGCCGCTTAAGGTAACTGTTAAATCTCTCAGGTATTTTATTTTTCCGATGTTATAGCTCAATGAAACTTCTCTTAACTTAACAAAAGAACCATCATCAATTCTCCATTCTTCGGTAGCATAAACGCCCGCTACATAACCACGTGGTAACTGGCCCAGTTGCTCTGCTTCGGCTACTTTACCATTACCCACACCTTGGCGGGTTCTCCAATCTGCATTCCAAACATCTCCACCCTGCACAGCATCTAACTGTATGTGTAAATTCAATTTTTTATAAGTAAAATCATTCACAAATGATGCTGTGTAATCTGGATTCGGGTCGCCCAAAACTTTACGTAATGTAGTTCCTGTTGGCAATCCATTTGCATCTCTTTGAGGTGTGAAACTTGTTGCTGAGTTTTGAATACCACGCTCTAACTGTGGAATACCTGCCGCATTGGTTAGTAAACTTCCATCTGCTTTGCGAGCGAAGAATGTTCCATAAAATACACCAATTGCTTCGCCATTAATGATGGCAACCGGAGCGCCAGGGTTTGTACTGAATAATCTTAAACCACCAACATCAAGCGCTTTATTTCTATTTCTGTTGAATACAAGTGTTGTATTCCAGGTAAAATCGTTTGATTTTAATGGTGTACCGTTTAACACAAGCTCAATACCTCTGTTTTGAAGCGAACCAATATTATCTAAGAAACTAGAAAATCCGGTAGATGGTGCGGTAACACTTGCAATTAATAAATCGCTAACTTTTTTGTTATACCAGTTAAATTGTAAGCCTAATCTGTTTTTAAAGAAAGACATATCAGTACCTAATTCTAACTCACGCTGACGCTCAGGTTTAACATTTTCGTTTGCCAGTTGAGCGCTCGAGAATAGGGAAGCCCTGCCTAAAAACGATTGAGTTGAATAGGCGTTGATTCTATCGTAAGCGCCAATTCCGGTTAAGTTACCCGATTCTCCATAAGCAGCCCGGATTTTAAAAGTATCCCACCAGGAAGATACACCTAAGTTTTTCCAATAATCTGCAGATGATAAAACATAACTTGCATTGCCTTTGAAATAGGTTTGTGTACGATTATCAGCACCAAATACGGTTGATTGATCGACTCTTACTGCGCCTGTTAAAAAGAAATGGTCTTTATACTTAAATGTTTGCTGCAAGTAACCACCCGTAACAGATAATTGTGTTCTGCCATCAACACTTGGCAGTTGTGTTGCTGCAGCGTTTACCGTTTCTATAAGTGGCGCTAAACCGCGTCCGTTAACCAATTGATAACGGGTTTGCTCATACTGAAATGAATAACCTAATTGTGTGGTCGAAGAAATTTTATCAGAAATTTTTCCCTGATAAGTTGCATTAATTTCGTTGTTGAACTGAAATGCATTGTTGCTTGCAGTACTGGCGTAGCCATTTAGTGTACCATCTAAGCTAGCGCCACCACCAAAGAAATCTGGATTTACGTTGTAAGCAAATGGTGGAATATAAGTTGTTCCGTTTGCACCAGAATTATCTACACCTAATAAAAAGTTTAAGGTTAGGTTTTTAACCGGATATAATTTTAAATTGGCGCTTGCAATAACACGATTTGTTTCCTGACGTTGTTTAATATCTTCTATTACAGAAACTGGATTTACACGTCCGCGTTCGCCTACAGCTAATAAATTGCCGTTTGCATCTCTTGCAAAAATATCATGAAAATTGCCAATAATCGTTACCGAATTCATTGGAGAGAAGAAGGAGTTTCCATCTGGTTTTTCATTTGCAGCGCTTCTGATGTAGTTTAAACCAGCACTTAATGAAGCCCACTCCGTAATTTTTTGATCTACATTTGCCCTTAAATTATACCTCGAAAAATCTGTGTTTTTAATAATACCTTGATTGGTAAAATAACTGGCAGATGTATAGAATTTGGTATTATCCGTTCCACCGCTTACAGAAACTGTATTGTCTGTTCCATAACCTGTTCTAAAAATATAATCCTGATAGTTATACCTTGTAACCGGTGTAGTATTGGTTAGGGCCGGCGTTAAAACATCTTGAGTTTGACTGTTAACAGAACCACCAAATTTTACCGGAGATTGATTTACCTCAACTTGTTTGCGTAACTCGCTAATGGTTAAACTCGTGTTAAAACTAACCTGAGCTTTTCCACTTGCACCTCTTTTGGTAAAAATTTGAATTACACCAGAGTTTGCTCTCGAACCATAAATGGCAGCAGCTGCAGCACCATTTAAAACTTCAATCCTGTCAATATCAGCCGGGTTAATATCAACCATTCTGTTTTGGCCAATGCTTCCAACAAAATTCCCACCATCGTAATTGGCCGATGTATTGGTTACTCTTGTGGTAGAATTATTTACAATTACGCCATCAATAATGTATAATGGCTCTGATGATGAATTTACAGAGCTGATACCTCTTAACCTTACCGATAAACCGCCTGCAGGGTCGCCAGAGTTTTGACTGATTTGTGCACCAGCGGTTTTACCTTGTAAAGACGAAAGAACATTTCCGCTGCCTGCACGATTTAAATCATCGCCTTTCACGGTGCTTACATAACTTCCTAATTCTTTTCTGGTGGTTCCCTGAGATGTTCCGGTAACAATTACTTCGTCAAGCCCAACAGCATCGCCGGCAAGTGCTCCATTAACCTGAACCTGGTCTGCCGCACCTAAATCAAGGTTTTGAATGGATGTTTTAAAACCTACATAAGAAAATTGAATTTGATACTTACCTGCCGGAAGGTCGACTGTAAAATTATAACTTCCGTTTGCAGAAGTACTTGTGGCGAGGTTGGTATTTAAGATTTTTACAACTGCACCAGGTATTGGTTCTTTGTTTGCAGCTTCTGTTACTTTTCCTGTAATGGTGTAACGCTTATTTTGCGCATTTGCCATTTCTGTGAGTAAAAGCAGCACAAAAGAGATCATCAAAATCGATAAAAATTTTGGCGACCATTTTAGGTAACTTTTTTCCATAAAATTCGGGTTGTTGATTATAATTAGCTATCAAACAAATTTAGCAAATTACAACACAAACCAAATTATTTATTCCGGTAAGCTAATCTTTCCCATACAAACAGAAGGCACACCTTGTCTTTTGCCGAAGTTTATTGGTTTTCCGCAAAGGGTTTCGTTGGCCAAAACCGCAAAAAGAACAGCTTCTTTCGCATCTGGATTAATATTTAAATCATCAGTAGTTTTGAAAATTGCAAAAGTTAGTTTGCTTTTTAATAAGTTAACCAACAATGGATTATGCATGCCGCCACCGCTCATAAATAGGTGTATTGCTGCATTTTCATCAAAGCATTTTTTTATGGCATTTGCAATGGTTTCAGCAGAAAAATGGCACAGGGTTGCCATTACATCAGCTTTGCTAATATTTTGCGTTGCTGATTTTTCTTGGGCAGCATCTAAATACTGTAGGTTAAACAATTCGGGTCCTGTGGTTTTAGGAAAATTTTCATTAAAAAAATCGCAATCCAGCAAAGCTGATAAAAGATCTGCATTTACATTTCCTGCAGATGAAACTTCAGCGTTTTTATCATAAAATTTATTAAAGTGCTGTTGCATATATTGGTCCATCAAAGTATTCCCAGGCCCGATATCCGTAGAGAAAATTTCATCAGCCTTTAAACTTGCCGGTAAATAAGTAAAGTTAGAAATGCCACCAATGTTTAACATTACCCTGTTTTCGCCAGGTTTTGAAAACATTAGATAGTCGCCATAAACCGCTAAAGGCGCACCTTCCCCGCCTGCGGCGAGATGTTTTTGTCTAAAATCTGATAAGGTAATGATGCCGGTTTTTATGGCAATATGGTCACCATCGCCAATTTGTAATGTACCGTTTGGATATTCATTAAGCTTATGCAATGATTTTGGCGCATGAAATATAGTTTGCCCATGGCTGGCTATGAAATCTATCTGATGGTTTTCGTAACCCCATTCGTTTAAAGCTGTGTTAATTAATTCGCTATGAACGTTGGCAATGTGTTCATTCATAAGGCAAACCAACTGCAAATCAACTTCTTTTTTGGAGAAAATTGCTTTAATTTTCGCTCTGAATTCGTCAGTATAGTCGCCTGTTTTAAATTTTAAAATTTTAACATCAGTTTCAGCACCCTGCCCTTTAATGCTGCAAAGTGCAATGTCTAATCCATCCATCGATGTACCACTCATTAAACCAATAATAAGTCTTTCGGCCTTATTTGCTTTTTCGTAGAGGTTTTTTATTTGAAGATTCATAACAGATTAATTTTTATCAAAAACGAGCAAACGTTTGTTTTATACCTTGAGCTAATATTATTTAAATACTTGCAATAAAAGTAAAAAACCTTTATTAAATACCGCCTATATGTTACTATCTTTACTGCTCCGTACATTAAAAACCATAACAAAAAATGGCAAGATTAAATCTACTGGAGGAAACACGTTTCGAGAAACTCCCTGTGAGCGTGTTTGCAAATCCAAAAATTGCTTCTGTAAACGTTGCTCATCGCATCGCAAGTCTTATCAAGACAAAACAAGCAAACAACACACCTGCCGTACTGGGCTTAGCAACAGGTGTTACCCCAATTGCAGTTTACGCCGAACTGGTTAGATTGCATAAAGAAGAGGGTTTAAGTTTTAAAAACGTAATTACTTTTAATTTGGATGAGTATTATCCGATGCAGCCAAATGCGGCTCAAAGTTACGTTACGTTTATGAATGAAAACCTTTTCGATCACATTGATATCGATAAGAATAACGTTCATATACCTGATGGAACACTGCCATTGGAAGATATTCCGGCTTTCTGTTTGGATTATGAGAAGAAGATAGGGGATTTAGGTGGTTTAGACATACAAATTTTAGGTATTGGTCGTACTGGTCACATCGGTTTTAACGAACCTGGTTCTGCACCTAATTCAGGAACACGTTTGGTTACACTTGATGATTTAACACGCCGGGATGCTGCACGTGATTTTGGTGGAAAATCTTTTGTGCCAACAAAAGCCATAACCATGGGTATTGGCACAATCTTTAAAGCCCGCGAAATTATTTTAATGGCTTGGAGCCGTAAAAAAGCTTCGATTATTAAAAAAGCTGTAGAGGGCGAAATCTCTGGCGAAGTTCCAGCAACTTATCTTCAACTTTCGCAAAATGTTGAGTTTATTTTAGATGAACCAGCAGCATCAGCTTTAACTCGTTTCGATACACCTTGGCTGGTAAAAGATTGCATCTGGACGGATTCGTTAATCCGAAAAGCAGTAATTTGGTTGGCTAATACCTTAAATAAACCAATTTTAAAGCTTACTGAAGACGATTACAATAATAACGGTATGGCACAATTGGCTACCGAAAAAGGGCCGGTTTACAATATCAACATTCATATTTTTAACAAATTACAACATACCATAACAGGCTGGCCAGGTGGAAAACCAAATGCTGATGATTCTCAGCGCCCGGAAAGAGCCGAACCGGCAAAAAAACGTGTTATCATCTTTTCTCCGCATCCTGATGATGATGTAATCTCAATGGGAGGAACTTTTATCCGTCTGGTTGATCAGAAACATGATGTGCATGTGGCCTATCAAACATCGGGTAATACTGCAGTTTGGGATGATGATGCCTTACGTTTTGTAGAGTTTAATGTAGATTTTACTGAAAAGATGGGCATGGATAATGCTCACTTAAAGGATCTTTATCAAAGAATGAGAAAATTCATTGATCAGAAGAAACCAAATCAGGTAGATACCCCAGAAATTCAAACAGTAAAAGGTTTAATTAGAAAAGGGGAGGCCATAGCGGGAGCAAGATATTGTGGTTTAGAGGATGATCACATTCATTTTCAAGCGCTTCCGTTTTATGAAAGCGGTAAAAACCAGAAAAATCCGGTTACTCAATTAGATGTTGAACTTACAAAGGAGCTTTTGCAAAAGGTAAAACCTCAGCAGGTTTTTGCTGCCGGAGACTTTGAAGACCCACACGGAACGCATATTGTGTGTTTTAATATTATTTTAGCGGCTTTAACCGAGTTACGCAAAACAGAAGATTGGGCAAAAGATTGCTGGTTGTGGATGTATCGTGGCGCTTGGCATGAGTTCGAAACACATGAAATAGAGATGGCCGTGCCGATTAGTCCGCAAGAACTGGAGCGCAAAAAATATGCAATTTTTAAACACCAAAGTCAGAAAGACAGAGCTGTTTTCCCTGGTGATGACGCAAGAGAATTTTGGCAAAGAGCTGAAGATCGTAACCGAGATACAGCCAAAGCTTACGATGCTTTAGGTTTAGCAGAATACGAAGCTATGGAAGCTTTTGTACGCTGGAAGTTTGATTAAAGGTTTGATATAATCTTTTAAGCGTTTAGTATAACGCCATAAACTTACGAAGTCTAATTTGCACATGCATATTAGACTTCGTAAGTTTATACCAAACTAACCATCTGCAATGAATCAACCCAAACAACGCCTGCTTTCTTTAGATTTTTTTAGAGGATTAACTGTAGCGGCAATGATTTTAGTTAATAATCCTGGAAGTTGGGGACATATTTACGCCCCGCTAGAACATGCAGAGTGGAATGGATGCACACCAACCGATTTAATTTTTCCTTTTTTCTTATGGATAGTTGGCGTTTCAATTGCATTTGCAATGAGCAGCAGCAAAGCCGATCCATCAACACATAAAAAAACGATTATTAAAGCGATTAAGCGAGGTTTGATATTGTATTTTTTAGGGTTTTTTCTGGCCATTTTTGGCAAGCTGATAAACGATCCGGCCCATGCTTTACAAACAGTTAGGCTACTGGGTGTACTTCAGCGAATAGGTATCGTTTTCATTATCAGTTCAATTATTTTTTTAAAAGTATCCGAAAAAAACATCTTTAAAACTTTGATTGTTATTTTGGGTGTTTATTGGGCATTAATGACATTAGTTCCTGTTCCTGGTGTGGGTTATCCAAACATGGAAAAGGAAACCAATCTGGCTGCCTGGATAGACCGTGGAGTATTAACCGAAGCGCATACCTGGGCATCATCAAAAACCTGGGACCCTGAAGGCGTTTTAAGCACGCTACCTGCCATTGGAACTTGTTTGTTTGGTATTTTAGTTGGCATCTGGATGAGACGTAAAGATGTTGATAACCCAACTAAAGTTGCCTGGCTTTTTTCTGCGGGCATATTTGCCACAATACTCGGGCTTCTACTGGATTTAAATTTCCCTATTAATAAATCCCTATGGACAAGCTCTTTTGCGCTCTACACCGGAGGTTTGGCTTCTATAGCACTAGCGCTTTGTTATTGGATTATAGATGTTCAGGGTTATAAAAGATTTACAACGCCCTTTTTAGTTTATGGCGTAAATGCAATTACTGTTTTCTTTCTTGCCGGGTTAATGCCAAGGGTATTAAATTTGATTCAGGTTTCTAAACCAGATGGTACTAAAACCGGATTGTTGGTTCGTTTTTACGAAACCTGTTACACACCATTTTTTTCGCCAATAAATGCATCATTGGTATGGGCAATGACCTACGTTTTAGGGTTTTATGTGCTGCTTTACATCATGTATAAAAAGAACATCATTATAAAGGTTTAGTTATTCTTTCGCCAGCGGAATTTCTACACCAACCGGGCTTGTGGGCTCGCTTTCATTTTTCAATCTATCTAAGGCGGTAACAACATAACTATATCTTTTGCCGCTTTCAACAGTAGTATCAATAAATGAAACATAATCCTCAAAACTGATTTTCAGAATATTTTTTGCATCTAAAACTGATATTTTTTCGCCTTCCTCAAAACGGTAAATAACAAAACCAGAAGCTGTTTCTCCATCTTTAGCTTTTGTTGGTAATTGCCATTTTAAGTGTACACCATCTTTAAGTGCATCGGCCATTAAGGCTTGTGGCTCATTCGGAGGCGTTTCATCCAGCCAAGGCATTTGAGGAGGCAATGCCTGATATTTATACAAATCATTCTTTAACGAATCTCCAACGGAGCGGGCAACTGTACTAAGCGATTTGGATGAAAAGAAAACGCTGCCCTGAATTCGATTGCTCGCCCTTAATGTTCTAATTTGATTTGGTATTTCAGAAAGGTTTTTCCAGGCCATTTCTGCCCTCGAATTTACCAGATATGCACCATGGCCAACATATACATGTCTGCCATAAGCGTTATTACTCCACCAATCTAATAAAACGCCAAAAGGTGCTGCTTTTCTGGTAAAAGTGAAATAAATCTGCGGATTGATGTAATCTACCCAGCCTTCTCTTACCCACTTTCGGCTATCCGCGTAAAGCTCTGCATAATTGGAGAGTCCGCTGCTTGCAGAACCTTCTGCATCTTCGTATTTATTGCGCCAAATACCAAAGGGGCTAATTCCAAACTTTACGTATTTTTTGTAGTGATGAATGCTGTCATCAACCATCTTGATCAATAAATCGACATTATTTCTGCGCCAGTCCTTTACATCAGAAAAGTTGTTAGGGTATTTATAAAATGTATTTCCATCATCAATCCTTTGTCCGGCGATTGGATATGGATAAAAGTAATCGTCGAAATGGATACCATCCACATCGTAGTTTTTAACAACATCCAAAATCACTTGTGTAATATATTCCCTAACTTCAGGAATACCTGGGTCAAATTGTTTTTTTCCGCCATAGGTGAAAAACCATTCTGGATGTTTCTTGGTGATGTGTGTTTCGCTTAAAGGCGTTACACTGTTCATTGAAGCACGATAAGGATTAAACCACGCATGTAGCTCAATGCCTCTAAAATGCGCCTCTTTAATTGCAAAAGTTAATGGATCGTAACCTGCTGCAGGTGCAACACCTTGTTTGCCCATCAGCCATTGGCTCCATGGCTCTCTAGATTTGCCATAAAAAGCATCAGCTGCTGGTCTAACTTGTAATATTATTGCATTTATACCCTGGGCTTTGTGCTTCTCTAATATACCAATGAATTCTTGTTTCTGTTGATCAGCACTTAAACCTGGTCTTGATGGCCAGTCGATATTAGATAAAGTAGCCACCCAAACCCCTCTAAACTCTCTTTTTGGTGCAGTTTTTGATGTTGCTTGGGCATTTATGATGTTTGGCAGTATTGTTAAAGTTAAAAGTGCGTATAGAAAGTTTTTAAGCATTATTTATGTGTGTTTTTTTATTGGGGTTGTATAGCTGTGTAAACAATACACATTTTGAACCTTAGCAAGTAAACGATTTTTTTTAAAAACTCATATAAGTTTATTAAAAATTTTAATTTGCGCCAAATTTACAAAAATCCGATTGTGTTATCATTTACCTGTGAAGACAAGAGTTTTAAACCGAAAAAGCATTAGTAAAAAATGGAATCACAAAACGTTAATAAAGGCGATAGAAATAAAATTTACTTCCTCATAATTGTTATTGCAGCACTCATTGGTACCAATGGATATTTGTTTTTTAAAGACAGAAAACAAGGCGAAAGATTGGTTACCGTAAGTACCGAAAAAGATAAATTACGATTAGAGGTTGAAAAAATAGAAGTTGAGTTAGATAAAGTAAATGCACTCAACCTCGATTTAAACGATAAGTTGGTTGAAGAACAGAATTTAGCCAGAACAAAGATAGAAGAACTGAAAGTTGCTTTAGAAAAAGGTGAAATTACCCAGGCAGAGCTTGATAAGGCTCAAGGCCAGGTAGAAGAACTTAAAATTTTCATTAAGAATTACAACGACCAGGTTATCAAGCTTCAAAATGAAAATATTTTTCTAAAATCATCAAGAGATAGTTTAGAGCATGGGCTAAAAAATGCAAATGATAAAGCTGCAAATCTGGCAACAGAAAATTCAGTGCTAAATGCAAAAGTTAAAACTGCCGCAATGCTTAAACTAAAGCAAGCCGAGGTTTTTGCTTACAGAACCAAATCAAGCGGGAAAAAAATTGAGGTGACCAAATCCTCAACTGCAGAGAAATTAAGCATTCGTTTTGAACTAATTCCTAATGAACTGGCCGAAAAAGGCCATCATAACGTTTTTATCAGAGTTTTTGATCCGGCAGGAAATCTTTTAGCCGACGACAGCAATCGCTTTGAAGCCGATGGTCAGGAAATGCAATTCAGTTATTCTATATATATCGATTATAATAATGATGGCACAACTTATTCCATAGATTGGGCTAACCCAAAACCATTCATAAAAGGCATTTATACGGTAATCTTATACACCGATGGCAGCACAATGGGCAAAGCACAAATCGAGCTAAAGTAAAAGCTTAAATCAAAGGAAAGCTTAGATAGAATGTTGTTCCTTTATCTGCTACAGAAGTAAACGTTATATTTCCTCCGGCATTTTCTATAGCCTGCTTAACAAACGCTAAGCCTAAGCCGGTTCCCGACGATTTGGTTGTAAAGTTCGGTACAAAAATTTTATCGTGTAACACAGCCGGAATACCTTTTCCATTATCCTTAATCTCGATATAGGCACTTTGATTATCATTATAGAGCAGCACATTTATGTTGCATGCGGCATCAGGCTCAATTGCTTCAATTGCATTCTTAAACAGATTGTTAAATGTTCTTAGTAGCTGGTCTCTATCTGCCTGAATGTAAGCATTTATTTCTGCTCTATTTGTTACCGTAATTTCAACGTTTTCTGCATTTTTAAACACTTCTCTTGCCTGCTCAATAACTGGTAAAACAGCAGTTTGTTCTAATTTCGTATCTGGCATTCTGGCGAAATTCGAAAACTCCGAAGCAATTTTAGAAAGGCTTTCAATTTGCTCAATAAATGATTTACTAAATTTATTAAACTTTAGCTCGAAGTTTGGGTCATTCTCTTTCCATGATTTTTCTAATAACTGAACGCCTAGTTTTAGCGGTGTTAAAGGGTTTTTAATTTCATGCGCAACCTGTTTGGCCATTTCTCTCCAGGCATTTTCTCTTTCAGAACGGGCTAATTTTGCAGCGCTTTCCTCCAGTGCGGCAATCATGCTATTATATTCTTTAATTAAGGTTCCAATTTCATCGTGCCTGCGCCAAACTATTGGTTCATTTTTTTGTCCGATTTTTGTGCGGCTAATGCTTTCTTGAATAAAGGTTAGCGGACTTGTTATCTGATTTGCCAAAAATACTGCAAGCACCCCGATAGCAACAAAAACCAATGCATATATATTAATAAGGTTACTCACAAAAAGCGCTATTTTATCCTTGTATTCATCCTCGTTAGAGTAATTTGGCAAACCAATAAATGCGATGGTTTTATTCTGGGCATTTCTAATCGGTGCATAAGCAGCGGCATAAGTTAAATTCCCTATTTTTTCATCCTGGTTAATAAATTCCGAACGCTGCAATCCGCTTAGGTTTAAATAGGCAGTAGGCCCCATTTTCCGGCCAATAATTTTGTAGTTGTAAAGTTTTGGGTAAGTGGTCATTATCACATCACCTTTGGTATCGTATAAGGTTAAATCTGCATTATTTATATCTGCAAAATTGTTAAAATCTGCTATCGCGTTTTCATCCGTATTTATTTTACCATCATTAAAAACCTGTTTCTCAAAGTTCTGTTGAACCTTTCTGATTTTATCTTTAATCAACACATCCTGCTGGCCTCTGTATTCCTTATTCATGTATCCGTAGGTTGTCCAACCCACCACAAGCAGGGTTGCAACAACGGTGAGCACAATGGATACCTGAATACGCGTTTTATACAGAATTTTATTGGCATTAATCATTAAAGATCGGTTAATGCTAAACCAACCAACCTTATCATCATCCAGGTTTTTAATTAGCCATATTAAACCATAAAGTATAAAGCAGAAAATAATGAAAACAAGGAAGAAAAAAGACAAAGCGGCCAAACGTTCTATGTAGCCCACTTTTTCTTTGCTTATCACAACCATTTTACTGGCGCTTGGCTTAAATATTAAATGACTGTAATGCAGGTTATCATCGTTGTCAACAACAAAATCATCTTGCTTGCCTTTATAAATTTTTCCGCTTAGCGGATAGGTATATGATCCAGATTGATTTAAAAGTTTATCATTACTGTACAAAGCAATTGAATAGCCCTTAAATTCCTCATCTTTATTGTATTTCTGGTCGGAGAGTAAATCTGGTAATCGGTTGCTATAATTATAAGGCTTGGAGCGCAGCTCTATAATCAAAGTGCCAACTAAACTATTTTTACTTACAACAGGGATGATACCGAAATAATCCTGATAACCAAATGTATTGTTAACCTGATAGAAAAAGTTTGAAGCTTCAATTTTTACAGAACCAGATTCTACAAGGTTTTTGTATTTTTCAATCGGTTGTACATCGGCTTTGTTTAGTAAGTTGTCGAATTTGTTGTAATCGTATAAATTGTAATCATAGCGGCTTAAATAACCATCTAAATAACCTTTAAGGTGATTTTTTAACACGGCGAAGTTTGCCTGGCCATTTGTGTTGAAATATTTGACCAGGAAATCATCTTCTAACAACTGACGTTCTAATTTACCTAAAGCGATAATTGCATTCGGATCTTCTGAAGCTTGCACCTTTCTAGCCAGAAGCTCCCGCTCACTTCGCTCTTTAATATCTTTATATTTGATGTATTTAATTGATGTATTAAAAGCAAGGCAGAAGAATAAAATGGCTAGCAAACCAATAGAAAAACGCTTTGTTTTTACGTAAGATATCCTTGCAACGATAAATAAAACAAGCGCATAAATGATAAAAAAGGCTGTAAAATTATTCAGTAACCGATAAATAAATACGCCAGCGAAACCAACTACGAAGAGCATAACCCTTTCCCGGTTGCTTACATTAAGTTGTTTACTTACCTCAATTGATACAATGGTTATTAAATAAATTTGAAACCACGCCAAACATAAAATAACTATACTTACCCAGCTGTTTCCACTTAGCTTAAGAATATTAATGATATCGAAATTAATTTTTGAGTTATTGATTAAACCAAAAAATAAATCATCAACAAAAAATGCAATTGCCCCGATAAGGATTAATAGAATTGCGTGTATTAATATTCCAATCCATTTATTTTTTCTTATCCATTCTGGAAATTTGTATTGCTCTTTATGATTATAAACGAATAGGAGCCACCAGGTTGCAGCTAATACATTCATTAGGAAATCGCCAAGCGATGGCATTAAATCACTATTGGCGTAAATTTTAGGGTCAAATAATTCTAGCGGAAACCGATGGTTAAACCAACCAAACCAAATATCGGTTAACCGGCCTGTAACGAAAAATGCCAGCAGTAAAAAACTTGCAAAAATAAGATTTCCTTTTCTGGCAATTAATGAGCAGAGGGAATTTACAAACATGCAAATGCAAATAATTCCGGCAAAAAATAACCATAATTCTGTGTCAGAATAATAGTCATCGGCGTAGCTGGGCTTAACTTTTAAGCTAAATAGAAAAATATTGTCATTACTTCTAATCGAGTAAGCATCTTTATCATAGTATGAAGCCAGCGTAACTATTTTAGAATCGGATAGGAGCGCATCGATATCATTTTTAAAATATCTGTTTTCTGGAACGGAATATTGAGATTGAATGGCAATTAAAAATAGAAGGGTAAAATCTCCATCAGATTTCTTTATAACCTCATAATAACCATTTGATAACTGCAAAACAGATTTTCCTTCTTTAATAAAAGATGGATTAACATCTATAACTTTAATGGTGCTCCAATATTTGAGCTGGTTTTTGTAAAATGTTTGCAGATTAATGCCATTTGGGCGGTAATGCTCGAGAAAATGCATTCCTGCAGCGGCATTAAGGTGAAATTTTTCGGCTTGTTTTATCTTATTTTTATCAGATAGAAAATTGTCTACAATATTTTCTTTTAAGGATAAATTTTCCTGAATCTTTTTTGCGTCACGCTCTAAAAGTTCGGATTTAGTAGTAAAATGACTTAGCGAAATAGAAGTGGCTATTAGGCAGCAGCCTAGAATAAGCAGTAGAAATCTTATTTTAACACCAAAGCTTAATTTCATCTATCGATAAAGATATTAAATATTGACAAAAAATAACGCCATAAACAATAATGCTTATGGCGCCGAATATTAATTATTTAGTAGGATTTTAAGCAATGCTAGCACTGCTCGTGTTTACCTCTCGGCTTACTTTTTTAACTAATCCTTGTAAAACACTACCCGGACCAACTTCTACAAATTCGGTAACTCCATCTGCCAGCATGTGCGTAACAGTTTGTGTCCAACGTACTGCACCGGTTAATTGTTTGATTAAGTTTTGCTTTATTTGTTCTGGATCTGTGTATGGTTTTGCGTCAACATTTTGATAAATCGGGCAAATTGGCGTTAAAATATTTGTGTTTTCAATAGCTTCCTGAAGTTCAATTTTAGCTGGCTCCATTAGCGGAGAGTGAAAAGCACCACCAACGTTTAGTTTCAGGGCTCTTTTAGCGCCTGCTTCAGTTAGTTTTGCACAAGCTAAATCAATGCCTTCAATACTTCCCGAAATTACCAATTGGCCAGGGCAATTATAGTTTGCAGGTACAACTATGGCATCAACTTCTGCACAAATTTTTTCTACTACATCATCAGCCAAACCTAAAATTGCAGCCATTGTTGATGGTTGAGCTTCGCAAGCTTTTTGCATTGCGTTCGCACGGGCAATCACAAGGCTTAAACCGTCTTCAAAACTTAGTGCATTTGCCGCCACAAGCGCCGAAAATTCGCCTAAGGAGTGCCCGGCAACAACATTTGGTTTAAAATCATCTCCTAAAACTTTTGCCAAAATAACCGAATGTAAAAAAATTGCAGGTTGTGTTACGTTGGTTTGTTTTAGTTCTTCGTCAGTTCCGCTAAACATAATATCGCTAATGCGGAAACCAATAATTTCATTTGCTTTTTCAAATAATGCAGCTGCGGTTGGGTTTTCATATAAATCTTTACCCATTCCTACAAATTGTGCTCCCTGACCAGGGAAAATATATGCTTTCATAATTCTTTATCCCCAAAGGGAAAATATTTAGTTAAACTTATTAATGACCACTAAAGTCCCGATTAAGGGTTTGGGTTAATCTAAACTTGCTGTAATTAACCTTAAAAACTCTGCTCTTGTTTTATCGTTACTTAAAAATGTACCTGTAAAAGCAGATGTTGTGGTAACAGAATTTTGTTTTTGTACACCACGCATCGCCATGCAAAGGTGTTTACATTCCATAACTACTGCAACGCCCATTGGGTTTAAAGTATTCTGGATACAATCTCTTATTTCGTTGGTTAGGCGTTCTTGCACCTGCAATCTGCGGGCAAAGGCATCAACAATACGAGGAATTTTACTTAAGCCCACAATGTGGCCATTTGGAATATAGGCAATATGCGCTTTTCCAAAAAATGGAAGCATGTGGTGTTCGCACATTGAATATACTTCAATATCCTTTACAACAACCATTTGGCTATAATCTTCTTCAAACATGGCCGATTTTAAAATCTCATCGGGCTTTAAATCGTAACCATGTGTTAAATATTGCAACGCTTTGGCAACTCTTTCCGGCGTTTTTAAAAGACCTTCACGTTCCGGATTTTCGCCCAGATTAATCAAAATATCTTTATAATGTGTGGCTACAGCTTCAATTTTAGTTTCATCGTAACGGTCTATTTTTACATAACCGTCTCTCGATTCACCTTTTAAAATATCTTTTTTTTCCATTAAGAATTAACCAAAGTATTCAACAAAATTATTTTCAGTTTCGTAAATTTTAACACAATGTAAAATTGCACCTGCCTCGGCTATCGGAGCAATTAATTGTTCCCAAATGGCAATGGCTAAATTTTCTGTAGAAGCCAGTTTATCTTTCATAAAATCTACATCAAGATTTAAGTTTTTATGGTCAACTTTATCTACAACATAGGTATTCATTACATCCTTTAGCCATTTTAAATCTACTAAGAAACCGGTTTCAGGATTAACTTCACCTTTAACGGTAACATATAGCCAATAATTATGACCATGCCAGTTTGGGTTAGCGCATTTACCGTAAACCTCCGTATTTTTATCCGCATCCCAATCTGCTCTGGCTAATTTATGAGCAGCATTAAACGATGCTTTTCGAGTTATATAGATCATTGTTCAAAAATAATGTGCAAATATACGTATTAACACCAAAGGCGAGCGAATTATAAAAAGATGTAAAATGGATGATGAACTTAGCCGTTTAATATACGATAGATTTGAACGCATTTTTTACCTTTAAGCCTATGAAATTATTGGTTGTTGCAGCTACAAAAGCAGAACTCACCTTTTTTTACCAGCACTTTAGTTTGCAGGAGGGTGATTTTATGGAAGAAAAGAAATTTGATGTTTTAATTACCGGCGTGGGTATGGTTGCAACAGCTTTCTCATTGGGGAAATACCTCACAGCATCCAGATATAACCTCGTTTTGAATTTAGGCATTGCCGGAAGTTTTGATAGAAGCATTGAGTTAGGACAGGTTGTAAATATTACGCAGGATACTTTTGCAGAACTTGGTGCCGAGGATGGAGATAACTTTTTAACCATTACAGATTTAGGTTTTGGCGAAAGCACTTATAAAAGTAAAAGCAATATTCGGGTTAATTTACCACAGGTTGCCGGTGTTACTGTTAATCGGGTTAGTGGCAATGATATAAACATTAAAAACCTGGTTAAACGTTTAAATCCGGCTACTGAAAGTATGGAAGGTGCGGCTGTATTGTTTGCCTGCCATCACGAAAAAATCGATTGCTTGCAGATACGAAGTATATCCAACTATGTTGAACCTAGAAACAAAGACAAATGGAAAATAGGTTTAGCCATTAAAAATCTAAACGATTGGGCGATTTCTTTTATTGGAGATATGAATTGATTATGACCAACTAATGCCGCATTGTTTTTTAATTTTGAAAAATGAGATAGCCATGTACCGAAACACTAAAACACAAATAAAGATACATGGCGTATCCTGTTTAACGATTAAAAACAATACGATCTGAATATGAAACTTACACTTGGTTTTTCGCCCTGCCCAAACGATACGTTTATATTCGATGCACTAATTCATCATAAAATTGATACCGAAGGTTTAGAATTTGAGGTTTTTTTTGATGATGTTGAAACACTAAATAAAAAGGCTCTACAAGGTGAGCTAGATATCACAAAGCTGAGTTTTCATGCATTTGCTTACGTGGCAAATCAGTATGCATTGCTTGATGCCGGAAGCGCATTGGGCTTTGGTGTTGGTCCGCTGTTGATTAGCAAAGAACAATTTGGCACTGATTTATCTGAGAATTTAAAAGTTGGCATCCCCGGCAAATATACCACAGCAAACTTTTTACTGGGAATTGCTTATCCGCAACTGCAAAATAAAAAGGTAATGGTATTCTCTGATATCGAAAAATCATTACTTAATAAAGAAATAGATTTAGGCTTAATTATCCACGAAAACAGATTTACTTATCAGGATAAAGGCCTGATAAAAATTATTGATTTAGGTGATTATTGGGAGAAATTAACCGGCTGTGCCATTCCGCTGGGAGGCATTGTAATCAACAGAAAACTGGATAAAGATATTCAGCTAAAAGTTAACAGGCTAATTAAAAAGTCGGTTGAATATGCTTTTGCAAATCCAAAATCGGGTATAGATTTTATCCGCGAACACGCTCAGGAAATGGAAGAGGCTGTAATGTACAAACACATTAACCTTTACGTAAATAAATACAGTGTTGATTTAGGTGTGGAAGGTAAAAAAGCAGTAAACACTTTATTTAACCTCGCCCAAGAACGAAATCTTATTCCGGCAATACCAACTGATTTATATATTTAGCAATGATTTTGAATGTTTTAGGCTTTAATTAAAACCTAAAACATCATTTTAAAATTTAGCTAACCAAAAGCTTATAACCTTTGCCGTGTACGTTTATAATTTCTACGGCAGAATCTTCCCGTAAGTACTTTCTTAACTTACTTAAAAAAACATCCATGCTTCGGCCATTAAAATAATTATCGTCGTGCCAAATAGAAAGTAGCGCTTCTTCCCTGGTTAAAACTGTGTTTTTTTTCAAGCATAATAAACGGAGCAGCTCAGCTTCTTTTGTAGAAAGCTTTTGCTGTATTTCATCGTGGGTTATAATTTGGGTTGTGTAATCGAAATTGTATTTACCAATAGAAAACTGACTTTCAGTAGCTTCTTCTGTAGCGCCAATTTTATTTGCAACTCTTTTAAACATTGCATTTATGCGTAGCAAAAGCTCCTCAATACGGAATGGTTTAGTGATGTAATCATCGCCGCCCAAATCATAAGCTGCAGATTTATCTTCGAGCATAGTTTTAGCGGTGGCAAAAATGATTGGCACTTGTGCGTTCACTTTTCTAATATCTTTACCTAAAGTAAAACCGTCTTTTTTAGGCATCATCACATCTAAAATACACAAGTCGAAACTTTGTTTATTAAATGCTTTTAAACCTTCATCTCCGTCGGTACATAAAACTACATCAAATTTACCTTTCAATTGTAGGTAATCTTGCAACAAAAGGCCAAGATTTGGGTCGTCCTCTACCAGAAGTATTTTTTTCATTTTATTGATTTTAATTAAGTAAACGCTGTTTTTGTATTAAACGCTACCAAAGCTTTGAGTAGAATTCTTTGTAACGGTTTAATTCAATTTGAAATATTGGATAAATTACGACCGGTGTTATGGTTTAATTTAAGTACGGTAACATTATTTCGAAAGTTGTGCCTTTATCTTTTTCACTACTTACTTTAATCGTTCCATCCAGCTTTTTCACAATATCCTGCACATAATTTAAGCCTAATCCAAAGCCTTTTACATCATGTAAGTTACCGGTTGGCACCCGATAAAATTGATCGAAAATCCGCTTTGTATGCTCTTTGTTCATTCCAATGCCTTTATCCGCAATTTCTATAACCAAATTTTTACCAACGTTTCGGGTATTGATGCTGATATCGGGCACTTCTTTGCTGTATTTATTGGCATTATCTATCAAATTGTAAAGCACATTAGAAAGATGCAGTTCATCACCAAAAACAGTTGCATGTTCTGCATCGGTATTAATGTTTAAGATTGCATTTTTCTTTTGAAGCTGAAGACTCATACTATCAAGCACAATCATTATCAAATCGTTAATGTCAACTTCGGTGTTTTCCATTTTGAGTTCGCCTTTCTCAAGTCGGGCAATACTTAACACACGTTCAATGTGATTTCCCAAACGAACATTTTCATCATAAATAATACTTGCAAGCCGCTTTAACCGCGATTTATCTTCAGTTACTTCCGGGTCTTTTAGCGCTTCGCTTGCAATCATAATGGTTGCCACAGGTGTTTTAAACTCATGCGTCATATTGTTGATGAAATCTGTTTTCATCTCGGAGATTTTTTTCTGCCTAAGAATAGCGTAAAGCGTATAACTGAAAATAAAGACCAAAACCAGCAGCAAACCGACTGAAGATGCCAGTGTTGCACTCAAATTGCTTATGATTTCTGAATTTTTATTCGGAAATGTAACTTCCAGAATTCCCGGATCGCGAAATAAATCGTTCCCAAACAAGGTGGTTCTGTAAGTGTTTTTAGGTAAGAAATCTGCTGTCGAATTTGATGTTTGTAGATATAAAACAGAATCTTTCTGGGCTAATTTAACCCTGAAATTATAATTCTGATTAATGTTATGGTTTAAAAATTCTTGCTTCAATCGGTTATCTAACGAGATAAAATTTATCCTTTTGTTAAGCGGAATATCTTTTTCGGTCATTTCCTTTGCAACATCTTCCAGTAGGTTATACCCGTTTTTGTATGGGATGGTACCTTTACCCAATGCTGCAATTTTAAAGGCTAGCTGGCGCTTTGCTATAGCATCTTCACGTTTAAATTTCTTTTCTAAATCGTCAGAGATTTTCGGTAGCGTAACAAACAAGGGTTTACCTGTACTGGGTTCAAAAACCTGATATCTGATTGTATCAGGCAGCGTTTGTGCATTTCTAAAATCGAAGGTTTTAGTATTGCTGGTGTAAGGCTTCGAACGTAGACTTAAGCCTCTAAGCGCATAATTTTTTATGTCGATAACGGCTTCCATTTGCAAATCCAGCTTTGCGTTTCCACCCGGAGATAGGGATACAAATTCTACCTCCGAAATTACTTTAGGTGCCGAAAACCGTTTTCTAATCAAACTATCTTGCTGATTAAGGTAATTTTCGATTTCATTTTCTCTTTCTGCCTGTCTAATCTCAGAAGCCTCTGTAAATTGTTGCTTTAAATCTTTGATGTCCAGCTCACGTTGTCTTAAATCCTGACTGCGCTTTACCTTATTTTCAAAATCTTTTCTGGTAATTCTATCTGCAGCATTTAAACGCTGAACTTTATTAACTACAGATGTTAAAGTTTGATTAACCTGTTGATCGAAAAGCTGAGATTTTAAGTTATAAGCCTCCCTGATGTAATACAATTGCATTACAAATACACCAAGTAAAGCCACTGTCATTAAAACAGTAATTAACAAAAAACTTCTTTTCTTCATTTATGCATTTTAGTGGAAGCCAAAAGATTAGGCGTGCTGTAAAAAAACCATATCAACTTCAAAAATAATCATTAACGAAGCTAACTATTTGTTTTTAACATATTTTAACAGAGGTTACTAAACAAAAAATGCCGAGGCTAAAGCCTCGGCATGGTTCAAAATTGTTTGCTTAAAAAAGACTCTTTATTTAGAAAGGCAAATCATCATCTTCGCCTGCTGTATTGCTTACATCAACCGGAGCTGCGTACGCCGGAGTTGCTGCTGCCGGAGCACCTGCTGCAATAGCATTTATACGCCAGATAACCAAGCTGTTGAAATAACTTGTTTTACCTGATTTATCTGTCCACGGGCGACCGCGTAAATTAAAGAAAACCTCAACCTCATCGCCCGCTTTAAATGTGTCTAATAATGCAGTTTTATCTTGTAAAGCCTCAAAACGGATATATTCCGGATATGTTGGATTTTCTGCATATTCAACGATTAAATCACGCTTTTTAAATGTTTCGCTTACTTGCTGCGTGGCACCCACTTCGTGTACTTTTCCCTTAATTTCCATATTAAATACTACTTTATTGCACTATAAAGTTCAAATCTCTATAATTTTATTGATAACTTCGCATACAATATGATGCAAGTTTTCCACAATAAAAGCAAGGTTATCATAACCTGCAACAAACGCCTTTCTCCTTACTTACAAGAAGAAGTTTTGGCTTTAGGTTACACTATAGAAAGAGCTTTTCCAACAGGTGTTGAGCTTAATATTACCCTAACGGAATGTATTAAACTTAACCTTAACTTGCGCTGCGCAAGCCAGATTTTATACTCAATTAAAGCTTTTAAAGCCATAACCCCCGATGATTTATACGAAAATATTAAGGCAATTGAATGGGAGGAATTAATTGATTTTACCGGATATTTCTCTGTTACTTCCAACGTAGATAATCCTAATATTACAACGCCGCTTTTTGCTAACCTTAAAGTAAAGGATGCGATTGTAGATAGATTAAAAGAATTGAAAGGTATCAGGCCAAATTCAGGCTCTGATGCAAATAAAACTGTGGTGCATTTATATTGGAAAGATGCAGAAGCAGATGTTTTTATAGATACATCGGGTGAAACCCTAGCAAAACATGGTTATCGGAAAATTCCGGGTAAGGCGCCAATGTTAGAAGCTTTAGCTTCGGGAGTTATTTATGCAACCCAATGGGATAAAAAGTCGCCATTTATAAATCCAATGTGTGGTTCTGGTACGCTGGCTATTGAAGCGGCATTAATTGCAACAAACCGAGCGCCTGGCTTATATCGAATGAATTATGGGTTTATGCACATCATTGGTTACGATGAAGAAGTGTTTTTTGCTGAACGTAGATTGTTAAAAGAGCAGGTTATTAAGAATGTTGATATAAAAATTATTGCTTCTGATATTTCTGAAGATGCCGTTGAAGTAACCAGACGTAATGCAAAAACCGCTGGTGTGGATACTTTGATTGATTTTCAGGTATGTGATTTCGAATCTACACCTGTGCCAGAAGGCGGTAAGGGTGCAGTTGTTTTTAATCCGGAATATGGTGAGCGTTTAGGTGTTCATAGTAAACTGGAGCAAACTTATAAACGTATGGGCGATTATATGAAGCAACATTGTAAAGGTTATTCTGGTTATATTTTTACCGGCAACCCTGATTTGGCAAAAAAAATCGGGTTAAAAGCTTCGAAAAAAGTTGAATTTTATAATGGTAAACTAGATTGTAGATTGTTAGAATATGAATTGTATGATGGTACGCGAAGGCTGCCACAACCCGAGCTGTAATCGCCTATTTTTAAACGGATTGGCGGCATAATATTTAAGCGAATTTTTTAGAAAAAATTATAAATTTTTATTTTAACTTGTTGCATTAAATGTAAAAAACATATGTACAAAACGTATGTTTAAATACTACGCCGGACGTTTTAATGCAAAAAGTGTTTTTTTTAGATCCTTTTTGGAACAATTTTCGTTTATAAGCGTATTAGATTAAAAAAAAATCCTCACCCTATGGAAGATCAGATGGCTTTGAAGACGAAAAATGTTGCAGGGAACATTCGAAAAATCAGAGAATACCGTGACTACACTCAAGATTATCTTGCAGCAAAACTCAAGATTTCGCAAAATGCTTACAGCAAAATTGAACTCGGCTATAGTAAACTTACTATAGAACGCTTGTTTCAAATTTCTGCAATCTTAGATATTGATGTAACACAAGTATTAACTATGGAACAATCTGAATTAATTAAAAGTATTTCTTCAGATAGTAAATTGGAATCTGCGAGCGCTAAATAAACGTTAATCCAATTTAAAAATTAACCGCTCGCCTATCCTTTTCAACTATAAATTCTGATACCTTTGGGTATGCAGAATTATATAGAAAAAACAATCAACTTCGTAAAAAAAACCCTTGAACATGCTGAAGCCGGCCACGATTGGTTCCACATAGAAAGGGTTTTTAAAACTGCTCTCAATATTAACCAAATTGAAAAAGGTAACGAACTTATTGTTTCTTTTGCAGCGCTTTTACATGATATTGCCGACCCAAAATTCAATAATGGCGACGAAGAGCTTGGTCCAAATGTGGCTGCAGATTTTTTAAAATCGATGAATGTTGAAGCAAGTATTATTGTGCAAGTAAAACTTATAATTCAAAACATGTCTTTCAAAAACAGTTTTGATAATTTAAGTTATACATCCAAAGAACTAAATATTGTGCAAGATGCCGATAGACTTGATGCTATTGGTGCCATTGGTATAGCAAGGGCTTTTACTTACGGCGGCTATAAAAATCGTGTGTTGTATGATCCTGAAATTAAACCCGAATTAAATCATTCTAAAGAAAGTTATAAAAATACAACCGCCCCAACGATTAATCATTTTTACGAAAAGCTTTTGTTGCTAAAAGATATGATGAAAACCGACAGCGGGAAAGCCATAGCACAAAAACGCCATGATTTTATGGAAAGTTATTTAACGCAGTTTTACCACGAGTGGGAAGGTAATTAAAAAATGAATGATAATTTTATAATTTAAAAACCCTAATGTATTCTTAAAAGGCGTTTAAAATACCGATTAATTGCTAATAAATTTAGTTATTTAGCTATATTTGTTAGTAAATTAAATCTATGTCTGACAGAATTCGTGAAAAGCTAAGTATTCTTGCTGATGCAGCAAAATATGATGTTTCATGCTCATCAAGCGGAAGCAACAGGAAAAATGATAATAAAGGCTTAGGCGATGGACATTCATCGGGGATATGCCATACCTACACAGAAGATGGACGATGCGTTTCGCTTTTAAAAATTTTACTAACCAATCATTGTATTTACGATTGTTTATTCTGTGTTTCCAGAAAAAGTAACGACATAAAAAGAGCAGCATTTACGGTAGATGAAGTGGTTGATTTAACCATGAATTTTTATCGTAGAAATTATATTGAAGGTTTATTTTTAAGCTCCGGAATTTTCAAAAATGCTGATTTTACCATGGAGCGTTTGCTGTTAGTTTGCAAAAAACTTCGATTGGAGCAGCGCTACAATGGATATATTCACCTAAAAACCATTCCGGGTGCTAGCGAAGAATTAATAAGAGAAGCCGGTTTATATGCTGATAGAATGAGCATAAATCTCGAAATGCCCACCGAAGCCGGTTTAAAATTGCTTGCACCTGAAAAAAATCACGAAGATGTTATCAAACCGCTTGATTTTGTGAACAAGCAAATGATACAACTCACCGAAGAAAAAAAACTTATTAAACATACACCGAAATTTGTACCGGCGGGGCAAAGCACCCAAATGGTTATTGGCGCTACACCCGAAAGTGATAAAGATATAATGTACACTGCCAATGCATTTTACAAAAATTTTGCGCTCAAAAGGGTTTATTATTCTGGTTACGTACCAATTAGCAACGATAACAGAATGCCCATATTAGGCACTCAACCTCCGCTTTTGCGAGAAAACAGACTCTATCAAACGGATTGGCTTATGCGTTTCTATGGCTTTAAAGTTCAGGAGATTTTGAATGATGCAAACCCTAATTTAGACGTTGATATAGATCCAAAATTAAGTTGGGCGATAAGAAATATGCAGCATTTTCCTATAGATATTAATACTGCAGATTATAAAATGATTTTAAGAATTCCAGGCATTGGTGTAATGTCGGCTCAAAAAATTGTGCAAGCCCGCAAATTTGGCAAACTAAGGATTGACCAGCTAAAAAAAATCGGCGTAGCTTACAACCGGGCTAAGCATTTTATTGTTTGTGTTGATACGCCTTATCAGATAAAAGATTATCAAGGCACTCAAATTAAAGCGTTTATAATGGCAGATAGTCAAAGTAAATATCTAAAAACGCCTAGTAACCAAATGCTGCTTTTTTAGGAAGATAACAGGGAAATAAATGACATATATTTTTGATGGTTCTTTACCCGGATTATTAACTGCAGTTTTCGAGTGGTTTGAGCGTAAGCCCGGCAAAGTTGTACTACAGTCGTTGGCTGTGTTCCAACCAGAGGCGTTTGCAGAAAGTTTTACTATTGTTACTGATGCTGTAAAATCTGATAGGGTTTGGGCGGGTTTGCAAAAACGAATGAAAAAGGATTGGCTCAGGAAATTCTATTGCAGCTACCTGTCTGAATTACCAGAAGCATTTAACCACCTTTTCGAATTTACACTATACATTTTTCAAAGCCAGAACGGAGCAGAGAATAATTACGGAAATGAGCATGTAATTGCACTGGCTAAATTTGCTAAAAGCGTAGAACGGGAAAAACACCGAATGGAAGCTTTCATCCGTTTTCAAGAAACCGGAGATGGAATGTTTTATGCTGGTGTTGATCCAGATTTTAATGTTTTACCATTAATATCTAACCATTTTAAAAACAGATATGCCGACCAACAATGGATAATTTATGATTTGAAGCGTAAATATGGATTGCATTATAATTTAAACACAGTTGAAGAAATAACCATTTCTTTCGATAAGAATGTAAACAAAGCAAATCCTGCTGCTATTTTAATGGATGAAAAGGAAGAATTATATTCTGTTTTGTGGAAGGATTATTTTAAAAGTACAAATATTGTTGCCCGCAAAAACACCAAGCTTCATATCCAACACGTACCTAAACGTTATTGGAAATATTTGACAGAAAAGCAGTTGAGTTAATATTCTATTAACACAAAAAGCCTAAATTGCAGCATGAAATTAAGTGTGCTGGTTTTATTTACTGCTCTTGCCGTGGCTCTTTCTATAGGTATGGTAAACTTTTACTTTCAGCACAGCTGGTATTATTTGGCAATATCTTTTGGTGTATCGTTTCTAAGCAGCTTTTTGGTTTTCTATTATTTGCTTGAGAAATACATATACACTAAAATAAAGCTGATTTATAAGCTTATTCATAATTTAAAATTAGGTAAAGATTTAAAGGATGCCCTTGGCGAATACGTTAGCTCTGACCCAATTAATGATGTTGAGCTCGAAGTAAAGGAATGGGCAGGAGCTAAGAAAAAAGAAATAGATTTGCTAAAAAAACAGGAGCAGTTTAGAAGAGAATTCTTATCTAACGTTTCTCATGAGTTTAAAACACCACTTTTTGCAATACAAGGTTATATAGAAACTTTGCAGGATTGCCTTGTTGATGACCCGGACCAAGCTGTCATTTTTTTAAAGAAAGCTGAAAATAACGTTGAGCGTTTAAGCTATTTAATTAATGATTTAGATTCCATTGCAAAGCTCGAAACTGGCGAATCGCCGATAAATTATCAAAAGTTTGATTTTGTACAGCTTGCCAAAGAGGTTATGGAAAACCTTGAAGACCGTGCGAAAGCCAAAAACATTAAGCTATTTTTTAAAGACAAATACACCGCTTTAACCCTGGTTTCGGCCGATAGAGAAAAAATTCGTCAGGTTTTAATAAATTTAATGGTTAACAGTATAAAATATGGTATTGATGCCGGCGAAACAGCTATTAAAATTTTCGAGTTACATGATCAGTTTTTAATTGAAGTGACAGATAATGGAATCGGGATTGAAGAAAAACATTTACTTCGTTTATTTGAAAGGTTTTACAGGATTGATACGCATCGCTCTAGAGAAGTTGGTGGTACAGGTTTAGGCTTAGCAATTGTAAAACATATTCTAGAAGCACACCAGCAAACTATTTCGGTTAGAAGTACACCGGGCATTGGAACTACCTTTGCCTTTACCTTGCATAAGGCTGGTTAAGTCATTTATTTGCGACCTGCATTCTCACCGATGAAACACTTTGCCTAACATCATAAACCCCTGCCTGCGGCAGGCAGGCGATATAAGCGACAGCCCCGAAATGCAATGAGGGCTACAGCGTTTAGCGGGACTGCAATTTCAAACGGAATACTTGCTTTCATTTTCAAAAAAATTACTTCGCAAATGCTATGCATTAATACACAGCGAGATAATTGATTAATATAATTAGTAAATTAACATTAAGTTAACATTGGGCTCGTAGCTTTGCAACATATTAAGAATTAACATGAACAATATTTTTAAGTTCTTTACACCTCAAGACAAAAAATTTCACCCGCTATTTGAGCAGGCTGGTAGCAATGCATTAAAAATTGCTGAAGCGCTTTTAGAAATGGTAAGTACTGCCGATGCAGAAACCAGAAAATCAATTTTTAAAGAAATTGAGCGTTTAGAGCACGTTGGTGATGATATTACCCACTCAATTTTTTTAGAGTTAAGTAGAAATTTTATTACGCCTTTCGATAGAGAAGATATCCACGCTTTGGCTACTGCAGTTGATGATGTTGCAGATTATATTTACGGTACAGCGAACAGAATGCAGATGTACAACATGAATACGATTAGCGAACCAATTGTAAAAATTGCTGAGCTTTTAGTGGAAATGTGTACTGATATTGATAAAGCGATTAAAGAATTACGCAGTTTCAAAAACATTCGTGTTATTGCCGATGCTTGTATCCGTATTAACAGCGGTGAAAACCAGGCTGATTATGTATTTACTCTAGCGGTTGCCCGTTTATTTGAATACGAAACCAATGCAATTGAATTAATTAAACAAAAAGAGGTTTTACAAACAATAGAGAAGGCAACAGACAAATGCGAAGATGTAGCAAATGTGCTTGAAACTATTTTAGTTAAAAACGCTTAATAAAACACAAACATGGTAACTACCTTATTGGTTGTTGTTGTAATTCTAGCTATTGCTTTCGATTACATAAACGGTTTCCACGATGCCGCTAATTCGATTGCAACAGTTGTTTCTACAAAAGTTTTAACACCGTTTCAAGCCGTTTTATGGGCCGCATTATTTAATTTTGCAGCCTACTTTTACTTTACCGACCACAAAGTTGCCAATACAGTTGCTAAAACTGTAATTGAGAATTACATCACATTAGAAGTTATTCTTGCGGGCTTAGTTGCCGCAATTATCTGGAATCTTTTAACATGGTGGTATGGTATTCCTTCGAGTTCATCGCACACGTTAATTGGTGGTTTTGCAGGTGCTGGTATGACACATGCCTTACTTACAGGCGCTAGTCCGATGGATGCTGTAAACATGGGTTACGTTGTTAAAATCGTATCATTCATTGTTTTGGCACCAATAATTGGAATGGTCATTTCAGTGGTTTTAACGCTAATCATCATAAATATTTGTCGCTACGCCAAACCTGCTACAGCCGAAAAATGGTTTAAACGTTTGCAATTGTTATCATCTGCAGCTTTAAGTTTTTTCCACGGTGGTAATGATGCACAAAAGGTTATGGGTATTATTGCTACTGCTTTAATTGCGGCAAAGGTAATTCCTGATTTTGAGGCGATGCCTTCATGGGTTCCAATTGCATGTTATTCTGCAATATCATTAGGTACTATGAGTGGTGGGTGGAAAATTGTGAAAACAATGGGTTCTAAAATTACCAAAGTAACGGCTTTAGAAGGTGTAGCTGCAGAAGGTGCGGGTGCAATTACTTTGGGTATAACAGAGCATTTTGGTATCCCGGTTTCTACCACGCATACCATAACAGGTTCAATTGTGGGTGTTGGTGTTGTAAAAAGTGTGTCAGCAGTACGTTGGGGTGTAACCATCAACTTAATTTGGGCATGGATTTTAACCATTCCGGTTTCTGCGACGTTAGCCGCCATTATTTACGCAACTATTTATTACCTAAAATAAAAATTTTAAAAATCATTCTTGTTAAAGACTAAGGCAAATTGCTTTAGTCTTTTTTGTTTTTAGAGATTTTAGGAAAACAATAGAGTGTAGCTTTTGGGGAAAAGCAGTCCCGCTTTCCGTTTCAATCTTTTAAACCTATAAGGTTTTTAAAACCTTAATAGGTTAAGTAAAAGTATTTTCACTGCAATCGGGTTTAAAATGATTGTAAGTAATTCTTGGGAGCGTCTGCTCTACTAAGCGCTATTCTGCATGTTAGCGAAGCGCATCCTGAATGAATAGTAAAAAGAGGATTTGAAATCCTCTTTATTTTAACTTCGAGATGCCTTGCAGAACATCTCGAAGAGCTGGAAGAGCTGGGTCCCGCTTTCCCTTTCAATCTTTTAAACCTATAAGGTTTTTAAAACCTTATAGGTTAAGTAAAAGTATTTTCACTGCAATCGGGTTTAAAATGATTGTAAGTAATTCTTGGGAGCGTCTGCTGTACTAACTGCTATTCTGGATGTTAGCGAAGCGCATCCTGAATGAATAGTAAAAAGAGGATTTGAAATCCTCTTTATTTTAACTTCGAGATGCCTTACAGAACATCTCGAAGAGCTGAAGTTATCTATAAACCACCCTTCATTTCTTTCGCAACTTCTTGCGATAGAACATCATCACTTTTTTCTAAATATTCAACAATTTTTGCTTTGTTATGTGAGGAATGATTTTGGCTCATTTTAAAAACATGGTCTAATTCCGTTACCAAAACTTCAAAACCTGTAATTGCTTTTAAATGTTTTTTTATGTAAGCCTCATCCATTTTATGGAAGGCAGCAGCACTATTTTCAGGATTTTCGTACTTATCCGTTAAATCTTTAATTACCTGGTAAGTTTCATCACTGTTTAAAAGCTTAATAATTCCTTTTGCTTGCACAGTTTTATAATTCCAGGTTGATGCTGAAGCTGGTTCTTCGTATACAGATGCACTTATATAGGCATGTGCACCCGTAAAAATTGCCATTACATTTGGGTTTTGCTCAAAGGCTTTGCAATGGTCGGTTTTGGTCATGATGTGACCAATCAATTTTATATTATCACCATCTACAATAGTTTTAACCGGAACTTGCGTAGCTACCGGAAATTCACCATCAAAACCAATTAAAGTTATAAAAGTGTTTTTGTGCATAAATTCAAGAACTTCATCTTGATTGTTGGCAGTATAATAAGGGAGTTTGTACATGATTTAGGCTTATCGTCATTGCTAGGCACAGCCTTCCCCGACAATTCGGTGAAGCAATCTTTATGCTTTCGCTAATAGTAATAACCAGTCGTTTTATTGATGCTTTTCCGAAAAAGCCAGAAAAGGCTATACTTATTAGGACAGGTTTTTATAAAAATATTTTCAGAATCGTTCCTTTTCGAACGCCATGGTTTAATTTTAAAACTTAACGCTTAACTCAACTTTGTCGGCGCCATTTTTAGGTAGAACCCAGTCAGGCCCGTTCAATATTAGTCTTTTAGCTTCTGCATCAGCAGCTTTGTTAAGCGATTTAATAACCACTACATTTGCAGGCCGACCATTCTTTTTTATCCTAAAACTTAAAACAACGAATTGTTCAGGACTTTTCGGATTGTAAAGTTTATTGTTGCTTTCTAAATACTGTGCATAATTTACAGTAGAAACCGGAACTGGTTTATTTGCTTCCGCTGCATTTTTATCAAGATTTTCTACAGCTTTTAATACAATTTTCGGCGCAGCCGGTGGAATTGCATTTCTCCTTGCCGATGAACCTGTTATTACAGCAATTTCATTTAACGAATAGTTTCCACTCAGCGCCATTCTAATGGCATTCGGGTCAGTTGTAACCGTTTTATCATCAAAACCCTGTGCTTTTACCAATATTTCTTTGTTCTTATCTGTACTATCAACCGGAAGCGAGAAATAACCTTTGGCATTTGTAGTTGTAATGGCTTTTGTTCCAGCTACTTTTATAACCGCTCCAGAAACTGGTAGTCCATTTTGCGCAACTACATTGCCACTGTAAATTAATCCATTGTTAGATAATGTTCCTCCAGAATATGCAATGGCATCGCTACTTGCAACTTCCGCACTAGCTTTTGCTTTCTTCTCGGCGTATGGCGCAACGCTTCCCATTACAACGGGCACAGATTGTTTAATAGCGGTATTTTGTACATCAACCATGCGAACTTGTTTGGCGGGCACATTATCGGCAGCTGCAGCAACTATCATCGCATTTTTAGACGTAGAAGGTACTTTACCATTCTTTGCTAAATCTCCAGATTTTGCGTCAACAATAGCTTTATCAATAAAGGCTGTACTTGCAGCTTCGGTAATTGGTTTTTCGGCTTCTTTGGGTTTTGTTATGGCTAAATCGCTTTTTGGTGCCACATCAACCAGTACACCGTTTGATTTTCTTGAGGCAATTTCTGCATTTTTACGATTGGTTTCTCGCATGAAAAACAAAATGCTAACGGCAATAAATGCTACGGTAGCCGTAGCAGCAATACTTAAACGTTGTGTGGTAATGCCCCACATTTTACGTTTAATTGGTTTTTCTGAAATTCTATCGTAAAGCTGTTTTTGTAGTATAGAAATATTTTGCTTACGCTTTGGTGAGTGTTTTAATCCCTCTAAAGCTTCTGCAATGAAAGGATCTTCCAATGCCTGGCGTTCTACAAAGTGCATAGCCTTTGCATCAAGCTTACCATCAAGGTAATCCTCAAGCACATCAATATCTAACCAATCGTTATTCACCGCTATTTTTCTCTATACAAATCTTTAAATTCCGCTTTCCGTTTTGAATATAGCTTTTAACTTTAAGCATGTCGTAACCCGTAATATCGGCTACTTCTTTATAACATTTCTCTTGTAAATAAAATAAATCTACGCTTTTTCGCTGTTCTTCTGGTAAAGTTTCCATGCACTTTTCCATTATGGTAAGCTGCGTTTCTTTTGTATTGTCAATATCCAGATGCACAAACTCCGTATTTTCCACAAAAGTTTCATCAATAGAAACGTTATTTTGCTTGGAAGATTTCCTCAAAGCCATTAAGCAATGGTTTCGGGTTAACACATGCAGCCAGCTTTTAAAGTTTTGAACTTCGTGTACCAATAATTTACGCACCAACTCTTCAAAAATTTGCATTACCGCATCTTTGCTCAATTCTTCATCCTTAAAATAATTTAAGCAAACCCCAAAAACCAAATGCATGTATTTGTTGTAAAGCGAACCCAACGAGTCTAAATTGCCAGTATTTTTATACTCGGCAATTAATTCTGCATCTTCTTTCTGGTTGTTACCAGCTGTGTTTTTTATAAACTTCAAAAAATTGGGTAGCTAAGGCAAATTATCATTCAAGTATAAAAAATATTTTCGATTGAGGTATTATAAAATCATTTGTAGTTATCTTTTTTGATAAGCAAATTCTATACATTTTGGTTAATATAGTCTCGCTTTTGTTTTTCGTCTTCTTCGTCATTTCGACTGAAGTGCAGCAAAATGTAGTAATCTTTGAATTTATTAGCTAGCTCCAAAGATTAACTTGGCTGAGCACTTCGTAATGCTTCACTAAGGATCAAAGTGACGCATTTTCTTATTTCTAAAAACCTCTTCATTAAACACCACAAAAAATTTATGGCAGTTGTTTTGCATAGCAAAACTAAACACACACAAAATGAAGAAAATTAATATTCTATCTGCATCTCTGGCATTAATATTATTTACAAATCAAGAGGTAAATGCTCAGTTTAAATTGAGCGACATTTTTAAAAAAGTAACAGAAAAAACAACTACAACAAGCGCCACCGGCACACCAACAACATTCGAAATTGGGCAAGGAATTAAAGAAGCTTTACAGATTGGTGTTTCTGCCGGTGCCGATAGGCTTTCGGTTAAAGATGGTTTTCTTGGTAACCTGGCTGTTAAAATTTTAATGCCTCCAGAAGCCCAAAAGGTAGAAAGAACACTTAGGGGAATTGGCTTAAATAAACTTTGCGATAATGTAATAACAAGCTTAAATAGGGCTGCAGAAGATGCCGCAACCGAAGCTAAGCCTATATTTATATCTGCAATTAAGCAAATGACTTTAACCGATGCTACAAATATTCTTCTAGGTAATAAGGATTCTGCCACAGAATATTTTAAGCGTGTTACAACAGCACAGCTGATGCAGAAGTTTAGTCCGATTGTAACTACCAGCTTAAATAAAGTAAATGCAACGAAATACTACAGCGATTTAACTTCGCAATATAACAGGTTGCCTTTAGTTAAGCCCGTAAACACCAATTTAACTGAGTATGTAACTCAAAAAGCCATCGAAGGTTTATTTGTCGAAGTTGCAAAAGAAGAATTAAAAATCAGAGATAACTTTAGTTCCAGAAGCACAACCTTGCTGCAAAAGGTTTTCGGCTACGCCGATAAGAAAAAAGGTTAAGTCTTATTAAAATCATAAAGCAAAAAGATTCGGGTTTCAAAAGCGCCCGAATCTTTTTGTTTAAAAACTATTTGTAAAATTGTGCATGACTAATATCTCGGGCAAATTCGCAATACTTTTAATTTTATGTGTAGCCATTATTACTTCTTGCAACAATAATGAAACCACAAAAGAAAGTTCAAATGCTATTTTAGATACTGTTTCTTTAGGCAATAAAAATTTTGCTTTGGCTTACCAGGATGAAAGTAAAATTGTAGCAACAAGTATTGATACAATGAAACAGATTTCTTTTGGTGGCGCGGCAAATCCGGCAATTTCTCCTGATGGTAATAAACTGGCTTACACCATAACTGATAGCTTAGGGCATAGAAGTATTTGGGTTGCCGATATGGAAAATAAAAGCCAATTGCAATTAAGGGCAAATAGCGGAAATTATTATCAGGCAATGTGGTCGCCTAGCGGAAAAATTATTGCCTATAATATTTTCAACGAAGAAAATCTTTGGAAAATAGGTATTGTTAAGCCAGATAACACTGGGTTTTTGGTGTTGGATGCAGCATCTAAATTAAACGTATATTCGCCAACTTGGAAAGGTGAAAATGAATTAGTTGCCCATGATTTAATAAACCTTTACACTTTCGATATTTCTGGTAAGCTGATAAACACAGAAGCAATTTCATCTTTAATTGGTGGTAATTTTGGTGTATCAAGTGGTAGTCGTTTCTTTTTCACTAATGATGGAAAGAAGTTGGTTTTTAATGCTGTTAGCAAACAAAATGAAAAAAGCGAAGGCGTTTATATTTTAGATTTACTGAGCAAAAAAGTATCGCAAATTTCTCCTGCCGGAATGGATGTGCCTTATGTTTTTTTAACGGCTGATGATAGAATTTTTTTTAGCGGTTCTGAAAAATCTGCAGGCAGTAAAATTTACGTTTCAGATTTAAAAGGCAATAGTAAATTACTGGTTGATAAAGGCACTTACCCTACGGGTGCTTTAAAGTAGTTATAAGTTTACAAGGTTTTTAACTCGCTTATAAAACTTCATAATATATAACGTTGAGATCGCTTCCCCGAATTGTCGGGGCAGGCTGTGCCTCGCAATGACGTGATTGCAAATTTTTTGACGCTTAACCATTGTTTCTAAATCTGATTGTAATGCCTGCCTGCCGGACAGGCAGGAAAAGCAGGGCTGAATTACACCAAAAACTACTTCCTTCCGTTTCAAAAATAAAAATCTTTAATTTTAGTTACGCTTCTCAACCTTCCTTCAAAAAAAAATTATAATAATTTAAAGTAATATTGGTTTCCATCCGTCTATTGGTTTAATAAATACGAATAGTGCCAGCAAACGAATCTCAAAATATAATTTCTACCGTTGCCAGTTATGGCAAGCGCTTATTCAGTTTTATCCGTGGTAGGGTAAATACGGATGAGGACGCAGAAGATATTTTGCAGGATGTTTGGTATCAGCTAAGCAACCAACCTGAGGCGGGAGCTATTGAGCAAATTGGCGGTTGGCTTTACCGTGTTGCCAGAAATAAAATTACCGACCGCTACCGAAAGCAAAAAGATGTACTGATTGATGATTTGAGCTATGAAGATGATGAGGGCGAAATCAATTTCAGAGAGATTTTACTGGCAGAATCTTTTTCGCCGGAAGAAGAAAGTTTGAAAAAGCTATTTTGGGATCAGCTTTTCTTAGCCTTGGCAGAGTTGCCAGAGAATCAACGTTATGTTTTTGTACAGAATGAATTGGAAGACAGAACCTTCCAAGAGCTTGCAGATGAAACTGGCGAAAATATTAAAACATTAATATCGAGAAAAGGATATGCAGTGAAACACCTGCGGAACCGATTACAAAATTTATATCAAGAATTTATAAACTATTAATTTAGCAGGAGATGAGAAACAGAAAGTTTAGTAAAGGCAAGAAATTTATTTTCTTCTTACCTGTTATAGCGCTAATTGCTGCCGCTTTAGGCTTTATTGTTATGTATTTATGGAACTGGATTTTACCAGAAGTTACACATGCCGGAAGATTAAATTTTTGGCAAGCTTTAGGTTTATTAGTTTTATGCCGCTTACTTTTTGGTAATTTCAATAAAGGTGGTGGAGGTGGAAATCGTTTCCGTGAAAAGGCAATGGGTATGCGCTCGAAATGGCAAAGTATGAACGAAGAAGAGCGGGCAAAATTTAAAGAAGAATATAAACGAAGATGTGGCGGATGGGGGCATCGTAATAAAGAATAATTTTAAAGCCAGCTGAAAAGCTGGCTTTTTTTAATCGCGGTCATCGTGTTGATTTTTTGCAAATTTCGTTTATAGTCTTCGCCAGACGGGCTTTCCACTTTTTCTTGATAAAAAGTGGAGCAAAACCGAGCCTTTCGGCGAGTTCATGAATACCAATAAAATATAGAAACAGATGAATAAATCAAGGCTTGCATCTATTTGTGTAAAAATTCGATAAACTGTTTTCGAAAATAATTTGAGGCTTTCCCTCTTCACACATCTCCGCACAGCTGAAAATTATTTTATTCAGTGCTTTATGATTGAAACTGCAAACAGTTTCTTCGTTTTTTTCTACAAATATTTGCTATGCCAGTTTTCGCAACGATGAAAGATTGGGGTAGTGATTTTCCTTTTTACAGGCTCAGGGTTTTCGTTTATTGTCTTAGCCAGACGGGCTTTCCACTTTTCTTGATAAAAAGTGGAGCAAAACCGAGCCTTTCGGCGAGTTCATGAATACCAATAAAATATAGAAACAGATGAATAAATCAAGGCTTGCATCTATTTGTGTAAAAATTCGATAAACCGTTTTCGAAAATAATTTGTTAGGCTTTCCTCTTTCAAGCATCTCCGCACAGCTGAAAATTATTTTGTTCAGTGCTTTATGATTGAAACTGCAAACAGTTTCTTAGTTTTTTCCTGCAAATATCTGCTATGCCAGTTTTCACAACTATGAAAGATTGTGGTATATAATTTTCCTTTTTACAGATTCAGGTTTTCGTTTATTGTCTTTGCTAGACGGGTTTTCCACTTTTTCTTGATAAAAAGTGGAGCAAAAATCAAGGTTTGCATCTATTTGTGTAAAAATTCGATAAACTGTTTTCGAAAATAATTTGAGGCTTTCCCCTTTCACGCATCTCCGCACAGCTGAAAATTATTTTGTTCATTGCTTTATGATTGAAACTGCAAACAGTTTCTTCGTTTTTTCCTACAAATATCTGCCATGCCAGTTTTCGCAACTATGAAAGATTGCTTCCTTCTCGCATGCTTGTTCCTCTAATTTCGGTATCTGGGTTAAACCCACAATCTTAAATTTCCCTCTTCAAGGAGAGGGGTTGCACACATTAGATTTCCCTAATTCCTTTCACAGGGTGAGGTTTGCACAGGTGCTGAATAAAATCAAAATTATTTAAAGTAAAAATAAACTGCTTACGTCTACCTATTTAAATAACAAGAAATAATAAAATGAAGAAGATATTAAAAGCTATAGGATTTGGAATTGTACTCGGTGCTACCATGTTCTTTGTTCCATTCATATTTAAATTTATTCTGATTGCAATGGTAATCGGTATGGTTGCGAGATTGTTTGCTTACCGAAAACGCAGGCATTTTATGGAAAGGTTTGCTGAATTTGAACATCAGTTTTCAGGTGTAGTACCAATTGATAATCAATGGTATAAGCCTACAATTCAGGGAGATGTTCTGGTACAGAATATTAATGTAAATTATTAAGAACATGAAAGCATTTAGAATATTATTAGCACTAACAGTTGCAGGAGCAACATTTTACAGCCTAAATGTTTTGGCGGTTCAAAACGGCTACAAAGATAGGCTGGATTTCAAAAATCGGAATTACCACGATAATAACTGCCACAATGAATATAGAAAGCATCATGCTTTTAGTCACCACGGCAGTAAAACTGAAGATAGTATAATTACACCAATTGATAGCCTTAAAAAATAACCTAACATGTCGCAAGTTTTATTTTTAAGCAAACCATCGCAGAATGAAGTTAATCCTATTTTGAGCTTAGCCAGCGAAATGATTACCCGTGGCGAGCAAGTTACTTTCTTCAGTTCGGATGAATTTAAGCTGCCCATAGAGCACATTGGCGCTGATTTTAAAGCTTATGCCACAAGTTTAAATGTTTTTAACAAGAGTGAAGAGGGAAATCAGAAATCGGGTTTAATAACAGCTCTTTTAGAGCCGATGAAGTTTATAGATGGTATTGTAGAGCAAACTAAAGGATTAAAGTTTGATTATGCTGTCTTTTCTCCTGCTTATCCTTATGCAAATATCATTACCCAAATGCTGGCTATTCCCAAAACACAATATGGTGTTTCAATTTAATTAAGAGATTTAACAATAAATATAAAACAATGTATAAAGAAGATAGATGCCATAACGGCAAAATGAATAGAGGTTGGGGCGGAAGGTTTGGTCATCACCAAAGCAGAAGATTTACCCGCCATGCAGAACATTTTTTTACCAGGTTTAGAAATGTAGCCGCTAACATTGAAGAAACTGATGAGAATTTTATTATTCATTTGTATGCGCCTGATTTAAAAAAAGAACATTTAAAGGTAGTAACCAAAGATGATGTTTTAACTATTTCTTACACACCTAAAGATGATGCTGAAACGGAAAGAAAATTTAGCAGAAAGGAATATGCAAATGGCGCATTCGAAAGAGCTTTTGCTTTAAATGGAAAAGTAATGATTGAAAATATATCAGCTGGGTATGCTGATGGAATTTTAAAAATACAGCTTCCTAAAAATCCCGAAACCAATAAACCAGCTGTGAATATTGCTGTAAATTAAGGTTTCGTCTATTATAATGTTAAGGGGCTGCCTCAAAACCAAAATTTGGTAGCTGGCTAGGAAACTTTAGTTCATTTTCCTGTCATTACCGCGAAGTCAAAATTAAATTGGGAATAACGAATGTCCAAAATATTAGTTGTACACACAGTAAATCAATTTTTTTTTTGTGGCAGCCTCTTTTTTTATAAAATATTAACGTTGTTTTTTGATAGATAAGGCTGAAGAAGCAAATCATCATTATTTAATTCAGTTACCAGATAGCTAATGCTTTCAATCGGGCAAACTTTTAATCTGAGTGTAATTTCTAACTTTTCAGAAATGCACAATACCGCTGATTTTTTTGAAGCTGCAAGCATCGCTTTTTTTAATTGATTAATTTCCCAATCCGTATCCGTCATGCCTGCATCTGGATGCAATGCGCTAGTACCCATCAGGCATAAATCTACTTTTATCTCTGACAACTGATTAATCACGCTACCGCCGTACGATACCTGAGAGTTCTTGGAAAATGAACCTCCAATTAAGATAACTTCAATGTTATTGTATTTCGCCAATTCAACGGCAACTAAAGGGCTTATTGTAAAAAAAGTTGCTTCTAAATTTTCTGGAAGTTGCTTAACAAACTCCAATACAGTTGTGCCACCACCGGTTAAAACAACCATGCCATCTTTAATTAAGCTTGTTGCTTTTTTTGCAATAATGATTTTACTATCGCGAGCATAAACGGTACTATCATCAAAAGAAGAATGGTAAGATTTAGATAATGCTCCACCATGAACTTTGTAAAGCTTACCCAAATCAACAAGTTCTTGCAAATCTCTTCTTATAGTATCTTCAGATACATTAAGCAGTTGAACCAAATCTGAAGTGAGCACGCGATTGTGCAAATTGATTTGGCGCATAATGAAATCATGGCGTTCTTTTTTAAGCATTGTTTGTTTGGTTTATGCTAATGTAGAAAAAATATTAAATAATTGCGTGTTTTTGCGGTTTTTTGCAATTATGTATCGTTGGTTGTAAATAAAAATATTAGTTGTTTGTTCTATTATTAAAAAACATTTATGATATTAGCTAAAATATTGATAAGCATGCGGTATTGTGCGTGTTTAGAAATACCAACTAACAAACTTAACAACTGATCAAATTTATTTATTCCTTACAGGCAGTTTATGAAAAAAAAACTACTATTAATTTTTATTGGTACGTTTTTGTTGCTGGCACAGGCCTTTGCGCAACAAATTACCGTTACTGGTAAGGTAACCTCTTCGGATGGACCTATACCCGGTGTTTCTGTTAAAATAAAAGGAGGCACAACAGTAACTCAAACCAATGGCGATGGAAATTATTCCATCAAGGCCCTAAAAACCGATGTTTTAACCTTTTCTTACGTAGGTTATGCTTCTGTAGAAAGAACGGTTGGAAACAACACAACGATTAACTTAAACATGCAAGCCGATTCAAAAGGTTTGGATGAGGTTATTGTTACAGCTCAGGGTATTGAACGTTCTAGCAGAGCATTAGGCTATGCAACTCAAACTATAAAAGGTAATGAAGTTGCTCAAACCCAACGCGACAATTTTTTAACAGCCTTGCAAGGACGTGTTGCAGGAGCAACGATTACACCAACTAACGGTACTCCAGGAGCTTCAGCTACCATGATTATTAGAGGTGGTGTTTCATTGGATGGTGACAATCAGCCTTTATTTGTAGTAGATGGACTACCGATTTCTAATAGGACTTTTAGTGAGTATAATTTAGTAGGTCAAGGTACATTTAATCGTCAAAACGATTACGGTAATAGAGCGATGGATATTAATCCAGAGGAAATTGAAAGCTTAACAATTTTGAAAGGTCCTGAAGCATCGGCATTGTACGGTACACAAGGCGCTTCGGGTGCGGTAATTATCACTACAAAAAGAGCAAAAGCAGGTACTGCCCGTGTTGATTACAGTAATTCTTTCAGGGTTGAAAACGCTTACCGTTTTCCGGATATTCAAACTACGTATGGTGGTGGCGCAGGCGGTATTTTTGATGAAGAAGTAAGAACCAGGACATTCTTCGGCGCTAAATATCCGGCTAATAGACCAATTTATGATAATGTTGGTAATTTCTATAAGACTGGTTTTACCCAAAAGCATAATGCATCTGTAGAAGGCGGAAGTGATAAACTATCTGTAAGAGCATCATTAGGTTATACAGATCAATCAGGTGTTATTCCGGGTACCGGATTTAAGAGCTTAAATGCAAAAATTACAGCTTCGGCAAAAATTAGCAATAAACTCAAAATGAATGGTTCCATAAATTTTATCAATTCCAAAACAGATAAAACTTATAAAGGAGCTAATAGTCCGATGCTAAGTTCCCTAACCTGGCCGTTGGTTGATGATATGCGTAATTACCTTACGTCTACCGGAGATAGGAGAACCATCACAGGAGGTTATAATTTAGAGTTAGATAATCCGTACTGGGCAGTTGAGAAAAATCCAAATACAGAAAAAAACAATCGCGTTTTAACAAATTTTGGTATCGACTATACACCAACAACTTGGCTTAGTATGACTGCACGAGGCGGGGCGGATGTTTCTGCAGGGCAAGGAATGTCAGCTTATCATCCACAATCCTACGCATCTAACGTTGCTGGAACTGTGTACTCTGGTGGGGGAATTAACACATTTAATTCTAATGAAAGAATTTTTAACGGTTCATTTGTTGCATCCCTTAAAAAGGATTTTGGCAAATTTAAGCCTGTTTTAAGATTAGGTACAGACATTACAGATAACTCATATCAAGTAAATGCACAGTTCGGAACTAGGTTTTACCAGCCAAGTTTTTACAGTATGAATAATACTGACCCAACCACACAACGTGTTGCTTATACTGATGAATTAAGGAGAAAGGTTGGATACTTCGCATCGGCAGAACTGGGTTATGACAATTTTTTATATTTAACTTTAACAGGTAGACAGGATTTATCTTCAACGCTGCCAATTAACAATTACAGCTTCTTTTACCCTGCAACATCTTTAAGTTTTGTTTTCTCAGAATTAGCACCTTTTAAAAAATTAGATTGGTTATCATTCGGTAAACTTCGTGCCTCATGGGGTCAATCAGGTAAAGATGCAAGAGTTGCCTATGTGACTAAAACTAAATTAATTGCACAATCTACAACTGGTGGTGGTTTTGCAACAGACGTTACTGCCGGTAATCCTGATTTGGAGGCAGAGTTTACTACCCAAAAAGAAGCAGGTGTTGAGCTTGGATTCTTTAACAATCGTTTATCAATTGATTTTAGTTATTACAAAGCATTATCAAATAAGCAAATCACAGCACCGCGTTTAAGTTATGCAACAGGGGCAATTCTTCAATACATTAACAGTGGAAAGATTGAATCTCAGGGGTTTGAAGTTCTAATAAAAGGAACTCCGATAAAAACAGAAAATTTTGCTTGGGATATCTCTGCAAATGCTTCTAGAAATAGAGGGAAAATTACATCTTTACCTGGCGATCAGGAAGTTTTTTATGTATCTGACAGTTGGTTATTTGATAACGTTAGAGCTCAATATACTGTGGGTTCGTCTATATCTGCCTTTGCTGGTATCGACTACCTTCGTAACAATGATGGGCAAATTCTTATTAACCCGCAAAATGGCATGCCTATCAAAGGAAGTAATTTTACACCTATCGGAGATAGAGCGCCTGATATTTCTGTGGGTTTAACCAATAGTTTCACTTACAAAAATTTTAACGTATCCTTTTTGTTAGACATGAGAAAAGGGGGTGACATCTATAATGCAACCGAACTATATCTTTATGCAAGAGGAATGTCTAAGCTATCAGAGGATCGTGAAGTACCGAGAGTTATTGCCGGGGTTCTTAAAGATGGTTTAGAAAACTCGGGTAATCCTACAAAAAATAATATACTAGTAACCCCTTATATTACAACAAGTTATTATTCAACTTATTACAATACATTAGATTTTCTTCAAAAAGATGTGAATTGGATTAGATTGAAAGACATTACTTTAAGTTATAGCCTACCTAAAAGGATATTCGAAAGAAGTAATGTATTTAAAAGTGTGAATATCTTTGCAACTGGAACAGATTTGCTGCTAATCACGAACTACAAAGGTGTAGATCCTGCTGTTAATGGTTTAAGTGCAGCATCAGGTGGTCTGGGTGGAACAGGGATCGATTTTGGTTCATTTGGTTTACCACGTGGATATAACTTTGGTGTAAGGGTTGGATTTTAATTAGATAAGAAATGAAAAAGATTTATATAATATTAACTGCTTTTGCTGTAGTCGTATCTTCAGGATGCAAAAAATATCTTGATATTAACACCGATCCGGCGACGCCGCAAAATCCTGAGAGCAGAACGCTAACCCCTCCGCTATTTGCACAAATGGAAAGAGGTATTCAGTTCGATTCAAGATATTTAGGTGCAGTGGTCCAATATTTTGGAGGTAACGTAAATGTTGGGGAATCTCATGGATGGATTGCCGGTAGCGATGCGATGGGTGAGATATGGAGAACAAATTATTATGGTTTAGGTGCAAATCTAAATCTGATAATTGATGAATCTACGAAACAACAAGAATATAACTATGTAGGATTAGCCCAGGCATTAAAGGCTTGGAGCTGGCAAACTACAACCGATTATCATGGCGAAATTATTTTGAAGCAGGCTTATGAACCAAATCGCTATATTTTTGATTATGATAAACAAGAAGATGTTTATGCTGAAGTAGTACGTTTAGCGAACCAATCCATCGCTAATTTTTCTCGTACAGATGGTGCTGGAACTGTAGCAAAAATTTCAGCTTCTGATTTAGTTTATGCTGGTGATAATGCTAAGTGGATTAAGTTTAATTATGGTATATTGGCTAGAAATGCGAATAATTTAATTAATAAAGAAAGTTATAATGCCGCAAAAGTTATTGAGTATGTGGATAAGGCACTTAGTAGCAATGCTGATAATTTCATAGTACCAAATACGGGAAGTGTATCTGCTAACGGAAACTTTTTCGGACCGCTGAGGGCCAATCTTGGCTCATACCGACAAACGAGGATGGTTGTTGGCTTATTAGATGGGACATACTATACAGGTGTTGCAGGCTCAGTTTTGGATCCGCGTATAACAACGATGATTTCTCCATCACCGGATGGCATTTATAGAGGAACTTCGCCAGGCTCTTCAGATCCTGGTACAGTTGCTTTAAAAAATCAAATTCCGAATCCTTGGGGAAGTTTAGGTAGTGCAAATCCAGGTGCAACTTTTGGTAAATATCTTTTTAAAGATAATGTTGGGTTTCCTATCATGACATACTCTGAAATGCAATTTATTAAAGCTGAGGCTGCTTTCAGAAGTGGAAATACAACTATGGCTTACACAGCATATATTAATGGCATATCATCAAGTATCGACTTTGTAAGTAGTTTAGGTACGGCGATTACAACAGCACAGAAAACAGCATATTTAACAAGTGCATCTGTTAAACAAAATGCAGCAAGCTTAACCTTAAGAGATATTATGCTTCAAAAGTATTTAGCATTATATGGATATGGTTTTGTAGAAACTTGGTGTGATTTAAGAAAATATAATTACAATGTTGGCGACGTTAAGGGCAACAATCCATATCAAGGTGTTTTTGTATTTCCAACTGCCTTTTTTGCAGATAATGGAGGAAAGCCTGCTCAAAGGTATCGCCCACGTTATAATTCTGAATACTTATGGAATGTTGCAGCACTTAAAGTAATTGGTGCCGACCAGCCAGATTATCATACCTACAAAATGTGGTTTTCTCAACCTTAAACAAAAAAGACATGAAAAAAATATTATATATTTTAGTTGTTCTTACTACCAGTTTTTTAGCCTGTAAAAAGGGCACACTGGTAGAGAGTACACCATACACGAAAATAAATGCTGGCGATCCGGCATACTCTTACTTACGTTTCATTAACGTAGCCCCTGGTAGCCCAGTAGTTAATTATTATTTAGGAGATGTTCGCAGTTCTGGTAATTATAACGCATTAACAGGTGAAACAGGATTCGGCTATGTTAGTATCTTCCCAATCTCAAGCGGGCAGTATCTGCCAATTGCTCCAGGTACTAATAAGGTAGATGCAAAAATTGTAGCAACAGCAACGGTTGATAAAGGTTTAAACGTCTTTAATTCGACTATAAATACCGAAGGAGGCAAATATTACACCATGTTTCTTAATGGAAGCTATGGAGCAGATAAAAAAATACCATCTTCATTATTACTGGAAGAAGTTAAACCAAAGCTAGATACATCAAAAGTTTTAATAAGATTAGTTAATCTTTATTCTGGTGCGACCGGAAATATGGATGTATTACAGAATGCTACGGGTCAAAGCTTAATATCTAACATAGCCTTTAATAATGCATCTGGTTTTGTAGAAATCCCATTACCTGGTCAATCAAATGTTTATCAAATAAGGGTTGCGGGAACAACTACCCCTTTAACCATAAACTTTGCGCCAGTTTTATCTAAAGGGCAAGCCTATACTTTTGTTACTAGCGGAATTGCCGGCTCAACAACCTTTCCATTTAGAATTAATTCGTATACCTCTTTTTATTAATAAGATTGTATCATAAATAGAAAAACCAAGTCAACTGACTTGGTTTTTTTTTGTATATTAATATTTTATTCGATGAGAAATTTTGTCATTGCTATCATTCTCATATTGAATGCTGCTAATCTTCAAGCCGCAGTTTTTACTGTAACTTCTAATTCCGATTCTGGTGATGGCAGTTTACGTGAAACGATTTTGAAGGCAAATGCAAATGGAACAGCAGATGTAGATATTATTAATTTTAACTTACAAGGCTCTGATTTGGCAAATATCACTATTTCTTTAAAAACTGAATTGCCAATTCTTACTTCTAATATCATCATTGATGGCACTAGCCAACCCACCTCAATACTGGCAAACCCAAACATTAAAGTCTGTTTAGTAAGGGCGGCGGATACTTATTTTAATGGATTAAGATTGGACAATGCATCGGCTGTAGAAATTTACGGTCTATCATTTAGTAACTTTAAAGCCGATCCTCAAGGCTCAATCGATGAAAAAAAGGGAGCTATATATCTATATAATTCCTTAAATATCCGTATAGGTTCACCGAATAAGCCGAACTGCTTTGGTAATAACTATGCAGGAATATTATCTCCATTTGTAATTCCTAAAGTTTATGTTGAAAATATTGTAATTAAATCCAATATTTTTGGTTTAAGTGAAAATGGAATGAATGTGATGCCAAATGATAGTGGTATAGATTTAAGCTTTTTTAAAAATGGGCAAATTGGAGGAGATACACCTGAGGAAGGCAATCTGATAACTGCTAACGTGCGTAATGGTATAGCCCTGGGCGCTGCAGAGGGGGCCGTTCGTGTACTAAATAATATTATTGGCGTAGATAAAGCATTAAGCTTTAGGCCTGCACCAGCCGCAACAGGAATTTACATCAATGGAGCCAGCTGTACACCAATTATTTCAGAAAATATTATTGGTGGTCAATTAAAGGGAATTTTATTGGATTATATTAATGCCGGGTTTACTATTTCAGGCAATAAAATTGGTACTGCTTTATCAGGTAACGAAAACTATCCAAACACTACAGGTATACACATAAACTTCTCAAACTTTAAAGGGATAATTGGAGGTTCTACTAATGGAGATAGAAATTTCATTGCAAATAATGAGGTAGGCATTTTAATAGAAAATTCCTACCCGGTTTCGATTTTAAAAAATAGCATCTTTTGTAACCGCAAAGCGGCTATTGAATTTAAAGATTTGCCTATCGGAAAAACGATTACACAATCGAAAATCAATTTAATTACTACAAACTCTGCTTCGGGTTTATATCTTCCTAATGCTGTTGTAGAACTTTTTTATGATGATGAATGTCCGGATTGCCAGGGAAAGTTCTGGATTGCTACATTACAAACTGATGCGAATGGCAATTGGGAATATAATGGCCCGTTAACTGGTAGTTTAACCAGTACAGGCACAAATATGGATGGTGCAACCTCGGGTTTTTCAAAGCCTGTAATTTCTGATGCATCAAAAAAAATAAATGATGTTTTTTGCGGTGCTGCAAATGGGAGTATTACCGGTTTGGTTATTAGTGATGCAAGCGTTTTTACCTGGTTTAATGCCGCTAACCAACAAGTTGGTAATTTAAAAGATTTAACAAACGTGCCAGCTGGCGTTTACTATTTAAAAGCGGGTCAGCCTGGAGGTTGCGATATACTTTCTGCAACTTACACCATCAAAAACATTCCAGTTAACTACAAAGTAAAATCAAGTACAATTACGCCTGCAAGTTGCAATCTAGAAAATGGCAGTGTTTTTATAACCGCTTATGAATCTGAAAAGCCAAATAACTTTAGCTGGACAAATGATAAGGGCATTGAAATTAGCAATGCAGAAATGTTAGAAAATGTTGCTGACGGGCGTTACACTTTAACGGCATCAAATGGTAGTGGATGTAGTAATATTGTTGGAGAATTTATTGTTGGGGTAGCGCAACCGCCTATATTAGATGTTACTAAAATGCAGCAATTAATTAGCTGTGATGGAAAAACCATCAGTGCAACTGGAATAGAAATTATTGGTAACACAGCACCTTATACCTACAAATGGATAGATAATGATGGTAGTGTAGTTTACGACGGCTTAAATATTGTGAACGTAAAAGCAGGGAAATACACTTTACAGGTAACTGATAAATACGGTTGTACAGTAAATTCAGAAGAATTGGATTTTATGCAGTTAGAAAATAAAGTTTTACAAATTCCAAATACAATAAGCCCCAATGGTGATGGAATTAATGATACCTGGAAAATAAATGGGGCTGTAAATTACCCGAATGCAGAATTCTATGTTTTTAACAGAAATGGCGAAAAGATTTTTAATTCAAAAGGTTATAACAAAGAATTTGATGGTACCCGAAATGGTAAACCACTAGCAGTAGGTGTTTACTATTATGTTATAGATTTAAAAACGGATTGCGGAAAATTGAGTGGAAGCTTAACGATATTAAAGTAACCTAACTTAAAATAAAAAAGCGACCATTGGTCGCTTTTTTATTATTGAGTATTCTGTAATTACAAAATTTTGAAGCCTAAACTTAATTGAAATAAGTTAGGGTTTTGTTTGTATTTTTCACTTTTACTAATGTTTGTTAAGCCAGCTTCGTAGCGTAAATCAACAGAAATAGCACCAACATCTACACCTGCTCCGGCTTGTAAACCAAAAGCCTGATTTTTGTAATTATTAAAATCTGTTGCTTGTTGGTAAGCCGAATTAAATGTAGAGCTATCATCAAGAATCAGTGATAATACCGGGCCAGCCATCACCCTGAAGTTTAAGTTTTTAGCGCCAAACTTTGTTCCTAATAATACCGGAATATCCAAAGTGGTAAATTTAACTTTCCCTTCTGCAGCTACTTCAGTATTGTTATTGTTGGTAAAGCTGATAAATTTATTTCCCTTGCTACCAATATATGCTTCTGGTTGTACATAAAAACTGGCACCACCAATTCGTGCCCATGCACCAACCTGGTAACCTAAACGGTTTTCTTCGCTAGCGAAATCAGCATTCATTTTTGCAAGATTTACACCAGCTTTAATCCCTAAATTAAAAGTTTGTGCCTGAGATGTTGCCCAACCTACAGTTAGGAAAACAATAGAGAAGATAAGTTTTTTCATTTTGATTGTGTTTAAGGTTTTCGATATTTCGATTTTTTGAATTATAACGCACGTTTCGCACAATTATCATGCAAGATTTTTTTTGATCCTAAAAAATTTTACATTTTATATTCTAAAACAATTAGATGGCGCACAAATATTTTTTACTTTTGTATTAAACAGAAAAAGAAATGGCAAATTTTCAACTTACAAAAGATAACGCAGAGAAAGTAAAAATAAAGTTCTTTAGAAAATACCGTGATCTTGTTAATGCGCCTTTAGATTTTTCTCCAGGTAATGAAGATAAATTGGTACAAGATATTATGCAGCTGGTAAAGCGTGATCGTACTTATGTAGAATTTACCATCCAGAAAGCACTTGCCGATACAAAAGGCAACAGACTTTAAAAAAATATTAAAATTTCCTTCTTAAATAACGATTAAATTACGCTTTGCCCACCTAAGCAGTTTTTAATCTTTGTCTCTTTTTGTACATTTACAATGTACAATTCAACAATCTTTAAGGTAGACAGCAATTGCTCGTACCTTTAAAGTTTCAATCATAAAGGGATGAAAAAATTTAAATACCTAATCTTTGCAACTGTATCCGGCATTGCAATTTTATCCTTTTCTTTTAAAGAAGATTTGTTTCTGGTTTCTAAAAACTTAGATATTTTCGCGTCTTTATACAAAGAAATTAACATCAACTATGTTGATGAAACCAATGCACCAGGCTTAATGAAAACGGGCATTGATGCTATGTTAGATAGCCTCGACCCTTACACAGAATATGTTCCAGAATCTGAAATTGAAGATTATAAGCTAAAATATGTGAGCACGCAATATGGTGGTATTGGGGCAGGCACTTTATTTATTGATGGAAAATTATTTGTTAACGAAGTTAGCGAAGGTTATCCGGCGAATAAGCAGGATATTAAAGCCGGCGACCAGCTCATAAAAATTAATGGCATCGAAACAAAAGGTAAAGATAGGGCACAGATTAGCCAGCTGCTTCGCGGGCCAAAGGGTACAGCAGTAGATTTAGTTTTACTTCGTGATGGAAAAGAAATTGCTAAAAAACTAGTTAGAGAAGAGATAAAACAACCAAATGTAACTTACGCTGGCATGGTTGGCGATGGGATTGGTTACATCAAACTTGATAAATTTCTTGAAAATTCTGGTCAGGAAGTTAAAGATGCTTTAGTAAACATCAACAAAGAAAACCCTAAAGGCATTGTGCTCGATTTGAGAAATAACGGTGGTGGTATTTTGCAGGAGGCCGTAAAAATTGTTAACCTTTTTGTAGATAAGGATTTACTGGTTGTTACTCAAAAGGGTAAAAACGCAGAGAAAACCATCAGTTACAAAACTATGAATGTGCCAATTTCCCCTACAATTCCTTTGGTGGTTTTGGTTAATAACAATTCTGCTTCAGCATCAGAAATCGTGGCGGGTTCGTTGCAGGATTTAGATAGAGCCATAGTTATCGGGCAGCGCAGTTATGGTAAAGGATTGGTGCAGCAAACATTTAACCTGCCTTACAACAGTCTGGTAAAAGTTACGGTTGCAAAATATTACACGCCATCTGGCAGATGTATTCAAAAGTTGGATTATGCACATAGAAACGCAGACGGTTCAGTAGATAGATTTGCCGATTCTACCATTACAATGTATCAAACACGTGCTGGTAGAAACGTTTACAGCGGCAATGGTGTTTATCCGGATATAGCCATAAACGCCGATAAATTAAGCCCAATAACGGTTACAATGCTTAATAAAAGCCTGTTTTTTAATTATGCTAATCAATTCAAAAGAGATAAACCTAACATTTCATCAGCTAAAACATTCCAGGTGAGTGACGCCGATTATACTGCTTTTGCTGCAAGCCTGGCCGAAAAAGATTTAAGCTACCAAAGCCGCACAGAAAGATTGCTGACTGAATTGCGTTACGAAGCCGATAAAGAAAATAAAACAGCCGATGTAAAAGCAGATTTAGATAACCTGAAAAATAAACTTACATCTGCTAAAAAAACTGATTTAGCCAACCACAAAGCAGAAATAAAACGAGTTTTAGAAACGCAGATTGTTAGTCGCTATTTTTACGAAAAAGGTAGAATTGAGCAGAGTTTTCAATATGACAAAGAATTGGCTGCGGCAAAGGCTGTTTTTAACAATCAAACACAAATGCTTGCCATTTTAAAAGGCGATGGAAATTATAAGGTTATTGGCAAACCGATTAAAGAAACGCCCGGCATAGATTAAAATCTTTCCAATTTATTAAACTAAAGTATCCCCAATGAAAAAACTTTTTTTGTCGGTAATGATTATGCTTTGCGGCTTTTATTTATCCGCACAAGAATACGTTCCATCGCAAGCAAATTTAAAGCAAAGGGCTTGGTTTGCCGATGCTAAATTCGGTTTGTTCATCCATTGGGGGCCATTCAGCATTCCGGGTAGCGGTGAATGGGTAATGAACGACAGGAAACTAAACGTACACAATTACTCTAATTTAAAAGACTTTTTTAACCCGATTGATTTCGATGCGGCGACTTATGTAAGCATGGCCAAAAATGCGGGGATGAAATACATAACTTTAATCACCAGGCATCATGATGGCTTTAGCATGTGGGATACAAAGTATTCAGATTTTAACATCATGAACACACCCTACAAAAAAGATATTGTTAAAATGTTTGCCGATGAATGCCATAAACAAGGCATCAAGTTATATCTATATTATTCATTGCTCGATTGGCGCCGGGATGACTATCCTTATGAAACAGGCAGAACCGGTCAGCATTCGGGGCGGAAAGCCAAAAGCGATTACCCAAGCTACCTAACTTTTATGAAAAATCAGTTAACAGAGCTTTTAACAAATTACGGTGAAATTGGCGGAATCTGGTTTGATGGGCATTGGGACCAAACACAACCTGAAGGATCTGCAGACCGTTCATCAAGATTAGATTGGAAATACGATGAAATTTATAGCTTAATCCATAAGCTTCAGCCGCAGTGCATGATAGGAAACAATCATCACTTAACACCATTTCCTGGAGAAGATTTTCAAATGTTTGAGCGAGATTTGCCGGGAGAAAATAGTTCAGGTTTAAGTTTCCAAAAAGCATCAGATAAATTACCATTAGAAACCTGCGAAACCATTTCCAACTCCTGGGGCTATAACCTTAGCGATACCAGCTATAAAACTAAAAAGCAATTGGTAAATATGCTGGTAAAGGCATCAAGTTTAGGCGCAAATTTATTGTTAAACATTGGTCCAATGCCAAGCGGAAAAGTTCAGCCAGAATTTCAATGCAGGTTAAAATCAATGGGCGAATGGCTAAAAATTTATGGCGAAAGCATTTATGGTACAAAGGCTGGCTTTATAAAACCTCAGTCATGGGGCAGCGTTACGCAAACTGACGATAAAATTTTTGTTCATATTCTCGATAATAAAAACACAGCAGTTACGCTAAATCAATTTCCTTTCAAAAAGATAAAAAAAGCCTATTCGTTAAAAGATAAATCATCCGTAAAGTTTACAAGTAAAAAAGATATAGTAGAAATTACCACCGGTTTCTCTAATAATGAAATCGATAATGTTGTTGTTTTAGAAGTTTCTAAATAAATATTTCGCACAGTGAAACATTAAATAATTAAAATTTTAATTCCTTTTATTTAGAAAATTTTCGGATAAAGCATTTGGCAGCCATCAGTCCTGCTATCACTGCAATCTTTTTGTTGCCTACCCGCTCCAGGCCTTAACAAAAAGTATTTTCGTTCTATCAGGTTTATTATTAAGGGTTTGTATTTCATAGCTTAAACAAACCCCTCGCAAAAAAAAATAATCATCAATAAAAAATACTTACATGAAGAAAATTTTAACCTACCTTTTAATTTTAGTTGCTTTCACTTCAAAATCTCAACAACGCTATGAATTAAACTCGGGTTGGTTTTGTGCTAATATTAAAGAAATCAAATCTTCTGGAATAGAAATTTCTAAAGAAAACTTTGCAACATCTGGTTGGATGCCGGCAACCGTTCCAGGTACGGTATTAACCACATTGCTTAACAACAATAAAGTTCCTGATCCATTTTATGGAATGAATAACGAAAAAATTGCCGACATCTATAAAACCGGTAATGACCACTATACTTATTGGTTTGTTAAAGATTTTAGTGAAAAAGCCATCGGCAATGAGCAAGTCTGGCTTCAGTTTAGAGGCATAAATTACAGGGCAGAAATTTTTCTGAACGGCAAAAAAGTAAATCAAAAAGTTTATGAAGGTATGCACCTTCGTCAGCGATTTAACATTACAAAATTATTGGCTGCAAATGGTAAAAACAGGTTGGCCGTAATTGTTTATCCTCCAGATAATCCCGGAAATGCAAATGGCGGCCAGGGTGGCGATGGCACAATTGCCAAAGGTTTAACCACACAATATACCGCCGGTTGGGATTGGATTCAGCCTATTCGCGATCGCAACACAGGTATTTGGGATAAAGTTACTATAGAGAAAACCAAAGCCATTAACATATCAAATCCTCACGTGGTTACCATTGTGCCTGGTAAAAGACTGCCCGAAGGCAAACAACAGCCAGCTACAATTAAAGTTACGGTAGAAATAGAGAATCCGACAGAAAAGCCTGTAAGCGGTATTTTGCAATATGTTATCGGTGGGAAAACAGTTTCTAAACAAATTATTATTGCCGCAAATAAGCATAGTGAAATTATATTACCAGACTTAAGTTTTGAGAATCCTAAACTTTGGTGGCCGAATGGTTATGGCGCACAAAACCTGTACAATATGCAGGTTAAATTTTTAGCCGCCGGACAAGTTTTAGATCAGGAAAACCTTAATGTTGGGATTCGCCAAATTGATAATATCTGGAACGAACACACCAAAAGCATGGGTGCCTATGTTAACGGGCAAAAGATTTTTATCAAAGGTGGTAATTGGATAATTTCTGATGCGATGCTGCGGTTCAGTGATGCCAGATATGATGCTGAAGTGCGTTACCATAAAGATATGAACCTGAATCTCATCCGTATTTGGGGTGGCGCTTTAATCGAACGACCAGAGTTTTACAATGCCTGCGATAAATATGGATTATTGGTATTTCAGGATTTCTGGTTTAGCGGCGATTGTAATGGTCGTTGGGTAGATCCAATGAAAAAAGAAGACCAATGGACCAGAAGGAAATATCCTGATAATCATAATTTGGTGCTTACCGCAATGGAAGATCAAATTAAGATGGTAAGAAATCATGCATCATTGGCTTTTTGGTGCGGTGGAAATGAAATCACCCCTCCGGAAGATATTTTACAACCGCTTAAGAATGATATTTTACCTCGTTTAGATGGAACAAGAATTCTGTTTGATTTTTCTAATAGCGATGAAATGTCTTATAACGCTTTGGGTGGCAATGGCGATGGGCCCTATGGCATACAGGATGCAAAGAGTTTTTGGGCCAATCAAACCTTTCCATATAACTCTGAAGTTGGTTCGGTTGGAGTTGGTGATTATGTTTCTTTAGAAAGATTTATCCCGAAGGAAAACATGGTAGCACCGCAATTTAAAAGTAAACCCGATTCTGTTTGGGATTACCATAAATACATTGGTTATGATGAACACATAAATCCTTACGGAAAAGCAAAAGATGCCAAAGATTTTGCCATGAAAGCACAATTGGTTAATTATGATCAGTATCGTGCCTTAATGGAAGGCTTTTCAAATAAAATGTGGGATTGGTACACCGGTTCAATTATCTGGAAAACGCAAAACCCATGGACAGCGCTTCGTGGACAGATGTATGATTATTACCTCGATCCAAATGCTTGTTTGTATGGTTTGCGTAAAGGCAGCGAACCACTACATATCATGATGAATCCTATTGATAGCATGGTTACGGTGGTAAATAATGGATTTAAAAACCTCGATAACCTGATGATTAAGGCAAGCGCTTATGATATGGAAGGTAAGGAATATTTTTATTCGCAGGTTTTTAACTCTATCGGTGCATCGTCTGTAAGAAAATTCTTCCCTTTAAATTCTTTTTTAGAAAAGCTTGATAAAAAAGAAGGCGTGTTTGTTTCGCTCCAAATTTTAAACCTTGATAAACAAGTTTTAAGCGAAAATCTTTATTCGTTGCCGGGTAAAAATGGCGAATATACTGGTTTGCAGAAAATAAAAACTACTCCTTTAAGTGTTACTGCAACTCAAAAATCAAAAGGAAAGGTAGAAGTATCTTTAAGTAATGATAAGGGCAATCCGGTTGCGTTTTTTAATCGTGTGGCTGTAATTAGCAGCACCACAGGTAAGAGAATCTTGCCAGCTTTTTATTCTGATAATTATGTGAGTATTTTGCCAGGAGAAACTAAAACGCTTACCGTAGAATTTTCGGGGGATGAAAAAAATGCTGTAGAAGTTTACGGCTGGAATGTTGATACAAAAAGGGTAGAGATTAATTAATTTCTCAATTAGCCGTCATTGCAAGGCACGAAGCAATCTTATCCATTAAGTGAGATTGCTTCGTGCCTCGCAATGACGTTATGGATAAAACAATAAAGGCGATGCATCAGCATCGCCTTTATTGTTTTATCAAAAGATTAAATTAACTCACACCGTGAAGTTTAACTTTTAATCCATCCATGTTGTTATTTAACTGTAGTTGGCAAGCTAAACGAGAGTTTGGCAATAAATCTGGCAAGGTATCTAACATTGCATATTCATCATCCGAGATTTCATTAAGCTTTTCTTCACCTTCCAAAACATCTACACAACAAGTTGCACATAATGCCATTCCGCCGCAAGTGGCTAAAATATCGTATTCAGATGCTTTTAAAAACTCCATCAAACTTAGCCCCATATCTGTTGGTGCTTCGTGAGGTGTAACAGAACCATCCGGTTCTTGCATGTATATTGTAATGTTGTTTTCCATTTCTTGGCTGCTTACTTATATGGGCAAATATAAATAAATGCTTAAAATTCAGAAACTCCGTTTACAGTAGTATATTTCATCGTGTACTTAATACCTGGATTCATGTATGAGTATGCGCTATGACTCATTAAAGCAGCTTCGTGGAAACCACAAAGTATCAGTTTTAACTTGTTTGTATAAGTATTGATATCGCCAATAGCGTAAATACCCGGAATATTTGTCGAATAATCATCAACATTCACTTCAATAGCGCTTTTGCTAATATTTAAGTTCCATTCTTCAATTGGACCTAATTTAGGGCTTAAACCAAACAAAGGAATTAAATGATCAGCATCAACTATCGTTTTTTCCATTGTACGGTTTTGTACAATTTCTACCTGCTCCAGTTTATCAGTTCCATGTACGGCTTGTAAGTTGCTGTTTAAAATCAAGTTGATTTTTCCACTTTCGGCCAATGCCATAACCTTAGCGACCGAATCTGGTGCACCACGGAAGCTTTCACTTCTATGTACCAATGTCAGTTCAGAACAAACTTCAGCTAAATAAATAGTCCAGTCTAATGCCGAATCGCCACCGCCCGCAATAACCATTCTTTGATCACGATATTTCTCCGGGTCAAGGATCATGTAATTAACGCCTTTACCGTTTTCAAAATTTACTAAGTTCTCTACCGCAGGTTTACGTGGCTCAAAACAACCTAAACCACCAGCAATAACCACAACTTTAGCTTCGATAATGGTTCCCATATTGGTGGTTAAAACGAAATCAGCTTCGCCGCGTTTTTCTAAACCTTCAATACGCTCGCCCAAGGTAAAAGTTGGATGGAAAGGTTTTGCCTGCTCCATCAAATTATCTATAAGTTCTTGCGCCAATACCGATGGATAACCCGGAATATCATAAATTGGTTTCTTAGGATAAATTTCAGATAACTGACCGCCAACCTGAGGAAGGTAATCAATTAAATGACAACGCATTTTTAATAAACCGGCTTCGAAAATGGCAAATAAACCAACCGGACCAGCGCCAATTACGGCTATATCAGTAGAGATCATTCGAAAAAAATTTAACGCAAAGTTACAAAATAAACAACAATCTTTTTCCTTATTTAGAAATATTCCAGATAATTTGCTAAGCTAAACGTATTCAGTATTTTATATGTTTTATGCTAATATAAAGCAAAACTTAACCTTATTTTAATCTTTGAAACCAATTATAATTATTCTATGGAATTTGTAGTGTTTTATTCCAAAATATTTAGATGCTTTCTGAACATGCGTTTATTTACCATCTGCCTAAAGCTTTCACCCTTTCGCTTTCCGCTTTTTCCCTTACCTTTGGCTTGCTCATGACAAAAAATATTTATTTCGCTTCAGATTTCCATTTAGGCTCTCCAAATTATGCCGAAAGCCGCAAACGCGAAGACCGTATTGTAGCCTGGTTAAATTTTATTGAACCAACTTGCAGCGAATTATATTTAATGGGCGATATTTTCGATTTCTGGTTTGAGTACGAAAAAGTTATTCCGAAAGGCTTTGTTAGGTTTCAAGGGAAATTGGCCGCAATGGCGGATGCCGGGATAAAAATATATTTCTTTAAAGGCAACCACGACATGTGGGTTCGGAATTATTTTACCGAAGAAATTGGGATGGAAATTATTAGCGATGAACTTATTATTGAAAAAAATGATAAGAAATTTTACCTCCACCATGGTGATGGCTTAGGGCTTGGCGATAGAAAGTACAAGTTCTTGCGTAAAATTTTTAGGAGTCCGCTTTGCCAATGGCTTTTTGCCCGCTTGCACCCAAATTTAGGCATTGGAATAGCAGCTGCCTGGAGCGGAAAGAGTAAAAAAAGAGCTGGTGCCGATGCAGTTTTTTTTGGTGAAAATTACGAATGGCTAGCGGTTTACTCTCGCGAAATATTAAAAAAGGAACACTTCGATTATTTTATATATGGCCACAGGCACTTGCCAATGGATATAAACCTGGGAAATGGTAGCCGCTATGTAAACATTGGTGAGTGGATAAATTATAATTCATACGGCGTTTTTGATGGTGTTAATTTAGAACTTAAATATTTCAAAGAAAATTAATCGACTATTTTTTTGAAGCGCAAAATCTGTAGTGCTTCGGTTAAAGTAGTCCCGCTCTCGCTACAATCTTTTTCAACATCTGTTTGGCAATATTTGTTATTAATTACATGCAGCAATCCTGTAGCATTTTTTTGTGGTATTGCATCAAAAAGTATTTCCGCTAAATCGGGGCTATTGTTTATGGTTGTGGGTTTTGGGAGCACAAACCATAGTTCATAAACCTGATAGCGCCAAATAGCCCGGAGTGAGGAACGAAATGAGGACTATTGGCAATAGCAGGACTTTCGGCTGCCAAAAGTATCTTCCAATCCTTTGCAAATTATTTTAAAAAATCCTTTGTACTATCTGCTTAGCCCATTCGGCTTTTTTTACTTATTTTTGCATTTCTTTATAAATTGAAGAATAATATGTTAGATAAATTAGAGGCAATAAAGCTGCGTTGGGAAGATGTAGAAGAGCAATTGAGTAATCCGGATGTGATTCAGGATATGAAACGTTTTGCGGCTTTAAATAAAGAATATAAAGATTTGGGCAAAATTGTAGATGAGTACAAAATCTACAAAAATGTAATGAGCAATATCGATGCGAATAAGGAAATTTTGGCAACTGAAAAAGATGCTGAAATGCGTGAAATGGCTAAAGAGGAGCTTGATATGTTGCTAGAACAGCAGGAAGCCATGGAAAGCAACATTCGTTTAATGCTGATACCGAAAGACCCTGAAGATGCGAAAAATGCTGTTTTTGAGATTAGAGGTGGTACGGGTGGCGATGAAGCTGCACTTTTTGCAGGAGATTTATACCGGATGTACACCCGCTTTTTTGAAACCAAAGGTTGGAAAGTTGAAACAGTTGATGTAACAGAAGGAACTGCTGGCGGATATAAAGAGGTTATCCTTAAAGTTAGCGGTGATGATGTTTATGGTCAACTGAAGTACGAAAGTGGCGTACATCGCGTGCAACGTGTGCCCGATACCGAAACTCAGGGTAGGGTTCATACTTCTGCAGCTTCGGTTGCGGTTTTGCCAGAGGCAGAGGAGATTGATTTGTACATTAACCCGGCCGATATTGAGCTTCAAACTTCACGCTCTGGTGGTGCCGGTGGACAGAACGTAAATAAGGTTGAAACGAAGGTACAGTTAACGCACAAACCTTCGGGGATTGTGGTTGTTTGCCAGCAAGAGCGTTCGCAGTTAGGGAATAGGGTTATTGCTATGGAAATGCTCCGCAGTAAGCTTTATGATATAGAGTTGCAAAAGAAAAATGGTGATATTGCAGCAAAACGTAAAACAATGGTATCTACCGGCGACCGTTCTGCAAAGATTAGAACATACAATTACCCACAAGGTAGAGTAACCGAACATCGCATCGGTTTAACGCTTTATAACCTTCCAACCATTATGGATGGTGCCATTCAGGAGGTTATTGATGCATTGCAGTTTGCAGAGAATGCCGAGAAGATGCAAGAAGGCGCTGTGAATTAAGGCGTTATAATTATTTTAAAAAAAAATTTGTAAGTATAGATTTTGTGCCTATATTTGCAACCTCGAAAGGGGAAAGAGGTTTAAACTTTTAAAAAGTAAACAAAAAGGAGTGGTAGTTCAGCTGGTTAGAATGCCTGCCTGTCACGCAGGAGGTCGCGGGTTCGAGTCCCGTCCATTCCGCAACAAAAGCCTTAACTTGAAAAGTTGAGGCTTTTTTGTTTTCTGGAAATTTCAATTTTATTAGCCCAATATCATAATCTTAAATAAAATAACGTGTGTCAATAATCAAGAAATAGACCTACTTTATTTTGATGTGGACAAAAAATTGGTAAATTAGACCATGTGCGTTTAACTATCAGTTTTCTTCTAATGAAATCTTCAATCCTTATTGTTTTTTTTAGTTTATTTTTCTTTACCAATGCTTTTGCCACCTTATTTTCAATAAATGGTAGCATAACTGGTAAAGAATCAGTAAACTATGCTTATATCTTCGACAACAACTTCAAACAATTGTCAAAAATTGAAGTCGTTAATCGAAAATTTCAGTATCAGGGAGAAGTTGAAAGAAATACGAAATTTGGTGAATCGCCAACAATCTCAGTATTGTTTAGTAATAGTTCCTTGACTGAGCAAGAGATAATTAATAAGCGACTATTATCAAACAGAAAGCATGGAAATTGTACATTATTTCCATCTGGCCAAATAGAGTTGAGTTACAACACGGACACAAAAACATTTACTATAAAGGCAGATAAACTTAACAGCATACAAAGTCTTTTTACGAATGGTTACGCTTCTTATCGTTATAGCAGAGATAGTATTTACGTTATAATAGATAAATCTCCTTTATCCGACGAAGAGCGAGAAGAAAAAAAAAATAATGGGCAGGCTAAAATGTTCACCAAAGCTATGTTTGGATTTATTGACATTATAAAAACTCACCCAACATCATTGGTCTCACTGATGAATTTCCCTCCCATAATTTATGACCAAGCTATCAGCGGCAAACAAGCTATGAATGCTTTTAATTATTTTTCAAAAGATTTACGCGCTTCTACCTATGGTCAGCGTCTTTACATGGATATTATTGACAAAATAAAAACCGAAGAATCAATTGCAAAACCAGCTTACTTTGTTGGAATGAAAATGCCAGATTTTTCTCTTAAAAATGAGAAAAGCCAAATAATAGAAAGCCGCTCAATATATTCAGATTACACTTTGGTTGATTTCTGGGCTACCTGGTGCCTTCCTTGTAGGAAGGAAACACCAAATGTTATTGATGCTTTTGCAAAATATGGTGAAAAGGGATTCAAGGTGATCACTGTTTCAATAGATGACACAAAAGACAAAGCTAAATGGATAGAGACTATCGAAAAGGATAAAATGATGGGATTTATAAATCTTTTTAATGGAAATGACATAAGCGGGCTTTCAAGAGAACTGAAGATAGTCACTATACCAGCTAATTATTTAGTGGATTCTAAGGGTATCATTGTCGCAAAAAATTTAAGGGGTGAAATGTTAGCAAAAAAGCTTGAAGAGTTATTTGCCGGCAAAAATTAGAATAGGCCTACAAACATTTTTAAAACTAGCAGCAATTACCTGAAGCCGATACAATTTTATCAATGATAAAACATCATTGACAAAATTGCTTATTCAAATTAATTGCAGAACTTATTGCCAAAGCAAAATTAAGAACTCTTATATAAAATTCAGATTTTTTACATTTGAATTTCATTCTTATTCCTGACCTTTCTACAACTTATCCAATTTAAAATACCCTAAATGGATTTCATCCTCCGGAAGATTTTCGGCAGGTGTAATTTGCAGTTGATAATATTCCTTTTGGTCAATTACTAATATTTCATCAACGCGATGAATATCGTCCACATCAATACCATATTTATCATCTATATGAGAGGTTGCGCCTTTAATGGTGTTTTGCTTAAAGAAAATAGTTTTTTTGGCATCCTGAACAGCCTTCGCTCTGTCGTTTTGAACAGTAAGCACCGCATAATGTTGCTCTTCTAGCTTATTTGCCTGATATCCTCCAAGGTTAATGAAAAAAAGTTTATGCTGGTTACTTTCATTGTTCTCACTGCGGGGAACAACTTTAACTTCGTAACCATCAACGGCATTTACTTCACGCCAACCATCAATATGGATGCTTGAGCCGGCTTCTGGCCAAAAAGCTTTTATATTAGGAATCAATTCTTTTAAGTTATTGGCAATACCAAAGAAATAATCATGTTGTTCTACGTTTCTCTGTGGAGCTTTTGAGCCTAATAGAAGCATGAATAGCTTCGGGTTTTGTAATTCAGTCATTTGTAAATTTATGTAATGCTTCAGCTAAATATAAAGGTTTAAAGTTTAGTTTTTCTCAAGGCTTTCTATTATAATGGACGATGCCTTTTCACCAAAATCTAATCCGGAATAATCAGGATTAAAACCAGCAATGTAAGGAACCGCCATAATGTATATCCTTTCATTCAAGGCGCCATAACTATCTAACAGTTGAAAGTTATCATTAATGCTCAAACCTGGCACGCTCAAATAGTAATCGCCGGCAAATTGAACAACCTCCTCAACGTTATTGTTTCTTTCGGTAAGGGCGGCATCTTCGCTTTTAAATTTAAGTTTCGCCGGACTAACCACTTTTTGGTACATTAAACTTTTGTAAGGCAAATCTGAATACCACAAATGCGGTTGGCCTACACAATTTACAAATGTTTTATAATAAGTTTTGTTAGCGGTTTTATTTTCGTCTTCATAGTGATATTCGATTCCTCCACCATCATTAGCTTCAACATGGCTATTCGCATCTACGGCAATCATCTCTAACGCGTCTGCCTCGTGTAAGGCTAACATTTCTTCTACAGAACTTTGCGGCACAAATGCAATTACGATTGAAATTAAAGGCATCAGGTTTCGTTTCAAGCGTAACATATCTTCAGCAGAAAAATGTTTGGCCGGATAATTCATTGCAAAACTTAAAACAGCTAATAATTCTTTCCAATAAATAGATTCTTGCCTTTTTATGGATTTTTGAGCTTCAACATATTCGCCCCTTAACAATGAAAATGGATCTGTTTTTTCCCTTAAGTCCATTGCCATCTCTACAAATTCCTCTAAACGGATGTCTTTAATCCTTTCGTAAAATTCGGGTTCCTTATCTTTAAAGAGCTGTTTAAAATTTTTATCGAACACGTAATCTAAAGATAAAAAACCACCATTAGAAAGCATGTTGGCTTCAACTTCTTCTTTGCTTAATACGGCATCTTTTAATAAATGCGGATCTTCCAGATGAAACCTTACTGCCGGCAACATTCCATTTCTGGAATGCATTATCATTTTAAAATCTGGTGAATCTTCATTTTTTGCAAATGAAACTCTTCCACTTTTATCCTTGTTAAATTTTCCATTGTGCCTAGCCAGGGTTCTTATTGCATCAATTGCCGTTAATGATGAACCCTTTATAGCGATTGGATGATTGGCTTTGAAGGCAAGCTTTGATGGCGGATAAGGTGAATCGAAGTATCCGGAAACTTTGCCTTCTAATTTTTTAGGCCAGGTATGTCCGGTGCAAATCACAATGTAATCATATTCTGTAACTGTCTGTTTATTCGTTTTAACAGCAACCTGATTGCGGTCGGGAATATCAATTATGTCTATAACCTCTGTTTTTAAATATACATTTACCGCGATGCCTTTATCTTTTGCGGCATTAAGCAATAACTCAAATTGGTTTTGCAAATACATGCCGAAAAGCAATCGGGGCATTACTTTGTAGTCATTGTATTTTTCTGGTGATAATGCAAACCTATCTAACAATTCTTTTGGCAATGATTCTATCCAGTCGGCAACAGAAGTAACCAGTTCGGGTATTTCATTTCCAGAAACATTAGTGATGTGTTCGGTGTTTGCGCCTAACTCGCTGTAAGGCATTCCTGCACCTAATTGTGTAGTTTTTTCAAAAATATCAATGTTGAATGTATTGTCTTCGGCATCAATTAATCTTTTGAACATGAACAGGCCACTAGGACCTCCTCCTAATATGGCTATATTTTTAATTTTCAATGAATGGGTTGATTTAGTTTAAATTAATAACCTTTTTAGAAGTTAAAAGTTTTTAAGTTTTGATTAAGCGAAACGCTAAATAATTATAATAATAATAAATTTTTAACGGATTTTATAGATGGTTTAAGTATTAGGTTGTCTACTTATAAATCCATTTCATCTACTTTCTTGCACATAGTGATGTTTATCAAAACAAATTAAAGAAATTTGAGTTAACACATCGAGTAAAGGCTGATTTACGCTTTCAACGTCTTCCTTAAACTCTTAATTTATAATTATGAATCAAGGAAGAACGAATCGCCAGGTGCAGGCGAATAATAAAATTATGGTCACTTTTCTTGTGGCCATGTTAGCATTTATCTTATTTGCCTTTAGCCTTCGCTTTTTTGATAACAAAGCATCGTTTCTGGTTAACATAGAGAAAAAATTGTTCTCCAAATAATTGAAATGCCTTTAAAAAGCAATCACTTATCTAATAAAAAAACAGGTGCGATTAAACGCACCTGTTTAGAATTATAATTGATGTAATATTGGTTCAATTAGCAAAATAGCTCTTGCTCATCTCTATCTGCCGTTGGTATCTTTTTAAGAAAATCATCAAAGCTAGATCCAACATTATCTGAATAAATGCCATAAGCATCTAATATGTATCCGATTTCTTTATCAGAATCTTCAGTAATATAAAGCACAGAATTATCTCCCGGGTCTGAATCGCCTTCAAAACGGTAAGTCTTAACTATCGTTAAATTTTCCGGCCTGTAAATTTTACCTTTCTGACTTTGCATTTTGCCATGGTCGGTCATTTTAAGCTCGTTATCTTTTCCTTTCAGCCTCAATTTCTCTAGAATTTGACTCAAAGTATTCATTGCAATTGGCTGTTCCATAGTTTCTATTTTTTAGTAATGATAGAACAAGCTGTATCATAAATGGTTTTATCTATAATCATTTTTCAAAACCAAATGATATTCAGCTTGTTATTTAATCGGACTTAAATTATACGAAATGAGAAAACATATCCTAACCTTGGCAATTGCAAGCGCAGCTTTATTTGGTGCATGTACTAAATCTGAAAAGCAAATTGCAGGCGCTACTCTAAATGAAACTGCAGATAACAGTAAAACCATTGGTACGGCTAAATTTTATGAGCTTAGCGATGGACAGATTAAAATGGATTTAGAAATAAACTTCGCCAGTAGGGCAGATAGTAATGTCGCGGTGCATTTCCATGAACATGGTGATTGCGGTAACATGGGCGAAAATACACACGGACACTGGAATCCTACAAAAGAGAACCATGGTAAATGGGGTTCTTCAGCTTTCCATTCAGGCGATATTGGTAATATTGTGTTAGATGATAAAGGACATGGTTCGGTTTCTGTAACTACAGATAGATGGAACATTAAAGATGGCGATTTAAAAAACATTATCGGTCGTGGAATAATTGTTCACGGTGGTACTGATGATTATACCACTCAGCCAACCGGAAATTCTGGTCCAAGAGTGGGTTGTGGAATTATCGAAGCATCTAAATAAAATATTTGACTTAACATAAAACAGGCGATTGAACAATCGCCTGTTTTATGTTGTATTTTAAAACTGGTTGTATTTGCATTTTAGTACTATTGCAGTACTCTATCTATACTTGATCCCTACCTTTGCTATGCTTTATCTATGGTTTATGCTTCAATATGCTAAAAGCTGGTAATAGTATGATTCAAATTTTTTCTGCTGTTATGTAATCTTGATGATATTTTCATCATGCTATAAAAACCAAAACTTATGGCAACAGTAGAAATTTCAAGCGGAGGCAAGGCTTCCGGAAGAAGAAACAGAAAAACAGCTCCAAGACTAGATTTAACGGCAATGGTCGATTTGATGTTCCTGCTCACCACCTTTTTTATGCTTACTACATCATTATCAGAACTAAAAGCCGCTGATGTAGCAAAACCTATCCCTTCTGAAGTAAACGAGCCTTTTCCGGCTTCCAGAACGATGACAATTTTATTAGGTAAGGAAAGCTCAACCGCTTATTATCTTGGCGAAACCGATAAGGCCAGCATAAAGGAAGCAAATGTTGCAAAAATTGGAGAAATTATAACGGCCACCAAGAAGGATATTGCCAGATTTCATGGAAATAATCCTTCTAAATTTATGATAGTCATCATTAAACCGACAAAAACCTGTAGTTACAAAGATTTAATAGATGTAATTGACGAATTGAAGATTCGAGATGTAAAATCTTATTCAATAGACGATAACCATATAGCAGAAAAGGAACAAAAATTCTTGGCGGCTAGAGGATTATGAGTATTGAAGTCAAAAATTTCGATTTGATAGCTCCCTCTCTTCAAGGAGAGGGCGGGGGGTGAGGTATTTATAAAGCCACCCAACAAAGGCCACAAAAAAAAGCCCTAAAATTAAATTTCGGGCTTTTTGATGTCGATAATTTTAAATTAAATGCCGAAGGCAGCTTTAACCTTATCTACAAAGTCTAATTTTTCCCAGGTAAATAATTCAACTGAAACAGTTTTTTCTTCTCCGTTTGGAGTTCTGAAAGTTTTATTTACAGTTTCCGGTTTTCTACCCATGTGTCCGTAAGCTGCTGTTTCACTATAAATCGGGTTTCTTAATTTTAAGCGTTGCTCGATAAAGTAAGGGCGCATGTCAAAAATTGATTCAACTTTTTTGCTGATTTCACCATCAGTTAAATCTACTTTAGAAGTGCCATAAGTAACTACGTTAATAGATGTTGGCTTTGCAACACCAATAGCATAACTTACCTGAACTAAAATTTCATCAGCCAAACCAGCTGCAACTAAATTTTTGGCGATATGACGTGTTGCATAAGCAGCACTTCTATCTACCTTACTTGGATCTTTTCCAGAGAATGCGCCACCACCGTGTGCACCTTTACCACCATAAGTATCTACAATAATTTTTCTGCCGGTTAAACCTGTATCGCCATGCGGACCACCAATAACAAAAACGCCGGTCGGGTTAATGTGGTAAGTGATGTTATCATTAAATAAATGTGCGTATTGCGGATATTTAGCTTTAACTCTTGGAATCAAAACCGACACTAAATCGCTTTTAATTTTTGTAAGCATCTCCTCATTTGCAGCATCTTTATCTGCTTTAGATTCTGTTTTTGGCTTTACAAAATCATCATGCTGTGTAGAAATTACAATTGCATCAATTCTTTGCGGCTGGTTATCATCAGAATATTCTAAAGTTACCTGTGATTTTGCATCAGGACGCAAATAAGTAATTTCAGTATTTTCTCTTCTTAAAACAGCTAATTCTCTCAATAAAGCATGAGATAAATCCAGGGCCAATGGCATGTAATTTTCTGTTTCGTTAGTTGCATAACCAAACATCATACCTTGGTCGCCTGCTCCTTGCTCTTCTTTACTTGCCCTGTCTACACCTTGGTTAATATCCTGAGATTGCTCATGAATTGCAGATAAAATGCCGCAAGAGTTAGCCTCAAACATGTATTCGCTTTTCGTGTAGCCGATTTTTTTGATTACATCACGGGCAATTTGCTGAACATCTAAATAGGTTTTAGATTTAACCTCGCCAGCCAAAATAACCTGACCAGTGGTTACAAGAGTTTCGCATGCAACCTTCGATTCAGCATCGAAAGCTAAAAAGTTATCAATTAGTGCATCCGAAATTTGGTCGGCAATTTTATCTGGATGGCCTTCAGATACTGATTCTGATGTAAATAAATATGACATTTATTAAAAAATTTTAAGATAAATAAACAATTTAATAAAGTGCTAAAATTCCCCGAAAACCGGTTCATATGAATTTAGGAAGGTATTAGCACTTTTTTTAGAGTGGTTGCAATCCCGTTCTTTATCAGAACATCGCAAATCAATCCACTTATTATGTTGCAAAATTAGTATAATTTCTTTATTTAAGGAAATTATAGATTATTTTTGTGTCTTCATAATCACACATTGCAACTCAAAACCAATATTTTATTCGTCATTAATCCAATTTCCGGGGGTAAGGCTAAATCTCGTATACCTGCCTTAATAGATAAATACCTGGATAAGGAAAAATTTAATGCCAATTTTCGTTTCACAGAGTTTGTGGGCCATGCAACCGAAATTGTAGAAGAAGCCATTTCAAAAAATTTTGAAGTGATTGTGGCGGCGGGTGGCGATGGAACCATTAACGAAGTCGCAGCAAAGGTTATGCAACATCAAAAAATCCTCGGTGTGCTGCCTTTGGGCTCCGGAAACGGTTTAGCCAGGTTTTTAAATATACCGCAAAACCTTAAGGATGCAATTTTATTGTTAAATGAATTAAAAATAGAAAACATAGATTCTGCCAGTTTCAACAATAAATGTTTTTTTAATATTGCAGGTGTGGGTTTTGATGCACATTTAAGTGCTGCATTTTCTCATGATAAGAAACGTGGTTTGGCTGGCTATGTGAAATTGGCGTTTAAAGAGGTGATGAATTACAAAGCAGATGTTTATCAATTAAATATTGATGGTGTAGATTACATCCGCAAAGCTTTTGCTGTAAGCATTGCAAATTCATCCCAATATGGTAACAATGTATATATTTCGCCCAATGCGTCGGTAAAAGATGGCCTTTTGGATGTTTGCATTATTAAACCATTTCCAATACTAAAATTGCCTGCATTAAGTTATGTTCTATATACCGGCAAAGCCGAAACTTCTGATTTAATAGAAATTATTAAAGGCAAAAACATAAAAATTACCCGGGCAGCCGGCGGTCCGGTACACGTAGACGGAGAACCTTTGCAAATGGGTAAGGAAATAGAGATTTTGGTTAAACCACTTTCATTAAAGGTAATTGTTCCTTAATTATTCAGTTTTTAAATATGAAATCGAAAAAAAATAGTTTAAGCGATTTAGGTGGAATTATGTTTTCTACAAATCCTGATTTTGAGTTTGAGCAGGAGCTGGATGATACCGTTACAGCGCCAAACCAGCAGCAGGATTTAAGGGTTATGCTCGATAAAAAAAACAGAGGAGGTAAAGCTGTTACCTTAATTACTGGTTTTAAAGGCAAAGCCGATGACTTGGAAGTTTTAGGTAAAATGCTTAAAAATAAATGTGGTGTGGGTGGCTCTGTAAAAGACGGCGAAATACTTATTCAGGGAGATGTGAGAGAGAAAGTAATGAATATACTACAAAAGGAAGGTTACAAAGCTAAAAAAGCTGGTGGTTAATTAAAGGCTTAGTGTATTTTTTTATAAAAAATAAGTTGTTTTTTATCGAAGTAATCCATTGTTTATCAATTGATTAAATCATAGTGTATAAGCTACAATATGTAAAAAAAGACTAAATAATATTAGTTTTTTAGTGATTTATCTATATACCTTTGTTGCACTAACTAACTTATTGTTATGAGCAAAAAAGGATTGCAAACGCCAGATTTAAGCTACTTAAATCTGAAAGCCGGTTTGGATGTAAAATATCAATTGCCAGCGGCTGAACTGATTCAAGAATCTTTAAATAACGGAGAAGGAAGCCTCGCCTCATCAGGAGCGCTGGCTGTAGATACCGGTAAATTTACCGGGCGTTCTCCAAAGGATAGATTTATAGTTTGCGATAGCATTACCGAAAATGAAGTTTGGTGGGGTGATATCAATATAAAGTTCAAGCCCGAAAAGTTCGATAGCTTGTTTAATAAGCTTACAGCTTATTTAAATCAAAAACCTTTTTATGTTAGGGATTGTAGCGCTTGTGCAAGTGCCGATTATAGCATATCTATAAGGGTAATTACCGAAACTGCCTATCAAAATCTTTTTGCAAACAATTTATTTATCCGCCCTGCGGATGAAGATTTAGGTGCAACACCAGAGTGGACGATAATTGCTGCCCCTGGTTTTTTAGCCAACCCCGAACAGGATGGTACCCGACAAGAAAACTTTTCCATCATCAACTTTACTAAAAAGATGATTATTATTGGTGGAACAGGTTACACAGGCGAAATAAAAAAAGGAATTTTTTCTGTTTTAAATTTCATCCTTCCGGTATATAAAAATACTTTATCTATGCATTGCTCTGCAAATGTGGGTGCAGAAGGAGATACGGCGATATTTTTTGGTTTATCCGGCACGGGGAAAACAACTTTATCTGCAGACCCGGAAAGAGCATTAATTGGCGACGATGAACATGGTTGGGGCGCTGATACGATTTTTAATTTCGAAGGTGGTTGCTATGCTAAATGTGTTGATTTAACAGCTGAAAAAGAACCTCAGATTTATAATGCAATAAAACATGGTTCTTTATTAGAGAATATTAACTTTTTTGAAGGCACTAATGAAGTTGATTATTCAAATATCGATAAAACAGAAAATACAAGGGTAGCTTACCCGATAAACTTTATAGATAATACGGTTATTCCGTCTGTTGCATCATCACCAAAAAACATATTTTTCTTAACCGCTGATGCTTTTGGCGTTTTACCTCCAATATCAAAATTAAATGTAGAACAAGCCATGTTTCATTTTATGAGTGGCTATACGGCAAAAGTTGCGGGTACTGAAGCAGGCGTTACAGAACCGCAACTAACTTTTTCTGCCTGTTTTGGGAAGGCCTTTCTACCACTGCATCCATCAAGATATGCAGCATTGCTGGGTAAAAAAATGGAGCAGGAACAAGTTAATGTTTGGCTGGTTAATACCGGTTGGACGGGCGGACCGTATGGCGTTGGGAAGCGCATGAAATTGGCTTACACGAGGGCGATGATAAAAGCTGCAATAAATGGTGATTTGGAACATAATAATTATAAATTACACCATGTATTTAAATTAATGATGCCTTTACATTGTGCTAATGTACCGGATGAAGTTTTAGACCCATCTAAAACCTGGAGTAATCAGGAAGAATACTTTTTAAAAGCTTACGAACTATCGGAAGCCTTTAAGCGGAATTTCAAACAATTTGAACAGCAAAAAGTTCAGAAAAAGGAGGAAGAATCCTTAAAAATGTGTTAAAAGTGGTTTTAAATGCATTTTTTACTTAAAAAATTTGCAATTCGATTTTTTTTTAGTTTTTATTGTGAAAGAATTGCCTCCGGCTGAGGCAATTTTTTTGTTATATGCCATCGTGGGATTAGTCGATAACTAAAAATTTAAGTAACGATTTAATTGTTTATTGATTTATTAATTTGTAATTTAAAATCAATTTATAAATTTGTTTTCGCAACAAAATCGGATTAGCCTACGTTGTGTGTAATAGAAAAGAAAAAACAGCTAAAAATTAAAAACAAGAACTAAAACTAAAAAATCAAAAAAAATGGCAAACGCACCAAAACCAACAACTGTTAAAAAAGAGAGCTCTTCAAGTGCTTCAAATGTATTTGCAACATTAGTTATTCCAATTTGTATCGTTATTGGATTTGTTATCTGGAAATTTGTATTAGGAGATCCATCAAACTTTATCGATAATAACAATGAAAACCTGCCATTGCCTAATAACTATCCAGGTACAGCTTACAAAGGTGGACCAATCGTTGCAGTATTAATCGGTTTATTATTGACCACAATCGTTTTCTCTATCGAGCGTTTAATCGTAATTGGTAAAGCAAGCGGAAAAACCAGCTTAGATACATTTATCATCAAAGTAAAAGGTTTATTAAATTCAGGTAACATCGAAGCTGCTAAAGCTGAGTGCGACAAACAACAAGGTTCAGTTGCAGCAGTAATTAAATCAGGTTTGAAAAAATACAGCGAAGTAGAAGCTGATACTAATATGGATGTTGAGCAATCAATCGTTGCTATCCAAAAAGAGGTTGAAGAAGCTACTGCTTTAGAAATGCCAATGTTAGAGCAAAACTTAACCATCATCGCTACATTAGTATCAATCGGTACGTTAATCGGTCTATTAGGTACGGTAACAGGTATGATTCGTGCGTTCGCAGGTTTAGCTAACTCAGGTGCTCCGGATCAGGCTGCATTAGCGGTGGGTATCTCTGAGGCACTTATCAATACAATGACTGGTATCTCGGTTTCTACTTTAGCGATTATCATGTACAACATTTTAACTTCGAAAATCGACAAGTTAACTTATGCTATTGATGAGGCTGGTTTCAGCATCGTTCAAACTTATGCTTCTACGCATAAATAAAAAATGAAAATAATTTTTACCGGCTTTATGGAAAACCGGAAAAAAGATCATCATTATTAAAAAGTATATAATATTATGCCTAGAATTAAAGTTAAAAGAACCAGTACAGTAACAGATATGACCGCCATGTGCGACGTAGCTGCACTGTTACTTACGTTCTTCATATTAACTGCTACGGCTAAGCAACCTGAACCTCTAGCGGTATCAACACCTTCATCTACTTATGTATTTAAGGTGCCCGCTGAAAATAACGCGATTTTAACAATCGGTCAAGGTAAGGTTTTCTTTGAGGTAGCAGGACAAAAAGTAAGGGCAAGAACGTTGCAATTAATGGGAGAGCAGTATAAGCTTACTTTCACTCCTGAAGAAATTAACAGATTTTCTGTAGTTGGTTCATTCGGCGTTCCTGTTTCAAATCTTAAGCAATTTATCGGTATGTCTGGTGCAGATCGTATGAAACCAGGCGCACAGCCAGGCATTCCTACAGATTCTACAGATAACCAGCTAAACTCATGGGTTTTAAATGCACGTAAAGCTACACAAGAACTTAATGGCGCAGCAATGCGTGTAAGTATTAAGGGCGATGCGAAAGAAGAATATCCGGTAGTTAAAAAAGTTATCGATGTTTTGCAAAAACAAAAAGTGAATAAATTTTTGTTAGTTACAAACTCTGAAGCACCAAGAAAATAAGAAATGGCAGAATTAAACACAGGCGGGAAGAAAGCCACACCAAGGGTTGATATGACTCCAATGGTGGATTTAATGTTTCTTTTGGTAACATTCTTTATCTTAACGACTAGTATATCTACGCCACAAGCGATGGATATTACCAAACCGGATAAGGAAGATAACTTGCCAGAGAACAGATTGGAGCTAAAAGCAACCAAAACAATGACAATTTTATTAGGTAAAAACAATAAAGTTGCGTGGTACATGGGCGAAGCTGGAAAGAGCTCACCAACAATTGAATCACTTCAGTCAATTGAAGGTTCGATTCTTAAAAACAGAAAGGGTTCTAATGAAACAGAAAAAGATCCGTTTGTTGTGCTTGTAAAGCCAACTTCAGGTTCAACTTTTCAAAACTTTGTTGATATTATGGATGAATTGGAAATTTTAAAGGTGAATGCTCGTCAGATTGATGATGATAATATCCTTGACAATGAAAAACAATTTATGCAACAACAAGGTATTTTATAATTTACTAAACCAGTAATCATGTCGAAATTAGATATATTTAGAAAGGAATGGCTGGAAGTAGTTTTTGAAGGTAAAAACAAAAACTATGGTGCTTACGAACTACGTAAGACCTCTCCTGCTAATACCACAAAGGCACTAATTTATGGCTCGGTAGTATTTCTTGTTTTGTTCTTTGCTCCAAAGATTTACAGCCTTATTAAAGGTTCGTTACCAGTAGAAAAAGAAGAAATAGCACAAGAAGTAGTACTTACGCCGCCACCACCGGTAAATCCGGAAACACCTCCACCGCCACCGGTAGAGCCACCGCCACCAAAAGTGGATCAGGTAAAAATGCCACCTCCGATTGTAAAACCGGATATTGAAGTTCAGGATGAACCACCTACTGTTGAAAAACTTAAGGAGGCTGACCCAGGGCAGAAAGATATTAAAGGTGATCCTACTGCGGATATTGTTATCGCTGAACCTGTAGGTGAAGGACCGAAAAGAGAAGCTGCGGTAGCAGTTGATGATAACAAAGTTTATGACTTCGTTAGTATCGAAAAGGTTCCTGAATATCCAGGTGGTATGCCAGCTTTCTATAAATACTTAGGAAGTGCAATTAAGTATCCGCCAATGGCACAAGAAAATAACGTACAAGGTAAAGTATCATTATCTTTCGTAGTAGAAAGAGATGGTTCATTAACCGATATTACAGTTATTCGTGGTCCGGGAAGTGGTACTAACGAGGAAGCTGTACGTGTACTAAAAGCTAGTAAACGTTGGATTCCGGGTATTCAGAATGGTAAACCAGTTAGGGTAAAGTACAACATCCAGGTAAACTTTACACTTAGCAATTAAAATGTTAAATTTTGATATTTTTAAGCAAAAATCGCCTAAACAGCGGTTTTTGCTCATTTTAGGCCTTCTCATGTTCGTGTTCTACCTATTTATCGGTTTAGCATGTATCTTTTGGAAAGACCTTCCTTTAAATATTGCCTATCCTTACAAAGTTGCAATTGGAATATTTCTTATCGTTTATGCATTTATCAGATTATTAAGCTTAGGAAGGCGAGACTAAAAATCAATGAGGAATATCTTATTACTTTTATTGGCATTATTAACATTTTCTTCCTGCAACCGCAAGAAAGATAACAAAGTTGAAGAAACGCGAACCAGCGGAACTTTAAAATTATTGGTTGATGAAACTGTTGGTCCGATAGTTCAGGATGAGATTGACATTTTTAAACTTGATTATCCGCAGGCAACATTTATTACAACAGTTAAGCCCGAAGAAAAGCTTTTACCTACATTTTTAAATGATAGTGTAAGGGTAATTATTTTGCCAAGAATGCTAACCAAGCAAGAGGAGAAATATTACAATCAACGCCAGATTAAAATAAACACTTCTCGTTTTGCGGTAGATGGTATTGCATTAATTACTAATGCAGGCAATATAGACAGCACTATTAACGTTAAAGAAATTATTGATATATTGCAGGGCAAGGATTCGGATAAGAAATTAGTATTTGATAACGCTTACTCCAGTACATTTAAGTACTTTAAACAACTGGCTAATATCAGTCAGTTTCCCCAAAAAGGTGTGTATTCTAAAAATTCGAGCAATGAGGTGATCAATCTTATTGCGGAGGATAAAAGTTTTATTGGTATTTTAGGTGTTAACTGGCTTTCTGAAAAAAATCCGGTAATGCTTAAAAATAAGGATAAAATAAAAACGCTTGGGGTAAAAAATATTAAAGGAAGTTTGGGTGATGATCAGTACTACAAACCCACCCGTTTAAATTTAACCAATGGGATTTATCCACTGCTCAGAAACATTAATATTATAGATTGCGAAGGACGCGGAGGTTTAGGCACAGGATTTGCAACATGGTTAAGAAGCCAGAGAGGACAGTTAATTGTACTTAAATCTGAACTGGCACCACATAAATTAATGCCGAGAGAACTGAACATCACAAAAAAATAATAAATTGAACCACGATTGTTTTTGCAATCAGAAAAAAAGAATATCAGATGAAGCTTTGCATTAGCTTATGTAAACTTTACAACCATTAAAAAAACAAAAAAAGAACTATGAAAATTTTAAAGAAAGCAATAACCTTAAATGTAGGTTTGGTGTTGATGGGTTCTGCAGTTTTTGCTCAAAGTTTAAACGACGCGAAAAAAGCGATTGATGCCGAACAATACCAAAAGGCAACATCAATGCTTAAAACATTAGTAAACTCACAAGCATCTAATGGTGATAATTATTATAACCTTGGCTTGGTTTACTTAAAAACCGGATATATCGATTCAGCAAGAGCTGTATTTACTAAAGGTACAACGGCTGACCCAAAAAATGCATCAAATTTTGCAGGTTTAGGCGAGGCCGATTTATTATCTAACAATGCAGCATCAGCAAAAACAAATTTTGATAAAGCAGTATCTGTTGCACCTAAAGATTACAAAACATATTTAGCAATTGGTAAAGCATATTTAGCTCAGGATAAACCGAGTGAAGATGTTTCTAAGCCAGATTTTGCGAATGCATTGACGAACTTAACTAAAGCAGATGAGTTAGATTCGAAAGATAAAGATGCTGAAGTATTTATTGGCTTAGGTGATGTTTATGCGTTACAAAAGAAAAACTCTGAAGCAATTGGGCCATATTTCCGCGTAGCAGATATTGACCCAACAAACAGAAGAGCTGGAACACAAGTTGGTAAAATGTACAAAGAAGCACGTTCATTTCCTGAAGGCGAAGCAGAATTAAACAAAGTAATTGCAGCTGATGCAAATTATGGTCCTGCTTACCGCGAGTTAGGTGAGTTATACTTGCAATGGAGTAGTTTTGGTACAGATAAAGAAAAAGCAGCGAAAGCAGTAGAGCTTTATAAAAAGTATATGGATTTAACTGATAAATCATTAGAATCTCAGTTACGTTATATGCAGTTTTTATTCTATGCAAAAGATTTCCAGGCTTTGGAGCAAGTGGCATCATCCATTCAGGTTCCGGCTAACGACCCTAAAGGTGTTATTGTTTCAAGGTTAAAAGGATGGTCGGCTTATGAGAATAAAAACTATCCTCAGGCTTTAACCAATATGACTGAATATTTTGCTAAACAAAAGGATGAAAGCAAGCTTTTAGGTTTTGATTATTTGTATCTTGGTAAAGCTCAATTAAAAGCTGGTCAGGATAGTTTGGCCTTAATCAACATTACAAAAGCAGTTGAAAAGGATTCTACTAACACCGATGCATTAGCTGAGGTTGCAAAAACTTTCTTTGATGCTAAAAAATATGCTAAAGCAGCTCAGATTTATGATAAAGTAATTGCTGCAGGCCCGAATGCTAAAGGTGTTTTATATAGCTATTTTTATAATGGTTTAGCTTACTATTTTGATTACGCAGGTCAATATTCAGCGAAGAAAAATCCATCAAAAGATTTATTAGTAAAGGCTGATTCATCAATTGCTAAAGTTGCTCAATTAGCTCCTGAAACTACTGATGCATATTTGTACCGAGCTAGAATTAATAACCTTTTGGATGATGAAAAAGCACCAAAAGGATTAGCAATTCCGTTTTTTGAAACTTTTGTTGAGAAAGTAACGGCAAAACCTGAGCTGGTAACTGCCAACGCTAAGAAATTATCAGAGGCATATGATAATATTGGTGGATATTACTTTAACACTGATAAAGCAAAAGCAAAAGAATACTTTGATAAAAGTGTAGCTGTTTATCCAGCAGGAACATTTGCTGCAGCGAAGTTGAAAGAATTAGCTGCTCCTGCAAAAGGAAAAGGTAAATAATTATAAGAGTTAAATAATTTAGAAAAGGCAGAGTTTGGTTACTCTGCCTTTTTCTTTTACTTTTGCAACAGAAAATAATAATTATGCAAGCGCAAAGCACTCCGATAGATTTTTTACCAATTATATTTCAAGTAATTGTGGCTTTAGGTTTTGTTGTAACTACTTTGGTTGCTACACACTTTTTAGGTCCGAAACGTAAAACAAGCGATAAACTTGAGATTTTTGAAGCTGGTGTTAAAAGTATTGGTAATGCCCGTCAGCCATTTTCTATTAAGTATTTTGTGGTAGCAATACTGTTTGTTTTATTCGATATCGAAGTAATTTTCATGTATCCATGGGCTGTTAATTTTAGAGCATTGAAAATGGATGGAATGATTGAGATGTTCATTTTTATGGGCACACTATTACTAGGTTTTATCTACGTGATTAAGAAAAAAGTATTAGACTGGAACTAGTTGTAGCAATTTAGTTATAACTCATAACCGGCGTTAAAGAACAACATGTGTACAGATTACACTTAGCGGGCATGTTTTTATCTAATTTAGAAAGGTTCTAAATCGAGTTAAGCTAGTTTAATTGCCCTTAAATATTGTAAATTTGTTGCTCATTCTGCAAAGGAATGAGCATTTTTTGTTTATAAACATGAGTGAAATTAATATAGTTGATGCGCCTCCAGGAACCGAAGGACCTGGCTATTTTGCCACTTCTTTAGATAAAGTGATTGGTTTGGCTCGTTCAAATTCATTATGGCCTTTACCGTTTGCAACATCTTGTTGTGGAATTGAGTTTATGGCAACCATGGGTTCTCACTACGATTTAGGTCGTTTTGGTGCAGAGCGTTTGAGTTTTTCTCCCCGTCAGGCTGATGTTTTAATGGTTATGGGAACCATTGCTAAAAAAATGGCTCCTGTACTTAAACAGGTTTATATCCAAATGGCTGAGCCGCGTTGGGTAATGGCCGTAGGTGCTTGTGCAAGTAGTGGTGGTATTTTCGATACTTATTCTGTTTTACAAGGAATTGATGAGGTTATTCCGGTAGATGTTTATGTGCCAGGTTGCCCACCAAGACCAGAAGCTATTCTGGATGGTTTTCAACGTATTCAGGATTTGGTTAGAAACGAATCTGGCAGAAGAAGAAACTCTGATTATTACAAAGAACTTTTGGGTCAATACGGCATTAAATAATGGAAGAAACGACGCTAAATACCGACATCCACGTTAAGCTTACCGAGAAGTTTGGCGATAAAGTTACTGCTGTTTCTGAGCCTTATGGTTTTTTAACTGTTGTAACTTATAAAGATGTTATTGTAAATGTGCTTTCGCATCTAAAAAACGAATTAAAATTTAATTTTCTTACTGATATTACAGCAGTTCATTACCCTGGTAAAGACCATGGTATTGCAGTTGTTTACCATCTGCACAATATGGTAGAAAAAGTAAGAATCAGAATCAAGGTTTTTATTTCTGAGCAAAACCCAACTATCCCTACAGCTACAACAGTTTGGAAAGGTGCAAATTGGATGGAAAGAGAAACTTACGATTTGTTTGGAGTTAAGTTTGAAGGACATCCTGATTTACGCCGTATTTTAAATATGGATGATTTAGGCGTTCACCCAATGCTTAAACAATATCCATTGGAAGACCCAAACAGAGTGGATAAAAAAGACGAATTTTTTGGAAGGTAAACCCCTTGCCCCTAAGGGCGAATGGGACAGAATATATAAGTAAATAATTAATAAATTTGAAAGGAGTTCCGAGCTTCGGAATTAAGGTCTATGAATCATAACCATCCGGTATTTACAGATAACGACCCGCAAAGTGAGCTGGTAACCTTAAATTTAGGTCCAACACACCCTGCAACTCACGGTGTTTTTCAAAACGTTTTGCAATTAGATGGCGAGCGTATTGTTAGCGGCGTTTCTACAATTGGCTACATCCACCGTGCTTTCGAAAAGATTGCCGAGCATCGCCCGTTTTATCAAATTACGCCACTAACCGACCGTTTAAATTATTGTTCATCACCAATTAACAATATGGGATGGCACATGACGGTTGAGAAATTACTGAATATACAGATGCCTAAACGTGTAGATTATCTTCGCGTTATCATCATGGAACTTTCTCGCATCGCCGATCATATTATTTGTAATACAATTATTGGTCAGGATACAGGTGCAACAACAACTTTCCTTTACCTTTTTCAATTCCGCGAACATATTTACGAAATTTTTGAAGAGGTTTGTGGTGCTCGTTTGACAACAAATATTGGTCGTATTGGTGGTTTTGAGAGAGATTTTAATGACATCGCATTTGCGAAAATCAACAAATTTTTAAAAGAGTTTCCGTTTGCTTTAAAAGAATTTGAAAACCTTTTAACGCGTAATCGTATTTTTATCGATAGAACTGCAGGCGTTGCCGAAGTTACTAAAGAAGATGCTTTAGAATATAGCTGGACTGGCCCGCTTTTACGTGCAACTGGTGTAGATTATGATGTTCGTGTAAGCGATCCTTATTCATCTTATCAGGATTTCGATTTCGAAGTTCCGGTTGGAACCAGTGGTGATATTTACGATAGATATTTAGTACGAAACGAAGAAATGTGGCAAAGTTTGCGCATTATTGAGCAAGCCACGGTTAAGTTAAAAACAGAAGAAAAGGGTATTTTTCATGCTGATGTACCAGAGTTTTATCTGCCTCCGAAACAAGAGGTTTATAACAACATGGAAGCATTAATTTATCACTTTAAAATTGTTATGGGAGAAATTGATGCACCAAAAGCAGAAGTTTACCATGCTGTAGAAGGTGGGAATGGAGAATTAGGTTTCTATTTAATTAATGATGGAGGACGTACACCATACCGTTTACACTTCCGCAGACCAAGTTTTATAAATTACCAAATGTTTGCACCAATGAGCGAAGGCATGTTATTGTCAGACGCCATTATAAACATGAGTAGTATGAATATTATTGCAGGAGAATTAGATGCTTAAAGTAGAAGAACAAACACCTGTAGAATTTTCATCAGAATTACTAGCTAAATTTGATGAGATAAAAAGCCGTTATCCAGAGGGAAAACATAAATCAGCTTTGCTACCATTATTACATTTGGTGCAGGCAGAATTTCTTTGGGTACCAACATCTGCAATGGATAAAGTTGCCGCATACTTAAACATTCAACCTATTGAAGTTTACGAAGTTGCAACCTTTTATACCATGTACTTTTTAAAGCCTCAGGGTAAATATGCTTTGGAGGTTTGCCGTACAGGGCCATGCTGTTTGGTTGGTGCAGAAAAAATATTAAGCCACTTAGAAAATAAGTTGGGCGTTAAAGAAGGCGAAATAACTGCCGATGGCTTATTCAGCTTTAGAGGAGTTGAGTGTTTGGCTGCCTGTGGTTTCGGTCCGGTATTGCAAATTAGCCCGGAATATACCTTTTACGAAAACTTAACTACAGATAGCGTAGATAAACTGATTGAAGATTTAAAGAACAAGATTTGAGAAACTAGATTTGAGATTTGAGATAAGGCGGCAATCGTACATCTCACATCTCACATCTCACATCTAAAAAATAATGAGTCGCAAATTATTACTTGAGCATATAAACGTACCAGGCATCAATACACTTGAAGTCTATCGCCAAAAAGGCGGGTACCGTGCCGTGGAAAAGGCCCTTAAAACTTTAACACCTGAAGAGATTGTTGAAGAAGTTAAGAAATCAGGCTTACGCGGTCGTGGTGGTGCGGGTTTCCCTACCGGGATGAAATGGAGCTTTTTGGCTAAACCAGAAGGTGTTGCACGCTATTTGGTTTGCAATGCTGATGAGTCTGAGCCAGGAACTTTTAAAGATCGTTACCTTATGACTCATATTCCTCATGCTTTAATTGAGGGCATGATTGTTTCGAGTTTTGCCTTGGGTGCAAAGGTTTCATACATCTATGTTCGTGGAGAAATGATGCCTCAAATCCGTATTTTGGAAAAAGCAATTGCAGAAGCAAAAGCAGCCGGATGGTTAGGTAAAAACATTTTAGGTACAGGGTACGATTTAGAATTATATGTTCAGCCGGGTGGTGGCGCTTACATTTGTGGTGAAGAAACCGCATTGTTAGAATCTCTTGAAGGAAAAAGAGGTAATCCAAGAATTAAACCACCTTTCCCTGCAATTGCAGGATTGTATGGTTGCCCAACGGTGGTAAATAATGTAGAGTCGATTGCAGCCGTGGTGCCAATTATTAATGATGGTGGCGATGAATACGCAAAAATTGGTATCGGTAGAAGTACAGGTACGAAATTAATATCAGCATCTGGCAACTTAGTTAAACCGGGTGTTTACGAAATTGAATTAGGTTTACCAGTTGAAGAATTTATTTATTCTGATGAATATTGCGGCGGTATAGCAAATGGTAAACGTTTAAAGGCAACAGTTGCGGGTGGTTCATCTGTACCAATTTTACCAGCTAACTTAACTTTGAAATACGCAAACGGCGAACCTCGTTTAATGAGTTACGAATCTTTATCAGAAGGTGGTTTTGCTACCGGAACCATGATGGGTTCGGGCGGTTTTATTGCTTTTGATGAAGACCAATGTATTGTTCGCAATACCTGGAATTTCTCTCGTTTTTATCACCACGAAAGTTGCGGTCAATGTTCACCTTGCCGTGAAGGTACTGGCTGGATGGAAAAGGTATTGCATAAAATTGAGCATGGACATGGTTCTATGGAGGATGTTGATTTGCTTTGGGATATCCAACGTAAAATTGAAGGAAATACCATTTGCCCATTAGGTGATGCGGCAGCATGGCCGGTTGCAAGTGCAATTCGTCATTTTAGAGATGAGTTTGAATGGCACATTAAAGAACCTGCTAAGAGCCAAACACAAAATTATGGTATTGCAAATTATGCTGTGCCGATAGAAAAGGAACCGGTAACGGAGGAAAAGTAGTTATCGACATATAACTATTTACAAGATATATATCACGTCATTGCGAGGAACGAAGCAATCCTAAAGCGATTAGACGTAAAAAATACAAAGATTGCTTCGTGCCTCGCAATGACGGCAATGAGCATAAAAAAATAAAGATTATCATTAACCATGAGTGATAAAGTTAAAGTAACTATAGACGGAATAACAGTAGAGGTTGACAATGGCACCACTATTCTAAATGCTGCAAGGCAAATAGGAGGTGACATCGTTCCGCCGGCAATGTGCTATTATTCTAAGTTAGAAGGCAGTGGTGGTAAATGCCGTACCTGTATTGTTAAGGTAACAAAAGGTTCGGAGAAAGATCCACGGCCTATGCCGAAATTGGTTGCATCTTGCCGTACAACTGTAATGGATGGTATGGAAGTGTTAAACATCACTTCGCCCGAAGTTTTAGAAGCCCGTGCAGGTGTGGTTGAAATTTTATTAATCAACCATCCGTTAGATTGCCCTGTTTGCGACCAGGCTGGTGAGTGCGATTTGCAAAACTTAGGTTACGAGCACGGTTTACAAAAAACCCGTTACGAATTTGAGCGCCGTACTTTCGACCGTATTGATATCGGAGATAAAATTCAGTTACACATGAACCGTTGTATTTTGTGTTATCGTTGTGTTTTCACAGCAGATCAAATTACAAATAAACGTGTTCATGGTATTTTAAACCGCGGCGACCATTCAGAAATTTCTACATACATCCAACAAGCTGTTGATAGCGATTTCTCAGGAAACGTAATCGATGTTTGTCCGGTTGGTGCTTTAACAGACAAAACTTTCCGTTTTAAAAATCGTGTTTGGTTTACTAAACCGGTTGATGCACATCGCAATTGCGACCATGAAAAATGCAATGGCAAAGTGACTCTCTGGTATAAAGGCGAGGATGTTTTACGTGTAACGGCACGTAAAGATCAATTTGGTGAGGTTGAAGAATTTATCTGCAATACTTGCCGTTTTGATAAAAAAGCAACATCAGACTGGACAATTGAACATCCAACACATATTGATGATACATCGGTAATTGCTTCAAATCATTATGAAACATTAAAACCGCTTCCGGTTATTAAGCCAAATGCGGCATTGCAAGCAGCTAATGAAATTGAGTTACATAAAACAGTAAAATACTAATGGAAATAAGTTTTGTAATAGAAAAATTTATTCTGGTAGCGGTAATTTTCGGTATCAGTTTAGTTATCGCCATGTATTCTACTTATGCTGAGCGTAAAGTTGCAGCCTATCTTCAAGACCGCTTAGGTCCGGATAGAGCTGGTCCGTTTGGTATTTTACAGCCGTTGGCTGATGGTGTAAAAATGTTTATGAAGGAAGAAATTATTCCGGCTTCATCAAACAAATGGTTATTTATAGTAGGGCCGGGTTTGGCTTTACTTTGTGCTTGTATAGGTACAGCCGTTATTCCTTGGGGCAGCCCAATGGAAATTGGGGGCAAAATGGTTCCTTTACAAGTTGCTGATATTAATGTTGGTGTTTTATACATTTTTGGTGTTGTATCATTAGGCGTTTACGGTGTAATGATTGGCGGCTGGGCATCAAATAACAAATATTCGTTGTTAAGTGCTATTCGTGCAGCATCGCAAAACATCAGTTATGAAATCGCAATGGGATTATCAATCATCGCTTTGCTTTTAATGACAAACACTTTAAGTTTAAAAGAAATTGTTGATCAACAGCATGGCTGGAGATGGAATGTATTGTATCAACCTTTAGGATTTTTAATCTTTATGGTATGTTCTTTTGCTGAAACCAATCGTGCACCTTTCGATTTACCGGAGTGTGAAACAGAGTTAATCGGTGGTTATCATACAGAATATTCATCAATGAAATTGGGTTTCTACCTTTTTGCTGAATATATCAACATGTTTGTATCATCAGCAGTAATGGCAACTTTATATTTCGGCGGATACAATTATCCGGGTATGGATTATATGGCAACCTTATTAGGGCCAACGTGGGCACCGCTTTTTGGCGTTGGTATTTTCTTTTTAAAGATCGTGTTTTTCATCTTTTTCTTCATGTGGGTACGTTGGACAATCCCTCGTTTCCGTTACGATCAATTGATGAATTTAGGTTGGAAAGGTTTAATACCTTTGGCTATTGCCAACATTATAATAACAGGTATTGTGATTGCGATTATTGAGAAGTTTTAGTTATGGAATCATTAAGTAATAAGAAAAAAGTACTGGAGCAAAAGCCTTTAAGCTTTATGGAGCGTATGTACCTGCCTGCAATTGCAAAAGGTATGGGTATTACCATCAGCCACTTATTCAAGAAAGAGGCTACTGTAAGATATCCGGAAGTAGAACGCGAATTCTCTACAAATTTTAGAGGTATGCATTCGCTTAAACGCGATGAAAACGGTAAAGAGCGTTGTACGGCTTGCGGTTTATGTGCATTATCTTGTCCGGCTGAAGCAATTACTATGATTGCTGCTGAACGTAAAAATGAAGAGAAGCATTTATATCGTGAAGAAAAATATGCTGCAACTTATGAAATTAATATGTTGCGTTGTATTTTCTGCGGATTATGCGAAGAGGCTTGTCCGAAGGAAGCAATTTACTTAGACGGACCAATTGTTCCTGCTGATTACCTTCGTAAAGATTTTATCTACGGAAAAGATAAGTTGGTTGAAGCTCCGTTAGAGATGAAAAAATAGTTATAACACAATCCGTCATTGCGAGGAACGAAGCAATCCTAAAGCAATGACTATAAAAATGAGATTGCTTCATGCCTCGCAATGACGAGGTCTACAAAAAAATAACAAATTAATGGGTACACAAGTATTCTATTTCGTAGCTACATTAAGTATCATCTTTTCGCTGATGGTGATTTTTGCAAAAAATCCTATCCATAGCGTTTTGTACTTAATCCTTACCTTTTTCACATTTACGGTACATTATGTATTGTTGAATGCTCAATTTTTGGCAGTTGTAAACTTTATCGTTTATATGGGTGCCATAATGGTTTTATTTTTATTCGTGCTAATGCTCCTCAACCTTAACAAGGAAACCGAGCCGGTAAAATCGCCATTAATAAAAATTGTGGGCGTAATTGCCGGTTGTTGCCTGGTGGTTACTTTAGTTGGGTCTTTCAAAGCGGCAAGTATTAACAGCCCATTAGTATTGAAAAATCAAAGCTTAGGTTTGGTAGAAAATTTAGGAAAAGAGCTTTTCGGTCCTTTCTTATTGCCGTTTGAGTTATCATCTCTATTACTATTGGCAGCAATGGTTGGAGCCGTTTTATTATCTAAAAGAGATGAGGTAGAAGCATAATGGAAAATTTAACTACACAAATGGCAGGCGTTCCGCTAAATCACTACATCTACTTATGTGCAATTATTTTCACGATAGGCGTAATTGGTGTTTTAACCCGTAGAAATGCAATCGTAATTTTTATGTCGGTTGAGTTGATGTTAAATGCAGTAAATTTGCTTTTAACGGCTTTCTCTGTTCATAGTAACGACCCATCCGGACAGGTTTTCGTATTCTTTATTATGGCGCTGGCTGCTGCAGAGGTTGCAGTTGGTTTGGCGATTATCGTAATGGTTTATAGAAATACGAAATCGATAGATATTAATGTTTTAAATCGCCTTAAGTGGTAAATATATATTAAGAATGACAATAGAACAATTGATTTGGTTAGTTCCGTTACTTCCTTTTTTAGGGTTTGTAATTAATGGACTGGGCAGAAACTCTTTATCTAAAGGGCTTGTTGGTATTATTGGGAGTGGCGTTATTCTAGCTTCTTTCGTTATCAGCGTGGTTATTTTCTTTAGTTTACAAGGCGATACACAAAAATCTCACGAAGTATTTTTATTCGATTGGATTAGCGCAGGCACACTCCACATTCCTTTATCATTTCTGGTTGATCCATTAAGTTCAATCATGCTTTTGATTATAACCGGAATAGGTTTTTTAATCCATTTATATTCTACCAGCTACATGCATGATGATGCAGGATTTGGTAAATTCTTTGCCTACCTAAACCTGTTTGTGTTCTTCATGCTATTGTTGGTATTGGGCTCAAACTATATTGTTATGTTTATCGGTTGGGAAGGTGTAGGTTTATGCTCATATCTTCTAATCGGTTTCTGGTATACAAATAGTGCCTATGCATCGGCAGCGAAAAAAGCTTTTGTGATGAACCGTATAGGTGATTTAGGCTTTTTGTTAGGTGTATTCTTAATCTTTAATACTTTCGGTAGTGTAGAATTTGCAAAGGTTTTCCCTCAGGCTGCAAATATGTTGCCTGGTCAAAATACTTTATTTCTGATTACAGTATTGTTATTTATTGGTGCTTGTGGTAAATCGGCTCAATTGCCATTATTTACCTGGTTACCTGATGCAATGGCCGGTCCAACACCTGTTTCTGCATTAATACATGCGGCAACAATGGTAACCGCAGGTATTTATATGATTGCCCGCTCGAGTGTATTGTTTGATTTAGCACCAGTAACACAAAACATCATTGCAATTGTTGGTGCCGCAACGGCGTTGGTAGCCGCTATTATCGCCTTAACTCAAACCGATATTAAAAAAGTATTGGCTTATTCAACAGTATCACAATTAGGTTACATGTTTTTAGGCTTAGGCGTTGGTGCTTATACAGGTTCATTCTTCCATGTATTAACTCACGCATTCTTTAAAGCATTATTATTCTTAGGTGCTGGTTCGGTTATTCATGCTATGCATCACGAACAAGACATGCGTCACATGGGTGGATTAAGAAAGAAACTTCCGATTACATTTTTAACCATGATGATTGGTACAATTGCTATAGCAGGTTTACCGCCCTTTTCTGGTTTTTTCTCAAAAGATGAAATTTTAGCACATGCTTTTCAGGCAAGTCCTATTTTATGGGGAGTTGGGGTGCTGACAGCATTCTTAACAGCATTTTATATGTTCAGAATGATGTTCCTTACTTTCTCAGGAAAATATCGTGGAACCCATCATGAAGAAAGCCATGTTCATGAATCGCCTGTGGCGATGACTACGCCATTAATAATTCTGGCAATTTTGGCCGCTATTGGTGGAGCAATAAATATCCCTCATGTTTTTGGTGGAAACGAATGGTTAGCACATTGGTTAACAGGTGCTGATGTTTCGCAACATGAATTAGATTTAAGTCATTCAACTGAATTTACTTTGATGGGCGTTTCAGTTTTGGCTGCAATTGTAGCTTTGCTATACGCTTATACACGATATGTAAAAGGTGCCCGTGTACCTGTAGCTGATGAAGCGCCACGTTCTGCACTCGCAAAATTATCATACAACAAATTTTATTTAGATGAGATTTACGATTTCATCATTACAAAACCATTAGATGCTTTCTCAAGATTTTTCTACAGAATAATCGATACTAAATTTATTGATGGAATTGTCAACGGATTAGGTTGGAGTACAAACGAAGCGAGTAAAGGCGTTCGTTTATTACAAAGTGGAAATGTAGGTTTCTATATTTTTATGATGGTTATTGGTATCATCGCATTGCTTGCTTATACATTTTATTACATATAAAAAGGGTTCAAAAATAAATAATGGAACAACTTTTACTACTTATATTTCTTCCGCTTTTAGGTGCTATTATTACGGCATTTGCAGGTAAATCGGCTAAAATAGTTTCTACTGTAATTTCAGTAGTATCTTTGGGATTGGCATTGTTTATTGCATGTAACTTCATTCCTAATGCAAGTACGCAATTTGAGGCTAACCTGCCATGGATTACTGACTTAGGGATTCGTTTTCATGCCGGTATAGATGGGATAAGCATGCTTGTGTTATTGCTTACCAATTTGCTAATTCCTATTATCATCTTATCAAGCTATAAACACGAGTATAAAAACCCCTCTGCCTTTTATGCATTGATTTTATTTATGCAAACGGGTTTATTGTTGGTATTCACTGCGATGGACGCTTTCTTATTCTATATTGGGTGGGAAGCGGCATTAATCCCAATCTATTTCATTTGTGCCTTCTGGGGCGGAAAAGATAGAATCCGCATTAACATGAAGTTCTTCGTGTATACGATTGCTGGTTCATTATTTATGCTGATGGGTATTATTTATTTGTATTTACAAAACCCGGCTAACAATTTTGAAATAGCAGAATTTTATAAATTAAATTTAGATAGCGCTCAACAAGGATGGATTTTCTGGGCTTTCTTTATTGCCTTTGCGATTAAGATGCCGATTTTTCCTTTCCATACCTGGCAACCAGATACCTATACAGCAGCGCCAACGCAAGGTACCATGTTGTTATCAGGTATTATGTTAAAGATGGGTATTTATGGTGTAATCAGATGGTTACTGCCTATCGTACCGGCAGGTGTACAAGATTGGTCGGGTTTAGCTATGGTACTTTCTATCATTGGTATTGTTTACGCCTCTATAATTGCTTTCACACAGAAAGATGCCAAGCGTTTAGTCGCCTATTCATCTATCGCTCACGTTGGCTTAATTTCGGCAGGTATTTTCGCATTAAATCAACAAGGTTTACAAGGCGCAATGGTTCAAATGTTGAGTCACGGTATTAACGTAGTCGGTTTATTCTTCGTGTTAGACATCATTTTCTCAAGAACTAAAACCAATAAAATTGAAGAACTGGGGGGTATTGCAAAATCAGCACCGCAACTAGCCATTGTTTTCTTAATCATCGTTTTAGGAACAGTAGCCTTACCAGGAACAAATGGTTTTATTGGCGAGTTTCTACTTTTAATGGGCGTTTATAATTATGGCATTTTGGCTGCAGCTGTTGCGGGTTTAACCATCATTTTTGGTGCGGTTTATATGTTACGCATGTACCAAAATTTAATGCTTGGTAAAACAAACGATTTAACCATCACTTTTACGGACATTCAAGGAACAGAGAAATTGGTTCTTTATATTATTTGTGCTTTAATTATTGTTTTGGGTGTTTACCCGAAACCATTATTGCACTTAACAGAAGCATCTGTACAACATTTGTTAGAACAGGTAAATCAAAAATTAACATCAGTAAAATAAGCAATGAATATTATTATAACCATTAGTATAACCGCTTTTATTGTACTTTATGCAGGTTTGTTTAAAGCAAAGAAAGCCTTGTTGCCGCTTACCGTTGTTGGCTTATTAACTGCGTTGGGTTTTACATGTGCTGCGTGGAATAGCAATGCTGTTCATTTCGGGATGATGCAAACTGATAATTTTGCTTTGGCATTTTCGGGTGTTTGTATTATCGGCACACTTTTAATCTTCTTACTAACACAAAATTATTTTCACGCTAAGAGTGATAACATTGCCGAGTATTATACCCTTATTCTTTTTGCCCTTGCGGGAATGATTATGATGGTATCGTACAAAAACATGGCGATGTTGTTTGTTGGCTTGGAAATTATGTCGGTAAGTTTGTACATCCTAGCTGGTATTCGTAAAAAAGATTTTGCCTCGAACGAGGCTTCGTTGAAATATTTTTTAATGGGTGCTTTTTCAACCGGCTTTTTATTATTTGGTATCACTTTAATTTATGGTGCTACCGGTTCATTCGATTTAGATAAAATTCAAGCTTATTTAGTTGATAACAGCAAAGCAATTTCTCCAATTTTTTATCCGGGTGTTATCTTAATGATGATTGGTTTATGCTTTAAGGTTGGTGCTGCTCCATTCCACTTCTGGACACCAGACGTTTACGAAGGCTCGCCAACGTTGATTACCACTTTCATGAGTACTGTTGTGAAAACCGCAGGTTTTGCAGCTTTCTTAAGGTTATTTGCTGATGCTTTTGCACCACTTCACGATTTCTGGGTTGCACCTTTAATTGTTATTGTTTGCATCACCTTGTTTATAGGTAATGTTACTGCATTGTTCCAAAAACACTTTAAGCGTATGCTGGCCTACTCGAGTATCTCTCATGCGGGCTACTTATTGTTTTCATTAGTTGTTATTGGTGCTAATTCTCAAAACAGTGTTTTAGTATATGCTGCAGCATACACCTTCGCCTCAATCATCGCGTTTGCGGTTTTAATTTTGGTAAAACAAAAAACAGGTAGCGATAGCTTTGAAAGTTTTAACGGCTTAGGAAAGAAAAATCCCTTAGTGGCCATTTCTTTAACTATAGCCATGCTTTCATTAGCCGGAATTCCTTTAACGGCTGGTTTTATTGGGAAATACTTAATGTTTCTGAATGTAATGGGCGAGTACAAAATGCTTTTAGTGGCTTTCGCTATCTTAAATGCTTTAGTAGGTTTCTATTATTACTTTAAGGTAATTGTTGCGGTGTGGTTTAAAGATGGCTCAGAAGTTGAATTATCTACGCCAGCACAATATAAAGTTGTATTAGCAGTTTCAGTTGCGATTACGCTAGTTTTGGGCGTTTATCCGGCAATTATTTTAAACCTGATATAGGTGTAACTTGTTAGATAATTATTTGTAGTTTTACGAATAATTGAATATGCACGATTTTTGGACTAACCTTCAGCATCTAATCTCTCCCGAAAAATTATTGAGGGAGGGCGGTTTCTATCTCGTTGTATTCGTTATCTACGCGGAAACAGGCTTATTCTTTGGTTTTTTCCTACCTGGAGACTATTTATTATTTCTTGCTGGCATGTTTGTTGCTACTGGCAAACTTGATGTTAACATTGCTGTTTTATTGGCCGGATTATGCGTAGCTGCAATTTCAGGTAATTTTACGGGTTATTGGTTCGGTAGAAGAACTGGTCCACTATTGTATACCAGAAAGGATAGTTTCTTTTTTAAGAAACGCTATTTAAAAGCAGCTGAGAATTATTACAATAAGCAAGGTGCATTTGCTTTAATTATGGGCAGATTTGTGCCAATTGTAAGAACTTTTGCGCCTATTTTTGCAGGAATTGTAAAACTAGACTTTAAAAAATTTGCGCTTTATAATATTGTTGGCGCATTGCTTTGGATTTGCTCGCTAACTTTATTGGGTTATTTTTTGGGCCGAAAATTTGAAAAAGAGATTAACGATTACTTATTATATATTATTATTGGCTTTATCCTTATCACAACTATACCATTATTAATTACCTTTGTAAAAAATAAAGTAACAACTGCTGAAGAGGAAAAGACAGATTTAAATTAAAAATGGCAAAAGAAGAAAACCACGCTTGGCATAGCGTATCACCTGGTGCAAACGTACCTGAAATTGTAAATGCAATTATAGAAATTCCAAAAGGCTCAAAAGCTAAATATGAAATAGATAAAGAATCTGGTTTAATTAAGTTAGACAGGGTTCTTTTTTCATCAGTAATGTATCCGGCTAACTATGGTTTTATTCCACAAACGTATTGTGATGATAAAGATCCATTAGATATTTTGGTGCTTTGCTCTGTAGATGTTTACCCAATGACGGTTATTGAAGCTAAAGTTGTTGGTGTAATGCACATGGTAGATAATGGCGAGCAGGATGATAAAATTATCGCTGTTGCTAAAAACGATATGTCGGTAAATTATATCAACGATTTAGATGAATTGCCGCCACATACAATGAAAGAAATTGTTCGTTTCTTTCAGGATTACAAAGCATTAGAAGAAAAAAATGTAACTATCGAGCATTTGCTTGGCGTTCGTTATGCACATAAAGTAATTAGAGAAAGTATAGAACTTTATAATACAACATTTAGAGAATTAGCATAATGGATTTACCCACGGTCTGTTTGTTTTTAAATTTAAAGTTAAGCGCAATCCTTCCATCAACAAACCTGGCGATGGTTGCCTTACAGGAAACTGATGAAACTTCAGTAGGATGGCGGTTATTTTTTGCTCTATTTTTGGTGCTATTAAATGGATTTTTCGTTGCCGCAGAGTTTGCAATCGTTAAAGTTCGGGCATCACAAATCGAAATAAAAGCAAAATCGGGCAGTCGAGTTGGCAAAATGGCCAAAACCATTATTCATAATTTGGATGGTTATTTAGCCGCAACACAATTAGGTATAACGCTTGCATCACTTGGTTTAGGTTGGGTTGGTGAGGGTGTTATGCATACCATTTTCAAAAATCTTTTTGATAGTTTGCAATGGGGATTTAGTGATGCTACAATCCATACGGCATCTACTATTGTAGCTTTCTCGCTTATTACCATTATGCATATTGTATTTGGTGAATTGGCTCCAAAATCTTTTGCAATACAACGTCCTGTAGCAACAACACTTTTTGTATCTGTTCCGCTACAGATTTTTTATGTAGTGTTTAAGCCTTTCATCTGGACATTAAACAGCCTTGCAGCTGTTATTTTGAAGCCATTTGGTATCGATACTTCAGCAGGACATGAATCTTTGCACAGTTCTGAAGAGCTACAATATCTGCTCGATCAAGGTAAGGAGAGTGGTGCATTAGATAATAACGAACACGAGCTCATCAAAAATGTATTTGATTTTAATGAGCGTGTTGTAAAAAACATCATGGTTCCACGAACCAAAATTTCGGGTATCGAGCTTTCTTCTTCTAAAGAGGATGTTATTGATAAAATCATTAAGGAAGGCTATTCCCGTTTACCTGTTTATGATGAAATTATGGACAAGATTGTTGGTATTATCCATGCCAAAGATATTTTGCCATTGGTTGCATCAGGTAATCAGCATTGGACATTGAACGACATTATACGTAAACCTTATTTCGTTACAGAAACAAAAAAGATTAACGATTTGATGAGCGAGCTGCAAAGTAACCGCATACAAATTGCGATTGTTTTGGATGAGTTTGGTGGCACTGCCGGAATGGTAACCCTTGAGGATATTGTTGAAGAACTTGTAGGCGAAATTCAGGATGAGTATGACGAGGAAAAACCTTTGGTAGAAAAAATTGCAGAGAATGAATTCATTGTAAATGCTTTCGCTACGGTGTACGATGTGAACGAACATCTGCCTCACGATTTGCCGGAAGATGAAGACTTTGATACTATAGGTGGATTAGTTTCTCACGTGTTTGAGCGTATTCCTGAAGTTGGAGAGAGTAATGAATCTTATGGGTATTTGTTTACCATCCTTAAGAAAACAGAACAAAATATCGAAACCGTTAAGTTAGAATTGGTTATAAACGAAGATGATATGGTTGATAATCATTAATTTCAACTATGAATATTTTTTATACCCCTGATATATCTGATTCTTCTTACACACTTAACGAAGAAGAAAGTAAACATTGTATCAGGGTTTTAAGATTGCCGGTTGGTGCTATTGTTTACCTTGTTGATGGTGTGGGCGGTTTTTTTACAGCCGAAATTACATCCGATAATCCAAAAAAGGTTACGCTAAAAGTTATTAGCGCCGAAGCCGAGTACGGTAAAAGAAACCATTATCTGCACATCGCAGTTGCACCGACTAAAAATATCGATCGCCTTGAATGGTTTTTAGAAAAGGCTACTGAACTGGGTATCGATGAAATTACGCCGATTATTACCGATAGATCTGAACGTAGAGTAGTCAAAGAAGATCGCTTAAATAAAGTTATTACTTCGGCGGTTAAGCAATCCATAAAGGCTTATCACCCAAAAATGAATGAAGCCCTTTCTTTCGATTCTTTAATGAAGCAACCGTTTGAAGGAAACAAACTGATTGCTCATTGTATTGATAATGCAGATAAAAAATACATTTCAGATTTAGTAAGTCCTTTTCAAAAATATTTAGTATTAATTGGTCCGGAAGGTGATTTTACACCTAACGAAGTTGAACAAGCTTTGAATAAAGACTTTAAACCCCTAACTTTAGGTAATAACAGATTAAGAACAGAAACTGCAGCCCTTGCAGCCTGTTTCGAAATCAATTACCTAAACCGATAGTTAGTTTGAAATTTTCAAAAATCAATTTCCAATTTTCAAAAATAGCAAGGTTGCTATTTTGCTTCGGCGTTTTGTCATTTATCCTTAGCCTTTACTCATTTTCATCACCACCATCTTATCGAATAGCTAAGTTAAAGTACAATGGCGGCGGAGATTGGTATGCCGATAGAACAGCACTTCCCAACTTAATCGCTTTTTGTAATGCTAATCTTAAAACTAATTTTTATCCTGAAGAAAGTATTGTAGAAGTTGGCAGTAAAGAACTTTTCAACTTTCCTTTCGTTTATATGACGGGGCATGGAAACGTTGTTTTTAGTGACCAGGAAGCTAAAAATTTAAGACAATATTTAGTTGGTGGTGGTTTTCTTCACATCGATGATAATTATGGTTTAGATAAATTTATTCGGCCACAGATGAAAAAGGTTTTTCCTGAACTGAGTTTTGTAGAGTTGCCGGCAAATCATGCTATTTACAATCAAAAATTTAAATTCCCTGGTGGATTGCCAAAAATCCATGAACATGATAATAAAAGGCCTCAAGGTTTTGCATTAATTTTTAAAGGAAGAGTTGTTTGTTATTATACCTTTGAGTGTGATTTAGGCAACGGTTGGGAAGATTTTGGAACTTACCCTGAGGATACGCAGGAAACTCGCTCCAAGGCTTTAAAAATGGGCGCTAATCTTATTCAGTACTCTTTAACTCAGTAATTATGTATAAAATAAAAGTTAACGATAATTTTCAGTTTGAGCTTGAAGAAAAAGCAAGTGATTTTTATTTAAATGGCTCAAAATTAAATGTTGATGTAAGTGATACAGCAGCTAATGCAACTAATATTATTTACAACAACAAATCTTTTAACGCAGAAATTGTTGAGCTTAACAGAATGGATAAAACATGTACCGTTCGGGTTAATGGAAATAATTATTCACTCAAGGTTGAAGATAAATTTGACCAATTGTTAAAACAGCTCGGTTTAGACAACATCGCATCAGCTAAAATAGCCGAAATTAAAGCACCAATGCCAGGGTTAGTTTTAAGTGTTGCTGTTAAAGAAGGCACGGAAGTAAAAAAAGGCGACAACCTTTTGATATTAGAAGCCATGAAAATGGAGAACATTATTAAATCTCCAACGGATGGTATCGTAAAAAAAATAGCGGTTATACAGGGCGATAAGGTCGAAAAAAATCAGGTGCTCCTGCAGTTTAAATAAAGCTTATAACAAGAGAAGCCCCGATATTTTCAGGGCTTCTTTTATATTATCTCTTAGGAGGATTAAAAGCTTTTGGCTTCGTTTGTTTAAAGTTTCGCTTGCCAGCCGTACTAATTTCCGGCGCTCCAAGCATCGTCATTGCACAACGGAAACCTACTTCTGCTGATGCTTCATCTTGTTGTAAGAAACGACGCGTTGCCGGATTTAACCAATAAGCCATATCATTCCATGAACCACCTTTATAAACTCTTGATTTATCGTTTACCAATGAAATACCTTCATCGTTAAGCAATTTGTTTTGTCTGTCGCGATATCCACGCTCATCAGCCTGATAAGAAGTTACCATTGCAGTTGGATCTGGAGATTTAGCAATTGAATCTGCTCTTTTTGCTAAAGCTTGTTTTTCAGCCCATGTTAATTTTTTACCCGAGTAAGCATTTGCTTTAATCGGCTTGCCATATTTATCTAAAGCAATTTTTCCATTTGCCGCATCAGCAAGCTGCTTATCTTGAAATTGGTTACCACGATAAGGATTAAAAGCTTCAGCATCAGTAAAAGTACCTGTACGATAAACATCATTAACCCACTCATTTACGTTTCCAGCCATATTAAATAAACCGAAATCGTTTGGTGCATAATAGCGAACAGGTGCCGTTAAATCAGCCTTATCATTTAATGAACCGCCAACACCCATATAATCGCCAGGTGCTCTTTTAAAGTTGGCCTGTACTAAACCTCTGGTTTTTTTTGCCGCAGAGCTAACGCCAAGGCCATTCCATGGATAAATTTTATTCTGACTAATGTTTTCGTATTCTGTATTTCCAATTAAACCTAATGCTGCATATTCCCACTCGGCTTCTGTTGGTAATCGGTATGGTTGCATAATTACACCATCTTCTAACGTTGCGTTTCTGGTTGGTACTGCGTTACCACCTCTTCCACCAGCTGCACCCACAGATGCGCCAGCTTTAGCATTATAGTCTTTTGGTGCATTTTTACCTTTATCATCATACTGACCGTTTAAGTAAGCATCAGTATTAAAAGGTTTATCAGGTCTGGCTGTTGCAGCGGCAGTAGTTGTATTACCTCGTGCAGGGTTATTTCCCTGAGCCAATGTTTTGTAATCCGTTAAAATACCTTTTTGGCGAAGAATGTATTCGTTAGCCTGAGAAGTTCTCCATTCGCAAAAACGCGATGCTTGTTCCCAACTTACACCAACAACCGGGTAATCTCTATATGCCGGGTGTCTTAAATAATTATCAACGTATGGTTCGTTGTACGATAGCGCACGGCGCCACACCAAAGTATCAGGTAATTCATTGTAATAAAATTCTCTGTCTTCCGGATAGCTCGTTCTTATCCAATGCAAATATTCAAGCCAATCCGTATTTGAAACTTCCGTTTCATCCATGTAAAAAGAAGGTACAGTTACTTGTCTTTTGTAATTGTAAATATTTGGTTCAACCCCTGCAACCTCAATTGCACTTCCACCTACAACCAAAACCCCACCTTCAATAGGAATTAAGCCGGGTCCGGGGGCACGCTTGTATTGAGATGCTACAGTAAAACTGCCATAAGTTTTGTTGTTCTTATCAGCATAAGGAATACCAGTTTTACTGGATACGCCTCCTTTGTTTCCACCGCAAGAAGATAGAAGGGCTACAGCAGCAAGGCAGGTTAAAGAATATAGTAATTGTTTTTTCATATGATGCAATATCATGAATATGAGCTTATTCAACTCGTAAAATTACGGAATTTTAAATGATTTCGTAAAATTTGTGTTAATAAATATAGTAGATGCTTTTTTTAATGCAAAACGTATTAATAATCAATGTATTGTGTTTTGTTTAAAATATTTAGATTAAAGATTTCTGTCTGCAAAGGGGGTATAAATTGGTGTGCTTATTGCCTTATACGATTTTCAAATAAATTAGTTTAAAAGGTTTAGGTTATGTTTAAAAAGGTATTAATTATAGTTTTTTCGTTATTTATATTGTTATTCGCTGCCGCAGCTGCCATTCCAATGTTTTTTAAAGAGGAAATTGATGCGAAAACCAAATCCAGCATTAATAAAAACGTAAATGCAAAGGTTAATTATAAAGAACTTGATTTATCTATAATATCTTCATTCCCCAATGTGGGCATTAAAATCAACAATCTATCTATAATTGGTATTGATAGTTTTTATAAAGATACACTTGCAAATGTTAAACAACTTCAATTAAATGTTAATTTATGGAGCGTTTTAAAGGGCGATACATACCAGATTAATTCTGTTAATTTAAATGAGCCAAATATATTAGTTAAGGTATTGAAAAATGGTGTTGCCAATTGGGATATCATGAAACCAGATTCTGCAAATTTAACGACCGACTCGTTAAAAAGTACTTTTAAGGCGGCCTTGCAAAAATATTCTATAGAGCAGGGTACAATAACTTATGATGATGCATCGCTGGGTTTATACATGAAATTAGATAGTTTAAACCATAGCGGAAAAGGTGATTTCACGCAGGATTTATTCACGCTGGATACGCAATCAAAAATTGAAAAACTAACGGTAAAATATCGCGGAATTCCGTATTTAAATGGCGTTAAGTTAGATGCTGAGCTTCCTGTTGAGATAGACACTAAAAATATGAAGTTTACTTTTGCCGATAATAAAATAAAGTTGAATGAACTCCTTTTATCGGCAATTGGTTATTTGGCCATGCCAAATGAAACCGATATGGTTATGGATTTTAAATTTGATGCAAAAGAATCTGAGCTTAAAAATTTCTTGTCGCTAATACCATCTATTTATGCAGCAAATTTTAAGGATTTAGAAGCAACAGGCAAATTTTCGATGAATGGAAACGCAAAAGGCATTTATAATGAGAAATCCTTACCAGCCTTTAATGTTAATCTACTTGTAGAAAATGGTAAAATAAAGTATCCTTCATTACCTTCAGCAATTAATAATATTCAAATCAAGTCGCAAATCAGTAATCCAAATGGTGTAATTGATAATACAGTTGTTAATGTTCCTTCTTTTCATTTAGAATTTGGACAAGTTCCTGTTGATGGAAAACTTTTGCTAAAAAATCCGGTCTCCGATCCATTTATTGATATGGCATTAAAAGGGAAATTAGATTTAAAACAATTAACTGCAATTTTTCCAATGAAGGATATGGTGTTAAGCGGTATTTTAGATGCTGATGTTAAGGCCGCCGGTAGAAAATCATCAATAGATAAGCAACAATACGAAGCGTTTAAAGCATCTGGACAAATTATTGCTAATAACTTTAATTATGCCGGCAAAAATGTACCAATGCCTGTAAGTGTTCCGTCGGCAAAACTAATATTTAGCCCAAAAAATATCACACTAAGTAACCTTATTGCAAAAATTGGAAGTAGTGATTTTGCCGCTAATGGTTCGCTTAACAACTACCTGAGTTATTTCTTTAATAAAAATCAATTATTGCAAGGTAGCTTCAACATGTTATCCAATCTGGTAAATGTTAACGAGTTAATGGGACCAAAAGTAACTGGGGCTACACCGGCATCAAATGAAAGTAAGTTAACCGTATTCGAAGTTCCGGGAAATATTAATTTCAATGTAAACGCAAAAGCAAATAAAGTAATTTATGATAATTACGATATCACCAATGCAATCGGAACATTATTGGTGAAAGATAAGACCATAACTTTTAAAAATATGGGCATGAATATGCTTGATGGCAAATTAAGAATGGATGGAACTTACGCCACCATAAACCCAAAAAAACCAAAAGTAGATGTTGATTTTGGTATCGATAACATGAATATTCAAAAAGCCTTCCAGGCTTTTAATACTGTGAAATTGTTGGCGCCGGTTGCAAAATATGCGAAGGGTACTTTCTCCACTGATTTAAAATATAATTCGGATTTAGATGAGCACATGAAACCGGTGTATTCAACAATAAATGCAGAAGGCTTAACAAATATTATTCAGGCAATGATTGATGGTTTTGAGCCATTAAATAAATTGGCGGCATCCTTAAGTTCAGATAAATTTAAAAAACTGGAGCTTAATAATGTGATTACAAAGTTCAAAATAAAAGATGGAAGACTGAATGTAGCTCCATTTGATATTAAAAAGGATGGAATTGTGATGAATGTTCAAGGCTCAAACGGTATAGACCAAACCATGGATTATAACCTGGGTTTAAATTTGCCAAGGGCGATGCTAGGCGCTAAAGCAAATGAAACCGTAAATGCAATGCTTGGAAAATTAAACAGTAAAGCTGGCACAAACGTATCTGTGAGTGATAACGTTAAAGTTAACGCTGTTTTAGGCGGAACATTTTTGAAACCAACCATTAATCTAAAATATGGCATTGCCGATGCAAAATCTACAGCTAAGGAAGCCATTACGAATGTTATAGCTGAAAAAAAGGCAGAATTTCAAACAAAAGCACAGGCGAAATTAGACACGGTTAAGGTAAAGGCTACAGAAAAAGTTAAAGATGCAATTGCAGATAAACTAAACAATCTATTCAAGAGAAAGACAGTTAACTAGTTGCTAATTTAGCTCGTTATCATCAAGAAAATTGTTCAAAAAATGTGCTAGATCATATTTGTAAAAAATCGTAGATTTAGTTAGTATAATTTTCAAAAAACGTAAGTTTACTGTAAAATATAATTTGTGTAATTACGTTTGATGATTATATTCTTTAAAAGTATTAACTTACCTGAAATCTTAAATACATACCCTAAGGATGAATTTCAAGTACATTTGTAAACTTGCAGTTTCTGCATTATCTGCAGTTTTGGTATTTGGCAAGTCGAATGCGCAGGTAACAATAGGTAATACACAAACTAATGGTAGTGAATCAAATAACATCATTACTGCTGTCCCATTTTTACTAATCACACCCGATGCCCGGGCTGGAGCTATGGGTGATGCGGGTGTTGCGATTACCGGTGATGCAAATGCTGCAAGCATAAACCCTGCTAAATTAGCTTTTCTTGAAAAACCTTATGGTTTTGCACTTTCTTACAGTCCTTGGCTTAAAAGCCTTGTGCCAGATATTAACCTGGCTTATGTTAGTGGTTTTTATAAATTAGATGATAGAAATACGATTGGCGCATCATTAAGGTATTTTTCATTAGGTCAGATTCAGCTTACAGATATAAATCAGCAAGATTTAGGTATTTCAAATCCAAATGAGTTGGCTTTTGATGTTACTTTTGCCCGCAATTTTGGCAAGGAGTTTTCATTGGCATCTTCATTAAGGTATATATATTCTAATCTAGCTTCCGGACAATTTTCTTCAACCGGACAAGTGAGGGCAGGTAATGCATTAGGAATTGATGTTGCCGGATTATATAAAACACCAACAACAATGTTTGGTAAAAATGCGATAGTATCTGCAGGCGCAAATATCTCAAACATTGGTACAAAGATGAGTTATTCTGATGGCGGCGAGAACTATTTTCTACCTACAAATTTTAAACTTGGAGGCGCTTCTACAATAGAAATTGATGATTTTAACACATTTACCTTAGCCTTAGATTTTAATAAACTGTTGGTGCCTACACAGCCTATCTACGATTTGAATAACAATATCGTTAAAGGAAAAAATCCTAATCGTTCGGTTCCGGCAGGTATTTTTGGTTCGTTTAGCGATGCACCTGGAGGTTTTAGTGAGGAACTTAAAGAAGTTGGAATTTCTACCGGATTTGAATACTGGTATAATCAGCAGTTTGCCATACGTGGAGGCTATAATTACCAAAGTCCGCAGAAAGGTGACAGCAGATATTTCACACTTGGCGCAGGTTTAAAGTATAATGTTTTTAATATTGATTTTGCCTACCTTATCGCTAATGCTCAAACCAGTCCTTTGGCAAATACTTTACGTTTCAGCCTTTTATTTAATTTTGGCGATAAAAAAGCCTCGTTCAAATAATAGCGTTTCGAAATATTTTGGCAACTTCGTGCCTTATTTAAAATTTATATGAAAATCAGGGTAGGCTTTGGATTTGATGTTCACCAACTAAAAGATCAACATCCTTTTGTGGTTGGTGGCGTAACGCTCGAACATGATAAAGGCGCATTCGGTCATTCTGATGCTGATGTATTGTTACACGCCATCTGCGATGCATTATTAGGCGCTGCCAATTTGAGAGATATAGGTTTCCATTTTAAAAATACAGATGATAGATGGAAAGGGATTAGCAGCTTAATTTTGTTAAAAGAAACCGTTAAGCTTTTAACGGAAAAAAATTGGCAAGTGGGTAATATTGATGCAATGCTCTGCCTGGAGGCGCCAAAAATAAATCCTCATATACCAGCCATGCAGCAAAATATAGCTGAAGCAATTGGCATTTCTACTGAAGATATTTCAATTAAAGCAACAACTAACGAGCAAATGGGCTTTATTGGTAGGGAAGAAGGTGTTGTTGCTTACGCAGTGTGTTTAATAGAGCGGCAATAGCAAAAAAAACCGACAGATATTAGCTTGCCGGTTCTTAAAATATAAACTTAAACCTTATTATTCTTCCAGATAACCAAATTTGCCTTGGTTGTAATCGGCAATTGCCTGATGAATCTCCGCTTCGGTATTCATTAAAAATGGCCCATACTGATGAATTGGTTCATCAATTGGTAATCCGCTCAATATTAAAATAACAGAATTTTCTTGAGCTGTAATGGCAATGTTTTCACCCCCATTTTTGAAATAGGCAAAAGAATTGGCATTTACGATTTGGCTACCATTTATAGTAACTGAACCTTCAATAACCAAAAAACCAGTATTGTACGCTTTAGGGAATGCAAAATCTGCGTTACCTCCTTTATTAAAGCGAGCATTGTACACTTCAATTGGCGTAAATGTACTTGCTGAGCCTTTAACACCTTTATATTCACCAGCTATCACCTCCACTTTCCCGCCATAATTAGCCAGATTAACAAGGGGCATATCAGTTTGTTTAATTGCCTGATATTTTGGTGTGCTCATTTTATCCTTAGCAGGTAAATTAACCCAAAGTTGTACCATCTGGAATGGTCCACCCTTTATGCTATACTCCGCTTCGTGATATTCTTTGTGCAAAATACCGCTGGCTGCTGTCATCCATTGTACATCTCCCGGATATATAACGCCGCTGTGCCCGGCACTGTCATGGTGCGCAACCGCTCCATGGTAAGCAATGGTTACCGTTTCAAATCCGCGGTGCGGATGAACACCAACACCGCGGGGATTTTTTCGTGCAGAGAATTCTATTTTAGAGCCATAATCCATTAAAAAAAATGGATTCATATCAATTTTATATCCGCTAGGGAAAAAATTATGTACTCTAAAACCATCGCCAACCATATGTGGTGCTGGCGCATTTAATACCTCTGCAACTTCTCTCTTTTCCATATCAGGAATAATTAAGATTCGTTTTACCGAATATTTTTTAAGCGATTAAGCTTGCTTAACAAACTGTAATTCGCCTAAAATTCTAACTTCTTCACTTACCATTACACCTCCTGTTTCTAAGGCTGCATTCCAGGTTAAACCAAAATCATTACGATTAATTTTTCCGCTTAACGTAAAACCTGCTTTAGTATTTCCCCACGGATCGGTAGCAATACCACCAAATTCTGCTGTTAATTTTACGGGTTTAGTTTCACCTTTAATGGTTAAATCTCCTTTTAAAATATAATCATCACCATCTTTTTCCATCGATGAAGATTTGAAAGACATAGCCGGAAATTGTTCAGCATCAAAAAAATCAGCACTTTTTAGGTGATTATCGCGGTCTGTGTTTCCGGTATCTAAAGAGCTGATGTCTCCGTTAAATGAAATTTCTGCCCGCTCAAACTCGTCACCTTCTGAAGTTAATTCTGCCGTAAAAGATTTTAAATTACCAGTTACGGTAGTAATCATTAAGTGCTTTACTTTAAACTGTAATTCGCTGTGGGTTGGATCTAATGTCCATTTTGTAGTTGCCATATCTTTGTGTTTTGATTATTAATATTTATAACACAAATGTAAGGCGAGGGCTTGGGTTTGAAATTGATGTATGGTAACTAATTAATGATTGAGTTATTGAACGAGAGCATTATTGAAAGGCTGAATATCTATTAGCTACCATTCATTAAATTAAAAATTCTCTGCTTCTACATTTAACTTGTTCTGAAATGTTTATTGGCTAGTTCTTTTCTAACCCTGCTTAAAGACTCTGGCGTTATGCCCAGGTAAGAAGCTATCATCCATTGCGGTACACGCAAAGTTAGGTTTGGATATAATTTGATAAAATCAAGGTATCTTTCTTCGGCAGTTGCGCTTAAAAGCATGTTGATGCGCTTTTGCATAAAACGAATAGAATTGTTTAGCAATCTGTTGTGCATGGGCTGTAAACAAGGTACTTTTATTGCAGCCTGTTCCATAAAATCATAGGGCATAATTACAACCTCGGTATGCTCAATTGCATCTATAAAAAACACCGAAGGTTCATTATTCATGCTGTTTCTATCAGACATGAGCCAGTTTTCTGGTGCAAACTGAAGTATATGTTCTTTCCCTTTAGAATCGATGGAATAAGCCCTTAATAATCCTTTACAAACAAAAAAACCGTATTTTGTAATGTCGCCTGTATATTGAATGATTTCGTTTTTATCGAACTTCTTTATTTTTAAATCAGCAGAGATGCTGTCGAATTGATCATCTGTAATTTCTATTTTCTCTTTGAGATAATTTCTAAACTGATCAATCATAAAAGGGATTGGATTATTTTTTTACAGGTTTAATGTCAGAAAAATCTATGCTACATTTGCAATTACCACCGCAACCATCTTTTTTAACTTGCAAAGATTTATAAACCAAACGGCCAACATATACTAATGCAATAGCAAAAAGTAAAAAGACTAAAATCGTTTGAATGTTCATAACACAAATATAGTATGATTTTGCATCTCTGAATTCAGTTTAATGTAAAATGATGGTTGAGCCGCAGATTTACAGATTGCCATTTTCTTTTATTAAGACATTAAAAAAAATGCAATGCGATTAAAAATCTGTGGCTAATAAAATTATTGCTCCATGAAACCCACTGTTCCGCCAACCCAATCAAAATCTGCATTATAGCGAACGCCAATCATTTTGCCTCGGCTTAAGCGTGCTAAATTTAAGCAAAGCTGAGGTTCTCCACCATCGGGCCATAAGTACATCATTCTAATTTCTGCTTTTACGCCGCCGTCAGGCGATTGAACTACTGGTTCGTAACTTACTTTACGTTGTAAAATCCAGTTTTCAGGGTCTGCAATATTTTTTATATCAGTTTCTGAAACATCAATGATTACACCCATGCCGGCAAAAGAAAATAATGGTTTTAATACATAGTTTTCTAAATCTGCAGGAATAGACGTTACTTCATTTAAAAACCTGGTTTCAGGTACAAATTCACTTTTTAGAAAAGGCATGGTGTATTTACTGATTCTGTAAAACCAGTTTGGATGCGTCACCCATTCTACATCAAGTTCTTCGCGAGGGTCGAAACTGTTTTTAAAAATATCGGTATTATCTGCTACTTCATCAAAAATTAATCTGTTGTAAATTCTTTTTAACTGAATTTGCTTCCCATCTTCTTCGTAGAAAAGTTGTTTACCAATCTTCTTTATATCTTCTAAAGCCAAGATTTTAATGCCTAACATTTTCTGCGTCACAAAAAAATCTATTGCAGTTTTTTGATTGCGTGCATCAACATCCATTAAAGCTACTTCGTGTGGCTGATGCTGGCCAATTATAACTTCCTTAAAAAGTTCGATATATTTATCTTCATCAAATCCATTTAAGAAATAATTCAATGAATTATCAATGTTGTAGTTTTTTTTGAAGGTTTTGGCCAGGTGTGTTTGAAAACCATATAAAGACGGAAAACCCTGCATTTCAATAAGCATTGGAGTAAGTGCTCCTGCGTTATTCTTACAAATTCCAAAATCGAAAGTTAAAAAATGCGGCTGCTCGTTTTCATTAGGCACATTCCAGTTTTTTGGAATAGCGTTTTCTGTTAATGCCTTAAAGTTAGGCTGTTTAATTAGTTTGATGATTTCTTCGCCTGCGGCGATTAACTTTTCTTTTAAGTCCTTAGGTATAAATATTGGCGTTTCTGCAACTCTAAATGGAATTTCGGGATATCCTTCTTGTAAATCAGTCAAAAAGTTTTGATACTTTTCTTCAGTAAATTGCTGATTAAAATTTTGACGTTGATCAGGTATCATAATTTAGTATTTTAATAATATCGTCATTGCGAGGCAGGAAGCAATTTTGTTCTGATTAAGTAGCTAAACATTTAAGATCGCTTTCCCGAAGTGTCGGGATTAACTGTGCCTTGCAATGACGACCGCATAGAAAAGAGAGTTAGTGAATTAATTTTCTAGGCCTCCTGTAAATTCCCTATTGCTTTGTTTAAGAAATTTGGAAGAATAACGCTTTGTGTGAGTACAATTCTATCCGGGTCATCTAAACTATTTAGCATGTCGAAATATTTTGCTTCGCCATGGGTATCAACAATGGCCTTTTTCTTTTCATCTTGTAGTAAATACATCTTCATGCCAATGGGATCAGCTTCCGGATGAAATTGAGTGCCAATGATTTCTTCGGTGAAACGAATTGACATCATGCAACGTTCCAGATCAACATGTTTACGCTCTTTTTCGATTGCTAACAATTTTGCTCCTTTTGCATTAAAAGCATCCAGATTAGGTTCGATTACCTGCCAATCTCTACTATCAACAGAATAGAAAGGGTTTGTAATTCCATCGAAAATTTCATCCTGCTCACCATCATTTGTCAAAGTGATAGGGAAAATACCAAAAGCGTTTGAACGCCTTTCGGTTACATTACCCAAATTATATTTTCTACAAGCCAATTGAAAAGAGTGGCAAATTAAGAAAGCATATTTCTTTTCTTCATTAGCTGAGTTAAAATTCTCAACCTGATCTAAAAGATTAAAAAAATCATTCTCCCATTTTTCACCCTTGCTTTCTATTGGGCTTCCCGGACCACCGCTAGAAATGTAAGCATCGTAGTCAATGCCCGGAATTTGTCCTTTTTGTCTTAAATCAAAAATATCGAATGTTAAATTGATATTGTTTTCAGTTCTAAACCGGGATAAAATTTCCTGTATTCCCCGCATGCCCTGATTTGGAGCGCCGTTATTCATATCAATAACAGCGACCCTTAAGCTCCTTTTATCCATAATAATTTTACTTTGCGCCTATAAGTGTCTGTGTGGTAATGTAATCTACCACGGCCTCAAAGTTACCGGTTTGTTCGTAAACTGCCAACTGTCTGTCTGCACCTGTACCGTGTTCTAAAATTTTATGTACATAATTAAGGTCTTCTCTGCAACCTAAATCATCAACAACATCATCTACAAAATCTAAAAGTTCTAAAACCAGATTTCGGCAATTTACCTCCATCTCTTTACCAAAATCAATTAAATTTCCATCTATTCCATATCTTGCAGCACGCCATTTGTTCTCGTTGATTAAGGCACGGGAGTAATTTATGAAAGTCATGTTTTGCAAACGCAGTTTATACAGCTTGGCGCAAAGTGCCTGAAACAGGGCCGTAAAAGCCATCGTTTCATCAATTAACATTGGGCAATCGCAAATTCTAAATTCTACCGTATCAAAAAATGGATGTACACGAATATCCCACCAGATTTTTTTTGCATTATCCATGCAACGGGTTTTAATCAGCAGTTTAACATAGTTATCATAATCTTCTATGCTGTTAAAAATATCAGGAATTCCGGTGCGAGGGAATTTATCAAAAATCTTAGTTCTGAAAGATTTGTAACCGGTATTTCTCGATTCCCAAAAAGGAGAATTTGTAGACAATGCAAAAACATGGGGAAGGAAATACCTTACCTGGTTTGCAATGTGTATGGCTAGCTCACGCGATTGAAACCCGACATGAACGTGTAGACCAAAGATTAAGTTTGAACGTGCAGCTTCCTGCAGTTCGTTAACAATTTCATTATAGCGGGGATGTTCTGTTATCAATTGTTTTTCCCAATGAGAAAATGGGTGAGTTCCGGCGGCACCAATACGTAAGCCCTGCTCGCCTGCAAGCTGCGATACCGTATAGCGTAATTGCGAAATTTCCTTCCGGGCTTCGGTTGTTGTTTTGCAAATTCCGGTTCCGACTTCTACAACAGCCTGGTGCATTTCTGCTTTAACCTGGTCTTTATGTATTTTTTGTGCCGCCTCAACAATTTTTTGGTCGTGCGAGGTAAGTTCCCTGGTAACGGGATCAATTACCATATATTCTTCCTCTATACCAAGCGTAAATTCGTTCATCCTGATGGTTATTAAATTCTAAATCCCTTTTATTTCTTTGCTGCTGGCTTTTTTGGCTTAGCCGATGCTTTAGTTGCAACCGTTTTTTCAGGTGCTTTTTTAGCCGCAGGTTTAGTTGCTGCTTTAGCAACAAGCGGTCTTCCGGCTACTGATGCTTTAATATATTCTCCCCAGGTTAAATTATCCTGTCCATCTTTTTGCGCTTTAGCTCTTTCAATTGCATAATTAGCAGTAGTTTCTACAACCCAATCAAAGTTTTCTTGTCCAACGCTTTTTATATCAGCATCTGGCGCAGGGTTACAAAAATCAATCGCGATAGGCACACCATCACGAACTGCAAACTCTACCGTATTAAAATCGTAACCTAAATATTGGCAAAGTTTTAGGGTGTATTCTTCTACTGTTTTTAATAATTTTTCGCTTGATGGTTTGGTATCGACCGCATAGCGTAAGTGATGCGGGTTACGCGGGTCGTATTGCATAATGCGAACATGTTTGCCACCAATGCAATACACTCTGAAATATTCATCAAAAATTATTTCTTCTTGCAGCAACATCACCAGTTGCTCTGTGCCGCTATGTTTATCAAAAAAATCTTCCTTATCATGAAGTTTGTAAACATCTCTCCAGCCTCCACCATCAAATGGCTTCATATAAGCCGGAAAGCCTACATAATCAAAAATTTCATCCCAGTTTAAAGGCATTGTTAAGTTTGAAAATGAATCGCCGGTTGTGCCTGTTGGATGTTGTCTGGATGGAATCAACGCTGTTTTTGGAACTGGCACGCCAATTTGTTCGGCAAGTGAGTTGTTAAAAAACTTTTCATCGGCACTCCACCAAAATGGGTTGTTAATTACCGCAGTACCGGTTATGGCTGCATTTTTTAAAGAAGCACGATAAAAAGGTACATCCTGCGAAATTCTATCAATGATTACAGAATAGCCCAAAGGTTGATTTTGTAATATTTTCTCAATTTTAACGGCTTCTGCAGTGATGCCTTTTTCAGCTTTTTGGTTAATTCTTTCAACTACCGCTTCTGGAAAAGAGCGTTCTTGTCCAAATAAAATCCCTATTTTTTTCATTCGTAATTTAGTTTAATTGTGTAACTGTTTATGGCATATAACCAGTTAATTCGTTTTATTGTTAAATTGTTTTCAGCAACTATAATTGTGCAATATAATTTGGAAACATTTCTCTCCAAATTGGCCAGTCATGATCAGCATTCTGTCTGATGTCAAGCCAATGATCGATACCTTTTTGCGATAAAATACGCGACAGATTTTCGTTATCGCCCCTGCACATATCTCTATCAGTTGTACCTAAAACTATTTTCATGTAATGAAGTTCAGGGTTACTGTTATTCATCAGGTTATCAACAGGATTGTTAAAGTAAACATCATCATTATAAAAACCATCAAGCTGGCCGGTAATATCAAAGGCACCGCTCATACTAAACATGTGGCTAACCAACCAGGGGTGCCGAAAAGCAAAGTTTGCGGCATGATAACCGCCAAAACTACAGCCTGCGGTAATAATTTTGCTATGGCCGGTTTCATGTCTGGCTAATGGCGCTACTTCTTCCAACAGGTATTTATCATACCAAATGTGATTTTTTACTCTATCTGCGGGATGTATGCTTTTATTGTACCAGCTTAATTTATCAATACCATCCGGGCAGTATATTTTGATTTTACCTTCATTAATAAAACCCTCAACAGAATCAATTAATTTGAAGTCTTTGTTTTCAAAATATCGCCCCATACTTGTTGGGAACAGTAGAATAGGGATACCACCGTGACCAAAGATGAGCATGTCGATATCAGTATTTAAATTTTGGCTGTACCACCTTTTATGTTCTTCTTTAACCATACAAAAATTTTAATGCTTTAAGGTATAAATTAAATTCTACAAAAATGAAAGCATTTGATCTAAAAAAGCTTATTACAAAAAATGGCAACTCATATTTAATAGTTTATCAAGATTTGTAACTTTGCAAAAAAAATTGAGGCGGTTGCCATGTGATAGGGGGTTTGAATAATTATGTACACTACAGTTTTATCGGTAAATATTAATACCAGTCATTTTAAGATTCCGTCGGCTTATTTAAAGCGTGAGGTTGAAATAGATATATATGCGCCTGAAGGCATTTTAGGCAATGAAAAAATTGAATTGTTATTACTGAACGATGGTCAGGATGTAGCAAAGATGGATTTTGCGCAAATTTTGCAAAATGCGCACCTCAATAAAAGAAACCACAGATTGGTTGTTGTTGCCATTAAAGCATCTGTAGAGCGATTAATGGAGTATGGCGTAGCCGGAGTGCCTGATTTTAAAGGCAGGGGCGCAAAAGCAAACTTATATTCAGATTTTATTATAAAGGAATTGATGCCCTTTGTAAAAAAGAAAATAGCAATGCCAATTGGTGGCAGAGTCGCTTTTGGTGGTTTTTCGTTAGGCGGTTTATCTGCTTTTGATATTGCCTGGAATAATCCTTCTGTTTTTGATACAATTGGTGTTTTTTCTGGTGCTTTTTGGTGGCGCAAAAAAGATTTGGCAGATGGTTACACTGATGCAGACAGGATTATGCATGAGCTTATCGATACTACATCTACCAAACCAGATATGAAATTTTGGCTGATGACAGGAACGGAAGATGAAAAAGCCGACCGCAATAAAAACTTGATTATAGATTCTATTGATGATACAATTGATGTGGTAAAATCGTTGTTGAAAAAGAACTACAAACGCCGCGAGCATATTTTTTATTATGAAAAAGTAGGTGGTAAGCACGATGTTGCAACCTGGGAGAGTGTAATGCCTGCATTTTTGGATTGGGCTTTCCCGAAAACGGGGATTTAAGCCCTCTTGATTGGTTTTTAGTAACCTAGGGAGTTAAAATAATTGCTTAACTTGGTTTATCAGATTTGATTTGCCATGAAAAAATTATTGCCTTTTTTATTTCTATCATTTTGTGCATTAACCGTAAATGCGCAAGAAAAAAATTCTTCTCAAAAAGCTGCGGAGCAAACTATTGTTGATTTCTTTGATGCTTTATCTGCTCTTGATTTCGAAAAAATGAAATACTATACCAAAGATGTTGAATTTGTGGAGTATGGTGAAATTTGGAATTTGGATGTTTTGGTAGGTAGGCTAAAGCCAATGGTTGGTAAAGGCATTAAAAGAACCAACACATTAAAGTTTACAAAAACTGTAGTTGAAGATAACACGGCTTGGGTTATTTATTTTAATACTGCAGATTTAGAAATCAAGGATAGGAAAGATCAGGTAAAATGGTTAGAGAGTGTTGTTTTAGTTAAGGATGAAGGAAGATGGAAGATTTCACTTTTACATTCTACAGTTTTAAGCAATAAAAAATAAACCGTCTTTAAAGCATTTTCTTATGCATTAAATACACACTAATGAGAGAGAAAATTAATCGCATAATTTTTGGGCATGATACAAAAGGCGGGAAGCTATTTGATATTGTTTTATTATGGGTAATACTTGCCAGTGTGTTAATTGTTATTCTAGAGAGTATCCCATCTTTTCACAGCGCCTATTTTAAGTATTTTTATTATATCGAATGGATTATAACCATTCTTTTTTCTCTGGAATATGTTGTAAGAATTTGGAGTACAAAAACTCCTTTCAGGTATATTTTTAGTTTTTGGGGTATAGTTGATTTGCTTTCTATTTTACCAACGTATCTTGAACTTGTTAACTTTGGTTTCCATTACTTGCTGGCAATAAGAATTTTTAGGTTACTACGAGTTTTTAGAATTTTAAAGCTAGTTAGATTTAACCGCGAAGCGCAAAAATTGTTATTGGCATTAAATGCTAGTCGCCATAAAATGAGTGTTTTTTTAATGGCTGTTCTTACCATTATGGTTATCCTTGGTACTTTAATGTATGTAATTGAGGGTGGCGAAAACGGCTTCACCAGTATTCCTCAAAGTATTTATTGGGCAATTGTTACCGTAACAACTGTAGGGTTTGGAGATATTGTGCCGCAAACAGTTGCGGGTAAATTTCTTTCTTCAATTGCTATGATTATGGGCTATGCAATTATTGCCGTGCCAACAGGAATCATCACGGTAGAACTAGCTACAAAAAAATCTGAGGATAAAGTCTGCGAAGTTTGTAAACATGATAATCCTGATAATGCTAATTATTGTAACCAATGCGGATTAAAGTTTTAAGCTATCAATTTTGATGATGTGAAGATTGAGAAAAGTGATTTTCTTTGCGCTTTGCCAAACTGTAATTTCACAGTATGATAAAAGGATTATTTGAAACACACCTCTTCGTAGAAAACCTAGAGCGGTCTGTCGATTTTTACAAAAATGTTTTAGGCTTAACAGAATGTAGTTATAATGATGATCGCAGAATTGCATTTTTTTGGATTGGTGAGCCGAAAGGCGCAATGTTAGGTTTATGGGAAAAGCCGAAAGAGGAAATAGATATTCGACATTTTGCTTTTGGCTGTGAAGTTGAAGATGTACTAAATAAATCTGTTGATTTTTTGAAAACCAGAAACTTAAAGCCTTATAATTTTTTAAAGGATGGTAGCGAACAGCCAATGGTTTTTGCCTGGATGCCAGCTTTAGCTATTTATTTTAAAGACCCCGATGGACACGATTTGGAGTTTATAGCTATTTTAGAAGGCGATGGTAAACCTGAATTGGGCGTAATTACCTATGATGAATGGCTGGAAAAAGCAAATTAGGCGGACTTAAAAAATTGATTTTGTAATGTTCAGCTTTTCGCCTGTAACAGTTGTTACCGAAAACTGATCTTTTTTAGCTTGCTCCGCGTACCAAATTAAGAATTCGCATCTATCAGCAAAGCTCTCTGCATTACGGCCATTTAGTTCTTCTATAATTTGGCCTATGGTTAGTGATTGTGCTGAATGTTTCGAAGCACCATTTAAAGAAACAACTTCGATTTTATTTTTATCGTTAAAGTGAAAACCTGCATCAAAATTGGTTTGTTTAGGCGGGGTAACATTACTTGTTTGCAGCCAATATTTAAGCTCCGTATTGTTTAATATGATTTGATTGAAATACTTTCGGAGAAATGAAAGCCCAATTTTATTGTCGGTGTCATTCATCGCATTTATTTTAAAATCTTTTACGGCAACACCTCCAAAAACTACCGAATCAAGAAAAAAAGAATTAGTCGTTTTGCCTGCCGACATAGAATTTAAACCCATTGAAGAACTTTTGCTGGGATAAATATTTTCTGGTGAAAGGTTGCCCATGATGTTTTTGGTGCTATTTGCTTTAATGTTCATTGTACAGTTCCCGGCGAAACCAAAATCAATTAAAATATTATCTATAGCTATCCCATTTGCAATTAGTGAAGAAAAATGGCGGTTTCCTACAATCTTTAAATCCATTTCTTTCATACCACTTTCCTGTGTGAAGGGCATTTTGGAAAAATAAACCTTGTTGTTCTGGAAATCGAATTTCCAATTTAATTTATTAATGATATCGCCGCCCAATAAGTAAGTTTTATTGCAAAATAAAAATGGCATATCTGCTACAACGCTCGTAACATCTGCGAAATTAAAAGAGCCAATTTTTAGGTTATCAATTTTAGCTACATCTAGTTTGGCTGAGTTTTTCTGACTATCATTTATTCTCCTTGAACCCTTTAATTTTATTTTCGAATCATTTACATTTTTGCTGTTTACCACACCAAGTGCAGCACCTGTATCAAATGCAAAATCGGTTTTTATACCATTTAAATAACCTTCAAAAACAACTAAACCTCGGGCCATACTAAAAGAAAGACTATCTATTTGTTTCTCTTGTGCATATCCGTTTATAAAAAAGAAGCATACTGTAATTATTGAAAGTAATATTTTTCTCATGTGTTATGGTTTAATATATGATGCTTTTTAGCAACTATAGGTTGCAAGTAAAATAAAATTTATAGCATTACCTAAGCCTATTTAAACCCGATGGCAGGGTAAATACTTTATGGTTGTAATTCCTTTCATAAGGCTTCAAATTAAAAACAAAAAGATTGGAGTGCACAGCGGGACAAAACCCTCCGTATATTTTACTGCAAATGCTTTTCTAATTATAAATGAGATAATTACAACATTATCATAGCATTAAATAGTAGGCTACATAGTAGAAAATCCATTTCTAAACACTATCTTTGCGCCAAATTTGAGGCGCATTTTATGCAAAAGATTAGAAATATAGCTATTATAGCACACGTTGACCACGGTAAAACCACTTTGGTTGATAAGATTTTACACTCTTGTTCTGTTTTTCGTGATAACGAGCAAAAAGGAGAGTTGATATTGGATAACAACGATTTAGAGCGTGAGCGTGGTATCACAATCGTATCTAAAAACGTTTCAGTTCAGTACAAAGACGTAAAAATTAACATTATCGATACACCTGGTCACGCGGATTTTGGCGGTGAGGTAGAGCGTGTATTGAAAATGGCCGATGGGGTACTTTTACTTTGTGATGCTTTTGAAGGTGCAATGCCTCAAACGCGTTTTGTTACGCAGAAAGCTTTGGCTTTAGGTTTAAAACCGATTGTTGTTGTAAATAAAGTAGATAAAGAAAACTGTCGCCCTGAAGAGGTTTATGAGCAAATTTTTGAGTTGTTCTTTAATCTTGAAGCTACTGAAGATCAATTAGATTTCCCGGTTATTTACGGTTCATCTAAACAAGGATGGATGAGTACTGACTGGAAAAAACCAACTACTGATATTTTTGCCTTGTTAGATGCCGTAGTGGAAAATATTCCTGCTGCACCAATTAATGAAGGTACTTTACAAATGCAAATTACTTCGTTAGATTATTCTTCTTTCGTAGGTCGTATTGCAATTGGACGTGTTCACCGTGGTACAATTAAAGAAAACCAACCGGTTACTTTAATTAAACGCGATGGTAAAATTGTTAAAACAAGAGTAAAAGAACTTTATACTTTCGAAGGTTTAGGAAAAATTCGTACTACGGAAGTAGGTTCTGGTGATATTTGTGCAGTTGTTGGTATTGATGGTTTTGATATTGGTGATACTATCGCTGATTTTGAAGCACCAGAGCAATTACCAGTTATCAGCATTGATGAGCCAACAATGAACATGTTGTTCACCATTAACAACTCGCCTTTCTTTGGTAAAGAAGGTAAATTGGTTACTTCTCAACGTATTAAAGATCGTTTGATGAAGGAAATGGAGAAAAACTTAGCATTAAAAGTTGTTGAAACTCAAGGTGCAGATTCATGGTTGGTTTACGGTCGTGGTATTCTTCACTTATCTGTATTAATCGAAACGATGCGTCGCGAAGGTTACGAATTGCAAGTTGGTCAGCCACAGGTTATTGTTAAAGAAATTGATGGTAAAAAACATGAGCCGATTGAAACTTTAATCGTTGATGTTCCTGCAGAAGTTTCTGGTAAAGTAATCGAATTGGTAACTCAGCGTAAAGGTGAGTTGTTAATTATGGAGCCAAAAGGCGATTTACAACATTTGGAATTCGAAATTCCATCTCGTGGTATTATCGGTTTACGTAACAACGTTTTAACTGCTACTGCTGGTGAGGCAATTATGGCACACCGTTTCAAAGCTTACGAGCCTTGGAAAGGTACAATTCCTGGTCGTTTAAATGGTGTATTAATTTCAATGGATAAAGGTACAACTACTGCATATTCAATTGATAAATTACAAGATAGAGGCCGTTTCTTTGTAGATCCGGGAGTTGATATTTACGAAGGACAAATTTTAGGTGAGCACATCCGTGATAACGATTTAGTAATCAACATTGTTAAAGGTAAAGCGTTAACCAACATGCGTGCTTCTGGTACTGATGATAACACCCGTATTGCACCAGCTATTAAATTCTCTTTAGAGGAATGTATGGAATATATACAGGCTGATGAGTACATCGAGGTTACACCGCAAAGTATGCGTTTACGTAAAATCTTCTTAACAGAGCAACTACGTAAGGCAAACGGTAGCAAAAACTAAGCCCACCCAAATCCTCCGCACAACGGTAGGACTTTAAAATATCAAGCCCATTTCTTGATTGAGATGGGCTTTTTTTTACCTCAGCTTGAACTATACTTTCACCTCACCCCAACCCTCTCCTTGAAGAGAGGGTGCTTTGGATGCATATTTTGCAAGAGTATATAAGCCACTGTCTTACATTCACCTCTTTTCAAGGATAGGGATTGCAGAATAGAAACCTTAAATCACAAACTTAAATAGGGTGAGGTTTTTAAAGGAGCTTCACTTTCACCTCAGCCCAATCTGCTTCTTGAGGAGATGAAGCTTTGGATGCATATTTTGCAAGAGTCTATAAAAGCACTGTCTTATATTTCCTCTTTTCAAGGATAGGGATTGCAGAATAGAAACCTTAAATCACAAACTTAAATAGGGTGAGGTTTTTGAAGGAGCTACACTTTCACCTCAGCCCAATCTGCTTTTTGAGGAGATGGAGCTTTGGATGCATGTTTTGCAAGAGTCTATAAAACCACCGACTTACATTTCCCTCTCTTCAAGGAGAGGGATTGCAGAATAGAAACCTTAAATCACAAACTTTGATAGGGTGAGGTTTTTGAAAAGCAAATTTCTAAACCACTATTAATGCCAGTCCTTCTTTCCGCTATATCTTTCTGGCTGTCCGTCGATGACTTGACCTGACACTTCGGGAAGCTTAGGATGACAGCCAAAAAGGACACCGCTACAATAAGGTTTAGAGAAATTTAGTCTGTGCAAGCAACAAAGTTTTTTTACCGAAGCCCTAAAAAAATTAATCACTCGATTGATTTTTCGTCAGCGAAATTTCAAAACAACTAAATGGAATAAAATTCTAACAATTTCATGGCAATTGATTTTTTCGAGGCCTGTAATTTTGTATCATAAACTAATCATACCCTTTATGATTAATAAGATTTTATCTCGATTCGGGATTTTTTTATTAAATGCAATTTCTCTCTTACCACTTTTTCTGCTTTATAAATTAGCCGATGCTTTTTATTTATTGATTTTTTACGTTTTTAAATATCGTAGAAGAGTGGTTAAGGAGAATTTATATCATGCCCTTCCGGATAAATCTTGTGCCGAGCTTAATGCAATAGAAAAGGAATATTATAAGTTCCTGTCTTCGTTATTTGTAGAAGTTATCAAGATGAAAAGTATCTCTAAAAAGGAATTGAATAAACGCGTTAAGTTTAAAAACAAAGATTTGGTCGAAGCGTATTTACAAAACAATGAAAGCGTAGTGTTTTGTTCGTCACATTATGGCAACTATGAATGGGTTTGTATGGCTATTGGTTTAAATTTTTCAGGTCAGCACTTTCCAATTTATAAGCCTTTAAGCAGCGAAGTTTTTGATAACTGGTTCTTCAACATGAGAAGTAAGTTTGGAAATAAAATGGTTTCGATGCGCCAAACGCTTAGAGCCGTGCAAGCCAATAAAAATACAGCAAGCATGTTTACTTTTGGCAGCGACCAGGCGCCATCAAGAGAAGAATCTATGTACTGGACCAATTTTTTACATCAGGAAACATCTGTACAACTAGGCGTTGAAAAGATTGCAAAGAAAACCAACCGACCGGTTTTTTATTTGAAAATAAACTATTTAAAGCGTGGTTATTACGAGGTTGATTGCGTTCCAATTTGCCTTCATCCAAAAGAGACAGCAGAATTTGAAATTACAGAACTTCACACCAATTTTTTGGAAAGTATGATTCAACAACAACCTGCCTACTGGCTTTGGAGCCACAGAAGGTGGAAACATAAACGTCAGCTTAAAACACCTAAAATTGATTTAGGCGATTTGAATAATCAATCTTTATTCAGTCATTCTTAATACTATTTGGTGTTTACTTAATAAATATCAGGTGCTTTAATTAGTTTAGCTTTTTGTTTGAAATCAGAAGCTATTAATGAAAGTTTTCAAAAGGATATTAACCAGCATATTTGCACTTTTTATAATTGCAATCATTACATTATTTATCTGGAAACCCTATTTAGTTCGTGTTTTACAATACCGAACGCCAGATGCCAATACCTATAAAATTTTCCCGCAAGCAATTGTTCATAAAAGCGATTCTCCATTCCATTTTATCAGGACAGAAAAAAGCAGAACAGATTTAGATACCCTTCATGTATTTGATGCAAAAAATCAATACATCAGCTTTAACGATTATTTTAAAAACGGAGCAATAAACGCATTTTTAGTGATTCGAAATGATACCGTAATTTATGAAAGATATCAGAATGGCTATTCAGACAGTACATTAACTACAATATTTTCCGGTGCAAAAAGCATCATTTCGATAATTATTGGAAAGGCGTTGGAGAATGGCGATATTAAAAGCATAGATGATAAGGTTACCAACTACATCCCCGAATTAAAAGCAAATTCTGCTTATCAGCAAATTACCATCAAAAACTTGCTCGATATGAAATCAGGTCTGGCTTTTCAAGATGCTTTGGGTGGAATTACAAAAGCTTTCTTCTCTGATGAAGCAAAATACTTTTATACTCATGACATGAAAGCTGAGCTGATGAATGTTAAGCTTTTGAATAAACCTGGAACATTCTGGCAATATAAAAGCATCGACCCAATTCTTTTAGCCTGGGTTTTAGAACGTGCTACAGGAAAATCAACTGCAACGTTTTTTGAAGAAAATATATGGAAAAATCTGGGTACAGAATATAATGCAAGCTTCGGTTTAGACCGTAAAAATGGATTGGCGAATACAGCAAGTCGGTTTCAGGTTGCTGCAATTGATTTTGCTAAAATTGGTCGATTATTTTTGAACAAAGGAAAATTTAATGGCAAGCAAATTTTATCTGAACATTGGATAAACCAGTCGACAAATATAGGTTCAGAAAAACCTGCATCAGCAAAAGGTTGGCAAAAATCAGCCCATCATTTTCTGTGGTGGATTCCGCAAGAAGGTAACAATGGAGATTACGCCGCAGAAGGTATGCTTGGACAACGATTATACATCGACCCGAAAACAAACACAATTATTGTTCAGTTTGCAAATCGTGGTTCTGGCGATTATCCATATCGTAAAATTAGCAGGTATTTGGCAGGCTTGCCGTTTGCTTACCCAAAAAGGTAAAAAAAACGGCTAACCTAAGTCAGCCGTTTCGAGTAATTCAGAAAGAGCGTCTAAAGTTTTTAGGCATGTTGCCCGTCATGTACCCCTTCTGCAAATTCTTCAACAATTTTATCATTAAAAGCAGGCAAATCTTCTGGCGTTCTACTCGTTACTAAACCTTGGTCTACAACAACTTCTTCGTCACTCCAATCAGCACCTGCATTGATTAAATCTTGAGAAATATTTTTAACCGAAGTTAGTTTTCTGCCTTTAACAACGTTAGCACTAATCAAGGTTTGCGGTCCGTGGCAAATAGCCGCGACAGGTTTACCAGCTTCAAAAAATGCTTTTACAAACTTAATTGCGTCTTCATTAACTCTTAGTTGGTCAGGATTGATAACGCCTCCTGGTAAAAGCAAGCCGTCGTAATCGTCAGCATTAGCTTCTGAGATGGTCTTGTCAACATCAACTTCAATCGACCAATGGTCGTGATTCCAGGCTTTTATTTTCCCACTTTTTGAGGAAACAATGTGAACAGTTGCACCTTCTTCTTTTAAACGTTTTAAAGGTTCTGTTAATTCAACTTCTTCAAATCCGCTTTCTGATAATATTGCAATATTTCGGTTGCTCAATTGTGCCATAATCTTAATTTTTTAATAGGTGATGTAATTAAGACAGCAGTAGAGAAGATATTGTTTTTGAAAATTTTAAATTACGCAATTAAAGAATTGCAAAACTTATTACTCCTAATCATTCGTTCTGCTATTCTTTAAAAAATAAAAACCAAGATTAAAAGCAATGATAACATGATTAAAAATATTCGGAATTAATCCATAATATTTAGTGAAAATCTGAAAACGTTCTTTTAAACTCTCGCGATGTTTTTTCTTGCTCATGCCGCCAACCAAATATTTTGCTACATAACGATGAACGTTTACAATATTTGAAGATTTTTTAGCCGCTTTAATAATCCAGTCAATATCCGAGCTGTATTTGTATTGTAAATCGTATGGCGTAATAATACTTCTGCGAATGTAAATTGCCTGATGGCTAATGCTCATTCCATATTTAAAACTTTGCCAGTTGAAATGTTCTGGTGCCTCATGTCTTCTTCTACCTAAGCTTTCCCAGTTATCATTATACATTTCCGTTTCGCCATAGTAAATATCTGCACCATTTGCGGTATCGAAAATATCCTCTACCGTATGCTCATCGTAAATTTCATCACCAGAATTCATAAACAAAACATAATCTCCTGTTGCCAAAGCAAGTCCCTTATTCATTGCATCGTAAATGCCTTTATCTTTTTCAGAAACGATTTTTGCTGTTTGCGATCTATATCTTTCTATTACCTCAAGTGTTCCATCGTTTGATGCACCATCAATAATGATGTATTCAATATCTTTAAATGTTTGGTTAATAACCGATTTTATTGTTCGTTCTACATCACGAACGTTATTATAAACGATTGTTATTATGGTTAGTTTAGGCATTGTTAATCCATTAATTTTTTAAGGGTTTCTACGTCTGGTAAAAGGCCCTTAAAGGCTGCGGGTAAAACCTGGCTTGTTTTGTATGTAGAAACACCCATTGCCTTATTAAAATCTCTAAATGAAAATTCAATAACTTTATTCTTCTTCTCTTTGCACAAAATAATCCCAATCGATGTTTGTTCGTGTGGCTGTTTTACATATTCATCTAAAGCTGATAGGTAAAAATTCATTTTACCCATATATTCAGGTTTGAATTTTCCGGTTTTTAATTCAAAAACAACCAAACACTGTAATCGGCGATTAAAAAATAAAAGATCTAAAAAATATTCTTCGTCTTCTACAATTAAACGATATTGATTGGCTATGAAAGCAAAATCAGAACCCAATGACATTAGAAACTTTTTAATGTTTTGAACAATTTCACTTTCTAAAACGCGTTCGTCATTTTCATCGTTGTCTTCAATGTTTAAAAAATCTAACAGGTATTCATCTTTAAATGATTGTAGTGCCTTTTGCCTTACATCATCATTAATAATTGTTTGTGAGAAATTATTTGGCAGACGACCAGTTTTTTTAAAAGTTTGATTAGCGAGGTGATTTTTTAGAGTACTTATACTCCAAAATTCTGCCGCGGTTTTTTGAATGTAAAATATCCTTTCATCGAGGGATTTTGTATTTTGTAATATTTCAATATGATGCGTAAAACTAACATTTGAAAATACATTTCCTAATTGGTCCGTCAGTGACGGACTGAATTTAATCTCCTCTAAATCAATAACTTGTGTTTGGTTCGTTACTGACGGACTAATTACAAATTGATCATGCCAAGCTTCAAAAAAAACTCTCATTCGTTTAATGTTCGATGCTGAAAATCCTCTTAATCCAGGCAGTTCTAATTGTAAATCTGCAGATAGATTATCAATAATTTTTGCACCCCATTTTTCTTCCTCAATTTTTCTGGATATAAATCTACCAATGGCAAAATATAAGATGAGGAGTTCTTTATTAACAATTGTCGCAGCTTTATAGCGGCTTTTTAAAATAGCCGATTTTAACGCATTAATATTGTCGAGATAGTTTTTAGAAAGCTCCATATTACTTCGGTTGCAAATTAATCAACGTTTCATATAAATGTATATGTTCAGTAGCGATAACCTCTTCCGAAAAATCAGTTAAAATGCTTAGTCTTGCAGCTTTATTTAATTCATCTTTATTCGGGCGATGGTACAACCATTCAATTCCGTTAGCTAAATCAGTGGCATTTTTGTACTCTGCCAAATAACCATTTTGCATATGTGTAACCATATCGGGAATTCCGCCTGTTGTAAAGGCGATAACCGGAGTAGCGCAAGCCAGGCTTTCCATTACGGTATTTGGCAAATTATCTTCTAAAGATGGCGTGATAAATGCATCAGCAGCCGAATAACATTTTGCTAAATGCTCATCTTTGTTAATGGTTCCTAAAAAAGTTGTTTTAAAAGGAAACGTTGGCATTTCGGCATTCTCTTTATTCCCGAAAATTACGAGTTCTATATCTTCTTTATTAATTCCCGCTCTGCGTGATAAAATTTCTAAAGCTTCAATCAAATAAGGCGTTCCTTTATGTTTGTCATTTTTTGAGGGCATAAAACCACTCATCAAAACAAACTTATCTGGATTTATTTTCAGAATTTTTTTCGCTTCTGATTTAACATAAGGCTTAAAAATTTTAGTTTCGATGGTGTTCGGAATTACCGTAGTTTTCCGCGTACCCAACAAACTGCTAAATTTTACCGAAGCCGCCATCCAATTACTTGGGGCAACAATATGAAAATTTAATTTTGTGTAAGCTGTTTGCTTTCTTAACCAGGTTTTATGCGATATATCTTCTGGGCCACTAATTTTTAAAATTGGGCAATTGCCGCATTGCTGATGAAAATGCTCGCATCCATAACGCACATGGCAGCCACCCGTAAAAGCATTACTATCATGAAATGTCCATACAATTGGCTTTTCAAGTTCATCTAGCTGCGCTAAAAACTTTGGATTAAGAAAGCCGTGATTTACCCAATGTAAATGAATTACATCTGCATTTTTAACATCAGGATGGTTGATAACCGATCGGCCAAACCACTGCAAACTAAAAGGTGTTTTTACGGATTTGCTTAACCATTTAGCAAAATATCGTTCTGAGAAAATATTATAAACAGCCTTTGCTTTTTGAAATGGCGATTTACTAAAAGTATCTACCGCTGGGTTTTGCCCAAATTTATAATAAACCAATACTTTCGAATCGATGCCACTTGCTTTAAGCGCATCGCTTAAGCGTAAACAGGCTCTTCCTGCTCCGCCATTTCCGTCATAGGTATTTAGATGTACAACTTTCAAATCAATCAAAAATACATTTTATTGTTTACGATTATAAAAACTGTTACGTATTTTCATGCTTCCAAAGCCAAACGAACAAAATCATGCTTAAAAAACTATTTAAATCGCTTGCGGCAATAGCATTTCTGTTGCCCTTTAATTCATTTTCACAAGGTCAAACTTACTTCGCCGCATACCCAGCTTTAACGCCCGATGCGCAAACGATAGTATTTGCCTATGATGGAGATATTTGGAAAGCGCCGGTTGGTGGCGGCGTTGCATCGCGAATTACCGCCATGCAAGGCGAAGAAATTAATCCCAAAATATCTCCTGATGGAAAATGGATGGCTTTTTCATCAAATCAGTTTGGCAATTATGATGTTTACCTAATGCCTTTGGCAGGTGGCGATATTAAGCAGTTAACTTTTAATGATGCTGCAGATGAAGTGGATAACTGGAGCTGGGATTCGAAAAGCATCTATTTTACTTCCGGTAGGTTCAATTCGTTTTCGAGTTATAAAGTTGGTATAACTGGCGGAACTGCAGTGCGCCTTTTCGATAACTATTTTAATACTACACATCATATTGCAGAAGCACCTGATGGCGAATTATTTTTTAATGATACCTGGGAAAGCTACCGTTTTGCAAATCGTAAGCATTACAAAGGCGCTTACAATCCAGATATTCAATCTTATAATCCAAAAACTAAAGCTTATAAGCAATACACCAATTATTTAGGTAAAGATTTCTGGACCAGCGTAGACCAGAAAGGAAATATTTATTTTGTATCGGATGAAGGCAACGAAGAATACAATCTTTATACTTTTTTAAATGGTAAAAAAACGGCTTTAACCAATTTTGATAGTTCAATTAAACGCCCTTTTGTAGCTGCGAATGGAAGTACAATCGTTTTTGAGAAAGATTATCAGCTTTACACTTATGATGTTGCATCAAAAAAATCAGCAAAAATTAACATTAGCACTTCCAGAAATCAGGTTTTAAGTAAAGAGCAGGAATATGATGTGCGTGGAAATATCTCGGCTTTTGATGTTTCTACTGATGGAAAGAAAACCGTATTTATTTCTAGAGGGGAGATTTTTGTGAGCGATGCTGATGGAAAATTTATACGTAAAATAAGCAATACTGGCGAGCGGGCTTTACAGTGCAAATGGCTGGCCGATAACAAAACAATTCTCTTCAGTCAAACCTGGAATGGCTATCAAAACTGGTTTACCATAACCGGCGATGGCAAGGGCACCATAAAACAGCTTACCAAAGATAAGGCGAACAATAGAGACATCACCCTTAATAAAGCTAAAACTTTAGGCGTTTATTTAAGTGGAAGAAATGAATTAAAGCTTATCGATTTGAAAACTTTTGATAGCAAAACATTAGTTACTGATGAGTTTTGGGCCATCCAAAATTCTACCCCAAGTTTTTCTCCGAATGATGAATATGTGCTTTTTACCGCTTACCGTAACTTTGAGCAAGATATATTGGTGCATAATATCAAAAGCAACAAAACCATCAATTTAACAAATACTGGCGTTACAGAAACTGCTCCGGCCTGGTCGCCAGATGGTAAGTATATTTATTTTACAAGTGCACGTACAGATCCGTTTTATCCTTCGGGAAGCGAAAACGTTCATATTTATCGAATGGCCTTAAATAATTACGATGCCCCATTCCGGGCCGACAAATTTGATGATTTATTTAAAGAAACGCCGGTTGCGCCAAAAGAAGTTACCACGGTAATAGACAAAAAGGGAAAAAAAACAACCGATACGGCAAAGAAGAAAACTGATGTTAAGCCAACACCAAAGCCTGCCAGCGTTATTACAATTAATACACAGAATATTTTAGACAGAATTGAACTGGTTAGCCCGGGTTTTGGTAGTCAGTTTGGAACAGATGTTTTTGCCAAAGGCGATAAAACGTATGTGTTCTACAGTTCAAACCACGAAGGTGGAAAATCAGGTTTGTACAGAACCACTATCGAACCTTTTGAAGCAAATAAAACTGAAAAGGTTGGCGATGGACAAGATTACACAATTGTGCAAAGTGGCGATAAGTTTTTCGCCTTAATAGGTGGCGCCATTAATAAGTACAACCTGGATGGTAATAAACTTGATAAAGTTGACCATGCATATAAGTTCGCAAAAAACCTGAATGCAGAGTTTAACCAGATGTTTTATGAAACATGGGTTGGTTTGGATGAGAATTTTTATGACGAAAATTTCCATGGTGTAGATTGGGAAAAGATGAAAACCCATTATTCGGCCTATTTGCCTTATGTAAATAATCGTAGTGATTTAAGGATTTTACTGAATGATATGCTTGGCGAATTAAATTCATCGCACATGGGCTTTAATAGTTTCGGTGCCGAAGAAAAGAAAAACCTAAATTATATCACAAACCAAACAGGCATTATTTTCGACAATGAAAATCCTTTTAAAATTGAACGTGTTGCTGCTAAAAGTAATGCATCTTACGGTAGCGTAAATGTTTTGCCCGGCGATGTTCTGAAAAAAGTGAATGGGGTAGAAGTTGATGAAAAAATTGACCGTGATTATTATTTTAGTAAGCCATCGTTAGATAAAGAAATGACTTTAACTTTTACCAGAAGTGGGAAAGAAGTTAATGTAAATATCCATCCACAAAGTTCTGGTAGTTTAAAAAATAACCTTTATGACGAATGGATTGCTAAAAACCGCTCTAATGTTGATAAATGGGGCAATAACAGAATTGCCTACTCTTACATGAAAAATATGGGTAGCGGTGAGTTAGAACGTTTCCTTTTAGATATGGTTGAACAAGAGGAAAATAAAGATGCAATTATATTGGATTTACGCTACAATACCGGTGGAAATGTTCACGATGCTGTGCTAAGATTTTTATCTCAAAAACCTTATTTGAAGTGGAAATATAGAGGTGGTAAAATGGCGCCTCAAAGTAACTTCGGCCCTGCTGCAAAACCGATTGTATTACTCATTAACGAACAATCTTTAAGCGATGCGGAAATGACTGCCGCAGGTTTTAAACAATTAAAATTGGGTAAAATTATTGGAACGGAAACTTATCGCTGGATTATTTTTACCTCTGCAAAGGGTTTGGTTGATGGTTCTTCATACCGATTGCCATCTTGGGGATGTTATACAATGGATGGAAAAAATATCGAAAAGGATGGTGTAACACCAGATATTTATGTGAAAAATACTTTTGAAGACCGTTTAAATGATAAAGACCCACAATTAGAAAAGGCAGTTGCAGAAATTTTAAAAGACTTGAAATAGGTCTAACTTTTATGGTATGCCAGTCGCCATTCTGAGCTTGTCAAACACATTAATAAGTTTCGACAAGCTCAACATGACAATTAATATAAAATTTATCATACTTTTCCGTTTCTTTGGCGTTGGAATCAATTTAGAACATGGCAAATTTATTAACCGACAGAGCTTTTTGGGTAAATTATTGGGAAAGTAAAACAGGACTTGCAGTTCAGTTGCCGGAAAACTACTTGTTTCATAAGCAACTTGCAGAGGTTATAAATAAAGAAAGTGTTAAAAATGCCATAGAATTAGGTGGCTTTCCTGGTTATTATGCAGTTTTTTTAAAGAAGTTTTTTAACCTTGATGTTACCCTGTTAGATTATTTCGTTCATCCTCCAGTGGTAAACGATTTGCTGTTGAAAAACAATTTATCCGAGAAAGACATCCACATTATAGAAACAGATTTGTTTAACTACACGCCAGTTCAACAATATGATTTGGTGCTGAGCTGCGGTTTAATTGAGCATTTTAATGATACTGCCGATATTATTAATCGCCACATTACTTTTGTAAAACCCGGCGGAACGCTTTTTATTACTTTACCAAACTTTAAAGCCGTAAATGGTTGGTTTCAAAAAAACTTCGATAAAGAAAATTACGATAAGCACAACATCGATAGCATGAACCCCGAATTACTTAAATCCATCTGCGAAAAAGCAGGATTGAAAGCAGTAAAGTCTGGTTACTTCGGGCGTTTTAGCGTATGGTTAGAAAACGAAGCCCAAAAATCTACTGGTGTTCGTTTATTTAAAAAAATTGTATGGTTAAGTGGCAAAGTTTTCACAAAACTTATTCCTTTCGAGAGCCAAAGTTTGTCGCCTTACATTATTCTACAGGCAAAGAAACCGTTATAAGGTTTTTTTATAAACTCCAAATTCGCTTAAAGTGATACATACCGGAGATTTCGAAATGTTTAATCTTAGTTTTTGTGCTGTAATTGGTTTATCCAACATAATCAATCTTTTTGCACCAATGCTTTCTCCGCTGTAAACTTTTTTCCAGGCGTTGTTTTCAAAAACTTCAACATTAAATTCCTCAATTCTTTGTCCCAAAGGGATGTATTCCTGCAAACTTATAATGTCGAAAGTTTTTGCAGCACCTAAATCAATCTCAAGATTTGCAGTGTGAATCTTATCAGCGGTTGCCCAATAAGTTTCCTTATCACCATCTAAAATAGTGTTAATGCTAAAGTTTTTTCCTCGGCTATTACTGGCTTTAATTTTTCCATTTTTAGCTAGATTATTAGCGAAAGTATGTTTTACGATATCGCCAAAACCTTTCAAAGCGGCCACATCATCACTATGTAATTGCCCTCTGGTATCTGGCGCCAAGCCTAAATCCAAAGCCGCACCATGGCCTACACTCTGCAAGTATAAATCGAATAATTCTTCAGGCGATCTTGGTTTCTCGTTTTCATGGTAAAACCAACCCTTTCTTAGTGGAACATCGCATTCTGCAGGCATCCAAAATTTACCATTTCTAATGCCCATTGGACTTTGAGGATAATTCGCCTGACCCGGAACGGCTACATTTTTTCCCTCTGGAGGAAGTGGTGTAAAGGTTGCCCAACTGGTTTCTGCAGCTGTTCCATCTTCGCTTCCAACCCATCTTACGTCTAAACCAATATCGCTAAAAATGTTTGCCATTGGCTGCATTTTGCGGGTAATGCCCCAGGTATTGTTCCAGTCGTAATAGGTTGTGTTGTCAATAGAACGCTTTTCCCTGGCGCCACCATAATATCCATCGCCACCATTTGCACCATCGTGCCAGCTCATAAAAAGCTCGCCATAATTGCTGTATAATTCTTTAAGCTGCGCTTGATAGATGGCTAAATATTTATCTGTGCCATAAAGCGGATTGTTTCTATCCCAAGGCGAACAATAAATACCAAATTTTAATCCATTTTTTCTTACGGCTTGCTCAACTTCTTTAACCAAATCGCCTTTGCCATTCCTAAAGGGACTTTTGGTAATATTATATTCAGTAGTTTTTGTTGGCCACAGCGCAAAACCATCATGGTGTTTTGCAACCAGAATGATGCCTTTCAAACCGCCGGCTTTGGCAGCACCGATAATCTGCTCTGCATTAAAATCAGTAGGATTAAATGTTTTTGGATCTGCATCTCCAAATCCCCATTCCTTGTTTTCGAATGTTGTGGGCGTGAAATGTATTAATCCATATACCTCCACATTATGCCAGGCCAGTTGCCTTTTAGATGGAACAGCTCCGTATGGTTTTGGTGCTGTTTGCGCAAAAATATTTGTAGAAATAAATAAGATAAGGATGGATAAAACTCTCATGATTAACATTTGGAATAACCAAAATACAAAGAATTTTTAAGAATGGCTCTGTCTTATTTTGAAAAGTATTGTGATAGTTTCTCGTTTACAAAACGCTTCAATCTCCTTACCATGTTGCCTTTTCTGGTCGCCAGAAATTGTTTTATGGTTTTATAAGCAATTTCGTCTTCTTCTATTACCTTCGGAAATTTAGTTATAGGTTTTGGATTAATAATAACATTGTAAATATCGTTTATGCCCGAATGTACCCCAGAACCATCATGACCAATGTTATTAACTAAGGATTGCGATGGGTTTAAAGTTAAGCCGCCTTTTAAAAAAATTGAGGCATACCACCTGATTGCCCAGCTATTATTTTTACCTTTTTTAAATTCCTGCATTTGCTTCCAGAAATTCATTTTATTATCTATAGAAAAGGCAGATTTTTTCTTTTTATCAAATTGACTAATCAAATTATCGATGTTTGGTTCGAAGTGTGTCCAAGCCCTTTCCCAGGTTGCCCAGCCCCAACTTGTAGCCGCACGGAAGAAGAAAGATTGTGGAAGCTTTTCGGGGTTAATTGGGTACATATAAGCTCCAATGTGCATAACCTTCTCCTCGCCTTCATAAAGGGTTAAAGCATCATTAAAGTAGGTTAAGGTGTGTGGCGAGGTAACCAAATCATCCTCAAAAACGATAACTTTGCCATAATCTTTAATTAATTGGCTTACGCCTGAAATAACTGAATTTGCCAAGCCTGCATTTTCTTTCCTTTCAATTACCTTAATGGATTTAAAACCATCAATTTTATTGATTATGGTCCTTACTTTTGCAACATCATCAATCTCGTCTTTGGTTTTAGCGCCGTCAGAAAAAATGTATAAATGACTTTTTGCCGCAAGTTTATTTTCCTGCAAAAACTTTATAGTTCGCTCTGTATGTTGCGGACGATTATAAACGAAAAGGGCTATAGGAGCAAGGTTTTGCATGTTGTTTTTACCATTTTTACTTCTGCGTCATGCTGAATTTATTTCAGCATCTATACAATAAGATCCTTAAATAAATTTAGGCTGTCGAGTTCAGGAAGTATTTGCTATTAAAATATTTGAAGATTTGAATCTGATTTTTTTGTTAAAACCGTATAAGCATTTGCAAATTGCTCTTGCTTTTTTCTGCCAAGAAAATTTCCCAAGGCTTTTTTAATTCGGTATTCCAGCTCAATTTTTAAATTTTTAGTAAATGTTTTTGGCGCTTTTCTATTAATAAATTCGTTAAACTTTACCGTTTCAGTTGCAGTCATCGAAACCTTATCTTCTAAAATTTCAAGTCCTTCGCTTTGCAATAAAAACCTTAATGATGTAGGCGTGTACATATTGATGTGCCCATAATCAAGGAAATGTTTCATTCGCTGGTCTACCCCGAACCGATAATCTTTCGGAACTTCAACAACAATATACTTCGAAACTCTTTTCAGCTCACGCAATAAAATCCTTTCATGCTCCACATGTTCGAGCACATGTGCGAGTATCACTAAATCGAAAGCATCATCCTCGAATGGTATTTTGTAACCATCAAAAGTTTGAACTGATTTTAAACTGGATAAATTTCTGCTTTTTATAATATCTACACCACTTTCTGCAATTTCCAATGCATACAGCTCAGGGGCAAAACTCCATTCGTTTAAAAAATGAAGGATACTTCCATCGCCGGCACCAACCTCTAAAACTTTAGTCGGTTTTATATCTCTACAAACATCAACAATGTTTTTTGCTTTGTATTTTGCGCCGAGCATTCGCCAGGCAACATCACTATTTGTATAAAAATTATCGTATGCCGTTTTTACTTCTTCGCTGAGCATGCTGTAATGATTAAATGCCTAAGCAGTTATCTGCTTTATAAAAAACTGAAGTTGCTTTTTCGTAAAATAAGCCTGGAGAAATTCCGCTGAAACTGATTTCTTTAAAGCCCTTTTCTTTCAATAAAACACGTGCAGGATTGTAAACTTCTCGTTCACTATCATCCAATACAATTACACCATTGGCAGATAAAGCATCCAAACTGTAAGCGCAACACCTAACTCTATCTCTTCCATCAACAATAATAATTTCGAATTTCCTGTTAAGTAATGCCGCTTTTTTAGCATATTCACCATCCCGTTGCAACTCACAATAAATCATTTCTGCATTTGCTGGACTGGTGTTTTTTACCTTTTCGAACCAGTTTTTATCATGTTCTACCGATGTAACCGAACCTGCTCTTTCTGCATAAAAAATTGTCGAGTTTCCAGAGCCATACTCAAAAATGTGTTGGGTTTTGTTAATTCTTTCTTTTATAAAATCGATAAAAGAATATGTAACCCAAGGCAGCGCTTTGCCCTGCCCATCAACCGCCTGTTTGTTGTCGAACGCGGTAAACCAGCCAATGCTATTTAGATATCCTTTATGCCCGTATGATAATAATGCTTTTAACCTTGATGGTTTAGCAATTAGTGTGCTTAATGCTTTTAATGTACTCAACGTTTTAATATTTTTTGAAATGCAGTTATCAAAAATAATGATTTTAACATCATTATGCCTTGTTGGCGAGTTTTTGGAATTAATAATAAATAAAAAGTTGAAACAAAACACGCAATGAGCGTTGCTAATGATGCTCCCACTCCGGCATATAATGGAATTAACCACAAATTTAGTCCAACATTAATTACTGCTCCGGCAGCCGTTCTGTAAAATGAAATTTTTGTAAAGCCTTCTGCAACTAAATATTGCGAACTGGCTGTACCTAAAAATACAAAAATGCCTGACCAGATATGTATGGATAACATTGGTCCGGCTCCATCATATTTACCTTGATAAATAATATGGATAATATCAGAACCAAAGAAACTTATAAAAAGTGCCACAGGAAGGCTGATGAAGACCAGCAAATCGTATAAATTGCCTAAACGCTTTTGATAGCGGTCTAAATCTGTTTTCCTGGCATTTAATAATGCGGGGAATACGGAAGTAACAATTGCAACGGGAATAAAATACCAGGCTTCACTCAAATTTTGAGCGGCACTGTAAATACCTACTGCTTTACTGCCAATACTTTTTAGCATAACAACATCAATTTTCATGTAAATTGAAACCATTACAGCTGATAAAATTAATGGCGAAGATTTCTGTAAAAGGAATTTTGCTCTTTGTTTATTAAAGGTCCAATCGAAAATATTAAATCCCCGTTTCTGAAAAATAAGGATTAAACCAATTGCCAGAATTAACCCATCAAAAACATAAGCTAATACAATATAAATGAGCGGCAGATTTAATGTGATAAGAATTATTTTTACAACAGAAGTAACGATTAAACAGATATTTTGAACCTGCACTACATATTTCGATTGTACCTGAGACTGAAAATATGCATCAATTACATTAAAAGATTTAAAGAAGGAGGCGAGTGCAAGTAGGCCGACTAAAAGTGTAAGTGGTTCGCCCGGCTTTGTTGAAAGATGATGACTGAATAAGTAAATGCCTACTGCTACAGGAATCAGCAGTGCATTTGCAACCATTCTGAGCCATAACGATGTGCCTAATATTTCGTTGCGTTTCTCTGGTTCTTGAATAATTTCGCGGATGATAAATGTATCTAAACCTAAGGCACCAACCGCAGCTAAAATAGCAACCAGAGATAAGCCAAAGTTTAAATCTCCAAATAAAATGGGACCAAGGTAACGGGCAATTAAAAGGTTTACAATAAGGCTTAATCCTTTGCCAAACATAACCCAACCAGCATTTTTTAAATACTTGTTAAAAGCCTCTTCATCAAAACCTTTTATGGCGGGTAATTTCATCAGCGCAAAGATGTAAAAAATTGCATTAGCTTTTTAAGTTAATGGAGCGCCAACTGCAATATCGCACCTATGTCCATCTTTTCCATGTTCTGGATTGAGTTTTATCTTGCTGCTTGCTTCTGTTGTTTTATTTACTGATTTGTTTAAAGCAACTGGCTTTGCTACTGGCTTAGAATCTAAAGGCGCACCCACCGCAATATCGCATCGATGGCTCGGCTGACCATGAGCCGGATTCAGGTTTTTTGCCGATGTTTTTACGATTGGAGGCTCGGCTTTTGCTTTAATCTCTTGCTTTACAATTTGTTGAGCTTGTGGGGTAGATGCAGCCTGGTTTAAAGGAGCACCAACCGCTAATTCGCATCTATGTCCGGGTTTACCATGCTCAGGATTAAAGATTAAATTACTCTTTACGGATTGATTTACCGGCTGCGCTGGAGCGCTATTTTGCAAGCCCTGCATACCTGTTGGAGTGGCTATAACAACTTGCGTTGAAGATTTTTTATTATTACAGGCAAAAAATATCAAGGTAATAAATAAGTACGATGATTTTTTCATAAGCAGTTCTTATTTAATGATGGTAATTATGTTCTTTGCAGATAGCTTTCTTCAATTCTAATTAACTGCTTTAAATGATGCTTTAAGTGGATTTCTATAAACCTTAACCATTGCTTTGAGTTTAAATACCCTAACCTTGGATGCTTGGTTTTTGAACGATTAGAAGCTTTTGCAATTTGTGTATAAACATTTTCTAAGGTTTTTTCAAATTCTAAAATAAAATCCAAGGCTTCAGTTTTACTGATTTTTTTTACCCTGCTCGCAAGTCTTTTTGGTACTTCATATTTTTTTGCAGGCGGCAGAGCGCCAAATAGCAGTATTAGTTTTACAATAAAATGGGTGGGTTTATCTTCACCTTTACCATTTGCTGCGTTTTCAAGAGCAATGGTAGAAAGTATGCTCGAATCGAAAATGTGGCAATAAACTTCGCTAAAACTCCAGCCATTTATGGGTGGTGTTGTTTCAAAAATCTCATCAGTATAAGAAGAAAGTTTTGCTTTATAAGCTTCCACAATGTGATGGATTGAAACTCTTATTTTGGCTGCAGTCATTCTTAAAGCTACTAAATACTATTAAAATAACTGCAAAAGTTCCTCAAGATGAACAATTTCCTTTTTCACATCTTCAGGCTTTTCTTTCTTTAACGGATTAAAAAATATGGCATCCATACCAAAATTTAATGCACCGTAAATATCTGCCTCCAAACTGTCTCCAATCATAATGCTTTCTGCTTTAAGTGCTTTTGCTTTATCTAATGCATATTCAAAAATTACCGGATTTGGCTTGTTCACACCAACATCTTCAGAAATAATTACGTTCGAGAAATATGGATTAAGTGCTGAAAAATCCATTTTTGTAAGTGTAGTTTCTTTAAAACCATTTGAAATGATGTGTAAAGTATATTTCTGCTGCAAATAGCTTAAAACATTCTCTGCACCTTCAAATAAATTCGTTTTCGTTGGAGAAATGCATACGTAATCGTCTTCAAACTGATGTGGAACGGCATCCGGATGGATACCCAATTCCAAAAATGTTTTGCTAAACCGCTCTGCCCGAAGAAAGTCTTTAGTGATTTTTCCGAGGTGATAATCTGCCCAGAGCTTATGGTTGTTCTCTGTATATTTTGAAATAAAATCCGAACATGATTTTAAGCCCAATTCATCAAGCTTATATTTTTTATATAGCTCTTGAAGCGTTTCTTCTGCATTTCTGTCGAAATCCCAAATCGTGTGGTCAAGGTCAAAGAATATGTGTTTTTTGTTTTTCAAGATGTTTTGTTATTGGGATGGTTAGAATTAGTGAAGTAGAAAGGGTTGAAAGTTTGAATATTGGAAAGTTATATCCTGCTAATCCTAAAAATCCTGATCACACTTTTTCCCCATAAGCTAAATCCCCGGCATCGCCTAATCCGGGTACAATATAAGATTTGCTGGTCATTTCCTCATCAATTGCGCCAAGCCATAATTTTGCCTTGGGTAAGTTTGCCTTAACATGCGCCACGCCTTCTACGCTTGCAATAGCCGCCACAATGTGTAATTCAGCAATTTTATAACGATTCATTAATTCTTTGCAACACATTACCATGCTTTGTCCGGTTGCCAGCATTGGATCGGCCATAATTAATACACGTCCATCCAAATCTGGTGTAGAAACATAATCCATCTGGATGATAAAATCGCCACTTTTTTTAACTTTCCGGTATGCCGAAATGAAACAGCACTCAGCTTTATCGTAAATATTTAACAGACCTTGTTGTAATGGCAAGCCTGCCCTTAAAATTGTAGCTAATACAGGTTGAATTTCTAAAAATTCGCAGCTGGAGGTACCCAATGGCGTTATTACATCTTTTTGCTGATATTTTAATGTTTTACTGATTTCATAAGCAAAAAATTCACCTAACCTTTCAAGGTTTTTGCGAAACCTCATCGAATCCTTTTGAATGTTTTCATCACGAAGTTCTGCAACAAAGGTATTTGCAACAGATTTAGTTTTGCTCAGGTCGAAAATCATAATAATAAGTTTTGTTGCTTTTAAAAGCCTTGTTAGCGTCTAAATTAATGTTTTTGGTTGATAGTGAGTAACATCTTTATAGATATTTAAATTCCATGTAGAATATTTAATAAATTAGTTTTAATCATTACTAAATCGAATTAGTGATGCTCTAACCGGATATATTTTTTAAATTATTAACTATGACAGCTAACAAACTTCTTAAAACTATTCTTTTTTTCTGCGTTTTGTTAGTTTCATTGCCTAACCTACTATCTGCACAACAAAATTTAATTAGTGTAAAGTCAGAACTGGAGCTCATGACAAACATTGGCAACCTGCCAAAATATACAGATGCGGTTATAAAACAATACTCGTCTTACGATACAACAGGGAATAACGACGATGGTTTTAGCGGTAAATATTCTTTTATCAAAAAAAATCCAGATAGCAGTTTAGTTATTTTTGAAGATAAAGGAGCAGGGGTTATCAACAGGATTTGGACACCTACTCCAACAAATGATATCATCGATTTTTATTTCGATGGTAGCAAAAAGCCATCTTACTCGATTAAATTTTCAGATTTATTTTCCGGAAATGCTGCGCCTTTTCAATTACCGCTTTGTGGTAACCAGATTGGAGGCTATTATTGTTATTTTCCAATACCATATAAAAATGGATGCAAGGTAGTTTTTAGAGGCAAAAAGTTAGAGTTTTACCAGATTCAGTACCGCAATTTTGGTAAAAAGGCCAATGTTAAAACATTCGATTCAAATTTAAATCAGGAAGAAACAGCTGCCTTGGCAAAAGTGTCATCAACATGGTTAAATGTTAAGAAAAGCATAATGGCTGAAAGCCCCATTGACTCCCTTGTTGTGGATAAAACCATATCGACCAGCCAAAACATTACCTTGGCAGAAATAGATAAAGGCGGGCGCTTGTTAGGTTTTGAAATAGAAAACGCCACACAATTTGAAGGACTAAACAAAAAAATTGATATAAAAATAACCTGGGATAATGAAAGCCGGCCAGCGGTTTACATGCCAATAGCCGATTTTTTCGGATACGCTTTCGGAAAGATTTCTATGCAAAGTTTATTAATTGGAACGGCTAACAATATAAATTACAATTATTTTTCTATGCCTTTTGATAATCATGCAAAGGTTGAATTGTATTATCGAAACAGCAGCATTAAGGATAAAGCCGAATCACTGAGAATTAAAGCAAAATTCTATTACGCTGCAAAAGTTCGAAATCAACAAACTGAAGGTAAATTTTATGCTTACTGGAATAGTGAACAAACAACCGCCGGCAAGCCCCATGTGTTTTTAAGTGGAGCAGGCAAAGGGCATTATGTGGGTACTATTTTGCAAGCCCAAGGTTTAACGCCTGGCATGACTTTGTTTTTTGAGGGAGATGATTACACCGCTATTGACGGAAAGATGAGCATGCATGGAACAGGATCAGAAGATTATTTTAATGGAGGCTGGTATGCATTACTCGATCGTTGGGACAGAAAAATGAGTTTGCCTATTCATGGTTCGTTAGATTACTCGCTTCCATTTAGCAGAACGGGCGGTTACCGTTTATTTTTAACGGATAAAATGCCTTTTAATCAGAGTATTTTGCATACAATTGAGCATGGTCCGGAGCAAAATAATAAGCCCGGAGTTTACACTTCTGTTGCTTTTTATTACGGCGAAAAGGCAATTGCTAAATCAAATGAACCAACAGAAAAATCTACAACAGTTTTTTTGCCAGATACGATGATGGTTTATCCTCAGTTAATGAATCTCAGCTTTAATGGCCAGGCTACTATCGATGGTAATAACATTATTTCGAGAAGCGGTGCTCAGGTTAGAATTGATTTGCAAGAAATTCCAAAAGGGAAATACAAACTTTATGCTGATATGGAAACTGCTGGTGATGGTGCTGAGATAACCATTTGGCAAAGACAAACGAAAGTTAGTAACCCAATATCATTTTATACTGCTCAAAAAACATACAAAAGGAATGAGTTTTTGTGTGATATAGAAGTAAACGAATTCAGAAATACAATTACCCTGCACTTTAAAAATGATAAAGATAAAAACCGCATCAATATTGGCCGACTAATCCTTATCAAAAAATAGATTACCAACGCTTAGGCATACGTATTCATATCGTTATAAGTTGCTTTTAGTTTTTTGTATTTCAAGTGCTGCGATAAACTTCGCAATTGCCAGTTACTAATAAAATAGCCATGAACCAATTTAACTACGTCAATAAAGCCAGTAACTAATTTTTTAGCTTCTTGCGTATCCAGGTGTGTGAAATGTTCGTCGCTTAAACAGTACGAATAAACCAATAGCGGCGTCACTTTTTCTAATTGCAAATCATACCAATTAAAAGGCGTACAAGTACCAGCCCTAAAACCTGGCGTATCTTCATAGCCCATTGAATAATCAGCGGTTATACCGGCAGAAATTAAATTCAGATAGCATGAAGGCAATTTTAAATCATCAATTTGTTGGCTTGAAAGGTTAACCAAACCTTGCTGTAGTTTTTTAAGTTGAAGTAAATCTGCTTTTAGTGAAGCTAATTTTTCTTTGTCTGTTGCGCATGGACGAAATAACCCAATGTTTTTGTTCTCTAAAAGATGTTTACTGTTTCTGAATGTAAATATATTTTTAGAATCTAATGGGAAATTTACAAAATAGATTGGTTTTTGAGGAGTTTGAGTATCTGGAAAAGATTCCAATACTTCTGCCGGATTTACGCTTAACCCGGTAAGCTCATCAAAAACTGAACTCAGAAATTTTTGCTCCTTATTAAAAATCGAACTGAAAATAAATTTCGATTTCGGAAAAAATCCTGGTGGCACATCAGGCTTCAGTGTAAAGTTAATTGTAGGTTGATGTTTGAACTTCTTCTCTGAAAATTTAAAAGATGGATAGTTTTTCCTGATTACATTTTTTATCAGCATTGCCCATTCATCAATTATCGGGCGATTCAAAATTTTCCATTTATGCTGATAACTATCTTCAGCCTTAAAGTTTAACACACTTTTATCTTTATGAAGGTATTCTTCGTATCGGCTGATGATAAAAAAAGATGCAGCAAAAACATCAAATGGCAAAGTCGAATCATCTACACTAAACGGCACTTTATAATCATCAAAAGTGGTCGTTTTTAATTTCAGTTCTTCAACTTTGTTTGATAAAAGAATGTTTGAATGTTTAAAAAAAAGTTCCTTGCCTACAGGTTTGTCTGCATAACTAATTTTCAAATTATCATTCTGAAGAAAATATTCTGTGTTTCCGGTAAACTCTACATCGGTTTTTAAAATATCCTTAAAAATAAAATTGAAGATATATTTTATCCTTGGAGTTAACTTGGGCGAAAAGACAATTACATGCATAGTTTAATAACAATAGGGAGCGTTACAAACTTAATTTCTTAAACAATTTATCCTGCCTGGTTTTGCCTTTTCACATTATCTTTCGGTTTAGGACATAATATAAATTTACCGTTTTTTAATCTTAATTTAATATCTATTACAAAAATTACAATTAAAAGTTTGCGCTAAAAGCCTTATCAGGATATAAAACTTTACCGCTTTTTCTGGTATTTCCTTTCACAAGGTGGATGATACTCATCTGGTCATCAAACATATCGTATAAAATAGAGCTATTTACTTCAATGCTTTTTATGCTTGCTATTTTGTCAACTTCCAGATAAATATTTGTGGCCTCGTGGTCAATTTCAAAGCCGATATAATTCATGTTAACGAGCTTACCATTTGCCTTTATTTGTAAATGGCTGAGCAGATATTTTTTGACTAAAGCATCCATTTGATTTTTTAAAGCCGGATTAACTAAATCAGTTTTTTGCTTATATAATTTAGCAAGTATGCTTTCAAAATCATCACTAAAAATTCTACAGCTTATTTCCAAACTTTTATCTTTTACATTAAAATTTACTTCAGTTGTACTTACATGAAGAGGATGTTTCTCTATTTTTTTTGAAGAAAATAGAGATAAAAAAAGAAATAAGGTAACAAATTTGGAGTTTAACAATAGCATTTCGGTGATTTTAACTTTTTTACAATTAAAATTTTAATTTTAAGCTTTCAAAAATACTAAAGCTTATTACACAAAGCTAATTTAAATGCCATTGCAAGATTTCTTATTTTATTTTAAACTTGGTTGGGAACATATAATCAGCGCAGATGCGCTTGATCATCAACTCTTCATTTTAGCTTTAGTAGCCATTTACAGCTACAAAAATTTTAAACAGGTTTTAATTTTAGTAACTGCTTTTACCATCGGTCATTCTTTAACCTTATTTTTAAGTGTTACTGATGTTTTTCGTTTTGAAAGTAAATGGGTTGAATTCTTAATTCCATGCACAATTGTTTTAACGGCCATTAGCAACGTATTCAGGAAAGATTTCTCTTTAAAATCTATAAAGATAAACTATTACCTGGCCTTAGTGTTTGGGTTAATACACGGAATGGGTTTTGCAAATTCAATAAGAATAATGCTTGCCAAAGGCGATAACATTGGCTGGGGTTTATTCGGTTTTAACGTGGGTTTAGAAGCCGGACAAATATTTATGGTATTTATCATTTTACTCATCACCTTTTTTATTTTTAATTATACAAAAATCAGGCGTCGCGATTGGGTCTTGTTTATCTCAGCCGCAGTATTTAGCTTAGCACTTCAAATGTCCTTACAAAGAATTCCTTTTCTATAAATATCATTATGAACAAATTATTTACGTTAACCGGTTTATTGCTTTTTACAGGAAGCCTTGCAATAGCGCAAAATATTCAGAATAATCCAGGCAGCAACCATGGCAACAAGTTTGAACAATTAGGCACAATTTTGCCTACTCCAAACGAACAGCGAACTGCAAGTGGCGCACCTGGCGTAAAGTATTGGCAGCAGCGTGCAGACTATAACATAAAGTGTACGCTTGATGAAAAAAACCTGTTATTAACCGGAAGTGAAACCGTAACCTATACCAACAATTCGCCCGACCCATTAACTTATATTTGGTTACAACTTGATGAAAACGAGCACAGCACAAGCAAAAATGCAAACTATCAGGATGCAAGTAAAATGCTAACTGGCGGAACAACAAAAAGTATAGATGCCTTAAGCGATAAGACAGATAATGATTTTGGTATTAATATTTTAAAAATAACCGATGCTTTAGGTAAAAAATTAACCTATACCGTAAATAAAACCATGATGAGGGTTGATTTACCCGCACCGTTAAAAACCGGTCAGAAATTAATTTTTAATATAGATTGGAATTATAAAATTACCGATAGAATGACCGTGGGCGGTCGCGGAGGTTATGAATATTTTGCCGGCGATGGAAACTATTTGTTTACAATGGCTCAATGGTATCCTCGTTTGTGTGTTTACAGCGATTTTCAAGGATGGCAAAATCATCAGTTTACAGGCAGAGGAGAATTTGCCTTAACCTTTGGAGATTTTAAAGTACAAATGACTGTTCCTGCAGATCACCTTGTAGGTTCAACCGGTGCTTGTTTAAACTATAGCGCCGTTCTAAATCCTACACAATTAAGCAGATATAATGCTGCAAAAACGGCTACTGCTCCGGTAGAAATTCAGACTTTAGCGGAGGCTAAATTGGCAGAAACCAGAAAAGCAACAGCTACAAAAACATGGGTTTTTCAGGCAGATAATGTTCGCGATTTTGCCTGGACATCTTCCCGCAAATTTATTTGGGATGCAATGCCTCAGAAAATAGCAACCAACAACAATACGGTAATGTGTATGAGTTTCTACGGCAAAGAAGCTTATAATTTGTACAGTAAATTTTCTACACGTGCGGTTGCGCATACCATTAAAACTTATTCTGATTTTACCATACCTTACCCATATCCGGTGGCGCAAAGTATAGAAGCCGCTAACGGAATGGAATATCCGATGATTTGCTTTAACTATGGCCGTACCGATGCGGATGGAACTTATAGCGAAAGTACCAAAAATGGTATGCTGGGTGTAATTATTCATGAAGTTGGGCATAACTTTTTCCCAATGATTGTAAATAGCGATGAGCGTCAGTGGACCTGGATGGACGAAGGTTTAAACTCTTTCGTAGAATATTTAACAGAGGAACTTTGGGATAATACTTTCCCGAGTAAAAAAGGACCGGCTTATACGATTGTAGATTACATGAAATTGCCTAAAGATGAGTTGGAACCAATTATGACGAATTCTGAGAACATCGCACGTTTTGGTCCGAATGCATATTCTAAACCTGCAACAGGCTTAAATATTTTGCGTGAAACCATTATGGGAAGAGCGCTATTCGATTATGCTTTTAAAGAATATTCGAGAAGATGGGCTTTCAAACATCCTCAGCCTGCAGATTTATTTCGTACAATGGAAGATGCAAGTGGCGAAGATTTAGATTGGTTTTGGAGAGGTTGGTTTTATGGAACAGAACCATGCGATATTGCATTGGATAGCGTAAAATTTGCCAAAGCAGATTTCCCAACATCAGTGCCCGAGGCAAGATCAAGAATGGTAAAAATTGATAAACCTGCTGTAAATGCTTTCCAGGATATTTCAAAAATTAGAAACCGGGAAGATAAAAAGATAAGTTTCTACACAGATAAAACACCGGCGGCACAAGATTTTTATTATAAATACGATAGAGGACAAGTAAGTGTTGATACTACAACAGCGGTTAAAGTAGAAACCGCTTCGGGTTTTGAACCTGTACCTGCAGCTGAACAGGCGAAATATGAGAACAAATTTTTCTACGAACTTACCTTTAGCAATAAAGGCGGTTTGGTGATGCCAATTATTGTAGAATTTACTTATGCTGATGGCACGAAGGAAATTGACCGCATTCCGGCGCAAATATGGAGACACAACGAACTTAAAACTTCTAAATTTTATGTAAAGGATAAAGAAGTTCAATCGATACTAATTGATCCGTTACGTGAAACTGCAGATATTGATACCGGCAATAATGGTTGGGGTGGCAAAGCAAAAGAAAGCAAATTCAAAGTTTTTAAGGCCAAAACTGCAACGGCAGTTAGAGGTCAATCTGTGGGTATGAACCCAATGCAAAAAGCTGCGGGTAAATAATTTTGCTCATAAAAACATTGATAAAATTAAAGCCTTGCTAATTAGCAGGGCTTTTATTGTAAGCGATAATTTGAAATACGGATGTTTGTAAACTAAACCCGGTAGCAGCGAACACGAAACCCGATTTAAATACTGCATCTGTTATCTTAATTGTACACTTCCATATTCTACAGGTTTTTTCGGGTGAGTAAAGCGGATAACGGGACTATTGGAACCGATAAACACCGTAGCTTGCTTTTCAAATAAAACCATGTGCTAATTATTACGTTGTTATGGTATTGCAAAGTTTATAAAATTGCTTTGCATAGCATTTATAGTTAAATTTGATTGTTTATGAAATTTAAAATTACTTCAGCGTATCAGCCTACCGGCGACCAGCCTCAGGCTATAAAACAATTGGTTGATGGTGTAAATGCGAACGAAAATTATCAAACTTTACTAGGTGTTACCGGCTCAGGGAAAACGTTTACAATTGCCAATGTAATTGAGCAAACCCAAAAACCAACGCTGATATTGAGTCATAACAAAACGTTGGCTGCCCAGCTTTACGGAGAGTTTAAAAACTTTTTCCCTGAAAACTCGGTGAATTATTTTGTTTCATATTATGATTATTACCAACCCGAAGCTTTTATTGCATCCAGTAATACGTACATAGAAAAGGATTTAAGTATTAATGAAGAGATAGAGAAATTGAGGCTTCGGACTACCTCATCATTGATGAGTGGCAGGCGGGATATTATAGTAGTTTCTTCCATTTCCTGTATATATGGTATGGGAAACCCGGAGGATTTTTCTAGAATGGTTTTCCGCTTTGGAGTTGGTTTAAGAATCTCCAGAAATGCATTTTTGCACAGTTTAGTAGAAATTTTATACGCCAGAACGACTACAGAATTTAAACGCGGAACTTTTAGAGTTAAAGGCGATACAGTAGATATTTTTCCGGCTTACCTTGACCATGCTTACCGGATTTCTTTTTTTGGTGATGACATTGAAGAACTTACCGCTATTGACCCGGTTTCGGGTAAAACTTTAGAGAAGCTGGAAGACATGGCGATTTACCCGGCAAATTTATTTGTTACACCAAAAGATAGATTTAACCAGTCGATTTGGGGCATTCAGGAAGAATTGGAGATAAGAAAAAATCAATTGGTGGCCGATAAACATTTACTGGAAGCCAAGCGATTAGAAGAGCGGACCAATTTCGATATCGAGATGATGAAAGAATTGGGTTATTGCTCGGGTATCGAAAATTATTCTCGCTTTTTCGATGGTCGTTCGCCCGGTATGCGTCCTTTCTGTTTGCTTGATTATTTTCCTGAAGATTATTTAATGGTTATTGATGAAAGTCATGTTACGGTGCCTCAAATCAGGGCAATGTACGGCGGCGACCGTTCGCGAAAACTTTCTTTAGTTGAGTATGGTTTCCGTTTGCCTGCAGCTTTGGATAACAGGCCATTAAATTTTACAGAATTTGAAGCACTTGCGCCACAAACCATATATGTTAGTGCAACACCGGCTGAGTATGAATTGGAAAAATCAGAAGGCGTGGTGGTAGAGCAGGTTATTCGCCCTACTGGTTTGCTAGATCCCGTTATTGAAATCAGACCTGCAATTAACCAGGTTGATGATTTATTGGATGAAATAGATTTAACCATTAAGCAAGGCGGTAGAATTTTAGTAACAACGTTAACAAAACGCATGGCAGAAGAGTTAACTAAGTACCTGGATAGGTTAAACATTAAAACCCGCTACATCCATTCGGAAATAAAAACTTTAGAGCGTGTTGAAATACTAAGAGGTTTGCGTTTAGGTGAATTTGATGTTTTGGTTGGTATTAACTTACTACGAGAAGGTTTGGATTTGCCTGAAGTTACCCTTGTAGCCATTTTAGATGCTGATAAAGAAGGTTTTCTGCGTTCAGAAAAATCGCTTATTCAAACAATTGGGCGTGCTGCAAGGAATGATAAAGGTAGAGTAATTATGTATGCTGATGGCATTACCGAAAGCATGGAAAAAACGATTTCAGAGACCAACCGCCGTCGTGATATACAGATTGCCTATAATTTGGAGCATGGTATTACGCCATTAACGGTTGGTAAATCTCGTGAGGCAATTCTGGAGCAAACTTCTGTGCTCGATTTCTCTCAAAAGGCTAGTGATAACAAAGCCCGGGCTTACATTGAAAATGCAGAAATTAGTATTGCTGCCGATCCGATTGTACAATACATGGGCAAAGCCGAATTGCAAAAGGCAATTGATAATACCAGAAAAGATATGCAGAAAGCAGCCAAAGAAATGGACTTTTTACAAGCTGCAAAACTGCGTGATGAGATGTTTGCTTTAGAGAAAATGTACAACGAAAAATTTGCCAAATAGGATGGACGGACAAAATAGAAAGGATATCTTCCCGGGGTTGGAAGTTGGTATAATTTTAAAGAAGGATCAGCGGAGCGGAAATGTTACGTATGGAGTGGTGAAAGATTTACTCACCTCGTCTGCATTTCACTCAAGAGGAATAAAAGTAAGATTAGAGGACGGACAGGTTGGAAGAGTTTGCGAAATTATTGAAGATTAAGAATTGTAATGAAAATGCAATTAATCTGCAGAAAAGTAACAAAATATTTAAGCCTACGTCTATATTTGTAACATAAGAAATCAGCATGGGATTAATTAAATTTATATTTATAGCAATACTGGTACTTTGGATTATCCGAATGTTAATTCGTTTAATATTACCAATGTTGTTTAATAATATGGCTAGTAAAATGCAACAGCAGGCTACTGGACAGCAATATCAACAAAAAAAGCAAAAGCCTGAAGGTTCAATTTCTATTGATTACATGCCGCCAAAGCCAGACCAGGGTAAAACCGATAAGCTCGGAGATTTTGTAGAATACGAAGAAGTTAAATAATGTAAGTCCTGATGAAAATCAGGATTTTTTTGTTTGTAATATTTCCTTAATTGTGAGGTACAGCCGGGCCAGACAATTTAGGGAAGCAATCTTTTGTTTCATGCAACAAAATAAAGATTTGTATTGATAAGGCTGTTTAAAGCTTTTTTTGGAGATGCTTCTATTTAAACACTTTCAAAATCGAACCCCAAAACCAGTTTTCTTCAGCTTTTAGCATGGTTTCGATGGTTTTATCAGCATTAATTGCTAACTTATTTATATCTGCAACCGATTTTTTGAAGGTAGCATATTCCGGATCTTTTTCATCTCCTGTAACAGCTGAAAGCTCAGAAAGCACCTTCAACACCGGCTCCAGCTCACGTTTTTTACGCTCTTTTGCAACTTGTCTCGAAATATTCCAAACATCTTTATCAGCAAAAAAATATTCTTTACGCTCTCCGGCTTTATGTTGCTTTTCAACAAGTCCCCAGCCGATTAAATCGCGAAGTGTCATGTTTGCATTACCTCTGGATATGCTCAGGCTTTCCATAATATCTTCAGTGGTTAATGCCTCTGGGGAAATTAAAAGCAAAGCATGAATTTGCGCCATTGTTCTGTTAATACCCCATTCTAAGCCAAGTTTACCCCAGGCTTCTATAAATTTTAATTTCCCTGTCGCTAAATCCATAAACAAATATAATTATGTTTTTTAAACTTTCAGGAGTTATTGAAAGGTTGCTTTATAGAAATTTATTGCTGATTGCTGTGCTTATTTGGATGAAATTAACCGCAATATTTCACATCGAAATTATTAATTATCAGTACGGTTAATTTATTCCTTTAATATACGGGGCAAATTTTTATTTTTGACGTTCGTTTAAACTTAAACAAACCTTAATGAATAACTGGTTTAAAAACAATGGCACCCATATAGCCATTATTGCAATTTTTGTAGTCATTTGTTTTGCTTATTTCAGTCCTGTTTTACAGGGGAAAGCACCCATGCAAGGCGATGTTTTGCAGGCAAAGGCTATGCAAAAAGAAATTATGGATGTTAAAGCCCAAACAGGTAAAGGCCCGTTGTGGACTAACCAGATGTTTGGTGGAATGCCAGCTTATCAAATCTGGGTTCAGTATCCATTAAATATCACTACCTATGGTATCGATTTTATAAAAGGCGTATTTCCTGATCCGGTGGGCACTGTATTGCTTTATCTTTTAGGCGCATATCTTTTGTTTTGTGTGTTAAAGGTAAATCCATGGCTTGCAGCGGCAGGTGCCGTAGCCTTTGCGTTTACATCATATAACTTTATCATAATTGCTGCTGGGCATAGTAATAAAGCTTTAGCAATCGGATTTTTTGCACCGATTCTTGCTTCAATTATCTTAACGCTAAGAGGCAGATATTTGCTCGGCGGAAGCTTGTTGGCTTTATTTATGGCTTTAGAAATTCGTTCTAACCATATTCAAATGACCTACTATTTGTTTATTGCCATCTTCATTTTAGGATGCATTGAACTTTATCATGCAGTAAAAGCAAAACAATTACCGGTATTTGGTAAAACGGTGGCTTATATCTTCGGCGGTATTTTTCTTGCTATTTTAGTTAATGCAGGTACACTTTGGACAACCTATGAATATGGAAAAGAAACCATTCGTGGTAAATCTAACTTAACAATGGATAAATCCGAGCCTGCAACCGGTTTAGACAAAGCCTATGCCTACCAATGGAGCCAGGGTGTTGGCGAAAGTTTCACTTTCTTAGTGCCAAATTTATACGGTGGTTCGAGTGGAGGTGCTTTAGATCCAAAAGGCGAATTCGTTAAAATTTTGCAAGATGGAACAGTTGCAAATGCTATTGGTCCCTTATATGGTGAAAAAACCGGAGAAGCCATCAATGCAATTGCACAAAACGCTGGCTCGCAATATTGGGGTGATAAACCTGGTACTTCTGGCCCTTATTATTTTGGTGCTATTATTTGTTTCTTATTTGTATTCGGATTATTTATTGTAAAACACCGTTGGAAATGGTGGATTTTAGGCACGAGCATTTTACTATTATTACTTTCATTTGGTTCAAATTTCCCTTTAGTTTCAGATATTTTCTTTAACTACCTGCCAGGATATAATAAATTTAGAGCTGTTGAATCAATATTAGCGGTTGTTGGTTTATTAGTTCCGCTACTTGCGGTTTTGGCAATTAAAGAAGCTCAAGATGGTGTTTACGACCAAAAATACCTAATTAAAAGATTAACCTGGTCGGCGGCGATAACCGGTGGTTTTGCATTAATTATCTTAATTATGCCGACTGTATTTTTCAGTTTCAAAAATGCAAGCCAGGTTGAGCTTACCACTTGGCTTAATCAAATTACGCAAAACAATGCGGCAATTGTGTCAAAAATTACAGATGCGGTTGTTGCAGACCGAGTATCTCTAGCTAGAGCTGATGCTTTCCGTTCCTTGTTATTTATCCTGATTGGATTTGGTTTAATCTGGGCATTTATCACCAAAAAACTGAATATGCAACTTGCATTTGGTTTATTAGCATTGGCTATTCTTATCGATTTATGGCAGGTAGATCGCAGATATTTGAGCAATCAGAATTTCGTAAACAAATCTGATTTAGCCGATCATTACAAACCTAGAGATGTAGATAATTTTATCGCTGCTGATAAAGACCCAAACTTTAGAGTATTCGATTTAACTTTAGGCGATCCATTCAAAAGTGCAGAAACTTCATATTTCCACAAAACAGTTGGTGGTTTCCACTCGGCAAGGTTAAAACGTTTTCAGGAATTGGTTGACCATCAATTAACAAAAAGCATCAATCAAGATGTGCTGGACATGTTAAATACAAGATACATCATCACACAAGACCAACAAAATGGTTCATACAAAATGCAACGTAATCCAACGGCTTGCGGAAATGCATGGTTTGTAGAAAGCGTTCAGTATGTTAAAAATGCAGACGAGGAAATGAAAGCCATTAACAGTTTTGATGCTAAAAAAGAAGCAATTGTTGATGAAAGCTTTAAAAGCATGTTAAACAGCAAAATTTTAGGAACCGGGCAAGAAGGTTTTATTAAATTAACCACTTACACTCCTGATCATTTAACTTATGAGTACTCATCAGCGAAAGATGTAGTGGCTGTTTTCTCAGAAATTTACTACAATAAAGGTTGGAAAATGTATATTGATGGTGTAGAGAAGCCTTATTTCAGGGCTGATTATATCTTACGTGCGGCTCAATTACAAGCGGGTAACCACAAACTAGAATTTATTTTCCACCCAACTTCGTATTATGTTGGCGAGAATATTTCGTTAGCCGGTTCGATACTTTTAATTGCTGGTTTAGGCTTTGGTTTCTATTCAGAGAATAAAAAGAAAAAAGCTAAAGCATAATAGAGGTCTTTAATCAAACTTAACAATAATTAAACCCATAGGCATTTGCCTATGGGTTTTTTTGTGGCATTAAATTTTAACAAAAATTAAGAGAGGCGTAATAAAATTTAACAGTTACGTAACATTTGATTGATAGACAGTGTCTTATCTTTGTTTCAAATCGGATGTTATGCTTGAATTCTTTTTTGCGATATGCCTGTTAATTATCGTTATTTACTTTTTTAGTCCTTTTGAGGTTAAACTCGATGAGGAAGAAGAGTGGTAACATCTTTTTCAAAAATGTGAACTGCTTAAATAAAGCGGTAGTAAAATTCCTCCCCCAAAAATTTCTTGATAATGGATAAAAGAAACGTAGATATCGTTGTGATATCTGATGTGCATCTTGGTACTTATGGATGCCATGCCAAAGAACTTTTGAAATACCTTAAAAGTATCAAACCCAAAAAAGTAATTCTGAATGGAGATATCATCGATATTTGGCAGTTCAGCAAAAGTTATTGGCCGGAATCACACATGAAAGTTATCCGAAAGTTAATGAAGTTCGTTTCCGAAGGAGTAGAAGTTCATTACTTAACAGGAAACCATGATGAAATGCTCAGGAAATTTGACGGAATGGAAATGGGGAGTTTCCATTTAAGCAACAAACTGGTTATGGAATTAGATGGTAAAAAAGCCTGGTTTTTTCATGGTGATGTTTTTGATGTAACCATGCAGCATTCTAAATGGCTTGCCAAAATGGGCGCTATTGGTTATGATACGCTAATTTTGATTAACAGCTTTGTAAACTGGTTTCTTAATCTTTTAGGAAGGGAGAAAATGAGTTTTTCTAAGAAAATAAAGGCGAAATTTAAGGATGCGGTAAAGTTTATCAATAGTTTTGAACAGGTTGCCGCCGAGCTTGCTATTGAAAAAGGTTATAACTATGTGGTTTGCGGACATATACATCAACCCGAAAAGAGAGAAATTTTAAGTGAAAATGGTTCGGTTACCTATTTGAATAGTGGCGATTGGGTAGAAAGCTTAACGGCTTTGGAGTATAAGGATAAAGCCTGGGAAATATTTAAATACGACCATAAAGATTTTACTAAGGATGAAATGGATGACGGAATTTTATCTGATGCGGAAGATTTAAAAAGTAAACTCGACATTAATTTACTGTTGAAAAATATTAAGTATGAAATTGCCTGATAATTTAAGATATTCGGGCAATCAATGAAGATATTATACGCAATTCAAGGCACAGGGAACGGCCACATCAGCCGGGCAAGGGAAATAATTCCTTTGTTGCAAAAACATGGTGAGGTAGATATTTTGGTTAGTGGAACGCAGGCCGATGTTAAATTAAGCCAGCCCGTAAAATACCAGCTGCATGGTTTTAGCTTTATTTTCGGTAAAAAAGGTGGCGTTCATCATTTTAAAACCTGGTTAAGCATGAATCTTTTCCGTTTCAGAAAAGACATGAAGCAGCTTCCTTTAAAAGATTACAATTTAATTGTTAATGATTTTGAGCCAGTAAGTGCCTGGGCTTGTAAACTTCAGGGTATTGATTGCGTTTCGTTAAGCCATCAGGCTGCGTTTAAATCAAAGAAAGTGCCCAGACCAAGAACTATCGATTGGGGTAAGGTAATTCTCAGCCACTATGCGCCAACAAAATACCATATTGGTTTTCATTTTGATAGATATGATAGTTTTATTTACACACCTGTTATCCGCACGGAAATAAGAGCGTTGGAAATTACCAATTTAGGTCACTATACCGTTTACCTTCCAGCTATTGATGATAAATATCTGGTGAAAGTTTTAAGCAAAATCCCTGATATTAAGTGGCAGGTTTTTTCTAAACACAACAAAGAAGCTTATCAGTATGAAAATGTTTTTGTAGAGCCTGTTAACAACGAAAAGTTTAATAAGAGTTTGGCAAGCTGCGAAGGTCTTTTTACTGGTGGTGGCTTTGAAGGGCCATCTGAAGCGTTATATTTAGGCAAAAAATTATTGGTAGCGCCAATGCGTTTTCAATTTGAACAGCAATGTAATGCCTTTGCGCTTAAAAAATTTGGTTTACCGGTTATTTGGGGCAGTACCAGAAACTGGCTCCCGATAATTAAAGAATGGGTAGAAAACCCTCAGCAGCATCAGTTCAATTTCCCTGATGAAACAGCGCAAATCATTGATGATATGGTTAAGAAGTACGCTAGAATTTAGCCTTTGCTTAGCAACTCTTTTTTCGCAACTTCTATCCTTGCTCTTTAGGTTGCGTTTCTGCATCCTTGCTTCTTAATCTTTACTTTTTGCGCTTTGCGGTTTTTATCTTTACTTTGCCCTCTGTATAAATGGCATGATTAATCAGTTTAGAAAATTAAACCCTGTTAACCTTATTTTATTACTCGCATACACTTTTTTTATGCGGATAATTCTTTTTTATCAGGTGCCTGAACAGCTTCATTTCGATTTTTTAGAGCCATTTGCTCATTTTTTAATCGATTATGATTCGTCGAATATGTTCTCGCCTGTGGCTAACATATTTTTCGCCGCAATTCTGGTATTTATCCAGGCACTTTTATTCAACAGGATAATTAATAACCAGAATTTACTTACTAAGCAAAGTTTTTTACCCGGTTTAATGTATGTAACAGGCGCAAGCTTATTTATGCCATTTATGGTTTTAAGTCCGGCGTTGATTTGTAATTTCCTGCTCATCTGGATAATAGATAGGTTTTTGAAGCTGAATAAAAGCGCAAATTCTGTAACTGCAGTTTTTGATATTGGCATGATAATCGGATTGGGGACATTAATTTATTTCCCTTTTATTTCGATGTTGCTGATGATTTTTCTCTCCTTATTACTCTTCAGAGCATTTAACTGGCGAGATTGGATAGCGGGAATTGTTGGCTTTTTAACTGTATTTTTCTTTCTGGCTGTGTTGTATTACTGGAGAGATAATCTAACATCTTTCTATCAGATTTGGAAACCATTGGTAAACCGTTTTCCATCAGTTTTTAAAATTAATTATAACGATTATCTGGTGCTTATTCCTGTTTTTGTTATTATTGTTTTGGCCTCTTTACAGCTCCGCGAAAACTTCTTTCGGAGTTTTATAAGCACCAGAAAGGGCTTTCAGATGTTGTTTTTTATGTTTCTGATTGCTGGAGCCAGCTTTTACTTAAAGCCAGGTTTTCGGGTTTCTCACTTTTTACTATGCGTACCTCCGGGTGCGGTGCTTTTGGCTTATTACTTCAGCAATGCCAAAAAGAGGTGGTTCTACGAAACCTTGTTTTTGTTGTTTGTGCTTTCTGTTCAATACTTTCTGTTTGTTTAACCTTTTTTAACAAAATGATACCTCGAAACTTGTTAAAGATTAATAGCTTTGTGGCTGATTGAAGAGTTTTGGACTTTTTGATATTAGTTTTTTAATATTGAAAATAGATTCCGCTAAAGTTAAATGCACAATTTAAGTATCGATATTGGCAATTCTGCTACTAAAATTGCCGTTTTTTCAGGCAAAGATATTGTTCATTATCAACGGTTTGAGCAAGTAGCAACGAGCGATCTGTTGCACTTAATCAATCAGTTTAATATTCAGAAATCGATAATAAGTTCGGTTGATGAAGAGATTAAAAGCTTAGAAGATTTTTTAAAGAATCATACAGAATATGTTCGTTTTTCAGCTTTGCTGAGTAATGGCGTATTAAATAAATATAAAACACCCGAAACCCTAGGTTTGGATAGATGGGCAGCAATTTTAGGCGCCAATGCTATTTTTAAAGGGCAGGCATTTTTAGTTATAGATGCCGGAACATGTATCACTTATGATTTATTGAATCAAAATCAGGAGTATTTTGGGGGCAGTATTAGTCCGGGGATAAACATGAGATTCAACGCTGTTCATCATTTTACAGGCCGGTTGCCCTTAGTAAAGTGGGATGATAAAGAAGCCATCCCGGCAGGAACGGACACACAGTCTGCTATTAAAAACGGCATTTTGCAAGGCGTTTTAAATGAAATTGAAGGGTTTATTTCCCTAAATAAGATACAAGAAAGTGCCTTAAAGGTAATAATAACAGGGGGAGATGCGGATTTTTTGGTTAACCAATTACAAAACAGCATCTTTGCGCCTCTAATAATTAAAGATTCCTATTTGGTATTAAAAGGATTAAATGAAGCTATTGCAGATTAAAATGTACAGAAGAATAAATTATATTGCAGCCATACTCGTTTTTGTTTGTGGTTTAGGTGTTCAGGCACAGGTAACTACATCATCACCCTACTCAAGATTTGGATTTGGTAACGTAAAAGGTTCATTATTGCCTCAATTACGTGCTATGGGCGGCATATCTACTGCAGTAGGTAAGGTTAATGGCTTCAACTATATCAATATGCAGAATCCTGCATCGTATTCGGGTATTACCCTAACTACAATAGATTTAGGCATGAGCGCCGGATTAAATTCACTTTCCAGAAATAATTTAAACGAAACCAGCTTCAACGCAACTTTTGGTCACCTGGCTTTTGCTGCACCAATAAACAGGCGCTCGGCTATTAGTTTTGGTGTAATGCCTTATACCGATTTAGGTTACAGCTATAAAAATTCGGTTAAGATAGATACCATGAGTGTAGATCAGCTTTATGAAGGTGAAGGTGGTTTATCGAAGGCATATTTTGGTTACGGATACAGATTCGGAGACCATTTGAGCATTGGTGCTAACGTAGAATATATCTTTGGTAACTTAATTTCGACCCGAGCAACTGAATTTGCAGAAGTTGGAGCCTTAAACTCTAAACTTCAAAATAAAAACAGTGTTGGTGGTTTAAACTATTCTTACGGTATTCAGTACAATTTCAATGTTGCGCCAAAAACACTTGTAACCTTGGGTTATTCCGGTAGCAGCTCTGGTAAAATTAATTCTAGCCAATCTTACTTCGCTACTATTTACCAAAGAGACCAAACCGGTAATGAGGGTACAGCTATTGATACATTGAGCTCGGTTGTAAGTGCTAAATCAAACTTAAAACTTCCGTTATCTCATAATTTCGGTGTATCTATTCAACAAACAGATAAATGGTTAATTGGTGCCGATTTTAGAATGAGCAAATGGGCTAATGTAACGCTTAATAATGTAAACCAAGGTTTGCAGGATAGCTACGGTGCATCTTTGGGTGGCCAATTTACACCGGATATTACATCTTACAATAACTATTTTAAACGTGTTGACTATCGTTTAGGTGTTAGTTATGATAAAACCTACATCAAAATCGGTAATCAGGATATTAAGCAGATGGGCGCTTCCATCGGTTTTGGTTTCCCTTTACCATCGGCAAATGTGGGCTCAACCTTCTACAAAATTAACTTCACTACAGAAGTTGGTCAGCGTGGAACTTTAACCAACAGCTTGGTTAGAGAGCGTTTCATCAACTTCCATTTAGGTTTTACGCTTAACGATACCTGGTTCCGTAAGTATAGAGTAGATTAATGAATGGCAAAACTTTTTTATATGGTTTAATGCTTGGGTTGCCTTTATTTCTGGTTTCCTGTGGAGATGATGACTTAAAAAAGGCTAATGCTGTCGGAGATAAGAAGATAACCTTAAACCGGGACAGAACGCTTGGTGTAGAAATTATTTACAGTGATTCGGCTCGTGTAAAGGCGAAAGGTAACGCTCCGATAATGGATAAAGTTACCCCATCTAACGGTGGCGAATACCAGGAAATGATTAAAGGGGTTAAGATAGATTTCTTTAACGTACAAACCGGTAAAATAGACGGAACGCTCATTAGCGATTATGCTATTCGCCGTTCTCAGGAACAAAAAACCATTTTCAGGAAGAACGTAATTGTGAAGAATATTAAAGGCGATACTTTCTCCTCAGAAGAATTGATTTGGGATGAAGCGCAAAAGATATTCTATTCCAAACAAAAGGTAACCGTTAAAACCATCGATGGGAACATTCTGGACGGGGTTGATTTTCAGGCACCGCAAGATTTTAGCACCTATACCTTTAATTCTGCAACAGGTCAGGCCGTTTTAAAAGATGCCATAGCACCTTAAAAGCGCTATTTTTGCAACGCTTATTTGCTTAAAAATTAAACACTTGATAAATAAAATTTAGTATTTTCTTTTTTAAGGCAAATTTGTATCTTGCGCCCTCTTAAAAAAAACTAAATAATTTAAAGTACAATATGGGATTAATGACATTTTTGCGTAACCGTGCCGGATACATTCTTGTATTCATGATTGGTTTTGCAATTGTTGCATTTTTAGTAGGTGATGCAATTAACGTGGGTAAGCCTTTTTGGGCAGCCAACCAAAAAACTGTTGGTTCGGTTGATGGAAAAGACATCAGTATTGATGATTTCGGACCAAAGGTAGAGCAAAGTGTAAATCAGTTAAAACAACAATATGGTGGCGGTTCTAACGCTCAAATGCAATCAATGGCAGTTGATCAGGTGTGGAATGCAGAGTTAGCCAACGTGTTATTAACTAAAGAATACGATCGTTTAGGTTTAACGGTATCAGAAGATGAATTATTAGATTTATTAGTTGGTCAAAATCCAAGTCCGCTAATTAAACAATACTTCACAAACCCTCAAACCGGTCAGTTAGATAGAATGTCTTTAAACAGCTTTCTGAAATCTAAAGAGCCACAAGCACAAAGTCAGTCGCTTTTGTTGCAAACAGAAATTAAAAACCAGGCTTTACAACAGAAATATTCAAACTTAGTACGTAATTCAGTTTATGTTACTTCATTAGAAGCAACTGATGAATATACCAACCGTAACAAGCTGGCTAATTTCAAATATGTAAATCTTGATTATACCTCTATTCCTGATGCTTCAGTTAAATTAACGGATGCAGATTACTCGGAATATTATGACGCGAACAAAGCACGTTTCAATAATGCTCAGGAATTACGTTCATTTGAATATGTTACCTTCAGCATTAAACCTACAAAGGCAGATTCTGCTGCGGTAAAAGCTCAGGTAGATAAAATTGCTGCCGATTTCAGAACAGCTAAAAATGATTCGCTTTATGCGGCGATTAACTCTGATGTTAAAGTTCCTTTTACTTACTTAACTAAAGGTAAATTAGATCCTGCAGTAGATTCTGCTGTATTTTCTTTGCCTGCCGGAAGTTATTACGGACCAGCCCTATCAGGTAATTCTTATAAAGTAATCAAAGTTGTTGCTACTCGTTTCTCTCCTGATTCGGTTAAAGCAAGTCATATTTTGATAGACCCAGCTAAGGTAGGTGGTGAAGATAAGGCAGTTAAACTTGCCGATTCATTAAAAAGCTTAATTGCCGGGGGTAAAAGTTTATCAGACCTTGCAAAAATCTACAGTGTAGATGGTTCTAAAGATAAAGGTGGCGATTTGGGTACTTTCGCTCGTGGTACAATGGTTCCTGAATTTGAGAATGCTGCTTTTGATGGTAAGACGGGTGATTTAAAAGTTGTGAAATCTCAGTTTGGTGTTCACTTAATCAAAATTGAAAAACAAATTGGTTCGTCTAAAGTTGCGAAATTAGCTTACATCGAGAAATCATTAGCAGCAAGTAGCAAAACGCAGGCCGCAGCTTATAAGGCGGCTAGCAACTTCTTAGCTAATGTTAAAGGCAATGATTTTGCAAAGCTTGCAGCGAAAGATAAATTGAAAACAGCTGTTGCAGATAAAATTACGGCTACTCAGGGCTTTGCTCCGGGATTAGATAATCCACGTAAATTAATTCAGGATGCATACGCGGCAGATAAAGGTGATGTTTTACCTGAAATTTACACCATGGGTGATGCTTATGTTGTTGCTCGTTTAACAGATGTTAAACCTAAAGGTGTTTTATCTTTAGATGCAGTTAAAAAAGAAATTCAACCAATGGTGTTAAGTGCGGCTAAAGGCAAATTGCTTGCTGCTAAGCTTGAAGGTGCTGGTAAAGGAAACTTAAATCAAATTGCATCAAAAGTTGGTCGCCAGGTGATGCCAGTTCAAAACATTGTTTTCGCAAACCCAATTATTCCAGGTGTGGCTCAGGAAAATAAATTGGTGGGTTCTGTTTTCGGTTCTCAACCGGGTAAGGTTTCTGCACCGGTTCAGGGTGAGCGTGGTGTGTATGTTTTCACTGTTGATGGATTTACAAATCCTGCTCCAATTGCAAATATGTTTAAACAAAAAGAAAGCATGTTAATGACCTTAGGTCAACGTTCATTAGGTTCGGCTTTCCAGGCTTTGCAAGATAATGCGAAGATAAAAGACAATCGCGTGAAATTCTATTAATTAGAAATTCCGTAAATTTGAACCGTTCTGATGTTAAGTCAGAACGGTTTTTTTATTTGTTAGCCATGGAAATTCAAGAGAACATCATCAATAAGGTAGCGAACAGCGGTTTAATCACTTTAAACCTGGAAGATTATTATCATCCGGGCGAGCGAGTTGTGTATGATATAAAAGATAACCTTTTTCATGGATTGATGTTGAGGGAGAAGGACTTCAGGGAATTTATAAAAGCACACGATTGGTCTCAATATCAAGGTAAAAATGTTTCAGTTATCTGTTCTACAGATGCCATCGTGCCTACCTGGGCTTATATGCTTTTGGCTAATAAATTAAAGCCATTCGCAAATGAGGTGGTTTTTGGAAACCTGGAAACGCTAGAGGCAATACTATTCTCCAAGGCAATTGCTAAAATTAATCCCGAAAATTTTGCAAATGAACGTGTAGTGGTAAAAGGTTGCGGAGACATTGATATTCCGGTTGCCGCTTATGTAGAAATTACAAATTTACTTACACCCGTTGTTAAAAGTATAATGTTTGGGGAGCCTTGTTCAACTGTTCCGGTGTATAAAAGAAAAGATTAAACCCGTTTCTGAATGTTGTTTTGGTGTTGCTGAATTTATTAGATGTGCTCAATAAAAACTTGGATTGTTTTTTGCATATTGTAACAGGACTGCAAATAAAGCGTTATTATACGGTCGGACACAAACAACACACACACAAATGAAAAGGTTATTCACAATATTATTCACCTTTGCCACCTGGTATGCATCCGCTCAGGAACTTCCGCTCAAGAAGGAGCCTGTTTTCCAAGATGGAGAGGTATTAAGTTACAAGCTTCGCTATGGATTTATAACGGCTGCAGAAGCAACGATTAAGGTGCAAAATTCAGATTTAAAGTTTGATAACAAACCAACCTATAAATTAACAGTAGATGCACAAACCTCGGGCACTTTTGATGTTTTTTATAAAATAAGAGACCATTACGATTCTTATATTGATAAAAATGAATTGACTCCTTATTTCTATCAGGAAAATATCCGAGAAGCGAGTTATAAAAGACAAGACAAAGCCCGGTTTAATCAGGTTGGTAAAAAAGTGGTTTCGAACAGGGGAACTTTCAGTACGCCAACTACACAAACCTTCGATTTGGTATCGGCTTACTATTTTGCAAGAAGTCTGGACATCTCTAAAATAAAAACAGGCGATAAGTTTAAATTGAATTATTTTCTTGGTGATGAAATTTCGGCTTTGGAAGTTGAATATATTGGCAAAGAAACCGTTCAGAGTAAATTGGGTAAAATCAGGTGTTTAAAATTTAGTCCGTCTATAAAACCTGGCCGGATTTTTAAAAAAGATAGCCGTTTGTACCTTTGGGTAACGGATGATGGAAACCGTGTACCGGTAAAGGCACAGGTTGAAATTTTAGTAGGTGCGGTAACGATGGAGTTAAAATCGGCTTCAGGCTTAAAATATGCTTTAGCAAAAGATTAATCATGATAGAGGTAGAACAAGTGCTGGTGCACGAAGATGTTTTAAAAGAGAACTTTGTTTGCAATCTGAGTAAGTGCAAAGGAATTTGCTGTGTGGAAGGGGATTCGGGAGCACCATTAGATAATGATGAAACTGCAATTTTAGACGAGATTTATCCAAAAATAAAACACCTGCTGAATGAGAAAGGTATCAAAGCCATCGAAGAACAGGGGACTTATGTGGTGGATGAAGATGGCGACCTAACCACGCCTTGTGTGGATAAAAATAAAGAATGCGCTTATGTACTTTTTGAAAATGGCATAACCAAATGCGCCATTGAAAAGGCTTATGAGCAAGGCCTGGTAGCATGGCAGAAGCCAATTTCCTGCCACCTTTACCCAATCCGAATAACTAAATACCCAGAATTTGATGTATTAAATTACGACAGGTGGCACATTTGCCATGATGCCTGTACTTTCGGTAAGGAATTGAAGGTGCCGGTTTACAGTTTTCTTAAAGGACCGCTTATCCGTAAATATGGTGAGCAATGGTATAAAGAGCTGGAAGAATCGGTTGCTGCAATGTAGCATAAATCAGGAATTTCAATTTAGTACTATTACAGTACTTTATCTATGCTTTATCCCTACTTGAGCTACGCTGTATCTACGGATAGAATAGAGTGTCTTAAATAGTTTAATAATTTGTACCTCGTAACGAAGAGGTATGCTGAATTGTGTTTTACTGAGATTAAGTATTATAAAGCTTTACTAATACATAATTAATTGTATATGTGTAATATCTATCTTATTTTAGCAGATTGAAATTCATATATCTCTGATAACAACGTGAAAAAAATTCTAATTACCGGTGGTGCCGGCTTTATCGGTTCTCATGTAGTGCGCCGTTTCGTAAATAACTATCCTCAGTATGAAATTGTAAATTTAGACAAATTAACCTATGCAGGTAATCTGGCTAATTTAACTGATATTGAAAATAAACCAAATTATAGGTTTGTAAAGGAAGATATCGCAGATGCTTCGGCAATGAACGAGTTGTTCAAAACAGAAAATTTCGATGCGGTTATCCATTTAGCTGCAGAAAGCCACGTAGATAGATCGATTGCTGATCCAACCGCATTCGTCATCACCAATGTAATCGGTACGGTAAACTTATTAAATGCCGCCCGCGAATATTGGAAAGGCGATTACGATAAAAAAAGATTTTATCACGTAAGTACAGATGAAGTTTATGGCGCATTAGGCGAAGAAGGTATGTTTACGGAAACCACCGCTTACGATCCGCATAGCCCGTATTCTGCATCAAAAGCAAGTTCAGATCATTTTGTACGTGCATACCATGATACTTATGGTATGGACTGTGTAATTTCGAATTGCTCTAACAATTATGGTTCTCACCATTTCCCGGAGAAATTAATTCCATTAGCCATAAATAACATTAAAAATAACAAACCTGTTCCTGTTTATGGTAAAGGTGAAAATGTTCGCGACTGGCTTTGGGTTGAAGACCATGCCCGTGCAATCGATGTAATTTTCCATAATTCTAAAACCGGTGATACTTATAATATCGGCGGACATAATGAATGGAAAAATATCGACTTAATTAATCTTTTATGTACCATCATGGATGAAAAATTAGGTCGTGAAAAAGGTGAATCTGCTAAATTAATTACTTATGTAACCGATAGAGCAGGTCATGATTTAAGGTATGCCATCGATTCTTCTAAATTGCAAAAACAATTAGACTGGGTACCTAGTTTACAATTCGAAGAAGGTTTAGCTAAAACGGTTGATTGGTATTTACAAAATGAAGATTGGTTAAACAATGTTACTTCAGGCAATTATCAATCTTATTACGAACAACAATACAGCAATAAATAATGGAGATTCAAGAAACAGGATTAAAAGACTGCTTTATTATTAAGCCAAGGGTTATTGAAGATTCAAGAGGTTATTTTTTCGAGGGATTTAATAAAAACACCTTCGAAGAAAAAACAGGTATGAATGGACAGTTTGTTCAGGATAACCAATCTTTTTCTACTTATGGCGTTATCAGAGGATTGCATGCACAGGCAGGTGAATTTGCACAGGCAAAACTGGTTCGTGTGCTAAAAGGCGAAGTTTTAGATGTCGCTGTGGATATCCGTCCGGGTTCTCCAACTTTTGGTAAACACATTTCGGTAAAACTAAGTGCCGAAAACAGGTTGCAATTATATGTACCAAGAGGTTTTTTACACGGTTTTTCCGTCTTAAGTGAAACCGCTGAATTTTTTTACAAGTGCGATAACTTCTATGAAAAATCAGCTGAAATCGGCATCATGTATAACGATCAGGATTTAGGTATAGACTGGATGATTCCTGAAGATAAGGCATCTATTTCAGATAAAGACTTAATATTAAATGCTTTTTCTTCCTTAAAATAATATGGGTAAAATATTAGTAATCGGCGCAGGCGGTCAGTTAGGGCAATGCCTTAAAACTGTGGCAGAGCGTAGAGGTATAAGTGATATCGTATTTCCGGTAGAGCAGGAAGCCAATATCCTGAACGAAGAACTTTTAAAAACACTATTGGAAAGAGAAAAACCAGCTTTTGTTATCAATTGCGCCGCATATACTGCGGTAGATAAAGCAGAAGATGAAACCGAATTAGCTAAAGCAGTAAACGAAACAGGTGCTGCTAATTTAGCAAGGGCCTGCAAAGTTGTGGATGCTGCTTTAGTGCACATCTCTACAGATTTTGTTTTTGAGGGAACTGAGGTGAAACTTCTGAAAGAAGAAGACGAAGCTAAACCTATCAATGTATATGGTGTAACCAAACTTGACGGTGAAAAAGCTGTAGTATCTATTTTAGATAAACATTTCATTCTTCGCACCAGCTGGTTATATTCAGAATATGCCAATAACTTCGTAAAAACGATGTTAAAATTGGGTGCAGAAAGAGATGAATTGGGTATAATTGCTGATCAGGTAGGCACACCAACTTATGCCATCGACTTGGCCAATACAATTTTTGATATCATTGATTCGGGTTCGGAGCGTTATGGTTTATATCATTACAGTAATGAAGGCGTAACTTCGTGGTTTGATTTTGCTAAAGCTATCTTTGACATCAGTAATACCCAGGTTAAAGCCAATCCCATTCCGGGTTCAGCTTATCCAACAAAAGCTACCCGACCGGCTTTTTCAGTTATGGATAAATCTAAAATTAAATCAACATTTAATATAGAAATCCCTTACTGGAGAGATAGCCTGGTGGAGTGTATCTCAAAAATTAAGAATACTCAATAACCAATTTTCAAAAAATGAAAGGTATAATCTTAGCTGGTGGCAGCGGAACACGTTTACATCCTTTAACGCTTGCATGCAGTAAGCAAATGATGCCGGTTTACGATAAGCCGATGATTTATTATCCGCTATCTACTTTAATGCTTGCCGGTATTAAAGAAATTTTAATTATTTCTACGCCTCACGATTTGCCAAATTTCGAGAAATTATTGGGTGATGGTGCTGCTCTTGGCTGTAAATTCAGTTATGCAGTACAGGCAGAACCGAATGGTTTGGCGCAGGCCTTCGTTATTGGAGAAGAATTTATTGGTAAAGATAAAGTTGCTTTAGTTTTAGGCGATAATATTTTCCATGGTGATGGAATGGCTAAATTATTGCAAGCCAGTTCAAATCCAGAGGGCGGTGTGGTATTTGCTTACCAGGTTTCCGATCCGGAACGTTATGGTGTAGTAGAATTTGATGAAAATAAAAAGGCCATCTCTATTGAAGAGAAGCCTGAAAATCCGAAATCAGACTACGCTGTGCCAGGCTTATATTTCTATGATAATGAAGTGGTAGAAATTGCTAAAAAGATCAAACCCTCACCAAGAGGTGAATATGAAATTACTGATGTTAACAAAGTTTACCTGGAAAGAGGTACTTTGAAGGTTGGTGTTTTATCAAGAGGAACAGCCTGGTTAGATACCGGTACTTTTACTTCATTAATGCAGGCAGGTCAGTTCGTTCAGATTATCGAAGAACGTCAGGGCTTAAAAATCGGATGTATTGAAGAAATTGCCTATCGCATGGGTTTTATTGATGGAGAACAATTGAAAGCAATAGCTACGCCATTGGTTAAAAGTGGTTATGGCGCTTATTTGCTGAAGCAGATTAAATAAAGAATAAAAAACATATAAATGAGCCACAATATTTACCTAACCTTAAATATGTGGCTTTTTTTATGGGATAAGTTTTGGGTTGTTTGCTTGCCGCAAGGCTCTTTCTTTTTTCTTGATATAAAAAGAAACAAACCTGAGCGCAGCGAAAGCATGCCTACCAAAAAAACAACAACAAAAAAGATATAACATCAAGGCTTGCAACTGGTATTGGCTATGCGCATCGAAACTTATATTACGGCAGCACAAGCCCGATGAAAAATCGGGGGGATGTGCTGTCTGGCTATTGGTTACTTAGAGTTTGTTCAAAAGTTTCAATGGCCTATGCAACTATCATTTGCTATGCCAGGCGCCAGGGCATAGAAGTAGAGGTGCATTATAAAAATGGCTAAGCATTAGTATTGCCAGGGTTGTACAAATTTTACCAGCCTATGCTACTTCAATTAGGATGTTAGTTTGTTGTGCTTTTAAGTGGGTATTTTAAATCCAACTTTTATATCCTTAGATTGGTATCTGAAGAAACGTAACAATTTTATTTAGAAGGGCTAATCAATCAAATAAAACTGGATAGATGATTTTAATTACCTTTATCCGCAATACATCAGTTAAATGGATAAGACTAAAAAAATTGCCATCATTGGATTAGGTTATGTTGGATTGCCTTTGGCCCTTGAGTTTGCCAAAAAATATGAGGTGATAGGCTTTGATATTAATGAAGAGCGTGTTAAAGAGTTAGAGGAAGGGAATGATCATACAAAAGAAGCCGATTTAGCTGAACTGAAAAAAGCCATTAGTGAACACGGAATAAAATTTAGCAGCAGCCTCCCTGACATTAGCAATAGCAACATCTATATTGTTACCGTACCTACGCCCATCGACCACCTGAAACAACCAGATTTAACACCGCTATTATCTGCCTCCAGGATGTTAGGTGTTGTTTTAAAAAAGGATGATATTGTCGTTTATGAATCTACAGTTTACCCTGGGTGTACTGAAGAAGATTGTGTGCCGGTTTTAGAAAAAATCTCCGGTTTAAAGTATAATGTAGATTTTTTTTGCGGTTATTCGCCCGAACGCATAAATCCTGGCGATAAAATAAATACCCTTACCAAAATTAAAAAAGTTACTTCTGGTTCCACTCCGGAGGTTGCAGTTGAAATTGATGCGCTCTATTCCAGCATCATTACGGCAGGTACACACCTTGCACCAAGTATAAAGGTTGCAGAAGCTTCCAAAGCTATTGAAAACGCCCAGCGTGATGTTAACATTTCATTTGTAAATGAGTTGGCTTTGATATTCGATAAGATGGCTATCGATACCAGCGATGTTTTAGCTGCGGCATCCACTAAATGGAATTTTTTGAATTATAAACCCGGTTTAGTTGGTGGTCATTGCATCGGCGTAGATCCTTATTATCTTGCACATAAATCTGAGTCTTTAGGTTACAAACCCGAAGTTATATTATCCGGAAGACGGGTAAACGATAATATGGGCACTTTCGTAGCAAACAAGGTGATTAAGATGATGGTGGCAAAAGATAAAGTTATCAAAAATGCTAAAGTGCTGATTTTAGGTTTTGCTTTTAAGGAGAATTGTCCCGATATCAGAAATACCCGTGTTGTAGATATTTACAAAGAGCTAAGATCATTTTCTGTGGATGTTGAGGTTTATGACCCATGGGCAGATAAAGCAACAGTTTTAAAAGAACACCAGATACAGCTACTAGAGGATTTACAAAGTACCGATTATGATGCTTTGATTTTAGCTGTAGCCCATCAACAATTCTTAACCATAGATTATAAGGCTCTGAAAGCCAATAGTTGTGTAATCTTCGATACTAAATCATTTATTGATAGAGATTTTGTAGATGCAAGGTTGTAGGCATTTCCTCTTCTTTTGAAATTGATTCGCTGACTTGTATTTTTTTACACAAAATTTATTACGTATGTTTGCGGGCTTAATGTCTATGAATTAATTTTATGAAAGTTGCTCTTATTACCGGTGTTACCGGACAAGATGGTGCATATTTAGCCGAATTTTTGTTAAAAAAGGGTTACTTTGTTCATGGTATTAAAAGAAGAAGTTCTCTTTTTAATACGGACAGGATAGATCACCTCTATCAGGATCAGCATGAAAACAATGTTCATTTCAAACTCCATTACGGTGATTTAACCGATTCTACCAACTTAATCCGCATCATTCAGGAAACACAGCCAGACGAGATCTATAACCTGGGGGCGATGAGTCATGTTATGGTCTCGTTCGATTCGCCAGAATACGTAGCGAATGTTGATGGCATTGGAACACTACGAATTTTAGAAGCGGTACGTATTTTAGGCCTTGAGCAGAAAACTAGGATTTATCAGGCCTCTACTTCCGAATTATATGGCGGGATGCCAGAGAATAAAAATGATAGGGGTTTTTATGATGAAAACTCTGCCTTTTATCCCCGTTCACCTTATGGTGTTGCAAAGATTTATGGTTTCTGGATAACTAAAAATTATCGCGAAGCTTATGGAATGTTTGCTTGTAATGGTATTTTATTTAACCATGAAAGTCCACTACGTGGCGAAACCTTTGTAACCCGTAAAATAACAAGAGCAACGGCTAAAATCGCTTTAGGTTTGCAAAACTGTCTTTACCTGGGTAATTTATCTGCACAAAGAGATTGGGGCCATGCAAAAGATTATATCGAAGCCATGTGGCTGATTTTGCAACAAGATAAGCCTGAAGATTTTGTTATTGCAACCGGTGTAACCACTACGGTTCGTGATTTTGTTCGAATGAGCTTTGCGGAGCTTGGTATCGAAATTGAATTTTCGGGCAAGGATGAAAATGAAAAAGGTGTAATTATTTATGTTGAGGAAGAAAGGGCAATAGCCTTAGGTTTAAATCTTGATAACTTAAAACCAGGTCAAACCATAATTAGAGTAGATCCTAAATATTTCCGACCTACCGAAGTTGATTTGTTATTAGGAGATCCTACTAAATCAAAGACTCAATTAGGTTGGAAACCAAAATATGATTTACCTGGCTTGGTTAGGGATATGGTGATTGCCGATTTGCATTTAATGAAAAAAGATGAATATCTTAAATCGGGTGGTTTTAAAACCTTAAATTATTTTGAATAACAAGTGAAGCTGAAAAAGCTTGACAATACTATATTTATGAAACAAAAATTAGTTCTATTATTATCCTTGTTCATCTTTACATTATTCACCAATACGGTGGTTTTAGCACAAAGCAATTTTGCCAACCAAAAAGTTGATGAATTATCTGATGCACAAATCAAACAATTGATGCAAAGAGCAGAATCGTTAGGCTATAGTGATGCCCAACTTGAACAAATGGCGGCAGCTCAGGGCATGAAAGCTGAAGAAATTGCAAAACTGCGTACTAGAGTCGAAAAAATCAGGCAAGGTGGAACGGCTGCTTCGTCTGTTAAATCTTCAAATACAGGTAATAGTAGTGGTTCAGCAGTAAGAACCGATCGACAGTATGTTGGCGGAGGCGATAGCACCTCTATCACACAGCCCACTAAACAAGAGTTAATTGATAAAGCCTTTGATGATTTAAAACCTAAGATATTTGGTTCAGAATTATTTAAAAATACCAATATCACTTTTGAGCCAAATTTAAGAATGGCAACACCAGCAGGCTATGTTATTGGTCCTGATGATCAATTATTAATCGATATTACAGGTGATAACGAAGCCAACTATGATTTGAAGGTTAGTCCGGATGGTTCGATTAGAATAGAATATGTTGGCTTGGTTAAAGTTGGCGGCTTGAGTATTGAAGAGGCCCGTTCAAAAATCAGATCTTTAATGTCTGGGACGTACCCTGCATTACGTTCGGGCAGAACAAAGCTGGCTATTAATTTGGGCAATATTCGTGGAATTAAAGTGGTATTGAATGGTCAGGTAACCAAACCAGGCACTTATACTTTGAGTTCATTATCCAGCGTGTTTAATGCATTATATGCAGCAGGCGGGCCAAACCAGAATGGCTCTTACCGTAAAATTCAGGTGGTGAGAAGTAATAAAGTGGTAGCAACTGTCGATTTCTATGATTTAATTATCAACGGTATGCAACGTGGCAATATTCGTTTACAGGACCAGGACGTGATTAATGTTCCGGTTTATGAAAACAGGGTAGAGCTAGTGGGTGAAGTTAAAAATCCGGCCATATTCGAAACCCTGAAAGGCGAAAGTTTTCAGGATGTTTTGGATTTTGCGGGTGGCTTTTCGAACATCGCCTATCAATCAGCGGTTAAGGTTTTCCAGAACACTTCAAGAGAAAGAAAAATCACCGATATTTTTGCAGCTGATTTCGGCACATACATTCCTAAAAATGGCGATAAGTTTTTTGTTGAACCTATCTTAGATAGATTTGAAAATAGGGTAGAAATTTCTGGTGCAGTATTCAGGCCTGGATATTTTGAATTGGAAAAAGGCATGACCTTGAAGCAATTGATTCAAAAAGCAGACGGCTTAAAAGAAGATGCTTTTATGAACCGCGGTTACATCAGCCGTTTAAATCCCGATAATACCCTAGGACTGGAGCCTTTTGATGTGGCAGCCATCATGAATGGTACTCAGCCAGATATTCTATTAAAAAGAGAAGATAGGATTACCATTTCTTCGATTTTTGATTTAAGGGATGAATACAAGGTTACGGTGCAAGGTGAAGTGAGGCAGCCTGATCAATTCCGTTACGCAGAAAATATGAGTATTGAAGATGCGATACAAATGGCAGGTGGGTTTAAGGAAGGTGCCTCCCCAAATCGTATTGAAATTTCAAGACGCGTTGGCAATAGTAATGTTCAATCCGTTGCAGCAAGTACAGCTGATGTTTTTACCATCAACATTGATAAAAATTTAAAATTATTGTCTGATACTACCTTTATACTCCAGCCTTTTGATATTGTCTCTGTAAGAAGTGCAGAAGGCTATGTGGTACAAAAACAGGTGAAAATTGAAGGCGAAGTGTTGTTCCCAGGTACTTACACAATAAAAAATAAAAACGAAAGAATTTCTGATTTAATTAGGCGTGCAGGTGGATTGACTGCGATGGCATATACAGATGGCGCTTCTTTGAGAAGACCAGGGGTAGATACAACCACTTTTAAGAATGATAAAGCGGCTGCGAGCAATAACGATGAGGCATTGAAAGAGCGAAAGAAAGAAGAGCAGGCTAGGATTATAAATTTAAAAAGAGTTACTCAATCCGGCGCCGATACAAGCAATTTTAGCAGGCAAGCGCAGATTATTACCTCAGACATGGTCGGGATCGATTTAACCAAGATATTAAAGTATGCTGGAAAAAGAAATGATCTGCTACTTGAAGACGGGGATGTTATTAAAATTCCTAAACAATTGCAAACAGTCAGGGTGAGTGGAGAAGTGCTAAATCCCAATAACATTGTTTTTAGAAAAGGAAAAGGTTTCAAAGGATATGTGAATGGAGCCGGTGGATTTACTGCTAATGCTTTAAAGGCCAGAGCTTACGTAAAATACGCAAATGGTTCCGTCGAAGGTGCCAGAAGTTTCTTGTTTTTTAATAACTATCCTAAGGTGAGGCCGGGCGCTGAGATTTTGGTCCCTAAGCGTGCTGAACGAGAACGATTGACCCCAGCTGCCTGGATTGGAATCGGGACGGGTCTGGCTTCTTTAGGGGCAATTATTGTGAGTCTGTTAAGATAACTTACCTTTCTAATATTTAATTTTAAGTAATTTACTTCACTTAGTGACGTTTGTGGTGGGTTTAACGAGATTAAAGCTTTTGAGCATGAAGGTAAATACAAGCAATCCTTGAGGCGCTAATGATAAATGGCAACGAAAAAAGACACAATGACAACTGAAAGTCAACAATCTAAAAGTATAGAAAACGATGAAATTTCTTTAAAAGAGTTAATCATCAAAGGGCAGCTATGGTGGCGTTATTTGCTTTCTAAATGGATAATTATTATAACATCTATTTTAATTGGCAGTGCCATAGGGTTTTTCTACGCAACTTCTGAAACACCAAAGTATACTGCTACTACTACATTTGTGCTGGAGGATGAAAAAGGAGGTGGAGGCTTAGGAAATTTAGCCGGTTTAGCATCCATGGCTGGTGTAGATTTAGGGGGTTCTGGTGGAGGAATTTTTCAAGGAGAGAACATTTTGAGCTTATATAAATCGAGAGCGATGCTCGAGAAGACATTGCTCTCTACAGTTCAAATCAACGGAAAAGATCAGTTGTTAATCGATCGTTTTATAGCGTTCAACTCCCTGAGGGAAAAATGGGCTGATAAACCACAGCTTTTAAAGCTGAACTTTCAAGCAGATAGCATGCAAGATGGTTTCCCCAGCCTTAAACCCAACCGTTTACGGGATAGTATATTAGGGGCCATTGTCACAAATTTAAATCGTGAATACTTATTCGTTGCAAAACCAGATAAAAAATTGAGTACTATTCAAGTTGATGTCAGAGCCAAAGATGAAATATTTGCAAAAGCGTTCGACGATCAGCTGGTTAGAAATGTAAACGAATTTTATGTTAATACTAAGACAAAAAAGACATTACAAAACGTACGAATTCTACAGCATAAAACTGATTCGGTAAGAGCTGTTATGAATGGAGCAATATATTCAGCAATTGCAGTGGCAGATGCCACACCTAATTTAAATCCGACAAGACAGATTCAGAGAGCTGCCCCAGCACAAAGGTCGCAGTTTTCTGCAGAGACAAATAAAACTATACTCGCTGAGATGGTCAAAAATTTAGAGTTGACTAAAATGTCTTTGCTAAGAGAAACTCCATTGATACAAGTTATCGATCAGCCTGTTTATCCCCTCAAAATAGTTAGGCTCGGTAAGGTTAAAGGAACAGTTATAGGTGGCGTGCTATTTGGTTTTTTAATAGGCCTCGCATTAACAACAAAATATATATTCAAAAGAATTTTAGAATAAAAATATGTACAAAGATAAAACACTTCTTATTACGGGTGGAACAGGATCATTTGGAAATGCCATGTTAAAGGGATTCCTAAATTCTGACTTAAAAGAAATTAGAATTTTTTCTCGTGATGAGAAAAAGCAGGAAGACATGAGAATCGAATATAAAAATGATAAACTAAACTTTGTTATTGGCGACATTCGGGATTTTAATAGTATTAACAATGCAATGAACGGTGTTGATTTTGTTTTCCACGCTGCTGCATTAAAACAAGTTCCTTCCTGCGAATTTTATCCAATGCAAGCTGTTCAGACAAATATTTTAGGTGCAGAAAATGTACTCGAGGCTGCCGCTAAAAATAAAGTTCAGCGTGTTGTTGTTTTAAGTACAGATAAAGCTGTATATCCAATTAATTCTATGGGTATATCAAAGGCGATGATGGAAAAGATGACAATTGCTAAAGCCCGTGATCTGAGGGTAAAAAATAACAATGCTGTCTTCACCGCCACTCGTTATGGAAATGTGATGTGTTCTCGGGGCTCAATTATTCCATTGTTTATCAAACAAATCAAAGAAGGCAAACCATTAACAATCACAAATCCTGATATGACTCGCTTTATGATGTCATTAGATGATTCTGTAGAATTGGTGATGTTCGCTTTCACCAATGGAAATCCAGGAGACATCTTTGTGCAAAAATCTCCAGGCGCTACGATTCACGTGCTTGCTCAGGCATTAAAAGAATTATTTAATGCAAGCAATGAAATTCAAATTATTGGAGAAAGACATGCAGAAAAGATGTATGAAACACTTTGCTCCAAGGAAGAAATGTCTAAAGCAGAAGATTTAGGTAAATTTTATCGGGTGCCTGCAGATTTTAGAGATTTAAATTATACGAAATACATACAGGAAGATGGCCCTAAGTTAATTAACGACGAATACAACTCTGATAACACCTTAAGGCTGGATGTTGAGGAGTTGAAGAAACTGCTATTGACATTAGATTACGTTAAGGAAGAATTAGCTTCACATCAAAATTAATTTGCATGTTACCATTAGTACAAACAGCGATTCCGCCAAGGGAAATTTTGATTCCCAAGCTTGAAGAAGTTTTATATAGCGGTTATGTTGCTCAAGGGGAAATTGTTGAGCAATTTGAGCGAAAATTTGAAGAATACATTGGTTCCGGCCATACACTTTCACTCAATTCTGGTACTGCCGCACTGCATATTGCCTTAATTTTGGCTGGTGTTACGGCAGGAGATGAAGTCATTAGCACGGCACTAACTGCCGAGCCAACGAATGTAGCGATTAAGATGGTTGGCGCAAATGTGAGGTGGGCGGATGTTGATTTGGAGACCGGAAATATTTCAGCTGAAGCTATTGAAGGGGCCATTAATTCTAAAACAAAGGCTATTATTGTTGTTGACTACGCCGGAATTTCGGTGGATGTCGAAAAGATTCAGGCAATTTCTCTTAAGTATAACATACCTGTAATTGAAGATGCTGCTCACGCACTGGGTGCAACATTTAAGGGTAAAAGAACTGGTAACCACTTTCCTTTTACAGTATATTCCTTTCAGGCAATTAAACATTTAACCACCATAGATGGCGGGGCTTTGCAAATACAGGACAAAGAAATGTACGAGAAGGGTAAACTTATCCGTTGGTTCGGTTTAGATAAAAAACTTAGCCGGATGGATAATAACATTACCATACAAGGCTTCAAGTATCATATGAACAATGTTAATGCAGCTATTGGATTAGTTCAGCTGGAAAGCATCGAAGACCTGGTGCAAACATATATTGCTAATGGCAAATACCTGGATGAGCAATTAAAGGATGTTAAAGGTGTCGAATTAATTCAATATTATCCAAACACGGAGGCTTCGTATTGGCTTTATACCATCAAGGTTGATAACCGAGATTCGTTTATTAAAATGATGGCGGATAATGGGATTATGGCCTCAGAACTTCATAAAAGAAATGATTTGCATACCTTTTTAAACGATTACCCGGCAAATTTACCTAATCTTGATCAATTTTACAGCAAAATGGTTCACCTTCCATGTGGTTGGTGGGTAAATAAAACAGATTGTGATAAAATGATTTCTTTAATTAAATCCGGTTGGTAATGATTCCAGTCTTCAAGCCATACATGCCCGAAGGTATCATGCCAGAAATTCAAGAAATTTTATATTCTGGAAATTTAGCCTATGGGAAATATGGAAAATTATTCGAACAACAACTTTCTGAGTATATCGATAACGACAAAATTGTAACGGTAAGCTCTTATAATCACGCCATGCTAATGGCGTTGTCTATACTCGATTTAAAACCTGGTGATGAAATTATTGCTTCGCCGGTAAGTTGCTTAGCATCTAACCAGCCATTCGTGGTCAAAAACTTAAATGTTATCTGGGCAGATGTTGACCCCTTAACTGGAAGTATGTGTCCGGAAGATGTTTTAAAACGGATTACGAGCAAAACTAAGGCTATTTTTCACAATCATTTTTGTGGTTTCTTGGGTAATATTACGGAGATCAGCAACATCGCCAAACAGCACGGTTTATATGTGGTTGATGACTGTATTGAAGCATTTGGTTCTGAATATAACGGTTTAAAAACTGGAAACCTATTATCAGATATGTCTGTATTTTCCTTTCAAACCGTAAGATTACCAAATACAATTGATGGGGCAGCCATATCTTTTAATAATGAAGAATTGTTTAAAAAGGCTCAAAAGATTAGAGACTATGGTATCGACAGATCGAAATTCAGAAATCAATTAGGCGAAATCAGCGATAGTTGTGATATTGAAGTAGAAGGGTACGGTGCATTAATGAGTGAATTAACTTCATATATCGGCTACATGCAAATGAATCAAATCCCTTCGCTCTTAAGTAAGCAACGGGGCAATGCTGAAAAGTGGTATGAGAAGATAGCAGAGATGCAAGATGTTTCCTGCGTTAAATTAACACCTCAGACAAAACCGAATTACTGGGTTTTTGGCATTCTTTGCGAACATAAGGCAGATATGCTAGCGAAATTCAGAAATGAAGGTTGGTATGCAACCGGAGTTCATATCAATAACAATCTTTACTCCGTATTCAAAAATAATGAGGAGTTGAAAGGTGTAAATGAATTTATGAATAAGTTTTTGGCTTTACCTTGCGGATGGTGGGTACATATATAGTTATGGTTGAGGAGCTAATACTTTCAAAACACAGGGATATCTCCGAAATTCAACTTGAGGAGATATGTAAACTTAAAGCCATTAGATGGAATTATCCTTTAGAGGAACATAAAAGCTGGATGCAAAAAAATATTGAGGCTAATGACTATCACTTATTGGTCAGCAAGGATCAGCAATTGGTTGCCTATTCAAATCTGATAAATACCTTTGCATCTATTAACGGAGAACTTACAGTTTTTAAAGGAATTGGCAACGTTTGCACAAGAGAGAGCGGTCAAGGGTATGGGAACATATTGATGGATTCAATAAATATATCCCTTTTCGAGCATAATTGGAAAGGAATTTTACTATGTAAAGATCATCTTATTGCTTACTATCAAAAATTTGGATGGTCCTTGGTTAAAAAGAAAGAAATCTTATCTCCCATCGCGGACGGTATAAATTATATGATTTATAACCACAAACTTAAGGTTAACAGTTTTGAGTATAGTGGTCGAAATTTCTAAAAGGCAGTAATAATGTGGTTTTCATCTAAAAACAAATAAATCAACAATGAAGAAAGTAGTAGTAATTGGTTCAGGTATTTCTGGCTTAAGTATTTCCAGAATGCTGGCAGAAGATAACGAAGTTGAGATTTTGGAACGTAACGAATTGCATGGCGGTTTAATAAAATGCAAAAGGATTGATGGCAATTTATTCCATCTCGTTGGCGGTCATGTTTTTAATAGTCGCAATACAATTGTTTTAGATTGGTTTTGGAAGCATTTCGATATCGAAAATGAATTTATTAAAGCAAATCGAAATGCCAAGATATTGATGAATGATACCTTAATTGGTTATCCAATCGAGAATTACTTATACCAGCTCCCCGAGCAGCAATTAACAACTATATTGAATGAGTTGCTTGATAAGTTATCGGAAAAGGTAAAGGATGTAAGTGACTATGAAAACTTTAAAGATTTTCTAATTGGCAACTTTGGCGAAGCGCTATATAACACTTATTTTGGCCCTTACAATACAAAATTATGGAATACTGATTTATCAAAGGTTCCTCTTGTGTGGCTTGATGGGAAGTTACCAATGCCTAAGTTAAGAGAAGTGATATTTAGTAACGTCATTAAAAAAGAAGAATCTACAATGGTTCATGCTACTTTTTATTACCCATGCAAAGATGGATCTCAGTTTATTGTTGATAGGCTAGCTGAAGGGTTAGCTATAAACAGATCTTACGATGTACAATCGATAGAATACTTAAAGGAGCAACAATTGTCTGTTAACAAGGGAGATAAGGTGGTTGATTCTATCATTTACTGTGGCGATGTAAGAAAGCTACATACAATAGTTAAAATTGATGATTCAGAATTACAGCATGCAATGAAAGAAGTATCGAACCTGCTTTCCAATGGCACTTCAAACGTTCTTTGTGAAACGGATGCGAATGATGTTTCCTGGTTATATTTACCGGAAGAGAAGTTTAAGGCACACCGTATAATTTACACTGGTAATTTCAGTGATTCAAACAACGGAGGAACATCCCGTAAAACTTGTGTTGTCGAATTTTCTGGCAAACAAGATCAGAATGATATGGTTGAAGAATTGGCATTACTACCTGGCAACTTATCACCCCTTGCATTTAATTACGAACCAAATTCGTACATAATACAAGATGGGGAAACCAGAGACAAAATATCACTATTGAAAAAATTACTGAAACCCTATGGCATCTTTTTGCTGGGACGATTTGCTGAATGGGAATATCACAATATGGATAAATGTATAGAGTCTGCGATGGAATTGAAAGCGCTTAATTTTTAGTTTGGTTAGGGCAGGGTTATCCTTTAGTTGAAATGATGGTAAAATTAAAAACAAACGCTTTCTATAATATTCTGCTTACAGGATCTGGTCTGGTATTGCCCTTGATAACTTTCCCTTACGTTACGAGAATTCTAGCTCCAGAAGGGATTGGTCATGTTAATTTTGCGAATTCCTTTATTCAGTATTTTGTAATTTTAACTTCATTAGGTATTCCATTATATGGCATTAGGGAAGTTGCAAAAGTAAAAGAATCGCTAGTAGCAAGGAGCAAGATCTTATTTGAACTACTATCAATTAAAGTTGGTTGCACCATCGTAGGTATTCTAATCTACCTCCTATTAATTTTTACTATTGGTAAGTTTCATGATAGCTTAATTTATTATCTGCTGGGTATTAGCACTATCATCATCGGAATATTTGACTTAAATTACTTTTTTTATGCTTTAGAAGACTTTAAATACATCACCATACGAACAGTTTTTTTTCAGGTTGTTTCGGTGATTATCACCTTCATACTGATTAAAACCAAAGAAGACACATTGATTTATTTTTGTATTCCAATATTGATCAGCCTTTTAAATACTGTAATTAATACTAAATACATCCTAAAGTTTATTGATTTTAAGGTTTTATCATCCAAATTAGATATCAGAACACACATCAAACCTTTACTGTTACTATTTTCCGTAATGGTTTTTACCAGTATATATAATTTACTTGATACCACTATTCTGGGGTTTATAGCTGGCGACGCCAGTGTAGGGTTTTATACTGTTGCGTCTAGAATTAACAAAATACCGTTGTCTTTAATTATGGTTCTGGTGCCTGTAATGCTGCCCAGAATTTCCGTTGAATTTAAAAATGAAAATCATACCGAGATCAATAGACTTATTAGTAAAACGCTGCAGTTTGTTATTCTTCTAGGCGTTCCCATTATGGTAGGTTTGTATTTGTTGGCACCAGAAATCATTACTTTATTCTCCGGTAAGGCTTTTTCCTCATCCATTACAACGCTACGCATCATGTGCCCAATTATTTTGGTAATTGGTATGACTACCAATTTTAGCACACAACTCTTAATCCCTATGGGCAAGGATAAACAGCTTTTAAACGCAGTCATTATGGGTACCGTAGTAAGCTTAATTCTTAACATCACCCTTATTCCGGTCTTTCAAGAAAACGGGGCAGCCATTTCTAATTTGCTTGCAGAGTTGGTGGTACTGGTAAGTTGTTATTTGTATGTACGTAAAAGTATCGAGGTAAAAATTCCATTCCAACAAATTATATTATTAACAGTATTATGTATGCCATTCTTTGGGTTTGTAATACTTTCCAGGGTGATATTTTCGATACCAATTTTCGTATTGCTTTCTGCTGTATGTTTTTGTGCCCTATACTTTCTAATCTTACAGGTCTTTGTCTTAAAGAACACAATGATTCTGGAGGTTGTATCAACGGTAAAGAGTAAAATTTCAAAAAAACCATCTAATTTTCCTGCTTAATAAGCTATGCAAATAAAAAATATTTATTCAACACGCAAGAGTAATAGCGAGGTTTACTCAGATCTGATCTACGAATGGGAAGATTGTATCGCAGAAGAATTAAAGATTCCAATACACTCATCCACCAAGGTTTTTGCCAGATTGACTAGTATGGGTTATAGGATGGCTAGTAAGATCGGTCTTTCCAACCTGTTTCAGCAGGTCAATAACTCGTTTAAACCTCATGCTTATACCCTAATCTATCACCTTTATCCAGTAAAAGAATTTGGATTCAAGGTGTTCTCAGATAAAATACCGTATTTAATCGATTTTGATAAAAATGTTGACATCAATAACTTCAACAAGGTTTATGAAAACTGTAAACTTATTTTAGTTTCAAGTTTAAACGCATATAATATATTAAAGGAAGCCAACTGCCCGTTAAATATTGTTCATTTACCACTAGGTCTCTCTGATAAATATCAGCTATTTACTGATTACCAGAGTAAAAAGTATGATGCCATTTTTGTAAGGAAAAATAGAGTTTTGGAGGAGTATGCCGAACGTTATGCTTCATCACATCCAAATTTTAATTATGTATTTAGAACCTGGGCAGGTAATAATATGTATAGAAATAATGTTTATGTTTCTAATTTAGATGGGGTTTTAGGTGAGTATTCTAGCCGCTCTGAGTACATAAATTTATTAAGAAGTTCCAAAATTGCATTTTACTCTACACCAGGTACTGATGAGAAAGATTCAAAGTTTATTAACCATGTAACACCCAGCCTTTTCGAATTTATTGTAAATGGATGCCGCATTGTGGCCAGATATCCAGAGAATGAGGAGACTAGATCATTTGATTTATCCTCAATATCTGAATCCATGAGTTCGTACGAAATATTTGAAGAGACGCTAACAAATCACCTAAGAGATCAAACGGGCGACTATTTGATTAGTAGCAAGAAATTTTTGGAAAAGGTGTATATGAACAGGAGAATAACAAGTTTAAAAGAAATACTAGAAAAATATTAAAGGGCGCAATGCTATCGTATCATAGCAAAAATAAAGGGTATATGCTTACAAACCTGGATATCGACAACATCACCACGCTTGTTATACAACAAAACTAAAATAGTAAATTGATGAAACCATTATTGAGTGTAGCCATCGCCACTAAAAATAGAGAGCAATACTGTATTGCAGCAATTCAAAGTATTTTAGACTATAGGGACAAGCGGATAGAAATTACGATTGCGGATAACAGCGCTACCACCTTAGTTAAACAATATGTAGAAAATCTCAATTCTACTCAGGTTAAATATAGATATGACGGTGGAGGTGTATCATCGATTGAAAATTTTAACCGGGCGGTTGAATTAACCTCTGGTGAATATGTTTTGATGATTGGAGATGATGACTCGATATTGCCAAATGCTGTAGATGTTGCACTTTGGGCCAAAGAAAATGATGCAGATTCTATCTGCTCAAATGAGAGCGTAGTTTATTATTGGCCAAACTCCAGAGATATCTATCCAAACGGACATTTAACAATACCTGTTGGTACCTCAGAAAAAGAGGCTGTTAATGTCAAAAAAAATTTAGTTAAATTGCTTAAAAACGGAATACAGCATTATTTGCTATATCCTTTGCCAAAAACATATCATGGTATCGTTAAAAAAGATGTTTTGGATAAAATTAAGGCAAAAACGGGTCACTATTACGGGGGGTTGAGTCCAGATACCTACTCTTGTATAGCAGTATCATGCATTGCCAGGAATCATTACATTATTAACGAACCTATATCTATTGCTGGCGTTTGCGCAACGAGTACCACTGCAGATAATTTTTCAGGTAAACATTCCGGTACCGTTGATAATATACCACATTTGCAAAATCGCCCTAATTATGTATGGAATGTTAAGGTACCTAAATATTATAGCGTAAATACCATTTGGGCAGAATCAGGCTTAAAAGCCTTAGAGGAGTTGGGCGAAGTAAAATATCTTCAATTATTTAACATGTATCAGCTTATGGCTCAAGGCTGGGTTAATAATTATAAGTTCATTCCGCATGTAATCAAAAAAGAATCGGGCATTACAAGGAAATGTAATCAAATCTCAAATATCGCTTTGTATGCAGGGCTGAGTTTAGCTTTCTCCAAAATTGTTTTAAAGAAGTTTGCCCATACCTTAAAAGCAAAATTTAAATCGAAAAAATATATAGTAAACAATCGGGTAATTGATATACAGGAAGCGATTAACATTTATAGCGGACTAGGTAAATGATATTTTATGTAATTCCATATCTCTTTGTACTGACACTTTCGTCTGTTTTATACAAGGTAAGGATGGAAGATATACCCAAAGGTGTTCTTCTTTTTCTCTTGCTATTGCCGGCAACGCTTGTTGCTGTGTTACGCGGAGATGTAGGAGCAGATACATTAAACTATATAGGATATTTCAATGATTTGCGTCAAGGGTCGAATAATTATCAACATTACGAGCCTGGCTTCCATTTCTTGCTTAAGGTTATTGATTTGTTTGGTCTAACTGACAGGGGGAGTATTGCCCTTGTAAGCCTGTTGACGATCCTGTTACTCTGTATTTCGTTCTCTAGAAATAAGCAACAATTTCTTCTTTTTTGTTGGGTCATTTTTCCAATATACTTCGTGGATATGACAATGAATGGGCTTAGATACGGCTTAGGGTTTGCGTTGGCTGTTATAGCAATTGAAAATATCTATAAAAAAAAATATCTAGGGGCAATTGTATTCTCATTATTAGCAATACTTACTCAATATTCTTCTTTTTTACTTATCATCCCATTCATCTTTGTGGGTGTTAGCAAGAAATACGCTATTTATATTGCTTTGATGATGATCATTACGCTAGCAGGTATAATTACCGCTGCGCCTATGCTGTTGATATATTTATACGATAAACAAGATGCCTACAAGGATATAGCCTCTCCTGGAATCACATCTGGATTGCTACCGTTATTGTCTTTCTTTGTTATTTATTTTAGTTTCATAATTTTTTCCAATAAGGATAACTTCAAAATTTTACATATTTTGCTTTGTTTAGAACTATTGTCTTTTGGCATCGCAAAGATGTCTTATGCCGGACTGAGACTACAGACTTTATTTTTGTTTGGTCTTTTAGTTTTTATCAAAGAAAATTTCGGCATGTTAAAATTTCAGAATAAGTTTATGCTCATACTGTATATATATGGGATATTTAGTTTTTTGTTATTAACAAAGAATCTGTCTGTACAAGTTGAGGGTGTTGAATCACCAATGATACCTTACAAATTCTTTTGGAATGAGAGATGATAAAAAGGTTGGTGTCAAATCACGTAAATTAATTCAATTTATCTAAAATATCTATGAAATCCGATCGGCAAAAAGATAAAGTGGAAATACATTCATCATTCAGTTAATGAGTTTAAAATTAAGATAGTCAGACATTTCCGACATAGGTACTTTTATCTAAAAGACCGATGCTTGGAATATATAAATTTATTATGAACAATACCAGGGTACGCGTTTCTGTGGTTATACCAATGTATAATTCCGAGAATACGATTATTAGAACATTAGATTCGGTGAAAAATCAAACGGTTACAGATTATGAGATTATTATAGTTGATGATGGCAGTACTGATTCGTCCGCCGTTCTCGTACAAGAGTATATTCGATCAAATGACTCATTAGAAATTCAACTCATTAAGAAAGCAAATGGAGGAGTTTCCACCGCAAGGAATCTAGGTATATCTAAGTCTTCAGCTCCTTGGATAGCATTGTTAGATAGTGATGATGAGTGGTTGCCTAACAAATTGGAGCGGCAATTTGAGATAATAGACAATAATCCATCGATTGACTTTCTAGGTACTAATCGAAATGGTGAACATTTCAGTTCAATTCTTTGGAAAAAACTTGGGATGTTGGAAAAAATTTCGGCCAGATTGTTGCTTGTGAAGTTTATTTTCGTCGTTCCAACAATCCTTTTTAGAAGGCAAATTGTTGGTGATATTGGATACTTCGATGAGAGTCAAAAATATGCTGAAGAAGGGAATTATTTCATTAGAATAGCACAAAAGTTCAATTGTTATCTTTTGAATGAAAGTTTGGTGATCACCGGCGGAGGAAAAGCGCACTTTGGCCATTCAGGCTTATCAAGTAATTTAAAAGAAATGGAGCGTGGTGAACTCAGAAACATAAAACTAGCTCTAAATCTGAAGATTATTAATTATTTTGAATATAGTTTGTTGACAGTGTTCTCCATACTTAAATACTTTAGAAGGGTTATAATTGTTAAATCTCGATAATATGTGGAAAAGATACGGTTTTTGGGGATGCATAAAGTTAATACGTGCAGTGATATTTACTAGGATTTGGTATCCTGGAGCAAGATTGATCCGCCTGCCTTTTGATATAAGAAATCGCAAATACATTAAGTTAGGCAAAGGATTTACGACAGGCTTTGGTTGTCGGATCGAAGCTTTACCTATTCTTGAAGACGGGAAGTACTGTATTAAAATTGGTAGTAATGTTCAAATTAATGACTATGTCCATATAGGAGCAGTAAGTTCTGTCACTATAGGTGATAATGTATTAATGGCAAGTAAAATATATATATCTGATCATAACCACGGAAGTTATAATCTAGAATTTAGTGACTCTCCTTTGAGTAACCCTATGGATAGAAAACCAATACCTAAACCTGTAGTAATTGCTGATAAAGTTTGGATTGGAGAATCATGTTGCATTTTGCCTGGGGTTACTATCGGCGAAGGCAGCATAATCGGTGCATTATCTGTTGTAAGTAAAGATATACCCCCTTATTCGATTGCTGTTGGAATTCCGGCAAAAGTCATAAAAATATTTAACTTCGAAACGAATAATTGGGAACCAGTTAAAAAAGTATAATAATGGAAATAAATATAGATCAACCACCGAAACCAGGTTGTAATTTTCTTTTAGCAAATTGGGTGTCTTTATGTGAATATACCAGTGAAATAGAAAACCCTAGAGATGGTGAATAGACATTTTTCTGGCAGTATCGTTTTATTTAAAAATGAGTATAATGAAGTAAAGAAAGCAATTCTAAGTTTCATACAGCGGAGCAGTTATACGTCTCTTTACCTAATTGATAATTCACCCGACGATAGGTTAAAGAATTTGAAAGATATTGGGGAAAGAATCGTGTATATCCATAATCCTCATAATCCAGGTTTTGGAAGTTCTCACAATGTTGCAATTGAGATGTCCATATCGAAAGGTAATCAATTTCATTTTATAATAAATCCAGATATTCATTTTGATGATAATGTCGTTGAAACCATGATAGATTTTATGGGAAATGACCAGTCCATTGGTATGATGATGCCAAAGGTTTTGAATGAAAATGGTTCGCTCCAAAATTTGCCAAAACTGCTACCGACACCGATGAGCATTGTGTGGCGAAAACTTGGTGCGCCACGAATCTTTTATTCAAATTTTATTAATAAGTATGAACTTAGATTTGTTCCAACTGACCGGATCTACAATGCTCCTGTTTTGTCTGGCTGCTTTACTTTGCTAAATTTAGCAGCGATTAAAGAGGTCGGTATGTATGATGACCGGTTCTTTATGTATTTTGAGGACTGGGATTTATCAAGACGTATGCATGCTAGATACAAAACAGTTTATTTTCCAACTGTATCAGTGTACCATGGTTATGAATCTGGTGCAAACAAGAGTGCTAAATTATTTAAGATTTTCTTAAACTCAGCATTTTCTTACTTTAACAAATGGGGATGGTTGTTCGACAAAGAGCGTGGCGAAATCAATTCAAACGCCTTAAAACAGTTTAGATAATGGATATATTAATAACTGGTAGTACAGGTTTCGTAGGGCAAAATCTTCTCCCATTTCTGAAAGCAAACAATATATCGGCTAAAACGATTGCCCGAAATGATTTTGAAGGTGACATTGACTTCAACGGTTTCGAGTGTATTGTTCATTTAGCAGGTAAAGCCCACGATCTAAAAAAGACCTCCAGTGCCGACGAATACTACCAGGTTAATTTTGAGTTGACCAAAAAGCTTTATGATGCTTTTCTAAAATCTGATGCTAAAAAATTTATCTTCATCAGTTCGGTAAAAGCTGCGGCGGATATGGTTGATGGTGTATTAACGGAGGAAAATAGGCCAAATCCTCAAACTCATTACGGTAAATCCAAATTATTGGCTGAACAATATATTCAGGAACAGCCTTTGAAAGCGGGGAAATTATTTTATATCCTACGTCCTTGTATGATTCATGGGCCAGGGAATAAAGGAAATCTTAACTTATTACATAAATTTGTACAAAAAGGCATACCATATCCACTAGCTGCATTTGACAATAAACGTTCTTTTCTGAGCGTGGAGAATTTATGTTTTGTAATTGCTAACTTGTTGAATAAAGATATTCCATCTGGAGTTTACAATGTTGCTGATGATGAAGCATTATCAACAAATGAAGTTGTTGAGATTTTAGCAAATTCTTTGAAAAAGCCCTCTAGATTATGGGCAATTCCTACTAGTTTTATACGTATTTTAGCTAAATTTGGGGATCTACTTAAACTACCATTAAATACTGACAGGTTAAATAAGTTAACAGAGAATTATATAGTTAGCAATAAAAAAATAAAGGAGGCGATCAACTTACCTTTACCAATTACCACACGAAATGGTTTATTAAAAACCGCAGATTCGTTTAGCGGTTAAAAAATAGCTTGAAGAATACTTTATGAAAATAGCATTAATAACAGGAATAACTGGCCAAGATGGGGCCTATCTGGCAGATTTATTATTAAAAAAAGGATACGAAGTTCACGGCATCAAACGCCGTAGTTCTCTCTTTAATACGGATCGTATCGATCATTTATATCAGGACCCGCATGAAAGCAATGTCCGTTTTAAATTGCACTATGGCGATTTAACGGATTCAACTAATCTGATTCGAATTGTTCAGGAAATTCAACCTGATGAAATCTATAATTTGGGTGCAATGAGTCATGTGAAAGTTTCATTCGATTCGCCTGAATATGTAGCTAATGTTGATGGTATTGGTACTTTGAGAATACTGGAAGCGGTAAGGATTCTTGGTTTAGAAAAGAAAACCAGAGTTTACCAGGCGTCTACCTCTGAGTTATTTGGCGGTATGCCTGAGAATAAAAATGAGAAAGGTTTCTATGACGAAAACTCTCCATTTTATCCACGTTCCCCTTATGGTGTTGCGAAGATTTATGGCTTCTGGATTACTAAAAATTACCGTGAAGCTTATAATATGTTCGCTTGTAATGGTATTTTATTTAATCATGAAAGCCCACTAAGAGGCGAAACCTTTGTTACCCGTAAGATTACCAGAGCAACAGCCAAAATTGCCTTGGGTTTACAGGATAAATTATTTCTTGGGAACTTAGATGCTTTACGTGATTGGGGCCACGCAAAAGATTATGTAGAAGCGATGTGGTTGATTTTACAACAAGAAACGCCAGAGGATTATGTTATTGCGACAGGTGTAACCACTTCTGTTAGAGATTTTGTGAAAATGTCCTTTAAACAAGTGGGGATAGGATTGGAGTTTAGAGGGGAGGGCGTGGAGGAGAAAGCTTATGTTGCATCGTGTAGTAATCTAGATTACCAATTAGAGATAGGCAAAGAAGTGGTTGCAGTTGATCCTAAATATTTTAGGCCCACAGAAGTAGATTTATTAATTGGTGACCCAACAAAATCTAAAACCAAGCTAGGCTGGAAGCCACAATATGATTTAGCCGGATTGGTTGAAGATATGATGACATCAGATGTGGAGCATTTTAAGAAAGAATTATTGTTAAAAGCTGCCGGTTACAGCGTAAAAAATCAATTCGAATAAAAATAGGAAGGAGATGGCTTAGTCACAGTCTCTTGTAATTACGAAGTAATGAATAAAAATAGTAAAGTATATATAGCTGGCCACCGTGGCATGGTAGGTTCCGCTATTCTAAGAAATTTGGAAGCTCAGGGTTTTGATAATCTTGTTACAAGAACTTCCAAAGAATTAGATTTGCGTGATGCCTCAGCAGTAGCTCAATTCTTCAATATCGAAAAACCAGAATATGTGTTTTTAGCAGCGGCAAAAGTTGGTGGTATTGTCGCAAATAATACCTATCGTGCAGATTTTTTATATGAAAACCTGATGATACAAAATAACGTGATTCATCAGGCTTATTTAAATAAGGTTTCGAAGTTGATGTTTCTTGGATCTTCTTGTATTTATCCAAAATTGGCTCCTCAGCCCTTAAAGGAAGAATATTTACTAACAGGTGAGTTAGAGCCAACAAATGAACCTTACGCCATCGCCAAAATTGCAGGTATAAAAATGTGTGATGCTTACCGAGCACAGTACGGATGTAATTTCGTTTCAGTGATGCCTACAAATCTTTATGGGCCTAATGACAACTATGATTTAAACAATTCGCATGTACTACCTGCAATGTTGCGCAAGTTTATTGTGGCTAAACAAAATGGTTCTGGCACGGTAACCATTTGGGGTACAGGTACACCTAAAAGAGAATTTTTATATGCCGATGATTTGGCTGAAGCTTGCGTTTATTTGATGAACAACTATAATGAACCTGGATTAGTGAATATTGGTGTTGGCGAAGATGTGTCTATTTTAGAACTGGCAAAATTGGTGAAGGAAATTGTAGGTTTCGATGGCGAGATTATTACTGACATCAGTAAACCAGATGGTACACCGAGAAAACTAATGGATGTATCAAAGCTCAATATGATGGGCTGGAAGGCGAAAACCTCTTTGAGAGCGGGTATACAAAAAGTGTATAGCGAAATCAAAAATAATGACTGGAGCTAATCGTAATAACACTCAGGTTCTGATCATGGCAGGCGGTGTGGGTTCCCGCTTTTGGCCGAAGAGCCGCAATCAATTTCCCAAACAGTTTATAGATATTTTGGGCTTAGGTAAATCTTTATTGCAACTTACTTATGAGCGTTTTTTAAAAATTTGCCCAAACAATCAGATTTATATTTTAACTAATGCAGACTATGCTGATTTGGTAAAAGAACAATTACCTGAAGTTTTAATCGAAAATATATTGTTAGAGCCAAGCAGAAATAATACTGCACCATGTATCGCTTATGCCAGTTATAAAATAGCAAAGTCTAATTCGGATGCAAATATAGTTGTGGCTCCATCTGATCATTTGATATTAAAAGAAGAAGATTTTTTGGCAAAAGTTAAGCAAGCCCTGGCTTTTACTGAATCAAACGATGCATTATTAACCTTGGGTATCAGCCCTACTCGTCCGGATACAGGTTATGGATACATCAAGTATCAAGTTTCAAATTTCAAGAATCTAGATGATGATTCCGGAATCAAAAAAGTGCATGCTTTTATGGAGAAGCCTTCGCTTAGTAAAGCACAGGGATATTTGCAAAGTGGTGATTACGTTTGGAATGCCGGGATTTTTATCTGGTCTGCGAAAGCGGTTAAAAATGCTTTTGAGAAATACGCTCCAGAAATCGCTTCCTTATTTGCTAGCGGGCATGAATTTTATAATACCGATAATGAAGCGGAATTTATCATGGAAAATTACCCAACAGCTCCTAACATCTCCATCGATTATGCCATTTTAGAAAAGGCAGACAACGTGTATACAATTCCAGCAGATATTGGCTGGTCTGATTTGGGCACATGGGCTTCACTGCATGCTGTTGCACAAAAAGACGGCCATAATAATGCCATCAGTTGTGAGCATTTGAATTTATCAGCGACAACGGATTGTTTGATTCAATTGCCATGGGGTAAAGCCGCGGTAATTAAAGGTCTATCCAATTTTATTGTGGTTGACGATGGAAAAGTGCTATTGATTTATCCTAAATCCGATGAGCAGGAAATTAAGAGAGTTGCTTCTGAAATGGTGGAAGCATTTGGCGATGAATATAAATAAAGAAACAATAGAAATAAATTAGTCGAATACACTATCTTCGCCCTTTTAAGATTATGACGCCAATCCTTGCTTTTTCGATTCTTACAGGCCTATTTCTTTTAGAACTTACTTATTTTAAGGTTGCTGATCATTTCAATATTATTGACAAACCAAATGCCCGAAGCTCACACCAAAGTATTACATTAAGAGGTGGGGGCGTAATTTTCGCTTTGGCTGGCATTATTTATTTTATTTTATCCGGTTTTCAATACCCTTTTTTCATTATTGGTCTTTTCGCCATCGCTACCATAAGTTTTATAGATGATGTCATTACCTTAAATAATAAAATAAGATTAAGCATCCATCTAATTTCCGTGTTGCTAATGTTTTACCAATGGAATCTATTTGCGTTGAGTTTGTATTGGATTCCTTTGGCATTGGTGTTTGTTATCGGAACCATTAATGCCTACAATTTTATGGATGGTATTAATGGCATAACAGGTTCTTATAGTTTATTAGCGATTGGCACATTATATTATATTAACGAAAAGGTGGTTTTGTTTACCTCTTCAGATTTATTAGTAATAGTCGGCTTATCCTTATTGGTCTTTAACTTTTTCAACTTCAGGAAAAAAGCGAAATGCTTTGCCGGAGATGTAGGGAGTGTGAGTATTGCTTTCATCATTGTTTTTTTAATCGGGCAATTGATTATAAATACTGGTAATTTCAGTTATATCTTGCTTTTATTGGTGTATGGATTGGATGCAGTCATTACGATTTTCTTTCGGTTACTGAGGAAGGAGAATATATTTGCAGCGCATCGTAGTCATTTTTATCAATATCTGGCTAATGAAAAAAAATGGTCTCATCTGTTGGTTTCCGGATTATATTTTATAGTTCAGCTTATCATTAATCTTCTAATTGTTTATTGGGTAGGAGATAATTATATAATGGCATTTGTTCTGGTTTTGCTATCTGCTATATTATTCTTAATCATCAGGTTTAAGATGGAGGGTAAAAAGCGGTTGATTGGGGTATAATTTTTTGATTCCGTTCAAGGTGAAAGGAGGATAAGCGTTTTGTTTGCCCTTTGACTATGCTCAGGGTGACAGGAAGATAGGTGTTTGTCCTTCGACAAGCTCTGGATGACAGGGTAAAAGAATTAGTACTTTGATTATGCCTGGGCTGTAGTTTGCAAGGTTGACAATTAAGTAAATTTGCTTTACGAACCATTGGAAATTCAGCGGTTTGCGCTAATCAAGGTTTTGCAATGGCATTCTGTTTAGCCCTTAGACTATGCTCCGGATGACGAAATTGCGTTTTCTTTGTTTATAAAAACATGTAGGAATATAAAACTTAACCGTATTAATATTATATTTATCTTTACAGGAATTTAAGCCTATTGAATTTTGTTTACTCAGATTAATATTGTACCCCGCTGGATAATTTTTCTTTTAGATATTATCATCTGCACCTTCTCTTTGGTTTTTGCTTATGCCTTGAAGCAAAACTTAGATTTAACTTCTGTTAATATTCCCGAACTGGCCAGAAGTATCCTGATTTTAGGGCTAATTAATATTGCTGTTTTTTTTAATATTAAAACTTATGCAGGTATTATTCGCTATACCAGTGCTCAAGATTCATTCAGAATCTTATTTTCTGTTATCATCAGCAATGGCACTTTTTTCGTATTAAATCTGATTGGCATTACTTTTTTTAATACACTGCTCATCTCGCATACCATTCTGATTACAAATGGTTTAGCGAGCTTTTTACTCTTAATTACCTATCGTATTTTGATTAAATATTTTTTCTTATACATAAAAAACCTGAAGCTTGATAAGAAAAAAGTAATTATTTATGGTGCTGGTGAGGCCGGTTTGGCCACCAAAAGAACATTCGATCATGATGGCAGCGTAAATAAAAATATTGTTGCATTTGTAGATGATGATGAACGAAAAGTTGGCAAGACCATTGATGGTGTTAAAATTCTGGATGCTAAAAAGCTGGAAGGCTTAATTGAAGAGCATGAGTTAGATGAAATCATTTTTGCTTCTTATACTATTCCCGATGAGCGTAAGGATCAAATCATTGATTTATGCCTGGAAAATGATATTAAAATATTAAATATTCCGCCTCCGGATGTATGGACTAACGGAAAATTACAGCCTGCTCAAATTCAGAAGCTAAATATTGAGGATTTATTGAACCGCAAATCGATTGATATTGATATTGAAGGCATTGGTAAAATGCTTGATAAAAAACGCATTCTGATTACCGGGGCAGCGGGTTCTATAGGAAGTGAGATTGTTCGCCAGCTTTCTAAGTTTGATGTTGGTTTAATAATTATATGTGATCAGGCTGAATCAGCATTGCATGAATTGTATCTGGAGTTGGAAGAAACCAACCGAAGTAAAAACTTTCATGCTTTTATTGGGGATGTTAGGGATGAGCAAAGGATGGATGTTTTGTTCGAAACTTATAAGCCACACTATGTCTATCACGCCGCGGCGTACAAACATGTGCCCTTGATGGAAGATAATCCGGCCGAAGCGATTAAAGCCAACGTATTAGGTACGAAAACCATTGCTGATAAGTCGGTCAAATATGGTGTACAAAAGTTTGTCATGATTTCAACGGATAAGGCGGTTAACCCAACCAATGTAATGGGTGCCTCTAAAAGAATTGCGGAAATTTATGTACAGTCGCTAAATAATTCTTTAAGTCAGGATAAGTTTATTTTCAGTAACGGTTTAAGCTATATTAATGAAATGGAGGTAAAGCCCATTACTAAATTCATTACGACACGTTTTGGCAATGTTTTGGGTTCCAATGGATCAGTTATCCCAAGGTTTAAACAACAGATTGAAAAGGGTGGCCCTTTAACGGTTACCCATCCGGAAATTACCCGTTATTTCATGACGATTCCTGAAGCTTGTAGATTGGTATTGGAGGCTGGCTGTATGGGTAAAGGGGGCGAGATTTTTATTTTCGACATGGGTAAATCCGTAAAGATTGTAGAATTGGCCAAAAAAATGATTCGCTTGGCTGGCTTAGAACCTAATGTGGATGTTAAGATTGAATATTCTGGCTTACGTCCGGGAGAAAAGCTTTATGAAGAATTGCTAAACGATAATGAAAATACCATGCCTACACACCATAATAAAATTATGATTGGAAAGGTTAGGGAATATGTTTTTGATGATATTGTAGATCAAATCACGGCTTTAGTACAATCTGCAAAAAGCAATAACGACCGCCAGGTGGTGATTAATATGAAAAAGCTGGTGCCTGAGTTTAAGAGTAAAAATTCAGTTTTTGAAGAATTGGATCAGTTACCTTAAGCAGAAATGATGAGAAAACTATTTGGAATATTAATCCTTGGGCTTTTGCTGAATTCCTGCGCCAAGGAAGTGAAAAATGAACAGGAAGTTTATTTCAACGACTTCGAAACAAATAATGTTGATGGGCTTTTGAACGCATCAATTGAAAACTATAACGGCACAAAGGTTTTAGGGCGCTATAATGCTTCCGGCTTTGATCTTAATCTGTCTAATCTTCCTGCACACAAGTTAATAGAGGTAAGTTTCGACTTATACATTCACGATAGCTGGGATGGTAATAAGGTTAGTTCAGGGGTGGATGGTCCGGATATCTGGAAATTTATGGTCGACGGGCAGCTCTATGTAAATGCAACATTCTCTAACGAAGATTGCAATAATGCTGGCTTTTGCCCGCCGCAATCTTATCCTGCCGATTACCCAAACGCCTATAACAATCCAAAAACAGGTGCAGCAAACCCAAATTTGCCGGGTGTCTGCAATTTAGCCGGTAAAATTGGCGGTACCAGCTTATATAGAATTACGAAGGTTATCGAGCATTCTAAGTCCACACTTTTAATGCAATGCCGTGATCAGCTTATTCAAACGAATGCAGCTGATGCTAAATGTGATGAAAGCTGGTCGGTAGATAATATCCGGATTAAGGTTATTAATTTATGAAGAAGTTAATCTATACCATTATAATGTGTTTGTTTGCTGGCTTTGGCTATGGTCAGTCGCTCCCGGTTGGTGCTTCAGCTTTAGAAGATTACTACAGAAGGGCGCAGCTGGAAGGAAAATTAGATTCGAGCGTTTCATTTACCGTTCGTCCGATTATACCAAAGTCTGCATTTAAAGTTAAGGATATGGATTATCCGGATTCAAGCGAAACCAGGTTTAATCTGTTCCATACTGAACGCTCAGGGCTTTCTAAAGATGGTAAATTTGGATGGCAGCTTTTACCCATAGGTTTATTGTTGCAAAATAATTCCCATCATCCCTATGGTTGGAATGATGGTGCCATGATTCCGGCTAAGGGACTGCAGACTTTATTAACCGCAGGTATTTATGCTGAATACGGGCCTTTAACCATACAATTTAAGCCGGAGCTAGTGCTTGCCGCTAATGGTAGTTTCGATACTTTTGATAAGGAACATTTCGATGTGATTACAGCGAGGTATTATGATTTCTATAATAATATAGATTTACCGGCTAGATTTGGGGGGGATGGCCTAACCAAAGCTTATTGGGGACAAAGTAGTATTCGTTTAAACTATAAAGCCCTTTCTTTTGGCTTATCTACCGAAAATTTATGGTGGGGTCCGGGTATGCGCAATTCCCTTTTAATGAGTAATAATGCGCCTGGCTTTAAACATTTAACCTTAAATACCCGAAAACCCATTCAAAGTGCGATAGGAAGTTTCGAGGGGCAAATTATTGCAGGTCGTTTAGAAAATTCTGGTTATGGTGTTTTAGAGCCCGAACGCGAATATTTTAATCAGCCTTTATTTGTGGCTAAACCAAATGACTGGCGGTATTTGTCTGGTCTGGTTATCACCTGGCAGCCAAAATGGGTTCCGGGATTATTTTTAGGTTTAACCCGTTCTGCGCAACATTACAGTAGTGGTTTAAATTCATTTGGTGATTATTTACCTTTCTTTTCCTCCAAAAAGCAAGCTTCTGCAACGGAAGCGATTAACAAAAGGGATCAAAGAAACTCCTATTTCATGAGGTGGTTGTGGGCAGAGGAAAAAGCTGAAGTTTATTTTGAATTCGGTCGGAATAACTATTCAGGGGATTTAAATGATTTGGCTTTGGAACCCAATGTATCGCGTGCTTATGTTTTTGGCATTAGAAAGTTATTTCCATTTGGTTCGAGAGCAGGTGAAAATTTAATGTTAAGTGCAGAGATAACCCAGATGCAGGAGACGAATATTGCGAAAGTTTTGAATCTGGATAGCTGGTATACGAGCAAAAACATCAGACATGGTTATACCAATCGTGGCCAGGTTTTGGGCGCTGGAATCGGTCCAGGTGCGAATCACCAGTCTGTTGAATTGAGTTGGGTTAAGGGTTTTAAAAGATTGGGCTTTCAGGTTGAGCGACTAGTACATAACAATGATTTTTATTATTATGCTTTTAATGACTCGTTCGATTTTAGAAGACATTGGACAGATTTAAGTTTTGGGGCAAGTGGTGAGTGGAACTATAAAAACTTTCTGTTTAATGCAAAACTTCAAGGCATACAATCTTTAAATTATCAATGGTTTTTAATGCAGAAACCTGGGGAAGATTATATGGTTCCAGGAAAAGATGTTTTTAATTTACAGGTGCAGATGGGTGTCACCTATCGCTTTTAAGTTAATCATAGATGAAAAATATTTACTTATATATATTTGTTTTCCTATTAGTGGCTGTTTCAACAAATTTGTTTGCGCAAACAATTCCCGTAGGAACTCATTCTTTAGAAGAGTATTACAGACGTTTACAACTTCAAGGTAAACTGGATTCGACCATTTCTTTCAGTAATCGCCCTTTATCTAACGATGCTTTAAAGCAAACTGACGTTTTCGACCCTTTGAATACTGTAGCTTCTGATGGGGCTTACAAGCCATTAGGCCCCGTTTCTTTTGCAATTGGAAAGGGTATTTTTCAGATACTACCTATTTCCTGGCAGCAACAGGTCAATTCCCATCATCCTTTTGGCTGGAATGATGGGGCCATGATTCCGGCAAAAGGTTACCAGACTTCGGTTTCCGGTGGTTTTTATGCGAAATTCGGACCTTTAAGTATTCAGTTAAGGCCGGAGTATGTTTATGCACAAAACAGTCCATTTGAGAGTTATGGTGATGATAGGGCAATTACAGAATTACAAGCTTATCTCACTCAAAACTATAATTTAATTGATGCGCCTGAACGCTTTGGTAATGGATCATACAGCAGATTTAACTGGGGTCAAAGTAGTATTCGCTTAACGGTTGGTCCGGCCTCCCTAGGTTTATCTAATGAGAATTTGTGGTGGGGTCCGGGCATTAAAAATAGTTTGATGATGAGCAACAATGCTCAGGGCTTTAAACACGTGACGCTAAATACGGTTCGCCCGGTTAAAACACCAATTGGTTCGTTTGAAGGGCAGATATTTGGAGGTCGTTTAGAGCAGTCCGGTTTTGCACCATTGGACGAAAAAATTCTCAGCAATAGTTCAGTGATATATACTGCTCCAAGAAAGGATTGGCGATACCTGGCAGGCTTAAATATAAATTATCAACCCAAATGGTTACCTGGGTTTTTTATAGGATTTACCAGAACTTTTATGTCTTATGGGCCTGATTTGGAAGGCGTGGATGACTATATCCCTTTCTTCATCCCATTTCAGAAAAACAGGATTGATAATGGCGGTGGCGATGATGGTCAGGCCAGAGATCAGCGAACGTCGTTATATGCCAGATGGATTATGACAAAGGCTAAGGCTGAGATTTATTTTGAGTATGGATTGAACGACAATGCTTACAATTTCAGAGATTTCATTGGTTCGCCAGATCATTCAAGGGCTTATCTTTTTGGACTTAAAAAGTTAATTCCTTTAAAAAATAACGATGAAGAATTTGTTCAGGTAGGTGCGGAAATCACACAGATGTCTCAAACCATTGATGGTCTTTTACTTAGAAACGCTTATGGTTTTTATTATCATGGCGAAGTAAAACAGGGATATACGAATAATGGAGAAGTTTTGGGTGCTGGAAGTGGATCAGGAGGTAATTTGCAGTCTTTTGATATTAGTTGGGTTAAAGGTTTAAAACGATTAGGTTTAACCTTTGATAGATTAGAACACAACCGTGATTTTTATGATTTTGCTGGTTTCGGAAGTGCAAAAGGTGGTAATAGAAGCTGGGTAGATTTTGCATTAGCTGCTGAAGGTAATTGGGATTATAAAAACTTCTTGTTTAATGCAAAAATCCAGGGCATTAAATCTTTGAATTACCAGTGGAGGCAGAAGGATTTTACCGATAGTCAGTATTACATACCGCATAATACCGTGTTTAATTTTCACGGAGAACTGGGTGTCGCTTTTAGGTTTTAGTTGTGACAGCGCTTTGCTCTTCGACTACGCTCAGAGTGACAAATAAGTTGTGTGGCAAAGGTTTAATCTTAAGAATTGATATAGTCTTAGATAATCTTTTAAAGGCAATTCTCTTTGAGATTGCTTTCCCGAATGGTCGGGACAGGCCGTATTTCCTCGCAATGAAGGGAAATCAGCGATGGCTGTAACCCATGCCGTCATTGCGATGCTGGGTTTAAGCGAGCTGTGGCAATCTTGCTGCAATTCTCTCCAAGATTGCTTCGTTGTAAAGACTCCCTCGCAATGACGAATTGTGTAAGATTCTTTCCCGAATGGTCGGGACGGGCGACGGCTCAGGATGACAACAATAATTTAGTATTAATTTTTTCTTCTAATAAGCAAAAATAAACAATACAAAGCACCTAATAATAATCCGCCGGCGGCGATACCCAAAGCCTTGCTCATTTTGTTTTTCTTCAAAGGCATTTCCGGTTCATCTACAATCTGGAAAGTTGGCGTTTCCTGCATGAGCATGGTTCTGCTTACCTCTAAGTTTTTAATAATTTCTGAATAGATGGTTTGTAAAACTCTTTTATCCCGTTCCTGAAGTTCTGCACCCACACCAATGGTGGCAAAGGCTGGGTTTGCATCTAACATAATCGCATTTGCACCTGCAGCGGCATAAGTTTTACGGTTTAATAATCTACCAATACTATCTGCTCTATGTTGCAAGCGATTAACGTTTACTCTTAATCTTTTGGTTTTGGTTTCAATATAAAACTGAGTGGCTTCTTCTATTAAACGGGTTGATACTAAACTTGCAAGTTGCTCATTCTTCATGGTTGTTGTAAGCGCAAAAAAGCCCAGTTTTTTATCTGGTTTGCTTACCGAAAGCTCTTTCTCTGTAACTCTCCTAATGATGTCGTGAAGCAAACTATCTTGTAAGCGGGTATATGTTTTAGTTTCTGGCGGAAACATGATGGTTTCCTTTTTAGTATTAGCCTTTAAATCTTTCCAATCTTCTTTAAGTTTATAGGCATCAGCATATTTATCTGCAATAGTATAATTTTTATTTATTGTATCTAATGGGGTTAAAATGGTTTGTTTAATCATTTTCTGACTGGTTAATAACTGCAATACGTTATCTCCAGCCAAAACTCCACTTGTTCCACCTGTTAAACCACCAATATCAAAGCCCATTTGCCCGGCAAGGGAGGATAATATTCCACCACCGCTGGATTTACCCTCTTCTACTACAAAAGTTAGTTTAGCGGTGTAGGTAACGGGCCAAAACCAGGCTGCCAGAAAACCTAAGGCGCCACCGATTAGTCCGATTATTAATATTTTAATTTTAAACTTCCATAAATATGCAATATCCTTCTTGCGGGCATCCATCATCTTCGAAAAAGAAAATTCTTCTTCTACGTTAGCATAGGTTGTTTTATTTTCGGCAGACTGCATAAACTTATTTAAATAGGATGGCAATTAAACTCACAATACCGGTAAGTGCCGAGGCAATGGTTGTAATTTCTGCAAAGCCTAATTTATTTTTTCCTGATTTTTCTGGGACAACGATTTGGCTACCTGCCGTTACTTTTGGGTAATTTTTGATAAATAAGAATGTTTTAACGGGTGCATTAATGCCATTTGGATATTTAATGTATGCGCCTTTTAATCTTGCGTTTTCTGTTATTCCGCCTGCTGCATCAACATAATATTTAAAGTTAGAATTTGCATAGCGTAATAACTGTGGATTATTAACCGAACCAATAACCTCTACAAATGGTTCATTTTTAGGAATAAATAAACTGTCGCCTGGCATTAAAATCGTTGCATCTGCACTTTGTCTTTTGCGCTTTCCGGTCAGGTCCATATCAACACGTACACCATTACGATAAACCTGTATGTTTTCTATCGAACCTAATGGTGTTACACCACCAGCTCTTTTTATAAATTCCATACCGGTTTCATCCCGTCTTTGTTGTGCATAATCTCCAGGGAATAAAACCTCTCCACGGATTTTGACATTACCTATCGAACGATAATTTACCAATCTTGGTACATAAATATAATCCAGAGGCTCCAGTAAAAATTTACCATCATTCGATGATAAAGCAGAATCTAAACTGAGCGTAATGATTTTAACCAATTGATTGGATAAGGTATCAGAAGTATCTTTTATTAATCTGGAAATTTCTATACGGTGATTTGCTGCGTCGTTCGTAAAACCATTTGCCATGTTTACCACATCGGCAACGCTCATTCCTTTTCTATATTGAAATGAGCCGGGTGCTTTTACATATCCACCTATGCTGATAGATGACTCATCTCTTAAGCTTTTTGTTGAGGTTACAAATACCGAATCTTCCCGCATGAGCATGATATCATTTTCTTTTCCTGCCATTACATTGCCAAGGTTAAAGGATATCATTTCTTTTTCTAAATCGGGTTTAATACGTTTGATATATCCATTTCCCAAAGCTGCATCTTCGCGTAAGCCATCAGCTTTAGCAATTAAGGTTTTTAAGCTTAAACCCTGGCTTAATTCAAAAGTTCCAGGTCTGTAAACCGCACCTTCTATCACAACCCTGTTCGCAAACCGTTCCAATATTGCACCGAAATATACTGAATCCGCATTTTTTAGGGTGTAACGGTCAAACATATCCGAAGAGATATCTTTTACACTTCTTTCTTTATCACCAACCTGTGTAACCTTCGACATGCCTCTATAGGCCAAATCGCTAAAGCCACCTGCATAAGTAATCAGGTCGTTCAAGGTTTCAGAAGTTTTTAGTTCATAGATGCCCGGTCTTTTAACAGAACCATCAATTGCTACCCTGGTGGTATAAACCGGTATTCTGATTACATCCTGATCGCGTAAGCTTACATTATCTGTTTGTATACCTTTTTGAAGGAAGTTATAGAGATCGACAACCTGAATCACCCTGTTGTTTCTTATTAATTCTATTTTACGCAATGAACCGCGATAGGTTGGTCCGCCACTTTGGTAAAGTGCATTAAATAAAGTTGATAAAGATGAAACGGTATAAGTTCCAGGTGTAGCAACGTCGCCAATTATGGTTACCCTTATACTTCTTACTGTACCTAAATTAACGGTTAGTTTGGTTTGGCCTGAAGCTAGTGCAGGATAAGCTTTAACCATTTTTGAGCGGATTTGTGCGGTTGCCTGTTCAATACTTAAGCCATTTACATACACTAAACCTGCGTAGGGGATTTTTACATTCCCTTCAGGTGAAACCTTTGCATTGGTGGTGCTTTCATTTAAACCGGTTAAAAGTATTGATAATTCATCATCAGGCCCTAAAACATAACTTTTAGGTGTCGCAATGCGGATGTTTGGTTCAAATTTAAGGTTAGGATTGTTAAAGAATTCATAGCCATAAATCGGGCTGCTTTTTTTGATTGGCTTAGGATCGCTAAATCTTGTTGTGTCTCTGTTTTTTACGTCCTGTATTTTTATAACAGTTGGCTGAGTTGTATTTTTAGCCGTTTTTCCGCCAGATTGTACCTGTTCCAAACGTTCTTTATACTTATCAACCTCAGCGGGGTCCATGCCCTTAGCCACCAGAATTTTAATGGCTTCAGCTTCGCTAATGCCTGATGCTTCAAATCTTTTGGAAATTTCCAATATCTGTGCGTCGGATAACTGCTCTACTTTTACCTTGCTTAAGTTATCAGTTGATATGGTTTGTGCAGATAATTTTGCCAAAGGCAGGAGTGTAAATAAAATTAGGGCACAAAAGATATTTTTTAAACGCATGTATTGTAAAATTTTAACTGCAAATATAAGTTAAAAATTCAAATGCATGCTTCATCGTTCAATTCTAATTTATTGAGGGTTATTTAATTAAAATAGGTTTGAAATCCTTTTGTAATTTCTGTTAAAAAGTGGCTTTAAATATGTTTAAAATTGATTTTCTAAAACTATCTAATGAGAAATGTGCATCAATTCTAATTTTAGCCAATCTGCCCATTTCATTAATCCGAGTTTTATCGCCAATCAATTCTAAAATTTTACCCGAAGATACTTTGGCATCATCAAATGGAATAAGCAGTCCGGTTATCTCATCAGCAATCATTTCGCAGGCGCCACCATGTTTAGTTGCTACAACAGGCTTAGAACTTGCCATTGCTTCTAAAATTACGGTTGGAAATGGATCTGGTGAAGTAGATGGTAAAACAAAAATATCAATTGAACTTAAAATATTGGGTATATCTGTTCGGTAGCCGATATAATGAATGGATGCTGTTAGTTGCTCATTTTTAATACGATTGATCAGTTTATCTACTAAATGTTCATTCCCCGGATAAGCATCTCCGGCAATAATAAATTTTATGTCAGGTTGTTTTTCAAGGATAAGTTTAGCAATGTCAATAAAGTAATCCTGTCCTTTCCAATGGTTAACCCTTCCAATCATGCCAATTAATATATCGCTTTGATTCAGGTTTAGCTCTTGTCTTAGCAGGCCATCAGATTTGCCGTAGATACTTGTATCAATACCATTATAAATCCGGGTAATGGGTTTTTGCTGAATGTATTTTTTCCAATGATTTTTTACTGCATCAGATACGACAATGATGTTGTCGCTGTATTGACCAACCAGAAAACTTAAAACCTTAGTAAAGATTTTAGGCTTAGTTATAATTTCGTGAATATGCCAAATATGCTTGATTTTCTTCCTTCTGGCTAAAAAAGCACCAATTAAAACTCCTGTGGTGTTTGAGTAAACAATGTTAATTTTTTCATCATCGATTAACTTACCCAATAATCGCCATGCCTTTCCTGTAACATTTATCCGGTTTAATATTCCGGGGATGGAAAGGTACTTTCTTCTTAAAATACCTAGCCGAATAATTCTTACTTCAACATCTAATTTATTCAGCTTATCTACCAGTTCGCCGGTTTCAGAAATCACCACAATGGGCCTGTGCTTACCCTCGACTAAGATTTTAGCAACGATTGAAAGTATTTTGCTCCCACCATATAAATCTGATGAAGCACCTAAAATAAGTATATTCATCAGTTGATTATTAGATTTATTTTATGCGTATTCGAATTCAATTTGTAAAAATAGGTTTGATGTTATGGATGTTGTATCAAAACTACAAAAGTACATTTTTAAAGGAAGGAAATTTATAAGTTGTGCAATATTAATATTGTGCAGCCTTTTTAAACACTTCAATTAATTCATTGGCTGTTCTTTCCCACGAAAAGTTTTTTAACCTTTCATTTCCCATTTCTATAAGCGCTAATCTTCTTACTTTACTGGTAATGATAGGAATTATCTTATCTGCCAAATCAGAAGCGTCAAAAGGATTGAATGTTACGACAGCTTCTCCTCCAACTTCTGGTAAACAAGTATTGTTTGCAACCAAAACGGGTAGTTTATTTTGGAAGGCCTCTAAAATTGGAAGGCCAAACCCTTCATTAACAGACGGGAAGAGATATAATTCAGCGTTTTGGTAATACCATGATAAATCTATATCGCTCACATAACCGGGCATGATAACATAATCTGTCAGGTTGTATGCATTAATCGCTTCATATAGTTTTCTGCTGCCATCCATATCATTCTTGGGGCTGATTTGTCCGCATAAAACCAATGAAAAATCTGTGAAACCTTGCTGGTGTAGAAGGTGAAGGGCCTCCACTAAACAATAAAGATTTTTTCTTTTCTCGAAAGTACCAATATGTAAGAAGTATTTCGAGGTTTTCAATTTTAGGGTTCCTGTTGATAAGGAGGGTGTTGAAAGAAGTGTTTTTGGTGCCTCCGGAATACTTATTATTTTATTAACTGGTAAGCCAGAATAATGCGCAATTCTATCTTTTGCATATTCGGTTGGCGCAATAACATAGGCAGATTTTCTTGCAGCTTGTACTCCAAATTTATGAAATATTTTAAGCCACAATTTATTGTAGTGTTCCGGGTATTCCCAGAAAAAGGCATCATGAAAAACAGGAATTGTTTTATAACCTAAATTTAGATATGGCACAAAGAAATCAGTACAGAAAATTATATCACAGCCTTTAGATAATGCTAATACTGGAAGTAGTACTTGTTTCCAGATAAAGAACCGCAAATGCTCTGCAATTTTTAGTATTTTGTTTTTCCCAATGTAAACAGGTAATATGGTGTCAAAAAAATAAAATTTAATTCCAGGTCTTTCCTTTTTAAAAGCCCTGCAAATTTCTTCCAGATAAGTTTTTGTTCCGGTTTTGGCAATTTTTAAATCCCTTATATCTATACCAACAACAATTGTCTTTTCCATTCGCTATTAAACGTTTAATAGTTTTAACATCTCCTCTTTGTATGCTATTGTTATCTTATCCCAATTATATTTATCAGTTAAACCTGTACTTACTAAGTTTTTCAGTGCTTTAACTTTTTCCGGTGCGTTTTCTAAACTTTCGAGCGCAACTGAAACTGCCTTTTCATTTTCATCAAAAAACAATCCAAATGCTCCATTATTTAGCATCTCCTGATTAAAGACAGTATTTAAAGCTAATATGGCACAATTATTAACCATCGCTTTTAACATTGCAGGGTTTGTGCCACCAAATTTATGACCATGGATGTAAGCAAAAGCATGTTGGTACATAGCCATTAGTTCCTGCTGATCTTTAATATAACCGGTAAAAATTAACCTTTCATTTTGCATTGATTTCAAATCAGATGCATATTTATCACTGTAAGGTACATCGCCGACTACCACCAGTTTTTTTTGAGATTTAGAATTTAAAAATCCTTTGATTATCAAATCGGCATTGTTATCGGGAATCAATCGCCCAACAATAAGATAATAGTCTTCTTTTTCCAAGCCCAATCGCTGTAATCCAGTTTCTGAAGCTGGCTTAAAAACAGGTGCGCCATAGGCAATAACCGTAGAATCTGTTTTAAATTCTTTCAGATAAACTTGTCGCATGGCTTCGGCATCCGTAATTACTTTATCGTATAGTTTTGTAGCTAACTTTGCTGCCCAATAAAAGTATTTAGCACCTAAACCCTTCCACTTTGGTCTTAACCATTCCAAGCCATCCACATTAATCATGGTTTTTTTTCCAGCAATCTTAGGTATCCAACCCATTGGTCCGGCGGCTAAGTTTACAACGAGCAGAACATCAGCTTTGCTAAATGTTGCATGCATGATGGATAGAAATGAATGGATAATTTGATTTAAGGATTTTTGGGGTAAAGTTGGTATATAGTGTAGTCTAATCCCGTTAACTTCTTTAGGATGCGCGGTAAACAAATCTTTCTGGCAGTAAACATGTACTTCTACACCTTGCTTAACTAAACGTTCACTTAGTTCTTTAACAAAAGTTTCAAATCCACCGTACACATAAGGATATCCCCTCGAACCTATTATTGCAATTCGCATTTAACCGTTTATTATTTATTAAGATGATTTTTTTTTACTGCATAATAACGGATAATACCACCACTTTTAAAGACTGCGGAAACGGACTCCAGTAAAATCGCAAAAGGTAAAACAAAAAGTAAGGCCAACATTAATGAAAGAGTTTTTTTTCTTTTCAAATCTGCAATCAGAAAACCATTATATCCAAACCAGCTGAATATGGTTTGAATCATTCCTATAATGCCTAAATGTAGCGAAAAGTATGCCGATGACTTTACTTCCAAACCATTTTCCTCAATCAAATTGTTTAAGACGGATGGCGTAAAATGGCTTATATGCCGGGGTACATCTAAATGTAACCATTTATTGCCTGCCCATTTAGATTGCCAACTGTTAAAATTTGGAACTTCGATAATTAAAAGACCATCATCTTTTAGGTTATCCTGAATTAAATTCTCTAAAAGGTTATCAGAAAGATGAATATGTTCCAATACATGAAACATGGCGAGCACATCGAACTTTTTATTAAAAACAGATCCCGATTTATAGTAATCTGTATTAATATGCAAACCAAAATATTTTCTTGCATAATCTGCTCTTGGTTCAGAGCTTTCTATACCCTTAACATCAAAACCTTGTTCTTTAGCAAATTGTAAAAAGAGTCCTTTGCCCGATCCAAAATCTAGAAGTGTTGCTGGAATTTTTTTGAAAGACAGAATTTTTTTTAAAACCGCATTATATTCAAATTGCTGTATTTTATAAAAAATACTTTTACGGGTGTCTTGTACAGCATAATCTTTATCATCATAATAACTTTCTATATCAACCTCGTGTTTAAACCAAGTAAAATTATGACCGCATTTTTGGCAAGTTTTGATCAAGTATCGCTCATCTGCTGCTTGAATTTCGAATCGCACAGGACTTAGTTGTGTTTTATCGTTTAGGCAAAGCGGACAAGTAATGTTAATCATATTTAGATAGGCCAAACCCTTTATTGGGTTTTAAAGGCAAACTTAAAGAATAATATTAACACTCTGCCTTTTTCTTTAATCAAGCAATTCTTGTTGCTCATTTTGAATGGCCACTTTTGTAGAAATTATATTAACGAATAATCCTGACAGGAACCACATTAAATACGATGTATAAGATGATGTTTCTATCTCTGAAGTTAAGGATGGAATAATGAATCCAATTTTAATTAAAAGTATTGCCAGACAAATTTTCTTTTCTTTTCCTTCCAAACGGTAATACCATTTTATGCTTTCTTTAATTAGGCAGACATAAATTGTTAAATATAGGATTAGGGCAATTATTCCCGCCTGTACTCCAATAATAATGTATTGATTTTCCCCACCCACATTTTCACCAAGCGAACCACCAATTCTACCCGAAGAGCCTAAACCCAAACCTAATGGGCTGGAGGCAATCGCTAAAGCACCTTCAATCCACTCTACTACGTGGCCGACACTAGAGGGGTTACTAAAATTGATGGTATTCATAATTACCATTTGTAACCCATCATTTTGGTCTTGTTCTTTAACGAACAGGTAAATTACATAAATTGTGGCCAATAATGCTCCAACATGCACAGTGTGGTAAATGTATTTCTTTTTTGTAAATACAGAATACACATAAAGCAAAATGAAATAGCTTATAAATGCAGAACGTGAAAATGCAAAGATAATGCAGCATAGAGTTGCTGCTAATGCTATGTATCCAAAATTATCAAGTTTTAATTTGTACTTATCTGTAGTGTAAAGTGCGGCTAATACTGCCAGTGCAATAACAGTTGCTGATGCAAACTCTAAAGGGTTAGCAAAAAAACTGGCAAATCTTTTATAGCCACCTTCAGATTCGAATGTCCAGGTTAAGCCATAATTACCGCTCGGCTCAAAGTTAAAGAGGTAAAAATTATAATCAGCGTAGCCTGTTCGGGTTTGTAGATGCTGGTCTGTAATAACCTCGGTAAGTAAAACAGCTGCAGCCGCAATAGAAAGCAGTAGTATGTAATGAAAATATTTACTTATATAAATCTCTCCAGGCTTGTATAATCTGCCACAGAAATATACCAGCACGAAAAAGGATAATGTTTTAAAGGCCATTATTTTAGCACCAAATCCTTGTTCGCCAACAGGTAAAAAAGCATACAATAGTGTATAAATGAAAAATGCAATGATTAAATAATCAATATAATGGAGTTTTATTTTTGTTTTTAACTTAAAGATGCTAATGCCCAGCACAAGGATTACAAAAACTTCTTTAAGCGATTGTAATATTGGTATAAGACTTTTAAAACCTAAGGAGAAAGTGACAGAAAGAACGGTTGTGTAAATAGACAGTCCGAATATCAGAAATAGTATAAATCCGTCTTTTTTGCCCCTAACAATATCGCTTATGGCTAAAACAAATGCAAAAATATAAACTAACGGAAATATTGCTATCATACCCAGATTTCCTTTAATGGTGTAAAAAAGCCTTCTTTAAAGCCTTTTATCAGAAATTTTGCTTTTTGTTTTCTTCCTCGGATTATAAAATAAGTTAATAAAAAAGCATTATAAAAAGTTATTTGGACAGATATAAGTGGTAACAAAAATGGGTTAGCATAACGTCTTAGAAACCAAATCCTGTTTCTGCTGGTATAAAAGTGTATAATTGGGCTTAAAGTGCCCTCACTGGTTTTAGTTTTTTGTTGCCCCGAAACTCCGGCCTCATGGTAGATTTTGGTGGTGGGTAAATAGTCTAAAAGCCCTCCATTTTCTCTTAACCTGAAGGATAAATCAACATCCTCGTAATAAAGGAAGAATTTGCTATTGAATAAACCACATTGTTTTAGGGCCGAGTTTCTTATTAACAAGCAGCAACCGGTTAGCCATTCAACTTGTTCAGGGGTTTTTAGGCTTTGCCTCTCCTTTTGATTTTTTGAATAGGTATAACCTAAATATGGATTAAAAAACGAGCCGCCATTCCACAATTCATCTTTTTTGTATAGGTAATATATTGCTGGCTGCACAGCAACAGTTTTAGGGTTGTTTTCTAAATGATTAACTAAAGGACTTAAAAAATCTTCATCAACTTCGGTATCATTATTTAGTACCAGCGAATATTTGTAGCCATTTTGTATGCTATATTCGAGCAACTTATTATTGCCTTCGGCGAAACCCAAGTTAGCCTTATTGTTTATTATGGTAAGCTCGGGGAACTTAATTTTTAAAATTGAGATAGAGTCATCGGTGGAGCCGTTATCTGCAATGATTATATCAAAATCATCTGCCTTGCAGAATTTATTAACCGATAATATACAATTTATGGTGTGCTCCGGAGTATTCCAGTTTAATAATAGTATAGCAACGGATTTAGGCATTGAACGTATTAGATTTTTTGATTGCGTACTCGTACATAATTAGTGCGCAGCCATCTATAAGCACGGTATAAAGCCCAAACCAATTATGCAGGCCATTTGTAACCAATGTCCATGATGTTATTGCAGAGATGACCAACAACACAATCGCTATCCTGAATATGGCCAAAGTATTATTCTTTAGCAAAAGATCCAATACATTAAGCACATTAAGTGCCGCCAAAAACGGAACAAAAGCCATCAGTCTTAAAAAATTAATGGCATCCTGGTTATGCGCTCCAGATAGAAGGTGAACAATAAAGCCTGGCATAATAAATAAGGTTAGCGATAGTAGCAAAAACATTGCAGCTATCAGCTTGCTCATCTTGCCTTTATAAATTTTCCAGGCGTCGGTGCTTTCTGCAAAAATTTGGGCTGCTTTAGGGTAAATTGCATTTGAAACAGAAATAATTAATATTCTTGATGAACTTATCACCTTATCACATAGTGAATATGCGCCCAACCACAACGGCGTACCCCATTTGGCTAAGGCAAAAACCATCAGCGATTGCTGTAAGTGAACAGATATATTATTAATGGTTAGAAAAAAATTGTCTTTTGTGATTTTTAAAATACCACTTTTATCAGGTAGTTGAAAGTTAAGTCGGTAATTTTTTATTAAAAACAACAGCAGAATAGCATAAGTGGCAGTGCTTGCTAATCCAATAATAAAATTTACCCATTCGGAGTCTTCTGCGCCTCTTATAAAGATAATCACCCCTAAAATAATGAACACTTTAGAGATTAAATTTGCAATGTTATAAATTTTTAATTTTTCGGCACCTAAGAAAAAGAATAGCGGATTTAGCACTTCGGCCAAAACTATCGGTGTGGATAGAATGATAAAAGAATAATACTTTATCCGGGCCCATTGCAATATAAAAAGGAGTAATAGATATCCAATAAAAATTAAGATTCTAATCCACATTGTATTGCTAAAAACTTTATTTAATTCTATTTTATTTTTGGCGTAAGTGGCTACATCTCTAACACCGGATTGGTTTGTGCCATAATTGATAATTATAGAAGACAGGCCTGAAAAAGTATTGGCTAACATCACCATACCAAAGTTTTCAATACCTACAATTCTGGTAATAATAGGGTAAATGAGCAGTATTAGTAAAGTGTTTGAGATCTGAATGCTGCTCAAATTCAAAAAATTGGAAACAATTTTAGTTTCTTTTAATCCACTAATAAAATTTGTTAGAACTTGCTTCAAAACTTTTGGAAGATGTTTTGCAAATTTATAATAAATAAACATAATATGCCCAATTATAATGGTTTTGCCTGATTATGATAATTTGGCTTGTTTTTTGAGGTAAGGCGATTAAATTATTGAAAGCAATTGCGATGATTTTATAACAAACAAATAATCTGTTTCTTAAACCAGGGCTATATTTGGCAAAATTTTACCTCATAAATGATTGAAAGTAATAGTACTTATTTTAAGACAATAAGTATCCTTATAGATCTTCTTCTTGTAAACCTTTCAGGATATCTGGGATATGTGCTTGCTTATGGTACTTTTGGTATGTCGGATGGGAGAGGGATAAATTTTCTGCACATACTACTTATCAATTTCGTTTGGTTTAATGTAACTCAAATTACGCGTCTTTATCAAGATATGTTTGTTAAAGATGCTATTCCAACCATAAAGCAAGCCTTATGGAGTTTACTTTTCTTCGGCGCCATTATATTTTGCCTCGTTGTTTTTTTAAGAGATTTTAGTGTTTCCAAACAATTACTTATTTACGCCGGTATTCTTTTCGGGCCGCTATTTATTGCAGGTAAAATTGTCTTTTTACTTTTAAGGCGATCGAGCAGGGCTAAACTTATTAATTATAAAAAGGTTGTTATTGTAGGTGCAGGGCCGTTAGGCTTAGATTTAAAAAACCATCTTGAAAAAAATACACACCTCGGTTATAAAGTTATTGGTTTTTTTGATGATGATCCTGCCAAGCTCAATCAAAATCATGTAATTGGTAAGGTTGATGAATGCATAAGTTATGTAAAGGGAAGTAATGTTAATGAAATATATTGCGCCCTTCCGGATAGAGCCTTATCAAAAATCGATACGCTAATGCGCCAGGCTGATAAAGCCATGATTCGTTTTAAATTGGTTCCTGATGTTAAGGATTACTTCAAAAAAAATGTGATGGTTCAGTTGTATGGTCATTTGCCGGTACTTAGCCCACGTACGGAGCCATTGGAAATTTTAAGCAATCAAGTGTTAAAGAGATTATTTGATGTTATTTTTTCGTTATTGATTGTTGTTTTTATTATGAGCTGGCTTGTGCCTTTGATGGCCATACTGATAAAGTTAGAATCAAAAGGACCGGTGTTTTTTAAGCAATTAAGATCTGGTAAAGACAACCAGTCTTTTTACTGTTTAAAGTTTAGAAGCATGCAGGTTAACGGCGAAGCTGATACCAAACAGGCCACCCCTCAAGATTCGAGGGTTACCAAAATAGGAGCTTTTATGCGTAGAAACAGTATCGATGAAATGCCTCAATTTTTTAATGTTTTATTTGGGGAAATGTCTGTAGTAGGGCCAAGGCCTCACATGTTGCAACATACCGCCGAGTACTCTAAAATGATTGATCAGTTTATGGTTCGCCATTTTTTGCTTCCGGGTATTACAGGATGGGCTCAGGTGAATGGCTTTAGAGGAGAAACCCGCGAAGACGGCTCTATGGAAGAACGTGTTAAAGCGGACATCTGGTATCTCGAAAACTGGTCGCTTTTTCTTGATTTGAAAATTACTTTCTTAACCATTTGGCAGGTTATAGTTGGGCATAAAAAGGCTAATTAAAGCCTGCTATATTTCTAAAAATAAGCCTTGAACTTTAAAAACAAATTAATTTTACGTCCTTTGCGTAAATTTTATTAAAAATAATGTTGATGAAAAAACTTATACTATTCGTAATAATATGCCTTGGAGTAGGCAAATTAAATGCACAGTCACTTTACCAACCATACTCATTCCAGTTCTATCAGAAACTAAATCGCGAAGTTTATAATCCCGAAACTCGTTTCCATACCAGCTTAAAGCCATTTTTTATTGATGATAGTTTATTGGTTGAACATGGTAAACAGTTACTAAGCGTTGGGGTTGATTCGACAAGACACTCGTGGGTTGCTAGAAAGTTATTTAACGAACATCTAATTGATATACAAAAAGATGAATATACATTTTATGCAGATTTCCTCCCTGATTTCCAAATTGGCAAAGACTTCTCCGGAAAACAAAATACCTGGTTAAACACTCGTGGTTATCAAATTGGCGGTACAATTGGTAAAAAATTCTCTTTTTACACCAGCGGTTTCGAAAACCAGGGCAGGTTTGCAAAATATTATACTGATTATGCCAGAAGTATAAATGTTGTGCCAGGCCAATCTTACAACAGGGATTACGGCTCAAATGCTGGTAAAATGTCCTTAGATTGGTCATATGTTACCGCATTGATTTCATATACACAATCAAAGTATTTAAATGTAACTGCTGGTTACGATAAAAACTTTGTAGGCGATGGTTATCGTTCGATGCTTTTATCGGACGTATCTTCACCATATCCATTCTTAAAACTTACGGGAAACCTAGGAAGCGTTCAGTACACAGCAATTTGGGCGGCCTTACAAGATCCTAATGTAAGGAAGTTATCTTATGAGGCTGGAAACCGTAAAAAGGGTGGCGTTTTTCATTATTTAGATTGGAACGTTACCAATAGATTGTCAATAGGTTTCTTTGATTCTATTATTTGGGGCCAAACCGATGAGTTGGGCAATGAGAGAGGTTTTGACTGGGGTTATGCAAATCCAATTATCTTTTTGCGCCCGGTAGAGGCTTCAAGTGGTTCGCCGGATAATTCAATGATTGGATTAACCGGAAAGTATAAATTGTCAAAAGAACTAGTGGCTTACGGTCAGTTTTCATTAGACGAATTTGAAGCCAGCAATTTCTTCTCGAGCAATGGAAGCCCTCGTAATAAATATTCTTGGCAATTGGGTATAAGAGGTGGTGATTTGTTTAAAGTTGAAAACTTAAATTACTTGTTGGAGTACAATACCTCTAAACCTTATACTTACACTGGTCGCACGCAAATTGTTGCATACACAGCATATTCAGAGCCTTTGGCACATCGTTTAGGTACAAACTTTAGAGAAGTAATCGGTTTGGCTAATTACTCATGGAAAAGATTCGATTTTACCGGTCAGCTTATGTATGCTAAATATGGTTTATCCTTAAACGGACAAGATTATGGTAAAGATTTGAGTATTCCATATTCTGAAGCCATCAGACAAACGGGTAATTTTACGACTCAAGGATTAAGAACCGATTTATATTATGCCGAAGGTAGAGTTGCTTATATCATCAATCCTAAATATAACTTACGTTTTGAGTTAGGTGGTATTTATAGAAAGGAAACCAATAATTTAGGTTCAAATAATACCGGTATGCTTACCATTGGTTTAAGAAGCTCATTCAGAAATCTTTATACAGATTTTTAGAATACTAAACGTTACAAAAGAGCCCCATCAAATTAAATTTGATGGGGCTCTTTTTGTTTATATTGAAAATAAATTTTAGCCAACCATCGTATCGGTTATTCTTTTTTCGCTAACGCTTTTTACCGTTTTAATAATTGATGCTTTATCGTAACCACATTCTGCCCAAAGTTCTGGTTGTTCTCCGTGTTCAATAAATTCATCAGGAATACCTAATCGGATAACTCTAGCGCTATATTGATTATCAGCCATAAATTCTAAAATAGCCGAGCCTACGCCACCTTGTAAAGAACCATCTTCGATGGTGATAACATGTTTATATTTAGCAAAAACCTCGTGAAGCATTTCCTCATCCAAAGGCTTAACAAATCGTAAATCGTAATGTGCAGGATAATAACCTTCACTGTTTAGTTCGGTACAAGCCTCAACAGCAAAATTGCCTACATGGCCAATCGTTAAAAGTGCAACATCTTCCCCATCACAAATTTTTCTACCTTTACCAATTTCTAATGCTTTAAATGGTCGTTTCCAATCAGGCATTACACCATTTCCACGGGGATAACGAATTACGAAAGGTCCGGCATTTTCTTGTTGTGCCGTAAACATTAGGTTGCGCAATTCTTCTTCATTCATTGGCGATGATATGACCAGATTTGGTATACAACGCATAAATGAAATATCGTAGGCACCGTGGTGTGTTGCACCATCAGCGCCAGCTAAACCCGCTCTATCTAAACAAAAAATAACATTAAGCTTTTGGATGGCAACATCATGTATTACCTGATCATAAGCCCTTTGCATAAAGCTCGAATAAATATTGCAAAAAGGTACTAAACCTTGTGCAGCCAAACCTGCCGAAAAAGTAACGGCATGCTGTTCTGCAATCCCGACATCAAAAGCTCTTGTTGGCATTGCTTTCATCATAATGTTTAATGATGAGCCTGAAGGCATTGCAGGTGTTATCCCAACAATTTTATCATTTGCTTCAGCCAATTCTACCATTGTATGCCCGAAAACATCCTGATATTTTGGTGGCTGAGGCTTATCCGGGATGCTCCTTTTTATTTCTCCCGTAATTTTATCAAAAAGGCCTGGTGCGTGCCATTTAGTCTGGTCTTTTTCTGCTAAAGCAAAACCTTTACCTTTTACAGTAACGCAATGCAGTAATTTCGGACCCGGAATTTCTTTTAAATCTTTGATAATCGCTGCTAAACGCTTTACATCATGTCCATCAACCGGACCAAAATATCTAAAGTTCAGTGCTTCAAATAGGTTGCTTTGCTTAAGTAAAGTGCCTTTTATGCTTTTCTCAATCTTTTTAACATACTTATGTGCATTCGGGCCAAGTTTTGATAAACCTGTGAGCACGTGTGATATATCGTCGCGAAAGCGATTATAAGATTTTGATGTTGTTATACTTGTTAAATATTCTTTTAACGCACCAACATTCGGATCGATAGACATGCAGTTATCATTCAAAATAACTAAAACATTACTATTCTCAATACCAGCGTGGTTTAAACCTTCAAAAGCCAAACCTGCAGTCATGGCGCCATCACCAATAACGGCTACATGCTGTCTATCGGCTTCGCCTCTAATTTGAGAAGCTACAGCCATGCCTAATGCAGCAGATATAGATGTTGACGAGTGACCAACACCAAAGGTGTCATATTCACTTTCGCTAATTTTAGGGAACCCGCTAATTCCTTTATAGATACGGTTTGTATGAAATAAATCGCGTCTTCCTGTTAAGATTTTATGTCCATAAGCCTGATGACCAACGTCCCATACCAACTTATCGTAAGGCGTATTTAAAGCATAGTGTAATGCAACAGTTAATTCGACAACACCAAGGCTGGCGCCGAAATGGCCACCATTCACACTCACAACATCAATAATGTATTGACGTAATTCCTGGCTTATTTGCTCTAAGTCAGCTTCGCTAAACTGCTTTAAATCTGCAGGATAGTTAATTTTAGATAATAGGGGGCCAGCTTTTACTTGCATTTAATATTTTGGGTAAAAAACAAGATACAAAGAAAGTGAATTTTGTGCTAATATTTTAGAAAAAAAAAGCGCAATACACACACAGGTTGTTTATATGTAAAAAAGTTAAAATTGAATACGTAAAGGGTTGATTTTGATAATTTAACATTCTGCATTAAATACTGATTTGATATTTTATTATGTTTGTTTGAGGATGCATGCAGAAAATTTTGAAATAAAGCTACCGGTATTCGAAGGTCCCTTCGATTTATTGCTGTTTTTTATAGAACGTGATGAACTTAATATTCAGGATATCGAAATTGCTAAAATTACAAACGATTTCCTTGCTTACATACATCAGTTATTGGCTTTAAATGTAGAGCTTGCCAGCGAATTTATTCTGGTTGCGGCAACTTTAATGCGCATAAAATCTAAAATGCTTCTTCCCCGTATTGAAGTTGATGATGTGGGTAATGAAGTTAATCCTGAGCAGGATTTAATTGCCCGGCTAATTGCTTACAAACAATTTAAATCAGTTTCTGAAGAATTAAAACGCTTTGAAGATTTAAGGATGCAACAAGAGCGAAGAGGAAATATTGAATATGATTTATCTATAGCCGCAGAATCTTCAGCCCATCAGGATGAACTACTTTCGCTGGATTTATATAAACTTTTGATGGTTTATCATCGTAGCATGCAAAAGTACGACTTGCGGAGCCAGGAGGTAAAGCATACGGTGATTCAGTATCCATATACTATTGAGCATCAAAAGCATTTCATTGCCAATCTTTTAGACATCAATAAACAGATTGATTTTGCGATGGTGCTCAAAAACTCGGAAAACAAGGTTCACTTTGTTTATAATTTTCTTGCCATTTTAGAAATGTTGCAACAACAAATCATTGAAATAAACATAGGCAACGGCTTTAATAATTTTAATGTAAAAGCAATGGCTTAATTGAGCCATATTTAACATGTAATTGCGTACTTTTGCCAAAAAAATAACAAACCTATTTTACGGATGAAACGTGATAACCAAATCTTTGAACTTATTGATAAGGAATTAAACCGCCAGGAGCACGGTTTAGAGCTTATTGCATCAGAAAACTTTGTAAGCAAGCAGGTTATGGAAGCTGCAGGCTCGGTATTAACCAATAAATATGCTGAAGGCTTACCGGGAAAGCGCTATTATGGCGGTTGTCAGGTTGTTGATGTTGTTGAGCAAATTGCTATTGATAGAGCCAAAGAATTATTTGGAGCGGCATGGGTTAACGTTCAGCCACATTCAGGTGCACAGGCTAACGCGGCGGTAATGCTTGCGGTTATTCAACCTGGCGATAAAATTTTGGGTTTCGATTTATCGCATGGCGGTCACTTAACACATGGTTCTCCGGTAAATTTTTCTGGTAAGTTATATCAACCATTTTTTTATGGTGTTGATAAAGAAACCGGCTTAATCGATTATAAAAAACTCGAAGAGGTTGCGTTGGCGGAGAAGCCAAAATTAATTATTTGCGGTGCTTCTGCTTACTCACGTGAGTGGGATTATGCTTTCATACGTGCTGTAGCTGATAAAGTTGGCGCTTTGGTATTGGCAGATATATCACATCCGGCAGGTTTAATTGCTAAAGGTTTATTGGCAAATCCGCTTCCGCATTGCCATATTGTAACCACAACTACGCACAAAACTTTACGTGGCCCGCGTGGTGGTATGATTATGATGGGTAAAGATTTTGAAAACCCATGGGGATTAAAAACGCCAAAAGGTGAAACCCGTATGATGAGTAATTTGCTAGATATGGCTGTTTTTCCGGGTACTCAAGGTGGTCCATTAGAACATATTATTGCAGCAAAAGCAATTGCCTTTGGCGAAGCTTTAAGTGATGAGTATGGAACTTACATTAAACAGGTTGCTGCAAATGCACAGGCAATGGCTAAAGCTTTTGTTGCTAAAGGTTACGGAATTATTTCTGGTGGAACCGATAATCACTTGATGTTAATCGACTTAAGAAATAAAAACATTACCGGTAAACTTGCCGAGAATGCTTTAGAAAAAGCGGAAATTACGGTAAATAAGAACATGGTTCCTTTTGATGATAAATCGCCATTTGTTACCTCAGGTATTCGTGTAGGTACTGCTGCAATTACAACCCGTGGTTTAAAAGAAGCAGAGATGGAAAAAATTGTTGATTTAATCGATCAGGTTTTAACAAATCCTGAAGATGAAGCTAATTTAAATACAGTGAAAGCCGAAGTTATTAAATTGGTAAGTGCATTTCCACTTTACAAATAATACAAAACCTTTTAAGGTTTAAGCAAAAAGCGCTTTACATTATTTTGTAAGGCGCTTTTGTTTTAAATAATTGCACTGAAAAAATCTTCCTGATTTAATCAATAGATATTATTTTGGTAAATCGTATTGATAATCCTTTAATCTAAAAAATCCGGAGCTAAAAAAGTAAAGGGCCGATATTCTATAAAAGAAGTATCGACCCTTACCATCTAAATTAACGCTCTCGATAATATAAACACAGTCGCAATAAATTTGTTTTCAGAGATATGAAAAATTTATTTTTTTTCATAACAACCTAAAGATGAAGGGAAAATTCTTATTTCACCTTTCAAATCTTTTGATAGATAAGTTGTGTAGAAGTTATCTGCTGATAGGTTTAAACCTTTTGATGCAGCCGGACTGCCAAAAGATAATTCAAAATTTTCTTTTGTTGCGGATGTAAACAATGGGTCGCTATTTGTAATGTTATTATTGCTTGGATACGGGTTACTGCTTTTTATTAAATTATTAAACAGGCTGATTTCACTCGTAGCATTCGTCTTTTTTTGAATGTCTAATTCGTTATTTAAGCTGCCCCATATAATATTATTAGTGAGGTTTAATTGCAGCTTATTGTAAGAAGTTAACGATATGTAATCTGAGAAAGTTAGCGCTGCATTCTTTCTGGGGAAACGAGGATTAAAACCCGCAAATGTATTTTGTTTTAGGTTGTAATTGCCGCCTCCAACGGCATAGATAATGTAGTTGCCGCAGTTGTACATTAAATTGTTAAAGGCCAATAATTCTGAGTGGTAACCAATATAAGCCGCAACCTGCATGTTTTTAATAATGGAATTGACGACGATTAATTTGGGTTCTGACGTGTTAGATAGCGAATCTGATGAAATCCCCACAGATGCATTTTTCAGGATGGTATGATTTATTATGCTACTGCCAGAACGTTTTAAATAAATGCCTTTCCATTGTCCGGGTTCGTTAGCATAAATATCCTCTAATCTATCGCCAGAGAATATTATCGGTTCGGTTACAGAACCACTTGCATATAATTTTCCATCAACGTTCATTACAGCATCTTTATGGAAATAAACTTTGGTGCCCGGTCTTATTTCTAAAATACCACTGCTACTTATGGTAATGGAACCATTAATAATGTAGGGTAAGTTTTTATTCCAGACTGTACTTCTATTAATTACTTCGTTATTTATAAAAACCGCATTTTGGCCGTAAGCAAGTAATTGAATGGCTTGTCGGTTTCCGTTTGACTGCAATATAATCGAATCCTGAATAAGGAAAGGGTTTGTTCTCGAATCGGGGTTTATGTTTACTTTAATAAAAATATTTAAAGAATCCTGACCATTAATTTTGAGGTTGGTTCTGCTACTGGTATTTTCGCCGTTAATATTTAGGCTAAAAGAAGAAGCATTACCACCTGCAAGTGCAATGTCTGAGATATTAATTGCTTCGCTATTTCTGTTTATTATTTTAACGGTTTTTGTAATTGAACCTATGGATGTAAATAGGGTGTCGAATAATATAGCATCGCTGGATAGCGCTAGTTTTGCATTCGGGTCAGTTGTAATGTGTTCATCTTTTCTGCAAGAAGAAATAAAAATTAAAAAGATTAAACTGTATAATATAACCGAACGCATAACTCAAATATAATTATTCTGCAAATGCTAAAGCCGCAATACTCACTTTTTCTGCACCATTCTCTAAAAGTGTATTTGCACAAGCTTCTAAAGTAGCACCTGTGGTAATTACATCATCAATTAATAAAATATGCTTGCCTTTAATTAACTCCTGATATGCAATTCCGAAAACATCTTTCATGTTTTCGTATCTATTATAACGACTTTTTTTGGTCTGGCTTTCTGTTGATGTATTTCTGACTAAAATCTTTTCATCCAAAGGGATGTTCATTTTTTCTGCCACACCTTCTGCAATAAATGAGCTCTGGTTATAACCGCGGATACGAAGTTTCTTTCGATGTAACGGAACCGGAATAATTAAATCGATATTTTGATAAAGCGGACTGCTACTTAATCGTTCACCGAGTATGCCGCCCAATAAAACACCTATTTCTGTTTTATTATTGTATTTTAAGCTATGGATTAGGTTTTGAACTTTTGCGCCTTTTCTAAAATAAAGCATTGCCATGGCAGCATGAATGGGTAATCTGCCCCATAATTGTTTGGCTACACGGTTTTCATCGTGGATATGATAATCTGTGTAAGGCAAATCATAAAAACAGCGTGTGCAAATTAAGTGTTCGTTTTGAAATAGCGATGTACCACATGCATTGCAAAGGTTAGGAAACAACAAGCCAATTAAATCAGAGCTCCATTGGCTTAGCCACCATTTATTTAATTTGAGTGCTTCCATTATTAATCATTTAACTAAATATAAGGTTTCTTTAGATAAATTGATGTGATGATATATTTCTAGGCTTTTGGCAACCCAAAATAGTAGCAATTGCAGCTGTAATTAAACCTGATGGAAATGACAGCGCCCGTTTTTCTTCGAAAAAACGGGACTAAAATGTACAGCAGGACAGCACTATAATTTTTGAACTGTTTGTGCTTTTCAAAAAAAATTAAGCTTTTGCTTCTTCCTTAACGGCTAATTGTCCGCAGGCAGCATCGATATCTTTGCCTCGGCTACGGCGAATATTTGTATTTATGCCCTGACTTTTTAAATAGTTGGAAAAGGCATCGATTTTATCTCCATCGGCATTTGTAAAATCAGCAAATGAAATTGGATTATATTCGATAAGGTTTACCTTGCAGGGGATATGCTTGCAGAATTTCGCAAGTTCCATAGCATCCGCAATTTCATCGTTAAAATCGTTAAAAACGATGTACTCGTAAGTAACGGGGTTTTTGGTTTTAGAGAAATAATATTTTAAAGCTTCGGCTAAAGATTGTAAGGAATTGGCCTCGTTAATAGGCATTATTTCGTTACGCTTTTTATCGTTTGCCGCGTGTAATGAGAGTGCCAGATTAAATTTCGCACCATCATCACCAAGTTTTTTAATCATTTTGGCAATACCGGCAGTAGAAACGGTAATGCGTTTATAACTCATATTTAAACCATCGGGTGCGGTTATGCGTTCGATTGATTTTAGTACGTTGGCATAGTTAAGCAAGGGTTCGCCCATACCCATATACACGATATTTGTAAGTGGATTATTGTAGTTTTGTTTAGCTTGTTTATCAATTAGAACAACCTGATCGTAAATTTCATCGGCATTTAAATTGCGTTTGCGTTCCATGTAACCTGTTGCACAAAATTTACAAGTTAAACTACAACCCACCTGAGAGCTTACACAAGCCGTCATACGGTCTTCAAGCGGAATTAAAACGCCTTCAACGATGTTTCCATCTGCTAAACGAAAAGTATTCTTTATCGTATAATCGTTGCTGAACTGCGAATTATTAACCTGAACAGCATTTATGGTGAAGCTTTCATTTAATGCTTTGCGTAAATCTTTAGAAAGATTACTCATGTCATCAAATGTGGTAACCGATTTCTCCCACAACCACTGGTAAATTTGCTTAGCCCTGAATGCAGGTTGTTGCATTGCCGTTAAATGTTGCTGTAGTTGTAGCAGATTTAAGGATCGGATATCGATTTTTTTAATTAATTGTTCTAACATTTTATTTATCACCATAGTGACCGGTAGCGGCTACAATGAAAACGGTGATTATGTTTTCATCTACTCTATAAATTAATCGATCTTTTTGGTTTATTTTTCTCGACCAAAAATTTGATAGATTGTATTTCAAAGCCTCTGGGTTTCCAACCCCATTATATGGGTGGGATTTAAGTTCTTCGAAAATTTGATTTATTCTTTTAATTGATGCTTTATCTCCTGATTTAAGATGCAGTTTAATTTTCTTTTCAGCTAATTTATCTAAAACTATTGAATATTTTCCCATAACGATTTCGTTGGGTCCAGCGTTTTAACATTGCCTTTTTTGATAGACTCTTCTGCTTTTTCTATTGCATTAACCATATCAATGCCGTATAAATTTATCGTTTTCTCACGCTCTGTTAGTTCCCGCTCTTCTTTTTTAAACGGAACCTTCAAAGCTTTTGCGATTGCTTTCAAAGCAGCTAATTGCTCTTTGGTTTCAGGGTGCATAATTAATGTTTCCATAGCTTAAATATTAAATTCTGGCTGAGAATAGCACAAAGGTACTTAAAAAGGCTTTATGCATGAAGTATATTCCTAAAAGACTATAAATCAGCAGGTAATTTTACAATTTATTGGTTTATCTGCCCCTTTGCCGCGTGTTGGTTTTAGCAGAAGATTTACCTTTTGCAGGGCGTGAGTTTCGGTTTGAGCCTGGGCCTTTCTGACCTGGTTTAGCTGACGAATGGGCAGATTGTTTTTTACCACCCGATTTTTGAGCAGGCTTAGATGGTTTAAAGTTTTTTGTTCGTTCTTCCTTTAATTCTGGAATTTCCTCCCATGAGTTGTTTTGTTTTTTAGGTTTGGATGCAGGTTTAGGTTTGGCCTCTGACGAAGACTTTTCTACACTTTTCATCATCGTTTCCATTTCCGCTTCCGTAAATTCTCTAAACTCTCCTGTTGGGATGCCTTTCAAATTGATGTTCATAATTCGGGTACGCTCCAGCTTGGTTACTTCATAACCAAAATGCTCGCACATTCTGCGAATTTGCCTGTTTAAACCCTGAATTAGAATGATATTGAAGGAGAAAGTTGTAAGTTGCCGTACTTTACATTTTCTGGTATTTACACCCAAAATGGGTACGCCATTACTCATTTCGAAAATAAAATCTTCGGTAATTGGCTTATTCACTGTAACTACATATTCTTTTTCGTGGTTATTGCCTGCACGAAGAATTTTATTTACAATGTCGCCATTATTGGTTAAAAAAATTAATCCTGATGAATCTTTATCTAGCCTGCCGATTGGGAAAATACGCTCGCTATAGTTAACGTAATCTACAATATTATCCCTAACACTGCTTTCGGTTGTACTGGTAATGCCAACAGGTTTATTAAATGCCAAAAGAACAAAGTTACTTTCTTCTTTTGGTTCGATGTTGTGCCCGTTAACCATTACTCTATCTCCGGCTAAAACCTGATCGCCAATTTTGGCTCGCTTGCCGTTGATGAAAACATTTCCACGTTCTATAAATCTATCCGCCTCGCGACGAGAACATAATCCGCTTTCGCTTATAAATTTATTTAACCGGGTTGCAGAAGTGTTTTTCATGCTGCAATTTTACGGAAATAAATTGTGTAATTAAGGTTATCAAGACATGACAATCTTTTAAAATAATTTAGCCACAGATAAAAAGGATGAACACGGATTTGGTTTATTAGCCGTATTTATCCTTTTTATCTGTGTACATCTGTGGTTAAAAATTTAGAAAGAAGGATAATCTGCCGTTGGTCCGTAACTCATTGGAACCGGAATATCCAATAACCTAAAATAAACGCCTAATTGTGCTCTGTGGTGAGCGGTTTGGCTAAAAGCAATACGTATCATTTCATACCTTGTCGAATCTGATAAAATCTGTTCGCCATTGCGTAATACCCATCTTTCAGTTAAACTTTCTTCGCTGGCTTTTTCTAATTCTTTTTTGCCTGCGTTGTAGCTTGCTTCTAAAATTTTAGTTAAATCATCGGCACTTTCAATTTTTTTCTCTTCGTAAGGTGCCGTTGCGAAATCCAATCCATCAGTTGTAAGGGCTAAAGAAATCCACTCTGGTAATTCAGCAACATGACTTGCAAGGGATTTCATTTTCATGCTTTTTTCGTGTGGTGCCCAATCGAATTTATCGGCAGGTACACTGGCCATAAATATTTTTGAAGTGTTAAATTCAGTTTCAAGTTCTTTTAGTAATGCTTTAATGATTTCCATTTTTTGTTTGTTTAAGTTTTCTTCTTTGTTAATATCCAGTAGTAAAAAGTCGACTAAGCTCATGTTGTTTGAGGTTTGTTTAGACAAAGAAAATACTGGTGAGTGACAACCCTATGGCAGTGTAAAAAATATATTTTAGATTTTTTTAAAGACTAAAAATTAAAGATGGATGGCAATAAAACTCTAAGTGATTTGCAGAAATTTAAATTTGTCTTAACCAGACGGGCATTTTTCTTTTGACAACAAAAGAAACAAAATTGCCGGCTGAAAATTATTCATTTGTGTTTAATGTTTTTTAGGTACTCATGATTGCTTCGCAGTTTTTGTATTAAAGTTAGTGGTTTGGCTTTGACAATGTATTCCCAATCCCGTACGTACGGGATGTTAGGCCGGTTTAAAGTACAACGAAGAAACACTACTTAGGCTTTACCAAATGCACATACAAAGTTGTAAAGCTTGTAACTCAAAAATCAACTGGCAACATCGTCATATAATCGCTTAATGGCATGTGAGTTTCTTTAGTAAAAGGAATTTGCAGGTTTTTTAAGCAAACGATTCTTGTTAAATTAAAATCTCGGTATTGATTTCTTAAATGGCACCAGCCGATTAAATGCCAGCTGAAAGCATAAAAAATTAATCCGATTGGCTCAACAATCCTTTTGCTTGCTTCATCTTTAATATTTTTATAGTCTATTTCTATAATGTGTTTATCAGAAATTGCCACCTGAATTAATGAAAGATAATCATAATTAAAGCGTAGCCTGGTTGGCGTTTGCAGCTTTATATGCTGATTCATGGTTTCAAGTTTTTCTTTTTGACCATTCTTTAAAACGGCTTTTACTTTTGTTAATGCTGTAGCATAATGCGAACGAATGGAATTATCTGCAAAGCCATTTACTAAAGTTTCTACCAATAGTAATGCGTTGGCTTCATCTGTGTTAAATGAAACTGGAGGTAAAAAGTACCCCTGCACTAAAAAATAGCCTTTATGCTGTTCAAAGCTAATCGGAATACCCTGCTCAACTAATGCTTTTACATCTCGATAAACAGTTCTTACGCTAATATTGAAGCGTTCAGCAATTTTTTCTGCGCTGATGTATTTCTTCGATTGAAGTAGCGTTAAGATACCGAAAAGTCTGTCGATGCGATTCATTTTGTTTGGTTAACTAAAATTAATCAAATTTTTTACATTGCCTTGGTATGTTATTTGTTTAACATAGGTTACATGTGTTTTTCTATAAATATTCGTTTTATATGATAAACAAAATCTCTATTAAATGGCTGCCGTTATTCAAAAGCGTTTCTTAAGGGCAATAAAAAGTAAGGTAATTATTGGGTTTTTATTTGCCTGTTTTGCTTTGCTTTTGGCTTGGGGTATCAGTAAGTTCGCCTTTACGCGTATGCTTAGCACTGTTGAGCAAATTTCTGCACCAAATGATAAACTTAGGCTGGTAAATAACCTTTCTCACAAAATAGCCAGGCTAGATCAGTTACAACGCGATGAAGCTTTTAACAAGCAAGGCGATTACAGTTTTTTAAGGGAATCGAGAAAATTAAGGGCTACGCTAGATACCTTGAAGCGCTTATATGATGGAGATTCTTTGCAACTGGCCAGAATTAAATCGATAAAAAATTTATTATCTGACAGAGATAAACAATTTGTAGACTACCTCAAGGTTAGAGAAACTTTGGTTAATACAAAATCTTTTTCTGAAGAGGTTAAAAAGTTGAATGATTTAGTGGTAAAAAGGTCTGTACAATCAGATAGTGCAGTTTTAACAACTGAAACCACTACATCTACCACAACCGTTGCACCCGAAGAGGCGCAAAAATCAAAAGGCTTTTTAAGCAAGCTTTTTGGTAAAAAGAAATCTGATGTTTACAAAATTATAAACGAAGAATTTAAAGTAAAACGTGATACTTTAAATGCGAAAGCTGAAGACAGCATTATGAAAAGCATGACGGGTTCGTTAAAAAATATCGAACTTGAGCAGCGACAGAAAAGCCAGAAATTTTTAAAACGGGAAGCTGAATTATCTAATGCGAGTAATGCCTTAACGGCTCAAATGCTGCAAATTTTGAGAGAAGTTGAAGGGCAGGCCGTGGCACAAATAGATTTAAACGGTATTCAGGCAAAGCAAGTTGTAAATGATGGTATTACCCAAATTACCGTAATTATCATTGCTTTCTTTTTGCTAACGGTTATTTTGCTTTATTTTATCTTAACAGATATCACTAAAAGCAATCGGTACAGAAAGGAGCTGGAGCAGGCGAAAGATGAGGCAGAATACCACGGAAAGGCAAAACAACGCTTCCTTTCTAATATGAGTCATGAGATTAGGACGCCTTTGCAGTCTATTTTAGGTTATGCAGAATTGATTGCACATCAAGATAATCCTAAAAAGAAAGATATCGATGCTATCTATCAATCCTCTATTCATTTGCTGCAGATTGTTAATGAAGTGCTGGATTACAACAGAATTATTTCAGGAGAGTTTAGTTTTAACAACCAGGTTTTTGACATCCGTAAAATTTTGAGCGAAGTGATTTCTGTGATGCGACCATTAGCAGAGCAAAAATCGTTGCTGCTTAATGCCAATTTAGACATTACTGGTGTTGAGTTTGTTAGAGGTGATGCCTTCAGGTTAAAACAAATTCTGTTTAATTTAATTGGTAATGCCGTCAAATTTACCCTAAAAGGGGAGATAAATTTATCCGTTGCCTGCAAAAGGCAAGGAGATGATTTACACTTTCATTTTACCATACAGGATACCGGAATTGGTTTTGAAGAGAGCGATATCAGCAAAATATTTAACGAATTTGAGCAGATAGAATCGCCGGAAAAATATGTTATTAACCAAACCGGAACAGGCTTAGGCTTACCAATAGTAAAATCTTTAATCGAAGCGCAAGGCGGAAGAATTCATGTAAAAAGTAAACCATCAAAGGGTACAACCTTTAATATATACTTAACTTACCAATACACTGATGAAAAGGTAAATGAAGCATTAGATTTGGAACATTATGCCATTGTAAACCCGGGTTTGGTTTGGATTATTGATGATGATAAGCTTATTCTTGATTTATGTGGTTTCATTTTCGGTAAAAATAAAATTCCGTATAAAAGCTTTAATCATGTGGCTGATATTTTACATGAAGAGGTTGCCCCAGATTTAAAATACGTATTAATTGATATGCGAATGCCCGAAATGAGCGGTATTGAATTGTGCCATTTATTAAGGAAAAAACTCCCAGCCGAAGTTAAGTTTTACGCCATAACAGCCCAGGTTTTACCAGAGGAAAGAGAAATGGTTCTGGGTGATGGATTTGATGGTTTGATTATGAAACCCTTCCAGGCGGTAGATTTATTATCAATTTTTGATAAAACTAAAATTGTTACTGATGCAATAGAGTTTGATTTTTCTTCAATAGAGAAAATGACTTTTGGCGACCAGCAGATGCTGGAAAAAATATTAACGAGGTTTAAATTAGATTGTGTTAACGATTCAAAAGAACTTACACAATATATTAAAGATAATAATCAGGATAAAAGCAGGCTAATTGTTCATCGCCTTGCCGGGCGAACCGCCCAAATGGGTGCTAAAACTTTAGCAACCGCTTTCCGCGAATTGGAAATAGATATTGCCGAGATTGGATTAACAGATGGAAATTCTAAAGAAGTTCTAAATCAACTCCAAAAACTGGAGGGTTTAATCGCGGTTATAGAAGAAATGGAATGCGCTGGAGCAAAATAATTTTCGCCGTTCTTACCACATTATTCTATCCCGTATCGCTCCATTTTGGCGTACAATGTTTTCCTGTCGATATTTAAAATTTTTGCAGCTTTTGATTTATTGTGCCTAACCCTGATTAGGGTTTCTGTTATCAAAGCTTTTTCGTTTTGTTCGTTCACCGCCTTTAAATCTGATGAATTTCCAACCGCTGTTTGCTGATGAACAGAAATCATCATCTCATCTGGAAGGGCTTCTACTTGCGCAACATCACCTTGTGTTAATAAAACCATTCGCTTAATTACATTACTTAATTCACGCAGGTTTCCTGGCCAATCATAATTTAAGAGCAGGCTTTTTGCATCTGCAGATATGGTTTTAACATTCCTGCCTAAGTTGCGGTTTGATAGTTGCACAAAATGGTTGATAAATAATTCAAGGTCGGAGCCTCTATCACGCAATGGAGGCAACTGAATTTTAAATTCGTTTAAGCGATGATATAAATCTTCTCTAAATTCACCCTGTTGCATGCTTCCTGCTAAATCATCATTGGTTGCAGTTATAATTCTAACATCAACCTGAATTTGCTTTGTGCTGCCAAGCGGTTGTATAACGCGTTCTTGCAGGGCTCGCAGAAGTTTTATTTGTACTTCGTAACTTAAATTTCCTACTTCATCTAAAAATAAAGTTCCGCCATCTGCAGCCTCAAACTGACCTTTTTTGTCATTTAGTGCGCCTGTAAAAGCACCTTTTACATGTCCGAATAATTCACTTGCGGCCAAATCTTTCGATAATGCACCACAATCTATAGCAATAAATGGTTTATTTGCTCTTTTACTTTGCTGATGTAAAGTTCTGGCGGCAAATTCTTTTCCCGTTCCGCTTTCACCTTGAATAATTACCGACATATCCGTTGGTGCAACCAAAGCAATATGTTCATACAATTTATCGGCAATTGCGCTTCTGCCTTTAATAAAATCGCTTTCAGCAGGTTTTTGGTTATTGTCTTTATCCTGCTTTTTTGTAAGCGAGTTTTTTATAACCATCAAAAGTTCATCAGGGTTTACAGGTTTGGTAATGTAGTCGAAAGCGCCCATCTGCATAGATTTCACAGCTGTTCTTACATCATTAAAACTTGTCATGATGATTATCGGGGTCAGAAACCCTAAGTTTCTGGTGTGGGTAATCACTTCTAAACCAACGCCATCTGGTAAGCGATAATCAATAAGAAGCAAATCAAACTCCTGATTTTCTATAAGTTTAAAAGATTGCTTTACATGGGTTACGAGCGTAACCTCATAATTGTTTTTAGTTAAAAAACCTTCAAGTAATTGAGCAAATGTTGTATCGTCTTCTAAAATCAGGATTCTCGCCATATAACAAAAATACGAAAAGCCAGTTAAATACTGGCCTTTCGTATACTAGGTAGATGCAATAATTTGGGGTTATTGTACTGGTTTACCGTCTTTATCAATCTTAACTGAGCCTGTTTCGGCTTCTTTTTTAACATTGATTAGGTAATATTCTTTTGTTCCTTCTTTAACTGCCCAGGCTTCTGTAGCGGTCCAGCCTTTGTAAGCATCAGATTTTAATGCGGTTGTAACCGGCTCTGGTAATTCTTCTAATTTTACCGGAGTTTTTGTAGTGCTATCTTGACCTGCAACAATTGCAGTTGGTTTTAAATCTTTAATTTCACTCGCTTGTACTGCTGTTAATCCTGCTACAGCTAATGCTGCTGATAAAATGAACTTTTTCATAGTTGTAAATTTTTATTATAAAGTGTAGCCTGGTAAATGGCTACACTATTGGTTAATTATGCCTCAATCGAGGGTATTGTAATTTTTGGGGTGCTATTAATATTATTGTACCGGCTTACCGTCTTTATCAATTTTAACCGAGCCAGTTTCAGCTTCTTTTTTAACATTGATTAGGTAATATTCTTTTGTTCCTTCTTTAACTGCCCAGGCTTCTGTAGCTGTCCAGCCTTTATATGCATCAGATTTTAATGCGGTTGTAACCGGCTCTGGTAATTCTTCTAGTTTTACCGGAGTTTTTGTAGTGCTATCTTGAGCTGCAACAATTGCAGTTGTATTTAAATCTTTTACTTCACTTGCTTGTACTGCTGAGAATCCTGCGAACGCTAAAAATGTAGCTGATAAAATGAACTTTTTCATAGTATGATTTTTAAAATTTAATATTTGTAACAATACTTGCTAAGGTTTCATAATAATGCCAAAGCTGGCATGCCTTATTAACTTATTGATTTTCAAGACTATAAAAATTAGTAGCTTAATTATGTGTGTAGACTTTCTCCACACATTGGGGGTAATGCCAACAGGTTAAATTGATTTTTTAAATTTTTGGAAAGCAAAAGCACTGCTAATAATCAAAGTTCGTCCCGTTATTCGCTGTAGCCCTCGCAGAAAAAGCTCGGGGCTGCCGCTATTACCGGGTTTAGGTAAATTGGTTTCTGCAGGAAATAGAAAGGGTAGCTCCTGCTCCGATGTCAATAACTCAAGCAAATTTGTGCTTGTCATCCTGAGCTTCCCTAAACTTCTTGACAAGTTATTGTTATACAGAATCTTTAGTTCATAAAAAGTAATTTAAGGTATTCGAGAAGCGCAGACTGACAGATTGAAAGGTTAAATTAATGAGGAGAGGTTAAAGCGAAACGAATAAAATTTTAAAAAACTTTTTTTCGGCAACATAATTTTTTCTATACTTGCAGCCCGATAAAAAGCCTCCTTAGCTCAGCTGGTAGAGCAACTGACTTGTAATCAGTAGGTCATTGGTTCGATTCCGATAGGAGGCTCTTTTTTATCTTCGATTGCAGATTTAAAATATTAGATTTTGCTCAAAACCGATATCTTTTCTTAAAGCGTTTTACTCCACAGCTTTACTACATTCATAAATCAAAAATCATAAATTCGCTTTATGTTACAATATTTTGCAGCCGATTGGATATTTCCTGTTAATGCACCTGCTATAAAAAACGGTACAGTTGTTACAAATGCTAAAGGCGAAATCACTAAGCTTCTTAATGAAGATGAATCGAAAAATTTAGATGTCTATAAACACAATGGCGCTATCGTTCCAGGTTTTGTAAACACCCATTGCCACCTCGAATTATCGCACATGTTTAAGCAAATTCCAGAACAAACCGGTTTGGTGGAGTTTGTAAAGCAGGTAATTAAAAGTAGGCAAGCTAGCGATGAACAAATTAAAGCATCTATAGAAATTGCTGATAAACAAATGTTTGATAATGGCATCGTTGCCGTTGGCGATATTTCGAATCAAATTGTTTCGAAAGAAACTAAATTAAAGAGTAAAATTTATTACCATACTTTTGTCGAAGCAATGGGATTTAATCCCGATAGGGCAGAATTAATTATGAAGCATTCAAAAGAAATTATGAATGATTTCTCCCCATTGCATGCTTCCATAGTTCCCCATGCACCATATTCAGTTTCTGCTGAGCTTTTCAATCTGATTAGAGAAATTGCTCATCAGAATAAGCAATTTATCAGCATTCACAATCAGGAAAGCCCGCAAGAAAATTCATTTTTTCAAAACAAGACAGGCGATTTTTTAGAGTTATACAAGTTTTTAGGTTTAGATATATCGTTTTTCCAAGCGACAGCCAAAACATCATTGCAAAGCTATTTGCCAAACTTAGAGTTGCTTAAAACTTTAATGGTTCATAATACGGTTTCCAGTAAAGAAGATATTGATTTTGCAAAAAAGGCAAATCCAAATTTATACTGGTGCCTTTGTTCGAATGCAAATTTATATATAGAAAATGCATTACCTGATGTAGATTTACTGATTAATGAAAACCTGAAAATTACATTAGGAACCGACAGCCTGGCAAGTAATCATCAGTTAAATATTCTGTCTGAAATGAGAACCTTGCAAAAGGCAGAAAAAGTCAATTTCGAAAAACTTTTAACTTGGGCGACTATCAATGGTGCCGAATTTTTAGCATTAGAGAATAAGTTAGGAACAATTGAAATTGGCAAAACGCCTGGCTTAAATTTGATTCAACTATCTAATAATTTTGAAATAGAAAGTGATAAGGTTACTAAACTGATTTAATATTTATGAATTCAATTTGTAAACTTTTTAATATAAAATACCCGATTATTCAAGCCGGAATGGTTTGGTGCAGTGGTTGGAAGTTAGCTTCGGCGGTTTCAAACGCTGGTGGTTTGGGGATTATTGGCGCAGGTTCAATGTATCCTGATGTTTTAAGAAGCCACATTCAAAAATGTAAACTCGCTACTGATAAGCCTTTTGCAGTAAATATACCTTTGTTGTACCCGAACATTCAAGAAATAATTGATATTGTTATTGAAGAAAAAGTTAAAATCGTTTTTTCATCCGCTGGCAACCCGGCTACATGGACGAGCACACTAAAAGCGCATGGAATTATAGTTGTACATGTTATTGCAAATACAAAGTTTGCCTTAAAAGCTCAGGAAGCCGGTGTTGATGCAATTGTTGCCGAAGGTTTTGAAGCCGGCGGACATAACGGTAGGGAGGAAACCACAACCATGTGTTTAATACCGATGATTAAGGCTGCGGTAAATGTTCCGGTAATTGCTGCTGGTGGTATTGCAAGTGGAAAATCGATGTTGGCGGCCTTTGCATTAGGTGCCGATGCTGTTCAAATTGGTTCTGCCTTTGCCGTTGCTGAAGAATCTTCGGCACATCAGGCATTTAAAGAAAAGATTATTTCATCCGCCGAAGGCGATACCAAACTGGCCATGAAAAAGGTTGTTCCCGTTAGGTTATTAAAAAATGAATTTGCTGATGCAGTTGAAAAGGCTGAAGCCGAAGGCACCGGGAAAACTGAACTGATGGATTTATTAGGTAGGGCAAGGGCTAAACTTGGTATGTTTGAAGGTGATATGCAAAATGGTGAACTGGAAATTGGTCAGGTATCAGCTATGCTAAATGAAGTGAAACCTGCAAAACAAATTTTGGATGAAATTTGGAGCGAATACAAAGCCGGATTAAAAAGATTAAAGGATTTGCACAACGAATTAACAGACTAACTATTTGATAAGCATTTGGAATGTTAACTTTGCAACCGTAAAACAATTCAACATTTAATTTCAATGAAGCATTTCAACATCGTTATTACCGGAAAAGTTCAAGGTGTGGGTTTTCGCGAAACCACCAAAATTATTGCCAATCAAATGATGGTTAATGGTTTTGTTAGAAACGAAAAAGACGGCTCGGTGTATGTTGAAGCAGAAGCAGATGATATCTTCCTTGAAGAGTTTGTAAACTGGTGCCATGAAGGGCCAGACCGTTCGCGGGTTGAAAATGTTTCGGTAAGCGAAGGCGAAGTTAAAAACTATCGTAATTTTGAAGTTTTAAGAAATAAATAGATTAAGCATCTTATAATCTAAAATCGTAAATCAAAAATCTGAAATAAAATTGTCTGTATATAAAAAATTTGTTGGGCAAACAATGGTTTATGGTCTTAGTACCGTTTTCTCCCGATTGTTCAATTTTATCCTTACCCCAATCTATACTTCGGTGTATAAAAAAGGCGTGTATGGAATTTTTACCAACATGTATGCCAATGCCTCTTTGATAAATGCAATTTTGGCTTTTGGTATGGAAAGTACTTATTTCAGGTACCTGAATAAGTTTGAGGATAAAAAGCAAGAAGTTTACAATAACTCTTTTTTGTGCATTGCCTTTATTTCTACTCTTTTTTTAATAACCGGGTTAATTTTTTCAAATCCAATAGCCACATATCTGGCCGCAAAAGCATCCGAAGTTTCTGATTACAAACAGTATGTTGGTTTTTTTCTGTGGATTTTATTTATTGATGCCATTTGTGTAATTCCTTTTGCCAAACTGCGGGCAGATGGAAGGCCATTTAAGTACAGTGTTGTAAAATTCCTAAATATTGGCTGCTTCGTTGGCTTTAACCTGATATTTATTTTTGTACTGCCTGCCATTATAAAACATAACTGGATTGGTGCATCATGGCTACAGTCTTGGTATCGCCATCAATGGATTGGTTATGTGTTTGTATCTAACTTAATTGCAAGTTTAGCTACGCTTTTCGCATTGCTTCCTGAGTTTTTAAAAATACAACTGAAGTTTGATAAATCACTGTTTTCAAACATGTTTTCTTATAGCTGGCCTATACTTATTGCAAACTTATCCTTCATCGTAAATGAAAATTTAGATAAGATTGTTCTAAAAGATTTGCTTCCGGCAGATATTGCTAACGAAGAAGTGGGTATTTACGGCGCTGTATGCAAAATTGCCATCTTTCTGAGCATATTTATAACTGCGTTCCGCTTGGGGGCAGAGCCATTTTTCTTTAGTCACGCTAAAAATAAAAATGCCAAAGAAACTTATGCAACCATTTTGCAGTATTTCGTAATTGCGCTTGCCATACTTTTTGTTGCATTAATTGCAAACATAGAACTTTTAAAATATTTCATCAGGAATGAAGAATACTGGGTTGGGTTGCCTGCTGTACCATATTTATTAATGGGTTATGTTTTTTTGGGCATTTACATGAATTTATCAATATGGTATCGCCTTTCAGATCAAACCCGCTTCGGTTTATATATTTCAGTTATTGGCGCTATTATAACAATTGTGTTAAACGTTGTACTAATTCCTCGCTTCAGTTACATGGGTTCTGCATGGGTTTCGATGGCTGCTTATGCAATTATGACCATCATTTCGTACATCCTCGGACAGAAACATTATCCAATTCCATATAACCTAAAAAAAATACTTGCTTATTTAATAGTTTCAACCATAATAGTTTTTACCTCGTTTTTTGTGTTCGATAAAAATATTTACATCGGCAATGCGATGCTTATTGCTTTTATTGCCGGTATCGCTTACTTCGAGAAAAATGAAATCAGAAAACTTTTAAAACGATAATGCAATAATCATTAATTCACTCATTTATTCAATCAAACATTCAGTCATTCAAAATTATAAATGGAGATAAAAATCATCAATAAATCAGAACACCCATTGCCACAATATGAAACTGCTCATGCTGCAGGTATGGATTTGAGGGCATCAATAACTGAGGAAATTACGCTAAAGCCTTTGCAAAGAATGTTAATCCCGACAGGATTACATATTGAATTGCCAATTGGTTATGAAGCACAAATCAGACCGCGAAGCGGGTTAGCTTACAAGCACGGAATCAGTATTGTTAATGCACCCGGAACTATTGATGCAGATTATCGTGGAGAATTGAAAGTTTTATTGGTAAATTTATCCGATACGGATTTCAAGATTTTAAATGGCGAGCGTATTGCTCAAATGGTTATTGCTAAACATGAAACTGTAAGCTGGAATCTTGTTGAAGAATTATCTGATACAGCAAGAGGAGCGGGCGGTTATGGGCATACGGGCAAATAAATTTTTAATGATTAAGTTTTAATTATTGAATGTGTTGCAATAGCCAAATAGCTCATCTGGCATTTAGGTTTAAATTATGAGAAAATACATTTTTTTCGCTTTAATTGCTTTTAGTCTGCAAGCTTTTAGTCAGCTGCCTCCTGTAAAACTTAATCAGGATAGCAATGTGGTTAAACAGCTTTTCTTTGCAGGCTTACGCGAAAAAATGTCTGAGAATTTTGTCGTTGCATCTACAACTTTTAATAAGGTAGTTACGCTGGATACCAAAAATCATGCTGCTTATTATGAGCTTGCTGGTTTAAATCTAAGGCTTAATAAATTATCAGAAGCCGAACTAAATATCAAAAAAGCTATCGATTTAAATCCAGGAAACAAATGGTATTTGCGTTTGCTAAGCGAAGTTTATAAGCGGAATAATAATATGGTTTCGCTTATTTCTGTATTTAACCAATTGATAGCAATCGAGCCTGAAAATGACATATATTATTTTGATAAGGCAAATGCACAGTTAATTGCTAACCAGGTTAATGAAGCAAAAAAAACCTACAGCGAAATCGAATCAAAATTTGGCGTATCGAGAGAATTAACAAACGCCAGGAGGAGAATTGATGGAACTAATGCAACTGAAAGCGACATTGTAAAGTTGTTAGAAGGCAACCAGGCCGATGTAAAAAATTATCTGTATGCTGCGGGTTTATTGCTTCAAAAAAACAACGATGCTGAAGCTTTGAAAGTTTTATTGAAAGCACAGCAAATAGAGCCTAAAAATTTTGAAGTGAACCTTGGCTTGGCAGATGTTTATCGCAAGCAAAAGAATGATGAAGCCGCATTTGCATCGTTAAAATTAGCATTTGAAAGCGAAGAGATGCCGATTGATGAAAAGGTTAAAATAATTGCAGCGCTTTTCCAAAAAATAGATCAGCCAATAGTATCTAAAAACATTACAGCCTTAGGTAAAAGTTTAGCAGAAGCTAACCCGAAAGATGCAAAATCATTATCGCTTTATGGTGATATATTGTATCAGCAGAACAAGTTGCAAGATGCGTTGGTGCAATATCAGGCAGCTTTAAAACTTAACGAACAAGTTTACGCAGTTTGGGAACAGGTAATAAATATCCAAACTTTATTAGGCCATTATACAGATGCAGTTAAGCTTGGCGATGAAGCATTAACCATTTATCCCAATCAGGCAAGTTTATACTATTACATGGCTTATGCCTTGTATAAAACGGGCAAATATGATGTTGCTCAAAATAACCTCAAAAATGCACTTCAGCTGGATGTAGATAATAAAAGCTTACAAGCGCAGGTATATGCTTTGCAAGGCGATATTTTCATTAACCAGAATAATTTTCCGCAAGCCAAACTAGCATTTGAAAAGGCAATTATAACCGAGCCTGATAATTATCTGATAATGAATAATTATGCCTACTACCTTGCTTTAAAGAATGATGATTTAGCTAAAGCGGCAAAATATGCAGAAACAGCAGCGAATGCGATGCCCGAAAATTCATCGGTTGCAGATACTTATGCATTTATTTTGTTTAAGCAGCAGAAATACGATTTGGCAAAAACCTGGATTGAAAAGGCATTGCAAAACAATAGCAATAAAAACGGTGTTTATTTGGAGCGCTACGGCGACATTCTTTTTCTTAAAGGTGAAAAAGATGCAGCGATGCTCCAATGGCAAAAGGCCAAAGATGCCGGTAATGGCTCAGAAGTTTTAACAAAGAAAATCAATGAAAAGAAATATTTTAAATAGTGTTTTAATCCTATCTGCAGTAATGTTCTTTGCTGCTTGTAAACCAAAAAAAGAAATTGTAGTTGCGCCAACAACCACACCAGCACCTAGAACCGATAATTCAAAAATCGAAACCCTGAATTTATTAAATAGTAAACAGCTTAAGTTTAATACACTTTCGTTAAAGGCAAAGGCTTCGCTTGATATTTCTGGTGATGTAAATGATGTAACTATGAATTTCAGAATGAAGGATAAAGAAGTGATTTGGGTGAGTATTACTGCTTTAGGCGGAATGGCCGAAGTTGCAAGGGCTTTAATTACGCCCGATAGCATCAAAATTCAAAATAAGCTTAAAACTGAATACCTGAAAAAACCTTTCAGTTACATTTACAATTTTACCAATAAACAGGTAAACTTTAACACCTTACAAGCTATTTTAACAGGCAACGCCATGGGCGAATTTTTGACTGAACAATCTACATTAAAGCAAGAAAATGGCGCATGGATAGTATCAGGCAATAAAGAAAGCTTAGATTATCGCCTGCTTTTTAATGCTCTTTTTAAAGTTGCCGAAACTAACCTTAACGATGCTAAAAACGGACAAGCGTTGAAGGTAAATTATGATGATTACCAAAAGCTTAATGAGTTCCTTTTTCCGGGCAGTTTAAAAATTAATACCTTATCAGGAAGTAAAAAAATTAATATCGAAATGCAGTACGTAAAAATTGATGGCAATGTTCCGGTAGATTTTCCGTTTACTGTACCAAAGCGATACACGATTGTGAAATAATTCGTACCCAATCGAAATTATTCATCAATTAGATTTAAGTATAAAATTTTGCAATTTAAATGTTTCGTTACAGGCATGAAGTTTTTGTGAAGATGAACTCCTAATGCCCTTAGTAACTTAATTTTAATACTTTTTACTGTAAAATTTTTATACTTTTGGCTTAATGAAGCTATACAAACTCCTAATCATCCTGTCTTTAAGCACTATTGCCTTTTCTTCTTATGCGCAAACTGAGAGCCAATTACGAAGAAAAAAAGAAGCTATACAGCGAGAAATAGAACAGCTACAAAAAAATCTTAATAAAACGGCAAGTGGTAAAAAGCTAACCTTACAACAAATTAATGCCATTAATGCCCAAATCAGGCTTCGCCAGGATAAAATCGGAACCATCAACTCTGAAATAAAAAACCTCGATAACCAAATCTCTCAGAATACAAATACCGTACATACATTACAAGGACAGCTTGGCGATTTAAAAAAAGAATATGCCGGCATGATTCGTTTTGCGCAAAGAAATAGAAATGCTTACGAAAAAATGATGTTCGTTTTTGCAGCAAGAGATTTTAATCAAGCCTATAAAAGAATTAAATACCTGCAACAATTTAGTCAGTATCGTAAAAAACAAGCAGGCTACATCGAAAATACGCAAACCGAATTAAATGGTAAAATCAGGGTTTTGGATAAAACCTTAAAAGAAAAAAGCGAACTTTTAAAAGAGCAGGAAAGAGAAAGAGAACGCTTAGGAAAAGATAAAAACCAGCAGTCTGTAGCTTTAAAAAACTTAAGCAAACAAGAGCGTCAATTTAAGCAGGATATTAACGCCAAAAGAAAAGAACAACAGCAAATTGATAGGGCCATTCGTGCTGCAATCGCCAGAGCAATTGAAGAGGCCAGAAGAAAGGCAGCTGAGGAAGCTCGTTTAGCGGCGGCAAAACGTGCGGCAGAAGAAAGAGCTGCGGCAGAGAAAGCAAAAGCAGAAAATAAGCCTGCTCCAACTGCTTCTAAAGCCGCTCCGGCAGTAAAAGAGAAGAGTACCTCAGAACTGTTAACAGCTACACCTGAAGCAGCACGATTATCAGCAGGTTTCGAAAATAACAGAGGTAGATTGCCTTGGCCAGTTGCAGCAGGTACTATTACAGAGCGTTTTGGTTTACATAAAATAGATCAAGCTACATATACCAATGATGGAATAGATATTACTACTTCAGATGGTGCTACAGTTAGAGCCGTTTTTGCCGGAAAGGTTGTAATGGTTCAGAATATTATGGGTAGAATAGCCGTTTTAATTAGCCATGGAGAATATTTCACAGTATATCAGAATTTAAAAGCGGTTACTGTAACCACAGGTTCAACGGTTGATACTAAACAATCAATAGGCTCTGTTGCAAATACAGGCGATGATGCGATTTTGAAGTTTCAGATTAGAAGAGGTCAAGGGGCCTTAAATCCAGAAGCTTGGATTAGTAAATAACAATAGGGAATTAAATGTTTATATTTGTATAAAATAGATTAGTGATGTATCAAGGCACGTTATTAGAGTTTTTAAATATGGGTGGATCAGAGATCGTACTTATATTGGTTGTGGTTCTTTTGTTGTTTGGAGGTAAAAAATTACCCGAATTAGCAAGAGGATTAGGGAAGGGGATTAGAGAATTTAAAGATGCATCTGATGGTGTAAAACGCGAAATCCATAGAAACATCAATGCAATGGATTTAGATAAAGAAGAAGAAGAACAGCATGCAACCAACATACATAGCCAGCGCCATCATCCTTCAGATGATTCGGTAGTTGATGAAAAGGTTGCTACAACTCCAGATAATACACATTCCTCTGTTAGCAGTACTCCCATTGATGAAAAAATTGTAACAGATAGTCAAAAAGTTTAAACTAAAAAGTTATGTTAAATACAACAATAGCAGCAATGCTTGGCACACCAGAAATCATCATTATTGCGGTAGTGGTACTTTTATTATTTGGTGGTAAAAAAATTCCTGAACTTATGCGTGGTTTAGGTAAAGGTGTAAAAGAATTTAAAGATGGTAAAGATGGTGTAGATGGCGAACAAGTAGGTCCATCAAACCGCGATAAAACTGTTTAATACAAATTTTAGGTTTTGAAGAAATACAGCTCTCTAAAGGAGATTCAAACGCTCATTTCGCAGAAGCAAATCACTTTACCCGATTTATTGGCTTATTATTTTAAGCAAATTAAAGCAAACGAACACCTCAATGCATTTAATGAGGTGTTTTTTTATTCGGCAGAGGCGCAGGCGACAACAGTACAGCAAAAAATAAACGAAGGCACGCAAGGTAAGCTTGCGGGCATGGTTATCGGCATAAAAGATAATATTTGCTATAAAGATCATATTGTTACGGCATCTTCAAAAATGCTCGATGGTTTTGTATCCCCATATTCTTCAACGGTTGTACAGCGTTTATTACAGGAGGATGCCATAATAATTGGTCGCTTAAATTGCGATGAATTTGCAATGGGTGGTTCTAACGAAACCTCATATTTTGGAGCGGTAAAAAACGCTGCAAATCCAGAACTTGTTCCCGGTGGCTCATCAGGTGGTTCTGCAGTAGCCGTTCAGGCAGACATGTGTTTGGCAGCTTTAGGCACCGATACGGGCGGTTCTGTTCGTCAGCCGGCTGCTTTTTGTGGGCAAATTGGTTTAAAACCAACTTACGGAAGAATTTCCAGGTATGGCGTAATCGCTTATGCTTCCTCTTTCGATCAGGTTGGTCCGATAACTTCATCTGTAGATGATGCAGCCATATTATTAAAGGTTTTAGCAGGTGCTGATGAGAATGATTCTACTGTTTCTGCCTTAGAAGTGCCTGATTATGCTGCTCATTTGAGCAATAATAAAAAACAAAAAATCGCCGTTTTAAAAGAAACCATCGAGAGCGAAGCGCTTGATCCGGAAATTAAAGCTGCCATACTTCAATCTATAGAAAATTTAAAGCAAAAAGGCCATACCATTGAGTATGTTTCTTTTGATTTACTGGATTATTTAGTGCCGGCTTATTATATTTTAACTACCGCAGAGGCTTCTTCAAATCTTTCGCGTTATGATGGTGTGCATTACGGGCATCGCAACGCGGAAGCAAAATCGCTCACAGATTTATATAAACTTTCTCGTTCTGAAGGTTTCGGTGAAGAGGTTAAACGCCGTATTTTGCTTGGAACTTTTGTTTTAAGCGCTGGTTATTACGATGCATATTATCAGAAAGCACAACAGGTAAGAAGACTAATCCGTGAAAAACTTGATGATTTATTCAAGTCTTACGACTTAATTCTATCGCCCGTGGCACCCACTTCGCCTTTCAAAATTGGCGAGAATTTTCAAGATCCCTTGGTGATGTACATGGCCGATATTTTTACGGTTTTACCATCTTTAAGCGGTAACCCGGCGATTGCATTGCCTTTAGGCAATAATAGCGAAGGTTTGCCGTTAAGTATTCAGTTTATAGCCAGGCATTTTGAAGAGGATGCTTTACTTGCTTTCTCTAATTCGTTTTTAAAATAGCTCGTTATTGCGAGGAAAAAGGAATCTTTTAAAACCTAAAAGATTTTTATTTTGGAAATTGAAGCATTTGCCTTTTGGCCGATTGTAGTCCCGCTTTTTGTTGCTCCCGATGAAAAATCGGGATTCACGTCAATCGGGTTTAGGTACAAAGGTTTGTGTAGGTTGGAAACATTAAAATGGAATATAATTTTGCCATTTAGCCCCGGGTGAAGCGGTTACCCTGCAGCGAGGAGGAAACCGACGAAGCGAAGCGTAAAAGCGAAACACGGGAAGAATTTTTAATAAGTGTAATTAGTTGCGCTACAATTTAGTTTTATATTAAACCACAACGCATGATTAAAAAATTACTTTTTACTTGTTTTTTGGCGCTAAGCGGATTTGTTTTTTCGGCATCGGCACAGCAAATTCTAAAAGCAGATAGTCTTTTTAAAAAGCAAAATAACGTATTCATAAATACCGATACGGTAGCCGTTCCTCCGGCAATAGAAAATCCTTTGCTTTTAAGCCAAAATTATGTTTATAAACTTCGGTTAGATTCGGTTGAGCAAATTGTACCACTTCCGCATAACGAATATGTGCAGCAATACATAGATATTTATGTTAAACGTAAAGATATGTTTGGCAAAATGCATGGCTTATCTGATTATTACTTCCCGATTTTTGAAAAAGCATTGAGGGATTACAATATTCCACAGGAAATAAAATACCTTACCATTGTAGAATCTCAAATGAATCCGCATGCCATTTCAAGGGTTGGCGCAACCGGCATTTGGCAGTTTATGTTTGGTACCGGTAAAGCTTACGGCTTAAAAATGGATAATTATGTTGATGAACGTAAAGACCCAATACAGGCAAGTTATGCCGCCGCCGCATATTTTAGAGATGCTTTTGAAGAATTAGGCGACTGGCTTTTGGCTATTGCGGCTTACAATTGTGGCAAAGGAAATGTGAATCGGGCAATTGAGAAAGCAGGCTCACGCGATTTTTGGGAGATAAGACAGTTTTTACCAAAAGAAACCAGAAACTATGTTCCGGCTTTTATAGCGGCAGTTTATGTTATGAATTATTCTGGCAAACACCAGATTACTGAGCTGGCCAGCAATATGATTTTAAAAACCGATACCATGCAGGTTAACCATTTTGTTTCACTACAATCGCTTGCGAAGGTTTTAAATGTAGACGAAAGCACATTGTTTGCTTTAAACCCATGGTATAAGAAAAAAATTATTAATGGTACGGCAGATTTACCAAAACGTGTAATTCTACCTAAATTAAAAAGTGCTGATTTGGCTGGTTTGTACGATGTATTAAACGCCGATGAGTTTGACGGAAATATGCGTGTTATTGAAGCCGGAACAGATGATGTGCGTGAACTTAGAAAGAAAAAGGTAACAACTATTGCTTCAAAAGCGATGATTTTCCATAAAGTATTAGCAGGTCAAAATTTAACCGCCGTTGCCAATAAGTATGGTGTTGAAGTTCAGGATTTAAAAGTTTGGAATGGTTTAAAAAGCCAAACGGTAGTTCCGGGGCAAAAGCTGAAAGTGTATGCAAAAAGAACAGTTGCTTTGAAAGCACCTGCATCTTATTTAAGCTATACAGTAAAGCGTGGTGATACGCTATCTGAAATTGCTGAAAAATTTGATGGTGCAAGCGTTCAAAGTATCAGAAAAGATAATCGACTGGCTAAAGCTGGTTTGCAACCTGGTATGGTGCTTAAGATTAGTAAAGGGTAACTTCCATTTTTTTATTTTCGCTATTCTTGATGTTGGCAGAGCGTAGCCAGATTTGGAAAGGAATAAGGATTTCAAATCCTTATTTTATTAGAACTTCGAGATGCCTTTCAGAACATCTCGAAGAGCTGAGGTGTGCAGCCAGACTTGGAAAGGAATAAGGATTTCAAATCCTTATTTTATTAGAACTTCGAGATGCCTTTCAGAACATCTTGAAGAGCTGAATAACTTCCATTCTTTTTATTCAATAGCCTTTTTATTTTAAGCCTCATAAAAAGAATTGTACCTTTGCGCCGTCACTAATAAGTTACTTAATGAGTAATATCAATAGAAAGCAAGATGCGCTCGATTACCACTCGCAAGGGCGGCCAGGAAAAATACAAGTAGTACCTACAAAACCAACAACTTCGCAACGCGATTTAACTTTGGCTTATTCGCCGGGTGTTGCAGAACCTTGTTTAAAAATAGCCGCTAACACGGATGATGTTTATAAATACACCGCAAAGGGAAATCTTGTTGCGGTAATTAGTAACGGTACAGCCGTTTTAGGTTTAGGCGATATTGGCCCCGAAGCAGGTAAACCTGTAATGGAAGGTAAGGGTTTGTTATTTAAAATCTTTGCAGATATAGATGTTTTTGATTTGGAATTGGACACTAAAAATGTTGATGATTTTGTGAAAATCGTTAAGGCTTTAGAGCCAACATTTGGTGGTGTAAATTTAGAAGATATTAAAGCGCCTGAGTGTTTTGAAATTGAGCGTCGGTTAAAGGAAGAAATGAATATTCCTGTGATGCACGATGACCAACATGGAACAGCAATTATTTCTGGTGCAGCGTTATTGAATGCCATCGAAATCCAGAAGAAGAAAATAGATAAAATTAAGGTTGTGGTAAGTGGCGCTGGTGCAGCGGCTGTATCATGCTCTAAAATGTACCTTTCTTTGGGCGTAAAAGCCGAAAATTTGGTTATGTTCGATATTAATGGGTTAATTAACACCGAACGTACAGATTTGGATGATATGCGAATGAGTTTCGCAACAACCAGGAAAGACATAAAAAACATTGGCGAGGCTATGAAAGGCGCTGATGTTTTCATTGGTTTATCAGCAGGAAACGTTATACAGCCTGAGATGTTGGTTGGTATGGCCAAAAACCCGATTGTTTTTGCGATGGCCAATCCAAATCCGGAAATTGCTTATGATTTAGCTATAAAAACCCGTAAGGATTTAATTATGGCTACCGGCCGTTCTGATTATCCTAACCAGGTTAATAATGTATTGGGTTTCCCATATATTTTTAGAGGCGCTTTAGATGTACGTGCAACAACCATTAACGAAGCGATGAAAATTGCTGCTGTTAAGGCGATTGCCGAGCTTGCGAAAAAATCTGTGCCTGAGGCGGTAAATCTTGCTTATAACGCCCGTAATCTTAAATTTGGCAGAGATTATATCATTCCAAAACCTGTAGATTTTAGGTTGATAACAGAAGTTTCTATCGCGGTAGCTAAAGCGGCGATTGAAAGTGGCGTTGCCCGTAAAAACATTACAGATTGGGATGCTTATCACGAAGAATTAAGAAAACGCTTAGGTTTGGATGATGTAATTATGCGAGCCATCACCAATAAAGCAAAATCAGACCCAAAACGTGTGGTTTTTGCCGAAGCGGATAATTATAAAATCTTAAAAGCTGCCCAAATTGTGAAAGATGAAGGCATTGCAATCCCAATTTTATTGGGTAACAGAGAAAAAATTCAGGATATAATTGATGCCCACGCTTTGGAATTGCATGGTGTAGAAATTATAGATCCAATTCAAAATCCTGCTAAAACCAAACAATATGCAGACGCACTCTATAAAAAACGTCAGCGTAAAGGAATTTCTGCAAAAGATGCGGCCAAACTATTGAGAGATAGAAATTATTATGGTGCATCGATGGTTGAGTTTGGTGAAGCTGATGCAATGATTTCTGGTTTAACCAAAAATTATGGCGATACAATTAAGCCAGCTCTTCATGTAATTGGTGTAGATCCATCGGTTAAGCGTGTTGCAGGTATGTATATGATGATGACTAAAAAAGGTCCGGTGTTTTTTGGAGATACTACTGTGAATGTAGATCCATCTGCTGAGGAACTTGTTGCCATCACTTTATTAGTAGAGAAATCGGTTAAACAATTTAACATTAAGCCGAGAGTTGCCTTACTGTCTTATTCAAACTTTGGTTCGAACGATGGCATAACACCAGAAAAGGTTAGGAAAGCTGTTAATATTTTACATAAGGAACATCCTGAAGTTGTTGTGGATGGTGAAATGCAGGGTAATTTTGCCATTAATAATGAGCTTTTGAAAGATAATTTTCCTTTCAGCACATTGGCAGATGCACCTGCAAATACGCTAATTTTTCCTAATCTCGAAGCTGGTAACATTGCTTACAAACTTCTACAAGAACTTGGAGGTGCTGAAGCTGTTGGTCCGATTTTGTTAGGCTTAAATAAACCGGTGCATATTGTGCAGTTGGGTAGTTCGGTGCGTGAAATTGTAAATATGGTAACCATTGCTGTTGCAGATGCGCAAGCCAAAGAAGAATCGGCAGGTGGCACAAAGCGGAAAGGTATTTTTACTAAAACAGCAGCAAAAAAGTAAGTTTAGTTGCTTTTAATAGTAATTAGCTTTAAATTGAAAATCTCAAACTGTAATCCGAAATCTAAAATATGTACGCCTATATTGATGGTAAACTTACCTTTAAAAACCCTGCTTATGTTGTTATAGAAGCAGGAGGAATAGGTTTTCATATAAACATTTCATTAAATACGTATAGCAATCTTACCGATACGGAAAGGTGTAAACTTTACACCTGGCTACATGTTAAGGAAGATGCACACACACTATATGGCTTCGCCGATGAGGGTGAACGCCGTTTATTTTTACATCTGATTTCTGTTTCGGGTATTGGCCCGAATACAGGAAGGATGATTTTATCCTCAATTACACCAACAGAAATTCAAGCAGCTATCGTTCATGCAGACTATCCACTAATTCAGCGAATTAAGGGACTAGGCGCAAAAACTGCACAGCGTTTAGTTTTAGAATTGCAGGATAAACTAAAGAAGGAGGGCGTAGATTCATTAATTTCTGTTCCTCTGCACAATACCGTTAAAGATGAAGCGTTATCAGCATTAGTAATGCTCGGTTTCGCCAAACAAACAGCCGAAAAAACTATCGATCAGATTTTAAAAGTAACAGAAGGAACGCTTTCGGTAGAGCAGCTAATTAAACATGCCTTGAAGAACTTATAGACTAACCGCCTTTGAAGAGAATATTTACCCTATTAATTCTCATCCCTATTCTATTTGCCACAAAAAACAGCTTTTCGCAAGTTGTAACAGGCAAAGCGGATACGTCATTGAAAAAAAATAATTTTAGCCTCCGCGAAAAGCAATTGCTTGGCTTAAGCCCTACCACCAATCCCTTTTATCCACTTCCAAATGGTTTAAAAAGAACGGTAGAGTTTGATGCTAAAAACAAGCGTTACATTGTTAAAGATTTGGTTGGCGATAAATATGTAACCAGTACGCAGTATTTAACGATAGATGAATACCAGCGATTGGTTAACAGCGAAATAAAACGCGGCAACTGGAGAAGTATTTCTAATGCAGAGGTTAGCGATTTTAGAAACACTGGAGTAATTCCTCAAATACAGGTTAATAGCAAAGCTTTCGAAAAATTATTTGGCGGAACGACTATAGATATTCAGCCTCGTGGCGAAGCTGAATTAACCTTTCTTGGTCGAACCAACAGGAATGAAAACCCACTGTTTAATGAGCGCCAAAGGGTGCAAACCAATTTCGATTTTAACCAAAGAATTCAAATGGATTTGATTGGTAACATTGGTACGAAACTAAAAATAAAAAGTAATTATAATACTGAGGCGCAGTTTGATTTCGAAAATCAAATTAAGTTGGATTATACCGGTGGTGCTGACGATATTATCAAGAAGATTGAGGCTGGAAATGTGAGTTTGCCATTAAACACCAGTTTAATTACCGGTACTCAGGCACTTTTTGGTTTAAAAACGCAATTGCAGTTTGGTAAATTAAATGTAACCAGCGTTTACACACAGCAAAAATCTCAATCTCGTGAAATAAAAATTACGAATGGTGCGCAATCCAACGATTTTAGAGTTGGTGCAGATAATTACGAGGCCAATCGGCACTTCTTTTTATCGCAATACTTTAGAAATAATTACAACAAAAATTTAGCGAATGCACCTATTATTACATCACCAATCCAAATTACAAAAATAGAGGTTTGGATAACAAACAAAGCCGGTAATACAACCGATTCTCGTGATGTTTTAGGTTTAATCGACTTAGGTGAAAATAACCCATTTAATACGGCGCAAGTAACCGGCGGAAGTTCAGCACTTCCTGCAGGAACAACAGCTACTGGTTTTCCGCAGCAATCGAATAATTTATTACAAAATCTTCCGGCAGGCGCAAGGCTTACCAACTCTAATGATGTAATTTCTTACTTTCAGGCAAATGGCGGTACAGATAACTTTGCAAAGCTGATTTATGCCAGAAAACTAACCGACAGAGAGTTTACTTTCCAGCCTCAACTTGGTTACATTTCCCTTAACAATGGTTTAAATGGCGATGAAGTTTTAGCGGTTGCTTATCGATACACCTACAATGGCGTTGAATACCAGGTTGGAGAATTTTCTACAGATGTAACTTTTGATGGCGCTACACCTAAAGTATTATTTGCAAAGCTACTAAAAAACGAAACCACTAAAATTAACCTGCCAACCTGGGATTTGATGATGAAAAATATCTATTCCATTGGTGGGTATCAGATTAGTAGTCAGAATTTTAGGTTAGATATTTTCAGGATTGATAATCAAAGCGGCGTTGAAAGTCCGGTGATGACGGAGGGACAAAACACAGCGAATAAACAATGGATTAATTTAACAGAGTTTGATAGATTGAATCCTCAAAACGAACGAAAATCGGATGGTGTTTTTGACTTTGTGCCTGCGAATAATGCTTTCGGCTCTGCCACAAATGCTTATACGGCGAATAATAGTTCAACTTTTGGCTCAAATTTAAATGCCAGCGGTTTATCAGCTTTGCTGAACAATACAAATACTGGTTATATTACGATAGACCCAGCCAATGGCAGAATTATCTTCCCGGTTATTGAGCCTTTTGGAAAAGATTTGGCTGCTAAATTTACACCTGGTGAACAAGCTTTAATCGATAAGTACACCTTTACGGCATTATATGATTCTACACAAACTATAGCTAAACAATTATTTCAGGATAAAAACAGGTATGTTTTAAAGGGTCATTATCAATCTGAAGTTTCTTCAGAATTTAGCCTTAATGCAATAAATGTTCCTGAAGGTTCTGTTAAGGTTTTTGCCGGAACTATGCCTTTGGTAGAAGGTGTAGATTTTACAGTAGATTATCAAGGTGGCAGGGTAAGTGTTATTAACCAGGCATTGTTAATTTCTGGCCAGCCGATAAGGATTACAACTGAAAACAACGAGCTTTTTGGTTTACAGCAGCGCTCGTTATTTGGTACGCGGTTAGATTATCGTTTAAATAACAAGTTAAATCTTGGTGGTACGATAATGAACCTAACGGAGAAACCATTAACTCAAAAGGTTAATTTGGGAGAGGAACCGATTTCAAACACCATTTGGGGCGCCGATATTAATTACAGTTCCCCATCTCGTTTTTTAACAAAATTAGTAGATAAACTTCCTTTTATATCTACAAAAGCGCCATCGAGTGTAAACTTTTATGGTGAATATGCTCAACTTATTCCCGGGCATCCAAGAGCTTTAAATTTTGCTGGTAGCCGTAATGGCGTAAGTTATCTGGACGATTTTGAAGCATCGAGATCGATAATTGATTTAAAAGGAGCGATTTCGTGGCAACTATCTGGTACACCTCAGCTTTTTCCAGAATCTCAACTAATCGATAACTTGGAATATGGTTATAACCGAGCAAGGGTAGCTTTTTACAATATCGACCCAACTTTTTACAATGCTGCGGCATCTACAACGCCTGCAAATATTCGTAATAACCGTAATGAGCTTTCAAATCACTACGTACGTGAGGTGGTGGAGCAAGAGGTTTTTCCCTTTAAGCAAACTGCAACAGGGCAAGCTTTAAATATTACCACTTTGGATGTGGCTTATTATCCAACGCTTCGTGGTCCATACAATTACCGCACAACAGGTTTTAACAGAGATGGAACTTTATTAAACCCAAGAAATAACTGGGGTGGCTTTCAACGTAGAATTGAAACAAATGATTTTGAAGCTTTGAATGTTGGCTTTATAGAATTTTGGGTTTTAGATCCATTTATTTATAACAAAAGCAATACCGCAGGCGGCGATATTTATTTTAACCTCGGTAATATTTCAGAAGATATTTTAAAAGATGGCAGAAAATCATTAGAAAATGGTTTGCCTGCTAATGATGATCCATCTAAATATGATGAAACCAATTGGGGGCGTGTACCAAGATTGCAGCCCGTAATCCAGGCATTTGATAATGATCCGGATGCCCGTAGAGCACAGGATGTTGGTTTAGATGGGTTATCAAACCAAAATGAAAAAACAAAATTTGCAAATGCACTTGCGGCAATTAAAGCGCAATTAAGTCCTGCTGCTGCGGCCATTATGGATGCAGATCCGTCATCAGACGATTATGCATATTTCCGCGGTCCTGCTTTGGATCAAATTAATGCTGGTATTTTAAAACGTTACGAAAAATACAACGGGCCGGAAGGAAACTCTAAAACTTCGCAGCAATCTCAAGCAGAACTTGGTTTAGAAAATTCTGCATCAACCGCTTTACCTGATGGAGAAGATATTAATCGCGATAACAACATGACGCAAAGCGATGAATATTTCCAATATAAAGTTTCTATGCGTCCGGCTGATTTGGTTGTTGGACAAAATTTCATTAGCGATAAAGTAACCTCATCGGTTAAGCTGGCGAATGGAAATACTCAGGCAGTAACCTGGTATCAGTTTCGGGTTCCAATTGGCGATTATCAGCAAAAAGTTGGTAACATTCAGGATTTTAAATCCATTCGTTTCTTTAGAATGTTTATGACGAATTTTGCGGATACAACCATTATGCGTTTTGCAAAACTGCAGTTAATTCGTGGCGAATGGCGTGAATTTAATACCAAAAATGGTGCAGATCAGGTTATCGTTGATCCAAGTTTGCCATTGCTTACACCAGATAACTCCAGTATTGAAGTTGCTACTGTAAACATTGAAGAAAATGGCAGACGTACGCCAATTCCTTATGTAACGCCACCGGGCATCATCAGAGAAAGAGATTACAGTAATTACCGTGGAGATACCCGATTAAATGAGCAATCGCTTGCCGTAAATGTGAAAACGTTACGAGATGGATATGGTCGAGCTGCTTTCAAAACAGCATACAGCGATTTCCGTTCTTACAAGCGCCTGGAAATGTTTATACACGCCGAAGCTTTAGATAATCAAATTTTAAATGATGGCGACGTTTCTGCTTTTTTGAGAATTGGAACAGACAATCAGGATAACTATTACGAATATAATATCCCGCTTAAAATAACAACACCAGGAACATCAGACCCTGATGCCATTTGGCCTGAAGCAAACCGAATGGATATAGATTTAACGCTTTTTCAAAATGCTAAACTGGCTCGTAACGTAGCTAAACAAGCTAACGGACAACCCTGGCCGATAAATGTACCATTTACCTATTCTGATGGGGTGCGGACAATTATTGTGAAAGGTCAGCCCGATATGAGCAAAGTGCGTATTTATATGCTTGGGGTTAAAAATCCACTCAGAAATTTGGCTAGCCCGGGTAGAGATGATGGTTTGGATAAAAGTGTTACGGTTTGGTTTAACGAGCTTCGCTTAACCGAATTTGATGAGCGTGGCGGTTGGGCAGCTACTGCCAGGTTAAACTTAAAACTTGCAGATTTTGCCGATGTAAATATTTCTGGAAGTAAATCTACTATTGGGTTTGGCTCTATTGATTCTCGCGTTAGCGAAAGAAATCGTGCCGATAACGTTTTATTAGATGTTTCTTCGGCGGTTGAGCTAGGTAAATTTTTGCCACAAAAATCTGGTGTAAAAATACCAATGTTTGTAAGCTATTCTAAGCAGGTTGCTACTCCACAGTACAATCCTAAAACACCAGATATTGAATTGAAAAATGCATTGGATCAATCTACAAGAGCGCAAAAAGATTCAATATTAAATTTTGCCCAAGATTACACCGTTCGTAGGGGTATAAACTTTACAAACGTTAGAAAAGAGCGCACCAACAATACTAAACCTGTACAGTTATGGGATGTAGAAAATTTTTCTGCAAGCTATGCTTACACGCAATATGATCATCGCGATTTTATTAATCAAAGCAGCATTCAAAATAATTACCGCGGCTCTTTGCAGTATAGTTACTCGAAAGAAGCGAGAAGTTATGCGCCATTTGAAAAGATTATAAAGTCGAATATGCTTTCGATATTGAAAGATTTTAACTTCAGTATTTTGCCTAGCGCAATTAATTTCAGGGTTGATGTTGACCGATTATACTCTGAAAATACCTTAAGAAACAACGACCCTAATAATACAATTCCGTTGTTGCAAAGCGGTTACGGTACAACCTTTAACAAGAATTTTAGAATGAGTCGCTTGTATGGTATCGCCTGGAATTTAACCCGTTCTTTACAGCTAGATTTTAATGCTACTAATTATTCTATAATTGATGAACCCGATGGAAGAATAGAAGGCTTAAAAAGAGATACTGTTTGGCAAAACTTGAAGCGTTTAGGCAGAACGACAGATTACAATCATAATTTGAATGTAACTTATGCTGTGCCGATAAATAAAATTCCGGGGTTTAACTGGATAACTTTATTAACTAAATACGGTACAAACTTTAACTGGCAAACTGAGCCTTTGGCAACCTTAAGCGACCCTAATATTAATTTAGGTAATACGGTTCAAAACAGTAGAAACATTCAGGTAAATCCAACTTTCAATTTCAATACGCTTTACAATAAATTTGGTTTTATCCGCGAAGCGAACAATGCAGAAGGTGGTGGCGCGAAAAAGTTTTTTGTTAACCTGCTTACCAGTTTAAAAAATGTAAACCTAAATTATGTACAAACTAAAGGTACATTTTTGCCTGGTTATTTGCCAAGAACAAGGTATTTGGGTATCGATAATGTAAGCGGTGCACCTGGCTTAGGCTTTGTTTTTGGTAGCCAGAGAGATATTAGGGATATGGCATTAAATAACGGTTGGATAACAACAGATACCTTACAAACCCAGCAATATGTAAATACTTTGAGAGAAGACTTTCAATTAACCGGGCAGATTGAGCCAATCAAAGATTTAAGAATTACTTTAAGAGCAAATAGAGCACAAACCCGAAATTTCTCAAGCAATTTCAGATACGTGGCAAGCGTTTCTTCTTTTGAAAATTTAAGTGCAATTACTACTGGTGATTACAGTATTTCTTACATCGCACTCGGAACGGCATTTAAAGAAAACAATGCAAGTACCATTTCAACTTTATACAATAGGTTTATCTCAAATCGTTTGGTAATGTCGAGGCGTTTAGGCGGTCAAAATCCAAATTCATCTGGTATTACAAATGGTTATGCTGATGGTTATGGTAAAGAAAGTCAGGATGTGGTTATTGCAGCCTTTTTAGCTGCTTATTCTGGTAAAGATGCCAATAATTCAAAATTAAGTTCTTTTCCTAAAATACCGCTACCAAACTGGAGTTTAACGTATAACGGATTAACTAAGATTCCATTTATTGCCGATAGATTTTCTTCGGTGGATATTAAACATGGGTACCGTTCGGCATACAATATTAATGGTTATAATTCATTACTACGTTACCAGGAAAATAATGGCTTTGTAAGCACAAGAGATGCTAATAATAACTTCTTGCCACAATTTCAGTTTGCGCAGGTAACGGTTTCAGAATATTTTTCTCCATTGATTGGAATAGACACTCGCTTAAAGAATAATTTAACTGCGAATATAGAATTAAACCGTTCTCGTTTATTGGGTTTGAGTTTATCCAACAGTCAATTAGCGCAACTTTCAGAAAACAACGTGGTGGTGGGTTTTGGTTACCGTACCAATAAATTCCGTTTCCCATTTGGATGGTTTAAAAGCTTAAAAATGGATAACAATATGGATTTTAAACTTGATGTAGCCATTAGAGATAATAAAACAGTTATTTATAGAACGGTAACAGATGAGCGTAATCAGGAAGTGGCACAAACGGAGGTATCATCTGGAGCAAAAAACATTTCATTAAGACCTACAATTGATTACGTATTAAATCAAAAGTTTAACATCAGATTGTTTTACGATTCCAACATCACCAAACCATATACATCGCAAACGTTCAATACATCGTTTAGTAATTTTGGTTTTAGCCTGAGGTTTACTTTGAATTAATTGATGTATGGATAAATTGAGCGTAACATTTCAATGTTTAGATTTCAACATTCCAACATAATATTTAACTTTGACAAACAAATAATTATACAAATGAATTTTCCATCAGAATTAAAATATACTAAAGACCACGAATGGGTTAAAGTAGAAGGAAATGAAGCATATATCGGCATTACTGATTTTGCTCAGCGTGAACTTGGTGATATCGTTTATGTGGATATCAATAGCGTGGGTACAGAAGTAGCCTCGGAAGAGGTCTTTGGAACTGTAGAGGCTGTTAAAACTGTTTCTGATTTATTTATGCCGATTGCTGGTACTGTGTTAGAAATTAATGCTGAATTAAATGATAACCCTGAACTGGTTAATTCTGATCCATACGGTAAAGGCTGGATGGTAAAAGTTTCATTATCTAACGCTGCAGATGTAGATGCATTACTTACAGCTGAGGCATATCAGGCTTTAGTTGGCGCATAATAATCCAACAACATTGTTTAAAGCACTAAAGACACAAAAATGGGCCATATTATGGACACTTGTAACTTTAGTGCTTTGTAATATTCATCTCCCCGATCAGGATGGTGATGGTTTTTTCTTTACTGGATTTGATAAAATGGCTCACCTGGGCTTCTTCTATATTTTATCGGTACTCCTGTTTTATGGAAAAATCAATTACCAGCATAGTTTTGGTTTCAGAACCTTAACAATTTTTAAAATTATACTGATTAACGTAATAATTGGTGGTGGAATTGAGTTATTGCAATGGAAAGTTTTTACGTATCGCGCTGCCGAATGGTGGGATTTTACATGTGATATGTTAGGCTGTTTTATGGCGGTTTTTAGTTACGTTTTATTGCATAAATTAAATTTCAATGAAAAAGCCAATTAGTTTAATCTGTTTAATTTTTATACTATCATTAAGTAGTTGTAGTGTATTCAAAAAGGATTGCAACTGTCCTAAAGTATATTACAAGTCTTATCCATCCCAAAAATAAATAGCATTAAAATGCCGCCAGATTAGCGATTTTTCGGCTGTATTTAAAATGTTACCTTGTTTTTAACATACCTTAACAAACCTTTCAGCATTCCCTTAGTCTGATAGCATAGTTTTGTATTAATTATATTCAAATTTTGATGAAAATTTACGTTCAAAGAGCAATATTTTTTGTTCTTATTTTTTGTGGATACTTAGCTCAGGCGCAAAATGGCGGAGCAATAAATGGTCGGATTATCAATGCGAAAGATAAAAAACCGGTAGACTATGCAACAATTGCAGTAAAAAGCTTAAAGGATTCCTCTATTGTGGCTTCCGGTCAATCAAATCCCGATGGAACTTTTTCTTTTAAAAACATCCCAGCAGGTAATTACAGGGTTATCGCTGCATTTTTAGGTTTAAAAACAACCAATAAAACTATTACTGTAGCAAAAGCCGCTATAAACATTGGCGATATCGCTATGGCTGATGATGGTTTGAACCTTAATGACGTAAATGTTACGGCTCAGGTACCAACGGTTGTGGTTAAGAAAGATACTTTAGAATACGATGCTAAATCGGTTAAAGTACGTGAAAATGCCGTTGTAGAAGATGTTTTAAAGAAACTTCCAGGTGTTGAGGTTGCCAAAGATGGTAGCATTAAAGCCGGGGGCGAAACTGTAACCAGAGTTAAGGTAGATGGAAAAGAATTTTTCGGTAGCGACCCATTGCTGGCAACAAAAAATCTTCCGGCAGATATGGTAGATAAAATTCAGGTTATTGATGAATTATCTGAGCAGGCACAATTTACAGGTGTTGATGACGGTACAAGAAGTAAAATTTTAAACATCACCACCAAAAGCGGTATGAAAAAAGGCTATTTTGGAAATAGTAATGTAGGTTACGGAACTAACGACCGCTACGATGCCAGCTTAAACGTTAATAAATTTAATGGCGACCAGCAATTCAGTTTTATTGGTCAGTTTAATAACGTAAATAAACAAAACTTTGGTGGTGGCGGTGGTCAAGGCAACGGTTTTGGTGGCGGTGGCGGCGGTGGCCGTGGTTTTAGTATTGGCGGCGGCGGTTCATCATCTGGTGGTGGCGGTATTACCACTACAAATGCTGCGGGTTTAAACTTTGGCGATACCTATAAAGACGGAACCCAAATTCAGGGAAGTTACTTCTTTAACAAGTCATCTGTTTTTAACGAACAAACCAGCACAACACAAACTTTATTAGGTAATACTTCTCAAAATGTAAATAATTATTTAAACAGCAATAGCGATAGAAACAATCATAGATTTAATTTTATGATTGACACAAAACTAGATTCGAGTACAAGTATCAAAATTCAGCCGAATGTGGCCTACACCGAAAACAGTGGTTTAAGTTTGCAGAATTACAATAGAAACAACATTCTGGCGAATGGAACCACCAACACTATCGGTAATCAGAATTTTACTACAGATAATTCAACACCAGCTATCAGCAATAATATCCTGGTTCGTAAAAAATTTAAACGCAGAGGCCGTACTTTATCATTAAATATCAACACTACAATTAATGATAGCGATTCGGATAATATCAACTACATCTCAGAGGCCAGCACATTTAATGGCGTAACTACGCAAAAGCTAACGAATCAATTAAATGATTTAAGCAGTAGTAATTTAACAAATAACACACGGGTTGTTTATACTGAGCCTCTATCTAAAACTACAAGTTTGGAGTTAAACTATCAAAACGGTATAAATAACAGTACTTCAGATAGAAATATCTTTAATTTTAATGCGCTAACCGGAAACTTTGATTTAGTTGATAATACATATTCTAACCATTTCGAAAACCAGACTTTAACAAATGCCGCTGGTTTAAGTTATACAGTAACACAGAAAAAATACAACTGGAATATTGGCGTTGCCGGACAACAAACAAATAGAGAAAATACCAATTTAACTACAGGAGTAGTATTTACCCAAAACTTTGTGAACATTACCCCTTCAGCGCAGTTCAGATATAATTTTAGCAACAGTAAAAGGTTATTTGTAAACTATAGAGGAAATACACAACAACCAAGTATTGATCAAATTCAACCAATTCCAGATAATACAAACACACAATCTGTTATTTTAGGTAACCCGAATTTGAAACCTGCGTTTAACAATACACTAAGTGTTAGATACAACAACTTTGCTTTTGCAAAAATGCGTTTCTTCGCCGTGTTTTTAAACTTAACCCAAACGTTTAATGCCTTTGCATCGAGCCAATCGGTTATTACGAATCCAGCAGATATTAACTATGGTAAAATTGCATCAACTTTTATCAATGTTGATGGAAATTACAGCGGTAATGCGAACGTGGTTTTAGGTCAGCCAATTCTTCCAAATAACAAATTGAATTTAAATGCAACCTTGTCTGGAAATTATTCACGCGGAACAAACATTACCAGTGGATTAGATAATATCACTAACAACTGGAGTTTAAATAATAATTACAGGTTTGTAACCAATTTGGATAAATTAGATTTAACCGCTGGTATTGGTGGTACAGTTACAAGAGCAACTTATTCTGCAACACCTAACTCAAATACAAGATTCTTTACCTTAAATCCAAGCTTCGATGTTTCTTATCTTTTCCCAGGCAATATCCGCCTTGCGGTTGATTTAGATTACATGAAAAACACGGGTAGAGGAGAAGGTTTTAATACAGACTTCACTTTGGTTAATGCATACATCAGCCGTCAGTTCTTTAAAAACCGTGGTACATTCAAGGTTGCGGTAAATGATGCCTTAAATCAGAATCAGGGAATTAGCAGAACAGCTACAGCAAATACAATTACCGATTTAAATTACAACGTATTAAAACGTTATTATATGTTCTCATTCACTTATTCATTAACACGTATTGGCGGCAGAAATATTGGTAATGATGTTCAAATGCCTGGTGCACCTGGTCAGGGCGGAATGCGCATGAGAATGTAATTATATAATAGAACTCAAATTTTTAAGCCTATCGTTAACAGCGATAGGCTTTTTTGTATTTCAATTGTTACCTGCTATAAAACAAACCTTTTAGTAGGTTGGCAGTCAATCATTATACAGACTATCCGTAAACCGAATGAAAACATTTTTTACCTGCTTTATACTCTTTTTATGCCTTTCTACATTTGCTCAGCAAAAACCCGGAACCGTAAGCGGTCGAATTGTTCAATCGAAGGATAGAAAACCTTTAGATTATGCCTCAATAGTAATCAAAAATCTTAAAGACTCGAGCACCGTAGTTTCTGGTACAACCGGTGAGGATGGCAAATTCTCATTCAAAAATCTTCAGGCAGGTAAATATAAAATATATGCTGCTTATATTGGTTTAAAAAACAACAGCAAAGATTTTTCTATAACTGCTGATAAAAGCGAAATTGCGTTAGGTGATATTGTTTTGGATGGTAGTGCAATTGATTTGCAAACGGTTGAAATTAAAGCAGAAGTGCCTCCAATTGTTGTGAAAAAGGATACGCTAGAATTTAACGCCAGTTCTTTTAAAACGGTAGAAAATGCCGTGGTAGAAGATTTACTTAAAAAACTTCCGGGTGTTGAGGTAGATAAAGCCGGAGCAGTAAAAGCCCAAGGCGAAACTATTACCAAGGTTATGGTTGATGGAAAGGAGTTTTTTGGTAATGATCCTTTATTGGCTACAAAAAATCTTCCGGCAGATATGGTTGATAAAATACAGGTTATAGATCAATTATCAGATCAGGCACAGTTTACTGGTGTAGATGATGGAACCCGAACAAAAATTATCAATATCACCACGAGAAAAAATAAGAAAAACGGTTATTTTGGAAATAGCAGTGTAGGTTATGGTTCTGATGATAGATATGATGCTAACGCAAACATCAACCGATTTAATCAAGACCAGCAGATGAGTTTGGTGGCGCAATTTAACAATGTAAATAAGCAAAATTTTGGTGGTGGCTTAGGTGGTAATGGCGGTGCAGGCGGTAGAGGAACCGGTATTACCACAACTAATGCCTTGGGTTTTAATTTTGCAGATACTTATTCAGATCAAACTCAGGTTAACGCCAGTTATTTTTTCAATAAAACCGAAAATCTAGTTCAGCGAAACAGTGTAACGCAAAACCTGTTAGGCGATATTACAACCATATTTAATAACAATCAAAATAATGTGGCTGATAGATTAAACCATCGTTTAAATTTTATGGTCGATACTAAAATTGATTCTTTAACTTCTCTTAGAATTCAACCTACGCTAAGTTATACAAACAATGAGAGCGCCAACAATAGTACATACACAAGAGATTACAGTACCTACACTACAAATGGAACGCAGGCTTTAAATAATAAGAATACTTCTCCATCAATAAATAATAATATTTTATTTAGACGAAAATTTAAGCGTAGAGGTAGAACACTATCCTTAAACTTAAATACCAGTATTAATAATAACGATGCCGATAATTATAATAACATTGTTGATAATACAACAAATGCAGGCATCACCACACAAAAAATTACCAATCAGCTTAATGACCAAACCACCGAATCAATTAATCAAAATTCGAGGATAGTTTATACAGAGCCAATTTCCAAAACTTTAAATCTCGAATTAAATTATCAAAACGGTTATAATCATAATACATCCGATAGGTTTACCTACAATTTTAACCCGGCAACTTTGCAGTATGATATCTTAGATTTAACCTATAGCAATTCTTACGAGAATACCATTTTAACAAATACAGCAGGTTTCAGCTTTAATGGTAATGGCAAAAAGTTTAACTGGAATCTGGGTTTCGCTGTTCAAAATACTGATAGAACAAACGATAATTTAACGCAGGGTTTTACCTTAAAGCAAAACGTGTTTAATTATACGCCATCTGCAATGTACCGCTATAATTTTAGCAATAGTAAACGTTTGGTTGTTAATTACAGAGGTTCAACAAATCAACCAACCATCCAGCAATTGCAACCTATACCAAATAATACCAATACGCAAAGCATCCCGGTAGGTAACCCAGATTTAAAGCCAGAATTTAACAACAACCTTCGCATTGCTTACAACACTTTTACAGTTGGAAAAAATCGGTCGCTTTTTGTAAATATGAACCTAACGCAAACCATGAACAGGATTGCAAACAGCAGCAGTTTAATTCAAAGCGGTATAAACCAAGGTAAGCTTGCAATACTACCGGTAAACGTTAACGGAACATATTCGGGCAGTATTTCTTCTTCTTTGGGTTTGCCTTTCTTGCCAGATAATAAATTAAATTTCCACATCAATATTGGCGGCAATTATGATCGCGATGTGAATTTCACTAATTCTATAAAAAATATCACCAATAGCTGGGGCATTACCAATGGTTATCGCCTGGTTTCTAATTTAGATAAGTTGGATTTAACCGCTGGTGTTAATGGTTCCATTAACCGGGCTACTTATTCGGTACAGCCAAATTCAAATACAAGGTTTTATACTTTTAGTCCAAATATTAGCGTAAGTTATCTTTTCCCTGGCGATATCCGTTGGTACATAGATGCAGATTATAATCAAAATACTGGTCGTGGCGAAGGTTTTGATACGCACTTTACCTTGATAAATTCTTACATCAGCAAGCTCTTGTTTAAAAACCGCGGAACGCTTAAAGCTTCGGTAAATGATTTATTGAACCAAAACCAAGGTATAACCAGAACAGCGAACAATAATACTATCCAGGATGTGAGTTACAATGTTTTAAAACGCTATTTTATGTTTTCGTTTACTTATGCGCTTAACCGCATGGGCGGGAAAAATATGAATATGATAGGCGAACAGAGAAATGGAAGCGGTAACCGCGGTGGCAGAAACCGAAACTAAATCATTTGCCTGTAATTTACCTTTTATGAGGTCATTTATTAGTCTTCTTATTTGGAATAAATCTAAAGAAAGGCTAACTTGCACCAAATTTAACAGATGAAACTATCGCAGTTAAAAGTTGGAGAAACAGGAACGATTGTAGCATTTACAGATCTAGAAATGTCTGTAAAATTAATCGAGATGGGCTGCCTTCCGGGCGAGCTTGTTGAAGTTGAAAGATTTGCACCACTTGGCGATCCGATGGCGATAAGAGTTGCAGGTTATCAGCTATGCTTACGTAAAAGTGAGGCTGCGGTTATCATCATTCAATAAGCTTACATAGTTTGGATATTAAAGTTGCATTAGTTGGTAATCCCAATACAGGTAAATCTACCTTGTTTAACCGCCTAACAGGTTTAAATCAAAAAATTGGCAATTTTCCGGGCATTACTGTTGATAAGAAAACAGGTTACACTAAACTCATTGATGGCAAAGATGCCGAAGTGATTGACTTGCCGGGTACATATAGTTTGTATCCAAAAAGTAACGATGAAAGTATTGTTTTTCAGGTTTTAGCAGATAAGGCAAACAGCAGCCATCCAGATGTTATTGTTTTAATTGTTGATGCATCCAATCTGAAACGAAACATGCTGCTTTTTTCTCAAGTGGCAGACCTCGGCATTCCAATGGTCTTGGCTTTGAATATGACAGATTTATCTGATAAGCAAGGTATTTACATCCATATTGATAAACTTGCGCTAAAATTAGGCGTACAGGTTATACCAATATCTGCTCGTAATAATACAGGACTAGATAAATTAAAGGCTGCAATTACCTATACCAATAAAATTGCTACACAAATTAATGCTGTAGATATTAATTATTTAGCGCCTGAAGCCATAAATGCTGTGAAGCGTAAAATAAATACTGAAAACGATTATTATGCGCTTCAAATTCTTCACCAGCATGAGCATTTAACTTTCTTTACAGATAAAGATCAAACTGAAATTGAAGAGATTGAAAAGGCACATAATTTTCAATCATCCAAAATACAAGCGGCAGAAACCATTGCCAGATATAAAAGGTTAAGTTCCATATTGGCAGATGTAGTAATTGATAAAGGAACGGCAGAAAAATTTTCTTTTAGTGATAAGCTAGATTCTGTATTAACCCATAAAGTTTGGGGCTTTGCCATTTTTTTACTCATTCTATTTGTAATTTTTAACGCAATTTTTGCCTGGTCATCCTATCCAATGGATTTGATTGAAGTGGCATTCGGTTTTATTACAGAAATTGGGCACAAGTATCTTCCTGCCGGTATGCTCACCAATTTGGTTTTAGATGGTGTAATTGCAGGTTTGGGTGGTATTTTCGTTTTTATTCCTCAAATCGCCATATTATTTGCTTTTATCTCCATTTTAGAAGATACGGGTTACATGGCTCGTGTTACCTTTATGATGGATAAAATCATGAGTAAGGTTGGCTTGAATGGTAAATCGGTTGTGCCAATGATTGGTGGTTTGGCATGTGCCGTTCCTTCAATTATGGCCGCAAGAAACATCGAAAATTGGAAAGATAGAATGATTACCATCATGGTGACGCCTTTAATTAGTTGCTCGGCTAGATTACCGGTTTACATTTTAATCATATCGCTAATCATTCCTGAAAAAAGCGTTTTCGGTATTTTCAGTTTGCAAGGTTTAGCCTTAATGGCAATGTATTTGGTTGGCTTAATCGCGGCAGTTTTAGTGGCCTGGGTTTTTAAATTCATTATAAAAACCAAAGAGAGAGCTTATTTTATTATGGAATTGCCTATTTACCGCATGCCCAGGTGGAAAAATGTAATCTTCACGATGTACGAAAAATCAAAAACTTTTGTTTTTGAGGCTGGTAAAGTTATCATTGCAATTTCTATAATTTTATGGGTGCTGGCATCCTTCGGGCCGGGGAATCGCTTCGAAAATATTGACAAGAAATACGAAACAGCTTTAAACGATAGCAGTAAAAATACATCTCATATCGAAACCCTGGTTGCTACAGAAAAGCTAGAAAATTCTTATGTGGGTATTTTAGGTCATTGGATTGAGCCAGCCATTCGTCCGCTTGGTTACGATTGGAAAATCGGCATTGGTTTAATTACTTCTTTTGCTGCTCGAGAGGCTTTTGTAGGTACAATGGCAACCATTTATAGTGTAGATGGCGGCGATGAAGATACATCAACCATTAGAGAACGTATGTCGGCTTCGGTTAATAATCGGACTGGTTTGCCGGTTTACACATTCGCAACTGGCATATCATTAATGCTCTTCTACGCCTTTGCCATGCAATGCATGAGCACTGTGGCAATTGTTTACCGCGAAACCAAAGGTTGGAAATGGCCGGTTATACAATTGGTATATATGACGGCTTTAGCTTATTTCGCAGCGCTGATTGCTTATCAATTGCTTAAATAAAAACGTATAGGTTCGAAATATATTTAGAAGAGCAAATTTTTGCTTCTATTAAAGGTTTCTTCCCGCTTTCCGTTTTACGCTACCGATGGAAATCGGGATTCGTGTTCAATCAATCGGGTCTAAATGGCTCAATATGTAATCCTATTTTTGGCTAGGCGCTTAACATACACAATTGTAAATATGCAATTTGCTATTTAATGCACGTACCATTTTTTTAAACCCGATAGGAGCGACGGCTTCCGATTAAAAATCGGAACCACAGCGTATAGCGGGACTACAGAATCAGAATAACTTCAAACTTTCTTTTCCAAATAAGAAAGATTAAATCTCTTTGGCCTTTCAAAATACACCATAGGTTATCATATACGCTTACACGCTTAACTCTACACTTTCAACTTTTCACTCTCAACTTTACACTTAAAACGTACAACCTATAACTTAAAACCCTTACCCTAGCTCAATCTGTCTTTTAATACTTTCTTCTAATGATATTAGAGTTTCTGTACGCTGGATGCCATTTACTGCTTGTATTTCTTCGTTTAAAACGTGGCGTAAATGGTTGGTATCTCTGCAAATTATTTTCGCAAACATACTGTAAGCGCCGGTTGTGTAATGAAGCTCTACAACCTCCTTAATTTTGCTTAATTGGGCAACTGCATCTTTATATTGAATACCTTTTTCAAGGTAAATACCAAGAAAGGCACAAATATCGTAGCCGGCCTTTTGTGGGTCGATGATTAAGTGAGAGCCTTTAATGATGCCCATTTCCTGCAATTTCTTCATCCTAACGTGGATTGTACCGCCGGAAACGATTAAATCTTTTGCTATTTCTGTGTATGGTTTGGTGGCATCTTGCATTAATTGTTTTAAAATGTCGATGTCGAGGTTGTCAATTTCTAAATTGGAATTGTCTTTTTTGAGCATATTTTCTGATTTTGATAAGCAAATTTAAATAAAATTATCAATATTATAAAAATAAAATTAAATGATTAAAATATTTGCAAGGTATTAGATGTTCCTTTACATTTGTATTAAGCAAATAACAAAAAGGAACGTTCTTTAACAATTTGTTTAACATACTGTAGGGTGGTGAAACAGGCAGACACACCTCCTTGTCTCGGTGGCGGAGAATAATGGGAAAACCAGCAATGGCTAACCACTCCTTGAAGGTTCGATTCCTTCCCCTACAGCACTGAAGTTGTAAGTGATAAGTTTTTAGGTTATAAGTTTCTATACTAAACTTATTGCTTAAAACGTAAAACTTATAACTTAAGTAATAATGTTGGGTGGTGAAATTGGCAGACACGCCTCCTTGTCTCGGTGGTGGGGAATAATGGGACAAACGCAGTTTATTGGGTTGACCACAATTAATTTTTTGAACTGTAGCTAACTACCCCTTGAAGGTTCGACTCCTTCCCCAACAGCATTTTTTATGAATAATAAGTTAGTTAATCGAGCAATCCCGGATGGGTTGCTCTTTTTCTTTTTAGAGAGAATTTTTTATAAATTAAGCCAAACAAAAAAAGGAATAGATTGCTCCATTCCTTTTTAAATAATTTATCTTAACTATTAAACGGTCATTACATCTTTTTCTTTAGCCTCGGCATGCTTATCAACCTTGATAATATACGCATCGGTTAATTTTTGCACTTCGCCTTCGCCTGTTTTTATTTCATCATCAGAAACGCCTTCGCCTTTTAATTTCTGAATTTTAGTGTTCGCATCTTTACGAATATTACGTACCGTAATTCTTCCACGTTCGGCTTCTTCTTTAACTTTTCTAACTAAATCTTTTCTACGTTCTTCGGTTAATGGTGGTACAACTAAACGGATAACAATACCATCATTTTGTGGATTAATACCAATATTTGCAACCTGAATTGCTTTCTCAATTGGTACTAATAATGTTTTTTCCCAAGGTTGAATAACGATTGTTCTGGCATCGGGTGTATTGATACTCGCTACTTGAGATAATGCTGTTGCCGCACCATAATAATCAACAAAAATACCATCAAGCATTCCCGCAGAAGCTTTACCAGCTCTAATTTTAGTCAATTCAGATTCACAATGATCGATAGCTTTATCCATCGAAGATTGGGCATCCATTAATTGTAATTGTATGAGTTCGTTCATAATGTGTGTATTTCTACAAAAATAATAAAATTTTTAATGGTTATTTTACCAGTGTACCGATTGCTTCACCATTAGCAATTTTCATAAAATTGCCGTGTTTATTCATATCAAACACAATAATTGGAACTTGGTTTTCTTCACATAAAGTAAAGGCGGTCATATCCATTACGTTTAATCCTTTTGCATAAACTTCTTTGAAAGAAATTTCGTCATATTTAGTAGCAAGCGGATCTTTCTCAGGGTCTGCAGTGTAAATGCCATCAACACGGGTTCCCTTTAATACCGCATCTGCTTTAATTTCGATTGCCCTTAACGCTGCTGCAGAATCTGTTGTGAAGTATGGATTTCCTGTTCCTGCTCCAAAAATTACCACACGCCCTTTTTCTAAGTGACGAACAGCACGCCTGCGGATAAAAGGTTCGCAAATTTGTTCCATTTTAATTGCAGTTAGTAAACGGGTTTTTAAACCCACTTTTTCTAATGCATCTTGCAAGGCCATTGAGTTGATAACAGTGGCTAACATACCCATATAATCGGCCTGCGCTCTGTCCATGCCGCTTTTTTCGGCGCTCAAACCTCTAAAAATATTTCCGCCACCTATTACGATTGCTATTTCTAATCCTTTATCGTGTACTGCTTTAATGTCTTCAGCGTATTGTTTAACACGCTCATTATCAATACCGTATTGTTTATCGCCCATTAGCGATTCGCCGCTAAGCTTTAGTAGGATGCGTTTGTATTTCATGACCTCAAAAATAGGATAATTGTTTTAATGTTGGAAAGTTTTAATGCTAAAGGTTTAATTAAAATAATTCGCCCTTAAACACAACTTGTTTTAGGTTTAATTCATTGTCAAGAATCAATAAATCTGCAGATTTATTAACTTCTATTTCGCCAATAAAATTATCAAGGCCAATTAGCTTGGCAGGATATTTTGTAGCCATATTTAAAGCTTCAGGCAAAGAAATATTACAATGCTCTACACAATTTTTAACCGCTTGTAACATGGTTAATGATGAGCCCGATAAGGTTCCATCTGGCATAACAAATTTATTTCCGCTTTTTACATGCTGATATGGCCCATTTGCACATTCTGTAACGGCATCGGTAATTAAAAATAATCGTTCCTTTAAAAGCTTTTTTGCAAATTTCACCACCTCAAAATCTACGTGTTGTCCATCTACAATAATACTAGCCACTGCTTTATCGTGATTAAATACCGCAGTTGGTATTCCAGGTTCGCGGTGGTGAATAGGGCTCATTGCATTAAAAAGATGCGTTGTGGTTTGGATACCTTTATTGTATGCCTTTGTAGCTTCATCAAAAGTAGCGTTGCTATGGCCAAGTGAAACCACAACACCGTTATCTAATAAATATTGTATAACCTCTTCATCCTGGCACTCGGGTGCAATGGTCATCATTTTGATTACGCCATCGCCAAAATCAAGTAATTCTTTAATTTCATCAAGCGTAGCCTTTCTAACAAACTCCGGAACGTGTGCACCTAAGCGCTTAGGATTTAAAAAGGGTCCTTCTAAATGCAAGCCTAAACAGTTTTTAGCTGTAGAACGATGTTCTTTAGCAACTTTAATGCATTCGTTAAAAACTTCTTTGGTGTTTGTTGCCATGCAAGCTAAAAAACCTGTTGTGCCGTTTTTTAACAATTCATTTTCCATAATGCTTAACGACTCTACATTGGGCGAAGCTGAGAATAATCTGCCCCCTGCACCATAAATCTGTAAATCGATAAAGCCTGGTACAACTAATGATTCGATTGAATTAGATGCTGATTTTTTTATTGACACGATTTTACCATCCTGAATATTTATACTTTTCCCTTCTTGTAAAGTATTGTTCTGGTAAAATTTTGTATTGGATAGGTTTAGCATATCTGCTAAGGTACAAAGTTGAGGGGGGATTTTTGGTGTTTAAGCAGAAACTGTAATTTTAAACCCGATAGCGTGGAAATACTTTTTGTTGATTTTTCATTGGAGATTGCTTCGTCGTTCTTCCTCGCCTGCCTGCGGTAGGCAGGCAATGACGGGATTTAAAGGCAGTAGCATTTTTCAAAAAGATTGGAACAATAGCGGGGCTGAATTTCCCTAAACGTTAAATACCGTTCATTTTCTAAAAGAAAAAAGCATAAAAAAACCGCCCGGATTTGCATCGGGCGGTTTCCTATAATTTTATAAATGCTTATGCACCTAATTGAACACGTTTGAAAGCTGTTACCGTTAATCCTTTAGCAGTATTGTCTAAGAATTTACGAACGTCCATAGAACCATCTTTAACAAACTCTTGGTTTAATAAAGTACTGTCTTTGTAGAATTTGTTTAATTTACCAGCAGCAATTTTTTCAACCATTTCTTCTGGTTTACCTTCCTGACGGATAACATCCTTAGCAATTTCAATTTCACGCTCGATAGTAGCCGGGTCAACACCGTCTTTATCAACAGCAACCGGATTCATTGCAGCAATTTGCATTGCAACATCTTTACCAGCATCAGTAATATCAGCACCGTTGGCACCTTCAAATACTACCAAAACGCCCATTTTACCGTTAGAGTGAACATAAGAAACAACTTGCTCGCCTGTTACGTTTGCATACTCCTGGATAACGATTTTCTCACCAATTTTACCGGTTAATTCAGTAATTGTTTCAGCAACTGTACGTCCATCTTCTAAAGCAATAGCCGATAATTCTTCAGCGTTAGCAGGGTTATTTGCAACTGCAGCAGCTAAAACAGCCTGAGCTAAATTACGGAAATCTTCAACTTTAGAAACTGGTTCAGTTTCGCAAGCTAAAGCAACTAATTTACCATTAGTACCATCAGCAGAAACTTGGATTGATACCAAACCCTCGGATGTAGCATTACCTGAACGAGCGGCAGATACTTTCTGACCTTTTTTGCGCAATAAATCAACAGCTGCTTCGAAATCGCCATTAGCTTCTACTAAAGCTTTTTTGCAATCCATCATACCAGCACCAGTTTGTTGGCGTAGTTTATTTACATCAGCGGCAGTAATTTGTACTGTAGACATTTTATTATAATTAGCCCCCCTCTTTCCCCCCTAATGGGGGGAGGAGCGAGAAGTTTATCATTATGAATTATTTGAGAGTCCTCCCTTCTGGGGAGGGTAAAGAGGGGCTATTATTCCCCTTCTGTTTTAGTTTCTTCTGATGAAGATGCTTCAACTTCTGCTTCAGCTGTTTTTTTGCGTCTTGGTTCTTTAACCTCTGGCGCATCAGCTGCAGCTTTAGCCGCTACTGCTTCTTTTTCAGCCTCATCATCTTTTTCGCGTTTACGTTCATCTAAACCTTCTTCAATCGCTTTGATAATTACATCTGTAATTAAAGAGATAGATTTTGTAGCATCATCATTCGCCGGAATTGGGAAATCAATGTTAGAAGGGTCAGAGTTTGTATCAACCATCGCAAAAGTTGGGATGTTTAATTTTAACGCTTCAGTTACAGCAATGTGTTCTTTCTTAACATCAATTAAGAATAAAGCTGCAGGTAAACGGTTTAAATCAGCAATACCACCTAAAAGTGATTCTAATTTAATACGCTCACGCTGAATCATTAAACGCTCTTTTTTAGATAAGATAGCATAAGTACCGTCTTTAGTCATTTTATCGATGTTAGACATCTTTTTGATTGACTTACGAACTGTAGCAAAGTTAGTTAACATACCACCTAACCAACGTTCGGTTACGAAAGGCATATTTACTTTTTTAGCTTGCTCAGCTACGATTCCTTTTGCTTGTTTTTTTGTTGAAACAAATAATACTTTACGTCCTGATTTAACGATTTGCTTAATCGCAGCCGCAGCTTCTTCAGTTTTAGTTAAAGTTTTATTTAAATCTATAATGTGAATTCCATTACGCTCCATGAAAATGTAAGGAGCCATTTTTGGATTCCATTTACGGGTAAGGTGACCAAAGTGTACACCTGCATCCAATAAGTCTTGATAAGTTGTTCTTGCCATTGTCTTTGCCTCCTGTGATTAACGTTTACTGAATTGGAATTTCTTACGAGCTTTAGCACGTCCTGGTTTCTTACGCTCAACCATACGCATATCACGCGTCATTAGGCCTTTAGCACGTAATGCAGGTTTTTTCTCCGCATCTAGTTCAACAATCGCTTTAGCAATAGCTAAACGAACAGCTTCTGCTTGTCCTTTTACTCCACCACCTTGAACGTTTACAGTAATATCATAACGACCAGTAAGCTCAGAAACTTCTAAACTTTGGTTTACGATATATTGCAAAGGTAAAGTTGGGAAATAAACTTTGTGATCTTTACCGTTAACGGTAATTGCACCAGCACCATCTTTTAAATAGATACGTGCTACTGCTGTTTTTCTTCTACCTGAAGTGTTAGTAACTGACATTTCTTAAAGTTTAATGGTTTTTGGAGATTGAGCTGCATGAGGGTGAGATTCACCAGCATACACAAAAAGATTGGTGTAAAGTTTTTTACCCAATTTAGTTTTCGGTAACATACCACGTACCGCTTTCTCGATTACACGTTGAGGGTGTTTCGCCATTAACTCTTTTGGAGAGATAAAACGTTGACCACCTGGATAACCAGTATAAGAAACATATTGCTTTTCGCTGAATTTGTTTCCTGTCAATTTAACCTTGTCTGCATTGATAACAATAACGTTATCTCCGCAATCTACGTGTGGGGTGTATTCTGGCTTGTTTTTACCACGGATGATCATTGCGATCTTCGATGACAAGCGCCCCAAAATCTCGCCTTGTGCATCAACAACAATCCACTGTTTGTTAACAGTTTTCGCATTGGCAGAGACAGTTTTGTAACTTAACGTATTCACTTGCTTGTATTTAATTTATTAAACAATTATTTATTCCCATTAAAATTGGGACTGCAAAGATAGGTAGAAAACTTTTATTATCAAATAGTTGATTAGAAAAAAGTTAAAGGTTTTAAGTAATAAGTTTTAAGTTTTAGTGCGGTGGGCGTGAAGGATATGTTATTCTTCGAGCCGAAGTTATTTAAACATCATATTTCGAGAATTTTTTGTAAAGCAATTACAGTAATTCTTTGGTTGGTTCCGGCCGGGCTTTACGCTAAATCTTTTAAATCACTTATGTCATGCTGAGGCACGAAGCATGACAATGTAAATGAAGTTGGTGCAAATTTAAAAGGATATCGCTGCAATCCCGTTTATATGGCTTGGGTTGTTATGCTATTGATGGCGTCAAACAGAATGGCTACAAATCATCGGGTTTAAAACCAATCCGTTTTCTTGGCTGGTTTTCTTTATCAATCAGCTTATCTAAATAACTAAAAACCAATTCTATATTTTTATCATGATTTTGGAGTTGCGTTTTAATGTCCGCAATTTCAAGTTTTAATTCTGTATGCTCACTCAGTAAATTTCTCAATCTTGTAAAAATTCTTACAATTTGAATGTTTACCTGAATAGCCTGTTGGCTATTTAAAACACTGGAAAGCATCAAAACTCCATGTTCTGTGAAAACATTGGGTAAATATGTTCTACCACCTCTTCCAATCTTTGAGGTCGCAATTTGCGACCTCAAAAACTCCCACTCACTATCATTCAGTTGAAACATAAAGTCTTCGGGGAATCTATCGGTATTTCTGCGGATTTGTTCATTTAGTCTTTTCGTTTCAACACCATAAAGTTCTGCTAAATCGCTATCAAGCATCACCTTGTGCCGGCGAATCTCATAAATCTTATTAAGTAAAATATTTTCAGGGATGATAGAAAGCGTTTGTTTAGCCATCATATCATTATTGGATTTAAATTGGATACAAAAACAGAAGTGATTTTTGAGGTCACAAATTGCAACTTCAAACAATAAACTTTGCTTGTTGTTAAACAAGTGTTCTCTTAACCAACAGATTTTTATGCATTACTTTGATGATATTTTCGGATATCCAATTCCCTTATTTTTTAAAAATTTAATAATTGCTATCATAGCCATTCTTCTTGGCATTTTTGTTAGGTTCATCATTCATAAAATCTTTCTGTTATTATCTCGTTGGTGGGATTTCATCGTCATAAAATCTACCATTAAGCATTTGCATAGGCCAATAGCCATATTTATACCCCTGTTATTTCTAAATTTCTCTTTAGATGTAATGGTAATGCCAGCAGCAATTCGAATACCTTTAGATAAATCTTTAGAAATTGCATTAACTGCAACATTTGCATTAATCTTAGTAAGAATAATTAACGTACTAGAAGATTTTTTTTACCTCAAATACGACCTCAACAAAGAAAATAATTTAAAGGAGCGTAAAATCAGAACGCAACTTCAATTTGTAAGAAAGTTCATAGTATCCTTAATCATCTTAATCACAGCTGCAATTATACTGCTGAGTTTTGAAAGCATGCGTAAAATAGGCGCCGGCTTACTTACCGGTGTTGGTATTGGTGGGATTATTATTGGTTTTGCGGCGCAGAAATCGCTCGGTAATTTATTGGCTGGTTTTCAAATTGCTTTTACACAACCAATACGGATTGATGATGTACTAATTGTTGAAGGCGAATGGGGGAAGGTGGAAGAAATTACTTTAACCTATGTTGTTGTAAATATTTGGGACCAGAGGCGTTTGATTTTACCGATTACTTATTTTATCGAAAAGCCATTTCAAAACTGGACACGGGTTTCGGCTGATTTATTAGGAACGGTTTTTTTATACCTTGATTACACGATTCCGATTGAACCTTTAAGGCAAGAGATGACGAGGCTTTTAAGCGCAAATCCCCTTTGGGATAAACGCGTAAATGTTGTGCAGGTTACAGATAGTACAAAAGATGGTTCGATAGAGGTTCGTTTTTTAATGAGTGCTTCAAACTCATCTCGTGCTTTCGATTTGCGCTGTAACATCCGCGAAGCGATGATTGCATTTATTCAAACCAATTACCCTGAAAGTTTACCGAAAAGAAGGCTGGAGTTTAAGGATAAATTTGAAGGGATTTAATGCTAAAAGTCGTTATTGGGAGGCACGAAGCAATCTCACTTACAAGAGATTGCTTCGTGCCTCGCAATGACGATAGCCTTATTAAGTAGCTTAAAGATCAATTTCATTATGTATTTTTCTATCCCAAAACTTATATAAAATCCAGCGTATTAAACTTTTTATTCAATATATCGCCGTTGTTTACATCAAGCCATTTGTCTAGAATTGTTCCATAAACCTGACGGAAATCTAACTGATATTTTAAATCGCCCGTATCTAAATCACTCAAATTTGGTGGGCTGTTAAAAATTCCCTGTTTCTTTAAACGTCCTCCGAAGATGAACATGTTATTTGCAGTTCCATGGTCTGTTCCGTTACTTGCATTTTGCTCAACTCTACGTCCAAACTCCGAAAAAGTTACCACCAAAGTATCTTCTAACTTATTATTGCTTTTTAAATCTTTTAAAAATGCAGCCATACCTTCGCTGTACTGCTTCAGTAAATTACCTTGTTGGTTAATTTGATTTACATGTGTATCAAATCCACTTAAAGAAACATAATACACACGGGTTTTTAAGCCCGATGAAATAAATTTAGAAACCGTTTTTAACTGATTTGCGAAACCAGATTGAGGATAAGTTGCTTTGCTTTGATAAACTTTTGAGGTATTTTGAATGTAACTGGCCGATGAAGAAGTCTCAATCATGGTTTTATACAGATAGCCTAAATTATCTTCATCCAAATGCTCTTTATCGCCATTAATGATATTTTTAAAAAACGGATTGTTTGTATTGCGGAATAATGCCGCCGGGTCTTTTAGTGCGATACCTTTTTTAGTTTCGCCTTTTAAGGCCAGTGATAAGGAATCATCTACCTCAATGGCAGTGTAAGGAAATTTGCAAGTTTGGCAATTACTGTCTAAATATCTTCCAATCCACCCGGTTGATAGAAACTGATTACTATCGCTCCCGGTTTGCCAAATATCCATAGATCTAAAATGAGAACGATCTGGATTTGGATAGCCAACATCATTAATAATCGTCATCCAACCCTGGTCGTGAATTTCCTGTAAAGCAGCCATATTAGGATTTAAGCCTTGCATGTCGTTCAGTTTAATAACATCTTGGGGCTTAATGGCGATACTTTTTCGCTTTTGGTAATAAATATCATTTCCAAATGGAACTACAGTATTCAATCCATCATTTCCGCCAGAAAGCTGCACCACAACAAGGTTTTTGTACAAACTTAATTCATCCAGCGCCATCGCCTCAAGCGGTTTCATAAAGGCCGGTACAAATAGCGAACCCGCCGCTACAAAACCAGAACTCCTTAAAAAATTTCTTCTGTTCATAACCTTAAATTTAACAAAGTTGATATTCTGGCATGCTTGTTAATTCTACCGAAGTACTGCGCAAACCTTTATTATCACTTATCATTGTGGTAATTTTATTATTTAGCTTTGGCTGAAGTAAAAATTCTGCCAGTTCTATTGGTGTAATTCCTTTCGGAAGCGTATCTAAAAATTTTGGCCAATCTGCTTTTGAATCTACATAAGATTTAGGCTTAACATTTGCATTTACAGCTGCAGTTGCCGCTTTGCTTTGTGCAATTATGGCCTCATCTTCGGGGTCGGCTTTGCCGCTGAAATCAATTTCTCCATCATTCAAAACTAAAGATGGTATTCTCATCCTCAGCATTAATGAAGAACTATCAATCCAGCTTTGTCCGCCAGGCCAGCCTGCAACATTTGGTGGGTTAAATAAGTACTGACCTAAACTACTTTGAAGCTGAATTAAAACCTGCGGTTTATTATAGGTAACGTAAAACTCGCGACTCAAGCCAACCAAAAACTCTGCAGGTGATTTTATTTTGGTGCCAACATTTTCAGGACTGTAAAACCAATCGGCCATAAACATCTTTTTCATCATTGCCGAAATATCATATCCGGATTTGAAAAACGTATCCGCTAAATCTTTAACGTGTGCTTCATTGGGTGTATCATTTACAAAAAACTTATAAATTTTCTGAGCAATAAACTGAGCCGTTTGTGGCTTTTCGAGAATGATATCTATAATATTTTCACCATCAAAGTTTCCGGTTTTACCAAAGAATGTTTTAGGTTGTTCATCATGTAAATTAGGTCTGAAAACGAACGAACCATCTTTATCATACATCCAGCCGGTAAAAGAACGGGCAGATTCTTTAATGTCTTGCTCCGTATAATTGCCTCTGCCTAAAGTAAAAAGCTCCATCAACTCACGGGCAAAATTTTCGTTTGGTTTGCCTTTTCTATTTTGCTGGTTGTTTAAGTATTGCAACATAGCCGGCGATTTTGAAACCTCAACCAAAAGCGTTTTAAAACTACCTAAACCATTTTCTCTCTGAATGTTGTTAAGCTGTTGGGCAAACATGGGGTTATTACTTCTGCAGGCAAAATGCCCATGCCAAAAAAGCGTCATTTTCTCTCGCAAAGGTGTAGCCGTATTTATCATTTTCTCTACCCATGCAATGTTTAAATCACGGCTTCGCTCATTTTGCATTTTCACAATTTCCTGTCGCTGCTTTTTCTCTTCGTCTGTTAAATCTTTTTTAGAGTATAATCCGGCCTGCATCAGCATCTGTTGTTTAGATAATGCTGAATCAATCAGTAGAATATTATCTTGCGCTTTGGGCGGTTTTATCAGATTATTAACTACTTTTTCGTAATTTTTTTTGCTGAGTTTTTGCAAATCATTATAAGAAATACCAAAGCCAGCTCGGCTGTAAAGATGCTTTACTCTGTAAAAATTATCTTTCGGGCTCATGATTATATTTTAGTTATATGACTAATTTTAAACGCAGTGGTTTAATCATTGTTTTGTTTGTTACTTTAGCGCTATGTTTTTTCAATTGCTTGAAGATGATTGCAATTTCCCTAATCCGGCGCTTGCAGAAGAAGATGGATTGCTTGCAATTGGGGGCGATTTAAGTTTAGAGAGATTACTTATTGCCTACTCAAATGGAATATTTCCCTGGTTTAGCGAAGGCGATCCAATTCTTTGGTATTCGCCGCACCAACGGTGCGTAATATTTCCCGAAAGGATTAAAGTGAGCAAAAGTATGCGCAAAGTTATATCCGCCAATAGCTTTAACATCACCATCGATAAAGCATTTGAAAAAGTGGTGAAAAATTGTGCATCAACGCCTAGAATTGGGCAGGACGGAACCTGGATTACCGACGAAATGCAACAAGCTTACCTAAATTTACACCATAAAGGATTTGCGCATAGCATAGAAGTTTGGCAAAATAACAATCTTGTTGGCGGTTTATATGGTGTTAAAATTAACCGGGTTTTTTGTGGCGAAAGTATGTTCAGCCATGTGAGCAATGCATCAAAAGCGGCCTTAATTTTTTTGGCTAAAACTGATATAGATTTAATAGATTGCCAAATGCCAACTGACCATTTATTAAGTCTGGGTGCAGAAATGATTGAAAGAGATTTGTATATGAACATCCTTCACAAAGCATAAAAAAACCTGCAATTTTAAAATTGCAGGTTCTGTATTTTTGGTTTAAAATGTTATAATTCTCTAACCCAAATATTTCTAAAGCTTATCGCCGGACTAGGGTCTCCGTGGTCTTGTAGTTTAATAGAAGACGGCCCATGTTTTTTGTATTGTGGTGCGCCAATGTATCTGGTTTCACCTTTTAAAACGAAGCCATTTTGTAATAAAACACCATTTAAAAATAAGGTAACACTTGCAGGTTTTAGTAAACTGCCATCCTCATTAAAACGCGGTGCATTCCAGATAATATCGTAATACTGCCATTCGCCTGGTTTTTTATTGGCATTTGCCAATGGAACACCTTGCTTATAAACACTTCCGGTTTGGCCGTTTACGTAGGTTTTGTTGTTGTATGCATCCATAATCTGAATTTCATAACCATCATCGCCACCGCCGGTTGAAGCTAAGAATACGCCGCTATTTCCTCTTGCCTGTCCTTCACCAGAAATATTTGCCGGAATTTTCCATTCCATGTGTAATTGGTAATCAGTAAATTTTTTATTGGTTTCTATATTTCCGGTACCTTTTTTTACCGTAAAAAAGCCATCGTCAATTGTCCAGGCTGCAGGTTTAGATGGGTCTTTAACCGAATGCCAGGCATCTAAATTCCTTCCATTAAATAGAACAAGTGCATCACTTGGCGCATCTTGTGGTAATTTACCTGGAACAACCATTTTTGGAACCGGCTCCCAAACTTCAGTGGTTTTTGGATCTTTCGCTGGATCAATTTTTTTATCCTGAGCCATAGCATTAACTGCAACAAATGCAGGAATAAATAACAGTGCGTACTTTTTCATATATGTGGTTTAACTCTTAAAGTTAACCAGTTTATTAAGAAATAGAAATTTAGTATTCAATTTATTACTTCAAATCGTCAGTAATAAATGTTTCGGTTACAATTACTTCGTCTGGTATTAGTTGTTCTTCCTTTTGTTGAGCTAAGTCTCGCATTGGGCAATAACCCGTTACACCTCTGTAAAGCAATGATGCGCCAATTGCAACACCTGTTAAGCCAATAATTGGGTGAGAAAATAATCCACTTAGGCCTTTGTATAGAAAATAAGTTCCGGCGGCGCCAGATAACCAACGTTCAGATTTTGAAACGTTTTCATAAAGCTCAGGATATTTCCAGGCTTCGGTTATATTGTTTAAGGTTTTGTTTAAATCGTCGTTTGTCATAGCTGTATATTTTATGCTATGTAATAACAAGTTAAAAGCCTTTGGGTTTTAAATGAAATAATTTAATCGCTATTTGTTTAATTTGAAAGTGAAAGTTATTGCCAATAGCATCTTTCGCCCTGCTTTCCGTTACAATCTTTTGGCTATTCTTAACCAAGTTTCTGCCTAATGTACTGCAGAAACTGCAATTTTGGTAGCCAAAAGGATTTTCACTACAATCAGGCTTATAAACTAGGGCTTGAAGCTTTTAGCCACGGAAACACATAGAACACAGAATGTAATTAAAATTACCTAGTACATTAAAGCTGATGAGATTTATTAATTCAATAAATACTTTTCCGTGCCTTCTGTGTTTCCGTGGCAAATACTATTTTAAAATATCCCTGATGTCTTCTTTGCTTAAAGATTTAAAGAAACTTTCTTCAGTAGTAATTAAAGAATTGGCAAGCGATTTCTTACGGTTTTGCAAGGCTAAAATCTTCTCTTCAACAGTATCTTTTGCAATAAATTTATAGATGAAAACCTTTTTGTCTTGCCCAATTCGATGGGTACGGTCAATTGCCTGCTGCTCTACTGCCGGGTTCCACCATGGGTCGAGGATAAATACATAATCGGCCTGCGTAAGGTTTAAACCAACACCACCGGCTTTTATCGAAATTAAAAATACCTTTAAATCGGTATTTTGCTGAAATTCGGCAACAATTTCTCCACGGTTTCTTGTTGCGCCATCCAGGTAGGCGAAAGGAATATTTTCAGCTTCGAAATGTTTCTTGAAAATATCGAGGTGTTTAACAAATTGCGAAAACACTAAAACCTTATGGCCGCCTTTTAAAACATTATCAAGCGTGTGAATTACGTTTTTAAATTTGCCCGAATCTGATGCATATTCGTTATCAATCATTACCGGATGATTCGCCAATTGACGCAAAGCGGTTAAACCTTGCAAAAGCTGAACTTGTTTCTGAGCAAATGTACCATCATCCATGCTTTGCAACAAATCGTTACGGTAAGCAGATTTTGTTTTTTCATAATAAGCGGCCTGGTCTTCGCTCATATCACAATAAATAATCTGCTCCGTTTTAGGCGGCAATTCTGCTGCTACCTGTTCTTTTGTTCTACGCAGTACAAATGGTTTTATAATAGATTGCAGCTTTCTGGCTTTTTCTTCGTCTTTTCGCTTCTCTATAGCCAGAACATATTCTTCGTAGAAAAATGCTTGTGTGCCCAATAAACCGGGGTTTAAAAAGGTCAATTGCGACCATAAATCGCCAACAGAATTTTCTACCGGCGTACCACTCAATATTAGTTTATGCCTCGATTTTAAACTTCTAACCGCTTTAAAAGATTTTGAAGATGGGTTTTTTATGTTCTGACTTTCATCCAGAATAATGTAGTTGAAATAAAAGTTTTTCAAATCATCTACATCAACCCGGGTTATGCCATAGGTTGTAATAATGATATCGTAATTGGCAAAATTGGCAACATCTTTATTCCTGTTTGTACCTGTATGCGCCAGAATTTTCAATTTTGGTGTAAACTTCTTAGCCTCTGTTAACCAGTTATAAATTAAAGAAGTAGGCATAATAATTAAGGAAGTGGTTTGTGTTAATGCTAAAGCATCATCTTCTTTAACTTTTTGCAACATCGCCAGGGTTTGGATGGTTTTACCTAAACCCATATCATCGGCAAGGCAGCCACCAAAATTATATTCGCGAAGAAAACTAAACCAATTGTAGCCTGCTTTTTGGTAATCGCGTAAGCTGCCTTTAAAGTTTACCGGCATTTGCGTATCGGCAATATCTTCAAAATCAGATAGTCGTTGTAATTTGCGCTCCAAAGTTACATTGGCCAAGCTATCTTCTGCCAAATCGTTAATTAAGCCGATGTGGTGTTTCTTTAATTTTAAATTTTTTCCGGCTTCGGCCAAACTAAATAAACTACCGTATTGCGTAAACCACTTATCAGGAATAATGGCTACTTCGCCATCAGGCAAAATAAATTCTCGGCGCTTATGTAGAATATGTTGTTTTAAAGAAAGAAATGGAATTTGATATTTCCCAAACCAAACCACAGCGTTAATGTCGAACCAGTCATTACCTTCTTTAATTTCTAAGTCTATTTTACTGGCTCCAATAACAAAACGTTTTTGTCCGGTGGCCTGCTCAATCTCAAAACCTGCATCGCTTAGCATTTCTATATGCTCATTTACCCAATTTATGGCTGCGTAGCTCGGGTTATCAATTTCGGCGGCAACTTCTAAATTGCTAAATAAAGCACTGGTTTTTTTTAAACCAAGAGATAGCAATAAATTAAGCTGTTTTTTCTCCCATTCGGCAGAGCGTTTAATGCGGTGAAAAATGTAGTTATCGTCTATTTTTTCTAACCTTACCGTAACCTTGTGTGCGTTTTCTAAAGGAAAAATATATTCGCCATACTTAAAATAAAGCTGAATTTGAGAAATTCCACCATCAACATATAAAACTTTAATAACTGGGATAGCCTCAAATTGTTCAGTTCTGATTTCAAAACCTTCGGCATAAACATGGTGCTTTTCAATTAGCGGTGCAACAAATTTTTCAAAGTAAGTGGCTTCAGTCGCTTTGGGTATCGCAATGAAACGCTTATTTAAAAAAGGTTGAAGTTTTTTGCCTTCTATATCCTGGTCAAAAAAGTATAAAACATCATTTAACAATAGCCATGCTGGTTTATTGCTGATGATTTGCGCTTCTTTGAACATAAATTCTATACGCAAATTTTGATATTTTATCGTTGGAAAATATCGTGTTTCAGTTTCATTTCTACGGAAGTGAAATAGGATGGAAGCAGGTTCTGTAGCAAGTTCGATTTTACGCTCAACCGGCCAACCATCTTTATCCATAATATAAAGAGCATCTTTAACCTTTAGCAGCTCTAAAGCCTCAGCAAGTTTTTTCTCAATTTTTGGGCGAACACTTTCGTAAAATTTGCTGTCGAAAATTTTTGTAAAAAACTCTGTAGGCCTTATTAATTTTTTGTAGTGCTTTTTGATGAGGGAATCCTGCTCAATATCATCCAAAATTTTGATGAGTTTGTAGTCGATTTCGCTTAAGCAAGCCTTAAATTCATCAGCCGTATGCGTAAAAATTCTTTGATAAGTAAAAGAGAAATCGCCTTGTGGATTAAGCTGAACAACATGAGGTTCAATTAAAAAGCCCAAATACTCATGTTTGCACAAGGAGTACACAATTTTGCAGGATTTTGAGCTATCTACGCGTAACATTGATGGATGTGAAAATTTTTTAAAGTTATCCCCTTTAAAAAACTTTAAACTTACACTATTTTGAGTTTACATCAAAAGAAGCGAACATTTTTACAAAAAATATATTTTGTTAGATTTTGGACTATTTTGAAAAGAAGGAAGGATAGATTGAAATTCAGTTTATTTTTCAATCTGAGAGCGATTACAAGTTACCTTTTAGGATAACTGTTATTTAAGAATAGGCGTCATTGCGAAGCGAGACTTGGTGAGCTGAAGCAATCTATCAATCCAAATTAGTTGCTTCCCCGATTTGTCGGGGAAGGCTTTGCCTCGCAATGACGTACAAATTGTTAATTTACTATTTCCAGCCACCGCCCAAAGCACGGTATAAATTTACTACAGATTGTAGTTTCTGTAATTTATCGTTAATGCCGTTAAGCTGGGCAGTTAATAGACTTTGCTCTGACGTTAAAACATCGGTGTAGTTAGTTGCAGAACTATAGCGTAATAATTCTTTGGTAAAATCTACAGCCTTAGTTAATGATGCAATTTGCTTTGCCCTGGTTTCTTCTTTTTCTGCAGCCGTTTGATAAGCATATAATGCATTCGAAACTTCTTGTCCGCCGGTTAAAAGTGTTTGCTGAAAAGTATAAAAAGCCTGTTGTTGAGTGGCTTGTGCTGTTCTTAAACGTGCTTTGTTTTGTCCGCGGGCAAAAATTGGTTGCGTTAAACCACCAACAATATTGTAGAATATCGAATTATCGAAGAAATTCTTTAATTGTAAAGTAGATAAACCGCCCGAAGCGGTTAGTGTTAATGATGGGTAAAAGTAAGTTTTAGCCAGGTTTGTGTTTTCAAATGCGGCTCTAAAACCAAATTCTGCCGCAATTACATCCGGACGGTTTTTTAAAAGCTGTGCTGATACACCGGTTTGTAAATTTGCGTAAGGAACTTGTTGCTCCAGAGTAGTACGGCCGATTGTTGCCGGCGCCTGTGCAATTAAAACACTCAGCGCATTTTCAGCTTCTTTTATGCTTCTTTTTAAATCTGGTAAGGTAACCTGTGCGGCATACAAATTAGCTTCACTTTGAACTACTGCGGCACCATTTACTATTGCACCTTCTTTAAGGCTTTTCATGGTTTCAACATCTTTCATTCTGATGTCGATGGTTTGCTGTGTGATTTGCAGTTGCTTATCTAAAGCCAACAAAGTGTAATAATTATTGGCGATGGTTGCAATTAACTGCGTTTGTACCGCTCTTTTTGCGGCATCACTCTGCAAAAGTGTTGCATAGGCAGAACGTTTTGCACTGCTCAATTTCCCCCAAATATCAGCTTCCCAGGCGGTGCTTAACTGTGCACGATAGGTTTGGGTTTCCAGGTTAATGTTTATCCCGGGAGGAAAGTTTAAAGATGATAACGATTGCTTTGCATCGGTTACAGATGCATCTGCCTGTAAGCTTGGCAAAAATGCCGCTCTGCTTTGCTGCAAAGTTGCTTCCGAAATTTTTATACGCTCTATAGCTTGCTTTAAATCCAGGTTTTCGTTTATACCTCTTTGAATTAAGGATTGTAAGGTTGTATCTGAGAATAAGCTTTTCCATGGCAAATCGGCCATAGTTGTACTATCCGTCGTATTATTGTCGCGGTATAATCCTTCTTTCTTAACCAGGGGTGTTTCGTATTTTTTAGTTACGCAGGCACCCAGTGTAAGTATTACAAAACCGATTAAAACCGAATATTTATATTTTGAATTCATTATTTTTCTAAATTAATGTTTGCTGTTGCTGGTAGCTAACTCGTATTCTTCTTTAGTTTGCTCATGGTCAATGCCTTCATTAAAAGGCGATTTATTGCTTATTCTTTCTTGCAAACTTTGGAAAATAATAAACAAGGCCGGAATAACAAATACACCGAAAAGTGTACCGATTAACATACCACCAACTGCTCCTGTACCAATAGAAGTATTACCCGAAGCACCAACTCCAGATGAAAGCATTAGTGGCAATAAACCTAAAATAAATGCGAATGATGTCATCAAAATTGGACGTAAACGTGCTGTTGCACCATCAATTGCCGAGTTAACAATGCTCATGCCTTTTCGTCGTCTATCTACAGCGTACTCTACAATTAAAATCGCATTTTTTGCCAATAAACCAACGAGCATAATTAATGTAATTTGGGTGTAGATGTTATTATCAACTCCAAATATCTTATCAAAAACAAATACACCTGCCAAACCAATTGGTAATGAAATTAACACGGCCAACGGTAAAATATAACTTTCGTATTGTGCGGCCAACAAGAAATAAACGAAGATTACGCACAGTAAAAAGATAAAGATGGTTTGGCTACCGCTGTTCATTTCCTCACGGGATAATCCGGAGAATTCGTAACCGTAACCTGCAGGTAATTGCTCTGCAGCAACTTCTTGTACCGCTTTAAGGGCATCACCCGAACTGAAACCTGCATTTGGATTACCAGTAACAGATATTGAGGTAAATAAGTTAAAACGAGAAATGGCTTGCGGACCGTAAACTTTCTCTAAAGTTATAAATTCTGATATTGGCGCCATTGTACCTGCAGAATTTCGAACGTAAATGCTTGTTAAACTCTCCTGATTTGCTCTATATTTTGCATCAGCCTGAAACATTACCCTAAACTGCTTACCAAATTTATTAAAGTTTGATGCATAAACACCACCATAATAACCTTGCATTACGCCTAAAACATCACTAACCGTTAAGCCGGCTTGTTTTACTTTGGCTACATTTACCGAAATTTGATATTGAGGGAAATTTGGGTTAAATGAAGTTGATGCATACTGAATTTCTGGGCGTTTAGCTAATGCTGCTAAAAATGAATTTCCAATTTCATTAAATTTTTTGATGTCGCCACCGGTTTTATCCTGTAACTGAAACTCGAAACCACCACTTGTACCAAAACCCTGAATGGTTGGTGGCGCAAAGAAGATAATTTTAGCACCTTTAATTGATGCGGTTTTGGCAAAAAGGTCTCCTATAATTGCTTTAACGTCTCTTTTTCTTTCATCCCAAGGTGTTAATCTCGAAATAACCATACCATATGAACTACCAGAACCACTAATCATACTTCTACCAACAACTCTTAAGGAGCTTTTTACCTCTGGAATTTTATGTACAATACTATCAATTTGAGAAATGATAACATTTGTTTCTTCCTGAGATGTTCCGGCAGGTAATGAAATATCAGACATGATAGTACCTAAATCTTCATTTGGAACGAAACCTTTAGGTGTGGTGTTCATAGTCCAAACCAATACAATGGTAAAGAATGCAATACCAACACCAACTATCCACTTTTTCTTTGATAAGAAACTAACCGATTTTTTATATTTTCCGGTTACGGCATCGAAAGATGTATTGAAAGCTGCATAGAAACGTTTTAAAAAGTTCTTAGGCTTATCGTGGTCATCTTTATGTGGTTTTAGTAAAATAGCACACAAAGCCGGACTCAATGTTAAGGCGTTAATAGCCGATAATATAATTGAAATTGCTAAGGTTAAACCAAATTGTTTGTAAAATACACCCGATGAACCCTGAATAAAACTTACCGGGATAAACACGGCTGCCATTACCAATGTGATGGAGATAATCGCACCGCTGATTTCATCCATTGCATCAACTGTGGCTTTTTTCGCATCGGTATAACCTTCATCCAGTTTGGCGTGTACGGCCTCAACTACTACGATGGCATCATCCACCACAATACCAATTGCGAGAACCAGGGCAAATAAGGTTAATAAGTTAATGGTAAAACCGAACAAACTTAAAAAGAAGAATGTACCAATAATAGCCACTGGAACACTAATGGCAGGAATTAAGGTCGAACGGAAATCCTGAAGGAAGATAAACACGACCAAGAAAACCAGAATAAATGCTTCAATTAAAGTGTGGATTACTTTCTCAATCGATGCATCTAAGAAATCGTTAACGTTTACTAAAGTTGTATAATGAATGCCTTTTGGAAAAGATTTTTGAGCTTCGTTTAATGTATTAATTGAGTTTTCGATAACTTCTTTCGCATTTGAACCAGCAGTTTGGTTAATTGCAATACCTAAAGCAGGTTTACCATTAAACCTTACCGAACTTGCATAACTTAATGCACCAAGTTCAATACGTGCAACATCTTTTAAGCGAAGGATTTGTCCGTTTGGATTGCTTCTAATTATGATGTTGCTAAATTCAGCTTCATCTTTTAAACGGCCGGTATATTTTAAGGTATATTGAAAAGCCTGGTCGCCTTGTTCTCCAAATTGTCCGGGAGCGGCTTCAATGTTTTGTTCTGCTAAAGCAACGTTTACATCATTCGGAACCAAGCCGTATGTTGCCATTACATCGGGCTTAAGCCATATACGCATGGTATAATCCAATGTACCGAATGCACTTGCATCACCCACACCATTAATACGCTTAATTTGTGGAATAATGTTAATGTTGGCGTAATTCTGTAAAAACTTCTGATCGTAAGAATCACTTTCGCTGTAAACCGCGAAGATTAATACATTACTTGCTTGCCTTTTTGCGGTAATTACACCGGCACGTGTAACCTCTGCCGGCAATAAACTTGATGCTCTGGCAACCCTGTTTTGTACGTTTACGGCTGCTAAATCTGGGTTTGTACCCAATTTAAAGTTAATGGTAATGCTTGCAGTTCCATCATTACTAGCTGTAGATGTCATGTAGGTCATGTCTTCTACACCATTAATTTGTTCTTCCAGCGGAACAACTACACTATTCATTACCACATCGGCATTTGCACCTTGGTACGAGGTAGAAACCTGTACGGTAGGCGGGGCAATTTCGGGATATTGAGATACCGGAAGCGTTACCAAACCTAATATTCCCAAAATTACAATGATGATGGATATTACCGTTGATAAAACAGGTCTTTCTATAAATTTCTTAAACATAATTTTTTCTTAACGATTTACACTAGCTTACTTTTTTAGTTCAGCATAAACCGAATCTGAGCTTCTTTCTTCCGGTTTAATTTTGGTGCCATCTTTTAACGATTGAAAACCTTCTAAAACAACTTTATCGCCTGCTTTTAAGCCTTTGGTTACTACGTAGAATTTACCTTTAGTTAAATCCATAATCTCAATTTCAGTGCTGATGGTTTTAGCAGAATCGCCTAAAACATACACAAACTTTTTACCCTGCAAATCGATTGTAGACTTTTGAGGGATTAAAATTGCATTTTCTACCTTTTGTGGAATTCTAACCGTAGCGCTTGAACCATTTTTTAGCAACGATGTTGGGTTTGGAAAGGTTGCCCTTAAACTAGCAGAACCAGTTTGGGTATTAATCTGTCCATTGATGGATTCAATTCTTCCGTTTTGAGCATAAGTGCTTCCATCAGCAAGCACTAAACTAACAGGTGGAATGTTTTTCATTTGTTGTGCAAGCGTATTGCCTTTATATTTTGTCGAAAAATCTAATAGTTGTTTTTCGTTAAGTGCAAAATAGGCGTAAACTTTAGCAATATTCGAAACCGTTGTTAATGGCTCTGTGCTCGAGCTGCTTACCAAACTTCCATTTCTAAAAGGGATGCTGCCTACAACGCCATTAACAGGGCTTGTAATTGATGTATAACCTAAATTTACTCTAGCATTTGCTAATGCCGCTTTAGCTTGCGACAATGCAGCTTTTCTGCTTTGAAGGGTAAGTTCTGCAGATTGCAAATCGTATTTGCTAATGATATCTTTTTCTACCAAGGGTCTGGTTTTGTTAACCTGCAGTTGTGCGGCGTTAACATCAGCCTCAGCACTGCTAATTGCAGCTTTAGCCGTTCTAACTTCTTGCTCATATTGTGGAGCCATTATGGTAAACAGTAATTGACCCTTTTTAACAACAGCACCTTCATCAACCAATATTTTTTGTATAAAGCCATCAACTTTCGGACGAATATCTATATTCTGTATCCCTTCAATTGTTGCAGGATAATCTGAATTTAATTCTGTAGTTTGTGCATTAACAGTGAATACCGGGTATGGTTGTGGACCCGCAGCTGCTGCTGCGGCTGCTTTTTTTGCTTCGTCGTTATTTCCGCAAGATGCTATCAGCATAGCGATACTCATACTAAAAACGAGCGTTGTTACTTTTCTCATGGATGTTTTCTGTGTGTATTAAAATTTAAATTCCGGGACTAAAAGTGTTCTGAGCGCACTTCTATTTTTTACGTGATTAATGCCCAAAAATAGAGCCTAAAAAAAAATAAATCTGTCCAAATTCTGTCATTTAATCAATCGATTGATTTATTTTTAATCTAATAATAGTTGTTTATGAATGTAAAACACTGTTTTTTAATAGTTTAAAGCGTTTTATTTAGCTTTAAATGCTGTGTAAATAAATTGCGACAGATGTTAAAAACAGTTAATAAGGCTTAATTTTTTATATTTTTTTGTTAAAGATTGTTCGGAAAATAAGGCAAAATAGAATGGCGCTTCGTGTAAAAAGTACACAATAATTATGGTTTGAAATTATTTATTGATTTTATTCGGTTGTGCCTTCAAAAACTAATTTTGCCGGACCGCATAAAAATACATTCGTAAATGTTGTGCCATCGTAATCAAATTCAATTTTTATATCGCCACCCAAAACCTTTATATCTGTTTTTAAATGTCCCGTTAAATTTTTGTGTTTTGCTACTGCCATTGCCACTGCCGTAACTCCTGTTCCGCAGGCATAAGTTTCATCTTCAACCCCACGTTCGTAAGTTCTAACAAATAAATGGTCGCCTTTATCTTCCACAAAATTTACGTTTATGCCTTTTTCTGCATAAATTTCATTGTAACGGATATTTTTTCCTTCGTTAAAAACATCAAAGTTTTCTAAATCCTTTTTGAAAGCAACGTAATGAGGCGAACCTGTATTTAAAACATAAGCTTCAGCATCTTTAGACATGGTATCAACATCAATCATTTGCAATTCTACCCATTCGCCATTTTCTGAAATTCTGGCATAATGTGGTCCGTCAACTGCCAAAAAGTTTGTTTCACTATCAATAATACCCAATTGTTTTGCAAAGGCAACTATGCATCGCCCTCCGTTTCCGCACATGCTGCCTAATTTACCGTCTGCATTAAAGTAGTGCATCTCAAAATCGTAGTTCTCGTGTTTGGTTACAAACATTAAACCGTCTGCACCAATACCGAATCTTCGATTACAAAGCTCCTCAATTTGCTTATTATCAACGTTTTCAAGCGGAGCCATGGTGTGATCAATCAAAATAAAATCGTTGCCTGCACCTTGATATTTGTAGAAATTAATTTTCATAAAAGCTTCATTTTTAAATGCAAAATTTGAGCTGAGTGCTTAGTGTTATAACGATGTTTTTTGATTTAACATTTTTTAACACGAAGCCAGGTGCATTTGTTATGCAAATATCGTTTATATGGTATTAAATTTGAATAAACATAAAAAGAAATTTGAGCAGATAAAAACTGCCTGAGCAATCTGCTTAAATCAAAGTGAAAAGCTCTCGCAAAAAATAAATTAGTAAAATACATTTATTATAAGTTTACCAAACAATTAGCTAGCAAATTGGCTTATAATTTAAATGTGGGGATAAAAAACAATTTTAACACATGAAAAAAATATTAGGAATTACAGTGTTAGCTGCATTTATAGGTGGTGCAGCAGCAATTGGGGGTTACAAGCTATTTGAGGGTAGCCAAAACGGTGGGACAATTTCTGAAAAGCAAAATTTGTACTTCGCCAATAATCCATTAAAAGTATCATCGGCAGGTGCTGCAGATTTTACAGAAGCAGCTGCGGCTGTAGCGCCAGGTGTTGTTCACATTAAAACAACTTACAGTTCAGAATCAAGCAGAAGTCAAGGCGGTTCATCACCGTTTGATATGTTCGAAGATTTCTTCGGTGGCGGCGGTCGTCAAATGCAGCGTCAACCAAAGGCGGCTTCTGGCTCGGGTGTAATTATCAGTCAGGATGGTTATATCGTTACTAATAATCACGTTGTAGAAAATGCAGATAAAGTTGAGGTTGTGTTAACAGACCGACGTAAAGTGGAAGCAAAGGTTATTGGTCGTGATCCAAATACCGATTTAGCTTTAATTAAAGTAAATGCAACAGGCTTGCCTGTTGTGAAAATGGGTAACTCAGATAATGTACAAGTTGGCGAATGGGTTTTAGCTGTAGGTTTCCCGCTTGATTTACAAACAACCGTTACTGCTGGTATCGTTAGTGCGAAAAACAGGAGTATTGGTATTATTGGTCGCGAGCAGCAAGGCGGTGGCATTACTGAAGAAGAATATAGAGAATATCAGCGTACGGGCAAAAGACCAGAGCGTCCGGCTAATACGAGTATCGAATCATTTATACAAACAGATGCGGCGATTAACCCAGGAAACAGTGGTGGTGCTTTGGTAAATGCAAGTGGAGAATTGGTGGGCATTAATGCTGCTATTGCATCTCAAAGCGGATATAACCAAGGTTACGGTTTTGCTATCCCAGTAAACTTAGCTCGTAAAATTGTAGATGATTTTATGAAATATGGCACAGTAAAACGCGGTTACATAGGCGTTAATTTTGTGCCTTTAAGTGCAGAAAATCCATCAGATGTAAAAACTAAAGAGATTAGTGGTTTATATGTAAACGATGTTGTTGCTGGTGGTGGTGCTGCTGCAGCAGGCATAAAATCGGGTGATATTATTAAGAAAGTTGATGGTGTAGTGATTAATGATTCTCCGGATCTACAAGAAAGAATCGGTCGCTTAAATCCTGGTGATAAAGTTAAATTATCAGTGTTAAGAGATGGCTCGTTAAGAGATGTTAGTGTTACGTTAAAAGGTGAATCAAGCGTTGGATTAAATACAAATACTGCTGCTAACAAAGCGGCAGAAGTTACCAAGTTGGGTGCAACTTTTGCTCCGGCTACACAAGCTCAAAAATCTGAACTGAAAATTAACAGCGGTGTTGTGGTAACTTCGGTAACTGCCGGAAAAGCCTTCGATAATATTGGTGTTGAGAAAGGTTTAATTATAACTAAAGTAAACGGACAAGCAGTTAATAGTGTAACTGATGTTCAAAAAGCTTTGCCTCAAACCCGAAATGGCATGATTTTCATGTCGGGTGTAAATGAACATGGAACTTTTAATTTTAGTTTCCCGGCTCAATAAATGCTTAAATAAGATTTAAAAGTCTCGATGAAAATCGAGACTTTTTTTTTGGTAATTTTTTTTGCGTTTTATTGTGATTTTTGCTTTTAATAGTTGCAGAAACTTGATTAATATAAACCTGATGGTAGGGAAATCCTTTTTTGTTTGCAGTAAGCCTGAATATTTTGCCATGCTGAGGCACGAAGCATCTGCAAACAATGAAATTGTTGCTTCGTAACTTAGCAGTAAAAGAGGTTAAAAAAGATTGGACAAACAGCAGGACTAACGACAACAAAAGAACAGGAAACTGCTTTTCTTAATAATATTTTTTTGCTAGTGAAGCGATTTTGAACATTTACTCGTTTTACATGAAAAGGGGTTCATTTTAAATTCATTTTCTAATGATAGTTTAGGGTTTTAACTATTTAATAGAAGTTTACCAACAATTCATTTTTTATTGTAATTATTTAAGCAACACAAAATAGATATTATGGCTTTAGCTAACATCAACATCAGCTCTACACAATATTTTAATTTCATGTGCAAAACCGATTTTGAAAGACGGATATTTCACGATACGTATAAGGAATTTCAAAAGGAGTCTAAAATATTTAATTTGAAAAACGGTTTAAATACTTTTGCTCAAATGCAGGCGGCAAATAGTAAAGCAGGTTCGTTGCATCAAAAATTACACGATTCGGCAGTTGAAAATATTAAATTGCTTGACAATAAAATGCCTGTTTTATACGATGAAGCCGGTAAACCAATTTTATTTGAAATGGCACTACTTAAAATTTTTTGTTCTGATTTAGAAAACAAGGCGGGGCATGTGGTATCTATTACTTACACAAGTCCTAAACTGGTTTTGCATGAATTGGTTGATGATATGTTGATTTTAAGCTATGATGGTAAACGTGTTTTTAATCGAACTTTTATGGTTAAGGTTACTGATGATTTGACTATACATTACGTTAAAAATCATCAATTAATCTGTAATTGACATTCTACAACCTTAAGTTGTGACGCTTTTTATTGCTTAAAAAATTATTGTTTACAGCATTTTAAGTTCAAATTTCAGGTTAAAATGGCATAAGCCTTTAATTATTTTTAGCAAAGATTTAGCTCCTAAGTGCCATTAAACCAATGTTTTTGCATTTTATTTGTGTTTAAAAAAATAAAAAATTGATTTATAGGTATTTAAGCTTACCTTTATAGCAAATTAAAATACAATATAATGCAACAAGGAACAGTAAAATTTTTTAATGAAACTAAAGGTTTCGGATTTATTATCCCAGCAAATGGCGATGCCGAAATTTTTGTTCATGCTTCAGGCTTAATCGACAATGTTCGTGAGAACGATTCTGTAACTTACGAAGTTGAAGAAGGTAGAAAAGGCCTAAACGCGGTAAATGTTAAAGTAGCTTAAGAAAACTCGAATACATAAATCGTAAAAAGTCCCGATGCAAATCGGGACTTTTTTTATGGGCGATATTTTAAGAAACTTTTCTCAAATATTTAATAATATCGGCTTCAAGCATTTCAAGGCTTATATCTTCGCTCATTAAAATTTTGCCATTTTTATCCAGTATCATAAAATAAGGGACATTATAATTGCCGATGTTTTTTGCATTAGGAGATTTTGCGCCTTTCAAATCAGAGAATTGCGGCCAGCTTAATTTATCATCTCTAATAACATTTACCCACCAATTTCTTTTACTATCCAGCGAAACACCAATAAATTCAACTCCCTGGTTTTTATACTTATTATAAAGCGTTAGCAGTGCTTTATTATTTGTTCTGCAACGATTATTGTACGATGTCCAAACAAAAACCAGATTAACTTTTTTAAAAATCTCTTTACTAAAAGCTTTTCCATCAGGAGTTTCGCCGGCAATACCGGCAAAAAGATTGCCTGGTTTACTATTATTAACCCGGGTAATTTGCTCTAAAAGTTTTTTACCTGCTTTAGAATTTTTAACATCATCACTCAGATAACTGAATATTTTTTCAAATTTTTCGCTATTTAAGTCTGTTACAACCAATTGATCAAGTAGAAAGATAGTGTTTTCCGAATTTGGGTGCTTCTTGGCAAACGTTTCAATTGCATTTAAATCTAATGTTTTAGTTCGATCCATTAAGTCTGCCAACACATCAACTCTTACATTAATGTTGGTTAAGTCTGCAGCATCAACCGCACGTTTGGCAAGTAGTAAACTATCAGTGATTGGCTTGTTCAATTTATTTTTTATGGAATAGAAATGAATAAAATCCTCACCTTGGGTTGATGGTGTTTTCTTAAAGGGGTAAATAGTTCTGTTATCTTCTGCATTGAGAACTAAATTATACGTGCCACTTGTTAAATGGAACCAGAAATCTCTAACATCTATTCCATTTTCAACTTTAAGGGCTGCAAATCCTTCCTTAGGCAAATTAACCTGAAAGGTTTGATTGTTCTCTTTTATGTTTTCTACTTTTAGCAATTCTCCATTTGTAGATATGATGCTAATCGTGGCATTTTTTCCAAAGTTTTTGGCATTGAGTTTAAATAATGCAGGGTCATTGCTACAAGAATTAAGCAATAGGAGAGCTAAAATTATGAGGGTGAATTTTTTCATGAATATTTAATTAGATAAAGCAATATAACGAAATTGTTAGTTGGTTTTATTACTGTTTAAAAATATTCTTATTGGGTGTGTAATTAGATTTATATTAGAAAAAATTAAAATAACCTTTAGAATGTTTCTAAATAAATCATTTATCGTTGATTTGTCATATTCATTTATAAATTGAAACTATAATTAAATACTTTTGCACAAAGAATTATAAATAAAATAATCTAATGAGTAGTTTAAGTAAAGCTTTTACATCATCTATAGGTAGAAAGTACGTAATGGGATTAACGGGTCTTTTCCTGATTACTTTCCTTATTTTACACGTATCTATAAATGCATTAATTTTTGCGAATGATGGAGGTGAAACCTTCAACATTGCAGCCAATTTTATGAGTCATAACATTGTGGTCCGCATCCTCGAGATTGGATTATTTGCCGGAATCATCCTGCATATTATTCAAGCGGTAATGCTAACTGCCCAGAATAATGCGGCTCGTCCTGAAAAATATGCTTACAATAAGCCACAGGCGAATAGCAAATGGTATTCTCGTAGTATGGGATTGTTAGGTACTTTGATTTTAATGTTTTTGGTGCTGCATCTTTACCACTTTTGGTGGCCAACAAAAGTTGCTGTTTTCTCGCACGAAGAACATAACACCTTCCACGGCATTGTAGCAATTTTTCAAGAGCTTTGGGTAGTTGTAGTTTATATTTTAGGCGTAATTTCCTTGGGATACCACTTGCTGCATGGTTTTCAATCGTCTTTTCAAACGATGGGCTGGAACCACAGAAAGTGGACACCAGTTGTAAGAACGATAGGTATATGGTTCTCAATCATTGTTCCTATCATTTTCGCATTAATGCCAATTTCTGTCTATTTAGGCTGGATTAGCTAACTGAAACGTTTAATTAAAAGATTAAGTAAATGTCGACATTAAATTCAAATATCCCTGCGGGCGAATTAACCCAAAAGTGGACAAAATATAAAGCTTCTATGCCTTTGGTTAATCCATCGAACAAAAGAAGTTTAGAAGTAATTGTAGTAGGTTCTGGTTTAGCGGGTGCCTCTGCAGCGGCTACATTAGCAGAAATGGGCTACAAAGTTAAATGTTTTTGTTTTCAGGATTCACCACGCAGAGCACACTCTATTGCTGCTCAGGGTGGTATCAATGCAGCAAAAAACTATCAGAATGATGGTGATAGCACTTACCGTTTGTTTTATGATACCATTAAAGGTGGAGATTACAGAGCACGTGAAGCAAACGTACATCGTTTAGCCGAAGTGAGTGTAAATATTATCGACCAATGTGTGGCGCAAGGTGTGCCTTTGGCTCGTGAATACGGTGGTTTGTTAGATAATCGTTCTTTTGGCGGTACACAGGTACAACGTACATTTTATGCGGCTGGCCAAACCGGACAACAGTTGTTGCTAGGCGCTTACTCTGCATTAGAGCGCCAGGTAGGTATGGGTAAAGTACAAATGTACACCCGCCATGAAATGCTTGACGTTGTTGTAATTGATGGTAAAGCTCGTGGTATTATCGCTCGTAACTTGATTACCGGCGAGTTGGAGCGTCACTTCGGTCATGCAGTGGTTTTAGGTACTGGTGGTTACGGTAACGTATTCTATTTATCAACCAATGCAATGGGAAGTAACGTTACTGCAGCCTGGAAAGTGCATAAAAAAGGAGCGTTTTTCGCAAACCCTTGCTATACTCAAATTCACCCTACGTGTATCCCGGTTTCGGGAGATCATCAATCGAAATTAACCTTGATGTCGGAGTCGTTACGTAACGATGGTCGTATCTGGGTTCCAAAAAAGAAAGATGATAATCGTAAAGCTTCAGATATTCCTGAAGATGAAAGAGATTACTATTTAGAGCGTCGATACCCTGCTTTCGGTAACCTGGTTCCACGTGATGTGGCTTCTCGTGCTGCTAAAGAGCGTTGCGATGCCGGTTATGGTGTAGGTTCTTCAAAACTAGCTGTTTACTTAGATTTTAAAGCAAATACAGAGCGTTATGGTCGTATCGAAGCTTCGAAAGCTGGTAACCATAACCCTGATAAAGAAACTTGCATGCGTTTAGGTACAGCAGTTATCAAAGAGAAATATGGTAACTTGTTCGATATGTATGCGCAAATCACTGGTGAAAATCCTTATGAAATGCCAATGCGTATATATCCAGCGGTTCACTACACTATGGGTGGTGTATGGGTTGATTATGATTTAATGACAACCATCCCTGGTTTATATTGCACTGGTGAGGCTAACTTCTCAGACCACGGTGCAAACCGTTTAGGTGCGTCTGCATTAATGCAAGGTTTGGCAGATGGTTATTTTGTATTGCCTTACACAATCGGGGCTTACTTATCAAAAGAATTAGCTACCAAGCCAATTCCTACAGACCACCCAGCATTTGTTGAAGCTGAAAATAATGTGAAAGCAACCATCGATAAGTTCTTAAGCATTAATGGAACTAAATCTGTAGACCATTTTCACAAAAGATTAGGCCACATCATGTGGGAAAAATGTGGTATGGCTCGTAACAGAGAAGGATTAACTCAGGCTATTAAAGAAATTCAGGATTTACGCAGAGAATTTTGGGCGGATGTTAAAGTTCCAGGTTCTGCAGATGAATTTAACCCTGAATTAGAGAAGGCACACAGAGTTGCAGATTTTATTGAATTAGGTGAGTTGATGTGTATTGATGCGCTTAACAGAGAAGAAAGCTGTGGCGGTCACTTCAGAGAGGAACACCAAACTGAAGAAGGCGAAGCGAAGCGTGATGACGAAAACTTCGCATACGTAGCTGCCTGGGAATATAAAGGCGTAAGTGAATTCGAATTGCACAAAGAAGAATTGAACTACGAGAACATTAAGGTTGCACAAAGAAATTATAAATAGTATAGCGTATTGAGATGTGCGTATTTAACTATACGACAAACTCAAACGACTGTTATAAAGTTATTAATAGTATAGTGTAAAGTTTAGCGAGATTAAATCTCAATACGCAATACGCGTTACTCAATACTTAAAGAAAATGAGTACAGGAAATATGAATTTAACGCTACAAGTTTGGCGTCAAAAAAATAGCAAATCAGCTGGTAAATTAGTTGATTATAAGCTTTCTGAGATTTCTCCAGATATGTCTTTCTTAGAGATGTTTGACGTGTTGAACGAACAATTAATTACTAAAGGTGAAGAACCAGTAGTATTTGATCATGATTGCAGAGAAGGTATTTGCGGCATGTGTTCAATGTTCATCAACGGGCAGCCTCACGGACCAAAAGACCTGGTAACTACTTGCCAATTGCACATGCGTTCTTTCAAAGATGGCGATACGATTGTTGTTGAGCCCTGGAGAGCAAAAGCATTCCCGGTAATTAAAGATTTAGCCGTAGATCGTTCTGCCTTCGACCGTATTATTGCTTCTGGTGGTTTCGTATCGGTAAATACTGGTAATGCACAAGATGCTAACGCATTGCCTATTCCTAAGTTACAAGCTGATGCTGCTTTCGAGGCTGCTGCCTGTATTGGTTGTGGTGCTTGTGTGGCTACTTGTAAAAATGCTTCAGCAATGCTATTCGTATCTGCTAAAGTATCTCAATTGGCTTTATTACCACAAGGTCAGCCAGAGCGTTATCGTCGTGTACAAAGCATGGTAGCCCAAATGGATGAAGAAGGTTTTGGTAACTGTACCAATACTGGTGCTTGCGAAGCTGAATGTCCAAAAGGTATTTCATTAGAAAATATCGCTCGTATGAACAGAGATTACTTTACTGCAAAATTTGCCAGCGAAGAAGAAGTTTAAAAGCATACGATTCCATTCCAATTTAAGATTTTAAGCCTCCATTTTTATGGAGGCTTTTTATTTTTTACTTTTTTATGTGATGAATATTTACAATCAATCAGAAGTAATTAGTTCTAAATTTTAAGGTAAAAATAATGTAATGTAAAGAATCGAAAGTTTTTTACATCCAAAAGAAATGAAAAGAAAATTGCAACAGCAAATATTAATTTGTTCAATTAGCAAAATCATTATGTTTGCATATTAATAATTCAATTAATTAAAAATTTTATTTTGTAAAATTTGCATATACATTAAAGATTTTTTAATTTTAATACTCCGAGACAGGAGAGAAAGCATAAAAGCCCGACAATTTCTTATTGCCGGGCTTTGTGTTGAAATGTTCCTTTTGTTAATAATCGTTATAACAAGAACATTAATTATTTCGGGTATAAATTCTCTAATTCTGGTCTGGTTCTGTTGATTTTAAAGCCTTTTTTGTTGCCTTAGTTGTAATTAAAACAACTCCGTTTGAAGCAGCTAAACCGTAACTAATAATTGAATCTTTATCTTTAAGCACTGTAACAGATTGAATTGTATTTGGGTCGAGCAATTCGATTGAAGCGCTTTCAACTTTTTCACCATCTACGATGTATAACGGTTGATTGGTCTGCTTTCCAGCATTAATTCCTTTAAACGGAGCGTTATGTGAGTAAATTCTTACTTTTGAACTATCATTTAAATTATCGCCTTTTAGTGCCAGCTTTGATGTCTCACCATTATCAGCATAAGTATTCAGCGCTTTAATTCTTGCCCGAAGCAGCGTATTTTCAGGCGAATTCAAACCAAATTTTGTAGTTACCAAAACCACTCCATTGTTACCTTCGTTTCCAAAGAGTTTAGAACCTTTATCGTTTTTTAGCACAGTTATGGCTTTAATATCGTTTGGATTGAGTTTTTTAATGGTAAAATCCGTGTCAAACTGTTTTACGCCATCAATAACATATAGCAAAGGCCTTTTTGAAGTAGAATCGCCTAAGTTTCGTATAATGATATTTACGCTGTTAACATTAGCTGAGTCTGCTTTTGTTTGTGCAATGCCAGCTGTTGCCAGGCAACTAATTAGAACTGCTAAGAAAAATATTTTTTTCATATCCTTATAATTTAGACTTTAAAATATACACAAGTTTTAAGGTGCTATCTTATTATCAACGGCTTTAAGCAACTTATTCTTATCCAACTTTGTTGTGATAAGGATTACACCATTTACTCCTTTATTACCATATAAAGTAGTGGCAGCTTGATCTTTTAATACCGAAACAGACTCTATATTTTCTGTTCTTATGTATTTCAATGCATCTTTACCTTGTGTTACGCCATCTAAAACAACCAATGGACTATTGGCCTCTGATAGATTTTGAATTCCTTTGATGGAAAGATTTCCATTGTCTACAACTTGTGTTGATTTTGTTTTTGCAGAATTATCTAAAGTGAAATTTATGTATAAATTGTATTTAACTCTAACGGGTTTTCCATTTTGTATGCCAGGTGTCCAGTTAGGCGATTCATCTAAAACTCTAATGGCCTCATGATTTGTACTCTCGTTTAAGCCTTTTACAATCTGTATATCGGTAAGCTTGCCATTTTTCTCTACAGTGAAAGATAGAAACACTTTTCCCTGAATATTATTTTCTCTTGCGTCTTCGGGATACTTTATATTTTTACTTAAGTAATCATAGAAATTTTTAATTCCGCCATGGTATTCGGGTTGTTTTTCTATAGATACAAAATCATAAACTTTATCTCTTCTTTCTATAACTTCCTCGTTGTTCCTTACATATCCGATGATTTGAAGTGGCGAAATTTCTTTATATCCATCAATTTTTTGATTAGATAAATCTTCGTTCCCCGACTGAGATTCGCCTAGGCTGAAAGCTACTTTGAAAGCATAATTTCCATCCTTAACAGCCTTAAAATTTTTATAGGCTAAAATATTTTTCATAACCTCCTCATCACAGCCTTCGCCTAAATCTTGTTTCGAGCCTAAATCGGTAATTTTACCGTTTTTAACTGTAAACATAATATGCGTTGTACCTTCTATTGATTTTTCCTGAGCGTTATTTGGATACTTGATATGCTCAGCCAAAAATTTGTAGAAATCTTCCCAGTTGTTACTAACGGAGGCATGCTTAGCTACAGTTTTTGCTTTTTCAGGCGCTGAAATTTTTATTGGTTTTATAACTATGTCTTCAACAAAGGCAATGGGTTTATCAAAAGGAATTTCTGCTGCAAGAGAAATCAAATTTTCATTTTTTCTGATGGTTGCAGAAGAGAATAAAATTGCAGTAGCGAATAGGGGAATGAAAATGCCGTATTTTAAAACAGCTGTTTTTTTTGAACGCTCTTTATGTAACATATAAATGCGCTTTTTCACTAAAGATTTTTCGAAAAAATTACTTGTTAATGCGCTTTGGTTTATCCCAAAAGATTTGCTTAAAATTAACATAGCATACTCAGCTTTGTCGCCCTGATAACTTGCAGCATGCTCATCAGCTAAAAATTCGTGAATGTTTCTAATACTTTTTTTATAAAGATATATTATTGGATTTAGCCAGGTAAGTATACCTATCACTTCAAAAAATAAAATATCAAAACTATGCCATTGCTTAACATGAGCTTCTTCATGGCTATCAATAATATCACTGTTTGGTAATGATATATCAATTACTTTTTTGCTGAAGAATGAAAAGGCAGATCCGGCTTTTGCCGTTTGTATTAATTTTTTAACAAATAAGAGATTAATAACTAATCGACAGAGGAAAAATAAAATTCCTGCACAGTAAATGCTTACTAATAAATTTGCCCAATTAAAGCCATTTTGCGCTTCAGAAACAACAGTAGCCTGTTCCAGAATTGTATCCCACTTCACTGTTGCATAAACGTTTTGCGCCGCTTTTTGTGTAGTTAGCCATTCTAGTCTTATAAATGGGATGCACAGAGATAAAAGGCCTGCTGCAACCAAATAGATTCTATTCAGCGTGAAATAGGTTTCCTTGTCTAATAATAATTTATAAAATCCATAAAATACTATCAGATACAAGTTTACCTGCAAAAGGTAATGGGCGAAACTCATTTTGGTTTGTGTTTAATCTTATTAATCATTTTAAGAATTTCATCCACATCACTTAAATCTAACTTTTCTTCTTTTACAAAGAATGAAAACATGCTTTCTACTGAGTTTTCGAAGTAATTGCCCAACAATTTTTCAGTTGCATGGCGCTTGTATTCTTCTTTACTAATTAAAGGATGGTATTGGTGAGCCTTACCAAAAGCTTCATGGCCTATAAAACCTTTAGTTTCTAATATTCTGATAATTGTTGAAACTGTATTGTATGCTGGTTTAGGTATTGGTAACTCGTCAATTACTTCTTTAACAAATGCTTTTTCCAACTGCCATAATACTTGCATTATCTGTTCTTCGGCTTTGGTTAAATCTTTAATATCCATTTTATTTCTTGATTATAGGAACGAATAAAATTTTACCCGTTGTATTAAAGATAGAACTAATTAATTAGTTACGCAAGTTTTCAGAAAGAAATTTATATCAAATTTTTATTAAGTCGTTTTTAATTCCATACACAACAAGGCCGGTTCTTGTTTTAATGTTCAGCTTGGCAAATAAAGATTCGCGATAATTATCTACCGTTCGCGGACTGATGTTCATCAAATCGGCAATTTCTTTATAGGTAAGTTCAGTACTGCAATGCTGTAGAAAAGTATGTTCTTTTTCGGTAATTATTGGTTTAGGATCTTCTTTTTTTAATGAAAATAACAGTCTTCCGGATACCATTTCATTAATAAAAAATCCTTTTTCGATGATGGCTTTTATAGCAACAACTAAATCAGACGGGGTAGATCCTTTTAAAATGTAACCACCTGCTCCGGCTTTTAACATTTCAATAATTGCTTTCTCTTCTTCATGCATGCTCAAGGCCAACACTTTTACATCAGGATATTCTTTTTTTACGATGCGGGTAGCGGCATAACCATCCATAACAGGCATGTTTATATCCATTAATATAAGCTGAACATCTGGATGAGCTTTAATTTGATTTTGCATATCAACACCATTTGTAGCCTGAAAAATAATGTCTATCTCATCAAATTCTGAAAGAAGATTTGCAAGCCCTTGGCGAAACAGTGTGTGGTCATCAACGATTGCAATGCGGAAGGTATTTGTATTCATAGTTAAGGATATGGAATTTCTATAAAAATTGAAGTGCCTTTTTCTGGAGCTGAAATTACATCTATTTTCCCATCAATCATTTCAACCCTTTTTTTAATTGAATTTAAACCCATGCCAGTTTTTCGCTTTGCCGCATCTTCATAATTAAAACCTATACCGTTTTCTTTAACGGTTAAAAGTAAAGTCTCGTTTTTTAAGCTGGTATCTATCTGAATTGTGCTGGCTTGGGCATGTTTTATTATGTTATTTATTATCTCTTGTAATAATCTTAAAATGATTAAATCTTTATCCTGCGAAGTGATATTTATTTGAAGTAAATCATTGGTAACTTGTAATGTATAACCTTCAATTTTGCGTAGCCAGCTTATTTCTTGCTCAATTGCATTTCCAATTCCCGATTCTACAATTTGTTCACCATGTAGAATTTTGGCAAGCTCCCTTATTTCTTTTATGGATTTACTCACCAGCGATAAAGAACTGGAAATTTTTTCGCTGGCTTTTTCATTATCTGTTATTTGAATGGAGTTAAGCGTTAAAGTTGTTAAACTTAGTAATTGCCCAATGTTATCATGTAGTTCAGTGGCAATCGTTTGCATGGTTTGGTCTTGTACTTCAATATGCGTTTTCAAAATTTCCGACTCAAATTTTTGGCGCATGTTTTCTTTCTCAATAAAATGATTCTTCTTGTGCCGATTATACGAGCGGATGTACATCAGCAAGGATATTGGCATCAAAAGAAAAACTAATGATGCCAATAAAATTAAAGATAAGATTTGCGTTGGCGAGCTCTGCATATGAATGAATAGGACCAAAAACCGTATAAAAAGAAGTTTAATGTTGTGTAAATCAGCAGCCGGGGGTTCAAATTTCCAAGAATTTTTGTTTGTATGATATCATCAAAGAAATTGGCTAAGGTACTTCCAAAGTAAAAAATTAATGTACCGCCAACCCACCAAAATGCGGGATGAAATTTTAGGTCGATATATTTTTCATCTTTTAAAAGCAAATAAAAATAAAGTAGTGCATATATAACAAAGAATACAGACATTACACTAACTGTAACAGCATTATAAGCTTTATAACCATAAATAAAGATGTGCGTAAAGTAAATGATAAGAATAAGAATATAGTTTGCCAATATTATCTTCTTAATTTTTATATATTCTTTTAAAAAATGATGAAAAGCATAAAATATAAAACTCATCTCCAAAAGTGTATATGTGTTGTAAACTTCGATGTTATTCCGGTAAACTCTGCCCATATATTTGGCAATTATTTCTGAAATACACATACATACAATGTATATTAATGTAATTCTCCAGAATTTGGTTCTATCATTAATTAGAAATATGATGGCGAATAACAAACATGTTAATTCAATTATCAAGGTTGGAGAAAAAATATTAATCATTGAGCACTTTTCAAAATTGATTTTAAGCTTACTAGTCATTCATTAACGCACTATCATCATCACATTCTGTTGGACATAAAACTCCTCTGTTTTCCGGGTCAGTCGGATTTGGATCAGCCTCATCACAGATTGGTTTTTGTTCAATGGTTTTATCTAAGAAATAATCTGTCTTTGGTTTGCCATCAACCACTTTAGTAACTACAAGAAGTATGGTGTTCATATTGCAATACTTATCCGGAATTTTATCTCCATAACTTAATTTATTAATAGAATCGATAATATCCTGCGTATATCTTGCAAAATAAATACGTACTCCATCACCCTCAAATTCGGCTAATTTTTCTGCTATTTTTTTTATTTGTTCGGCTGGGAGCCAGGCAGCTTCGGTGTAAGTTCCTTTATCAGCTTTTTGACTTTCTCTAAAAGCAGCTGTCATTTTTTTCGCAATATCAACCGGAACGGAATTATTTGTTCCGTCTTTTGTTAACGAAGTTTTAATCATGATTTTTTTTTGGGTGTATATTATCTAAAATTGGTTATAAATACATGTTTATTCTAAGGCAATTTTCCCCTATGCCAATACCGTAAAAACACCCTCTGTAAAAAGGGTGTTTAATGCTTAAGGATTTAATGCATGAACAGTAATTTTGGATAAAAGAAAAGCAAATATTAGGATTACTTAGCGATTAAGTAAAATATAAAGCAAAATTTAAAACATTAAATATTGCTGTAAAATATTAACTGCTCTAAATAACGTTGAACTTTGGTTAAACAAAGTCAATCTCTCATTTTTTAGTTATAGTTAGGATTATGAAAAACAATCCCGAAAAAAAGGCCCCAGTAAACGGTGGGCCTTTTTTTGTGAGTTGACTATTTATTAGTTTCTTACAGGTGTAGCTGTACCTGTAGATGTAGAAGCAGGTGCTGCAGGCAATTCTTTTCGCGGAATTTGCGCATCACGTTGTGAAGTATTGTAAACAAAAGATGCAATGATGGTTGCTGATTGTTTTAAATCATCTTCAACCAATCTATCGTAGGTATCCATGTTGCTATGGTGTGTACGGGTATTGTAATCTGCAGGATCTTGAATAAACTGAAAACCCGGGATACCAACAGCATCAAACGCCTGGTGATCGGTACCGCCTGTGTTGCTAACAGTTACCGTTGTAGCGCCTAAATCATTAAAAGGTGCCAACCAGTTTTTGAAAATTGGGCCGGCTGCTTCATTTCCCTGTAAATAAATACCGCGAATTTTTCCGGTACCATTATCTAAATTATAATATGCAGAGATTTTTTTCTGATCAGGCGTTAATACCATCGTTTTAGGGTCGCCAAAATGCTTCGCAACATAACCTCTGGAACCAAATAAACCTTGTTCTTCTGAACTCCAAAAGGCAATGCGGATGGTACGTTTTGGTTTAAAATCAATTGCTTTTAAAATACGAACGGCTTCCATCATAACGGCTGAGCCAGCAGCGTTATCTGTTGCTCCGGTTGCTGCGTGCCACGAATCGAAGTGACCGCCAATCATAACTACTTCTTCTTTTAATTTTTTATCTGTTCCGGGAATTTCTGCAATAACATTGTAACCTTGAGGGTCTTGGGTGTAGAAAGATGTTTTTATATCGGCTTCTAACTCAACCGGTTTTCCGGCACGTAATAAGCGTAAGATGTGTAAATAATCTTCAGCGGCAACTTCTAACTCTGGCGATACCGGTTTAGCATCTAATGCATAAGATGCGCCATTGCTGGTAAAGAAAGTTCCTTGTCCACCGCGAGCGTAAGTTAAAATTAAGCCAACTTTTTCTTCAACTAGCATGTTGCTCATGGCTGCTCTAACTTCTCTCATTTTCATCATTTGCGCCATCATATTATTTGTAGCACCAGGGCGTTGTCCTCTGTTGCCTGCTGGCGTTGGTTTTGCATCGGCCATTTTAGCCAAAACGCTATCAGTGTAACGTACAAAATCTGGGCGTGTACCGCTTTGTAGTGGATTGCCAGAATCCATCATTACAATTTTACCCGATAATTTACCTTTATATTTAGTCAAATCTGCAACACTATCTGCTTTGATTAATACCACTTCAGATTTTATTGGGCCATTTGTACCAGGTGTCCAAGCTTTAGGCGAAGCAATTATTGCGTGATAGAATGGCAATGTTGTGGCTGCATAATATTTATCAATTTGCCATCCTTTACCAAAAGTTCCCCACGATTCTAATTTGGCATTTTTTAAACCCCAATCGGTAAGTTGTTTCATTGCCCATTCCTGAGCTTTTTTTAAACCAGGAGAGTTTGATAAACGTGGCCCACTTACATCAGTAAGGTTAAAAGCAATGTCCATAACCTTCGAATTATCTAATCCTTCTTTTCTTATTTTTTGTACCATTGCCGGGTCGGGTATATCCTGAGCAAGCACAGAAAGGCATAAGCTTAATGCCAATGCCGTAGCAGTAAATTTTTTAATCATTTGTAAATAGTTAGGGTGGTTATTAGGCTTAAAAATAAGCTTAATATGCTTTAATGAGATTATTTACCATGAGAATTTTACATAGTAACTAAGTTGCATTTATGTGTAAATTTTGGTGGAGTCAACTAAAATTGAGTTTTACTAGTAAGCCAAACTGAAAAAAATAACCTTTATTGAAATGAAATTCTGTAATGAAGGTTTAAGCGCTAATATCTATTTATTTTGCGCTTGCTTGTTGCACATGGTTCATCTATGCTAATTTTCTTGCCAGTGGTAGGCAGGAATTGTAAAAACGATTAGCATGAATTGAAAAGCGGTTAGGCTTAAAAAATAAATTATTTGATACTTTTTTTAGATACAATAAAATAGCCGATAATAAAAAATGCGGTTGCAAAAATTAGGCTGGTGTAGATTTCTCTGGAAAAAACCTCGAATGCAAGCGGGTCGCCACCTTTTTTTACTTTGGTTAGTTGCAAGGCTAATGTTGGTAAACTGTATGGAATTAAGTAAGCAAATTTCCAGTTTAAACTTGCAGTAACGATACCCATAATTGTGCCTACAAAACCTATGCCCATTGGTTTTAAAAAATCGGCCCAAATAAGACTTAAAATTAATTGTAGCGATAATATTCCGAGTGATGAAAAGAAAAGTTTGGCGTATGAGTTAAAAAGGAATGTTACAGGGTTATATTGGTTAAATGTATATTTCGGAACAAGAGATTGCAATATATAACCAAAGCCCAATGTTAATGCTCCAAATAAAGCAAGGCAGATAAAAATGAGTAAAACCGCGAATAAATATTTGGCTGCGTAGATGGAGAATTTGTTTAAAGGTTGTGCAAAGAGTGTTTTCCAGGTATCGTTTTTATGCTCTATATTATTTACCGAAAAAGCCATAAAAATTACATAAAATGGCATAATTAGGAAACCCATTACATTTAGTGTTGCGCTGCTATATCTGGCCCAAAGCATCATGCCCGAAAACTTTAGTGGCAAAATCTTGTCGGCATTTGAGTAAAAACCAAATGATACAAGGGTGCATATAATTACAGGGAGCAAAATAGCTGCCCAAAAAGCTAATGTTTTTCTTGATTTATAATATTCGGAAAATAATGAGATGTATAAAGAGCGCATAATTAGTTGTTTTTGGTAATATCAAGAAATAGGTTTTCCAAATCTTTTCTTTGTTTGTAAAGTGCAGAAATCATAAATCCGTTTTGAACTAACAAAGTATTTATTTCTGCATTTTCTTTATCATTTTTATAAGGGATGCTTAGCTTTTTACCATCATTCTCTGCCACTTGGTATCCGCAATTGATGAGTAAATCTGAAGCTTTTTCCACATCATTTATTTCGATTTCTAACATGGGTTTGCTAAGCTGATGAAGTTCATTAATTGTACCTTGAAACAACAGCTGCCCCTTATTTATGATGCCAACGTGGGTGGCTGTGCGTTCAATTTCTGCTAATAAATGACTGGAAACCAAAATTGTTTTCTGATGTTTTGTAGCCAACTCAACCATCAGGTTTCTAACTTCTATAATTCCGTTTGGGTCGAGGCCGTTAGTAGGTTCATCTAATAACAAAAGTTCTGGGTCGGAAACTAAAGCCAGTGCAATGCCAAGTCTTTGTTTCATACCCAATGAATATTGAGCAGCTTTTTTACTAGCGGCATCAGTTAAGCCAACCAAAGCAAGCATTTCGGTAGATTTATTTTTATTGATGCCTAATAAAATACAGCGGTTTATTAAGTTTTCTTTACCTGTTAAATGCCCGTAAATAGCTGGTTGCTCTACTAAAGCGCCAATCCTTTTTAAAGTTGCAATGCGGTTTCGGTTAATTTCTTTACCAAAAATAAAAACCTGGTCGGCCGGAGACTGAAGCAGGTTTAAAAGTATTTTAATGGTTGTCGTTTTTCCAGCCCCATTTGGCCCTAAGAAGCCATAAATGCTACCTTTTGGCACTTGTAAAGATAAATCTTTTACGATGGTTTGGCTGCCGAAATTGAAATTAAGGCCGACCGTTTCGATTGCGAAAGCGCTCATTTCCTATTTAAAAATAGCAGTAGCTTGTTTTACAATTGAACCAGAAGTTTTTGCTGGCTTTACAACCACTTCTTCGGTGTTGTTTTGGTTGGTGTTTATGGTAAGTGTAAATACCATCATCATAAAAACTGGTAGTAATAAAAGTAAAAATGGCGATGTGTTGGCTAACTTTTTCATAATAGGTTTATTTATAGTTATAATCGTTTCGTTTTGATAGTTCAAAGAAACAGAAGAAAAACAGGGTGCTAAAATCTATTATACCAAGTGTTAAAGATTATAGATGAACAGGTGATTTTGGCGTTGGTCGATAAATTTTGCCCGATAAGCCGTTGGTAGAAAAAAAATGCCCGTTGGTAGATTGTGTAATTAAATACAAGTTTCTTTATTTATTTTGGGGGATGATTTATTGTAAGCCAAAAAGCTTGCATTTCTGTTTTTATTAATATGAAGAAAAGTAAAGCACCATTAATACTAAATTCTATTTTTTGGGGGATAATCTCAATTTTTGTCATTTCGACAGTGCTTATGCAACCAGAGAAAATTACAATGAAAGATTATTTTCTTTCTATTGGTGTTTTTGGTCTGCTTAACGTATCTATATTTTACATCAATTATATTTTTCTAATACCTGAATTTGTTAAAAAGCGGAAAAAATATTGGGTTTATATTCTTTTGTTTGTAGTAACAATAATAGCTGTAGTATTGGTAAAAACAGTAATAGCAGTATTAAATCCGATAGAGATTTTACATTACGTAATGGATGGGAAACTTAAAGAACGTTCTGTTAATGAGTTTGTCATAGTTAGTTGTTTTGTTGCAGGTTTTTTTCTTGTAAGTAGCGGAATTGTACGTTTTATGGTAGATTGGTTTGATAGTGAACGTGTTCAACGCAACCTCGAAAGCGAGCGCCGAGAAATGGAACTTCAGTTTTTAAAATCGCAATTAAACCCACATTTTCTGTTTAATTCGTTAAACAACATATACTCATTGGCTTATCAAAAATCAGATAAAACCGCTGATGCGATTATGAAGCTATCTGAAATTATGCGTTACATGATTTACGAGAGTAATACGCCAACAGTTGCCCTAAGTAAAGAAGTTGATTATTTAAAGAACTACATTGAATTACAAAAAATCAGGTTTAAAGATGGTGCTTTTATAGAGATGACTTTAAATGGCGAAATTGATGACCAGAAAATTGTGCCTTTGATGCTAATTTCTTTTGTAGAAAATGCTTTTAAACATGGCGTAGTTACTGATGCTAATGAGCCAGTGAAAATTGATATTATCGCCAATCAAAAGATTTTGCACTTTAGTGTAATCAACAAAAAAAATAATCAAAATAAAGATGCGCAGGGTGGTGTTGGCTTGCCAAATGTTGAGCGTAGATTACAGCTTATTTATCCGGATAGATATAAATTAAATGTTGTAAATTCGCCTACACACTATACCTGCGAGTTAATGATTGATATCTAAAACCAAAGAAATCTCTAATTATTTATCAAAAAATTACAAGCAAATAAATTATTACCTAAGATGAACTTGAACTGTATTATTGTAGATGATGAACCACTAGCACTCGATATTTTAGAGGATTATATTTCAAAAGTACCTTTTTTAACGCTTACTAAAAGGTGCGAAAATCCGATTGAGGCTTTACAAATTGTTCAGGCTGGAGGTATAGATTTGGTTTTTCTTGATATTCAAATGCCAGAACTTACAGGGATACAGTTTTTAAAAATCGCAGGGAATAAATGTCATTTCATTTTAACAACTGCGTATCCTCAATATGCCTTAGAGAGCTATGATTTGAATGTTTCTGATTATTTGCTGAAACCCATCGCATTCGATCGTTTTTATAAAGCGGTAGAAAAAGTTCATAACCAGATGAAGCCCGCAGAAGTGAGTCCACCGCAAATTCAGCCTTTAATAACACCTGCGCCATTTTCAGGTTCTCCAAATCCAATACAGGATTTTATTTTTGTAAAAACGGAACATAAAATTCAAAAAATATATCTTCACGATATTTTATACATAGAAGGATTGAAGGATTACATTTCTATTTTTACTAAAGAGGAGCGTATCATTACCCTTCAAAGTATGAAAAAAATGGAAGAAGCTTTACCTGATAGTCAGTTTATCCGTGTTCATAAATCTTATATTGTTGCCATAGATAAAATTGAAAGCATTGAAAGAAGCAGGATTACCATTAACAAAAAAATTATCCCGGTAGGAGATACCTATAGAGATGAGTTTTTTAAAGTAATTGGAAATAAAAACATTTAGAGGATGTATGATTGATAAGGGAAGATTGATGATGGGAAACGGTTTTGCGGAATTAATTGTTTGTTTTAACCAATTATCTGAACAACCAGTAAACTAATCAAGTACTTTCTGATTCAATACTTTTCTGATTTCAGTCTCCACTTCCAGCGTTATTTCATTTGCGGTTTTTTCGCCTGGTTCGATAGGTTTTAAAACGGTCCACCTTAAAGCGTGGCCAGTCGTTAAAGGAAACATGCCAAAGCGTACAATTTTCCAAGAATTTTCTATTGCAATTGGAACAACCAAAGCATTTGGTACCACTTTCAGTAAAGTTGCAACGCCACCAAATTGAAAGGTTTTTACCTGGCCATCTTTAGCTCTTGTGCCTTCCGGAAATATAACTGTACTCCAGTTATTATCTTTCATTCTACGGCCTAGTTTAATAATTTCAGAAATTGCCTGCTTATTATCTTTCCTGTCGATGTTTGCACCACCACCTAAACGTAAGTTTATAGAAATGGATGGAATCCCTTTTGCTAGTTCAATTTTGGAAATAAATTTAGCATGATATTTTCTCAGGAACCAAATTAACGATGGAATATCATACATGCTTTGGTGGTTTGCGGCAAAAATTATCGGCCTATCAGTAGGCAGGTTCTGTGTATTTTTAAAGCTGATGGAATTAAAAAGGAAAATCTGGCAATATGTTAAAAAGAAATTTAACACATCAACAGATAATTTATGCGCTTTATATCCGCCAAATTTGTAGCAAAGCCATTGAATTGGGTGGAAAATGCAAAGGCTTAACGCGAAGAAAAAATAAAAAATTGGGCTAAGTATATAACCAAAAAGTTTGCTCATTTGGGCTTAAAAATTTTAGCAAATATAAAAATTAGATTTTATACCATTCAACACTATAAATCGCCAGTCATAAACATCAGCTTTGCTTTTAAAATTGCCGCTACGCTCATCGAATCTGTTATTTCTCCATGCTTAACCATTTGGTATGCCTCTTCAAAAGGCAATTTTTTTATTACCAACTCTTCAGTTTCTTCTGGCATAGCAATACCCTGAATCAAATCTGTTGCGATATAAATAATGCTTATTTCATCGCTTACCGAATTAGATAGGTGCATACGCTGAATTTCTTTCCAGTTTCTGGCACTCATTCCGGTTTCTTCTAATAATTCCCTTTGCGCACTTTTTAGCGGTTCTTCACCCAGCGGGCCACCACCTTCGGGGATTTCCCAACTGTAAGCTTTTAAAGGATAACGGTATTGCCCGACTAGCCAGGTGTTTTGGTCTTCATCCAAAGGTAAAATGCCAATAGCTAAATTTTTGAAATGAACTTCACCATAAATTCCTGCTCCGCCCGTCGGATTTATAACCTGATGTTCAGTTACACTAATCCAGTTGTTATCATACTTTAATTCACTTTGCAGCGTTTGCCAGGGATTGATTTCTTCCATAACTGCAAGATATAAAATGTGCAGATTTGTTAAGAATAAACTGCATAAAAAAGGCGTTCCGAATTATAGAAACGCCTGTAAGTTATTTATTGTTTAAAAAGAACCCTCATCAGGTCTGCTTTCTTGTTGCTCTTCTTTTTTATTCTTCTTCGTACTGTTAAACAAAGTTTTTCCGAAACGGTAAGAGAATGTTAAGTTACCCATTGTGCCTTGCATACGGCGTTGAAAATCAATCAGCGTAAAATTATCATCGGTTGTCATGCTCCATCTTCTGGTGTTAAACATATCTCTGATATTTAAGCTTAAAGATGCTTTTTTATTAGGGAAATCATATTTTGCACCACCATCAATACCATACATTGAGTTACGTTTACCTTGTGCCATTACTTCTGGTGCACGATAATCTCCACGAAACTGGAATGATAAATTTTTAATGGCAGTTATGTTTGCAGTTAAGTTTGCATTCCAGCTAAAGCCACTTCTATCCTGAATGCCGTATCTGGCGTCGCCTTCAATTTTCTGCTGATAAAGGTTTACGTTACTGGTAAAGTTTAATGCTTTAATTAAATCGAAACGACCAATTAACTCTAAACCACTATTTAACTGACGGGTTAAGTTTTGAGGCGTAGTGGTTATAATTCCATTCGCATCGGGCACACTTCTAACCCTTTGAATTACATCATTAGTTTGACGGAAATATAAGCTTGATGTTAAAGTAACTTTTTTCCAATATTTATTGTAGCCTAACTCGAATGAATGCACATCCTCTGGCAATAAATTAGGGTTACCGGCTCTGTAGTTTAATGGGTCAGAAACATCAAGAAACGGGTTTGTATCCCACGGGCGTGGACGGTTTACTCTACGTGTATAACTTAACTGTACCTGTTGTTCGTTCTTTAATTTCTGCGAAACAAAAACACTTGGGTATAATCTTTTATAATGGATATTGCCTTCGCTGTTTGTTAGTACGTTTCCATTGTAACCTTCTAAATAAGTATCTAAACGGGCATCTTCTGCTCTTAAACCTAATTGGTAACCAAAATCTTTAATTTGATTTTGATAGTTTAAATATAAAGCATGAACCTGATCTTTACTGCTGAAGGTATTGATCAGTTTATTGTTTCTAACGAAAATGTTGGTGTTCGTTAGTATCGAATCTGCATCCTGAGTATTATCTCCTAAACGAATCTGACTGCGGTAACCTGTTTCTATTTTACCGGCTTTACCAACTGGCAAAGTATAATCTGCTTGCACATTGTAGTTTGTATTATCTCCGGTATTAAAAATTCTTTGCAAACTTGGGTTAATGTTTACCGCATTGCCATTTATATTGGTAAAAGTAGTACTGTAATCCTGATCGTTATTATTTGTACCCGAAGAATAGCCAAAGTTAAAAGTTAACTCCTCTTTAGGCTTTGCAAATTTTTGCGAATAATCTAAATTTAAATCATAGCTATTTCCGCTACCGAGGTTATTATTTAGTCTGTTGCTTAATAAAACAGGATTTAAATTTCTACCTAACTGTCTGATATCAACAAATTCATCTCTATCATTTTCTCTCGAATTGAAACCTCCGGATAAACTTACCACGCTTTTTGGTGCTAAGTAATAATCAAGTCCGGCTTTAACGTTATGCCCCTTATCTAAAGAATTTGATGTTGTAGTTTGATTTGCAAATGCAGTTGAGCCAGTACTTTGTTTATAGGTAATATCTTGAAAGCCACCACCTAAACGATTTCCGTAACGGTAGCTGTAATTTCCATAAAGGTTAACCTTACTATTTTGAAAACTAAGGTTTGTATTTCCGTTGTAATTATCTCGGTTACCGGCACTTACTGCAACTGAACCATTAAAACCAAGTTTGGTGTTTTTCTTAAGTACAATGTTGATAATACCAGCCTGGCCTTCTGCATCGTATTTTGATGATGGATTGGTAATTAATTCAACACTTTCTATAGAACTTGCAGGGATAGATGCTAAAATTTGAGATACATTTCCGCCGGCAATTAACGATGGTTTTCCATCAATTAAAACCCGCACACCAGATGAACCACGTAAGCTTACATTACCATCAATATCAGTTGATACTGACGGTACATTAGCCAATAAATCTGTAGCCGAACCGCCTTCGCTTACTAAACTTTGATCTACAGAGAATACTTTTTTATCAATACCCATCTGCATAGCTGCTTTTTGGGCAGTAACTGTAACGTCTTTTAATACTGTACCAGCTGCGGCATTCATTTTAATATCGCCAAAATTTAGCGTTCCGGTAGCATCAGTTATCGTGATGTTATCCCTAACCATTGTTTGGTAGCCAACAAAACTCACTCTGAAAGTGTAGCTTCCGTTTGCTAAGTCAGGCATGGTAAATTTACCATCAATATCTGTTTGTGCTAATTTTGCATTTGCTTTAGTTTCCTTATTTACTAAAACGGCAGTTGCAAAAGCAATAGGTTCTTGTGTTTTGGCGTCTTTTAATACCCCGATGATTTTTGCTTTACCACCGGTTTGTGCAAATAAACTAAAGGAAGTGAAAAGTAAAAAAAAGGTGATTTTTATCGCTTTGTAATGTAGAAGTCTCATTAAATTTTTAAAGTTTTTGTTAATTTTCTTAAAGATTGACAAAGAAACGGCAAGGAAGTTTAAAACAAGTGCCGTAACTATTTTATTACAGCGCTTTAAGGGTAATATTTTTGTGGTCTTAGCCTAAACCTTTTAGTATTTATTAAAATTAAATTTTACTGTTAGATTTAATCTGCAAGTGAGTTTAATGTTACTTTTGCCATATCATGAGTAAAAAAATATTAATTGTTGATGATTTGCATCCTGCATTTAAGGAACAGGCTTTAAAGTTGGGTTATTTGGTAGATGACGAACCTTTAATTACACGTGCCGAAACTTTGGCAAAGATTAAAGATTATGATGGTATCGCCGTACGTACCAAATTTAGAATTGATGCAGAATTGTTTGCAGCCGCATCTAAACTTAAATTTGTAGCTCGTGCAGGTGCCGGTTTGGATAATATCGATGATAAAATTGCTTTTGAAAAAAATATCAGGCTTATAAATGCACCAGAGGGAAATTGTGACGCTGTTGGCGAGCATACAGTTGGTTTACTTTTATCCTTGATGAATAATTTCAGAAATGCCGACATTCAAATCAGAAACGGTATTTGGGATAGGGAAGGAAACCGCGGTTATGAATTGAAAGGCAAAAAAGTTGGGATAATTGGCTATGGTTTTATGGGGCAAAGTTTCGCAAAAAAGTTAGCTGGTTTTGAGGTTGATGTTATGGCTTACGACAAATACAAAACCGGATTTTCTGATGCTTTCGCACGTGAGGTGAGCATGGAAGAAATTGTTAAACATGCTGATGTATTGAGTTTACACATTCCCTTAACAACAGAAACCAAACAAATGGTTGACGATGAATATTTCTTCCATTTTAAAAAACCAATATTTTTTATAAATACGGCTCGTGGAGAAATTGCCAAAGTATCGGCCATATTAAATGCAGTAAATAGTGGCAAAATTTTAGGCGCTGGTTTGGATGTTTTAGAAACAGAAAAATTTCCTGCATTAGCAGAGCAAAACTGGTATAGCGATTTAAAACTACACGATAGAGTTATTTTAACGCCGCATGTTGGCGGATGGACTTTCGATTCTTATCGTAAAATATCTGAAGTGCTGGCCGAGAAATTAATTGCCATCGATTCTACTTTTTAGCAGAACGCATTGCCTTAATTTTTTTGATGTTGTTGTCGGCTAAAAATTGCTGATACTCTTTGGTTTCCATACCAAAAAGAGCAATTTTACCTTCGTTATTTGCATGTAAACCAAAGCCATATTGCTTGGTTAATGGAGAGGCTCTGAAACAAGCCTGACCTTTTGAAAAGAATTTTACTTTTGCATCATTTTCTTCTTCTTTCGAAATATCACTTCGCTCTATAAATACATTGAATAAAACATCATCGGATGTGTATTTGTAAGGATTTTTTGCAATTATCTCAAATTGAATTTCTGCAATAGTTTTATCCTTTCCTTTTGCTTTAGGGTGGCTTCCTGAAATCGCTTTACTATCTTCAGCAATTTCTATAAATGTATTGTAGTAGTTTGTGCTGTGTAATTTATCTTTCATGGCTATCTGTTTTTATGAACTTTCTAGATTTTTCAAATTACTGATTTCAGGCAATTTTTAATAATAAATTTGCTATGCTTTCAATTTATCCATGTGTTTATCAATCTTAAATTCTTAAATTGGCAATACAATTCTAACTAATTATATCATGCCGAAAGAACATCAATATTCTACAACTGTAACATGGACTGGCAATAAAGGCTCAGGTACGATGGATTATCGCTCGTACGATCGCGATTATCTCATCTCCGTAAAAGGTAAAACTGATATTTCAGGTTCTTCAGATTCTGCCTTTTTAGGCGATAAATCGAAACACAATCCCGAAGATTTATTATTAGCCTCCATTTCGAGCTGCCACATGCTTTGGTATTTGCACTTATGCTCTAAAAACGAAATTGTAGTTATCGATTATAATGATAATGCTGTTGGAATAATGGAAGAATCGGCAGATGGCGGCGGTAAGTTTAAGGAAGTAACACTGAACCCAGCTGTACTGATTGCAGATAAAGCACATATAGAACTGGCTGAAACATTACACAAAGAGGCTAATAAAATGTGTTACATTGCAAATTCACTCAATTTTCCGGTTAAACATCAAGCACAAACCAAGGCTGAGAATGGCTAATTGTTATAATTTTTTTTTTTGAAAATTGTCAAAACTTTAAAATCATAATGATTTATTTGCTTTTGTAATTTAAGCATTTTATCTTCGTTATAATTGAAGCAAGACTATGTAGCAAAACCAACTACATAGTCTTGTTTGTTTTTTATAGGCTTTACAACAAAATTAATTGAGCAATGACAGAGGTAACGTATTACACACAAGAAGGATTAGATAAATTGAAAGAGGAAGTTCATTATCTAACAACTACGGGCCGTCAGCTAATATCAAAAGCAATTGCTGAGGCGAGAGATAAAGGGGATTTATCTGAGAATGCGGAGTATGACGCAGCAAAGGAAGCTCAGGGCTTACATGAAGCTAAAATAGCAAAACTAAAAAACACATTGGCTAATGCCCGTCTTATTGATGAGTCTAAATTAGATTTATCAAAGGTTTTGGCATTATCTATCGTTAAAATAAAAAATGTAAAAAACGGTGCAACCATGACTTATCAGTTGGTTGCAGAAAGCGAAGCTGATTTAAAAACCGGAAAAATTTCAGTTAAATCTCCTATTGCACAAGGCTTACTGGGCAAATCTGTTGGCGAATTTGCCGAAATAGAAGTGCCTGCAGGCAAAATGCAATTCGAAGTTTTAGAAATTTCACGTTAAGATAAAAGGCGGAGGAACTACTCCGCCTATCAAACCTTACACTTTCCACTTTAAACCTTACACTTTCCACTTTAAACTTTCCACTTTAAACTTTCCAACACATGTCTATCTTTTCAAAAATCGTTTCAGGAGAAATTAGTGCGCACGTTGTAGCAGAAACTGTAGAGTATTTAGCTTTTTTAGATATTCAGCCTTTAACTGCCGGACATGTTTTGGTGATTCCAAAAATAGAAACCGACTATATTTTTGATATGGAAGAAGATTTATATGTTGGTATGTGGATGTTCGCAAAAATTGTTGCCAAGGGCGTTAAAGAAGCCTTTCCTTGCAAAAAAGTTGGTGTATCCGTTATTGGATTAGAAGTTCCACACGCACATATTCATTTAATTCCGATGAATAATGTTAGCGATATGAACTTCAGCAAAGAAAAGCTTAAACCAACTGAGGAAGAACTTGCCGATGCTGCTCAGAAAATAAGAGAAGCTTTGTTAGAACAATAACTTAGCGTTTAATAAATTTGCTTTGGTCGGGTAGGGGAACAAATCCTGTTTCACCCGGTACAGGTTTGTAGCTTTGATTTAGCCATTTCGTTTTGGCTTCTTCTATCAGCTGCTTATCCGTAGCTACGAAATTCCAATACATAAAGCGTTCTTCCGGAAATGGTGTTCCGCCAAATATGTAAACTGTAGTATTTTCGTTCATATCGAATTCGCAAAGTGTTGCATCATTTGCAATTAAAATATTTTTTGGCTCAAAAATATTTCCATCACTTTCAACAGACCCTTCTAAAATATACAGCGCACTTTCTCCGAATAAATCTTTACCAATATTTACCTTTTGCTTAGCTGTACTTTTAATCTCGATAAAATAAAGCGGACTGTAAACCGGCACTGGTGATTTGTGGCCAAATGCCTCGCCCGCTATTAATTTAAAACTCAATCCATCTTTTTCCCAATGGGGGATGTCTTTTTCTTCCGCATGGAAAAATTCAGGATCCATTTGTTCCAGTTCTTTAGGTAAGGCAACCCATATTTGTAAGCCGTGTAATACTTTATCTGTAGTTCTTAAATATTCAGGCGTTCTTTCAGAATGTACAATTCCGCTACCTGATGTCATCCAGTTTACCTGCCCCGGCTTAATCACTATATTGGTTCCTAAGCTATCGCGGTGTGTAATTTCTCCCTCAAATAAAAAGGTTAAGGTAGATAAACCGATGTGCGGATGTGGCGCAACATCTAAATTCTCATGATCGTTCATCGCCGCTGGCCCCATGTGATCAATAAATGAAAATGGACCAACCATTCTTTTTTCGCGAAATGGAAGTAAGCGGCCAACCATAAAGTTGCCAATATTTGCCGGGCGTTCTTCTATAATCAATTTAATGTTCGACATGAGATGGGTTTTTACGATGTGAATTTAATTAAAACTTTACAAAAAAAGCGAAGTATGAAGTATCTTGCTGATGGCTTCATACTTCGCTTTACGAAGTTCTAAACTATTTATCAACTTACACCAGTTCTGCTAAAGCTTCTTTTGTAAAGCCTTTAAGCTCATCAGTTTTATCGTTTTTAATTTTTTCTACCCAGTTTGGATCAGCCAAAAGCGGTCGGCCAACTGCAACTAAATCAAAATCACCTCTATCCATTCTGCGAACTAATTCATCAAGCGAACTTGGTTGTGAACTTTGACCTGCAAATGCACCAAAGAAATCTCCGTCTAAACCAACAGAGCCAACTGTAATTGTTGCTTTTCCGGTTAATTTTTTAGCCCATCCAGCAAAATTTAAGTCAGAACCTTCAAATTCCGGTTCCCAGAAACGGCGTTGCGAGCAATGGAAAATATCGATTCCTGCATCTGCAAGTGGCGTTAACCATTGCTCCATCTCGTTTTCGTTTTTGGCTAATTTAAAGTCGTAAGCTGCGGGTTTAAACTGAGATAAACGGATGATTAAAGCGAAATCTTCACCTACTCTTTTGCGTACCTCTTTTATTACTTCTACAGCAAATCTACTTCGTTCTGCCAATGTTTTGCCACCGTAAATATCTGTGCGGTTATTTGTAGCGTCCCAAAAAAACTGATCAATTAAGTATTGATGGGCACCATGAATTTCAACTGTTTCAAAACCTAATGCTTTTGCATCTGCTGCTGCTTGCCCAAAAGCGGCAATGGTATCAGCAATTGCCGAATCGGTCATTGCAATGCCGTTTTCAAAACCCGGACTGTTAAAACTCGAAGGGCCTTCAAATGGAGCGCTTGGCAGCCAGCCTGATGCATGATTAGCCGAAATGCCCTGGTGCCAGATTTGTGGTCCCATTTGTCCGCCATTAGCATGAACATCATTAATTACTTTTTGCCAACCAGCTAATGCATTCTCGCCATAAAAATGAGGAATGTTAGGATCGGCAGATGATGATGGACGGTTAATTACTGTACCTTCTGAAAGAATTAAACCAACTTCTCCTGCGGCTCTTTTTGCATAATATGCGGCAACATCCTTAGTTGGAACGCCATCTGGCGAGAAAGATCTCGTCATTGGAGCCATCACAATTCTATTTTTAATATTTAAAGTTTTAAGGCTAAAAGGCCTAAATAAACTATCTGTATTCATTTTATTTTATTTTTAAAGTTCTGAATTAAAAATTTTAGCTAATTCTTCTATACCTACCTGATTGCGTTTATAATACGTCCATTGGCCAATTCGCGTTGCGCATACCAAATCTGCCCTTTGCAAAATAGAAAGGTACTCGGAAATTGTACTTTGAGATAAACCAGCTTTATTTTGAATTTGACCAACACAAACCCCGATGTTTTCGAAATCGGCATTGGGCTGTTCGTTAAAATGTATTGCAGGCTCTTTTAACCAGTTTAAAATTTGTAAACGGGTTTTGTTAGAAAGTGCCTTAAATATTTCTACCTGATCCATAACACAAAGGTATATCGGTTTTTCCCGATATGCCAATATAATTTATAAGATTACAAATCTATGTTTAAGGTTATAATACGAGCTTATAAATCGATTAAACAAAATATGCTTTGTTAAAATATTTAGAATTTAACTCAAACTATTGCTTACATTCGTTAATCATTCTAACCAAATGGCTAACTATAAATTATTCACAGACAACGAACTTTTCGAACTGATTCAGCTTAGAGATAAAGCTGCCTTTGAGGAAATATACGAGCGTTTTAACGGTTTGTTGTTTATTTATGCCTTTAAATTGGTTACGGATAAAGAAGATGCGAGAGATATTGTTCAAGAGATATTTGTTTATTTATGGAGCAATCAAAACATTAAAATTAAGTCTCAGTTATCATCATATTTATATACGGCAATACGCTACAAAGTTTTCGATTGGTTAGATAAGAATAAGTCAAAATCAAACTATTTACTTTCGTTAGGCGATTTTGCTGAACAAGGAAATTGCATCACCGAAGATTACCTTCGTGAAAAGGAATTTGCATCGATAATTGAGAAAGAAGTAAGTTTATTGCCGCCAAAAATGAGGCAAATTTTTGAGATGAGCCGTCAGCAACATCTATCGCAAAAAGAAATTGCTCAACTACTTCATCTATCTGATAAAACCGTAAAAAAACAAATGAGCAATGCCTTAAAAGTTTTGCGTTTAAAGCTAACTTCATTAATTTCAATTGCATTCTTATTATTTTTAAGATAGTTTTTTAATTCATAATAGCCCTTTCATCGGCTCCCATGCCACATTTTAAAAAAATTTAAAAAAATATTTTATTTTATCTACTACCTAAGGGCCTTGTATCCTACATGTATTTAATAGCCAAATATATTTAGTGATGAATAAAGCTGAAGTTGAAAAACTTTTAGAAAAATATCGGGATGGACTTTGTACCGAGCAAGAAATTGCTTTGATAGAATCGTGGCATCTTCAAGAAATTTCAAGAAAAAAATCTGATTTAAGCCAGGATGATATCAGTGAAGCCAGGAATAAAATATGGCAATCCATTGAAGTGCAAACAGATTTAAAATCAACACCAAATTATAAATTGTGGATTAAAGTTGCTGCGGCAGCTGTTGTGCTATTTTTTATTGGTTTTGTAATTAAAACTCAAGTCACAAAATCTTTTAAAGAAAACGAATTTGTTAACAATAAGTTAGAAGGGATTAAGCCTGGTGGTAACAAGGCTACATTGACTTTGGCTGATGGTTCTAAAATTTCGTTAACCGATGCTACAAACGGTATTATTGCAAAGCAAGCTGGGATTAACATCACTAAAACACGTAATGGAGAATTAATTTATACCGTATCATCTCAACCTAACAATAAATCAAATAATTTATTCAATACAATAGAAACGCCCCGCGGCGGTCAATATCAAATCAATTTGCCCGATGGTACAAAGGTTTGGTTAAATGCAGAATCTTCCTTAAAATATCCAACAAGTTTTAGTAATGCTGAGCGCATTGTGGAGCTCAAAGGCGAGGCCTATTTTGAGGTGGCGAAATTGGCCAATAAAAATGGCGTTCGTGTTCCTTTTAAAGTGAATAGTGAAATTGGTATTGGCAAAAATCAACAGGTTGAGGTTTTAGGAACACATTTTAATATCAATGCTTATGCAAATGAACCCAATAACAAAACAACTTTATTGGAGGGTAGCGTAAGGGTTTTAAATTTGAATTCTACTGCTGCTAATATTTTAAAACCTGGTCAGCAATCAACCATTTCGCCATCATCTACATTCGTTATGGTTAGAAATGTTGATGCCGAAGATGCTATCGCATGGAAAGATGGTTTTTTCAGTTTTAACGATGAGAACCTGCAAACAATCATGAATAAGATTTCTCGCTGGTACAATGTAGATATCGATTATCGGGGAGCAAAAATGGATAAACTTTTTGGGGGAAAAATTTCTCGTTTTAATAGTGTGAACGAAGTTTTGGAAACATTACAAGCTACAGGCGATGTTCATTTTAAGATAGAAGAAAGGAGGATTTTAGTTATGCCTTAAACTTATACTTTTTTCGTCATTTATGATGGTGTTAGAATACAGCATAGCTAAAAAAAACCGGAAGCGCGGCAACGCTCCCGGAGTACATCAGGGCTTTATTCTAATCGTAAAATTGTGAGATACAACTATTAATAAACCTAATAACCAAATATATGAATTTTTATACTGAATGGTTTCCCAATCCAAAGGGGCGCCTATCTAAATTTTTGTTGATTATGAAATTGACTTTTGTCTTATTAATCACTACGTTTCTTCAAATCAGTTACGGTGCCAAAGCGCAAAATGTAACGCTCTCAGAAAAAAACACCCAACTGCTAAAAATTTTTCGGAAGTTGAATAAAAGTGTTGGTTATAGTTTTTTATACAACACCGATCTTTTAAAAGAAGCAAAGCCAGTAACCATCGATGTAAAAAACATTGATATTAACGAAGCTTTAATACAAATTTTTAAGGAACAGCCACTTGGCTATACCATTAAGAATAACACAATAATTATCCACAAGAAAGCATTAAACGGCTCGCCGTTATTAATGCGCAGCTATGCCGATATAAAGGGTAAAGTTGTAGATGAAACCGGCGCACCCATGGTTGGTGCAAGTGTTAAGGTTAAAGGTTCAAATCAAGGAACCATGACTGATGTTAATGGTGCATTTACATTAAAAACGGTAGAAGACAACGCAATTATTGTGGTGTCTTATATTGGTTACGAAAGTAAAGAAGTGGCGGCAACATCTGCAACTGCCATATCAGTACAAATGGTACCGCAAGCGGGAGTTTTGGCCGATGCTGTAGTTATTGGTTATGGAACACAAAAGAAAAGTGTGGTAACCGGTGCGATATCTCAGGTAAAGGCAACTGATTTAGAGAATATGCCTGTTGTACGTGTAGAGCAATCTTTACAAGGCAGAACTTCAGGTTTAACCATAACAACCTCTTCCGGTCAGCCAGGTGAAGGTGCAACATTGCGTATACGTGGTACAACTTCAATTAATAACAGTGAAGCCTTGTATATTGTTGATGGGGTGCAAGTTGGTGGTGGTATTGATTACCTAAATCAGGCAGATATCGAATCTATCGAAGTGTTAAAAGATGCTGCTTCGGGTGCTATATATGGTGCCAGAGCCGCAAATGGTGTTATCATTATTACTACAAAAAAAGGGAGTAAAAATGGAAGAATGGCGGTTAATTACAATACCTATTTAGGTACACAGGCGCCTTCTCGCAAATTAGATTTGTTAAACGCTACGCAGTATGCAACCATTTATAATGAGGCAGAATATGCCCGTAACCCGGCTTTAACAACGCCAAGGTTTCCAAATCCAAAATCATTAGGCGAAGGAACAGATTGGCAGGCTGCTGTTTTTAATAATGATGCAAGAATCCAAAATCATGAATTAAGTATTAGCGGAGGTAATGATAAATCTACCTATTACAGCTCTTTTGGATATTTTGATCAGGATGGAATTGTAGCCACAAGCAACTCTAATTATAAAAGATTTACGGCTAGATTTAACTCAGAACATCAGTTAACCAAGGCCATAAAGTTTGGCCAAACTATTGGTTATACCAGGGTAAATTCTGTTGGTGTTGGTACCAATACAGAATATGGTTCTCCACTTAACAGGGCAATTAATATCGACCCAATTACACCGATAATTGAGACAGACCCGGCAAAATACGGTGCTGCTCCATACATCGGTAATCCGGTTGTTAGAAATGAAGCTGGTTTTCCATACGGAATTTCACAATATGCTCAATCTGAAATTTTAAATCCGATAGCAGCTTTACAAGTGGCTCAAGGCAAAGGCTGGTCTGATAAAGTAGTTGCCAATGCATTTGTTGAAGCAGAAATTATTAAAGGTTTAAAAGTACGTTCTCAAGGCGGCGTAGACTTAGCTTTTTGGGGTAGCGAAGGCTTTACACCAATTTATTATTTAAATTCAATAAACCAGACTACCATAACATCTTATAACAGAAATTCTAATAGAGGATTATTTTATTCTTTAGAGAATACCATCAGTTATAATAAACAAATTGCCAAACATAATGTAACCGGTTTAATTGGCTATTCTTTCCAAAAGAACAGAGGTGAAACCCAAGGCGGTACAAAAGATGGTATTCCGGTTAATAACATAAAAGATGCTTCCTTACAATTTCCGGTTTCAAGAGCGAATGATGTTTTCTACGGTGGAGAATACCTAAACACATTAAATTCTGCTTTTGCCAGATTAACTTATAATTATGATGAAAAATATCTTTTAACAGGTATTATCAGAAGAGATGGTTCATCCCGTTTCGGTCCAAATAACAAATTCGGATATTTCCCTTCAGCATCAGTTGGATGGGTAGCAAGTAGAGAAGATTTCTTTCCAAAAAACGATTATGTAACCTTCTTAAAATTTAGAGGATCTTACGGTGTTGTTGGTAACGATAATATTGGAGACTTTAGGTATTTATCTACTGTTAGTGGTGGCAGAAACTACACTTTAGGTACTTCGGCAGGTTTAAATAATGGGGTTAGTCCGGATGCGCTTTCAAACCCTGATTTAAAATGGGAGCAAACATCATCAACAGATATCGGTGTTGATATGAATTTATTCGGAAACTTTACCCTTACCGCAGATTGGTACAAGAAAAAAACATCAGGTATGTTGTTGCAAATTGCTGTACCAGGTTATGTAGGTAATGCAGGCCCAATCGGTAACATAGCCGATTTATCTAACAAAGGCTTTGAATTGGAACTTGGTTACAATAAAAGATTTGGCGATTTATCTGTAAAAGTTAATGCAAATGGTGCCTTTGTAAAAAATAATATCGATTATTTGGGCGATGATAAAGAATATCTTGGTGGCCAAACGGTAACTCCTCAAGCTTTAGAAATAACCCGTACAAAAGTGGGTTACTCAATTGGCTCTTTTTATGGATACAGAAGTGATGGTTTATTTCAAAATCAAGCGCAAATAAATAATTATAAAAATCAGGGTGGCTCGTTAATTCAGCCAAATGCTAAACCTGGTGATATTAAATTTATTGATTTGAATGGCGATGGACAAATAAATAACGATGACCGCGAAATTATTGGTAACCCAACGCCAAATTTCACCTATGGTATGAACATCAATTTAGCCTACAAAGGCTTTGATTTAGTTGCTTTAGGTCAGGGCGTTTCGGGCAATCAAATCTTTAATGCATTAAGAAGATTCGATTTACCAACAGCTAACTATACTACTGCAATTTTAAACAGATGGACCGGAGAAGGAACCAGTAATTCTATCCCACGTGTTACGTTGGATGATGCAAATCAAAATTACAGTCGCGTATCTAGCATATTTTTAGAAAGTGGTTCTTATTTCCGCATAAAAACGCTTCAGATTGGCTATAGTTTACCAAAAAATCTAATTAAAAAAGCTGGGTTGGATAAGCTAAGATTTTATGTAATGGCTAATAACCTGGTAACTTTTACAAAATATACAGGTTACGACCCGGAAATTGGTGGCGGTAGTTATGGTGTAGATCGTGGTTTCTATCCACAGGCAAGAACTTTCTTCGCCGGTTTAAATGTTGGTTTCTAATTAGTAAGAAAAATGAACAATAAAAAATTTAAAGGCTTAACGGCAATAGTTGCCTTAATGCTAATTTTTGTATCGTGTAAGAAAGAGTATTTAGAATTAACACCCAGAGGTACTGCTTTAGAAGATAATTTTTATAAAAATGAAAACGAGGTAATGCAGGGTGTTATTTCGGTATATGATGTAATACAATGGGGCACAACAGGTGGATATACAATGAAAATGCCGCTTTTAAGTGCTGCATCTGATGATTGTTTTGCGGGTGGAAGTAGTGCATCTGACCAACCAAATTGGGTTGCATATGATAATTTTAATATGAACTCCGGCCTTGGTCCGCAGATAGGTTTGTGGAATAAAAGTTACTCGGGGATAAACCGGGCAAACGTAATTTTAAGTAAAATAGATAAAGCTACATCACTAAATGCTGCTTTTAAAACAAGAGTTGTTGCTGAGGTGAAATTTTTAAGGGCTTATTTCTATTTCGACTTGGTAAGGTGGTTTGGTAATGTTCCGTTAATAACAAAAGTTTTAGAAACTAATGAACTTTACGACAGAACTCAATCAACACCAGCACAAATTTATGCACAAATCGAGAAGGATTTAAGAGAAGCGATTCCTGGTTTACCGAATACAATTTCTACAGCTGAGAAAGGTAGAATATCTCAAGGTGCTGCAAAAGCTCAATTGGGTAAAGTTTTATTGTATCAAAACGATAATACTAAATTAACAGAAGCTGCAACTTTATTTGAGGATGTAAATCGCGTTGGCAATGTTTACGGCTATACGCTACTTCCAAACTATGCAGATATATTCAGCCCTAACAATAAGTTCAATAGCGAATCTATTCTTGAAATTCCTCATTCAAGTAATTCTGCCTGGTCTGATTGGGGTTACATCAATGGCGGCGAGGGAAATGTTGCCCCACAGTTTGTGGGTATGGACGGATACAATGGCGATACATTCTCTAGCGGATGGGGCTTTTGTCCGGTAACGCTTGATTTAGTGGGTGTGATGAAAAACGATCCACGCTTTGCTGCAACTATTATAGATGGAGCGGCACTTAAAGCAAACGGAGGTACTTACAACGCCCGTTATCAAAACACTGATTATTTTATCAAAAAATATGCACCGTTAAAAGCTTTTCGTTCTGCAAGTGGTGTAGCTGAGCAAAACTGGCCGATGAATGAGATCGAAATTCGCCTTGCGGATACTTATCTAATGCAAGCCGAAGCCTTAGTAAGAAGCGGAGGTAATGCAACCAGGGCAAAAGAATTGCTTGATGCTGTAAGAGCGAGAGTTGGTTTAGCTTCTGTTCCGGCAACTTTAGATAATATTTACGCAGAGCGTAGATTGGAATTGGCTACAGAAGGACATCGCTTTTTCGATTTAGTAAGAACCGGCCGTGCGGTAGCTGTATTAGGCGCTCAGGGTTTTAAGGCCGGGAAGAGCGAATACCTTCCCATTCCATTAAATGAAATTGAAGTTACAAAAGGTAGCATCAAACAAAATCCGGGTTATAACTAATTTATAGTGAAATGAAATTACTTAAAAACAAAATAAAAGTATCAATCTTACTAAGTTTTAGCTTGCTACTTAGCTTTATGGTTTCTTGTAAAAAAACAGAAACAAGTAAAGATATAGGAATGCCTCCAACCGAGGCTCAGATTCAGTTTACTGCTGCTCCTACATCAACTAATCCAAATATAATTGCTTTTAAAAGCGCTTATAATGGTATTAATGCACATTGGGATTTCGGTAACGGTGCCAGCGCAGATGGTAATGATGTTCAGTCATCATACCCAATTGCCGGAACTTACACCGTAAAGCTAACCATACTTGCTGATGGAGGAACGGTTTCAACTACAAAAACGATTACCATTGCTTCAACAAATACAAGTATGTTAAGCGATCCGGCATATACCTTGCTTTCCGGAGGTATATCTAATACAGCAGGAAAAACATGGGTAATTGATCAAACTCAACCTGGGCACTTAGGTGTTGGCCCTATTACCTCGCAAGCTCCAGATTGGTATCAGGCAGGTCCAAATGAGAAGGCCGGATTAGGTTTTTATGATGATGAAATGACTTTTACAATGGGTTCTACATCGTTGAAATATACCTACGCTAATAACGGGACAACATTTGCAAATGCATCAAATGCCCCGGGAATTGGCGGCCCTGCCGGAAGTAATGATCCAACAGTTAATTACACACCGCCAACAAATTTAACATGGATATTAAATGATGTTAATGGAACCAAATACATCAATTTAAGCAGTACTGGTTTTATATCTTACTACTTAGGTGTATCGTCATACCAAATTCTTTCACTTACAGCTGATGAAATGTGGTTAAGATGCTTAGACAAAGCAAATGCGGGTAATGCCTGGTATTTAAAATTAATTAGAAAAGGTTATGTCAGGCCAATTATTCCGCCGGTTCAAAAACCAATTCAGGCGGCTAACCTGTCAGATGATTTTCAGTTAAGCACAGGTATGGCATGGCTTACCGAAAATATGGATTTTAATAGAAACTATGATAATCCGGCCAGGTTCCCTGTAAATACATCTTCAAAAGTTGGTTATTACGAGAAAAGAAATGGCAATGATGGTCAATACGGAAATTTAAATATTACACTTCCTTATCGTTTTGATTTAACATCCAAAAACAAAATCAGACTTAAAGTATTTATCCCGGGAGGAAATGATTTTACTAAAGTTGCGCCAACCGTATCTGTTAAATTGCAAAATTCTTTGCTAGGTGGAAATGCATGGCAAACTCAGATCGAAATTGTTAAAACTATTACAAGCGCTCAATACAATACTTGGGTTCAATTAGAATTTGATTATGCTGCATCAGCTAGTCAAACTTTATATGATAAGATTGTAGTGCAGTTAGGTGGTGAAGGACACCCGAATCCAGGTATCTTCTATATCGATGATTTCGAATTTAAATAATATTTAAGCAGCAGTTTGAAAATAATTTCAACCTGCTGCTCTTTCAATTTTAAGACAACAAACTCCATGAAGTATTTTAAAAATCTGATTTTTGCAGCATTGGCATTCTCATCTTTTGGTTTAGCCGGATGCTCAAAAGGCTCTGGTGGTACTGATGACCCAGTATATATTCCTCCAGTTGTAACAGTTCCTGTTGATAAAAATTGGAGCTTCGAAACTTCACCTAGCTGGAGTGATGAATTTTCAAATACCGGGGCGCCATTATCTTCCAATTGGGATTACGATACCGGCGGTAGTGGTTGGGGTAATAACGAATTACAGTTTTATACCAACACCACTAATAACGCAAGTGTAGCCAATGGTATTTTAACCATTACTGCTAAAAAGGAAAATATGGGTGGTATGGGCTACACCTCATCTCGAATGGTTACCAGAGGTAAACTTGATGTGCTGTATGGTCGTTTTGAGATTAAGGCGAAATTACCAATGGGAAAAGGTACCTGGCCAGCCATTTGGATGTTGCCAACGGATAGAGCTTATGGAGAATGGCCAAAATCTGGAGAGATTGACATTATGGAGCATGTGGGTTATGATCAGGATAATGTTCATTTCACTACGCATACCGAAGCTTATTATTTTAAAATCAATACACAAAAAAGTAGCACAAAAAAGATTGATGGGGTTAGTAGTGCATTTCACACCTACCGGGTAGATTGGACACCCTATGCAATTAGGGGTTTTTTTGATGGGATACAGGTTTTTGAATTTGCTAATGAAGGTACCGGATATAAAGTTTGGCCTTTCGACAAAAAGTTTCATTTACTGCTAAATATTGCCGTTGGCGGAGATTGGGGTGGGGCACAAGGTATTGATGCTTCGATTTGGCCACAAACTATGGATGTAGATTATGTTCGATATTACAAGATGATTGATAAATAATTTTGGAAATTATGCTTTAAAGCCGCTAAGAAATTGGCGGCTTTTGTTTTTTAATTTGATATGCCAGCGTCTCCTAAAAAAAAGAAACGGGGATAAATCATACCGACCTATCCCCGTCATCTAAATTAACGCTCTCAGATATATAAACAACTATATCTGCTGTTTATTGTACGTTAGTTAAAATATTTTTATTTTTTTGCTGCAGTTTTCTTTGTAACTGCCTTTGGCTTTTTCTCTAAAGGCGCATCAGCATCTGCTTTTACTTTCTTTTTAGGCTTTTCTTCAACTGGTATTTCATTTACAGGTTCCGCTATTTTTGGCTCATCTTTTTGCTGCAAATAAATTGCAAGAATTTGCTTTAAATAAACTTCAGGCTTGGGCATATTAATAATTGTACCTGGTTCTTTATCTTGAGATTGCTTAATATATGCTGATTTAATTTTGCCCCAATCTTTCGAATAAAGTTTTATAAACATTTCCACGAATTGCTCATCAGTATATTTCTTTGCAAGCCTACCCAGTACTGCCTGTATTTTTTCTTCTTTTTTGTGTAATACCGCCATCGATTTTATTTTCCGCAAAGATAATCTAAAATATCATTATAAAATTATTTATACAGCTAACAACATTTAGACCTTTATTTTTTCCACTTTTTCTTCATTTTCTTATAGGCTTTCTTACCTATTTTCGATTTCTTTTTAGAACGAGAAATCCCTTTCTTTTTTCTGGCATTAATATTATTTACAAGCGAATTTTTAACACCAAGCTTATTTTTTTTCTTCTTACCTTTTTTAGACGATTTTTTCTTTTTCTTGTCTTTTTCCTTTGCCATACGTTTCTAATTTTCATTTTAAAACATATCTCAGTCAAAAATAGTTTCGATACATCAGCCTGTTATTTTATTGGGTTTACAATAGGCTTAATGACTATCTTCGCAAAAAAAAACAATTATAAATGATAGCACATCACGTATTATTTTGGCTTAAAGCCGAAACCAGTTCAGCACAAAAGGAAGCGTTTAAAAATGGTTTAGAATCATTGCAAGGTATTGAAGTTGTTAAAACCATTCATATAGGTACACCTGCACCTATAGAAAGAGCTGTTGTTGATACTAGTTATACTTTTAGCTTAGTCTTATTTTTTGATGATCCTGCCGCACATGATGTATATCAGGTCCATCCGATTCATAAAGCATTTTTGGATGAGTTTAGAGAACTCTTCGAAAAGGTAATTATTTATGATGCCGCTTAATAAATTTAAAACCCTTTTTAAAAGGGTTTTTTCATTTTAATTCTTTTATTTTTCAGATGCATTAATAATTTGCATCAATTTTTCCCCACATCATTAGTTCAAATTTGGCGTACCCCTTGCTTCGTGAATATAGAAATCATAGTTGAATGTTATAAAAACATAAATTGTGATTTTCCTCAATAACTAAATTCTAAATTATTGTATTGAATATTAACATATTACCAACCCGGGTGATGTGTTATTTTTTTTAAGACGATCTTAAATATCGGGAAAAATGGGGTTCTAAAAGTAAGTCATTGGGGAATATGTTCCTCAAGATTTAATCCCCAATAACACCTATTCAAGCACCTACGCATTTATACTCATATTTTCTTATTGGTTCAGTTTTTGGAATATCTACACGGATCTTGTAAGTTTTAACATACAAAAGTGTAAAATTTTGTAAATGTAAAAATTATAGTCCATTGATGATTAACGTCCATTCAAAAAAAACATTACCTATTAGAATATTCATTATATGAAAAAACAATTACTACTTAGTTTCTTAACAATCCTTATCGGTACTACAGCATCTTATGCTCAGCAAAAGCTTAAAGATGGATCGGTTTCGTCTGGAAATTTACCAAGCAAGAACGCAATATTAGAACTCGAAAGTGCTAATAAAGGATTTTTGCACACTCGCATAAGATTAGTAAAAACATCTGATGCAGCGCCTTTAACCGATCACGTTGCTGGTATGAAATGTCCAATTTAAACTTTCCTACATCTTCAAATAACTCATTATCATCAGGCAATACTTTTACAGTAACGAATAAACTCAAAGCTAATGGAACACCATGTAATCCAATCAGAATTTTTGCGAGTAACTCAGGTGTGCCAGCAATCTTAACATCCACCCTGTGCAATTTTGACATTAAATTTGCCCGATTAACGGATATTACCGCGGGTGGTACTTGTACCGTAGCACAGAATAAGGTAGTGGGTGATGATGCAGGCGGAAACAGTAATTGGACCTTCGCTACTATTGCCGCTTTTGAATATTTGGGAGCTGATAAGGTTTTAAAGTGTAATGAATATCCGTATGTATTAAGTTCTGCTAGTTTTAACCAGGACGCCACTTCAATATTATGGAGCAATGGCGCTACCACTCCGGATATTACAGTAACAGGACCTGGAACTTACAGCGTTACCGTAACTTATGGAACGGGCTGTAATTTAACGGATGCCATTACCCTAGGTTTAACACCAGGCCCTGTACTAAATACTGCTAGCTTGAGTTCTTGCGCAAATACTTCAGGGGGGAATTCGGGTAACTTTACTTTTACTGATGCAAATGCAATATTAGTAGCTACACCTGCAAATTACACATTTACCTATTATGCAAGCACAGCGGATGCAGTTGCCGGAATTAATCCAATAGCAAACACTTATTCGGGAATTGGGAAAACGGTGCATGTAAGAGTTGTTGAAACAGCAACAGGCTGTTTTTCGACTAGCGAAGTAGTTTTAACTGTAAAATCTAAAGTGAACCCGGTAGCCGCAACCAATCAACGAATTTGCGTTACCATGTATACCACATTAGCGAGCATAACCATTTCGGGTACTGATATAAAGTGGTATGCTGATGCTGTAAGTTCTGCGGTATTGCCAAATACAACTGTGCTGGTAAATGGTGCAACTTATTATGCAACACAAACCGTGGCCGGAGGCTGTGAAAGCAATAGAGTACCTGTAACCGTAACATTTGAAAGCTGCTCGATGGCAAATCCTGCGCTAAGAAGCAGAAGTAGCAGACAAAATTAGGCTCTATTTTTTTAAAACGTAGGCTTATATTATTTTCTATGTAATAATCTTCAGTAGCTTGTTAATATACTGTTTGTCAAGCTATTGAAGCGTCTGCGTATTTTTGCGTATTATAAATTCAGCTGGTTTTTTACATCAGTATCGTTCTTTGTAAAGTTTTAAAAATAAACACTCAACTTTCCCTGTTGTTACAAATTCCATTCTGATGACTGACTTCTACAACTCTCTATTTTTTACATCTTTGATGGCGATTGCATTCATTGCATTCGCAGCCCATTTACAATATCGTACTAAGCAAAAGCTAAATAATTTTTTTAAGCAAAATAATAACCTTGCTAATAATTATGTTGAACTACAAAGTAATTGCGAACTTTTAGAATTAAGGCAAAAAGCCCATTTAAAATCTACAAAATCAATCGTTCACGATTTACGCGGACCAATTGCAGGAATTATATCTGCCTCGAGGTTAATTCAAATGGATGGAAACTTTTCTGAGGATGAAGAGAAACTTTTGAAACTTATAGAAGAATCAGGTACTAGTGCTGCCGCCTTATTAAACGAATTGTTAACTACAGAAAAGGAAGTAGAACTTGCAAAAGAGCGTAGCGATTTATATGAAATTTTAGATACCTGTACATATCTCTTAAATTTTCAGGCAGCAGAAAAATCTCAAAAAATCATTCTTGAAGGAAATAGAATACAATTATTGGTTAACAAAGAAAAAATTAAAAGGGTTATCATTAATTTAGTTTCAAATGCCATAAAATTCAGTTTTGAAAATACCAACATAAATGTGGGTTTGAACACAACTGAAAACGAAGCCATAATAAGTGTTAAAGATGAGGGCTTGGGTATTTCAAACTTGATTAGCCACAATATTTTTAGTAAAACCACCAAGGCGCAACGCCTGGGCACTGCCAACGAAGAGTCTTTTGGTTTGGGTTTGTCCATCTCCAAAGAAATTGTAGAAGAGCACGGCGGAAGAATATGGTTCGAAAACAACAAATCTTCCGGAAGCACATTTTTTATCGCTTTGCCTTTATCAGCATAAAAAAAAGGCTGTATCTAAATGATTCAGCCTGTTTTGCTATAATTTAATTTTATTATACTTTTTTTGGAGGAAGATCAAAAGCTATAGCTTCATGCTCAAAGTGACCATTGTGAGCACCGTCGCAAAAAGGTTTGTTTTTTGATAATCCACATCTACAGATAGAAAGCACTGTGCGGCCCTGCAAGCCATATTCATTTCCATTTCTATCAACGATTTCAAAATCGCCCTCTATTTTCACAGAGCCATTGTTATTAATTGTAAGTTTTGTTTTAGCCATTTTATGTTTTGTATATAGCAAAGCTAGAACTTTGTTTGGTGCGAAATAAATCTGTTTTTAATTTAGAAACATTCTCTTATTTCCAATTTTCTATAAAGTCCAACCCACCCATTCCAATTGGTGCGCCCGGAGGCATTACCTGTGCTGGTGCAGGTTGGAATTTTGATGGAGACTCTTCAAAATCTTTAATTTGCGATAAGCCATAAAGGAGGTTAGCCTTTTGTTTGGGCAATGCATTTGATAATTGACTGTTCATCCACGATTTTAATTCTGTAACCTCTAGCAGGGCTTCGCCACGCACATTTTCGGCAGCCTTATCATTTGCTGCAAGCTGCAGCAGATACTTTAAAGTTAAGTTATTAACCATAGTTTGTAAAGCACCATTATAACCGGTTAAAGGCTTAGCTTTCCAGGTTTTGGCAATTAACTTTTCAATTATGGCTATCAATCCCGGTTGTTGAGCATCTCTGGCGTTGTATTCAATCAAACGTGAGGCACGTTCGGGGTTTAGTAATGAAGAAATGGTTTCATTTGCTGCGGCTTCCGCAGTAGCAATTGGGTCGAATGTAGGGCCGGTATAGCCACTAAATGTTTCTGCCGAAGCCGGATAACCTGATGGGCGTGGTGGGATTTTCTGAATCAGGCTTTCGGGTAAAGCTAGTGCTTCCGGACTAATGGTTGCCATCAAAGCATCAAATGCACTCCATTGCTGTGCCGGCTCGACCATCTTTGTCGGTTTCTGCCCGTCATTTTTAATCGCGTGGGTAAAATAAAGACCACCAATTGATTTTGCGACTGCCTCAATTTCATAACGATGCAATAGATAAATTGGAACCAGAACTTCTTCCAAGGTGGCCATTGGCGCATCCTTAACAATTGCTTTCTCTGAAAAATTATCCAAAACCTGCCTTCTAATTTTCATTAAGCGGTTAAGTTCAGTAATTGGATTTTCTCCATCTTCCCATTGGTTCGCTGCAGGGTGTGTATAACCGCCAATATCAGGTATATATTGAAAGCCTTGCTTCAAGGTTTCATTCATGATTTTGTCCAGCTCAGCATTTTCATCAGCGCCTTTAGGAAACACGCTATATCCCCACATTATAGCTCTTTTATCCCAGCTGCCTATTCCTTTTGCATAAGCATCAGATAAATCTATACGACCATCTGCTTTTTGTTTGATACGCGGGAAGGGGTAATCCATTACCGATGCCCGGTCTTTCGGACTGGCAGCAAAGTTATGGTTTAAGCCTAAGGTATGCCCGATTTCATGGGCCGATAGCTGTCTGATTCTCGCCAAAGCCATTTCTTCCATTTGCTTGCTAACTGCTTTTCCATCGGTGTAAGGTTGCAATAATCCTTCAGCGATTAAATAATCCTGGCGATGGCGGTCTGAACCTAAAGTAACTACGCCTTTAATAATTTCGCCTGTACGTGGGTCGCTGTAAGATGAACCATAAGAGAAAGCCCTCGGACTACCTGCACGGGTAATCCAGTTTACTACATTATATCGAATATCCATCGGGTCGGCACCTTCGGGTAACTCCTTTACCTGAAAAGCATTTTTAAATCCTGCAGCCTCAAAAGCCTCATTCCAAAAAGCGCCACCTTCTATCAATGCTTTTTTAATAGGCGCAGGTGCACCTCTGTCTATATAATACACTATTGGTTTTACAGCTTCACTTAATTTTGCATTCGGGTCTTTTTTTTCCAGTCGATGTCTTCTTGTAAAGCGTTTAACTAAAGATTCATTCATTGGTGCAGAAAAATCTGTATAACTAAATAACTGATAGCTCGAACGTGGGTCGAATTTTCGCTGATTAAAGCCCGCTTCTGGCAATTCTACAAAAGATTGATGCATGCGTACGGTTACTGCGTTCGCATCCGGGGCAATGTTTCCCCGGCCATTTGGTGCACCGCCAGTTAAAGTAACCATGGCTTCAAATTCTGTGTTTTTTGGAAAGTTTCGGGTGTTGGGTAAATAAATTGCCGAACGGCTTTCATCAATGCGATAAGTGCCACCACCGGTTGCCGCTCCGCGGCCGTCGGCACCACCCGATGAAGCTGGTGCACCAATTATTCCCCCAATATTCTGACTATCCCTTATGATGAATGGCGTTAAATCTATCAAAACTTTATTGCCTTCGCTTGCTACAGGTGCAAAACCCCAAATCACCGATTTTGCAAAAGAACCTTCAATTGTTTTAATTTCATCGGGATTGTTATTACCCGCACGGTAAGCCAGGTTGGGCTCTAATAGGAAAACCTTCGGGCCAACTTTAATAAAACGCACAACGTTGGTTGAGGCTCCGCCACGTTCTGCATTTCTGCCGGCTCCATCTGTTAAAGAATTAAAATAAAGGAAATCTTTATCAAACTGATCAATTTCCAGAAACAATTTTCCGGTTTTTTCATCATAGTAATAATTGAAATAACCTTCCTGTTTTTTGAAATCCTTTGTAAAGGCTGCAATGTTGGTGGCCGGAGCAGCAACTTGTTGCCTGGTATTGCCGGGATTGTTTTGTGCGCTTACTGCCGATGGAATACATGCGGACGCAAATAAGGCTAGAAAGTAAAATTTTCTGGTCATAAACAGTAAAAAAATGATTTGGTTGTTTGGTTGAGGCGTATGCAAGCCATGTTGCAGAGCCAAACAAATATAATTTATTGGGGCCTTAAGCCCTCAATTGCTTAGTAACTTTTTAATTGCGCTATAAAATATTTACCTTTAAAATAAACCTTACATGTTTATGATTCAGTTATTATTCGAATTTCTATACAATTTCTTCAGCATAGCTGGAGGAAAGCACGCAAAGCTTAAATTAAAACCTGCTTATGGGTTAATTTTAGTGATATGGCTCAGTTTCTTATTTACAATAACCTTAGTGTTTGGATAAGATATAAATTTAAGTTTTTGATTAGCAATGGGTTTAACCTACATTTAATATTTATTTAAAATAAATTTTGCACGAATACTTATAATTTCTATATTTGCACCTCCTTAAACAGGAGCGATTCCGTAGCTCAGCTGGTAGAGCATTACACTTTTAATGTAGTGGTCCTGGGTTCGAATCCCAGCGGGATCACAAGCAAATCCTCTAACGAAAGTTAGGGGATTTTTTATTTTAAGCCGCTGGGGTTCGAACAGAAGCGCCGGGCGGGTTCAATTTGAGAAAGGCTCGGGGCTAAGCCAAGGCTTGCGGGGCTGAGCCAATCCCAGCTGGATCACGAAAGCCTTCAACGTTAATTAAAGGCTTTCGTGTTTTAATGTATTTTCGTTTTGTCAAAAAAAATCTATGCAAACAAACAACTTTTTAAGATTGAATAAACTCCAGGATATCTTTATTAATTGTTGCGGCTTCTGTGGTTGGCATACCATGCGGAAAACCAGGATAAGTTATCAGTTTCCCGTTTTTTAATAATTTGGCAGATTTTACGCCGGCATTTTGATAGGGTACAATCTGGTCATCCTCACCGTGAAGTACCAATACCGGGATATCTACCGCTTTTAAATCATCATTGAAATCGGTTTCTGAAAATGCTTTTATGCCATCATAGTGCGCAACAATACCACCCATCATTCCTTGTCTCCACCAGTTACGCTGCACGCCTTCTTTAACATCGGCGCCTGCTCTATTGTAACCATAAAAAGGTATAGTTAAATCTAAAAAAAACTGTTGTCTGTTATTTAAAGTTTGTTCTCTAATACCATCAAATACCGACATGGGCACACCATCAGGATTACTATCGCTTTGAACCATTATTGGAGGAACGGCACTGATTAATATTGCTTTTTTTGCTCTTCCGTTGGCGTACTTGTGTACATAGCGAATCACTTCGCCGCCGCCGGTGGAGTGGCCGATGTGAATAACATCTGTTAAATCGAGATGATCAACCAATTCTGCAGCGTCAGCAGCATAAGTTTCTATATTATGGCCATAAATGTTTTGGCTCGAGCGGCCATGGCCTCTTCTATCATGTGTAATTACCCGATATCCTTTTTGCAGGAAAAAGATAACCTGGGCATCCCAATCATCAGATGATAATGGCCATCCGTGGTGGAACATCAAAACAGGTCCTTCGCCCTGGTCTTTATAGAAAATTTCTGTTCCGTCTTTTAATCTTAGTGTACTCATAGCTTTAAGTTTTTAGGTTTGATTTATTTTTAGGTGATTTTTTTATGCTAAAGCTAAATTAGACTAATAAATATTTCCCAATCTTGACCTATGATAAAATCGCTAAAAAAATAATTCTATTTCCTTCTGAAAAAATTAAAGTTATATCCAAACCCGGCAAAAAATATGATTACGCTTGCTTAAACAAAATTTGCAGCTAGGCGATAAGTTTGTAACAATGAAACTATAGATTTAGTTTCCATGCTTTGATTCGCGATATTACCATAAATTAATTATTAACCGATATCGTCCTTGCAGATGAAAAATATTATCATTGCCTTTGTATTCATTTTTCATGCTTGTTCGGTATGTTCGCAATCTAAATTAAATGAAAATTTAAATCAGCTCCGAAAAATTAAACCATTTTCTTTCCTCTATCTTCATCATGATAAAGATATTTACACCAACAACGAAAAAATTTGGTTCAGTGCTTATCTTCTTAATACGCCCAATCCGATAGCAGAACATAAGCTTTTAAATGTTGCCCTTGTAAACGAGCAGACCAGAAAATCAGCGGTTTCGCAAAAATTTGTGATTACAGACGGTTTAAGTTCTGGTTTTGTGTTATTGCCAGATTCAATTCCACCGGGAAATTATCAGTTAATGGCCTATTCGAATGTTTTAAATGCACAGAATTTACCAATAGCTCAATTCAGGTCGTCAATTAAGGTATTTAATATTAGTCAGCCTACTTTTACAAGCAGAATTACCTGGTTAGATACCCTTATTAAAAATGGTGCAATGCGGTTTCAGGTCAATATTGATGGTCTGGATGCGAATCGCAAGGCAGTAGTTTCATTAAATTATCAGCTGGGAGCAGATTTTTCCAAATCGATTAAAATCGATAGAAAGCAGACCACCATTTCTATTCCGGAGCATCTCTTAAAGCAAAACACAACACTATTGCTAAATGTAAATGTTGATGGCGAAGTGCAGTACCATACAAAGCTTATACCTACACAAGAAAAGCAAAAGTTGAATGTAAAGTTTTATCCGGAAGGGGGAGCGCTTGTGGCCGATCTGCAATCACGTGTAGGCTGGGAAGTTACAACTGCAGATGGGCGTCCGCTATCTTTAAAAGGAATGTTAATGAAAAATAATGAAGCCTTGTATGAAGTTTCAACTAATAATTATGGCTTGGGCTCGTTTGTAATTACCCCTAATGATGGAGCCGAATATAGTGTAAGATTACAGCCAGGAGTTTATGCATCAGAAGGTATAAATATTAAACTTCCTGCGCAATCAACCGATACAGACATTACTTTACATATTCCAAAAGCGGTTTTGAATGATAGTTTGCGATTTATAATTGCTTCTAAACAAGTTAAGCCCATTCAAATGATGCTACATAATGATTCGGGAGATTATGTTTTACTTAAAGGGAATACAAATGCATCTACCAACGTTAATAATATTTCAATCGAAGCACTTCAAAAAGGCCTGAATACGATTACCATTCTGGATGCATCTGGAAAACCTTTGGCCGAACGGCTGTTCTTTGCACACCACAATCAACAGGATTTATCTCAAAATATCAAAATTGAAAAGGAAAATTATAATATAAGAGATTCTGTAAAGTTAAAGCTGAAATTATCTGATATGGAGGGCAAGGCGGCGTCGGGTATTGTATCGGTTTCTGTGGTGCAAAATAATCGTTTAAGTACCAAAACAGCAAACATCGAGCATTATTTTTACTTAAATAATTCGCTTAACGAATTGCCTGCAAATCCATCGGGTAATGGTTTGCAGGATAAAGAATATCTGGAAAATATATTATTAATAAAAGGATGGAGGCGATATACGGCAGTTTTGCAAGCCTTAAACCGTGATTCAGTGTTTATGGTAAAGGAGAACATTATGAGTGGTGCGGTATTTAATGGTCAGAAACCTTTAAAAAAAGCAGTTAATTTAATTTCTTTCGGAAGCATTAAAACCGGCATTATAGAAACCAATACGGATGGTTCATTCAATTTGCGTAATGACGACATCATGGTAGAACGAAATAATAATGTGTTTTTGCGGGTTGGTGTAGATAAAAATAATTACGATTTTAAAATTGCTGATGCCTTATTGCCTATAACTAATGCACTGGTATCAAAGATGAAACCAACCATATTCGAAAGTTTGCTAAATCATCAGGAAAATTCCATATTAAAAAATCTTCAAAACGTAATTGCTTTAAAAGATGTAGAGATAACAGTAAAGAAAGGTGCTATGTATGGAACTAAAGGTGAAGCTGGTGCTAATGAATGTGGTGATTATGTTAGTGTTCATCATTACTTAAATTATCCCGGCACGCCACTTTCCGGAAGGCTAAAGCCAATCAAAAATACGCCTTATTTAACACGAACTGATTTGCAGGGTTCACAGTTTAAAGTAGAAAGAGTTTGGTATACAGGCTGCTTAACCGAAAATGAAAAAATGGGAATTGCTATTGCAGGTATTAATACTGGTAAAGAATATTATATGGCTGTAGAAGATGATGGCGGTTTGCAATACCACTCAACCTTGTACTGGCAATCCGGTATGGTAACAAATGCGTCAGGTGAAATTCCAATTAGTTTCAAGGCCGGCGATATTGCTGATGATTTTTCAATCATCGTTCAAGGCATTAGCAATAAAGGATTAGTGAATATGAAAGAAACGTTTAAAATTAGCGATAAGCCATAAGGTGACAAGTTCATATAAATGCCCGATATAAAACACAACGTTCGATATCGGGCATTTTTTGTTTGAGCTTAAATTATAATTAGCTGATTGTTAATATTTTAACTTTGGCATTTTGCTTGTAAAAGCTTGTTCAAAAATATTTAAATGGACAAGCTCATTGAAGAAGAAGTTTTAGCGAAAAAAAGGAAGAAAACTTACTTCATCATATTTATAGTTTTAGTTGTGCTTATTGCGGCTGTTTGGTTGCTAAGATTTTATTTTAAGCCTTCTTTAACCGATGCCGATATCACCACCTCAAAGGTAGAAGTTGGCATAATAGAAAATACAATTAATGCCACCGGCGAAGTGCTTCCCGAATTTGAAGAAGTTTTAACCAGTCCGATAAATGCTTCTATCCAAAAAGTATTAATGGATGCCGGTAATCAGGTAAAAAAAGGTCAATCAATTTTAACACTCGATAAATCTGTTTCTGAAGATGAGTATGGCAAGCTTCAGTTTCAAATGGAATCTAAAGAGAATGAAATCCGTAAGCTTAAGCTCGATTTAGAAAAAAGTTTCTTCGATATCAAATCGAGTAACAGTATAAAACAATTGCGCATCAGCAATCTAAAAGATGCGGTTTCTTCCGCAAAGCGATTACTAAAAGCCGGTGGTGGTACACAAGAAGATGTGGAACGGGCAGAACTTGATTTACGCGTTGCCAATCTGGAAAAACTTCAGCTCGAGAACGAAATCAAAAGCAAGCAGCAAACCATGAAAATAGAAATCAGGGAAGCTGAAATTGCGCTGGCCATACAGCGAAATGATTTAAATGGTTTAAAACGCAAATTGGATTTAGCCAACTTAATTGCAACCAGACCTGGCGTAATTACCTGGGTAAATAAAAATATTGGCAGTAGCGTGCAGGCGGGTGAGGCTTTAGTGCGGATTGCAGATTTAAGCGGTTTTAAAATTGCCGGAAGTTTGTCTGATAATCTGTTGGATAAAATCCATCAAAATATGGCGGCCATTATTCGCGTGGGCGATGAGCAATTACGTGGAACCATAACCAATATTTCTCCATCTGTAAGTAATGCCATCGTTTCTTTCGATATTCAGTTAAATCAAAAAGATAATAAGGTTTTACGCCCAAACCAGAAGGTTGATGTTTTTCTGGTTACGGCAACCCGAAACGGTGTTTTAAGGGTAGCCAACGGACCAGCATTTAATGGTTCAAATCTTCAGGAAATATTTGTCTTAAATAAGGGTGTTGCAGAGCGAAGAACTGTTAAAACCGGCTTGAGTAATTTCGACTTTGTTGAAATAAAAAGTGGCTTAAAAGCAGGCGATGAAATTATCACATCGGATATGAGTGATTTTAAAAATGTAAAAAACGTAACGCTAAGTAATTAAAACGATGAAAAGAATTTTACTTAGCGCTTTACTTTTGGCCATCAGGTTTGCAAGTTTTGCTTTAGCCGAAACGGATACCTTGAAACTGACTTTGCCACAAGTTGTGCAAATGGCGAAATCAAACTCTATCGCCGCCAAACAAGCCATCACCGTAAAAGAAACAAAATACTGGGAATGGCGTACTTTTAAATCCAATTATCAGCCACAGCTTTCTTTAGAAGGTATTTTACCGGGTTATACAAAAACTTATAGCCAGGTGCAACAGCCAAACGGAACCATTCTTTTTCAGCCTGTGCATTACGATAATTCATCGCTTACGCTAAATTTTAGTCAGAGTATTGCCGCAACAGGCGGAACAATTTTTGGCACTACACAGCTACAACGGTTTACTGATTTTGATAGAAATAATGTGCTTTACAATGGTATCCCTTATGGTATTGGATACCAGCAGCCGCTTTTGCAGTTTAACAGTTTAAAATGGGATCAAAAGATTGAACCCTTAAAATACAATGAAAGCAAGCAGACTTTTATAGAAACGCAGGAAAAAATCTCCATCACGGTAACGGAGTATTTTTTCGATTTATTACTGGCGCAGGTAAACCTGAATATTGCAGAATTGAATTTTACAAATACGAAAAGGATTTTGGGCATTGCCGATACAAAATTTGAATTGGGTAAAATCTCTAAAAATGAAATTTTGCAATTACAGCTGGAAGTTTTAAATGCCCAAAAAGCAGTTGGAACGGCAAAAAGAGATGTGGAAATAGCCACTTTAAATCTCCGCAGTTATACCGGTATAGAAGGAGATGATCGCATAAAACTTGAAATGCCTGCTGCGGTTGCACAAATGTCTGTTTTGGCCGATAGAGTTTTGGCGCAAGCCTTTGAAAATCGTTCAGATGCAATTGGTTTTATCCGCCGGTTAGCGGAGGCAAAGAGAGATGTTGCAAAAGCCAAAGGCGAAAATGGTTTGAAAGCTACTTTGCGGGCAAATCTTGGTTTCTCAAATGCGGGTATCAATGCTCTTGATGTTTACCGCAACCCAAGAAGTCAGCAATCTGTAGAATTACAATTATCTATCCCGGTAATGGATTGGGGAAGGTCAAAATCACGTACTAAAACGGCATTGGCAAATGAGCAATTTACCACTTATGCGGTAGAGCAGGATAAGCAGGTTTTTGAACAGCAGATTATTACCCAGGTAACACTTTTTAATATGATGAAAGAACAAATCAAATTAACCGATGCGGCAGAAAATATTGCTTCAGAAAAATATAAAATAGCCAGCGAAAGGTATGTTTTAGGCAACCTGAGTATTACAGATTTAAGCATTGCTTTTCAGGAAAATGATAGAGCCAAACGAGATTATGTTTCTTCGCTTCGCGATTTCTGGGGCGCTTATTATCAGCTTCGCTACTTATCGTTATACGATTTTGAAAAAAATGTAAAAATTACCTATTGAAAACATAAAAACCTGATTAAGAGAACGGAGCCTGTGGCTGCTCCACTAAAGGCTAAAATTAGTTTAATATGTTAAGATTCTTTTCAGCTGCTCTGGTTTTCTTATTTGGGTAAAATGGAATTAAAGAATATACAATAAACAATAAACAATGAGCAATTTACAATAAATAAAAACCAAAGACCAAGAACCAAATCGCAATGATCAATAACCATTTCCATCATCCATTTTCCATCAACCATCATATATTTTACATCCTTACTAATCCATTTTCCATAACCTTACATTAATTTACACATTATGATACGCTTACAAAATATTGAAAAGGTTTACCGAACCGACACTGTAGAAACACTGGCCATAAATAACATTAGTTTAGATATTGCCAAAGGAGAATTTTTATCCATCATGGGTCCTTCCGGTTGCGGTAAAAGCACGTTGCTAAACATTATGGGCTTGCTAGATGATCCATCCAAAGGCAATATCGTTATCGATAATCAAGACATTAACCGTTTTACAGATAAAAAACTGGCCAATTTCAGAAATGAAAAACTGGGTTTCATTTTTCAGAGTTACCATTTAATTAACGATCTGCAAGTTTTGGATAATGTAGAATTGCCATTGCTTTATCGCAGTTTATCTGCTAAAGAAAGAAAAGAACTTGCCACAGCAGCATTAGAAAAAGTTGGTTTATCTAATCGGTTAAAACATTTTCCTAGTCAGCTGTCTGGCGGGCAAAGACAACGCGTAGCCATTGCAAGGGCAATTGTTGGTCGGCCGCAAATTATACTTGCCGATGAGCCTACCGGTAACCTGGATAGCGCAATGGGTAACGAGATTATGGATATACTCATTAACCTGAATAAAAACGAAGGTACTACCATTGTAATGGTTACCCATGATGAAAGTATGGCGCAAAAAACGCATAGGTTAGTACGCCTTTTTGATGGTTCTCAAGTTCAATAAAGAAACAGCTATGTTAAAGAATTACTTCAAAATTGCTATCGCTGTATTAAAAAGGAGAAAGTTTTTCACCTTCATCAGCTTATTTGGCATCAGCTTTACGCTTACCATATTAATGGTTGCAACTGCTTTGGCAGATAAAATGTTTAGTCCGGATTACCCGGATGATAAACAGGAACGTTCGCTATACGTAGAAAGAATAGAAATCAAGAATACGAAACAAGGCTGGGTAAATATGAGTAACCTATCTTTTCATTTTTTTGAACAATATGCTTCGAAATTAAAAACAGTTTACAAAATAGCCATTTCCTCGGGCGAGAAATCTTCAAATGCTTATGTTAACAATAAAAAACTGGTTATTGGTTACAAATACACCAACGCCGATTACTGGAATGTTTTGAACTACAAGTTTATTGAAGGTAAGCCCTATACCGATGTAGAAATTAAAAATTTAGAGCGTGTTGCGGTAATTTCTAAAGAGACAAAGGAGGCTTATTTTGGTGATGTAAAATCAGTTATTGGTCAATACATTTCTGCTGATAATATTAACTATAGGGTTATTGGTGTAGTAGAAAATGTTCCGGGCTCGGTGCGCAATTTTACTGGAGATATGTACTTGCCATTTACACTTTCGAGAGATAAAAAAGATACCGGTTTAATGGGGTCATGTAATGGCGTATTGCTTGGTCGAACTGAAAGCGACTTACCCAAAATGAAGAAAGAATTTGCTCAAATGGTTAATAAATTGCCTATTCCGCCAGAGTTTGATAAAATTTATTGCAATGCAGATAAGCATTTAATTAGCATAACACGTAGAATGGCCGGAAATTCTACCGATGATGGTGTTACTAAAGTAATTACCATTGGCGGTGTTTTTGTTTTACTTTTCTTGCTGCTTCCAACCATCAATCTGGTTAACATTAACATCACCAGAATTATGGAACGTTCATCAGAAATTGGCGTCCGCAAAGCCTTTGGCGCATCTTCCAAAACCTTAGTTTACCAGTTTATTGTCGAGAATTTAATTTTAACTTTTATAGGTGGGTTGATAGGAATTTTGCTTTCTGTGCTGGTTATTTACCTGATAAATGATTCAGATTACATATCAAACTTCAACCTCAGCATGAATTTAAAAGTCTTTTTTATAAGTCTTTTAACATGCTTTTTATTCGGGTTAATTTCCGGAGTTTATCCGGCCTGGAGAATGTCTAAATTAAATATTGTTAAAGCTTTAAAGGCTTAAATCGCCATAAATAAAATATATATGTTTAAGCATCTATTTAAATTAATATGGAATAAAAGGAAGCAAAACTTTCTTTTTTTAACAGAAATTCTGATTTCGTTTCTGGTTGTGTTTGCTGTTTTTTCTTACATAACTTATTACTATCAGAACTATTCAAGGCCTTTAGGTTTTGATTATAACAGGGTTTGGGCAATTGCTTATAGCGGTGAGCAATTGTCTAAAAACCCTGATACCTTAACTACCTTTTATGCTAATCTGGAGAAAAGTTTAAAATCTATGCCAGAGATTAAAGAAGTTAGTTTTTCGCATTCTAATTTTCCATACTCTTCTAGTTTTATGAACAGAGGGTTAAAATATGGAAAGAAAGATTTTAATATGATTAATCATTACGTAGTTTCTAACGATTATAACAAAGTATGGGATGTGAAACTGAAATATGGCAGGTGGTTTTTGCCCGAAGATTTGGTTACGAAAGATAAAGCCATCATTATTAATGAATCTTTAAGACAGGAAATGTTTGGAAAGGAAAAGGGAATAGGTAAAATAATAGGCGATGAGAAAGAAAAGTTAAAAGTTATTGGCATTGCAAATGATTTCAAATCAGACGGAGATTTTGCACCGATGAATAACATCATGTTTGTGCAGCTTGATACAGCTAATTTAAAATGGACAAGTAACATTTTAATAAAAGTAAACGAAACTGCCGATGCAACTTTTGAAAGCAAGCTGTATAAATTTATGACAAGCACCACACGCAGTGCTGTAGAAATACAGCACGTTGATGAAATGCGGGCATCAAGAAACAGAACTACACTGATACCTATATTTCTGTTTGTAATTGTTGCCGCTTTCTTGATTATAAATGTTGCGCTTGGCTTGTTTGGCGTATTGTGGTACAACATTAATAAAAGAAAAGGAGAAATTGGATTAAGGCGGGCGATTGGTGCAAGTGGTGCCTCGGTATCTTTACAAATGGTTTTAGAATCATTAATACTAACTACAATTTCGTTATTATTAGGTTGTTTTTTTGCTGTTCAGTTTCCGCTGTTAAATGTTTTTGCCATACCTGCAAGCGTTTATGTTATAGCCATTTTATTAGCAATATTATTTATTTATACATTGGTTTTGGCTTGTTCGTTGTATCCGGGTAAGCAAGCGGCGGCAATTCATCCTGCCATTGCATTGCATGAAGACTAATTTTTTAACTTCGTATATGATTTTAGTTGTTGATGATGATATCGCGGTAAGAGCTTCAATTTCGCTTCTGCTAAAAGGAGCCGGGAATGAGGTGCTTACGGCTGATAATGCTGTTGAAGCTTTTGAAAGGGTGCAATCAAAAAAGCCTGATCTGATTATTTTAGATTTAAATTTTTCTAACGATACATCTGGTAAGGAGGGAATGAGTTTGCTTAAAAAAATCAGAGCGGTTGATACCAAAGTGCCAATTATTTTAATTACCGGATGGGCAAGTATCGAACTTGCAGTAGAGGGTATGAAACTTGGCGCCAATGATTTTGTTAACAAACCCTGGAATAACGAATATCTCTTACAAACCGTTGAAACCCTTTTGCAATTAAATGTAAGGCAAGCTATTTCTCAAAGCCGGAAATCACTAACAAAAAAATATAATTTCTCGCAAATTATCGGTGAAGATGCCGGGTTAATTAATATTTTAGAAACTATTGGTAGGGTAGCAGGAACAAATGCTTCTGTGTTAATTACCGGCGAAAGCGGTACGGGCAAAGAATTAATTGCAGAAGCTATACACGAGAACAGTGCCCGCTCTTTAAAGCCTTTTGTTAAGGTAAATTTGGGAGGCATTTCTACCTCATTGTTTGAAAGTGAAATGTTTGGCCATGTTCGCGGTGCCTTTACCGATGCTCGTTTCGACAGAATCGGGCGCTTTGAAATGGCCAATAAGGGCACAATCTTTTTAGATGAGATTGGCGATTTGGAAGCTTCTAGTCAGGTAAAGCTTTTAAGGGTTTTGCAAGATAGAACTTATGAAGTTTTGGGCAGCAGCCGAACCAAAACTGTTGATGCAAGGGTTGTTTGCGCAACCAATAAAAACCTGAACGAAATGGTAGGTTCGGGATTGTTTAGGGAAGATTTACTCTACAGAATAAACCTGATAACTATTCATTTGCCTGCGTTGAGGGAGCGTTCGGGTGATATCCCGCTTCTGGTAAATTTCTTTATCGAAAATATGAAAGAGCTCTACAATAGGCCAGATTTACAGGTTATACCCTCAGCGGTGCGTTGGTTGCAGCAATTGCCTTTGCCGGGAAACATTCGCCAGTTAAAAAATCTGGTAGAACGAACCGTTCTTATCAGCAATAAAAATGAATTAGGTATTGATGATTTTAAGTCGCAGTTAAATTTATCGCCTTTAAAAAACGATAAAGTGAAATTACCGGGTGTTGGTACCATGACTCTTGAGCAAATGGAGGCTGAAATGGTAAAGCAGGCTATGAATTTCCATAAAAACAGAATTACAAAAGCGGCTGCATCTTTAGGTATAACCAGAAATGCACTTTATCGCCGCCTGGAGAAGCATCAAATTCCTTTTAATGAAACTGAAGACTAAGTATATTTTATTTATCGTAATTCTGCACATCATTTGTTTGGTGCTGAGTTATTTCATTTTCCAAACAGAAAAGCTCATTTTCATCGTTTCTGAAGTTGCCATCTTATGCTCGGTTGTTATTTCTATCAATCTGTATAAACAATTAATTAGTCCGCTTACCTATTTAAAACAAGGAATTTCTGCAATTAAGGATAAAGATTTTAACGTAAAATTTGTAGAAACCGGCAAAAAAGAAGTTGATGAATTGGTTGGCGTTTATAACCGCATGATTGATGAATTAAGGGCAGAACGAACCCGACAGGAAGAACAGCATTTTTTTCTGGAAAAACTGATTCAAACTTCTCCAACCGGGATTATTACACTCGATTTTGATAAACAGATTAAACAGATTAATCCTAAAGCATTGGCGATTTTGAAAACAAATCCTGAATTGCTCGAAACACATATACACAACATGCAAACCGGTACTGCTAAAATGATTAGGATTGATGGCTTACATAACTATAAAGTGCAAAAATCTAAATTTATGGATAGGGGTTTTGAGCGCATATTTATTATGTTGGAAGAAGTAACTGCCGAAATTTTTGCAGCCGAAAAAGGGGTTTATAATAAGGTTATCAGAATGATGGCACATGAAGTTAACAACACAATTGGTCCGGTAAATTCGATAATGAATACTGCATTGGCTCAACAGAGTTTGTGGGCCAACGATAAAGAGTTAATGATAAAAAATGCGATGAAAGTAGCTATCGACCGAAATCAAAATTTGAGCATTTTTATGCGGAATTTTGCTGATTTAGTTAAGCTACCTAAAGCCAATCGTAAGCAGATTGATTTGGTTTCTTTGCTTATTTCGATAACGGAACTACTGCATTTTACACTTCAGGAGAAAAATATCGAATTCAAATTTAATATTCCAGATAAACCTTTTTTTATTCTTGCTGATGTAGAACAGATGGAGCAAGCGTTAATTAACATTGTAAAAAATGCTGTTGAGGCTATTGGAAAAAATGGTATAGTCAAAATCTATATAGATTTTGAAGATTATAGATTGGATATTTCTAACTCAGGAAATGGCATATCGCCAGAGCATGAAGACATGTTATTTAGCCCGTTTTTTACAACTAAGAAAGACGGACAGGGCATAGGCCTAACTCTGGTCCGGGAAATATTACTAAATCATAATTTTAGTTTCAAACTAAAAACCTATGGTATAGATGATACCAGATTTGAGATAAAATTTAAAGAAGGTAATCAGACATTTCCCATCTAAAATTAAGGCATTATTCTGCGGTATTTTTGCCTAATTTTTTATCTCTTCGTTTTTAAAATACTTTAGCTACAAATTAACTATCCATGTCGCTAAATCATCATCTGTAGATAAACCTATTTTTTTCCTGATTCTATATTTACGGCTTTCTACGGCTCTTAAAGATGTTTTGCTAAAGTATGCTATCTCTTTTGTATTAAATCCGAGTTTTAACTTAGCGCATAAATCTAAATCTGATGATAGAATATCGGGGGAGTGTTTAGTCAGCTTGTAGATAAAAACAGGGTGATGCTCTTTAAATTTAGCATAAAATGAGGGGTCGTTGTCTTTTACAAGATTGTTAATTTCTTTCAACACATCTTCGCTCAATTTATCTACCTGCAATTCCTCAAACTTCCTATTTAATAATGTTTTTTCTTGTTGATGGGTTTTAACTGAATTGCTATGCTTGTTTCGCAGATGAAAGAAGGCCAGGATAGATGCAATTACGGCAATAATAGCTGCCACAATTAGCGTAACGTAAGTCATCCGGCTTTTTTCGTGGTGAGTTTCTTTCTCAGCAAGTATAATTTCTGCAGTTACCTGAGAAGAAACTTTATTTGCAGCTGCAATACTATCAGTAATAGCTGCATACATGCTTGCGTAATTTTTAGCATTATCTTTATCGCCCAGTTTTTCGTAAAGCTGCGCAATTAACCTATAGCTTGCTTTTATATTGCCTACTCTTTTACCCTTTTGGGCAATTTTTAATGCGGTTTTATAATATAATAATGCACTATCTGTTTCATTTCGCTTTGTGTAAATCTGACCTAAACCCAGAAATGATTCTATGCTCAGTTTAAGAAGTTTTAGTTTTTCAGCCAATGCATTTGATGCTTCAAAATAATGCTTCGCAGAATCAAGCTGGCCTTTGTTGAGATAAAATGTACCAAGTAAAGAAGCATCAATTACCAATGCGTTTTTCAATTTTTTATTTGAAATAAATTGCTGGATATTATAACTTTTTTTTCGGTAGTATAAAACCGAATCTAAGTTAACAGGTACGGTTTTGTTGTTTTCAATATTCACCGCCCTTAATCGATATACTCTTCCTAAATTAAAATTCCTTAAATCCTTCTCTTCTATTTTTTTAGCATAAGTTTCAGATTCTAAGAGATATTCTTTACTCTTATTAAAGAAAAATAAATTTCCATAGCAATTCGCTTTTAATGCAAAGAGATGAGAAAGACTTGCAGGATTTTTTAATGCTCTAACTTCAGGCTCAATTTTTTGGATGGTTTTAAGTGCTTCATCGAACTTGCCACTATTATAAAGATTTACGCACCTTAAAATTAAAAAGGTTAACTGTTCCTTGTTGGTATTGGTGTGCCCTGGTTTGCTTTAATAGTTTTTGTATCATCAAATCACTGGAGTCAACATCAGTCATATCTCTTCCAATTAGATATGCTTTATCCATTGAGTGTTTGCTAGGCGATTGAGCAAAGCAAATCGTACTGATTAAAAAAATGATGACAAATAGTGATAATTTCAAAAAAAGGGTGATTTTAAAAGTTAAACATGGATACTAAAATAAATAAAAGGGAGGACTTGCTTAGCACAATTAGGAATATATTTTCTACATGTGCTTTTTGTATTAAAGAAAAAAGCTGCTTTACATTTGTAAAGCAGCTTCGTAGCCCGTAGGGGAATCGAACCCCTGTTTCCAGAATGAAAATCTGGCGTCCTAACCCCTAGACGAACGGGCCATTTTGATTTGCGATTTCGGATTTAAGTGTTACGATTGGTAAAATATACAATCATTAATCTAAAATCGCCATTCAACTTGGTAGCGGGGACACGACTCGAACGTGCGACCTTCGGGTTATGAGCCCGACGAGCTACCAACTGCTCCACCCCGCATTATATTTGGTGTTTTTAATTCGGCATTAGCTCTAACGAGCGTAATCCCGAAACTTCGGGACTCCACCCCGCATTATATACAACTCGTTTTTAGCTTGAATTAAATCCTTAACTCTGTTTCCGAATTGGAATGCAAAGATATAATTCGTTTCTTTGTAGTGCAAATTTTTTTTAAAAAATATTTTAATGGCACATAAAGCAGGTTTTGTTAGTATAATTGGTAAGCCAAATGTTGGTAAATCAACCTTGATGAATGTGCTTGTAGGCGAGCGACTTAGTATTATTACACCTAAAGCGCAAACCACAAGACACCGCATTTTAGGTATAGTAAATGAAGAAGAATATCAGATTGTTTTTTCTGATACTCCAGGTATTATCAAGCCCAAATATAGTTTGCAAGAAAGTATGATGAGCTTTGTTAATGGTTCTTTAACCGATGCTGATGTGCTTTTATTTGTGACCGACATTAACGAAACACACGATGAAGACGACGTTTTAGATAAATTAATTAAACGCGACATTCCAACAATTGTACTGATTAACAAAATAGATACAGCGTTACAAGAGCAGGTGGATGAAAAAATTGCTTATTGGCAGGAAAAATTAAACCCGGTGGCCATTTATGCAATTTCTGCTTTGCACAAACATAATGTTGATGGATTATTAGAACGCGTTCTGGAAATGCTGCCCGAACATCCACCATATTACGATAAAGAAGAATTAACCGATCGTTCTGAGCGTTTTTTCGTGTCCGAAATCATCCGCGAAAAAATCTTTTTAAACTACCAGAAAGAAATTCCATACAGTACCGAAGTTATTGTAAAAAGCTTTAAAGAAGAAGAATTACGTTCTGGTAAAGAAGGTGATTTAATGGTTAGAATAAGCGCCGAAGTTGTGGTAGAACGCGATTCGCAAAAAAACATTTTAATTGGTACGGGTGGTAAAATGCTTAAAAAAGTGGGTACCGAAGCCCGCCTCGAAATTGAGAAGTTTTTAGGAAATAAAGTTTTTTTAGAACTGTTTGTTAAAGTAATTCCCGATTGGAGAAGCAAAAAGAATTACCTAAAGAGCTTTGGTTACGATAATTAAGCGTACCTTTGCAGCCCGAAATAAATCGGTTAGTAGTTGATAGTCAATGGCTGATAGCCCAATCGTTTAAGCAGCTTGCCTAAACACCGCGACCATTAACTATAAGCCATTAACTATCAATAACACATACAATGAGTAATATTATCGCCATCGTAGGCAGGCCAAACGTAGGAAAAAGTACACTATTTAATCGTTTAACAGAAAGTCGGAAGGCAATTGTTGATGATATGAGCGGCGTAACCCGCGACAGGCATTATGGTGTAGGCGAGTGGACCGACAAACAATTTACAGTAATTGATACAGGTGGTTACGTTGCAAACTCAGAAGATGTTTACGAAGCCGCTATCCGCGAACAGGTAATGATTGCCATTGAAGAAGCAAGTGTGCTTATTTTTATGGTTGATGTTACAACCGGTATCACAGATTTAGATGATGATATTGCCCAGGTACTTCGCAGAAGTAAAAAACCTGTTTTTGTTTGCGCCAACAAAGTAGATAATACCGCTTTATACAACGAAGTTCATACTTTTTATGGTTTTGGTTTAGGCGAAGTTTACCCCCTGTCTTCAATGACGGGTTCTGGAACCGGAGAGTTGTTGGATGAAGTAATTAAAAGCTTTAACGATGAGCCTGAAGAAGAAAATGAATTGCCGAAAGTAACCATCGCTGGTCGCCCAAATGTGGGTAAATCTTCTTTGGTAAACGCTTTAATCGGTAAAGAACGCAATATTGTAACCGCAAACGCCGGTACAACACGCGATTCAATTAAAATTCATTACAACCAATTCGGTCACGAATTTATGTTAATTGATACTGCCGGATTGCGTAAAAAAACTAAGGTTAAAGAAAATCTTGAGTTTTATTCGGTAATGCGTACCATTAAAGCTTTAGAAGAGGCTGATGTTGTGGTATTGATGATTGATGCCCAAGAAGGTATCGAAAGTCAGGATATTAACATCTTCCACCTGGCCGAAAAGAATAAAAAAGGTATTGTAATTTTGGTAAACAAGTGGGATTTAATTGAAAAGAACACCAAAACCATGAAGGTTTTTGAAGATGAAATTAGAGAACGCATCAAACCATTTACCGATGTGCCTATCGTTTTCACTTCTGTTTTAAACAAACAACGTATTTTTAAATCTATCGAAGCAGCTTTAGAAGTTCATAAAAACCGTAGCAAAAAAATACCGACGTCAAAATTAAATGATATAATGCTGCCATTAATCGAGGCTTTCCCGCCGCCGGCACTAAAAGGCAAGCACATTAAAGTTAAATACATTACTCAAATTAACGGAACATCGCCAATGTTTGCCTTCTTCTGTAATTTGCCGCAGTACATTAAAGATCCGTACAAGCGTTTCATCGAAAATAAATTAAGAGAAAACTTCGATTTTTCTGGAGTTCCGATTCAAATTTATTTTAGACAGAAATAAGCAAGAGTTTTTAAAAATAATTAGAAAAGCAGGGTTCGCATTCCATAGGAGAAAGCAGCCCTGCTTTTTTGTTTCAATCCCCGAAGAAAAATCGGGGGATTTCCACGTCAATCAGGTTTAGTTACAAAGTAATGTGCTTTTGGGGTAGGTTAACCACCCCTTGCCTCAGTTTCACATACTCTAAAAAAGCCGTTGTCAGTCTGAGCCTGTCGAAGACCTTTCTTGCAACCGAAAAACGAAAAATATATATCCTTCGATAACTTGTATCGATGCTTTGGGAAACTCAAGATGATAATATTTGTTTTCTCCCTAAATTGATAACATTTCGTGTTGGTTTTTGCGCCACAAACCCACAAATATTTACACTACAGAAGTTTTTAGCCCCGGTTGAAGTGATACCCTGCAGGGCTGCGAAGCGCCCGAAGCGTATAAACGGAAAACGGGAAGAAATGTAAATTTATGTAGTGCAATTGCGCTTCAAAAAATTAAATCATCCAAATTATTGAAAATTTTATTTCAATTGCTTTCCGTTTCCCGCATAGGCAGAATAACGGCGATTTGATAATTTGTTATAAAATCCTCCGCGTATTCCATGTTTCAGTGGTAAAAAACATAATTTTACATCATGCAAATTGAAGTTAAGAACAGCACAGCTAAGGATATTGATAAAATTTTTGAGTTTTACGATATGGCCGTTGCCCACCAGAAAAAGGTTTTTAATAAACATTGGCAAGGTTTCAGCAGGGATTTGGTAGAAACTGAAATTGCCGAAAACCGACAATACAAAATTTTAGTTGATGGAGTGGTTGCCTGCATTTTTGCAGTAACTTTTGATGATAAATTAATTTGGGGCGAGCGGGATAAAGATTCCATTTACATCCACAGAATAGTTACACATCCTGATTTTAGAGGATATGCTTTCGTAAAAGAAATTATTAAATGGGCTAAAGGTTTTGCAGCCGGAAATAATATTGCTTTTATTAGAATGGATACCTGGGCCGATAATGAAAAGCTTTTGGAATATTACACTGCTTGCGGTTTTGACTATGCCGGTGTGGTAACTATGGAAAAAACTGATGGTTTGCCGAAGCATTATGAAGGCATAAGTTTAAGCTTGTTCGAAATTAGGGTTTAGCTGCCGCAGCTTTTAGTAATTGTAGCGAATGATTGATGGCTTTTGGTGTATTTCCATCTCCATGACCCGGAATTAAAATCTTTGCAGCAGGAAATTTATTCTGCAGGTTTTTTAAACTCTGAGGCCATTGTTTAACATTTGCTTCACCGATATAACCTAAATCTTCTGAATCGATACTTTTTACAAAGCAACCGCCGTACAATAAATTAGCTTTATCAAACCAAACCACAATATTATCTTTAGTATGCCCTTCGCCGGGAAAAAATGTCTGGATTTTGTAACCGCCAACATTAAAAGTTGTATCGCCATTAAAGGTAAATTGAGCGGTGGGTTTATTTGTTGCAGCTAGTATTTTATTGGTTTTAACTGTAGCGTAAGTTTTAATTCCTTTGGCTTTAAAAAACCCTAATCCTCCGGATCTGTCATCGTGCGAATGCGTTGCGATGGCCAATACCACTTTTTGATTATGCTTTGCCTTTATGCTATCCAAAAACGGTTGAAACTGTGTAGCATCCCAGGGTGCATCTATTACCACAACGCCTTGCTTTGTTACCAGGTAAATGGCATTCGCATCTACAATATCTCCTTTGTAAGTGTTATATGAGGTGTATTTGTATAAATTGGGCGCTAGTTTTTCAATTTTTAGTTTTGGGTTTTGGGCAAAAACACTCGAAAATATCAGGCAAAGCATTGCAGATAATACTGATTTCATAGGTTATCTTAAATTTAGTTTCCAGGTAAACATGCCTTCGCCTTCGGCAATTTTTACAAAATTATTTTTTTCTAAAACGGAGTAGGAAGCTACATTATCGATTTCTGTAGATGCAGTTATGATTTTTACTTCAGGTTGCGTTGCTGCCCATCTAATTAATCTGCCAACGGCTTCGGTCATATAACCTTTGTTTCTAAATTGTTCATAGGTTCCATAACCAATTTCAATTTCTCCATTGGCATCGGGTTCGCCAACAAAACATATATCGCCAACCAATTTCTCATCATCTTTTGATATGATTGACCATAAAGTATTATACAAATAGTTCTTGTTAGCATCTATTACGTTTGGCAAAATGGTTTCGCGAATGGCTTCTTGCAATTCATCAGAAATTACGTTATGGCCATGCTTAAGCTTAAGCTCGTTTTCTAACGAATTATCATTTCTAACGTATTTTAAAAGTTGGTTATGAGTTAAGGGATGCAAAATCAATCTGTCTGTTTCAAGTGTCATGAGTAATGCCTGGAATTTTATTTACTGCAAGCTGTTTAAGGCTTGTTTAACTACATTATCGTTTTGGTTTGCAGCTCTATAATAGCCAACATCGCCTAAATAGTATCTGCAAAGTAATGCTTTCAAATCATTTAAAATTAAACCTTTAGAATTGTAGAGTTGAAAACGGTCTATTTGCACATTTTTACGCTGCAGAAAACCGATAAAATCTTTAAAATCTAAATCGTTAAGGTTAAAGGTATTGATATTCTGTTCGATGTATGTGGAACTATATTTTGTTGTTAAAATATTAAACACATAATCAGAAAGCACTTTTTTGCTTACCAAAGTGTTGTAGAATTTATTGTAACCTGTAGTGTCGAGTTTTACAAAAACATCAGGCTGTATGCCGCCAACAGTTTTTGGTTTTCTTTGCGAAACATTTACGCCGTTATTTTTTTCGAGAGAATCTTTAAACGAAGTTAAATCTCCGGTAAGTTCGCCGTCGTTTAAGCGTTCATCTAATTCATGTTTGTAAGCATCGTAACCTTTTTTGTAAGATTTTTGGATACTCTTACCAGAAGGTGTATAGTACCTTGCAATGGTAAGGTTTAATGCCGAACCATCTTCAAATGCAAATTGCTCTTGCACCAATCCTTTACCAAAAGAACGGCGACCAACAATAACACCTCTGCCTAAATCCTGGATAGCACCTGCAACAATTTCACTCGCCGATGCGGTGTTTTCATTAATTAAAACAGCTAATTTTCCTTGCTGAAAAGCGCCACTGCCTGTGGAGAAATAATCGGTACGTGGTTCGTGCTTGCCTTGCGTGTAAACAATCAGTTTATTTTCGCCTAAAAACTGGTCGGCTAAACCTGTTGCCGCACTAAAATATCCACCTCCGTTATCGCGTAAGTCGAGTATTAGCTTTTTCATGCCTCTGGCCTTTAAATTATTGGCAGCTACAGAAAAATCATTATCTGTATTGGCGCCAAATTTACTAATGCGAACATAGCCAGTTTCGCTATTAATCATGTATGCGGCATCAACACTACTAATGTTAACTTTTCCTCTGGTTACCATTACGCGGTTTGGTAGCTGGTTTCCGCTATGCTGTAATAAAACATTAACACCACTTCCGGCTTTGCCTTTAAAACGACCGGCTAATTGATCTTTGGGTAAGTTTTTGCCGCTAACAACGGTAGAATCTATGCTTAAAATTTTATCGCCAAGTTTTATGCCTGCCTGGTAAGCTGGTCCATCTTTAATAACGCCCGTTACCATCATGGTGTCGTTAAGCATGTAGTATTCCAATCCAACACCTTCAAAATTTCCTTCCAAATCTTCCTGCATATTTTGCGCATTTGTAGGTGGCAGGTAAACGCTATGCGGATCAAGTTGGTGTAAAACGCTGTCGATAGGTAAATTCTGTAAAGAATCTGTATTGATATCATCTACATAATTTCCGTTGATGATGTGCAGAATCTCTTCAAGTTTTTCGGAGTTTGCGGCTAGTTTTGTAGGTTTTTGAACGCCATATCCCTGGTCTTTGATAAACTTAATACCCAAAACCATACCTACTATTAAAATTACAGAATAGCTTATGGCAATTAAGGCATTATTACGGGAGTTTTTTTTCATTAGCGTTGCTACAAATTTATGAAAATAAGCGGTTTGATTAATTTTTTAACGCATTTTTATCATCTTTTGTTTATCATTTTTAACATTAAATAACTTTAGTTAAGTGTTTGCTAAATTTTTGTGACACATATTTTTGTTTTTTTGATTAGTTTTTAGAAAGAATTTACCGAATTTTATCAAAATTAAATTTATGGATAGAGTTACCGAGCAAGAATCAAAATACAACGACATCGAAAAAATGTCGGTTTTGGAGGTTCTTCAGGGCATTAATAATGAAGATAAAACTGTTGCTTTTGCAGTGGAGAAATCTTTGCCTCAGATAGAAAAATTAACTTCGGCAGTAGCTGAAAGAATGAAAAAAGGCGGTCGCCTTTTTTATATTGGTGCAGGTACCAGTGGCCGTTTGGGTGTGGTTGATGCCTCAGAATGCCCGCCAACTTATGGTGTGCCTTTCGATTGGGTAGTTGGTATTATTGCCGGTGGCGATACGGCAATTAGAAAAGCCGTAGAGTTTGCAGAAGATGATGCAGAACAAGCCTGGAAAGATTTGCAGGAATTCGATATTAACGAGAAAGATTGTTTAGTTGGTTTAGCAGCTTCAGGCACAACGCCTTACGTTATCGGTGGTTTAAATACAGCCCGCAAAATTGGCGTTTTAACCGGTTGTATCGTTTGTAACACCGGCGGACCAATAGCTGCTGAATCAGATTTTCCGGTAGAAGTTGTAGTTGGACCTGAATTTGTTACGGGTTCTACAAGGATGAAATCAGGCACGGCACAAAAATTAGTTTTAAACATGCTGAGTACCACCGTTATGGTTCAGCTTGGACGTGTTGTTGGAAACAAAATGGTAGATATGCAGTTAACCAATAATAAACTGGTTGATCGCGGAACGCAAATGGTTGCTGATGAGTTGCACATTAATTATGATGAAGCAGCAGATTTGTTAAATCGTTATGGCAGCGTTCGTAAAGCGGTAGAAGCAGGGCAATTGAATTTATGATTGTAGATTTACGACTTACGGTTGCTGCAACCCAATTTCAAATAAACTGATTTACGATTTTTCAATCTAAAATCGTAAATCTTTAAATCAAAAATTTAAGAAATGCACGAGATAGAGCCGTATTATCAATGGAGGGATGAGTATATCTCGGCAGAAGATGAACGTTCGCCGTTTTACAATACAGAATATTCTGAGCTATACTTCGATAAGCAGATTTACAATTTTCTTTTACATCCCCAATGGGATGAATTTGGTTCGAATACCTTATACATGAAAGTGCTTTTTGTTGATTATGATAGAAGTTATGCCATTATTGAATTTATTGGAGAATGGAACGACGCTATAAATAATGACATCATGTTGCTTAAACGCGATATTTTGGAATTAATGATGGATGAAGGCATTAATAAATTCATCCTTATAGGAGAAAATGTACTCAATTTTCATTCATCTGATGATAGTTATTATGAGGAATGGTTTCAGGAGGTTGAAGATGGGTGGATTGTGGGCATAAATTTTCAGGAGCATGTAATCCGGGAGTTTAAGGATAACAGCATCGATTATTACATAAACTTTGGTGGCTCCTTTGATGAAATGCCTTGGCGTACACTAAAACCGTTACAATTCTTTAAAAAAGTTGAAGAGTTGCTGACAAAAAGATTGAATTAAAATATCTATTTTTATATAATTTAAATACACAAAATAAAAAATGGAACAACAAAATTATCAATATCAAGATAACAGCGTTTTTGTACAACAAGGCTCTGTTTCTAAAAAATTCTTTGCAAACGTATTTACCTGGATGTTTGTAGCACTTAGTCTCTCAACAATTGCGGCTTACCTATTTAGTCAGAACGAGCAATTGATGCAATATTTATTAACTGTTAATCCATCAACAGGAAAAGTTGGTATGTCTATTTTCGGTTACATCGCAATGTTTGCACCACTTGGTTTAGTTTTATTAATGGGATTTGGTTTGAGCAAGCTTTCATATACTTCATTAATTGGTGTATTTGTGCTTTATTCTGTTTTAACGGGCATTAGCTTAAGCTTTATTTTATTGGCCTATACATCTGGTTCAGTTGTAAGCTGCTTTGCAGGTGCAGCTGGCATTTTTGGTATTATGGCGGTAATGGGTTACACGACTAACATCGATTTAAGCAAATTCGGTCCGATTTTAATGGTTGGTGTAATTGCTTTGGTAATTGCTAGTTTGGTAAATATGTTTATCCAAAGTGAGCAATTTAGCTTGTTTATGGCTTTCATCGGTATCGCAATTTTTACCGCTTTAACCGCTTATGATGTTCAAAAAATTAAAAGAATTGGTGAAGGTATCGAAGCAAACGGCGAACAGGTTTTACAAGTAGAATCTAAGAAAATGGCCATCGTAGCAGCCTTATCTTTATATCTGGATTTTTTAAACATTTTCCTTTTCTTACTTCGTATTTTTGGAAGCAGAAAATAACTTGTAACAGAACAATATTTTAAAGGCTGCGCAATTTTGCGTGGCCTTTGTAATTTTATTTGGCTTCAAGGCGATAATTTTTGGAATTGATGTTGCTTTGTTGCATTTTTGTATGCTTATTAAGAAAGACGGAGGGATTAGACCCAACGATGTCTTAGCAACCTGTGCCCACACAAGGTGCTAAATTCTAATCTCAGCAGTGGCGAGAGAAGATAAGTTAAGAAGGTAAATCAATCTGCCAACTTTTTAAATAAGCTTTAAGTATCAGGTATAAAGTATCAAGTATCAAGACGCACGTCTATATTTTGTGCTAATTATCTGCAGTTAGATTGATGTCTGGGAATCTTGATACTCGATACTAACTACTTGCTACTAGAAACAACAAATGAGTATAAGAGAAGAACTAGAGAAACGTATTTTGGTAATTGATGGTGCGATGGGTACCATGATTCAGCGTTATACGTTAACTGAAGAGGATTTTAGAGGGGAGCGTTTTAAGGATCATCCTTGTGATGTTAAGGGCAATAACGATTTGCTTAACATAACTCGTCCGGATATTATTAAGGCCATTCACCTGGAATATTTAAAAGCAGGTGCCGATATTATCGAAACCAATACCTTTAGTACGCAAAGGATTTCTATGGCAGATTACCAGATGGAAGATTTGTCGTACGAATTAAGTTTTGAGGGTGCTCGGGTTGCTAAAGAAGCTGCGTTAGAATTTATGGCTGAAAACCCAGACCGCAAATGTTTTGTTGCAGGTGCTATTGGTCCAACCAATCGTACGCTTTCTATGTCGCCAAATGTTAACGACCCAGGTTATAGAGCTATCTATTTCGATGAATTGGAAGAAGCCTATTACGAGCAGGTTCGTGGTTTGGTAGATGGTGGTTCGGATGTATTGCTTATTGAAACCATTTTTGATACTTTAAATGCAAAGGTGGCAATTGTGGCCATTAAAAAATACGAAGAAGTTATCGGTCGTAAGCTCGAAATTATGATTTCGGGAACCATTACCGATGCTTCTGGCAGAACATTATCCGGTCAAACAGCCGAGGCTTTTTTAAACTCGGTTATGCATGCAAAACCTTTGAGTATTGGTTTCAACTGTGCTTTGGGTGCAAAAGAAATGCGTCCGCATATTGAAGAATTAGCTACAAAAGCTGGTTGTTATGTTTCTGCTTATCCAAATGCAGGCTTACCAAACGAGTTTGGCGCTTACGATGAGCAACCGCATGAAACCGCTCATTTGGTAGATGATTTTATCCAGTCGGGTTTTGTTAATATTGTTGGTGGTTGTTGCGGTACCACGCCAGACCATATTGGCTGCATCGCAAAAAATGCAAAAAAGGCAGCGCCACGCAAAATCCCAGCTATTGAACCATTTATGCGTTTGAGTGGCTTAGAGCCGGTAACCATAACACCTGATAGTATTTTTGTAAATGTTGGGGAAAGAACCAATATCACAGGCTCGCCTAAATTTTCAAAACTTATTTTAGGTGGCGATTATGAAGCAGCATTAGCAGTTGCACTGCAACAGGTTGAAGGTGGCGCTCAGATAATCGATGTAAATATGGACGAAGGCATGCTTGATTCAGAAGCTGCCATGTCGAAATTTTTAAACCTTATTGCTTCAGAACCTGATATTGCAAAGCTTCCGATTATGGTCGATTCATCTAAATGGTCGGTTATAGAAAATGGCTTGAAATGTTTGCAAGGTAAAGGGATTGTAAATTCAATTTCACTTAAAGAAGGCGAAGATAAGTTTAAAGAAAGCGCCCGTAAAATTATGCAATTCGGCGCTGCCGTTGTAGTAATGGCTTTCGATGAACAAGGTCAGGCCGATAATTACGAGCGTAGAAAAGAAATTTGCAAGCGTAGCTATGATATTTTAGTTAACGAAATCGGTTTCCCACCGGAAGATATTATTTTCGACCCGAATATTTTAACGGTAGCAACGGGTTTAGAAGAGCATAACAACTACGCTGTTGATTTTATAAATGCCACAAGGTGGATAAAAGAAAACCTTCCTCATGCTAAAGTAAGCGGCGGTGTTTCTAATATTTCTTTCTCATTTAGAGGAAATAATGTCGTTCGAGAAGCGATGCACTCTGCATTTTTATACCATGCCATTCAGGCGGGTTTAGATATGGGAATCGTAAATGCCGGCATGCTCGAAGTTTATCAGGAAATTCCACCAGAATTATTAGAACGTGTAGAGGACGTGCTTTTAAACAGAAGGGAAGATGCTACAGAGCGATTGGTTGAATATGCAGATACTGTAAAATCAAAAGGTAAAGAACTTGTTAAAGATGAGGAGTGGAGAAAAGGAACGGTTGAAGAACGCCTTTCACATTCTTTGGTTAAGGGAATTGTAGAGTATTTGGATGATGATGTTGAAGAAGCCCGTCAGAAATACGCTCGCCCGATTCAGGTAATTGAAGGCCCGTTAATGGATGGGATGAACATTGTGGGCGATTTATTTGGTGCCGGTAAAATGTTTTTGCCGCAGGTTGTAAAATCAGCAAGGGTAATGAAAAAAGCTGTTGCTTATTTATTGCCTTTTATCGAGCAAGAAAAATTAGATAATCCGGATCAAAACCAAAGTTCATCGGCCGGTAAAGTTTTGATGGCAACCGTTAAGGGAGATGTTCATGACATTGGAAAAAACATTGTTGGTGTTGTACTGGCTTGTAACAACTTCGAAATTGTAGATATGGGCGTGATGGTTCCGGCACAAGACATCATCAAAAAAGCAAAAGAAATTAATGCAGATATTATTGGTTTAAGTGGGTTAATTACGCCTTCTTTGGATGAAATGGTACATTTCGCCAAAGAAATGGAGCGTGAAAATTTCACTATCCCTTTAATTATTGGTGGCGCAACAACTTCCCGAATTCATGCTGCGGTTAAGGTTGCTCCGAACTATTCTGGTCCGGCTATACACGTTCTGGATGCCTCAAGAAGTGTTACGGTTTGCAGCACTTTAATGAATCCGGAAACCCGGGATGACTATATTGCAGGCATCAAAGCTGAATACGATAAGGCTCGTGAAGCACATTTAAACAAACGTTCTGATAAACGTTTTAAAACTTTAGAAGAAGCTAGAGCAAATAAATTTAAGATAGATTTTAAAGCTGAACTTCCTATTCCGGCGTTTACCGGTACAAAGGTTTTTGATAATTATCCTTTAGAAGAATTAGTACCATACATTGATTGGACGCCCTTTTTCCATACCTGGGAATTACGCGGAAGTTATCCGAAGATTTTTGACGATAAAAATGTTGGTGATGAAGCCAAAAAACTTTTTTATGATGCACAAGTATTGTTGAAACGTATTCTTGATGAAAAATTACTAACAGCGAGAGGCGTAATTGGTTTCTGGCCGGCAAATGCAGTTGGCGATGATATTGTTTTGGATGTTAGCGGGAAAATGGAAAATGGAACGGAAAATTCCACCACTATTCACACGCTTCGCCAGCAGGCCGAAAAAGTTGACGGGCAGCCGTATTACGCTTTATCAGACTTTATTGCTCCGAAAGAATCGGGCATACAGGATTATTTTGGTGGTTTTGCAGTTACAACAGGGATTGGTATAGATGCTTTGGTTGAAGAATTTGAATCAAAACACGACGATTATAACAGCATCATGGCGAAAGCCTTGGCCGATCGTTTAGCAGAAGCTTTTGCAGAGCGCATGCATGAGCGTGTTCGTAAAGAATTTTGGGGTTATGCAAAAGACGAAGATTTAAATAATCAAGCTTTAATTAAGGAAGAATATGCAGGTATTCGTCCGGCGCCAGGTTACCCGGCTTGCCCCGAGCATACCGAAAAAGGTACTTTATTCGCCTTGCTAAATGCTGAAGAAGAAATAGGTCTTCGTTTAACAGAAAGTTATGCCATGTACCCAACAGCTGCCGTTAGCGGATTTTACTTTGCAAACCCAGAATCGAGATATTTTGGTTTAGGTAAAATAACTAAAGACCAAGTAGAGGAGTATGCCAAAAGAAAAGGTATGGAGTTGGAAGAAGCAGAGCGATGGTTGAGCCCGAATTTGGCATATTAGTTTTTTGGTATTTAGTACTTAGTGTAAAGTAATTAGACAAGATGCATAATTTCAGAGATCTTAAAGTTTGGAAAATGGGAATTCAAATATCGAAATCGGTATTTCAGCTCACCAGAACTTTTCCTGCAGAAGAAAGATATTCTTTAACATCTCAAATAACCCGCTCGGCTATATCGATACCATCAGATATTGCAGAAGGCTGTGGTAGAGCATCAGCTAAAGAATTCAATCGGTTTTTAAGCATAAGTTTAGGCTCTGCATTTGAATTAGAAACGCAGATAATATTAGCTTTCGAGTTCGGATATATTGATAAAATCAATTATGATAGAACAATAATTCAAATAAACGAAATACAAAAAATGATAAGTGGATTGCAAAGAAGTTTAAGCCTCTAATCATAATACTCAATACTTTATACTAAGTACTAAATGAAAATTACGCAACATATTCAAGAGGCAAAAGGTAAAACCTTATTCTCATTCGAACTCTTACCGCCGATTAAAGGACAAAGTATACAATGGATTTACGATGCGATTGATCCTTTATTGGAATTTAATCCACCGTTTATTGATGTAACTTCTTTACGCGAAGATTACATTTACAAAGAGCAGGAAAATGGTTTATTGCAAAAAGTTTCTTACCGCAAACGTCCGGGAACGATAGCCATTTGTGCAGCAATCATTCATAAATATAAAATTGATGCCGTTCCGCATTTAATTTGCGGCGGTTTTACTAAAGAAGAAACAGAAAATGCATTAATCGATCTGCAGTTTTTGGGTATTGATAATGTTTTGGCCTTACGTGGAGATGCCCGTGCCGCCGATCATTCTTTTGTGCCAACTAAAGGTGGCCATTGCTACGCTACAGATTTAATCGAGCACATCAAAAATCACAACGAAGGCAAATTTTTGCATGAAGATGTAGAAACTTTCAAAAGCGATTTTTGTATCGGCGTTGCCGGATATCCAGAAAAGCATTTTGAAGCTCCGAATTTAAATGCAGATTTTAAATTTTTGAAAAAAAAGGTAGATATGGGTGCTGAGTTTATCGTAACCCAAATGTTTTTTGATAATCAGAAGTATTTCGACTTCGTAAAAAAATGCCGGGAGAACGATATTAATGTACCGATTATACCGGGTTTAAAACCGATAAGCACATTAACGCAATTAAATGTGTTGCCAAAAATTTTCCATATCGATTTACCCGATGAACTTACGGACGCATTATCTCATGCAAAAAGCAATGCTGAAGCAAAAGAAATTGGTACAGAAGCCATGATTAAGCAATGTAAGGAGCTAATCGATTTTGGTGTTCCAGTGTTGCATTTTTATACCATGGGCAGGCCAGAGCAAACTAAGCAAATTGCAAAAGCGATTTTTTAAAATTTAAGTGTTTTTGCCAAAGGCTTTCTACGCTTTTGGGAAAATTACAAAACATTGATCTTAGCTTTTTTGTTAAACAATTTATACAACTTATCTTTGTAAGAATGAAGTTTATAAATTTTAAATATGTTTTAATTATTTGCGTAACACTAACCTTATTTTTTAAGGTGAGCAATGTGATGTCGTATTTAAAATTTTCTACCTCAACTATTGAATACACAGCACTAGCTGATGATTCTGAAAAAGAAGAGAAGAAAATTGAAAGTGAATACTTTGATGATCAACTTTTCGCTAATTCTTCCTTTCAGGTATTTTCAGCATCACCGGAGAAATTACCGGTTTCTGGAGATTCCTTTGTTTTAGCCCACTCTATTGAGGTTTTAACGCCTCCACCATCTATTTAAAGATAGTTTTTTCGTAAACAAATCTTTTTTCTCTGCCTAAAAAACAGTTTAGGCATCATTCATTTTTTTTTAATTTAATTATATCATAATATGAAACGAGCAATTTCACTCGCGGTATTTTTTGTAGCCGCATCATTTTCTCTTAGTGCACAAGAAGTTGTACAAAACAATGTTAAGCCTCTAAACAACTCTTTAGAAATGGTTTCTAAATTACAGCCGGTAAGTTTTAATTACGATAAAGCATGGGCCGAAAAGTTGAAACTTCCATCAACACCACAATATGGATTTGTTGGTTCAGATGCCAAAGCGGCCGTGCCATCAGTAGTTGCAGTGCAGGCAAAACAATACGCGGCAGGTAAAAATGCTTTTAATTCTGCTACGATGACTAAGGTAGATTACGAACGTTTAATCCCGCTTTTGGTTGGAAGTATAAAAGAACAACAACAGCAAATTGACGATCTTAAACGCGAATTGCAATTATTAAAAACACAAAAAGGTGAGTAGTAATGATAGGAATCAGCCGGAAGAAATTCCGGCTTTTTTATGCTTTACCAATTTATTTCATTCAATGCTTTTTTATAATTCTCTTTATCAAAACGATAAAGATTTGGTGCCTTATGTGCGCCACCTTTTCTAGGTTCATCGAGTTTAACCAAAATATTATAGCGCATAATTTTGCGGTAGAAATTACCTCTGTTTAATTTCTGACCAAGAATGGTTTCATACAAAGCCTGTAGTTCAGGCATGGTAAAGGTTTCAGGAAGTAAATTATATCCTATCGGTTTGTGGCTTATTTGTTCTCGCAAAGCTTGCAAAGCTTTTTGTAGGATATTCTTATGATCCATCACCAAGTTTGGAATGTTTTCGATAGAAATCCATTCACAAGAATCCGAATAAACATCAGTTACAGGATTAACATCATTGTGATTTACCAAGGCATAATAGCCCAAGGTTATGAAGCGTTGCTTATGCCATAAATTATCTGGATAGTCTTTAAAATAATCCTCTGAACGGTTCAGGTTTCCAAATACGCCAAAGGCATTTAAAAAAACTTTATCGGCTCCGGTTCTTTCAAAAAGTATACGTTTCGCCGCATCATCAATTGATTCATCTTTGTAAACATAGCCACCAGGAAGCATCCAGCTTTGTTCGCCTTTTAGCTTTGGCATTAGCACATTTAAACTGTTATTATGAAAGCCAAAAACCACACAATCTATAGAGATATGCGGTAACGCATTTTCCCATAATTCTGCACTTGCATCTTGAACTTCTTTAACAATCATCGGCTAGAATGTTTATAATAGGATACATCCAAAATAAATAAATTGTTTCCTATTTTTTGAAAACCTTAAGAGTTTGGATATAATTTTATGTAATGCTGAGACTTTCAGAATTTAAATTACCACCGCTCTTAATGATTCTGTTTTAATCTGCATTCTTTAACAAATAACTTTTAAATCCTTCAAAATCAGCACCTAATTTATCTGCATGATGTGCTTTGCTCTGTAGCGCTTTAACCTGTTTTGGAATTTCTATTTTAGCAGCAATATCTACAGGGAAAATATCTGGAAATTTGCAGGCATGTGCAGTAGATAAAAATACCGCTGCACTTTTATCTTCAGGATTTTCCTTTCTAAATTTTTTAATGGCTAAGTAGGCAATTGCCGTGTGCGGACAAGCTACATAATCAAATTTAGCATCTATCTCTTTGATGCCTGCAAGTGTTTCTTCATCATTAAAACGATAAGAAGTAATTATGTTTTTTAATGCTTCAACATCGTTATCAAATAAATCCATAATACGAACCCAGTTGCTTGGTGCACCAACATCCATTGCATTTGAATAGGTTTGTGTTGATGGTTTTGTTTCATAAACACCTGATTCTAAAAAGCGGGGAACGGTATCGTTAATATTGGTTGCAGCAATAAATTGTTTCACTGGTAAGCCTAATTTGTAGGCCAATAAACCAGCACCAATGTTTCCAAAATTTCCACTCGGAACGGAGAAAATTAAATCAATTAATCCTTGCTTTTTTAACTGCGCATAAGTGTTAAAGTAATAGAAGGTTTGCGGAATTAATCTAGAAATATTTATTGAATTAGCAGAAGTTAAACGGAATTTCGCGTTCAGGTCTTTATCGGCAAAAGCTTGTTTAACCAAGGCCTGGCAATCATCAAAAGTTCCTTTTACTTCAATGGCTCTAATATTTTGTCCGTTAGTAGTTAGTTGTAGTTCCTGTATCGGGCTTACTTTTCCCTCTGGATAAAGAATGGTAACTCTGGTATTTGTTACACCTAAAAAACCTAAGGCCACTGCACCTCCAGTATCGCCGGATGTAGCCACTAAAACATCTAGAAGCTGTTCGCCATCTTTTAGAAAATATGCCATTACGCGACTCATAAAACGAGCACCAAAATCCTTAAATGCTAATGATGGTCCGTGGAAAAGCTCCAACACAAAAGTTTTTTCATCTAGTTTTACCGCAGGCGCATCAAAATTAATAGCATCATCAATTAATGCTTTTAAATCATCAGCAGGAATTTCATCTTTTAATAATGCCGAAGCAACTTTATTTGCAATTTCAGGCAAGGTATATTTTTCAATATGTTCTATAAAATCCGCATCAAGCTGAGGAATTTCTACAGGCATATATAAGCCCTTATCTTGCGGCATGCTATTAAAAACAGCCTCTTTAAAAGAAACGCTTAGGTTTTTATTGTTGGTTGAGTACAATTTCATGGTTTAAGTTGTAGGTAATAAGTAATACGTTATAAGTTTTGAACTAGCAAACTTATAACGTATCACTTAAATAACTCTCGGTCCTTCGGCGTTAACCGAAGAAACAAAAGCTTTGCTGTTAATATTAATTTTATGTAGATGTTGTTGTTGTGCTTTGGTTATTTTTTTTGCCGTTTCTTCATCTTTTGTTAAGGCAAAAACCGATGGTCCTGAACCTGAAATACCAAAACCAATAGCGCCGTTTTCCATTGCCAGATTTTTCATCTCATCAAATCCAGGAATTAAAATAGAACGCGTTGGTTCAACCAAAACATCTTTCATGCTTCGGCCGATAAGGTCGAAATCATTCATAAATAATCCGCTTACCAGGCCTGCAACATTTCCCCATTGGGTAACTGCATCTTTTAAAAATACCTTGCTGCGAATCATCTGTCGGGCATCTTTTGTAGGTACATCAACTTCAGGATAAACAATTGCTGCATACATTCCGGCCGGGGCTGGGAGCGAAATTACATCAAGTGGTTCGTAACTTCTAACCAAAACAAAGCCACCCATAATTGCTGGAGCAACGTTATCTGCATGGCCGTAACCGCAAGCTAATTCTTCACCTTTCATGGCAAAAGGAACCAACTCTTTTGGCGTTAGTAAATCGCCCATTAGCTTATTAATAGCAAATAAACCCGCAACCGTGCTTGCCGAACTAGAGCCTAAACCGCTACCAATTGGCATCTTTTTGTGCAATTCAATTTCAACGCCAATATCTAATCGGTTAATGTGTTTCAAATAATGCTGTACGCTGGCACTCACGGTATTCTTAGCCGCATCTAAAGGTAAACGGCCATCATCGCCAGTAATTTTTTTGATGACAACACCCGGTGTTTCGGTTAAACACATCTCAACTTCATCGCCAGGCTCATTTACAGCAAAGCCCAATACATCGAAACCACAAACTACGTTTGCAACCGTTGCCGGAGCAAAAACTTTTATTTCTTTCATAATTAGAATAAGGATGAAGGGTTAAAGATTAAAAACCTTACGTCAACTCTTCAGAATTTATCTTCTTGTTTTTTGAATTTTTTGGTATCTGTTTAATTTTATAAGAACAGTCAGTCTGAGTTTATCGAAGACCTTTACCTAAAATGCTTCGACAAGCTCAGCATGACAATATCTATGCTTTTAACTTAAAGAACCTACATTTATAATATCTGCGAAAACGCCTGCAGCCGTCACTTCTGCGCCTGCACCTGGTCCTTTAACCACCAGCGGACGAGATTTATACCTGTCTGTTGTGAAAGAAATAATGTTATCACTTCCAGAAAGCATGTAGAAAGGATGGCTGTCATCAACCATTTGAAGACTAATTTCTACATTGCCATCTTCCAGTTTTCCAATGTAGCGTAACACTTTCCCGTCGCTCGCCGCTTTGGTTTTCAAATGCTCAAAATATGCTGCATTTTTCTGTAATTCTGAATAAAAATCTTCAACAGATGTTGCGTTTAAACATGCATCTGGCAAAATATTATCAATTTTTACATTTTCTGCTTCTAAAGGATAACCCGCATCTCTTGCCAGAATTAACATTTTACGCATGAAATCTTTACCATTTAAGTCATCACGCGGATCGGGTTCGGTGTAACCCAACTCTTGTGCTTCTTTAACCGTTTCGTAAAATCCGGCATCGCCCTTAAAATTATTGAAGATATAAGAAATGGTTCCCGATAAAATTGCTTCGATTCGGGCAACTTTATCGCCACTCATCATCAGTTCTTTTAACGTTCGGATAATTGGTAAACCTGCGCCAACATTGGTTTCGTAATAAAAATCTACACCAAATTTGCGGGCAGCATCTTTAAATGATTTGTATTGCGCAAAATCTGCTGAGTTTCCTTTTTTATTGCAAGTAACAACTGAAATGCTACTTTCAAAAATACCCTGGTAAAATTCGATTGGTGTTTCTGCTGCGGTATTATCAACAAAAACGCAATTTGGTAAGTTTAAAGTTTTCATGCGGTCTACAAAAACAGCTAAATCTGCTTGTTCGCCTTTATCATTTAGCTCATTTTCCCAATCTTCTAATGATAATCCTTCAGGATTAAAAATCATTTTACGGGTATTGCTAATGCCTGCAACTTTCACTTGCAAATCGTTATTTGCTGCCAAAAATGGCATTTGTTCTTTCAGTTGGTTAAATAATGTTTTACCAATATTTCCGGTTCCAAGGCAGAAAATGTTAAGGGTGCGTTTTAAGTCGGTGAAGAAAGCATCGTGAACGGCATTTACTGCTTTTGATAAATCGCCTGCGCTGATGATGACCGAAATGTTATATTCTGATGAACCTTGGGCAATTGCCCTGACATTGATACCATTTCTGCCCAAAGCATTGAACAATCGTCCGCTCATACCTGGTGTGCGCTTCATGTTTTCGCCTACGATTGCTAACACGGCTAAATTATTTTCAACCTCTGGTAAAGCCAGTTTATTGGCATCTAATTCAAGCTCAAACTCTTTCTTAATCAGTGCAATTGCCTGATTTGCATCGGTTGGTTTAACAGCAAAAGTGATACTATGTTCTGATGATGATTGCGTAATCAACACCACATTAATTTGTTCCCTAGAGAGTAGTGAAAACAATCTGCCACTAAAACCTGCTTTGCCAACCATACCGCTTCCGGTTAGATTAATAATGCTGATATGGTCGATAGAAGAGATTCCTTTTATTGGTAAACTCGATGCTTTAACATCGCTTTTTATGTATGTTCCTGAAAAATCTGGCTGAAATGTGTTTTTGATAACAATCGGAATTTTCTTCATGAAAGCCGGAATCATTGTTGGCGGATAAATCACTTTCGCCCCGAAATAACTTAATTCCATCGCTTCGGTATAGCTCAATTCTGGTAATGAAAATGCTTTTTTAACGATGCGTGGATCGGCGGTCATCATACCGTTAACATCTGTCCAGATTTCAATTTCCTCTGCATTTAAAGCTGCGCCCCAAACGGCTGCAGTGTAGTCAGAACCGCCGCGACCTAAAGTAGTTACGCGACCAGCTGCATTGCTCGAAATAAAACCGGTAACAAATAAAACATTGCTCTTATTGGCCTGATAGAAGTTATTAATCAACATTTCAGTTAATTCTGTATCTACTTTTGCCTGCCCAAAATTGCTATCGGTTTTAATTAATTCAGCACCATTTACGTATAATGCATTATTAAATTGTTGCGATGCAATGTGCGCAATCATGAAAGAGGAGCAACGTTCGCCGTAGCTTAAAATCTGATCTTTAGTTTGCAAGCTCAGTTCGCGGAGATTGGTTACGGCCTGTAATAAATCTTCTAGTTCGTTAAAGAAGATTTTTAAACGCGTAAAAACCGGATTTTGGGCTGCTGCCGGCAAAAGCGAACGGATAACTGCGAAGTGTTTCGCCTCAATGTCCTTAATGCCAGCATCGTAATCTTCGCCACGCTCGGCTTTTTCGGCCATATCGGTTAGCAAATTGGTTACGCCACTCATTGCCGATAATACAACTACCGGATTGCTCTGTAATTTTTCTTTGGCTACTATGCTCAGCAGCGTTTTAATGTTCTCGGCCGAACCTACGGATGTGCCGCCGAATTTTAATACTTTCATTATTTTATATAGTTTTTAACTGATTTATTTTTAAGGCTTTTAATTTACTATGAGCTTAAATTTTCAATCAGTTTCGGTTTAAGAGTTAAAAAAAAAGCGTCCCGATTTGTATCGGGACGCTTTCTGTGTTTTTATGTTAATTCAACTTACAACAAATTAGCCCCGCTGGTTTATCCCGGTGGTAATAATAATCGTTGTAATAATTGAAGTGTTAAAAATCATTCGCTAATGGTGTATTTTGTACACTGTAAAGTAGCAGATTATTTTTCTTAAATGCAAACAATTTTTAATTTTATTTAAAATTGTTTTAATAAAACGTTTAATTAGATTGAATGCTAGCATTTTTTGAACTGAAAACTAATGTGGGTTTTAGGGGTACGGATTTTTGCTGCCATCGTTTTTTCAAAGAGGTGTGACTGCAGGGCTGGGTGCAATCTACTTCGAGAGATGAACAAAAAATATTTCTATGTCTGTCAGGTTAAAAGGTACGCTCGTCATTGCGAGGCACGAAGCAATCTTCGAGCAGTCGCAAATCAAACCCAAAGTTGTAGGGATTGCTTCGTACCTCGCAATGACGAAATGTCGATTGACAGGTTTTGAATATTATTAAATATTGGTAAATTTTGTGCAATTCCATAATTTATATGCATAAATTATTAGCGCTTGAATTGTTACTTTTCGAAAGGTTCATATTGACGAATTGGAAAGGATTTTGTGCAACACCTTTAGTCTTTAAACCTGATTGACGCGAGCATGGAGCGCAGCGGAATAAAGCAGAAAGCAGGGAGAACGTTAAAATGAAACACAGGTTTTGCTTTTCAAATCTTTATAAATTCGCCTTCTATTTTTACTTCTTACATCTTCCATCCTTTTCATACCTTTGTTGCAAAATATGCAGGGCTTAATTATTAAATCTACGGGGAGCTGGTACAATGTTTTGGCCGATGATGGCGAACGTTATGACTGCCGTATTGTAGGGAAATTCAGAATTAAAGGCATTAAAACTACAAACCCAATTGCAGTGGGCGACCGGGTAAAATTCGACCTCGAAAAAGGTAGCAAACAGGGCTTGATTAATGAATTATTGCCACGTAAAAATTATATTATCCGCAAGTCGATTAACCTAAGTAAGCAGGCTCAAATTTTGGCTGCAAACTTAGATATGGCTATTTTGATAGTAACGCTGGCCTCTCCAAGAACATCTTTAGGTTTTATAGACAGGTTTTTGGTAACTGCCGAAGCTTACGATGTACCTACGGTTTTGGTATTTAACAAACTGGATTTGTTTAGCAAAGAAGGTTTAGAAATTCTGCAGGATTTTAAAGAAATTTACGAAAAAATAGGATATGCAACTTACGAGGTTTCGGCTTTGAAGGGCATCAATATTCCGGTTATTCAAGATTTAATTACCGATAAAATTACATTGATTTCGGGCCATTCTGGTGTTGGAAAATCGAGTTTGATTAACGCTTTATTGCCAGATAGAGATTTGCGAACCGGCGAAGTTTCTGATTGGAGCGATAAAGGGCAACATACTACTACATTTGCCGAAATGTTTGAGTTGCCACAAGGTGGTTTTATTGTTGATACGCCTGGAATTAGAGAATTAGGTGTTATTGATATAGAAAAAGAGGAGCTGGGTCATTTCTTCAGAGAGATTTTTAAAACTTCGCACAATTGCCGTTTTAATAATTGCAAACATGTTAACGAACCTGGTTGTGCGGTAATTGAAGCGGTTAATAATGATGAAATTGCGGTTTCGAGATATGAAAGTTACCTGAGCATTTATCATGGCAACGATACCAGGCATTAACTGCTGTTTTTTACAATAATTTCAAAATACTTATCTTTCGCATTATAATATCCCAAGGTTTAATATGCGAGCAGTTTTACAAAGAGTTACACAGGCTAATTGTGTTGTTGATGGTAACATTACCGGACAAATTGAAACCGGTTTTTTAGTGCTTTTGGGCATTGAAGATGCAGATACAATTGAAGATTTAGATTGGCTGGCTCAGAAAATTGTAAATATGAGGGTGTTTTCTGATGAAAACGACCTAATGAATAAGGCTCTTGCCAATGTTAATGGAAGCATTCTTTTAATCAGTCAGTTTACTTTATTTGCGGCTACCAAAAAGGGCAACCGCCCGGGATTTACCAGAGCAGCGAAACCTGATATCGCCATTCCACTTTACGAGAAAATGATTGAAAAGCTGTCGGCTTTGCTTGGTAAAAAAGTAGAAACTGGGATTTTTGGTGCAGATATGAAAATCAGTTTGCTTAATGATGGTCCGGTAACCATATTAATCGACACGAAAAATAAGGAGTGATGAAAGAAAAAAAATCGCCCTTTCTTGAAACAATCATACTTTCGGGCTTTATCTTACTTAAATTTGTTTTGAGTTATGCGTTGGTTAATAATGTTTATGAGCTTCATCGCGATGAATTTTTACATTTAGATCAGGGCCGTCATTTAGCAGCAGGCTTTACCTCAATTCCACCATTAACAGCCATATTTTCGGTAATTATAAATCTGCTTGGTGGAAGTGTTTTCTGGGTAAAATTTTTTCCAACATTATTTGGCGCATTAACTATGCTTTTCGCCTGGCAAATTGTAGATGCTTTGAAAGGTAATTTAATTGCCAAATGTTTGGTGGCACTTGCATATTTATGCTCTGTGTATTTAAGAATTAACATACTTTATCAACCAAATTCATTTGATGTTTTAGCCTGGACGGCCATTTACTATTGCCTTTTAAAATATTTTGAAGATCAGCAAATCAAATATCTATACTATTTTGCTATTTGGCTGGGCTTAGGTTTTCTTAATAAATATAATGTGATGTTTTTGGTTTTGGGAATATTGCCGGCTGTTCTCATTTTACCGAACCGAAAAATTTTTCAGAATAAACACTTATATTTTTCGGTACTCCTTGCGTTTTTAATCATATCGCCGAATGTAATATGGCAAATTGGACATCATTTTCCGGTAATAAGCCACATGAAGGAACTTGCAGAAACGCAATTAGTAAATGTAAAACGGTCTGATTTCTTTAAAGAACAAATCCTGTTTTTTATAAATGTGGTATTTATTTGGCTAGCGGGTTTCATTGGCTTAGCCATCTATAAACCTTTCCGTAAGCACCTTTGGGTTTTATTTTCTTATATTTTTACCATATCAATTTTTAGTTATTTCAATGCCAAATCCTATTATGCATTAGGTTTATATCCGGTTTTATTAGCTTTTGGAAGTGTTTACCTTACTATTGTTATTGGCAGAAAATACGTGATTTATGGGCTGCTTGTAGTTTTGACTGTTGGATCATTTTATTACATAGTTCCAATCTTGATGCCGGTATACTCGCCAATTGAAATTGTACAGCATAAAAAACGTTTTGAAAAAGTAGGTGCTTTGCGTTGGGAAGATGGAAAAAACCATAATTTACCACAGGATTATGCGGATATGCTTGGTTGGAAAGAGTTAGCAGCAATTGTAGATTCAGCTTACGCAAAAGTTAAAGATAAAACTGCAGTTGTTGTACGTACAGATAACTACGGGCAAGCAGGAGCAATTAATTATTATTCGAAATTTAAAAACATAGATGCAGTTTCTTACAATGCCGATTATCTTTATTGGTTTAAGATGGATAAACCTATAAAAGATTTAATTTTGATAAGAGAAGCAGGTGAGAGCGATCCTGAACGTAAGAAAGAGCAACCTCTTTTTGAAAAAATAACCAAAATTGGTGAATTGAGGAATACATTTGCAAGAGAAAAAGGTACAACAGTTTTCCTTTTGGAAGGTGCCAAGATAGACATTAATACTAGGCTGAAATTAGAGATAGAAGAACGTAAACATGACCATTGAAGAAGCACAACAAACTGTAGATAGGTGGATTAACACAACCGGTATCCGTTATTTTAATGAGTTAACCAATACGGCTATCTTAATGGAAGAAGTTGGCGAAGTTGCCCGTATTATGGCTCGCAAATATGGCGAGCAATCTTTTAAAAAAAGTGATGAAGAGGTAAACCTGGCAGATGAAATGGCTGATGTACTTTTTGTTTTAGTTTGCCTGGCAAACCAAACGGGCATTAACTTAACTGATGCCTTTGAGAAAAACTTGCAAAAGAAAAGCATCCGCGATGCGGATAGACATAAAAATAACGAGAAATTAAAATAGTAAAAAGCGTTAGCCTACAAATTCCATTAAAGTTCTGTAAGCCACGAAGCGATTTTTAAACTTTGCATTTAAATCTTCTTGTAGTGCCGGGGCATACTTTTCCTGATATTCGTTGTAATTTTCCTGGCTATCAGCTACGTATTGTGCGCAATAGGTAACACCTTCATTCGGAGAATCTACAACTTTTAAAAGGCGGTGAGATGCAAACATACCAGTAGCCATAACCGCTGGAATATGGATTTCTGTCATCCAATTAAACCACTCTTCGGCGGCAGTTTCTTCTAATATTAGGGTTACATTATATAAAAGCATGGCACAAATATAATTAATTAGCTTGGCTAACAAACTGAAATTGATTAGAGCGCCACAAAATGTAAATGTTATTATTTTTTTAATAAGTGAGAAATTTTTAGAACTTAGTGTTTTGGAATCATAATCACCCCCTAAATGAAATTCTTCCGTCCATATAGATGCTTTAAAGCATTTATTATTATTGCAATTTTAACTACAATTTGCTTTTTTGCATTTGTATCGGAAGATAGGCATGTTTTTGCACCAAATTTTCTGTTAAGTTCTTTGGCAGATTTGTATTCCTTTTTTCAATTTCCAACCCATACATTTTTGTGGAAATTTTTTAGTTCAAACACTTTCTTATACTTTTTTGGCTTGGTATTTAATTGTGCGCTCTATGCATTTATTATCGAAACCGGATTAGCCTTAGAAATGCAAAAACGCTATGGAAAAGAGGAGAGAGAAAACAAGGGTGCCGAAAACTAAACGCCGTCGCCGCGTAAATTTCTAAACCTTTTACGTGCTTCTGCGGTAAACATACTACCCGAATAATCGGTTATCAATTTTTGGAAATATATTTTTGCCTGCACCAAATCATTCAATTTTTTCTCGTACAAATCTGCAAGTGTAAAAAGCGCATCGTCAGTCCAGATTCCATCCTTATAATTTTCATCAACTTTCTTTAACATTGCCACAGCGTTTTCATATTGTTCGGCTTTAATAAATATTTTGGCTTTACTCATCAATATCGCATCGGCAAGTGTATTTTGAGGAAATGCGATTGAGATACTGTCTAGCTTTTTTATGGATTGCTCCGGTAAGTTTCTAAAAACCAACATTTCTGCATCAGCATACATTTTTAAAGCACTGCTATCGCCAGGTGTTTGAATGTTATCAGATATTAAAAGACTTAAATTTAAAGCATCGTTGGCAATTAGTTGGCTTGTTGCAGCTTTTAACACCATACATTGCCCCATGCTGTATTCAAAATTACCCTGGTAAAAAGAAAGTTTCGCACTTCTGAAACGGGCTTCATTACCAATGGGCTGCCCCTCAAATTGTTTACTTACCTGTTCATAAACTAAAAACGCTTCCCATGGTTGTTTGGTTAAAATGTAAATATCTCCTAAATCTAATTTAAGCTGCCCACTTTCCTGCGGACTTAAACCAGGCAATTTCAACGCTTCTTCTAAAGCGAGTTCTGCTTTTTTGGGCTGATTTAAATAATATGCCTGCAAAATCGACCACTTTTTAATCGCAAATAAAGTGTTTTTGTTTTTGCCGTTTTCATCTAACAAAACCTGATAATCTTTTGCTAAAATGTCTAAATCTGCCACCTTAAATTTCCCTTTGGTTTGAATGTTATATTTAGTGTTTAACAGTTCTATTTTGGCTGGCAAATAGTATTGATTTTCTTTGCCTTTCGTTATCAAATATTCGTAGGCCTTTATCGCTGCTTCGTATGCTCCATTATCAACAAAGGTGTAAACTGCATTAAATAAGGTTGTTCCATCTGCCTTTGTGCGTTTATCATAAGCAATAAGCTGGCGCAAGGCCATATCGTATTCTTGCTGCTGAATGTAATTCCAGGTTAATAGCTGAATGTAAATTTCTTCATCAGGAGCTTTCTGAATCTTTTTTAAAATTCCGGTTTGAAAGGTTTGATAATCTGCTTTATCTTCAAAAATCATTGATAAAACGGCTTCCGCCTGAGGAAGCATTTGCGGTGCAGTTGGTAAAATGTCTAAATATTCCTGCATCAGCATTGGCTTATCCTTTTTAAAACGATAAATATTTAATAATTCAAAAGCAAATGCCTTTTCATCATTTAAAATTTTTCTACCATGTTTAAAAGTTTGTATGGCATAATCGTAATTTTCGAAGCGATAAAAGTTGTTGGCTAACATTCTTATCCTAAATTCATCTTTAGGGAGCTTACTAATCACCTCTGAGAAAATTTTATTGGCTGCAGATGCATCACCTTTCTCTTGTTGCAGTTTACCCAGGGCCACAGTATACATTTCATTATCTGCAGATTGTTTGATTTGCTTTTTTACCGTTTTCTCTGCTAAATCATATTTTTTAAGTTTCAATAGAACATTAAAATAGATGTCAAAGTAGCCTTCATTATTAGGGCTTGCAAATATTTTCTCCAGCAAAACGGCAGCTTTTTCATATTCACCATCCTGATAATATTGGATGGCAAGCGATGCATCGTCATTTGCAATCTGTCTTCCAGGGCGAAAGTTCTGAGCATTTGATGCGATGCTAATCAATAATAAAAAACTTAGGATAATAGACTTCATTCTTAAAATATTCGTTTTAAATGTAACATTTTAATACCTAATTCTTTAAACTCAATCAACTGATAAAACGTATTTTAAATGTTACTTGTATTTTATTTTGACTATTTATTTTAAATACTAAATTGGAATCGATCGGGTGTTTTAAATGTTAGTAACATTCTTACTGTAAAATACCTTTTAGCTATCAGGTTATTATATTTTTGTCGTCCCAAACGAAGAAGATTATGGTGAAAAGAATTATTTTATTGGTTTTAGTAGCTTTTATTTGGGCCTGCAAAGGCACCAAAAAAGAGGATACTATTCCTGTAGATAATTTTTTCAGAACGCAGGATAAAGCTTATTATCATGTATCGCCCGATGGCAAAAGCCTTTCTTATCTTAAACTTCAGGATAAAAAATTAGATCTTTTTGTAGAAGACATTGAAGCCGGAACGGTAAAACAGCTAACGCATCTAAAAGAAAAAAGCATCAGTTTTTATTTTTGGACCAGTAATAACGAGTTGATTTATTATACCGAGGATGAATCTAAAGAGCGAAAATCAGATTTATTTGTAGTAAGTAAAGATGGCAGCAAGCAAAAGCAACTGAGCTCGAACGAGAAAAACCGCCTTCGCGTAATAGAAGATCAACTTATTGATGATAAATATATTATTGTAGCTTCTAACAAACGCGATTCTACCGTTTTTGATGTTTACCGTTTAAATGTTCGTACGGGTAACATGGAAATTGCGGCGAAAAACCCTGGCAACATCACCGAATGGGTAACAGATAATAAGGGCATCTTAAAAATTGCTGTAGCAAGTGATGGTGTAAACGAAACGCTTTTATATCGCGAGAATGAGCGCCAACCATTTAAAGCCGTAACATCCAATAATTTTCAAACTACGTTACAACCTGTTGCCTTTTCTGAGAGTGAAGCCGATGTGCTTTATGCCATTTCTAATGTAAATAGAGATAAAAATGCTTTGGTAGTTTTGGATTTAAAAACCGGTAAAGAGAAACAGGTTTTATTTGGTAATGATACTTTGAACGTTATTGATGCGAAATACTCCAAAGCGAAGAAGAAAATGATGTTCGTTACCTGTGAATCGTGGAAGAAGGAAAAGTATTACTTAGACGACAGCACCAAAACTACCTACTCGAAAATTGACCAGCTTCTACCGGGTGCAGAATGGCGCATTATGGATAAAGATAAAAATGATAATGTTTTTGTGGTTAGAACTTATACGGATAGAAATCCGGGTTCATATTATTTGTATGTAGTTAATCAGAATAAAATTAAGAAACTGGCTGATATTAACCCTTCAATTAAAGAGGAGGAAATGAGTGAGATGAAGCCAATTAACTATAAAACTAAAGATGGCTTAACCATAAATGGCTACCTAACTTTACCGAAAAACAAAAAACCAACAAATTTACCTGTAGTGGTTTTACCACACAACGGACCCGGAGGCAGAAATACCTGGGGTTATAATGCCGATGTTCAGTTTTTTGCAAACAGAGGTTATGCTGTTTTACAGGTTAACTATCGCGGCTCGGCTGGTTATGGCAAATCATTTTACGCCGCCGGTTTTAAACAATGGAGCGATAAAATTCAGGATGATGTAAATGATGGGGTGAGGTGGCTTATTGACCAAAAAATTGCTAACCCTAAAAAAATTGCCATTTATGGTAATGGTTTAGGCGGATTTATTGCATTAAATTGTTTGTATAAAAATCCTGATATTTATAGTTGCGGAGGTGCTAACTCTGGCGTAATTAGTTTATTTAGCTACTTAACTACAATACCGCCATTCCTTAAGTCGAATTTGCAGATGTATTACGAAATATTTGGAAACCCTGAAACTGATACCGATTACATTCGTTTCGCTTCGCCTGTTTTTCATGCTGATAGATTTAAAGCGCCTGTGTTTATTGCACAAAACCCTAAAGACCCACGAGTAAACGTTGCGCAAGGTGTTCAGTTTGTAAAAGAGCTTAAAAAACGTAATGTATCTGTAACGTATATCGAGAAAGAGGAGGGGCCTAATCCGGTTTTAAGGCAGCAAGGCAGAACGGCATTATATAAATCTTTAGAAGAATTTTTACAGGTAAACCTGATTAAGAAGTAGGTTATGTCCTTGGAAAAGAAAAGTGGTTATCGTAAAAATTTCTCATTGAGTGTCACTTTCATCGTGCTCATCTCAATTTTATTCATCCTTTCGCTTTTTTTAGCTTTTAATTACAGTAAAAAATCTATCGAGAATGAATTCGTATCAGAGAAGGTTAATGTTTTAGAGCAGAGTATACAACCATACAATGAGTTTTTTCAGAATAAAATTCCTGAAGTTTCGTACTACAATGGCTTTTTAGATTCTGCAACCGCATCCAAATTTGTAGATACGATAACCGTAAAATATCCTTTTGTTTCTAAAGTTACTTTTTACGATTCGGAGGTTAAAAATACGCCTGTAAAGGATGGCATGAACGCCGGGCATTTCTCCATCGGACCAAAATCTATTTTTCAATTCGGAAAAAGTGTTAAGCCCGATTCGATTAAGTTGTTTTCTGAAGAAGATACCCGTTCTTTTAAAGTTAATGATGATTTTAATGGAATGGCTTTAAAGCTTGTACGTTTTATCGATCAGCTGGATACCGCATCGGTGCCCTCTCAGGAAGAGCTGTTTACCAATTTTTCTGTTGTTTTATCTAACAAAATAACTTACCTAAACATTCCTCGGCAGGAAGATTTAAAAATGTATAAGGCCATGCTTCAGCGTAAGCTAGATCCGGCACCAATTTATCAACAAGATATGTTGGTTTTTCAATTGAATCCTTACAAAATAAAAGTGATTAATACGCGTCCACTTTTATATCAAAGCATTAAAGTAGAGCCATTAACTTATGATCCGATAGATAACTCAGACGAAAATATTAACACAGAAATTGCATTGCCGGGTGCTTTCTCAGATTTTAAGCTCTATTTCACATCCTCAAAATCATATATTAAAAAAGAAATTTTTATTTACTTTTTACCAATTGCCCTGGTTTTGCTTTTGGTTTATGGCGTATTGTTACTTGTTGCGTTTTTAATATATAGAAACTTAAACATCAACAGTAAAATGTTTAAACTGCAATACGATTTTGTAAACAACCTTACCCATGAATTTAAAACGCCTGTTAGCGTAATTAAAATTGCTGGTAACAACATTAAAAGTGCAACATCATTAAGCCAGAAAGAGCAGCATCTTTACGGCAAAATTTTAGATGAAGAGGCTGATAAATTAAATGGTTTGATGAATAAATTGCTTGCTTTTACGCAAATTGAAAACAAAGCCATTAAACTTAACCAGGAGGAAGTTAATATAAAGGATTTTATAGAGAGTACGATTGAATCTCATACGCTAAAACATCCTGATTTTGATATTACGTATGAAATTGTAGGCTTTAGAACATTTATAACCGATCCGGTTTTATTGGGTAGTTTATTCGATAATTTAGCAGAAAATGCCTACAAATATTCTAAACCGGATAACAAGAAATTGCATATTAGCGCAAAGCTGATTAAAGGTGTTTTGGTATTTCGTTTTGCAGATAAAGGTATCGGCATTCCATCATCAGAATTAAATAATATATTTAAAAAGTTTTTCCGTATTCAAAACGAATATAACCAAATGGGAAGCGTTGGCTTAGGTTTGGCATTTTGCAAAGAACTGGTTAACTTTATGCTTGGCGAAATTACTGTTAAAAGCAAGGTTGGCATTGGTACCGAATTTAAAATTGTACTGCCTTATAATACTTAATATGTTTTTAAAGCTGTAATGCTTAGCATGCCCCTTAAAATTTGCTTATTTTTAATGCGCTAAATAGATTTAAAAATTGAAATATTGTAATGTTAGAATGATTAATTTGCGTTTACAAAATTTAACCTTTCAACACTTTAATATTACAACCCTAAACACACATAAATGTCTAAAGAAGTAAAAATATTAATTGTAGAGGATGATGAAAACCTTCGTTTTCTTGTGGCACATCGCTTAAAGGCCGAAGGCTATAACGTTCTTGAAGCAAACGATGGCGAAGCTGGTGAACGCATGATTTTAGCAGACCAACCTGATATTGTTTTATTAGATTGGATGATGCCTGGTAAACAAGGTGCTGAAGTTTGTGAATCGGTGCGTAAGCAAGGTTTTGAAAATCTCATTATTATGATGACCGCCAAAGCGCAGGATGTAGATAAGATTGATGCTTATAATTTTGGTGCATCAGATTACATTACGAAGCCTTTTAATATGGATGTTTTGGTTGCCATGCTGGAAAGCAAAGTTAAATTCATCGTTAATAAAGATTCGGCAGAAATTCATCGTTTTGGCAGCATGGAGCATCATCCAAATATCCATACTTTATTTAGAGATGGAAAAAAGATAGAGCTTACCATTTTAGAGAATCGTATTTTGCTTTACTTTTTACGCAATCCTGGTAAGGTAATAAACAGAGATGAGTTAATGCTTGTAGTTTGGGGTTACAACTCCGACGTAAATACACGTACACTTGATATGCATATCGTACGTTTACGTAAGAAAATAGAATTAAATCCTGATAATCCGCAGTTGTTGCAAACAGTGCGTGGTGTTGGCTATCGCTTTAATGCAGGGTAGGTTTCTCCTTTCATCATTGCAAAGCATGAAGCAATCTCTCTTCTTTTAGATTGCTTCGTGCCTTACAACTACAGGAATTTCTAATCTTCTTTAAGCTCTTTTTAGCGTGAAAAGCGTAATCTCTGGCAAAACGCCAACTCTGCCCGGATAACCTAAAAAGCCATAACCAACATTAACATAAAGCTGTTGTTGTTGCTCGCGATATAAACCTGCCCATTCTTTATAAATATATTGAACCGGGCTCCATTGATATTCTTTTAAGCGAACACCAAATTGCATTCCATGGGTGTGCCCGCTAAACATTGCATCTATTTGAGGATATTTTTGTAAAACTTCGCCACGCCAATGAGACGGATCGTGACTTAGCAGAAGTTTAACCGGTAAATCATCTGTATTTTCTACAGCAAGTTCCATCTTACCATATTTAGGAAAACGACCCATTCCCCAGTTTTCTATGCCTAAAATCCCAATTTCTTCACCATCTACTTTTAAGCGACGATTTTCGTTCATCAATAAATCGTAACCCATTATTTTGTGGACATCAATAATATCTTTCAGGTTTTTTACTTTGGCCGGTGATGATTCTTTACCGAAATAATAGTCGCCATAATCATGATTACCAAGCGTTGAGTAAACACCTAAAGGCGCTTTAACTTTTGCGAAAATATCTTGATATTCTTTAACCTCATTGGTTAAGTTGTTAACCAAATCTCCGGTAAAAAAAACAAAATCTGGCTTTTCGGCTAATAACATTTCTACACCACCTTTAACTGCTGTTTTATTATAAAAACTGCCAGAGTGAATGTCTGAAATTTGTGCCATCGTTATACCATCAAATGCTTTTGGAAGATTGGGTAAGATTAAGTTTACCCTTCTTACCTGATAATCATAAGCGCCAGAAATAATGCCCCAGCTTAATGATGTTAGTGGAACTGCAGCCGCGACCAGACCAGCTTTTACTAAAAATTCTGAACGTGAAATAGGCTCAGCCTCGCTGATAGGCTGGTCTGCAATTATTTGTTTCTTAGGGAATATTTTGATGAATAATCTTCTAACATCATCAAAAATTAAAAAAGGAAGCATAGCCAATTTACAGGCTACGGTTAAAAAGAAAGCAACTAAAATAACTGCTCTCAGTGTTAAAAATAAATTAAGGTATATTCCAGCGAAAACGCCGGCAATTAATAAAATGCTAAAGCTCCAATATAAAATTCCAAATATTTTTTTAGTTGATGGTTTCCAATTTTTGAAAACCGCAACAATTGCCCGGTAGCAGTAAATATCAAAAACTGTAATTAGAATGCAAGCTGCAATTATAAAAGGTAATCTGCCCATGTTGGGTTATCGGGTTAAATTAAAAAGCTTTGAAAAATCTCTCCCCATTAAAGAAATATTTTTCAAAGCTAACAATGCATAATTAATTATTATCTGAAATCGTCTTCGTCTTCTTCCTCGTCAAATTCAGCGTTGAATAAACTGCCGAACATATCTGAGAACCCAAAACCTCCGTTAAGAAAGTTTTTGCTTAACTGCGAATATTCTGCCAAACCATGCAATACAAATTCCATTAAAAGTAATGTCTGGTTTTCACTTAATTTTGGATGGAATTTTTTAACTAAGTCATAAAGTCCGGGTACCAACATCAAAGCTTTTTTGTATTGATTGTTGCTTAAAACATCAGTTAAATCAACGTTGTTTCCATCGGTAAACCATTCAGTAATTTCGGTATATGGGTTGCCTGTTTTTGTTTTCTTGGCTTTTTCCGGATCTGGAAAATAGCGGGCAAACATGGTTTTTACTGCCTTTCCAATCAATGTGGTAGCCACATGTGCCGGACCTTCCAATTCGCCCTCGTAAACTAATTCTATCTTACCGGTTATTGCCGGGATAATTCCAGCTAAATCTGATAAACGAACAAAAGTGTTTTTCTCTCCAGAGATTAACATTCTACGTTCAGCAGTGCTGATTAAATTCTCGTAAGCCGAAATGGTTAGCCTTGCAGAAACACCAGATTTTTGATCGATATATTCACTTTTACGAGCCTCGAAAGCAATCTGTTCTACTAAATCTTTAAGTAAACCATCTGCTTCAATATTTTCTTTTTGCTCTTTTGTAAGCTTAGCTTCCTGAAAAGTAATTTTACGAGAAACCTCGATGCTTTTTGGGTAATGCGTTAAAATCTGACTTTCAATTCTATCTTTCAATGGCGTTACAATGCTGCCACGGTTGGTGTAATCTTCTGGGTTTGCCGTAAAAACGAATTGAATATCCAATGGTAAGCGTAGCTTAAATCCACGGATTTGAATATCCTTTTCTTGCAACATGTTAAACAAAGCAACCTGAATACGGGCTTGCAAATCTGGCAATTCATTAATAACAAAAATGCTTCGGTGTGCACGTGGAATTAATCCGAAATGGATAACTCGCTCATCGTTATACGTTAACTTCAAGGTAGCGGCTTTTATCGGGTCAACATCCCCAATTAAATCGGCAACGGTTACATCTGGCGTAGCCAATTTTTCAGTATATCTTTCGCTTCTGTGCAGCCACGCAATTTCGGTTTCATCACCTTTGGTTGCAATTTCATTTTTTGCATACCACGAAATTGGATTCAACGGATCATCGAAAATTTCGCTTCCTGCAACATAAGGTACATACTCATCTAATAAATTTACCATTAAACGGGCAATACGCGTTTTTGCTTGTCCGCGTAAACCTAAAAGTAAAATATTGTGGCGAGATAGTATGGCCGTTTGCAATTCGGGGATTACGGTTTCATCATAACCGATAATGCCTTCAAATTCAGTTTTTTTATCTTTCAGAACTTTAATCAGATTTTCTCTGAGTTCTTCTTTAACGCTTCTTGATTTATAATTTGTTGCCTTTAACTGGCCTAAAGTTGTGTTTTGCATATAATTGTGTTGCGTGTTATGGGCTATGTGTTAAAAGGTTAGACATTTAAACCCTTTAACTTTCAACCTTTAACTTATTTAACCGTTTTCCTTCTGTTTTTAATATAATCTTCAAAAATGTATTCACCTAATCCGTTAAGTGAACTATAAAAAGCCCTGCCGCCGTTTATTTCGGTAAACTGACGAACAAATTGTTGCAGATAAGGGTCTTTTGCAATCATAAAGGTTGTAATTGGGATTTTTAAACGCTTGCATTGAGCGGCCATATTCAAGGTTTTGTTAATTACCTTTCTATCCAAACCCATACTATTTTTGTAATATTTACCATTTTCTTTTAAACAGGTTGGTTTTCCGTCTGTAATCATGAAAATTTGTTTGTTGTGCGTTTTTCGCCGGCGAAGTAAATCTGTTGCCAGTTCTAAACCTGCAAAGGTATTGGTATGGTACGGGCCAACTTGCAGATAGGGCAAATCTTTAACGGTTATTGGCCAGGCATCATTACCAAAAACAACAATATCCAAAGTATCTTTTGGGTATTTGGTTTTAATCAGCTCGGCTAAAGCCATAGCCACTTTTTTTGCAGGTGTAATTCTATCTTCGCCATACAAAATCATCGAATGCGAGATATCAATCATCAACACGGTAGATGTTAGCGTTTTAAAATCCTTTTCTTCAACTTCTAAATCTCTGTCTGTTAAAGTGAAATCGCCAATACCATGATTAATTTGTGCATTTTGGATAGAAGCCGTCATATCAATCTGGTCTAAACTGTCGCCAAAATTATACTCTCTTCTATCAGCATTTTTTTCCTCGCCTATGCCGCTTTGGTTGCTATTGTGGTTACCGCGACCAGACTTTTTAAGTTTTCCAAAAATCTCATCTAAAGCAGATTTTCGAATGGTTTGTTCGGTTTTGGCTGTAATTTTAAATTCACCAGATTGATTATCCTCAGTTAAATAACCCTTATCTTTCAGGTCATCGATAAAATTCCCGATGCCGTAATCATTGTTTGTTAATTTATATTGTTTATCAAGTTCATTTAGCCAGCTTAGTGCCTCAGCGGCATCACCGGCAGTATAATTTAGCAATTCGCTAAATAATTTAAGCAACTCCTCAAACCCACCTTTTGGCGTTTCGCCAGGCTTATAATCAGAAAAACGGAAACCTCTCATGTGCTTTTAGTAACAGATTACTAAAGGTAAAAGTTTCAACGTGTATTAATTTAAGCGTGGTGTCATAATTTAGTTATGAGTCATAGCAGAAATTGGTTATGGAGAAAATTCAAAATAATAAGGACGTTCCCCAATGCCGATGAAAAACCGGGAAAGGGTCGGGCTTTCCAGGGCTTCGCTTCGCTGCGGTACCGATGAAAAATCGGTACTAAACCTTTCCTGCCTACCGAAGGCAGGCAATCCCTAACGCAAAACCCAGCGTATTAAATCAGAATACAGTAATAATGGAGATTGCAAATTGGTTCGGTTTTACTTTCTGTATTAGACTGAGTTTTGTAGCAAAAAATCTGTGGCTAACCTAAAGCCATGTGGTAAATCTTTTTATTGTACTCTGGGTTTGCACCAGGCTGCGATGCCACGAAAGCACCAACTTTACAAGCATTATCTAAAATTGTTTCCATTGGGTAGGCTTGCAGGTAACACGCTACAAAAGTTGCTAAAAATGCATCGCCTGCACCAACTGTATCTGCCACCTTAACTTTGTAGCCGGCATGCTTAAATAATTTACCATCTTTTAAAACGCATGCGCCTTTATCGCCAAGCGTAAGGCAAATAATTTCGATGCTAAAAGTAGATGCCAGCTGTTTCAGTAGCTGTTCGTTTGAATTGCCTGTTAAGCCAAAAGCTTCTTTTACCCAAACAATTTCCTCTTCGTTTATTTTTAAAATATCTGCTTTGGTTAATAATTGTCCAATCAGTTCCTTTTCAAAAAATGGTGCCCGCAGGTTAATATCGAATATTTTTGTTTTAGCAACCTCCAGCAATGAAAGTACCGTTTTTCTTGATGTTTCATCCCGGCAGGTTAAGCTACAGTAAACAAAAGCATCAGCATTTTGCACTGCGTTCAATACATCAAAGGTAAGTTGAATGGCATCCCAGGCCACTGGTTTTACAATATTATAAGTGGCTTGTTGCGTTTCATCAAGTTTAACTTCTACGGTACTGGTTGGCAAATTACTGGTTTGAATTAAATCTGTTGGAAAGTGCTGATTACTTAAAAAATTTATTAGTTCTTCCCCAAGTTGATCTTTACCGATGGCACTTATAAATTTGCTTTCAATGCCTTGTTTATGCAAATTTAAAGCTACATTCATCGAAGAACCACCTGCATTTCTTCTTTCCGGGAAAACATCCCATAAAATTTCACCAATAGATGTTACTGTTTTGCTCATAGATATTACTTTGTATAAAGAAACAAATTTCTATAGCTTTTAAATGAAATAAAACGCATATTTATTTTTTAATTTACAATCATGCGTATTCGAATCATTCTCTTCCTGTTATCAATTTCTTTGTTTGCCCAGGCGCAAACGCCAAAAGACAAAACGGCCATTTTAAAAGTTTTAGAAACCCAACGATTGGCCTGGAACAAAGGCGACCTTGAAACTTTTATGCAGGGTTATGTAAAAAGTGATAGCCTGCTTTTTGTTGGTAGCAGCGGATCAACTTATGGCTGGCAAAAAACTTTAGATAATTACCGAAAAACTTATCAAGGCAAAGAAGGGATGGGCCAGTTAACTTTTGGCATTAAAAAAGTAGATTTTTTAAATAAAGATGTGGCATTTGTTTTAGGTAGCTGGTATTTGAAACGAGAAAAAGATGAACCTCAAGGTTATTTTACGCTACTTTTTAAAAAGCTTAATGGAGAGTGGAAAATTTTTGTAGACCACTCGAGCTAAGCAACTGCCTTGATTTTTTTAAACTTCGATTTAAAGTATTGAAGCGAAAAAATAGTAAGTAAAATTCCAATTACCGATAAAATAATTACGCTATTGGAGAAAAACGTTACCCAGTTTAATTTTACTTTCAGAATTTCTTTGCTGAATAAAACACCTATACTGCCTACGTAACCGAAAGAATCGGCAATGTAAATTAAAAATCCTACGTTGCTGGTGTACTTAAAAGTAGAAATCAATCTATCAAAAAATACCGCATTAAAAGGTATGTAAACCATGTAAAGCCCCAATCCGGTTAGTGTCATCCACCAAATTGGCGGCAACATTTGGGCTTTAAAAAGTAAACTAAAAGTACCAGCGAATAAAAACCCAATTAAAATAAAGTAATGCGCCAACTGTAAAGCCTTAAAGTTGTTTTTAATCAGCACCATGCTGCCAATTAATATCAAAACAATTAATGTTATTGGTGTTTCAGTTTTGGCGAATATGGAAGGCTGATTAAAAAAGCCCATCTCTTTCCACATTTCGGCGCTGAAATTATCTCTGATATCTCTAAAAATGGTAGCGAAACAATAAATAATTACGCAGGCCAGTAATCCCCAGAAAAAATCTTTAATAAATAACTTTCTATCGGCGCTGGTCATTGGAATGCGTTCTGCCCTGTGTTTTATGTCTTCAGCATCAGGTGGTGGAATTTTTTCCATCAGATAGATAAAGAACATTAGCGGCATCGCAAAAACCAAACCCGTGTAAAAGGGTATCAAAAATTCAGAAATATTAAAGCTTAAGCTTAGCCACAAGCCAACAGATTTTACAAAACCAGATGCAAAAATAAAACTCACGGCTAAGGTTGCGCCTATAAAATCGGTACTTCGCCTACCCTCAACATAAGAAAATACAACGCCCCAAAGCATACCTAACGGAAAACCGTTTACAAAAAGAAAAATTACGTTGTATGGAATTGGCGTAATGGCAAAAAACAGCCAGCTTAACCACGAGATACCGGTTAACACAATAATAATTTTGCCGCGTCCGGTTCTTTTTAATTCTGAAATAAACTTTATGCCATAAAATTTGGCCAGCAAATAACCAAGCATTTGCGTAATAACCAACACGGTTTTGTAGCCGTAACCCGCAATGGTTAAACCATCAAAAGTTGCAACCGTAAACGATTTCCGAAAACCAAAAATCATGGTATAAGCTAAAAAAACCACAACAGCTGCGTATAAACCGGTTTTAAATTGCTGATTGTTTTTCAAAGCCATATTTGAAGATAGCCTATTTTTTTAGAAAAGCAATGTTGTCACTTTTGGCAATTTCAGCCCTTCTTTACACTATATCTTTTCGCTACGCTCAAAGGATGCCGTTTCAATAAGGTTTAAATAACAACCTTCTGCAATTCTTCTGAAACTTTGCATCCCTCAGGGCTAATCTAAAACAGCTTTATTCACCTAATTTAAAATCTTTGTAGTAGTAATCTTTATCAGCATCTGTTAAATGGCGAATAACGCGGCAAGGATTTCCGGCAGCGAAAACATTATCGGGTATATCACGGGTAACAATACTTCCTGAGCCGATAACCACGTTCGAGCCAATGGTAACACCAGGATTTATCACCACGTTTCCACCAATCCAAACGCTGTTGCCTATGGTTACTTCTTGTGCCCATTCATATTCCTGATCGCGTAAGTGTGCATGTATAGGGTGCCCGGCTGTGTAAATGGCAACGTTTGGAGCAATAAAAACGCTATTGCCAATACTAACTTTAGCGCAATCTAAAACCACCAGGTTAAAGTTTGCATAAAAGTTATCGCCAATTTCGATATTGTAACCATAATCGCAGCGAAATGGTGGCTCTACGTAAAACATTTTTTCTGTTTTGCCAAATAACCGCTTTAGTAACTCTTTTCTTTGCTTTATAAATTTTGGCGCCAGGTTGTTAAACTCGTGAACAATTTCTCTGGCTTTTAATCTTTCTTGAGCTAATTCAGTTCCACCGGCTTGGTAAGCTTTACCGGCAAGCATTTTTTGTTTTTCAGTCAGTATTTCGTTTTCCATCTATCGAAGATAAAAAAGTTTATGAATTGCACCAATTCGACTTAATATCATGACAGCAAACTCACGTAATGTTAAAATTTCCAAAATAAAAAAACGGGGCAATCGAATAATCGACTGCCCCGCTGAAATTGCTTTCCCCAAACCGATTAAACGGTTTAAATTGTATTTTATTTTATGGTTTTCCTTTTGCTAATGCATTTTCTGCAATAACCACAGCTTTTTTCTCTCTCCAATGTGCATATTTCTCTTTAAAAGCCATTTTAATCAAGCTATCTACGGCGCCATGTCTAAACAAACTCCACACACTTGCAACTTTACGAGAGATAGATTGATCCCAGGCACGAAGGCTTAATGAGAAAGAGCCATCAACATATTTCATCCAGTGCCACATACCGGTTGGCATAAATAAAGTATCACCATGCTCTAAAAATACTTCGTAGCCTTCTACACCTTTTAAAGCCGGGAATTTCTCAAAATCCGGATTATCTACCTTGTAATCTTCTAAGGCATAAGTTGCATTTGGCAGGCAGTATAATCTATCTTTCCATTTATAATCAAAAAGGATAATGTGTTTTCTACCACCAAAATGGGTATGGAAAATATGAGGTAAATCAATATCGTAATGTAAAAACGTTACCGAGTTTGAACCACCAAAAAACATCGCAGGCATACTTTCTATAAATCCTCCCATTAAATCTTTGGGTATTTTTATATCGTTAATTAAGCTTGGTACTTTTTTAAACAAGTTGAAAAAGAAAATGCGAAGTTCTGTAGGTTCGCGTTTTATCAAATCCAAGTAATCGCCAAATTTCATGTGTGCCGTGGCGGCATTGATAGGTTTTGATGGATCGGCTTTAGAATTATCATACAATGGCACTTCTAAATCACCCCCAATTTCCTTTAAATATTCAGTTGTCCATTTTTCTCTTGCGGGCCAATCTTTAGTAAGGCCTCTAATTACCAAAGGACGTTTAGTTTTCAGATAATTCTTCTTAAATTCCTCTGGTGTGATATTCTCAACAATATCTACAGGTTTTAAAATGAAACTCATGGGCTTAAAATCGGCTGTTTATACCGAATAACAAATGTGTGAATTTTATTTAATAATTTTGTTACGAACCTTCATTTGTGACGAAAATCACTTATTTCTATCTTAACAATTTTTTAATAATTAATTGTTACGCCACAACTTTCTGTTTAATTATTTCATTGTATGCTGCATCCCACAAATCAATACGACTTTGCAGTGCCAGTTTTGCAGTTTGTTCTGCTTCTGCCCAAAAAGTTTCGTTTTGCTCGCAAAGTTTCTCCGTCATAGATAATGCTAAGTGGCTATGGTGGTCGCCATCTACTTCAATATGTCGCTCCAGGTAATATTTAAAAGTAGAAACATGCTCTGGCTTTGTACTATTTAAATCGTTAACCATACTAAAAAACATATTTGGTATTAAATCCTCTCTGCCAAAAGTAAAACTTGCCGCCTGCAAATGTGCTTTATTGTTGTTAATGGTTTCAAAAGTTGCCTTCACAAAATTTCTTGCTGCAGCTGGCACCTGTGCAAGTTCAAAAGCCATATCAAAATCTCTCCCGTTTTGTAAAGAAGTTAAGAAGTTTTTTATCGATTTTATATTTGCACCGCACTGCTCCATCGCATCTATATACATTTCAAAGTGGCTTTTTATGTTTCCATTTGCATCAACATCGCTTTCTTCGCCTGCAACAATCTCGTTTATCAACTGGCGTGAAACAGCATCGCCAACCGGAAACCAAGGTAGTGTTGTACAGGTTAAATTTATTTGTAGCGATTTAAGTAACGACATAAAATCCCATACGGCGTAAATATGGTGTTCCATAAAAACTTGCAAATCTTCTAATTCACTAATTTCGCTGTAAACTTTATGGTTAATAATTTGCTGCCTTAACGGCTCAATATTTTGCTGAATTTTTAAAATGTTGGGATTCATTGTTGTCTATTTTAATAATCAAATGTTTAAGCGCAGCTGATTATTCTATTGAGCAGTAAAATTATGTACATAATCATCATCAATAGTAAAATATTAAAAAACCTGAAATAAGGCTGACAATTAACATTAATGCTGATTAATAAACACAAAAAAACGCTTCTACCTAAGTAGAAACGTTTAAGTTATAGTATCAGGACGTGAATTATTTTGGCATCAAAACAGTGTCAACAACGTGGATAACACCATTTTTCTGATTAACATCGGCAATAGTTACGGTGCTCATTCCACCTTTTTCATCTTTCAAAATAAGCTTTTTACCTTCCATCCAAGCCCAAAGTTTACCGCCTTGTACAGTAGTAAGCTCTGCTTTACCACCACCAGCTTTAATTGCTGCAGCAATTGCTTTACTATTCATTTTACCGGCAACAACATGGTAAGTTAAAATTTTTGTAAGTGTAGCTTTGTTTTCTGGTTTAACTAAATTATCAACTGTTCCTGCAGGTAATTTATCAAAAGCTGCATTGGTTGGTGCAAATACGGTGAATGGTCCGGCACTTTTTAAAGTTTCTACCAAGCCTGCTGCTTTAACCGCTGCAACTAGAGTTGTGTGGTCTTTTGAGTTTACCGCGTTATCAACAATATCTTTAGTTGCATACATTGCTGCACCACCAACCATTGGGTTTTTTTGAGCGTAAACCTGACTTGTAAATGCCATTGTAACAACAGCAATTGCAGATAAAATTAATTTTTTCATTATTTCTAATTTTTAAGTTTTTGTTATTTGATTCCATTTACGATAGCATACCGATGCTTGGATTTTAATAAGTAGAAATCTTTATGTAAATTATTGATAATGAAGGGTTTTATTTTTATTTTGAAAGATACTGAAGATGTATTTTTGAATGTTAGTCCGCCTTTTCGCTAAATCTTTTTTGCCGCAACACTTAACTTAGAAATACTATTTATTAAAGTGCTCAGGAAACTTTTTATTTTAATCAAAGGCAAAAAAGTATACCGCCTCAATACGGTTTATTTTACGCGGGTTTTTGCTAATATTTAAGTTGCTATTGCAAAGGGTTAAGTAACTTTTGCCTCCCTAACTTTTTTCGAAAATATTTTAGGGAAAAAGCGCTTAAGTAAAACTGCTTTGGTTTCTTTACCACCAATGTTAACTTCTTCCTTTTTGGCCGAAACTGCTTTTACAATTTCTTTTGCACAATCCTCTGCACTCATTCCATTCGCTTGTGCATCATCCATTGTTCCTTGCGTTTTGCCGCTTGCCGTTAGCGCATTTACAGAAACATTTGTTTTAATAAATCCGGGGCAAACAATTGTGATGTCTATATTTTTATCATAAACTTCTGAGCGTAAAGAATCAAAATAGCCGTGTAATGCATGTTTTGATGCCGAATATGCAGAACGTAATTTGGTGCCAAATTTACCAACCAAGCTACTTACTACAACAATTTGTCCGCCACCGTTTGCTATCATATTTTTAACAACACTTTTACTTAAAACGGCTGTACCCCAAAAATTTGTAGCCATAATTTGCTGTTCCGTTTCTGTATTTGTTTCTAAAGCCAAACTCCGCTGACTAACACCTCCGGAGTTGATAAGCAGATCAATTTTTCCGAAAATTTTGATGGCATCTTCAGCCTTTTGTTCTAAAATTTCGGTTTCACTTAAATCGAAAGGTAAAACATGTACATTAAAAGAATTTTGGCAGTTTCCTTTAACTCTAAATAATTCATCACGGTTTCGGGCAGAAATAATGAGCTTGTGGCCGGCTTTAAAATATTCGTAAACTAAAGCTTCGCCAATGCCTGATGAAGCGCCTGTAATCCATACAATTTTAGACATAGGTTTTATTTAAGTTAATGATTGAATTATAAATTATTGATTGATAGAATGAATAAGTGATGAGTTGGAGCATCCATAGATTTGGATATTGATACATTAAAAATTCAATCCTTCAAACTTCACTCATTCTCAATTATAAATAATTCTGATGCAATATAATCAGCAAAAAGCTTTCCGTTTTCGCTCAATTTTATGGTGTTATTTTCAATATTTAGCCAATCTTTATTTTCAAAACGGCGTAAATTATGCTTGGTTTCTTCAAGAAAATCTTTACCAAAATCTGTTTCAATTTTTTGCAAGTCGGTTCCCCAAATTGTCCTCAATGAAGTCATTATGTATTCGTTAAATCTATCATTTAAACTTAATTCTTCAACAACCTCTGGTAGTTTATTGCTTTGAAGGCGCTCTATGTATAAAGCATTATTTGCCGGATTCATATATCGGTTTCTGCCATCAAAACCATGTGCCGATGGGCCAATTCCAATATAATCTACACCTTTCCAATAATTGGTATTATGAATGGCATAAGCATGGGGTTTTGCAAAATTTGATATTTCATAATGCTCAAAACCTGCATTTTTCAGTTTTTCCATCAGTATTACAAACTGCGATGCACTTTGATTGTCATTTACCGGGCTTTGCTGTTTCATTTTTATGGCATGCGCTAAGGCTGTTCTAGGCTCAACCGTTAAAGCGTATGCAGATACGTGAGGGACACTCAGCTCTATAGCTTTTTGAATGTTTATTTCCCATTTATCATCAGTTAAAAGCGGAAAACCATAAATTAAATCTAATGTTAGGTTCTCAAACCCTGCATCCTGACTTCTTTTGATGCAATTTTCTGCTTCATCTGCGTTATGTGCCCGGTTCATCCAAACTAAATCCTCATTAAAAAATGACTGAACGCCAACGCTAAAGCGATTTACAGGTAACTGTTTTAGTTCCTTTAACTTTTGAGCTGTCAAATCATCAGGGTTGGTTTCGATAGTAATTTCAGCATCAGCGCTAACAGAATAAGTTTGATTTATCGCATCAAAGATTTTTTGCAATGCCGCTTGAGATAGGATAGAAGGTGTTCCTCCACCAATATAAATACTTCCAACCTGTCCGTTTATTCTATCTTTTTTAAATTTGATTTCTTTGCATAAACTTTCAACCATTTCATCGGCATACTTTAGCGATGTACTAAAATGAAAATCGCAATAGTTGCAAGCCTTTTTGCAGAATGGAATGTGAATATATATACCTGACATTGGCGCAAAGATACATCATATAATAAATCCATTTATTTTCTTTAGGTAAACAATGATTAAACAGCTATTTTTGCAGCAACAACTCTTACTATTAAATGCTTAAACACATTCTAATCCTTTTTACATTAATTTTTTGTGCAGATTTTGCCTTTGCACAGCAAATTTCACCCGTAAAGGATAGTGTTTCAGTAGCTAAATATAGTTATAGAAGATATAGAGTTGATTCTGCAACTTTAGCAAAACAAAAGTTTGTAACGGATTCTATCATTCGCCATACGTGGGTATTAGCAGATAGTGCCATAAATAAAAATGCCTTAATTGATAGCGTTCAAAAAGAATATCTGTTTCCAACCCTTGATTTACGTGCCTGGCAACTTAAATACAAAGATTTTAAGAAAAAGGAAAATCCATACCAATTAGGTAAATCTATACCAAAAGGAAATGTTTATCTTCTTGGTTTTATATTTATCATGTTAGTTGTGTTTGCTATTTTGAAGAATGCTTTTTCAAAACAACTATCGGCAATAGTACAGTCTTTTTTTAGTAATCGTATTTTAAACAACATCAATAAGGAAGATAACTTATTTAGTTCCTGGCCCTTTTTACTTTTATTTATACAATTCGGATTCATTTTAGGAATGTTTTTCTTTCTCGTTGCACAGTATTATAATATGTATCAGGCAATGGATGGTTTTAAATTTTTCTTCTCTATATCTCTGATAATTATTGTTTTTTATGCCTTAAAACTTTTGATTTTAAGATTCTTAGGTTTTCTGTTTAACATGCAGAAACCAGTAGGAGAGTACATTTCTATATTATATTTAAGTTATTTTAATGCTTCATTATTGTTTATTCCTCTAGTTGTAGCATTTGCCTTATCGCCTTTGAAATATGGCGCCATATACATCGGGATTGCCATTCTCCTGCTGGTAATTATATTTGCTTTTCAGCTACTTAGGGCGGGTATCACCATACTCTCAAATAATAAGTTTTCTAAAATGCATTTATTTTTGTACTTTTGCGCCCTCGAAATATGTCCTATTTTAATACTAATTAAAACGATAGGGCTGTAGCAGAAATAAAGGAAAATGCAAGAAAACAACGACTCTAGAATCCGTAAAGTAAAAAGTATTTTAGTTACTCTACCGAAACCTGAAACTGAAAAATCTCCTTACTATGATTTGGCTAAAAAGCATAATTTAAAAGTCGATTTTAGGTCCTTTATTCACGTTGAAGGCGTGCCTGCAAGAGATTTCAGAAAGGATAAGATTAACCTTGCGGATTTTACAGCTGTAATTTTCACAAGCAGGAATGCCGCAGATCATTTTTTCAGAATTTGTGAAGAAATGCGTTATGATGTTCCTGCCGAACTTAAATATTTCTGCTTATCTGAAACAATTGCTTTATATCTTCAAAAGTACATCCAATACCGTAAACGTAAAATCTTTTTTGGTAAGCAAACTGCTGCAGATTTAGCAGAAGTTTTAAAAAAGCATGCTAACGAGAAATTTTTGTATCCTTGTTCTGATGTAGCAACTGAAGATACGATGAAATTTCTGGAGAAAAGCGGTTATGATTTTACACCTGCTGTTTTATTTAGAACTGTGGTGAGCGACCTATCTGACCTTGCTGAGGTTTTTTATGACGTAATTGCATTTTTTAGCCCATCTAGTATTCAATCCCTATTCAAAAATTTTCCCAACTTTAAACAGAACAATACCCGTATTGCCGCGTTTGGAGTAAATACGAGCAAAGCTGTAACCGATATGGGTTTAGTTGTTGATATTGCTGCGCCAACTCCTGGAGTACCTTCAATGACAATGGCCATTGAGAATTACATCAAAGTTTCGAATAAATAAAAAATAATCCCTATATTTTTTTAATTAGTAATAATAAACCGCAACTTTTTGAGTTATAGCAGGATAACGTCTTGTTTGTAACGGAAATATTAGGTCTGAGACGTTTGAAAAACTGTTCTTATACCCATATTAATGAGGTTTCGTGTAAATTTCTTGCTTTTATTATTTATTTAAATGATTTTTGATACAATTCCTAATTGTGTTTTTACACTATAAAAAAATATGAAGAAAATTTACCTTCTGTCTATATTGGCTGTGACAGTATTGCTTGCTAGCTGTGGTCATGGTGGCCAAGGTGAGCTTGTTGGCTCTTACAACCGTAAATTTAAGAATCAAAGAATTCCATTAGGTATGGTTTATATTCCACCAGGGCATACACCACTTGGTGGTTCTGATGAGGATATTACCTTCTCTCAAGCCGGACCAAGCAGAATGACTACCATTCCTGCTTTCTTTATGGATCAAACTGAAATTTCTAATGCTGAGTATCGCCAATTTACTAAATGGGTTCGCGATTCGATTGCTATTGTTGCAATGGGTTATCCGCAACAATATATGATGACTCAAAAAGGTGCAGCAGCTAATGCATTGGGCGGTGAAAAATATATTGATTGGAAAAAGGTCGGTAATGGCTCGGGCATTTGGAGCGGTAAAGGGAAAGGTGCGAATGCTGCTAATGCAAGTCAGCTGGATAATATGTACTATTCTGGCTTAGATGCTTTACCAGGTAAAAAGGAAATTGATGTTCGCAAACTTGAATACGCTTACGGCATATTAAATTTTGATAAAGCTGCTATTGGACATAAAGATCCTAACAGCAAGCGTCAGGATTATATTGATAGGTATACCATTGCGGTTTATCCGGATACAATGGTTTGGAAAACAGATTATTCATATTCGCAAAATGATCCAATGGTTAGAGGTTATTTTAACCATCCATCTTATGACGATTATCCGGTTACAGGTGTTAGCTGGGAGCAAACACAAGCTTTTGCACATTGGCGTACACAATTATACCAAGGCGTAGCTTCTGCCAGAAAGATGCCTGCTAATGCAAGAGCAGATTACAGGTTGCCATCAGAATCTGAATTTGAATATGCAGCAAGGGGTGGTAATACAAAAACTAAATATCCATGGGGCGGTCCATACATCAGAAATACTAAAGGATGCTTACAGGCTAACTTTAAACCTGGTCGTGGAGATTACTCTAGCGATGGTGGTATTTATACAGTCGGTGTTCGTTCTTATTTCCCTAATGATTACGGTTTGTATAATATGGCTGGTAATGTGGCCGAGTGGACACAAACCGCTTATAACAAATCAGCGGCGCCACTTTTACATGATTTAAGCCCTAACTTTACTTATGTTGCCGGAAAAGAAGATAGCAAATATTTAAAACGTAAAGTGGTTAAAGGTGGATCATGGAAAGATACAGGCTATTTCTTACAGAATGCGGTATCAACTTATGAATATCAAGACCAACAAAGATCTTACATAGGTTTCAGATGTGTATCATCATTATATGGTACAGATTTAAGAAATCGTAACTAACAATTCAAACAAACTAAAAACTAAAGAAAAACATTTTAAGAAATTTTTTATGGCAGCAAAGAAACAACCAAGTTGGTTACACGTAGCGATTTCATGGGGAGCAAGTGTTGTAATTATCGGAGCATTATTTAAAATATTGCACCTGGGCGGAATATTGGGTAACTATATGATTGGTGCAGGCTTAGGTATTGAGGCTTTATTGTTCTTTTTAACCGGATTTTTCCCGCCAGAACCAGAACCAGCATGGGAAAGAGTTTATCCGGAATTGAGGGAAGATTTTAAAGGAGAGTTGCCTGTTGCTTCAGCTAGACCACAAGCGGTAGCAGTTTCTGCTCCAACGTCAGCAGCTTTAGATAAAATGTTAGCTGATGCAAAGGTTGGTCCTGAATTAATTGAAAGCTTAGGTAACGGTTTACGCACATTTGGCGATAAAGTAGCGGCTATTTCAAATGTAGCTGATGCTTCTACTGCAACAAACGAATTTACAAGTAAAGTAAAAACTGCTTCTGCAGGATTTGATAATTTAAGCGTTTCTTTTGAAAAGGCTACCGCTAATTTAAAAGCTATGGGCGATAATAGTGTTAATGCTCAGGCTTATCACGATCAGGTTAACAACTTAGCTAAAAACTTATCTGCTTTAAACGCAGTTTACGAATTAGAGTTACAAGATTCTTCTGCACACTTAAAATCGATGAACAAATTCTATTCAAACTTATCACTTACCATGCAAAACTTTAACGAATCGATGGAAGATTCGAAACAGTTTAAAGAAGAAGTAAATAAGTTGGCTAAGAACTTATCATCACTTAATGCCATTTATGGTAACATGCTTTCGGCTATGAACAGCCCAAGAGTTTAATTATTTTAATTTTAACTTAATTAGAAAAGCTACATAAGAAATGGCAGGCGGAAAAGAAACAACGAGGCAGCGGATGATCAATATCATGTATTTGGTATTGTTGGCTATGCTTGCCCTTAACGTATCAGACACAATATTAGATGCCTTCAAAAACATCAACGATAGTTTAGATACTTCAAAAAATAATGTTAATACAAGTATTGAACAACTTTTTTCATCTTTCGAAAATTCAAAATTAAAGGAAGAACCAGCAAGAGCGCAACCTATTTATGATAAAGCTAAACAGGCAAAAGCAGCGGCTGATGATTTGAACAATTACATCGAAAGTATTAAGAAGAAATTTACAGTTGCCGGCGATGGTATAAATCCCGAAACTGGTGATTTAACCAACAGAGATAATCAGGATATTTCTCCAAGTATCATGATAAATCAAAAAGAAGGCGCAAAACTTAAGGATAAAATTAATGCAACCCGCGAGAAATTAATTTCTTTGCTCGATGCACAGGATAGAGCCTCGGTTACGTTTTCTTTAGAGGCTAAAGATCCGGCTAGAAAAAGAAAAGGAAACTGGGAAGAAACACTTTTTGGTGAAGGTACGCCATTAACTGCTGCAATGACCATTTTAACTAAACTTCAAACAGATACTAAAAACGCTGAAGCTGAAGTGGTAAAAAAGTTATTCGGAAATATGGATAAGGCTATTGTTAACATTGATAAGTTTGCGGCTGTTGCAGTTGCGCCAACTTCTTATGTTATTCAAGGTCAGCCCTACACTGCAGAGGTATTTTTAACTGCAAGCGATTCAAGATCGAACCCTGATATTAGCGTTGGTGGCGGTAAGCTGAATGTAAAAGAAGGTAAGGGAACTTACACTGGTGGTACTGGTAGTGTAGGTGTTTTCAAGTGGGTTGGAACAATCCGTGTGCGCCAAACTGATGGTCAGATTAAAGAATACAAAACACCTGAACAAACATATCAGGTTGCAAAACCTTCTGCAAGCGTTTCATCAGATAAAATGAATGTAATTTATGCAGGTATTCCGAATCCGTTCTCTGTATCTGCTGCAGGTTTTCCATTAGAAAGTGTTAATGCTAGTGCATCAGGTGCATCTATGAGTAAAGTTGGTGCTGGTAAGTATAACGTACTTGCAAGTGGTTCGCTGGTTGGTTCAGAAGTTTCAATAAATGTTACCGCATCAAATGCAGGTAAAACGGTAAGCTTAGGCTCTCAAAAATTTAGAGTTAAAGCTATTCCTGCTCCAATTGCAAAAGTTGGTGGTAGAATTGGTGGAGATGTTTCTTCAGTACAATTAAAAAGTGAAACAGAAATTGAAGCAGATTTGGATGATTTCCCATTTGATGTTTCTTTTAAAATTTTAAGATATAAAATAACAGTAATTAAACCACGCTCTGAAGCGGTTACGATAGCAGGTAGCGGCGGTAATTTTGCTGGTGCTGTTAAAAGTGCGATGAATGCAATAACACCGGGCTCAAAAGTTTTCTTTGATGATATTGTATCTCAGGGACCAGATGGCCGTCAGAAAATTTTGCCTTCGGTTTCATTTAACGTTAAATAATAAAACGATGAAAAGGATTATAAGCTTTGCGGTTTTAGTTTTATCAACAGGTTTAGTTTACGCTCAAACGCCTTTAAAGAAAAAGGCGCCGGTGCAGCAATCAACGAGTAATGTTGTTACTCCTGTAGATTCAACCAAAAAAGTTTCAGTTAAAAAGAAACTTAAGGTGCCACCAAAAGATGGTTTCTATGCCCGTAAAGATATTGATAGTACGGAAATGGTACCTTTTGCAGATGTGCGTGAAGAGGATGTTTTTTATGCAAAACGTATCTGGAGAGAGATTGATTTAAGAGATACGGTGAATTCAGTTTTAAAATCACCTAAATCTAGATTAATTGATGTTTTAATTGCTTCAATCAAGGCAGAAGAATTAACAGCCTATGCGCCAATTGATAGTGTTTTAAACGAAGATGATGCCTTTCATATGCCTTTAAGTGCAGATTCTGCTGCAAGAAATGCGCTTGGAACATCAGAGGTTTCTAACAATAAAACAGGTACAGTAACTACTGTTGTTAATGATTTCAATCCTGAATCATTCTTAAAGTTTAGAGTTAAAGAGGATTGGATTTTTGATACAAAACGCGGAATTTTCGAACCTCGTATTGTTGGTATAGCGCCTTTAAAATTCAATGAAATTTCTAAAGTTTGGCAGCCGGTATTTTGGGTAAGTTACGATGAGTTAAGACCGATTATCGCTCACAAACGATTGATAAATACCAATAACGATGCATCAACCTTGAGTTTCGATGATTTTTTTATCCGCAGATTATTTAGCAGTTATATTGTTAAAGAATCTAACCCGGGTGATAATAAACTGAGGGATATTATTTCAGACCCAAGAGAAAGATTGATGGAATCTGAAAGAATTAAAAAAGCTGTTCTTGATTACGAGCAAGGACTTTGGGAATACTAAAAAAGCAAAAGGCTTCGACTCAACATCGAAGCCTTTTTTTTGGCCTATTCTTATTGCAAGGCATGAACAATCTTAAATATGGTTACTTCTTGCCTTTTCGCTATTGATAAAATTTAAGGTGCTTTACGCTTCCTTAAAATATTCTAAAAGTGTTACCGTTTGTTTTTTGTTCAAAACTTCCGAAAGTTCTTTCTCTGTAGCTTCTCGTATCTTCTTTACAGATTTGAAATGCTTCAGTAATTTATTAGCGGTAGTTTTTCCAATGCCTTCAATTTGATCCAGTTCTGTCTTTAATGTGCCTTGATCGCGTTTTTTTCTGTGGAAGGTAATTCCAAAACGGTGGGCTTCATCTCGTAACTGTTGAATAATTTTCAGAGTTTCAGATTTTTTATCCAAATAAAGCGGATATGAATCGCCGGGATAAAATAACTCTTCTAATCTTTTAGCAATGCCAATAACAGTAACCTTGTTGTAAATACCCAAGTTTTTTAAACTTTTAACTGCCGATGATAGCTGCCCTTTACCACCGTCAATAATGATAAGTTGAGGTAGAGGCTGGTCTTCTTCTAACATGCGTCTATAGCGCCTAAAAACGGCTTCTTCCATGGTTGCAAAATCATTCGGACCTTCAACGGTTTTAACATTAAAGTGGCGGTAATCTTTTTTAGAAGGTTTTGCATCTTTAAAAACCACAATTGCCGAAACCGGATACTTACCTTGAAAGTTAGAGTTATCAAAACATTCTATATGACGAGGTAATTGCGTTAAACGCAAATCCTTTTGCATTGTGGTTAAAATGCGATCAACCCTTAAATCTGGGTTAAGTTTTTCGTATTGATTTAATTTTTCCTTTTTAAAGAATAGTACGTTTTTTTGAGAAAGTTCGAGTAGTTTCTTTTTCTCACCTAATTTCGGAACGGTGAATTTTAGATTATCATCTTCTAAAGAAAGCTCAAAGGGTACAATAATTTCTTTAGATGTACTGTTAAATTTGGTTCTAAAATCTAGCATCGCTAATGTTAAAATCTCATCATCACTTTCATCCAATTGTTTTTTAACCTCTATGGTTTGCGTTTGAATGATTGTACCATTCATCACTTTTAGGTAATTCACAAAAGCATAACGCTCATCCGATGCAATACTCACTACATCAACATTGGTTATAGCGCTATTAACAACCGTAGATTTACTTTGGTATTTTTCTAATACTTCTAATCTTCTGGCGTATTGATGTGCCTGTTCAAAGTTTAATTCTTCTGATGCTTTTTTTATTACACCTTTAACATCGCGGATAACATTAACGATTTTACCGTTTAAAATTTCTTTAATCTCGCCAATATTTTTATCATAGTCGGCTTCACTTTGTAATGCCTGGCAAGGTCCTTTACAGTTTCCAATCTGATACTCCAGGCAAACTTTAAACTTTCCTTCAGCAATATTTTTCTCGTTTAAAGGTAAATTACAGGTACGTAAAGTGTAGGTTTCCTTAATTAAGTCGAGTATGGTATGCATCATACCAATCGAGCCATAAGGTCCAAAATAAGTTGAACCGTCTTTTATAACTTTTCTGGTCCAATATATACGAGGGAAGTGCTCATTTTTTACAATTATCCAGGGGTAGGTTTTATCGTCCTTTAAGTTAATATTAAACTTTGGCTGATGCTTTTTAATTAAGCTATTTTCGAGTAACCAGGCATCAATTTCTGTATCAACAATGGTAAAAGTTATCTTCCTGATGCGAGAAACCAGCACTCTAGTTTTACCGTTAAACTGGCTTTTATCGGTATTAAAGTAAGATCCAACGCGATTTCTTAAATCTTTGGCCTTGCCAATATACATCAGCTTCCCTTCAGCATCCCAGTATTGATACACCCCAGGTTTGTGGGGTATTGCCGTTAGTGCTGTTTTATGGTCGAAACTGCTCATTAATATTTTTATGGGATTTTGTAATGTGCTTTAATAAAATTTTGGGCGTGCCCCCAAGCTGCGCAAGGGGTCAGGCTATTCGCTTCAAGTCCGCACCCGATAAAACCTGTGAAACAAGAAAGCAGACCTTTTAAAAATTTTAGGCAGAGCTTAAATCGGGTTTGCGGGCTTTTACGCTGCTATCCTTCACGCAAAACCTAGAAGCCTAATCTTTCGTCAAGCTCTGTAGTGCCTTCTTCTTGCTGTTGGTATTGGTTACAGTCAAACACAATGGAAACACCGGATTTCGGTGCTTCAAAATCTGCGTGGCTAATCTTCAGCTTCGGATTGGCGTAAACACGTTTAATAAAGCCTGCAAAAATTGGTAAAGCCGTATTTGCACCTTCACCAAGGTTGGTACTTATAAAGTGAAAAGCACGGTCTTCGCAACCTGTCCAAACCCCGGTAACCAATTGCGGCGTAATTGCCATAAACCAACCATCAGAGTTATTCTGCGTTGTGCCGGTTTTGCCACCTATTGGTGCATTAACGTGGTATTTGTAATTTAATCTTGACCCCGTTCCACCTGTTACTACACCTTTAAGCATTCTGGTCATCACATAGGCCACTTCTTCGCTCATAATTGGTTTAGGTATTGGTTTCTGAGAAAATAACACCACGCCATTTTTATCTTCAATTCTTAATAAATAAACTGGTTTCGTGTAAACGCCTTTATTGGCGAAAGCGCCATAAGCCCCAACCATGTTATAAATTGATGAATCAAAAGTACCCAAAGCAATTGAGGGATAAGCCGGAACATCTGGAATACCCATTTTAGTGGCTAAAGTTGATACCGCAACCGGCCCAACCTGCTTCATTAAATATGCCGTAACATAATTCTGAGAAAAGGCCAGTGCTTTTTGTAATGTTATAGAACCCGCTAAAGGTTTTCCTGAAGATTTTGGTGTCCATGGGTCGCCATAACCATCAATAGTAACCGGAACATTTGGAACGGTTAAGCATGGTGAAAAACCATTTTCAACGGCTACAGCATAAGTAAATGGTTTAGCTGTTGAACCAACTTGTCTGGTTCCCATTTTTACCTGGTCATATTTAAAATGCTCATAGTTTATACCGCCAACCCAGGCTTTTACATATCCTGTTGATGGGTCCATACTCATCATCGCATTGCGCAAAAGCATTTTATAATAACGAACAGAATCTATAGGCTTCATAGTAGTATCAACATTACCTTTCCAGGTGAAAATGGTTAATTCTGTAGGTGTGTTAAATTCTGTTTTAATTTCTTCATCGGTTTTACCATCAAGTTTGGCAGCCTTATAACGGTCAGAACGTTTAATGCCCTGTTCAATTTGTAAGGCTTTGTCTTTAAAAGGATTTCTTCCTTTCCAGCTGTTAATAAACTGTGCCTGAAGCGTTTTCATGTATTCTCTTTGAGCAGCTTCGGCATATTCCTGCATATCGTAGTTTAATGTTGTGTAGATTTTCAATCCATCACGGTCTAAATCATACGATGAACCATCAGGTTTAGTGATACCTTGTTCCTCGAAAATATTTTTAATATCTGCTTTAAGTACCGATCTAAAATATGGCGCAATACCATCATTAACAGTTGCAGCATTAAAACGTAAACCAAGTGGTTTTTCTTTCTCGATATCAAACTGGGTTTGAGTCATATAATCAGACTTCACCATCATGGCCATTACTGTATTTCTACGACCTCTTGATCGCTCCGGATTGCGGGTAGGAGAATACATGGTAATACCTTTCTGCATACCAACTAATGTTGCTGCTTCGGTAATGCTTAATTTATCTGGTGTTGTATTAAAGTAAACTCTCGCTGCCGACTTAATACCATAAGCCTGGTTGCCAAAATCTACTGTATTTAAGTACATGGTAATAATCTCTTCTTTGGTGTAGTTGCGCTCTAACTTAACCGCCACAACCCATTCTTTAAATTTTTGCATTACCCTTTTAAAGAAATTTCTTTCCCTGCCTTCCTCAGAAAATAAATTTAAGGCCAGCTGCTGCGTAATTGTACTGCCGCCTTGCTTTTTACCAATTAAATTGTAGCCTATTATGGTAAATGTTCTTTGAAAATCTATACCTGAGTGATCTTTAAAACGAGTATCTTCTGTTGCAATTAAGCTATTAATTACATTCGGGGAAATATCTTTATAGCTAACATTTGAGCGGTTTTGAACAAAATATGTTCCTAAAGGTCTGCCATCATCTGCAATAATTTCTGAGGCCTGATTGCTTTTTGGGTGTTCAATATCTCTAAATGAAGGCAAAGTTCCGAAAAGACCGAAGCCAAGCATAGAGATAAAGATGGCAAAGATTGCAATTCCACCAATTACAATTTTCCATATCCTTAAATTATACCTTTTAATATCAGCTTCTGAAATAGATTTTTTCATTCGTGTAATGTTGTTTTTGTTGTTCTGAACCTTTAAACATTAAAGAAATTAACGTTTATTAATTCATGCACTAATAATTGTTTTTGTAAAACTCAATATATTCGTCAATACTATTCTTACTTGTGAGTTTATCGAAATTCTCTTTACTTATAATAAAGCTTCTGTATTTTGTAACTGGCACTTTCATTATATTTTTCAACTGCCCTTTTATACTTTCTTCATAAATCTTGGCATCTTCCATATCTACAAAGCTTGTTACGTAAATTAGTTGGTTCTCATCTAACTCCACCAATTTATGGGCCAAATCATTATCCGGGTAATTACCTCTGTTAAATTGGCCAATTCCAAATCTGGAAGAGCTCAAAGTTAAGGATGCATCCGAAACATCTATCACATAATAATAAGTATTTGATGTAGCAACACTAAAAATGCTGCTTGGTTTGTTTTCTGCAGGTTTATTTGCCGCAACCGCTTCAGGCTGTTTTACCGTTATTGGAGCTGGTTTATTATCTGCTGCAGCATTAATGTTTTCTATTGGTTTAGGCTTGCTTTCTGCATTTGGCGCTTGTGTAACAAAGCGAGGTTCATTAGAGTCGAAATCTACCAATGCCACCGGACGCAGTTTAAAAGCTTCAATATTTGCCTCAATATATTTTAAATGATCCCTAACCAACGGCACAATGATTAAATCATTAGGATATAATGCAGTAATCGAATTAAATTCATTTAATAAAGCATCCACTTTCGATGTTCTGCCAACTGCAATTGCTTTTAAATAGGCATATTGTGGTGCTAAGCCACTATTGGGATAAGCAAGAAGATTTTCATTTACCTGTTTAATCACATTGCTGTAATCTTTTCGGGCATAATTTTCAAAAACATTATTGTACTGTTCATTAATGGTGTTTTCTAACTGATCTTGTTTTGAAGAATAGGCAGGATCGATAATTATTTTTGCAAAATTTGATTGAGGAAATTTACTCAGCACCTGTTGCTTATAATCGTTCGACTTAGCTGGATCTGAATCTTTATAATTTAAGTATAAACTGTAGTAAATAGCATCCAAATGATTGTTTTCTGGATATCTCTTCAGTAATTCAAGGTAAATCTTATTGGCTTCTGCTACATCATTCAACTCTTGTTGATAAAAACTAGCTATCTCGAAATAGGCATCGATGATTTTTTGATTCGATGCTTGTAAAAGTTGAGGTGTTAAGGGTAAATTATCTAAAAATTTTTTCTCAATTGAAGTTTGAGAATTATCTGTCTGCGCATTTTGTACTAAAGATGGATTATTTCCTAATGCCACATTTCCACCGGCTAAAATCTGGTTATTATCCTGAGCAGAAGAACGCACGCTTTGTCGCCAGTTATCTTCTAATTGTCGGTTACCCCAGCGCTTTTTAAAATCAGCAAAGCCATTACTTATTGCTGTACTATTATTAAAGTAAAAAGTATTGCCCGCACCATTTGATAAATTTGAATTTAACGATTGATTAGGCATAGCAATATTGTTTAGGAGTTCATTGCCTGTAGAGCTTACTGGTATAGAAACATCTACCTTTGGACGTAAATAATCTTGTACCTTAGCAGCACGCTCAGCTTCGGGCAAACGAGCTATGAATTGAGCTGTATCTTCTTTAGAAATTAGGTTAAATCTATCTGCTAAATACTGTAAGTTATTTGCTTTTTTAACGATGTTATCGTAATCAGAGAAACTTTTTGGCAAAATAGTTACCGCACTATCATAATATAATTTTGCTCTGATGTAATTTTTAAACTCTTTAAAATTTAAATCTGCAACTCTTAAGTAAGATAAAGCTTTTTGATTCTGGTTTTTAGTGCTTTTCTGTATCGATTTTTGGTAATTTTCTTCCGCTTTCAAATAATTACCTTCGGTTGAGAAAAGTTCGCCAACCTGATAATAGATTTGATCTGTATAATCGAAGTTTTTATCATCCTTTAATAAAGTTAGCAAGGCTTGCTCCTCATTAATTTTATAGCCACTTATTATTGCCCTAAGTTTAATGCGATTTAAATTTGCGTGGAAATACATCTCGAAAGGCGCATTGCTGTTTTCTACTTTTGTAAAATTGATAAAAGCATTTTGATAGTCTTTTTCCTTCTCCTGTAGCTGTGCAAGAATGTATTGCCATCTAATCCTAAGCTGCTTTTCATCAGCAAGCCTGATTGCATTTTCTAAAAGTAAAATAGCTTCTTTGTTTCTTTTTTGATAAATGCGCATTTGTGCTGTTGTAGCCAATGGCTCGGCGATGTCTTTTTTCAAATTATCTGCAGAGCGAAGCATGGTGTCTAAAATTTTATCGGCGAAAGCCATGTTATTTAACTGCATCTGGCTTCTTGCCTTCCAGTTCATAGCCATTACAAAAGCTTTCAAATTACTATTGTAGGTTTTTGCTACGTAATCAAAATATTCTGATGAAATAAAATAATTCCCTTTCAGGTAATTGGCACGGCCAAGTAACATGTATGCATCGTCGATATAATTACTAAAGCTTTTCTCATTAATAATTGCCTGTCCTTTAAAAATAACTTCATCTAATTGTTTATTCTCCATTCCTGGAGTTAAAACCAGATTTACCTGAGGCTCGGGATCTAAATAAACAGGAAGAATTTGCTCGTAATTATCTGCATAACTTTGTAATAAGCTTTCGTTATACTCAGTTAGTAAAACATTTGAATTATATATATAGTTATATCTTGCCGTAAGGTTTTGCATCTTACGATCTAGGCCTGTATTCTTATTGGCTACACAACCAAAGACGAATAATAAGCTTATGAATAAAAGGATGGGAGATAAAGTTTTTAAGGTATATTTTTTCAAGTATTATTGATTGCTTTTTTAATATATACAATAACAAAATGTAAGTAAAATTATTTTACTTAGCAATAGATTTAATTACTCAAAGTTAATTATTTATTATATTAAACCGATGGATAAACCTAAAGACGAGAATAACGGAAAGAAGTATAGCGGGATGGCAAAATATTCTGCCATTGGTTTTCAAATGATTGCAACAATTGGCTTATTAACCTTTATTGGTTATAAAATTGATGAATATCAGAAAAATGAATCAAATATTATTACTGCAATCTTTGCTTTAGTTGGGGTTATTTTAGGTTTATATCAGGCCATAAAACAAGTTACAAAGCCATAATTTATCTTCTTTAATACTGATTCTGCGTAATCAACCATCTCAAATTGTCAGGATTACCTGATATTCTTAACTATATATCCACTCATTTTCGTTTCTTTTTTGAATGTTTACATAATGTAGCGACTTGGTTTTAAAAATCTTATCTTTGCAGAAGTTTAATAATCAAGAAAATATCTATCAGAAATTGACCCTAACCAAATTTACCAGTTATTATTTTATTCTTGTTGGCTTACTAATTGGTTTTGCTGTTGCCTTACCATTAGTTTTTCCCGGACTGCAAATTCTGGTTGGTAGCTTTTGGCTAATTTTTGGCTTCATTGCAGGCATTACATACATCGCATATTTTTTAGCATACGTAGGTATAAACAGAAATCCCGAAGCGGGAGTAATGGCAATTTTAGGCTCTGTTATTTTGAAGATGATTTTTTGTATGGCTTTTGTGCTGATTTACAGTATAAATACAAAGGAAAACGGGCTTCTCTTTGTTGTTAATTTTTTTTCTGTTTATTTATTGTTTACAGCCTTTGAAATGTACTGTTTGTTACGTAACTTGCGCCACCAAAATTTAAAGTAAAAAACTGCCAATAAATGGATTTTAACCAAGTTTTTATGTCGAAAGTTGTTAAGGTAATTGTTGTTTTTACGCTTTTAACGGCGTTTTTATCTATCAAAAATAATACTTTCGCTCAAGTTGATAGTGTAGCTTCTTTACCTGTAGATACTGCTGTAGCACCTACTCAAGAAGCTGGCGCTGTTGTAAATCACAGCGAAGCGCATGAAGAAAAAGAAAAAGGTTTTGATATCACTTCTTTCATTTTTCACCACATTAGCGATAGCCACTATTTTACACTTTTTGGTCACGGAGACCATGGTTTCCATTTACATTTACCAATTATTCTTTGGACAAACAGCGGTTTAGTAACTTTTAGTTCATCAGATTTCAAATTTAATGATGATGGCACTCAGGTTGTTGAAAAAAATGGACAACGTTTTGCAATGGCACATAATAAAATTTATTATGCCAATGCAACTGCAAATGAACATGGCGCTTTTGTTTCTCACGAAGTTAAAGATGGCGCTGAAGTTGTAACCAATGCTCGTCCGCTGGATTTTTCTATTACTAAAAACGTTTTCAGTATGCTTTTATCAGTAATAATATTGGTAATTGTGTTTACAATAGTTGCTTCATCATACAAAAAAAGACAAGGCAAATCTCCAAAAGGTATGCAGTCTTTCTTAGAGCCAATCATTTTATTTGTTCGTGATGATATTGCCAGACCAAACTTAGGTCATAAGTATGCAGCTTTCATGCCTTACTTACTATCTGTGTTTTTCTTTATCTGGTTAAACAACATTTTAGGTTTAGTTCCTTTCTTCCCGGGAGGCGCTAACGTAACAGGTAATATTGCTTTAACGGTTGTTTTAGCTGCCTGTACATTTTTAATCATCACTTTTAAAGGTAACAAATACTATTGGGGGCACATCCTTAATCCTCCTGTGCCTTGGTGGCTAAAGCCATTAATGATTCCTGTTGAGATTTTTGGTATTTTCACAAAGCCAATCGCTCTTGCAATCAGGTTATTTGCAAACATTACTGCTGGTCACATCTTGGTAATGTCTTTATTATGCTTAATTTTTATTTTTAACTCGCTTTGGATTGCTCCGGCTTCAATTTTCTTTGCTGTATTTATCGGCTTAATTGAATTTTTGGTTGCGTTTATCCAGGCGTTTATATTTACCATTCTTTCGGCCTTATTTATTGGTATGGCTGTAGAAGAACACCATTAAGAACATTATTGTTAAATTAATATAAATAAATCAGAAAATGACTGGAACATTAGCTGCAATCGGCGCAGGCTTAGCTGCAATAGGCGCTGGATTAGGTATCGGTAAAATTGGTGGATCTGCAATGGAATCTATTGCTCGTCAACCAGAAGCCGCTTCAAAAATTCAAACTGCTATGCTTATCGCTGCAGCCTTTATCGAGGCGGTTGCTTTATTCGCAGTAGTAGTTTCTTTGATTGCAAAATAATCAAAGAAAAACTCTACAAGAACCTTTTCGGGATTGCCGCGAAGGTTCTTGTTTAAATTACGTTGTTAAAAGAATATTAATTATATAAGATGGATTTATTAGTTCCTGAAATTGGCTTGTTGGTATGGAATACCATTGCATTTTTACTATTGGTTTTTCTATTAGGTAAGTTTGCCTGGAAACCGATTATGAATGCTATCCACGAGCGTGAGCAAAGTATTGATGATGCTTTGAACAAAGCTGAGTTAGCAAAACAAGAGATGGCTCGTTTAACAAGTCAGAATCAAGATTTAATGCAACAAGCACGTGCTGAACGCGATGAAATTTTGAAAGAAGCTAAAACATTAAAAGACAGCATTTTAAACGAGGCTAAAAAACAAGCTCAGGTTGAAGGTGCTAAACTGATTGAAAAAGCTAAAATCGAAATCGAAAACCAAAAGAAAGTTGCTTTAGCTGAAGTTAAAGGTCAGGTTTCTACATTATCGTTAGAAATTGCGGAACGTGTTTTACGTAATCAATTAGATGATAAAGCTAAACAAGAAGTTTTAGTAGCCGACTTGTTAAAAGGCGTTGAATTAAACTAGGTTATAAGTATTACGTTTTAAGTTTTAAGTATTGGGCTATAGTTTAGGGTTAACCGCAATTATAACTTACAACTTATCACTTACAACTTACAACTCAAAATATGTCAGAAATTAAAGTTGCAAGCAGGTATGCCAAATCATTAATAGATTTAGCCGTTGAAAACAACGCTTTAGAATCTACTTTTAATGATATGGTTTTATTTGAAAAGGCAGTTGATGAAACTCCTGAACTAGAAGCGATATTAAAAAACCCAATTGTACCTTTAGATAAAAAGACTGGTATTTTAAATGGTATTTTTGCTGATAAAGTAAGTAAGTTAACGATTGCTTATTTTAAAATTGTGGTAAGTAAAGGTCGTTCGGCTATATTATTTGCTACTGCAAAACAATTTGTGGAGCAGTATAATAAAATTAATGGTATTGTTACTGCTGATGTAATTTCTGCAACGGTTTTAAGTGCTACAGCCAAAGAGGAAGTTATTGCCATTGTTAAAAAAGAATTAGGCGCTAAACAAGTTATTATTAACGAAAAAGTTGATGAGAAACTTATTGGTGGCTTTATTTTAAAAGTTGGTGATAAACAATTTGATGCAAGTATTGCCAGCGGATTGAATAAGCTTAAAAAAGAATTTGCTGTTTAGTTAGTATTGAGATTTGAGTATTGAGTATTGAGATTTGAGTATTGAGTATTGAGATTTGAGATTTGTGAATTGAGATTTGAAAATTGAGGGATACTGAAAAAACAAAAGAACTACAGCATAAAATAATATAAACCCGATTGACAGCGGAAATACTTTTGCAAACCTTATAGCTTAAATATTAAGGTGCAAAATAAACCTATAAGGTTTTAGTAAAAGATTGAAGCAGAAAGCGGGACTAGAATAACAAAAGAACTACAAGATTTACATTTACAAAAAGATATAATTAAAATTATGGTAGAGGTAAGACCAGACGAAGTATCGGCAATTATTAGACAACAATTGGCTGGCTTTAAATCAGAAACCGAACTGGAAGAAGTTGGTACCGTGTTGCAAGTAGGCGACGGTATTGCCCGTGTTTACGGTTTAACTAAAGTTCAATCGGGTGAGTTGGTTGAATTTGCAAACGGCCTGCAAGGCATTGTATTAAACCTTGAAGAAGATAACGTTGGTGTGGTACTTTTGGGTGCTTCTGACGAGATTAAAGAAGGTGATACAATTAAACGTACTAAGAAAATTGCCTCTATTAAAGTTGGTGAAGGTATGCTTGGCCGCGTGGTTAACACTTTAGGTGAGCCATTAGATGGTAAAGGACCAATTTTAGGCGACACTTACGAAATGCCATTAGAGCGTAAAGCTCCAGGTGTGGTTTTCCGTCAGCCGGTAAATGAGCCTTTACAAACTGGTATTAAAGCAATCGATGCAATGATTCCAATTGGTCGTGGTCAACGTGAGTTGGTTATTGGCGACCGTCAGATTGGTAAAACTGCAGTTTGTATCGATACCATTATCAACCAAAAAGAATTTTACGAAGCAGGCCAACCTGTGTATTGTATTTATGTAGCGATTGGTCAGAAAAACTCTACCGTTGCTAACATTGTACGTACTTTAGAGGAAAACGGCGCTTTACCATATACAGTTGTTGTTGCTGCTTCGGCTGCAGACCCTGCTCCAATGCAGTTCTACGCTCCGTTTGCTGGTGCTGCAATTGGTGAGTTTTTCCGTGATACTGGTAGACCGGCTTTAATTGTTTATGATGATTTATCTAAACAAGCTGTGGCTTACCGTGAGGTATCATTATTATTAAAACGTCCTCCAGGTCGTGAGGCTTATCCAGGAGACGTTTTCTACTTACACAGTCGTTTATTAGAAAGAGCCGCAAAAATTAACGCAAATGATGATATTGCACAAGCAATGAATGATTTGCCAGAATCTATTAAACATCTTGTAAAAGGTGGTGGTTCATTAACAGCGCTTCCAATTATCGAAACACAAGCTGGTGACGTATCGGCGTATATTCCAACTAACGTAATTTCGATTACTGATGGGCAGATTTTCCTGGAGTCGAATTTATTTAACTCAGGTATTCGTCCGGCTATTAACGTAGGTATTTCGGTATCACGTGTAGGTGGTAATGCTCAAATTAAATCGATGAAGAAAGTTGCTGGTACTTTGAAATTAGACCAGGCACAATACCGTGAGTTAGAGGCTTTCTCTAAATTCGGTTCTGATTTAGATGCTGCAACTAAATCTGTTTTAGATAAAGGTGCACGTAACGTACAAATGTTAAAACAAGCGCAATTTTCGCCATTAAGTGTTGAGAAACAAGTTGCAATTGTTTACGTGGGTACTAAAAACCTAATGCGTACTGTGCCGGTTGAGAAAGTAAAAGAATTTGAAACTGAATATTTAACACAATTAGAAATGCGTCATCCTGAAACTTTAGCGGCATTAAAAGCTGGTAAATTTGATGATAACATTACTGGTGTTTTAGATACAGTAGCAAAAGAAATTTCAAGTAAATACTAAGAATGTTATAGGTTTTAAGTTATAGGTTTTAAGTTTTACACTTACAACTTATAACTTAGTACTTACAACCAAAAATAAGAATGGCTAATTTAAAAGAAGTAAGAAACCGAATTGCATCGGTACAATCAACACAGCAGATTACCAAAGCTATGAAAATGGTTTCGGCGGCTAAGTTGAAACGTGCTACTAATGCAATTATCGCTTTACGTCCTTATGCAACTAAACTGAAAGAAATTTTAGAAAATCTTTCTGCAAGTTTAGAAGGTTCTTCATCGCCTTTTATTCAAGAGCGTGAACCTAATAAGGTTTTAATTGTTACTGTTTCATCAAACCGTGGTTTGGCCGGAGCTTTTAACATGAACGTAATTAAAGCGGCCAACAATTTAATTGCTGAAAAATATAGCAAGCAGTTACAAAATGGTAACGTTAGCATTATTTCTATCGGTAAAAAAACACAAGATTTTTACGAGAAACGCAAATACAATGTTATTGGCAACAATAACGAAATATATTCTGCCTTAACTTTCGAAAACGTAACTAAAGTTACTGATGCGATTATGGCTGGTTTTGAAAAGGGCGATTTTGACAAAGTAGAACTTGTATATAACCGTTTCAGAAATGCAGCGATACAATATATTACTACTGAACAATTACTACCACTTCAAAAAGCAGAAGAGCCTACAAAAGCTGAAGTTAAAGCAACAAATGTTGAATATATTTTAGAGCCTTCGAAAGAAGAAATTGTAGAGCAATTAATTCCAAAGTCAATTAAAATTCAGTTATACAAAGCGGTGTTAGATTCTCACGCATCTGAGCATGGCGCACGTATGACATCGATGGATAAAGCAACTGAAAACGCTGGTGAGTTATTAAAAGCCTTAAAACTTTCTTATAACCAAGCTCGTCAGGCAGCAATTACAACTGAGTTAACAGAGATTGTAAGTGGTGCAGCAGCATTGAACGGATAAACGACATTTGTCATCCTGAGCTTGTCGAAGGATTATCAAAAAAATCCCATTTCTTAATTGAATTGGGATTTTTTGTTATGTTATAAATTTTCTAGTATAAAACTAATACCTAATTCTCCTCGTGTCCCCAGTTGCACTTTAGTTTTATTATCTACAGAAAGAATATTATGCATAGAATCTTTTTGCCAAAACATGTCGTCAAAACGGAAAGCTTTTCCTTTGGCCATACCGCTAATATTTGTAACATGCAATAAATTGCCAGTAACTTGTAGGTTTACATAAATCGTGTCAGAAATTGCGTTTGGTTTTAATATTGATTTAACTGTATTAACCGGAAGATTTACGTAAGAATTCAAATCCAAATCAAAACTGCTGTTGTTTTTAATTTGATAGCTGATGTCACCAGGAAAGACTCTGATTTTAATCTTGGTGGCTTTATCATAAACAGTTAAAGTCACTTCAAAAACTCCTGAAGTTTTATACTGATGTTTAGCTTTACTTCCTGTAGTTTCAATGGTTCCATCGCCGTAATTCCAAATGTAATTACTTCCGGCAGTCGCATCTTTTGCTTCAAGTTCAATCGATTGTGTTAAGTACAGTGATTTTTTATCAATGCTGAATTCGGTAGTACTAATTTCCGGACTTTCTTTCTTGCATGCAACAAGAAAAAAAAAGGCCATGCTAAGCCCTAATAAAGATTTAAATTTCATAATATAGATTTATTTGTGTGTGATTCAAATCTAATTAAAAAACTCAACTAACAATGTAGTCGTTTGCCGATTTTATTATTTTATTATGAATGTTACCGATTCGGTTTTATAGTAAAATCTGCCATCAATTCTATAACACTTATCTTTGCTTTATAATTTTAAACAATGAGAAAATACAGCATCATCATACTAATACTTGCTCCATTTTTTGTAAAAGCACAATTACCTGCAAGAGATTACACCAATGCCGTTTTATGGCAGCAAACCTCAGGCGAATACAAAGCACTATGTTTTCAAGCATATAACTTTGCTCGTTTGTCTTTAAAGGAAGCTTTATGGGCCGATACCAGTAAAAAACCGAAATGTGTTATTGTAGATATTGATGAAACCGTATTAGATAACTCGCCGTTTCAAGGCCATGAAATTAAAAAAGGCTTAAGTTATAATCCTGCAGATTGGACAGAATGGACAAATTTATCAAAGGCAGATACTGTTCCGGGTGCTTTGGCTTTTTTAAAGTTTGCCGTCTCTAAAAACATCGAAACTTTTTACCTCAGCAATAGAGATGAGAAAGATTACAGCGCAACCCTTAAAAATTTGCAGCAATTTGGTTTCCCTTATGCAGATGATGCACATCTGTTGGTATCGAAAGGAACATCTAACAAAGAACCCAGACGGCAGAAAATTGCCGAAACACATAATATCTTAATGCTATGCGGCGATAATTTGAGCGATTTCTCTAACATTTTCTATCGCGAAAATAAAAATACTACAGAGCAGGTTAATGCAAATCAAACCTTATTTGGTGTAAAATATATTGTGTTGCCAAACCCTATGTATGGCGATTGGGAAAAACCTTTGTACAAAGGAGATAATTTAAACGATAAAGAGAAAGCAAAACAACGTTTAGAACGATTAAAAAGTTATTAAACTTTATAAATATTCGGCAATAAGTATTACTTTTGCTGCATCATAAAAATAAATATTATGGAAAACACAGAATTAAAGCACAATACAGAAAGTATGAAAACGGCTAACCAGCCAGGAATTTATAAATTGATGATTTTTGGTGTATTGGTTTGCATGGTTGGTACTTACGCTCGTTTTGCATTCGATTCATGGGTTTTATCATTAGTATCATGGATTATCCTTTTTATTGGCGCAATCATCAGCATCAAAGGTGTATTCAAAATTTTAGACGCATAAAATATTTTCTCTTTAATATAAAAGCCAATCATGTTTTAATTATGTGATTGGCTTTTTTGTTTGTCTATTTTTTTCTTTAGTAAAGCAAGGTTCGGTTTCGTTTTTTTACCGATAGTCCTGCCATTCGCTTTACTTGCCTCTTAAAAATTCGGCTACGTGTTCGCTGCTGTCAGGTTTAGTTTACACAGGTCAAGCTTAATATTTGTGGTTTTACAGGCAGAATTCAATATTCTTGACCACAGATTTACTGATTACAGGTCATTTTATAATCTGTAAATCTGTGGCTACAATTTTAACATAGCAACAATCTATATTTATCAACTATTAATTATGAGTGGGTTACCTAAATCACTTTTTTGTATAAAGGGAAAAAGACGATTAAACTAACCAAAACGTCAAGAAAAATCTAATGGCCATTAGATAATATTTTACAATGATTATAAAATTTAAACCATCAAATCATGAAAAGGAATATTATTGCTATAGCCATAATTTTAGGCTTGTTCGGCTGCCAAAATGCTGAAAAAAATCACGAATCTGTTGCATCAACTGATGCTGTAGCGCTTGACAGTGCTTCTGTGGCGAACGCCGATAACACTGAAAAAATTGTAAAAACTGCCGACATGCGGTTTCGCGTAAAAGATGTACAAAACACTAAAGAGAAATTAAGTAAGGCAATTAAAGCCGAGGGCGGCACTGTCGCAGAGTTTTCCATTCAAAGTGTGGTGCAAGGAACCGATAAGGTAAAACAGTCTACAGATTCTTTAAAAGAAATAACTTCTTACCGTACCGAAGGTTATCTGGTTGCAAAAGTGCCATCAGATAAATTAGATGAATTTACCAATACAATTGCTAAAATGGCGGTGTTTATCGATAATCAATCGCTCAAACTAGACGACCAAAGCATTGCTTATCTGGCTAATAAATTAAAGGCTGAAAACCGGATAGAAGCAGTTAGCAGAATTAATAAACTGGCGACAAAGAAAAGCCCGAATGTAGAAACCTCATTAATGATTAAAGATGATTTAATTGATAAGAAAATCGAAAATATGTTGATTGATAGCAAAGTGAAATACAGCAATATTACACTTAATTTTTATCAGGATAATACCATTAAAACGATGATTGTAGCAAATGACAATATTTACGATTATAAGCCTGCTTTCGCTACCCGTTTATGGTTAAATATTGTAAATGGCTGGAGTATTTTTATGGAATTTATTTTAGCAATCGCTAATTTATGGATGCTGATTTTAGTAGGGGTTTTAGGAGTGGTTGTATTTAGATATTACCGAGCAAGGAGAGCTTAAGCTTTCATCGCCACGTTATGAAAAGGCACGAAGCAATCTCTTTAGTTAGAAAGATTGCTTCGTGCCTCGCAATGACGGAATCGGAAAGAAAAAAGGAATTTACATTGTTGCTAAACCATCGGTCGGTATCTCACCGACCGAAATTAATTCTATTTCTTGGCTTTCGCCACCAAACCCTTAACCTTGGTTTTGTTATCCACAACAAATGATTCCCAGCCTGAATAAGTTTTTGATTTTCCACCGGTTGTTATCTTTTGAAACGAATGGCAAACCGCAACGGCTAAACCATCAGTTGCATCCAAAAATTCTGGGGTTTCTTTAAAGTTTAATAAGCGCTGCAACATGGCGGCAACTTGTTCTTTAGTGGCATTCCCGTTTCCGGTAATCGATTGCTTTATCTTTCTGGGCGAATATTCGGTTACAGATATATTTCTTGATAAAGCTGCTGCAATAGCAGTGCCTTGTGCTCTGCCTAGCTTTAAAAGCACCTGAATGTTTTTACCATAAAACGGAGCTTCAATTGCCAAAACATCAGGATTGTATTGGTCGATGAGGACAACGGTTTTTTCAAAAATGCGTTGAAGCTTAAGAAAAGGATCGTCTAAATGAGTCATTTTTACAACACCCATACTCAGCAGTTCGGTCTTATTTCCCTTCTCCAAAATTACTCCATAACCCATTACCGCTGTACCTGGGTCGATACCCAAAATTACCCTTTCCTTTTTTTCGCTCAACATTACAGCAATATTAAGCATATTTGCAAACTAAAAAGAGCAAGTTGACCGCCACAAACAAAAAAATATTTTCAATATCCATTAAATCCATTATTGTTGTCTTGGCCTTTTGGTTTATTTACCACAAGCTTGTGGCTAATGAAAACCTACATAATTTCCGTCAGCTTTTGAGTAATATTCCACAGATGCAAATTACGCTTGTAATTGGCTTTGTATTTCTACTCATGTTTGTGAATTGGTTTCTCGAATCGGCCAAATGGAAATATTTAATGCAAAGAATTGAGCGCATTAGCTTTTACAGAGCTGTAGAATCAGTTTTCTGTGGATTAACGCTGGCAATCTTTACCCCAAATAGACTAGGTGAATATGGCGGCAGGGTTTTCTTTTTATCGCCAAAGCGCAGAATAGTAGGGGTGGTTGCTATGGCGGTAGGAAACATTGGGCAATTGGTTTTAACGAATGTTTTTGGTGCCATTGCCCTAAGTGCCTTTATCTATCGGTTTATGAATTTAGATTACCGATTGTTTTTTGCTATTGAAGTAGTTGTCGTGGTTTTTTGTCTGTTCTTTTTGGTTTTCTATTTCAACATCAGGTGGTTAAACGGAATACTTCTATCATTTGAAATCACCAGAAAATATAAGAAGTTTTACAGCATTTTGGGTCGCTACAAAAAAGGAGAGCTTTTCAAAATTTTAATGTTTTGCCTTGCCCGCTACTTTGTGTTTAGCTCTCAATACTTTATCCTTTTTACGTGGTTGATTCCCGGACTACAATATCTGGATATTATAATGATGATTTGCATTCTGTTTTTCGTTCAATCAACCTTACCATCTTTAGATTTGTTCGATGTTGGAATCAGGAGCGTAACTGCTTCTTATTTTTTCAGCTTCATAACCAAGCAAGATGTGGCAGTTATTGCATGTACAGCTAGTATTTGGCTTATAAATATTATTATTCCTGCTATATTAGGCACATATTTCGTTTTTAAACTCAATTTTTTTGGAAATCCTAAATCTGATTAGTCTATTTTCTGCCTTATTAACGCTCGTTTATGCTCTTCTGGTAATCAGTTTTATTAGAGGATGGCATAAATTGGTCTATTTTAAATCAGGTAACACAATATTAAATACCAAAGTTTCGATAATTGTAGCTGCCCGTGATGAGGAAGATAATATCGGTAAAACCATTACTGATTTAACCGCTCAGAATTATCCAAAACATCTAACAGAAATTATTATTATCGACGACCATTCTACTGATAAAACGGCAGAAATTGTTTTAAGTTATGCAGATAAAAATGTTAAACTAATTAAGTTAAACGAAGATAAAGCGCTCAATTCTTATAAGAAAAAGGCAATACAAACCGCAATAGGTACCTGCTCTGGAGATTTAATTATTACAACGGATGCTGATTGCCGCATGGGAGAGAAATGGTTATCAACCATTGTGGCATTGTACGAGGAAAAAGATTACAAAATGATTTCATCCCCGGTAGGATATTTTCAAGAAAAAAGTTTGTTTGAGCAATTACAGTCTCTAGAATTTTTATATCTGATAGGTTTAGGCGCATCTACCATTGGCAATAAAAAACCATCTACTTGCAATGGGGCAAACCTGGCTTATGAAAAAGCAACTTTTTATGAGGTTGGTGGCTTTACCGGAATCGATGATTTAGCCTCAGGCGATGATGAACTATTACTCCATAAAATTGCAGCCAAATACCCTGATAACATAGGTTTTTTAAAAAATCGAGATGCCATTGTTTATACTCATGCCAAAGAAAATTTAAATTCATTTATTCAGCAGCGCAAACGTTGGGCATCAAAAAGTACGCGATATAAAAACAAAGGCATAATAATTTTAGGCGTTTTTGTATGGATTTTCAACCTAAGCATTCTTGCAAATTTTACAGCGGGTTTATTCCTTCCGGGATTTTTAACCATCACATTTTATCAGTTGTTAGTTAAGATTATTTTAGAAGGTTTATTTTTATGGGATGTAACCAGCTTTAGCAAAAGACGAAGTTTATTGGTTTTTGTGCCATTTTTAAGCATTTTGCACATTCTATACATCATATTTATTGGTGTAGCAGGCAATAGCGGAAAATATAACTGGAAAGGAAGAATGGTTAAATAATGGATAATAGCCCATCAAAAAAAGTTTGGATAAAATTTAGAAGGAACAAGCTAGCACTTAGCGGGCTTATTTTTATTTTATTATTGATAGTGATGGGTATTTTAGGCTATTTAATTATGCCTGATAATTCTCCAAACGCGAATAATCAAATGGTACAGATTGCGAAGGAAAAGCCCGGAGCAAGATTTACTTTTATGATTATTGAGCGCTATGCGAATGTTGAAAAGGTAGGTTTTTTCGAAAAGATGCTAAACGGTCAGAAACCTAATTTCAAAAGCATTCCAATTACAGGTTATAGAATTGCTGGAGATAATGTTTTCGCAACAGAATTTATCGGCGAAGAAAAAGCACCAGAAACCAAATATAATTTAAAAGATTTGTGCCCAAATTGCACATTACCATCAAAATTGGGTTCTCCAGAAATGCTTTTTTCTCAAAAAAATATTTACCAAAAAACTTTCCTTCTCGGAACTGATATTTATGGTCGTGATTTATTGAGCCGCCTGATTCTAGGGATTCGGGTTTCATTGTCAGTAGGCTTAATAGCGGTTTTAATTTCACTTTTTATCGGTGTAAGTTTAGGCGCTATTGCTGGTTATTTTGGCGGTAAAACCGATGCTGCAATAAGCTGGTTTATGAATGTCGTTTGGTCGCTACCCTCGCTTTTATTAGTTATCGCCATTTCATTTGCTTTAGGAAAAGGTTTTTGGCAAATTTTTATCGCAGTGGGTTTGTCTACCTGGGTAGATGTAGCCCGGTTGGTTCGCGGACAAGTAATGGCGCTTAAAGAGGTAGAATTTGTAGAAGCGGCCAGAGCTTTAGGATTTAGCACAGCCAGAACCATTGCAAGGCATATTTTACCTAACATCGCCGGACCAATTTTAGTTGTGGCCTCTGCAAATTTTGCCTCTGCAATTTTGTTAGAAACGGGTTTAAGTTTTTTAGGATTTGGCGCACAACCACCTATGCCAAGCTGGGGCAGTATGATTAAAGAACATTATGGCTATATTATTATGGATGCGGCATATTTAGCTGTTCTGCCTGGTTTAGCCATTATGTTAACGGTTTATGCTTTTAACGTTTTGGCAATTGGCTTACGTGATGCTTTTGATGTGAAAGCACAAAACGTTAGCGTTTAACTTTCTTTTTCGAAGCTTTTGCTAGAGGATTGAAATCTAACGCTAATTTTATCCAAAAATCCAATTCATCATTGCGGTTCAACACATCTTCAGAAACCAATACAAATCCATTCATTACTTTGTTTCCCATTGTCATTTGTTCCCAGCCATCTTTATTACTTAGGTTTCCCAAATCATCCGGATTTAGTCGAAGCATTAAATTTCTTTTAGAAACACCTATGCACATTTTTGCATCAACCATAAAAATCAAGCTGCTAAACATTTCCTTTTCTTCAACATCAGGCAAATGCATTAATCTTTCGGCAATTCTAAAGGCTAATGTTTCATTATATTTCATCATAATTAATGTTTAAAACTAATTTAATCAATCCTTATCCGTTAGGCAAAAATTAAGCGTTATTCTTTAAATTTGCGCTATGTTGTTAAATTGTTATCAGGAAGAATTTTTAGAAGCAGGCTGCGATGAAGCGGGGAGAGGTTGCTTGGCAGGTCCTGTTTTTGCAGCAGCCGTAATCTTGCCTAAAGGTTTTGTGCTGGATGGTTTAAATGATTCTAAACAATTAACGCATGAACAACGTGATTTGCTTCGTCCAATTATCGAAAAAGAGGCTTTAGCCTGGGCAGTTGCCTCCTGCGATCATGAAGAAATTGATAAGATTAACATCTTAAATGCCTCTTTTTTGGCAATGCACAGAGCTGTAGAAAAACTGCATACACAACCAGGTTATCTGGTTATCGATGGTAATCGTTTTAAAGCTTACCCTCAAATTCCGCATAGTTGTATTATTAAAGGTGATGGAAAATATTTAAATATTGCTGCTGCATCGATTTTAGCTAAAACCCATCGCGACGAATTTATGACCAATCTCCATTCAAATTATCCGCAATATAATTGGGGAAAAAACAAAGGTTATCCAACTATTGCACACAGGAGAGCGGTATTAGAAATCGGTCTTTCGCCATTTCATCGTAAAACATTTAATGTTCGTGCTCCGCAGTTGGAATTGTTTTCAAAAAACGCCTAATTTTCGTATTTTCACAACGCTGTGAAAATTTTACTCATAACTAAAAGAGTTCCGTTCCCGCCAAATAGCGGCTATCCAATTGTGGTTTATAACACCATGAAAGGTTTGCTACAACTTGGTGCAGATATTACTTTGTTCAGTTTAAACCCGGCAAATTCCAGAATAGATATTGAAGAAATTACCGACCCTGTTTTCGAGAAAATTAAATGCCATAGCTGTGATTTAGATACCCAGGTAAATGTTTGGTCTGCATTTTTCAATATTTTCACTAACGAATCTTATAACGTTTCCAGATATTTTGATGAAGAGGCTGCCAGAACTCTGGAAAATATACTCCGCGAAAATGTTTTTGATGTTATCCAATTCGAAGGTCTTTTTGTAGTTCCATACCTTGATATCGTTAAGGCTAACAGTAACGCAAAGCTGATTTACAGAGCACACAATATTGAGTTTACCATGTGGGAACGCCGTTCTCATTCAGAAAGTTTCTTAGTTCGCAGGAAATATTTGGCATTTTTGGCGCAACGTTTAAAAGCCTACGAAACCGAGCAGATTAATCGTTTCCATCATATTTTTGCCATTAGCGAACCTGATAGGCAAAGCATTTTAATGTTTGGTTGTGAAATCCCGATGTCGGTTTTCCCTGTTGCGATAGATTTGGAAAACTATAAAATCGATAGCAGTAAAACCAGTTTCCCAACGCTTTTTCATTTAGGTGCAATGGATTGGCGACCAAACCAGGAAGGTTTAGAATGGTTTTTAGATGATATTTGGCCAGATATCGAGAAACTGAACAAAGACCTTCGTTTTTATATTGCCGGAAAAAATATGCAAAAGCATTTTTTTGAATACGACTCTGATAATCTGATTGTAGAAGGCGAAGTTTTTGATGCCGTAGAATTTATGAATTCGAAGGCCATTATGATTGTGCCACTCATTTCAGGTACAGGCATGCGGGTAAAAATTATTGAAGGTATGGCAATGAAGAAATGCATTATTGCAACACCAACAGCTGCCGAAGGTATAAATTGCCGTCATGGACACGATATTTTAATCGCCAATTCTGCCGATGAATTTTACCGCTCCATTTTGCAATGCATTATAAATCCTAAAAGATGGCTGGAGATTGGCGAAAACGCCAGAAAGACGGTAGAAAACGAACACGGGGTGCATTTGGTTGCCGGAAACATGCTTAAAGTTTACCAAGAACTTATTCTGAACTGAAAGCCACAGTAATTTAAGCAGTCACGTTTTTCAGTTCATTTTCCAGCTTATCAAAATTTTCTTCATTCTTATCTGTAACATAAGGCTTTAATTTATTGCACTCTGCAACCGAATCAAATAGCATTTTGAAAACAATTTTTGTCTTGCCTTTTTCTAATTCTTCAAAGGTGAATAATACTTGAAAAAGTGGCTTAGAGTGGCGCTTCCAGGCAATTAATGATGGCTTTTCAATTTTAATAAATTCGCACTCATTGGCATAATTTCCTTTGTCTGGCCCATGCATCACGAAATTCCATTTACCACCTACTCTAAAATCGAATTCGTTAAAAGTATTCGTAAAACCAGCTGGTCCCCACCAGTTTTTTAAATGATTTGGCTTAGAAAATGCCTCAAAAACCTGTTCAATTGTTGCATTAACAATTCGGCTGCTCACTATCTCGCTATCTGGCGTGGTTATAATTATTGCTGTGCTCATTTTTTACAAATTTTTCCTCAATTTCAGTTCCTCTTTAATAGCCTTTAATTTGCCAAAATTTATAATAAAAATAGGGATTATTGCAATTGGTATCACAGATTGCGCACTTAAACCCTTCTTAAAGGCCATAAAAATATTTATTATAATCAGCACTAACAGTGCCCCTCCTAACATTGCAGTAATGCCTTTCATTGATTTTTCGGTTTTAATCAATTCTTCGGTGCTCATTTCGCTGTATTTCTTTGCCATCATTTTACTTGGTTTATATTTGAAGTTAAATATTTTTTTGAAGCGCAATTTTCTGTACACTTTGGTTACGAAAGTCCCGCTATTGCTGCAAGTCCGCTCCCGATAGAAAAAATCGGGATGCGTGCTTTCCGCTCTATCGGGGCTATTGTACAGGTTAAACTTCACTATTTAAGGTTCTAGAAAAGCTAAAGGATTAAATGTTTTTATGTTGGATTCGAAAACCACGCATGGCCACTAATGTCTATAAGTTAATTTGAACTATCATTCCTCATTCGTCAATGCGAAGCAAGAAGTAATCTACCATCGATATTAATAGGATTGCTTCGTGCCTTGCATTGACGATATTTTCTACAGCTTCTTTAAAATACTGATATAGATTTCCAAAATCATACAAAATTTCTGATAAAATTTAACCGAAAACATTGCCTTTTTCTTAGTAGTTTTGCCGCCAACTATTTATTAAGCATGAAAAATACAGCTTTAACAGAAAAACACATCGCATTAGGCGCTAAAATGGTTCCATTTGCAGGCTATAATATGCCCGTAACTTACGAAGGTATAAACGCAGAACATGCAACCGTTCGTAATGGAGTTGGTGTTTTTGATGTTAGTCACATGGGCGAATTCATTTTAAAAGGCGAAAATGCTTTGGATTTAATTCAACGTGTTACCAGTAACGATGCATCTAAACTTTATGATGGTAAAGTACAATATTCTTGTTTGCCGAATAAAGATGGAGGTATTGTGGATGACCTTTTGGTTTATCGCCTGGATGAAAAAACATATATGCTTGTTGTAAATGCATCGAACATAGAAAAAGACTGGAACTGGATAAACCAGTTTAATGATAAAGCTGTTGAAATGCACAACATTTCTGATAAAACTTCTTTATTGGCTATTCAAGGTCCGAAGGCAGCTGATGCTTTGCAAAGTTTAACAGAGGTTGATTTGGCCTCAATGGAATATTATACTTTCGTTAAAGGTACTTTTGCAGGCGTAGAAAATGTTTTAATTTCTGCAACTGGTTACACCGGTGCTGGTGGCTTTGAAATTTATTTTAATAATGAGGATGCAGATAAAATCTGGGATGCAATTTTTGAAGCGGGTGCGGCATATAACATTAAACCAATCGGTTTAGGTGCTCGTGATACGTTACGCTTAGAAATGGGTTTCTGCTTATACGGAAACGACATTGATGATTCAACTTCGCCACTTGAAGCTGGTTTAGGCTGGATTACTAAATTCTCTAAAACATTTACAAATGCTGAGGCTTTACAAGCTCAAAAAGAAGCTGGTATTCAGAAGAAATTAGTTGGTTTTGAAATGATTGATAGAGGAATTCCTCGCCATGATTATGAAATTGCTGATGCAGAAGGCAACATCATTGGTAAAGTTACTTCTGGTACACAAGCGCCCTCGTTACAAAAGGCAATTGGTATGGGTTACGTTGCTAAAGATTTCGCTAAAGAAGGTTCAGAGATTTTTATTAATATCCGCAATACACCAATTAAAGCCAAAGTTGTTAAGTTCCCGTTTTATAAATAAATTAGTTGTAGGTTTTAAGTTGTAAGTTATACGTTCTGGGCTTACAACTTAAAACGTATAATTTTCACTTTGTAAATAAATTAGTTGTAGGTTTTAAGTTGTAAGTTATACGTTTTGGGCTTACAACTTAGAACGTATAATTTTCACTTTGTAAATAAATTAGTTGTAGGTTTTAAGTTGTAAGTTATACGTTTTGGGCTTACAACTTAAAACGTATAACCTAAAACCTATAACATTCACCGTGTCGAAAAAAATTGAAGTTTGTTTAACGCCTGCCCTGATTGATTTATATGATATTGAACAGAGTATTGTTGTAGTTATTGATATTTTGAGGGCTACATCTTCTATAACTTATGGGATAGAAAATGGGGCAATAGCCATTATCCCGGTTGCTAATGTAGAAGATTGCTTAACGTTTGCAGATAAAGGTTATCTATTGGCCGCAGAACGTAACGGCGAGGTGGTTGAAGGCTACGATTTCGGCAATTCGCCATTTTCTTATACAACAGAAAAAGTTGCCGGTAAAACCATTGTGCTTACCACAACAAACGGTACTAAAGCGCTTCATTTGGCAAATAAGCGAGCGCATCAGGTTGTAATTGGGTCTTTTTTAAATCTCGATTCACTTTGTGAATATCTGGCAAAGCAAGATAAAAATGTATTGCTTTTATGTGCAGGCTGGAAAGACCAGTTTAATTTAGAAGATACTTTATTTGCCGGAGCAGTAGTAAATAAACTGCGTAAAAACTTCGAACATTTTGATGATTCGAGCGTAGCCGCTGAAGATTTGTATATTTTAGCAAAGGATGATTTAAGAAAGTATCTGCATAAATCGTCTCACAGCAATCGTTTAGCACAGCTGAATATAGAAGAAGATGTTGTATTCTGTTTGCAGCTAAATGTTTGTACAGCAATTCCGGTTTTGGATGGAGAGCGCTTGGTTAAGTTGAGATAGACTATTCTATTTAAGGAACTTGATGGTTCTCCAATTTATTTTGTAGGTTAATGGAAAAAAATCTATTTAGTTACAAAGATTTCTCGGCTTTGCTCGAAATGACGGATAAGATCGGGCTTCATATATCACTTCGTAATCAATTCTCTAATCGCTGGTGTGTTTTTAATAACATTTAAGGCTTCTTCGTGCGCCAACCAATAAATATCTTCAGCACGTTTCATATCGAAGGTGCTAATGGCGCCTAAGCCTTTTGGTTCGATAACTACATTGCAGAATTTCGCTTTACGCTCCATATCATGGTTTATAGACATTAATCCGGCACGACCTAGCAAATTTGTTATACCCGTAATTTTATCTACTGCTTTTAGATGATTGCAGGATGAACCGATGATAAAATCACAATCGTTCATTAATGGTTCAACAGGAAAATTATTTAAAATTCCGCCATCAACATACATCTGGCCATCAATCATAATCGGTTTAAAAATACCTGGAATGCAACTTGATGCATGAATAGCCCGAATTAAAGGTCCTTTAGTAAAATAAACCAATCTGCCTTCGCTAAAGTTTACAGCCGCAATTGTTAATGGAATTTTAAGTTTCTCAATAGAATCTTTAGGGAAATATTCTTTTAATATTAAGGATGTATTTTCGATATTAATTAATCCCAATGAACCAACAGCCGGACGAACAAAACGCCATAATTTTGTTTTCAGAAATATATTCAGTCCTTCTTCAGGATCTATTCCTGCTGCAAAAAATGAACCTGCTATTGCACCTGCGCTTGTACCGCTAATTTGACTAAAAGTTATGCCTAGATTACTAAATGCCTTTAAAATACCCAAATGTGCAATTCCTCTGATTCCGCCGCCTGATAGTACAATTCCAACTTTTTTTGGTTTTATTATCGCTTCTTTAATAGGTTGATTTGTCATTGGCTCGGTACTAATTATCTTATATGTTAGACTTTGGTATTGTTGAATTATTACATCAATTTTATTGCAGATTATTTCCGTTTGGGTTTATATTTTGATTGATTCAATATTTTTTGTGCATCATTTTCTGCCATAAGCTGTTGCAAAGTAACATCAGGATGGGTTTCCATATATTTTTTTACAATTTGCCATCCTGTAAATACGCCCAATTTTGGTGCCGAATCTCGGTTTTCACCCAATCCGGGAGTAAACGGGCCTTCAGAAAGAAAAACCTGTATTTTTTGGTAATCGGTTTCATACAAGAAATTGTTTTCCAAAAAGTATGCCCATATATCTGTTTCAAAATTCTGTGCCCAACCGAGTTGGTTGTTTGTGTAACCAATTTTTATAGAATCTGGAATATTTTCAGGTAAAACCTGGTCTAAGAAATATAAAATTTTCCCCTGAAAAATCATTTTCGATAAGAGCGTCCGGTTCTCATCAGGTTCGTGAAAAAGTTCTTCATGTGCATAGGTTTCTGCAACCCGCGGTATAATGTATTCACGAGCAAATCTCTTCGATAAGTAAAGTGGAACACTTTTAACTATGGCCGTGTAAAATTTACTGTCTTTTCCTAAAAACATATCCAAGCCTATGCCTAAATAATTATCGCCGACTGGCATTTGATAAGCAAAGCCAGATACAAAAGATATAATTTTAGGAATTTTTGCTTTCGGATAATAGTATTTGATGTACTTAAAGGTTTCGGTTAAGCCTTCTTCCTGAGCCTTTAAATTTGGATATACACTATCAACTTCTTTTGTTAAATCTGTGTAAGCTTTATCGGCATATAAATTTGCTAAAGATTCGGTGTTGCTGTATCTACTATCCAGAATTTTATGAAGAAAATCATCATAAAAAACACCATATTTTGTATTTAGCTTTTTATCAGTTTCATTAACATCATTTGTTTTTCCAGAATATAGTTCTTTCTCAAAACGCTCAATCTTAATATCAAGTTTTATATTGCTAACATCTGGCCGTTTGCTTTGCCTACAGGAAATAAATACTAAGGCAAAAAGAAAAATTAGATAAATTTGCTGGTGTTTTATATTATACTTCATTATAAACAAATATAAAACACATAAGGTATGAAAAGAATAATGACCGTTTTAATTTTTCTCGATCATTAACCGTTACCTTGTACTAAACTTTGACATATTCTTTTAATTTTTTACAGTACATGAAGATAGCTCTAGCTCAACTTAATTATCACATTGGTAATTTTGAAGCCAACACACAAAAAATAATCAGCAGTATTCAAACTGCAAAAGGTAAAGGTGCCGATTTGGTGGTTTTTGCTGAGCTTGCCATCTGTGGTTATCCGCCACGCGATTTTTTAGAATTTGATGAATTTATCTCGCTCTGCGAAAAATCTGCCCTGCAAATTGCTGAACATTGTACAGATATAGCCTGTATTATCGGTTTACCCATAAAAAATGATGTTTTGCAAGGGAAAGATTTATTTAATGCTGCCTTTTTTATTGAAGATGGAAAGGTAAAGGCGGTAACTAAAAAGGCATTGCTGCCAACCTATGATGTTTTTGATGAGTATCGTTATTTTGAGCCGGCAACAAAATTTCAGTGTATAGCATTTAAAGGGAAAAAAATAGCCTTAACCATTTGCGAAGATTTATGGAACATAAATGATAACCCATTGTATGTTTCAAATCCGATGGATGAGTTGATAAAAGAGCAGCCTGATGTTATGATTAATATTGCGGCCTCGCCTTTTTCTTACACGCATGATGATGAACGCATAAAAGTATTATCAGATAATGCAAAAAAATATAATTTGCCGGTTTTTTACGTAAACCAGGTTGGTGCGCAAACAGAGATTATTTTTGATGGTGGCTCTTTAGTTTTTGATGCTGAAGGCGCTACCAAAGCAGAAATGAAATATTTTGAAGAGGATTTGCAGGTTTTTGATTTAAATGAAATTGAAAATGTTAAAAATAAATATCCGGCAGCGCCGCGATTAACAGATATTGAGCAAATACACGATGCTTTGGTTTTAGGTATTAGAGATTATTTTCAAAAATCAGGTTTTAGTAAAGCTGTTTTAGGTTTATCAGGCGGTATTGATTCTGCTGTGGTTTGTGCTTTAGCTTGCAGTGCACTTGGAGCAGAAAATGTAATGGCCGTTTTAATGCCGTCTAAATTTTCTTCCGATCATTCTGTTCAGGATGCGCTTGATTTGGTGGAGAACATTGGTTGCATGCACGAAATTATTCCAATAAAAGAAGCTGCCGAAGCTTTTGATAATATGCTGGCGCCAGCTTTTAAAGGTTTGCCTTTCAACTTAACCGAAGAAAATATCCAGGCTCGTATTCGCGGAATTATTAATATGGCAATGAGTAATAAATTCGGCTACATTCTACTTAATACATCAAATAAAAGCGAATGTGCCGTGGGCTATGGAACATTGTATGGCGATATGTGTGGTGCAATAGGTGTAATTGGCGATGTTTACAAAACACAGGTTTTTCAGCTTGCCAGATACATCAATACAGAAAAGGAAATTATTCCGGTAAATACCATAGTAAAACCACCATCGGCAGAATTAAGGCCAGGCCAAAAAGATTCAGATTCGTTGCCTGATTACGACTTGCTGGACAAAATCTTACACCAGCACATCGAATTAAAGCAAGGTTCAAAAGCAATAATTGCGCAAGGATATGATGAAGCTTTAGTGGCAAGGATTTTAAAAATGGTTAACATTGCCGAATTTAAACGTTACCAAACGCCACCAATTTTGAGGGTTTCTCCAAAAGCTTTTGGAATGGGCAGGCGGATGCCGATTGTAGGAAAATATTTGAGTTAGTTTAAAAATATTCGGGAGGGCTTGGGCTATCTGTCTAATTTTAAGTAATTTGCATGTATAATCCCAACCTCTCTATTAATGTTAAGCTACTACAAACCTATCCTTACCAGCGAAATGCGGCGTTTGATAACCCAGCATTCCTTATCTTTTGAACATTTGCCCGGTGTTGTCATTGTACATGAAACTCAAAACTGGGAAGTTGCTTATATGAATAAGCGAGGTTTGGATCAACTTAAATTGAGTTTAGAGGATGTTTGCGAATTAAGCAATACCGAATACTATCATAGGTATTTTAATCCGGAGGATGCAAGGGATTATGTGCCGAAAATCATTGCTTTTATGGAATCAAATCGCCATGAAGATACCTTAAGTTATTACCAACAATTAAGGTTTCCGGATACTGATGGCTGGCGTTGGCATTTATCGAGTACTAAAATATTTATGAAAGATGATGCCGGATTACCACTCTTATCATTAACCATATCTATACCAATTGATGCGATGCATCACATGGCTGCAAAAGCTGATAGATTATTAGATGAAAATAATTTCCTCAGAAACAACTACGGAAGTTTCTCTAAATTGAGCAAGCGTGAAAAAACGATTTTAAAAGAAATGGCTTTGGGCAAAAGTTCTAACGAAATTGCCAATGAATTACACATATCGCCAACAACTGTAGATACGCACCGAAGAAATATCCGCGATAAACTGAATACCAAATCCTCTTTTGAAATTTCAAAATATGCCAGAGCCTTCGATTTGATTTAAAAGAAAAAGCGCTTGTATTTCTGCAAGCGCTTTTTTAAAATGATTGTCTTCTATACTAAAGTTGCATCAACCTTAATTGTAGTGTTTAATAATTTAGAAATCGGGCAGTTTTTTTCTGCATCTGCAACCAATTCGTCAAATTTTTCTTGAGTGATATCTGGTATTGAAGCTGTTAATGTTAAATGCGATTCAACAATTTCACCTTTTGATGGATCTAAATTGATTTCACATTTCGTTTCTAATTTATCTGCAGTGAAACCAGCTTCGCCTAAGTTTGCAGAAAGTTTCATGGTAAAACATCCAGCATGTGCCGCTGCAATTAATTCTTCAGGGTTTGTACCAACACCTTCGGCAAAACGCGAATTGAAAGAGTATTGTGTATTGCTTAAAGTTGTGCTTTGCGTAGTAATATTACCAGCGCCTTCTTTAATAGAACCTTGCCAAACGGCTGTAGCATTTCTTTTCATCTTTTTTAATTTTGAGTTGATTTTAGATTGTTAACAGATAAAGATAATTATATGTTTGCTGATAAAATGCAAGTACAGATTAAGAAATTTGTTTCAAGCTATACGAGAATTAATTTGAATCGGGTTGATTGCTTGTAAATGTCTTCCAATTCGCCATTAGCGACTGAATTAGCAAAATTCCAACGCCAATCATAATAGAAATATCGGCAAAATTGAAAACGCCTGTTTCAAAAATTTTAAAATCGAGGTGCATAAAATCAGTTACCGAACCGTATTTAATTCTATCGTATAAATTTCCAATACCACCACCAATTAAAAAGCATAATGCAATTTGAAAACTTGTTGGGAGCTTTGGCTTGCTGTAAAGATAAAACATTCCGTAACCTAAAAATAAAAGCGGCAATCCGGTCAAAATTATTAACCTAAAAATATAGGGCATTTGGTCGCCCAGACTTAAAAAGGCGCCACTATTTTCTACTTTAGTTAGTGTAAAAGTATCTTTGATAATGCTAATATGTTCGTATTCGCTGATGTTATTTCTGGCAATGTTTTTCGAAATTTGATCGCAACCAATATTTAGAAGCAGTAAAATTGTTAAAAGCACTAAACGAACCGTTTGCTTTGATTTCATAATTTTTTATTAACGGATAATATCTGCATCTACAGGTGTGTAGCCTAAATGTCGGCTTAGCGACATGATTTGCCCTTTGTGATGAAACTCGTGTGTAATGGTATGTGTAAATAACCTTAATGGTGATATCTTAAGTATATCGCCATTTCTTTGGATTTCAATTTCAGTCTCGTAACTGCCTTCAAATTTGTGAAGGAAAGTATTTATGTAGCTATCAATCTCTTCAAAATAAGTAATGCAATCAGCGATATCTTTATAATATGAAAAAGGCTTGAACTCTTGCTGGATGTTTAATGCTCTTAAACCAATCCACGCGGCATAAGTATCGCAAATGTGTACTAAAAGGTTGCGAATAGAGCCACGACCGAAGCTGCTATTTTCAGTTAAAAAATCTTCAATGCTCATGGTTTTTATATATTCAATTATGGTATTTCTTGAATATAAAACGTAAGCGTATTGCGAAGTAAGCGTATTTTTTATTTCTTCACCCATTTTCTGTATGGAATAATCATGGCTAAAATAATAGCTGCAACACAAAGTAATTTGGCAATCACATCACCACTTTTTACGTAAAAAGTAATTTCATCATTCAAATTAATTTCTGCCTTTATTGCAGTTCTAGTCCACCATTTTGTACTCTTTAAAATATCTCCTCTTTGATTAATGAAACATGAAATTCCGGTATTGGCCGAACGTGCCACATCTCTACGGGTTTCAATAGCCCTCAATCTGGCATACATTTCATGTTGAGATTTTCCTGAAGTATTTCCCCACCAGCCATCGTTGGTAATAATTGCGATGAACTGTGCACCATCTTTTACCTGTTTGCCAATCCAATCGCCCCAAAGGCTCTCATAGCAAACAACAGGCGCCGCACCTATACCGCTTTGCGCATACAATACGCTAGGTTCTTCCTGCCATCCCCAACCACTTACTGCGCCACCAAGTTGAGCAAAAACGCCATCTAAAAACGAAAATATTTTAGGAAAAGGCATTTTTTCGACCCCAGGCACTAATTTGGATTTATGATAAAATTGAACGTTAGCAGAATTTTCTACCTGCATGGCCGAGTTGAAATTATCGTAAAACATTCCATCCCTGGGTTTTGCAGAAAGTGTTTTTTTATGAGGGTACCATTTAATTGATTCAATACCAGTAATGAGCGTTCCGTTTTTATACTTACTTAAAAAATTTTGAAGATTTTGTAAGGTTTGAGAATTGTGAATTCGGTCTTCATCATCGTAAGTTGGCAAGGCTGTTTCAGGCCAGATAAAATATTCGGTATTGCTTTGCCCCAACGAATCAGATAAATGCGTTAAAATTTGAAGTTGTTCATTAGCAGAAATACTTTCAAATTTTTGATAAGGATCTATATTAGGCTGTACAACAACAACATTGCTTGGCGTTCCTTTTTGCTCTGCATTGTAATATTTGGTTAACGAAATCCCGATAGGAATGATAACAATTACTGCCCAAATTGCTGCAGTTCTGTATTTTAAATATCCGATTTGCGATTTTAGTTTTTTATAAGCTTCAAAAGCTACGATGTTGCTTAACAAAATCCATAAAGAACCACCATAAATACCTGTGCTATCGTACCATTGTGCCAGTTGATGCATGCCTGCTAAGCCATTACCTAAGGTCATCCAAGGGAAAGCTAAATCCCAGGTTTGCTGTAAATATTCTAAAGCAATGTAAAAAGAAATTAGGCCCAAATAGGCTATTTTCTTACTTGTATATTTAGATAACCTGTAAAAGAGCCAAAAGGCAAATGTCATTAATAAAGCACCTAAACCATAGGGTATAAGCGAAATCGGAATGGCGATAATTTTTCCATTATATGCACTTATAGCATTATAAACCCAATAGATTGATGCCGAATTCCAGATTAAAAACGTTAAACCCGCCGTTAAAAAAATAGCTCTTCCGCGTTTTTTAATTTCTCTTTTGGAGATATCTTCCAGTGCAATAAGTAGCGGAACTAAGGCAATTAACAATAAAGGTGTTGTAAATGGCATTGGTGGCCATGCAAGCCATAGTAGAAATGCGCTTAATAATGCTAATAGATAGGTTTGTTTTTTGCTCATAATTTAGCCTGATTAGGCGAGATGTCATCCTGAGCTTGTCGAAGGATTGTAATGCGTTTCGACAAGCTCAACGTGACAGTACTGGGAAATCTATTTCTACAAGCTATCTAAAATAGCTGCTTTTTTGGCTTCGTACTCTTCTTGAGTTATCAAATGTTTATCATACAAAGTTTTAAGCTTACGTAGTTTTAATGTTGTTTCGTCTTCCGGTTCTTCTACAACTTCTGCAATTTGAATAGGCTCAGGCTCAGCAATTATTTTTTCTACAGGAGCAATATCGGCAAAAGCCTGCGGTGCTGTACTAGCAGTTGTTGCCATAGCACGATTTTCCTCTAACTTTTGCTGATGTAACAACTCTTTATAGGCCTCTAATTGCTGATTTGCGGCCTGATGTAATTTCCGGGCTTGTACTTTCGGAATAAACTCAGTAACAATGTTTTCTCCATGCTGTGGCACACAAATAAATTTAGAGCCGAAAAACTCCTCTTTAAAAGAAACTTCTTTAACACTTTTCCATGAAATGTCTTTGAAATTCATTGTCAAACCTAAATTACCTGGCTCACAATAAAAAATTCTTTTGTTTGATACTGCAATGCTATCTGGCAACAAGTTTACAGCCGGCTTTTTTTGAACAGCCAGGTATAATATTTCCTCGCCTGCTGTTAAAAGATCGTTTAGTTTACCGATAACCTTTTCTACAGCTTTCGGGTCTTGTTCGTCACTTAAGAATCTATCTATGCTTATCATTTTTTAAATATTAATTTGAGCCGTTAATCAGCTTCATTGTATTTATTTTTACTTTTCGATGCAGGTTTTCCTGCAATGCAAATTACAAATTCTCCTTTTAAAACATTGTTTTCAAAATGTGATTTTATCTCCACTAAAGTTCCTCTAACCGTTTCTTCGAACATTTTTGTTAATTCTCTACTTACAGATGCTTGCCTATCCTCACCAAGGTATTGTGCAAATTCTTCTAAAGTTTTTAATAAACGGTGCGGACTTTCATAAAGTATAATCGTTCTTTCTTCTTCTGCTAGTTTTTTAAATTTCGTTTGTCTGCCTTTTTTTACTGGTAAAAATCCTTCAAAACAAAAAGCATCAGCAGGTAAGCCAGAATTTACCAAAGCAGGTACAAATGCAGTAGCGCCAGGTAAACATTCAACTGCAATATTATTTTTTATCGCTTCGCGGACAAGAAAAAAACCCGGATCGGAAATGGCAGGTGTTCCGGCATCAGAAATTAAAGCAATCTTTTGCCCTTCCTGTAAAAATTTTATAATCTCAGATGTTGCCTTATGTTCGTTATGTTGATGGTGAGAGAAAACCTTTTTATCAATGCCAAAATGCTTAAGCATTGGTGCGCTGGTTCGGGTATCTTCAGCAAGAATTAAATCGCATTCTTTTAATATTCGAATTGCCCTAAAAGTCATGTCTTCGAGGTTGCCAATTGGTGTGGGTACGAGAAATAGTTTGCCGTCCATATTTTTTGTATGCTCGTCATTGCGAGGAGGAACGACGAAGCAATCTTTTTGGAGAGAGATTGCCGCACTACGTTCGCAATGACGACTTAATTATTATCTTTGCTAAAAAATTAAATAATGCTGCAAGTTAACTATATCCGCGAAAATAGAGAGAAAGTTTTAGAACGTTTGAGTAAGCGTAACTTTAAACAACCAGAGTTGGTTGATGAAATCATCAAAATTGATGAAGACCGTCGTTCTACTCAAACTTCGCTTGATAGCCTTTCTGCTGAAGCAAATGCAGCTGCCAAACAAATTGGGGATTTAATGCGTGCCGGCAAAAAGGAAGAAGCCGAAGCCATTAAAGCACAAACAGCATCGCACAAAGAAAATATTAAAATGCTTACCGAAAAATTAAATGAGCTCGAAACCGCTCAATTTAATTTATTGGTATTGCTGCCAAATTTACCTCACGATTTAGTGCCTAAAGGTTCTACCGCTGAAGAGAATGAAGTGGTTTTGGTACATGGAGCTCCAGCTCAGTTACCTGAAAATGCAAAACCGCACTGGGAATTGGCAGCAAAATATGATATAATCGATTTTGAACTCGGCGTTAAAATTACTGGCGCAGGTTTTCCGGTTTATAAAGGAAAAGGGGCGAGGTTACAACGTGCTTTGATTAATTTCTTTTTAGATGAAGCAATTGCTGCGGGCTATAAAGAAGTGCAGGTACCACATTTGGTAAATGCGGCATCTGGTTTCGGAACTGGTCAGTTGCCAGATAAAGAAGGACAAATGTACCATTCAACTGTTGATGATTTATACTTAATTCCCACAGCGGAAGTTCCGGTTACAAACTTGTACCGCGATGTTATTATAAAGGAAGAAGATTTACCAATTAAAAATACAGCATACACGCCATGTTTCCGTAGAGAGGCGGGTTCTTATGGTTCTCATGTTCGTGGTTTAAACCGTTTGCATCAATTTGATAAAGTAGAATTGGTTCAGGTAACTCACCCGGATAAATCTTACGAAACACTGGAAGATATGAGTACTTACGTACAAAGCTTATTGCAAAAATTAGGCTTGCACTATCGCGTTTTACGCTTATGTGGTGGCGACATGGGTTTCGGTTCTGCAATGACATATGATATGGAAACCTGGAGCGCATCGCAAGAGCGTTGGTTAGAAGTTTCTTCAGTATCAAATGTTGAAACTTTCCAAAGTAACCGTTCAAAAATTCGTTTTAAGGGTAAGGAAGGGAAAACGCAATTGGCGCATACCTTAAATGGAAGTGCATTAGCGTTGCCACGTATTGTTGCTTCAATTTTAGAAAACTATCAAACAGAAAACGGCATCAAAATTCCTGAAGCTTTGGTGAAATATATGGGTTTCGATATAATTGATTAAGAACTTTTGTCGATTCTCTTCAATTGAGAGGCACGAAGTAATCTAAGCTTAGAGATTGCTTCGTGCCTCGCAATGATAAACGCCAATCTTTCTTTCCACCTCGCTCGAACCGATGCTATTTTAACAATGAAATTAACCTTCAGCCTAAAATTTCTATTTATTTTTCTGGCGATTTTTATTGTAGAAGTTTTAATAGCAAAATATTTGGATGATGCTTTTATCCGTCCGTTTGGTGGTGATGTTTTGGTTGTGGTTTTGATGTATGCTTTCTTTAGAATTTTCCTGAAAACGAATTATAAAAATCTGGCTTTAGGTGTCTTGATTTTTTCTTTTGTTATTGAGTTTTTACAGGCAACTCATTATGTAAATTGGTTAGGTTTGCAGGATAGTAATTTTTGGACAATTGTTTTGGGCACTCACTTTTCAGTTTACGATTTACTGGCTTATTTTATTGGTTATATAATTTGTTTGTTGTTTAAAGATTGATTTATGGATTTGGTCGTCATTTCGACCTTAGCGGAGAAATCTTTGGAAATGCATCTATTTACAAAGATTTCTCCATTTCGCTACGCTCCAGTCGAAATGACGACTAATAGGATATTCGATTCAATTAGGAACTAGGTTAAGAGGTATTATGCTTTAGCCACCACGTCATTGCGAGGAACGAGGCAATCTATTTTGAAGCTGAGATTGCTTCGTGCCTCGCAATGACGACCGCCTTTGTGTAACTTATGTTTCCAACTTCAAAAGTTGTTCATAAGCGTTTCCTTGTAAATTCAACAACTTTGCAAATGCTGGTTCGGTTTTATAACCTTGCTTTCTTAAGGCGATAATTTGCTGCCTAAAATCTTCGCCTTTTTCTAAAAGCAATTTATGTTCAACTAACATGTGGCGATAAGCATTTTGCTGTTGTGTTGGAATGTTTTGTCCGAAAATTTCAAGTTCAAAATCGTCGATAAAAAAGTTAGCTTTTATTGAATTGAAAGTAGCGTTTTCTGAAATGATAAAGCCTTGTTCATGCTGAAATAACATTACGAGGTGATTTTTGAATTCTTCTTTATCAATGAAACAGCAAATAATATCTAAATCACTTTTTTCAATGTCGATATTAATGGGGATGGTACCAACCAGAATGGGAGCGAAGCGATTAAGCTTTTCTAAAATATTGTTTTTGGATAGAATTAGATAAGCTTTCTTTTGCCTTTCGTTTCCGGCGTTTAAGTAAGTTATATCAAGAAAATTTATCATTTTGTTTGACGCCATGCATCTGTAGTTCTTAGCAGTACCCAAAGTTAATAAACCCGATAGTATGAATGCCAATGCGGCTCAATTCTTTCGTTATTTTTTAGTGGAAAGATGGTTAAAGTACAGGCTTCATTGGCAGTAAGGATAGCGGGAAGAAACATTGATTTTAGTAGCGGGATTGCTTTTCAAAAAACATACTTTAGCCCATTCTTCATTGCGAGGCACGAAGCAATCTCCTTTGGATTTGCTACAGTATTAAGACTAATTCGTGCCTTGCAATGACGGGAATAAAAAAAATCCCATTTCAATTAAGAAATGGGATTTATATAAATCGTTGTTGTTCTTCGACAAACTCAGAATTACAAGTCTCAATCTTCTACAATCTCACTATTGATGCTTACTTCATCTTTTACATCTTCTTTAAAATAATTTTTTTGGAAGATTAAAATAAGTATTACACCAATTGAGATGGCGGCATCTGCAAGGTTAAATACCGGGCGGAAGAATACAAATTCATCGCCACCCCAAATTGGAATCCAGCTTGGAAAGTGCCCTTGCGCTATTGGAAAGTACAGCATATCTACAACACGGCCGTGAAACAAACCTTCGTAGCCATAAATTTTGCCGTAAAATACCGAATCGATAATATTACCTAATGCGCCTGCAAAAATAAGGGCAACATTAATAATTAAACCGCGATGGTATTTATGTTTAATTAAATAATGCAAACCATAACCAATACCGGCAACTGCAACAATTCTAAATAAAGATAAAGCCAGTTTACCAAACTCCCCGCCAAATTCCATGCCGAAGGCCATACCATTGTTCTCGGTAAAATGGATAATAAACCATTTACCTATAATGTTAAACTCCTGCCCAAGGTACATGTGGGTTTTAATCCACGTTTTTAAAACCTGGTCGGCAAGTAAAACTAAAAAGATAACAATTAAAGGTTTTGTATAGCCTTTCATTAATTCTGCTTTAATTTAGCTTCCATGCTCAAAGTAGCGTGAGGAACCGCACGTAAACGTTCTTTTTGGATTAGTTTACCTGTTTCGCGACAAATGCCATAGGTTTTGTTTTCGATACGAACCAATGCATTTTCAAGGTTATCAATAAATTTTTTCTGGCGGGCAGCTAATTGATTGATTTGTTCTTTTTCCATTGTTGCAGAACCATCTTCTAAAGTTTTGTAAGCGCCAGATGTATCTTCTGTGCCATTAGCGTTTGGGTTGCTTAATGATGATGTTAATGCATTAAGTTCTTCTTTAGAACTGCGTAATTTATCTTGAATTAATTCTTTAAATTCCTGAAGTTCACTGTCTGAGTAGCGGGTTTTGTTACTGTTTTCCATGGTTTTAATTTAGTTTTCTAATATATGGATTTTATATTTTAGTTACTGAAATGCTTAACTCAACATCATCAATAACAATTTTGTTTGCATTTGTTACAGTATCCATTAATTCTAGTTCATCGGCTAAAATTTCTGCGCAAATGTATGCCTTGTTTTTAGCAACTGCATTAGTTACCAGATTATCATTTTGTAAAGAAACCTTAATTCTATCGGTTACCTCAAAGTTTAATTCTTTACGTAAATTTTGTATTCTGTTAACCAACTCACGCGAAATTCCTTCTTGTTTCAACTCTTCAGAAATGGTTACATCTAAAGCAACAGTTAAGCTGCCTAAATTAGTTACCTGCCATCCCGGAATGTCTTCTGCAATAATTTCTACATCAGTTAATTGCACATCATAGTTAATACTTTCGCCAAGTTCTGGATTGGTTGAAATGCTAATTTGTCCGTCTTTCTCTAAAGTAAAAATATTTTCCTGACTGAAATTGTTAATTGCATCGGCAACGGCTTTCATGCTTTTACCAACTTTTGCACCTAAAACTTTAAAATTTGGTTTTACTTTTTTCTTTACAATGCCATGCGTATCGGTAATAAATTCGATATGCTTGATGTTCGTTTCTGAAAGAATATAATCTGCTACTTTAGAGATTTTTTGTTCGAAATCGCCATTTAAAGATGGAATTAAGATTTTCGCTAAAGGTTGGCGAACGTTTATGCTTGATTTTTTACGTAATGATAAAACCATTGATGAAATATCCTGCGCATAAACCATACGTTCGTTTAAATCATTGTCGATTAAGCTAGTATCTGCATTTTGCCATAACGTTAAATGAACAGATTGAGCTGCAGTTTTATCGGTTACCGTTAAGTTTCTATATAACCAATCGGCAAAGAAAGGTGCAACCGGGCTCATCAGCTGTGCTAATTTTTCTAAACAAGTGTAAAGTGTTTCGTATGCAGCACATTTATCATCCGTCATTTCGCCTTTCCAAAAACGGCGGCGACTTAACCTGATATACCAGTTGCTTAAATGCTCATCAACAAAGGCTTGGATAGCACGGGTTGCTTTTGTAGGCTCGTAAGTATTATAACTTTCATCAACTTCGTTAATTAAGTTTTGCAATAACGATAAAATCCAACGGTCTAATTCCGTTCTATCTTCAACTTTACTTAAATTATTTTTGTCGATTTCGAACTTATCGATATTTGCATACAATGCAAAAAACGAGTAAGTGTTGTAAAGCGTTCCGAAAAATTTACGGCGAACTTCTGCAATTCCTTCAATATCAAATTTTAAGTTATCCCAAGGGTTTGCATTCGAAATCATGTACCAACGCGTAGCATCGGCACCATATTCATTAATGGTTTGAAATGGGTCTGCAGCATTGCCTAAACGTTTAGACATTTTCTGTCCGTTTTTATCCAATACCAAACCATTAGAAACTACATTTTTATAAGCCACTTTATCGAAAACTAAGGTAGAAATGGCATGCAAAGTATAAAACCAACCACGGGTTTGGTCAACACCTTCGGCAATAAAATCTGCAGGGAAATCCTGATTTTCATCAATGGTTTCTTTGTTTTCAAAAGGATAGTGCCATTGCGCATAAGGCATAGCGCCCGAATCGAACCAAACATCAATTAAATCACTTTCCCGACGCATTGGCTTGCCTGACGGAGAAACTAAAGTAATTCCATCAACTACGTTTTTATGTAAATCGATGAGGTTATAGTTCTCTTCAGACATGTTGCCAATTTCAAATCCTTTAAATGGATTTTCTTTTTGGAAACCTGCTGCGATAGATTTCTCAATAGCGTTATAAAGTTCTTCAACCGAACCGATTAAAACTTCTTCTTTTTTGTCTTCAGTTCTCCAGATCGGTAGCGGAATGCCCCAATATCTGGAGCGAGATAAATTCCAGTCGTTCGCATTTTTTAACCAGTTACCAAAACGACCTTCGCCGGTAGATTTCGGTTTCCAGTTAATGGTTTCATTCAAATCGAACATTCTGTCTTTAACGTCTGTTACTTTTATAAACCACGAATCTAAAGGATAATATAAAAGTGGCTCATCAGTTCTCCAACTATGCGGATAACTGTGAACATATTTCTCGACTTTAAAAGCTTTATTTTCTTCTTTTAATAAGATAGCAAGCTCAACATCAACTGATTTCTCTGGTGCTTCGCCCGCATTGTAATATTCGTTTTTAACATATTTGCCAGCAAAAGGACCAACATGTTTTGTAAATTTTCCTTGTAAATCTACCAATGGAACAAGAATGTCATTTTCATCCATTACCAACATTGGTGGTATTTCAGGAACGGCTTCTTTAGCAACTTTAGCATCATCTGCACCAAAAGTTGGGGCAGTATGAACAATACCGGTACCGTCTTCTGTGGTTACAAAATCTCCGGAAATTACTCTGAAAGCGTTTTCGGGGTTGTTATATGGTAAAGAATAAGTTAAAAGTTGTTCATATTTAATGCCTACCAATTCAGTTCCTTTGCATTCAGCAAGAATTTGGTAAGGAATTTTCTTGTCGCCGGCTTTAAAATTTGCAAAATCTTCAGCATCATTACTTTCGAAAAAAACTTTACTGAATTGCTTACCAACCAGGTTTTTTGCTAAAATTACATTGGTTGGTAAAAATGTGTATTGGTTAAAAGTTTTAACCAAAACGTAATCAATTTTCGGTCCGACAGTTAAAGCGGTATTTGATGGTAAAGTCCATGGCGTTGTAGTCCAGGCAAGGAAATAAGCCTCTTCCGACCCATCTTGTAGAGGATAAGAAGTATTAAAAGCCTTCAAGATGGAATTTTCACTTCCTTCAATTGCAGTTAGAGGGCTTTTAAACTGCGCAACAATTGTTGTGTCGGTAACATCACGATAAGCGCCAGGCTGGTTTACCTCATGAGAGCTTAAACCTGTTCCAGCTTTTGGCGAATAGGGTTGGATGGTGTAACCTTTGTAGATTAATCCTTTATCATAAATCTGTTTCAAAAGCCACCAAACCGATTCCATGTATTTCGATTTGTAGGTAATATATGGGTCGTCCATATCAACCCAATAGCCCATTTTTTCAGTTAAATCGTTCCACACATCGGTGTAACGCATTACTGTTTTTTTACAAGCTTCGTTATAATCTTCGATAGAAATTGTTCTACCGATGTCTTCTTTTGTAATGCCTAATTCTTTTTCTGTACCAAGCTCTACAGGCAAACCGTGGGTATCCCAGCCCGCTTTTCTTTTAACCTGAAAGCCTTTTATTGTTTTATAGCGGCAAAAAATATCTTTAATAGCACGAGCCATTACGTGGTGAATCCCCGGCATGCCATTTGCAGATGGTGGTCCTTCATAAAAAGTAAACGGATTGGATTTCGGGCGAGAAGAAATGCTTTGTTCAAATATGTTCTCTTCTTTCCAAAAATCCAGTATTTCTTGCCCTATTTTGGCAAGGTCTAATTGTTTAAATTCGCTATACATCAATCAAGTACCTCAAAAAATTAAGGTTGCAAAGTTAAAGTTTTTCGCTCAAATTTGGTAGTTTTGATGTAAATACTTTTAACGTGAAATTATTTAATATTGGTCTCTTACTCATGATTATTGCGGTAATTGCATTGCCAATTGTAGCCGTTATTAATCCTTCGAATCGCGATTTTGTGCTGTACGCATTTTATTTCTGCGGCCTGCTCGAACTAATTGGGCTAATCTTTGTTTTAGTTCATATTGTAAAACTTAAAAGAAATACACCATGATAAAGCTATTGAAATTACAAAAAGCTGTTTTAGTGCTTATACTCGGTGTACTTTCCTTCATCGCCTACCGTATTTTATCAGCATACGAAGTAAGCTGGGCCCGTTACATGCAAATCCTTTCGGGCGTATTGGTTATGGTTGGTGCGTTTTGGATGTTGTATCCAATTCTCTTTGCTAAAGATGATGGCGATGGAAAGGCAGAAATTATTACCGACCCAACGGTTGAAGTGCCTGTAGAAGCGGAAGAGCAAAAGCCTGCCACTGAGTAATATTAATATTTGGTCTTTAGAGCTGTCATCATGCTGAATTTATTTTAGCATCTCTATCGTTGTAATTTATGACATTCTTTTTATTTTTATTTTGGAAAGCAAAACCTGTGTTTCATTTTAATGTTCGTCCTGCTGTTCGCTTTACTCGCTCCATGAAAAATTTCGCTCATGCTCGCTACCATCAGGTTTAGATAAATCTGGCAGAATAGGAAACTTCGTTTTTACCTGTAAATAGCTTACAACATAACCCACGATTTAAATCGTGGGCTTAATGGTCAAACTCGCCAACATTCTTTACCGATTCCTCATCAGAAACCACTTTCCTAACTTTCTTTTTATCTAACCATAAAACCAAAGCTGGTAATAAAGTTAAGTTAAAAATCAACGCAACGAATAAAGTTATCGAAAGGAGCAAACCTAAAACAACCGTTCCGCCGAAAGTAGATGCTGTAAAAATCCCAAAGCCGAAAAATAAAATTAGCGCAATATGGGTCATGCTCACCCCGGTTTCGGTAATCGTATCCGTAATTACTTTTGGAACAGAAAAATTAGTCAGATTTAATTCTTGTTGGTAGCGGGTTAGGAAATATATAGTTTGGTCTGAGGCTAAACCAAAAGCTATGGTAAAAATTAAAATCGTCGAAGGTTTTAGTGAAATGCCAAAATAACCCATAATTCCGGCAGTAATAATTAAAGGAACAATGTTTGGTAGCAATGAAATGAACATTATCCCTAAACTCTTAAACTGTGCTAAACGTAGAAGCGAAATCAATACAATTGCTAAACCTATACTTTCAAACAAATGTTTTAGCATGTAATCTGTCCCTTTTGAAAAAATTACACTTGAGCCTGTTAACTGTACATCAAATTTGTCAGGAGGTAAAATACTATCAATCCGAGGTTTTAATTCGGCCATAATTGCATCTAAACGTTTAGAGCCAACATCAGCCATTTGGAAACTAATTCTGGTGCTTTGATTATCCTTGCTTACAAAATTGGTCAGCAAACTAGCATTGCCCTTACCTCCACTGGCAATATAAGCCAGAATAAAGTTTTTCTCCATATTATCCGGCAGGCGAAAGAAAGTAGAATCATTATTGTAAAATGCTTGAGTAGCATATTTTAATCCCATATTAACCGAAATGGAACGCGAAAATTCTGGATATGATGAAATCATTTTCTCCATTTTTTCCATCCTCTTCAAGTTAGTTAAATTGAAGACGCCATTTTTCTTCTTTGTATCAACGCTAACTTCAAGCGGTAAAATGCCTTCAAAATTTTTCTCAAAGAATTTTAAATCTGCCAAAATCGTTGAGCTTTTAGGCAAGTCATCAACAACGTAGCCATTCACATTAATTTTCATCACGCCAATAACTGCTATGATTGAAATTACAATCGTAGCAAAATAAATAGCAGCGCTTTGCTGCTGAACAAGTTTATCAGTTTTAACTAATATTTTATGCAAAAACCCTTCCTCAATGTGGTTTTGAGCTTTAAGTTTTGGTGCGGGTAAATAGCTAAAAATAATCGGGATTAAGCATAAACACATTAACCAGGTTATCATCACATTTATTGATGCTACACTACCAAACTGCATCAGCAGTTCACTACCTGTAAAATATAAAACACCAAAGCCTATTGCTGCCGTAATATTAGCGATAAGCGTTGTAACCGCAATTCTTTCTATAGTTACACTTAATGCAAGCTCTTTTGAGAGCCCTTTTCTTATTTCATTTTGATATTTGTTAAGTAGAAGTATGCTATTTGGTATTCCTATAATCACAATTAGCGGTGGTATTAGCCCTGTTAAAATTGTCAGCTCAAACCCAAATAAAACCAAAGTGCCCACACTCCAAATCACTCCCATTATTACAACTAAAATCGGGAAGAAAACAGCAGAAAATTTCCTAAAGAAGATTAATAAAATTAGTGCAGAAACTAAAATTGATAATCCTAAAAACAACACAAACTCATTACTTACTAATTTGCTAACCGCTGTACGTATATAAGGTAAGCCCGAAATATGGACTTGTATTTTTGTGTCTTTTTCAAATGCCTTTGCTTTAGTTTCAATCTCTTTTAAAATAGGATTACGTTCGGCAGTATTTAATATTTTAGTATCAAACGTTATCGCCATAAGCGTAGCATTTTGCCTATTGTAAACCAATCCTTCAAAAAATGGTGTATTGTGTAGGGTATTTTTGATAGAATCCATTTCTGAATCCGTTTTTACTAATCTACCAGGAATTGCTTTTAATGTAAATTTTTGCCCAACAGTATCTTTTTCTAACTGAAAAATTCTACCTGATGATAAAACTTGTTTGATGCCTTTTAACTTTTGGATATCATTAGAAAGCTGAACCCATTTATTATAGGTTTCCTTTTTAAAAATATTTGGCGATTGTATTCCAATCACCATTACACTACCATCTTCGCCGAAGGTTTTTTTGAAGTTGTTGTATTTGATGAATGCACTATCAGTAACGGGTAAAATTTTACTTCCGGTGTATGAAAGTTTTACATTTTTGGCTTGATAAGCCATGAAAACCGTTCCTATAACAAAAAATAAAATAATTGCAATACGGTTTTGAAGAATAAACCTGGATAGCTTAACCCACATGAGTAATCTAGTTTTAAATTATAATGACAACAGCAAAACTAATCTTATTTATAAATTGGAGTCGATTTTTACGCAATTAAATTTGCACAAATAACATACTTTTGAAAAAAATGTTTCAGTAACATGTTGCACAAAGTTAGGGGTATTGTATTAAAAACCACCAATTACAGCGAGAGCAGTGTAATCGTACAGGTTTTTACAGATAAATTCGGAATGCAATCTTACCTAATAAACGGTGTTAAAAAACCAAAGGCGAAGATTAAGATGAATATGCTGCAATCCTTACATCTTTTAGATATGGTCGTTTATCATAAAACAAACACAAGTATTCAGCGGGTTTCTGAGGTTAGGCAGGTTCCGGTATTTAAAACGATTCCTTACGATATTGTAAAAACAAGTATTGTAATTTTTTTGAACGAGGTGCTGTATAAGAGTATTCGTCAGCAATCGGCAGATGAAGGTTTATTCGATTACATTTTTAATTCAATTGCCTGGTTTGATGAAAATGAAGAACTTAATCCAAATTTTCATCTCTCTTTCTTGCTTAAATTAACACGGTTTTTGGGCTTTTCTCCAAATGAAAGAAGAAGAACAGACCAGGTTTATTTTGATTTACAGGAAGGGGAGTTCCTATCAAGAGTGCCCATACATTCTAATTACCTTCAGTTAGATGATGCTTTAGGTTTTATATCCTTATTTAATACATCACTCGAAAAAATATCAGATATAAAAATGAGCAATAACCAAAGGCGCTTTTTGCTTGATAAAATATTGGTTTTCTACACCTTACATACCGCCTCTTTTGGTGAAGTGCAGTCGCATAAGATTTTAGAAACCCTGCTGAGCTGAAAAAAAATAAAAAAGATTTGTGAAAAAGGATTATAGCGCTATATTTGCATTCCCAAAAGGAAAGGGAAATTAGCTCAGCTGGTTCAGAGCACCTCGTTTACACCGAGGGGGTCGGGGGTTCGAACCCCTCATTTCCCACACTAAGCCTTTCATGGAGTTGGAAGGTTTTTATTAAATAATGCAATCCTTTAAATAAAGGGAAATTAGCTCAGCTGGTTCAGAGCATCCCGACATTATCAGTCGGGAGGGTCGGGGAACTCAAGAGTTGAAATATTGAAAATAGGGAAATTAGCTCAGCTGGTTCAGAGCACCTCGTTTACACCGAGGGGGTCGGGGGTTCGAACCCCTCATTTCCCACACTAAGCCTTTCAGGAAACTGCGAGGCTTTTTTTGTGCCATAAATTCTATCATTTTTTTAAAACTCTTAATATAATATCCGAAATTGGCATTCTGAATTATATTCAATGTTCAATAAAATTGTCCAGTTCATTTTCTTTGGAAACTATTTCGTAGGGCTTTTAGCTGTTGCGCTAACCATTGAAGCCACCGTACAATTAAGATTACCTTTTAATTCCTTAAATTATTACCTGCTTCTTTTTTTTGCACCAACCATCTACTACACCTACGCGTATACCAAAGCATCTACCAGTCTATCCAGCTTAAACCTTCGAAATACATGGTATTACAATCACCGGAAATTTATAGCAATCAGCCAGGTTGTATTAATCGTTTTATGTGGTGTTTTGGCTGTAAACTTACTCTATCAAAATTTCAATAATATTTTAAAACTGCCATTTAGTTATTGGGTGGCAATTGTAATTATTATAACAGCCGGAAGTATGTATTATGGTTTGCTGCCCAAGTCTTTTATCAATTTTAATCTACGAAGTACAGGATGGTTAAAAGCTTTTGTAATAGGTTTTGTATGGGCCTGTTGTGTAAACGTTTTACCATTAATTATGTTGAAGATAGAGACTGGGATAGGTTACCATGACTCCGTTTTATGGACATGGTTATTCATCAAAAACTGGATGTTTTGCACAGTAAATGCCATCATCTTTGATATTAAAGATTATCCAACTGATGCGAATAAGCATTTGAGAACGTTTGTGGTTCGTTATGGATTAAGAAAAACAATTTTCAATATTTTAATTCCTTTATTGTTAGTTGGCTTACTCTCTTTGGCTGTATTTGCCAGTTACAAAGGTTTTGGTTTGCCACAAGTTTTATGTAACGTGCTTCCATTTATTTTAACACTGTATGTCGCATACGCCATGCACAAGCGTAAGAATATTTTATTCTACTTAATTGTTATAGATGGCTTAATATTGTTTAAGGCTCTTTGTGGCATTTTAGGAATGCAATTTGTAAAGTGATTAACAATTAAAAAGATTTAAATTTTGGCTGAAAACTATGATAAAATAGCAAAATATTACGATAAATTGAGTCGTTTTATATTTGCCAAAGCTCAGGTTAACGCACAAATAAATCAGCTCCATTATATTTCAAAAGGTAGTAAATTATTAATTGTTGGGGGTGGCACTGGCTGGATTTTAGAAGAAATTTCAAAAATTCATAGTTCTGGTTTAACCATAGTTTACATCGAACTTTCCAAAAAAATGATAATACTTTCTAAGTCTAGAAACAGGAAGCAAAATCGGGTTGAGTTTATTCATCAATCAATTGAAGATTATGATACAAGGCATTCTTTCGATTTTATTTTGACACCATTTTTATTTGATAATTTTTCACGGCAGCAAGCTCCATTAGTTTTTGATAAGTTACACCATTTCCTAAAAAATAATGGAAAATGGTTTATGGTAGATTTTACTCTGGAATACAAATCCGGACAATGGTGGAAATCCTTAATGCTGAAATCAATGTATTTATTTTTTAGGTGGTTTAGAATGATTCAGGTTTCAGAATTAATTGAGATGAAACCTTATTTCCTGAAACGAAATTATTTAATTGTTGAGGAATCATTCTATTATAGAAACTTCATCAGAGCTACAATTTTTTTGAAATCGAAATGACAAATATTTAAATGCAACAAAATTGCTTTTAAATATTAATTCATATTTTTGGATAAAATTGTAGTATGGATTTCGAAGTTATAATTATTGGTGGCAGTTATGCAGGTTTATCTGCGGCATTAGCTTTGGGTAGAGCAAAACGTAATGTATTAATTATAGACTCGAATAAGCCTTGTAACAAGCAAACGCCACATTCGCATAATTTCTTAACGCATGATGGTGAAACTCCAGACGAAATTTCTACTAAATCAAAAGCAGAAGTTTTAAAATATCCAACCATAAAATTTATTGATGGGGAGGTTGCTTCTGCAAGAGCTGTTGAACTCGGATTTGAAGTCGTACTATCGAGTGGCAATAAATTTTCATCAAGAAAAATACTTTTAGCAAGTGGTTTAAAAGATATTATGCCAGATATTATTGGTTTTAAAGAGTGCTGGGGCATATCTGTAATTCATTGTCCGTATTGCCATGGTTACGAGGTTAAAGACGAGAAAGTAGGTTTGTTGCTTAATGGAGATATGGCTTTCGATATGGCGAAAATGGTAAACCATTGGAATAAGGAGGTTGCAATTTTAACCAACGGCCCATCTAATTTATCCAAAGAACAAACTGCTAGGCTTAAATCAAAATCAATAAATATTATAGAAACTGAATTATTTGAAATAGCACACAAGGATGGTTATTTAAGCAGAATTATTTTTGATAATGGCGAATCTATTGAGTTGGCCGCAGTTTACGCTAAACCGAAAATGGTTCAGCATAACAATTTGTATATAGATTTAAATTGCGAGATTAACGAAAATAATCTTTTGGTTGTTGATGCCTTCCAAAAAACAACTTCAAAAGGTGTTTATGCTGCAGGCGATTGTGCTACATTATTTCGTGCTCTATCTGCTGCAATTGCAGCAGGAACAATGGCTGGAGCAATGATGAATAAAGAGTTAATATGGGAAGATTTTTAATCCTGATTAAAATACAATTGCTCCTGTAATAGTTGCAATGAACATGATTGCCATCACGATTCTATCTGCATTAATCCATTGATCTTGTGTTAATGGATCGGCAACTTTCTTGTCAACTTCAGATTTTTGCCTTGTTATTCTAAATAGAGATGTGTCTAATTTAATAATCATAGGAAATGTTTTTATAGGTTATTTTCTATAAAACAAATCTTGATCCAAAAACACATCAAATTGTTGAAATGTGGATAAATCGTATTTTTTGTTAAAGAATTGATATTTATGCGGTTATGTGAGCGAAAACACACTTTATTTTATAAAATCACTGACTTTAATTAACTACATAAGTTCTTCTTTAATCCGCTGAAAATTAATTCGTTAACTTTCTTTAGTATTATTAAGTTTACTATGCTTTTTTCCGTACCAGAAGTATATTGCCAAACCAATAATTAACCAAACGGCTAACCTTAACCATGTTTCCCATGGAAGAAAAACCATCATTGCAATACAGGTTAAAATCCCTAAAATTGGAATAAGCGGTACCAATGGCACTCTGAAAGGTCGCTTAGCATCAGGGTCTGTTTTTCTTAGTATCAAAATGCCTACACAAACCATTAAAAAAGCTAACAATGTGCCAATGCTCGTCATTTCGCCCACCACATTGATTGGAACAAATGCTGCGAATAAACCAATAAATGCGCAAAGCATGATATTTGACTTCCAAGGTGTTTTAAATTTAGGATGAACTTCTGAAAAAATCTTCGGTAACAGTCCATCTTTACTTATGGAGTAAAACATTCTCGATTGAGCCATTAAATCAATTAAAATTACCGAGGTATAACCAATCAAAATGGCAAGTATAATTGCCTGACTTAACCAGCCATAAGGAGTTTTTTCGATGGCGATTGCAACAGGCGCTCCACTATTTGCGAAGTCTTTATAATTTGCCAAACCTGTCATAACATGGCCAAACAAACCGAATAATACGGTACACACTAAGAGCGAACCAATAATCCCGATAGGTAAATCTCTGGATGGATTTTTAGTTTCCTGGGCGGATGCAGCCACAGCGTCGAAGCCGATAAATACGAAAAATACTAAGCCTGCACCGCGTAACACGCCGCTCCAGCCAAACTGACCAAAAGTGCCGGTGTTTTCAGGAATGTAGGGATGATAATTTGCCGGGTCGATGTATTGCCAGCCAAGTGCAATGAAAACCAGTACAACCCCAACTTTTAAAAACACAATTATTCCATTTACAATTGCCGAACCTTTTGTACCTCTGATTAATATGGTTGTCATTAATACAACTACCAATGCCGCAGGTATGTTTACGATTCCGTTAACGGTTGTTCCATCAGCAAGCTTCGCGGTTTCAAAAGGCGATAAAGTAAGCTGCGGAGGGAGATAAATATTTAAGCTTGCTAAAAATCGGGTTAAATATTGCGACCAGCTAATCGCCACAGTTGCGCAACCAACAGAATATTCAAGAACTAAATCCCAGCCGATTATCCAGGCAAAAAGCTCGCCCATTGTAGCATACGAGTAAGTGTATGCACTTCCGGCAACGGGAATCATCGAAGCAAATTCTGCATAACATAGTGCCGCAAAACCGCAACCTAATGCAGCAATTACAAATGATAGTGTTACTGCAGGACCAGAATGATTTGCTGCGGCTAAGCCAGTGATGGAAAATAATCCGGCACCTAGGGTTAAACCAACACCAATTAAAATTAAATTGATTGGGCCTAAAGTTCTTTTTAACGAACCTTCGCCCTGTTGATTGGCTTCAGCAACAATGCTGGCTATAGATTTTTTCATGAAAACTAAATAAGAAGTGCAAAATTACCAAAATATATTAAATCTACCTTATTTGTAGTGATTTGTTTTTGTGTTAGTATCAGAATTTTAGAGACAAAAGTAAAGTCGTCATTTCGACCGCAGTGGAGAAATCTTTTAAAATAGCTTAAAGATTTATCGGCTTTGCTCGAAATGACGGTAATTTTTTAAATTTCAGCGTTAAGGTTCATCGTCATTCCCACGTAGGCGTGAATCTTAAAGCGAATGAAGTATAAAACTCATCACCTAATTAACTTTATTTTTTGCAAAAACCGAAGTTATCTAAACCAGATTGAGCCAAATAGCTCCCGATTTAAACAGCTGAATAGTGTCTGTTATTGATGCTCTCTTTTTGCACAGGCTACATCGGGACTATAGGCGAAAGCGGGACTGATTTAACCCAAAAATTACTGAATTTGCTTTTCAAAAAATTACAGGTAATGCCTTTTTTGTCAAAAAATTAAAATTTTATAATTTGATAATAAAAATTATTGTACTGATTTACAGTTTGTTATGAATTATTTTAAATTTATTTTAGTACTATGTATTGCATAGTACAATTTAAAACATATATCTTTGTATTATGATAGCAGAAAATACGCAAACACAAATGCGGAAGGGAATTCTGGAATACTGTGTTTTATCAATCATCGCAAGAGGAGAAATTTATGCCTCAGATATTATTGCTGAATTAAGGTCGGCAAAGCTTTTGGTGGTTGAAGGCACATTATATCCATTATTAACCAGGCTTAAAAACAATGGTTTATTAAGCTACAACTGGGTAGAATCTACCTCAGGGCCTCCACGCAAATATTATACTTTAACTGAAGATGGTAAGGGCATTTTATCTCAGCTCGACCAAACCTGGCAAGAACTTGCTTACGCTGTTGGCGTTTCGCAAAAAGGCGCCAATTCGTAAAATTTTAAAACCGCAAAGAAATGGAAAAGACCATCATCATAAATATAGGCAATACCATCATCCATATTGAGGAGAGCGCCTACGAGCTTTTAAAAGCTTATTTAAACGAAGTAAAACAACATTTTTCTAATCATGCTGATGATTTGGAAATTGTAACAGATATAGAAAACCGTATTGCAGAACTGCTTACCGAGCAAATGGATGAGCAGAAAAAACAAGTTGTAGATGCTACAAACGTAAATTTTGTAATTAGCCAAATGGGCAGTGTACAAGATTTTGATGCCGTTGAAGAAGGTGAGGAGCAACCAGTTATAAATACTAGTTTCCAACAACAAGCCACTGATAAAAAATTGTACCGCGATATGGATGAGCGTGTTGTAGCCGGCGTTTGTGCAGGTATTGCGCACTATTTAAATTTCGATGCAAAATGGATTAGAGTTGCCATGATTTTACTCGCACTTGTAGGTGGCTCGGGTATTTTGGTTTATGTTATTTTATGGATAATTATGCCAAAGGCGAAATCTAGAATTGAGAAAATGGAGATGCGTGGCGAGCCTGCAAATCTTCAAGGTTTTCAAAGAAATTTAGATGAAGAATTGCAATCGGTTAAAGAACGTTTGGCCGAAGCAAACAGACATGCTCAACCAATTTTCAGCAGATTTGGAATGTTTATAGGCGAATTTTTTGAGTGGCTGGGCAGATTTATTTCTGGTAGCGGAAAGCTAATATTTAAAATTATTGCTGGCTTTATCATCGTATTTGGAGCCGGATTATTATTAGCCTTAATTATATCTACAGCTGCTTTTATGGGGTTTTTAGATTCAAGCGTATATGATTTGTTTCCATTTTCTATTGTAAGTGAAAGTTATAGGGGTGTAATACTATTCTGGGCATTTATTACACTTTTTGTACCGCTACTAGCTTTGGTTTTGTTTTCAATAAGAGTTGCTTTTAACCGCCAGGCAATTAACAAAACACTATCTTTTGCTTTGTTAATTATTTGGTTAGCAGGAGTTGCCGGAACAGGTTATTACGTAGCAAAAATTTCGTCAGAATTTAAAGAACATGCAGAATTAACGCAATCAACCGATTTAAAAAGCTTTGCTACCTATACTATTGATATAGATAAAAGCAAATATTTCAGTAAGGAAGATAGTGCGGCCTACCATATTGATGATAGTAATAAAAATCAAATTGTTGTGGATGATTATGGTGACCATCCTTTTAGAATGCCAAGTTCTGTTAGAATAAGTATTGAGAAAGGCGAGGGAGCGGCAAGCATTACACAAACCTACGAATCGCAGGGAAAAACCTTTCAGCTTGCATTACAAAGTGCAAGAAGCATAAATTATAATTTTACACAACGTGAGGATAAACTAATTTTTAACCCAAGGTTTCAGTTAGTAAAAGGTACAACCTGGAGAAACCAGGAAGTTTGGATAAAACTGAAAATCCCGGTAGGTACAAAACTTATTCTTAAACATGATGCGTACCGCTATATTAATAATTATGGCGCCTGGGATTGTGAAGATAAAGAAAATGACAACGACGATTTTAGTACATGGGTGATGACCGAAGACGGTTTAAGATGTATTGCACAGCTAAAAGAAGAAGCTTTGAATAAGAAAAAGTTAAACAGTGAGCTTTTGGATTTGGAGCAATTACGCAAAGAAAGACGTGTGGATACGGTTTACCAGGATTCAATATCTGCCAGAATTAGAGAAGTAAAAGAAGAATTAGGTATCAATACTGAAGAAAATACCGCTAATCAATAAACAAAAATCTGATAGAATTACTAAGTTGATGGCTTTAGAAGCCTCGACTTTGTAATTCTCCATAAGCTTTAAAAACATGAAAATATTATTTACGCTAATTGCATGCTTTTTGGCATGTGGGGCTTCCTTTGCCCAAAAAATCAATAAACTTTCCGGGAAAGTTATTGATGAAAAAGGTGTGGCTTTGCCTTTTGCAGCGGTAAGAGTTTTAAATTCTCCGGATACGATGATAGTAAAGAGCGGTTCTACCAATGTTGATGGAGAATTTAATTTTGATGATTTAAAATCTGGTAATTACGTTCTATCTGTTTCGATGGCTGGTTATAAAACCACAAAAACAGCAAGTTTTGCATTACTTAATGATTTGAAAATGAATGCCATTACCGTTGAGAGCACGGTGAAACAATTAAAAGAAGTTAGCATAACGGCTAAGAAACCTTTTGTAGAGCATCAAATTGATAAAACCGTTTTAAACGTAGAAAGCAGCATTGTATCATCAGGAGGTACAGCCTTAGATGTTTTGGAAAAAGCACCGGGTGTACAAATTGACAGGCAAAATGAACAAATTAAACTGAATAATAAGACTGGTGTTACCATTATGGTTGATGGAAAAACCAATTTTTTATCAGGTGCTGATATTACAACATTGCTTAGTAATATGAGTAGCGACCAGATTGCAACCATTGAGTTAATTACCAATCCATCTTCTAAATATGATGCATCTGGAAATGCCGGGATTATCAATATCAAGCTTAAAAGAAATAAAGCTTATGGTACAAACGGAACCATTTCTGTAAATGGTGGGCAAGGTATAATGCCCGATTCGCCAACTGATTTAGTTCGTGCAGGTGTAAACCTAAATTTAAATCACCGCGAAGGCAAATGGAATGTTTTTGGAAACGGCGCCGTAGCTAGAAAGTCGAATTATAACAATACAATTGTTAACCGAACTACTTTCGCCAATGGTTTATCGAGTGCTTTTAATCAGGATTTTGAAAGAAAAAATAAAGGTGTAGGTTTTCAGGGTAAACTTGGTGCAGACTATTATGCTTCAGAAAAAACTGTTTTTGGTGTAATGGTGGATGCGAATACGGTTAATACCAAGCTCGATAATTTTAGCAATACTTTTATCAGGGAGCTGCAATCGAATGTTGCGAGTACAAATTCTGTATTGCAAAATGCGTATTCAAAATCGCCGGCTAATAATTTTACGGCTAACTTCAACATCAAACACGATTTTAATAAAACAGGTAAAAACATCACTTTCGATGTGGATTATTCAAATTTCAATAATAAAAGAGATGAGCAATTTGATGCCCGTTATTTAAACCAGGCCGGACAACAAACCAATGCAACTTTGTTAAGAAATAATACCGATGCAAACATAGATATTTATGCGGCCAAAACAGATTTAACCTTGCCTGTTAATAAAACCATGAAATTTGAAACTGGTTTGAAAAGCAGCTACGTAGTAACTAATAACGATTTCCTTTCAGAACAATTTTTATCGGGTAACTGGCAGAACGATTTAGGCAAATCAAACAATTTTATCTATAAAGAAAACATAAATGCGGCCTATGTAAATTTTGCTAAGGAGTGGAAAGTGTGGCAAATTCAGTTGGGTTTAAGAGCAGAGCATACACATTCTAACGGAAATTCGATTACCAGCAACAAAGAGGTTGATAGAAATTATTTATCGCTCTTTCCAACTGTTTTCATCAATCAAAAAATTACCGAAAATAATAACATCCGTTATTCTTACAGCCGCAGAGTAGATAGACCAAATTACCAACAGCTTAACCCATTTGCGTTTTACATGGACCCATACGCGGTTGACCAGGGAAATCCGTATTTAAAGCCACAGTTTACTGATAATTTTGAAGTTTCTTACAGTTTTAAGCAGTTATCGTTTTCTTTAAATTATGCTGATACGAGAGACATGATAACGCAGATTAGTCAGCAGGATGAAGTAACGAGAATAGTAAATGTTATCCGTCAGAACTTAGGTAGAGCGCAAAACTATTCTGCAGGAGTATATTTTCCTTTAAAGGTGGTTAAATGGTGGAATATGCAAAATAATGCAAGTGTTTACTATAATAAGTTTGAAGATGGAAATTTAGAAGGCGCACCCTTTCTATCCTCAAAAGTTGCTTACAACTTTAATACAAATCAACAATTTACATTGCCAAATAACTTCAGTGCCGAAATTAGCTTTTGGTATAGTTCGCCAAGGGTTTCTGGTGTAGAGCAAACCACAATTGCTCAGTATGCTTTAAATGCAGGTATCCAGAAAACATTGATGAATAAAAAATTGAAGTTGAGGTTAAATATGGATGATATTTTTGCAACCAATAGATGGGAAGGAAAGTTGGATTATCAAAACGTAAACCTTCGCGTTTCTAATAGATATACTAGCAGAAGAGCAAATTTTAGTCTGAGCTATAACTTCGGCAACCAGAATGTTAAATCGGTTAGAAATAGAAATACCGCAACTGATGACATTAAAGGTAGAGCTGGAGGCAACTAATTTTAAAATAATTACAGATATGAAAACATTAATTTATAGCCTTAGTTGCCTTTTAATAGTGCTAACCTTTGGCTGCAGAAATCATAACTCGAAGTTGAATTTAAAAACGAGCGATACAAACACAGAATTTAGTTACGAAGCGCTTTATCCGGAAAGTAAAACGGATAAGCTCGAAGCTTATCTTCAGAAGGAAATTAATAATGATTTGCCTTTAGACCAATTGGTAGATGCAACGGTTAGCCTAACCTCAGGCGCTAAATTCCATTTAAAAGCCAGTGAGGGAAGTTGAAGATTGGATTTAACAAAGTAGATAGTACGCCTGAAAGTTATATAAAAGTGAAAAAGTTTACTGAGGGTATTGGTGAAATTTTGAAGGATTAGTATGGTATGCTCGTCATTGCGAGGCACAGCCTGCCCCGACAATTAGGCCACATTTTTTGGTAACGAGCATTTTCAGCAACGCTTAAATTACAAGGCAAACTTGATAAATACAATTGGATTTTCAACCTTGCAGGTTCAAAACTAAAACCTGTATTGCATGAAAAAGTACTTCATTTTAATAATCTTTGCTCAAATAGTTTTCTTTACCTCTTTTGCGCAAAATAAACCACCATTTTGGGATGATGTACAAACCATAAAAAAGTACGACCAAATGTTTAAACCACCGGTAAATCCGGTACTGTTTGTTGGAAGTTCTTCAATTAGAAAATGGGATGATTTAACGCAGGTTTTTGCAAAATATAATGCGTTGAACAGAGGCATTGGTGGGGCGGTTGTTAATGATATTACTCGTTATCTTAATGATATTGTTTTCCCTTACAATCCTCGCCAGATTATAATTTATGTTGGCGAAAACGATATTGTAAACGATAATGTTACCGCTGATACGGTTCTAAACAGAACCGTTAATCTTTACAAAGCCATTAGAGCTAAATTGCCAAACGTACCAATTGCTTACATTTCTATAAAACCTAGTCCGAGTAGAGATAAATTTCGTGATAAAGCTATTGGTGCAAACGCATTAATTAAAAATTTTTTAGCAAGCGAAAAAAATACAGCATATATAGACATTTTTCCATCGATGCTAAAAGATGGTAAAGGCAGAACGGAGTTGTACGTGAGCGATATGCTGCACATGAATGCCGATGGTTACGCCATTTGGAGGAAAGCGGTAAAACCTTATCTCAAAAAGTAATCGAGATAATTTGGGCAAAATTAAAAGATTATTAATTTCAATAATAATCAACATCAACTAAAGGCGCTTGTATTTCGTACATTTGGAATTCCTTCTTTATTGAAATTTCCGGTATGCGTATAAAACTTTATTTGCTGTTTTCCCTTTTCATATTCGTTAATCAGTTTGCTTTTGCACAGCGTAAATTCAACATTAGTGGTACAATTCGCGATGCTGCAACCGGCGAAACCTTAATTGGTGCAACTGTAAAATTAAGTGGCAAAACCACCGCCGGAACTTTAACAAATAATTATGGTTATTTTGCATTAACCCAGCCCGAGGGCGAATATGAGGTAATTATCAGCTACGCTGGATACCAATCTATTTTAAAAACCATTAGTTTAACAAAGGATACAAAGCTTAATGAGGAACTTAAATCTGCAAATGATTTAGCCGAAGTAACCGTTAGTGCTGCTAACCGTAAAAATGAAAATGTAAAAAGCGCACAAATGGGGCTTGAAAGAATTGATATGAAATCACTCAATTCTATTCCGGTTTTATTGGGCGAAAAAGATGTTTTAAAAACGATTCAACTGTTGCCTGGTGTAAAATCTGGCGGCGAAGGTAACACAGGCTTTTATGTACGCGGGGGTGCGGCAGACCAAAATCTTATCATATTAGATGAAGCAGTTGTGTACAATTCATCGCATTTATTGGGTTTCTTTTCAACCTTTAATGCCGATGCAATTAAGGATGTGAGTTTATATAAAGGCGGAATGCCTGCCCAATATGGCGGTCGTTTATCATCAGTTTTGGATGTTAAAATGGATGATGGTAATAACAAAGAATTTAAATTTCAGGGCGGCATTGGCTTAATTGCTTCGAGGTTAAAAGCCGAGGGTCCAATAGTAAAAGATAAAGGCTCATTTATGGTAAGTTTTCGTAGAACTTATATCGATTTATTTTTAAGGGCTTCTCCCGATTCGGCAATTAATGGAAGTACCTTGAACTTTTACGACATCAATGCCAAAGCCAATTATAAAATAGACGATAAAAATACAATTTACCTATCGGGATATTTTGGAAAGGACAATATTGGCGTTAAAGATTTGTTCGAAAATAATTGGGGTAACGTAACCACAACCTTAAGGCTTAATCACATCTTTAGCGATAGGCTATTTTCCAATACATCTTTAATTTATAACAATTATAACTACACCGTTCGCTTGCTTAATGATGTAACTAATTTTAAGGCAACGTCTTTGGTTCGCGATTTTAACTTTAAACAGGATTTTCAATATTTTAGCAATAAGCATTTGCTGCGGTTTGGTTTAAATGCTACGCATCATCGTATTTCACCCATTGATATCGAAAGCACAGCAGCTCAATCGCAGGTAAACTCTTTAAAACAAGAGAAACGTTACGGTTTAGAAACTGCCCTGTATGTTTCTGATGAATGGGCAGTTAGTGAAAAATTAAATTTTTTATATGGACTTCGCCTGGCGGCTTTTTCATTACTTGGACCGGGTAATTTTAGCAATTACGATACAAAAGGAAATATTTTAAATACGGAAAATATTGCCAGCGGAAAATTTTATAAGAACTACCTTAATTTAGAGCCAAGGTTTTCGTTAAGCTATCTTTTTAATGATGAAAATTCGGTGAAGGCATCATACAACCGCAACACTCAAAACATTCATATTTTAACCAATGCAACCTCAAGTTCGCCAACCGACCAATACGTTCTAAGCAGCAATAATATTAAACCAGAAATTGCCGACCAGTTTTCGATGGGTTATTTTAAAAATTTTGAAGAAAATAATTACGAATTCTCTGGCGAAATTTATTATAAATGGATGCAAAACCAGATTGATTATAAAAACGCTGCACAACTTTTAGCCAATTCAAATATAGAATCTGAACTCTTATACGGCACTGGCCGAGCTTACGGCTTAGAATTATTTTTTAAAAAGAAATTCGGGAAGCTAAACGGATGGGTAGGTTATACCTTATCTCGTACTGAAAGAAAATTTGCTGAATTAAATAACGGTAATTATTTCCCTGCAAGGCAGGATAGAACCCACGATGTTTCTTTGGTTGGTATTTACAACATGAACAAGCGATGGACATTCTCTTCGAGTTTTATTTACAGCACCGGAAATGCAGTTACTTTCCCGGCAGGAAAATATACAGTTAATGGCCAAACGGTTTATTATTATACAGAACGAAATGCCGGCAGAATGCCTTACAACATGCGTTTAGATGTAAGCGCAACCTTGGAAGGCAAAAAAACCGGACGTTTCCAATCGAGCTGGAATTTTGGAATTTATAATGTGTTGGCACGAAAAAATCCATATTCAATTGAATTTATTAACGATCCAAACAATCCGGGTAGAACAGTTGCAGAGCAAACTTCACTATTTGGTTTAATCCCGTCGGTAACCTGGAACTTTAAATTTTAAGAAAATGAAAAATATTATTCTATACATTTTTCTTGGTTTGATTTTTACATCATGTAAGAAGATTATTGATGTTGATACAAATAATGCGGCACCTCAGATTGTGATTGAAGGAAATATTTCTAATCGATTGATAGCACAGCAGATTCGCATTAGTAAAACGGTTGGTTATGATGATTTAAGTAATTATCCCGCTGTGCGTGGGGCTAAAGTTACTGTGAATGATAGTCGCGGAAATACTTACAATTTTACTGAGAGTTTGCCTGGTTTATATGTTTTTGCCATGCGTGGTATACCCGGCATAACTTACACGCTACAGGTTGATGTAGATGGCAAGAGCTATTCGGCAATTTCAAAAATGCCGGCAGTTGTACCGTTGGATTCTATCGGTGTGGTAAAAAACACATTTTTTGGTAATGAGAACATAAATGTTGCGGCTTATGTTAGCGACCCGGTTAATGTAGAAAATTTTTATAGGTTTAATCTTTACGTTAATGATAACCTATCGGATAGAATTTATGTAAATAATGATAGATTAACAAATGGCAATAAACTGCGTTTGCAGCTATTTTACGATGGTCCAAATGATGAGGATTTAAAAAAAGGTGATAAGGTTGCTGTTGATATGGAATGTATCGATTCTAACATTTTTGATTATTGGTACGCATTGAATCAGCAAACCGGTCGTGGCCCAAACCAAGGAACTACGCCTGCAAACCCAACATCTAACCTATCAAATGGAGCGCTGGGTTATTTTAGTGCACATACTTATCAAAGGCTGGCGATTACTGTGCCATAATATGGAGTAAAACATCCTTCGCAATTACATGTTATACTTAAATGAAAGTTTTTATAACGGGCAATATTGCTAAAAGCGGAATTAAATTATTAGAGGATGAAGGCATTACCATTACTAAATGGGAACAGGATAGACAAATAACTGCTGCCGAATTAATTGCAAAATGCCAGGATGTTGATGCTTTGGTAAGTGTTGGACCAAATAAAATTAATAAAGAACTTTTAACAGCTTGTAAGCATTTAAAAGTTATTGCGTTACACTCTGTAGGTTTTGATAATGTAGATGTTAAAGCCGCTAAAGAACTTAATATCCCGGTAGGAAATACCCCGGGTGTTTTAAGTGGCGCCACAGCTGACACTGCATTTTTATTGATGTTAATGGTTTCCAGAAAAGCATTGTACCTGCATAAAAAAATTATAAAAGGGCAATGGCAAAATTACGAACCGACACCCGAACTAGGCATAGAGCTGAATGGAAAAACACTCGGTATTTTTGGTATGGGCAACATAGGTTTGGAAATGGCAAAGAAATGTGTAGGAGCCTACCAGATGAAAATTATTTATCACAATAGAAATAGAAGACCTGAAGATGAGGCTGAGGTAAATGCTAAATACGTTTCTTTTGAAGAATTGCTTGAACAAAGTGATGTTATCTCTGTACATACAGCATTAACTGAAGAAACTAAAGGCAAATTTAATCTGGAAGTTTTTAATAAAATGAAACCGGGTTCTATCTTTATTAATACTGCTAGAGGTGGAATCCATAACGAGGAAGATTTGATTAAGGCAATAGAAGATAAAATAATTTGGGGTGCGGGTTTAGATGTAACTAACCCTGAACCGATGGATAAAAATAATCCACTCTTAAATATGGAAAGCGTTGCGGTTTTACCTCATATTGGCTCTGCAACTGAAGAAACGAGAAATGCAATGGCAAACTTGGTAGCTAAAAATATTATTGCAGGTTTAAAGGGATTGGATTTACCACATCAGGTTAAGTAATTTATATTTTATAAATTTTGTCATGTTGAGATTTTCGAAACACTTTTCTTAATAAACGATTTCGTTATGCTCAGCTTGGCTAGGCACCTTAATGTTGGTTAAGTATCCAAATTTTTCTACTTCACCGTATATCTAAAAATAGATCTACCAACATTGCCATTTTCATCAATACCTTCTACAACAACTTTATATTGGCCTTTTCCATCAGCATTATAAAAATCGAATGATGATGTTCCTGTTGCTTTATCAGTTATTACTTTCGGATTCCAATAAATGGTTGTGCGTAAATCGTTGCGGTTTAAATTTGCTGGCACATCGTATTTAGGCATATAAAATTGGCGCTCTTTATCATAGCCTTGTGGAGAAAAAGTAACCTCATAGTTTTTAGGCAACATATCAAGCAACTGGCTTTTAGAAATTTTAGTGCCTTTTGGTGCTTTTTTCTGGTTAATTACCAGTACCCCATTAATGTTATTAGCTCTGTTTACTAATCCTAATTCATCACGCAAAAATATTTCTACAGATTCTATAGTCGACGTTTGAATCGTATTCAGTTGGTTTACATCTACAAGCATACCATTAATAAAAACTCCCATTGGGATTTTTTTACCCTGATTGTAATCTCTCGAAACATAAAAATTATTATCAACATAGGTAACGCCGGTGGCCATTGTTTGCAAACAATTAATTAACAATGCACAACCTGTTAATCTATCACCGGCAATTTCATGGTCGGCCATTTGCCCTAAGCCAGAAAGTGCAGGGTAATCTTTATGACTAACCTTTGGCACGGCAGTGCCTTTAATGGTTACATCTTTTAAGGTATGCAGATACGAATACTGCTTTTTACTATTATCAAGATAGCTTGTTAATGTGCTATCAATATTTAAAACTTCATCAGGTACACTAAAATTTTTGCTTACTGATGGCGCAGGTGTACCATTTAACGAAATGGCCATATTTTTATAATTCACATTATATTTTGCTGTAATGGTAACTTTTGATGAATCGTTAAGTACCAGATTACTGAATTTAAAGTTGCCAACCGGATCAGTAACTCCTTCAAGATTAAAGCGTTTATCAGGTATCGTTAATAATAATTGTCCTTTTCTTACCGGAATACCGTTACCCATTCTTAAAATTCCAGAAACTTCTATGCCTTGCTCTGGTGGTATTGTAATTTTTGGAAGTTTATTCGCAATAATATCTGTGTATGAATAACTTCTATAGCCTTGTGTGAGTAGCAATGCATCTAAATCTGATAACTTTTTTGCATCTGTTCCATTAAAATAATAATTGGGTTTTTCGATGTAACCTTTTAAATCGCTGCTTAATAATAGCGAAGTTAAAATTGTAGTCGCACCGTCTTCATTTAATGGTACTTTGGTTTCATCAACAACAGAAACAGATAAATTACCTTCAACAGGCGCACCATCTTTTTTTGCGCTAACATTTATTTTAACTTTCTTTTTTGGGCCATAAGTTGCGGCCGGACTAGTAACTGCTAACGATAAGCTATTCTTATTCTGTACAAAAATTAAGCGTTCACTTAAAGGTTTTCCATTCTCTGAAAATAGGGTAAACTGTGCAATCCCCATTGGGAATTTGCTTTTTGGAATCGTGGTTGTATATTCTTTATTCGATAGGGCCGTTTGTGCTCCGTAACAAACTACACCTTTACTTTGCGCTATTACATAGAACAACTTTCCCTGGTTCGCCTGAAAGAAAGCATCGTTTGCAGCAATTTTTATAGAAACATTGTCTGCATCGGCTGTGCCGGATTTAATCGTAATACCGCTGGCTAAAACTTTCGGCAAATTAATATTTTGGGTTGTTCCATCAGCATATATAACTGCTGCTTTGTATGTTTTATCTGTTTCTGGTGTGAAGGTAAAGCTGCCCATACCTAAATGTTGAGCTGTAAAAGTTGCAACTTGTTTACCATCAACATCGCTGATTGTTCCTTTTGCATTAATGCCTAATCCATCGGTTTTTATGGCTTTAAATGCAACCTTATTATCAATACCAGCAATCAGATTTCCGCCTTCAGCAAAAAACTGCATGTCTTTATTTACAATTGCATTTTTCAGCAGAAAATTATTTGTAACAACATCTTTCTCAGTTGTGTTTATTGATGTAATTAATTCGCCATTCTGTAATTGATATTCTGCTTTCTGTGCTGCGGTCATGCTGATGGTCAAAAATCCGTTTGCATCTGTCGTGCCTCTGCCTTTGGCAATACTGGTATAGCTGGTAACTACCTGCCAGGTTACATTTTTATTGGCATAAGGTTTATTGTTCAAGTCTTTAAATTGAACCCTCGCATCAATTTTTTCCTGTTTATCAGTAGATAAATTTTTGTAAGAAATATGGGTTTTTACTTCTTTATCAATAGCCTCACCAACAAAAAAAGTTTTATTAAAATATGCCGGGTCGCTGGCGTTTAACATCCACAATGTGTAAGCCCTAACATGATAATTTCCTTGTTTGTAATTTTCCATAGATAAAGGGAAATTGCCAGAAGCAACGCCGCCAACCAAAGGAAGCTTTAGTGTTTGAATTAAAGAATCTTTTTGATTGATTACATCAACATAAACGATTTTACTAATTCCTGTTAAAAAATTTTGATTTTCGGTTACATAAGCTTTGAACCAAACTGTATCTGCAACTGCGTAGTAGGGTTTATCGAAATGCAAATACACTTTCTCAGTAGGGAAGTCATTTAAAACTTTATTGGTTTTTGATATGATGGTATTAATACTAATGGTATCAGTTTGTGCAAAAGAAGAAAGGTTTAGCACAGCTAAAAAAGAAAGTAATATGATTAGAATTCTGAAAATCTTCATGAACAGGATATAGTTTACTAAGGATGTAAATATATCTATTTAAACATAGAGCGCATAACTTGCCATAATGTTTAACATTTTTTTACAATAAAAAAGCCGGTTTTACATTAGCAAAACCGGCTCAAATTATTTCAGATAAATTATTTGTATTCAATTACAAATTCGTTCATCGGTGTACGTACTTTTTTCAATTTGGCTAACCAGTCGTTTGCCTCGTCTCTGTAACCTAGTGGTAATAAAGTTACACTACGTAAGCCTTTTTCGTTTAAACCTAAAAGCTCATCTAAAGCTGCCGAATCAAAACCTTCCATTGGTGTAGCATCAACTTTTAATAAAGCTGCTTCAGCAATTGCAACGCCAAAACCAATGTAAGCCTGGCGGGCTGCATGGTCAAAGTTTTCTTCTGCGGGTAAAGATAATCTCGATGCTTTTAATTGGTTTTTATAGGCATCTGTTGTGTTTTCCGGTAAACCGCGTTCTGAATTCATACGCGAAAATACTTCATCAATACCTTCTTCTGTATAATTTGAGAAAGCTGCGAAAACTAATAAATGAGATGAATCTATCACCTGAGATTGGTTGTAAGCAATTGGTGCAATTTTCTCTTTTAACTCTTGATTTGCTATAACCAAAATCCTGAATGGTTGTAATCCTGATGATGTTGGTGCTAGGTGGGCAGCTGCAACAATTTTATCAACTTTTTCTTGATCAACTGGTTCCCCGTTCATTTTTTTAACTGCGTAACGCCAGTTTAAAGCTTCTAATAAACTCATATTTTGCTAATTTTTTTGATTCTAAATTTATATGAGCAAATATCAAAAATACACAGCCATATTTTTGTTGATCTATGGTAATAAACTCATCTTTTTAGTGATGAATAATCTCTAAAAAGTAATATTATTCAGATTTGCTTTCAGAAAATTTTAGGTCAATTCTAACCGGAAAATGGTCTGATAGAAGGGCTTTTTCGATTTTATAATTTAGCACATCCAAATCCTGAGAAGTTGCAATGTAATCTATCTGGAAGTTTGGAAATTTTCCGTTATAGGTTTTTCCAAATCCTGATCCTTTTTCTTCAAAAGAATTTTTTAAACCCTTAGTGATTTTTTTTACTGCGTAAGATGCTGGTGTATCGTTAAAATCGCCGGCAATTAAATAGGGCGTTTTGCAGTTGGCCATTTCAGCCTTCATAATATCAACCTGCTCGCTTCTTTTTACAAAGGCACGTTTCAGCATTTTTAAAATCCTTTTTGATGCATAAACCTTTCCCCGAGTTTTTTTGGTTAGTTCATCCAGAAACTGATAATCTTGTGGCTGGAAACTAATAGATTGGAAATGGACATTATAAATTCTGATGGTTTTTCCTTTAACATCTAAATCTGTGTAAATGCTCATGTTATCTCCATAACCTTGAAAGCGGATACTATCTTGATGTTTGATTGGATATTTAGAGAAAATTGCCAATCCAAAACCTTCATATTCATTTTCAGAAGCAGGCTGAAAATAATAATACTTGGTATTGAGCATAGATTTTAGGCTATCGATTGTATTAAAATTCCCACTTCTTCGTGTGTAGAATTCCTGAAAACAAACCACATCCGGATTTTGGTTTTTTACAACCTGCAGCATTTTCTCTTTAGCAGGAATGGTATTATCTTCTCCAAAAAATTTAAAGCTGTGAACGTTGTAAGTCATTATTCTTAAAGAACCAACTTCCTTTTCCGAACTACCTTCATCGCCCCCGAAACCAAATGTTGCATGTAAGGTATTGTAACCAATTGCGATAATGATTAAGATGATTATCGAGAAACTCCATTTTTTTCTAATTATCCACCAGATAACAAACAGAAGCGACACGAATAACGAGTATGGATAGGCTAAGGCGAAATAGGCAAATAAAAAGTTCGACCGTGGATCGATATTTCCGGCAATTGTTCCAAGTATCAATGAAATTGCCACAACAATACATATTGGCAGGAGTATTTTATCTAAAAACGTATATTTCGTGTTGGATGTTGGCATTAATCTTTACTCGCTTTAAATAATTTTTCTTTTTCCGTTGCTGTTAATTTATCATAACCTGATTTTGATATCTTATCCAATATCTCATCTACCTCTTTTTGAGAAACGCCTTTAAATTCAGGTTTTTTTATTGGTTGGTCGTTTTTTACAACCCTAAGTTTAGGTTTTTTTTCAAAAATTTTGCTCCAATCGTTACCACTTTGCAGGCTTTTAATAAAAACAAAACCTAAAATAGCGCCTCCAATATGCGCAAAACTGCCGCCTGCATTTGCAGAGCCCAAACTTAATACATCTAAAACGATGTAAACGATTGCAAGGTATTTAATTTTTACCTCGCCAAAAAACATTAAGAAAATCCCATAATTGGGTATTAGCGTTGCCGTTGCGGTAATAATTGCCATAACTGCAGCCGACGAGCCAATAACAGATGCGCCCGCTAAGTTATCTTTAAAAACAGGAATAAGATTTAAGCCCAAAAGATAAACTAAAGCACCAGCAAACCCTCCGGCCCAATAAATGAAATGAAATTGACGGGCTTTTAAAAAGTTCATAAATATTTGTCCGAACCAGAATAAACCCATCATATTAAAAAGAATATGGAAAAAATCGGCATGGAAAAACATGTAGGTTACAATCGTGTAGAACCTGGTTGGTAGCATAGAGAAGGCAGCCGGTAATGCCAGGTATGTTCTAACCAATTCATAAGCATTATTGCCGCTTCCGCTTAAAAAAAATACTAATCCGATTAAAGCGGTTGCAACGAAGATAATTACATTAATGCCTATGTATAAAGAAACCGGATTTCCTGAGCGGAATACCTTATAACTTAAATCTTTAAAGATGCTATTATTCATAGTACGTGTAAAAAGTGTCTTTATCTTTCCAGATTTTTATTAGAATAAAGCCAATAAGTGCGCCACCCAAGTGTGCATAATGGGCAATTGAATCGCCTTGAATTTGTGCTATACCTAATGATAATTCGATTAAAATGTAAATCGGAATAATGTATTTGGCCTTTACCGGAACGGGAATGAATAAAATTAACAATTCGGCATTTGGATATAACATACCGAAAGCAACTAATAAGCCAAAAATTGCACCCGAAGCACCAACCATTTGACTGCCATAAACACCTTGTAATGTAGCAATAGCTTCGTTAGTCAATACTTTTTCTTGCCATCCATTAGGTAAAGTAACCTGACCTAAAACAGAATGAACTTCGTATGCCTGCACGGCCATTTGTAACGCCAAAGCGCCCAAACCGGTTATAAAATAAAATATTAAAAATTTCTTTGCACCCCATCTAGATTCGAGCAAACTACCAAAAGAATATAGCGCAAACATGTTAAAAAAGATGTGCCCAATACCACCATGCATAAACATATACGTAATGGGTTGCCAAAATCTAAAATTTGGAGAATCGAAATAGTAAACTGCCAACATATTACCAAGATTTAAACTTGGGAGTAAATAAGTGGCAACAAAAAGTATGATATTAATAATCAGCAGGTTTTTTACTACTGGTGGTATATATATGTTATTCATTTATTAGTTCGTTTTTCGTTAGCCGTTTTTCGGCTTTTTGCCCTATTCGTGGTACTTGCTACTCGATACTCAATACTTGCTACTTCAATCCTTACTTCTCAAACTTCTTATCTAATTCGGCTAAAGTGATGGTTTGAATTACCGGTTTTCCGCTAATGCTAAAGTTAGGGGTTTTGCAGGCAAAAAGTTCATCAATAAGCGTATTCATTTCTTCCTGACTTAAAGCTGTACCTGCTTTTATTGCGCTATTCTTTGCTAAACTTCTCGCTAAGCTATCGCGTTTGTTTAATTTTAAATCTTGTTGGGAGTTTTTAAATCCTTCAATCAGCTGTTCAAACAATTGAGTTTCGTTAATGTTTGAACTTCCTAAATCAACCGGAATACCCTCTACAACCAGGGTGTTTTTGCCAAACTCACGTACGTCAAAACCTAAACTTTTAATATCATCCAGCAAGCTTTTTGCAAGCTCAAAATCATTTGCATTAAGCGTAATGGTTTGCGGAAATAAGCTTTGCTGCGATGCACCCTTTCTATCATCCAGATGAATCAAAAATCGTTCGTATAAAATACGCTCGTGCGCCATTTGCTGGTCTATAACCATTAAACCCGATTTAATTTGCGAAACAATATAACGGTTATGCAATTGCATATATTGTTTTTTCTGGGTTTCGAAATTGGTTTCTTCGGTATAGAATGAAGTTTGTTCTATAACAGGTTGCTCGGTAATTTCGTAAAGCGAACCCCAGTTTTTTGCACTTGGCTTGGCTTCATAATTTCTTGGTGAAGAAGAATAACCCGAAGATGATGAAGCATCACTCGCAAATGGATTAAAATTTGGATTAAAGCTGATGCTTGGTGGTACAATATCTTCAACCGCTTTCGGCGAAATCATATTGCTAAAACCTGTTTCCTGGTCAAAATCTAAAGTTGGCGAAATATTATACCTGCCAATTGAACGTTTTACTGCCGATTTCAAAATCGCATAAATAGATTTTTCATCCAGATATTTAATTTCGGTTTTGGTAGGATGAACGTTTACATCGATTTTCGAAGGATCGATTTCAATAAATAAAACGTAAAGCGGATAGCTATCATCGGGTAGTAAATCTTCAAAAGCAGAACTTACCGCATGGTTTAAATAAGCATCCTTTATAAAGCGATTGTTTACAAAGAAAAACTGCTCTCCACGGGTTTTCTTCGCAAAGGCAGGCTTGCCAATAAATCCTTTTAAGTTAATAATTGTCGTTTCTTCCTCAACAGGAACCAATCGCTCGTTATAATTATTACCAAAAAGATGTATAATGCGTTGTTTTAGATTGCCTTTTGGCAAATTGAAAATTTCTGTTCCATCATGATGTAAACTGAAAAATATACCTGGATGCGCCAGGGCCACTCGTTGAAATTCATCAATTATATGGCGCATTTCTACCGGATTACTTTTAAGAAAATTTCTTCTGGCTGGCGTATTAAAAAATAAGTTTTTAATTGAGATTTGTGTGCCTGGAGGTGTTGCAACAGGTTCTTGCGAAATAACTTGCGCACCTTCTATGCTGATGCAAGTTCCAATTTCATCATCATGCCTGCGGGTTTTCATCTCCACCTGAGCAATTGCCGCAATAGAAGCCATTGCTTCGCCACGGAAACCCATAGTACGGATGGCAAATAAATCTTCGGCCTTTTTTACTTTTGAGGTAGCATGGCGTTCAAAACACATTCTGGCATCCGTAACGCTCATCCCGCTACCGTTATCTATGATTTGGATAAGCGCTTTTCCTGCATCTTTTATCACCAGTTGAATTTTATCTGCTCCGGCATCAATAGAATTTTCGAGCAACTCTTTTACCGCCGAAGCTGGGCGTTGTACAACTTCTCCGGCAGCAATTTGATTGGCAACAGCATCTGGTAACAGGTGAATAATATCAGTCATGTATTAAGGCAATGTGAATCTGCTAAATTATGCAAAATATGCTTAGGGAATGTGTTTTGTTTAAAACTCAACAGATAAATGACGAGTGATAGAAGACATAAATTAATATCTGATATTATTTGCACTTAACATTTCATGCTTCCATCAAATAGCTAACAATAAATAATTTTTTCATAATTATCTTAATGCTTGCTTAAAAATGCTCCAACATTTTATTTTTTTTTGAAGCTCAAAACCTGTGGTTCTTTTGTAAGCTGGTTCCCGCCAATACTGCAATCTTTTGGGCTAAGTAATTGCAAATTTTTTAGCTGTTGCTACCAAAAGTATTTACGTTTATGTCGGGGCTATTAACTTTATTTATCTGCTACTATTTAGTTTTTTGTGCCACAACTTTGTATCTAAACCCGATAGCGCCGATTAGCCCGAAGTGAGGAACGAGCAAGGCTAAAAGGCAATAGCGGGACAACTGCCCGCCATAGAAAACCGAACACCTCATTTTCAAAATAAGCGTATGCAGTATAAGGCTTTAAAAACCATTTGGCGGAATTAAGGAGATACTATCATTTTCTTTACAAACACTTCTGCCTACATTTTCTCTATCTTTATCTTCATGAAATCATTTATCTATGCATTAATTTCTGCTGCATTATTATCATCCTGCGGAAAAAAAGAGCAAGCCGATGTTGTTGTTTTTAACGCAAAGGTTTATACTGTTAACTCAAAATTTGATACCGCTCAGGCTTTTGCTGTAAAAGACGGAAAAATATTGGCAGTGGGTTCCAATGAAGAGATTGAGAAGCAGTTTGAGGGAAAAGACAATGTAGATGCCTCTGGCAAAACAATTTATCCGGGTTTTATTGATGCTCACGCACACTTTTTTGGTTATGGGCAAAGTTTGCAAACTGCTGATTTACGTGAAACAAAATCATGGGATGAAGTGCTGCAACGTTTAGTTGCCTTTGCTAAAACACATCCCGAAGGTTGGCTAATTGGTAATGGTTGGGACCAAAATGACTGGACTAACAAAGCTTTTCCTACAAATGAAAGATTAACCAAGCTCTTTCCAAATCGTCCGGTTTTATTGAGCCGTATTGATGGGCATGCAGCAATTGTAAATCAAAAAGCTTTTGATGATGCTGGAATAAAAGGTGAGCAAAAATTAGTAGGTGGCGATATGCTTACTGAAAATGGAAAGCTTACCGGCGTATTAATAGACAATGCGGTGGGTTTGGTAGAAAGTAAAATCCCATCGCCGGATGCAAAACTTGCTGAAAAGATTTTTACCGATGCCCAAACTAACTGCTTTGCTGCAGGCTTAACCACGATAGATGATTGCGGATTGCCTTTTGAAGCGGTAGATTTTATAGAGAAACTGCAAAAAGAGAATAAGTTGAAAATGCGTTTGTATGTAATGCTAGCTGATGCACCTGCCAATTATGATTATTTATTTAAACGCGGAGCAATTAAAACAGATAGGTTAAATGTACGCTCGTTTAAGGTTTATGCTGATGGCGCTTTGGGCTCTCGTGGAGCAAGTTTACTGAAGCCTTACACCGATATGCCAAACAAATCGGGTTTTTTATTGAGTAATCCAAAACACTTTGAAGAGGTAGCGCAGAAAATCGCTTCGCATAATTTCCAAATGTGTACACATGCCATTGGCGATTCTGCAAATCGGGTAATACTTAAAATTTACAATAATATCTTAAAAGGTAAAAATGATAAACGCTGGCGCATAGAGCATGCACAAGTGGTTAATGCGAGTGATTTTAATTTATTTGGTAGTGCCAGTATTGTTCCATCTGTTCAGCCTACACACGCCACTTCAGATATGTATTGGGCAGGCGACAGGCTTGGCAAAGAGCGGTTAAAAGGCGCTTATGCTTATAAGCAATTACTTGAGCAAAACGGCTGGATTCCTTTAGGAACAGATTTTCCGGTAGAAAACATTAATCCGTTATTAACGTTTTATGCTGCAACGGTAAGGGCAGATGCAAAAGGATTCCCCAAGGGTGGTTTCCAAACCGAAAATGCCTTAACGCCCGAGCAGGCATTACGTGGTATGACCATTTGGGCGGCAAAAGCTAATTTTGAAGAAAACGAAAAAGGAAGCATTGAAAAAGGTAAGTTTGCCGATTTTATAATTTTGGATAATGATATCTTAAAATCATCACCAGAAAATATTTTAAAAACCAAAGTATTAAAAACCTACCTAAACGGAGAAAAAGTATATGAAGCGAAGTAAATTATTCATTCTTGCAGCAGCATCGGCATTTAATATATTGTGTTTAGCCGCTTGTGCGCAAGAACATGTTCAAAATGAAAAGAAATTATCAATAGCAAATTCAATAAATAAAACCACCGTTTTATTAAACAATCAGGATAATCTAATTCCGCTAAAAGCGCTTGAAAAAAAGAATATTGCTTCTGTTAGCTTGGGTTTTAGCTATAGCAATGTTTTTGATAGCCTGGCAAATAAGTACGATAAAATAACTTCTTTCACTGCTGATGCCTATAAAGACAGCGTTAATTTGAATGATTTGGAAGATGAATTGAAATATTTTAATACGGTGCTTATTTCTATAGATGATAAAAATGTTGCTAACGTAAAATACATCAACTTTATTAACAGTATAAGTAAGGGTAAAACTGTAATTATTTCTTTATTTGGCAATGGAACGGTGTTAAGATCTTTCGATGCATTAAATGCCCCAATCGTTTGGACTGCCCAAAATACCGCCGATGCGGCAGCAATTGTACCTCAGTATATTTTTGGTGGTATTGCCGCATCAAATAAACTTACAACTGCCTTTTCACCTAAATATGCTGTGGGCGCTGGCTTTACCACTGCGGTAACACGTTTAAAATATACCGTTCCGGAAGATGCCGGCCTAAACTCAAATAGTTTAAAAGAAATTGATGCCATAGCTGCAGAGGCAATTAGTCAGAAAGCAGCACCTGGTATGGTGGTGTTGGTTGCAAAAGATGGAAAGGTGATTTTCAATAAAGCCTACGGAACGCATACTTACGATACTAATGTGCCAGATAAAGTTACCGATATATTTGATTTGGCTTCGGTTACGAAAGTTACAGCCACAACGCCTTCGGTAATGCGTTTGTTTGAAGAAAATAAATTGAAACTGGATACAAATATTGGCGCTTACATTCCTAAAGCCAGAACAACGCCAATGAATAATATCAAACTGCGTGAGGTTATGCTTCATCAGGCAGGATTTATCCCATATATTCCATTTCATAATTTCGTTAAGGAAGGCGATTATAGCCGCGATTCTTCAGCGGCTTATCCAACAAAAGTTGCAGATAATTATTTCATCAAAAAAGGCTTTTTTAAAGATTTTATGTGGCCGAAAATGCTGAACTCGCCGATTAAAACCCGCGGGCAGTATGTTTACAGCGATATCAGTATGTATGTGATGAAAGATATTGTAGAACACATCAGCGAAGAGCCCTTAAATCAATATGCATACGAGAATTTTTACAAACCGCTTGGTATGCAAACAGCAGGTTTCCTGCCGAGAAATCGTTTCCCAGCCGAACAAATTATTCCAACGGAAGATGATAAATATTTCAGAAAAACATTATTGGTAGGCTATGTGCATGATCAGGGTGCAGCATTGGCGGGTGGCGTTTCTGGTCACGCAGGTTTATTTTCGAGTGCTAACGATTTAGCAATTATTTATCAAATGCTTTTGAATAAAGGAACTTACGGCGGCACAGAATATTTCAAACCATCAACCGTAGATATGTTTACATCGAAGCAATCGCCTGTTAGTCGCCGCGGATTAGGTTTCGATCGTTGGGATCCGGATTCAACTAAACATTATCCATCAGAATTAGCCTCACCACAAACTTATGGGCATACAGGTTACACCGGAACATGTGTTTGGGTAGATCCATCGCGTGGCTTGGTTTACGTATTTCTATCAAACCGGGTTAATCCAACAGTTAGTGAAAAGCTTGGTAACCTAAAAATCAGAGGTAGGATTCAGGATGTTGTAAATAAAGCAATAGATGAGTCAAAAAAATAGAATAGTATGATATTGCGTCATTGCGAGGCACGAAGCAATCTTTTTAGTTAGAAATTTCTTCGTGCCTAGTAATGACGATTTTAAAAATTACTCATCATCTAACAATGTAATGCATCCTTCCTCCAATTGTTTAATTCTGCTATCGAAAGTTTTTAATGCTTCTGTATTTTTTGTAGATTGATAAAGGAAGTTGATTTTACTCTTTGTTGTTTCATCTGGGTCGCAGGCATAAGATTTTTCTAAATATGCTGCAGTTTTATTAGATAATTTTAGATAATTTTCTGTAAGTTTTTTATGCGTGGCCATATCTTTTGCAAGGGCTGCCTCATTTATTTTCTTAGCCATTTCCTGACAATCTTTAAAATAATAACTGCCTAAAGCAAGGTAAGGTACATAATAACCAGGCGTTAATAGTATACTCTTTTCGTAATAAGGAATAGCTAAATTCATCTGATTGGTTTCTTCATACAATCGGCCTAAATGATAGGTTGCATTGGCAATTTGTTTTTCTTTCAATTCAGATGCACGTTTCAGTAAGTCTGAAGCAACAGTAATCGCTTTGGCTTTTTCGTCATTTGTCATTCGGAGCAAAGTGTATTCTTCATACAAATCATCGATTTTGGTTTGAGAGAAGGCGGAGCTTATGCCGATGGATAGCAGAAAGCATATTAGATAGTTCTTTTTCATAGGATAAAATTAACAACTGAATATATGAATAATGTTGAATGATAGAAATCATATTAATTTTTATGCACATCTTTAAATTTTATCATATCCAAAAGTCGTTGTTCTTTTTCATCATCAAACCCGCATGATGTTTTAAATTCTTTTGGGTTTTCATAAGTTCCGAATAGCATATCCCACCAAACAATATCGCCATAATTATTACTATGTTTTTCATATTCATGATGGATGCGATGCATTTCAGGTCTTTGAAAAATGTAGCCAATCCATTGTGGGGTTTTAACGTTTGTATGATAGAAAAATTCCCCTAAAGCTGTACATAGTGTATAGATTGCCCCGGCTTCTGGGTTTAAGCCTAAAAATGTATAGACTAATAAACTTCCAATAATCGAATTAACAGTCATTTCTAAAGGATGCTTGTAAAACGATGTTATTACTTCTAGTCGCTGCGGACTATGATGTATTTGGTGAAAACCCAGCCAAAGAAAATCAAAAGTATGCCTCCATCTATGCCACCAATAAAAAATAAATGTTGCAATAAAATAGGCAATAATTCCTCCTAACCAATTGGGTACATAATTAGATAAATGAAATAATGAGATTGATGAAAGCCATTTTTCCCAGGTGAAACCAGCTAATACAACAACACAAAGCTGAATAAAATTTACACCTAAAACCCTGATGGTCCAGGTTGATACATTTGGTAATTTCCAGCCTGGTTTGATTCTTTCTAAAAGAAAACAAAAGCCAAATACGATAAAGATTATAACCAACATAGATTTAAGATTTATAAATCAAATCTATAAATGTTACAATGGTCAGTTTTTGATAAAAGTCAAAAAATCATTTTCGCTTTCTAATTCTGCTTAACGTTTCTTGAGAAATCCCTAAATAGGAAGCAATGTGTCCTAGTGAAACCCTTTGTAAAAGCTGTGGGTAACGAGAAACTAAATGCTCGTAGCGTTCTTTCGCACTTAACATTCTTAAATCATTAGCCTGAATTTCATTACGCATGTGGTAAAGCTCAGTAAGTTTGCGACCAGAAAAATTAAATTCCATGTGGTTTAAATACATTTCATCTAATTTGTCTTTTTTTACCGCAATAAGTTTGCATTCTTCAAGCGTTTCGATGTATTCAAAACTTGGCTTGCCTGTGTAAAAACTATAAACAGATATCAGTAACTCATTTTCAAATAAAAACCAGGTATTGATTTCTTTACCTTCTTTGTTTAAGTAGTAAATTCTTGCAGCGCCTTTAATGATAAAATATATCGTGTTGCTACGTTCTCCCACACTTAAAAGTTTAACTTTTTTCTTAACTTCGATAAGTTCGCTGTTTTTGATAATCGCTGTTTTTATTTCTTCTTTTAAAGGATAAATCGCATTGAAAAGGGTAAATAGATTTTCATAATCACCATTATTTGAATTTTTTTCTTGCATAAAACTGGTTTTACGGAATTTTATTTAATGGGTGATGAACAATCAAATATAATCATCGCTAAAAAAAAACATCAACTTTCGCTGATGCTTTGTGTTTTAAATAAAGGTTGCCACGTTTGATGAAAAATCAAAAACTCGCAATAACGGTTCGTTTATTTCTTCAATCCAATTTCTCTTAATCTTTCATCAAGATATTCTCCTGCAGTCATATCGCTATATGCTTTCGGGTGTTCAGCATCAATAGTTGATGGTAAGCTGGTCAAATCCATATCGCTACGCGGATGCAAGAAAAATGGCACAGAAAAGCGTGATGTTTTCATTAATTCGCGGGGCGGATTAACTACTCTGTGCGTTGTTGATTTTAATTTATTATTTGTCAAACGCTGTAACATATCGCCAACGTTTACAACGATATCTGTATGGTGTGCTTTTATAGGCAACCACTCATTGCTGCGGGTTAAAACTTCTAAACCATCGGCACTAGCGCCAATTAATAAGGTAATTAAGTTAATGTCTTCATGCGCACCTGCACGTACAGCATCGTCTGGAATCGTTTCAGGGTTTTCAATCGGGAAGTAATGTATGCCTCTTAAAATAGAATTTCCGTTATGAACATGCTTATCGAAATAATCAATTGGTAATTCTAAATAAGTTGCAATAGCACGTAGTAAATGCGTTCCATTTTCTTCAAGTTTTTTATAAATTGAACCTGTTACTTTATTAAATTCTGATAATTCCTCTAAAACTTCATTATCTGGGTATTCATTTTTAACCGGGTCGCCATCTGTAACCTCTTGTCCGATTTGCCAAAACTCTTTTAAGTCTGGCGTTTTCGCACCTTTAGCCGTTTCTTTACCTGCACTTGTGTAACCACGTTGACCGGCCAATTCCGGTTTCTCATACTTGCGTTTTATTTCCAAAGGCAAGGCGAAAGCAGCTTTAATATTTTCGTAAAGTTTATCTATTAATTCCTGACTTAAACCATGGTTGGTTATGGTTACAAAACCAGAATCGTTAAAAGCTCTGCCAAGTTCATCAGAGAATTTTTTTCGCTCTTCTTCGGTTCCGTTTATATACGAACCTAAGTCTAAACATGGAATATAAGGTGTTGACATAATTTTATATTTAATTGTTGTACGAATTTAATAAGAATTGTTAATAAGTGTAATTTACTTAAATTAAACTATTACAAATTATTGATATATAGATTTTTAAGTTATTAACAGTCAATTCTGAATCCACAAAAATTAGTTTGTCATGCAAAATCCATTATTAAAACAATAGAAACTTAAAATGTTTTTATTTCGTAATATAGGTTAGTAATTGATAATGTTGGTTGCTTAAAAACACACAAAAACATGAAAAAAATAATTTTAATTCTACTAACAGTGCTTCTTATTGGGACCGCAAATGCACAAGGCAAAAAAGGCGAGCAGGCTACCTTTGGAATGGGCTGTTTCTGGTGTACGGAAGCTATCTTTCAGAAAATAAAAGGAGTTACTTCTGTAAAATCTGGTTATGAAGGCGGTAAAATTGCCAATCCAACCTATGAAGAGGTTTGTACTGGTTTAACCGGGCATGCCGAAGTTTTGCAGATTACTTATAATCCTTTGCAAATCAGTTATACTGAATTATTAGAAGTTTTTTGGAAAAGCCACGACCCGACTACTTTAAACCGCCAGGGTGCAGATAGCGGAACTCAATATCGTTCGGTTATTTTTTACCATAATGCAGAACAAAAAGCATTGGCCGATAAGTTTAAAGATGAGTTAAACAAAACGAATGCTTTTGGCAAAAAAGTGGTAACGGCTATTGAACAAGCTAAGCCATTTTATGTAGCAGAGAGCTATCATCAAAATTACTATAAAAACAACGGCGACCAGGCTTACTGTAGATTAGTGATTTTACCGAAACTAGAGAAGTTAGAAAAGGTTTTTAAATCCAAATTGAAAAACTAAGTACGTTTTATTCCTTATACAATAAGCTCAAATCGGACACCCAGTTTGAGCTTTTTTTGTTTGGGGATAACTATAATCCTTAAATTTTATGTTCAAAGTTCTTTCCGCTCCACTGCGCAGCAGCCGAGGTTGCGGAGATTATCGTCATGTCGACCGAAGTGGAGAAATCTTTGAATAAAAATTATTCTTGGTTAAAAGATCTCTCCGTTGCGCTACGCTCCAGTCGAGACGACGGTTAATATTTGAATTTCTTTTAGTTATTTAGACCTGATTGAAATGTAAAGCCCGGAGTGTAGAGAGGACTTCCCCACCTACGGTAGGCGGGCAATGTAAAGCAAGACTAACATTAATTGAAATACTAGCTTGCTCTTCAAATAAAAAGCTTTTTGATTTATACATTGTCAATAAAGTGTTTTGGCAATTAAACAATTCCGAACTTTCCATTGGTAAATATTACATTTGCAATATGAATAATGGCTTACAGCTTTACAACACGCTTTCTCGAAAAAAAGAAGAATTTATACCTTTAAATGCACCCAATGTTGGGATGTATGTTTGCGGTCCGACGGTTTACAGCGATGTGCACCTGGGTAACTGCCGCACGTTTATTTCTTTTGATTTAATTTTCAGATACCTAAAATACTCGGGCTACAAGGTTCGTTACGTACGAAATATTACAGATGCAGGGCATTTGGAGGGTGATAGGGATGAGGGCGATGATAAATTTGCAAAACGAGCTAAATTAGAGCAGTTGGAGCCAATGGAAATTGTGCAGAAATACACATTAGGTTTTCATGATGTACTACGCATGTTTAATACACTTCCGCCAAGTATTGAGCCTACTGCAACCGGGCATATTATTGAGCAAATTGAGATGATAAAAGTTATCATTGAAAATGGATACGCCTATGAAATTGGTGGAAATGTATATTTTGATGTTGAGAAATATAGCAAAGAATATAATTATACCATATTAACTAACCGTAACCTGGAAGATATGCTGAATAACACCCGCGAATTGGGTGGGCAAGATGAAAAAAGAGGTCGGTTGGATTTTGCTTTATGGATCAAGGCAAAGCCTGAAACTTTAATGCAATGGCAATCGCCATGGGGCATGGGTTTTCCGGGTTGGCATATAGAATGCTCGGCAATGAGTGCTAAATATCTGGGTGCCGAATTCGACATTCACGGTGGTGGTATGGATTTAGCCGCAACACACCATACAAATGAAATTGCACAATCTGAGGCTTGCAGTCACCATCAACCTGCACGTTTTTGGATGCATACCAATATGCTTACTGTTAATGGAACGCGTATGTCGAAATCGGCAGGCAACGGTTTCCTTCCTTTAGAGTTGTTTACCGGCAACCATCCTCTGTTAAGAAAAGGCTATAGCCCGATGACGGTTAAATTTTTTATGCTTCAGGCGCATTATCGCAGTACTTTGGATTTTTCAAATGATGCTTTGGATGCATCAGAAAAAGGTTTCAGAAGATTAATGGCTTCTGTGAGTTTGCTTGATAAACTTCAAACATCCGCAGAAAGCGATTTTGATGTTGATGCAATTAAAGAAAAATGCATTAACGCTATGAATGATGATTTTAACAGTCCGGTTTTAATTGCCGAATTGTTTGAGGCGGTAAGAATTATCAATACGATTTACGATGGTAAAGGCAAAATTTCGTTAACTGAGCTAGAGAAGTTAAAAGCGTTGATTAATGAATTTGTTTTTGAAATTTTAGGATTAAAGGATGAGGAATCTGATAATCTTGAACTGAATAGCGTTTTAGATATGGTGATTCAGCTCCGTAAGGAAGCAAAAGAAAATAAGGATTATGCCACATCTGATAAAATCAGAATTGGTTTGCAAGAATTGGGTATTCAGCTCAAAGATGGCAAAGAAGGTACAACCTGGAGTAAGGTTTAACTTTTCATTTAAGCTTTAATCTTTTCCCTTTCAGCTTTTAACTTATAACAATGAATAAAAAACTTTTAATACTATCCTTACTTACAATTTTTGCTTTTCAAGCCTGTAAAAACGAGAAAAAATCTTCAGAAGACAGCGAAACTACAACAACGGAAATTAAGTTGGTTTCACCAGATTTTAATGCTGATAGTGCCTTTGCATATACAAAAGCTCAGGTAGATTTCGGTCCGCGTATTCCTGGAACCAATGCCCACAAAAAATGTGCTATTTATCTGGTTAGTAAATTAAAATCATTTGGTGCAAAGGTAAATATTGAGGGCGAACCAACTAAAACTTATGATGGTAAAACCTTTCAGCTAAAAAACATTGTGGCAAGCTTTAATCCTGAAAATAAGAACAGGGTTTTGGTTACCGCCCATTGGGATGCTAGGCCATTTTCTGATCAAGATACCGACCCTGTAAATCATACAAAACCCTTCGATGCTGCAAATGATGCGGGTAGCGGAGTGGCTGTAATACTTGAAATGGCTCGCCAGATTCAACAAAAACAACCTAATGTTGGTGTAGATTTTGTGCTTTGGGATTTGGAAGACTACGGTAAAGCTAATGATGAAACACCTGATGAAATCACCTGGTGTTTGGGTTCGCAATATTGGGCTAAAAATGCGGTGAAAATGGGCTATAAAGCTATTTATGGTATCAATCTGGATATGGTAGGCGGCGGGAACGCTCAGTTTACTCAAGATGAAATATCCCGCCAATCTGCTCCTGAAGTTGTTAATAAAGTTTGGAATATCGGTAGTGAAATTGGTTATTCATCATACTTTGTAAGTATCCCAAGCGGAAAGTTAGTTGATGATCATTTCTGGGTTAATAAAGCCGGCGTTCCTTGCGTCGATATTATTCATTATAACGATAACAGTGGGTTTTACATTAATTGGCATACCCAATTGGATAACTTAGCCAACATTGATAAAAATACATTAAAGGCAACCGGACAAACGGTTTTGGAAACCATTTATCGTGAGAAATAGCAATGTTTAATTGTTAATTACTTTTAAATATGCAGCCAAAAGAAAATTTTATATTCGCTCTATCTAAACATAAAAACATAGTTGAAGTAGTCATGTGCGAAATTCTCAACACAGATATCCATACAAGGCGTATTTCTTTATAAAAACTAACAAATAATAAATATCTACAGATGAAACAAATCTTCTCAACCGCATTGGCTTCGCTTTTAGCTTTTGGTGCATTTGCACAAAAGAGCGATGGAACTACAAAATCTTTAGTTAATGCAGAAAAAGAATTCGCTAAATCGATAGCAAAAAATGGTGATAAAGAGTCGTATATAGAATACTCATCAGCAAACACATTAGTATTTAGACCGAACCCGGTAAATGCAAAAACTTTCTATGCGAGCCAATCTAAAGGCATGAATGAAGTAAATTGGGAGCCTAATTTGGCAAAGGTTTCTAAAAGTGGCGATTGGGGATTTACCACTGGAAACTATGCTGTTGGTACAACTGATAAAAAATATGGTCAGTATTTATCTATTTGGAAAGCAGAAGCTGGTAAATGGAAGCTAGCTATTGATTTAGGCACAGAGAGTAATAAACCACTGCAAAAAATTGCAGATAGATTTGTTGAACCAAAAGAGCGTGTGGCGCCTAAAACTTTCATAAACGAGAAAGAAATAAAGGCTGGTAAAGATGTTATTCTTACTACCGAGAAAACGCTTAATACCTTCCTTAAAACTCATGGTATTGGTGCTTTTGGAGGATTTTTAACTAATGATGCCCGTTTACTTTTTCCTGGTAATGAAGCCATTGAAGGCAAAGGCAAAATACTATCATTTTTTAATGGGATGATAAGTAAGATAAACCTTAAAACAACAGTAGTTGATAAGGCTGCTGGTAGCGATTTTGCTTATACTTATGGCGTTGCAACTATTGATTACAAAGCAGATTTACGTGAAAGCTTTAATTATGTTTTCATTTACGAAAAAGCTGCTGATGCAAGCTGGAACTTAATTGTTCAGGCTTTTGTACCAGCAGAAAGATAATTTATAATGTGAACCTTTAGAAGGGCTATCTGTAAAAAGAAAGCCCTTTTTTTATATGTAAAGCATTAGTTTTACGTTTATGATAAAAATAAATTTCATGATTAAAAAATTAATACTGTTTCCAATCTTCTTCTTATTTATTATTGATGCTTTTGCTCAAAAACAGAAGTTTGATGTTCAGGGTAAAGCCGGTGCAAGAGGCATTATGCCCGAAAACACAATACAGGGAATGCTTAAAGCCTTAGATTTAGGCGTTACTACAATAGAAATGGATGCAGTTATCTCAAAAGACAAACAGGTAATTTTATCTCAAGAGCCATATTTTAATTCCGAAATTTCTTTACAACCCAACGGAAAGGCCATTACCTTGAAGGATCAAAAGAATTTCAATATTTATAAAATGAATTATGAGGAGATAAAGAAATTTGATGTTGGCAGCAAAATTCATAACCGTTTTCCCGGGCAAATGAAATTTAAAGCTTACAAACCATCGCTTACAGAAACAATTGATGCCGTTGAAGCTTATGTTAAAGAAAATAAACTTTCAAAACCGATGTATAGCATCGAAACCAAAACCATAAAAAACGGTGATAATGAATTTCATCCTGAGCCGGCTGAATTTATTGAATTGATTATGGCTGTAGTTACGGAAAAAAAACTGACCAAAAGGGTTATTATCGAATCGTTTGATATGCGAACGCTTCAATATCTTCATGAAAAATATCCTAAAATTCAAACTTCTTTGTTAATTGATGAGAAAGAATCTTTTGAAGATTATATAAAAAAACTTGGATTTAAGCCGACAATATATAGTCCTTACTCTGTTTTAGTTGGTAAAGGATTGGTAGATAGATGCCACGCCATGGGCGTTAAAATTATACCCTGGACGGTTAATACCATTAAAGACATCAACTATTTCAAGAGTTTAGGTGTTGACGGTATCATTACCGATTTCCCTAATTTAATGAATCAAATTAAGTAACGAAAACTTTGATTCTTTTACGGTCATTGAAGCAAAAACAATTAATAAAATCGTCATTTCGAGTTGCGGAGCAATCTCCTGACAAAAGATTTCATTGTGCCTCGCAATGCTGGAATGATGCCTAAATTCACTTTAATAATGCCTAAAATAAATAAGGTTCTGATAAACTAATATCAGAACCTTCTTTGCTTCACTTAAAAAAATCTTAGTGATGAGGTTTTGCTTCTTCAGTATGTGCAGCTTCTGTTTTTTCATGGGAAGATGAAGTTCCTTCTTCTGCATGATGAAAAATAGGTCTGGTAAAAACCACGCAAAGGATTAAAACGATAATCCATACGGTTAATGGTAATGCCCAAATCCCTTTTGTTTGCTGAACTGGTGCGTGTGAGTCGTGAGCTGACATATCTAATATTTTTGATTTAAAATTTGCTTTTTAATGTGTGTAAAGATAACAACAATGTTCAAAAAAATAAATTTTAAGGACATTGTTTAATTAATCTTAAAATTGTTGCGGTAATCTTTTAATTATATGGAAGCTAAGTGATGTAGTTAATTTACCAAGGCTTACGATGCTGAAATAAATTCAGCATAACAATAAAGTTTTAGAGTAAATCGTTGATTATCTTCTCAATAGATAAACCTTCTGCTTCAGCACGATAATTACGAACAATTCGATGGCGCAGAATCGGTTCAGCAACCGCTTGAACATCCTCTATGTCTGGTGCATATTTACCGCTTATTGCAGCATGACATTTAGCGCCCAAAACCAAAAATTGCGATGCTCTGGGTCCAGCACCCCAACTTACATATTTATTTATCGCATCTGTTGCAAACTCCGTATTCGGGCGGCTTTTAGCGGCAAGTTTTACCGCGTATTCCAACACATTATCTGTTACAGGAATATCACGTATTAATTTTTGAAAATATTGTATATCATCAGCATGAATAATTTTTTGTAGCGGAGTGGTTTTGTTGCTGGTGGTGTTTCTTACAATATTCAACTCATCTGCAAATGCAGGATAATTAAGCTGAATGTTAAACATAAAGCGGTCTAATTGTGCTTCGGGTAATGGATAGGTTCCTTCTTGCTCAATAGGGTTTTGTGTTGCTAAAACGAAAAAAGGCTTTGGAAGGGAATGGGTTTGACCTGCTGCCGTTACCGATTTTTCTTGCATGGCCTCTAACAAAGCCGCCTGAGTTTTAGGTGGCGTTCTGTTAATTTCATCAGCAAGGATAATATTTGAAAAAACAGGCCCTTTTATAAATTTAAAGTGCCTGTCTTCGCCTAATATCTCTGCGCCAATAATATCGCTTGGCATTAAATCTGGTGTGAACTGAATTCTATTAAAATCTAAATCCAGCACCGAAGCTACCGTTTGTACAAGTAAAGTTTTGGCTAATCCGGGTACGCCAACCAGTAAACAATGTCCGTTACTAAAAATGGCGATTAACACAGATTTTATAATGTCATCTTGTCCAACAACAACCTTGCTAATTTCTGCTTTGATGGTATTGAAAGACTGATGAAGGGCATCTACAGCTTCTACTTCATTCCTGTATTGCATAGGCATTATTTTGTTTCTGTGCTAGTGCTCGATTTTGTCCAGATTTTTAATGAATCGCAAGTTTGAAAGTCTGGATCGATTTTAATGTAAGTGCTTTCTCTTCTTTTTTCAAACCATTCGCTCAATGTACGGTTGGTTTTATCATCTTGTGCTGCTGCCTTTATTTTTGGAAAATCCTGAACCAGGTTTGCTTTGTGTGGTGGAATTTTAGATTTAAGGTATAAAATTCTGTAACCTTGCTTACCATCAGCAGCTGTAAATAATTCTGGTTTAGAAATGCCACCAACTTTCATGGTATCAATTACCAAAAATACTGCAGGGTCTAATTTATCAATTGGGATAAATGTAGTTCTGCTCTGTACATTTTCTGCATTCAACATCATACCACCGTTATATTTTGTTTCTTTATTATCAGAATAAAGGTTCGCTGCGGCTGCAAAACTTAGTTTTTTTGCCATGATGTTGTTGTAGATACTATCTGCATGTAGTTTTGTACGGTCGATACTTGCCTGTGTACTTTTCGGCATAACTAAAATATGACGGGCATGCACCTGTTCGCCTCTTCGTTCTATAACCTGCAAAATATGAAATCCAAATTCTGTTTCAAAAACGGGCGACATTTCGCCTGCTTTAAGTTTGAAGGCCCATGAAGTAAATTCTTTTGCCATCTGGCTTCTATCAAAAAAACCTAAATCTCCACCATCACCAACTGAACCCGGATCTTCTGAATATGCTTTTGCTAAAGCACCAAAATCTTCACCACCTTTAATTCTCAAGCGTAAAGCTTCAATTTTATCATGAAATTTTTCTTTCTCTGCTTTTGTTAATTGAGGATGAAGAATAACCTCTCCAACTTCAACTTCTGTATTAAACTCAGGAAGTGTATCACCTAAAGATTTGTAATATTTCTCAACCTCTAATGGAGTTACATTGATGTTTTCGGTGATTTTAGATTGCATTTTTTGCGCAATCAACTCATCTTTAATAGATGGCCTCATCTCATCTTTGTATTGTAAAACAGATTTATTTAAAAACTGCTCTAAACGCTCCTGTCCGCCTGCACGATTAATGCTGTAACGCATACGTCTGTTTACTTCATCATCAACCTGGCTGTCATCAACCATAATCGAATCGATTTCAGCTTGCTGTTTAAGCAATTTCTGTATTAAGGTATTTTCTAAAATTTTGCATTTAATGTTCGGATCAGCCGCCTGGCCTTGATACAAAATTTGGGTGTATTGTTGATTAATATCCGATAGGAGAATAATATTATTTCCTACAACAGCAGCAACTTTATCTAAATTGTTCTTTTGAGCATAAGTGTTTAAAAACAAGCCCAACAACGCAGTTACTACTAAAAAAACTTTCTTCATTCTATTTATTGTATTTTGCAAATTTAATATTAATGCCCTTATTAATTGAATGTATTGCAATTTATAGCTTCGCTAATTTGCGCAGTTCATTCTCGTTAATTTTAACCTGATATTTCTGTTTAAGGTTATTGAGCCAATTTTCTTCTAATTTTTGCTGATAATCGGCAATTACATCACCTTTTATTTCGCTTAATGGTTTATTGTATTTCAGTTTATTTGTTTGATAAAACCCGGCAATTGCTTCATCATCATCTTGTGCTTTACTCCAGATTTTTTGTTCTGAGATATTAAACATCAGCACACCCTCGCGGTATTCATTTAGTAAAAAATCGTGTTCTTTACCCTTATTGTTAACTTTTTTATGTTCTGCTAATGCATTTTCGTAAGTTTTAACCTCTTCCTGAAAATTTTTGCTTTTATCTAAACCCATTTCCTTCGCATCTAAAACTTTAAGCTTAAAATTAATGTATAAGTTTAAATAGTTTGCAAGGGTATTATAGTCTGTATTAGCGCTTCCGTTGTGACTTTTTTTATAAGCCCACATAAATTCTTTACTGCTTATTGTTTTATTATTTATTGTAGCAACATTTTGAGCAATTGCAGCGTTTGTTACTACACAAAAAATAAGTAAGCAATATGCTTTTCTCACCCGGAGGATTCTATAAATTGTAATGGATAAAAGTAACAATTAGCGGAGCTATTATAAGATATTTAACTAATTTTAACAGATATTATTATACTGCAAAAATACGAATGGAAAACCAGCTTACCAACAATGCCAACGCTTTACGATTATTTTTTACTGATGATGTATTCTTAGTAGAGGATAATTCGGTAAAAATCTCGGCTGAAGCTAGTGACAACACCGTATTGAATGATTTGCCTACTACGGTAACGGAGTTGAAAAGCGTACCAACGGAAGGTAAAGAAACAACTTCTATATCCAATATTCAGTCAACATCAATTCCCGTTTATCAGGAAAACAGCGTAAAAACAGTAATTCTTGAAGAACCTTTAACACAGCCGAAGCCTTTCAAATTTTTAGGAGGCAATAAAAAGTCGGTGTTGATTTTGGTTAACGATAATGTTAATGATGTAAGTACAGAACAGGGTAGAGATTTGCTTAGAAAAATTGTTAAAGCGATTGATTTAGTAACGGCTGATTTTGCATTATTGAATTATGCAGCCTACCATAATACCGACTTTTCAGAACTTCAGCAATTTTTTAATCCGCAACTAATGTTATCATTTGGGGTTGATATCCATCAATTGAAACTAAATCTCGCCTGGAAAAATGAAATTATCCTTTATCAAAATACAAGAATGATTTTTGCACCGAACCTGCATGATTTGGATGCAGATTTACCAGCAAAGAAAATGCTTTGGGCAAATCTTCAACTTATAAAATAAATACTCTTTTTAATGAAAAAGCTCGTTTTCGCTACTAATAACGACCATAAAACAGAAGAAATTCGTGCTGCGTTGGCTGGTCAGTATGAGGTTTTGAATTTAAAAGATATTGGTTGCGAAACCGATATTCCGGAAACTGCTGATACTTTTGATGGTAATGCAACCTTAAAAAGTGGTTATGTTGTTGCGCATTACAATTTAGATTGTTTTGCTGATGATAGCGGTTTAGAAATTGAAGCTTTAAATAATGAGCCTGGTGTTTATTCTGCCCGCTACGCTGGGAGTAGAGATAGCGCTGAAAATATTCAATTGGTTTTGGCTAAATTACAAGGTTCTGAAAATAGAAAAGCCAGATTTAAAACGGTTATATCCTTAATGCAGGACGGACAAAATCATTTATTTGAGGGTGTGATTAATGGAACAATCAGAACAGAATTATCAGGTTCAAATGGTTTTGGTTACGACCCGATTTTTCAACCAGATGGCTATGAAATTACCTTTGCAGAGATGAACCTTGCTGAAAAAAACAGAATAAGTCACAGGGCAATTGCTTTGCAAAAAATGCTGACTTTCCTTAAATCTTAAATCAATAATTAATTCCTTTTGGTTTTACTGAAGTAGAATCCATTTTCGGTAAAATTGGTTTAATTTCATTTAGCAAAGAGTCTATTTTTGCAGTGTTTTTTGGTGCAATAATTTTGGGAATATCTTTAGAAACCGATGGCGAATTAACTTTTGGCGACACAGGCTTCTTTATTGCAGTTGATTTAGTAACCGGGGCTTTAGCTTTCGCTTTAGGTTTGCCAACAGAACCAATAGCATCTTTTTTAGACCGTGGTCTTTCTTTCGGTTTCCACGAAAATCCTTTTAAAACATGATCTTTAGCAATGGTATTTTCGGGGTTTAGTGCACCTTCTACACTGCTGATGTAGGTAATGTCATCAATATCGTTATTTTTAAAAGTGAACTTTATCCGGCTACTCAAAGTTTGGTTCATCTCTTTGTAAACCTTTGTGCTATCATCTTGTGTGTAATAAATACTTTCAGCATTTCCATCAACATATAAAGTTTTAAGTTTTCCTTCGGAAAAAAAGCCAGTCATGTATCGGCCTTTAATTTGATTAAACCGTAAAGAATCGATTGGAGTATTTACTAGAAAGGCATTCCTAAAAGCCTGCAAATTGTTTAATTTATTTTTCTTGAATTGAACATAAATGGTATCGCCAACCATTTGCGAACCTTCTGACCAAATAATAGGATTTACGAAACAGCGCAAAGTAGAATCGGCGCTGGTGTAAAATAAACTATCTGTTTTTGCCTGTATGTTGCTTTTGTAAATGCGAACGTTGTGGTAGGCTTTAATGGTTCTTGCCTGAACGGTATCTGCAGGGTTAATAACCGAATCTGGCTTTAAAATTTTAGCTGTAGTACTTTTTAAGTTTTTAGCTACAGCGTTTTTGTTAAGCAAACTATCTACTGTTGTTTTAGCTTTTGTATTTACATTAGGTGTTATAGCTTTCTCAAGCTTTAAACTATCCTTCAATTTTGTGGAAGATTTTGATAATGTTGAATCAATCTTGAGCTTTGAAGCTGCTATTTTTAAGCTATCTGGTTTGGGTATTTTATTACGGAGCGAATCCAGATTCAATTTTGTACTATCAAGCGTAGCTTTTTTTAATAGATCTGGCTTTATTGGCTCATTTTTATCACCACGTTTGTTCTTTTGCTTCTGGTCGTTTTTAGGCTCAGTCTTGTCTATATTTCGAGCTGGTGGCGGTAGTTTGCCTTTTTTTTCAGGTTTTTCGGCATCTCCGCCTTCTTCCTCATCTTCACCAACCTGGTTATCTGCTTTCACAGAAATCTTTGGAACAAGCTTCAAAGTTTTCTGTAATACCATTTGTGTTTCCAGGGTATCCGCTCCAAGTCTTAAAGTATCCGGGCGCTTTTTATCTTTTACTGTTATAGAATCACCAGAAATAATATCTACATAAGCGTTTTTGGTTACCAGTGTTCGTTGATCTATTTTATAGTAATAACCTAAATCGCCAAACATTTTGGTGCCGTCTTTTTTATCTGTAAAAACTATATTTTTTACCGCTTTACCATATCCTGCTTTACCAAAATAGTACAAACTATCACCTCTTAGCGATTTTGTGTCTTGTGTGTATAAATTCTTTTTACCGAAATAAGCATCTTCTGTTAAGGTGTTGTATGCGCCATTTTCAGTATATAAATTATCGTCTTTTCCTTTAATATTGGTCGGGCCATAAAAATAAGTCCATTTGGTATCTACGTTGTAGCGCATCGTATCAGACTTGATTGTACTTTGCGGGGTAACCACCAATACATTGTAGCGGAAATAAGCATCGCTGCTATTGTTAAAATAATATCCGTTTTTGCTGGTTAGCGTAACATCTTGTGTTTGAATTTTTCCGCCACTGGTATAAGTACCAATCTTTGCAACCATATCATAATCCAAAATATTGGTGGTAAGGGTAGATTTTGGATCAATCATTTTAACATTTCCGGTTAAATGCGCATGCTTTTTATTTCCATCATATTGCAGCTCATCCGAATAAATATCAGTTGTTAATTGTTGGATGTGAACATTTCTATAGGCTTCAAAATAATTGCGTTCGGTGTAAAAGATTGCGCTATCACAAGTTAGTGTTGCATTATCTTGCTGAAAAACAGGGTTTTTTAAGAAAATTGCATTCTTATCTCTAACGCCCGTTACGCTCGATGAGGAAATAATTTTTATAATAGAACCCTTTTTTTGTCCGAATAAAAACAAAGGACCAATTAAAAAGAAGAGAAAGACAAATATTTTTTGCACCCTACAAAGTTAGTTTTTTGTTTTGAACGTTCAGAAACCGATTAAAATTAAATATTTTTGATGAATGTTACCCTTAAAACAATTTCAGGAATTTATAAACCAGCATAAACTGTTTACAAGTGGTAATAAGATTTTGCTTGCCGTAAGCGGCGGTAAAGATTCGATATTAATGCTTCATTTATTCAAAGCTTTAGGCGTTAATATTGGTGTAGCCCATTGTAATTTTAATTTACGGGCAGATGAGGCAACTCGCGACGAACATTTTGTTAAAATGTTATCAGCTTCGCTAAATCTTTCTTTTCATTTAACGCAGTTTGATACAAAAAAATATGCTGCAGAACATAAAATTTCTACTCAAATGGCAGCGAGAGAACTCCGTTACCAATGGTTTGAAGAAATCCGTGTACAGCATGGTTATGATTATATCGCTTTAGCCCAACACCAAAACGACGCTGTTGAAACTGTGCTGATTAACTTGGTTAGAGGAACCGGAATTAGTGGCTTGCATGGTATTTTGCCCAAGCGGGATAAATTAATTCGGCCCCTTTTATTTCTCACCAGAGCCGAAATTAATGCTTTAGTTGATGAGCACGACATTAGCTTTGTAGAAGACAGCTCTAACTTAAGCACAAATTATACTCGGAATAAAATAAGGCTAGATGTAATTCCTCATCTTCAACAAATTAACCCAAACCTCGAGCACACATTTGAGCAAAATATAAACCGTTTTAGTCAGTTGGAAGAATTTTTGATTTTGAGTGTTAAACGGTTGTCGCTTCAAATCGTTCAGCATAAAAAAGATGGGATATATATTGCAATAAAAGATATAGATGCACTTGAGCCGCAAAACTTATTATTATTTGAATTGCTGAAACCATACCACTTTACAGATCAGGTTGTGGCTGATTTAATTAGCAATCTGCATAAGCAAAGCGGATTGAAATTTTTAAGCGCCACACATCAGGCAATAATTGACAGAGATTTTTTAATAATTTCAAAGCTTGATGATGGCTTTCATCAGCATAAAATGATTCATCAGCAAGAAACTGATTTTTACTTTGGCGATTATCATTTTAGCCTAAATTTTAGTAATGAAATCAATTTTATGACAGATAAGAGGGTAGTCTATGTAGATGCTCAAAATCTGGTTTTTCCAATGGTGATGAGAAACTGGCAAAATGGAGATAAGTTTATCCCGCTAGGAATGCAAAATTTTAAAAAGCTTAGCGACTTTTTTATCGATGAAAAAGTTCCATTGCATTTGAAAGGCAAAATTCCAATTTTAATAAACGGAAATGGTGATATTATTTGGATTGCAGGATTTAGACAGGATAACCGCTACAAATTAACTAAGGCAACAAAAAAAGTTGCTATATTCGAAGTCAAAATTAAATAAGTTGGAAAGCAGGTACGCATATATCGAAAAACAATATATTGGTCGTGATTATGTTCGCATATTCATCAGGCTAATAATGGCAGCATTTTGTTTTGCTGCTTACGTTTACGAACGCGACCGCGATAATACGCAAGATTTGTTTCTGGTAGTGGGTTTCGGGATAATAGGCGTTTCTATGCTTCTGCTTTTCCTCATCCAATATAAAATTATTGTTGATAATGGTAGCATGATTTTAGATGGTCTTTGGACTACCAAACGTGTTAAAATAGATTTAAACAGTATTGTGGATGTTCGTAAAACAACTTACAGTCGTTATTTTTTTAACAATCCCGTATATAACCTACATACAAAAGGCACCATTCGTTTCTACTCATCTGGTAAAGATGCAGTTGTATTAACAGACCGAGATGGTTTAGAGTATTTTATAGGAACTCAAAGGCCAAATGAGTTATTTTTGGTTATCAAAGATGAGATGAAAAACGCGTAGCAATTTTTCTGGGGATAATTTTCCTCAACCTAAACTGCAGGTTTGCTCAATTTTCCTCAAATCATTCCTGCAAGCTCTAAGATCCGGTGTATTTCCAGCGGCACACTTATTGGATATTGATTAGCAATCCAAACAGATTGTAATGAAAAAATTCCTATTTCTAGTGCTTCTTGTATCATGCTACAAAGTGTCACTTTCGCAAACTTATAAAGCGAATGTATCCCAGGATTCTGTTAAAAATCTCAACAACAGAATTGAACTGCTAAAAGCAAACATTAAAATTCTCGAACTGAAAGTTAAAGAATCAGAAGAAGAAGAAGAAGTTGAAAAATTACGACTTAAACTTTTAGAAGCTAATGGAAAAGCTAAAGCATCAGCAGAAGAAACTCATAGTTACTCAGATAAAACAGTAAGCAGCTCAACCATTGATATGAAATCGATGGATAAAATGTCGAAAAAAGTTAAAGGTGATGCTATTGAAGCAAGAAAAGCTTTAGAACGTTTTAACAAACAAGTTGAAAAGGTTGTAGAAATCCGTTCGCAAATACAAACGGAAGAGAGAAAAGTTGGTTACAGAAAGCCAACAATAGTTTTTAGCTATGATTAATTTAGATTCTCTACAATCCAACGACAACCAAGATATGCACAACAATTCGCAAACTGATATTAATTCTCGTAGCAAATTTATGGTACTAATTAATATCGCAATGAATATTCATAGACATTTAGGTAAAAGTTTAAATGCTGGTTTGTATAAATCAGCTTTCGAGAGTGAGCTCTCTGATAAAGGTATAAGCTTCGAAGCCAATAAAAAGTACGATGTAAATTATAATGGTGTTATCCTTAATTATAAATTCCACGTTGATTTTTTAGTAGAGAATGATTTTTTAGTTATCATAAAATCAACTAAACAAACTTTAGATTCAATTGAAACAAACGTATATGAAAAGCTAGTAACACCTAGACCAAAAACAGTGCTTATCATAAATTTTTACGAAGATTTACTTCAGTTTAAAAAGATTATAATAAACGAATAAGCTTTTTTGATTACTGATGAAGCATTTGTTTGTTAAAAATAAAATGCGCCTATTATTCAAAACCGAAACAAATAGCGCTTAAGTTTTATTATTGCTAAAACCATATATTCGTTTTATGCAAACTCTGCTTACTTCTTCACAAATGCGTGCTGCCGACGAATTTACAATTTCCAGCACACCAATAGCGTCAATTGACTTGATGGAAAATGCTGCGAGAGCATTTTGTAGATGTTTTTTAAAGGATGAGTTTAACATCAATAAAAAGATTGCCATTTTCTGCGGCAAAGGGAATAATGGAGGCGACGGCTTAGCTATAGCGCATATTTTATTGTTAAATGGTTACGAAAGTATTAAGGTATACATTGTTAACTTCAGCGATAAGGAAACTGCCGATTTCTCTATAAATCTACAGCGGTTTAATGAATCGGGTTGTAAAAAGGTTATCCTCAATAAGCCATCAGACCTAAAAAATATCTCATCAGATATAATAATCGACGCCATATTATGTTCTGGTTTAAATAGACCTTTATCAAAGGATTACCTTGAATTGGCAAAAAAAATAAATGCGTCTGCAAAGAAAGTTTATGCAGTAGATGTTCCGACAGGTTTTTTTGCAGAAGGAAATTTACCGGATAACTATGAGGGCATCAAAGCCTACAAAACCATCAGTTTCGAAAGACCAAAAATCAATTTCTTTTTTCCGGAAAGCTTGCAGGCAACACAAAAATTTGAAGTTGTTCCAATCGGACTAAATAATGATTATATCCAAAACCAGAACTCAGATTTTTTTCTAGTTGATTTGGATGATATCAAATCTAAAATAAAACCTCGTCAGCTTTTTAGCCATAAAGGTACTTATGGTCACGCTCTGATTATTGCAGGAGATACAAAAACCATGGGCGCCGCATTGCTTTCTTGTAAAGCTTGTTTGCATAGCGGAGCCGGTTTAACAACGGCTTGTATTCCAAATAATGGGTTAATTGCGTTAAATACCTTATTGCCCGAAGTTATGGCGATAGATCGCGATGAAATTTTTAAAACAGAAAATTTAAAGAAATTTTCGGCAATTGCAATTGGTCCGGGATTAGGAACTTCTGAAGAAGCTGAACGCATGCTCGAAAAGTTAATTACGGAAAATATATCGATGGTAATTGATGCCGATGCATTAAATATAATCTCTAAAAAACAAAATTTATTAGAGAAGTTACCACAAAATTCTATCTTAACGCCACATGTTAAAGAATTTGATAGACTTTTCGGAGCACATTCTAATTGGTGGGATAGGGTAGAAACGGCAAGAAAGCAAGCGCAAAAACTAAATGTTGTTATTGTATTAAAGAATCAATACACATTTATTTGTGCGCCAAATCAGAAAGTTTATGTAAATCCAACAGGTAACCCTGCAATGGCGCAAGGTGGTATGGGTGATGTATTAACGGGTATTATAGCCTCGCTTGTGGCTCAGAAATATTCGCCTATTGATGCATGCGTATTGGCCTGCTACCTACATGGAAACGCAGGAGATAGCCTAGCTGAAAATCAGGCAGTTGTTACTGCATCACAAATTGCGGAAAGAATTTCAATAGAATTAAATAATGTGCAGAACGTTTAACAATCTTCTTAATTTTATAAAACAAGAAAGGCATGATTTTTTAAAATCAGGCCTTTCTTAAATACTAAATATTTTTAAACGCCGCCCATTACGGTTAATTTTTCCATCGTTGGATTAACACTGCCGCCCATTGGCTCTAATGTTACTGCAAAGGCCTGTGCCTCTTGAATAGATTGCATTTTAATTATTGCATCTTTTGCTGTAGAATCAGATTTTCCAAAAACGCCTAAGCTTACAGGTTTTCCGTTTACCAGTGCCCAAAGTTGATACTCGTGTTCTGCATCAGCCTTTGGTAAATCCATAGCTAAATGATTAATTAAAACACTTTTATCTTTTTTATTCCAGTAAACATTCATTTTAGAATTCGGACTAATCGGTTGACCCTGCATTCTAATGGTTGCCCACTCTTTACTCTCAGCCATTTCAGCAATGTTGCTTAAGCCTTTGTTATCATATTCAAGCTGACTAACAACTCCTGCAAACTTCTGCTTATCCAGGTTCAAACTAGCAATTTGTGTATTTGCATCGCTTAACTTATTGTATGTAACAAAAAGCGCTGCTACACTAATAACCAATAACGCAACGCAGGCAACCAAAGCGTAGCGCAACGTTTTCACTTTGCCATCGCTTCCATCTAAACGAACAATTTTTGGTTCGTTAATGTAATTATCTGCAGTTTCAAAAACCTCTTCATAAATATTTAAACCCAGCTTATCAAAAAGTTTCTGTTCAACATCTATAGGAGGTTCTACAGCGTTATTTAGCGCATATTGCTCCATAGCTTGCTCAATCGAAGCAATCTCATCTCTAACCTCCTGGTATCGAGATGCTATTTCTTCAACCTGCAGCGTTTCTTCGGCCGATAAATCGCCTAAAACGTACAGCTCAAGTACTCCAGATTCTATATATGCTCTTAAATTTTCCACGCTTAATTAAAACTCCTTCTCAATTCTATAATGGCCAATCGGATTCTGGTTTTAACCGTTCCCAATGGCAAATTTAACTTTTCTGCGGCTTCCACATGTGTGAAACCATTGTAATAAACTAAATTAAGAACAACCTGTAAGTCTGGTTTTAAATTGTTTACAAGTTGCTTAACGCCAAGGGTATCAGGGTTAAATGTTACCTTATTTTGTTCATCAACGAAACTTACGTTATTTTCTATATCTTGGTTTTTCTGAGAATTTTTAAAATCTTTTGAACGAAGCTTATCGATAGAAAGGTTTCGGGCAATATTCATCATCCATGTAAATAGCCTTCCCTTTGTATTGTCGTAATGTGAAGCAGATTGCCAAATTTTTACAAAGGTTTCTTGTAAAACGTCTTCTGCTAATTCAGTATGGGTGATGATACGTGAAATTACCCCATATAGAGCAGAAGAATACATACTGTACAGAGTTTTTAACACTGCCGGATCTTTCGATTGCAATGCCAAAACTATTTCAGTCTCGGTTAAGGTAATTTTTTTTAATGCACTCACTTATGGTACGAATATACAACTCACAACAATAATTGCAAAAAAATGTTTTACAACAATATTCTGTATGGGAGTTCGATTTTGGCTAATAAATAAAACTTTCTATCTTTTGTGAATACCTATATCATTTTAAGCTATGCCTTCAATAGGAAAAAGGTGTTTTTCTGCGTGATAAGAAGAGCGAACTAACGGACCGCTTTCAACATATTTTAACCCTTTCGATAAACCAACTTCTTTGTACATCGCAAATGTATCAGGATGAATCCAATCAACCACCGGGTGGTGGTTTCTGGTTGGTTGCAAATATTGACCTAATGTTAAAATATGTACTCCATTAGCAACTAAATCATCCATAGCCTCAAAAATATCTTCATCTGTTTCTCCTAAGCCAAGCATAATTCCGGTTTTAGTACGTAAACCAAATTCTGAAATTCTTTTTAATGCTTCTAAACTTCTATCGTACTTAGCCTGGATACGCACTTGCTTGGTAAGGCGTTTAACCGTTTCCATATTATGCGAAACCACTTCAGGTCTTTCTTCTAAAAGACGATATAAATTATCCCATTGACCTTTAAAATCAGGTATTAAGGTTTCTAAAGTTGTAATTGGGCTTTCCCTGCGAATGGCCTGCAAAGTTTCTGCCCAGATAATAGAACCGCCATCTTTTAAATCATCACGGTCAACCGAAGTAATTACACAATGTTTAACACCCATTAATCTAACCGAATCGGCAATACGATTTGGCTCATCAACATCAACAGCTAATGGCCGGCCTGTAGCCACAGCACAAAAAGAGCAGCTACGGGTACAAATATTTCCTAAAATCATGAAAGTTGCCGTACCTGCACCCCAACATTCGCCCATGTTTGGGCAATTACCACTCTCGCAAATGGTATGAAGTTTATGTGTATCAACTAAGCTACGTACCTGAGCATATTCCTTACCAACAGGTAATTTAACACGCAACCAATCTGGTTTACGTTTAACTTCAGTTACAGCAGGTACTACCGGTAAATCAATCATAAGGCAAAGTTAAGCAATAGGATTGAAATCTTACACGCTTGAAATGTTGGAATGTTGTAATGTTTGTTTCATATTGTTGAGATAACAATTGCTAAAACTTAATATTGTTAAAAAAGATTTTGGAAAGGTGCTGTACAGCTTATGGCTTAGGTTCGGTCCGTCTTTCCGTTATATCCCCAAAGAAATTTGGGGGATGCCACTTCAATACGGTTTAGGTGGCTAAAACTGAAGCTAAATTTATAGCAAATCTCATGCGACAGAGAAATAATTAATGAAATGCTAAGTAATTAACTTATTCTTAATGAAGATTTAATAATTACACCATAAAATTTAACACTTCTGATTAAATTTTACTAAATAATTGAGCTCAATTTAGATAATAATACATTTTTCAGCAATTTTTTAGTTTTCATATGCGAAAATTCGTTTCATGCTTAAAATGATTTTAAATTTGCAACTCCTTTGATATAAGATGACAAAAAAGAAAAAGACAGTTGGTAAAACTGACGCAGATGTAATACTAATTGGCGCCGGAATAATGAGCGCAACCTTAGGCGTTTTATTAAAAGAATTAGAACCAAACCTAAGTATAGAAATTTACGAACGCCTTGATATTGCTGCAGCAGAAAGTTCTGATGCCTGGAATAATGCAGGTACTGGTCACTCTGCTTTTTGCGAATTAAACTACACGCCCGAAAAAAAAGACGGAACTGTTGAAACTAAAAAAGCGGTTCAAATTGCAGAGCATTTTGAAGTTTCTAAGCAGTTTTGGGCCTATTTAATTGAAAAGGGCCTTATCTCAAACCCAGAAAACTTTATCAAGAAAATTCCTCACATTAGCTTTGTTTGGGGTAAAAAGAATACCGAATATTTAAAGAAACGCTTCGATGCGCTAACCAAATACAATTTGTTTAGCGGTATGGAGTATACTGAAGATGCAGAGCAAATTAAAACCTGGGCACCATTAATTATTGATGGTCGCAAAAAAGGAGATAAGGTTGCCGCAACAAAAATGGATTTGGGAACGGATGTTAACTTCGGCTCGTTAACTAGAGATATGTTTAATTATTTAAAAGCACAGCCAAATGTTAGCCTCTATTTTAATCATGAAATCCGTGATTTAAAAAAGGATAAAGATGGAAACTGGATAATTAAAGTTAAAGATTTAGAGAGTGGAGATAAACGTAAACGCGTTGGTAAATTTGTATTTATTGGTGCGGGCGGCGGCTCACTTCCTTTATTAGAAAAATCTGATATTCCTGAAGGTAAAGGATTTGGTGGTTTTCCGGTTAGCGGACAATGGCTAAAATGTACCAATGAAGAAATTATTGCACAACACCATGCAAAGGTTTATGGGAAGGCTTCTGTTGGTGCACCACCAATGTCTGTACCGCATTTGGATACCAGAATGATAAATGGTAAACAAGCTTTATTATTTGGGCCGTATGCAGGTTTTTCTACTAAATTTTTAAAGAATGGTTCGTTTTTGGATTTACCAAAATCTATAAAATTTAACAACATTCGTCCGATGATTTCTGCTGGGCTACACAATATTGATTTAACGAAATATTTAATCGAACAAGTAAGGCAATCGCCAGAAGATAGGTTAAATGCTTTAAAAGAATATTTGCCAAAAGCAGAATTAAAAGATTGGGAATTAGAATATGCCGGTCAGCGTGTGCAGGTTATAAAAAAGGATGAAAAGCAAGGCGGAATATTAGAGTTTGGAACTGAAGTAGTAAGTGCTGCTGATGGATCTATCGCGGCGCTACTTGGTGCATCTCCCGGTGCTTCAACAGCTGTTTCAATTATGTTTGATTTATTAAGCCGTTGTTTTAAAGAGGATTTACAAACGGCAGAATGGCAAGCGAAAATTAAAGAAATAATTCCTACTTACGGGAAAGCTTTGGCTGATGATACGGAGCTTTGCAAATCAACCCGAAGCAGAACATCAAAAATTTTAAAAATAGAATAAAGAAAGCCACAGATTCGCAGATTTTTTAATATTAATCTGTAAATCTGTGACTTATTTTGGGTAAAAAAAACGATTACGTTCAAAATATCAAAGCCACAGATTCGCAGATTTTTTAATATTGACCTGTAAATCTGTGGCCATAATATTTTATGCTGCAATTACTTCAGCAACTTCTTCGGCAGAAATATCACTATGTGAAGCCTCTAAAACGCAATCGCCGTTTTTAATTAATAATATTTGTGGAGATTGATGCGTTACCTCAAAAATCTCAGCAATTTTATTAGAGATTTCTCTGTAAGCAATTAAATCTAAAAAGTACAATTTTGTATCAGCAGGAATAACATCCCAATCTAACTCAAAATTCTTTCTTGCCATCATGCTGATAGAACAGCGTGTACTGTGTTTGAAAATTAGACTAAAGCCTTCCGCACTTTTAATCTCATCAAGCTGTTCTATTGATGTTAAATTAACCCAAGCCATAATTTTTATTTAATTTTTTTATAGAGATAACACTTACAGTATGTTAATGTTCTGTAAGTAGCTTAAATGAAAATAGATATGTATTAATTTCTTCTGCGTTTACCTTCTGGATAAGAGCTATAAGCCGGGCAAAGTTTTGATGAACAAGACTCTAAAATGGTTATGGTGCAAAACACCGCCAATAAAAGGATGGCTATTTTTTTCATTTCGATAGTTAAGCTTTAAGTATCTAAGTTACTAATATTTTTAAATGTTTGCAGAAAAATCGGCCATTTTAATTGCTGTAATTGCGGCTTCATCACCTTTGTTGCCATGTTTACCACCGGCTCTATCTTGTGCCTGCTCCAAATTGTTTGTGGTTAAAACTCCAAAAATAACTGGTTTGCTATACTTAATACCAACATTAGTACAGCCTTGTGCTACTGCATCGCAAATAAAATCGAAGTGTTTAGTATCGCCCTGAATTACACAACCCAGGCAAATTACAGCATCCAAATCTGATTTTTTGCTTAACAAAATATCTGCAGCTCCGGTAAGTTCAAAACTTCCTGGTACTGGTAAGGAGATTATATTTTCTTCCTTAACACCGTTAGCTAAAAGGGTTTTAAGTGCACCGTTGTACAAAGCACCAGTAATTTCTGCGTTCCATTCGGCTACAACAATACCAAATTTATATTTTGCTCCACTCGGAACCGTTGTGTGAGAAAAATCAGAAAGATTTTTTAATTGACTTGACATGTGGCAAAGATACTGCTAAGCATGGAATGTTGAAAGAGCGTAATGTTTAAATGTTGTAAGTTTAATTTACAATTTTTTAAAACACGGTAAATGTTATTTATATGTTAATTGTATCTATAATCTAATTTATGATGTTTAAAAATATTTAGTTTCGTAATATGCATCTTAAAGTTTAAATAATTTTATGGAATCTGCTTTAGGTTACCATCTTATGTTTAAATACTGCACTATGAAAAAAACGCTCCACTCTTTATTTATTCTTCTTATATTTTCTCTTTTTTCTAATGTCGCTTTTGCTCAGCATAAGGATAAATACTATCATGATAATTTTAAATCCATAGATTCTTTAGCAATTATTGGAAAACCTAAAGATGCAGTTTCGATAATTGATAAAGTAAATAAAAGTGCCAGAGCACAGCGTAACACCGCTATGTTGATTAGGGCAACCATATATCGAATGTTATTTCAGGGCTATCTTAAAGAAGAAGCTATTTCTATAATTAATGCAGAGCTTAGGGAAGACATCGCTTCTGCAAAGCAACCAGAAAAAAGCATTCTTCAATCTTTACTTGCAGAAAGTTATTGGAGGTATTATGAGCAAAATCGATATAATATTATAAAACGCACTAATGTTGAGGCAAACGTAGGTAGTGATATTAAAACTTGGCCGATTGGAAAATTAATTGATGAAACGCTTAAAAATTACATGGCATCTGTATCTGAGGTTAAGATTTTGCAGGATACAAAAATTGATAGTTTAACAGCTTTGATGGTTGGAGACAGCTCAAGCAGATATTTACGACCAACCCTGTACGATGTGTTGGCACATAGAGCTTTGGATGTTCTAGTTAATACTCAAATTGAATTAACGAAGAATGATACATCAATCGATTTTAATAGTGCAAAATGGTTTGAAAAATATAATTCATTTTTAAATATTGAGATTTCAAATACAGATTCTACTTCGTTTTCTTCAAAGGCGCTGTCGATTTTTAAGAATCTACTTAGTTTTCATATTAAGCACCAAAATATTAGTGCGTTTGCCGATGTAGATGTTAAACGATTAAATTATATCTATTCAAGAAGTACGCTTGAGAATAAACTAAAGCTTTATAGTTCAGCTATTGATGAACTTGCCAACTACGCTAAATCAACAGATATTTATGGGGATGTTCTTTTTGAAAAAGCATCAAAAATGTATGATAATCGTAATCAACAAAATATAAAACAGCGACCTGATTTAAAGGAATTGGTTAAGATTGGAAATGATGTAATCCAGTTATATCCAAATAGTTTAGGTGCTAAAAACTTTGAAAAGCTAATTAATGATATTAAAGACAAGTCGTTAAATATTAGCGTACAACAGCTTTTCATTCCTGAAAAACCTGTGCAGTTATTTTTTAGCTACAAAAATGTAGAAGCCATATCAATTCAGCTTTATAAGGTTAGTCATAATCATAGAAATATTAATCTAGGAAGCCAAACTGATTACGAAAAATTTTCAGCCTCTAATAATGTGTTTAAAGAATGGATAGTTAATACACCTGAGAATGACGATTACTTGGGCCATACTTTAATTGATAAGCTCGATGGTTTAGCAAAAGGCTATTATGTAATCATTGCAAAAACTGTAGATAGTAATGCAATGCATAGTTTTATGCCATTTCAGGTAACCGATTTAGCCGTTACTGACCGCATTTCTGGTTTAATAAATCATGAATATTTTGTTTCGAACAGTTCTACTGGTGAAGCCACTGCCAATGCAATTATTAATGAAGAGAATCATGAATATGAAAAGGGTAAATACAGTTATAAGTATAAAGGAAGCTTGCGTACAGACAAGAATGGATTTGCAGAAAGCACACTAAATACATCTGTAAGCCGTATTGAGGTAATTAATGGAGCTGATTCTGTAACTGTCGATGTCGGTTCAAGAGCCTATAAGTATATGGATACAAAAAGGAGAGTTACTTTATTTACAGATAGACCTATTTACAGACCAGGGCAAACCGTTTTTTACAAAGGAATTTACTTTGAATTTGAAGATGATAAAAATCAACTTTTAAAGGAAGTTGATATCAGCATTAACTTTAATGATGTAAATGGCAAATCGCTAGAAAAAACATCAAAAATTACAAATGAATTTGGTACGTTTCAAGGTTCTTTCACAATTCCGTTAGGGAAATTAAACGGAAGAATGAATATAAGTACCAATTATGGCAGTATTGAGGTACAGGTAGAAGAATACAAAAGACCAAATTTTGAGGTTGTATTTGAACCTTTGAACCAAAAATATAAATTAAATGATTCTATTCGGTTAGAAGGAAAGGCAATTAGTTTTAGTGGCTATTCTGTTGGCGGCGCTAAAGTTAAATATGTTATTACCCGAAATATTCTTTCGGCCAATGATAGAATTAACGGCTATAATCCTAGCAAACAAATAGCAATAGGCAATACGCAAACAAGAGGCGATGGGTTATTTAATATCCAGTTTTTGGCTGCTGCCGAAAATAATAGTGATAGTTATTCTTACCAAATCATGGTTGACGTCACAGATTTGAATGGTGAAACACGCTCAAAATCGCAAACGCTTAATGTTGGCAAAACCGATGTGCTTTTAAATGTTTCTATCCCAAATGAGATTTTTCCAGCCGATTTAAAGGACAGCATTCCATTTGAAATTACGAATATAAATAGAACACCGATTAAGGGACAAGTTACTGCCGAATGGTATAAACTCCAATATCCGGGCAGAATTGTATATCAAAATACCTTAGGTAAAGCAGAAAATTACAGTTTATCTAAATCAGATTTTATAAAGTATTTTCCGTTTGATGAATATGAAAACGATGGAAATCCTGAGCGTTGGAGTGTAGAAAAATTAAGTTTTATTCAGAATGAAAAAGTAGAACGCGGCTTAGGAAATTTAAAAATAGATGGCAACAATTTAACCTCAGGCTATTACAAGGTTAAGTTTAAAGCTATAAATAGCAGTTTGGACTCTGTTATTGTAGAAAAAGTTGTACGTGTATATAAAAATTCGAGCGAGAAAATTTTACTAGCAAAGGAATGGCTTATTGCAGAAAAAAACACAATTGCTCCGCAAGAATCGGCAGTTTTTAGGCTTGCCAGTGTTTTGCAAAATACCCGGGCATATTACGAAGTTTACTATAAAGATTTAATTGTGAAAAAGGCATGGTTAAAGCTTAGCAATAAGCAAACTATAATCAATATTAAACCTGAACCTCAATTTATTGATGGTTTTGCAGTTCAATTTACCTTAATTGAAAATGGAAGGATTTCGCAATCTATGCAAGTAGTTAACATAGTTGATGCCGCCAAAGAAATCGATGTGAAATTTTTAAGCTTTAGAGATAAACTTCAGCCAGGCGAAACTGATACATGGAAGTTAAAAATCGCCAATAAAAAGGGCGAAGAGCAAATGGCTGAAATGGTTGTTTCGCTATACGATGCATCGCTGGATGATCTTAAAGCAATGAATTGGAATAAAATATCAACGCCAAAATATAATTACAACAATTACAATTGGAATTACAACCAAAATTATATCCAATATGCTAATCAAATTTGGTTTAGCGGTAATTATCATAGCTATTATAACATCACGGGAAGAAATTATGAATATTTGAATTTATATGGATTTTCATTTAATCAACACAGTTATAAAAACAACTATACGCTTTACCTAAAAAAAATAGAAGCTAATAAGAGAACGCATGTTAACGAAGCGGTAAAAAAGAAGCTTGCCTCATTAAAAGAAACAGGTTTGATTTATGGGATAGTTACAGATGATGAAGGATATGGTGTTGGCGGTGTTGTTATCAAAACTAAAACTAAAAATACAAAAACTGATGAGTACGGAATTTACAGTATTGCAGCTAAGCCTGGTGAAGAAATTGCAGCACTATTTATTGGTTATGATATTGAAACCGCAAAAGTTTCTACTGACAAAAGAATAAATTTTAAATTAAAATATGATAAAAAAGGGCTTAATGAAGTTGTTGTAGTTGGTTATGGAACACAAGCAAAAAAAGAAGTTACTGGTGCTGTAGCAAATGTAAGGAATGAATCTAGCGACCTAGTAAGGACTGTTCGAGTAAGAGGAACAAACACGGTTATGTATGATCAGGAAGGTATTCCAGGGGCTGAAAAACTAATGGAGGCAATTGCAGTTGATGATTACAAAGTTTACGATTTCGTTAGTATAGAAGGTTATGATCCGAAAACGGATACCTACATTATCAATGGTAAACCAGTAAAAAAGGCGAAGGTAGTTCCACGAACAAATTTTACTGAAACGGCATTTTTCTACCCTCAATTAAAAACTGATGAAGCCGGGGAAATTAATATTGAATTTACGATACCTCAATCCTTAACACGATTTAAAATGTTAGGGTTTGCGCATACCAAAGATTTTAAAACAACTACCATAACAAAAGAGCTTGTTACGCAAAAACAGCTTTCTATATCTGCAAATGCGCCTCGTTTTTTTCGCGAGGGCGATACTATTTTGTTTAGTACAAAACTCAATAATTTATCTGCAAATGCAATTGGTGGTTTAGCTATGTTAGAGTTAAGAGATGCAATTTCGGGTAAAGTTATTTCAATCTTCGAGAAAAAAAATTCTAATCAACAGCAATTTCAATTAGAAAATAGTGGTAATCAATCTTTAAAATGGTCATTGATTATTCCTTCAGGTGTTGGTGCAATTACTTATAAATTAACTGCTCAATCAGAAAATTATTCGGATGGCGAAGAAATGACCATTCCGGTATTGCCAAACTCGATAATGGTTATGGAGAGTATGCCAATAAATGTTAGGGGAGGCATTAGTAAAACTTTCACTATGGATAACCTGTTGCAATTTGCTAAATCAAAAACAATTAAAAACCATGCACTAATTTTTGAGTTTACCTCAAATCCAGTTTGGTATGCGGTACAAGCTTTGCCTTACTTAATGGAATATCCTTATGAATGTGCGGAACAAACTTTTAGCAGATTTTACGCTAATAGTTTCGCAACGGGTATCATCAATTCATCACCAAAAATTAAAGAAGTATTTCAATCGTGGCAGCAAACCAACAATGGTGAAGCATTGCTTTCTAATCTGGAGAAAAATCCTGAATTAAAATCGATTATGCTCGAGGAAACTCCATGGGTAAGAGCCGCAAATGATGAAACGGAAAGGAAAAAAAGATTGGCTATACTTTTCGATTTAAACAGAATGCGCTATGAACTAAATGCAAACTTTGATAAGCTAGAGAATATGCAGTTTAGTAATGGCGCTTTTCCGTGGTTTGCTGGCATGCGAGAAGATAGGTACATCACACAGCATATTGTTATGGGCTTGGCTCAATTAAAGCAACTCAAATTAGTTGATGATAAAAGCTTTCCAAAATTAAATCAGATGTTAACTAAATCTATCTCCTATCTTGATGAGCAATTAACTTCAGATTATCATAGTTATTTAAAAGATAAAAAAGGCGCAACTTATTTACCAATTCATTACTTATTTGCGAGAAGCTATGCAATTCAACCCAATACCAATCCTGAATTTGTAATGGCACACAAGTTTTACTTAACAAAAATAATTAACGATTGGAAATATTTAGAGCCATACCAATTGGCACAATCAGCGTTAATATTAGAGCGTAGTGGCAACCACGCCGAAGCTTTGAAAATTATTAATTTGTTAAAACAGACTGCACAGCAAAGCGATGAAATGGGGATGTATTGGGCAAAGAATCAAAATGGCTGGTGGTGGTATCAAAGTCCGGTAGAAACACAAGCTTTACTTATTGAAGCATTTGATGAAGTTGCTAAAGATTCAAAATCGGTAGAAGAAATGAAAATTTGGCTACTTAAAAATAAACAAACTAACGATTGGAAAACAACCAAAGCGACTGTTGCGGCAACTTATGCTTTATTATTTAGAGGTTATAACTTACTAAATGAAACTGCTGAGCCAGAAATTTTAATCGGAGGAAAAACGATTACAGACTTAGGAATTCCTGTGCCTATAAAAGAGGCAGGAACAGGTTATGAAAAAATAACCATAAAAGGGGCTGATGTTAAACCTGAAATGGCAAAAGTGCAAATCAAAAATAATAATAAAAGTATTGCATGGGGTGCTTATTATTGGCAATATTTTGAGCAGTTAGATAAGATTAAATCTGCCAGTACCGGAGTAAAAATTAATAAAGAATTGTTTTTACAAAAGCGTACAGATAAGGGTGATTTGCTAACACCTTTAACAGCTTCCAACGTTCTATCTACGGGAGATTTGGTTAAGGTAAGAATAGAAATTCGTTGCGATCGGGATATGGAATATATTCATTTGAAAGATATGCGTTCTTCAGGTTTTGAGCCTGTAAACGTAGTTTCTCAATATAAATATCAGGATGGTTTAGGTTATTACGAAAGCACTAAAGATGCATCAACTAATTTTTTTATTAGCTATTTAAGAAAGGGAACATACGTTTTTGAATATGCTTTGAGGGTTACGCATTCTGGAAATTTTTCTAACGGAATTACCACTTTACAAAGTATGTATGCTCCAGAATTTACAACACATTCTGCCGGTATAAGAGTTAACGTGAAGCCGTAATTACACCAACTGAATGTTGCCATAGGTTGCGCCAATCGGTATTGATTTTTCACCTATCCAAATTTGATTTTTATCGAATTTGGATACTTTATCTTTTGAAATGATAAAAGCCCGGTGACAGCGAATAAAGTTTTTTGGCAGTAAATCGGCTAAATCGTTTATGGTAATTCTTGAGCTGATAAGTTTATCTCTTAGCTGAATTTGTGTATAATTACCAGAAGCTTCGATGTATAGGATATCACTTAAAGCTACCTTAATCTGCTCGTAACCATCTTTCACAAATATGTATTCTGGTTTTTCTTCGGCTTTATTGTTACGAAGGTTAAACAGCTCATGAGCTTTATTGCAGGCTTTTAAAAATCTCGATAGCGAAAAGGGTTTTAATAAATAATCAACCGCATCGAGTTCAAAACTTTGCACTGCATGCTCCGTATAAGCAGTTGTAAATACTACCATTGGCGGATTGCTCAGGCTTTTCAGAAAATCAATTCCGCTAATATCGGGCATTTTGATATCCAGAAAAATTAAATCTACCCTGTTATGCTGCAAATATGTAATCGCTTCAAAAGCATTAGTAAAAACGGCACTAAGCTCAACAAATGGCACTTTCGAAGCATGCGAGCGGATTATATCAAGCGCTATTGGTTCATCATCTATTGCAATGGCAATCATTTTTAAAGATACTATTAGATTTAATTTTTTTAAACTTCTATCCCCTTAAATTATTTTTTGAAGCACAAAGTCTTGTAATTCTTGGCAATTCTGTCCCGCCAATACTACAATCTTTTGGTTAATGTTTTCGCTGTAAATAATTAGTGCTCCCAAAAGTATTTTCGTTTTTGTCGGGGCTATTTAACAAAGTTATTAGCGCTTTTGTAATTGTAGCACCTAGCTTAATTTTATAAATCTGCAACACCAACCTCTGTCCATTTCGACTGAAGTGGAGAAATCTTCACTCAATTTTAAAACCTCAGCACATTAAATTTTTTAAGCACGTAGCGAAAACATTAATAGTTTTACCAGCCTGAGTAAGTTAAACCCGACAATAGCGAGCACGGAGTGTAACGGAGTAAAGCAAATGGCGGGGCTTTCGTCCGCCATTTACACTACCATACATTTTCAAAAAAAATGATAGATCTTAATCTAGCTGCAAGGTTAAATGCACAAAAAACTCTTTTGCACTTTCGCGAATAATTAACTCATGTTTCCCGTGGTAAAGCAGGGTTAACCTTTGTTTTACGTTTTCCAGGCCGATGCCACTTTTAAGTTTTTCCGGGTCGGTATCGGCCTTGTGGTAAATGCTATTGTTAACATCGAAAAATAAAGTGCGCTCTTTAGTTTGCAGCGTAATTTTTATATGAGAGGGTTGTTGTAAACTTATACCATGTTTAAAGGCGTTCTCTACAAAAGGAATTAAAAGCATGGGTGTAATTTCCAGATTATTCAACTGTTCGTCGATATGAGTTTCAATTCTAATATCAGCAGAGCGAGAAGTTCGAAGTTTTTGCAAATCGATATAATTGTTTAAATATTCAACTTCGCGGGTTAATGAAATTTTATCCTGCATGTTTTCGTGCAACATAAAACGCATCATATCTCCAAGTTTTTGAATGCCTTCGCCGGTTCTATCGGCATTTTCTTGTAATGCGGTTCCGTAAAGGGTATTTAGTGCATTAAATAAAAAATGTGGGTTAATTTGCGATTGCAGGAAACTCAGGTTGGCATTAGATTTACCCAATTTTGTACGGAGGCTTGCCACCTCACTTTGTGTAGAAGTTCTTTGTTTGTAAACAAACCACGATAGCGGTACGGTTACAATAAGTTGTGTTGACAAATGGAATATGAATACTATAAAAAACATTTCTGCCCGCATAATAAAAATGGTTGAAATTAAGCCGAGCGGAACGGCTAATAATATAGAAATGAAGAATACCTGCCAAAAGTAAACCTTAAATTTTTTGCCTTGCTCAAAGTTTTGTGGCAGTAATTTGTAAATGGAATATATAAATATGCCTATGGTGGAGAAGATGACAAGGCTCCAGCAAATGCTAATTTCTATTCCGGCTCTTGTTGTTATCCAAAGTAACAGCCCAACAAACCAAAATGCTAATCCGAAACCTACATCTAATTTAACTTGCGTTCGCTCATCGGCATCGCGGTATTTATTTTCTCTGATGTAAAGTATAAACTCCTTTACTAATCCATACGCTGCAATAATAACTATAGACCATAAACTGTATAAAAATCCTTCGTAAAATAGCCTATTGTACCCATCCTGCAATTCATTGTACTCTACCAGAATGTATGCTTTGGTATAGGTATTACAAATGCTTATCACTAAGCCACCAATCAGGAATAATCCGGCAAGGAAAAAGCTGTTTGCTAATATGTTATGTTTTTTAATGAAAGAAGGAATAATGCAAAAGTTTATGGCAAGAAAGTTTGCATACAGAACAGAAAACCTAAAAAGCTCGGGTATCAGGTAATTTGTGATGTGCGAATAGGTTAAGTTAGCGCCCCGAAAATAGTAGTAATTATGGTTGTGATCTCTGCTTCCTGCATTGGTGATAACTAGTATTACGATAAGGATGTAAAAGCAGGTGGAAATCCAAAATTCAATTTTGTGTAAATCTTTAATAGCCATGTTTTTGTTTTTGATGGAGCAATTTTAGCAACACCGCTGCAATATATTTTTAAAATGTGATGGATTAGCGAAAAAATGTGATGAACTAAAGTTGATTTCCGCTAGCCGCAGATTAAAAGAATATTTATCTTATACTTTCATTCAAATTCAATCATTCAATATTTGTTTAATCATCCTTACATTTGAGCATCAAATAAAAATAGACATGATAGTATACGGCATTCCAAATTGTAACACGGTTAAAAAATCTCTGGATTGGTTAAAGGAACATAAAATTGATTTCGAATTTCACGATTTTAAGAAAAAAGGCATTACAAAGGAAAAGCTAAACACCTGGTGTAACAATTTTGGATGGGAAACCGTGCTGAACAGGAAAGGTTTGACCTGGAAAAAATTACTAAAGGAAGAACAACAAGCAATTGATAATCAGGTAAAGGCAATAGATTATTTGGTAGAAAACACCAGTGCTATTAAACGCCCAATTATTGAGAAAGATGGCAAAGCCATTCTAATTTCTTTTGATGAAAACCTTTACGCTGAAACACTTAGTTAAAACCGTTGTTTTAATGTTAAAGATTGTTAAATAGGATTTTAACATTTAAAACTAATATATTTTTGGATATGTATAAGCTGATCATTTTTATTTTCCTTGCCCTTCCGTTTGCATCGTTTAGCCAAACTGTTAGTACCGGTACAATTTACGATTATTCTAAAAAATCATTAACAGTTCCGGGCGTTACCATTAGAAACTTAAATAACAAGAAAGTGGTTAGTGCCAACGCTGCCGGGAAATTTACAGTACCAGCCAAAGTTGGCGATTTGCTCGAATTTTCTTTTGTAGGTTATACAACAGATACACTTTACCTTACCAACTTATTGCCAAAAACCATTTATATGGTTGTGCGCTCAAATAACTTAAATGATGTAAACATTAATGGTGTAAAAATTAATAAAGAAGTTTTGTCGAAAGATCCAATGGCAGAAAAATACACTTTAATGGGTACTGGTGGTAATTTATACCGTAAAAAAATGACGGATAAGGTTGGTGGATTAAGTTTAAATCTTGGTCATGGTAAATACAAACGCCAGCAGCGATTAGAAGCCGAACTTGAACAAAAGGAGAGTTATAATGCAGAAATAGACCGAAACTTTACTGAAAAAACTATAAAAGAATTAACTAAACTGGATGGCGAAGAATTAAAAAACTTTATGATTATTTATCGCCCATCTACATTAAAAATTCAGGAACAAAGGCCTTTTAATTATCCATATTACATCGCTCAGGCTTATCAAGCTTGGTTAAAATTATCTCCGAAGGAAAAAAAACTACAAGATTTGCCAAACTTGAAGAAAGTAGATAACCAAATGTAGCATTCTGTGGTTTAGGATGTTGTAAAGTAACATTATAGGCACAAGAAAACATAATAACGCCGATTGCTTATATTTGCCGCCTATAAAAATTTCAACATGACTAAAAAACTGAATAAACTTATAACTTTAAGCTTATCATGTTGTGCATTTGCTTTTTCTGCATTTGCTCAACAAGCGCCCAAAACTACGCCTGCTGCAACAAATTATAGTCCGGCAGAGGCATTCGGACCACTGTTTTACACGCAAAACGGAAACGAATTTCGTTCTGCAATTGGTGTACCAGGGCCAAAATATTGGCAAAACAGAGTTGATTACAACATTACAGCCAGCCTTAACGAAGCAACCAGTACGGTAACGGGTAGTGTAACCATCACTTATAAAAACAACAGTCCCGATAAATTGCCATATCTGTGGTTACAATTAGATCAAAATACCTTTAAACAAACTTCCCGTGGTTATGCGGTAACGCCTGCAAGAAGTCGTTACGGTGCGCAAGGCGAAAGTTTTAATGGCGGTTACAAAATCGAAAACATCAGTGTTTCTCAAAAATCGGCAGCAGTAAAATTTACTTCTTTGGTAGAAGATACCCGTATGCAAATCCGTTTAGACCAACCTATGGCTGCAAATGGTGATTTAATTACGGTTAAAATGGATTACTCTTACGTTGTGCCTAAAGAAGGTTCAGACAGAACCGGGCATTTAACTACTCAAAATGGAGAAATTTTTGCAATCGCACAATGGTTTCCACGCATGTGTGTGTACGATGATGTAATTGGCTGGAATACATTGCCTTATTGGGGCGGTGGCGAGTTTTATTGCGAATATGGCGATATCACTTTTGCAATTACTGCACCGGCTAATCATATCGTAATGGGTTCTGGAGAGCTTTTAAATCCACAGGAAGTATTTACGGCAGAGCAATTAAAAAGATGGAACGCAGCAAAAGCGAGCGATAAAACTGTTCACATTCGTTCTGCTGAAGAAGTTAATGATCCTAAATCCCGCCCTGCGAAAGATAAGTTAACCTGGAAATTTAAAATCTTAAACGCCAGAGATGCTGCTTGGGCTTCGTCAAAAGCATTTGTTTTGGATGCCGCACGAATAAATTTTCCAAGCGGAAGAAAAGGATTGGCAGTTTCTGCACAACCTATCGAAAGCAATGGTAACGATAGCTATGGCAGAGGCGTAGAATACGTAAAATCTACCATAGAGCATTACTCTACAAAATGGTTCGAATATCCTTATCCAATGGCGGTAAATGTTGCGACCAACATTGGTGGTATGGAATATCCGGGCATTGTATTCTGTGGTTGGAAGGCTAAAAATGGCTCGGCATGGGGCGTAATCGATCACGAATTTGGCCATACCTGGTTCCCGATGATTGTTGGTTCAAATGAGCGTAAATACGGTTGGATGGATGAAGGTTTTAACACTTTCATCAATGGTATTTCTTCTAAAAACTTTAATAATGGCGAATATAAATCGCGTGTTACAGATATGAATAATATCGGTAAACGTGTTATTGGTAACCCGGTTTTGGAAAATATTATGCTTATGCCCGATGGAATGGCAGAACGTAACATTGGTGTAAACCTTTACAGCAAACCAGGTTGGGGTTTAGATATTTTAAGAGAGCAGATTTTAGGCGAAGATCGTTTTGATTATGCTTTCCGCCAGTACATTAAAAACTGGGCATACAAACACCCAACACCGTTCGACTTTTTTCGCTCAATGGAGAACGGTGCAGGCGAAGATTTAGCATGGTTCTGGAGAAGCTGGTTTTTAAATAACTGGAAAATGGACCAAGCCATAAGTGATGTTCAAGCAGTTAAAACTGATGGAAAAATAACAAGTTACAACATCAAAGTTGATAACCTTGAGAAAATGCCAATGCCTATTATCCTTCAGGTAAAAACTAAGAGCGGTAAAACCGATATAATAAAAGTTCCGGTTGATGTTTGGATGAAAAACACAAGCTGGTTAGTTCGCTATCCAACAACCGAAGAGGTAGTTTCGGTAATTTTAGACCCTAACAAAGTATTGCCAGATTCAAATCCGGATAACAACAGTTGGACAAACTAAACTACACTTTACATGCATTATATAAACGCTCTGAATTTTCAGGGCGTTTTTTTTTTGGAAATGTACGGTAAAGTAATGCTTCGGTTAATTCAGTCCCGCTGTACACTTTAGTCCCGATGAAAAATCGGGAGCTGCCGTTTCCATCGGGTTTACGATTAATGGTTTTGTTACTGCAAAAACAAAACACTCAAAAAAAACATTTTTTTCAAAAATTTTTGCTCAATTAGCGCTAAAAACTCTTTTAATATATTATTGCAAATTGCTAACACTGAAGGAAATTATAAATAATAGTTTTACCAGAAATAACTGAAATGAAAAATAAAGTTTTAGAAATTAGTAATCCGGAAGGCATTTATGATCCGTGTCCGCATGGTTATGCTCACGTTGCCACTGTATCAGCAAAAGATTTATTAGTATTTATTGCCGGGCAGGGTGGAAGCAGAATGGATGGGGTTTTAAGTACCGATTTCAGAACACAGGTAAAAATAGTTTTCGAGAATATAAATATCGCTTTAGCGAGTAAAGGCATGGGCTTTAAAAATATCGCAAAGCTTACTACTTTAGTTGTAGATTACGATGAGGAGAAACATCAGGTACTTATTGAAGAATCAAATTTAATATGGCCCGATTTGGAGTTTCCAGTAAATACATTAATTCCTGTTCAGAGATTAGCCTTAAGCGGCATGTTAATCGAAATTGATGCTACGGCAGTTGCTTTTTAAATAAAAATTATGGAAGGGAACCGGCAGAACGTGTTTGAAGTTTACAATAAAATTGGTGAGTGGTTCGCTGACAACCGGCCAACAAATTTAATCGAGAAAAAATACCTCGATAAACTAATATCCATTATCCCGGTAAGTGGAACTGTTTTAGATATTGGCTGCGGTACGGGAATTCCATTATTAAAATATTTTAAAGATTCTGGTTTCCAGGTAACCGGAGTGGATGCCAGTAAAAAGATGCTCAGCATTGCTAAAGAGAATTTCGAGGATGTCGAATTTATTCTTGCAGACATGCGAAAACTTAAACTCGAAAGAAAGTTTAATGCAATAATTGCCTGGCATAGTTTCTTTCATTTGCCTTTAGAAGAGCAGCCTGAAACACTTGATGTTTTTAAGAAGCATTTGCTTCCCGGTGGTGTTTTATTGTTTACCTCAGGTTCAAAAAATGGAGAATCGTGGGGATTAAACGGTGGTGAAAATTTATTTCATGCTTCTTTAGCCACTAAAGAATACCAATCGATTTTAAATAAACATCAATTTAAAATAATTGAACATAAAACTGATGATCCGGATTGCGGCGGTGCAACCGTTTGGATGGCGCAATATAATCCTTAATAAATCATAATTTGAATTAACTTTGCCTCATGGCAGAGCAGAAAAACAATCCCTTGCATGGTTTAACCTTAGAAAAAATTGTTACCGATTTACAAGTGCATTATGGCTGGGAACGGTTGGGTGGGCTCATTAAAATAGATTGTTTTAATAGCGATCCTTCCATAAAATCGAGTTTAAAGTTTCTCCGCAAAATGCCTTGGGCCCGAAAAAAGGTTGAAGATTTATATTTGGATACTTTTCATAAAAGTAGATAGTATATTCATCCATTCTTCATTTTGTATTTAGAGATTTATTAAACAATTAATAAGGTTTTATTAATCTTAAATCATAAGAAAATGAAAGCAATTAAAATTTTAATGATCGCCCTGATAGCAGCTTTTACTGTTAATGCCGTTAATGCACAAACTACTACAGCTGTTAAAGCTAAAACTGAAAAAGCTCAGGAAAAAAAATCCCATAAAAAACATCATCACAAACAAAAAGCCAAAGCGGTTGCATCAAAAATGTAAAATCTAAAATGTGTTTATATAAAAACCTCGGCCTGAAACCGAGGTTTTTTTGTTTTGTGTTAAAATGATTGTCACGTTTTAATATTTTTTGTGTCTTATACTTGAAAACGGATTAAAACCATCTATTTCAACCAAACAAGAAAACTTAAAATTTAGTATGAAGAACTATTTACTACTAATCCTGTGTGTAATATCTACGAAAGCCTTCGCACAACAATCTGCTACCCTAACCGGTAAAATTTTAGAAGAAAAAACAGCTCAACCTATAGAATATGCTGGTATTGTGCTTACAAGTAAAAAAGATTCAACTATAAAAATTGGTGCTGTTTCGAACGCAACAGGAGAATTTATTCTTAAAGATGTTGCTAATGGCGATTATAAATTCAAAATAACGGTAGTAGGTTTTAATCCTGTCGAAAAAAATATAGCGGTAAATGGCAAGCCATTAAATCTTGGCGTTTTTAAGCTGAAAGAAGATGCCATTATGCTCAAAGATGTTTCGGTAAATGGTAGAATTGCAACGGCAACCATAAAAAAAGATACTGTAGAATTTAATGCAGATGCCTATAAAACACAACCTAATGCTGCGGTAGAAGATTTGCTGAAAAAATTGCCAGGTGTTACAATTGATAAGGATGGAAGTATTTTAGTGCAGGGGCAAAAAGTTAACAGGCTTACCGTTGATGGAAAAGACTTTTTTGGAACAGAACCAAAAACTGCCACCAAGAATTTGCCTGCAGATGTGATTGCCAAAGTTCAATTAATTGATAGTAAAACTTTAGAAGCAAAAGCCACAGGCATTGATGATGGACAGCGGGAAAAGGTATTAAATTTAACCATCAAGGAAGATAAAAAGAATGGCTGGTTTGGTAATGCAAATTTATCAGGCGGTACTACAGATAGATACAGCGGATACCTGAGTGCAAATCATTTTACCAAAAAGATGCAGTTTGCTTTGTTAGGTATGAGCAATAACATTAGTAACTCAAGTTTTCAATATGAAGATTTAAATAGCTTTACCGGTGGAAATATCGGGAATATTTTTGCGCCACCTGGCGGAGGTGGTTTTTCTATCAATGTAAATAATGGGCGTACAACAATTGGTGGCTCAGGCGTGTTTGATAACAGCGCCATAGGCGAAGTAACCACACATAGCGGAGGTTTAAATTACAGCAATAGCTGGGGCAAAAAAGATAAGTTAACCTTAAGCAGTAGCTATTTTACTTATTTTAGTAAGGGTTTAGGTTACCGATTTTCGAACGTACAGGACATTAACCAGGATGACGTTTTAAGAACCGATGAAGTTTCAAACCGAAATTCGGACAACCAGGCACACCGTTTTAACTTTAAGGTAGAATTTCATCCCGATTCTTTAACAGATATTGCATTACGCTCTAATGCGATTTTGAATTACACCAGCAACATCAATAACCGAACGTTTAATTCTACTTTTGATTTGGCCGGAAAAACCAATCAAGGTAACCAATACCTAAATCAGGAAAATGCTACGCCGTCTGTATTCGGTGAATTTTCTTTAACCAGAAGACTAAAAAAAGGTTCGGTAATTTTAGGCTTAAACGGAACGCAAAATACTTTTAATGCTGATTGGTTAAACAAATCTTTAATAAATAATTATCGTGGAAACCTTATAGATGTTACCGATATAAATCAACAGGCAGAACAAGAAAACAAATCTAAAAATTATGGTTTCGCAATAAATTATATTCGCCCGCTTTTTAATAAAAAGTGGAGTGGAAACATCGCATACTTGCAAAATAATAGTGCCGTAGAAGCGCAACAAACCACCCTTAGTTATAACCCGCTTACCAACACATACGATACGGTTGTGCCTGATTTCTCCAACACTTTGAATAATAAAACATGGTTGCAGAGTGCCCGTGTTGGTTTGATTTATAACCGCACACAATGGACTTATAACCTGGGCTTAGGTTTTCAGGAAACCGGGCTCGATGCATCTACCTATAGCAGCACAGGTTTAAATACAAATAACATCGAAAGAAGATATTACAATATTTTGCCACGATTAAACATCAGTTTCAGAAACCCTGCTAAACACACTTTGCAATTAAATTATAATGCAAATGTGAATCTGCCATCGGTTAACGATTTACAGCCGGTACAAAATAATAGTAATCCATTGTATCAACGTGTTGGTAATCCAAATTTGGAGGCTCGTAAAAGTCATCGCATGTCGGTAAATTTTAACACATTTAGTGCCGATAACAATAAATACTGGAATGGATATTTCCTTGTAAATTATGCTTTGGATGATATTGGCAACAGTATTAATTATGTAGAAGGTGTTCAATATGTGCAACCTGTTAATGTTGATGGTAACTATTATATGAATGCAGGTACTTTTTTTGGGCAACCGACCAAGCTTAAAGGTTTAAGAATGGGTTACGGGTTAAACCTATCGTTTTCGCACAACTCATCCTTCATCAACAGTGAAAAAAATGTAACAGATAGATATAATTTCGGGCCAAATGCCAACATGAGTTATGATGTAGCAGATAAATTAAATGCAGGAATTTATTTTGGCGTTCAGTATAGTAAGGTAAACAATTCGCAACCAAGTGCGCTCGACAATAAATTTATTAGTTTTTACAGTAGCACCAGTCTGAGCTATGAATTTATTAAGAATACAAGGTTTAATGCAGAGCTTAACCACAATGGTACAGCCGGAAGAGCAGATGGATTTAACAATAATATTTTCCTTTTAAATGCCGGGATGGAGCAATATTTTATGCAGCGCAGAATTACTTTAGCGTTAAAAGGCTTTGATATACTAAATCAAAATACCAATATAGATAGAACTGTTAATGGTAGCAGGATAGAAGATATTCGTTTTAATAGTATAACCCGATACTTTTATGTTTCCTTAAATTACAAGATTACCAAAGTTGGTTCTAAAAGCGAAAGAAGCAACCCGAGAAGTACAGTAAATTAATGGTAGATAGCCTGTCGGAAATTGGGGTTTAATAAATTTTAAACCTCAATTTATCGTAACTATTAATTAGTGTTCAAATCAGCTTATTAAAAGGCTTTATTATAAATGCTGATTTCAAGTAAATTGAACACGCTAAAAAAAACTACGATTTTTCAAGAATTGTACCTGCTACAACAAATTTTAACGCAAACGATTGTTAGAAGTCGGTTTTTAATTTGGTTGACATCCCATAAAGGCAGAATGGATAGAAATATATGCTTGATAATAAGCTAAAATCACTTATTAATATCCTTAAACAAGCTATAAAATCTGTTAACTAACAGAAAACACTTCATTCTAAATAATTTCTTACAGATAAGCTTTAAAATTTCTTTAAAGGCTTGTGTTTGAGCAAACGTTTGCGTTGAGTTTGTAAGTTTTTTAATGCTTTAATCGTATAATTTTGAGTTAATCAGGATGTAAAATCTCCTCGATTAGCAAACAGATAAGTTTAATTCTAACTAACTAACAAATCTACTTTATTATGCTGTAATGTGTCCAAACCATTAGTTCCCATTCTTAAACAAACAAACTAACCATTTTAACCAAATTTCTGTAATGAAAAAGTTATCACTATTATTTTTTCTATGTGCTTTTGCTATATTAGTCAAGGCACAAAATCTACCCATAACCGGTACAGTTGTGGATGTTGAAGGCAAATCTATTCCCAGTGCCTCTGTAAAAGTTAAGGGCACCACTCGGGTTTCTTCAGCCAATGCTTCAGGCGCTTTTACCATAGAAGCTAAAACAGGCGATGTTTTAATCATCAGCTATGTAGGCTATACTTCAAAGGAAATTACAGTTTCCAAACAATCTTTAGGAAATATTACATTGGCAGAATCTACTGAATCATTAAATGAAGTTGTTGTGGTAGGTTACGGTGTTCAAAAAAGAGAAAGTTTAACAGGTGCCTTAAGTACCATTAAAGGTAGTGCATTACAAAATGTTACTTCACCAAATGTACAAAACCTTCTTGCCGGTAAAGCCCCGGGCTTATTTGTTGCCCCAGGTTCAGGCAGACCAGGTTCTACGGGTGCAGTTATCATTCGTGGTCAGGCTACTTTAGGTGGAACAACCAGCCCGCTTTGGGTTATCGATGGTGTAATTATTGGCTCAAGTCCTGGTGATTTAAATCCGGAAGATATTGAAAATCTAACCGTATTAAAAGATGCTGCATCTACTGCAATTTATGGTTCGCAAGGTGCAAATGGTGTAATCATCGTAACTACTAAAAGAGCAAAATCTGGTCAAATGACTATTGATGTATCTTCAAGGCTAGGTGTTACACAGCTTACTAATGGAAATCTACAAGTAATGAATGGTGCAGAATTATATGATTACTTTGCTTCATTTGCAAATGCAAACACAATTAGTTTCCCTAGGTGGAAACCGGATTTGCGTAACAGTAATTTCGATTGGTGGGATTTAGCTACTAAAGAAGGTTTTAATCAAACCCATAATGTTACTATTCAAGGTGGAACAGAAAAATTACAATCGTTACTATCTGTTGGTTTTTATGATGAATCAGGGGCTATAAGAGGTTATGATTATGAGCGTTACAATTTTAGGTTTAATACTGTTTACAAACCTTATAACTGGCTTACCATTAAACCATCGTTAGTTGGTGCTCGCCGTGGTGTAACCGATAAACAATATTCTGTAACTTCTATATATTCAAATTTACCATGGGATAGCCCTTATGATGCGAATGGAAATTTAGTTCCTCATCGTTCAAGTACCTGGGTAAACAGTGTTTCTACAAATTATCTTTATGATTTACAATGGAATAAAGGAGCGAACACAAATTATGAACTGATGGGTAATTTGGATTTCGACATCAAAATAACCGATAAGTTGACTTTTTCATCTGTTAATAACTATAGATTTAATACCTATTCTGCAAGTAGCTACACAGATCCACGCTCAAATGGTGGCTTAAGTGTAAACGGACGTATTACCGAATATAGGGATGAATATACCCGTCGTTACACTAACCAGCTTTTAACATATATTAATTCGTGGGGTAAGCACAGTTTAAATTCTGTAGCAGGTTACGAGTTTAATGATTATAGAAGTAAATCTTTAGATGTTTACGGAACAGGTTTAATTCCAGGTTTTGAGGTGCTGGATGTAGTATCTAAACCAGAAAGAACCAAAGGAGGAATAAGCGAATGGGCAGTACAATCTTTACTTTTTAAAAGTAGTTATTCATTTGATGATAAATACCTGGCACAATTATCGTTGCGTAGAGATGGTGCGTCTAACTTTGGAAAAAAATATGGTAACTTCTTTTCTGTTGGTGCCGGTTGGAATATTCACCGCGAAGATTGGTTTAAAGTTAAAAACATCGATAATTTAAAATTGCGTGCCGCTTTTGGTACAGTGGGTAACCGCCCAAGTTCTTTATATCCGCAGTTTGATTTATATGCTGTAAATCCTGCTGCGAGTTATAATGGTATTCCGGGCCTTTTAATTAGCCAACTTGGAAACGAAAATCTTACCTGGGAAGAAACTTATACAAGTGGCGTAGGTTTAGATGCTGCTGCGTTTAATAACAGACTTAGGTTAAACGTAGATTATTACATCAAAAACACCAATAATATCCTTTATAATGTACCAATTTCTGGTTTAACAGGCGTAACAAGACTTTATCAAAATGTTGGTAAAATGAGAAACCAAGGTATAGAGATAGCTTTAGGCGGTGATATTATTCGTACAAACGATTTAACCTGGAGTTTGGATATGAATTTAGGTCACAATGTGAATAAACTTACTGATATCTATAAAACCCGTAATTTGGATGGCAGCTACACAGCTAAACCAATCATTGTTGACGATGGTTTAGGCATCGCCGGTTCTGCAACACGTATACTTCAGGTTGGTTTGCCGGTAGATACTTATTATATGCCGGAATGGGCTGGGGTTAACCCTGATAATGGTTTGCCGCAATGGTATAGAGTAACCAGAGATGCAAATGGCAATGAAACCGAAAGGACAAAAACGTCTACTTATGCGCAAGCTACTCAAGAGAAGCTTTCGAAAGCGTCGCCAGATTTCTTTGGTGGTATTACAACATCATTAACCTATAAAAAATTTGATTTAAATGCTGTATTTGGATATTCGATAGGTGGAGAAATTTACAATTATTCACGTCAGGAATATGATGCTGATGGAGCCTACACGGATAGAAATCAAATGAAACTTATTGATGGCTGGAACAGATGGCAAAAACCTGGCGATATTGCTACCCATCCTGTTGCCAAATACAATAATCAGGATAGAGGGAACTCAATGTCGTCACGTTACTTAGAAAGCAGCGACTTTTTCAGAATGCGTTCTTTGGCGGTGGGCTATCGTTTTAATTTGACGAAATATAAAGTACGTAATTTAAGGGTGTTTTTATCTGGAGAGAACTTATTTGTTTTAACCAAATATTCGGGTGTAGACCCAGAATTACCTGCTAACGATGGTGCCGTTTTATTTTCTACCGGGCCATCTGTGTATCCTATGTCAAGAAAATTTATGTTCGGGTTTAATGCTTCATTCTAAATAATATAAAAATGAAAAAGATATTAATTGTCATTTTTGCTGCAATTGCACTATCATCTTGTAAGGTTGATAGAGAACCCTACGGTTCCTTGCAATCTGAAAAAATAAATCAAAATCCAGAGGAATCTATAGATGGATTGCTTAATGGAGTATATGCACAGCTTAAAGCATGGTCAGATCCTATGCATCGCTTAGGCGAATATGCCGGAGATAATATGATGATCAGAGGTTCTTCTACAGATCCATTCTTCGAATTTATCTCTTTTGCCAGAACACCAAATAATGCAAGATTAACCACCTTTTGGGATAGTGGTTATAAGGCAGTGGCGCAGGCTTCAAACATAATTAACTTAATTCCGCAAGGGAAAAACGCCACACTTGATAGTAAGTTGGGCGAGTGCTATTATGTTAGAGGAATGATGTATTTCTATTTGGTGCGTGCTTACGGACGTCCATACTACCAAAATCCGGAAACTAACTTAGGTGTGCCTATTGTTAACGGAACACCAAAAGACGTTATCAATTTAAATTTACCAGATAGAGCAACTGTTAAAGCTACTTATGAGCAGGCTATTGCTGATTTGAAAAAGGCAGAGGAATTGATAACGATTAACAAAGGACCTGATTTTGCATCTAAAGGCGCAGCGCAAGCTATGCTTTCCAGAATTTATCTGTATATGAGTGGTACCTATGAAAACCCTAATCAAACAAATGCTCAGTTGGCGGTAGATTATGCGAACAAAGTTATCGCTAACACCTCTAATTATGGTTTGTTGCCACGAGATCAGTTTATGAAATATAATACTTTAATACCTGAGAATAATAGAGAAACTATTTTCGCTATTAAACGTGTTGCTTCAGAGTTTTCTGGTTCTGATCATTATTATGGTATTGGTGGTATGTATGCTAACATTGGCGGACAAGGTTGGGGTGAAATGTATGCAAGTGCAAAATATATCAGTTTATTAAACGAAACGGGTAGAAATGACTGGCGACCAGATAAATATAAAATGGTTGATGCAAGGGCCGCATTTATCGAGCCGACTTATTCAAAAAATTCTGCAGGTGCTTACACAGAGGTATTTAGATTTATTAAAGACGATGCAGGTAATGTTGTAAACTATGTACAAGCAACTGTAACCAGAAATGGAGGTACAATTACCTGTACCGAAGGTACAGATGTTTACACACTAACACCGGTAAATGCAGCGCAGGAAATTTATACCATTAACTATAAAAATGGTAAAACCTATACGGGTGTTATTGATTACTTTATAACATTAAACCGTGTTTATCCTCAATTTTATATTGTTAAAGATTCTCGTGAAGGCGAAGATTCACATTTACATTCTCCGGTAATTAGCCGTTTAGGTGAGGTGTATTTAAACAGAGCGGAAGCTTATGCCAAATTACAAAGATTTTCAGAAGCGCTTAGTGATTTGAATACGATAAGAACACGTTCTATTGTTAATGGTGGCTACGCTACTTTAAATGCATCAAACGCTGGTGATTTAATTGATAAAGAAAGACAGTTGGAACTTGCTTACCAGGCAGAACGTAGTTTCGATGTGTTCCGCAATGGAAAGGCGCTTAGCCGTCAATATCCTGGACCTCAAAATCAAAATGTTAATATTGCAGCTACAGATTTTAGAGTGGTTTATTACATCCCGCAAAGTGCTATTAACTCATACCCGGGTAAATTAACGCAAAACCCAACTCAATAATAGCGTTTATTAATTCTTTTAAATTATTTTGATAAGGCTGTACTATTTATTTGGTACAGCCTTTTTATTTGCCAAATAAATTATTTAAAATGTTAGCTATTTTCAGAATGTTTTATGCAGGCCGGATTAATCTAAACCCGATATACGCGTAAAGCTGCCGATTTAAGCATCTGTATTTATGTTTTTTAGTATGCTTTCATGTTTACACAGGTTTTTTGGCGCTTGTAGCATTAGCGGGACCGAACATAACCTAAGAACTACTGAAATTGCTTTTCAAAAAAAATCTCTACATGTTAATGTGAAATGCTGAAGTAGCTTGAGCAAGGCGAATGCACCATCAGGAATGTTTGAAATTTACAACTCCTTAATCTTCAACTTAAAACTTATTACTTACAACGTAAAACTTTTTACGCTAACCCCTTGATTTATAAAAAGAATTGTTCTACTTTTGCAGTCCGTTTTATGGGCTATCTGTAAGGATGCCGGGGGAGCGGTAAATTTTTTAATAAAAAACATAAAAAAGCACAATGCCAACCATTCAACAATTAGTTAGAAAAGGTAGAGTAGCACTGGAGTTCAAGAGTAAGTCTCCAGCGTTGGACAGCTGTCCACAGCGAAGAGGTGTATGTACACGTGTGTACACCACTACCCCTAAAAAACCAAACTCAGCAATGCGTAAAGTAGCCCGTGTTCGTTTAACGAACGGTAAAGAGGTTAATGCATACATTCCTGGGGAAGGTCACAACTTACAGGAGCACTCAATCGTATTGATTCGTGGTGGTCGTGTTAAAGATTTACCAGGTGTACGTTACCACATCATTCGTGGTGCACTAGATACATCAGGCGTTGCTGGTCGTAACCAACGTCGTTCTAAATATGGTACTAAACGTCCTAAACCAGGTCAGGCAGCTGCTGCACCTGCAAAAGGAAAGAAAAAATAATCGGGAGGAAATAAGAAATGAGAAAGTCAAAACCAAAGAAGAGAATTATTCTTCCTGATCCAAAATTTAACGATGTTCAAGTAACTCGTTTTGTAAACAATATGATGTATGATGGAAAAAAATCTATCGCATATTCTATTTTTTACGATGCTGTTGAAATTGCTGAGAAAAAAGCAGGTGAAAACGGTTTAGAAATATTCAAACGTGCTTTAACTAACATTATGCCAGCTGTAGAGGTTAAATCTCGCCGTGTTGGTGGTGCTAACTTCCAGGTTCCAACTGAGGTTAGACCAGAGCGTAAAACTGCTCTAGGTATGAAATGGTTAATTTTATATGCTCGTCGTCGTGGTGAAAAAACGATGAAGGAGAAATTAGCTGGCGAAATCGTTGCTGCTGCTAAAGGTGAAGGTGCTGCTGTTAAGAAGAAAGAAGATACGCATAAAATGGCTGAGGCTAACAAAGCGTTCTCTCACTTCCGTTTCTAGTAGTTTATTTACAAATTAGTAAGATTACACAGATTTAATTAGAAGATTATACTGATTAAATAAATTACACCGATTTGTTATTTAACATAATCGGTGTAATCATTTAAAATCAGATAAATCAACAAAAAAATATAATGGCTAGAGATTTAAAATTTACAAGAAATATTGGTATTGCAGCTCACATTGATGCAGGTAAAACTACAACAACTGAGCGTATCCTTTATTATGCTGGTGTTAGTCACAAAATTGGTGAGGTGCACGAAGGTGCTGCAACAATGGACTGGATGGCACAAGAGCAAGAGCGTGGTATTACTATTACTTCTGCTGCTACTACAGTTAACTGGAAGTACAGAGATCAGAATTACCACATGAACATTATTGATACACCGGGACACGTGGATTTTACCGTTGAGGTAAACCGTTCGTTACGTGTATTAGATGGTTTAGTGTTCTTGTTTTCTGCAGTTGATGGTGTTGAGCCTCAATCAGAAACTAACTGGCGTTTAGCTAACAACTATAATGTTGCTCGTATTGGTTTCGTTAACAAAATGGACCGTTCTGGAGCTGACTTCTTAAAAGTTGTTAAGCAAGTTAAAGATATGTTAGGTAGTAATGCAGTGCCTTTACAGTTACCTATCGGTTCTGAAGATTCATTTAAAGGTGTTGTTGATTTAATTAACAACCGTGGTATTGTTTGGAACGAGCATGATAAAGGTATGACCTTTACTGAAGTGCCAATTCCTGATGATATGGTTGATGAAGTTGCTGAGTGGAGAGAGAAATTATTAGAATCAGTTGCTGATTATGATGAGTCTTTAATGGAGAAATTCTTCGAAGCACCAGAAACCATTACTGAGCGTGAAGTTTTAGATGCTTTACGTGCGGCTGTTTTAGATGCTAAAATCGTTCCTATGGTATGTGGTTCATCTTTCAAAAACAAAGGTGTACAAACTATGTTGGATTATGTAATGGAATTATTGCCTTCTCCTTTAGATTCTGAAGGTGTTACAGGTACTAACCCAGATACTAACGAAGAAATTTTATTAAAACCAAGCATTAATGAGCCATTTGCAGCTTTAGCATTTAAAATTGCAACTGACCCATTCGTAGGTCGTTTATGTTTCATCCGTGTTTATTCTGGTAACTTAGAGGCAGGTTCTTACGTTTATAACACTCGTTCAGAGAATAAAGAACGTATTTCTCGTATCTTCCAAATGCATGCGAACAAGCAAAACCCTGTGCCTAATGTGGCTGCTGGTGATATTGCTGCGGTAGTTGGTTTTAAAGATATCAAAACTGGTGATACACTATGTGATGAGAAAAACCCAATCATTCTTGAGTCTATGAACTTCCCTGAGCCTGTTATCGGTTTAGCTATTGAGCCTAAAACTCAAGCTGATGTTGATAAATTAGGTATGGGCTTATCTAAATTGGCTGAAGAAGATCCTACATTTAGAGTCCAAACTGATCAAGAAACTGGCCAGACTGTAATTTCTGGTATGGGTGAGCTTCACTTAGATATTCTAATTGACCGTTTAAAACGTGAATTTAAAGTAGAAGTAAACCAAGGAGCACCACAAGTAGCTTACAAAGAGGCAATCTTTGGTACTACTCAACACCGTGAAACTTACAAAAAGCAATCTGGTGGTCGTGGTAAATTTGCTGATATCCAGGTTATTATTTCTCCAATCGATGCTGATTTCGAAAAAGGTGGTTTGCAGTTTGTAAACGAAATTACAGGTGGTTCAATTCCACGTGAGTTTATCCCTTCTGTAGAGAAAGGTTTCGCTTCTGCAATGTCGAATGGTGTGTTAGCCGGTTATCCACTTCCTGATATGAAAGTACGTTTGATTGATGGTTCATTCCACGCAGTCGATTCAGATGCTTTATCATTCGAGCTTGCTGCTCGTATGGCATATCGTGAGGCTTTACCTAAATGTAAACCTACTTTGATGGAGCCAATTATGAAAATCGAAATCTTAACCCCTGAAGAAAACATGGGTGATGTTATCGGTGATATGAACCGTCGTCGTGGTCAGTTACAAGGTATGGATACTCGTAATGGTGCACAAGTTATCAAAGCATTAGTTCCACTATCAGAAATGTTTGGTTATGTAACGCAGTTACGTACAATCACTTCAGGACGTGCAACTTCTACAATGGAATTTGATCACTACGAGCCAGCGCCTAAAAACGTACAAGACGAAGTAATTGCTAAGTCTAAAGGGAGAATTAAATCAGAAGACTAATTCGCCCCTCCCTAACCCTCCCCAGAAGGGAGGGAATTAAAAATAATATTGCACTTGCTACCTCCCTCTCCTCTGGAGAGGGTTGGGGTGAGGCTTAATCCGATTCCTGTTGTTAATAGCTCTAACAGGGAATCATAATTAAAAATAAGATGAGCCAAAGAATCAGAATTAAATTAAAATCTTACGATTACAACTTAGTAGATAAATCTGCTGAGAAAATCGTAAAAACTGTTAAACCTACGGGTGCAGTTGTAAGTGGACCGATTCCACTTCCTACAGAGAAAAAAATCTTTACTGTATTACGTTCTCCACACGTAAACAAAAAAGCTAGAGAGCAGTTCCAATTATGCGCTTACAAACGCTTATTAGATATTTATAGCTCTAACTCTAAAACGGTTGATGCTTTAATGAAACTTGAATTACCAAGCGGTGTTGAAGTTGAAATCAAAGTTTAATTGATTTTAAAAGAACTGAAGCCTTCGATGAAAATCGAGGGCTTTTTTTTGTACCATCTTTTTTGAAACAATGGATGCTGGTTATGGGTTTAATTTGTATGAGCAAGCAAGAAAACAAGCCAGAGCACACGCAAGAAAATTTACCTATTGAAGGACAAGATTTTGCAGATCCTAAAGAAGAAATAAATAAAAAGCCGTCATCTCATGGAGAGGTAGCTAATCAAAAAGGTGGAGATTTCTCTGATCTAGAGGAAAGCAGAATGGAAAATCCTCCGGAAAAAAGAGATACTAATGGTTCAGATAAAGATGATGTAGATGATTTAGCTGGAAATGTAAAACAAGAAGATGGTGTCTGATTAATGGTTAATCGATAATTCTATTCCGCACTACAAAGTTTATCAAGGCCGCTGTATTTTTAGTACCGGTTTTATCAAGCAAGTTTTGCCTGTTGCCTTCGATGGTTCTTTTGCTGGTAAATAATTTATCAGCAATTTCACTATTGGTAAAGCCTTGTGCAATTAAATTTAGGATTTCTATTTCTCTTTTAGAAATATCAACGTTAGCTTTAATTTTTTGGGCATTGTAATCCTGAGAAGCATCGGCCTGTGCCAGCAAATTTAAAGAAATGCCAGTGCAGATATATTTGTAACCACCGGTAGTTTGCTGGATAGCGAATATAATCTCGTCAATGTTTACATTTTTAAGGAGATATCCATGTGCACCAGCTTTTAAGGCCTGGTTAACATATTTTTCATCCTCAAGCATTGTCAAAATGAGTACTTTAATATCTGGATAGCTTGAACGAAGCGCAGCAATAAGTTCGATGCCGTTCATATCTGGCATATTGATGTCAGTCAATATCAAATCTGGTTCAACACCCGATTCTAATAAACTTAAAACCTCTTCTCCGTTCTTCGCCTCGGCTATAATTTTAATGTTTTCCTCTTTTTCTAAGAGTGCCGCGATTCCATTCCTAACAATGGTATGATCCTCAGCGAGTAATACTTTAATATGATTTTTCAATTTCGGTTACAAAAAACTAGTTAGTCGATCTCAAATATCGAAATATTTTAAAACGTAAAGGCCCGTGTTTGTACTTCAAATTGTTGTATTAATACGTATTAATTATACTTCGTATAAGTAAACAAAACCAACGTACTTTTGTTTAGATTTTCATTTTTTTCCTTCTTTAATTTTGCACTGCTTAAGCAGAAAAAAGAATTAAACCTTTTAAAATTTTAGATGTTATTATGTTAATACATCCTACCTAAAAATACCTGAAATGAATACGAATAAAGAAAATAGCGGAGGTTCAAATAAAGAGCATAAAGCAAACATCGATTTAGATAATGATACTTATGGTCATAGCTCAAACAATGAAGCTTTTAAAAGGAAAGATGAACCAGCTCATGATGGAGAAGATAATATTGATGCATCAGGAAAACTAAAAGATAAAAATCTTACAGAAAGTGATGATTTATCGAGTAGAAATAAGGGGGAGAATAAGGGAATTGGCGGTAAAGAACAATAATATTCTTTTGCAAATATTAATATATCTATTGATGAACGATTATTCATCAATAGATAAGATTTAATTTATTTAGTACATGCCGCTCGTCTGGTTCAGATCCTGCTTCACATTTTCACCAAATCGTTTCGCTCTATCAATATAATCCGGAGCTTGTTCTTTTAAATCATCAACAATAGATTTTCCATCTATTCCTCTTTTTTTAGTTGCGTATTTGTACCCGTAAACAGCTGCTGCCCCAAGTATCACATATTTTAATAAACTCATTTTCTTTTTTTTATATTCCTGTATTTAAAGCATCATCCTCGTTTCTTTGCTTTATATTATTGCGTTGGGTGGTGTTAAAATCTTTAGATGAACTCCCAGTACCACTTGCAGCACTTTCAATCGTTGGGTTTTTATCTTTGCTATTATACGCATCATCACTTAAAGAATCTGCACCCTGAGTTCCGGTATTGTCAAAGCCATCTCGGGCAACGATTTTAGTCGAAGTATTAGCATTTTTGCTGTCATTATTTTCAGTCGGCTCTTTGCCAAATGAGGTAACCTCGTTACCATCATTACCGCTTTCAAAAGCTTTTTGAACATCAGATTTTACTTTTGCTTCATCGGTATTGCCAACAAAGCCTTCTAAATGTTCTTCTTTATTATAAATGCTCGTTTTCATGTTGCTGTATCTTAATTAAAAAACAAGTAATTAGGTAAATGGTTTTGTTTTATTCGCTTTCATTCTTAGATAAATACAACTGTAGCGATAAAATTCTTCGTTATGAGTTTTCAGTTTTGCTTAACTTGCCAACCTAATAAAAGCTAATTCATGGAGTGGAGTAAATTACTATCAAATAAACGTTTTGGTCAGGAACAATATGGTGCAAGCAATGATAGGGCTCGTTCTGATTTTCAACGTGATTATGACAGGTTAATTTTTTCTTCACCGTTTAGAAGGTTGCAAAACAAAACACAGGTGTTTCCCTTGCCTGGAAGTGTTTTTGTACATAACCGTTTAACACATAGTTTAGAAGTTGCAAGTGTGGCCCGCTCTATGGCAAATCTTTTTCTCAATAAAGTGGAAGATAAAAATCCGGCATTAATTAAAAGTGTACCACTGATAAACGAAGCTGGAAACATTGTTGCTGCCGCGGCACTTGCCCATGATTTAGGTAATCCGGCATTTGGACATTCGGGCGAAGCAGCTATATCCCGTTATTTTACCGATGGAGATGGAAAAGCTTATCAACAGGAAATGAATGAATCTCAATGGCATGATTTAATAAATTTTGAAGGCAATGCAAATGCAATAAGAATTTTAACGCATCCACTAAAAGGAAAAGGAAATGATGCCTACGCCTTAACTTACTCTACTCTGGCATCAATTGCAAAATATCCATGCGCATCAATAGCAGGCAAGCAAAAAGGATTATTACATCGCAAGAAATATGGTTTTTTTCAATCTGAACAGGAAAGTTTTTTAAAAATTGCTAATGAATTAGGGATGGAAAGGGAAGAAAGTGAGTTTTTGATTTATAAACGCCACCCACTTGTTTATCTTGTAGAAGCTGCAGATGATATTTGTTACAGCATTATTGATTTGGAAGATGCGCATCGGTTGAAAATTTTATCTTATGAAGAAGTGAGAGGTTTTTTGTTGCCTTTCGCCAATTCAAAAACCATAGAAGACAGACTTAAGAACGATTATGAAGATGATGATGCTAAAATTGGATTATTACGTGCGAAAGCAATTAATACTTTAACCACAATTTGTGCAGGCCTATTTTATGATGAACAGGAGCATCTTTTAAGTGGGACTTTAAATAAAAGCCTGACGGATTTATTACCCGAACCATATATTAGTGCCTGGAAAGCAATCGAGAAGATATCTGTCGAAAGAATCTATAATTTTTCATCAGTGATTCAAAAAGAAGTAGCGGGTTATAAAATAATGGCTGGTTTGCTCGAAGAATTTGTTCCTGCACTTATTCACAACAACACACATTATTATAAGAAACTTGTTAAACTTATTCCAAAACAATACCATACAGATAAAGAGGATATATATTCAAGAACCCAAAGTGTACTCGATTTTGTTTCCGGAATGACCGATTTGTATGCTGTTGATTTGTATCGGAACATTAAAGGCATTTCTTTCCCTTCGGAAACTTAAATCATCGCCTTAGCGCTTTGGGGAATGTTTTTAGAAAATATTACTAATGCTGTTTTAATGTTATAACAGTCTTTGTGTAAAAATTTAATTTCATAATATTCATTTAACATACCATTATTAAAGTTTTTTTAATGCTTTAAAGGTTTTCGTGTAAACATCTCTATGTAGGATATACTAATTCATAGATTTGAGAGTTAGGCCGTGCAATCATCCGCATGCTTACTCTAAAATGATCACATTCCTGTTAAATGAAAAGAACTCTACTCACTGCTTTGCTATTATTTGGCATGGCATTTTTTGTTAAGGCTCAAACTCCTCAGCTATTTAACTATCAGGGAGCTGCACGAAATTCAAATGGTACAGCACTGGCCAACAAAAACATTACATTAAAAATCAGTATTCTTGATGCCTCGGCTAACGGACCTGCACAGTACTCCGAAGTACGAAGTGTGGTCACAAATGCTTTCGGGCTATACAGTGTTATTATTGGCAGCGCCGGTGCAACTTCCACAACAGGAACCATTGCAGGTGTTACCTGGGGCGCAAATTTAAAATTTATTAAAGTTGAAATTGATCCTGATAATGGAAACAATTTCAGCCTTGCAGGAACTGCCCAACTACTGAGCGTTCCTTATGCATTGTATGCTGCCAATGGCCCAACAGGAGCAAAAGGCGATACAGGAGTTGCTGGACCTATAGGTTTAACTGGCCCTGCTGGTCCGCAAGGTGCAACTGGTGCACAGGGCATTAAAGGCGATACAGGAGCTGCTGGACCTATAGGTTTAACTGGCCCCGCTGGTCCGCAAGGTGCAACCGGTGCGCAAGGCATTAAAGGAGATACAGGAGCTGCTGGACCTGCTGGATTAACTGGCCCCGCTGGTCCGCAAGGTGCAACTGGAGCGCAAGGCATTAAAGGAGATACAGGAGCTGCTGGACCTGCTGGATTAACTGGCCCCGCTGGTCCGCAAGGTGCAACCGGTGCGCAAGGCATTAAAGGCGATACTGGAGCTGCTGGACCTGTTGGTTTAAATGGTCCAGCTGGTCCTCAAGGCCCAGTTGGGGCAACTGGTGCCCAAGGTATTGCCGGCGTAGCAGGAGTTAAGGGCGATAAGGGCGATAAAGGCGATGCAGGTATTCAAGGTCCAGTCGGTCCATCAACTGGTGTCGCCGGAGGAGATTTAGCAGGGAATTATCCAAATCCAACTATTGCTAATCTTCAGGGTAAAACACTTACCGCACCAAACCCTGTCAATAATCAGGTATTATTATATGATGGAGCTGTATGGAAACCGGTAACATTAGATGTAAGTAATATTGCAGGTGGCAAGGCACTTAACTCAACAGATTTAAGCATTGATGCAAATGGTGCTACAGCATTATTAAAGGATGTAGTTATAAACATTAATAATGGAGCTGTTACTACAATTAAATTGGCAGATGGAGCAGTTACAACAACCAAATTAGCTGACGCAGCTGTAACTTCAATAAAAATTGGTAATAAAGAAGTTAAAAATGCAAATATTGATGATGCAGCAGTTGGTACCTTACAACTTGCAAACGCATCTGTTTCTGTAGCTAAGCTTACAACTGCAGGGGTAACTGATGCGAATAAAGTATACATTACGAATGCAGCCACGGGTGTACCCGAATTAATCAGCAGAAATGCTTTTATAAATGCTTCAGGATGGGCACTAAGAGGTAATACCGGCAACCAAGATAATTTGACCAACTTTTTAGGTAATACAGATGATGTTGCAATCAATTTCACTGTAAATGGTCAAAAATCGGGTAGAATTGGAAACTCTGCTGATTTAAATATTTCTTATGGCTATAGAACGATAACAAATAACATTACTGGTTATTACAATAGTGCTTTTGGTAAAGAATCACTTTCACTAAATAATTCTGGCTATGAAAATAGTTCTTTTGGTTATTTAGCCATGCAAAGAAACATGAGTGGTTTTAATAACTCTGCATTTGGTTCACAGGCATTACTTGTTAATACTTCAGGCTCTGATAATACAGCAATTGGCACAAATTCTTTAATCAGAAATATTAGTGGAACAGGTAATACGGGTATAGGAAGCGGCACCTTAACCTTTAATACCGGAAATAATAATACAGCAATCGGCCAACTAGCTGGTGCGGCAATTAGTAGTGGTACGGGTAATATTTTAATTGGCAGCAACGCCGGAAGCTCACTTACAACCAACAACAATACATTAGTTATAGCAAATACCAATACAACACTGCCGTTAATTTTTGGGCAATTGGCAACAAATGGTGGCGCACTAACTGTAAATAATAGTTTAGGCGTTACAAGCTCTGCACCATCAGCCTCAAGCACCTTAAACATTAATGGTTCATTTGCAACGGGTATTTTAAGATACACAACAGGCGGAAGTTTAACATTAAATGAAAGTCATCACACAGTTAGAGTTTTAGGAGCGCTTGCAACTTCCATTGCTTTACCACTTGCGGGCGATGCAAAGGGTAGGATATATAGAATTATAAATGGCTCATCAGCTGCTGTGAATTTGGCAAACGTTGTACAACCAAATGGAACCGCCATACCAACGCTTCCATCTAATGAGGTAATTACAATTCAAAGCGACGGAACGGATTGGGTAAAAATTTCGCAGTAAATGCCATGAAAAGATTATACTCATTCATCAGCTGTGCTTTATTAATAGCAATTGGTTTAGTTGCCCAAGCGCAAACCAGTATTCCGGCCAATCTTCCGCAGGTGATAAATGCTGCGAGCAATTATGGTAAAATCAATAATTTATATTTTGATTTTTCAGTAGGAGAGATGGTATTGGTTGAAACTTTCCAATCAAGTAACATTGCGCTAACACAAGGGTTTTTACAACCGATTATAATTTCTCAAACGGTAACAGATTTAATCATCACAAACAACTTTTTAACCCCAAATGGTGATGGTAAAAATGATTTCTTTGTGGTGAAGGGCTTAGAGAAATATTTAAATAATAAAATTAAGATTGTTGATAGAGCAGGAAGAGTTATTTATAGTGCCGTCAATTATCAAAACGATTGGGATGGATATTACAATGGGCAACCGCTTGCAGAAGATACCTACTATTATCTTATCGATTTAGAAAATGCAGGTACTGTAAAAGGTTTTATATCTATTATTTATAAAAAATAACAGCTTTGAAAAGGATAAAAATATATATAATTGGGCTGTTATTAATCTATGCAATTCAACCTGCATACAGTCAATTAAATCCAATGGGTAGCGTTTACTACCAAAATCAATATTTGGCAAACCCTGCTTTGGCTGGTATTGATTCGATGATAAACTTAAACGGTGCTTTTAAGGCGCAGTGGACTAGTATTAAAGGTTCTCCCAGAATTCAATACTTAACCGGCGATTTGCAATTGAAAAGCAAAAAGGTTGGGTTAGGGATATTAGTTTACAATGAAAGCGCAGGTTTAATTAACAGAACAAGGGCAACATTTAGCTATGCTTATCACTTAAAACTTAATGCAGATTCAAGCTATATTGATTTTGGCTTAGCAGCAGGTGTAATGAATGAATGGCTTGATTTAGGTAAAGCCATGGGCGATGTTAATGATGATATTCTGGCTAATTTCAGAGACAGGCAATTATACATTGATGGTGATTTCGGTATAGCCTATAGAAATGAAAAATTAACTATACAAGGCTCATTACCAAACTTAAAGCGGTTTTTTAAACGCGATCAGGTTAGAAATGTAGTAGATAGATCAATATATTTTCTTGCCGCTGGATACAAAATCAGCATGAAAAGTGAAACCCTTAATTTAATCGAACCTAAGGTTGTATTTAGAGGAATAGAAAATTATAAGGGTATATTAGATGTTGGTGCAAACTTTAGTTTCTTGCAAGAAAAATTTGCGGTAAGTGGTATTTATCATAGTACAAACAGCATCACATTTGGCGCTGGTCTAAACTATCAACGCAAGCTTCAGCTTTTGCTTCAGTATACTACCAACACATCTGGCCTGCAAAATTATAGCAATGGAGAGTTTGAAATTGGTTTACGTTACAGCTTTCGCAAGTTTTGATATAAAATAAAATCGGTCAGTTAACAACTGACCGATTTTTAAATATTTTACCTTCTACCCATATCATCCCACTTATTTCGTTCATCCTGCAACTCTCTGGCAAGCTTCATTTCTTTATCCTTTGCCTTTACTTTATGTGCCTGAAATTCATCAGCAACTTCCTGATATAATTGTGTTCTGTAGTTTGCCTCTTTTCTGTATTTTCCCGTCTGTAAAATCACAATCGCTAATCCGGCACCCAAAACTATAATTATTGCCCAAACAATGGTATTATAAGTTCCTTTATTAAAAGAAATCCCTAAAAAATTAATTTCATTTACAGAAGCTGTTGCACTCGCTAATGAACTCTCCTTGCCAGATACTTCACCCTTTAAGCCTGCAATATTTTCCGCCTGGCCTTTAATCTGTTGTTTAGCTTCGGCTAATTGTTTGCGTTCTTTTCGCAATGTATCGTTTACACTTTTCCATAATGATGTTAATCTGGATGGATTAATGAGTTTTGCTCCATACAAGGTTTTCGATTTTTTTAACATAAACTGATACTGTCCGTTTAAAGATGGGTCAGTATTTTTTGAAGTGTCTTGCTGTGCATGGGCAAATGCAACGTTTAAAAATAGTAGCGCTCCTAAACAATAAAGGATGTGTTTAATTTTTTGCATAGTTTAAATGTAAATGTTAAAATGTAAAACTACATTTTTATATAATTTATTATAAATTAATTTCTGATAGATTACATTTGTTTCATGCAAATAGGAATTATTGGTTTAGGCGATATGGGTAAATTGTATGCGCATTCGTTTGTAAAGGCTGGTTATAAGGTGTGTGGAGCTGATATGCCCTTGCGTTATAATGATTTGAAATCAGAGCTCGAACCAAAAGGTGTAGAAGTTTTAAATGATGGACATGAAGTATCAAGAAAATCTGACTTTATAATCTACTGTGTAGAAGCAGAGAAAATAGATGAAGTTGTTGCAGCTTTTGCGTTATCTACCAAATACGGGGCAATAGTAGCGGGGCAAACTTCTGTAAAGCATCCTGAAATTGCAGCTTTCGAAAAGCATCTTCCTAAAGAAACTCAAATTGTAACCTGCCATTCTTTGCACGGACCAGCTTTTAGTCCTGAAGGACAAACTCTGGTCGTTGTACGTCATCGGGCTACGGATGAGGTTTATGCCAAAGCGCTTGAAATTTATCGCTCCCTAAAGTCGAATATTATAGAAATGGACGATTTCCATGAGCACGACCGCATTGTAGCCGATACACAGGCGGTTACACATATGGGTTTTGAAAGCATGGGGTCAGCATGGAAAAATGCTGGTTTTTTCCCTTGGGATAATCCTTCTTATTCCGGTGGAATCGATAATGTAAAGATTTTAACTACGTTAAGGATTTTTAGCTACAAATCGCACATTTATGCCGGTTTGGCCATTCTAAATCCATATGCTCAAAAACAGGTTAAATATTATGCTCAGGCAGAATCTGAATTATATAAGCTGATGATTTGTGAAAATGAAATTGAATTCCGGGCAAAAATTTATGCTGCCCGTGATTTTGTGTTTCATGAAAGTAGAAACCTTTTATTGCTAGATGATAATATCATGAAAGAGTTTAGCCTATCAGATGCGGAGCATAAACAGAAACCCAATTCGCATCTAAGCTTGTTGAGTATGGTTTATGCCTGGTATAAAATGGGTATAAATCCTTATGATAACCTAATTTGCCAAACGCCACCATTTAAACTTCGTTTAGGCATAGCCGAATATCTTTTTAAAAATGAGGAGATGTTAGAAGAATCTATTCAAACTGCTTTGTACGATAAATCCATCCGAGGGGATGATTTAGAATTCCATACCGCAGTTCATGAATGGGCGTCAATAATTGGTTACGGCGATTTGAAAGGTTACAAAGAACATTTTGAAGCTGCAAAATCTTTTTTCGCTAACAGATTAAACGATGGGAGAGATTTAAGTGCAGAAATGATTAAAAGGCTAGGGAAGTAACGGAGATGTAGGATGTTTTTTGTTAGATGGATGATGTCTTGAATTTTATTCCAGCGAGAGCAAACTAAGGTATGCATTACTATTAGGAAATATCAAGCCGATGAAATCGTCCGGGATGAAAAATTAAAATTCCCCATCTCCATCTACCATTTTCCATCTACCATTTTACATATTCCATATACCATATAGACTTTATTTAATTCTCTAAATCGTTCGTTTAGCCAAAATGTGTGCCTTATATTTGCCGCATGTCGGTATTACTATTTACCATTATTGTATTAGTTGGCGCTTTTTTAGCAGGTTTGCTAGGCTCCTTAACTGGTTTAGGTGGTGGCGTTATCATCATTCCATTGCTAACTTTAGCTTTAGGTGTCGATATTCATTATGCAATTGGTGCATCAATTGTTTCAGTAATTGCAACCTCTTCGGGTTCTGCGGCGGCATACGTTAAAGAAGGTATTACCAACATCCGGATTGGTATGTTTTTGGAAATCGCCACGACAGTTGGTGCAATAAGTGGTGCTGTTGTTGCCGTTTATCTTAATGCAAATTACATCGCCATCATATTTGGTTGTATTTTAATTTTCTCAGCCATCATGACATTGAAAAAAAAGGTAGACCACTCTACTCTGGATTATTCAAATAAATGGGCTAAATTTTTTAAACTTAATGGAAGTTATCCTGATAAAGGTATTGAGCATAAATATGCTGTAAAAAATGTACCAGGTGGTTTCCTTATGATGCTTTTTGCAGGAACACTTTCTGGGTTATTAGGTATTGGAAGCGGCGCCTTAAAAGTTATTGCAATGGATAATATCATGCGATTGCCTTTTAAAGTATCAACTACCACAAGTAATTTTATGATGGGTGTTACAGCTGCAGCCAGCGCTATTGTTTATCTGCATAGAGGGCAAATAGACCCTGGTATTGCAATGCCGGTTTGTATTGGCGTTTTAGCGGGTGCAACCATAGGCTCAAAAATTTTGCTTAAAACCAATACCGGTAAGTTAAAAATTGTATTTGCAGTTGTAGTAGCGTTTTTGGCGCTTCAAATGATTTATAAAGGCTTAACAGGTTTGATGTAATGAAAGAATTAGAAGAGAAAGATATTCAGGTAATTTTGGGTACCCTATTAAGGGCCGGTGTAATCATCTCTATGACCATTGTGTTAATCGGCGGCTTTATTTTCTTGGTGCATAACAAAGGTGCAGTTACCGACTATAAAGTATTTACGCCAGAGTTATCTAAATTTTCATCAATTGCAGAAATATTTGAAGGCCTGTTAACTTTTAAAGGTGATGCGATTGTTCAGTTTGGTGTTCTGATGCTAATTTTCACTCCCATTGCCCGTATAGTTTTCGCCATTTTTAGTTTTTTGCTCGAAAAAGATTATCTCTATGTATTAATAGGTTTTATCATTTTAGCCATTATCGCAATAAGTTTAAGTGGTGGTGTAGCGCATTAGCTCTATATTTCTGCTAACTCCCCATCTATCAGCAAATTATTTGAATACCTTCATGACTTTTACTCAAAAGGTGCATTTTTGTTAACAAAACCATTATCGCTTCAGCGCCTTTGAAAAAAAATCAATAATAGTTGAAAAATATTTAGCTAACTATTTGAAAATTAATAATTCTTGTCTATCTTTGCCCTCCCTTTCGGGGGATGCACAACCACCTTGAACGAAGCCCTACTGCTTCGATGGGTGTTAAATTAAAAGATAAAATGTCAGGAATTATTGGAAAAAAAGTAGGAATGACCAGTATCTTCGATGCAGATGGAAAAAACATTCCATGTACTGTAATCGAGGCTGGGCCTTGTGTAGTTACACAAGTGAAGACCGAAGAAAAAGACGGGTATTCATCTATTCAGTTAGGATATGATGAGAAAAAAGAGAAAAACACAACTCAACCGTTAAAAGGCCATTTCGCGAAAGCAAACACAACTCCGAAACGCAAACTTGTTGAATTCGATTCGTTTACAACTTCACTTAACTTAGGTGATGTAGTAACCGTTGATTCGTTCGCAGAAGGCGATTTTGTTGATGTTGTAGGTACCTCAAAAGGTAAAGGTTTTCAAGGTGTTGTAAAACGCCACGGATTTGCCGGTGTTGGTATGCAGACTCACGGTCAGCATAACCGTTTACGTGCCCCAGGTTCATTGGGAGCGTCATCATTCCCATCACGTGTATTCAAAGGAATGCGCATGGCAGGAAGAACAGGTGGAGACAGAGTAAAAGTTCAAAACTTACAAGTTTTGAAAGTTTATGCTGAGCAAAACTTATTAGTAGTTAGTGGTTCCATTCCAGGAGCTAAAGGTTCTTACGTAATCTTAGACAAGTAATCAGATGGAAGTTAAAGTATTAAACATTTCAGGTAAAGAAACAGGTGCCAAGGTGCAACTTCCTGAATCGGTATTCGGTATCGAGCCTAACGACCACGCGATTTATTTAGATGTTAAACAGTATTTGGCTAACCAACGTCAAGGTACTCACAAATCTAAACAACGTAATGAGATTGCTGGTTCAACTCGCAAACTATACAAACAAAAAGGTACAGGTGGTGCAAGAGCAGGTAGCATTAAATCTCCGTTATTTAACGGTGGTGGTCGTGTTTTCGGTCCTCAACCACGTGATTACAGTTTTAAATTAAACAAGAAATTAAAATCATTAGCACGTAAATCTGCTTTAGCTTATAAAGCAAAAGATAACAACGTGGTAGTTTTAGAAGATTTTAACTTCGATACAATTAAAACTAAAAACTACACAAGTTTATTAGCCGCATTAAACGTAGGTACTCAAAAAACTTTGTTGGTTTTACCTTCACAAAATAATAATATCTATTTATCAAGCAGAAACGTAGAGAAAACTAAAGTAATTACTGCAGCAGATTTAAATACATACGATGTATTAAATGCAGGTGTACTTGTTTTAACAGCAGATTCTGTAAAAACTTTGGAGGAGGCATTTGCCAAATAATATGGAAATTTTAAAAAAACCAATATTAACCGAAAAAGCTTCAGGTTTAACTGAAAAATTAAACGTTTTCACGTTTAGCGTTAATCATAAAGCAAATAAATTACAGATTAAATCTGCAATCGAAAAACTTTATGGTGTAACTATCGTAGCAATCAATACTATGGTTGTAGATGGTAAAGCTAAATCTCGTTACACTAAAGCAGGTTTTGTTTCTGGCCGTAGCCCGAAATATAAAAAAGCAATTGTAACGTTGAAAGACGGTGAAACAATAGATTATTACGCAAATCTTTAATTTAATTATTAATTATAACTATGGGCTTAAGAAAATTTAAACCAGTTACTCCGGGTACCCGCTTTAGAGTTGGGGCCAGCTTTACGGAGATTACAGCAACCAAGCCCGAAAAATCATTGGTTGTATCATCAAAAAAGTCTGGTGGACGTAACAATACAGGTAAAATGACTATGCGCTACATGGGTGGTGGTCATAAAAAATCATATCGTTTAATCGACTTCAAACGCGATAAATTTGATATTCCTGCAACAGTAGCTACTGTTGAATACGATCCAAACCGTACTGCCCGCATCGCATTGTTAAACTATGCAGATGGCGAGAAGCGTTACATCATTGCTCCTGAAGGATTACAAGTTGGTTCGGTATTATTATCGGGCGATACTGCAGCTCCGGAAGTAGGTAACACTTTAAAATTATCGAACATTCCATTAGGTTCTATCGTTCACAACGTAGAGATTCACCCTGGAAAAGGAGCACAATTAGCTCGTAGTGCAGGTGCTTACGCACAATTAGCTGCCCGCGATGGTAAATATGCAACCTTAAAAATGCCTTCTGGCGAAACCCGTTTAATCTTGACTACTTGTCTTGCTACTATCGGTGCTGTATCTAACTCAGATCACGCAAACGAAGTATTAGGTAAAGCTGGTCGTAAACGTTGGTTAGGTCGTCGTCCGAGAACAAGACCGGTAGCGATGAACCCAGTCGATCACCCAATGGGTGGTGGTGAAGGTAGATCATCAGGTGGTCACCCTCGTTCAAGAAATGGTGTTTTAGCTAAAGGCTACAAAACCAGAGAACTTAAGAAATATTCTAATCGTCACATCATAGAGAGAAGGAAGAAATAATGGCTCGTTCGATAAAAAAAGGACCTTATATTGACCATAACGTAGAGAAAAAAGTAAACTCTATGAATGATTCAGGCAAAAAGTCTGTAATCAAAACTTGGTCTCGTAGATCAATGATTTCACCAGATTTCGTTAATCATACATTTGCAGTACACAACGGTAATAAATTTATTCCAGTGTACGTAACAGAAAACATGGTTGGTCACAAATTGGGAGAATTTGCTCCAACCAGAACATTCAGAGGACACGCTGAAAAGAAAAAATAATTAGACAATGGAAGCAATAGCAAAATTAAATAATTGTCCAACCTCACCGCGTAAGATGCGTTTGGTTGTAGATCTTATCAGAGGTGAACGTGTAGAGAAAGCATTAAGTGTTTTAAAGTTTACCAATAAAGAAGCAGCAATAAGAGTTGAGAAATTATTATTATCTGCAATTAATAACTGGGAAGCTAAAAATGGTAAAACTTCTGATGGAAGCGAACTATTTGTTAAAACAATTATGGTAGATGGTGGTCGTCAGCTTAAGCGTTTACGTCCGGCACCTCAAGGTCGTGGATATAGAATTCGCAAGCGTTCAAACCACATCACTCTGATTGTAGATAGTAAAAATACAGAAACAACTCAAAACTAATTTATAGGAAATGGGACAAAAAGCAAATCCAATAGGTGCCAGATTAGGTATCATCAAAGGATGGGATTCTAATTGGTTCGGTGGCAATAACTACTCCGATAAATTAGTTGAAGATGAGAAAATAAGAAAATACCTTTCTGCTCGTATCGCTAAAGGTGGTGTTGCAAAAGTAGTTATCGAGCGTACATTAAAACGTATCACTGTAACTATCCACACAGCTCGCCCGGGTATTGTAATCGGTAAAGCAGGTGCTGAGGTTGATAAAATTAAAGAAGAGTTAAAGCAATTAACTAAAAAGGAAATTCAAATTAACATCTTCGAAATTAAACGCCCAGAACTTGATGCACAATTAGTTGCAGAAGGTGTTGCAAAGCAATTAGAAGCAAGGATCTCATTCCGTAGAGCAATGAAATCTTCTATCGCATCAACAATGCGTATGGGTGCTGAAGGTATTAAAATCATGACTTCTGGTCGTTTAGGTGGTGCTGAGATGGCACGTACTGAGCAGTACAAAGAAGGAAGAGTACCTTTGCATACATTCCGTGCTGATATCGACTATGCTTTAGCTGAAGCTTTAACCACTTATGGTAAAATCGGCGTAAAAGTATGGATCTGTAAAGGTGAGGTTTATGGTAAACGTGATTTGTCTCCAAACATTGGTGCAACAAATAACGGTCCTAAAGGCCAATCTGATAAACCAGCATTCGGTGGAAGAGATAACAGAGGTGGTGGAAGAGATAACCGTGGCGGTGGTAACGACAGACGTGGTGGAAACCAAGGTGGTGGTCGTGGTCCAGGTCAAGGTGGTGCAAACAGAGGTGGTGGCGCAGGCGCTAACAGAGGTCCTCGTAAATAATTGATTTATTAACATCGTTTAACGATTAGAACAAAATAAAATGTTACAGCCAAAAAGAACGAAGTTCAGGAAGATGCAAAAAGGCAGAATGAAGGGTTTAGCTTCTCGTGGAGCTGAATTAGCATTCGGATCTTTCGGTATCAAATCTTTAGAAGCAACTTGGATTACAAGTCGCCAGATAGAGGCTGCTCGTATCGCGGTAACACGTTTCATGAAACGTGAAGGCCAGGTATGGATCAGAATTTTCCCTGACAAACCGGTAACTAAAAAACCTGCCGAAGTACGTATGGGTAAAGGTAAGGGTGCTCCAGAATACTGGGTAGCAGTAGTAAGACCAGGACGTGTAATTTTCGAAGCTGAAGGTGTGCCTTTAGAAGTAGCTAAAGAAGCATTACGTTTAGCAGCTCAGAAATTACCAATCCAAACAAAATTTGTAGTACGTAGAGATTACGTAGAAGCATAGTAAAGTGTGTTGAGATGAATGTTGTAAATACTTGTTTTTTATAACCGCTACACTCAACGTAAAAGAAAAATAAAAATGAAAAATTCAGAAATCACAGGGCTTTCAAAAGAAGAATTAGTAGCTAAGATTGCGGAAGAAAAAGAGAACTTGTCAAAATTAAAGTTCGCTCATACTATTTCAGCTATCGAGAATCCTTCTCGTATTGCTAAAGTAAGAAAAGACATAGCCCGTTTAAACACTGAACTGACTAAAGTAAAAAACGCTGAGTCAGCTACTGAAACTAATTAATTTGAGAGTCGAAATGGAAAGACAATTAAGAAAAACAAGAACCGGGTTAGTGGTAAGCAACAAGATGGATAAATCTGTTGTAGTGAGCGTGGAACGTAAAGTAAAACACCCGATTTATGGTAAGTTCGTAAAGAAAACTACCAAATTTATGGCTCACGATGAGAAAAATGAATGCGGTATCGGTGATACAGTATTAATCATGGAAACTCGTCCGTTGAGTAAAAACAAGAATTGGAGATTGGTACAAATTTTAGAAAGAGCTAAATAAGATGGTACAACAGGAATCGAGATTAAACGTTGCTGATAACAGTGGCGCTAAAGAAGTATTAGTAATTCGTGTGCTAGGTGGAACCGGCAAACGTTATGCTTCAATTGGTGATAAAGTGGTTGTAACTGTAAAAAGCGCTTTACCGTCAGGTAACATTAAAAAAGGTACAGTTTCTAAAGCAGTAGTTGTTAGAACTAAAAAAGAAATCCGTCGTAAAGATGGTTCTTATATCCGTTTTGACGATAATGCTGCTGTATTATTGAACGCACAGGATGAGCCAAGAGGTACACGTATCTTTGGCCCGGTTGCGAGAGAACTACGTGAAAAACAATTCATGAAAATTGTATCATTAGCACCGGAGGTATTATAAAATGGGAAACAAAGTAAATACACCATCAAAACTTAAAATCCGCACAGGAGATTTAGTTAAAGTAATTGCTGGCGATTCAAAAGGTCAACAAGGAAAAGTACTTTCAGTACAAATAGATAAAAACAGAGCCATTGTAGAAGGCATTAACTTAGTATCTAAACATACTAAACCAAATGCTGCAAACCCTAACGGTGGTATTATTAAAAAAGAAGCTGCTCTTCACATTTCTAACTTAATGTTAGTTGATCCTAAATCAGGTAAAGCTACCCGTGTTGGCCGTAAAGCTAATGCAGAAGGCAAATTGGTTAGAGTTGCTAAAATTTCAGGAGAGGAGATTAAATAATGGCTACACCTAGATTAAAAAGCAAATACAAAGAAGAAGTTGTAAATGCACTAAAAGAAAAATTCCAGTACAAAACTGTAATGCAGGTTCCTAAATTGGAAAAAATCTGTATTAACCAGGGTGTTGGTCGTTTCTCGGTTACAGATAAAAAGATTATGGATACCACAATCGTTGAGTTGACTACAATTACTGGTCAGCAAGCGGTTCCGGCTAACTCTAAGAAAGATATCTCGAACTTTAAATTACGTAAAGGTATGCCAGTAGGTGTGCGTGTAACATTACGTGATAATAACATGTACGAGTTCTTAGATCGTTTAATTTCTGTAGCTTTGCCACGTATTCGTGATTTCAAAGGTATCAATGATAAAGGATTTGATGGAAAAGGTAACTACACTTTAGGTGTTACTGAGCAAATCATTTTCCCTGAGATTAATATCGATAAAATCAATAAAATTTTAGGTATGGATATAACTTTCGTAACTTCGGCAAAATCTGACGTAGAAGCCTTAGAGTTATTGAAACAATTCGGTTTACCATTTAAAAATCAAAAAACAGCAGAATAATGGCAAAAGAAGGTGTAAAAGCACGCGAAGTAAAGCGCCAAAAATTGGTAGCTAGATACGCTGAGAAACGTGCAGCTTTAAAAGCTGCAGGAGATTTAGAGGGTTTAGATAAATTACCTAAAAACTCATCTCCGGTACGTTTACACAACCGTTGTAAATTAACTGGTCGTCCACGTGGTTACATGCGTACCTTTGGTATTTCAAGGGTAACGTTCCGCCAAATGGCACTAGACGGTAAAATACCAGGTGTTAAAAAAGCATCTTGGTAATATAGTTTAAAGTTTTAAGTTATAGGTTGTAAGTAAAAACTTACGACTTATAACTTATTACATATAACTCAAAATTAAAATTTAACCGATAGCAGGTCCCACAGCTGGGTAGCAGAAGGAAACCACTATCAAAAACAATAAAAATGAATACAGATCCAATAGCAGATTATTTAACAAGAGTAAGGAATGCCATTAAGGCCAACCACCGTGTTGTAGAAATTCCTGCATCAAACCTTAAAAAAGAAATTACTAAAGTTCTTTTCGACAAAGGTTACATCGCGAACTATAAGTTTGAAGATACTACAGTTCAAGGCACAATTAAAATTGCTTTGAAATATAATCCAATTACTAAAGTTCCTGCTATTCGTACATTAGTGCGAGTAAGTAAACCAGGTTTGAGAAACTATGCTGGCGTAGAAAACATGCCAAGAGTATTAAACGGTTTAGGTATCGCAATCTTATCTACTTCTAAAGGTGTAATGACTGATAAAGAAGCAGCCAAATTAAACATTGGTGGTGAGGTATTGTGTCACGTTTATTAATATTTAGGAGAACAACACAATGTCAAGAATAGGAAAAGCCCCAATTACAATCCCTGCAGGTGTTACTGTGACCGTATCAAAAGATAACGTTGTAACTGTAAAAGGACCTAAAGGTGAATTAGTACAAGCAGTTGATGCAGACATCACTGTAGGACAAGAGGATGGTACATTAACAGTTAGCCGTCCATCAGAGCAAAAGAAACACAAAGCTTTACATGGTTTATACCGTTCATTAATTAACAACATGGTTGTTGGTGTAACTGAAGGTTATAAATTAGAGCAAGAATTAGTAGGTGTTGGTTACCGTGCAACAAATCAAGGTAATACTTTAGATTTAGTTTTAGGTTATTCTCACCACTATGTATTTCAGTTGCCACAAGAAATTAAAGTAACTACGACATCAGAAAAAGGTCAAACGCCTAAAATCATTTTAGAAAGTATTGACAAACAATTGATTGGACAAGTAGCAGCGAAAATCCGTTCGTTACGTGCACCAGAGCCATATAAAGGTAAAGGTATCAAGTTTGTAGGTGAAGTGTTAAGAAGAAAAGCAGGTAAATCAGCATCTAAAAAATAGTAATCATGGCAGGTAAAAAATTATCAAGAAGAGATCGTATTAAAAAAGGGATCAGAAAAAGACTTACCGGTTCGGAAGAACGTCCAAGGTTATCTGTATATAGAAGCAATAAAGGTATTTATGCTCAGGTAATTAACGATATCACCGGTACAACAATCGCTTCGGCATCATCATTATCCAAAGATTTTGCTGGTACTGGAAGTAAATCAGACCAATCAGTTGCAGTAGGTAAATTAGTTGCCGAAAAAGCAATTGCTGCAGGTGTTAAACAAGTTGTTTTCGATAGAAATGGCTATTTATACCACGGTCGTGTAAAATCGTTAGCTGAAGGTGCTCGCGAGGCTGGTCTAGTATTTTAATCTGAAAGAAAAAGTAAGATGTCAACTATCAATATAAAAAGAGTTAAAACCACCGATATCGAATTAAAGGATCGTTTGGTTAGTATACAACGTGTTGCCAAAGTAACCAAAGGTGGTCGTACTTTCAGCTTCTCAGCAATTGTTGTTGTTGGAGATGAGAACGGTGTTGTAGGTTACGGTTTAGGTAAAGCGAAAGAGGTAACTGAAGCTATTGCAAAAGGAGTGGATGATGCTAAAAAGAACTTAGTAAAAGTTCCAATTTTAAACGGTACTGTTCCTCACGAGCAAATTGGTAAATTCTCTGGTGGTTTTGTTTTAATCAAACCAGCAGCAGTAGGTACCGGTGTAATTGCTGGTGGTGCAATGCGTGCTGTATTAGAAAGTGCTGGCGTACATAACGTATTAGCAAAATCTAAAGGTTCATCAAATCCTCACAACGTGGTAAAAGCAACTGTTGATGCATTGACAAAAATGCGTGATGCTTATACAGTAGCTCAAACTCGTGGTATCGATTTAAACAAAGTTTTTAACGGATAATATCATGGCTAAGATCAAAATAACACAAATAAAAAGCGTTATCGATAGAAGCGAGCGTCAAAAAAGAACCGTTCAGGCTTTAGGTTTATCTAAAATGAACCAGAGTGTAGAGGTAGAAGCTACTCCTCAAATTATCGGTATGATTCGTAAAGTGAATCATTTAATCGCAATCGAAAGTATATAATTTTTCTAAAGATGTATCCGTTATTTAATGGATACATCTTTTATATTATTAATCGTTGTGCCTGTTTAGTGAAAGCGAAGGGCAACACAAATTCAAAAAAATGAATTTAAGTAATTTAAAACCTGCAAAAGGTTCTACAAAAAACAGTAAGAGAATTGGTCGTGGTACAGGTTCAGGCCGTGGTGGTACTTCAACTCGTGGTCACAAAGGTGCTGGTTCACGTTCTGGTCACTCTACTAAAATCGGTTTCGAAGGTGGCCAAATGCCTTTACAACGTCGTGTGCCTAAAGTTGGTTTCAAACCAATTAACCGTACAGAATACGTTGGTGTAAACTTAGATGTTTTACAAGGCTTAGCTGAAAAATTTAACTTAACTACAATTGATTTCGCAGCTTTACAACAACATGGTTTAGCTTCTAAAAACGACTTAGTTAAAATTTTAGGCCGTGGTGAGGTTAAAGCAAAAATCGAAGTTACAGCACATGCGTTCTCTGCAACCGCACAAAAAGCTATTGAAGCAGCAGGTGGTTCAATTGTAAAATTGTAATTATTAAATGAAGAAGCTATTTACTACTTTAAGTAATATCTGGAAAATACAAGAATTAAAAGACCGTATTTTATTTACGGTTATGATTCTTTTGGTATACCGTTTCGTATCTCACGTGGTTTTACCGGGTGTGGATCCAACTGCTTTAGGTGAAAACGAAAAATCGGGCATTTTAGGCTTACTAGATATGTTCGCCGGAGGTTCATTCTCTCGTGTTTCTATTTTAGCATTAGGGGTAATGCCTTATATCTCTGCGTCGATTGTGGTGCAACTATTGGGTATTGCTGTTCCTACTTTCCAAAAAATGCAGAAAGAGGGCGAAAGTGGTAGAAAAAAATTAAACCAGATTACACGTTATTTAACAGTAGCCATTACGATTGTTCAATCGGTTGGTTATGTTAAAACTCAAGTTCCGGAAACGGCAATCTTGCCTGTAATGAGCCAAACCATGTTTTATATTGTATCTACGTTTGTATTAACAGCAGGTACTTTATTTGTAATGTGGTTAGGTGAAAAAATTACTGATAAAGGTATTGGTAATGGTACATCATTAATTATTATGGTGGGTATTATCGCTCGCTTACCGCAAGCTATTAGTCAGGAGTTTTCTGATAAAGTAGGTGCAGCAAGTACAGGTGGTGGTCCGGTTGCATTAGTATTAGAGGTTGTTGCCTTATTTGCTATTGTAATGTTTACCATTTTAATTGTACAAGGTGTACGTAAAGTACCAGTACAGTATGCAAAGAAAATTGTTGGAAACCGTCAGTTTGGTGGTGTTCGTCAATACATTCCTTTAAAGGTAAATGCTGCTGGTGTAATGCCAATCATTTTTGCGCAGGCTTTAATGTTTATTCCTGGTGCGTTAATTCAATTTGTGCCTTCTTTACAAGGTTCTTGGTTAATTCAATTTAGCAACACAACTTCATTAGCGTACAGCTTAACATTTGCATTTTTAATTATTGCATTTACATTTTTCTATACAGCCATTACGGTTAATCCAACTCAAATGAGTGATGATATGAAGAAAAATGGTGGTTTTATACCAGGTGTAAAACCAGGTTTTGCAACATCAACTTTTATCGATGATGTAATCTCTAAAATCACATTTCCAGGTGCAGTATTTTTAGCAATAATTGCCGTATTACCTTCAGTTGCCGTTAAATTTGGTATTAAACAAGAATTTGCTCATTTCTTTGGTGGAACATCACTATTAATTTTGGTAGGTGTTGTTTTAGATACTTTACAACAAATTGAAAGTTATCTATTGATGCGTCATTACGATGGTTTAATGAAAACAGGTAGAGTTACTGGCAGAACAGGGGTTCCTGCTGCAAGTAGCAATGCAGCATTGTAATTAATAAAATATTGAATTTTGAATAATGAAATGAGTGAGTTACCTTTTGGTGGTTCACTCATTTTAAATTCAGACATTCAAAGCTGAAAATAATGTCTAAAATCTATTACAAATCTCTGGAAGAGATCGAGTTAATAAGAGAGAGTTCAATGCTTGTTTCAAGAACTTTGACTGAAGTAGCAAAGGTAATTGGTCCGGGTATTCGTACAAATCAATTAGATAAGTTAGCTTACGAGTTTATAAATGATAATGGAGCAATCCCGGCATTTTTAAACTACAATGGTTTCCCTTACTCTTTATGTATTTCACCAAATGAACAAGTAGTTCATGGTTTTCCAAGTGATTATGTAATAAAAGAAGGCGATTTAATTTCAGTAGACTGTGGAGTAATCAAAAATGGTTTTTTCGGAGATTCGGCATATACCTTCTCAATAGGTGAAGTTGATGCATTAAAGCAAAAATTAGTTGAGGTTACCAAACAGTGTTTATTATTAGGGATAGAAAAGGCTGTGGTTGGAAAGCGTGTTGGCGATATTTCTTTTGCAGTGCAGCAGTATGCCGAGGCTAATGGATTTAGTGTAGTAAGAGAATTGGTAGGTCATGGTGTAGGGGTGAAGCTTCACGAAAAACCAGATGTTCCTAATTACGGAAAACGCGGTAGCGGGCCAAAACTTGAAGAAGGAATGGTTATCGCAATTGAACCTATGATAAATGCTGGCGTTGCCGGTGTTAATTTTCATAGTGACGGATGGACAATAACGAGTAAAGACAGTAAACCTTCAGCTCATTTTGAACACTCAATAGCAATAAAAAAGGGCAAGGCAGATGTTTTATCAAGCTTTTCTATAATAGAAGAAGTTTTACAACAAAAAAAATAAATAATTAAAATTTTTTATTTAATTTTGCAACCCGGTTTATAACCAGCTAAATAAGTAACAATCAATAAAATATGGCTAAACAAGCCTCAATTGAACAAGACGGAGTAATAAGAGAAGCATTATCAAATGCTATGTTCAGGGTAGAACTCGAGAACGGTCACGAGATTATTGCGCACATTTCAGGTAAGATGAGGATGCACTACATCAAAATTCTTCCTGGTGATAAAGTGAAACTAGAGATGTCGCCGTATGATTTAACAAAAGGTCGCATCACTTATAGATACAAATAAAATGAAAGTTAGATCATCAATTAAAAAACGTAGCGCTGATTGCAAGATTATTCGCCGTAAAGGTAAACTTTACGTTATCAATAAGAAAAATCCAAAATACAAGCAACGTCAAGGGTAATTAGAGATTATTGTAATGTACCGCACAACGGTGGCCCGCCGTTCGGAATTACTTAAAAACATAAACAAATATGGCAAGGATTTCAGGTATTGATTTACCAAGAAACAAAAGAGGAGAGATAGGGTTAACCTATATCTACGGAATAGGTAGAACAACTGCACAACGTATTTTAACTACTGCAGGTATCGACTTAAACAAAAAAGTACAAGATTGGTCTGATGATGAATTATCAGCAATCCGTACAATGATTAACGACGAGATTAAAGTAGAAGGTGCTTTACGTTCTGAGGTTCAGTTAAACATTAAACGTTTAATGGATATTGGTTGTTACCGTGGTTTGCGTCACAGAAAAGGTTTACCTTCTCGTGGTCAGCGTACTAAAAACAACTCACGTACTCGTAAGGGTAAGAGAAAAACAGTTGCTAACAAGAAAAAAGCTACTAAATAATAGATAGATGTGAGATCTGAGATTTGAGATGTGTTAGCATGTCTTTTAATCAGCTCAAATCTGGAATAAAACAGAAAAAGTAGGATACTGAGTATCGGGGTAGGGGAAGTCTCATATCTCAAGTCTCATATCTAAAATCTAAAAGATAAAATGGCTAAGAGTAAAAAAGTAACCAAAAAACGTATCGTTGTAATTGAGCCTGTTGGTCAGGCACACATCAATGCTACTTTCAACAACATCATCGTTACCTTAACAAACAACAACGGACAGACTATTTCATGGTCTTCTGCTGGTAAAATGGGCTTTAAAGGTTCTAAAAAGAACACCCCTTATGCAGCTGGTCAAGCAGCTTCAGATTGTGGTAAAGTTGCGTTTGATTTAGGTTTACGTAAAGTTGAAGTGTTTGTAAAAGGTCCGGGTTCAGGTCGTGAATCTGCAATCAGAACTTTACAAGTAGCAGGTATTGAAGTAACATCTATTAAAGATATTACGCCACTTCCTCACAACGGATGTCGTCCTCCTAAAAAGAGAAGAGTTTAATTAATTTTAAAGCTAAGAATCTTCAGTTACAGACTGAATGATACTTTAAAAACAGAAAAAAATGGCAAGATATACAGGCCCAAAATCAAAAATCGCACGTAAATTCAGAGAACCAATTTTCGGTCCTGATAAAGTGTTAGACAGAAAAAATTATCCTCCTGGCCAACATGGCGTTTCAAAAAGAAGAGGTAAACAATCTGAGTATGCAATCCAGTTAATGGAGAAACAAAAAGTAAAATATACTTACGGTGTATTAGAAAAGCAGTTCAGTAACTTGTTTAAAAAAGCATCTTCACGTGCAGGTATCACTGGTGATAACTTACTTCAATTATTAGAAGCACGTTTAGATAATACAGTTTACCGTTTAGGTATCGCAACAACCCGTTCTGGTGCACGCCAGTTAGTTAGCCATAAACACGTAACTGTGAATGGTGAAGTTGTAAATATCCCTTCATATCAGTTAAAAGCTGGTGATGTTGTAGCGGTTCGTGAAAAATCTAAATCATTAGAATCAATTAGTAACTCTGTTTCAGGCAGAACAATTAATAAATTTGCCTGGTTAGAATGGAATGCAAGCGATTTAACTGGTAAGTTCTTAACTTATCCTCAACGCGATGAAATTCCAGAAAACATTAAGGAAAACTTAATCATCGAGTTATACTCAAAGTAATAAATAGAATAGTTAATTACCTCGAAAGGGTAATTAACTTTTTTCATGTTACTATATATTCAATAACGAATTTAAAAAAATATAAATGGCAATTTTAGCATTTCAGAAACCAGACAAAGTGATCATGCAGAAATCAACAGATTTCGATGGCACATTTGAATTTCGTCCTTTAGAGCCCGGTTTCGGTGTAACAATTGGTAATGCCTTAAGAAGAATTTTACTTTCTTCTTTAGAAGGTTATGCTATTACTACTATTCGTTTTTCAGGCGTTTCTCACGAGTTTTCTACCATGAAAGGTGTTGTAGAAGATTTAACTGATATCATCTTAAATTTAAAACAAGTTCGTTTTAAAAAGACTGGTGATTCTGGAGATACTGAGAAAGTTTTCATCATCGTTAATGGTCAAGATCAGTTTAAGGCTGGTGATATCACTAAATTCTCTAACAACTTTACAGTTTTAAACCCTGAGCATGTTATTTGCAATATGGATAAATCTGTTACTTTGGAAGTGGAATTAACCATCAATAAAGGACGTGGTTATGTACCTGCTGAAGAAAATAAAGTTGCTGATGCTGTTGTAGGTGTTATCGCAATTGATTCGATTTATACTCCGATGAAAAATGTAAAATACACGATTGAAAACTTTCGTGTTGAACAAAAAACGGATTATGAAAAATTAGTTTTAGATATTTCTACTGATGGCTCAATTCATCCTGAAGAAGCATTAAAAGAAGCGGCTAAGATTCTTATCCAACACTTTATGTTATTCTCTGATGAGAATTTAGTATTAGAATCTCAAGCTAAAGAAGAAACTAAAGAAGTTGATGAGGAAATTTTACACATGCGTAAAATCCTTAAAACTGAATTAGTTGACATGGATTTATCTGTTAGAGCTTTAAATTGCTTAAAAGCTGCTGATATCCGCACTTTAGCTGATTTAGTTTCTTATGACGTTGCTGATATGTTAAAATTCAGAAACTTCGGTAAGAAATCTTTAACTGAGATTCAAGAACTTGTAAAATCAAAAGGTTTGTCATTTGGTATGAACCTGTCTAAATTTAAATTGGACGAAGAATAAAATTGTTTAAGTTTTAGGTAGTACGTATTACGTAAAACTTACAACTTAATACTTTTATAATAATTATTATTTCACAGTGTATAATTCCCTCTGAGATAGAGACGGTATACACTTAATTAAAGAACAATGAGACACGGTAAAAAAGTTAATCACTTAGGCAGAACCGACAGCCACAGAAAAGCGATGTTAGCTAACATGGCTACTTCACTTATTAAGCACAAAAGAATTACTACAACTTTAGCTAAAGCTAAATCTTTACGTACTTATGTTGAGCCAATTATCACTAAATCAAAAAATGATACTACTCACTCACGTCGTACAGTATTTGCTTACTTACAAGATAAAGAAGTTGTAACTATTTTATTCCGCGAAGTTGCTGAGAAAGTTGCTAACCGTCCGGGTGGTTATACTCGTATTATTAAATTAAACAATCGTTTAGGTGATAATGCAGAAATGGCTTTAATCGAATTAGTTGATTTCAACGAAGTTTACGGTAAAGACGTAGAGGCTAAAGAAGAAAAGAAAACAACTCGTCGTGGTAGAAGTAAAGCAACAGCTGCTCCAAAAGCAAAAGAAGCTAAAGCTGAAACTACTGAAGAAGTTGCACCAGAAGCTACTACTGAAGAAGCTCCTGCTACTGAAGAGCCTAAAGGAGAATAATTTAATTCACTTTAAAATCTTAAAAAGTCCTGTTCTAACGAGCAGGACTTTTTTTGTTTATATTCAACTTCAAATTAATTATTAAAAAATGCGAACATTAGCTTTTATCATCAGCTTGCTATTATATACCTCAAAAACCTTTGCACAAGGTATTCCATCTCGCCAGTTATCATTAGAGGACAAGGTAATTTCTTTGAATAATATAAGATTTGAGTTAAATGCTGATGGGCTTCCAAAGCAATCTAACATCGAAAATGATGGAAGGAATGACCAGCCTCAGCATCTTTTATACGAACCCATGCATTTTCATTTTTATACATCTGCTAAGGCTCAGGAGAAAATGACCGTATTGAACCTTGATGTTGTTTCACAAAATAGGGATTCAATTGTGTGGAAAGCAACGAGCACATCGGCAAATTTAAAAATGAATGTATATGGTAAAATGCTCTCAAGTGGCTTAATAAAATATAGAATTAGTCTGCTACCAACAAATAATATCCATTTGGCTGCTGTAAATTTTCATATTCCATTTGAAAAATCTGTAGCCAGGTATTTAAAAGGATTGGGGCAGGATAGCTACATGAGACCAGATACTGTTAGATGGAATCAGGCTAGTTGGGAAAATATTGAACCCACTGTTTGGATTGGAAATGACTCATTAGGGCTTTATCTCGGCATAAAGGAATCAAGTAAGTGGTTGAAAAATAATGGAGGAAGCATTCAAATTAATGTTAAAGGAAGTTCTATGCTTGCAGATGTTTATGCATCAAACATAACTTTAAACCAAGGGGATATATTGGATTTTGATTTTAATTTGATTGTAACAGCTCAAACCAGTAAGGGGCAGTATTCTATCGCAAAGCGATTTAAAAAATATAAAAAATTGGATAAGAAAGCATCTAACAAAAACTAAAAACCGAAGCGCTGAAGAACGCTTCGGTAAATTATGCTTATTATATTTTAACGTTTTGCATGCCGTATTGCTTTAACACGTCATCTGGAACTCCTGCCCATTGGTTAGGGCTATTCCCAACGTAACCAATATCTTTTACACCCATTTCGGTAGTGTAAAAACCTGAAGCTGTTAAATCTCTCATTCTATTGAAAAATTTAACTCCAGGCAGCATTTCTGGCCTAGCCTTTTTTGGGTAAGCAATTTCATCTACAACAGATATTCTTTCTTTTTCTGTAGCTTCTGCAAATGATTTTTGGAATTTATTGAAGCAATAAATATCTAACCATTTTAAACCGCCTCGCATAGGAACTTTATGTTCAGGAATATCCTTAACAATAAATTCTATAAATTCTGGCACTTTAGCATCCGATGCACTTCCGGAAACATCATCTTTAGGGATAATGATATCGGCAAGAATTGTAATGGTTGCCATTTCATGTTTAGTAAAGAAAGTTTCAGAGTTAAGATTTTTATCTCTGTCGATTTCCCATTGTTCCCGCCCAGCCTCGCTAGCTTTTTCATCGGTAGCAGGGGCAACTTCTGTTTTACTTTCTGGTTGTTTACAAGCATCAATTATAACACTCGTACTTATCGCTGTTAAACCTAATGCTTTTAGTGAATCACGTCTGTTCATAATATGATGCTTAAATGTTTTGTTTTTTCTTTTGAGCCAATATGTATTCGGCAGTCCTCATTGCCAATGCTAAAATAGTCCAGGTTGCGTTTTTATCCCCTTGTTGAACAAAAGGGCCAGCATCAACAACAAAGAGATTTTTACAATCGTGTGCCTGGCAATATTTATTTAATGCCGATTTTTTAGGATCATCACCCATTCTAATTGTTCCCACTTCGTGGATAATTTTACCTGGATTTAGCAAGCCATAATTGGTATCGGCTCCATGAATTTCTGAAGTTACAACAGCGCCCATTTCTTTCATAATTGATAAAAAGGTTTCTTGCATGTGTTTTGCTTGCAGAATTTCCTCTTTAGCCCATTTATAATTAAATCTTAATACCGGAATACCATATTTGTCAACCACATCAGGGTCTATTTCGCAATAATTATCTGCCCTTGCAATTGCAGTTCCTCTACCAGCCATACCAACACTTGTTCCGTAAAAGCGGCGATAATCATCTTTTAATGATTTACCATAACCGCCAGCCTCTTTCTTGTTACCATTTCTATCTGGTACCATTCCGTTCATTTTTGCAACGCCGCCGCCAAATCCATAAGATGGCATACCTAAACCACCACCGTATTCTATATGATAGCCGCGAGGGAAATCAAGCTTTTTATTATCGAGCCACCAGGGTGAATAAATGTGAACACTGCCTAAACCATCTTCATTATAACGTTTTCTATCCATTAACTGAGGTAAGAAACCATAAACACCTGCACCGGTAGAATCGTGTAAATATTTACCTACAACCCCGCTGCTGTTGGCTAAACCTCCCGGATGCGCTGATGATTTTGAATTTAATAAAATACGTGCAGATTCGCAGGCACTAGCGCCTAAAATGACGAGTTTACCGGTAACCTGATATTCTTGCAGGTCTTTTCTATTAACATAAGATACACCTTTAGCATTTCCATCTTTATCCGTAATCACTTCTCTAACCATTGCATCGGTAATTACTGTTAAATTACCGGTTTTTACAGCCGGTATTACCAGGCAGGATGATGCAGAGAAATCTCCATAAACTTTGCAACTTCTACCGCATTGACCGCAGTAAAAACAAGGGGCACGGTCGTTATTGCCTTTTATAGATTCTGTCATTACTGCGCCACGGCCGGTAATTACTTTAACACCTGCTTTTTCAGCTCCTTTTTTTATGAATAGCTCATTTAATCTTGGTTTAGGAGGTTTCATGAAAATCCCATCGGGTTCATTTTCGATGCCTTCTGCCGTTCCGTAAATTCCAATCATGCGGTCAACCTTATCATAAAACGGTTTCACATCATCATAAGTGATAGGCCATGCATCCGTTAAACCATCTGTTGGTTTAAAATCTACCGGACCCATTCTAAGTGATATTCTGCCCCAATGGTTTGTTCTTCCACCCAGCATACGTGAGCGAAACCATTCAAACTCTGTTTTATTTTTTTGAGTGTAAGGTTCTCCTTCAAGTTCCCAGCCGCCATAAGAGGCATCAAAATCGCCAAAGGGCCGCACCGTTCCTGCACCTCTACGTGGAGATTCCCAAGGCCATTTTAATTGGTGAGAATCCATTCTGGGGTCGAAATACTGACCGGCCTCGAGCATTAAAACCTTTTGCCCGGCATTTGCTAACACGTAGGCTGCCATCCCACCGCCAGCACCCGAACCAACAACTATGGCATCGTAAACAGTGGGCGATTTTTTTATTTGAAAGTCACTCATGAATAGGAAATAGATTAAATTGAATTTCTAATCTAAGGCTTAATTTTTTTAAATAAAAGTATTTATACGGCAAATCTTCTTTTTGGAATGGTTATAGATAAAAACTGCATAGTTATCGCTAAATCGTATTAGCGGAGTGCTGGTTAAATAATTTTCAATAAATTTCGGGCTTATCATTTTAGAAAGTCTTTTGAGTGTTACAATCATTCCAACATAGCCATTGCTTGGCAAACTTATTTATCTTTGTATTTTTTATAGAGGATGGAAGTATCAGAATATATCGAACAGTTTGCAATCAAGATTAACGAAAGCCTGAAAATGCAGACATTTGTTAAAATTTCGCTCGGCAATTATCGTGGAAACGAAGAGGGATTAAAACAGATTTTGGTTAGAAGAGTAATTATTAAGCGTGATGATAAATTAGCCTTAACTTTTAGATATAAAACTCGAGATATCGTTAAAAACTTTGCTCTAGACGAAGGAATTCAAATGATTTCTGATTATCTGGATAATGGATTCAAAATTGCGACTTTAATTACCACGCAAAACGACCACATTTTAGAGGAATTGATTAATAAAAAAATCGTTTTCAGGACAATTGAATCATCTAACAAAAAATTACCTGAACTAAGCCACGATAAGGAAAAGGAAAGATTAATCAAACCTGGTTCTAAAGCTTATTTAAACGCACTTAAAATTACGGATACAGAAGGAAAGGTTTACAAAAATGCACAAGATAAATTCAGGCAGATAAATCATTATATAGAAATTTTAAGTTCTTTAATTAAAGAATTACCTGAAGGTACAATAAGCAAAGTTGCCGATATGGGTTCTGGTAAAGGATATTTAACTTTTGCTTTGTACGATTATTTGCATTCAGTTTTAAAACTGGATTCTGAAGTAATTGGTGTAGAATACCGAAAAGATATGGTTGACTTGTGCAATCGCGTTGCTTCTGAATCTTCATTTGAAAAACTGAAATTTGCAGAAGGCTCGATTCAGGATTTTGATGCAAATGATGTGAATTTATTAATTGCACTTCATGCATGCGATACCGCAACAGATGATGCGATTTTTAAAGGCATTAAGGCAAATGCCGAATTAATTGTTGTTGCACCTTGCTGCCACAAACAAATCCGCAGGGAAATTGAGCAAAATAAAGTTAAGAATGATGTTTCATTTTTAACCAAATACGGAATCTTTTTAGAGCGCCAGGCTGAGATGGTTACAGATGGAATTAGAGCGTTAATTTTAGAGTATTTTGGTTATAAAACTAAGGTGTTGGAATTTATCTCTGATGCGCATACACCCAAAAATGTTTTAGTTGTTGGGATAAAAAAAAATCAAAAGTCTTTAGTCGGAAGTCCGATAAATGAAACACAGAAGGAAATCCTTCAAAAAATCAAAGACAGCAAGGCGTATTTTGGCATTCAATATCATCATTTAGAAAGATTGTTGGGATTGTAAATTACGCCTAAACCTTATTCGTAACGCTTGCCCTTTTTGTGCTTTAAACCTTCATCAACAGATAATGGGCCTGAGCCAATTACCCAAAATAAAATGAGCAAAAACAACACTATCACAGATAACCAAAGCTCAGAATTAAGCATTGAAAAGCCCTGCAAAATATTCACGAAAAATACGGCGCAAAGTAAAATGGGCATTTGGATTACTGCTGCAAATCGGGTAACTAATCCTAAAGTGATGAGTATGCCGCCAACCAAATGAGCGAAGGCAACTACGTGTATGGCAACGCTAATTAAAACGCTAGAAAAGCCAAAAACATTGTTCTGCGTTATTAGGTTTTGCAATGTGTTGGTATCACTAATAAATGAAATGCCTTTTCCAAAAATTATAAGGCCTAAAATTATTCTCAAAAAATCAAGCCATTTTGTTTGATGAACATCTCCCCAATGTTCAATTTTACGGATTACGTTCATGGTGAACCTCCCTTTTGGTGAATTTATATATTAAGTTACGAAAATCCTGATTTTAAAACAACATTACACACCTATTAATTTAACATAAAATTAATTTATACCATTTCGGTTTTTGGTATAAAATTTGTATTATTGTAAAAATAGGAGCGTTTTTGTTATGAGTAATGAAATTTTAGAAATCTCGGTATCTATTGATGAAAAATTTGATCTTCAATTTAATTGGTTAGGCTTTTGGGCTTCGGCGCTTAAATTTATTGGCAAATAATTTTTCATCAATTAATAATCTGTGTTAGACTCACCGGTCTAATAAATTCATACATCCTATTTTTCTGATTTATTTGTAATCATTCTGTCCTGTTCTTTCAACTTTAGTCTTTCAGCTTTTAGCCTTATATTTGCGGCATAATGAGTAGAAGAAAACCTGGTACGGTAACTATAATTCCAAACGTACAAATAATAGATATTGCAGAAGAGGGAAAAGGTGTTGGCAAAGCCGATGAATTGGTGATTTTTGTTGATAAAGCTGTGCCTGGCGATGTGGTTGACGTTCGGTTAACCAAAAAGAAAAAAAACTTTGCCGAGGCTATTATAGAGAAATTGCATGAGCAATCTGACCTGCGTACCGAACCATTTTGTGCTCATTTTGGAACATGCGGCGGCTGTAAATGGCAACACATGGGTTACGATGCTCAGTTAAAATTTAAACAAAAAAATGTTGAGGCTGCATTACAGCGACTCGGTAAAGTAGATACCTCATCAGCAGAACCGATTCTAGGTTCAGTTAAAAATAAATATTACCGTAATAAATTAGAATTTACCTTTTCGAATAAACGCTGGCTTGAAAAAGTTGATGTGGATAAGGATGAGGATTTCGATATGAATGCTTTGGGATTTCATGTTCCGTTGCGTTTTGATAAAATATTAGATATTGAGCACTGTTATCTGCAAGATGAGCCATCAAATCAGATTAGAAATGCTGTCAGGAAGTATGCTCTGAAGAACGAGTTATCGTTTTACGATTTAAGAAACCACGAAGGTGTTATGCGTAATTTGATTATCAGAACATCTACAACTGGAGAAGTTATGGTGGCGGTTGTTTTTGCTTATCCCGAAGAAGCACAAGTAAACGGTTTAATGAATTTTTTAAAGGCAGAATTCCCTCAAATAACATCGTTGTTGTATATCATCAACCAAAAGAAAAACGACACCATTTTTGATCAGGATGTAAATGTTTTTGCTGGTCGCGATCATATTTTTGAAGAAATGGATGGCATCAAATTTAAAATTGGTGTAAAATCATTCTATCAAACTAATTCTGAACAGGCTTTTAAATTGTATAAAATTACCCGAGAGTTTGCCGGTTTTACTGGTAATGAATTGGTGTACGATTTATATACTGGTGCAGGTACAATTGCAAACTTTATTGCTAAAGATGTAAAGCAGGTTGTTGGTGTTGAATATGTGCCAACGGCGATAGAAGATGCCAAGTTTAATTCAACCTTAAATGGGATTAACAATACCATTTTTTATGCAGGTGATATGAAAGACATTCTTACTTCAGATTTTATTTCAGCGCATGGCAAACCTGATGTGGTGATAACCGACCCACCAAGGGCCGGTATGCATACAGATGTTGTGCAACGTTTATTAGAAATGGAAGCCGAAAAGATTGTGTATGTAAGTTGTAATGCTGCTACGCAAGCCCGAGATTTAGAACTATTGAAGGATAAATATGATGTAGCCAGAATAAAACCTGTTGATATGTTTCCGCATACGCAACACGTAGAAAATGTGGTATTATTGAAATTAAAAGGATAAGATAATTAATGATAGAATTAGTGAATAAGAGAATTTTAGATTTAGTAAATCAAACCCAATCACTCATTCAATAATTCATTCAATCAAAATTAAGAAAGATGGATAGAGAAGAATTATTAAGTGCGAAACCTGAAGATGATGGAACACCGAAGAAGGTTGAAAGCCCTTTAATTAGCTTAGAGAAAGATTTAGAATTTTATTCTGAAGCGATTAAAGAAGTTGCGGTTGAAATTATGGTTGAAGGTATTTCTGCTTATCCGATATTTATTGCACATCAGCATGAAGTTAGCCTGGGCGAGATTATTTTAAACCGAGAGGAATTAAATACGGATTGGACTATTCAGGCTTCTACACTGGAAGAGTTTGTAGAAAAGGGCATCATTAATAAAGAAAGAAAAGAGCAATTTTTAAAAGCCTACAAAAAACCAGAAGATTTTATGTGCGTTTTTGTAATCGTTCCGGAAGGGGCAAATTTTGTTTACTTCCCGTATAAATAAAAAAAGTGCTGTTTTGTATCCGCAAAACAGCACCAGTAAATTAAATTAAACCTAAAACTAACTAATTTACTTTAGTTACATCGCCACTTTTTGATGATGATGTTTTCTTTAAAGAAGCACTGCCTTTGTAATGCACATCGCTGCCACCACTAGCACCTGCCTCTAATCCTTTAGTTACATTTATATTTGCATCAGAACCTCCAGAAGCTGAAACTTTAGCATATTCCACCGGGAAATCGTATGCATTAACATCGCTACCGCCACTAGTTTGTAGTACCATATTTTCTGCTTTTCCGGTTAATTTTACGTCACTACCGCCGCTGCTTTGTATTTGTATATCTTTACAAACAAGGTTTAGTTTTACATCACTACCGCCTGATGAACGAATGGCAATTTTATCTGCTTTAATTTGATTTTGACTGAAAACATCACTTCCGCCGGATGCGGTTAAAGCATTTAATGTTTTAAAACTTAAATAAGCTTTGATGCTTTGGTTTCTAAACATGCTACTCCAATTTAAACCCTCTTTAACTTTGATGGTTAAATTGCCGCCGTTCTGTTCTACAACAACATTTTTAAGTAAATCTTCTGATGATTTAATATCAAGGTTTTCGGTATTGCCTTGCGTTAAATATAAATCGATGCCGCTGCTTACAGTTACGCTGCTAATGTTTTTAATTGCAACATGTTTATTTTCCTGGGCACTTACATAATTATTTGTAATCAGAAATAATATCAGCAATGCTGATGTTTTGAATAAGTTTTTCATCTGTTTATAATTTGTTTTAATGGTTTTTTAAGGCTCTAAGATTATTCATTCCGTTTCTTGGTTTGAAAATCATGATGGTTTCTTATTGCGTTAAAGATTGTTTGAGTATAAATTTAATGTTTTAGGTTATTGATTAGACGTACACTAATCGCAAACGTTGCAGTTCGTAGAAATTATTTTTGAAATAGTTTGAATTTCATCCTTAAAATCGTTCTTTTTGTAATCAAACCTTTTTATACAAATGGCAACATCTCAGGTACTAATTCTTGATAAAAAACAAATTCAGCAAAAAATAGATAGAATTGCATATCAAATTCTTGAAGATAACTTGAATGAGAAAGAGATTGTGCTGGCCGGTATTTGGGATAGGGGATATAAACTTGCCATAAGGTTAGAGAAAGTTTTAAAAAAAATTTCGTCGCTTAAAATCATTTTATTAAGAATAGATTTAGAAAAAGAAAGCAGTAAGCTTATTGCCAAAACAGATTTAAACGAAAGTAATTGGAAAAACAAAGTAATTATTCTGGTTGACGATGTTTTAAACAGCGGTAAAACACTGGCTTATGGTTTAGGCGTTTTCTTAAATACACCTCATAAAAAAATACGCACAGTAGTTTTGGTAGATAGAAGTCATAAAATTTTCCCTATTGCTACAGATTTTGTTGGCTTAGAGCTTGCTACAATTTTAAAAGAACATGTAGATGTGGTAATGGATGTTGAAGGCGAAGAAGACCGTGTTTATTTGAGTTAAATTAACATTTCTTATTTACCAGAAAACAAAAGCATTACTTGCAATTAAGCCCAATTTTTTGCAATTTCCCTAAATGTACCTTCCCAAAAAAAATACGATAATCTACAGGTTTTTTACCTGGTACATAAAATTTATAATCAAGAAAGATTTTACGTCTTTTAAACACGATTCTGTTTCATTTCAACGAGATTCTTCTATCTTAATTATTGCAAATCATTTTAGCTGGTGGGATGGTTTTTTTATTTTTTATTTGAATAAAATTGTCTTTAAAAAAGAATTTCATGTTCTGGTAAATGCAGAAAATTACCATAAAGTGAGCTTTCTGAAATACCTTGGTGCCTTTGCAACCTCTAGCGGAGGTAAAGATGTTTTAAATACTTTAAGCTATGCGGGAGAACTTTTAAGCAACCCGAATAATCTCGTGCTTGTGTTCCCGCAGGGGAAGTTGCATTCTAATCATGCTCAGGAAATAAATTTTGAAAAGGGGGTTATGCAGATGATAAACTCGAGCAATAAAAAGATAAATATCATTTTTGCTGCAACGTTTATCGATTATTTTTCCAGTAGAAAACCATCCGTATTTATGTATCTCCATAATTGGGATACTGAAGAATATATAAGTTTGCAACTTTTAAAGAGCGCTTACAATAAACATTATAATACATCGCTTGTTAAACAGACACAAATTAAAGAATGACGGTTTTTATTTACGCAGCATTAATTTTTCTGGTTATCAGGTTTTCGGTTACTGTATTCAATTTTCTTTCTAACCCAAAACTTCCCCGCACGGTTAAACATTACGATTATAAGGTTTCAATTTTAATACCGGCAAGAAACGAAGCTGAAAATATAATTGGCTTATTGCAATCCATTAAAGAACAAGATTATCAAAATTATGAGGTTTTAGTGCTCGATGATGATAGTAGTGATAATACTTATAATCTGGTTGCGTCTTTTTGCGAGGAGAACGATAAATTCAGTATATATCATGGCGAAGCATTACCAAAAGGATGGCTTGGTAAAAATTATGCCTGCCATCAGCTATCTAAACAGGCCAGCGGAAATTACTTTTTGTTTTTGGATGCTGATGAAGAAATTAAAAAGGGCTTTATAAATAGCTTAATTTTCCGAATGGAAAACGGTGGATTGAGTTTGCTCAGCGTTTTTACTAATCAGATTATGCTAAGTTTTGGTGAAAAACTTACTGTGCCTTTGATGCATTTCATTTTATTGAATTTGCTACCATTAAGATTAGTTCGAGTTTCTGATAATCCGGCATTTTCTGCTGCAAGTGGGCAATGTATGTTTTTCAAAGCTTCAAATTACCAGGATAACAACTGGCACGAGAGCGTTAAAAATAAAATTGTGGAGGATGTAGAGATTATGAAACTGGTAAAGCAAAAAGATTTTAAAGCCGAAGCACTTTTGGCTAATGGCTTAATTTACTGTCGGATGTACAAAAATCTCAGCGAATGCATAAATGGCTTTAGTAAAAATTTACTAGCAGGTTTTGGTAATAACATCATAATATTACTAATTTACCAACTTTTGGTTATTGCATGGCCAATAGTTTTAATTCTGAATTTCGATTTATCACTACTTGCATTACCCTTAACATTAGTTATTTTAAGCAGATTGATGATATCATTTTTATCAGGACAGAACGTTTTACTTAATTTAGTTTTACATCCTTTACAAATGCTGTTCTATTTGCTAATATCATTAATATCAATAAAAAAGCATTTATTTAAAACCGGAACATGGAAGGGCAGATTAATCAAGCAGATTTAAGAAAAAAGAAAATAGCGGTTGCTGTTATTATCATTTTTCATTTGGTTGGTTTAACAGGATTCTTAATTCCCTTATTGCAGCCATATTTTATGAAGCTTGTGCCGTTTCATTTATTGCTGATGTTTGCCATTATCATTTTTTCTTACAACGCCGACTTGAAAAGATTATTACTCTTTATTTGTGGCGTTTTTATTTGTGGTTATTTAGTCGAAGTATTAGGCGTAAAAACTGGGAAAATTTTTGGTAGTTACGCTTATGGTTCCACGCTGGGTTTTAAGCTTGCCAGTGTGCCTTTATTAATGGGCGTAAACTGGGTTATTTTAATTTTTAGCGCCGGACAAATGATTAGGAGTTTTAAAATTAGAAATGGAATACTGGCATCACTTTTAGGCGGGTTCTGTTTAATTTTGTTAGACTTTTTTTTAGAGCCTATTGCCGTTAAATTCGACTACTGGCATTGGGATAAAAACATAATACCGGCTCAAAATTTTCTGGCCTGGTTTATTGTTTCGGTAATTTTGCTCAAGTTTTATTACGCTTTAGGCCTAAAACAACAGAAATTTATTGGCACAACCATGTATATTTCTCAATTGATATTCTTTGTTGTTTTATACATAACAAGATGATAGGATATTTTGCTTAATTTTGTAGCACAATGAGTTATAATTTACAAGTCACTATTGATAAAGCTTCGGGTTTCTGCTTTGGCGTTGTTTACGCAATTGAAATGGCAGAAGATATTTTAGAAAACGAAGGGCGTTTATATTGCCTGGGTGATATTGTGCATAATGATGAAGAAGTTGAACGTTTAACAAAAAAGGGCTTAAAAATCATCGACCATGAGGTTTTAAAAACCCTGAATAATGAAAAAGTGCTTATAAGGGCGCATGGCGAAGCACCTTCTACTTATCAGTTAGCGCTTGATAATAATTTAACACTTATAGATGCTTCTTGTCCGGTAGTTTTGAAACTCCAAAACCGGATTAAAAATTCACATGATGATGATGAGCAAATCTTAATTTTTGGAAAACATGGCCATGCTGAAGTTATTGGATTGCAAGGACAAACAGATGGGAAAGCAATCGTTTTTCAGGATTTAGCAGAGCTAGATAATGTAGAGCTGCCTTCTAAATTTACCCTTTACAGCCAAACAACAAAAAGTGTAGATAAATTTTACAGCATCAAAAATGATTTGTTAGGCCGCGGTTATGAAGTTAAAGCAAACGATACCATCTGCAGGCAGGTTTCTAATCGATACGAAGAGCTTGAAAATTTTGTAAGCCATTACGATAAAATTATATTTGTTTCGGGCAAGAAATCGTCAAATGGTAAGGTGCTGTATGATGTTTGTAAGAAATTTAACCAAAACTCTTACTTCATTTCTAATGTAGAAGAACTTGATAAAAACTGGTTTGCCAGTAATGATAAAGTTGGTATTTGCGGGGCAACCTCTACACCAATGTGGCTAATGGAAAATGTAAAAGCTGAATTAGAACAGTATTAAGCAGATTTTAAAATCAAATCTTCTCTAAAACTGTTTACCTAATAAGTAACCTTAACCTTAATTGAAAACAGTTAATAAAAATATTGGTGTTTTAGTTGCACTAACCATAATTGTTTTTTGGTTTACCTCACTGTATTTTCTTTTAAACTGGAATTTTTCCTGGTACAATCCATTAGTATATTTAATGGTTTTCATCCAGATGCATTTATACACAGGCTTGTTTATTACAGCTCATGATGCTATGCATGGAACCATTTCGGGTGATAAAAAAATTAATAATTTATTGGGTTATGTATCTGTATTTTTGTACGCGGGCTTTTTTTACAATCGCCTGCTGGCAAAACACCATGACCACCACAAGCATGTACATACGGAACACGATCCAGATTATGCGCCACACGGATTTTGGAAATGGTATTTCAGTTTTATGATGAATTACGTAAGCATTATACAGTTGGTTATTATGGCTATAGCTTACAATGTGTTAAAAATTTGGGTTAATGAAGCCAACTTGTTGATGTTTTGGGTGCTTCCATCACTACTAAGTACTTTTCAGTTGTTTTATTTTGGAACTTATGTGCCTCATAAAGGCGAGCACGATAACGAGTTCCATTCATCAACGCTCTCAAAAAATCATTTCATCGCTTTTATAACCTGTTATTTTTTTGGTTATCATTTAGAACACCATCAAAAACCATCAGTTCCCTGGTGGAAACTACATCAGCAAAAAGCCTAATATTTTACCTAAATATGTTTCTCGCTTTAATATAAGGATGCTTTTATCATACCGTAAAATAGTATTTTTGCTTCCAATAAACTGTCTTAGCCATTTTAAAACCATCTAAAAATACGCATGTACAAGAAACATTTCTTGCTCATTTTTTTTCTTTTGCTAAGTACCTTCGCTTTTGCACAAAACGGTGTAATTAAAGGAAAAGTTAGTGATGTTTACACCAATGAAGGGCTCGGAGCGGTAACTGTTATTTTGCAAGGTACAAATGTTGGTACGCAGACCGATACTTTAGGTAATTATTCAATATCTGGATTAAAACCCGGTGTTTACAACATACAGTTCAGGGCTGTTGGCTATCAAAATAAAACATTTTTTGATGTTCAGGTAGCAAATGCTAAGCCGAGCATTATTAATTTAGCTTTAGAATCTGCCCAAAATGAAATAGGAGAGGTAACCATACGATCGCAGCGTTTCATTAAACCAATTGAAAGCCCATTGTCTTTACGCACCATCGGTGTTACAGAAATTAAAAGAAATCCTGGCGGCAATAGAGATATTTCCAAAGTAATTCAATCACTCCCGGGTGTATCTGTACCTGTAAGCTTTCGTAACGATATTATAATTAGAGGTGGTGCACCCAATGAAAACAGATTTTTTATTGATGGTGTAGAAATTCCAAACATTAATCATTTTACAACACAAGGCTCATCCGGCGGTCCGGTTGGTTTAATTAATGTAGATTTTATAAATGAGGTAGATTTTTATTCAGGTGCATTTCCTGCATCACGTGGAAATTCTTTAAGTTCTGTTTTTGAGTTTAAACAGAGAGATGGCAATGCCGATAAACTTGGCGCATCTTTAACGGTTGGCTCAAGTGATTTCGCCTTAAGTATGGATGGGCCTCTAAGTAAGAAAACTACATTATTAGCATCTTATCGTCTATCGTATCTGCAAGGATTATTCAAACTTATTGGTCTTCCTTTTTTGCCTTCTTATCAGGATTTTCAATTTAAGTTAAAAACTAAATTTAATACAAAAAACGAGCTTACCATTTTAGGTTTAGGTGCTGTAGACCGGTTTAAACTTAATTTTGACGCCGACCCAACGGAAGAAAACTTGTATACCTTATCGGTTATCCCGGTAAACAGTCAGGATAATTATACAATCGGTGCAGTTTATAAAAATTACCGTGAGCGTGGTTTTTCAACCTTAGTGCTTAGCAGGAATTATTTAAATACCAGTGCCGATAAATTTCAGGATAATGATGAGTCAAAATTAAAAACCTTAACCTATTCTTCAAAAGAAACGGAAAATAAGTTTCGGTTTGAAAATTCATCAAAAGAAGGTATTTACAAAATAAATTTTGGTGTTGGAGCAGAAACAGGCAATTACAATGTGCAAAACGCCGTTTTTTTACCAACAGGCTTGCAGAGTTATAATTCTGAATTAAACTTAATTAAGTACGGCGCCTTTGCGCAAGTTAGCGCTTCATATTTAGAGGATAAGTTAAACTTGTCGACTGGTTTTAGGATAGATGGAAGCAACTATGCTAAGCAGATGAACAATCCGTTTAAAACCTTTTCGCCCCGATTCTCGGCATCTTACAGTTTTACAGAAAAGTTCAGTTTTAACTTTAATACTGGAATTTACTATCAATTGCCTGCTTATACACTTTTGGGTTACCGAGAAAATACCGGCTCGCCTTTGCTCAATAAAAATGTTAATTACATACAATCAACCCATTTTGTTGTTGGTTTAGAATACAACAGCTTAAAAAACACCAAATTTACTATAGAAGGATTTTACAAACGATATTCGAAATACCCGCTACTTAAACAACTTAATGATACTGTACCGCTTGCTAATTTAGGTGCTGATTTTGGTGTGGTCGGAAATTCAAGAGTAGTTGGGGAAACAGATGGCAGAAGTTACGGTGTTGAGTTTTTTGCTCAGCAACGCCTAACCAAAGGTTTTTACGGTATTTTTGCTTTAACTTTATTTAGAAGTGAATTTGAGGATAAAAGAAATATTTACGTTCAATCGAGCTGGAACAGCAGGTACATTTTAAGTGCTACAGCTGGTAAAGTATTTAAAGGAAATTGGGAAGCTGGTGCTAAGTTTAGATTTAGCGGAGGAAGCCCCTACACACCTTTTGATGCGCCTTTTTCATCCTTAAAAACAAGTTATAGCGTATTACCAGAAGGCGTTAGAGATTTCGACCAACTAAATTCTTTACGCCTGGCAAACTTTTACCAACTGGATGTTAGGGTAGATAAAAAATTTCCTTTTAAGAAATTTAACTTTAACCTGTATTTAGATATACAGAATGTAACATATAACAAATATCAACTTCAACCGGCTTTAGTACTTGATAGAGATGCCAGTGGTAATCCACAGGATTTAGCAGGCGACCCATCACGTTTTAAAACGAAACTTTTAAACAATAGTGGAGGCAATATCTTGCCAACATTAGGCATAATACTTGATTTTTAAAGATGAGCAAAAAAGGAATTTTATTAGTTAATTTAGGAACTCCAGATAGCCCTGTAACTGCTGATGTGAGAAAATATTTAGATCAGTTTTTAATGGATGAACGGGTGATTGACATCCCAAAATTTAACAGAACTCTATTGGTTAAAGGTATCATTGTGCCTTTTAGAAGCCCGAAAACATCAAAATTATATAAAGAAATCTGGAATGAAAATGGCTCACCGCTTTTACATTACAGTAGAATTCAGGCTAAAATGCTTCAGGAAAAATTGGGCGAAGCCTACCATGTAGAATTAGCGATGCGTTATCAAAGCCCATCAATTGAAACTGCATTGGCAAATTTAAAAGCAGGCCTGGTAGAAAGTATACAAGTTATTCCACTTTTTCCTCAATACGCATCGGCAAGTTCTGGCTCAGTAATTCAGCTGGTAATGGAATTGGTTAGCAAATGGCCAACGGTGCCGCCCATTTCTTTTGTAAACTCTTTCCACGATAATAAGTTGATGATTGAGGTTTTTGCAGAAAATGCTAGAAAACACAATCCGGAAACATACGATCATATCTTATTCAGTTTCCATGGTTTACCCGAAAGGCAACTTTTAAAATGTGACCATACCGGAAATTATTGCCTAAAGAATAAAGATTGCTGTCAAACATTAAACGACACCAATAAATTTTGCTATTCGGCACAAGGACATGATACGGCAAGATTAATTGCCCAGGAACTTGGTATTTCAAAAGATAGATATACCGTTTGTTTTCAGTCTCGTTTAGGAAAAGAGCCTTGGGTACAACCATACACAACTGATGTTTTGAAGAAGCTCGCATCCGAAGGCAAGAAAAGATTGTTGGTTTTTAGTCCGGCCTTTGTTGCCGATTGTTTAGAAACTTTATACGAAATAACGGTCGAATATCACGAAGAATTTAAAGAATTGGGTGGTGAACATGTTCAGTTAGTCGAAAGCTTAAACGATAACCCAAAATTTATTGATGCTTTGGCTGGGATGATACATTAATTTGCAAAAAATTCTGCTAAAATTAAATCAGTAGCACCTTTATTTTGTAAAACATAATCTTCGGCAGCAGCCGAAGATTTTTTGTTTGCTTTTAAATAATCAAAAGCAACTAAAAGTTCCTCGTAATTGGAGATGCTTTTTGCTGCATCAATCGCAATCAAATCTTTAGCTTCTTGAAATTTATGATACTTCGGGCCAAAAATAACGGGTAATCCAAATGCTGCGGCTTCCAAAGTATTATGAATTCCTGCACCAAAACCTCCGCCAATATAGGCCAGTTTTCCATATTGATATAGAAAAGAAAGCATACCAATATTATCAATGATTAAAATATTTGATGGCTTTAACCCGCTACTGTTAAGCTTGGAGAAACGAATAGAATTTATAAACAATCTTTCTATAGCTTCAATATGATTGTCGTTTACTTCGTGTGGAGCAATAATAAATTTCCAGCCTGGATGTTTGGAAGAGAGTTTAGCGATTAGTTTTTCATCTTCCGGCCAGGTACTGCCGCATATTATCGTGTTTGTATCTCCACAAAAATTTTCAATAATAGGTAGTTGTTTAGGGTTAATGGCGTTTTCATAAACGCGGTCAAACCTGGTATCTCCACTTACAGTTGTTGATTTTATATTGATTGAATTAAGAAGCTGCTCACTTTCTTTATTCTGAACAAAAAAATGAGTTACCGATTTTAGAATATTGCGATAAAATGCACCATACTTTTTAAAGAAAACTTGATTTGGCCTAAAAATTCCCGAAATTAAATATAATGGAATGTTGCTTTTTTTAAGTTCAGTAAAATAAAAATACCAGAATTCATATTTGGTAAAGATTGCCATTTCTGGTTTTACCAATTCAATAAATTTTTGAGCGTTTTTTTTGGTATCAATCGGTAGATAAAAAACTGCATCGGCCAGTGCATAATCTTTTCTTATTTCATATCCCGAAGGAGAAAAAAACGTGATAATCATTTTCTTTTTGGGATGATTCGATCTGATTTTTTCAAGAACTGGTCTGCCTTGTTCAAATTCGCCTAATGAGGCAAAATGAAACCAGATATTTTCATCTGCTGGGTTAGTTTTTTCGGCTATCTTTCTGAAAATCTGTTTTCTACCGCGTATAAATAACGCTGCTTTTTGGTTAAAAGATGAAAAAATCCAAATTAATAAGCTATAAATTTTAATTCCTAATATATAAAGTAAAAGCATTTGTTGGATTTTATTATCTTCGTGGCAAGATAAAACGAAATTACTTAAATTCCCCTATAAATATAATATGAAAATAGCTGTAGTAGGTACAGGATATGTAGGTTTAGTTACCGGAACATGTTTAGCAGAAACTGGAAATAATGTTATCTGCGTAGATATAAATGAGGCCAAGGTTAAGAAAATGCAAGAGGGTCAGGTTCCAATTTACGAACCTGGTTTGGATTTGCTTTTTCATAGAAATATTGAGCAAGGCAGGTTACATTTTACAACTAATCTTGCTGATGCTATTGCCGAGGCGCAGATTATTTTCATGGCTCTGCCAACGCCTCCGGGTGGAGATGGTGCCGCAGACCTTTCTTATATTTTAGGCGCTGCAAAAGATATCTCTAAAATTATTACAGACTACAAAGTAATTGTAAATAAATCAACAGTACCAGTTGGTACAGCTGATAAAGTTAGAGCCGTATTTGCTGAAAATACAGACGTTGTGGTTGATGTGGTTTCAAATCCAGAATTCTTACGTGAAGGCGTAGCAGTTGAAGATTTTATGAAGCCTGACCGTGTTGTACTCGGTACAAAAAGCGAGCGTGCTAAAAAACTAATGACAGACCTTTACGGTCCATACGTTCGTCAAGGTAACCCAATTTTGTTTATGGATGAGCGCTCATCTGAATTAACAAAATATGCTGCAAACTCTTTCCTGGCAACAAAAATTACTTTTATGAACGAGATTGCTAACCTTTGCGAATTGGTTGGTGCAGATGTAGATGCGGTAAGACGTGGAATTGGTTCTGATGATAGAATTGGTAAACGTTTCTTATTCCCGGGAATTGGTTACGGTGGTTCATGTTTTCCTAAAGATGTTCAGGCCTTAGTTAAGGCTGCCGATGAAAATGTTTATGATTTTCAAATTCTGAAATCTGTAATGGAGGTTAACGAACGCCAGAAAACAATTTTGGTTGATAAACTTTTAAAATACTACAAAAACGACATCAATGGCAAACACTTTGCACTTTGGGGTTTAGCTTTTAAACCAGAAACTGACGATATCCGCGAAGCGCCGGCTTTGTACATTATTGATGCTTTGGTAAAACATGGTGCAACAGTTACGGTTTTTGATCCGGAAGGTGTTGAAAATGTGAGAAATTTAATTGGTGATAAAGTTAAATATGCTACAAACCAATATGAAGCTTTAGAAAATGCAGATGCACTTTTAATTGCAACAGAATGGTCGGTATTTAGAAATCCTGATTTCGATAAAATCGAATCAGTATTAAAAAATAAAGTAATTTTTGATGGTCGTAACTTATACGATTTAGATAAAATGATTGATTTAGGATATTATTATAACAGCATTGGCCGTAAACTGATTGATTAAGATGAGCACAAAAAGAATATTAATTACAGGAGCGGCAGGCTTTTTAGGTTCACACCTTTGCGATCGCTTTATAAAAGAAGGTTATCATGTTATTGGAATGGATAATTTGATAACCGGTGATTTATCTAATATCGAACACCTTTTCCATCTGGAGAACTTCGAGTTTTATAATCATGACGTTTCAAAATTCGTTCACATTCCAGGCAGTTTAGATTATATCCTTCATTTTGCATCGCCTGCAAGCCCGATTGATTATTTAAAAATTCCAATCCAAACTTTAAAGGTTGGTTCTTTGGGTACACATAATCTATTAGGTTTAGCAAGAGCAAAAGGTGCCAGAATGTTAATTGCTTCAACTTCTGAAGTATATGGCGACCCAAGTGTTAACCCGCAACCAGAAGAATATTGGGGTAATGTAAATCCGGTAGGGCCACGAGGTGTTTATGATGAAGCTAAACGTTTTCAGGAAGCGATAACCATGGCTTACCATACTTTCCATGGTGTAGAAACCAGAATTGTAAGAATTTTTAATACTTATGGACCAAGAATGCGACTTAATGACGGTCGTGTTTTGCCGGCTTTTATTGGCCAGGCTTTAAGAGGAGAAGATTTAACCGTTTTTGGGGATGGAACCCAAACCCGTTCTTTCTGTTACGTTGATGATTTAATTGAAGGAATTTACCGTTTGTTGATGAGTGATTATGCTCAGCCGGTAAACATTGGAAACCCTGATGAGATTACCATTAAACAATTTTGCGAAGAAATTATCAAGCTAACCGGAACATCACAAAAGATTGTTTATAGAGAACTACCACAAGATGATCCAAAACAACGCAGGCCAGACATTACAAAAGCTAAAGCTTTGCTTGGTTGGGAACCTAAAGTTGGCAGAGCAGAAGGTTTAAAAATTACCTACGACTATTTCAAATCTCTACCAGAAGAGGCTTTGGCAAAAATTGAGCATAAAGATTTCCAAAAATATAATAGATAAGAATGTCTAAAATTTTAGTTACCGGCGGTACGGGTTACATTGGTTCCCATACAGTAGTAGAGCTGCATAATGCAGGTTTTAAAGTTGTAATTGTTGATGATTTATCCAATTCAGACATCAAAATTCTAGATCAGATTGAGAAAATTATTGGTTCAAAGCCAGAGTTTCATCAGTTTGATTTATGCGATGAAGCAAAAGTAAAGTCTTTTGCAGCCGAACAAACAGATATTTCGGGTATTATTCACTTTGCGGCATCAAAAGCGGTTGGCGAATCTGTTCAAAATCCATTAAAGTATTACCGAAACAATTTTTTCAGCTTAATTAATCTGTTAAATTCTTTCAATAAAACAAATTTTGTTTTCTCGTCATCTTGTACTGTTTACGGGCAACCAGATAGTTTACCGGTAACAGAATCTGCTGCGGTTAAAAGGGCAGAATCGCCTTATGGTAATACTAAACAAATTGCAGAAGAAATTTTAGTGGAAACTGCTGCCGTTACACCAGATTTAAATGTTATCGCTTTGCGTTATTTTAACCCGGTTGGTGCACATAAAACGGCCTTACTTGGCGAATTACCAAACGGTGTTCCTGCTAATTTAGTGCCGTTTATAACACAATCTGCAATAGGCAAACGTGGCCCGATTGTGGTTCATGGTAACGATTACAACACGCCAGACGGTAGTGCAATTCGCGATTATATCCATGTGGTAGATTTAGCAAAAGCACATGTGGCTGCGGTTAAGCGTTTAGCATCCGGCGAAGCCGAAAGCAATTATGAAGTATTTAATTTAGGTACGGGTAAAGGTTCTACAGTTTTAGAAATTATTAATGCTTTTGAAAGTTCTACAGGTGAAAAACTGAATTACCAAATCGGTCCAAGACGCGAAGGTGATATTGAACAGATATATGGCGATGTAACTAAATCCAAAGAAGTGTTGAAATGGCAAACAGAACTCGATTTAAACGAGATGATGCGTTCGGCATGGGAGTGGGAAAAATATATTAAAGCAAACCCATTTTAATGAAGCTTGCTGAGCACAAAAATTTAAAAATCGCAATAACTGATTTACCGATAAAAGAAAAGGATAAATTGTTATTGCGATTAATTGCAAAAGATAAAGTGCTTACCGAACATCTTCACTTTAAGTTATTGGAAGATGAAAGCGATTTAGATTATCGCAAAGAAAACATCAGGCATAATATTGAAAGCCAGCTTGCAGAACTTAAAAAGTTAAATGCAAAAGAAGCTTTGGCTAAAGTGAGAAAAATGATAACGCTCGTTAATCATTTCTACAAAGTTACCAAAGATTCCATAGGCGAAGTAGAACTGAAAATCTTCGTATTAAGTGTAATCCCTGTTGAGTACAAGAAATCTTTTTTTGGTTATCGTGATTTTGGAATCCTTTTTTCGAGTTTTTACATCAAAACCACCCAGGTAACTATAAATAAATATAAAAAGCTTCACGAAGATTTACAGTTTGATTTGGCAGAAAACCTGAATCAATTGCTAAGTAAAATATATTCTTCTAAATTAGCGCCATTGGCTGAGTCATCAGATTTGCCAAAAGAGATTTAATTCGCTGTAATCGTTTAAGATGTTTGGATTATTTAAGAAGAAAAAAGTAAGCCCTGATTTTGATTTTTCTACTATCGGAACGGATATGCACTCTCATATTATTCCAGGTATTGATGATGGTGCACAAAGTTTAAAAGATTCCTTGTTGCTGGCGCAAAAATTTAAGTCGCTTGGTTTTAATAAATTGATTGCTACGCCACACGTAATGGCCGATTATTTCAGAAATACGCCCGATACCATAAAAAGAGGGTTGGAAATATTAAGAAATGGTTTAGCTGAGGCACAAATTGATTTAGAAGTAGATGCTGCCGCTGAATATTATCTTGATGAAACACTCGAAAAAAAAATAAAACAAAAGCAGGTTTTAACTTTTGGTGCTCAGTATGTTTTATTTGAATTATCTTTTATCAACGCACCTCAAAATCTCTTTGAAGTTATCAAACTGATTCAGGATTCTGGATACACACCGGTTTTGGCACATCCCGAAAGGTACCCTTATTATTATGCCTCAATAGAAAATCTTCATAAGATAAAAGCATCTGGATGTTTGCTTCAATTAAACTCTATTGCATTAACGGGTTATTACGGTTCTGGCGCAAAAAAGGTTGCTGATGAAATGGTTGAACATCATTTGGTAGATTTTATTGGTAGTGATATGCATCATTTGAAACATGCTTCCGCATTAGAAAATTCCTTATTAACCAGCGGGATGAACACTTTATTAACGCAACATCAACTTCTTAATAAAACGCTTTAATTTTCTTAACGCGTTTTTTACTCATAGCGAAGTGCCTCTACAGGGTCTAATCTCGAAGCTTTCTTAGCTGGATAGTAACCTGATAAAATTCCCACACCTACGCAGATACCAAAGCCACCAATAATAAATGCCCAGGGGATTATAAATGAACCACCCATGGCCAAAGAAATCAGGTTCCCGATAACGATGCCTAAAAATATACCAAAGGTGCCGCCCATTAAACAAATTACCACGGCTTCTATTAAGAATTGCCTGCGGATTACTTTAGGATTTGCACCGATAGCTTTACGTATACCAATTTCTCTTGTTCGTTCTGTTACCGAAACCAACATAATATTCATCAATCCTATAGATGCACCTATTAATGTAATAATCCCAATAGCCACGCCACCAATAGCTACAAAAGCTAAATTTTCGAACAACGTTTGAGCAATCGCATCACTTTTAGTAATTTCAAAATTATTAGGATCGTTAACCTTCACCTTACGTATGTTTCTAAATAATGAGGTAGATTCTCCAATTATGGCTTCCTGCATTTCATTAGTTGGAACCATAACCGTAATGGTATAAGATGGATTCGCATTTGCATTAATCTGCTTAGCTTTTGATAAGGGCACATACACAGCTCTATCTCCACTAAAGCCCATACTCGAACCTTTTTTTTCTAAAACGCCTATAATTTTAAAACGATTATTGCCTACATTAATCATCTTATCTATCGGCTCGGTATCTTTAAATAATTTATCTACAACTTCGCTACCAACAATACATACATTACTACCAAGCTGAACTTCTGATTGACTAAAATTCCGTCCATCAGATAAGCCTAAACCTTGGGCCGCTAAACCATTTTCATCAATACCTTGAACATTAATGTTTGGATTTGTTTTCAGGCTTCCGTTTTTTACGGTAGAACCGCCACTGGCAAATACGCTTACAGCTACAGTGGCTGGTGTTTTTAAACTATCCTTAAATTTAACTGCATCTTCATACCTAATCGCCTTGAAAGGCTTTGGTCTTTTGCCTTGTCCGCCAATTCTAATTCCTGTGCCACGGTTTCTTATGGTAAATGAATTGGCACCCATGCTACTAAAGGCACTGGTCATACTCGCTTTTACGGCATCTAAAGTTGTCAAAATACCAACTAATGCACTTAAACCTATAGCAATAATTAATGCAGTAAGCATGGTGCGTAATCTGTTACTTTTAATTGATTGCAGTGCGAGCCTGATATTTTCTCTGTAATTCATTTAGTTTGATGGAGTGGTTGCAGTTATTATTGGGCAGACAAATATCTATAAAAATAAAAAAGTCCCGATGTTTAGACAAGGGGACTGTGCAATATGTTACAATATTATTTTTTTATGCAGAAAAACTTGTACCGCAACCGCATGTACTTGTTGCATTTGGATTAACAAATGTAAATCCTCTCGAATTTAAACCGTCTTGCCAGTCAATCATCATGCCCATTAAATACATTTGATGAGCTTTATTCATAAAAACTTTAATGCCTTCAATAAAAAACTCCTGGTCGCCATCTTTTTTCTGGTCGAAGCCTAAAATATAATTCATCCCTGCGCAACCACCGCCTTCAACACCTACGCGTAAGCCGTAATCCTCACTAATCTCCTGCTGATCTCTTAATTTTAATAACTCTTTAGTTGCTCCCTCCGAAAAAGAAACTGGTGCAAATGCTGTATCAACTGTAGTACTCATGTTATTTAAATTTTATCTTTTACAAATATAAATAATAATGTACATTTTTGCTTTTGGCGGGATGTTAATATTACCGTAATTAAACAATAGATATGACTGCACAACAAATCATAATAGATATTCTGACTTTATTTTTGGGTATTTCTCTGGCTTTTATAGTCATTTATTTTTTCGTTAAAACTGATATTCAACGATTCTTTAATTTAAAAAACATCGAACTAAATAAAGAAAATCGTGCCCAAATTTTACCACTAAGGCTGCAAGCACACGAACGTTTAATTATTTTTATTGATAGAATTAATCCGGCCAACTTATTGGTACGCTTGCATCAACAAGGAATTGATATTGCTACGCTTCAGGCTGGCGTTTTAAATGAAATTCGTACTGAATACCAGCATAACATTACCCAGCAGTTATATGTTAACAGTACAACATGGAATGTTGTGCGCAAACTAAAAGATGATACACTTGGAATGATTAATAACGCTGTGCAAGGTTTACCAAAGGATGCTAATGGAATAGAGTTGAGTAAGGCAATTTTGCAACACATGGCAACTATTGATGAAAACCCTTACGATTTAACAATCGAATTGATTAAGAAAGATATTCAGCAATTGTTTTAGGAAGTTAGTTAGTTGTTTAAACTGGTTAATCGTAATTTGAATCATTCGAAACCGACTCGAACAACTAACCAATTGAAACAATTTCAACGGTTAACCATATACATAACCAAATATGAGCGATATAAAACATACTACAACATCCGGAATCGAAATAAAGGAGCTTTACACCACTGCTAAACCGATGGAGGAAAAACCAGGCGAATTTCCTTTTACCCGGGGGATTCAAAAGGATATGTATCGTGGCAGATTGTGGACCATGCGGCAATATGCAGGATTTTCAACCGCAGAAGAATCAAATAAAAGGTATCATTATCTGTTAAATCAAGGTACTACAGGTTTATCTGTTGCTTTTGATTTACCAACTCAAATTGGCTATGATTCAGACCATGAAATGGCTGATGGTGAAGTGGGAAAAGTTGGTGTCGCGATAGATTCTCTGAAAGACATTGAGATTTTATTTGAAGGGATACAGTTAAAAGACATCACAACTTCGATGACAATTAATGCAACGGCTTCAATCTTATTAGCGATGTATATCGCGCTGGCTAAAAAACAAGGTGCAGATTTAAAGCAAATTTCGGGTACAATACAAAACGATATATTAAAAGAATATGCTGCCAGAGGAACATATATTTATCCGCCTAAGCCATCAATGCGGTTAATAACTGATATTTTTGAATTTTGTAGCATCGAGGTTCCTAAATGGAATACCATTTCCATATCAGGTTATCACATTCGGGAAGCCGGCTCAACAGCAGTACAAGAGCTGGCTTTTACCTTGGCCAATGGAAAAACTTATCTTAAAGCGGCAATTGATAAGGGTTTGGACATAAATATCTTTGCTAAAAGATTATCGTTCTTTTTTAACTGCCACAATAATTTTTTTGAAGAAATTGCCAAATTTAGAGCTGCCAGAAGGATGTGGGCAAAAATTACAAAAGAACTTGGAGCAACAGCCGAAAAAGCACAAATGCTTCGGTTTCATACACAAACCGGTGGCTCTACTTTAACCGCACAGCAGCCACTTAATAATGTAATAAGGGTTACTAATCAGGCTATGGCTGCAGTTTTAGGTGGTACACAATCTTTGCATACCAATGGTTATGATGAAGCGCTTTCCCTGCCAACAGAATCTGCTGCAAAAATCGCTTTGCGTACTCAACAAATAATTGGCTTTGAAAGCGGGGTTACAGATACTGTAGACCCATTAGCAGGTTCGTTTTTTGTAGAGAATTTAACTGACGAGGTTGAAGCAGCCGCCTGGAAATACATTGATAAAATTGATGCGATGGGCGGTTCTGTTAATGCAATAGAAAACGATTACATGCAAAATGAAATTGCTGGAGCAGCTTATCAATATCAAAAGGAAATAGAATCTGCAGAACGCATCTCAGTTGGTGTAAATAGATTTGTACAGCAAGAAGAAGGCATTACAGAAGTTTTTAATATAGATGATTCGATAAGGAAGCTTCAAACTGAAAAGTTAAACCAGTTGAAAGCCGAAAGAGATAACAAAGCAGTAGAAATGGCTTTAATTAATTTAGAAGGTGCAGCACGAAGCAATTTAAACCTTATGCCTTTTATAATTGATGCTGTTGAACATTATGCTACATTAGGTGAAATTGCTGATGTATTTCGAAAAACCTTTGGCGAATATTAATAGATTGTACAAATATTTCCCAGATTGGGGAATTGAAGGAACGATATTAATTACAACATTTCGCCATTTAAAAATAGGTTTTTATGAAAGGGAAATAACCTGCTTTGGTATGTGTTGATAATCAGCGGATTTACATAATTCTCTAACATAAATCCCCTTCTTTAATAACTTATGGCTTGGAATTTGCTTTTTCGATGCTGATTTGATTAATTGAGTAAAATAGCCTGTAAATCGATTTTAGATGTGGAAAACCTATGTTAATAAATAGTTATCCACATTAAAAATTTAGGTTAAGTAGGATAGCTACCTGCTTATGAATAGGTTACGAAATAATTGAAATTTTTGTTTCAAATGTTGATAATTTTCTCAATATTCGTAGTCCCGAAACGGACCACCCCGTAAATTCGAATCGGAACTGTAAACCAATAAATTATAGAAATCGCAATGGAAAAAACTTGTACAGAAGTGTGGAAGAACTGTCTTCAAATCATTAAGGATAATATCCCGAATCAAAGTTTTAAAACTTGGTTCGAGCCTATAACAGCCCTTAAGTTGGAAGGTAAGGTTTTAACCATACAAGTGCCGAGTTTGTTCTTTTACGAATGGCTTGAAGAACACTACGTAGGCTTACTTCGAAAGACTGTTAAAAAACAACTCGGGGAAGATGGTAGGTTAGAATATAACATCGTTGTAGATAAATCATCCAATAGCGGAAGTCCTTACACAACAAATATGCCTTCAAACGGAAATGGGGCAGAAGCAAAAGTACAATCGATGCCAATTCCTGTATCGATAAATAAAGACATTAAAAACCCTTTTATTATACCGGGTTTAAAAAAGTTAAATGTTGACCCGCAATTAAACTCTAATTATACTTTCGAAAATTATATTGAAGGAGATTGTAACCGTTTAGCTCGTTCTGCCGGTTATGCTGTAGCCGCTAAACCTGGAGGCACATCATTTAATCCTTTAATGATTTATGGTGGTGTAGGTTTAGGTAAAACACACCTTGCGCAAGCCATTGGTAACGAGATTAAACGCAGTATGCCAGATAAGCTTGTTATTTATGTAAGCTGCGAGAAATTTTGCCAGCAGTTTGTAGATTCATTAAAAAACAACACCATTAACGATTTCGTTAATTTTTACCAGGCTATGGATGTAATCATTATGGATGATGTACACAACTTTGCAGGTAAAGAAAAAACACAGGATATTTTCTTCCACATCTTTAATCATTTACATCAATCGGGCAAACAGGTTATTTTAACATCAGATAAAGCACCAAAAGATTTAGCTGGTTTAGAAGAACGTTTGTTAAGTCGTTTTAAATGGGGCTTATCTGCCGATTTACAAATTCCGGATTTAGAAACGCGTATTGCGATTTTAAGAAAGAAAATGTATGCAGATGGTATTGAATTGCCCGGCGAAGTTGTAGAATATGTTGCGCATAACATTGATAATAACGTACGTGAGTTAGAAGGCGCAATGGTTTCTTTATTGGCGCAGGCTACTTTAAACAAGAAGGAAATTGATTTAAATCTTGCGAAGCAAATGCTGAAGAATTTTATCAAGAATACTTCAAAAGAGATCTCAATGGAATACATTCAGAAATTGGTTTGCGAGTATTTTGAAGTTCCGGTTGATATGGTTAAATCGCAAACGCGTAAACGTGAAATTGTTCAGGCTCGTCAAATTTCTATGTACTTATCAAAAAGCCATACAAAATCATCATTAAAAACAATTGGCGCTTTCTTTGGCGGTCGTGATCATAGTACAGTAATTTATGCCTGCCAAACGGTAGAAGATTTAATTGATACAGATAAGAAATTTAAAGCTTACGTACACGACATTCAGAAAAAATTAAAAATGAGCTAGTTTAAAAGGCAATTTTTTGAATATGAAAAAGTCCTGATTTGAATTCAAATCAGGACTTTTTGTTTTTATAGGTGCGATGTAAATTTTTAAACTATGTATGGATACTGGTTTTGATTTATTAGGTGAACCTAAGTAAAATAGACCCGACAAAAGCGTAAAGACCACAATGTAGCGAAGCGCAATGAGGACTTGCAGCGATTGGCGGGATTAGCGGAACCGAAGAATACAGTACATTGCTCTTCAAAAAAATAAATATTTCATTTTTATTGTAGGAAATTGACTTTACAATTTCTAAATTTCTGCTAAACCGTAATGCAAAGCCGCAACATGCAATGCTTGCGCAATTTGATTATCTGCAAGTAACTGCTTTACTTCTTCAACTTTGTATTCTTCAACATTTAAAATCTCGTGCTCATCTAAATGTTGTTCGTGGGTTTTAACGCCGCCAGTTAAAAAGTAGGTGAAAGTTTTATTGGTAGATGTTGCCGGATTTGGATAAAGTTCTACAATAAATTTACAGGTTTTGAAGCTATAACCGGTTTCTTCTAAAAGTTCACGTTTAATTGCAGTTTCAGGTTCTTCATCGCCATCAATTACACCGCCAGGAATTTCTAATGAAATAATATCTGCAGCATGGCGATATTGGCGAACCATAATTATTTTTCCTGCTTCTGTTAACGCAATTGCATTTACCCAATTCGGGTATTCTAAAACATAATAATCATCTTTAACAACACCGGTTTGTAGTTCACAAGTATCAACCCGTAAGGTTGCCCATTTCTCTCGAACTAAATATTTCGAGGCAATTTTACGCCACTTCTCAATTTCTATCATAACTCTAAAATCGTAATTTGTAAATCAAATATATTGTTGAATGTTATTTTGGCGATGGAAATTTACCAGATGAACGATTTTATGTTTATCAGAAAGAATTTTATAGATAAGGTTAAGTTTTGGTGCAATTATCCTATTCCGTTCCAGGCTTAAACCAAGCTCGTAATATAAAAACTCACTAAGCGAATCTAATTTCTCTGCAGATAATTCATTATGGTCTAACCAATCATTAAAAGCTGTATTATCTTCGGTTTCCAGAATATCTTTAGGTAAATTAAAGGAGTTGGTTAATGTTTCATCAAAAATAACTTGTGCCTCAGCAAATTTGCCGTCTAGTTTAAGTCCCATTATTTTAGCTAAAACCTCTGCTAGCTTCTGTATTTCTGCTGTAATTAAATCTTTACGGTACATTATAAAATAATTAATTAAGATGTTTTCTTCTGGACAAAGTCGAATAGTTGTCAGTCTGAGCGGAGTCCAAGACCAATTATCAATTAACCAATTTCCAATGGAGCAATTAGCAAATGAGTAACAAACTAAACAGCCAAAAAACCAGATTGACTACCAGCTTCCGCTAGAGCCACCTCCGCCGAAGCTTCCGCCGCCAAATCCTCCAAATCCGCCACCACCGCCGGATGAGCCACCGCCGCCCCAGCTGCTACCACCACCCCAATTGCTACCTCCGCCTCCGCGACCGCCAAACAGCATTGCCCAGAATAATGCATTCGAAGCACCACGACTTCCAATGATTTCGCCGCCATTACCACCACCGCCTTTTCGCATGATGATAATAATTACAACAATGATAATCAGAATGACTGCTATACTTCCAACTCCACCACCTTTTGATGCTTTAGGTTTATCGTTTTTATATTCTCCTTTGGTATATTTTATAATCGAGGTTGTAGCTTCATCAAGCCCGGTGTAATAATTACCCGCTCTAAAATTTGGCTTAATATCATTTTCGATAATGCGTTTTGCATAAATATCAGGTAGAGCACCTTCAACGCCATAGCCGGTTTGAATAGAGATTTTTCTATCGCCAACGGCTACAACAATCATAATTCCATTGTTTTTACCGCTTTGTCCAACACCCCATTTTCTTCCTAATTCTACAGCATATTCATTAATATCGTAATCACCAACCGATTTTAAAACAGCTATTGCAATTTGAGTTGATGATGAATCATCAAAAGCAACCAGTTTTCGTTCTAAGTTATTTTTCTGTTCTGCAGATAAAACTCCTGAATAATCATTTACAAGTGTATTTGGTTTCGCCGGAAAATCCTGTGCAAAAGCGAATACATAAAGTAAGCAGAAAACAGATAATAGAAATATTTTTTTCATCGTTTATATGTTTTCTTGTTTATCACCGTAATAAATATCGTTTGGCAACTCATTAATATCGCCAGTTTGGTAAGGAAAAAACAAAGCTAATTTTTCGCCTGCAAGCGCAACGCCGGCAATAATACCATCTGCTAAATTTCCTTTAGCAAAATGTGCTTTCATTGCAATTTGAGTAGTTTCCCAAAAATTTTCAGGCACAACCCGATTAATTCCGCTATCACCGATAATGGCAAATTTATGGTCGGCATGAGCCAGATAGATTAAAACCCCATTATGTTGTGCGGTTTTATCCATTTCCATCTTGGTAAAATATTCAATAGCTTTTTGATATACATCACCCTCGCAATGTTTATCGATAGCAATTCTTATTTCTCCTGAAGTGGCTTTTTCAGCCTCAGCTATTGCATGTGCAATTTTATCTTGTTCAATATCAGAAAATAACGACATGATTTTATTTTAGGGTTAATTAAAAAGGGTAACAGATATTTAATTAAATAAACACCCATTACCCTTAAATGTATTTAAAGAATATTAAAATTCTACTTTAGGTGCATCTTTTGCTGTTGCATCAGCTTCAAAATAACCTTTTGCCTTAAACCCAAACATACCTGCAGTTAAGTTATTAGGGAAAGATCTAACCTTGGCGTTGTATTCCTGTACCGCATCATTAAAATCTTTGCGGGCTACAGTAATTCTGTTTTCAGTACTTTCTAGCTGTGCAGATAAATCACTAAACTGTTGTGTGGCTCTCAATTCAGGGTAAGCCTCAGTAATAGATAATAATTTACCTAAAGCCTGGCTTAACTGCCCTTGTGCTGCCTGATATTTTTGTATATTTTCTGGCGTTAAATCATCAGCGTTAACAGTCATTTGAGTAGCTTTTGCACGAGCTTCTACAACAGCAGTTAGAGTACCTTGTTCAAATTTTGCTGCACCTTTTACCGTGTTTACTAAATTCGGAATTAAATCTGCTCTTCTTTGATATTGGGTTTGAACAGTTCCCCATTTAGATTTTACATTTTCATCAAGCTTAACCATGCTGTTATAACCGCATGAACTTAAAGTGGTTACTGCAATAAAAGCAGCTAAAATTCCAAATACTAATCTTTTCATTTTTATGGTTTTTGTTTTTGATTTAATCGAATTTTCTTCAATTTACAAATTAGATATCAAAATCTGTACCTTTGTTACAATTCAGGATAAAAACCTGACAGGTTGTATGCAAAAAGATATCGAAATTACCCTGCTCCCACATCAGGTTGAGCAAGTTGAGGCCATCAATCAAAAGCTCGAAGAAGCCTTAAAAATACCACAAAAGCGCATTCATGGCTTCGAAATTCTGAAAAGATCAATAGATGCAAGGTCTCGAAAAGTTATCTACCGTCTTCAAATAAAAGTTTATATCGATGAAATTCCTCAGGTAGAAATTCATGAGGTTAACTATCAAAATGTCAGTAATGCTAAGCCCGTTTTAATTATTGGCGCTGGTCCGGCCGGATTATTTGCCGCTTTGCAATGCATCGAAAATGGCTTAAAACCAATAATTATCGAAAGAGGTAAAGATGTTAAACAGCGTAGAAGAGATTTAGCCGCAATTAATAAACAAGGCGTTGTAAATACCGAATCTAATTACTGCTACGGCGAAGGTGGTGCCGGCACCTACTCAGATGGTAAATTATATACCCGCTCTAACAAACGGGGTGATATAAATAAGGTATTACAAGTTTTTGTAGATCACGGTGCCGAAAAAGATATTATTGTGGATGCAAGACCACACATTGGCACAAATAAATTGCCACATATCATCACATCTATAAAAGACACTATTTTAAATGCTGGTGGAGAAGTGATGTTCGATAGCCAGATGACAGATATACTCATTGAATTTGGTAAAATAAAAGGCATAGAAATAAATTTTGAAGATAAATTACATGCAGATAACATCATCCTGGCAACCGGTCATTCGGCCAGAGATGTGTACGAATTGCTGCACAGCAAAAATATTTTAATAGAAGCAAAGCCATTTGCCTTAGGCGTACGTATAGAGCACCCGCAACAAATTATCGATTCAGCACAATACCATTGCGATACACGCTCCGAGTTTTTACCGCCCGCCTATTATAGTTTAGTAGAGCAAGTTGGCGCTCGTGGAGTATTTTCTTTCTGTATGTGTCCGGGTGGTATAATTGCACCTTGCGCCACAGGCGAAAATGAAATTGTTGTGAATGGCTGGTCGCCTTCTAAAAGAAATAATCCCTACGCTAATTCTGGTACTGTTGTTCAGGTAACTTTAAATGATGTTCTGGGATATGATCCTTTACGCATGCTAAATTTCCAATCAGAGATAGAAAAACTGGCGTTCGAAGCCGGTGGCGGAAATTTGGTTGCCCCAGCACAGCGAATGATGGATTTTGTAAATAATAAACTATCAATCGATTTGCCTAAAAATTCATATCTCCCCGGTACAAAAAGTGTTATGCTCGATAATATTTTACCCGCTTTCGTTTCAGATAGTTTAAAATCTGCCTTGCCATTGTTCGGCAAAAAGATAAAAGGCTATTATACCAACGAAGCCATTTTGGTTGGTGTAGAAAGTCGTACTTCATCACCTGTTCGCATTCCTCGTGATAAGGAAACTTATCAGCATCCGCAAATTAAAGGTTTATATCCTTGCGCAGAAGGCGCTGGCTATGCTGGCGGAATCGTATCTGCCGCAATCGATGGTATAAATTGTGCAAACGCCATTTTGAATGCAAAATAGCAAACATTAAATATTTTAACTTGTTCTTAAGCTATGTTTGATATCACCAATGAAATAAAAAAATCTTTTAATGGGGATGCCTGGCATGGAAATCATGTTATGCAAACGCTAAACAATGTCGAACCCGAAAAAGCATTTCAACATTTTATTCCAGATGCACATTCCATTGCCGAAATCGCATTGCATTTAACCGCGTGGACAGAAGAAGTTTCATCCAGATTGAATGGAAATTTAGCTCTGGAACCAGAAATGGGCGATTGGCCACCAGTTCAGGAAAAATCTCCACAGGCATGGGAAAAAATTATTGTAAATTTTAAAATTGCGAATGAAGAATTGATTCGAATTTGTGAAAATATAAAACCCAATGATTGGAATAATAAAACAATTGACGAAAGAAATGCGGCTTTAGGAACAGGAGTTACAAATGCAGTATTATTAAATGGTTTGGTTCAGCACCACGCTTACCACTCCGGACAAATTGCTATTCTCTCAAAATTTTAGTTTATGAAAAAGACACTCATTATCGGAGCCTCAACAGATCCCTCACGCTACGCTTATAAAGCGGCACACATGCTCACCAGGTTTAACCACCAAATAGTTAATATCGGTATAAAACGCGGCGAAGTTGCAGGCGTAGAAATCGAAAAACAAGGCCAAACTCATCCAGATATAGACACCATTACATTATATATCGGCCCTGCCTTACAACCACAATACTATCATTATATTATTGATACCAAGCCAAAGCGTGTGATTTTCAATCCCGGTACAGAAAATTATGAGTTCGAAAAACTTTTAGATCAACACAATATCGAGCCAATGAGAGCTTGTACTTTAGTGCTTTTAAGTACCGGACAGTATTAGCCAAATTTCCAAAATCAATATTCAATTATCAAAAGCAGGGCCTGTATAACTTAAATGTTCTTATCTGCTTTATAGGTTAAGACATAATTAATATCTTTTTTTGAAAAGCAAGTTCCTGTTTTCCAATTAAAGTTCGTCCCGTTCTGCATTTCAAATCCTCGGTTCGCTGCGCTTTCCCTGCGGGTTTTTCATTCCGCCCGGGTTTATTTTACGTCTGTCCGTTTTCCAATCAGTAGTTAGTATATAGTATTTAGTATCGAGTATCAAGACATGGAGCTTACACCCGCTACTTAGATGACCTTAGATTCCTTAGATTGTGGATTTAGTCTTTTATTAAGTGCTAACGATATACATCTTAAACTTAGCTGCCTTAGGTGGTGAAAACTTATGCATTAAGCTTTAAAATCTTTTTCAATCTGCGCTATTTTATCTGCGAACATCAGCGGGAGACGATAGGCACCTTGCAATCACCTGCAACCATCAACCTAAAACAGATTTATAACTTAGATGACCTTAGATGGTAAACTAGTCTTAGTGGATAGGTTCTTACTATGTAGTATTAAGTACTTAGGCATGGAGCTTATACTCGCTACTTACATGTCCTTAATTACTTATATGTACAAACTATTCCCTTAAAATCTATTTTTTAAAATAACTTAGCTGCCTTAGTTGGTGAAAACTTATGCATTAAGCTTTAAAATCTTTTTCAATCTGCGCTATTTTATCTGCGAACATCAGCGGGAAAGATAGGCGCCTATGCAATCACCGGTAAACTAAAACCGACTTACAACGTAGATGAACTTAAATCCTTATTTGTACAAACTGTTCCCTTAAAATCTATTTTTAAAATAACTTAAGTGACCTTAGCTGTCTTAGGTGGTGAAAACTTATACATTAAGCTTTAAAATCCTTTTCAATCTGCGATAATTTTATCTGCGAACATCAGCGGGAAAGATAGGCGCCTATGCAATCACCGGTAACCCTGAACAATCAATTTACCACAGAAACCCGCCTTAAACAAACCACGTCCTGAAAAAGTTTGCTTACGCCAATAATTTTTCTCCCTGAAATCCATGCAGTTACCACTGTCCATCCAAATAAAAGCGGCCCTGGCTTTGTGCAAGCGGATAATTTTCCTACTTTTGCATCCCGCTTCGGAGGAAGGGGAAAAGGTTGAAAAGATGAAATAAGGTTGCCGGAATTATTTTCAAATAAAATTTGGTGATTGAGAAAAGTTTTCTACTTTTGCAACCCGCTTCGGAAGGAATCGGAGCTCTGAAAAGAGCGATATTGAAAGAGGGATTAAGAAGAAAAAGGCGACGAAGAAATAAAATTTATTTTATTTGGAAGTTAAAAAAAGATTCTTACCTTTGCACTCCCAACCGAAAGGAAGGGTAAAAAAATCAGAACGGCGGATGTC
>NZ_CAKLBP010000003.1:0-316951 GCF_920984665.1 Pedobacter sp. Leaf170
CAATCTGGGATTCCGTAAACTTGATTCTTTTCATATTGCCAATTAAAATTAATAGTTTTTCTAATAGCCTCGCTGCGCTCGGTCTAGAATTCTACTTTTAAATGGTCTGAATTTTGGGAAGTGCACAATAAGGCCTTCAGTTATTATTATCATATCGTAGAAAAATCAAAAAGTTGAAATTTATTAGGTTTTTCGCAAATATAACTTCAGGCTGCTCCTAAGTTTTATTTTAAGAAATGAAATACTATGTTTCATTGTCTGTCTTAACAAAAATAGCAACTTGATAAAATGTGTTACATTTACTAATTGAAATGTTATATTATAATAAATGAAAGTTAACCAACTCGATCCTCGTAAAGCACTAAATCCTGCCTACAAGAAGTACAAACCTTTACGAAAAGATGTCGAAACCTTTGTTACCAAATTGGAGGATTGCATAACTACTATAAAGTTAATTGACGAGCGAAATGAGAGTGAAGAACATTTAAAATCTCCTATAAAACGTTTTTTAGAAACCACGTTTTACGCTGAAAACGAAATTAACACCAAAGAGAAAATTGATTTGGCAATTTATTTGGGCAAAGATTCGGCTTCTGATGTGGGAGTTGTGATAGAAGCAAAAAGGCCAAGCAATAAAACAGAGTTTATATCTGTAAAAAGTCTCAATAAAAAAGCTCTACACGAACTTTTGCTTTATTATTTAAGAGAAAGAGTTGATTACAAAAATAATAACATCAAACAATTAGTTGTTACCAATGGATTTGAGTGGTTCTTTTTCAAAGCGGAAGACTTTTATGAATTCTTTTATAAGAATAAAAAGCTGGTAAAAGAATACGAACAGTTTAGGGACAAATTAAAAGATACATCTAAAAATGAGCTTTTCTATAATGAAATAGCGTATAAATATATTGAGGAAGTAAAAGACACACTGCCATTTGTCTATTTAGATTTCAGAAGTAAAAGCATTTCCGAGTTGAAGGATAAGGAGATTGTTATTATTTATAAATTATTTTCCGATGTTCATTTGCTAGGGAAAAGCTTTGGAAATGACAGTAATAGACTAAACAAGGAATTCTATAACGAACTATTGCATATTATAGGGCTTGAAGAAGTAAAAGATAATTCCAAAAAGATTATCCAGCGTAAAGAAGCCTCCCAAAGAGATTATTCCTCACTTCTTGAAAATACCATATTTACATTGGAAGATCGTGACTATTTAAATAAAGTCAAATACATCCCTAATTCTGAAGAAAAAAGTTTTGTGATTGGGCTTGAACTATGTTTGACATGGGTAAATAGAATACTTTTTTTAAAACTTCTTGAGTCTCAACTCTTAAACTACAATAATAACAACGCTGCATTCAAATTTTTAAATTTCAATTTTATTGACGGATTCGACGAATTAAATGACCTCTTTTTTTCTGCGCTAGCAAAGCCAATATCTGAAAGACATCCAAAATATGCAGGCAAGTTTAAATACATACCATACTTAAATAGTAGCTTATTTGAGCATAGTCCAATTGAAAGCCTGACTTTCGATGTAACGGCGTTAAAGGATGAGGAAATGGAAATATCTCCGTCAACCGTCTTAAAGGATTCAGGGGGGAAAAGGCTCAAAGGAAAATTGAATACACTAGAATACCTATTCAAATTTTTGGATGCCTACGATTTTTCGACAGAAGCTGGTATAGAGATAGAAGAACACCATGAAAATAAAACGCTAATAAATGCGTCAGTATTAGGTTTAATTTTTGAAAAAATTAATGGTTACAAAGACGGCTCGTTTTACACACCTGGTTTGATAACCATGTTCATGTGTAAGGAAACCTTGCAAAAGATAGTAACTCAAAAATTTAGAGAGAAAGTAAGTGATCATATAGAAACGTTTGATGATGTAAAAGATTACTGTGGAAAATTTTTCAAGAAAGCTGATATTCTGCGTTTTAATTCAATTATCAATGATATAAAAATTTGTGATCCCGCCGTTGGTTCAGGACATTTTCTTGTATCTGCATTAAATGAGATGATTGCCATAAAAAGCGAGATGCATATTTTGGCTGATCAAAATGGAAACGCACTACCTTGTGAAATTCAAATTGAAAATGATGAGCTTTATATTTCCGATGCTAATGGTGATTTGTTTGAGTATCAAAGGAATGATCCTAATAGCCTGAGAATACAAAAATCAATATTCCACGAAAAACAAACTATAATAGAGAATTCTCTTTTTGGGGTAGATATCAATTCAAATTCCGTTAATATATGCCGACTTCGCTTGTGGATTGAATTGTTAAAGAATGCCTATTACACGGATGAAGGGCAACTACAAACTCTTCCAAATATTGACATAAATATTAAATGTGGCAACTCTTTGATTAGCCGTTTTGGTTTAGATGACAGTCTCAAGTCAGCTTTTAAAAACAAGGAAATCAATTACACGATAGAAGAATATAAACAAGCGGTTAAGGACTACAAGACAACTAACTCTAAGATTAAAAAAAGAGAAATAGAGGAAATCATTGATATCGTAAAAAACAATTTTAAATCAACATTAGATAATAAAATTAAGGATAGGATATCTAAAACAGTTGGTGATTATCAAAAAGAAGAGCAGCGGTTGCAAAACCTTCTATTGTTTAATGAAAAACCGAAAAAGTCTGAAAAAGACAATCTTAGAAAATTAAAAGACAAAGCAGATAAAACATTAAAAGAGAAAGGAGAGATTCTTAACAATGTAATCTATAGGAATGCTTTTGAATGGCGTTTCGAGTTTCCAGAAACGTTGGACGACGAAGGAAACTTCATCGGCTTTGATGCAGTCATTGGAAATCCCCCTTATATCCAGTTACAAAAAATGGGTGTAGATAGCGATGCATTAGAGAAGATAGGCTACGATACATTTGCTCGCACCGGCGATATATATAGTTTGTTCTACGAATTAGGACATCGGATATTAAAAAATAAAGGTCTATTGATTTTTATCACCTCTAATAAATGGATGCGAGCGGCCTATGGAGAAAGTTTGCGAAAGTTTTTTGTAGAGAAAACTGATCCTTTAATGTTAATAGATTTTGGAGGATCACAAATCTTTGATACAGCTACGGTAGATACGAATATTTTAATGTTTTCTAAGGATAAAAATAGACAACAAACTCAAGCCTGCATCATAAAAGAAAAGGTGTTAAATAATTTGAGCGTTTTTTTTAGACAATATAGTAATGTCAGTTCATTCTGCTCCTCTGATAGCTGGGTGGTGTTGCTACCTATAGAAAAGCAAATAAAAGACAAAATTCAGCTAATAGGAACGCCTTTAAAAGACTGGGATATAAATATAAATTATGGAATTAAAACTGGCTTTAATGAAGCGTTTATAATCGATAAAGAGAAACGAAAAGAACTTATTGAGCAAGATCCTAAAAGTGTTGATATTATACGACCGATACTTAGAGGTAGAGATATTAAGCGATATGCATATGAATTTGCTGATATATATATAATTACGACCTTTCCAAGTTTGCAAATTGACATTGATTTATATCCCGCTGTAAAACATCATCTTATGAGTTTCGGATATGATAGATTGAAGCAAACAGGCGATAAGGGGGCAAGAAAAAAGACTAATAATAAGTGGTTTGAGACGCAAGATAGTATAAGTTATTGGGAGGATTTTTCTAGGCAGAAAATTGTTTGGGGTGAGATTTCAGATAAAACAAAGTTTGCGATCGAGTTGACTGGAGAATTTGTTGCTGAAGCCACCACGTTCCTGATGGTAGGACATTCTTTAATATATCTAGTAAGCTTCCTAAATTCTAAACTTTCTGAGTATATTTTTTCTAAGATTGGAACTACGACGGGCGTTGGAACAGTTAGATGGAAAAAATTTACCATTGAGCAATTACTGGTTCCAATCATTCCCCCTGAAAAGCAAAAGGCCTATGAAGAAATAGCTAATCAAATAATTGAATATCAAGCAGATAAAATTAAAATTCATCAGCTAGAAAAACAACTTAATGATATGATATACAAAGAATTTGATTTGTCACCGGAAGAAATAGCGTTTATTGAGCATCAATAAACGCTATTTCTTCCGGTGTTAACTTGAAAATCGAATACACCATATTATTCATTTCTTTGATCTTATGGTAGATGTTTTGTTTTGTTTTTTCAAGTATCATCAATTCATTAAATATATCAAGCAGCGGTTGCTGTTCATTTTTAGGGATATTGGGTATATACAATTCTTTCACATAAAGTTCTCTCCACTGATTTGTACCAACCCCTGAGCTAATACAAAAAGTATTAAAATGCCAACTACTGACAGGATTGTTTAAAATTGAGCATATGAATTCCAAATCCTCACCAATCATGATAAAGGTGCCGTTTAATGTCAGATATTTATCACTCACATCTAAAGCAAAACGACCTTTGTCAACTAATTCAATCCAAATGATTTTTTGGCTATTAAAATCCTCCATATAAGCACAGTTTCTCAAATTGTATGGAGTATCTCCTTTATCCGTTCTCTTTACTAGTTGAGTATAGTATTTATCCAAATGTTGTTTAATAGCTGGATAATCGTTTATATCTATTGGTTTTAAGCCCTTTTCTTTAATTCCATTATGGGTATTTATTAGCCATAAATCTGCGAAGTCATAAGTGTATCTTTTAATGTCCCTGCCACGTAAAATAGGTCGTATAATTTCGGCAGATTTTGGGTCTTCTGCTATTAATTGTTCCTTTTTCTTTTTATCAATTATAAACGCTTCATTATATCCAGTTAATACGCCACGATAAATATTAATATCCCAATCTTTTATTCGTGTTCCAATTGCCTCAATTTTAGCTTTTATACCTTTTTCAATGTCGCTTAAAATCACCCAACTTTCACTAGTTCCAAATTCTGTAGTTGAAGCATATTGTCTAAAAAAAAACGCTGATATGCTGTCGATAATAATGGTATGCCTTTATTTAAGCTATTTTGGTTTATTTTAAACAATACATTTACAGTTTATTTAAACAGAATTACATTATGATTTACGGATACATTAGAGTAAGTACGGATAAACAAACGGTAGAGAATCAGCGCTACGAAATCAACCAATTTTGTGGTAAACACAATTTCGTTGTTGATAAATGGATAGAAGAGACTATTTCTGGAGCAAAAAGTGTTGATGATAGGAAGCTGGGTAAACTTCTCAAAAAGATGAAAAAGGAAGATATACTAATTTGCTCTGAATTATCTCGATTGGGGAGAAATTTATTGATGATAATGGGAGTTTTAAATGAGTGCATGAATAGAGATATTCAAGTATGGACAATAAAAGATAACTATCGCCTCGGAAGTGATATAAACTCCAAAGTACTGGCTTTTGCATTCGGATTATCAGCGGAAATTGAAAGAAATCTAATCTCACAACGCACTAAAGAGGCTCTAGCAAGAAAGCGAGCTGAAGGTGTAATACTAGGTCGTCCAAAAGGAAGTAGGTCTGCAAGAACTAAGTTAACTGGTCAAGAGAAGAAAATACAAGAGTTGTTGGATAAAAAGGTATCATTTAGTGCGATTGGGAGAATCCTTAATGTACATCGTTTAACTGTTTCCAGTTTTGTTAGTAGAATTCCAGGTTAATCACGCTCAAAAAGTTCTTCGTTTATTTGTTTATATTTAGTTTATAATCAATTGTAAATATAGAACGCTATGGCAGTAAAAATTACTTGTATTAAAAAAGCTGACGGAGATCATGAAAATCCATATCTGGCGATAAGTTCCTTGAGATGGGTAAATGAAGAAAATGGAAAATCTGGTACCACATCTAGGATTGATATGTATACTTTTATTAAAGATGATAAAGGAATAGCTTATGTAAAAGATGATTATGGAAATAAGGCTAATCTTACAACTGCAATAAGTCCAAGAGGTACTAAGTACGTAAAAACCATTGCTGATAATACCAAAACAGATAACTTATTGAGATTGCCAGAGTGTAAATAATTACAAAAACTGCTTTGCTTTTTTAAAAAAAATACGTATTTTTAAATATAGCAATTGCAGCTAAAGCGTATTAAAAAAATAGTGAGTAATTCGATGAGTAGAATTGCAAAACAGCCCCAAATACTATTTAAACGCTGATTTTTACACTAGGTGTAAATCCCAGCGGGATCACAGAAGCCTTCAACGAAAGTTGGAGGCTTTTTTGTTGGCATGATTTCCGGATGGAGTATATTTTTTCTCCTTTAGATTTGAGTGAGCACAGAACTTGTAAATACTTAAACAAGACAAGGTTTTATTCTATCGGATTAAAAATCCGAAATTATATTTAGTTCGATGCCCTACGGAACATCTCGAACAGCTAGTTTATATCCAGTTTGATTGTAAAAGTATCCAGACTGTCAGTGCTAACCATGCAGTAATGCAAGTTACAGCGCTAAAGCAAAACTTTTATGGTTTGCATCTGTTCTCCGTTGTTTAAATCGCATATATGAAGATAAATTATAAACATGCAATCCTGGCTGCATCTCTTGCCGTTATTGTAGTTAGTATGGAGAGCTGCAGCGTTTCTATTCCAAAAGGAGCAACCGCTGTAAAGCCATTTCAAAAAGATAGGTATCTTGGCAAGTGGTATGAAATTGCAAGAATGGATTTCAAATTTGAAAAGAATTTAAACAACGTAACTGCAACTTATACTGCGAAAGAAGATGGCACCATAAAAGTAGATAACCGAGGCTATAATTTCGTAAAAAACGAATGGAAACAAAGTATTGGTAAAGCCAAATTTGTTAAAGGCGATGATGAAGCACGCTTGAAGGTTTCGTTCTTCGGACCTTTTTATGCAGGTTATAATGTAATTGAGATTGACCCGGATTACAAATATGCTTTGGTTGCCGGCAATAACCTGGATTACCTTTGGATATTATCAAGAACTAAAGCCATCCCGGAAATTGTAAAAAATGCCTATTTAGAAAAAGCAAAAGCACTTGGTTACAAAACTGAAGAATTGATATGGACTAAGCATGATAAAGATTAGGGTAATTTAATCACTTCACAAATTTTCATTCCCGTTTTTGCGGTTCATTTTGTCATTCAGAGTTTCGAGCAATCTTTGCGTAAATAAAGATATTATTATGGTTTAAATCATGGGATTACAAATCCCATCAATATAACATTCGAGATGCCTTTCAGAACATCCCGAATAGCTGCTTCACCATTTTGTCATTCCGAGTTTCGAGGAATCTATGCGTTAATATTAAAATATTGATAAAGATATCATCATGCTTTAAATCATGGGATTACAAATCCCATCAATATAACATTCGATGCCTTTCAGAACATCCCGAATAGCTGCTAATTTAATCACTGCACAAATTTTCATTTCCGTTTTTGCGGTTCATTTTGTCATTCAGAGTTTCGAGCAATCTTTGCGTAAATAAAGATATTATTAGGTTTAAATCATGGGATTACAAATCCTATCAATATAACATTCGAGATGCCTTTCAGAACATCCCGAATAGCTGCTCTAAAACCATCCCGGAAATTGTAAAAAATGCCTATTTAGAAAAAGCAAAAGCACTTGGTTACAAAACTGAAGAATTGATATGGACTAAGCATGATAAAGATTAGGGTAATTTAATCACTTCACAAATTTTCATTCCCGTTTTTGCGGTTCATTTTGTCATTCAGAGTTTCGAGCAATCTTTGCGTAAATAAAGATATTATTATGGTTTAAATCATGGGATTACAAATCCCATCAATATAACATTCGAGATGCCTTTCAGAACATCCCGAATAGCTGCTTCACCATTTTGTCATTCTGAGTTTCGAGGAATCTATGCGTTAATATTAAAATATTGATAAAGATATCATCATGCTTTAAATCACGGGATTACAAATCCCATCAATTAAACATTCGAGATGCCTTTCAGAACATCTCGAATAGCTGCACATCTCAAATAGCTGCTTCGTCATTTTGTCATTCCGAGTTTCGAGGAATTTATGACTTTGTATAAGTGTAAATACGTTATTTAAATAACAGCAAATTCGAACAATTCTGCTCAGCAACTATATTTTTTAAGTCTAAATTGATTAGATTTATCTACATAAACGTATAAATAATGAGCAAAACGAAAACCTATCCTATTTTAAATCATCCTTTATCAAAAGTCGTATTTTTTATATTCCTGTTGGTAAATTCTATATCAGCAAAGGCTCAGAAAGAATTAAGTCCGCGGCAAATTTACCCGGGCCTATTTGAAAAAGTGCAGATGCAGCAAATCTTTCCCGATGGAAAATCTTTTGTTGATGCAATTCCTAAAATAAAACCAGCTGAAATTCTAGCTGCTTTTCAAAGTCAGAAAAATTTGAAAAGCTTTAATTTAAAAAGTTTTGTGAATGAGCATTTTTCGATGCCCGAAAATCACAATGCGGTTTATCAATCAGACATTAGCGCAGGTATAGAAAAGCATTTAGATACATTGTGGACGGTTTTGAAGAGAAATCCGGATACGGCTTCAAAGTATCAAACCTCTTTACTCCCACTGCCAAAACCTTACATTGTGCCCGGTGGAAGATTTAGGGAGATATATTATTGGGATTCGTACTTTACGATGTTGGGCTTGCAAAAAGCAGGCAAAACCAAAATCATGAAAGATATGATTGATAATTTTGCTTACCTGATAAATAAATATGGCTTTATTCCTAATGGAAATAGGAGTTATTATTTAACCCGCTCGCAACCACCATTTTTTGCAGCCATGGTACAATTGCTTACTAAAAACAATACCGAAGTTAAGCTGAGCGAGTACAAGGACGTGTTAGAAAAGGAATATAATTTTTGGATGAAAGGTGTGGATGGATTAAAGAGTGGTAATGCGGTTAACCACGTAGTAAAGCTTAATGACGGAACAGTTTTAAACAGATACTACGACGCAGGCAATCAACCCCGAGAAGAATCCTATCGTGAAGATTTTGAAGCGGCAAAGCTGACCAAACAAGAGCCGGCAGTGTTTCTTCGCCATGTACGTTCGGCGGCAGAGTCTGGCTGGGATTTTAGCAGCAGATGGTTTGCTGATGGTAAAAATTTTAGTCAGATTATCACCACGGATTTATTACCTGTAGATTTAAATACCTTGATGTATAATATGGAAATGGCTATTGCTGATGCAAACAAACAAGCAGGTAACAAAGCTAAATCCGCCCTGTTTTTAGCTAAAGCTGAAAAACGTAAAGTGGCCATATTAAAATACTTTTGGAATGAAAAACTGCAGTTTTTTACGGATTATAACTGGAAGAAAAAATCTCTATCGAATCAGTTAACACTAGCGGCAGCTTTTCCGCTGTATTTTAAACTGGCAACACCATTGCAGGCAAAATCAGTTTCTGATAAAATAGAAAAAGACTTTTTAAAAGCCGGTGGATTAATAACCACTTTAACCACCACAAAAGAACAATGGGATGCGCCAAATGCATGGGCGCCATTGCAGTACATGAGCATACAAGGTTTACAAAATTATGGCTTTAATAAATTAGCGGATGAAATTACAGTCCGATGGATTAATCAAAATATTGCTGTGTTTAAAGAAACTGGCAAGTTGATGGAAAAATACAATGTTGTAGAAACCAATAGCAAAGGCGGCGGTGGCGAATATCCTTTGCAGGATGGTTTTGGATGGACCAATGGCGTGCTTTTAAAATTAATGAAGAAATAGTTTTAATTAATCAATACAAAAAATGGTTGCAGATTTGAATTTCTGCAACCATTTTTTTTTTTAAGAGTTTTGCGAATTAATTTTTTCTGGTAACCTCAAAAGATTTGTTATCCAAACCAACCCCGGTAATTTTAACTGATTTCCATTTGGCTGGTAAAACACTCGGAATTTGAATGATGCCTTTGTTGGTAATGTCTAATCCGCCAAAGCCCATAAGCACACTTTGTAAAACACCGCCTGCACCTGTGGCAAAGTATGGATTAGTGCCTCCTTTAGTTTCTGCGATAACCCTAAAGGGAGGATTTAAATTAGGCTGATAGGCTTCACTAAAATATTTATAGGCTTTTTCTCCATTGCCTGTTCTGGCGTAAAGCAAAGCAAAAATTGCATGCGTCATTGCCGGGGTGCCTTCATCCGGAATACGGGTTTCATAATAAGCCAAATCCTTTAAAATTGCATTTTTATCGGTAATGGTTTTTAAAGGGTAAGCCAGCAAATTTACATCAGCCTGTTTTATGCCTTCGCCTTTATAAGTTGCATGTTCTTTGGTAACACCATCAGCAAAGTTTAAAATCGGAATATTTTGCTCAACCAATGTCCAATCTTTATTTTGTGGGATACCTAGAACAGCGGCGGCAAGATTCGCATTTTTTAGGTTTATTTTAGCCGCAGCATTGGTAAATGCATTATTATCTACGTTTTCGGCCCATTCATCGGCAGCTACTACATTTTTAATATCATACTGATTTGGTCCATTTCGCTCTACCCTACTAGCCCAAAAATCTGCAGTTTGCGATAATATTGGCCAGCCTTTCTCTCTAAGCCAAACTTTATCTTGAGTAACACAATAATAATTCCAGGCAGCAAGTGCAACATCTGCAGAAATATGGTGTTCGAAAGGACCACTCAAAGCCCAAACCGGTGTTTCTTCTACACCTGTATCTGCGCTTTCCCATGGATACATAGCGCCTTTAAAGCCATGAGAAAATGCATTTTTTCTGGCGGCTTCCAAGCGCTCAAATCTATATTCTATTAAAGATTTTGCAATATCAGGATGTAGCACCAATAAGGCCGGGAACATCCAGATGTCGGTATCCCAAAAGATGTGTCCATTGTAGCCTAAGCCAGATAAACCCATTGGCGATAGCGAGTAAGAGGTACCTGCACGCGAAAACGAAGTAAGGTGGTACAACATGCTCCGAACATCTTGCTGTGCTTGCGGGTCGCCATCAATCTGAATATCAGATTTCCAAAGTTCATCCCAAGCCTGATTATGAAATTTTACCAACCTATCGTGTCCTTCAAGCTTGGCAAAGATGGTCATTCTTTCTGCTTCATTGAGTGGATCTGCATGTTGTGCAGAGCTAATCGTGCTGCCAACAACCGAATAAGTGTAAGATTCTCCGGCTTTTAATGTTTTATTAAATTTCATCAAATGGCTATTATTATCCCACATTTCGTGGATAATTTTTGGCTCAGTTCCATGCTGCTCATTAAACAAAAAACTGTTCGATGCACACAACTGTAATTTACCCGTCGGACTTTTCGCTGTAGAAGTTAACAAGCTCAGCGTAACATGCGGTCGGTCGATTTCGTTATAATAATTCTCTACATCCCGAAGCGCATCTGGTGTTTCCATTACACTAGCGGCGGTTAATTTCATGTCTTCTTTAGCTGTTATGGTTACATCCATCAATACCGAAAAAGGCAATTGCCTTAAAGCGTAATAAGTATATTTTACATCAGCTTTGCTACCGTAAGTTAGCTTTGTGGTAAAAGAAGCGTGTTGCATATCCAATTCCTGCTGCATGCCTTTAGTGTTCTGTCCATCAAGCCTTTTACCATCAATTTCGATGTACATATTAAGCAGGTTGAAACCATTTAAAAAGTTGCTTACCCGGCCTCGACCATAAGTATCATAAGCGCCAGCCAAAATCACATTTTTTACTTTAAATGGCTGCGGCGCCGAAACAATACCAATAATTCCGTTGGCAACGGTTACACCATTATAATTTGCAGGGTCAATTTGGTTTGCTTTAATTTTCCATGGATCCTGAGCTTTAGATACCAATCCAAATAGCAGAATTAGTAGCAATAACGAAGTACAATGTTTCATAATAGAATTGTTTGCAATAAAAAAACTAAGCCTGAAATTAATCAGGCTTAGTTTTAAATATTAGTAATAAATAACCTAGTAACCTGGGTTTTGAACCAAATTCGGGTTACCTAATTGATTATCTGGAATAGGAAAAACCAGATATTTAGCCTCACTTGCTGGTTTTTCTTGCCAAGCAGCAAGGAATTTACCGAAGCGGATTAAATCTTGTCTTCTGAAGCTTTCCCAATACAGTTCACGACCACGCTCATCTAACAAAACATCTAATGTTAAACTTGTTAATGGCGAAGCGCCTCTAACTGTTCTCAAAGAATTTACCAGAGTTAAAGCCTGAGCAGTTAATGAAGTTCTTAACTGAGCTTCAGCTTTCATTAATAAAACATCTGAATAACGGAAATAAACCCAGTCATTTTCTGGTTTTCTAGAACCTGCGTTAGCATAATCAATTGGATATTTAATTACACGAATTCCGGCAACTTCAAGGTGATTTGGATCACGCTCAATAATGGCAACTTCGGGTGTGAAAGCTAATGGATTACCTTTTCTGTCTTTTAAAGCTGCACCTGTTTGGTCAAATTGCTGACCAACAAGAAAACCAACTCTAATACCTGAAATATTGGTTTGTCCTGCATAACTTCCACCTCTTCTGGTATCCGAAGCTTCAAATTTACCATAGAAATTTGATAGCGATGAAAAACCGTTATAACCATTTGGATTTTGGTTATAGTGTGTTGTACATTTCCATTGTCCGTCTAAATCGCTACCATTTGCACCGCCAATATTTTGTGCAGTGAAAATGTTTTCTTTTGAAAGCACATCGTTAGTTGGCGCAAAATTATCAAAATAGTTAGGCTGTAATACATAACCACCTGTTGCAATTTCATCAGCTAAAGAGATAACCTTCGCCATATCTGCTGCATCAAAAGTTGGAGCAGTACGGTTTAAGAAAGCACCTTTGTTTAAGTAAACTTTCATCAAAAGTGTTCTAGCCGCATTTTTGTTAGCAACATTGGCCGGACCGGTTGGCAAATCAGGGATGATTGCGTTCAGTTCGGCGATTAAATAAGCAACTTCATCAGCTGCGCTTCTAACGCGTGAAGGTTTTGTAACGTCTTCTCCAGAATCTCTATAAGGAACCTGACCCCATCCATCTAAAATAGAGAACTGAGCAAAAGCACGTAGAAATCTTGCCTGAGCAGCTTGCGCAGGTGTTGGGCTTGCACCCAAAACACTTGTTGCTACATAAGAAATACTATTTAAATCTCTAAATACGTCTGAAATTCTTGAATGGTCTGGTGCCCATTTATGTAAATGCAAGGAACGCCATGCGCCATTATCATCCCAGTCACCAGCTCTTGTTGGTACAATGATTTCGTCTGATGTAACTTCTTGCAGAGCAGCCCAATTCCATGGTGCCTGGTAAGGACCAATCATTGCTGCATACGATGCGCCTAATAAACTGGCAACATTGCCCCCGCTCACTCCCGCACTTCCAACCTGACCATTCAGGCCTTCATCTAACTTGGTACAACCCGCAAAACTTAGGGCAACCATAGTAAAACCGATAATATATTTATTTTTCATATCTGTATTTTTTAAAAATTAAAGAGAAAAATTAACCCCGAAATTGAATGTTCTGGCCGTTGGATATGCTGTGTAATCTATACCTGCAGATGGAACACCACTTACACCTTTATTTACGTTAACCTCCGGATCGAAACCTGTATAATTTGTAATTACGAAAAGGTTCTGACCATTCACATAAACATTAAGGGCCTTAATGGCTTTGCCGATGTTACCAAAGTTGTAGTTTAACGTTGCATTTGCCAATTTAACATAATCACCTTTCTCTATATATCTAGAAGATGCGGCAATTGGATTTGCCAACGATTCTTGAACCGGTAAACTAACAAGGGCTGAAGAAATATTTCTTGTACCTAAGTTTGAAATTGCCAAAACTGAATTGGCAGTGTTGTTGTAAATGCTTTGTCCGAAGGCACCATTAAAGTTTGCAGTGAAAGATAATTTCTTGTATCTGAAATTAGTGCTTAAACCCATAATAACTTTAGGATTAGGATTTCCTACGTAGTAATTAGTAAAACCATCATCGGTATAGATAGAGAAACCATTAGCATCTAAGCCTTTGTAATCTCTGGTAACCATTGCAAACAATGGCAAACCATTTTGGATAACCTCTGTAGTTACACCACTTAAGCCTTGTCCGTTTAATGAACCTGTTTTAATAATACCGTTGATGTTTTGAACGGTGTTTTTAATGAAAGTTGCGTTACCGCCTAAAGACCAAGAAATTTTATCTGTTTCAACAATATTGGCGTTAAGCGTAAGCTCTAAACCTTTATTGATGATTTGGCCAGGTAAGTTAACCCATGTTGGTACGTTACCACCAACTGCCGGTACGAATGAAATTTGCGGAAATAATAAGTCGTTGGTTTCTTTATGGAAGTAATCAATTGAGCCTGTAAATCTGCTTTTCATAAATCCAAAGTCAATACCTACGTTCGTTTGCACATCAGATTGCCATTTAAGGTTTGGATTTGCATTATTAATTGCTACTAATGTTGGAGCTCCGTTAGAGTTACCAAAATCATAACGTTGCTGAGCTGATCCGGAAGGGAAATCCTGATTACCGGTTTTACCATAACCAACTCTTAATTTTAACTGGTCAAGCCATTCGGTATTTGCCATAAATGCTTCTTTCTTGATATCCCAGGCTGCAGCAAACGAAGGAAAATAACCATAACGGTTAGATTTACCAAACTTTGTTGAACCATCCGCTCTGAAAGTTGCAGTTAAAATGTATCGGTTATCATAGTTAAAAATAGCCCTTGCAAAGTAAGATTGTAACTCTGTTGTTGGGTTGTTAAACGCAGAGAATGTACGGTTTGCTGGTGCAGTAGTTTGAAAAGCATCTGTATAATCTGCATCAATCTCACCAAAACCTGTAGCGGTATTCGTTGTTCCTTTGTTTATAAAGTTTGAATATTCGTAACCGATAATCGCGTTTAAGTTTAATTTACTTGCAATTTCTTTGTTGAAGTTTAAAGTATTTGTAAACTGTTGCGTAATTAACTCGCTGTTTGAGTAACTGGCATAACCACCTAAGAAAGTACCTGAAGGCTGAATACCTTGTAAGTTAAGAAAGCTTCTTGTTGACGCTCTTCTTATACCTGTGCTGTAATTAACACTAGCCAACATACGATATTCTAACCAAGGTGTAATTTTATAGTATGGCGAAACGCTACCTAGTATAGTGGATACTTTAGCTTTATCATCATTTGCCGCTAAAGCCGCAAGTGGATTGATAGTGGTAGATCCGTAATCGATAAACAAGCCACCATTACTGTTATAAAATGATTGAGTTGGATTCCATGCTAAAGCCTGACTAATCAAACTTCCTGTAAAACCTGCATCGGTAGTAATTGGAGCAATTTTTTCAAGATATTGGTTGCTGATCATGTTAACGTCTAAGCCTAATTTTTTACTTTCTAAAAATTTGAAGTTTCCATTAAAGCCAGCACTATATTTTTTAAAATCAGTTGTTTTGATAATACCTTGTTGATCTTGATAACCCAATGAAGCACGGAAAGTATTTCCATTTGCACCACCACTAATACCAACCGAATAATTTTGGTTGTAAGCTGTTCTGGTAATTTCATCAAGCGCATCTACACTTGTACCAAAATTTCCGTTGGCAAGTCCGTATTTTGTTAAAGCAGCACGGTATTCGTCGCCCGATAAAACATCTACTCTTCTGGCAATGTTACTTACCCCTGCCGAAGCGCTGAAATCAATTTTAGTATCGCCAGATTTACCGCGTTTTGTAGTAATTAATACAACACCATAAGCTGCACGAGAACCATAAATTGCGGTTGCAGATGCATCTTTTAAATCTCCATCGATTCAATATCTGCTGGATTGATAAAGTTTAATGGATTTCCATCAGGAGCGGTACCAATACCAGCACTAGATGATGGTCTTGCCGAACGTCCATCGAGCGCTACCCCATCTACAACATAAAGCGGTTGGCCTGTACCAGTAATTGCAGAGTTACCCCTAATTCTTACTGTAGATGCGCCACCCGGTTGTCCGCTGTTATTAATCATTTGTACACCGGCAACCTTACCCTGAATTAACTGATCAGGTGCGTTTAGTGGACCTTTGTTAAAATCTTTAGCCGAAACAGTTGTAGCTGCACCCGTTAAATCGCTTTTTCTAACTGATGCATAACCTACTACAACAACAGCATCAAGATTATTTAATGAGGATAGTGTAATGTTTAATACAGTTAGGTTGTTAACGCTAACGGTTTGTGTTTCAAAGCCTACAAAGCTTACCGTTAATCTTGATGTTGATGAAGGAACCGTAATTTGGTACTTACCTTCTGCATCACTTTGTGTTCTTGTACTTGTGCCGGTTACCTGAATAGTGGCGCCGGCCAATGGTGCTTTATCGTTATCATAAATTACACCTTTTACAACGGTTTGCGCAAAGGCTGCCGTGCTTAAAAAAGCCATAAGCAAACTTAATGTAATAAGTTTCTTGAAGGCATACAATTTCTGCTTTGTTGATTTAGCAGACCAATTGCTTGGTAGAGTAATATTCATATTTTAATTGTTAAATGGTTAGAAATTTATTTATTAGGGATTTAAATCTAAATCTAATTAGGCTTCTATGTCATATTTACGAGTCGGTTTATGTTAATGATAGATTATTTTGATTTGTATAATGCGTATGGTTTTTCTATTTTGATTTTAGCAGTTTGAAGGGCATCGTTTATACTTTCTTCAATTGATTTTCCATACAAAAAGCTGGATAAAAAGCCTGCCCAGAATGCATCACCTGCTCCCGTAACGCTGGCAACAGATGTTACCGGAATTGCTTCTTTGTGTTTCCATTGCTGTTTGGCTTCTTTAAACCAAACTCCATCTTTTCCGCAGGTAAGGTAAATGCTATGTATATGTAAGTTGTTTAGCCATTCCATAGATTCTTGTATACTTAAGGGTGCGCCGGTGAAACGTTCTAAATCATCTAAACTAATTTTAAGTAATGGATTGAGTTTTATCAATCGCTTAAAAACATCTTTCCCATCTTCTTCCTGCCAAATGGATGGTGCAAAATTCCAATCAATAGAAATAAATTTACCTTTTTCGCTTGCCTTGCTTAGTGCCGATAAAATATTGCTGCGGGCGGGTTCTTTACTTAAAGCAAATGCAGTAGTATGCATTATTGTTGCCGATTCTATTAATGATTCTTCAATTCTTTTAATAGCAAAATCAGCATTTCTGTAAGCTATAAAATCAGGCGTATGTTCGTTTTTACCAACTAAGATGATGCTGGTTTGGCGGTTGGCAGAACGGCAAATATGGGCATCGCTTAATCCTGCGGATTTAAGCTCATTCAACAAAAACGTTCCCATATTATCATCGCCCACAGTAGCTACCAATTCAGCATTTACACCAAGCCATTTTAAATTGGCGCATAGGTTAGCCGAACTGCCGCCTTGATATGGTGTAAATTGAGCTGGATTTGCTAATGATGCAATATTATCATCAGAAATAATATCCACAAGTAGCTCACCCACTACCAAAACCTTTTTTGTAGAAAAATCTTCCATCTGCTTCATTAGTTTAATTAAAACTCAAAATTTTATTGAAATCTCTATTTATAAAAGCTTGTTCGCCAATAATTGCACCCGCGGCACTCCATGTACAATTAGGTACACCGCATGGATTTTTCGTACTTCCATGCAGACATTCATTAAATGCATCATCCTTTTTATTCGCTTCATTAATTTCTGCCAATAAAGTTTTTGCTAAATCTGCTTCACCACTAAGATTTAAAGCGGCAACGAGCCATCCATTCCATACAGCCCATAAGCCTCCATTATGAAAGTAACCCGGTTTATTTCTAAATCCGTAAGCATGGTTATTAACTAATTCATGCATATCAACATCAGTCTCCTCAATTGTTGGGTAAAAAGATGGCAGCATAGATCTTTTTTCTTCATAAAGGTTCTTGATGTATGCTAAAACATTATTTTTCTGGTCATCGCTTCCAATTCCAAGCAACAAGCAGAAGGTATTTGCCTGCAAATCAAAGTATTTGTAAATCCTGGCGGGATTAAAACCCATCAACCAATAATGTGTAGATGCATCCTTAAGCTGATGAAGCAAATTTCCAGCGTAAGCATTTTTTTGTTCATTGTACTTCCAATAATTAGATTCGATACTATTTGTAATCAGCATTGCTTTATCTTTCCACTCTTGTTTGTTTGATACTTTTGAAGCCAATCTGAGTGCCCAAAGCCGCAATAACTGGTCGAACAAAATGTAGCCATGCTGAATGTATTCATCTGCCCAGTCTCCACTTTGTGGCACATAAACTAAATGCTTACCATTATACTCCCAACATTCTAAAACCGAAAAGCACTTATCTACTTCTGATTTATATTTATCCCAAAGGCTATTATCTCTAGTTAAAATGGTATAACATGCTAAACCAATAACAGCCCACGATGGATTATCAGCTCTACCTGTGGTACCTCCATAACTGGCAGTTCCATCAATGGGAGATACATTGGATGGCATGAAACCATTTTTATTCTGTTTGTTAAACAATGTTTCAATGGTTATTTTAGCGGTATGAATTAAAGTATCTTCACCGCTTAACAATGCAGCTATACTGGTAATTACACCGTCTCTGGTCCAAACCCGTTTATAATTATCATGCTCATGCACAGCAGCCACAAATCCATAGGGAGTTGAAGTCGCACGTAGCAACTCAATAGCCAAATTATAGGATTGTGATTTTAACATATCTAAATAATTTAACTGTCTTTTCTTTTGATGCGTAATACCATAAAGCCGGCTATCGTTATTAATATCCCAGCAAAAATGATTGCGTTTTCGGGTTTATGACCTAATAAATAACGATATACATATTTGAAAGTAATGGTTTCTAAAAGCATAGGCAGTACAATAAACATATTTAGTATGCCCATAAAAATTCCTGTTTTAGCTTTAGGAATACTGCCCGCCAACATTGCGTAAGGTGTACCCATCATACTTGCCCAGGCTACGCCCAAGCCTATAATTGGGATAATAAGTAGCAATGGGTTATGAATCATTGGAAGGCAAATCAAGCATGCACCCCCAAATAACAGGCTCAATAAATGTACCTTTTGAGCGGTTATCTTTCTCGCAAAAAAGGCTAAAGGAAATGCAACCATAAAAGTGACTACATTATACCCTCCGTTTACATTACCCGTAAGCAATTGCGCCGATGCAAAACCATCAGAAGCGGCATCGCTGGTATTATAAATTGTTTTTGCTAAACACAGGGTGATGAACTGCCAATAGATAAACATGGCATACCAATTAAATAAATAAACAAAACCCAATTTTTTCATGATGGATGGCATAACTTTAAAAGCATCCACAATATCAGTCAAAACCATTTTCACACCACCAGGTTCTTGCTTTATCTTTTCAATTTCCTCAGCACTTAATGGTGTTTCTTTTGTGGTAAGGCAGCTATACATTATAGAACCTATTGAAACAACGCCACCGATAAAAAATGCTGCATAAGTGGTGTAAGGTATATTATTTTCGCTTCTGGCATTTAAACTTATAATACCTGCAGCAATTAAAATCCCAGGTGTTAGGTTTGCAAGTGTAATACCTAAACCGGTAAAAAAACTTTGAGTTAAAAATCCTAGCGCATGTTGATTTGGTGGTAATTTATCACTAACAAAGGCACGATAGGGCTCCATGGTAATGTTGTTTCCCGCATCTAAAATCCATAAAATGCCGGCAGCCATCCATATAGAACTGCTGTAAGGCATAGCAAACAGACAAATACTGCAGATGATGGCTCCAATTAGAAAATATGGTCTTCTTCTACCAAATCTGCTTGTGGTTTTATCGCTCATTGCGCCAACAATAGGCTGAATAATTAAACCTGTCATCGGGCCAGCCAGATTCAATAGCGGAATTTGGTCTGCATTTGCTCCGAGATAAGAATAAATCGGCGTCATGTTGGTTTGTTGCAAACCAAAGCTATACTGAATCCCAAAGAAACCCAGATTCATGGCAATGATTGAACCGAAATTTAACTTAATGGCTGATGTTACGTTATCAACCTTTTCTGCTGGAGCAACTATCATATTATGGTTGATGAATTTTAAAGGCTAATGATTGCCAGGCTTTCAATTTTACAGTATTATTATCGATAGCATTCATCCCCTCATAATTGTTGATAAGCAATTTCGCATTAACTGTATTTATATTTTTATCAATTGTGTAGCTTAAATCCTTTTTAGTGAAATTTAATATAACCAGTACTTTATCATTACCATCAACGCGTGTAAAGCAGTAAACATCCTGATTTTCAATATCATAAACTTTATAATCACCGTAAACAAAAACCGGTTGAGATTTGCGCAAAGCGACAATCTTTTTAAAATAAGAAAGTTCGCTAAATGGATTTTTTTCTTCGGTTGCAACGTTTACAGTTTTATAATTTGGGTTTACCTTAATCCATGGTTTACCGGTACTAAAACCTGCATTCGCACTTGCATCCCATTGAAGAGGTGTTCGTGTATTATCACGCGAAATAAATTTTTGCTTGTCTAAAAAAGCCTTTAAATCCTCTCTTTTTGCTTTGGCAGTTTTATAACCATTTACAGTTGCGATATCGCGATAATCATCTATGTTATTGAATTTGATATTTGACATACCTAATTCATCACCATTAAAATAAAATGGCGTACCACGCATGGTCATTATCAAAGTTGTTAACAACTTAGAAGAGTACGCTCTAAACTGCTGACTATCATCTCCATATTTGCTGACCATTCGAGGTACATCATGGTTGCCTAGAAATATGGCTAACCAACCTTTATTTGCAAAAGAGTAATCCCATTTGGTAAAAGCCTTTTTTAAATCAGATAATTTATAACCTTTGGGATCGTTCCCGATATCCATTATTTCAAAATGATACGCCATGTTTAACTCATGTCTGTCTTCATCAACCAAAGAATGAGCATCTTCCAAAGTACTGCCTGCACCTTCAGCAACCGTCATTACATTATATTTGCTGATAACGGATTTATTCATTTCTTTAAGATAGTTATGCAGATTTGGACCCATACCATAATATTTGATGATGTCTTTTTCGTAACCATCAGGATATTTTTTCCAGGTTGTATCTTTTGAAACATATTGAAAAGCATCCATTCTTAAGCCATCAATGCCTTTATCCAGCCAAAATTTCATCATGTCATAAACTTCATTCCGAAGTTTTTCATTCTCCCAATTTAAATCAGGTTGCTTTTGAGAAAAATAATGCAGGTAATATGATTTTGTCTCAGCCTCGTATTTCCAGGCATCGTTATTTACGTCAAAAAAACTGTAACGAGGTGTAGGTTTGCCTTTCTCTTCGGGCCACCAATGGTAATAATTTCTATAAGGGTTTGTTCTTGAGGATTTTGCTTGTTTAAACCATTCATGCTCATCGCTACTGTGGTTAAGCACCATATCCAATACCAATTTAATTTTTCGCTTATGCAATCCGGCAAGCAATTCCTCAAAATCCTTCATGCTACCAAATTCTTTCATGATGTTTCGGTAATCGCTTATGTCGTAACCATTATCATCATTTGGAGAAGAAAAAATTGGATTTAACCAAACGGCATCAATACCAAGACTTTTTAAATAGTCAAGTTTTGAGATAATACCTTTCAAATCCCCAACCCCATCACCATCGCTATCTTTAAAACTTCTGGGATATAATTGATAAACTATAGCCTCTTTCCACCAAGTTTTTGTTTGGTTATTTTTAATGTTGGACTGCTCCTGAGCATTTCCGCACAAAATAATACTTGCTACAATGAAAAAAATAAGGACTATGGATTTTCTCATATAAGTTTAATAAGCATCCACTTAAAAGCAGATACCTAGTTTTAGCATTGGATATATTTGGTTAATTGTTTTAAATAATCTGGTTAGCGCATTTGCTTATTCGAATTATTTATAAAATGAAGATAAGATTATAAGTATTAAAAAAGTTACTAAAAAATAAATTTTTAACCGCAAACGTTTGCGGAAACATTTGCGAAAATGTTTGTTGTGGAAAAGTTATATTTGAATAACCAAATATAAAATGATGAAACAGAATCCAACGTTGAAAAAGATTGCAGAGCGATTAAGTGTAAGCATCTCAACTGTATCAAGGGCATTGAAAGATCATCCTGATATTTCTGCAGAAACAAAAAAAAAGATAAATGAATTAGCAGAATTGCTCGAATACGACCCTAATCCTTACGCTGTTAATTTGCGAACACATAGCAGTAAAGAATTCGCTGTGGTTGTGCCGAGCCTTTCAAACTTCTTTTATCATTCTTTTATAAGCGCAATAGAAGAGCATGCAAGGTCGTTTGGTTATTCTGTAATCATTTATCGCTCATCAAACGACCCAGTAATTGAACAAGAAATTTTAAAAAGTTGTCGCCATAAACGGGTTTCGGGTATTTTTATAGCCATTACATCAGAAACAAAAGAAATGGAGCCATTTTTAAAACTTGATGTTCATGGAATTCCCGTTATTTTTTTCGATAAAGTACCGCAATATGAATCATGTAATAAAATATGTGTTGGTGACGAACTTGCTGCAACCATAGCTGCAGAAGAAATTATTAAAAAGGGAATTACTAATGTTATCGGCATTTTTGGCAACAAAAATATGTCGATAACTAAAGCAAGGTTATCTAAATTTAATTCTGTTTTAGCATCTAATCATACCGATATGGATTTGAAAATTGCCTATGCAAACAGTTCTGAAGAATCTGAAATACAAACCATGTCTTTATTATCAGAATTTGAAGGTAGAAAATTTGCTGTTTTTTGTATGAGCGATGAAGTTTTGGCGGGTTCTATGAAAGCAATACAACGGAAAGGATTAGTAATTCCTGATGATTTAGGCGTTATTGCCATTAGCGATGGCATGATTCCGAAATTATTTTATCCGGAAATAACCTATGCTGAAACAAGTGGTTACAATCTGGGCAAGTTGGCCTTTGATAGGATGATGAGGTGTATTTCGGGAAGTTCTTTTGCACAAACCATTATTGATGAATCTAAACTTGTTGTTGGTGGTTCTATTTAATTCAAAAATTTTTAAAAAGTTAAATTTCTGGTAAATGCTGAAACATACAGACACTCAAATATTACCCCTAATTGTTGTAAGAATTATTTTTTAGCACTATTGACTTTGTAACAGAATAGTTATAATTTTCAAAAACTAAACTAAAAAATACATGATAGAGAAATTCAACTTAGTTGCTGGAGTACTAACCATGCTTACCAGTCTCGGGATTTTAATTGCACTTGTAAAACCAAACAGCAAGCGTGAACTTTAAACCTTAAGCCGAAGCATAGCCTTCGGCTTTTTTTATAAACGTTCGTTTTAGCAAGGTTGTAACACATCTAAATTTTGCGTTTAGGAATGAAACTTATTTGATTTTGTTATTTTTACCGCAATGGCAAAAATCATCAATCTAAAAATCTTCAAACAATTCTTAAAATCCGGGCAAGTGGGGGGCTTCCTCCTATTAATATGTGTTGGGGTTTCATTATATATCGCTAATTCATCTGCAAAAGATGGTTTCCAAACCTTTTTAGAAACCAGGCTAGGCTTCGAAATTGCAAATTACAGCATACTTACATGGATTAATGATGCGCTAATGGCAGTTTTCTTCCTTTTAGTTGGATTAGAAATTAAGCGGGAATTGGTTGAAGGGGAACTTTCATCTGTAAAAAGTGCAGCTTTACCAGTAATTGCAGCCTTGGGCGGAATGCTTGTTCCGGCAATTATCTATGTCATTTTTAATAAAAATACGCCAACTGCAAGTGGCTGGGGTATACCCATGGCTACAGATATTGCCTTTGCGTTGGCAATAATAGCCATGCTAGGCAAAAATGTTCCGGCTGGGTTGAAGATATTTTTAGCTGCCTTGGCTATTGTTGATGATTTAGGCGCAATTCTCATCATCGCGATATTCTATACAAATCAAATTCATTTCGAATACCTTGCAATGGCAGCTGCAGTGGTTAGCCTGCTATTTTTAATGAATTATTTCGGTGTAAAAAATTTGTTTTTCTACTTAATTCCCGGCGTGTTTCTTTGGTATTTTATTCACCATTCTGGCATTCACGCCACTATTGCTGGTGTGCTGTTAGCATTTACCATCCCAACTAATAATACAGATGTAGAATCTCCTCTAGAGAAACTGGAACACGCATTAACCTTCCCAGTAAATTATTTAATAATGCCAATTTTTGCATTGGCTAATACAAACATCACTATAGAACAAAACATGTTTGGCGGCTTAACCAGCTCACTAGGCTTAGGTATTATCGGTGGTTTATTCATCGGAAAAACAATAGGCGTAACTAGTTTTAGTTGGCTTGCTGTAAAACTAAAATGGGCCGAATTACCAACCAGCACAAACTGGAAACACGTATTGGGTTTAGCTATGTTGGCCGGAATTGGCTTCACCATGTCGATTTTTATTGCCTTGTTATCTTTTAATGATGATTTACACATTGCCGAAGCAAAATTTGCCATCTTAACCGCATCTATCCTATCGGGAGTTATTGGTTTTATTTTTTTGAAAACCAATAAATCTTAAGCATTCGAATCGCATATTTTCTTTGCCTCTATTTTTATTGTAAGAAATTATAAGGTTTCATAACGCCTTGATTTGCATACAAGATTCAGGGCTTTGCATACAACCGAAAGGTTCTGTCAGCATAACTTTGAATAAAAAAAGAGAATAATGGAAATACAGAAAGTAAAATTAGGAAATCAAGGTTTAATTGTTCCAAACATTGGTTTAGGTTGTATGGGCATGACCGGATTTCAAGATGCAAATATGTACGGCAAAGCCGATGAAGAGGAAGCAATTGCCACCATACATCGATCATTAGAATTAGGAGGTAATTTTTTGGACACTGCAGATTTATACGGCCCATTCAAAAATGAACAGCTAATTGCCAAAGCGGTTAATGGTAACCGAGATAAGTATGTAATTGCCACTAAATTTGGATGGGAAATTGATGATAATGACAACGTGACCTGGGCAATTAACGGAAAAAAAGATTACATAAAAAAATCAGTAGAACGTTCTTTAAAAAATCTAAATACCGATTACATTGATTTGTATTATATGCATCGATTAGATAAAAATACACCTATTGAAGAAACTGTTGAAGCAATGGCAGCATTGGTTAAAGAAGGAAAAGTTGGTTATATTGGTTTATCTGAAGTTTCTCCTGCAACGATTGAAAGAGCAAACAGTATCCATCCGATAACTGCAGTTCAAAGCGAGTATTCTTTATTTGAAAGAACAGCTGAAGAGCGAGGTGTTCTGGATACACTTAACAAACTTGGAATAGGCTTTGTGGCATACTCGCCGTTAGGCAGAGGTTTTTTAACTGGTGAAATCCGTAGTATTGATGATTTACCAGCTGATGATTTCCGCAGGGCGATACCGCGTTTTCAGGAAGCCTATTTCTATAAAAATATTGAGTTGGTAGAAGCTATAGAAAAACTTGCTGCCGAAAAAAATGTAACATCCTCTCAATTGGCCCTCGCTTGGATTATTAGTAAAGGCATTGTACCGATACCGGGAACAAAAAGAAGAAAATATTTGGAGCAAAATATTGAGGCTACAAACATTCATTTAACTGTAGATGAATTGGCTAGAATTGAAAGTATAGTTCCGCTGGGCACCGATACCGGCAATCCATACGATGAATTTAGTATGGGTTTAATCGATTAAAATATTTAGCGACTGCCTGTTTTGCAGTCGCTAATATTAATAATGTATAATTTAGCAATATGAATTCAATTAAGTCTGTTTCGGAGTTTCATCGCCTGCTCTCTTTACCTGAGCCTTTGCATCCACTTATCAGTATGATTAATCTAAAAGAAACTTGTTTTTTGAAAGATGATATTTGGAAAGGCTTTGTGAATCGTTTTTATTGCGTGGCATTAAAAAGGGATGCAAAAGGAAAAATTAAATACGGTCAGCAGCATTATGATTATGACAAAGGTGTGCTTAGTTTTACCGCACCTAATCAGGTACAATATCTGGATTTAGAAACGATGGAATGTGGTTCGGGTTATCTACTTATTTTTCATCCAGACTTTTTACTAAAACATCCTTTAGCAAATGCCATTAGCACCTATGGTTTTTTCGATTATGCGGTAAATGAAGCACTTCACCTTTCTGCAGATGAAGAGGATAACCTTATAAACATTTTAAACAAAATCCATGTAGAGTGCAAACATATCGACCGCCATACTCAGGAAATCATTCTTTCGCAGATAGAGTTATTACTCAACTACTCCAAACGTTTTTACGAGCGGCAATTTATCACCAGAAAAAACAACAACAATCAAATTTTAGTTCGCTTTGAGCAGTTTATGGATGGTTATTTTGCAAACAATGATAAAACTAATCAAGGTTTGCTGACCGTGAAGTTAATTGCTGAACACATGAATTTATCTCCCAATTATTTAAGCGATTTATTAAGGGTGCATACTGGTCAGAATACGCAGCAACATATCCACGAGAAACTCATTGAAAAGGCTAAAGAGAAACTATCAACATCAAATTTATCTATCAGCGAAATCGCTTATTATTTGGGTTTTGAACATTCACAGTCGTTTAGCGCACTTTTTAAAAAGAAAACGGATATGTCGCCAGTAGAATTTAGACAATCATTTAACTAAAATTCAAAACGTTTAGCTACTTTGTCTGTTATAATATTATTATTTAACCTAATTCCTTTATTATGACGATTCAATTGAATACCGACAAAAACCTAACGATACACCAGGAATACGAAGAAAAAATACAAACACAGATAACCGAATCTTTGAGCCGTTTTAGTGATTTAATAACCCGTTTAGAAGTTCACCTTACTGATGAAAATGGAAGTAAAGATGGTTTAGAAGATAAACGCTGCTTATTAGAAGCCAGAATTTCTGGTAAAGAGCCAGTTGCGGTTACCAGTTTTGGAAATACATACGATTTAGCCATTACAGGTGCGTTATCTAAACTTAAAAGCAAATTAGAAACCATAGCCGGAAAGCTAAAAACACATTAAAATATAAAAGGCAATCTAAAACAGATTGCCTTTTGCTTATACTTTCTCTTTCTCGAGGGCTTCAATATAGCCTAGAAATAGCTTCATAGCTTTCATTCTATCCTCTGTTACTTCAAACTGAAGTTTATTGTACAAATAATCTTTCAAATCGAAATTATCTGTTTGAGGCAATTGTTTTAAAACCTCATCCCGATGGGATAAACCAAGTTTCAGAGCTGCATTAAATTCATTTTTAAAGGATGAAGAAATTTCTTTATTGGCTACCCACGCTGCGTACATAAACGGCAATCCGGTAAAATTTTTCCACTCTTCTCCTAAATCATAAGCGAAAGCATAATCATCCTTTTTACCAAATGTTCTGTCGCCTATTAAAACTATGGCATCTGTTTCTTCCGTGATAGTTGTTGTAAATTCAACATCTCGTTTCCAATGAAATTTAAGCAGAACTTTAGCCAGATTGTTTGAAGTACGGGAATGCGCATCTAACATCACTGTCTTAATTTCTCTTACCGGAACACTGCTAAAAATGAAAACTGAATTAACAGCGCCATCGCTCCCTATGCAGTAATCTGCAACAATGTTAGCATTCGGCACAAACGGAATTGCAGCCACAGGCATTAAACCTATATCTACTTGACCACTAATTACTTTAGCAGCACAATCTGAAGGAATATCTAAGCTTAAATCTATTTTATTTATAATATCAGAATGCTCAATTCCATATATAAATGCTTTGGTGTTGGTGTAAGCAACAGCCGATATTTTAATTTTATTCAAGGAATTATTTTAAGTTTAAAATTTATGCTGCCAGTGCAAGACATGAAGCACTCTTAAATTGCTTTGGTAGAGATTGCATCTCACATCGCAATGATGAATTATCCGATTACCCAATCACCAGCCCATCCAAATGAACAGCGCTATTAAACTCAAGTACGCTAAACTTGCCGTCTTCAAAACCCATTTTATATAAAACTGTATTTTGATGAGGAAATTCTGTCATTTCACTCAATGGTTTATTAAGCAGCAAACAAAGAAAAACACGCATTGCTCTACCATGCATACAAAGCAAAACTGTTTTTTCTTCAGGTCGGGAAGCTAACAATTCCATTGGTTGTTTCAAACGTTCATAAACATCTTGAACACTTTCACCACCTTCAAAATGAGCAGAGTAGTCGCCTTGCTCCCAAGCTTGTAACATTTCACGAAAGGCATCTCTAGAATCTTGCGTATTAGGTTTGCCTTCCCAAACACCCCATGCTAACTCATCTAAGCCAGAAAGTTTTTCCCAGGGTAATCCAGCATCTATAAACTTTTGTACGGTTTGCCAGGTGCGCTTTAAATCTGAGGTATAAATTTTATCAAAAGAAATATCTTTATATTTTTGATAAAAAGCATCCGCTTGAGCCCTACCAGTATCATTTAAATCAGAATTTATACCTCTACCTTGTACTATTCCTTGCTTATTAAGTTCTGTTTCGCCGTGGCGGATGATATAAATATGCTTCATTTTAATTTATTGGGTGATTTGAGTTTTGAATTATAGAATGACTGATTGATTGCATTTTGAATGATAGATTGTGGTAAGGGTGTTGCAAGAATTCACTTAATCTATCACTCATTAATTTATAACTGGTAATTTATAATATGCTGGTTTCTTTTCTTCTTCAAAAACTACATTTGTAAAATCGGTAACCACATTGTATAAAGTATCACGCTCGATAGCTTGTCTGCCAACCTGTTTAATAAGGTTTACCAATTCTTTTGTACTCATTGCAGGTGTTTGCTCTTCAGCACCAGCCATCGAATAAATTTTTGTGGTATCATCTAAAGTTCCGTCAATATCATCAACGCCATAATTAAGAGATAATTGAGCAGTTTCTCTGCTAATCATTGCCCAATAGGCTTTTATGTGGTCGAAATTATCCATGTAAATCCTCGCGATAGCATAATTCCTCAAATCTTCTATCACTGAAGATTCAGGAACTGCACTCATTTGGTTATGCTGATTTCTAAATTTTAGAGGAATAAATGTTTGAAAACCTCCTGTTTTATCTTGCAATTCACGAAGCTTTTGCATGTGATCAACACGGTGCTCAAATTTCTCAATATGTCCATAAAGCATGGTTGCATTACTTCGCATACCCAATTTATGCCATTCTTCATGTATTGTCAGCCACTGCTCGCCAGTACATTTATCTTTCGCAATTTGTTCTCTTATCTCCGGATGAAAAATTTCTGCACCACCACCCGGCATAGATTGTAAGCCAGCCTCTTTCATTAACTTCATTCCGGTAGCATAATCAACCTTCGCTTTTTTGAAGATGTAATGATATTCAACCGGTGTTAAAGCTTTAACATGCAAATCTGGTCTGTGCGCTCTAATTGCAGAAAATAAGGCTGCGTAAAACTCCATATCGTATTGCGGTAAAACACCACCCACAATGTGAACTTCTGTTACCGGCTCGTTATCATATTTCCTAACGATATCGAGCATTTGCTCCATAGTTAGCGCCCAGCCTTCTTCCTTCTGTTTAATTAAACGGGAGTAAGAGCAAAATTTACAATCGTAAACACAAAGGTTTGTAGGTTCTAAATGAAAATTACGGTTAAAATATGTTTTATCGCCATGTTTTGCCTCTCTGATAAAATTGGCTAAAACACCTAAATAACCTAATTCGGCGTGTTCGTACAGATAAACACCTTCATCAAAAGTAATTCGTTCTTTGTTAAGTACTTTGTGCGCTATATTTTGTAATTCAGTTGATAATGATGTATCAGCTAATATTTTTTCAACTTGCTCAGTTGTATTCATTCCTGATTTATTTTAAACAAAAATACAATAATGAGTCGATTAGAACATCATTTTCTTGCAACAAACCATGAGTTAACCATAGATTATTAGGTTTTTTGTTTATAACAGTGCGATAATAGATTGCCACGGAAACATGGAAAATATTCTATGAACTGGTTTGCCACAGATTAGCGGATTTGGTATTTCCTAATTGAGCAATGAAATAGTAGTTGCCACGGAAGCATGGAAAATATTCTATGAACTGGTTGCCACAGATTAGCAGATTTGGTATTTGTTAAATTGAGCAATGAAATAGTAGTTGCCACGAAAACACGGAAAGTATTTTACAAACTGGCTCGCCACAGATTAACAGATTTTTGTTATTAGGCATTAAGTAAATGAAATTAAAGTTGCCACGGATGCACGGAACACACGGGAAATTTATCTTCTTAAATCCGTGTTTCCGTGGCAGAGAGATATGAATATAAAAATCTGTCGCCAACAAGAAAGCACCTCTTTTCAGAAGTGCTTTCCATTATATTGATAGAACTGAGCCTTATTTTACCGCTGGTGAAAATGATAAAACGATATTAGCTGTTTTACCACCAAATTCGATTGGAGATTTCATCACCATATTACCTTTAGAAAGTTGAGATAAAACTAAACGGTAACCTTCTGTTACATTTTTAGCTTTATCACCTTCAAAAATTTTCTTGAATTGAAAAGTTTCTTCTGATGGAGTTGATGACCAGAAAATTGTTTGCATCACCTCACCGCAACTGCTTGTTGCTGGTAATGTATATGATCCATTTCCGCTATTTGTTAATCTCCAGGTACTACCTTCAAAGCATTTGTATGATTTTTCACCAAATAACCCTTGAACGGCTTGATCTGGCAAACCTTCTAAAGTAATATTATTCAAAACCCAGTTGCCAGTAACTGTACCTCTACCACCATTAATACCAGTTGTTGCATTTTTTGTTGATGAGCAACTTTGTAACATTACCAAAGTAGAACATGCTATTGCAATAGCTATAAAAAATCTTTTCATTTTAGTTTAATTTTAATTTTATGCGAAACTGAATACATAAATCTTGCCAAAACAATAATGAACCTTAAATTAGCATCGAATTATTAAATTGCACTGCAAATATTCGTTTTAAAAATAAATCATCATGAAACCCGAAACCCTTGCTATTCACGCTTCTAATCTTATTAAAAATACTACCGGAGATGTTACGCCACCAATAAACTTATCTACAACTTTTTTTAGAGATGAATACGGCGGATATCCCGGCGGACACATGTATAGTCGCGTGAGCAACCCAAACCGGTCTGCTTTAGAAAACACAATGGCGAAATTGGAACATGGAGAAGATGCAGCAGCCTTTGCCTCAGGCAATAATTGCGGTCTCAGCTTATTTCAGGCGCTAAAACCCGGCAGCCATATTATTGCACCCGATGATATGTATTGGGGGATAAAAAAACAATTGCTTACTATTTTTAATGAAATTTTAGAGTTCGATTTTGTTGACCAGACCGATTTAGAACTGATAAAATCTTCTATCAAACCAAATACAAAATTAATATGGATTGAAACACCATCAAACCCGTTGCTAAAGGTTACAGATATTGAAGAAATTTCGAAGATTGCAAAGTCACATCAAATAACTTTGGCTTGCGATAGTACATTTGCATCGCCAATTTTGCAAAATCCTATCTTATTAGGTGCAGATATTGTAATGCACAGCAGTACAAAATATATTGGTGGCCACAGCGATGTTTTGGGTGGAGTTTTAGTTACCGCAAAGAAAGATGAGCTTTGGGAGAAAATTAAAAACATTCAGCAAACCGGTGGGGCTGTTCCATCTCCGTTTGATTGCTTTTTACTTTGCAGAAGCATAAAAACTTTAGCCTACCGGATGAAAGGCCATTGCGAAAATGGTAAAAAAGTTGCTCATTATTTAGTTAATCATCCTAAAGTTGAGGCTGTTTTTTCCCCTGGATTGACAACACATCCTCAACATGAAATTGCTAAAAAACAAATGAAAGATTTTGGTGGTATGATGTCGTTTTTGGTTAAGGGAGATGTTGAAGAAACCAGTAAAGTAGTAAATAGGGTAAAATTATTCGCACAAGCCACAAGTTTAGGCGGTGTAGAGAGTTTAATCGAACATCGATATTCTGTTGAAGGACCAGACAGCAAAACACCTAAAAATTTACTCAGAATTTCAGTTGGATTAGAGCATGTTGATGATATTATTGCCGATTTAGAACAAGCTTTAAGCTAATGACCTAAATAAAAAACGGCATCATTAATTGTTGGTCATTCTCAGCTTATCGAAGAAATTTCTAAACATCTAAGACAGCGTGTAGACAAGCTCAACGTGACATAAAATAAAAAGCCCCGAATTTTTATAAATCCGGGGCTTATATTTTATTAGGTTATTTTATGATAGCTCAAATTTATAACCCACTCCTTTTACTGTAGATACATAACGTTCGCCTAATTTTTCGCGTAATTTACGAATGTGAACGTCGATGGTTCGATTAGTTACTACAACAGAATCTTCCCAAATATTCTTTAAAATTGATTCTCTTGTATAAACTTTACCTGGTTTAGAAGCTAGCAAATAAAGTAATTCAAATTCTTTTTTCGCTAACACCACTTTGTTACCATCTTGAAAAACCAAATAAGCTTCACGGTCGATAACTAAATCGCCGATTTCTAACTTATTTTCCGATACTTCTTCTGTGCCGGCATTTCTTCTTAAAATAGCATTTATGCGACTAACTAATGCTCTTGGTTTAATTGGTTTTGCGATATAATCATCGGCACCAACATTAAATCCTGCAATTTCTGAATATTCCTCGCTTCTGGCGGTTAAAAAAACCATGAAAGTATTTTTAAACTCAGGTATTGCTCTCATCAAACGGCAAGCTTCAATTCCGTCCATTTTCGGCATCATGATATCCAAAATAATTAAATCTGGATGAACCTTTTTAGCTACAGTAATTCCTTCTTGTCCATTAGAAGCAGTAAATACCTGGTAACCTTCTTTCTTTAGGTTGTACTCAATCAGTTCCAGAATATCTGGTTCATCATCAACAATTAATATTTTCTGACCTACGTTGTTCATTAGTTAAATATTTGTTACGAAAGTACTGTCTATGATGTAATATTCAGTTAAGCCTAAGTTAAGAAATTGTTAATAACTTCAATTTCTTTAACATTGAGTTTCTTTTAACGTAACGTTTTTGCTAAAAACGCTTCCAATTCGCTGCCACGTAGGTTTTTGGCAACAATTTTACCATCTGGAGCAATTATAAATGAAGCCGGTATTCCTTGCACTTGATACTTTCTAACGGTAGAACCATTAAAATCTTTCAATTCTGAAGCATGTGTCCAGCTTAATCCATCAGCTTTGATTGCAGCTAACCATGCCGTTTTATCTGTATCTAATGAAATGCCTAAAATATTGAAATTTTTGTTTTTGTATTGATTGTAAACCTTAACAACATTTGGGTTTTCCTGGCGACAAGGTTGACACCACGATGCCCAAAAATCAACCATAACGTATTTTCCTTTATAATCAGACAAGTTTACAGGCTTTCCATCAACACTATTAATGGTAAATGCTGGCGCTATTTGCCCAACCTGAACAGCCTTTAACAAAGCTTTTTGTTTTATAAATGTATCTACAGTTGCATTACCTTTAATTTCATCTTTAATTTCATCAGCAAACTTTACCAATTCGGCCTCATATTCCTGCGGACTTAAAGTATTCATTGCATAAAAACTTGCCAACGTACCTTTATTATCTTTCGCAAATTTTATAATTGAAGCATTTAACTGATTAGTATATGATTCATATTGTGGTTTTAACTGTTCTAAAATTGCAGCTCTGTTTGTTGGATGTTGCGCAACCTTCGCTTCAAAATCCTTTTGTAAATCTTCAACTTGCTTAGCATAGTTATTACGAAGGTTGTTAACTTCCGATAGCTTATCAACTTCGTTTGCGCCAGAAATTTTATAAGCCATTGTTTTATCTGCTAAATCTGCTTCCAATTTAATGTCATCGCCGTTTTTAGCAATTAGCATAAACTCATGGTTACCAATTGAAACCCTGAAAAAATCGACTGAAGGTGTTTTTCTGATAAATTTAAATTCTCCCTTTTCAGATAAGTTTGTAGAATCGACAGCAATCATCTGGCTACCTTCCATCCCATACAAATAAACTTTCTTTTCCGTACCCGGATTTTGAAAAGTTCCGTCGATATTAAAACTATCTTTTGGTTTACATGCAGTAAAAGCAATCGCAATTAATACGAATAGGCTCAGGTTTTTTAATTTCATTATTTTAGTTTTTCAAGTATTAATTCATTTAATTTTTTAGCATCCGCTTTGCCTTTGGCCAGTTTCATAACATCGCCAACAAACAAACCTAAAACGCCTTTTTTACCTTTCTTATATGCTTCTACCTGTTGTGGGTATTTATTTAACACTTCATCAATAAAACCATCCAACTCGCCAACATTTTCTGTAATAAGCAAGTTTAATGATTTTGCTAAATCAGCAGCGTTTTCACCGTCATTTTTTTCTAACGCAGGTAATAATTGTTGTAAGGCAATCTGTTGTGTAATCTTTTTATCATCAACTAGGTTAATTGTTGCGGCAAGTTGTTCTGGTGATACTTTGTAATTAGAAATTGTTATTTCGTTCTCGCTTAAAACAGCTCTTATAGGTCCAATTAACCAATTTATTAAAGTTTTTTTAGTGTTAACGTTTGGCAAAGTCTTCTTAAAATACTGCAACAAATCTAAATCTTCAGCAAATAATGTTGCATCAGCTTTGCTAATTCCAAACTCTGCAATCATCTGTTTACTAATTTCATTTGGTAAGGCTGGCATAGCCGATGTAATTTCAGCTAACCAATCATCCGAAATAAAAACAGGTTGCAAATCAGGGTCGGCGAAATAGCGATAATCATTTGCTTCTTCTTTGGTTCGCATTGGCGATGTTGTTCCCTTATCAGCATCAAAATTTAAAGTGCTTTGTATAATTTCGCCGCCATTTGATATAATTTCAACCTGCCTGCCAAATTCAAATTCCATAGCTCTACGTACGTTACGCATAGAGTTTAAGTTTTTTACTTCGCAACGGGTTCCAAAAGCAGTTGTGCCTTCTTCCCTAATAGAAATATTTGCATCGCAACGCAAACTACCTTCTTCCATATTACCATCGCTCACATTTAAATGGCGCACTAACCTTCTAATCTCCGTAAGCAAAGCTGATGCTTCTTCTGCGCTACGAATATCTGGTTCGGTAACAATTTCAATTAAAGGTACGCCCGCACGATTTAAATCAACTAAAGAATAATTATCATCCTGATCGTGAATACTTTTGCCGGCATCTTCTTCCAAATGTATTCTGTTGATGCCAATTTTCTTTGTAGAACCATCAGATAGCTCAACCTCTACAAAACCATTAACACAAATTGGCTGATTATCTTGCGTAATTTGATATCCCTTTGGTAAATCGGCATAGAAATAATTCTTTCTATCGAAATGATTTATCTGGTTAATTATACAGTTTAAAGCCAAACCAATACGAACGGCCTTTGCGATAACTTCTTTATTTAGTGTGGGTAAAGCACCTGGCAAAGCCAAAGAAACTGTAGATATATTTTGATTAGGCAAGGCACCAAAAGAAGCACTATCAGCAGAAAATATTTTGGTATTTGTATTTAACTGAACATGAATTTCTAGTCCTGAAACGAGCTCGTAATTGTTTTGGTTTGTACCTAAACTCATATAAAATGATGCCTTTTAGTGTATTGTGCTGGCAAATATAGTTAAAGTATGTTAAAACAGATTGCCACAATTAAACTACTGTGTAAAGCTTATGTCTATTTCAATAATTAACACACAAGAGAAACCCTAAATTTTAAATGCCATGAAAAAGTTAGTATTATTTGCTGCAATTCTGATGGTTTCATTATTCAGCCTTAACACTGCAAAAGCACAAGTTAGCTTAAACATTAATATTGGTGCTCAACCCGCCTGGGGACCAACAGGCTACGACCATGTGGATTATTATTATTTGCCTGATATCAATACGTATTACTATGTGCCGACTCGACAATACATTTATCAGAATGGTAATAGATGGGTTACAGTAAATAGCCTGCCTGCTCAATACCGAAATTTTGATTTATACCGCTCTTATAAAGTTGTGGTTAATGAGCCAAAACCATATTTACGAAATAATATATACATCTCTAAATATGGCAAGTATAAAAACTATTCAGGTCATCAAAATATAATAAGAGATAGCCGTGATGCAAAGTATTATGTTGTAAAAGGTCATCCGAATTATAATAGCAATAAAACTGTTGTAGTAAATAAAAGGCCGGTGCATACACAAAAAACGGTTGTAAGAGTCGAAAGAAATAATCAACCTTATCGAGATAACGATAGAGGCAATAAAAATGCTAACGGTAATCGCCCGGAAAGAAACAATAGCGACAGAGGCAATCGCCGTGGATAATATTTTTAGTTGTGACAAGGGAGTTTCGAAAGAAGCTCCTTTTTTTATATCTCTGTTACAATTAAATTTTTGGCACAGCGTTTGAATTTATAACACTACACAAATAGAAACGATTATGAAAAAGTTAGTTATCATCTCCGCGATTGTAGGTATCGTGGCTTTAACATCAAATCAATCTAACGCTCAAGTAAGTTTAAATGTAAATATCGGTACTCAGCCAGCTTGGGTTCCCGTAGGTTATCAAAACGTAAACTATTATTATTTACCAGAAGTACAATCTTATTATTCTGTGCCACAAAGGCAATTTGTTTATCTAAATGGTAACAGATGGGTAAGAACCAGGAATTTACCTGCCAGATACAGAGGTTATGACTTAAACCGCGGCAGAAAAGTAGTTGTTTATGGAAATAGCCCTTACCGTAGTTATAATACACATAGAGTGAGATACGCAAATCATTCAAATTTTTACCGCAATTCTTATGGTGGCGGCGGAAACAGAGTTAGATACGTTTCACCTGGCAGATCATACAAAAGCGTAAAATATTATGATAGAGGCCACGACTTTAAAGGAAAAGGTAGAGGTCATCATGATAAAGGTCACAGAGGTAGACATTAAAATAAAAAAGAGGCTTTTGGCCTCTTTTTTTTATGCTTAAAATCTTTTACCGATTGTTATTCCAATGCGTGGGTAAGCTTCAATAGCATTACTGTTACCTAACAGACGTCCAATTCCACCATAAACTTCACCAGTAAATCCGTTTCTTGTTAAAAATTTGGCTCCAACTGCTGCACCTAATCCAAAATTTGTGTAATTTTTATTAAGCTCTGAATAATCATAACCAGCCGGGTAGCTTGTATACGCTAATGATGAATAATCAAATTCTTTGTATGAAACTACTGCAGCGCCACCTTCTATAAAAAATCCATTAGCCTTTTTTGCGCCAAAGTAGAGTCTGTAATGAGGTGCAATAATATAATTTAAACGACTACCAAAAACATCTTCGTCTGTTAAATTAATTGCTACTGATATTCCAATCCCCATGTTATCTTCTAACAACCGTTCATAAGACACTTCAGGTAAGCCAATAACTGTATATAATAAATTAATTTTTATCTCATTATTTCCACCATGCCCTATTGCCTCAGATTTTGCTTTAACTGATTTAGATATACTATCTGTTTGGGCAAAGGAAACTAAAGAAACGCCAATAAACAGGATGAATAAAATTTGTTTTTTCATTTGAGAGGTTAATTATTTGATTACTTATTTATAAAACTTTCTGCCTTTTCTAATACAATTGGTAAACCATCATTATTTTTACCGCCAGCTGTGGCGTAAAAAGGTTGTCCGCCGCCACCGCCTTGGATTTCTTTTCCTAACTCACGAACGATGTTTGATGCATTCATTCCCTTTTTTACTAAATCATCAGAAAGCATTACGGTAACGCCCGGTTTACCATCAATTTCTGTAGTAAAAACCAGAAATAAATTGTCAATCATGTCTTTTAAAGAAAAAGCTAAGTTTTTTACTGCATCAGCATTTTGCAAATCAATGTGTTTAGCAATTAAGTTAACACCGTTTATGCCACGAACGTGATGAACAATTTCATGTTTCAAATTGCTAACACGCTCTAGTGTCGATTTCTCAATTTCCTTTTTAAGTTTTGCATTTTCATCAAGCAAAGCTTGAACAGAAGCTGATAAATCTTTGCTGCCGTTTAGTAAAGCCTTTAAGTGACCTAATTCTTTTCTTTGGTTTAAGAAATATTGTTCTGCTTTATCGGCAGTTATTGCTTCAATACGGCGAACACCAGCAGCAACAGCACTTTCAGAAATTATTTTAAATGAACCGATTTGTCCGGTAGCTTTAACATGTGTACCACCGCAAAGTTCTTTAGAAAAATGGTCATCGAATGTTATCATACGAACAAAATCTCCATATTTTTCGCCAAACAAAGCGGTTACTCCACTTTCAATTGCATCCTGATAAGGAACATTTCTCTGCTCTTTTAGCTTAATATTCTGTCTGATTTTCTGGTTAACAATCACTTCAATTTGCGCCAGTTCTTCATCGGTAACTTTTGCAAAATGCGAAAAATCGAAGCGTAAATAATCAGCATTAACCAACGAACCTTTTTGGTTAACATGATTGCCTAAAACTTGCTTTAATGCTGCGTGTAATAAATGGGTAGCAGAGTGGTTATCTTCAGTTAGAACACGTTTATCTTCATCTACAACTGCCCAAAATTTTCCTTCTAAATTATCTGGAAGAATATCTGCAAAATGAACAGTTAAGCCATTCTCCTTTTTGGTATCGGTTATATCTACCCAAAACTGACGGCTATGGTCTTCTAAACGTCCGGTATCTCCTACCTGACCACCACTTTCAGCATAGAAAGGCGTTTGCCGTAGAACAATTTGATACTGTTCTTGGCCCTTCGCTTTTACCTTGCGATATTTTAAAATCTCTGTTTCGATTTCTAAATCATCGTAACCAACAAACTCACTTTGTTCATCGGAATTAATAATAACCCAATCGCCAGTATCAATTGCCGTGGCAGCACGACTATCATCTTTTTGTTTTTTAAGTGCTTGTTCATAAGCATTTAAATCAACCGTCCAGCCTTTTTCACGAGCCATTAGTTCGGTTAAATCGATTGGAAAACCAAACGTGTCAGATAATTCAAATGCAAAACTTCCTTCAACTGTATTGTTCTGTGCCTGATATTTCTCAAATCTCTGGATACCTGCTGATAGTGTTCTTAAAAACGAAATCTCTTCTTCTAAAACAACTTTCTGGACGAAATCCTGTTGTGAAATCAATTCATCAAAAACACCTTTAAATTGTTGGGACAATAAAGGCACCAATTGATTTAAAAATGGCTCTTTAAAGTTTAAAAAAGTATAGGCATAACGAACAGCACGGCGTAAAATCCTACGAATTACGTAACCGGCTTTATTATTTGAAGGCAGCTGACCATCAGCAATTACAAACGAAATGGCACGAATGTGGTCAGCCATAACACGCATGGCGATATCCGTTTTTTCATCAGCACCATATTTTGTTCCAGATTTTTCAGCAATAAACTGAATTAATGGTTGAAAAACATCAGTATCATAATTAGAAGTTTTTTCCTGTAATACACGCACCAAACGTTCAAAACCCATTCCTGTATCAACATGTTTTGCTGGTAAACTTTGCAACGAACCATCTTTTAAACGGTTAAATTGCATAAATACATTATTCCAGATTTCGATAACCTGAGGATGATCTGCATTAACTAAAGTAGCGCCATCAACCAAAGCCTTCTCTTCATCCGTGCGGCAATCAACATGTATTTCAGAACATGGTCCACATGGTCCGGTATCACCCATCTCCCAGAAATTATCCTTTTTATTCCCTGGTAAAATATGGCTTTCATCTACATATTGCTTCCAAAGGTCGTAAGCTTCCTGGTCCTTTTCTAAACCTTCCTTTTCATCACCTTCAAAATAAGTAACGTATAATTTATCCTTCGGAATTTTATAAACTTCGGTTAATAATTCCCAACTCCATGCAATCGCCTCTTTTTTGAAATACCCGCCTGTCGGACGGGCAGGATCGCCAAAACTCCAGTTACCAAGCATTTCGAACATGGTATGGTGGTAAGTATCTATTCCAACTTCTTCTAAATCGTTATGCTTGCCAGATACGCGTAAGCAGCGTTGAGTATCAACAGCACGTGTATATTTAACAGTCGCTTCGCCTAAAAACAAATCTTTGAATTGATTCATACCGGCATTTGTAAACATTAAAGTCGGGTCGTTTTTAACCACGATTGGCGCCGATGGAACTATTTGATGTTGTTTCGATTCGAAAAAATTAAGGAATGCCTGTCTAATCTCTTTTGCTGTCATTACATTTTATAATTGGAGCAACAAAATTAAAACTTTATTGCGTTAATAAGGAAAAATCGAGCTACATTTGAATACTTTAATTAATCGCTGTAAAACCTTAATAATCAATCACAAAATATGCCGTACAAAGAAAGAGACATCAACAAAATGTATTATACTATGGGCGAAGTGACTGAAATGTTTAATGTTAACGCTTCGCAAATTCGTTTTTATGAGAAGGAATTCGACATCCTTCAACCCAAAAAAAACAAGAAAGGCAACCGATTATTTACACCTGAAGACATCGAAAACCTTAAAATTATTTTCAACCTTGTTGATGAAAAAGGTTTTACGCTAAAAGGTGCCAAAGAACATTTAAAAAACAACAAAGGTGATGTAAAAGAGAATCAGAAAATTATTGATTCATTAGAAAAGCTTAAAGGTTTTCTGGTTAATTTGGCTCAGGAGTTGTAAGCTATGAGATAATATTTAGGGCCTCAATTCTTTCGAAATGCTTCACATTTAAGACTGCTAATGATAAACCATTCGAAATAGCTCGTATCATTTACAAGTTCTAATTGTTCATCAGAAAAGGTAGGACCACTAAGTAATTTTTTTTTATATTCTTCGCGATCTGAATCTAAATCAATTTATCGTCTATAGCTTGTTTAAGTTTTAACCATTGCTTTTGCGGCATCTTCTTAAGTACTTTAACCAACTGCTCAAAACCTATATCAATCTGTTATTCCATAAATAATTATTTATCTATTATTAAATTTAATCAATAAATACATCAACAACATTTTTTTGTTTTATATTAAATTTTTCTATATTAGAATAACCGAACAACGTACCTCCCTATTTTTTATTTACCGGTTTAACGCCCTCAAATGAAGATATGGAATGTATTGATAATCTCCCTCATACCTTTTTATTTATCTGCCCAAAACAATTTGGGACCACGCTTAACGGCTATTGGCAACAATGGCGCAGCTGTAAATGATGTTTGGAGTTTGCAAGCCAATATTGCTGCCATTACTCATTTAAAGCAGCCAACAGCATCTGTAAACTACATTAAAAATCTTTTTAGTGATGAGGTTAGTACTCAAGGTTTTGTTGCTGTAATTCCATTTAAAAATAATTTTATTGGTGCCAGTTTGCAACGATATGGCTTTTCCGAATATTTTGAAAGCAAGGTTGGTTTTGCTTTTGCAAAGAAATTTGGCAACAAATTATCTATTGGTTTAAACGGTAATTATCATCAGCTGAAAATCTCAAATTATGGTGCTTCAAATGGGTTTTCTGTTGATTTTGGAGTCATATATCACCTTACAGATTTACTTACGATTGGAACATTTATTAGTAACCCATCTAAGCAAAAATATGGCAGTACGCTGGTTATGACTGAAATTCCTACTACGCTTAATGTCGGAGCGAGTTATTTTGCATCAGATAAAGTTTTAATTGCTACATCGGTATCCAAAAATCTACAGGAATCAATTAATGTGTCATTAGGGATTGATTACAAAATCGCGGCATTGCTGAGTTTACGCGGTGGTTTAAGTGCAAAACCTTTTAAACAATATGCAGGTTTCGGGCTAAATTATAGAAAACTTTTGTTTGATATGGCAACAACCTACGATACTAACTTAGGTTATGCACCTCAAATTGCATTAGGTTATGCCTTTTAGGTTTTTATTATTTGCTTTTGTACTGATAGGATATTTTGCAAAAGCTCAAAGCATTGAAAATGAGGTTGCTATACGGGATATTATCGAAAGCGTAGCTGAGAACCTACCGGATGATTACGATATGACCGAACTAATTGAGGTATTAACCAGATTAAAAAAGCACCCGATTAACTTAGGCAAAACCACACCAGAGGAATTAAAAACGCTGGTATTCTTATCTCCTTTGCAAATCAGTAATTTTTTTAAGCACATAAAAGAAAACGGAAGTTTAGCTGATGTTTTAGAATTACAAACCATTGATGGCTTTGATGTTAAAACTGTACAGAATTTACTTCCATTTGTTACATTAAATTCTGCTACTGAATATGAAAAATTCAGGTTTAAAAACATTTTTACTATCGGCGATAATGATTTAATTGTACGTTACGCCCAAACGCTTCAAACACAAAAAGGCTTTACAGATTTACCAGGAAACAGATATTTAGGTTCACCGGAAAGGTTTCAAACCAGATACCGTTATCACTACGGAACAATTATTTCTGCCTCCATTACATTAGATAAAGATGCAGGAGAAAAATTTATTGGCAAGCCCTTCGATTTTTTCTCTGGGAATATAGCACTCTTTAAATTAGGCAAAATTAAAAAATTGGTAGTTGGCGATTACAAATTGCAATTTGGGCAGGGTTTAACAATGTGGTCGGGTTTTGCATTTGGTAAAGGACCTGATATCGTTAGCATTGCCAAAAAAGATTTAGGCTTACGTCCTTACACATCTACTAATGAGTACTCTTTTCTGAGAGGTGCATCAGCAACCATCAATCTATTTAAAAATATAGACCTCACTCCTTTTTTATCATTCAGAAATTTGGATGCAAGTCAGGATTTAGATGCTGATGGAAATCTGGTACAATCTACAATAAATCAAACCGGATTACACAGAACACCAACAGAAATATCAAACAAAAACTCTTTGAAACAAAATGTGTACGGAGCAATAATTCAATACAGTAAAAACGAACTTGCTTTTGGAGCAATCGCTTACCAGAGTAAATACGGAAATAGTTTCATCACGCAAACTGCTCTTTACGATAAATTCAGTTTTACTGGAAAACAGCTTACAAACATTGGTGCATTTTACAACTACACTTATAAAAATATTTATTTGTTTGGCGAAGCCGGCAAAAGTTTAAAAAGTGGATTTGCATACCTTAATGGTGCTTTAATCAGCCTCACACCAATAATTTCTGCTTCTATTACACATCGTAATTATGCAAAAAATTATCATAACTTTTTTAATCAGGGTTTGGCCGAAGCAAGTGAAGCTGTGAACGAACGCGGCTTGTTTACGGGTTTAAATATTACGCCAAATAAAAAGTGGATGTTTTCAATTTATGGAGATTATTTTCAGTTTCCATGGTTAAAATTTAGGATTGATGCACCCTCAGACGGATATGAAATTTTGAGTCAGGCAATATACACACCGACTAAAACATTTAAAATCCTGGCCCGATTTAAAACCGAAAATAAACAGCAAAATACGGATTTGGAAGTGCCAATAAGTTTTTTGGATGATGTAAAAAAAGAAGGCTACCGTTTTGAAGTAAGCTGGCAATTAAATAAAAAATGGAGTTTTCAAAACCGTGTAGAAGTATCTCAATACAAAAAAGGAGATACTCAGGCAGAATTCGGTTATTTGATTTATCAAGATGTTGATTATTCTCCAATGTTTTCCAAAATAACAGGAAATCTGCGAATCGCATATTTTAACACCGCAAGTTATAACAGTAGAATATATGCTTATGAAGATGATGTTTTATACAGCTTTGCCTTTGGTATGTATAATGGCAAAGGCTTTAGAACTTATTTAAATCTAAAATACAATCTAGCCAAAAAGCTAAACATTTGGGCCAGATATGCCATGTTTATTTACAAGGATGTGGAAACCGTTGGAACATATCTAGATGAAATACAGGGCAATAAAAAATCTGATGTTAAACTCCAATTAAGATATCAATTCTAAATTATGTTTAAAGCTGATTACATTTTCGCTCGTATTCTTTTGCCTTTAATTGTAGGTATCGGTGTATTTTACTTTTTCCCAACAGAAAATTTAATAGTCACTTTATCGATTATTTCAGCAGCTATATTTTTATTGTTATTCGTTATCAACTTCACTTATAAAATATTAAATGCTTATAAATTTAAAGGCATAAGCGGATTTCTGTTTTTTACATTCTTTTTTTCTTTCGGTGGATTGCTTTGTTTGTTAAACAATGAAAAACTTAAGGCTGATTATTTTGCGAAGAAAGATTATAAACTTTTGAAAATATGGGTAAACGATGAACCCGAGCAAACAAATGATATATTGAGGTTTAAAGCCAGAGTTATTTCTGGTTATCTAAATAATAATCAGCTTAAGCAAAGCGGTCAAATACTTTTAGCATTAAAGGTAGACAGCCTTAACCCTATTCATTTAGAATATGGCGATGAGTTAATTGTTTCCGCGAAATATTTAGATGTTGAACCGCCATATAACCCCGCTGAATTTGATTTTAAGCAATGGTTAGCTAATCAGAATGTATTTGAGCAAGCCTTTATCAATCAAAATCATATCTTAAAAACAAATCGAAATATTGGAAATCCTATTTTAAAATTTGCCTTAAAACTTAGGGAAGCACAAGTGAATAAATATCGTAAACTCATTAAAAATGATGAAGCTTTTGCCGTTGCATCTACATTAATATTGGGTTATCGTGCAGATTTAAGTAAGGAAACGTTAGCCGCTTACTCAAAAACAGGAACAATACATGCACTATCTGTTTCTGGCAGCCACGTAGCTATTATATTCTTTGTATTAGATTTTATGCTGATATTTTTAGATAGGAAAAGAGGAACAAAAATTTTAAAGTTCATTTTAATTTTTAGCTTAATATGGATTTATGCATTAATTACCGGTTTATCGCCTTCTGTTGTGCGTTCTGCAATTATGATTGGCATCTTCATTACTGCGAAAACATTTGCAAGAAATAAAAACGGATACAATACACTTGCATTTGCAGCTTTCTGTCAGTTAATTTATAATCCATTCTTAATATGGGATGTTGGTTTTCAATTATCCTACATCTCGGTTTTTGGATTAATTTATCTTCAACCAAAAATTTATAAATGGATTTACATCAAAAATAAATGGCTAAATAAAGTATGGGAATTAATTGCGATTTCCTTAGCTGCCCAGATAGTAACCTTTCCGCTTTGTATTTATTATTTCCATCAATTTCCAATCTATTTTTTATTAGGAAATCTATTTATCTCACTTCCATTAATGGTTATTATGATTTTAGGTATCATCGTCTTAATCCCTTTTGCAGATAAACTTTCAACAATTTTTGAATGGATTATCGTATCTACCAATCAGATTCTAAAATGGATTGCAGATTTACCATATTCTACTTTATCATCAATTTGGATTAATTTACCAGAGCTTTTACTACTCAGTTTATCTTTAGGGTTGTTTATTTACGCCCTTACCAACTATAATAAAAAACTCATCTATGCATCCATATTGTTATATATCTTTTACGCATCTTTAATCGTTTACGATGATTGGGTAGCCACAAAGCAACAAAAAATCATCTTTTTCACCTTGAGAAAAAATTATGCGGCAGCCTTTATAAGCGGTAGAGAGACCATATTACTTACAGATTTAAATGCTAATGATAAAAACTTTCACTTTTTTGTAAAGCCAGCTCTTGAACAAGCACAGATTTCTAAAATCAATTTCATTAATTTAAACAGAGATACTCTCATCAATCATTTTATAAAAAAAGATAATCAAATCGTTTTTAAGGGATACAGAATTTTGCTTATTGATGAATTCTTAAATTATAAAAACCTAAATATTGAGGGTAAATTCTCAAGTCTTTGGCTCACAGGAAATACACGATTTATGTTAGAAAATCTTAATAGGCATATCGAGTTTAAATCTTTAATTATTGATGCAACAAATAAAGATTACAAAATTGCATCGTTTAAAACTTTTGCCGAGAATAATAGCATTCCTCAACATGTTTTAAAGAAAAATCCTGCATATTTGGTTCAACTAACCCAATAATATGGAAAACATGGTTTTGTACAATGTAGAAGAAAGAATTGCTACAATTACAATCAATCGCCCCGAAAAACGAAATGCTTTAAACCCGCAATTAATAGCCGAATTAACTGAGGCTTTTATTCGTGCTGAAGAAGATAACCAGGTTAAAATTGTTGTTTTAAACGCAAATGGAGGAACATTTAGTGCTGGTGCAGATTTAGAATATCTGCAACAACTTCAAAATAATAGTTTTGAAGAAAACGTAGCAGATTCAAATAATCTGAAAAAGCTTTTTACAACTATTTATTATTTACCAAAAATTGTAATTGCGCAAGTTGAAGGTCATGCAATAGCAGGTGGCTGCGGCTTAGCTACAATTTGCGATATTGTTTTTGCCACACCCGAAAGCAATTTCGGTTATACAGAAGTTAAAATTGGTTTTGTACCTGCAATTGTTTCGTGCTTTTTGGTTCAAAAAGTGAACGAAACTATTGCAAAGGAAATTCTATTAACCGGCAAAACCTTTAATGCAGAGCAGGCCTTATCTTATAAGTTAATAAATTTTGTAACAAAATCAGCAGAAATTCATCAAAAGGTTAAAGAATTTGCGTTAAGTTTGTGTGAAGGAAGTTCGGGTAACTCTTTAATGATTACTAAACAATTAATCAGTCAAACAACAAATCCATCTTTAGAAAAAACTTTAGAAACAGCCGTTCATATTAATGCTAGAGTAAGAGAAAGTGAAGATTTTAAAAAAGGAATAGCTTCATTTTTAAACAAAGAAAAAATTAACTGGTAAAAAACTAAACTGAAATAAAAACATGTTAAAATCAATCAAAACAAGTGTGGTAGCTTTAATCTTAGTAAGTACAGCAATTATTGCTCATGCACAAAAGAAAGTTACTGAAGGCACGTTAGTTTATACAATGAAGTATAAGATTAGTGCTCCAGGCGCTCCAGAAGAACAAAAAGTTAAATTTAACGGAGATATTTCTAAATTAGAGCTAGACCTTGGTCCTGCTTCGGTGGCCGTATTTATGGATAACCAGAGTGGTTCGGGTTTACTTTTAGTAGATATACCTGTAGCTCAAAAACAGCTAGCTTCAAAAATGACTAAAGCCGAAATGGAGGAATCTAACGCTGCAAAACCTAAATATTCTGATTTTAAAGCAACAGGCGAAAAGAAAACTGTAGCAGGTTACAATGCAGAGAAATATACTTTTAAAGATGACAAAGGCGGTACTGGTGAACTTTGGGCAACAACAGATGTTGATGTACCTGTAACCATTGCTACTGCAGATTTTAAAGGTGTAAAAGGCTTTATTGTTTCTGTTGATACATCAATGGCGACTGTTACTTTAAAATCATTAACAGAAGGTAAAGTTGGAGAACTTTCTGTAACTAAAATACCTGCAGGTTACGATGAAATTACTTATGCTGAAATGAAAGCATTACAACAACAAGGTGGTGGCGAATAATTAACCAAAATCTTAAATTTTAAGGCTTTTTAACCGCCGGCTTTTTATAAATTAGCCGAAAGTTAAAAAGCTTTTTTTATGACTAATTTTTTATGATAAAAAACCTATTCTTCAAATTATTTATTATCTGCATTGCCATTTTTATGGCAGCTGATGTTAAAGCTCAAGGCATAAACTGGGCTAAAGATGGTAATTCTTACTATCAAATTGCTGGCGGAGAAATTGTGAGCATCACATTACCCAAAAGCGATAAAAAAACACTTGTAACCAAAGCATTGCTTACGCCAGCAGGTAAAAATGCGCCAATTGCAGTTAGAAGTTTTCAGTTTTCTGCTGATGGTACAAAAGCATTAATTTACACAAACAGCAAAAAAGTTTGGCGTTACGATACCCGTGGCGATTATTGGTTAGTCGATTTAGCAACCAGCAAAATCAACCAAATAGGAAAAGACAAACCTGCATCATCCTTAATGTTTGCTAAGCTTTCTCCTGATGGCAATAAAGTTGCTTACGTAAGCAAACATAATTTATACGTTGAAAATATTGACGGAACAAACGCTAAAGCTTTAACCACAAACGGAACTGATAGAATGATTAACGGTACTTTCGATTGGGTGTATGAAGAAGAATTTGATTGTAGAGATGGTTTTAGATGGAGTCCGGATGGAAAATCAATCGCCTATTGGCAAATTGATGCTACCAAAATCAAAAACTTTTTAATGATTAACAATACCGATTCTATTTACCCTTTCACTATTCCGGTAGAATATCCGAAAGTTGGCGAAAACCCATCGGCTTGTAAAGTTGGCGTGGTTGATATTGCCACAGCAAAAACAAATTGGTTAAATGTGCCTGGCGATGATGTACAGCACTATATTCCTCGTATGCAATGGGTTCCAAATAGTAATGAAATTATTTTGCAACAACTTAATCGCGAGCAAAACGAAAGCATCGTATTTATTTGCGATGCCACAAGTGGTTCAGCAAAATCCATCTATAAAGAAACTGCTAAAGCATGGATAGATGCCCAGGATGAATGGAAATGGTTAAATAACAATCAGGAATTTACAATCATATCTGATAAAGATGGCTGGAATCATCTGTATAGAATTAGTCGCGATGGTAAAAAACAAACCTTGGTAACCAAAGGAAATTATGATGCTACAGACATTAAATTAATCGACGAAAAAAATAATTACGTTTATTTTATCGCTTCGCCAACTAATGCTACACAGCGTTACCTATACAAAACTAAATTGGATGGAAAGGGTAAACTAGAGCAAGTAACGCCATCAATTTTACCCGGAACTCATAATTACGATATTTCTCCTAACGCAGCTTTTGCCCGCCATACTTATAATAGTTCATTGGTGAGACCAATAAATGAGTGGATGAATTTCACTACAGGAAATCCTTTTACAATGGATGGCAGCATTACAACACAGCTTGCTAAACAAGAAGCACCTAAAAATAAAGTAGAATTTTTTAAAGTAACCACCGAGGATGGAGTTGAATTAGATGGCTGGATGAAAAAGCCTGATGATTTTAATCCCAATAAAAAATATCCTGTTGTGTTTTATGTATATGGCGAGCCGGCATCTGCAACGGCTTCAGATACTTATGGCGCAGGCAGAAACTTTTTATATGCCGGCGATATGGCTAAAGATGGCTACATCTATATTTCAATGGATAACCGTGGTGCACCGGTTCCGAAAGGTACTGCATGGCGCAAAGGCATCTACAAAAACATTGGCGTAATTAACATCCGCGACCAAGCAATGGCAGCCAAAAAGTTATTGGCAACAAATTCTTTTATGGATAAAGACCGTGTTGCGGTTTGGGGCTGGAGTGGCGGTGGTTCATCTACCTTAAATTTAATGTTTCAATATCCGGAAATTTATAAAACAGGCATTTCAATTGCTGCAGTTGGGAATCAGTTAACTTACGATAATGTTTATCAAGAACGCTATATGGGCACACCTTTCCCCAGCAAAGAGGCTTATGTAAAAGGTTCGCCAATAACTTATGCCAAAAATTTAAAAGGCAATTTGCTTTACATTCATGGTACTGGCGATGATAACGTTCATTATCAAAATGCCGAAATGTTAATTAACGAATTGATTAAAAACAAAAAGGTTTTCCAGTTGATGAGCTATCCTAACAGAACCCACAGTATATCTGAAGGCGAAGGCACCAGCGAACACTTATCCCTTACTTATACCAAATTTTTGAAAGATAATTGTCCTCCGGGAGCAAAATAATTTATCTAGAAAAGCAATTTCAGCGGGGAATCGGTTTCGATAGCCCCGCTTTTCATTTCAATCTTTTTCAAACCTACAAGGTTTTGAAAACCTTGTAGGTTTAATCAAAAGTATTTACATTTCAATCGGGTTTAAAATACAAGTTTTTTGCTTCTATTAACGATGCATAGCATAATGCTTATCTGAAATAAGCCTACAGAATTAAGTTAGTAATCATTAAAGAAACTACTATAGCAATTCCAAAACTCAATAAAGTTCCTATAAGTACATATTCTGTCAATTTTAAATCGTGTGCTTCTTTTAAATCGCCAAACCGAAATATAGATTTTGCTGCCAATAAAAAACCAACCGCTTCAAAATGATTGGTTAGTATAAAAACGAATATTAAAACACGCTCTAAAATTCCAATGTATTTTCCGGCATTCTGCAATGATTTCGGACTTTCATCATCATTTTCCGGTAGCCATTTCGCAATAATCACTTTCATAATTATTGATGTAGGCATGGTTAAAAACAAACCACCAACAATAAAAAACCATGTTTTTACATTATTTAAATAACTTATATCTAAATAACCTTTGTAAAAAAGATGCCATACCAAAATAATCGAACTAAAATGTAAAACCTGGTCGGCAAAGAACAGTATTCTTGCATTTTTTTTGGTTTGCAATAATGATTTAAAGGCATCGATTATTAAATGTATAACACCAATAGATAATGCTACTTTCCAAACATTAAAGCTCAAAAAAACAACAAATATTAAAACCACATGCACCACAACATGTAAATACAGCTTACCGGATTTAAGCTTTTTTCGTTCTTTATCTTTAACCCACGATGTTGGTTGAAGAAAAAAATCGCCAATTAAATGCGCAAGAATGAGCTTTATTAAAATGATATCCATTATTCAGATATAAGTTGTTTTACTTTTCTACGGTATAATTTATCCATTTCTAAAATTTCAGAATAATGAGCACGTTTTAGTGCTTCACTAACTGAAGATTGCGTTCTGCCTGATATAGCTGCCAGTTCACTTTGTAATAGTTTTTCATTTTCTAAGGCTAATTTCACCATCTCAGCCGCAACAATTCCCCAACCATCCATTGCAATTAAAGATAGTTTAATTAAAACATTTATCTCCTCATCAAATTCAGGGTGTTCAGTTTTAATGGCGAGGTTAACTTTAGCTTGCTTTAAGCTATCAAAAGCGGCTCCTGAGTTTACAAATGCATCTCCGCTAGATTCTGAAAGTTTTTTTCGCTTGGTTTTTACTTCGCCAATGCCTATTCCCATTCTCACATCAGCAGGTTTGTTTATCCTAATACATGCTTTTAAATATGCAGCTGTTTTAATGGCGTCTTCTGCATCAATTTCCAATTGAAAACTATCTCCACGGTAAATTTCCCACTTGTTATTTTGCCCAGAAACTACTTTAAGTGCAGCTTTTAAGCTCAATAACCAACTATCTTTAATTTTTCTTGAGCCTATAATATCGCCTGTTATAATGCAAATCATATCACTAATATATGATTTATCTTTGTTTTTAAAAAATTATCGGCTAATTACCCGATATTTCAAATTATCGGCTAATTACCCGATATTCTTATTTATCGGCTAATTAGCCGATATTAGGTTAAAACTTAAACTGTAATTTATTGTTTAATACGCATGGCTTTAATAGAATTTACCAAAAGAGGCATTTACTGCAAACAAGGCGATTTTTACGTAGACCCTTGGTGGCCTGTAGATTATGCCGTAACCACACATGGCCACAGTGACCACGTACGTTTCGGTAATAAACATTACCTCTGCCATACCTTAACAAAACCAATAATTAAACGTAGAATTAGTGAAGATTTAGATGTAGAAACACTAAACTACGGAGAAAGTATTGTTCGAAATGGGGTAAATATTTCATTTTTTCCAGCCGGCCACATCATTGGTTCTGCACAAGTTCGTTTAGAATATAAAGGCGAAATATGTGTAATCTCTGGCGATTATAAAACAGAAGATGATGGTATTAGTGATGTTTTTGAGCCTGTAAAATGCCATTCATTTGTATCAGAAAGTACTTTTGGTTTACCTGTTTACAATTGGCAAAAGCAAAATATTGTATTTGATAAAATGCAGAACTGGATTAGTGATAACATTGCTGAACAAAAAACCAGTGTGCTTATTGCGTATAGTTTAGGTAAAGCCCAACGTTTAATAAAAAACCTTGCAGGCAATGTACCAATTTACGTTCATAACAGTATAGCAAACCTTAACGAAGTAATTATTAATGCCGGCGTAAACCTACCAGAAACCATTAGGATTACACCTGAAACAAGCAAAGATGAGTTGCAGAAAGGAATCGTGATTGTTCCGCCGGCAATGAGGGATAGCCGCTGGATTAAAAACCTATCACATCCGGTTACAGGAATTTGCTCTGGTTGGATGCAAGTTCGGGCGCATCGCCGCTGGCAAAGTGCCGATGCGGGTTTTGCCTTGAGCGACCATGCAGATTGGCCCGGTTTAATGGATGCCATTACGGCAACTGGAGCAGAAAAGGTTTACGTAACACATGGTTTTACAGCAGCTTTTAGTCGGTTTTTAAATGATGAGGGAATTGAATCGGAAGAAGTGATGACCAAATTCGGGCAAGAAGACGATGAAGAAAATAAAGTTGATTTAGCAGAAGTAGATAATCAGCATTCTGAAACCAATAATCCAAAATCAGAATGAAGAAATTTGCAAAATTAATACAAAAGCTAGAGCAGAGCAATAAAACCAACGACAAAATCGCTGCATTGGTTGATTATTTTAATTATGCTGATGACAAAGATAAGGTTTGGGTAATTGCGCTTTTTACGGGTAAGAAACCTAAACGTCCGATAAAATCAGCCTTGCTAAAATATTGGGCAATAGACATTACGCAAACACCAGAATGGCTATTTTCTGAAAGTTATTCAAACGTGGGCGATTTAAGTGAAACCATTGCACTACTCCTGCCGCCTGCCGAAAACACATCTGATTTACAGCTACACAAGTGGATTGAAGAATTGCATGACCTGGAAGGAAAAGACGATGAAACAAAGAAGAATTTCATTTTAAATGCATGGAACACACTCGAAACCCAGGAACGTTTTATTTTTAATAAACTCATTTCTGGTAATTTCAGGATTGGTGTTTCTAACAAAATGCTTGTAAATGCGTTGGCGAAACAGAGCAGCTTAGATAGCGCTCAAATTATGCATAGCATTATGGGTAAATGGAATCCTTATGAGATTACTTTTACCGAACTTATTAACGGAGTGCATGTAAATACAGATAACTCTTGGCCCTATCCGTTTTGTTTAGCATATGCTTTAGAGCAGGAACCAGAAAAATTAGGCGATATTTCGGAATGGCAAGCTGAGTGGAAATGGGATGGTATTCGCGGACAAATTGTAAAGCGAAATGGCGAACTTTTTATCTGGAGCCGTGGCGAAGAACTGGTAACAGAGCAGTTCCCGGAATTGCATTTTTTAGTGGATGTTTTACCTGACGGCGTAGTTTTGGATGGCGAAATATTGGCTGTGCAAGATAAACAGGTTTTATCATTTAGCACATTACAGCAACGTTTAAATCGTAAAACGATAAGCAAAAAACAGCTTGAAGATGCGCCTATTGGTTTCTTCGTTTATGATATTTTAGAATTTGAAACTAACGATTTCAGAGCGCAACCTTTAAGCGAACGCCGAAATATATTAGAAAAATTAATTGGAGGATTAGAAGAAAGTGCAGTTATTTTATCGCCAGTAATAAATTGCAAAACCTGGGAAGAATTGGCTGAGTTACGACAAACATCACGCTCTATTAATAGTGAGGGCATTATGCTCAAAAAGTTAAGTTCTCACTATCATAGCGGGCGTAAGCGTGGCGATTGGTGGAAATGGAAAGTTAACCCATATACGGTTGATGCAGTGATGATTTATGCACAAAAAGGTAGTGGCCGAAGGGCAAATTTCTTTACAGATTATACTTTCGCGGTACGTGATGGCGAAAATTTAGTAACCATTGCGAAGGCCTATTCGGGTTTAACGGATAAAGAAATTAAAGAAGTAAACTCTTTTGTAACCAAAAATTCTATTGAAAAATTTGGTCCGGTGAGAACGGTAAAGCCCGAACTGGTTTTTGAAATTGCCTTTGAAGGCATTGCCGAAAGTAAGCGCCATAAAGCAGGTTTGGCATTGCGTTTTCCACGTATTTTACGTTGGCGAAAAGATAAAAAAGCAGCAGAAATTAATACACTTGAAGATTTGAGACAGTTGCTGGAATCAACAATTTAAAGGCTTTCGTAATTGCAAAGCACGAAACAATCTATTCACATTAGATTGGGCTTTTTGCTTTGCAATGACGATAACTGTTAGAATGTATATTTTTATTAGGTTTACCTTGCTATTTAAACCTGACTGAAGCGATATACTTTTTGAGAGCACAATCCCAAAATATGCTGTCATACTGAGGCACGAAGTATCTGCCAACGATGAAAAAGAAACTTACTTAATCGGTACAGCAGTACATGTTTAAAAAGATATAGCAAAAGGCAGGGCTGATTTTACCAAAGAACCACTGAAATCGCTTTTCAAAAAAAAGAAAATAAAAATTAATGGATCAAACCAAAACCAAAGGTTATAAGAAGATAAAAAGCTGGCTAAAAGCTAACAAGCGCAAGCCTTTTCAGTTTCAGGAAGACGCATGGCAATATTATCTTGACGGTTATAGTGGCTTGGTTAACGCTCCTACAGGTTTTGGAAAAACATTTTCACTTTTTTTAGCAGTTATAATCGAGGCACTAAACGCATCAGAAGCGAGCAACAAAAAAGCAAAAGACCGCCTGCAACTCATCTGGATTACACCTCTACGCTCACTGGCGAAAGATTTAGCAAGAGCCATGAGAGAAACTTTGCTCGAATTGGAGGTAGATTGGCATGTTGGTGTTCGCAATGGCGATACATCGCAGGCAGAAAAAGTGCAGCAAAAAAAATCGATGCCAGAAATTTTGCTGATTACACCAGAGAGTTTACACCTCTTATTGGCTCAAAAAGGTTCATCAACTTTATTTAAGAACTTAAAATGTATTGTTGCCGATGAATGGCATGAACTTTTGGGTAGTAAACGTGGTGTTTTGGTAGAACTTGCCGTTTCAAGAATTAAAGGCTTACAAAAGTTAGAAAAAGACCAATTTTTAAGGGTTTGGGGCATTTCTGCAACTATTGGCAACATTGAAGAAGCTTTGGATGTACTGGAACCGAATGAGCAGGCAAAAAGAATTATCGTTAAAGCAGATTTGGAAAAGAAAATCCTTATAAAATCGGTTTTACCTGATGATATTGAAACCTTGCCATGGGCTGGGCATTTGGGCTTAAAGCTCGCTTACAAATTGCTCCCGATTATAGAAAAAAGTAAAACCACCTTAATTTTCATCAATACCCGCGGACAATCGGAAATGTGGTATCAGCATTTGCTAAATATTGAGCCAGATTTAGCTGGTAGAATTGCCATACATCATGGCTCTATAGATTTTGAGCTCAGAAACTGGATTGAAGATGCCCTTCACACTGGTCAGTTAAAAGCTGTTATTGCTACTTCGTCTTTAGATTTGGGCGTAGATTTTAAGCCGGTTGATACTGTTGTGCAAGTTGGCTCGCCGAAAGGTGTTGCCCGTTTTCTACAAAGAGCCGGTCGCTCGGGTCACTCACCGCATGAGGTTTCTAAAATATATTTTTTACCAACCCATGCTTTAGAATTAGTAGAAGCTGCCGCGATAAAAGAAGCCGCTAAAACCAACAATATAGAGAGTAGAGAGCCTTTTATTATGGTTTTTGATTTGCTCGTTCAATATCTGGTTACCCTTGCCATTGGCGATGGTTTTGATGATAAAATCATCTATCAGGAAATTAAAAACACACATGCTTTTAAGCTCATTTTACCAGAAGAGTGGACTTGGGTTATGCAATTTATTACTTCAGGTGGCGATAGCTTAGGCGCTTATAATGAATTTAAAAAGGTAACAAAAGATGAAGATGGCCTTTGGAAAGTAAAGAGCCGACAATTGGCCATGCGACATCGTTTGCATATCGGTACCATTGTAAGTGATGCCATGCTTAAAGTGAAGTTTTTATCTGGCGGTTATATTGGCATGGTAGAAGAATATTTCGTAACCCGACTTAAAGCTGGTGATAATTTTAGACTGGCTGGTCGTGTTTTAGAATTTATCCACGTTAAAGATATGACGGTTATCGTTCGTGTGAGTAAACAACACAATGCCATATCGCCAAGCTGGAATGGTGGACGCTTACCATTATCTTCAAATTTAGGCTCTGTTTTGCGTAAAAAATATAATGAAGCTTTGGATAAAACCCATCAGGATGAAGAATTGGATGTAGTTTATCCATTATTTTTATTGCAGCAAAAACGATCACATGTTCCGCGAAACGATGAATTGTTAATCGAATTAATTAATAATAAAGAGGGTTTTCATTTATTTGCTTATCCTTTCGAGGGTAGGTTAGTTCACGAAGTTTTAGCTGCTTTGGTTGCTTATCGATTAAGTAAACTTTTGCCAATTAGTTTCTCTATAGCCATGAACGATTATGGTTTCGAATTACTAAGCGATATTGAAATACCGATGGATGAATCGATTGCTTACGAGGTTTTTTCACCAAAAAATTTAACAGAAGACATTACTTTAAGCATTAATTCTACAGAAATGGCTCGCCGAAAATTCAGAGATATTGCTTGCATCTCGGGTTTGGTTTTTCAGGGATATCCGGGTAAATACGTCGCAAATAAACATCTCCAGTCATCTGCAGGTTTATTTTTTAATGTTTTTAGTGATTATGATAAACATAATTTACTTTTGCGCCAAGCATACGATGAAGTTTTTTATCAGCAATTGGAAGAACCCAGATTGGCCGCTGCATTAGAGCGAATTCAGAATGGAGCTGTTGTAATTACAAATCCTAAAAGTTTTACTCCGCTATCATTTCCAATTAAGGTTGATAGTTTGAGGGAAAATATGAGTTCGGAAGAATTAGAGCAACGAATTGCAAGGATGAAGGCAGAATCGGAGAAGTTTAAATAATAATTAATTAACAAATTTTAAAATTAGCATGACCATTTTATTAGGCCAAAGCATTACATCTTCATTCTCCTTAAATCCGGCCTAACAAATTTTTCGGGAGGCACCATTAGTCCTAAGCAGAAACTTTAATAGAAAAATTTTCAGCCGGCAATTTTGTTTCTTTTGTTGTCAAAAGAAAAAAGCCTGTCCGGCCAGGACTAAAAAAAGTTATTATAGTGATTTCATCGGAAAATTTTATGTTCTTCGACGAGCTCAGTATGACAAAATAAAAATAAATTAATGACCATAACAAGCCACGGTGAAGAACTGATTTTAGATAAAGAAAGGGCTTTATACTTACCGCAACATCAACTTTTAGCCATTAGCGATTTACATTTGGGCAAATCTGCTCATTTCAGGCAGGCTGGTGTTCAGGTGCCATCCACCATCGCACAAAACGATTTGCAGCGATTGGGTTTACTTATCGAAAAATACCAGCCGAAAACTCTATTAATAAACGGAGACATGTTTCATCATGGCTTAAATGCCGATATCGATGAGTTTTCGGAGTGGCGAAACCGATATGCAGAGCTCAGTTTTTTATTGGTTAAAGGTAACCATGATAGATTGGCAAATGCAGATTACGCATCCATGAAGATTGATATTCATGAACCCAGCTTTTGCCTCGGTCCTTTTTGTTTCATTCACGATGCTCCAAAATGTACCGAAGAAGAGCTTTATCCAATCAGCGGGCACATCCATCCCGGCGTAACCATTGTTGGTAAAGCTAAGCAGCGATTAAAGTTTCCATGCTTTTATTTTGGCAAAGCGTACGCTGTTTTGCCGGCATTTAGCACCTTTACTGGCCTTTTTAACATTTACCCTAAAGCGCAAGAGCAGATATTTGCAGTTACGCCAAATAGTGTTTTAGAAGTTTAAAATATTTAGAAGAGCAAGTACAGAAGCATTTTTTAAAGTCACCCCTGCTTTCCCTTCAAGTCCGCCCCTTTCACAATTCCCCCACACTTCGGGCTTTCCGTTCAATCAGGTCTAACAAAATCTGTTTGCTAAAATATTTACGAATTAAGCGAACGAATCAATAATTTGCTTTAGCTGCGAAGCTTGCAAAACACCACTTTGGCGCCAAACTTGTTTGCCTTGCTTAAACAGCATTAATGTGGGCACACTTTGAACACTATAAGCAGATGCAGCAGCCTGATTTTTATCAATATCAATCTTAATAATAGATACCGAATCTCCAACCTGAGATTTTAGCTGTTCTAAAATCGGTTTCATCATTTTGCAGGGTCCGCACCATTCTGCAAAAAAATCTACCAACACGGGTTTATCGCCAATAATTAATGCTGAAAATTTAGACATGGTTTTAGTTGTTAGTAATTAGTAATTAGTAATTAGTAATTAGTAATTAGTAATTAAAAACAGGAAAAAAGTAATTTGGTTTCAAATTTAATGGCGGTAGTTATTGCTAGGCACAATTCATCCCGACCATTCTGGAAAGCAATCTTCCTTTATTAAAAAAATTGTTAAAATGAGATTGCTTCAATCGATAAAAAATCGATTTCGCAATGACGGAAAAAATTGGTTTTAATCTTGTGGCGGCAGTTATTGCTAGGTACAATCTATCCCGACCATTCCGGAAAGCAATCTCCCTTTATTAAAAAAAATTGTTAAAATGAGATTGCTGCAATCGATAAAAAATCGATTTCGCAATGACGGAAAAGATTGGTTTCAAATTTAATGGCGGTTGTTATTGCGAGGTACAATCTATCCCGACCATTCCGGAAAGCAATCTCCTTTATTAAAAAAAATTGTTAAAATGAGATTGCTTCAATCGATAAAAAATCGATTTCGCAATGACGGAAAAGATTGGTTTCAAATTTAATGGCGGTAGTTATTGCGAGGCACAATCTATCCCGACCATTCCGGAAAGCAATCTCCCTTTATTAAAAAAAAATTGTTAAAATGAGATTGCTTCAATCGATAAAAAATCGATTTCGCAATGACGGAAAAAATTGGTTTTAATTTTAATGGCGGTTGTTATTGCGAGGCACAATCTATCCCGACCATTCTGGAAAGCAATCTCCCTTTATTAAAAAAAATTGTTAAAATGAGATTGCTTCAATCGATAAAAAATCGATTTCGCAATGACGGAAAAGATTGGTTTCAAATTTAATGGCGGTAGTTATTGCGAGGCAAAGCCTGCCCCGATAATTATCCAGTCCTAAATCTCTCTGTTAAAATCCCAGTTCTCCAAATAATCTGCAACGCGGCGAACAAACATACCCCCTAACGAGCCATCAACAACTCTATGGTCATAAGAAAGCGAAAGGAACATCATGTGTCTGATGGCAATTACATCACCGTGTTCGGTTTCTAAAACAGCCGGTTTCTTTTTAATAGCACCTACTGCTAAAATTGCAACTTGTGGTTGGTTAATAATTGGCGTACCCATTACATTGCCAAATGAACCAACATTTGTTAAAGTGAAAGTTCCACCTTGTGTTTCATCTGGTTTAAGTTTTGAAATTCTGGCTCTTGCTGCTAAATCATTTACCGCTTTAGTTAAGCCTACCAAATTTAGCTGGTCAGCATTTTTAATTACCGGAACAATTAAATTTCCACTTGGTAAAGCCGCTGCCATACCAATATTAATATCTCTTTTCTTAATAATTTGTGTTCCATTAACCGAAACATTAATCATTGGGAAATCTTTTATCGCTTTCGCAACAGCTTCTACAAAAATTGGTGTAAATGTAATTTTCTCATTCTCACGCTTTTCGAAACTATTTTTTACTTTATTGCGCCATAAAACCAAATTGGTCACATCGGCCTCAACAAAAGATGTTACATGTGGCGAAGTGCTTTTACTCATTACCATGTGGTCGGCAATAAGTTTACGCATTCTATCCATTTCAATAATTTCATCGCCACCAGAAACTGATGTAGTTGACGGTTTATTTTGAGTAGCAGCTGGTGCTGTTACCGGTTTACTGTCTGCAACTTGCTTAACCGGCTCAGCAGGAATTGATGGAGCAGCTTCGGTCTTAGCACCAGTTTTAGCAGAAATATAATTTAATAAATCATCTTTGTTTAAACGACCATCAGCGCCCGAACCTTTTATAGAATCTAATTCATCAATAGAAATGTTTTCTTGCGCAGCAATACTTTTTACTAATGGAGAGTAAAAGCGTTCTGATGAAGTGAAATCACTTTGAATTACAGCTTTTTCAGTTGGAAGTTGTTCCAGGCCTGGTATCGTTTCAGGTTTTTCTTCCACAACAGCTGGCGCATCAGCAGGAATATCTTCATTTAAGGTATCAGTAGCGCCATCAGTTTCAATAATTGCAATAACCTCACCTACCTGCGCAACCTGATCTTCACTAAATAATTGCTTTACCAATTTACCTGCAACTGGCGACGGAACTTCAGAATCTACCTTGTCGGTAGCTATTTCTAAAATCGTATCATCTAAATCAATAGAATCGCCAACTTGCTTTACCCATTTAATCACTGTTGCTTCTGCAACACTTTCACCCATTTTTGGTAACAATAGTTCGTATTGAGCCATATTAAATTACAGTATTATATATTGGTATTGCGACAAAAATACATTTTTTATTCGTTCGGCAAGTCTTCTTTAAGTAGATTTAATAACATGGTTAAAGCCGATGCAGCAGAACGTTCTATGTTTTGAACACGCTTGTTGCTGAAAGTAAACAACTTAGCTACAGTTTTATTTTTAGAAGAAACTGCAATCCAAACGGTTCCAACTGGCTTATCTGCGGTACCACCATCAGGACCTGCAATTCCACTAACAGCAATGGCATAATCAGTTTTGAATTGCTTTAATGCACCTTGTGCCATTTCAACAATGGTTTCTTCGCTTACGGCACCAAATTTATTTAAAGTAGTTTCTTTAACACCTAAAATAGATTCTTTTAACTCGTATGCGTAAGCTACGGCACCGCCCCAATATACCGATGAACAACCCGGATGTTGCGTAATCAAATGGGCAATATATCCACCTGTGCAGCTTTCGGCAGTTGATAAAGTTAAACCTTTGGCCTTCATGATGTTTATAATCGCTTTCTCCAGTGGTATGTCATCATCTACAACAACGTATTTTTTTACCTTACTAACAATCTGCTTTGCGAAATTCTCTACTTCGGTTTTTAAGGTATTTTCATCATCGCCAATGGCAGATAAACGTAAACGTACCTGTCCAAGCTTCGGTAAATAGGCTAGTTTGATATGTTGGGGCAAACTATCTTCAATTTCTTCGATTTCTTTTGCCAGAAAAGATTCGCCAATATTTGCGGTAAGAATGGTTTTATGAACGATTGACGGCAATGTAAACCTCGATTTAATTCTTGGCAAAATTTCATCGTCCATCAAATACATCATTTCGTAAGGAACGCCTGGCATGGATACAAAAATCTTCTCATTTCGTTCAAACCACATACAAGGAGCCGTTCCATTTTGATTTACAATAACCTCGCAACCATCAGGAACATCGGCCTGCTGCATATTAATATCAAGTAACGGGCGGTTATATTTCTTAAAAATTGAAGCAACCATTTCCAATGCAGCATCATCTCTACGAAAACCCATTCCAAAATATTTCGCTAATGTCTTCTTCGTAATATCATCTTTAGTTGGGCCTAAACCGCCGGTAATTAAAATAATATCGGCACGTTTTTCTGCTTCAGCCAGGCTTGATAATATATGTTGCTCATCATCAGAAACAGAAGTGATTTGTTTAACTGAAACACCTATCAAATTAAGTTGTTTGGCCATCCATGCCGAATTGGTATCAACAATCTGTCCGATTAAAATTTCATCGCCTATGGTAATAATTTCAGCTAGCATATTATTGATATGTATTGTAAAAGCCTGATCTTTTGCTCAGTTTTAAATCTTGCAGGATTGATGCTTTAACTCTGATGTTTAAAGAATAACTTTTGTAAGCACCATAAGGAACCCAGTTAATATTCATATCCCAGCAATGTAAATCGCGGTAAATTGCAAGTTGCATTGGCGCTAAACCTTTATTTTTAAAATCGTAACCCGAGTTAAATGTAAACTTCCATTTTGGGGTTAAGTTAAAATCACCGTTAAAGTTTAAAGTGTTTGTAATGGTGCTTCTCCCTAAAATGTTCGAATAATCAAAACGGTATTGAAATGCAAAATTCCATGGAATATTAAAATCAACAAAAGCATTCGGGTCGCGGTTTAATGCATTTAATTGTTCAGATTGTAAAGGTGTCATACCTTGATTCTCCATCTGTTTTTTAGTTGCATCGTAAGCTTCATTTTTACGTTTAAGCGCTTCCGGGTTTAAACTATAATCAAATGAAAAGCCAATATTCTGTAATCTTGGAAAGAAGTTACCGCGTTCAAAAAAGTATTTTGAATCTTCAAGCTTTATTATTTCGCCATTTGCAGCAGTCGAATCACGAAGTGCATAAGGGTTAAACGTTCCATTATAGGTTATGCCAAGTTTATCGGTAAACTGAGAACGCCCACTGAAACTAATATCTGATAATTTACGGGTTGGGGCTAAAAAATTGTAAGAGCCATTAAAAGTTAAGCCTTGAATAATTGGTATTTTTCTTTCTCCTGTACCTGTTGTGTCTTTTTTCGAACGAACCTTAAGTTCTGTTGTATTATCTAAAGTAAAACCTAATGAGGCCTGTTTGCCGGCGAAAGACCCCGGAAATGCACTGTTTTCAAATATCGAATAAGTTAATGGTAGGCCTGTGCTAGGATTTATAATTTTTTGACCAGACTGATTTATCGCTTCTTTATAAATACCCTTTGATGGATCGGTAAAATCAGGAGAATAAGTTAAACTAACGGATGGCGTCATTACATGGCGTAACTGCTTAATGTTTCCTAAATTTTTAAACTCCTTTGTTTTGCCGTAAATCTTGGTCGTCATACTTGTTGATAAATTATAACTACCACCACGCTTAAAACCTGTTACGGTATCCTGTCTGGAAGTATAAGTTCCATCTGAGAATGTTGTAAATCTTCTGTTCGACGTTTGAAAATTCCAAACCTCATTATAAGTTCCGCCCATTGTAAAAGTTAAATACTTTAAGGCCGTAAAGTTCATACTAATCGGAATATTATGGCTAAAACCACTTTTTAATGCTCTTAAACCTGTTGGTTGAAACAATAAACTATCTTTTGTTGTGATGTTGTTATTTCCTTGCAAACTATATCCAACTGTAATTTTTTGATACCATTTCTGTTCTCCGCTCCTGTTTTTAGAATCAAATGGACTAATGGTTGCCATGTTTAAATTAAAAGTTGGCAATTGCAAAGCAATCTCTCGTGTACTAAACGTTTGTTGTGCACTCAAGGCGGTACTAAAATTAAACAAACCGCCCGCCAATACTTTTGAATAAGCTATACTACTGTTAGAACTATTGGTTGCAATTGCGCCTAAATCATAGGTCAAATTAGCCGCCGTTGCTCTGTAGTATGTGCTAGAACTTAAATTTACACTTGCACTAAAAGTTGTACCTGGGTTAGCATTTGGGTTTTGAGAGTGCGACCAACCAATACGGAAATTTTTCCCGACATCTTCCTGCCCTTGTATTCCATTTCTGGTATTGGCATAATTTAAATTTATGCTACCGTTATATTTATATCGTTTTGTGTAATTTGTATTTAAAGAAGCTTCGTATGAACCATTGGTATAAATTGAACCCATTAGCTTTGCATCCCAATAATCGCTTAAACCAAGGTAGTAACCAGCATTTTGAAGGAAAAAACCTCGGGTTGCATCTTCACCAGGTGTTGGTAATATGATACCCGATGTACGTTTGTTTTGTTTAGGAAAAAAAGCAAAAGGCAAGGCAAAAGGTGTAGGTACATCCTCTATAATCATGTAAACCGGACCAGTGATAATTTGTTTTTCTGTGGCGATGCCCTTACTAATCATCATTCCAAAATGCGGATGAGGGAGATTACAAGTGCTGTACATCATATTTTTGATGTGCAACTCATTATCGGGTTGCTTTTTACTCTGTCCGCCAGAGAAGAAACCTTCATCTTGCTGAGAGAAAACACCAAAAACCTTCGCTTTAGTTGTCGTTGAATTATAATAAAGTGAATCGGCAATTGCAGAACCATCTGTACCTGATTTAAAAATCGGACGGCCAACGTATCTCTTGGTTTTAGGATTTGTTCTGCCGCTGGCAAAAATCAGGTTATTCTTTTGGTCGTAACGGATATAATCCGCATCCAATTCAAAATCATCGTAAATTACCCTGGCATTACCATACATGTAAATAATGCTTCGGTCTTTACTAAACCTTACAGAATCGTTTGCTTTATATTCAATTTTTTTCTCTAAGTCGCTGTTATTTTTTGTTTTTACTTTTGATGTATCCCGTTTGGAAGTATCTTGTTTAACCACTTGTTGCAATGAAAAAGCAGAATATGCGTTAACTTTATTAACAGAGAGTGTTAATAAAATGACAGAAATTAGTAAAATAGAGTTGCTAAGAAGTTTCAAATTCGTATTTGAATGTTATTTTTGCACAAATGTTTAATCAAAAACGTTCAAAATTAGTGAAAAATATACCATTGATGTATCTTAAAAACCTTTTAACATTTATTATTTGCTTTATAACCTTCAATTCAATTGATAATCAAGCATTTGCACAAGAATATAAAATTAAAACAATTGTTATCGATGCAGGGCACGGAGGCAAAGATGGCGCAACTCATGGTGTTTATTCAAAAGAAAAAGATGTTGCGTTAAAAACGGCTTTAAACCTTGGCAAAGCTTTACAAGATAGCATAAAAGACATTAAAGTTATTTTTACTAGAGAAACTGATGTATTTATTCCACTATATGAGCGAATAAATATTGCCAATAACGCAAAAGCTGATTTATTTATTTCGATTCACTTAAATGATATGCCGGTAAGGGTTTCAAGAGTGGTAGATTATTATAAAAAAGTTAAAGGCAGAAAAGTTCCGGTTTACCGCACTATAACCTCAAAAAGCACTTCTACACGTGGTACAGAAACTTTTGTATCAGGTACAGGACGATTAAGTGAGCAAGATGAAGTGATAAAGCGTGAGAATGCATCAATGTTTCTGGAGGATAATTATCAAAAAAACTACGAGGGCTTTATTGCCAATACTCCGGAAAATGATATAATGTTGTCGTTAATGAAGCAAACCAACCGCGATAGAAGTTTGAAATTTGCATCAATGATTCAGCAAGAATATGTTGCAGCAGGCAGAATTAATCGTGGCGTTCAGGAGAAAAGTTTAGCTGTTTTAGCCAGAGCAGCAATGCCTGCGGTTTTAACGGAGATTGGTTTTGTAAGTAACCCTGAAGAGGAAGACTATATGAACTCGCCCGAAGGGCAAACAGAAATTGTTAATGGAATAATTAAAGCCATTAAAAATTATAAACGCCTGGCAGAAACGTCCTTTTAGTAATGAAGATAAAAGTTCTACTAATCCTTTCATTATTTATCTTCTTCTTTCAGATTTCTGAGCTATTTGCTCAAGGTTATAAACTAAAAACCATTGTTATCGATGCTGGGCATGGAGGCAAAAAACCTGGTGCATCTGGAAGCATTTCCAAAGAAAAAGACATAGCGTTGAAAATCGCTTTGAAATTAGGTGCAAAGCTGAAAGAGTATTTGCCGGGCATAAAGGTAATTTATACCCGTACAAAAGATGTGGATGTTGATTTGTACCGAAGGGCAGAAATTGCTAACGAAGCCAATGCAGATTTGTTTATTTCGATACATTGCAATTCTATGCCTGCAGGCAACAAGCATATAAAAGGTGTCGAAACCCTGGTAGCTGGTTCTCATAGATTAAAGGAGCAAGATGCCGCAATAAGAGAAAATGCCGATATTAAGCTAGAGAAGAATTATAAAAGTAAGTACGATGGTTATGATCCTAATAATCCTGGTACATTTATCTTATTATCATTACTAAAAAATACCTTTCGGGATAAAAGCATTAAATTTGCCAAACTTATTCAAAATAGCTACATAAACAGAGATGATAGAGCAAGCAGAGGCGTTAAAGAACAGGGTTTGTTAGTTTTGCAACGATGTGGTATGCCCGCTGTTTTAACTGAAGTAGGTTTTATATCCAATAAGGAAGAAGAAAAATATATCAATTCTTCAAACGGTCAAAACGAGATTGCAAATTCTATTTTTGAAGCGATAAAGACTTATAAAAAGAACATTGAAGTAAAATAACTAATTGAAGGATAATACTTGTTGCTTTAATTATCAAATAAAATAACATATACCAAACAAAACCTTTAGTGTAAACATTATCTATTATAGATACATTTGCATAAAATATTAAGATAGCGCTCTGGCAAATATTAATAGCGAACATTAGCATTTGCGGCCACAAAAGAAGAACACATGAAAATTAAGAACGAGACCAAAGTAGGTATTTTAGCTGCATTCGCCATTGCTTTACTAATTATTGGCTATAACTTTTTAAAGGGCAATTCCATTTTTTCTAGCGAAACTACCCTATTTGCAAGATACACCAGAGTTGATGGTTTAACCGTTTCTAAACCAATCTTGATTAATGGTTATCAGATTGGAAGGGTTGCGAAATTACAATTAGAGCCAGGCGGAACTATATTGGCTACTTTAAGCATCAACAGTAAATATGATATTCCGGAAAACAGTATTGCCCGTTTAGAAGGCACCGACCTTTTGGGTAGCAAAGCGATTGTAATGTCGTTAGGTGACTCAAAGAAAATGGCTGAAGATGGTTTTACATTAAATGCAAATGTGGAGAAAGGTTTAATGGAGCAGGTTCAGCCGGTGCAAAAGAAAGCTGAATTAATTATTGGTAAAATGGATTCTATTTTAACCAGTGTAAACTCTATCTTAAATCCAAATTTTCAGAAAAATGTTGATAAAAGCTTTAGCAGCATTGCTGGAACCTTAGCATCTTTAGAAACTACATCTAAAAAAGTTGATGGTTTAGTTGGCTCTGAAAGTGCTAGAATTGAAGCCATTTTTAAAAATGTAGAAGGCATTACTGCCAACTTAAACAACAACAATAAAAAGATTAGCGATATTTTAACGAACATTAATACCGTTACGGATAAATTTGCTGCTGCTAATTTTAAGCAGACTTTAGATAATGCAAATAATGCTATAGCTGATTTGCAAAGTGTAATTTCTGGAATGAAAGATGGAAAAGGCAGTTTAGGTTTATTGCTTAATGACGATAAAATGTACAACAATTTGAACAATGCATCTAAAAACTTAGATGAATTAATGATTGATTTAAAGGCTAATCCTAAACGTTACGTACACTTCTCTGTATTTGGAGGCGGTAACAAGAAAGATAAATAAATAAATAAAACTTGTAATCAAAAAAAGCCTTGCAAAATGCAAGGCTTTTTTTGTGGCAAAATTCTGGATCTCTACAACTGAAAAGTTTTCCCCTCAACAGCAAGTTCGGTGTTTTCAAAAACTGATTGAGTTTCTTCTAATAACATTTGCAGTGTTTTGTATCTTGAAGAAAAATGCCCAATCAACAATTTATTTACACCATTTCTTTTGGCAACCTCTCCTGCTTGCAAAGCTGTTGTATGGTGGGTTTCATTTGCACGGTCTAAAAGATCGTGTGTAAAGGTTGCTTCATGGTAAAGCGTATCACAATTCTTTATTGTATCAAAATATCTTTCATCATAAAGCGTGTCCGAGCAATAGGCATAAGCACGAGGGGCATCTGCAGCAGTTGTGTAATCTTCACTCTTTAAAATATCTCCATTCGGTAATTCTACATCAATGCCCTTTTTAAGCGCCGTGTAATAAGCCATCGGAATTTCATCTGCCTTATCTTTAATCAGTTTTCTTTGTCGTTTTTTTTGTTGAAATAAGAAACCAGTAGTTGGGATTCTATGGTTTAAAATGATGGTCTTAACAATCAAATCACTATTCTCGAAAATTTGTAAAGAGTTTTCATTATCAACCGGAAAAAATTCAATTGGATATCTTAATGTAGTGTCCGAATATTTAAATTGAATCTCGAGAATTTCTAGCAGTTGCTTTGGACCAAATATTTGCATTGGTTTAATTCGACCGTTAAGATGAAGACTTGATAATAAACCAATTAGCCCGAAATAGTGGTCGCCATGCAAATGACTGATAAAAATATGATCTATCCGAGCGGCTTTAAGGTTATACTTTATTAATTGTTGCTGTGTACCTTCGCCGCAATCTATTAAGTAATATTTTTCATTACAATTTAAAAGCTGTGCCGATGGATTCCTGTTAAAAACCGGTGTTGCCGAACTGCTGCCAAGAATTGTAACTTCAAATTTCATATGTTGATATATAAAAAGCCTCGTAGATTTTAGAAACTACGAGGCCATTTTCTTTAGTAATATACAGGTTATTTATCGCCTCTAAACTCTTTTTCCAATTCATCCATAAAGATGAAATCAGTTGCTTCCTCTAATGTATTAACAAACGTTACAGATTGAAATATGTTTGATAATTCGATTATTGGGGCAATTTCATCATTAATTCCGGTTACAATAAATAAACCATTTGCGGCTTTGCATAATCTATCGCCAACTAAAAGACTGCTTAAATCTTGGGCGTCGTTACACTCTTTTATATAGCTTAAATCAACAATAATGTTTTTAAACCCTTCAGCATTAAGCAAATACAACTCTGATTTTAATCCTGGTGCATTTTCATTTGTAAACTTATGTTCTTCTAACTTTAAGGTTACATATTTCTCGTGTTTATCTACCGAAAATTTCATCTCTCTTACTCTTTATTTTACTAATGTATAAAATTTTAAAGCGTTTGCAAAGCCTTTAAAACATTACTTTCTATACGGTTTGAAATTGCATCAGCATCAGCTTTTATAAATGCTTCACCAACAATTTTTTCATATAATTCGATGTATCGCTCAGATATTGAGTTTACGATTTCTGGTGTCATTTCTGGAATAACCTGACCATCTTTGCCTTGAAAACCATTTTCAATAAGCCATTTTCTTACAAATTCTTTCGAAAGTTGCTTTTGCGGCTCGTTTGCATTCTGGCGTTCTTCATATCCTTCAGCATAAAAATAACGTGAAGAATCTGGTGTATGGATTTCATCAATAAGATAAATCACGCCATCAGCTTTACCAAATTCATATTTTGTATCAACTAAAATTAAGCCGCTTTTAGCAGCAATTTCAGTTCCGCGTTCGTATAAAGCGTAAGTATATTTTTCTAATTGTTCGTAATCACTTATAGATACAATTCCTTTAGCCAAGATGTCTTCTTTGGAAATATCTTCATCATGTCCTACCGATGCTTTGGTAGTAGGTGTGATAATTGGTTGCGGTAATTTATCATTTTCTTTTAAACCATCTGGTAGAGAAACACCACAAACAGAGCGTTTCCCAGCACTATATTCACGCCAAGCATGACCAGCTAAATAACCTCTGATAACCATCTCAACTTTAAACGGTTCGCAAATACGTCCGATAGTAACCATTGGATCTGGAACATTCAAAACCCAATTTGGCACAATATCCTGCGTAGCAGATAAAAATTTTGCGGCAATTTGATTTAAAACCTGTCCTTTGTATGGAATTGCTTCAGGCAAAACTACGTCGAATGCAGAAATACGATCTGAAACCACCATTACCATTAATTTATCGGCAATTGTATAAACATCACGCACTTTACCTTTGTAAAAATTGCTTTGATTTGGAAAATTAAAATTAGTTTCTTTTTGTGCTTTCATGAGGGGATAAAAATAGTAAAAAAGTCTTAAAAGTCCGAAGTCTGGAGTGAGGAGATAAAATGTTTAAATAAAAAGCCCCGCAGTTTTATCAGCTGCGAGGTTCATTTATTTTAATTTGCTTAAAACTTGCTTAAAGCTTTCGGTGGAAATTGTATCAATTAATTCATGCTTAACCCGGATATCAATTTTATTATCTCTTTTAATTAATTGAAGCCTGCCTTTAAAAAGATGCTCTTTACCATCATCAGCAAAAGCAAAGAGATTTTTTAATTTCTCCTTTTTACAAACCCATATATCGTTATTCTTTGAAACGATTAACCGTATGGTGTGCGGCAATTTCTCAAAAGAAAGCTTAAACTTATTATCTAACGAAATATTTTCCACTAAACTTGCAAGTTCATATTGAAATACCGGCTTACTGTATATCTCCGTAAGCTTTTAAAATATCTTTTACTAATTTGTGGCGAACAACATCTTCTCCGCTTAGGTAAATAATATCTATGCCTTTAATATCTTCTAAAATTCTTAAACCATTAAACAAGCCCGACATTTGTTTCTTAGGCAAATCGATTTGAGTAACATCGCCCGTAACGATAAATTTAGCTGTTGGTCCCATACGCGTTAAAAACATCTTTAATTGCATATCCGTAGCATTTTGAGCTTCATCCAATATTACAAAGCAATTATCTAAGGTACGGCCACGCATAAAGGCTAATGGTGCAATTTCTATCGTGCGGTTTTCGATGTAAAATTTTAACTTCTCTGCCGGAATCATATCATCCAAAGCATCATACAAAGGGCGTAAATACGGGTCGATTTTTTCTTTTAAATCTCCAGGCAAGAAACCAAGGTTCTCTCCTGCCTCAACCGCAGGACGAGTTAAGATTATGCGTTTAATTTCTTTATTTTTCAAAGCACGAACGGCCAAAGCTACGGCGGTGTAGGTTTTACCGGTTCCGGCAGGGCCGATTGCAAAAAGAATATCATTTTTAGCAATACTGCTTACCATTTTTCGCTGATTCGCCGTTCTGGCTTTTACCAACAAGCCATTTGTACCAAAAACAATCACTTCACCACCGCCACCGGTTGGTTGTTCTACATCTTTTTTTGCTACACCAGCAGCTTTTGCACCTAAAATAGATTCTACATCATTATTTGTTAACGAACTATATTTTTCTAGGTGTGCAACCAACTGGCTAAATTTTGTTTCAAATGCCTTAAGTTCCTGCTCATCACCGAGAACCTTTACTTCGCTACCTCTCGCTACTAGTTTTAACTTGGCGAAAGCACCTTTAATCATTTCGTAATTCTCATTGTTTGCTCCCCAAAAGTGAGCAGGATTTACGGTATCCAGAGTTAATTTTAATTCGTTCAAACTAGAGTATTTTAAAAAGTTATCGGGGTATATTAATTAAAATTTGAATATTTGCAGACGCTTATGCCTCTACACAAGAATAAGCAATAATATTGAATTTTTAATGGGGATAATTACTTTAACAACAGATTTAGGTTCGAAAGATTTTTACCAGAGTGCCCTTAAAGGTAGTCTGCTAAGTCTTATGCCTAATGTTAATTTAGTTGATATCACCCACGAGGTTCCATCTTTCAATATATCTTACGCAGCATTTGTACTAAAAAATGCTTATCCGTATTTTCCTAAAAACACAGTTCATTTAATCGGTATAGATTCTGTGTACAGTGAAAACACAAAATATATCGCCATAAAGCATCAAGACCACTATTTTGTGGGTGCTGATAATGGTATTTTTTCTTTGTTGTTTGATGAAATGCCCGAAGATGTTGTAGAGTTAAACATTATGCAAGACTTAAAATATCTGCATTTTCCATTAGTTGATATTTTTGTTAAAGCAGCAACGCATTTGGCTAAAGGTGGAAGATTAAAAGACATAGGCTTACCTGTAGCAGAGATTGAACAAAAGATGCTTTTACATCCTGTTATCGAGCGAGATATCATTCGAGGAAGCGTTGTATATATTGATACTTTTTGCAATGTAATTACAAATATTACCAAAGATTTATTCACTAAAATTCAAAGAAACCGCGACTTTACTTTATACTTTAGAAAAAGCGAAACCATTACTCAGTTAAGCTGGCATTACAACGAAGTATCTGAGGGGGAAAAACTTTGTCTGTTCGGAATCAGTAATCATTTGGAAATTGCCATAAACAAAGGTAAGGCAAGCGGCTTGTTAGGTTTACATTTGGGCGATATTGTTCGCGTGGAGTTTCATCCTTAATTAGTTCAGTAGTTCATTGGCTCAATAGATCATTAGTTTGGAAACCAAAAAGTAATCTGTAAATCCATCTTGTCAACCTATTTATACATAGTCTTAATTGCTTGATTTTTAGCAGTGACAAAACTTTGCCAACCAATGAACCTATGACGAATGAACTAACATTCAAACAACTCCTCCTCTTTATACGTTTATATCAGATGAAGAAATATTTTTGCCTAATCTCTATTCTATTCCTGAATATTCAATTGTTTGCCCAGCAAGATACAACTGCTTATGCAGCACAGCGTGTTAAAGTAAATTCGCTACTTAAAGAGCGAAGTACAAAATTCGGTCAGTATGATGAAAGCTTAAATCAGCGAACAGGAATATTTGGATGGCAAACTAAAAAAGACATTAAAAATTCTAATGAAATCCTTCGTCAGGTTGTATTAACAGATAATAATATTTTCAAAGAGTTGAAAATATTGATGGACTACAAAGACCTACAAAACGAGCAGAAAGTTGCAGTTGCAGATAATTCTCAAGAAAAAATTGAGAATTACATGCTAACTATCAAAAAACTTCAGGACCAAAACGAAACATTAAAAGTCGAATTAAGCAGAAAAGACAACAAAAGTTTATCAACCTACATTATCGTTTTTCTTCTTTTAATAATGGCAGGTGGTTTTTTCTTTTTCAATAAAAAAATACGTGCTTATGAAAAAAGAATTGTTTAAGATTTTAGCAAAAATAAACAAAGCAATTTTACCGAGCTTATATAAGAAAGACCCAAATAAGCTAACAAACATCCAGAAAGCAATTTTGGGTTATCGTTATTGGGTATTAACCAATGCTTTAGATTAGAAAAGGCCAACTTTGCAGTTGGCCAATTCTTATACTTTTACCTGGAGATTGCTTCGCCTCGCAATGACGCGAGATTACTTATTTCTTAAAATGCTCAATAATTAAAGTCGCTAGTTCTGTACCAATACGTTCTTGCGCTTCATTAGTTGAGGCACCAATGTGTGGTGTTAATGAAATTTTTGGGTGTGTTAAAATTTCGGCTAATGGGGTTGGCTCATTATCAAAAACATCTAAACCTGCAAAAGCAACTTTACCAGAATCTAAAGCCTCAATTAAAGCTGGCTCGTCGATTGTACCACCTCTAGAGCAATTTACAATACCAATACCTGGTTTCATTTTCGCAAATTCTTCAGCGCCTAAAATTGGTTTATCGGCAAATGGCGTATGTAAGCTTAAGAAATCACTTCCGGTAATAACTTCATCTAAAGAAACCGTTTTAATTGGGATGCTAACCGATTGTCCACCTTGAAAGCTTAAAGTAATTTCTGATTCAGAAGGAAACAAATCATAGGCTAAAACATTCATACCTAAACCTAAGGCAACTTTTGCGGTAGCACGACCAATACGGCCAAAACCTATTATACCGATAGTTTTGCCATTTAACTCCGTTCCCTTTGCATAAGCTTTCTTAAGGTTGTTAAATTGCGTAGAACCTTCTAAAGGCATTTTACGGTTCGCATCTTGTAAAAATCTTATACCGGTAAATAAGTGAGAGAAAACCAGTTCTGCTACAGATAGCGATGAAGCAGCCGGCGTATTTACCACAGCTACACCTTTACTACGAGCATATTCTACATCGATGTTATCCATACCAACTCCTCCTCTACCAATCAGTTTGATATTTGGAACAGCATCAATTAATTCTTTTCTAACTTTTGTAGCACTACGAACCGTTATGGCATCATAATTTTTCAAAGCTTCAGCTAATTGCTCTTGTGGGATGGTTTCTGTATCAACCTGAAAACCCGCCTTTTCTAATAATTCTTTTCCGATAGGGTCTATTCCATCGTTTGCTAATATTTTAATCATAATATGATTTTCAATAACCAAATTGATTACGCTTAAATGAGTATCAATTATTTTTAATAATTTAAATTAATTTGCTTTTGCCTGCGCTTCTTCAAAGGTTTGCATAGCATCGATTAAAGCATGTACACTTGTAATTGGTAAGGCATTATACATAGAAGCACGGAAACCACCAACACTTCTGTGTCCTTTAATGCCCACAATACCTTGCTCTTCAGCAAATTTTAAAAATGGCTTCTCCAGTTCAGCATTTTGCATCACAAAACAAATATTCATTTTCGAACGGTCTTCAATGGCACAAGTACCCTTAAATAATGGATTTCGGTCAATCTCCCGGTAAAGTGCTTCAGCTTTCTGCTTGTTTTCCTTCTCAATATCAGCTACACCACCTTTAGATTTTAACCAACGAAGGTTTAGCAAAGCAACATAAATAGAGAAAACAGGTGGCGTATTGTACATCGAACCATTGTCTATATGAGATTGATAGTTCAACATCGAAGGAATTTTACGGTCTATTTTACCTAAAATTTCATCCTTAACAATAACAATAGTTAAACCCGCAGGACCAACGTTTTTCTGTGCTCCAGCATATATTAAATCAAATTTGGAAACATCAATCACACGGCTCATAATATCCGATGACATATCACAAACGATAGGCACACTTGTTTCGGGCACTTCAAAAAGTTCGGTACCATAAATTGTATTGTTTGAGGTGTAATGGAAGTAAGCACTATCAGCCGGAATTTCAAAATCTTTAGGGATAAATGTATAATTTGCATCTTTTGATGATGCAACAACATTAACATTACCTACAAATTTAGCTTCTTTTAAAGCCTTGGTTGCCCAAACGCCAGAATCTAAATAACTTGCGGTTTGTCCATCGCCCAATAAATTCATCGGTACCATAGCAAACTGCAAACTAGCACCGCCTTGTAAAAATAAAACGGAATAACCCGATGGCACATTTAGTAATTCTTTTACCAATTTTTCAGCTTCAGCAACAACAGCCTCAAACTCGGTTGTTCTATGCGAAATTTCTAAAATTGATAATCCATCGTTAAAATCTAAAACTGCCTGTGCAGCTTGTTTAAACACTTCTTGAGGTAAAATACAAGGGCCTGCGCCAAAATTATGCTTCATCTTATTATGTAAATGATTATGGGCGTAAATGTAAAATTTTTAAAGCACTAATGGCTACAAAATCGTATCATAAAAAATTAAATTTTGTTAAAAATAGTACCGATTTTAACTAATTCATTATGGTTTTTGTAATAAAACGTTTAACCTACGTTTATATAGATTTTTATAATTTGTAAAGCAATCAAGCAGCACTTAGGTTAACACAGTCCCGCCATTTACTTCAATCTTTTTGTTATCGCAATTATAAACTTGTCCATTTATTGCAACAAAAAGTATTTACGTTCCTGTCTGGTTTAGAGAATTTGGTTTTGATAATTCTTTGGGAGGTTTTCTGTTCTCAACGCCTAATCTTCCGTTTTTTACGAAGGTTAATTCTTCAATTTCACAATCAGTTTCAAATTAAATTGTCTGCCCGTTAAATAATTTGGAATAGCATATTGCACATTATCAATATCTTTAAGCCATAAATACGAAACCGTGTTATTAATATTGAGCATATTAAAAACCTCAAAAAATAAGATAACAGAATTAAAATTTTTATCTAAAAACTTAGGTTTGTGTAAAGCGGCATCATCCAGAAAATCTTTCGAAAAGCCAATGTCAATTCGTTTGTACGATGGTATGTAAAACTTATCTAAATATCTTGGCGTTTGCGATGGGCCAATTGGTAACCTTGAACCATACAAAGCATTTAAGTGAACCTTGTAAGTTGGACTATTCAACAATCTATCTTGAAAAAAAACAGAGAAATTAAGTCTTTGGTCTGTAGGTCGTTTTAAATAACCCGGATAAATCCTTTCGCCATTTTGCATATAGCTGTCGCCAGTAATATCTTCATTAGCATGCATAACCGACATGCGAAAGTAAGAAACCAAGTCTTTTACAAATTCACCACCTATACTAAAATCAGCACCATAAGCATAACCTTTAGAGCTTTCATTAGCTAAATACTTAATTCGGAGATTATCAATTTTATAAGGAATCAACCTATCTGAATATTTAAAATAAGCTTCGGAGGTAAATTTTAATCTTGTACCGAAAGCATCAAAAGCATAATCATAACCTATAGAAGTGTTATAAGAGCTTTGGGCTTTTTGATGGATATTCAGGTTTCCGGTAAAGTCTCGTATGGTTCTGTAAGATGGCGGCTGCTTGTAAACCCCGGCTGTAAATCTTAATATTTTATTATTTGAACTAGGCCTGTATGCTATTAAAACCCTTGGGCTAATTAATAATTGCTTGCTTAAAGAGCTGTATGTTGCACGTGCACCCAGCTGAAGCTCTGCATTACTTGATAATGAATAACTATCCTGAATATAAGCACTATAATTTTTTATATCAATATTATTTTCTACATTGATTACGTTTTGCAACAGAATATTTTTTGAATCATTGGGTAAAATATAACCAGCCGAGTCTGTATAATTATATTCATTTAATTTATCATCATATCTGGAATTATCAAACTTTAATCCCCAAGAGAAAACATGATTATTAAAATTTTGGTCGACTTTAATTTCCGAAGCAAAAATTTGTGTATTTAAACTATTCCTCCCGTAATTGTAATAATTGCCAATACCCTTATTTTTAGTAACGGGCCCAAAAGTTCCTAAGGGAAAATTGCTATCAATTTCGTCAAAAGTGTAACTGCCATTAATATCGAACCGTTCTCTCTCAATCGTATTGAAATAACTATTTATAAATTTGATGATTTGGTTATGTTTTGGCGAATAGGTTGCGGTAACCGCCGTACCAAAGGTTTGATAATCGTCAATTTCCTTTCCAGTATAATCAACATTAAGGCGCAAAGTTGTATTTAACGTTCCAAATTGCGTTTCTCGATTTGTGGGCTCTAATTTAAACTGGCCAACATTTAAATTACCTAAAATGCTTATGTTAAATTTCGGCGAAAAATCATATTGATACAAGAACTGTGCATCAGCAAAATTTGGTTTATAACTTCCCTTCTCATCCTGCTTAATTAATACATTTGAGTTATTTTTATACCTCAAACCTGCTAAAAAGAAGCTCCGTTTGTAAATCCGCTTTGCGGTTAAAGATGTATTTAACAAACTAGTGCTTAAAATCGTTTCGTTGCTATCGGGTTTATCATATCTTATATCTAAAACCGACGAAAGTTTATCGCCATATTTTGCCTCAAAGCCACCCGCTGAAAACTTCGCCTTACTAACTAATTCAGAATTTATAAAGCTTAAACCCTCTTGCTGCCCATTACGAATTAATACTGGTCTGTTGATTTCAACATCGTTGATGTAAATCAGATTTTCATCAAAATTTCCACCTCTAACGCTATATTGAGCGCTTAACTCATTGTTGGTAGAAACACCTGGCAGGGTTTTAAGCATGGTTTCAAAATTTCCAGAAACCATCGGCATAGAAGCAATATCAGCAATATTTATTGTAGTTGTATTACTGAGCTGATTTTGCTTATCGGTGATGTAAACCTGCTCTAACTCATTAACATTTGCCACCAAACTTACCATTTGCATTATTCTGGCACCAGAGCGTTCGTTAAACTTTAAAGTTTGAGGCTGATATCCTAATAAAGAATATTTTATACTGAAACTTTTAGTTTTAGAATATATGGTATACATACCAAACTCATCTGTTACAGTAGATTGACCCTGCCCCAAAACTATTACTGTGACTTGTGGTAGAGGCAATTTATCACCACTATAAACTATTCCCGATACCCTAACTAATGGCTGCGCAACCGCTAAACTGCAGCCAGCAATTAGAAAAAAAAGGATTAGCCGAAATTTGAGCATTTTTTAATATCAAGATAAGAGCATCAGGTATCAAGTTTAAGATAAGGCAAAGTAAAGGCTTATTTTCTCAATTAAACAATTAGATACTCACACTACTAGTTGTTAATTGTTTCATTTTTGAAATGGTTTCAGTAGGACTTTCCGTTGCGAAAATTGCATTGCCGGCAACAAAAGCGTTAGCACCAGCAGATACCAATGCACCAATGTTTTGTAAACCAACACCGCCATCAACTTCAATAACCAAATTTTCATTTACGCCTTTAATCAATTGCTTTAAATCCTTAATTTTTTTGTAAGTATTATGGATAAAAGCCTGTCCGCCGAAACCCGGATTAACAGACATAATTAAAACTAAATCTAAATCTTCGATAACATCTTGCAGCAAACTGACTGGCGTGTGTGGATTTAAGGCAACACCCGCCATGCATCCAGATGCTTTTATTAACTGGATTGTTCTATGTAAATGGGTGCATGCTTCATAATGTACTGTAATCATATCTGCACCAGCTTTTGCAAATTCTGGAATAAACTTATCTGGCTCTACAATCATTAAATGTACATCCAAAGGCTTTTCAGCATGTTTTTTTACAGCTGCCATCACCGGGAAACCAAATGAAATATTTGGAACAAACACACCATCCATCACATCAACATGAAACCAATCAGCATCACTTTGATTGATCATTTCTATATCGTGTTGTAAATTACCAAAATCGGCAGAAAGTATGGATGGCGCAATAATATGTTTCATTTTGTATTTATATTTTTCGTCATAGCGAGGCACGAAGCAATCTTAAAACGAGAGTAATTTAGGAGACTGCTTCGTGCCTTGAAATTACGAATTAGTTATATAATTTCACTAATAAGGCAAGTTACAAAACAAGTCTGAAAGTTTTAAATCAGAAAGAACTAAGTTCGCTTTAAATAAAACAAAAAACCCTTTCAGTAAACTGAAAGGGTTTGTATTATTTATCCTTCGACAAGCTCAGGATGACAATCTACCTTATTACGCTTTTGGCGCAGCTGGTTTTTCTGGTCTAGGCAATAAAACTTTGCGAGAAAGTTTCATTTTACCTTGTTTATCAATGTCTAATAATTTAACCTCGATTTTATCACCTTCTTTCAATACACCATCCATAGTTTCTAAACGCTCCCATGAAATTTCAGAAATGTGCAATAAACCATCTTTTCCTGGCATAACCTCAACAAATGCACCAAATGGCATAATTGATTTTACTTTACCTTGGTAAACCTCACCAATTTCTGGTTTAGCTACTATGTTACGGATACGAGTAACCGCTGCATCAATTGCAGCTTTATTATCAGCGAAAATTTCTACGATACCTTTACCATCAACTTCTTCGATAGAGATTGAAGCTCCAGTTTCGCGTTGCATTTCCTGAATAATTTTACCTCCAGGACCGATAATTGCACCTATAAACTCTTTCTCAATAGTGATAGAAACAATACGTGGAGCATGTGGCTTCATGTCTTCGTTAGGCTGAGCAATCGTTTTCTTCATCTCATTTAAGATGTGCAAACGGCCTTCTTTAGCCTGTAATAAAGCTTTAGTTAACACCTCGTATGATAAACCATTGATTTTTAAGTCCATTTGGCAAGCAACGATACCGTTTTCAGTACCAGTAACTTTAAAATCCATATCACCTAAGTGATCTTCGTCACCTAAAATATCCGAAAGGATTGCATATTTACCAGTTTTCTCATCAGTAATTAAACCCATTGCAATACCAGAAACTGGCGCTTTGATTTTAATACCTGCATCCATAAGTGCTAAAGTACCAGCACAAACAGTTGCCATTGATGAAGAACCGTTTGATTCTAAAATATCAGAAACCACACGGATTGTATATGGATTAGCTTCGCCTTCAGGTAAAACTTTTTTCAATGAACGTTGTGCTAAAGCACCGTGACCAATTTCACGACGACCAGCGCCTCTGTTTGGTCTAACCTCTCCTGTTGAAAAACCTGGGAAATTATAGTGCAACAAGAATTTTTGATAACCATTAAAGAAAGCGCCATCAATCATTTGCTCATCATCTTTGCTACCTAAAGTAACTGATGTTAAAGATTGAGTTTCGCCACGTGTAAATACCGCCGAACCGTGTGCTGCTGGTAAATAACCAACTTCACTCCAAATAGGGCGAATTTCTGTAGTTTTACGGCCATCTAAACGAATGCCTTCATCTAACAATAAATTTCTAATCGCATCGTACTGAACATCATGGTAATAATGTTTAGCCATTGCTTTAGTTAAATCTGCTGTATCTTCTGGCATTGCCTCAAAAAACTCATTAATAATTGCAGTAAAACCAACTTTACGCTCATCTTTATTCGAACCAGATTTCGCAACTGCGTAAACTTTATCGTAAGTATCAGCATAAACCTTCGCTTTTAAATCAGCATCGTGGTCTTCATGGCTATATTCGCGTTTTACTGTTTTACCAGTAGCTTCAGTTAATTCAACCTGAATAGCACATTGAACTTTAATTGCAGCGTGTGCAAATTTTAAAGCCTCAACCATTTCATCTTCTTGAATTTCATCGCACTCGCCTTCAACCATACCAATATCGTTAGCCGAACCAGCAACCATAAATTCTAAAGTTGCACGCTCTAAATCGCTAGCGTATGGATTGATTACCAATTTACCATCAATTTTAGCAACTCGTACTTCAGAAATTGGACCATTAAAAGGAATATCAGAAACCGATAATGCAGCCGAAGCAGCTAAACCTGCCAAACAATCTGGCATAATATTTTTATCAGCAGAAATTAATGAAATCATCACCTGTGTATCAGAGTGATAATCACTTGGGAACATTGGGCGTAAAGCTCTATCAACCAAACGAGAAATTAAAACCTCGTAATCAGATAATCTTGCCTCGCGACGTAAAAACCCACCTGGAATACGACCAGTAGCCGCATATTTTTCTTGATAATCAACCGATAATGGTAAGAAATCAGTTCCTGGTTTAGCACCAACAGTAGATACAACCGTTGCTAACAACATCGTATCGCCCATTTTAACTACAACCGAACCATCAGCTTGTTTAGCCAATTTACCAGTTTCAATTTCTACAATTCTGCCATCGCCCAAATCGAACGATTTTTTTATTACATTCATTTAAATAGAATTATGGTGTGTTTTCCTCTTTCTACACACCGTTGTTTATATATGTATTTGTTTTTGCAAACGAAGATAAGACATAATCGCTTATCTATAAGTAAATCTTGCTAAAATATTTAACAGGAAACGTAAAAAGCCATTCCCGAAAGAATGGCTTTTGCTGATAAAATTCGCTTATTTTTGTTTAATGATATCACGAAGCGATAAAGCTTTAATGATAGCACGGTAGCGCTCAATATCTTTTTTGTATAAGTAAGCCAAAATACCGCGGCGTTTACCTACTAATTTTTGAAGTGATAACTGTGTAGAGAAATCTTTACGATTTTTCTTTAAGTGTTCTGTTAAGTGCGCAATACGGTATGTAAATAACGCTACCTGACCTTCTGCTGAACCAGTATTGGTTTCAACTTCGCCGTGTTGTTTAAAGATTTCGGCTTTCTTTTCTGGACTTAAATACATTCTTGAATAATATTAAAGTGTAAAAATTAATTAAATGTGGCGCAAAGATAAGGTATTTTTGGTTATAAGCAAGTGTAATTTGCAGATAGCTTTTTTAAGCTAATCGCTTGATTATTTGGAAAGCAAGGTTCTGTTTTCCATCGGTTGCTACACTCCCGCCCTCGCTGCAATCTTTTTGCTTACCGTATTTCCTTTGTCGTCTTTGCGAGGAGGAACGACGAAGCAATCTCATTTGGAAAATATTGCAAAAAGTATTTCCGCTAAGTCGGGTTTATACACTTAAGATTGTGAAATAAACATAATTTCCCTTACTGTAATCTTTACATTTCAGCAGTAATATAGATACTGCAACCACCAAGAACATTTTTCCTCCAAATACCTTGACTGCTGCTTCTTAAAAAACTATCTGATGCACCTAATTTTGCACCGAATACAATTGTGTTCTGGGTACCAGGCAAGTATTCAAAAGCAACTACGAAATCTTCATCAATATAAATAGCCTGGTCTTTTAAATCTATGCTAAACCAACCTTTATTAATCTTAGCATTTCTAATTATGCTCTTCTCAATCAATCTTTTCCCGGGTAAGCCATTTTCTAAAGAATAGAAATTTAAGCGAATATTAACATCCTTCAAAGATTCTGAAATAACATATATATTTGCATTAAGTAATTTCGCAGGCTTTTTTAGGTGTATTAATCTAGCCTGCTCAATTATATCAGTTTTCTGATAACTTTTGGTTGGGATAGATAACATCGGTGTTCTGCCAGTTATACCCAGCTTATATTGCTTTAATTTATTATTGGTTACTTTTATTTCAGTAAGTGAAATAATCTTTTCGTCAAGAACAACAATTAGATTATTTTTATCTTTAAGTGAACTAATTAAATAGCTCTTATCTTTAAATCCAATACTTGAAAAAGTAAGAGAATCATTTGCTAGTGAATCTGGAATTGAAATATTGAATCTTCCATCATCCTTACTTACTGTACCAATCTTACCTCTTTTTATCCCAATATTGGCATACGGAATTGCCTCACTCTGTTTACTCTCGACTTTTCCAGATATTATGAATTGACCAAAGGAAGAAGAAGTAATTAAAACAAAAGCACTGGTTACTAAAATAATTGAGAGGTTTTTCTTCATCTTACTAAGAAATGCATTAAAGTATTCACAAACAAAACTTTAACAACATTTAACAGCTAAAATATTTTATAGTAATTAAATATTTGGTTTACGAATCACAATCCCTTTTTCCTAAGGAACTTTTAGTGGTTACCCTCCATTCATCAAAGCAGCTAAATTATTAAGTTTAATTAGTTTAAAAAACCTATCTTCTATCGAAATGGAAAGTAATTTAACTTCTCGATTTACTTCGATTTCATCTCAATTAACATCCGAATGATACATTTTCAATCGACCCATAATTTAAAATTACAAAAAACTTAAAATACATCTAATATTAAAAACCATACTTTTGCACAAAACATTTACCCTTGGAAAAGAATCAATTTAGCATTTTCGAAAGCGAATTACGTGTACGCCCTGATGATATAGATATGTTCAACCATGTGCACAACAGCAAATACCTTGATTATGTATTAGCTGCCCGTTACGAGCAAATGGAGAAATTCTATGGAATGCCTTGGGAACATTTTACTAAATTAGGTTTAGGCTGGGTAGTAAGTCGGGTAGAAATTAATTTCAAACGCCCACTTTTAATGAACGATTTAATGCTGATTAGAACAGGCATTTTAACTATGAATGATAAAGGCTGTGCCGTTCAGTTCGAAATCATTAATAAAAAAACAGGTAAAATCGCCTCTGATGGTATTTTCGACTATGTGTTAATTGATTTAAATACAAACCGCGGAACGAAGGTTACAGAAGAAATGATTAAAGCATATAGTATTTAGTCATGTTTAATTAAACCGTCATTTCGAGCGAAGCCGAGAAATCTTTGAAGCTGATTAAATCAATATTCAAAGATTTCTCTCCCGAATGTTCGGGACTGCGCTCCAGTCGAAATGACGATTCGTTATTAGATTATCCCAAACTTAGGTTCGTATCTCCACGAATCGAAGCAAATAAACTCATCTTTGAAAAAATATAATTTCCGTGAGTTCCATGTTTCCGTGGCAAAAAAATAATTAGAAATTAAAATTTTATTTATCTTTACCACATCAAAAGGAAAAAAACCATGATAGTATCTGCAATCCGTTTGAGGTTTTAAAAAACCAAGGATTCCCTCCCATTTTTACAGATTATAAACGCTTTTTAGCGTATTTTGGTTTATTCATTACATTTCATAATATCAATATATGTCACAGTCAACTAAGGCGCAGGGCAAACTATCTTCTTTTTTCGAGCTACTCGTACAATCGTTAAAAGGTAATGAAGTTGATTTAACTTCAATCAGCATTAAAAGAGCAATTATTCTTTTGGCTATTCCAATGATGTTGGAAATGGCTATGGAATCAGTTTTTGCTTTAGTTGATTTATATTTTGTTGGTCATTTAGAAAACAGCAGCCTTGCTATACAAACTGTAGGGCTAACAGAATCAGTTTTAACGATTATCTATTCATTGGCAATAGGTTTAAGTATGGCCGCAACAGCCGTAGTTGCCAGAAGAATTGGCGAAAAAAATCCGGAAGCTGCATCAAAAGCAGGTATGCAAACCATTGTAATTGCAGTTGCCGTAAATATTCTAATAAGTATTGCAGGTGTAATTTATGCTAAAGATATTTTACTATTAATGGGTGCTTCTGCAGAAACTGCAAACCATGGTGTAAATTTTGTCCGCATAATGATGGGCGGAAGTATAATTATCGTTTTACTTTTCTTAATTAATGGAATTTTTAGAGGCGCCGGGAATGCAGCCATCGCTATGAGAAGTTTATGGATTGCTAATATTGCAAACATCATTCTCTGCCCTATTTTTATTAATGGTTTCGGACCAATACCGGCATTTGGATTAACCGGTGCGGCGATTGCAACAACGATTGGACGAGGCTTAGGTGTATCGTATCAGGTTTACAATTTATTCAACGGTAAAAATGCATTAAAAATTCGAATCAGTCATTTCCTGCCAGATTTTGAGCAAATTAAAGCTATCGTAAAAATTGCTGCACCTGCTATTTTTCAATTTGTTATAGCAAGTTGCAGTTGGGTTTTTCTTGCAGAATTAGTCGCCACAACCGGTGGTGACGAAGGTTCTGCCGGTTATCAAACGGCACTTCGGTTAATGATGTTCTTCTTGCTACCTGCTTGGGGTTTAAGTAATGCAGCAGCAACGTTGGTTGGTCAAAACTTAGGTGCAGGTCACATTGATAGAGCAGAACAATCAGTTTTTCAAACGTTAAAATACATTATTATTTTTATGGCTGTGGTTAGTGTGGTATTTTTAACCTGCGGCCATTTATTTGCATCTTTCTTTACTTCTGATGTTAAAGTGATAGAGATTGCAAGCAGAGCCTTAAAAATTTTAAGCATTGGCTTTGTTATTTATGGTTCGGCGATGGTTTTTAGCAGTGCGTTTAATGGTGCTGGCGATACCTGGACACCAACAAAAATTAATGTTTTTGCCTTTTGGCTTTTTCAAATTCCATTAGCTTATTTTTTAGCGAAATATTTAGAAATGGGCCCGACAGGAGTTTTTATTGCTATACCGAGTGCAGAAGCCGGAATTGCCATTGCTGCCTTTATCTTGTTTAAAAAAGGTAAATGGAAGAAAACGATGGTTTAACTTTTTTAGTTTGCCACGGAGACACGGATTTACATGGAATTATTTTTTTTAATAACCACAGATAAACGGGATAAACACAGATGGATTGAAAATAATAGAAAAACCAAAATTCAGTGATTTCTGTGTTTCCGTGGCAAAAATAATTTAGGCATCTAGAAAGAAAACATTTAGAAGAACTTCTGTCTTGTTGCTAAGTACCTCATTATAGTGGAATCCTTTTTGGTAATATACAGAAATAGATTGCCGCGTCGTTCCTCCTCGCCGCCAGCCGCAGGTTGGCAATGACGGAATTTTGAGTATAACACAATGATAAAAAGATTTTAATGCCCGCCTGCGGGACGGGCAGGAAAAGCAGGACTGCAGCAACCAAAAAATTGTTGCTTTTGCTTTTCAGAAATTTAAAAATCCGGCCATCTTTTCGACCTTAAATTTTCCATTAAAAAGCATATCTTTGCGCAAAGATGAAGCATATACGTAATTTTTGCATTATTGCACATATTGACCATGGTAAGAGTACTTTGGCCGATAGGTTATTAGAATATACCGCGACAATTTCGCAGCGTGAGGCGCAGGCGCAATTGCTCGATAATATGGATTTGGAGCGTGAAAGAGGCATTACTATTAAAAGTCATGCCATACAAATGAACTACAAAGTTGGTGATATTGAATATAATTTTAACTTAATTGATACACCCGGACACGTAGATTTTTCTTATGAAGTTTCGCGATCTATAGCGGCTTGCGAAGGTGCTTTACTTATTGTAGACGCATCGCAAGGCATACAGGCACAAACGATTTCGAACTTATATTTAGCGCTTGAGCACGACCTTGAAATTATACCGATTTTAAATAAAATGGATTTGCCTGGGGCGATGCCTGAGGAAGTGAAAGACCAGATTATTGATTTAATTGGCTGTAAACGTGATGATATTATTCCTGCATCGGGTAAAACGGGAATGGGTATTCCTGATATTATTCAGGCTATTGTAGACCGCGTACCTGCTCCTGTTGGTGAGCCTGAAGCGCCTTTACAAGCTTTAATTTTCGATTCAGTTTTTAATTCTTTCAGAGGTATTATTGCTTACTATAAAGTTGTAAACGGAGAGATTAAAAAAGGTGATAAAGTTAAGTTCATCAATACTGGTAAAGAATATTTAGCTGATGAAGTTGGCATTTTAAAACTTGATATGTCGCCACGTAATGTGGTTAAAACCGGCGATGTAGGCTACATTATTTCGGGCATTAAAGAAGCTAGAGAGGTTAAAGTTGGTGATACCATTACTACAACCGCAAGACCAGCAGAAGGAGCTATTCAAGGTTTTGAAGAAGTAAAACCAATGGTTTTCGCAGGTATTTATCCTGTTGATACTGATGAGTTTGAAGAACTTCGCGAAGCGATGCACAAACTGCAATTAAATGATGCCTCTATCGTTTTCGAACCTGAAAGTTCTGCTGCATTAGGCTTTGGTTTCCGTTGCGGATTTCTTGGAATGTTGCACATGGAGATTATTCAGGAACGTTTGGAGCGTGAATTCGACATGACGGTAATCACTACTGTTCCTAACGTTTCATACATTGCTCATACAACTAAAGGCGATGAAATTTTCGTTAATAACCCATCAGATTTACCAGATCCAAGTAAGTTAGATTCTGTTGAAGAACCATATATCAAAGCAAACATTATTACAAAAGCCGATTTTGTCGGTCCTGTTATGTCGCTTTGTATTCAGAAGAGAGGTACAATCGTTAATCAATCTTATTTAACATCAGATAGAGTTGAGTTGGTTTTTGAAATGCCAATGGGCGAAATTGTATTTGATTTTTATGATAAACTGAAAACAATTTCAAAAGGTTATGCGTCTTTTGATTATCATCAGATTGGCTACAGAAAATCAGATTTGGTTCGTTTAGATATGCTGATAAATGATGAGCCAGTTGATGCTTTATCATCATTAATTCACCGCAGTAATGCTTACGATTTCGGAAAGAAAATTTGCGAAAAACTGAGAGAGTTAATCCCTCGACAGCAATTCGAAATTAAGATACAGGCATCAATCGGTGCAAAAGTTATTGCCCGCGAAACGCTTAGTGCTTTACGTAAAGATGTTACGGCTAAATGTTATGGTGGCGATATTTCTCGTAAACGTAAGTTATTAGAGAAACAGAAAAAAGGTAAAAAACGTATGCGCCAGGTTGGAAACGTAGAAATTCCACAATCTGCGTTTATGGCAGTTTTGAAATTGGATTAAACTAGTATTGCGTATTGCGATAAGCGTATTGCGATTTGCAATATGCCTTTTGTCTCAATACACAATACGCTATACTCAATACTAAATGAAATTACTAGACGGAAAATACGTATCAGAAAAAGTTAAAGTGCAAATTGCTGAAGAGGCTGCTGATTTTTTGAGTAAGACCGGCAGAAAACCCCATTTAGTTGCCATTTTGGTTGGTAATGATGGCGGTAGCGAAACTTATGTTGCCAGCAAGATGAAAAACTGTGAAAAGGTAGGTTTTAAATCTTCGCTTTACAGATATGATAACTCAGTTACTGAAGTAGAATTACTAGCTAAAATTGAAGAAATTAATCAAGATGCTGACGTTGACGGTTTAATTGTTCAATTACCTTTACCAAAACATATCGACCCTGAAAAAGTTACCGAAAAAATTGATTACCGTAAAGATGTTGATGGTTTCCATCCGGTAAATTTGGGTAGAATGATGCGAAATTTACCATGCTTTATTCCTGCTACGCCTTATGGCATTTTATTAATGTTGCAAGAATACAATATCGATACTACTGGAAAGCATTGCGTTGTAGTTGGCAGAAGTAATATTGTTGGTAGTCCGATGAGTATTTTAATGGCTCGTAACGCAAACCCGGGTAATTGTACGGTTACCCTTACGCACTCGCGTACGAAGGATTTAAAAGAGCAAGTTTTACAGGCAGATATTATTATTGCAGCAATAGGCAAAAAGAATTTTGTTACTGCTGATATGGTAAAACCTGGAGCGATAATTATTGATGTTGGTATTAACCGCGAAAATTCTACTGATACAAAATCTGGCTTTAAACTTTACGGCGATGTCGATTTTGAAAATGTTGCGCCTAAATCATCATACATTACACCAGTGCCGGGTGGTGTTGGTTTAATGACAATTGTAGGTTTATTGAAGAATACATTAGCATCGGCTAGAAAAGAAATCTATAATTAGCTAAAAGATATAAAGGTTTAGGGTTTAGGGTAAAACCTATTGTTATAAAAATCACAAAAGCAATTCAAATAATTGAATTGCTTTTTTTACGTGTAAATTTTTTTTATTATACGTAAAATTATTATATTTGAGTTTAAATGAACTGTTATGGATTCGAAACTAACTCTAAGCTTTAACCAGGACGTAGTTACAAAAGCTAAGAAATATGCTGCTGATAACAATATTAGCCTATCTCGTTTAATTGAGCATTTATTAGTTCAAGTAACATCAAGTGATTACAAATCTCTTGAAGATTACCCCATTTCTGAATGGGTAAGTATGGTTGCCGAGGGCGAAGTAGAATACAAAAAAACCGTGAAAGCTGGTCGGAAGGCTTCAAAAGATGAATTCTTTTCTTCTAAAAAATAATAAATGAAAATATTTTTAGATGCAAATGTTCTGGTTTCTGTACTCAATAAAGAGTATCCACTTTTTACTTACTCTTCCAGGATTTTGAGCTTAGCATCGCACCCAAAATTTGATGTTTATACGTCGCCACTTTGCTTAGCAATCGCTTTTTATTTTGCCGAAAAGAAACATAAATCTCAATTGGCTAAGCAGAAAATAGATTTGCTTTGTCAACATATTAAAATTGCACCAAATTCGGCAATGGGTGTTTTTGATACTCTGGTAAATAAATCAATTCACGATTTTGAAGATGGTTTAGAATATTATGCTGCCGATTCTGCTGGTTGCAAATGTATCATAACAGAAGATATTGAAGACTTTTATTTCGCTGATATTGAAGTATTGAATTGCCAGGAGTTTTTTCAAAGACACTTAATGAATTGATAATCCGTCTATTGAATCTGACGGCAAAGAATGCGAACAACTGATTGAATAAGTTTTCAGTCCCGCATAATTTTCATACCGATGACTTTAGTAAACGGGTAATATTAGTTCCACAACTTGCTCCACCAGCTTTCTTCAAAACCTACGTATAAACCATCTTCTCTTAAATCTGTAGGATATATATTAATGTAATCGCCTTGACCTTCAGCACCTCTTCCGGTTTCTAAGTGATAAGCATAGCGATGAATCGGGCAGATTAAATGTCCGTTTTTACACCATCCACCAGAAAAATGACCTCCCGCGTGTGGACATGATGATTGAGTTGCAATAATTTTATTTTCATTGTTGATGATACAAAGTTGTTTACCATTTACCTCAACCGTCTTTATATCTCCACTAACCGGAATTTGATTCTTTTGCAAGGCTTTTATCCACTTCATTAAGCTAAATTATTACTAAAATATCAGTGTTCTTTCATCTTTACATTAATTTTTTAAACCAGAAACGATTACACCATATTTTTTTTGGATATTTGCAACCTCAAAAATGAAACAAGAAATACCAGAAGACGGCACATTACTTCCATTAATGGAAGAGTTCTACACAATACAGGGCGAGGGATTTAACACAGGAAAAGCAGCATATTTTATTCGTTTAGGCGGTTGTGATGTTGGCTGCCATTGGTGTGATGTTAAAGAGAGCTGGGATGCAGAAATGCATCCGTTGACGCCTGCTGATGTTATTGTAGAAAATGCTGATAAATTTCCGGGGAAAGCTGTTGTGATTACAGGTGGCGAACCCTTAATCTATAACCTGGATTATTTAACTAATAAACTTAAAGAAAGAGGAATTTTAACCTTCATAGAAACCTCTGGTGCATATCCTTTATCTGGCAATTGGGATTGGATTTGTTTATCACCTAAAAAATTTAAGGCGCCACGACCAGACATCACGCCTTTTGCACATGAATTAAAAGTTATCGTTTTTAACAAAAGTGATTTTAAATGGGCAGAGGAATATGCGGCAATGGTATCTCCTACCTGCAAATTATATTTACAGCCAGAATGGTCAAAATCAAAAGAAATTACACCGATGATTATTGAATACGTAAAGGCTAACCCAAAATGGGAAATTTCATTGCAAACGCACAAATTTTTAAATATTCCTTAAATAGTTTACATTAGCTTTGATAACCAAATGTTAATGTAATGAAATGCTGGTTTCTCTTACTCTTTAGCTCATTTAGCGCTTTTTGTTTTGCTCAAAATTCTTCAAATAGAAAAGCACAATCTTTTTTTGAGAAAGCTGAACCATACATCGACAAAAATGATTACGCCTCTGCCGAAGGGGTTTTAAAAAGCGCTACAGAAGCCGACCCACTTTTTCAAAATGCATATTTTTTGCTGGCTGCTGTAAATAAGTTGCAAAGAAAATACGCCGAGTCAAAATTATCTTATCAAAAAGCTATTAAAATTAATAGTAAAGTAGCTCCAGAAGTAATCTATAACCTTGCAGAAGTAGAATTTGCAACACAAGAATTTGACAAAGCAAAACAACATTTTTTAGAGTTTTTAGCTTTAGATGGTTCATCCGCAAGAGCGGGTAAAGCGAAGAAATATCTTTTAGATTGTGATTTTGCCGCCCTAGCAATTAAAAAACCTGTTAGTTACTCACCGATAAATCTTGGCGAAGGTGTAAACACTACAGATTCAGAATATTTTCCAGCCTTAACTGCTGATGGCGAAACCTTAATTTTTACACGTCAGGTAAATGGAAACGAAGATTTTTGGTCCTCACAATTCAAAAATAATTCATGGAATCTGGCAACGCCACTATCAACCAGAATCAATACGACCAAATATAATGAAGGTGCACAAACCATATCTCCTGATGGAAAATATTTATTTTTTACGGGATGTAATCGCCCGGATGGTTTAGGAAGATGCGATATTTATGTTTCTCATCGCGAAGGAAAAGATTGGGGTGAACCCTATAACGTTGGCAAACCTGTTAATTCTGAGTACTGGGAATCGCAACCAGCGATTAGTCCGGATGGTAGAACTTTATATTTCATTAGCAATCGGCCGGGTGGTTCTGGCGGTTATGATATTTGGAAAAGTACCATAACCGATGATGCAAAATGGGGACCTGCTATCAACCTTGGACCAGAAATTAATACGGCTAATGATGAAAACACTCCATTTCTTCATGCTGATGGAAAGACACTTTATTTTTCATCTGATGGCTGGCCGGGTTTTGGAAATAAAGATATTTACTATAACCGTATGGATGATGCTGGCAAATTTAAACAGCCGGTTAACCTTGGCTATCCAATAAATTCATTTGAGGATGAAAGCGGCTTAATTGTAAGTGCCGATGGTAACTTCGGAATGTTTTCTTCAAATCTTAAAAATGGCTTCGGCGGACAAGACATTTACAGTTTTGGTATCCCCGAAGCGGCAAAGCCGTTAAAAATATCGTTTGTAAAAGGTATTGTGAGAGATAAGGACACTAAAAAAACGATTGAAAGCAATGTTCAGGTTATTGATTTAAAAACAAATAAAACTGTTTTTGATGATTATACCGATGCTGAAACAGGTCAGTTTTTAGCAGTAATGCCAATTGGAGGCAATTATTTGTTTAATGTTAATGCAGATGGTTACCTGTTTTATTCAGAAAATTTTGAGTTAAAAACCGGGGATATCAATAAGCCTTATCTAATTGAAGTATCGATAGAAAAAATAAAGCAAGGCGGAAATGTTACGCTGAGAAATATTTTCTTCGATACCAATAAGTTTAATCTGCTGCCCGTTTCTATAAGAGAGTTAGATTTATTGATTGATTTTCTCAACCAAAATGCAACAGTAAATATTGAAATTCAAGGTCATACTGATAATGTTGGCGATGCTAAATTGAATGAGAAATTATCCTTTAACAGGGCGAATGCTGTGTATGAGTATTTATTGAAAAATAATATAGAAGCAAGAAGACTTACTTTTAATGGATTTGGTGCAAGTAAACCGATTGCAGACAACAAAACAGAGTTTGGGAGAAAAAACAACCGCAGAACATCTTTTGTAATTACTAAAATCTAAAATTACTGCAACTGTTATGGCTTTGATTAGATCGTTAACGCTAAAATAATAATTGTTTAGACAAGTTCATTAATGCACAATAGTTCCTTTTATATGAAATAATCAAGGATATTAATTTCTGGTATTTGGACATTTAGCTAAACCTAAGCAGCGACTCTTCGTTTCACTTTAAACTGGGCTAATATCCCGAACTTACGGAATTGGGATGAGCTGTCAAAGCCGAACCACTTACTTTAATACAAAAATTTTCAGCCGGCGATTATTAACCTGTTTCTATTATTTTAATTGCATTAATGAACTCCCAGAAATGCTCGGCTTTGTTTCTTTTGTTGTCAAAGAAAAATTCCTGTCAGGCTAGGCCAAAATCATGTGATGCTAATTTTGTGAGATTTGCTCAACTCAATAAGATTGCCACGAAACTATGAAAAATAGTTTCTCGCAATAACGACTGTTTTAAAGACATCGTTTAAACTTTTACGAAAGAAAATTAACATTGTTAAGGCGATAGTAAAACCTAAAACTTCTTCCCTTTTAAAACCCTGATTTCAGAACCTTCAGCTAGCATTACAGAATCTGGATTTGCATTATTTAAAAAGGCAAAATCAGGTCCGTAATTCACGCCAAAATCTACATCAATTTTGTAATCTTTAATTGGATATACTTCCCAACGAGGATGCTCTACACCATATTCAGATGTTTTGTTAACACCTAGCTTTGTGTAACCCCAATAATGTTCGGTTATAAATTCTTCTTCACTACCAATTGCAATTGGTTCAGCTTTTGGTGAAGCCGCGACAGAAAATTTATTCCATGATTTATTTTTCCAAAGATATTCAACCTCTAATTCTTGCTTATGCTCAATCCAAGCATGTTTCATGGGTAAAGTTTGGTAATGTTCTTTATAAATTGTGTTAGCCACAAAAGTAATCGCAGGTAATGGCACAATTTCTTTTAGAAAAACTACACCTCGCTTCCACTCATTGCCATCTTTAAATTTAACATAAAAACGAAGATTTACTTCCTCAAAATTGGTATGAAAAGGGATGTTAAATCCCCTCAACTCTACGTTAACGAACATAAAACCAACCAAACTAACATAATATTTACCTTGCCAATCATCTAATTCTGTATTCGCAGGTAAATATTTTTTCAGAATTTCTGCATCAACAGCATATTGAGCTAATGCTAATTTCCGCCATTCGGCAGTAAGGAAGACGTTGGGATTCGCCACAATTACAAAATTGCTTGTCTGATACGGATTAATTTGCTAAGTGTTTCTTCTAGTAAATCCAAGTGCAACATATTTGCGCCATCAGATTTTGCATTTGCCGGGTCGGGATGGGTTTCGATAAACAAACCATCAGCACCAACAGCAATTGCAGCCTTTGCAATTGTAGAAATTAATTCGGGCTTACCACCAGTTACGCCGCTACTTTGATTTGGCTGTTGTAAAGAGTGTGTACAATCCATCACAACAGGAACACCAAAACTCTGCATTTCCGGTAAGCCGCGATAATCAACTATTAAATCCTGGTAACCAAAAGTGTTTCCTCTATCGGTTAAAATTACTTTATCATTTCCGGCCTCTTTAATTTTTTCTACTGCAAATTTCATTGAACCTGCAGATAAAAATTGACCTTTTTTCACATTTACCACCTTACCGGTTTCAGCTGCAGCAATTAACAAATCTGTTTGCCGACAAAGAAAAGCTGGGATTTGCAAAACATCAACGTAAGCAGCAGCCATAGAAGCTTCATCACTTTCATGAATATCTGTTACAGTTGGCACGCCAAATTCCCTGGCAACTTTTGCCAAAATATTCAACGCCTTTTCATCGCCAATGCCAGTAAAAGAACTGCCTTTACTTCTGTTCGCTTTGCGGTAAGAGCCTTTAAAAATGTAAGGAATTTGAAGTTTATCCGTAATCGTAATAATTTTTTCTGCAATACGCATGGCGATGTCTTCGCCCTCAATAGCGCAAGGGCCAGCCATTAAAAAGAAATTACCCGAATCTGTATTTTTTATATTGTGTAAGTAGTTAAGCATTTTGATAGGTTATGTAAAATGGTAGATGGATGATAGAAAATGGAAGATGTGAGATGGATAATGGAAGATGTCAGATCGGATAACCGAAAAGACACATCATCCATCTCACATGTACCATCATACATCACAGCTAGTTTCCTAGTTCTGACATAAATTTAATTCGCATTAATTGAATCTCTTCACGGGTGTAATCTGTTTCTCCCAGCTCATTTAGTGCTTCATCAATCGAATCGTTTTCTGCAGCACGGAAGTAATCAAAAACTTCATCCTGCCTATCATCATCAATCACTTCATCAATAAAATAATTCAAATTTAGTTTGGTACCAGAATTTACAATCGATTCAACTTCTTTCAGAATTTCTTCATAGGTTATACCTTTAGAATCTGCAATATCTTCTAATCCAATCTGCCTGTCAATATTTTGGATAATAGATACTTTCATTTGCGATTTATTTGCCTGGGTTTTGATAATCAGGTCAATTGGTCGCTCAATGTCGTTATCCTCCACATATTTTTTAATCAGTTCGATAAAAGGACTTCCAAATTTCATAGCCTTACCCGAACCAACACCAGAAATCTGTTTCAATTCTTCAGAAGTAATTGGATAGTGCGTGCACATTTCTTCTAAAGATGGATCTTGAAAAACTACAAAAGGTGGAACATTTTTTTGCTTCGCGATTTTCTTACGCAAATCTTTTAGCAGCTGTAGCAAATGAGTATCTAAAGCTCCGGTGCCTTGTTTTACATCGTCTTCATCATCAGCAACATTAGTTTCTATGAGCTCATTTAAAATAAACTTCAAGCTGTAAGGATTGATGATGAAATCTTTCCCTTGCTTGGTTAATTTTAGTAAACCATAATTATCAATATCCTTAAAAAGAAAATTATTTAAAACCGCCTGGCGGATAACTGATTTCCAAAGTAACTCTCCATCTTGCTTGCCGATTCCAAATTCAGGCAATTTACTATGCTCATAAGCGATGGTTTGAGCCGTTTCTAAACCTAAAAATACATTCAGCAAATGTGCATCATCAAATTTTTCTCCAGCGGTATTAATAAATTTTAACAAGGTTGATAATTGCTCTTCAGCATCAAACTGCTTTTTAGGTTTTTTGCAATTATCGCACATGCAGTTGCAACCGGTTTCATTAAAATTCTCTCCAAAGTAGTGTAAAATCTGCTTACGGCGACAAACGCCGGACTCGGCATAATCAATTACTTCTTTAAGTATCTGAGTACCAATTTCACGCTCGGCAACTGGTTTATCTTTCATAAACTTGGCAAGCTTATCAACATCTTTTTGTGCGTAAAAAGCAATACAAACGCCTTCACCACCATCACGACCAGCTCTGCCGGTTTCCTGATAGTAGCCTTCCATACTTTTAGGCACATCATGGTGTATAACAAAACGAACATCAGGTTTATCAATCCCCATCCCGAAAGCAATTGTAGCTACAATTACCTCTGCATCTTCCATCAAAAATTTATCCTGAGTTTCTGCCCGAACTTTCGGCTCTAAGCCAGCATGGTATGGTAAGGCACTAATTCCGTTTAAGTTTAAAGCTTCGGCAACTTCTTCTACCTTTTTACGGCTTAAGCAGTAAATAATACCAGATTTACCAGGATTAGATTTGATATATTTAATAATTTCCTTTGTTATATCCCTTTTCGGGCGGATTTCATAAAATAAATTCGGTCGGTTAAAGGATGATTTAAACAAAGTAGCCTCAGACATGCCAAGGTTTTTCATAATATCTTGCTGAACCTTTGGAGTAGCTGTAGCTGTTAAAGCAATAATTGGAATGTTATTACCTAATCCGGCAATAACCTGTTTAATTTTTCGGTATTCTGGTCTAAAATCATGCCCCCATTCTGAGATACAGTGTGCCTCATCAACAGCAACGAATGAAATTTTTATCAGATTTAAAAACTCAATGTTCTCTTGCTTAGCCAAAGATTCTGGCGCAACATATAATAGTTTGGTCTGCCCGCTTAGCAGGTCAGATTTTACTTGAGTAATTTCAGATTTATTTAGGGATGAATTTAGAAAATGTGCAATACTATCATTTCCACCAAATGCTCTTAACTGATCTACCTGATTTTTCATCAAAGCAATTAATGGAGAAATAACAATAGCTGTTCCTTCGCTCATTAAAGCCGGTAATTGATAGCAAATAGACTTCCCTCCACCCGTTGGCATTATAACAAATGTGTTATTGCCTTCTAAAATATTTGTAATGATCGATTCCTGATCACCTTTGAAATTATCAAACCCAAAAAAATTCTGTAGGTTATCAAATAACGACTTTTTCACGTCCATTTTGTGTAATAAAATATGCGATGCTATTTTTCTATCCAAAATAACATAATTTTACAAGAATTTCAATTATTAACAAACAATTTTTTTCTCTTTGAAAAGTAAAAAATCAACTACAGAATCGGCAATAAGTACACTTGAACTAGAAGCAGCGGCAATTTTAAACGTTGCTAAAAACCTAGGGAGTGACTTTGAAAAAGTTGTTTCGAGTATTTTAGAATGTAAAGGCCGGGTAATTGTTACGGGTATTGGTAAAAGTGCAATAATTGCTCAAAAAATTGTTGCGACATTTAATTCAACCGGAACACCTGCAATATTTATGCATGCCGCCGATGCTATTCATGGGGATTTAGGCATGATTCAGATTGATGACATCATTATATGCATTTCTAAAAGTGGAAATACACCTGAGATTAAAGTATTAGCGCCTCTATTAAAGAGTGCAGGCAATATCTTAATTGGAATGGTTGGCGAACTAAATTCGTTTTTAGCACAACAAGCAAACTTGGTTCTAAATACTTCGGTTGAAAAAGAAGCTTGCCCGCATAACCTTGCACCTACAACAAGCACAACTGCACAGTTAGCTTTAGGAGATGCTTTAGCAATATGCCTTTTAGAACAACGCGAATTTAATGAACAAGATTTTGCTAAATATCATCCAGGAGGTTCATTAGGTAAGAAGCTCTATCTTAAGGCTAAAGATTTAGCTTTAAGTAATGAAAAACCATCCATAAAACCAGAAGCATCGGTTAAGCAAGTATTAATTGAAATTAGCAAAAACCGTTTAGGTGCTGTAGCTGTTGTTGATGGTAATAACCAAATATTGGGCATTATTACTGATGGCGACATCAGGCGCATGTTGGAGAATAATGTTGATATAACACCAATGCTTGCAAAAGATATAATGGGTAAAAATCCTAAAGTTATTGAAAGCGATGCATTAGCTGTTGACGCATTAGATATTATTAAAAAAAATAACATTACACAGTTAATTGTTTTAGAACAAAATGCCTACTTTGGCATCATTCACTTACACGATTTGCTTAACGAAGGAATTGTGTGATTTTCAAATCATCAAATGAATAAAAATTATTACGTACTTATTATGGCCGGCGGTGTCGGAAGCCGTTTTTGGCCAGTAAGCAGAACACAATACCCAAAACAATTCATAGACTTTTTCGGGGTTGGCAAAACCCTTATTCAAAGTACATACGAACGATTTTTAAAAATATGCCCTGCGGAGAATATTTTTATAGTTTCGAATGAAATTTATACTGATTTAATAAAAGAGCAATTGCCAAATCTATCTGAAAATCAGATAATGGCCGAGCCGCTACTGCGCAATACTGCACCTTGTATAGCTTATGGATGCTTAAAAATTGCTGAAATTAATCCAAATGCTACAATTGTTGTAACACCTTCAGACCATACAATTGCTGATTTACCTGCCTTTACAGAAACTATAGAACAATCTTTAAAAGCAGCATCAGAAAACGATTGTTTGATAACTTTGGGTATAAGACCAAACCGACCTGATACCGGCTATGGCTATATCCAGCATACTGACCACGTTTTAAATACGGATAAGGATTTACATAAAGTTAAAACATTTACCGAGAAACCTAATTTAGAGCTCGCAAAATCATTCATACAAAGTGGTGATTTTTTATGGAATGCCGGTATATTTATTTGGTCTGCTAAAACAATTTTAAATGCGTTTAGCAATCATTTACCTGATATGTATGATATTTTTAACGCAGGCAGGTCGGAACTAAATACACCACGTGAGAAATCTTTTATAAACAATGCCTATTTGCAATGCACAAATATTTCAATAGATTTTGGAATTATGGAAAAAGCAGATAATGTTTATGTACTACCTGCAGATTTTGGCTGGTCAGACTTAGGTACCTGGGCATCTATTTACGACATGGCAGAAAAGGATTATGTTGGTAACGCAGTAATTCCATCAGAACAGGTTGTCATGTTCGATTCATCTAATTGTATGGTTAACGTACCTAAAGATAAATTGGTTATTTTAAACGGATTACATGATTTTATAATTGTAGAAAGTAATAATACTTTAATGATTTGTCCGAGAGATGAAGAACAGAAAGTAAAAGAATTTGTTGCCGAAGTTAAATCAAGATTTGGGAATAAATACATATAATTAGCTAAGAAGCAATTATAAAAAAGCCACAGATTTATAGATATCATTTAAGATAATCTGTAAATCTGCGGCTTCGATTTTATAGTCCAAATGTAGAAGGCTTAAACTCTTTGTCTAACGGCTTCGTATAAAATGACACCAGCAGCAACAGAAACATTTAAAGATTCTATTTTGCCAGCCATAGGGATTTTTGCAAGATGATCAGCAACTCTTAGCAAATCGTTAGAAATTCCTTCATCTTCCGAGCCCATAACAATTGCTGTTGGCATTGTATAATCAGGATTGTAAATTAAATCGCTTGTTTTCTCTGTGCAAGCCACAATTTGCAAACCACTATCTTGTAAAAACAAACAGGTTTTGTGCAAATTTGCGTGTCGGCAAATTGGAATGTTAAATAATGCGCCAGCAGATGTTTTAATTGCATCAGCATTTATTTGTGCAGCATTTTTTAATGGAACAACAATCGCATGTACGCCAACACAAGCTGCTGTACGGGCAATTGCACCCATATTCCTAACATCAGTAACACTATCTAAAATTAAAATTAAAGGCACCTCTCCTTTCTCAAAAATTGCAGGTATAATATCTTCAATATTTTGGTAAGTAATTGGCGAAATCACCGCGATAACGCCTTGGTGATTTTTCTGAGACATTCTATTCAATTTCTCAATCGGAACAGAATTCAGTGGAATTAAGGTTCCGGAAAGCAATGCTTTTAGTTCCAGAAATAAATCGCCGCCTAAACCTCTTTGTACATAAATTGTTTCAATATCTCTGCCGGCTTTAATTGCCTCAATTACAGCTCTAATACCAAAAACAAACTCATTATTTTCCTTTACCCGTTGCGGTCTTCTAAAATTATCCATTACTAAAAATTGTTGTGCAAAAGTAACCGAAATAATTATCCTTATCCACATTTTGTTGTTTAAAAAAATATTTGCCAGTCAAAATCGACTAAAAAAACAAATTATTTAAATGTCAGTTTGTTAGCAACTCCTAATAACTTCTTAAAACAACACCTTAAACTTTTAACTACTTTTGTGATATGAGTATCGATAACGAACAAGGCGGAAAGAATAGTATATCAGCTAGAAAAGCACGGTTAAGCACAACTGTAAGCACTGCAGGCAAACTTCCACCACAGGCATTAGATTTAGAAGAAGCGGTTTTAGGAGCTTTAATGCTGGAGAAAGATGCCTTGTCAGCTGTTATTGATATCTTAAAACCAGAAGTTTTTTATCACGAAGCACACCAAAAGATTTTTGCGGCAATACACATGCTGTTCGAAAAATCTAAACCTGTAGATATTTTAACAGTTACTTCAGAGTTACGCCAGATGGGAACTTTGGAAATGGTGGGAGGTGCTTATTATATCACAAATCTTACTAATCGTGTTGCTTCTGCTGCAAACATCGAGTTCCATGCAAGGATTATTTCTCAGAAATACATTCAGCGTGAGTTGATTAGAATTTCTACAGATATTATTACAAATGCTTACGAAGATACAACCGATATTTTCGATTTATTAGACCACGCAGAGAAAGGTTTATTTGATATTGCCCAGAACAACTTACGCAGAGATACGCAAAAGATGGACGATATTATCAAACAATCTTTAGCAACGTTAGAAGAATTAAGAACAAAAACTGATGGTTTAACTGGTGTTCCAACCGGTTTTACAGGATTGGATAGAATTACCGGTGGTTGGCAAAAGCAAGATTTAGTTATCATTGCTGCTCGTCCGGCGATGGGAAAAACAGCCTTTGTACTAACCTGCGCCAGAAACGCAACGGTAGATTTTGCAAAGCCAACAGTTGTATTTTCCCTGGAGATGTCATCCGTTCAGTTAGTGAATCGTTTAATTTCCGGCGAAGCCGAAATTGAGCAGGAGAAAATTAGAAAAGGTAATTTACAAGAGTGGGAATGGCAACAACTGCACAGTAAAATCGGTAGGTTAACAGAAGCGCCGCTACTTATTGATGATACGCCAGCTTTAAATATTTTTGAATTCAGGGCAAAATGCCGAAGATTGAAATCGCAATACGATATTCAGTTGGTAATTGTAGATTATTTGCAGTTAATGCATGGTAAAGGCGAAGGCGGTAAAGGCGGCGGAAACCGTGAGCAGGAAATTGGTAGTATTTCCAGAGCGCTTAAATCTGTAGCTAAAGAGCTTGATGTTCCGGTGCTAGCTTTATCTCAGTTAAGTCGTGCGGTAGAAAGCAGACCGGGCTTGCAAGGTAAAAGACCAATGTTATCAGATTTGCGTGAATCTGGTTCGATTGAGCAGGATGCTGATATGGTATTATTTCTATACCGCCCGGAATATTACGGTATTACAGAAGATGAGCAAGGACGTTCGCAAGCAGGTATTGGCGAAGTAATTATTGCAAAACACCGTAACGGTGAAACCGGAATTGTGCCGCTTAGATTTGTTGGTAAGTTTGTTAAGTTTACCGATTTGGAAGAGGATTTTACAGCTCCAAATTCATTCTCTGCCGATAGCCCGTCATCCGGCATGTACCCTTCTCAAGATTTTGAAAAGCAAGGAAACGTCATAATTCGCCCTTCCAAAATGGATGATTATAGTGACGAAGACCCACCGTTTTAAAATTTAAATAGAAAAGGAGATGTTTTAATATCTCCTTTTTTTATGATTAATATTTTGAAAATGAATGTTCAGTAATTCTTTTGAGAAACCTGCCCTGCTGTTCATTTTAGTCCCGATGAAAAAATCGGGAGCTGTCATTTCCATCAGGTTTAGACAACTTAAGTTTTTAGAATTATTTAAGTTTCTTGCCTTTCAATTTGTTAGGTTTTTTGCGCTTCGTCATTGCGAGGCACGAAGCAATCCTACCACTATGGGTTTTGTTAACTAACGCTTTAAGATTGCTTCGTGCCTCGCAATGACGTGTTGGGTATGCATGGCGTTAAATCTGATACTTAACCAAAACCGGCCTGATTTCATAAACCTGACAGTGTGGATACCGGCCTCGAGCTTAAGGCCTGCAGGCGCCTGCCTTCCGCAGGCAGGTATGAGCAAATGGCAGGACTAACATTTAATAGTTGCACTGCCACTGCTTTTCAAGAAAATATTTAAAAAAGATAGCCAACCAAAATTCCTGCTAATACAATTAATGGTGTACTAATTTTTGTAAAGTTGAGCAGCAAAAATGTAATTATCATAATGCCGATAAATAACCAATTAAAACCCATTGGCATTAATAAAAGTATAAACGCGGCAAATATAAAACCGACACTTACAGCATTAATACCAGATAAGCTGTGCCTAATTCTGGATATTTTCTTCAAATCATCCCAGAATGGAACAATAAATAAAACTAAAATTAAACCTGGCAAATTTATCCCGATTACACCAATTACGCCGCCTAAAATTTGTCCGCCAATGCCATAACCAAAATTCCGCATACTTAGTGCGCCAAGATAGCTGGTAAAAGAAAAGGTTGGCCCGGGTAAAGCTTGTTGCAATGCAAAACCCGATAAAAAGCCGGGCGCTTTCAGATAATGCTTCATTTCTACAAATTCTGTAAACATTAATGGCACCAAAACTTGTCCGCCGCCAAAAACCAAAATACCATTACGATAAAAATTTTCGAGTAAACGAATAGGCAAACTAAATGGAGAAGTTCGGTTTATTATTGCGCCAAATAAAGCAAACAATAATAAAGCACCCAAAAAGTAAATTAATTTACGTGGATTAATATTCGAAAAAAGGTTTACGCGAAGTTCTGTTTCTTCGTGAGGTGTTTCTATTGCAGAAGAAATTATGCCACCAATTAATATAGCCAGAGGAAACACGTAAGCATTTTTTAAAACTAAGGTTGCTATTACTGCTGCAAAAGAAAGAAAAATAGAAACCTGACTTTTTAACACTGTTTTGCCTAACTTGAATGCGCCATAAGCAACAATGCCGAGTGCAATTGGTTGTATATATTCTAAAACGTCTGCAAATTTTTGTTGTTGATCTAAAACTGCATAACTTATTGCAGCAAAAGTCATTATGGTTGCAGTTGGCAAAATCCAAATGAGAAAAGTTATAACAGCCAACTTAATTCTACCAACCTTCCAGGCTATACCAACTAAAGTTTGTGTAGATGCAGGACCAGGTAAAACCTGTGCCAAAGCGTTTAATTCTAGTAATTCTTCTTCGGTTATAAATTTTGTATTGTGCACAAAATATTTTAAAAGTAAGGCTAAATGAGCCGAAGCACCTCCAAAAGATGTGAATGTAAAAAATATAACATTTCGTAAAAAAAGAAGTTGTCTCTTTGGCGAAATAGACTTTGTTTCCATTTAAAAATTTAAACCGGTTGCTTAAAATTAATCATCCTCGTAATCTAATCCTGCGGCAGAATTATATGCACCTTGTAACTCTGAAAAAGCATGCATATCACGCTTATTTCTAGCTACAAACATACCCTTTTGATAAATATCGATGGCCTTGTCCTTTTCACCATCTTTTTCAAATAACTTACCTAAATGATAATAAGTACCAACATAATCCGGGTGTTTTTCAGTTAGCTGAAGGTAAAAATTATAAGCTTTTTCTTTATCATTTTGATTGTTATACTCTGTGGCTAAGGCATATAGAATAAATGGATCGTTCGGTTCATTTTCTAAAAACTCCAATAACTTTGCTAAACGGCTTGATGACATTTTATTTCCTTGCTTTTTTAATTAAATTTGCAGAAAGACCTAATATATAAATCTAAATAATTATGAGTTTTCCAGTGGATAAATTTGTTAATCTATATTGAGAAAAACATAATATTAAACCCAATTTTATACATATGAAAATATTAGTTTGTATCAGTAACGTGCCCGACACAACGACAAAAATAACTTTTACTAATGATAATACCGAATTCAATACAGCAGGTGTTCAATATATCGTAAATCCTTACGATGAAATTGCCTTAGCTAGAGCGATTGAATTAACAGAGGGAGGTAAAGGAACTACAACTGTAATTAATGTTGGAGAAGCAGCAACCGACCCAACCATTAGAAAAGCATTGGCAATTGGTGCTGATGATGCTGTACGTGTAAATGCAGCGCCTCGTGATGCTTATTTTGTGGCTAAGCAGATTGCAGAATACGCAAAAGATAAAGACTTTGATATGATTTTGACTGGTCGCGAATCTATTGACTACAACGGAAATCAGGTTGCTGCAATGGTTGGCGAATTTTTAGATATCCCATCAATCTCTATCATAAAAAAATTAGATACTGATGGCACAAATGCAACCATTGAACGTGAAATTGAAGGTGGTAAAGAAGTTTTAACCGTATCTGGAAAGTTTGTTGCAAGCTGCGCTGAAGGTGTTGCTGAACCAAAAATCCCGAATATGCGTGGTATTATGAGTGCTAGAACTAAACCATTAACGGTTGTAGAAGCAGTTTCTATCGAAGAAGTAACAAAAGTTGCTAAATATGAAACGCCAGCGCCTCGTGGTACTGTGAAATTAATTCCGGCAGAGCAAACAGCAGAATTAATTAACCTTTTACACAGCGAAGCTAAAGTGATTTAATTCGCTTAAACGATTTCAATCAAATTAAACAATTAGTTAAACAATCCTCCAAAGGATTTCAGAAATAAATATATGTCAGTATTAGTATATGTAGAGCAAGCTGAAGGAAAATTTAAAAAATCAGTATTCGAAGCTGTTTCTTATGCCAAAGCAATTGCCAACCAGCAATCAACTAATTTAACAGCAATTTCTATTGGTGATGTTGCCGAAAGCGAATTAAAAGAATTAGGCAAATATGGCGCTTCAAAAGTTTTAAATGTTAGCACAGATCAATTAAAAACTTTTGTAAATCAGGCTTATGCAAGTGTTATTTCAAGCGCAGCTGAAAAAGAAGGCGCAGACGTTGTTGTACTTTCGAACTCATTCTCTGGTAAAGGTTTAGCACCACGCATCGCTGTAAAGCTTAAAGCTGGTTTAGCAGATGGCGCTGTAGAATTACCAAGCACTGATGGAAAATTTTCAGTTAAAAAAACGGCGTTTTCGGGTAAAGCTTTTGCCATTACAGAATTAACTTCTGCTAATAAAGTTATTGCCTTAAACCCAAATGCATTTGGCGTTAAAGAAAATGCAACAGATGTTACTATCGAAAATTTTAATGCTGATGTTAAACAATCAGACTTAGGTACGGTTATTAAAGATATTGTAAGGGCTACAGATAAAGTTTCATTACCTGATGCTGAATTGGTAGTTTCTGCAGGTAGAGGTTTAAAAGGCCCTGAAAATTGGGGAATGATTGAAGAATTAGCCGGCTTATTAGGTGCTGCAACGGCTTGTTCAAAACCAGTTTCTGATGCAGATTGGAGACCACACTCAGAACACGTTGGTCAAACCGGTATCGCAATTAGCCCAAATTTATACATTGCAATTGGTATTTCTGGTGCAATTCAGCATTTAGCCGGTGTAAGTTCTTCAAAAGTAATTGTTGTAATTAACAAAGACCCTGAGGCACCATTCTTTAAAGTGGCTGATTATGGTATTGTTGGCGATGCTTTTGAAGTTGTTCCAAAATTAATTGAAGCTTTAAAAGCACATAAAGCATAATTTGTCATAACGAGTTTATAGAAATGCGTAGCTTAACCAGTGTTTCTATAAATTCAATGTGACATCAGCATATATGAAGAAAGTAAAATTAGATATTGTAGGTTTATCTTATAGCCAAACTCAATCTGGTGCTTATGCGCTGGTGTTAGGTGAAGTTAATGGCAGAAGACGTTTACCCATCATTATTGGAGCTTTTGAAGCTCAGGCAATTGCCATCGAAATTGAGAAGATGACTCCAAGTAGGCCGCTAACGCATGATTTATTTAAATCGATGGCCGAAACGTTTCATATTAATGTTCAGGAGATTATCATTTACAACCTGGTTGATGGTGTTTTTTATGCAAAGTTGATTTGCAGTGATGGTAAAAACACACATGAAATCGATGCAAGAACATCTGATGCTATCGCGTTGGCGGTAAGGTTCAACGCAATGATTTATACTTACGAATTCATTCTTGCATCTGCAGGAATTGTAATTGAAGGTAATGATTTTCTGTTTCTTGAAAACATGGATAGCCTTGCCAAAGAACCTGATGCTGACACCTTACCAACATCTACAAGCCAACAAGGTTATACAGATTTAACCGTAGAGGAGTTGCAGCAAAAACTTCAGGAAGCAATTGCTGATGAAGCTTATGAGAAAGCCGCCCGCTTACGTGATGAATTGAACAAACGAGGCACATCTTAGTAATAAAATAGCTCAACTGATGTATTTTATTTACAATAATTTATACAATAACTATTAAAATCAAAATGAACCCAGATTATTCAAAATAATTTGGGTTCATTTTTTAATTATATTTTAAAATAGTTCTATATTCAGCCTTTACTTTCAAAATCAAACACAACAAAATATGATGAATGTTAAGTTTCGCTTAACGCTGATGAGCTTTATGCAGTTTTTTGTTTGGGGCGCCTGGCTTATCACAATTGCAAATTATTGGTTTGGCACAAAACAATGGGATGGTACGCAATTCGGGGCAATATTTGCAACCATGGGATTTGCTTCTTTATTTATGCCAACATTAACCGGAATTATAGCCGATAAATGGGTTAACGCTGAAGTTTTGTATGGCATTTTACATATGCTATATGCTGCCGTTTTATTTTACTTGCCACAAGTAGAAAGTCCGAATGCATTTTTTTGGACCATATTAGTTGCCATGTGCTTTTATATGCCAACAATTTCTTTAAGTAACTCTATTTCTTACACCACACTAAAGGCCAGAAATCTGGATGTTGTGAAAGACTTCCCTCCTATACGTGTTTGGGGAACAGTGGGTTTTATCGCCGCCATGTGGATTACAAATCTTTCTGGCAATAAAGCTAGTGCTTATCAGTTTTACATAGCCGGAACAGGTGCGCTATTGTTGGGTGTATATGCATTTACTTTACCAAAATGCAAACCTACTAAATTGATATCAGAAGAAGCTTCTCTAATGCATACCTTAGGTTTAGAGGCATTTAAGCTTTTTGCGAATTACAAAATGGCTTTATTCTTTATCTTCTCGATGTTTTTAGGTGGAGCCTTGCAACTAACCAACGCTTATGGTGATGTTTTCTTAGATGAATTTAAAAACTTCCCAAAATATGCCGATTCATTTGTTGTGAAATATTCAACAATAATTATGTCTATATCTCAGGTTTCAGAAACGTTGTTTATCCTTGCAATACCATTTTTCCTTAAACGGTTCGGTATAAAAAAAGTGATGATTATCGCTATGCTAGCCTGGGTTTTCCGTTTTGGTTTATTCGCTTACGGAAATCCATCAGAAAATTTATGGATGATTGTTCTATCGTGTATTGTATATGGAATGGCTTTCGATTTCTTCAACATTTCAGGTTCATTATTTGTAGAAACCTCAACTACTGCTAAAACAAGATCTTCCGCTCAAGGTATGTTTATGATGATGACAAATGGTTTCGGAGCTGTGTTCGGAAGTTTAGTTTCTGGTTGGATGATAGATAAATACTTCACGAAATCTTTCACAAATGTACAGTCTACAGCAGAATTTGTAGGTTCAGAATCAACGAATAGCCACCTTTTATCGTTTGTAAAAAGTCAGGGCGTTAGCATTTTAAATAACGGAGCATTTGATAAAACCATTCACATGAAAGACTGGCATAGCATATGGCTTTCATTTACCATCTATGCCTTAATCATTACCGTATTATTTGCCATTTTATTTAAGCATAAGCATACCCGAGCTGAAGAAAAAGCTATTGAAGCCATAACACACTAAATTTTTATTACGCAATCTCCTTATGTCAGCAGGTAAATACAGAAAAGAACATAATTGCTTAAACTGTGGTTCTCATGTAGAAAGCCATTATTGCAGCAGTTGTGGTCAGCCTAACTTAGAATTAAAAGAAAGCTTTTGGGGCTTTATTAGCCATAGTATTGCCCATTATTTTCATTTCGATAATAAGTTTTTTCAAACATTAACACCACTTCTAACTAAACCCGGACAAGTTACACTTGATTATTTAGCAGGTAAAAGAGCTAGATATATCAACCCGGTAAGTATGTACATTTTTGTATCTATCGTTTACTTTTTAATCGCGTATTCGCCTGAGCACAAGACTAATACAAATGAGCATGAAAATAAAGCTCCAACGAAATCAGAAACTAAGAAAGTACTTGATAGTGCCGATAAGGAACTGACCAAAATTGGTTTAAAAAACACAAGTCCCGCACTTTTTAATCATGCTAAAAAACAGATTTTAGAAGAAATTGACAAGGAAGCTTTTAAAAAACTTAGCTTAAATGAACAAAACATTAAACTAGCGGAACTTAGGAAACAGAATAAGGCTAACAAAACAGATTCATTAACCAATATTATTAAGCAATATAATGCGATTAATATTAAACGCAATGATTCAACTTATGCGGCTTACTTATCCCGACAAAAAAGCCTGAGCTCGGAAGAGCAGGATAATTGGATTGAAAAGCTAAGTAAAAAACGTGCTATTACTTTAGGGCAAAATGCTGAGGTTATTCAAGAAACTCTGGAGCATAACAGGCCAAAGCAATACTTTCTGCTAATGCCCTTGCTTGCACTATTTATCATGTGGAATTTTAGAAAAAACCATATCTATTACCTCGACCATTTGATATTTACCATACATGGGATGACCGCTTATTTCATTGTATCAATTTTGACAAAACCTTTTATTAAGTATGTTTTTGGGGAAGATTCTTTGATGGCTAATATAATTGGTTTGGGGATTTTTGCATGGATTTGCTGGTATATGTTTAATGCGTTAAAAATATTCTATCAACGTAAAAAAGTAATCGGCAAAATGATAACGATTTTTATTCTGTATGCTATTGCATTTAAAATTACAGAAATGGTAATGCTCAACTTAATCTATTACGTAGCAACATAACCATCAAAATTATAGCATAAAAAAAACCAGGTTTTTTCAAACCTGGTTTTTTTTATGCTATTTATATTTACTTTCTATCTTTAATGCCAACGAAAGCTCTGTCCGTTTCACCTACGTAAATTTGACGCGGACGACCAATTGGCTCTTTATTTTCATGCATTTCTTTCCATTGAGCAATCCATCCTGGTAAACGCCCTAAAGCAAATAGTACCGTAAACATTTCTGATGGAAAGCCTAATGCTCTGTAAATAATACCTGAGTAAAAATCTACGTTTGGATATAATTTTCTGTCGATAAAATATTGATCAGTTAATGCAGCTTCTTCTAATTTTTTAGCGATTTCTAAAATCGGATCATCAATACCTAGATTTTCTAAAATATCATCACATGCTTTTTTAATGATTTTAGCACGCGGATCGAAATTTTTGTAAACTCTATGACCAAATCCCATCATCCGGAAAGGATCATTTTTATCTTTAGCCTTTGCAATCCATTTTTCAGTATCACCACCATCAGCTTTGATAAGTTCGAGCATATCAATTACCGCCTGGTTTGCACCACCATGTAGTGGACCCCACAATGCAGCTATACCTGCAGCTATAGATGCATATAAATTACAATCAGATGAACCAACAATACGAACAGTTGATGCTGAACAATTCTGCTCATGGTCTGCATGTAAAATTAACAATTTATTCATTGCACTAACCACAATCGGGTTTACATCGTAATCTTCTGTACGCTGACCAAAAGTCATCCAAAGGAAATTGGTCACGTAATCATATTTATTTTTAGGGTAAATAAGTGGATGTCCTAATGACTTTTTGTAAATGAACGATACAATTGTTGGTAATTTAGCCAATAACTTAATAATGGTTAAATTTTGCTCTTCAGCTGTTTGATTTGGCTTTAAACACTCAGGATAAAATGTTGATAAAGAGAAGATTAAAGAACCTAACTGACCCATTGGGTGAGATTTTGACGGATAGCCATCAAAAAATTTCTTCATGTCTTCATGAATCAATGTATGCTTACTAATTTCTCCTTGAAAATCATCAAGTTGCGCTTGAGTTGGTAATTCACCGTACACAATTAAATAAGAAACCTCTAAGAAACTAGCTTTCTCAGCAAGCTCTTCAATTGAGTAACCTCTATATTTTAGGATACCTTTTTCACCATCTAAAAAAGTTACTTTACTTTTTGTAGAGCCGGTATTTTTAAAACCTGTATCTAAAGTTACAAAACCGGTTAAATCCCTTAGCTTAGAAATATCAATCGCCTTTTCGTCTTCCGTTCCTGTAATTACCGGTAATTCAATTGTCTTACCATCAACTTTAATCTCTGCAATATCTGACATATTATTGTGTTGTGTTTATAGCTTCTAATTTATATAAAAATTAATATACATGCATAGCAAATCTGTTAAATTAATATGAATTATTAATCAAAATGACGTAACAATCATGATTATATAACAGTCATTAATGCATTATATTCCTTTGATTTCATCTGTTACTCTGCCGCATTCGAGCATTTCGTTACCATAATACGGGTTCTTAATTTCTTTTTCTGTTGATAACCAATCGCCACCATCGCCTTTGTTTGCCATTGGGCAGTGCTGCACATAAATTTTACCGCTTTTTATTGGAGTAGATTTTATGAAAGCAATTAAATCCATACTTAATGCAGTAAAATCTTTACGTTGCACAACAAGATTTTTTGTTTCAGCAATTTTTTTGGCAATGCTTGCGGTAGTTTCGCAACCCTCATAAGCGGCTAAACTTTTTTCTAATTCAACAGCTGATTTCTGGGCTTCAGCAGCATCTGATTTTACAAAGGCATCTTTTAGCTGAACATAATGAGCAAATATTTTTGCTTTTTTTTCATCTTCAATAACAACGCTTGTTGAAGTTCCTGAAGATTTAGCTATTGTAGAATCTGCTTTTTCATCAGATTTTTTCTCTGCTTGATTGCAGGCCATGAGAACTGTTAATATCGCTATTCCGAATATTTTTTTCATTGTATTTGGTTTTCGGCTCAAAATAGCAATTAAAATATTAAAATGACAAAAAAAGCCCCCGAAAATTTCGGAGGCTTCAATTATATGATGTTTCGATTATAATTTAAAATTGTAACCAATTCTTAAAGCGTACTGACCAGTTTTCATGAAGTATAAATCAGAATCGCTATTGTTTACGTAACCTTCATATTTTACGCCAACTTCTAATCCATTATTCCATTCGTAACCTAAACCACCGGTGTAAATAAAATTCATATTTGCACCATCTTTTAATGCTAAACCTGTACCAAGGCCACCTGTTAAGAACATTCTGTCTACAACAAATGCTTTAACACCACCCATTAATGGAATGAATTCGAAATTTAAAGGGCTTCCTTTCCATTTAAGTTTTGTATAACCTGCAGAAGCTGTAATTGCAACATCTTTAGTTAAATCATATTGTAATCTTAAATCAGCACCGTATCCATAATCCATTTCAGATTTATCAGGAAATAATCCACCTTGTACGCCTACACCCACTTTAAATGCCATACCATTATTAGTTGTCATTGTTGTAGTTGATGTTTGCGCCTTTAAGCTACCAGTAGTAAAAATTGCAATTGCTGCTGCTGTTGCAAAAAATTTAGTAAGTGTTTTCATGTTAATTTTTTTAAGTTATTTAATTAAGGGTTTAGTTTACTTACGAAAAATAACATGAAACAGATTTAATATATTTTATTGAAATTCTTGAAATAAAAAAAGCCCCTGATTATCAGAGGCTTTATGTGTGAATAAAATTATTTACTATAGGGAGAAACCATAAGCTAAACGTAAACCAACGTAACCTGTGTTGTTACTGTTTCTTGATAAACCTTCGTATTTAACACCAAGGTCTAAACCGTTGCTCCATGAATAACCTAAAGCTGGTGAATAAACAAATGATGTTCCACTACCTTCTTTTGTGCCAAAACCAGCACCTAATTCAGCTAAACCATAAACACCTGAACCAGATTCATTGAAGAAATACTTTGCACCAACTTTAACCGGTATATACCCAAAACTTGGAAAATCTACACCTGTGTTACCGATTTCTTTTCCGCTGAAATGTGTATAACCTGCTGTAACTGGAATTGATAATTGTTTATCTACGTTAAATTGGTATCTTAAATCAGCACCTAATGCAACACTATATGCATCACTAGTTGGTACACCAGCAATAATACCAACACCTAAATTTCTTGGTGTTGTTTGTGCATTAACGTTTGTAGAGACAAATAACGCTACAGCAGCTGCTGAAGTAGCGAGAATTTTAGTAATTGTTTTCATTATGAGTTATTTATTTTGGGTAATCAATATATAGCTACACTGTTTACAAACCCTATGCCAAAATAATGGAATAATGCCATTTAAATGCACTAGAACGTCATATTTAACTCATAATAGCCTATTTTATTTTTTTTAAAACCATTTCTAAAATGCTTTGTTTTAAGTGGTTGCTTCCGAGTTTTGCATCAAGCCAAATAATAGGAATTCCGTCCTTTTCCATCTTTCTGAAAAATGTATTTTGTCGCTTGGCAAATTGACAAATGGCTATTTCAAGCTTCAGTTTTAATTCGTCAAGATTTAACTCGCCATTTAAATACATCACAATAAATTTATATTCCAATCCATAAAAAATCAAAATATCTTTACTTACGCCGCTCTTAATAAGCTCCTCTACCTCATCTATCATTCCATTTTGTAAGCGAATATCTAAACGCTTTAAAATATTTGTGCGGGTTATTTCAACTTCGTTCTTCAACCCAAAAACTAAGGGTTTAAATTTTGGATAATCTATTTGCTCTAAAGTATTATGTTTCAAATATTCTCCAATTTCAATAGCCCGAATTAATCGTTTTTTAGATGATTTATCCACATGGCTGATATGCGCATCATCGTAATTTTCAAGTTTTAAAACTAAATCTTCTTTGCTATAATCTTCCAGCTTATCCCTCAAGGTTAAATCTTTAGGCACTGCAGTAAAAGGCTGGTTTTGCAGTATAGAATGAATGTACATTCCGGTACCGCCGCAAAGAATTGGTATTTTTTTCGCTGCAGTTATTTCTTCAAAGGCTTGATAAAAATCCTTTTTAAACGCATCAACGTGATACCGCTCTCCGGGTTCCAAAATATCTATTAAATGGTAAGGAACTTTTTTTCCGTTGATAAAATATTCCGACAAATCTTTTCCCGTACCGATATCCATACGCTTAAAAATCTGTCTGCTATCTGCACTAATGATTTCGCCGTTCAAAGCATCAGCTACCTGCACAGCAAGTTTTGTTTTGCCAGATGCCGTAGCACCCAAAATAACAATTAGTGGGTTTTCATCCATTTTAAAATTTTAAAATAAACTTAATACTACCAGTATTAAAAACGGTAGCCTTATTATTTTGAACAACAGCTTTTGATAAACTTCGAGATAAATTTGTATCAAGTTCAAAAGTTTGGGCGTTGGTGTAAGAAATTTGTTCGAAACCTAATTTTAAATATGAAGCACCTGCCGACCAATCTCTATCGGCATAGCTCATTATATCATCTGGATTAAGATTTTTGCGGGTATATACCAATAACTTTGATAAGCCACCACTAACTGAAAAGCCAGCTTTTACCGCAAACCTTATTAGCTCTATTGATTTATAGTTCTCAGTATGGTTCATTTTTCTTAATGCAGAAAATGTGGCAACGGCTACAAGTTCATCAGCAAAAAAGAGACCAAATTTATGTCGACTGATAACAGCGCCCTGAAGATGATTTTCATTTAAAAATGCGTCTGCCGTAGGTTTATCGATTTTTAAGACCCTGGTTTTTCTGCCATGGATTCTCGAATTTTTTCCTGCTAGAGATTTTATACGCTCTAAAACCAAAAGTGGCTTATTTCTGAAAACATCCTCCCAAAGATGGATAAGACTTAAGCCACGACTGTAAAATGATTGCTGAATATTTATAAGCGTTTGCGGAATATGTTTGGAATCTATGTTAATTAAATTTAAAACAACAGCGCTATCCATAACATAGATTAAGGTATAACCTTCTTCATTTATGGTTTCAAATTTAAAACCAGCTGCGTTTAATGCAGAAAGGAGATCATCGACCCATTTAAGATTATTTAATGGAAGCGTTTTGCTTATGATATCCAATTATAATGTTATTTATTTGTAAGCAATATTTTAATTATTGCTTACAAATTTACCTTTTGGAATTGAAATAGGTGTTAAACCCACTCCTTTTCTTTAAAGTGGACGTTTATAATTTCGACCAAAGTATCTATTTCTTTAAGCTTTTCATTATCCAAACTATTAACTTTTAAACCTACTTTCTCAGAATCAAATTTAATTATATTCGGATTTGAAGGTTCAAACTCTTGTGTATTTACCTTCACTTCTACTTCAGATCCATTTATATAAACCCCTGCAAAAAAGCGTTCTGTAATTTTTTCGCCGTCAACTTCAATATTTTTTTCGCTGTATAAGTCATATCCCGTTTCCGAATTTTCGTGAACGGTATAACCCAAGGCTGCGAAAGGTTGTAAACTTGCTCTAATGGTCTGAAAAATTTCTACAAGGTCGGTTTTCATAATCTGCTATTTTTGAAATAAACAACATCAAACCGCTATTGTTTAAATTTTATATATTACCACCATTTATCATTTGTATGGGAGATGCCTACAGTTACCGTTTCACCCAACTTTGGCGTTATTAATGGAAATTGCTTTTCTGTAGCCGCAATTGTAACTCTTTCCACCGGCTCATTCCACGGATGCATAGCTAAACTAAATTTGCCCCAATGTACCGGCAATAAAACCTTTGCGTTCAAATCTATAGCCGCCTGCACGGTTTGCTCTGGATACATGTGTATGTATGGCCAAAGTTCGTTGTATTGACCACATTCCAGCAGCGCTATATCAAATGGACCAAATTCATCTCCAATAGTTTTGAAATGTGTATCGTAGCCAGAATCTCCTCCTAAAAACATTTTCGCAGCGCTAGATTTTAATACAAATGCAGACCATAATGTTTGGTTTCGCTTAAACTTTCTACCCGTAAAGTGCCTTGCCGGAACCGCAGTAAATGTCAAACTATCAAATATGTTAACAGATTGATTCCAAGCTAACTCTTTGATTTTATTGGTGGAAACACCCCATCTTTCTAAATGAGCGCCCACACCCAAGGAAGTTATAATAATCTTAGCATTTGGTGCTATTTTCAAAATGCTTTGATAATCCAAATGGTCGTAATGATCGTGAGTGATTAATAAAACATCAATATCCTTAAAATCATCAGCCTTTATAAAATCTGTTCCTTTAAAAGCTTTGCTTCCAATAAAAGAAAATGGCGATGGCGTTGAACTAAAAATTGGATCGACTAAAATACGAAGACCATCAACTTTTATCAGATAAGATGAATGCCCGAACCAAATAATTTCTGGTAGCGAACTTTTCTGAGCCTCTTTAATGGCTGGATGTAAAAAAGGCAGGGCATGGGAAGGAGTTTTATTTGGTTGTTTTGACAATAAAAATTTACGTAAAACTTCAAAAAAACTAACCCCTTCGGGTTGCATTAAGGTTACTGATAGATTTTGTATAGCTCCATCTTTATAATTTGATAAGTGATGAATTTTTTCAAGTCTTTCGCCTTTTGGCAAACGGCCGAATACAGGGAGGTTAATTACAACTAAAAAGATTATTATAAAAACAAATACCGAAGCGATTATCATAAAAATAAATAAAAGGCAAAAGTATATTATTTTAGGTGCAAAAAAACTTGACGATAAATCCTGGAATCGGTGAGAGATTTGTATTAAATTGATTTAAATATAAATTTCTCAACAAAAAGGTTCATTCTACGTCAAATAAGCGTTGTTCTGACATTAAATTAATTTTAATATTGTGTAAAGAATTGCAATACAAAACCGCTATTACGAGTATTTATTTTGTAATATTACATCGTAAAGATATTTCATATAGCTTATAAACTAGATGCAATCGAAACCAACTACCATAAAGGAAATCGCAAAAATTTTAAATATTTCGCCCTCAAGTGTGTCTAGGGGCTTGCATGATCACCCCAGTATTGGAGCCGTTACCAGAGAAAAAATTAAAGAACTTGCAAAATCATTAAATTACGAACCAAATAATGCGGCAATTCTTTTTCAAAAGGGCAAAACCTACACAATAGGCGTAATTTTACCAGAACTGGCTGAGCATTTTTTTTCTACTGCAATTTCGGCTATTGAAGATGAAGCCTTAAAAAGAAATTACACGGTTATTTTCGCTCAATCTCATGATGATTTTGAGAAAGAAGTAAAGTTGGTTGATAAAATGAAAAATCAACGGGTTGATGGTTTGCTGGTTTCCATTACAAAAGATACCTCAACATTTGAGCATTTCGAAAAGCTAAAAAGCTTCAATATTCCTGTTGTATTTTTCGATCGCATTCCTCCGGTAAAAAATGTACATTATGTTGCCTGTACTTTAGAAAATGCAACAATTAAGGCTGTAAATTACTTACTAAAAAAAGGACACAGAACTATTGGAATGATTAATGGTCCATCTACTTTATTTGCTAGTGGCGAACGTAAAGATGGTTATATGCAGGCCATTAATTTTAACCGACTTAAATTCGATCCAACCTTAGTTACCAATTGCGACCTTACAGAAGAAGGTACAATAGAAGCCACAAATCAACTTATTAATCACAAAAGAAAACCATCTGCAATTGTTGCCTTTAACGATTATGTGGCGCTATTTGTTATAAAATACCTGAAAAAGCAAAACCTGGCTGATAAAATCGATATTGTGAGTTATGCCAACTTACCCTTAATGGATTATTTAGATTATTCGCCAATTGCTTCTGTAGAACAATACCCATACTTGCAAGGGCAAAAGGCAGCAAATATCTTACTCGATTTGATTAACAATCCAAATACTGAAAACCAGGCATTTTACAATACCCTTGTCGAATCAGAATTAGTTGTTAATGAGAAGTAATGGCTAAAGCATTTAAATTTTAGCTTATCCGTAATTTGCAGATACAATTGTATCATGCACCACCACTCTATACCAGTTTTTAGAAAACTTTTCTACAGCATCTAAATGGGTTTTATCTTCCTGATAAGCGTTATGATCTTCGATGTTATCAAAAGTTATGGTTAAGGAATAAGTAAAAGAGTTATCCGTAACAGGTCTTATTGGTGTATTTGCAGCCAAACCGTAATTTAATGTCTTAATATATTTTATAGGTTTTAAACTCTCGAAAAAATTTGTAAAATCTAATATTTCCGCTTTTGTTAATTGTGGCTTTAACCAAAACATCACAAAATGCTGAATCTGTCCTTTGGTAGCGTAACTATTTTCAGTCATAATTTTTAATAATTAGATATTTAAATATAACGGTTAAATACTGTGAATATTAACAATGCGTATTAAGATAAACCTTTTTTGTTTTTATAGGTCATTTTAGCTTTTGTACCTGCGCTGTAATTGTAATTTTTAACGTTACTCGCTTTCTTATCGTGGAAAGCAGCGCCTCTTTCCAGATTATCTTCCTCTTCATCCTTTTTCTTTTTCTTCGGCTTTGCGGTAGATGCATCCACAATTTTCAAATCTTCAGGTAATTCAATAACTTCCATTCGTTCACCAATAGCTTGTTCAATCTTCTTAACCTCAATTAACTCAATATCAGTAGAAAAAGTTATGGCTACCACTTCATCATCGCCTTGCTTCACAATACGCTTTATTAACGTTTCTTTTTGCTCGGGTAATTCAAAATGTAAAATAAAAGGTATTCCCTGTATGTCTAAATCGCCTAAGTTTTCATTCGCCACAATCAAAACTCGGGCATCCGGATTGGCTTTAAAATCATCAATATCATCAAATCCTTCATCATCAAAAAACAATGAGCGATAAATGCTAATTTCTCCCGGTTTCGGATTGTTCAAATTTTTATAAACCGTTTGGGCAGTTAGCCTAGTATTTACGAAAACAATAACTTTATCAAAAAACTCAGCATCGTTTAACAATAAAGTTAAAAGATTTAGTTTAGTTCTAAAATTTGGAACCTGGTAAAGCATCTGCGGATAAACTTCTGCCTGTTTCTCTCCTATTTCATCTACCTCAATGGTTGTGGTAGAATCTTTCATAAATGGAGAAATCATGTGGTTTAATTTCTCATGTAAAACTTCTGTAAATACAACATGTTGAGATTTATATGCGCTATTTGCAAGTTCTACAACTGGCAATTGTAAACCTTTTTTAACAATAAGCTCAGCATTATCCACTATAAAAAGCTGAATTTTATTGGTGTTTAATGCAAGTTTTAAGTACAAAGCCCGAGCTCTATCAGGCACAGCAACAATAATATCGCAACCATCGGTAATCTCATTCATCTGCGTTTCTACAACACCACGGCTATCTATACCTAAAATTCTGAATGTATTATTTCTATTTAATAATTTAAATTGCTCCAAAACGTGGTCTACATGCTCTGCATCAGGCACCAAAATTAATGCTCTTGGTGCTTCTTCAAAAGCATATTTCAATTTCATTAAAGTTGCTAAAACATAAGTAGTTGTTTTTCCGGCGCCTTCTGGTCCTACTGCTATAACATCTTGTCCACCCAAAATCCGCGACATGGTTTTTAACTGGATTTCTTTTGGTGTTAAAAATCCTGCATCCGTCATGGCTGCAACTAATGGTTTACTAAGTTTTAATTTATCTAATGACACGCTTATCGTTTTTGTATTGAATTGCAAATATCCTTAAAATAATTAGCTTTTAAGAACTTGATTAAAAGGTTTGGAAACGAGCGCCGCTTATTCTTAGATACTTCAGCCCTGCTATCCATTATTTTCGATGAAAAATCGAAACCATTTCTATCAGGTTTATTGAACAAAATACTGTGCTTAAATAAAAATAACAGAGCATCCGAAGTAATTAAATAACTGAAATAAAGCCTCTTAAAAAATAAATACAAATATTATCTACTATATCTATAGAAATTATATACAATTTAATATATTTGCTTGCAGTTAATGATTTATAAACTTGGCCAGCTGACTAAAAGTAAGTTCAGAATTTGACAAAATTTGCCTAATGGTTCGATTCCATTAATGGCAATTAAGTTTTTTATAAATGCAATAACCTGATTCTGTTCAATCGGGTAAGATTTGGTTATCTTATATTTGTTTTGTTGTTAGCAAAGGCTACCCGCGATGGGTAGCCTTTAATTTTTGAATATTATTCCAAACCATCAAAATAGCTAAATATATTTAAGCTTATGTACATTTATTTAAAAATCTCAAAACATTTTTATTCATTCTTGGTTATCTATACAATTCACATTATACTAATCTTTTACAGATTAATTTGTTTGGTTTAAAAAGGGATTTATGGATATAAATCCCTTTTCTTTTATGCGCTATTTTTAAATCATATATTCGCTAAAAACAAACCAATCTTTTTTAAATGAACAGAAAACACTTCCTTTCTTCAATTATTGCAAGCACAACATTGCTTCCTGCATTAAAAAGTTTGGCAAAATCAACAGAAAATGAAGGTTCATCATTTAAAATACCTCCATATTTAAAGCCTGGCGATATAATCGGAATAACAAGTCCGGCTGGCTACATCACCTTAGAGCAAATTCAACCATCTGTTTTACAAATACAAAATTGGGGTTTTAACATTAAAATTGGCGATACCATTGGTAAGCGTGATTTTACTTACGGCGGAACAGATGATGAAAGACTTAAAGATTTTCAACAAATGTTGGATGATCCGAAAGTTAATGCTATCATGTGTGCCAGAGGTGGCTATGGTTTTGTGAGAATTATCGACAAGCTTGACTTTGCAGCATTTAGAAAAAATCCTAAGTGGATTATTGGTTTTAGTGACATTACAGTTCTTCATTGTCACTTAGCTAAAAATTATGGAATCGCTTCCATTCATTCAAAAATGTGTAATAGCTTTCCTGATGATTGGTCAAAAGCTGAACCTATTCAAGTAGAAACCATTTTATCAGTCAAAAATGCCTTAGTTGGACAACAATTAAATTACAGTGCTTTAGCAAACCTTAACAACAAATTAGGAAGAGCTGAAGGTATTTTAGTTGGCGGAAATTTAAGCATTATAGAAACCCTGGCAGGAAGCGATTCAGATTTAGATACTAAAGGCAAAATTCTTTTTATAGAAGATACAGGAGAATATCTTTACAGTATCGACAGAATGTTGTGGAATTTAAAGCGTAGCGGTAAGTTAAAAAATTTAAAGGGGTTAATTATTGGTGGCTTTAAAGTTAAACCTGATGATATTGGCGAAGAGTTCGGCAAAACCATTTACGAAATTGTGCTGGAAAAAGTTAGGGAATACAACTACCCTATCGCCTTTGACTTTCCTGTCGGCCATCAGCGAAATAATTTCGCCTTAAAGTGTGGTGCTCATCATATTTTAGAAGTATTACAAACCGGGAGCACCCTAAAAAGCATGAGTTAGTTTGTGTAAGTGTAAGTATGTTTTAGAGAAGATTTACCCGATTAGTAAATGTAAAACATTAAACCGTTTTCACTTCGTCATCTTCGTAATCTTCAATATCGGTAATGTAACCGTTTATTAATAGAAAATCGAATAAAGGCTTGGCCTCTGCAGTAACCGGCATGTTAGCAGTTGTGATAACCTGATTGGTTTTTTTATCTAAAAACGGATAGGCAAATAATCTCACATTTGTATTAAACATATCGTTAACATAGCTTAGCAGCTGCCCTGAATAGTTTTCGCCTTTAAAGTTGGTAGAATTAAACACGAATTTCAGGTTATTAATGTTGGTAGCTAAACCTACACTTTTTGGCTTACACCTTGCCAAATATTTAGCCAGGCGATTGTGACGGGTAAAGTTTGATACCACTACAATATTTCCGGTATCGCACATTTCCTGGGCACGTTTTGCAACAGTTTCTAAATCAATATCATCTGGCGTTTCCTGGTCGTCGGTTAAAACGTTGGTTAATAAAACTTCTATCATAACGGCCAGATTTCCTTCTTCAACCTGATTTGTTCTTTTAAACTGATCTGTAGCTTTGTTAAACAAATTAAAGTTTGGTAATGATTTCTGACCATATTTGGTTCTTAAAATCATAATGTCTTTTTTGTATAACAAATCTTTTGCCTGGCGTGGATGAGCATCTGCATCGAAAATTGCAGCGGCAGAAAAATCTTTCATAATCATATAAAGATTTAAAAGAATGTTATCAACTTCTGGAAACACTGGTCCTTTAACAGAAATCAGGTCAATTTCAACTGAACCTATTGTTAAATTATCGGCCAATGATTCGACCATAATTTTAGGTTCATGGCAATGGTAAAAAGCCGCGTAAACCAGATTTACACCAATAATACCCAAAACACGCTGTTGCATGTTTACATCCGTATCAAGCAACCTAACATGGAAAAATATTTCATTTGGTAAACTTCCTGGTTCATCCTGGAATCGAATCCCAATCCAACCATGAGGCTCATTTGTACGTTTGTAATTTAAGGTGGTAACAGTATCGGCGAAGGCGAAAAATGTTCTGCTTTCATACTTCTCACCAGATAACCTTTCATTTAGCAAGCCAAATTCATGGTCGAGCATTTGGATAAGGCGGTTTTGAGAAACATACCTGCCGTTTGATTCTGCTCCGTAAATAGCATCACTAAAAGTCATATCATAGGCCGACATTGTTTTAGCAACCGTTCCAGAAGCTGCACCTGCATTAAAAAAATTTCTAGAAACTTCTTGTCCAGCTCCTATTTCGGCAAAAGTACCGTAAATTCTAGGGTCTAAATTTATTTTTAATGCTTTACGTTTAGTATCCAGTATTTCTCTTACCATGCCGCAAAAGTACAAAAATGGTTTATTAGTTCAATTGGAAATTAGTTCAATTGGAATTTGTTAATTTTCTAACACCATTAACGAAGGCAAATTAACCAATATCCTAAAAACAAAATAAGGTTAGCACTATCCAATGCTAACCTTATAAAACCTAAACTTAAACTATTATGAAAATCCTCTTTCGAGAAACTCTTTATTACGATACTACGATTTCTTTATGTTGAGATTTTGTATCGTCTTTTTTGCCGATGGTGATATTTAGAATGCCGTCTTTATATTCAGCTGAAATTTTATCAGCATCAGCAGTTTCTGGTAAATTAAAAGACCTTGCAAATGAGCTGTAATCAAACTCTTTACGAGTAAAATCTTTTGCTATTTGAGTTTCATCTTTTTTTACTTCTGCCCAAACAGACAGTGTATCTTTTTTTAAGTTAATTTGAAAATCTTCTTTCTTTAATCCCGGAGCTGCTAATTCAATAACATAAGCGTTTTCATTTTCGTAAATATTTACGTTTGGCGATTTATCAACCATTTTGTTTTTAGTTACGGCATCGCTAAACAATGAATCGAAAACATTGTTAAAGTAAGGAGCTGTGTTGCGGGTTCTGTTGTTAAAATTTACAAGTGTCATATCTCTAATTTTTTATTTTTTAATTGATAAAAAGCATTATTCAACTTACATACCAAACCAAAAAATTATGATTTTTAAGACATTATGGCAAAATTTATCAAAATCTAAAGACAAATTGACAGAATCTAGAGTTTTTTCAGACGAATTCAACTATAAAACCAACATTCACACACGTTTTATTGATTTTGATATGATGGGTCATGTAAACAATTCTGTCTACTTCACATATTTAGAAATTGCAAGAACGAAATATTGGGAAGAAACCATAAAATGGGATTGGCAAAAGACCGGAATCGTAATTGCACATGCAGAGATTGATTACATTTTACCGATTGTTATGCAGGATAAAATTGCAGTTTATGTTAAAACATCAAGAATTGGAAGCACAAGTTTTGACCTGGATTATCAAATCGTAAAAATTAAAGGCGGCGAAGAGGTAATTTGCAGCAAAGGAAAAACGGTTTGTATAGCCATTGATTATGCATCAAAAAGACCAACAGAAATACCAGAAGCAGAAAAACAACGAATGTTGGGTTTTGAGCAATTGCAATAAATTTTATCTTTTTAAAAAAATTGAAGATTTAGAAAAGGAAATTTCTACAATTATTATCGTTAGTCGGGCTTTGCGCTAAATCTTTTAAAATACATCATAACGGCATGAACAAAGTTGCTACAATTTTAAAAGGATATCGCTTCAATCCCGTTTAGACGGCTGGGAAAATATAACTATTTGCAGTTGCAAGGCGTTTTACATAGTCCATTAATTTTAAACCCGACAAAAGCGGGCATCCCGATAGTTCATCGGGATAAAGCGAATGGCGGGACTAAAATTGCCACAAAGCACTGAATTTTCATTTCCAAAACCTTTTAATTATTTTTTATTCCCTATAATTTATCAGGCATAATTTTACCAGGATTTAGAATTCCATTCGGGTCGAATACCTGTTTAATACCACGCATCAGGTTTAAATGAATTTCTGAGTATTTAATTGGCATAAACTCTTTCTGAACCAGGCCAATTCCATGCTCACCCGATAAAGTTCCGCCCAAAGCGGTGGTAAGCTCAAAAATTTCGGCAATACCAAATTTAAGTTTGTTCTTCCAGTCTTCATCGCTCATTCCGGCTTTAATAATGTTTACGTGCAAATTTCCATCACCAGCATGCCCGTAACAAACACTTTCAAAACCATATTTAGCGCCAATTTCTTTGATACCATTTACCAATTTTGGCAAAGCTGCACGAGGCACAACGGTATCTTCTTCTTTGTAAACAGAGTTAGATTTTACCGATTCGGCCATTGTGCGGCGCATTCTCCAAAGCTCTTCTTTTTGCGTAGCTGTATCGGCAAACAAAACATCAGTACAATTATGTTCTTCTAAAACTATATTCGTTTTTTCACAATTTTTAAATATATCGTCCAAATCATCACCATCAAATTCAATCATCAGCAAGGCAGCAACATTATCTTTTAAATCGAATTTTATATCATCAAATTTAATAACCCACTCCACTCCTTTTCGCTCCATAAACTCCAGCGCTGATGGTGTAACACCTGCTCTAAAAATTGCGGAAACCGCAGCACATGCATCTTCGTTTGTAGCGAAAGAACCCATCATCAACACAGATTGTGATGGTTTGGGCAAAAGTTTGGTCACGATTTTTGTTACTACACCTAATGTCCCTTCAGAACCTATCATTAACTGCGTTAAATTATAGCCTGATGCATATTTTAGCGTGTTTGCACCGGTCCAAATGATATCGCCATTAGGCAAAACCACTTCTAGGTTCAAAATATATTCGCGGATTGTACCATACTTTACCACTCTCGGGCCACCAGAACCATGTGCAACGTTGCCCCCAATAAAACAAGAACCTTTACTACTCGGATCTACCGGATAGAGCAAACCTTTTTCTGCAACAGCGTTTATAAATTCTTCGGTAATTACACCTGGCTCAACCGTTGCCTGCAAATTTTCGGTATCAATATCTAAAATGGCTTTAAATTTTTCCATTGATAAAGAAACACCACCATAAATTGGTAAGGCAGCACCGCTTAAACCTGTACCACCACCGCGTGGCGTTACCGGAATATGGTGTTGGTTACAAATCTTAAGTAATTTCGAAATATCTTCTGCAGATGTTGGTTTTACAACAACCTCTGGCTGGTAACGCAAATCTTCTGTTTCATCGTGACTGTAATTATCTAAACTTTCCACATCCGTAAAAACCTTTTCAGTGCCGATAGCGGCCTTAATTTCTTCTAAAATTTCGGAATTAATTTTTGTAAAATTCATTTTTATTTGACTGAGGTATAAGATAATTTAACAAATGAATGCCCGATTTGCCCTGGCATTGGTGGATTTAACTTTTTAATGCTCACATTAACAGTTTCAACAAAGGGGTAAAGCTTAATTACTTTTGAAATAATGTTGTTTAAAACGGTTTCTAAAAGTTTTTGAGTTTTCTTCATTTCCTCGAGAATGATGGCATTTAAATCTTCGTAATTTACGGTTTGATTTAACTCATCATCAAAGCCCAACGGTAAAAATTCAGTTTCCAAATCGACAACAAAGTGATTGCCAATAAGTTGCTCTTCAGGATAAAAACCATGAAGTGCAAAACATTTTACATCTTTTAAGGCTACAGTTTGTTTAAAGTGATTCATTGAAGTTTTGTATGGCTCAAAAATAATTTTTATTCGCGAATATAATGCCCATTGCCGTAAATTGTTACCTTTGAAATGAACGCTTAAACCATAACCAAATTAGAATAAGCAATGAGCAAATCAGTGAAAAAAGACTTATACGAGGCCCCAGACTATTATTTGTTAGATGAATTGCTAACAGATGAGCATAAATTAATTCGTGCTACAGCAAGGGAATGGGTTAAAAAGGAAGTTACTCCAATTATTGAAGATTATGCGCAAAAAGCAGAATTTCCTAAACATTTAATTAAAGGATTGGCAGATATTGGAGCATTTGGCCCGACAATTCCGGTAGAATATGGTGGTGCTGGTTTAGATTATACTGCTTATGGCATTTTAATGCAGGAAATAGAAAGAGGCGATTCAGGAATTCGTTCAACAGCATCAGTACAAGGTTCCTTAGTTATGTATCCAATTTATGCATACGGTAGCGAGGAACAGCGTAAAAAATATTTACCAAAATTAGCGAGCGGAGAAATGATGGGCTGTTTTGGCTTAACTGAGCCAGATCATGGTTCTAATCCAGGTGGAATGGTGACTAATATAAAAGATGCAGGCTCACATTACATCTTAAATGGTGCTAAAATGTGGATTAGTAATGCGCCATTTGCAGATATCGCCGTAGTATGGGCCAAAGATGAAGCCGGTAAAATACGTGGTATGGTAGTAGAACGCGGCATGCAAGGTTTTTCTACTCCAGAAACGCATAATAAATGGAGCTTAAGGGCATCAGCAACTGGAGAATTGGTTTTTGATAATGTTCAAATCCCGAAAGAAAACGTTTTTCCAGAAATTAGTGGATTAAAAGGACCTTTAGGCTGCTTAAACCAAGCTCGTTATGGTATTGCCTGGGGTGCATTAGGTGCTGCAATGGATTGTTATGATACTGCACTTCGTTATTCAAAAGAGCGAATTCAATTTGGCAAACCAATTGGCGGTTTTCAATTGCAACAAAAAAAATTAGCAGAAATGGTTACCGAAATTACTAAAGGTCAGCTCCTGGTTTGGCGCTTGGGTGTTTTAAAAAGCGAAAACCGTGCAACTGCTGAGCAAATATCAATGGCAAAAAGAAACAGTGTAGAAATTGCATTGGATATTGCCAGAAATGCCCGCCAAATGTTAGGCGGAATGGGCATTACCGGCGAATATTCGATAATGCGCCACATGATGAACCTTGAATCGGTAGTTACCTACGAAGGCACGCATGACATACATTTGCTTATTACAGGCATGGATGTGACGGGATTGAATGCATTTAAGTAAGGAGCAGGAATTTAATAGATTTAAGGATTTTAAGATTAATAGTTGATGAGAGACTATAAAAAATACACATACATACCCGCAACACCAGAAGAAGTTTATTTAGCGCTTACAAAAGATATTAGCATTAAACTTTGGACTGGTGCTGAAGTGGAGTTTGAAGAAAAACCAGAAACAGAATTTTCTTATTGGGATGGTGATATTGTTGGAAAAAACTTAGCGTTTGAAACCAATAAAAAAATTGTTCAGCAATGGTATTTTGGTGAAGAAGGTGAACCTTCAATTGTTACGATTAAACTTCATGAGGATAAAAAAGGAACTTCGTTAGAGTTTAAACAAACCAATATACCTGACGAGGATTATAAAGACTTTACCGAAGGAATAGAAGAATATTTTATAGGAGGATTAGTGGATTTCTTTGAAGAATAAAACATAATTATGCTTACGGCTGTTTAAATTCAAATCAAAATTTAAAATTATGAATAAAACCGTTGGACTCGTACTAATAATTGTTGGAATTGTAATGCTGGTTTGGACAGGCTTTACTTACACTAAAAAGGAAAAAGTTGTTGATGCTGGTCCGATACAAATATCGGCTGATAAAGAAAAATCAGTAAACTGGCCGCCTTATGTTGGTGGCATTGTTTTAGTTGCTGGCGTGGTTGTTTTTGTAGCATCTAAAAGAAAATAGAAAATTTGTCATTCTGAGCTTGTCGAAGAACAATAAAGTACTTCGGCAAGCTCGATGTGACAAAGTTCTAAATCTCGTTACTGTAAACCGTTCTTATTGCGTCTCTCAAATTGTATTTTGATGCCATAACTTCTCCGTAAGCACCTGCGCTACGAATTGCAAAAACATCTCCTCTAAAAGATTCAGGTTGTTCTACTTCTTTGCCAAAGCAATCTGTACTTTCGCAAATCGGTCCAACAATATCATATTTAATAACTTCAGTAGTCTGACTTCCGTTTTCTGACTTCTTACTTAAATTTTCAATTTTATGGTAAGCCTGATATAATGCCGGACGCATCAATTCTGTCATGCCTGCATCCAATACTACAAAATTTTTCTTCTTGCCTTTTTTAATGTATAAAGCTCTGGTAATTAATGATGCAGATTGTCCAACCAAGGCTCTTCCTAATTCAAAATGAACCTCTTGGTTTGGTTTAATCTCTAAAAAATCTTTAAATATTTTAAAGTAAGATTTAAAGTCGGGTATTTGATTGTCTGGATTGTAATAATCGATACCTAAGCCACCACCAACATTTAAAATTTCAACAACGAATCCTTTTTCCTCAAACCATGTACAAAATTCATTAACACGAACGCAAAGATTTTTGTAAACATCTAAATTTGTAATTTGAGAACCAATGTGAAAATGTATGCCAATAAATTTAAGGCTTTTGGATGCCTTTAAAGTTTCGGCACATTCTGGTAAATCCCATGAATTGATGCCGAATTTATTTTCATCTAAACCTGTTGTAATGTTGTGGTGCGTGTGTGCATCAACATTTGGATTTATACGTATAGCAACTTGCGCAGTTTTACCTTTAGCCGAAGCCAATTCATTTAAAACTTCTAACTCCTGAATAGACTCTACATTAAAGCAGAAAATATCTAAATCCAGTGCTTCATTTATTTCTTTATCGGATTTACCTACTCCGGCAAAAACAATTTTCTTATTATCGAAACCAACTTCTACAGCTCTTCTTACCTCTCCGGCACTTACACAATCGGCACCAAAGCCTATGTTTTTAATTTGCTCCAGCAAAACTGAATTGAAGTTTGCTTTTAGTGCATAATGTATGTGAAACTGATATGGAGCTGCAGCTTCAGCACAAGTGCTTAAAGTTCTTTGCAGTAATTCTGTATCGTAATAATAGAATGGCGTTTCAATATTGTTAAACTTTGATATATCTTTATCGGCGAACATGTTCAAATTCCTTATTATAATTTTAATTTTATTCTTTGGGCTTATTTATTGGGGTAACTATCTCGACTTAAAGCATGGAAGAATTAACCAAAAACAATACAACGGTAAGATTCGATTTTTCATCGTTTTACTTCTTATCGTATTATTCCTCTTTTTTATCAGAAAATGAAGATAGTTGCAGCCATATTTATAGCTCTTATTATTTCTTTAGGATTATTTAATTCTTACAGGAAATACAAAAATGAATTATTACCAGCAAACTTTTTAGCTTTTCACATGATTTTGGGTTTGCTGATAATTATTGGATGTTTGTATCTCCTATTCGAATAACCTGTTGTGCAAACTTCTTAAAGCTTCCGTTTTATATTCACTTAAAATTAATAAAGAAACATTGTAATTGCTTCCGCCGTATGAAATCATACGGATTGGAATGTGTTTCAATCCCTCTAAAACTCTACTTGCAAAACCATGTTTTTCTGAGCCAAAATCTCCAACAACACATACGATACTGTGATCTGTATCAACTTCTACAGTTCCGAAGCTTTCTAATTCTTCAATAATTTTTGAAAGATTTCCGGTTTCATCAATAGTTAATGAAACAGCAACTTCTGAAGTGGTAATCATATCAATTGGTGTTTTATAACGCTCAAAAACTTCGAAAACACGACGTAAGAAACCATAAGCTAATAACATTCGGCTCGATTGAATGCGAATAGCCGTGATGCCATCCTTAGCCGCAATTGATTTAATTTTTCCTTTCTCGCTATCGTGTGTAATTAAAGTTCCAGAAGCACTTGGTTCCATAGTATTTAGCAAGCGAACAGGAATTTTGTATTTCTGCGCAGGAAAAACTGATTGTGGATGCAAAATTTTTGCTCCAAAATACGCCAACTCGGCAGCCTCATCAAAAGATAATTGAGCAATCGGCTTGGTTCCTTTAACAATACGAGGGTCGTTATTATGCATACCGTCTATATCCGTCCAGATTTGAACTTCCTCAGCAAGAATTGCAGCACCCAATAAAGATGCTGTATAATCACTTCCTCCGCGGCGTAAATTATCAACTTCACCAAAACTATTACGACAAATATATCCTTGTGTAATGAAGAGTTTATTGTTTTTATGTTCCTCCAACAAAGGCATTAAATGTTTCGTTGTAAAAGCAATGTCTGGTTCACTGTCTTCATCAGTTTTCATAAAATCTAACGCAGGTAGCAAAACTGAATCTACACCAATAGATTTTAAATAAATGTGATATAAAGTTGTAGATAATAACTCACCTTGTGCCAATACAACTTTTTCTTCAATTGGCGTAAAAATATCATTTGCCAGGCCGGCTAAGAAACCGAAATGATAATCAATCACTTCGTTTCCCTGATCTTGAAATTCTGCAGACGGCAATAATTCTACTACAAAGGTTTTATATTTTTGATATAAGTTTTCTATACACTCGCTACCCTTCTTCTTATCACCAGCTAAAAAATAATTTGCAATTTCTACTAAACTATTTGTTGTACCAGACACGGCTGATAATACTACAATCTGTTCTTCATTTGGATTAATAATATCCAATAACTTCGTCATGCGCTCAGGACTACCTACAGAAGTACCCCCAAATTTTAATATTTTCATCTAGTTAATAATTATTTTAGCTGTAATAAGAAGAACACAATTTCTATTGTGCCTACCAGAATATAAAAATGCAATTCAATCATTTTTAATACTGGATTTTCTTTATTATTGTATCGGGGCGTGAAATTAAGCAAAAGCTACTTAAAAGCAACAACCTCAACAAAATAAAATTTGGAACGGTTGAAAATATTTCAACAATACCAAACTTCATGAATTAAATTTTGTTCAACACCAGATATTAAATTAAAAATACAGCTCAATGCAATCAATTGACCAATCAACACAGGCCACAATTAATCAGTGGTTAAGTGGAAATTACGACGAAAAAACTAAGTCTGAAATCCAAGCGCTTGTAGATAAAGAAGCAACTACAGAACTTGTAGATTCATTTTATAAAAGTTTAGAGTTTGGTACTGGCGGTTTACGCGGTATAATGGGCGCCGGTTCTAACCGTATTAACAAATATACAATTGGAACGGCAACTCAAGGTTTAGCAAATTATCTGAATAATAAATATCCAGGTGAAAAAATCAGTGTTGCCATAGCTCACGATAGCAGAAACAATTCTGATTATTTCGCAAAAATTACCGCTGATGTTTTCTCGGCAAACGGTATTCATGTGTACTTTTTCGAAGCATTAAGACCAACCCCTGAGTTGTCTTTTGCTGTCCGTCATTTTGGCTGCAAAAGTGGAGTAATGTTAACGGCATCGCATAATCCAAAAGAATATAATGGTTATAAAGCCTATGGAGCCGATGGTGGTCAGTTTACATCACCAGATGATAAATTAGTGATTGATGAAGTAAACAAAATTCAAAGTATTGATGAAGTTAAGTTTAACAGAGTTGATGCAAACGTTGAATTAATCGGCGAGGCAGTTGATAAATTGTATTTAGATGGAATTACTGAACTTTCAATTTCTCCTGATGCGATTAAAAGACAGCACGATTTAAAAATTGTTTATTCACCAATTCATGGAACAGGCATAACTTTGGTACCAAAAGCGCTTGAGCAGTTTGGTTTTACTAATGTTACTGTTGTTGAAGAGCAAAGCAAACCTGATGGTAATTTCCCAACTGTTGTTTATCCAAATCCAGAAGAAAAAGATGCTTTAACTCTGGCTATGAATAAGGCTAAAGAAATTGATGCTGATTTGGTTTTAGCAACTGACCCAGATGCCGACCGTGTTGGTATTGCCGTTAAAGATAATAATGGCGAATGGGTATTGTTAAATGGTAACCAAACCGGAAGTTTACTAATTAACTACATTGTTTCAGCTTGGGAAGAAAAAGGAAAACTTACCGGAAAAGAATATGTGGTTTCTACAATTGTAACCACGAGTTTAATCAAAGCCATCTGTGATGCTAAAAACGTTGAATATTTTAACACCTTAACCGGTTTTAAATGGATTGGTCAAATTATAACTCAGCTACAAGGTGAAAAAACTTTTATAGCTGGTGGCGAGGAAAGTTATGGTTATTTGGTTGGCGAACTAGTTCGCGATAAAGATGCGGTTGTTTCAGCTGCTTTTATTTCTGAAATGACTGCCTACTACAAGGATAAAGGTGCGAGTTTGTATAATGCGCTTTTAGACATGTATGTTGATTATGGCTTATACAAAGAAGACTTAGTTTCTCTAACCAAAAAAGGCAAAACCGGAGCTGAAGAAATTAAGGCAATGATGGAGAAATTTAGAAATAATCCGCCAGCATCATTAGGCGGTTCTAAAGTTGCTATATTGAAAGATTACGAGTTAAGCCAGGAGACAGATTTAGCAACCGGAAAAGTTACCAAATTAGATTATCCGGCTTCTGACGTATTGCAATTTATTACAGAAGATGGAAGTATTGTTTCTGCCCGCCCGAGTGGTACAGAACCGAAAATTAAATTTTATTGCAGTGTAAATGCGCCATTGGCAGATAGAGCAGATTTTTCAAAAGTAAATGCAGCGTTAGGCGATAAAATTAATGCTGTAATGGCCGATCTGCAAGCGTAATTCACTTCACAATTAATGATGAAAATCCCTGATAATTATTTTTGTCAGGGATTTTTTTTTAAAAATTACTAGATATAATTTGAAAGATAAGATTTCTTATCTTTACACTAAGAAAATTAAACTATGATGGAGATAATTTTAAATGACGATATAGAGCAGGATAAAATTGATGCATTGTTACATTTTTTAAAGTCACGAAATATAAAGGCTGAATTAAGAACAACAAAGGCTAATGTAAAAAAACAACCATCAGATTTTTCTTTGTCAGAAGGAATTTGGAGTGATTACTCCATTTCACCAAATGAACTCAGGACTAAAGCCTGGAAGAAATCATGATTCTCTGCGATACAAATATCTTTATAGAAGTTTACAAAGGTAATTTAGATGTTATCAATACTTTTAAAAATATAGGCCAGAGTAATGTAGCCATTTCTGATGTTTCATGTGCAGAATTATTGTATGGAGCCAGAAACAAAAATGAACTGAAATTAATTAGGACAGATCTTGATAAATTGGTTGTATTGCCAATTTCGTCGACAATTTCTACTTATGCAGTCAATTTAGTCGAAGAATTTTCTTTATCTCACAACCTAAATTTACCAGATGCATTAATTGCATCAACAGCTATAATACATAATATTAAGCTTTATACATTAAATCTAAAAGATTTTAAATTTTTAAAAGATATTGAATTGTACTAAATAAAATTTCTAATAAAATCTACTTTCCAAAATTAGATTACAAATTAATCTCTATTGAAACTTACAGCATTGAATTAAAGAGCACATAGCAGATGCTTTCTAAATATTTTCTTTTTAAATCATGTTTTGTATTCATTGTCGTTGACTTTAATCAACGGTTAACAAAAGAATTCAAATTTCTCTTTTAAGTTTGCCATCCTCGATTTCGTTTGTACATTTGCAGCGAAATACAAATGTTAAAGCGAGCCCTAATATTTCTTTTAGTAATCTGTACAATTTCTAATTGTTACATGCAATTAATTGTGTATTCAGGTTACAAAATGAATAAGGAATACATCACTTCAGTATTTTGTATTAATAATGCGCACCCAGAATTACATTGCGACGGACAATGTTTCTTAGCCAAAAAATTGAAAGATTTAGATGGTAAAAACAAACAAACTCAAGATAACTTAAAAAGAGTAATTGAATCTGAGGCTAAATTCAAACAGCTAAGCGTTAACCATCAAATCCCATACTTCATTATAAAATCAGAAAGTGGTTATTTAGAAAAACCTATCAAAGACCTTTCTATTTCAATTTTTCATCCACCGAAAACGGTTTAAGTATTTTTTTTATTAATGGCTTTGCTATTGATTGTTTTGGCTATTTGTTATGCTGAAGGTTATTTTATTTCATAAAAATCGAAATAGATAACATTTCTAAGACGGTCGTCATTGCGAGGTACGAAGTAATCTCATAACAAATAGATTGCTTCGTGCCTCGCAATGACGACAAGAGGTAAAAAACGTCAACGGTATTACAGCGAAGCAGTTACAAAGTAAACATCATTGCTAAAAACCACTATTCTGTTTTCCGCTGTAATGTTAATTTCCCCTAAAAGGCTAGAGATTCTTCATTGCATTCAGAATAACAGAAGACTAAAAATTCACTTATCCAATTTTCAAAAAAATGAAATTATCACAATACTTATTGGCATTGTTATGCCCTATTATACTTTTAACATCATGCAAAAAAGATGGAGATATAATCTCAGCAGATACAAAATCTAGTTTTACATTGGAATTCGAACACCAGGTTAATGGTGCTTCATTAGCGCTAAACACATCAACATATAAAAATGCCAAAGGCGAAGATTACAAAATCAACGTGTTCAAATATTACGTAAGCAATATTAAATTAAGCAAAGCTGATGGAACTTCCTATTTAATCCCAGAGAGTTACTTTCTGGTTGATGAATCTAAATCCGCGTCAAAATTACTAACGATTAACGATGTACCAATCGGCGATTATACCAAAATTGAATATACAATTGGTGTAGATTACGCCCGAAACTTTGCAGGTGCTCAAACGGGCGCTCTCGACCCAATAAATGGTATGTTCTGGACATGGAATAGTGGCTACATCTTCGTAAAACTCGAAGGAACTTCGCCACAATCTACAGCCACCAATAATGCCCTAACTTTTCATATTGGAGGCGTTTTGGATCCGAACAATACCATCCGAACATTTTCAGCCGAAATTAATGCTGCAAATCCGCTGAGAATAAGAACTGATGCTAAACCAAATATGCATTTTATTGTAAATGCAGCATCTTTATTTACAGGTACAACCGATGTAAGTTTTACTAATTTAAATTTTACGATGGGCGGTGCTAATTCGGTGCTCGTAGCCAATAATTATGCAAAAGGACTATTCCGTTTAGATCATATCCACAATTAATATGTGGAGAAAACTAATCGTCTTCGCAATGCTTTTCTTAAGCATTGCGTTGATGTATGCTTGTAGCAAAAACGAGGATGAGATTACACCAGATGAAGAAAATGTCACTTTTGCAATTCCATCAAATTTTCCAAAACCGGCATACAGCTTCGAAAACAATAAACTAACAAATGCTGGTTTTGCATTGGGTAAAAAGCTTTTCTACGAAGCTCGTTTATCGGCTGATAAAAGTGTTTCGTGCGGTAGCTGCCATCAGCAATTTGCTGCCTTTGCAAACCTCGATCATAGCGTTAGTCATGGTGTAGATAATTGCCAGGGAAAACGCAATGCTCCTCCCCTTTTTAATTTAGCTTGGCAGCAGGCCTTTTTTTGGGATGGCGGCGTAAAAAACCTGGAAACATCACCATTAAATGCGCTTACGGACGTTTGCGAAATGAAAACAGATATAGAAACCGTTGTAAAGTTCTTAAAAAATACAGCGCCATATCCTGAAATGTTTAAACGGGCTTTTGGTTCGTCAGAAATAAATTCTCAAACAGTATTAAAATCAATTACTCAATTTATGGGTGTTCTTGTTTCAGGAAATTCTAAATACGATAAAGTAATGCGAAAAGAAAGTGGAATTTCTTTTACTTCAGATGAACAGCTTGGCTACAATTTATTTAAAGAGAAATGTGCTTCATGTCATGCTGAACCTTTTTTTTCAGATTTTTCTTACCGAAGTAATGGTTTGGATTTGGTAAGTACAGATGAAGGGCGATCGCACATATCGGGTGTACAAAGCGATTTTGGAAAATTTAGAGTACCAAGCCTACGAAACATTGAGTACACTGGTCCGTACATGCACGATGGGCGATTCTATAATCTGGATGAAGTTTTAGAACACTATAATTCAGGCGTTAAAGCATCAGAGAATTTAGACTCTTCTCTAAGAAATGGCATATCATTAAGCAGTTCAGAAAGAACACAAATCAAAGCATTTTTAAAAACATTAACCGACAATGAGTTTATCAAAAATAAATTATATAGCGAATCGTAAATTATTAGTTATCACTTTTATATTATTAAGCAGCAATGTTTTTGCCTGTGATATTTGCGGGTGTTTTATGGGCATAACACCATATTTTAATCGAAATAGCATAAGCCTACTTTACCGTTACCGTTCTTTTAACGGCTACAACGGTCAATCACACTCCTTATTCCCAAATGGAGGAAATTTCTTTATTCCATCAAATAGTCAACCCCACCCAATAACAGGTCATGCGGGTAATGCAGAAGACTATGAATTGTATCGTTCGCTTGAAATCAGAGGTAAATATTTCATTAACAGCAAAATTGAAATAAATGTAATTCTGCCTTATGTTTCTAACAGCGAACGTTACAACAGCAATACCTCTACCGTTGGTGGTGTTGGCGATGTAAATTTGTATGCAGGATATCACATTGTGCAAAAATTAGATGATAATTTTAGACAACAGCTTGTGGCAGGTGCAGGAATTAAACTCCCGACAGGGAAAAATGATTTCAAAAATACTGCTGGTATTCGCTATTCTTCATTACAACAAGCTGGAACAGGAAGCACTGATGGCTTTGTTTACCTTAACTATATGGTTGGTTTAGGTAAATTCGGCGCAAGTTTAAATACATCATACAAAGCAAACGGAACCAATAAACGCGATGAAGGAATTGCAAACAGTACAACAAGTTTTTTAAATATTTTTTACACTCAACGAATTGGCAAAGATGTGCAGTTGATGCCTTCTGCTCAGTTTTTTTATGAATATTCTGGCGGAGAGAAGTACAACGGTGGTAAAACCGGAGAACATGTTATGAATAATTTAATGGGTGGTGTTGGTGCAGATATATTCTACAAAAATATAGCACTTAATGCTGGCATCCAGAAAAATATTTGGGAAGCAGAAACCGACCACCCAATGAGTGCCGGCAAAATTTATATTGGTTTAACTTATAATTTTTAATAAAATGAAAAATAAAATAACATTAATTTTTTCAACGCTGATATTAATTTTTAGTGCCTGTAAAACAGAGGCAGATTCAAAAGCAATACGTAAAGAAGTTTTAAATATCCATGATAAGTTGATGGTTGACGGCGAAAAAGTTATCAAAAACAGAATGAAATTGGATACACTATTAGTTAAATTAGAGGCTAAATCATCAGCAGATACAATTAAAATGAGTAACCTAATTACAAAGCTGAATAAAGCCGATGAAAACATGATGGATTGGATGCATTTCTTTAAAGATGATTTTAAAGGAAAAAACGAGCAGGAAGATTTAGCATATTACCAATCGCAAATGATTAAGATTCGTGGTGTTGAAGATAGCTACATTAAGGTTACGAAAGAATCAGATTCGGTGCTTAAAATTTATAATATATTGCCAGCTACTAAGATGCAAATGAAACAACATAAGCATTAAAAGCCTCTCCCTATGAATGTTTGAAGTTTGGCTAATGTTAGTCCGCCCTCTCCAGAAGAGAGGGTTTTAACAGGCAGTATTTTAAACCCTAGCAATAAAAACCGTTCTACGTTCCCCTCACTTTTTGGGGGAGACTTAAAAAAAAACATAATTCTGCCAAATCCAGTTTAGAGTGTTTTAACGGGCAATATTTTAAATGCTATGTGTAAAACCGCTGTTTTTTATTTCCCGCACTCTTTTAGGGAGACTTAAAGAAAACAGAATGCTGCCAAGCCCAGTAGAGGGTAACGGGCAATATTTTAAATACAATGTATAAAACTACTGTTCTGTATTTCCCTCTCTTCTGGAGAGGGACTTGCAGAAAAACTAAAATTACCACAAACGTTCACAGGGTGAAGGCTTTCCCAAACTAGAGGCGTATATTTACATTTTAAAATAAAATCATGAATAAAATTATTTTTTCGATAGCCATTTTCATGCTATCAACAGCTATACTTTCATCTTGTCAGCAAGAAAAAAAATTGCCAATTTATGGCGAGCGCCATACCGAAACCGTTAGAGATGCAGCTGGTATAGAAAAGATAGACACCGTCTATCAAACCATCCCAAATTGGGCATTTTTAAACCAAGACAGCGTTTTAACAACAAATAAGTTAACGGATGGAAAAATCTACGTTACAGATTTCTTTTTCACCTCTTGTACAACCATCTGCCCAACCATGCACCGCAATTTAATGACGGTTTATAATGAATTTAAAAGCAATCCGGATGTGATGTTTGTATCTCATACCATAGATTTTAAATACGACAAACCATCAGTATTGAAAAAATATGCCCAAAAACTTGGAGTTGATGTTAATAAATGGCAATTTCTGTATGGAAGTAAAGATAGCGTGTACACCCTTGCAGAAAAAAACTATTTGGTAGCTGTTGGCGAAGATAGCGCTGCTAAAGATGGTTACATTCATCAGGGCTATTTAGTTTTGGTTGATAAAGACCGAAGAATTCGTGGTGCTTATGATGGCACAAAAGAAGACCAGGTTGCTCAACTTAAAAAAGATATTCCGGTTTTATTGGCAGAATATAAAAAATAGATTCTAAGCCACGGAAACACTCTAGCCTACGGTAGGGAGAGATTAATACGGAATTTTATTTTCTGTGCTTTCAGTGGTTCCGTGGCAATATTAATAAAACATAAATGCGCAAATACATCATCAATTCTATTTTTTTCTGCTCAATTGTCGCCATCATCGTTTCTTGCCAAAATCAAGAAACTATTGATTTGCAAAATTATATGTCGAACGGAAAAGATATTTACAAAGCCAAATGTCAAAACTGCCATGGCGAAAACGGCGAAGGTTTAGGTCAGCTTGCACCTCCACTAACCGATTCTGTTTTTTTGAAAAACAATAAAGACAATTTAGCTTGCATGATTAAGAATGGAATAAGCGAAAAAATTGTCATTCATGGAAAAGAATACAATGAAAAAATGCCAGGTTTCCCTGAATTAGCAGATATTGATGTAGCTCAGGTTATGGTTTATGTTACCAATTCATTTGGTAATAATCAAGGTTTTGTTCCTTATTCAAAGGTTTCTACACAGTTACAAAACTGTAAATAAGCATAAAAACTTCTGATGTTTTGCTGTCTTTATGGTTAAAATAATCCATCTTTGCGCAAAATGCAGGTTGTTCTATCGCTGTCCCGATTTATCGGGAGAGAGGAAAGTCCGGGCAACATAGGGCATCTCGCTTTCTAACGGAAAGGGATTCAGGAATGAAAACCTGGATTACGGATTAGTGCAACAGAAAATATACCACCCAATGCAAATTGGGAAAGGGTGAAAACGTGCGGTAAGAGCGCACGAGCATTGCAGGCGACTGCAGTGTTTGTAAACCCCGAGAGTTGAAAGACCAAATAGGCTAACGCACGTAGGGCTGCCCGTCCGATGTTAGTGGGTAGGTCGTTAGAGGTAAATGGCAACATTTACAGTGGATTAATGATAGAAGTTCTAAGCAATTAGAAAACAGAACCCGGCTTACAGACCTGCATTTTTTATTTTTTGGAAAGGCAAAACAGTACTTCGTGGGTCACCTCAGCCCTGCTTTTCATTACAATCTTTTTGCATTCTTTTTAATGCGATCTGGTCGTCATTGCCTGCGTTAGGCAGGCTAGGAAAAACAACGTGGCAATCTTCTTAATTTAAGCAACAAAAAGTATTTTCATTTCAATCAGGCTTATTAAACAAAAACCTGTAACGTCGAATTTAAAACCTACCCAGTGCTCTAGTTAACTGGAAATTCCATTTTCCGTTTGCCACGGAAATTATTGGTCCTCCGTCATTTCAATTGGAGCGCAGCGGAATAGAGAAATCTTTGGACCAAGAAATACGTATTCAAAGATTTCTAGCTTCGTTCGAAATGACGGTTTAATGTAGAATTAGGCAATTCAAATTAAGTTTCTTGCACAAAATTTCGTTAAATAAACCTGATGGAAATGGCATCCCGAATTTCTCGGGATAAAATGTACAGCAGGACTGAATAATCCGATGGAATTATATCCATTGTTTTCCAAATAAATTACAAACGTTTTATCAAGAGAGAATAAACTACATGATGGATTTTCTGTACTTTATTTTCCAAATAAAAAATAAAACCTTTTTATCAATTTCTCGTTTATAGCCATAACTATGTATAAAAAACTATACATTAACTAAAAAATAATATATTCGTAGCTGAATTAGAATAAACAAAACTGAATGGCCAAACTATTAATTATTGATGATGAGCGGGCGATAAGGAGTACCTTACGCGAAATCTTAGAGTACGAAAATTACGATGTTGAAGACATTGATAATGGTATCGACGGACTCGAAATGATAAAAAAAGGGAATTTCGACCTTGTACTTTGCGATATCAAAATGAATAAAATGGACGGTATGGAAGTGCTTGAGCAAGCGCAACTTATCAAACCAGATTTGCCTTTTATTATGATTTCTGGTCACGGTACGGTAGAAACCGCTATTGAGGCAAGTAAAAAAGGAGCTTTCGATTTTATTTCAAAACCACCAGATTTAAATCGTTTATTAATTACTGTACGTAATGGTTTAGACCGCGGTACTTTAGTTACCGAAACAAAAGTTTTAAAACGTAAAGTAAGTAAAACACGTGAAATTTTAGGTGAATCTGAAAGCATCTCTAAAATTAAAGAAACCATAGAACGTGTTGCACCTACCGAAGCCCGAGTTTTAATTACTGGCGCAAATGGTAGCGGTAAAGAACTAGTTGCCCGTTGGTTACACGAAAAATCGAACCGTGCCGATAGCCCTCTTGTTGAAGTAAATTGTGCGGCAATTCCATCAGAATTAATTGAAAGCGAATTATTCGGACACGAAAAAGGCTCATTTACTTCGGCCGTCAAACAGCGCATTGGTAAATTTGAGTTGGCAAACGGCGGAACGCTGTTTTTAGATGAAATTGGCGACATGAGCCTTTCTGCGCAAGCAAAAGTTTTAAGAGCTTTACAAGAACACAAAATATCTCGAGTTGGTGGCGAAAAGGAAATTGATGTAAATGTTCGTGTTTTAGCCGCAACCAATAAAGATTTATTAAAAGAGATTGAAGATGGTAATTTCCGTATGGATTTGTACCACCGATTGAATGTAATTAATATTCACGTACCACATTTAACAGAAAGAATAGATGATATTCCGGTAATTGCACAAAACTTTTTAGAAAACATTTGTAGCGATTACGGCATGCCGGTTAAGAGAATTAATGAAGGTGGAATGGCTGCTTTGCAAGCCCTGCCTTGGACTGGTAACGTTCGTGAGCTTCACAACATGATAGAGCGTTTGATTATTTTGAGTGATAAGGTTATTACTGAGAATGATGTTCGTGCTTTCGCAAATCCGGGTGGTGGAACCAATATTGGAGCTGCAACCAGTGCACAGATTGCAAATCCTTCAGGTGCTTCAGGTATGTCTTCGTCATTTGATAGTTTTAATAATTTTCAAGACTATAAAGACCACGCAGAGAAAGAATTTATCAAATTTAAGCTGGAAAAAAACAACTGGAATGTTTCAAAAACCGCTGATGAAATTGATATTCAAAGAAGTCATTTATACAGTAAAATAGAAAAATTTGGCTTGAAGAGAACAGAGTAATCTTTTTTTAATATAGAAAAAAGGTATATTGAGTTAACTCGATATACCTTTTTCTTTTTATGCAAACTTGTTACCTTGAACTCGTTGAAACGCAATCTCTAAAAGTTCTTCGACATGCTCAGAATGACGTTATTCAAAAGGTTTAACCCATATAATCATTCTGCCTCATTAACAATGCCCTATACTTATTAAATATCGCGGTTTTAGATACAAACCCTTTATAAATATTGTTTTCATCAACTACCGGTAAAATCCAAACATTGTCTGCTTCCATCTTTCTCAAAACATCTTTTAAATCATCATGCTCCATAATGGTATTTGGTGCAGCATGAACCAGATTTGTAGCTTTTAAATTTTCCTTATCAGGATTACTAACCATTTCGCCGAACAATTCTTCAATATAAATAATGCCTTTAAAATCTCCTATTTCATCGGTAACGGAGCAAATATTCTTACGTGAATTAACTATCTCAGTCATTTTTAGAGCAATTAAATCTTCCATGTACAATTGAGGATAGGTTTTCTCAATCAAATATTTCAGCTTCATTTGATTTAATACTGTTGAGTCTTTGTCTTCATGAGATAATAACTCACCTTTATCGGCAAGTACCTTTGTATAAATAGAATGCTTCTGCGAACTACGATTAATTGCATAAGATATTGCCGTAGTTATCATTAAAGGAACCATCAAAATATATCCACCTGTTATCTCTGCAATTAAAAAAATACCAGTTAGCGGTGCATGCATTATCGAACCCAAAGCAGCTGCCATGCCTGCAACAATAAAATTTGGAACATTTAATTGAGCTAAACCCAAAAGGTTAACGGTGTAAGCAAAAATAAACCCGATTAAGCCACCCATAATTAAACTTGGTGCAAAAGTTCCTCCATTACCTCCAGCACCTAAAGTAATCAGCGTAGCCAGCGATTTCATAAAAATTGTGACCACCGTAAACAGCACAACCATTGCCGGAATGCTGTTATAGTCTTCAAAAATACTGTTATTGATTACGGCCAGATAATCGCCTCTTAGCAAATTTTTCATGGTAATGTAACCTTCACCATAAAGCGTTGGAAAGAGAAACACTAAAAAACCAAGCATTAAACCACCAACAACTACCTTTGCATAGGGATGCTTAATTTTATAAAACAACCCTTTTACTGCGTAATTTGCTTTTGTAAAATAGATGGAAAATAAACCGATACAACCAGCAAGTAATATGTAATAACCTAAAGCATTGATTTGCCAGCCTTCTGTTACCAGAAAAAATAATTGTTGTGTATAAAAAATCCGGGCAACTACTGCTGCTGTAGCGGCTGATAGTAAAAGTGGAATAAATGCAGGTATGGTAAATTCTGGCAATAAAATTTCTATGGCAAATACAATACCGGCAACCGGACTATTAAAAGCTCCTGCAATACCTGCGGCTGCACCGCAAGCCACAAGCATAGTGATTTCACGATAAGATAAACCTAAAAACCGCCCTAGGTTTGAACCAATAGCGGAGCCACTGGTTACAATTGGCGCTTCCAAACCTGTAGAACCTCCAAAACCAACGGTAATTGCCGCGGTTATAATTTGTGAATAGATATTGTGGGGTTCTACCCTGCTTGATTTTTTTGAAATTGCATAAAGCAATGGCGTTAAACCAGTTTCAAACTTACTTTTACGAATAAAATATTTGATGTACAAAACGGTAAAGAATATACCAAACATCGGAAAAATGAAGTACAGATAATATTTATATTTCCAATGCCAATCTGATTGAAGAAACTCTTCTATATGATGCGTTAAACTTTTTAAAGCAGCAGCAGCTAGCCCGGCCAAAATGCCAACAATAACAGCAAGAATAACGAGGAAATTACGGTTTGATATCTTTGATTTTCGGTATTGGTTAATCTTATCTACGTAATTTACAAATCGGATATACATTCTATTGAGGTTTAACAGAGAGCGAACCTTCCAAATGTAAGAAAAACTGAAGGGTTAGGCAATTCTAAACCCAGCCATTAAGCATCAAACTTATCCAAAAGCTTAATTAAAGTAGCAAAATCTTTCGGATATGGCGCATCTATAACAATATCTTTATCATCCAATCCTTTAAAAACCAAATGTTTTGCATGTAGCGCAAAACGTTTCATAATAGGCTGTTCTTCTTCGCCTTTGGTTAGTTTATAGCCACGCTTAATTGATGATAAAAAGACAGGTTTACCTTTGTACATATCATCGCCAACAATTGCAGCACGTTGAGTTGCCAAATGGATACGAATCTGGTGCATTCTACCTGTAATTGGTTTACATTCAACCAAAGTATAATGTTTATAGTATTTTAAAGAGTTAAAAATAGTTTCTGCTCTTTTTCCTTCCGCCCTATCAATAGTTACGTTTTTATTGCCATCATTTAAAATTGGCAAATCAACGGTTAAATCATCAAAAATAACATGACCATCTACTACAGCATGATAAGTTTTATTTACTTTTCTACGCTCAAACTGCATGGAAGCATGACGATAACCTTCAGGATTTTTAGCAATAATTAAAGCACCAGAAGTTTCCTTATCCAAACGGTGACAAACCTGTGCATCATCGCTATATTGTTTCGCTAAACGCAATACATTAGTTTCACCAGAGCCACCTCGCTCATCTAGCGAAGCTAAAAAAGGCGGTTTGTTAATTACGATAAAATCGTTGTCTTCGAAAAGAATAAGGTCTTTAAAATTTGGATACTTCAAGCTATGCTATTATTAATGGATTGCAAAAATACAGATTTTATTTTCAAAGCATTGATTAAAGTGCTTCAATTATAGCTCATGTAGCTATTGAAATGTCAAAAGATTAGGCTGTATTATAACATGCAAAATTTAATTATTTCACACAAAAGCTGGATTTTATATTCCTAAATTCATAAAAAAGTTGTATAAAATTAAGCACATGTTTGGTTTTATAGGTTTATTATAGCTTTATTTGCACAAAAACGTATTTCATGGCCAAAAATTTATTAATCGTTGAGTCACCCGCTAAAGCTAAAACCATTGAAGGCTATTTAGGTAAAGATTTTCTAGTAAAATCTAGCTATGGCCACATTCGTGATTTAGCCAAAGGCGATATGGCTATTGATATCGAAAATGATTTTGCCCAGAAATATGAAGTTCCGGCCGATAAAAAAGCTTTGGTTGCCGAACTAAAAAAACTTGCTAAGGATGCCGAAATGGTATGGCTAGCATCCGATGAGGACCGCGAAGGAGAAGCAATTTCATGGCATTTATTTGAAACATTAGGTTTAAAAGAAGAGAAAACTAAACGTATTGTTTTTCATGAAATTACTAAACCGGCAATTTTAAAAGCAATTGATAGTCCGAGAAGTATTGATTACAACTTAGTTAATGCACAGCAAGCACGCCGCGTTTTAGATAGATTAGTAGGCTTCGAACTTTCTCCTGTTTTATGGAAAAAGGTTAAGCCATCCTTATCTGCAGGCCGTGTACAATCTGTTGCTGTACGTTTAATTGTTGATAGAGAAAGAGAAGTTCAAAACTTTAATGCGGCAGCCGCCTTTAAAATAACGGCACAGTTTTCTACAGGGAAAGGAAAAGAGCTGGTTAAAGCAGAATTGCCGCAACGTTTTGAAAGCGAAGCTGATGCTGAGCAATATTTGCAAGATTGTGCTTCGGCGAAATTTGACATTACAAGTTTAGAAACTAAACCAGCAAAACGTAATCCAGCTGCTCCATTTACAACATCTACTTTGCAACAGGAAGCCTCACGAAAATTAGGATTCTCAGTAGCAAGGACCATGCAGGTAGCGCAACGCCTGTATGAGGCGGGTAAGATAACCTACATGAGAACGGATTCGGTAAACTTATCTGAAACTGCTGTTAACGCTGCCGCTGCTGAGATCAAATCAGCTTATGGCGATAAATATCATCAACCAAGAGTTTACAAAACAAAATCGGCAGGTGCACAGGAAGCTCACGAAGCCATCCGCCCGACGTATTTTGACCGACATACGGTTGATGGTGATATCTCTGAAAAACGTTTATACGAATTGATCTGGAAACGTTCAATTGCATCGCAAATGAGTGAAGCTTTATTTGAAAAAACTACCGCTCAAATTACAGCATCAACCAGAAAAGAACATTTAGTTGCCGAAGGTGAAGTATTAAAATTTGATGGCTTCTTAAAAGTTTATTTGGAATCAACAGATGATGAAGAAGCTGAAGAAAAAGAAGGTGGTTCAATTTTACCACCACTAGCCAAAGGACAAGAATTATTTTTAAATGAAATGCAGGCAACAGAGCGTTACTCTCGTCCGCCGGCTAGATATACAGAGGCCAGTTTAGTTAAAAAACTGGAAGAATTAGGCATCGGTCGTCCATCTACTTACGCACCAACAATTTCTACGGTACAAAATCGTGGTTATGTGGTTAAAGAAGATAGAGATGGCAAGCAAAGAAACTTTACTGCAATTGTTTTGGCTGATGGTAAAGTAACAAAAAATACAAAATCAGAGATTACGGGTGCAGAGAAATCAAAACTCTTCCCTACTGATATTGGCGAGGTGGTAAATGATTTCCTGGTTGAACACTTCAAGGGAATTGTAGACTTTAATTTCACCGCAAAAGTTGAGAAAGAATTTGATGAAATTGCACAAGGTTTACAAGAGTGGACCAAAATGTTGCACTCCTTTTATAACCCGTTCCACACAGAAGTTGAAACCACTTTAGAAACAGCTGAACGTGCTACTGGTGAGCGATTGTTAGGTATAGACCCTGCCAGCGGCAAAAACGTTTATACAAAGGTTGGCAAATTTGGTCCGTTGGTTCAAATTGGTGAGCTAGATGAGGAGGAAAAACCACGTTATGCAAGTTTAATGCGCAATCAATCTGTTGCAACAATTACTTTAGATGATGCACTTGAACTGTTTAAACTTCCTTTTTCATTACCAGATTTTGAAGGAAAAGAGGTTTTAGTTGGCGTTGGAAGATTTGGACCCTATGTTAAATGGGGAGAAGCTTTTATTTCACTTCCTAAAAATGAAGAGCCGCTTTCTGTTAACTACGAAAGAGCTGTTCAGATTATCCAGGAGAAAATGGATGCTGATGCGCCAATTGCTTATTACGAAGGTTTAGGCGTTACCAAAGGTAAAGGTCGTTTTGGGCCATTTATCAAGTGGAACGATTTATTTATTAATATCCCTGCTAAAGGTTATGATTTTGATAATTTAACGCAAGACGATATTGATGCATTGATTAGTAAAAAAGTAGAAAAAGAAGCTAATCGTTTCATAAAAGTTTGGGATGCGGAGAAGATTTCAATTGAAAATGGTCGTTGGGGACCATTCATCCGCTTCGGTAAATTAATGTTGAAATTGCGAAATAACGAAGCTACTAAGCAAAAATATACTCCTGAAGAATTAGCCGATGTTGATTTGGAAGTGATTAAGAAAATGATTGTGGAGCAAGTTCCAAATGCTTTTGAAACCAAGAAAAAAGCACCGGCGAAAAAGAAAGCTCCAGCAGCTAAAAAAGCTGTGGCGAAGAAAAAATAGACCAGGATTTTAGGATTCCCATAATAATGGAGATAAGCTTGGAATTTAATGATTTAAGTCGGTCGTCATTGCGAGGCACGAAGCAATCTATTTATTAAAATAATATCAAAGAACGAATATGAAAGTGTCAATATTAGTTTGTTCAAAGTCTCTAATATTTGTGTTTCGACAGTCTGAACATGACAACTTGATTAAAATATGAAAGCCGATTTACCAGAAAATACAGTTGAAGATATCGCGATGGCGGTTGTGTTGATGAGCGAAACGCCTGAGGTAAAAAACTGGACTGTTTACATTGTTAACTTAAAAAATGAGCCGATTACCAATGTTTTAATCAGTTCAAAAGGTTATGGTGAAAAAGATGGTAAACAAGTGAAAACATCTGTTTTAAGACATTTCATTGGCGACATGAACGCTAACGATTTTAAAGGCGTTGAAGCCATCGACCCCGAAGTTTTTGGTTTAACAAATGAATATTGGTTGAGTTATTACATCGGTTCTACCATTTACGATAAGAAATTCATCTTCCTACCCGAAAGCATTATCGATACAAATTTAATTAAAATCCCTTTGGTAAACAGGCCTGGGGTGATGATAAGATAAGTTGTACAGTATGAGTTTTACGTTGTAGCCATGAGAAAGTAAACCTTATACAAAACGCTTTAGAACGAACAACGTAAAACTTAAAACGTATAACTTACAACGTATAACGTAAAACTTACAACGTAAAACGTATAACGTTAAAGCACCTTAACAGCCTGTCTGCCTAGTAACTTCCATTCTGTTTTCTCTTTGCTCCAGATAAGCAAAATATTAAGTTTCACACTTCCCGGAATATTTTTATCATTCGTTTTAGCATTCAATGTATGGCGCACCAAAGCAGTTTTATTTTGAATAACGATAGTTTGATCGGTTAAATTTATTTCAACAAAATCAGAATTCCCTGATAACAGAGAATGCATAAATTGCTGCTTGGTTTCCACTTTTCCACTAGAATGGCCGTAGCTTAAATTACTTAAAATCAGCTTATCTAAAGCACTACTATCTGGTTGAATCATTAAGTTTTTAAGCTTTTCCACAGCTGCTTCAATTTTAACATTTTGAGCCATGGCTAAGTTTACCGCGAAAACTAAGCTCAAACACATCAATATTTTTTTCATCGTATATAATTTAATTGGGTTGATGTGGTAAACTTATCCAAAGAATAGCAAAGGAACAAATGGAATGTAGTTTTTTAAAAGGCAAATAATAATTGATTCTGCACAAAAAACAAGAAATTTCATACAGATATACAGTAGACAAAAAACATATCGGCCAAATACTATAGTTTTGAATATTAACTAAATCCTCACAAATCTTAGTTTTTCAACATAATTAATTTTAACGAGAATTTTAGTTTATTTTGGTATATCTAATAACGATTTCAAAAATGGAACAACCATCTACCTACCAGTCATCATCCAAAAAGAAATTTATTTTTATCGGTCTTTTAGCCATTTCAATCGCCTCAATTTTTATCTTCTACTTCAACAGGAAAAAGAAAACAAGTGAGGATAATCAGGCATACGCCAAATACATAGAAGCATATACTTCAGGAACCATCTCAAAAAAGAGTTTTATTCGTGTTCATTTAGCCAATGCTGCTACGGGAATGCAAGATTTAGGCAAAGCCGATTTTCGGGATTTATTCGATTTCTCTCCATCAATCTCTGGTAAAACGTACTGGATTGACCCGCAAACAGTAGAATTTAGGCCAGATGAAAATCTGAAACCGGGTAAAGAATATGAAGCGACTTTTAAATTATCAGAAGTTTCTGCTACCGAAAAAGGATTAGAGGATTTCGACTTCGAGTTTAAGGTAATTACACCTGGGGTGATGTTATCTCAAAATGGGTTAATCTCTCAAAATAATACCTCATTAGATTTTATGAAACTAACCGGTGAAGTAGCCACTGCAGATGCCGAAGAAACTTCCAAAATCGAGAAAATAATCGAGTTAGATTTTGACCAGAAACTAAAAATAAAGTGGCAACATGATCCCGCTAAAAATACTTCAAAATTTACTATCGATAGTATTAAGAAAAAAAGTAGTGACCAAACTTTAAAAATTAACTGGGATGGTGATGCAATTGATGCAGACCAAAAAGGTGCTGAAGAAATTAGAATTCCTGCGTTAAACAAATTTGAAATTCTGGATATGAAAGCCATACAAGGCGAAGAAGACTACGCTTTAGTTCAGTTTTCTGAACCTATTGGTGTGGGCCAGGATTTAACGGGAATGATTACCCTTGGCAATTTAGGCGATTTACGTTTTACAATAGATGCAAGTCAGGTCAAAGTTTATGCATCCGAAGAGCTAAAAGGTAATTACACGCTAAATGTAAATAATGGAATAGAAAACATTAATGGTAAAGTTTTATCAGGCGGTAAAACTGCCAGTTTAACTTTCGAGGATAAATTACCCAGTGTAACCATCGCTGGTGCGGGAACCATATTGCCAAATTCCGGCAAGTTAGTTCTGCCATTTGAAGCGATAAACCTAAAAGCTGTTGATGTTACGGTCATCAAAATTTATGAAAACAATATCCCGCAGTTTTTCCAAACAAATAGTTATAAAGATGGGAATGAATTGCGTAGAGTTGCCAAACCTATTTTGCAGAAAACGGTGCGTTTGGATGAAGATAAAGGGCTAAACCTCCATAAAAAGAATCGTTTTACGCTTGATTTAGATAAAATGATTCGCACTGAACCTGGGGCAATGTATCGGGTTACGATTGCTTTCAGGCAAGAATATAACGCCTATAATTGCAAGGAAAATGCTGGCTCCACTGATGAAAATAGTGGAGAATATTATGATGAAGAAGGTGGTTATTATGGAGAAAAAATTGATGAAGACGATGAATTCTGGCAGCGTTACAATAACTATTATCCATCAAACTATCGTTGGAATGATAAGGATAATCCATGTACACCTTCGTTCTACACAAACCAGCGTTGGGCAAGTCGTAATTTAATTGCCTCTAATATTGGTTTAGTTGCTAAACGAGGAAACGACAACAGTATGCTTATTGTTGCAACTGATTTATTAACCGCTAAAGCTTTAAGCGGAGTAAGTTTAGAATTAATGGATTATCAACGGCAAACCATATTTACCACTAAAACCGATGGAGATGGTTTTGCGAAATTTGATTTAAAACGTCAACCATTTTTACTGACAGCAAAAAATGGTTCGGAACGTGGATATTTGAAATTAGATGATGGAAGCTCTTTGCCTTTAAGCAGGTTTGATGTTGGTGGCGATGTTGTTCAAAGTGGATTAAAAGGTTTTATATATGGTGAGCGTGGCGTTTGGCGACCAGGTGATAGTTTGTTTGTTTCTTTTGTTTTGGAAGATAAACTGAAGAAACTTCCAGCTAATTATCCGGTTACGATGGAGTTTTATAATCCAAAAGGGCAACTCTACAAACGTTTAATTAATGGCAAACCTGTAAATGGATTTTACACTTTTAAAACGGTAACAGAAAATACTTCGCCTACCGGAAACTGGATGGCAAAGGTTAAGGCTGGTGGCGCAACTTTTACTAAAACTTTAAAGATAGAAACGGTAATGCCAAACCGTTTAAAAATTGATTTCAACGTTGGAAACAGAACATATTTAACCGCAGGTACATCTGCTTCTACCCTATCTGCAAAATGGTTATTTGGCACTCCGGCTCAAAATTTAAAAGCTAAGGTTGATGTAAATTTGAATACTACAGAAACTAAGTTTAAAGGCTATGATGGGTTTAGCTTTGATAATCCAACAGTTAATTTTGAATCGCAGGTAAAAACCATTTTTGAAGGCACATTAAATGCTGCAGGAACAGCCCAGATTAATACAAACTTAAATGAAAATAATACTGCTCCTGGTGTTTTAAGAGCCAATTTCACTACAAAGGTATTTGAACCCGGAGGAAATTTCAGCATTGATAACTTCAGTATTCCTTATCATGTTTATAGTAATTATTTAGGTATCCGCCCAGAAAAAGGAGATAAATTAAGCGGCATGTTGGTTACCGGAAAAGACCATAAAATTGAGATTGTAAATGTAAATACCGATGGAAAATTACTTTCAGGAAGTAAAACTGTACAAGTTGAGGTTTACAAAACCCAATGGCGCTGGTGGTGGGAACAGGATAATCAATACACTTACGCCAATTTTACTCAAAACCAATACAATAAACTTGTAGAAACGCATCAGGTAACTTTAACAAATGGTAAAGGAAGTTATAAATTAAGAATTGATGAGCCGGAATGGGGCCGTTATTTAATTTTAGTTCGCGATTTAAACGGTGGCCATATTACCGGCAAATCTGTTTATGTAGATTGGCCAGGTTGGGCACAACGTGAGCAAGGCACCAATCCTACTGAAGCTTCGATGTTATCTTTTACCGCAAACAAAGAAAAATTTACGGTTGGTGAAGACATTACTTTAACCATTCCAACTGCAAAAAATGGCAGAGCATTAATTTCAATCGAAAATGGTAGTCGTGTTTTAAAAACCTTTTGGGTTGATACCAAAGCAGGACAAACACAATATTCATTTAAAGCTGAAAAAGAAATGGCGCCAAATGTTTTTGCAAACATTACCTTATTACAGCCTCATGCGCAAACCATTAACGATTTGCCAATTAGAATGTATGGGGCAATTCCACTTTCTGTTGAAGACCCACAAACCATTTTAAAACCAATAATTAAAATGTTGGATAAAATTAAGCCAGAAACAGAAAATACGATTACGGTTGGTGAACAAAACGGCAAAGCAATGAGCTATACCATTGCATTGGTTGATGAAGGATTATTAGACTTAACACGATTTAAAACACCTGACCCACACGGTGCATTTTATGCCCGCGAAGGATTAGGCGTTAAAACTTGGGATTTATTCGATTACGTTTTAGGTGCATGGGGTGGAAATTTAGAACGTATTTTAAGCATTGGTGGCGATGGAAGCATCAATAAAAACCTTAATCCTGCCAAGGCAAACCGTTTTAAAGCCGTAGTTAAATTTATGGGTCCGTTTACTATTGGAAAAGGTGAAAGCAAAACGCATAAATTTAAACTTCCACAGTATATTGGTGCCGTTAGGGCAATGGTTGTTGCCGGACAGGATGCGGCTTATGGTTTTGCAGAAAAATCGGTTCAGGTTAAAAAACCTTTGATGGTTTTAGCAACGTTGCCGCGTGTTATCGGTCCGGGTGAAACATTTACCTTACCTGTAACTGTTTTCGCTACAGAAAACAATTTGAAAAATGTATCTGTACACATCAATACAAATAATTTAATTGTTCAAGGCACCAATAAACAACAGCTTTATTACGCCAAAACTGGCGAGCAAATGGCTTACTTTGAGGTTAAGGCGCCGAATACGGTGGGAATCGCTAAAGTAAAAGTTACAGCTCAAAGCGGTGGCGAAAAAACAGATTACGATGTTGAAATGGACATCAGAAATCCAAATCCTTATGTTACTAATGTGGTATCGGCAACAGTACAGCCAGGCCAAAAATGGGCGGTAAATTATTTACCTATCGGGATGGCCGGAACAAATTCCGGAACGCTAGAGGTATCCTCTATTCCTGCCATAAACCTTAAAAAACGCTTGAGTTATTTAATTCAATATCCGCATGGATGTATTGAGCAAACTACATCAGGCATTTTCCCTCAGTTGTATTTAGATAGATTAAGTCCGCTAAATGAGCAGCAAAAAGCCATGACAGAGAAAAACATAAAAGCTGGAATTACAAGATTAAAAGGCTTTCAAACAACAGATGGAGGTCTATCATACTGGCCAGGAGAAGGAAGCGCTGACGAATGGGGAAGCAATTATGCCGGTCATTTCTTAGTAGAAGCGCAAAATGCGGGTTATACTTTACCAGTTGGTTTACTGGATGAATTATTGCGTTACCAAAAAACTAAAGCGGCGAACTGGGCACCAAACAGTAATAACTTCTATGGCGGAGATTTATCTCAGGCATACAGATTATACATGCTCGCATTAGCTAAAAAACCAGAAATGGCAGCTATGAACAGGCTTAAGGCGTTTGAGTATTTATCTGTAGCTGCAAAATGGCGTTTAGCTGCAGCTTATAAACTAGCCGGACAAGCAAATGTTGCACAACAGATGATTAAAGGTTTAGATGCTTCGATTCAACCTTATAAACAGATGGGCGGAACTTATGGCTCTGACGTACGTGATGAAGCGATGATTTTAGAAACCTTAACATTGCTCGGACAGAAAGCGAAGGCAGCGAGTTTATTACAACCTTTAGCGGCTAAATTAGGCGAAAACACTTGGTACAGCACGCAAACAACTGCGTACAGCTTGCTGGCAATTGCAAAATTCTGTGGCTCAAACCAATCCTCAAATAAACTGCAATACCAATACCTTTTAGATGGAAAAACAGCTCCGGTAAATTCTGGTCAGTACATTAGCAGCACAGCCGTAAACTTTAAGGGAAATACGGCATCCATCACCAATAAAGGGAATAATGTTTTATTTGTAAGATTGGTTTTAGAAGGTCAGCCAGTTGCTGGACAGAATAATTTCTTGCTAAACCGCCCAGATGTGTTAGACATGAATGTAGTTTACAAACGTTTAAACGGAACGCCGCTAGACCCAACTACATTGAAACAAGGAACTGATTTTTATGCCGAGGTTACCGTTAAAAATCCGGGTAGAATGGGTTATTACGAGCAAATGGCCTTAACTCAAATCTTCCCATCTGGTTGGGAAATTATAAATACCCGAGTTAATGATAATCAAAGTATGTTAGCATCTTCGCCATTTACTTATCAGGATATAAGAGATGATAGAGTTTTCACTTATTTCAATATTCGTGAAAACGAAAGTTTGGTTTACAAGGTATTGCTTAATGCATCTTACACCGGTAAATATTATTTATCGGCAATACAGTGCGAAGCGATGTATAACAACGAAATTTCTGCTACGCAAGATGGTAAATGGGTTCAGGTGGTGAAGTAAATGCGTTTAACTTACGAAGTTTAATGGCAAAAGGCTGTACAGACTTTGTAAGTTTATCTCGGCATCAAAACAATATTCAAGCCTGAAATGAGCATACATTGCTTCATTCCTCGCATTGATGACCACCATGTACGTCATTGCGAGGCACGAAGCAATCTTAAGCAAACAATCTAAATTTTTAGTTGCGATAGCCTAAAGAAAATATAAGATTGAAGAACAAAATCAATGAATAGAACACCAAAAGCATTCCTTACTTCAGATATTTCTTGCATTGTTTTGCTTTTGGTATTTTTATTTTTGCTTCCAGCGAAGCTTTTTAAATCGCCTACATCTTTTGTAATCGAAGCTAACAATGGAAACTTACTTAGCGCAGCTATTGCCAGTGATGGCCAATGGCGATTTCCAGTAGCCGATTCGGTACCTGTAAAATTTAAAGATTGTATTATTGCTTTTGAAGATAGAAGATTCTACAATCACTTTGGAGTTGATTTCCTGGCAATGAGCCGGGCAATGAGGCAAAACTTCAAAGCAAAAAGTGTGGTGAGTGGTGGTAGTACCTTATCGATGCAGGTCATTCGTTTATCTCGAAAACAAGACAGAACTATCTGGCAAAAGATTTATGAAATTGTTTTAGCATTTAGACTTGAATTAAAATATTCAAAGGAAGAAATTTTAGGCTTATATGCTGCAAATGCACCGTTTGGAAGTAATGTTGTTGGTTTGGAAGCTGCGAGCTGGCGCTATTATGGTCGGGATGCAAAAACGCTTTCGTGGGGTGAAATGGCAACATTAGCTGTTTTACCAAATAGCCCATCCTTGGTTCATCCTGGTAAAAACTCTACCCGACTTATAAAAAAGCGAAATGATTTACTTGATAAACTTGCAAAACTAAAATACATCGACCAGGCAACAGCAAATCTTTCCAAACTAGAGCCCATTCCGGGTAAGCCTTTGCCACTTCCCCAAAATGCACCACACTTACTCAATCGCTTTAAAGCAGAAAGGGCGAATCTTGAAGTTAAATCGACAAGAATTAAATCAACAGTTAATGAAGATATTCAGCTGAAAATAAATTCCATTTTAAAAAGATATAATAACAGATATAGAGCCAATGATATAAATAACATATCTGCATTGGTTTTGGATGCTAAAACCAAACAAGTTGTAAGTTATGTCGGGAATATCTATCAGCCCGAAAATGCAGATTTGCAAAGTCATGTTGATATGATTAAAGCACCCAGAAGCCCGGGCAGCACACTTAAACCTTTACTTTATGCAAGCATGTTGAATGATGGTTTTATTTTACCACATACTTTAATTCCTGATGTACCAACACAAATAGCTGGCTATTCGCCTCAAAATTATGATTTGGGTTATGATGGTGCAATTGCTGCAGATAAAGCATTAAGTCGCTCATTAAACATACCCGCAGTTAAAATGCTGCAACAATATAAATACGAACGTTTCTATGATAAACTCAAAAAACTTGGCATTGGAACTTTAAACCAACCTGCCGACCATTATGGGTTATCCTTAATTTTAGGAGGAAGCGAAGTAACTATGTGGGATTTGGCAAATACATACATGGGAATGGTAAGAACACTAAATCATTTTAATACCTACAAAGGTTTATACAATCCTAACGATTACAAGCAAGCTACTTATTTTACAAATGATAAACCAGAGCATAAAGATTATGAACGCAATTCTTTTTTAGAGCATGGTTCTATTTGGGCAACGTTTAATGCAATGGAAGAAGTGATGCGGCCTGGAGATGAAGGTTTATGGGAACAATTTTCATCATCCCAGCGTGTTGCCTGGAAAACCGGAACTAGTTTTGGCTTTCGCGATGCCTGGGCAATAGGTTTAACGCCTGATTATGTGGTTTGTGTTTGGGTTGGAAATGCCGATGGTGAGGGCCGACCGGGTTTAGTTGGTATTGAAGCTGCTGCACCCGTTCTGTTTGATATTTTTAAACTTTTACCCAAAGGAAAATGGTTTGAAACACCAACTACAAAGTTAAAAAAGATTAAAGTTTGTAAACAAAGTGGATACAAAGCTGGTGAGTATTGTACAAATGTTGTGGATGAGTGGATTCCAACCGCAGGAGAAAAAACAACGGTTTGTCCGTTTCATAAATTAATACACTTAGATAGAACCGGAACTTACCGCGTTACCGACCAATGCGAAAGTGTTACGAATATGCAACATCTAAATTGGTTTATTTTACCGCCGGCGATGGAATATTACTATAAAATAAAAAATAGCGATTACAAAACCTTGCCGCCCTTTAAAACAGGTTGCGATGTTGATGGTGGCAATAATGTTATGGAGCTTATATATCCAAAAAATGGCGCATCGGTTTATATTCCTTTAGAATTAGATGGTAACAGAGGCAAAATTGTTTTAAATGCAGCACATCGAAATCAAAGCAGTAAAATTTACTGGCATATTGACAACGAATTTATTTCCACCACTACAAACTATCATCAACTGGCAGTTAGTCCGGCCGCGGGCAAGCATACTTTAACTCTTGTTGATGAAAACGGAGAAAGGTTAGTACAGACTTTTACAGTTTTGGATAAAGATAAAAAGAAGGATTAGCGGGGCAGATATTAGTTTTCATTGCAATTCTAGTTAAATGCCTGGATACCGTCGGTTGAAACCGACGGCAATGAAATGGATAATACGTAATCCGCAATAATTACGGCGAATTGCTTAACACAAAATGCAATTTATTGCCGTTGAATTCAGTCAACGGTTACCCAAATAGTATTAAATTTATTGCAATATCCTAAGTTAAATAAACCTGATAAAGTGAATCCCGATTCTTCATCGGGAGTAACGATAGCAGGACTGCTACAACCGATTAGCATTGAACATTGCTTTCCAAAAAAAACTTAAATCTCTGTTTTCGTCACCACCAGCTTGCGCTCAACCGTACCGTAAACAATTAAATACTGCGCCATCATGTAGCTTGCCATAATTAATATGCCACTTTGAGGTATCGGAAATGCAAATTTATTTACAGCTAATACACTATCTGATAGAAGAAAAAATAATGCACCGTACAAAATAACTTTGTAGCTAAGAAAATTAACCTTTGCATACCTATTTACAGCCATAATTGCCATAAATGTGATAATGATGGCATAAAACAATACGGCAAATTGCATGGCTCCAAGGTGTGGTTGCAGGTAAAAAAACAAGCCAACGCAAAAAATTATCAGCGCACCTACTGCCCATAAAAAAAAGGGATTTTTAAGATTAGGGTTTGATTTATGATCGAGCGTAAAAGCCCTGATGTAGAAAATATGGCAAAGTAAAAATGCAACCAAACCGTAAATAAAATAGCCAGAATTATTTGCCTGATACATTAAAAAAACATCGCCAGCCATGGCAAAAATTAAACCTGTAAAAATGCGTTTATGAAATTTACCTTTAAGATTTGTGGCAGTAAAAAGCCAAACCAAAAGTGTTAAAACAATTAATGGCTTAGAAAAATTGCGAACTGGGATATTACCAGAAATTTCAGCATATAACTGAATGATAAATATAATGGCAAAAATAAAGGAAAACAGCTTAGTCTTCATCAGCGTTACGGTTTGCTTTTTGCAAATTGAAGAACCAAATTACGGATATTAACTGTATGCCTGCAAATATAAGCTGATATTCGGTTGGAAATTTTAAAATCAAAACCATTACGAAGCCAAAAACCAATCTGATGTATTCAAATTTTACCAACCAATTTTTCTGCTCTAATAACGCACCACAGGTGATAAGGGTGCAAATGGTAAAAAATGCCCCGGAAATTAGCAATAAGTTATCCATTTTGTGGTAGGAAAATAATATTGCAGAACCTGCTGCCAGGGCGATTATAAATTGCACCAAAACATATCCAGTTAATTTAGAATGATATGCTGGATTATACTTTTGATAACGGGTCGTATCAATTTCTGGCGCATGCTTAAAGCCTCCTAAATGTTCCGGAAACCAGCCCGGAGGTTTTAAAAATACATTGATTTTGTCGCTAAGCTTTGGAGATTGCCGAGCTGTATTTATTAAATCATCCCAATAATGTAAGTTAGCCCATACCGGATTCCAACTGGCTAGAGGTTTCGTAATTCCAAAATATACCTCTTCTTCTTCTTTTTGAAAAGTACCAAATAGTCTATCCCAAATAATTAATGTTCCGGCGTGATTTTTATCGATGTATTTTGGGTTAGAACCATGATGAACCCTGTGATGAGAAGGTGTGTTTAAAATGTATTCTAAAAAACCCATCGATTTAATGGCTCGGGTATGAATCCAGAATTGATAAAGTGTGTTAAAAGAACTTAAAGTTAAAAACATAATCGGGTCGAAACCTGCAAAAGCTAAGGGCAAATAAAACACCCAGCTAAACCATCCCTGAAACCAACTTTGACGTAAAGCAACAGTTAAATTATACTCTTCAGATTGGTGGTGAACAATATGGGCAGCCCATAGCGCATTAACCTGATGACTCATGCGATGAAACCAATAGTAAAAGAAATCAACACCAATAAATAGAATTATCCAAGCCCAAATGGTTTTGGGCATTTCTAAAAGTCGCCAATGTTCGAAAATGTATTTATAACCAAAAAATAATGCGGTTTTCATAAAAATTCCGGTAAGCTGTTGCCCTATCCCCTGACTTAGATTTGAAATACTATCATTTAGACGATAGTAATTAAGCTTTTTGTAAAAATTATAAGCGAGTTCAACACCTATCAATATAAAAAATATAGGTACAGATAACGCAATGTAATCCACTTTCATAAAGAAGAAAAATATATTTGGTTAGAAATATTAAGCTACAAATTAATCATAAAATGGAATATTTGCCTCATTTTTTAATCGATTTTGTAAATCATCATTTATTAAAATTAGGTTACCCGCGTTTCTTTTATAGATTTTACCCACTTAGTTTTTTCACATGTTTTACAAATGTGCTTAGGGCTGGGTTTTAATTCTTCTGTAAACCCACAGAAACTGCACGAATAATAACCATACTCAGAAATCACATCTGCTCTTTCGTCAAAATTATCCGGTAATATTGGCAAGCCGTATTTCACATCCTCGTCTTTATAAAAGAAGATGCTCAATTCCCCCGATGTTTCGATGATGGTTAATTCTACTTGCCCCAAATGTGTAATATGCTGTTGCCTAAGTTCTGCGAAGAATTCATCCTGCGCCATTTGTTCTTTTTTAAAATTTTCTATCGAAAATCTCCCATCTCTTATTAAATAAATTGATTTTCCTTCTACAATTTCTTCAATCTTCTTGCTTTTACCAACCAGATACGCCGTAATTTTGTATGCGCTAACCACAACTGCAAACACAAAGAGTGCCGAGCCTAAGCCTACTTCTTTATAAAACATGGGGTCGCCGGCAGCAGAACCTAAACTGATGATTACAACAAGCTCGAAAACAGAAAGTTGTTTTACACCTCGTTTGCCGAGTAAACGTAAGCTGATTAAAATGATAAGGTACATCAAGAATGTTCTAATCATAATTTCCGGGATGAAATTCCAGTTTTCATCTCCAAATAACATTTTTTCGAAATCGGGCATAAATAGCTTTGCTTTTTATAATAAACCCTTTTTTCTTTGCTAATGTTTAAATCTTATCAAAATACTGTTTGGTTAAAACATTATCACTAAAACATTGTATTAGGAGAGTATTTACAATAAAAATTATTCCCTTTGAAAAGAGTACTGGTTGTTGATGATGATCCTGACATTTTAGAAGTTTTTCAGCTGGCCTTAGAGGCCGAACATTATAGCGTTTATCCACTATTATCACCTCGTTACATTTTTAAAACTGTAAAAGATTTTAATCCTGATTTGATTATTTTAGATATTATGTTAAATGGAATGGATGGACGAGCGGTATTTAAACAATTGAAATTAAATCCAGAAACAGAAAATATACCTGTAATTATGGCCTCTGCCAGATATGATGAAAGCTATATTGCATCTCAGGAATATCATCCAGATGATTATTTAGAGAAACCCTTTAACGTTTATACAATGCTTAAAAAAGTAAGTGCATTAACCCAAAACTAACAAATATGAATTTTAAAATCCCTAGCCTTTTAGCAATATGTTTAATGGCTGTTTCAATCAACATTAAAGCACAAACTGGCAGACCAGACAAGCTTTATTCTATGAGTGGTATCGGCTTTGCTTTTCCTGTTGGAGAAACTGCCGATTATTTAAAACCTAAATTTTCGACTTCGCTGGGTTTAAATCTAGGTTTAGGAAATGGCGGACTGTTTTTATATCCAAAAGTTAGTTTACATGCTTTTGAATTTAACCAAATTACTCCTGATGCAGGATTTAATTACACCCTTCAAAAAGGTCGTTCAACTACATATCTTTTAAATGTTGCCTTAGGTTATCGAAAAATAGTAGATAAATGGGCTTTTTATGGTTTCGCCGGTGGCGGTGGCGGCTTTATTCTCACTCCACAAGCCGCGGTAAATGCTCAAAACTTACAAGTAACAATGAGTAATAAATCAAACACAACCGGAATTATTGAAGCTGGTGGAGGTATTGAGTACAATTTGGGTGGTGCAGCTTTCTTTGTTGAAACGAGTTACATGTACGGCACAAGTAAAATACAAAACAGAACTTTTAATACTGTTCCTATTGCAATTGGTATAAAACCAAATTTGAGCAAATTATTAAATAAACTATAAGTTTTAAGCATACAAAAGTGTAGAGCGACTACGTTAATACGTTAGTCGCTTTTTTTCTATCCAAATTTTAAAAGCTAAAAAATTTATCTTGAAAAGCATTTTTATTACTAAATATTTTAGTATAAATTTGTGTTCAAATCAATTCAATGTTATACGCAATTGTAGATATAGAAACTACCGGAGGTCATGCATCAGCTAATGGAATAACTGAAGTTGCCATAAACATCCATGATGGCAATGAGATTGTCGAGTCTTTTTCAACGCTCATCAATCCGAAACAACATATACCCGATTACATTACAGCATTAACCGGCATTGATAATAATATGCTGGCCAATTCGCCTTATTTTGAAGATGTTGCCTTTCAAATTTATCAGCTACTTAATGATAAAGTTTTTGTGGCACACAATGTAAATTTCGATTATTCTTTCTTAAAATATCATTTGGGCTACGCTGGTTATGATTTGCAGTGTAAAAAGCTTTGTACAGTTAGGTTAAGTAGGAAACTGATTCCCGGCAAAGCCTCCTATAGTTTAGGTAAATTATGTAGCAGCTTGCAAATACCTATAGAAAACCGCCACCGTGCTGCAGGTGATGCAAATGCAACCAGTATTTTATTTAACATGCTTTTGCTTGCCGATGAAGAGGGTTACATTGCAGAAATGCTTAAAAAGACTTCAAAAGAGCAGGTTTTACCTCCAAATCTTGATAAAGCTGCAATAATAAAATTACCAAATAAACCTGGTGTATATTATTTTAAAGATAGCAAAGGCAAAATAATATATGTTGGCAAAGCCAAGGATTTAAAAAAACGTGTAACGAGTCATTTTACCGGCAATAGACCAAATAAGCAGCGGCAAGATTTTTTGAAGAGCATTTACGATGTTGATTATGTAACCTGTGGAACAGAATTGATGGCGCTAATTCTGGAAGCTAATGAAATTAAACGCTTATGGCCAGAAAATAATCGGGCAATGAAGCGCTATGAACATAAATACGACCTATATATTTTCGAAGATCAGAATGGCTATTTGCGTTTGGCAATTGATAAGCACAAGAAAAATAATAATCCACTACAAAGTTTTAATAACCTGCTGGAAGGTTATAATTTTTTAAATGCTTTGGTTGATAAATACCAGCTTTGTGCTAAATTATGTTATCTGCAAAAAACAGCCACTAAATGTGCTGCTCATGAAAACGGACAATGTTTTGGTGCATGCAGCGGTATAGAAACCGTAGCAATTTATAACAAGAGGTTAAACAAAGCGTTAGAAGAAATCCAAAATTTACAACCCACTTTCGCCTTGGTGGATGAGGGAAGAATGGACAATGAATTAAGTTGCCTGGTTGTTGAAAAAGGTAAATTTTATGGCATGGGCTATTTTACAGAAAAAAATTATCTGGAAGATGGTTTAGCCCCATTAAAGAATGATTTATCAGTTTACCAATCAAATAGTTATATTCTTAATTTAATACTAAATCACGCAGAGCAGCATCCTCAAAAGTTATATAAACTTTAAAAAGGCAAAATAAAACCTGCATAAATGCGCTTTTTACTTCGTTTTTATCTATTTTGAACAAGCTATTTAGCATTTAATTTTAATCAAATATAAAATCATGATAAAATCAATCTGGATAAATCTTCCTGTTAAAGATGTTAGTAAATCGAAAGATTTTTTTACAAAACTTGGCTTCAGCCAAAATTTGCAATATGGTGTAAGGGAAGATTCAGCCTCTTTTTTTATGGGCGAAAGTAATCTTGTATTAATGCTTTTTGAAAAATCATTATATGAAAGTTTTGCAGATAGCGATGTGGCAGATAACATTTCTGGAAATGAGGTATTGTTCTCGTTTGATGCCGAAAGCCCTGAGGAAGTTGACGAATTAGCTCAAAAAGTTTTAAATGCCGGTGGCACATTGTATGCTAAACCAGGTTATAAAGATGGCTGGATGTATGGGTGCGGTTTTGTTGATTTAGATGGACAACGCTGGAATATTTTATACATGGACATTAGTAAGATGCCATTAGGGTAATCTTACATAACAAATTGAAAAATAACACTTTATTAATACTTAATTAAATAATTAAGTAAAATTTATCATCATGAATAAAGAACCTTTAATTGTAGAAAAAGTGTACAATGTACCAGCTGTAAAAGTTTGGGATGCATTAACTAACATCGAAAAAATTAAAAAGTGGTACTTTCAGATAGATGATTTTAAAGCTAAAGTTGGTTTTAAATTTGATTTTGTTGGCGGTCCGGATGATGGTCCGCAATATTTGCATCTTTGCGAAATCACAAAGGTTGAGGAAAAAAAATTAATTGCCTACACCTGGAGGTATGATAATTATCCTGGTAATTCAGAAATCACCTGGCAATTATTTGATAATGGCGATACTACCCAGTTAAAATTAACGCATGTGGGTTTAGAAACCTTTAAAGAAAACGGAAAAGATTTTGTAAAAGAAAACTTTAAAAGTGGTTGGTCTTATTTTTTAAACGATGCATTACAGGCATATTTAGAACCAACAGCATAAAAAAAGGCAGTGTCAACGATAATTTGATGCTGCTTTTTAGATTATGCTAAATTATATTTTTTTAAAAGTTCAGCTACAGTTTTATCCGTTTTAAAGGTTATTTCTTCAATATTTAAGTTTTCAATTTTCACCCATCTAAAAGCTTGTAAAACCTCCCCTTCTGAATCAAAATCGTATATTTTAGTTTTAAATGCCAGTTCTAATGGTGCCTTTTCTTTTACTAAATAATATACGCTAATCACCTGACTATCATTAAATGATGATTTTTCAAAAAAATCGGTGGTATAAAAATGAGAGATAACATCGATTTCTGCATTGCATTCCTCCATAAATTCTCTTTTCAAGCCATCAATTAATCCTTCGCCAAACTCTAAACCACCTCCTGGAAACTTGCTAAATCTAAAGCCATACTCCTCCTCATCGCTAACCAAAACCTCGTTATTTTGATTAATCAATAAGCCGTAAACTCTAACGTTAAAGTAACTCATTCTCGAAATGCTTTTTATTTTTTATCACAATTTCTGGTGTCCAAACAATTTCTTTATTAAAAGCTTCCTTTCTAACCGGGCACTCGCTCATGTGGCAATAATTGCAACACTCGGGTAAACATGGGTCTGCGTGTATAAAAAGCTCTGCCTTTCTTACGCCACTTTTATTAATGAGTTCGTCTATTTGCGATATTTCCCTATGCACCTGGTTTAAATCGAAATAGTAAGGCAACGTTACATGACAATCGATATGAAATTCATGACCGTATTGCTGCGTTCTCAGATTATGAACATCTATCCATGGATTATGTCTGTTTTTTTGTAAAACATCAACAACTTCTTCAACCAAAGTAAAATCACTTTCATCCATTAAACCACCAACCGAGCCACGGGTTAATTTATAACCAGAATAAACAATGTATAAACCAGCCAAAACAGAAAGTAAACTATCTAACCAAATTATATTTGTCAGTTGAATTAATATTAAACCAACCACAAGCGCAATACTTGTGTAAGTATCTGTTAGTAAATGCTTTCCGTCAGCTTCGAGCGTTATAGAGTGTTCATTTTTACCTACCTTAATCAGGTACAAACCAACAACCATATTGATAAATCCGGTAACACCGATAATTATTGTACCCTGTAATAACTGCTCAATTGGGTGCGGATAAATTAAATTGTAAGAAGATTTAAAAATAATTATCACACCGGCAATAAGTATCAAAATACCTTCTACAAAGGCAGAAAAAAATTCAACCTTACCATGCCCGTAAGGATGGTTTTCATCGCGAGGCTGAGTGCTTAAATAGATGCTATAAAAGGCAAAACTGCCTGCAATAACGTTTACAATACTTTCGGCGGCATCTGTTAATATAGCATTAGAGTTTGTTATAAAATATGCCGTAAACTTGGCAAGCATTAAAACAACACTTACTACAAGAGATAAAATTATAGCTTTCTTCTTTACCGTCACAAGGATTTTTTTTCAAATTTACGCTTAATGGTACAATTTAGTTGATAAAAAAAACTGTTTTTTAGTGCAGAATAATATTTGGTTTATATATTTGCGTTCAAAGTAATTATCCATGAGCATCTTATCAAATAGAATCAATAGTTTATCAGAATCTGCAACGCTTAAAATGACTAAGCTTGGACGCGAACTTGCATCTAAAGGTATTAACATTATCAGCTTAAGTGTTGGCGAACCAGATTTTAATACTCCAGACCACGTTAAAAATGCTGCAAAAACAGCTTTAGACGAAAATTACACGAGATATTCTCCTGTACCGGGCTATCCAGATTTACGTCAGGCGATTGTGAACAAACTTAAAACTGAGAATAATTTAGATTACGATGTTGCTCAAATTGTAGTATCTACAGGTGCAAAGCAGTCTTTATCAAACGTTATTCTTACCTTAATAAACCCAGGCGATCAGGTAATTATTCCCACACCATATTGGGTGTCGTATTCTGAAATGGTAACGTTAGCAGAAGGTGAATCGGTTTTTATTGATACAGACCTGGAAAGTAATTTCAAAATTACACCCGAACAATTAGAAGCAGCAATTACACCAAAAACTAAGCTTTTTATGTTTTCTTCGCCATGTAATCCTACTGGTTCGGTTTACAATAAGGCAGAGCTCGAGGCATTGGCAAAGGTTTTCGAAAAGCATCCTAATATTTTTATCCTATCGGATGAAATTTACGAACATATTAATTTTGTGGATAGACACGAATCTATTGCGCAATTTGATAGCATTAAAGACCGTGTAATTATTGTTAATGGTTTCTCCAAGGCATTTGCAATGACGGGTTGGAGATTGGGTTACATCGCAGCAAATAAAGAAATTGCAGCAGCAAACGATAAACTACAAGGTCAAACAACTTCAGGAACTTGTTCTATAGCGCAAAGAGCTGGTATAGTAGCTTATGAGCAAGGTTTAGAAAGTGTTTTAAAAATGAAAGAAGCATTTCTTCGCCGTCGTGAGCTTGTATATAATTTATTAAATGAAATACCTGGTGTTAAAACAAACCTGCCAGATGGAGCATTTTATTTCTTTCCGGAAATTAGTTCATTTTTCGGCAAAAAGGATGCTGATGGGAATGTGATTAAAGATTCATCAGATTTAGCCTTATACTTATTAAACGTGGGCCATGTTGCAACTGTTGGAGGTGACTCTTTCGGAAACAATAACTACATCCGTTTATCATACGCGGCATCAGATGAAAGTTTGGTTGAAGCGCTTAGAAGAATCAAGGAAGCTTTAGGAAAATTAAACTAGGAATGCCTTCAAACAAAAAAACTCTGCTAAAAATTAGCAGAGTTTTTTTTATGTCCTAAAATTCTTAACTTCTTATGGCTTCTACAGGATCTAACCTGGATGCTGAAAAGGCTGGCCAAAAACCTGATATTGTTCCTATGATTACTGATATGCCAATACCAAGAACAATATTATTTAAACCTAATATGATGTGAAAATCAGTGATTGCACCAATGGCCAGGGCAAGTAAATAAACCAGCAACAAACCTAACAATCCGCCTAAAATACAAAGTAAAATTGCTTCGAAAATAAACTGTAAGAGAATGAAATATCGCTTTGCGCCTAAAGATTTTTGAATGCCAATAATATTTGTTCTTTCCTTTACCGAAACAAACATAATGTTAGCGATACTGAAACCACCTACGAGAATAGAAAAACCACCGATAACCCAACCCGCTAACTTTACAACATCAAACATTTTATCAAGTTGGTTAGATAAAATTGTTGTTTTATTCAACGCAAAATCATCTTCCTGATTCGGTCTTATTCTGTGGATGGAGCGCATCACCCCTCTCAATTCGCTCTCCACTTCTTCTAATGATACATTTTCTGAACCTCTTACTGTGATTTGTGGGTCGTACCTATCGTTTTGAATATCCAGAATACCTTTTGCAAAATTTATTGGAATGTTTACATTTTTATCTAATGAGGTTCCAAGCATATCTTCACCTTCTTTTAAAAATACACCAATAACAGTTACTCTTCTACCTAAAATCTGAACTTGTTTACCAATCGGATTGTCGCTTCCAAATAAACCTTCGGCAATTTCAGACCCGATTAAACAAACGGGTGAACCATTATTACTTTCATTATCGGTAAAGTATCTTCCAGATTGTAATTCAAAGTTCCAGGTTTTATTAAAATCATGTGAAACTGCAGATACAGAAATCCCTTCTACTGAGCCGCTTCTATATTTTATGGTACGGTTTGTTGTAGACATTTCAAAAGTAATACCATCAGCATTTTCCATACGCTCTTTTAGCGATTGAAAATCACGAATAGATGGTTGTGGACGGTTTACATACTTCCACCAAGGATAATTATCGCCAAAACTCCATGGCCATTTTTGTACATAAATTGTATTTGAACCCAATTTATCTACGCTAGACTGCAATTTTGCTCTAAAGGTATCAACCCCTGAAAACACAAAAATGATTACAAAAATACCAATGGTTATTGCCAGCAGCGATAACATTGTACGTAATTTATTTTGTCGCAGAGCATCTAAAGCAAAACGAAAACTCTCACCAATTAGCCTGAAGATTATCATAATTAAAGGTTAGACACAAAGATGTATAAAAGGTTACAGCTATTTAAAACTTATAAATACTTTATTCAAAATTTTCATAAAAACTAAGTTAATCAATGCCTATATACAATAAAATATTAATTAAAACATAAATTAAGCAAATGAGGTTGCTTAAAATACTAAAAAGAAAAATTAAATTCGTATTTTTGCACCTCAAAAAATTCATCAAGAATGAAATTATCACAATTCAAATTTAACCTACCAGAGTCGCTAATTGCACATAATCCATCCGAAGAACGTGATGAAGCACGTTTAATGGTATTGCACAAAGACAGCGGTAAAATTGAACATAAAATATTTAAAGACGTTTTAGGTTATTTCGATGACAAGGACGTTATGATTTTGAACAACACGAAAGTGTTTCCTGCTCGTTTATATGGTAATAAAGAGAAAACAGGTGCTACTATCGAGGTTTTCTTATTAAGAGAATTAAACAAAGAATTACGTTTATGGGATGTTTTAGTAGATCCTGCCCGTAAAATCCGTGTTGGTAATAAATTATACTTCGGAGACGATGATTTATTGGTTGCTGAAGTTGTAGACAATACTACTTCTCGCGGTCGTACCATTCGCTTCTTATTTGAAGGAACTGATGAAGAGTTTAGAAGAAATGTTGAAATTTTAGGGGAAACGCCACTTCCAAAATACATTAAGCGTAAAGCAACTGCTGAAGATAAGGAACGTTACCAAACCATTTTTGCTAAGCATGAAGGTGCGGTTGCAGCTCCAACGGCAGGTTTACATTTTAGCCGCGAATTAATGAAACGCCTTGAGCTTAAAGGCGTTGAGTTTGCTGAGGTAACTTTACACGTAGGTTTAGGAACTTTCAGAACTGTTGAAGTTGAAGATTTAACTAAACATAAAATGGATTCTGAACAGTTTATCATCGAGCAAAAAGATGCTAACCTGGTAAATAAAGCGCTTGAAGAAAAGAGAAAAATCTGTGCTGTTGGCACAACATCAATGCGGGCAATAGAATCTGCTGTTTCTGCAAACAGAACACTAAAAGCTGCTAACGACTGGACAAGTAAATTTATTTTCCCGCCATACGAATTCAGTATTGCAAACTCAATGATAACTAATTTCCATACTCCAGAATCGACATTATTAATGATGATTAGTGCTTTTGGAGGCTATGAAAATGTGATGAATGCCTACGAAGTTGCAGTAAAAGAAAAATATAAATTCTATAGCTACGGCGATGCCATGCTAATTATCTAGAATAGATTCAAGTATTTAGTATGAAGTACCTAGACAAGCTCTTTTACTTTATACTAAATACTTGATATTTTTGAAGATGAAATATTACGCTATAATTGTAGCAGGAGGTTCCGGGAACCGGATGCAAACCGAAACGCCTAAACAATTTTTATTGCTTAATAACCTCCCGGTTTTAATGCATACCGTAAAAGCTTTTGCTTTAAGCGAATTACAGCCCAAAATTCTAGTTGTATTAAATCAACAACAACATTCTTATTGGAATAGACTATGCTTAGAATTTAATTTCAACATACCGCATGAAGTTATTACTGGTGGAGCAGAAAGATTCCACTCTGTAAAAAATGCAATTGATACCATTTCTGAGGAATCAATAATTTCAATACACGATGCCGTGCGACCTGTAATCAGTAAAAATTTAATTGATACAACTTTCCGTTATGCCCTAAAGAATGGAAATGCAATTGCAGCGATAAAACCTATTGATAGTATTAGAAAGAAAAATGGAGAAGAAACTGAAGCGGTAAATCGCGAAGATTTTTTTCTGGTTCAAACGCCTCAAGTTTTTAATTCTGTAATACTAAAGAAAGCTTATGATTTGCCGTTCAGCAATAATTTCACCGATGATGCAAGTGTTGTTGAAACAAATGGTACTAAGATTAATTTAGTAGAAGGCGAACGAAATAATATAAAAATAACCTATCCTATAGATTTAGATATTGCAGAATGGTTTTTAAACAAAAATGCCCTCTAAAATTTAAAGGGCATTTTTATTTCTTTTTTAGGATGCTCTACCTATAACTTTAAGTAAAATTGCAATAACTGCTATTACTAATAAAACATGGATAATGTTACCTACATCGCCGAAGCCATGAAATAAAAATCCTATAACCCATAGTATTACTAATACCACTGCGACTAAATACAATAAATTTCCCATCGTGTTAATTTTTTTAAGTTCGTAAATGTTGAAGTAGTAACAACGGTAGATTTACTTTTGTTTAGAAATTGTAAATATTTATTCTAAAAGGCTATAAATTAGCTCAAAAAAAATCTCCTAAAGGTTATTTAGGAGATTTATAATTTAGTATTCATCTTCATTAAAGAAGAAATCTTCTTTAGTTGGGTAATCTGGCCAAATTTCTTCAATCGTTTCATAAGGCTCGCCATCGTCTTCTAAAGCCTGTAAGTTTTCAATAACCTCAACAGGAGCACCCGAACGGATACCGTAGTCGATTAATTCATCTTTAGTTGCTGGCCATGGTGCATCTTCCAAGTGGGAAGCTAATTCTAGTGTCCAATACATATCTTTATTCAGTTAATTCTCGTTTCGTAATTATGCGCAAAGTATATTAAAATTTTCGAGCAAAACAAACTTATTTTTCCACTATTAAACACGCGGTATCCAAATGTTTTCTTCTGCCTCAAAATCCATATTCAGTTTTCGTGCCAAAACAAATAAATAATCACTTAAACGGTTTAAGTAAACGGTTACATGCTCATTTACAAAGCTCTGCTCTGCTAATTCAACTGCCAAACGTTCTGCCCTTCTACAAACGCAGCGGGCAATATGGCAGTAAGAAACCACTGTATTTCCTCCCGGTAAAACGAAATGCTTTAATTCTGGCAAAACTTCGTTCATCGCATCCATTTCTTTTTCCAGCAATACAATATCACTATCAAGCAAATCAGGTATTTTCATTTTAGATTTTTCAGGATCTGCTGCTAAAGATGCACCGATGGTAAATAATCTGTCCTGAATTTCTTTTAGTAGCCGTTTATGATTAACATCAATATCCTGGCACATTATTAAACCTATGTACGAGTTTAATTCATCAACAGTTCCGTAAGTATCAATGCGAAGGTGATATTTTGGCACTCGAGTACCGCCAATTAAAGAGGTTTGCCCCTTATCTCCTGTTTTAGTGTAGATTTTCATTTTGAAAAGTATTAAGTTGTAAGTTATACGTTTTAAGTATATCCAAACCGTATAACTTATAACCTACAACTTAAAACTTCATTAGTTTATTTTCTCCCAATCGCTACCACTATCTTTTAGCGCCTGTAAACGTGGAGAAACATTTTTAATATCAGTATTTACGTAATCATTTTCAATTAATCCATCACGCATACGTACAATTCTGTGTGCATGTTGGGCAATATCTTCCTCATGTGTTACTAAAATAATAGTATTTCCTTTACTATGAATTTCTTCCAATAAACCCATAATTTCGATTGAAGTTTTAGTATCGAGGTTACCTGTTGGCTCATCGGCAAGGATTATTGATGGATCATTTATTAATGCTCTAGCTACAGCAACACGTTGGCGTTGACCACCAGATAGTTCATTAGGCTTATGGTCCATACGATTACCTAGACCAACGTTTTCTAAAGCCTTGGCAGCTCTTGCATCGCGGTCTTTTTTACTATTGCCAGCGTAAATTAATGGCAAAGCCACGTTATCTAATGATGTTGAGCGTGGCAAAAGGTTAAACGTTTGGAAAACGAAACCAATTTCCTGGTTACGAACTTCTGCCAAGGCATCATCCGTCATGTGGCTTACATCTGTACCATTTAATATATAGCTTCCGCTTGATGGTGTATCTAAACAACCTAAAATATTCATCAAAGTAGATTTACCTGAACCAGAAGGCCCCATTAAAGCCACGAATTCGCCCTTGTCAATATCTAAACTAACGGATTTTAAAGCGTGGATAACCTCTGAACCGATAACGTATTTACGGCCAATTTCTTTAATGGTGATGAGTGGTTGCGACATAGTTTTTATTTTTTAGACAAGCGTAATGGTTAAGATGTTACAAGAGATTAAAAATTTCCAAAAATCTACTTTTCAATAATTTTTGGAACCATAAAAAATTGATCGCTGTGTTTTGCTGCGTTTTTCAAACCATCAGCAGTCGAAATTTCTTGCTTAATTACATCTTCACGCCAAACATTAGACGCCTCATTCATGTAAACTAAAGGCTTTACCGAAGAAGTATCAAGCTCGTTTAATTTCTCCATAAATGATAAAATTTTGTTCATTTCAGGAATTAAGGTTTCAACTTCTTTATCATTTACATGAATCCGGGCGAGGTCGGCAATTTTATGTATCGTTTTTTCGTCTAAATTCATTTTATACTAATTTACTTTCTATCAGTTTAAAAACCTTTTCTTTCAAAGCATCGCTATCCAAATCAGTTAGTGTTTGCGTTTCTATAGGTTTGTGGACGTAAATATCGCAAATTCCGGGCTTACTTCCATACCTAGCGCCATCATCCCAGTTAATTTTCCAAACATTTGTTATGCTTACGGGTACTAATGGAATATTTTTTTCTATGGCTAAACGGAAAGGCCCATTCTTAAATTCTCCAAGTTTTGGAGGATATTCATCATCAATTTTACCTTCCGGAAAAATAATTAAGCTCATCCCCATCTCTAAATTTTCGCCAGCTTTTTTAAATGCCCTGAAAGCTGAAATTTTACTGTCGCGATTTACAGAGATATCAATCGTTTTAAAAAATATACCTAAGACCGGGTTATTTAACAATTCATCTTTCCCCATAAAATGATAACGGCCTTTAGCTAAAATGCAAAAAATCATTATATCCAAGTTGGAGGTATGGTTAGCGCAATAAACATAAGTTTGTTTATCAGTTAGCGGCTGCTCGAATTTATAAGAGAAAAAAACACCTGCAAACATACTGCAAAGGAAACTATTTGCCATTCGGCAAAAATTTAATATTCCGTAATATTTTGGGTTTTTAGATGTTAGGTAGTAGATTGGATAAAATAAGGCAAAGAAAAAAAGAATCCAAAACAGGTACCAAACCCGGTGTATTTGCCTCAAGAATTTTATCATAGATTATCAAAAATATAAATTAACAGCGTATTACATAACAATAAATCTTTTTTGTTAAACCTTTTCGCTTTTGGCCTTTTGTATACTGATATATAGACAAACCAAAGTTTTTAAACCCTTGCATCAGGCAGGCAGGCAATATAAGCGAGCACGAATCCCGATTTGTATCGGGAGAAGTAAAGCGGTTTGCGGGGCTAACTTTAATAAAGGTTAGGCCAATTGCTTTTCAAAAAAAAATATAACTTAAAATTTAAATTGAATTGAGACTATAGATTGATGGCATTTTATTTTTAATTTCGTGCCATTATGAAAGAAACAGTGGTGAGCGGCATCAGGCCGACAGGAAAGCTACATTTAGGAAATTATTTTGGTGCGGTAACCAATTTTGTTAAGATGCAGTACGATTACAACTGCTATTTTTTTATTGCCGATTTGCACTCGTTAACCACTCACCCAACCCCTGCCGATTTAAACGGATATGTTCGCCATGTATTAGTAGAATATTTAGCTTGCGGAATTAATCCGGAAGAAACAACGATATATATTCAATCGGATGTACCCGAAGTATCTGAACTTTATTTGTATCTGAATATGAATGCCTATTTGGGTGAGCTTGAAAGAAGCGCATCATTCAAAGAAAAAATTAGAGCCAATCCAGATAATGTTAATGCAGGTTTATTAACCTACCCTACTTTAATGGCTGCAGATATTTTAATTCACCGTGCAACAAAAGTGCCTGTTGGAAAAGACCAGGAGCAGCATTTGGAAATGACCAGAAACTTCAGTAATCGTTTTAACAGAATGTATAACGCCGATTTTTTCCCGGAATCTTTCGCTTTTAATTATGCTGAAAATCTGGTTAAAGTACCCGGTTTGGAAGGTAAAGGTAAAATGAGTAAATCTGATGGCGATGGCAACTGCATCTATTTATCTGATAGTCCGGAAATTATCCGTAAAAAAGTAGCCAGAGCTGTTAGTGATAGCGGACCAACCGAAGAGAATCAGGAGAAACCAGAAGCGATTCAAAACCTTTTCGATTTGATGAAAATTGTTTCGACACCTGATACAATTGAGCATTTTGATGGTTTATATAATAAAATGCAAATTCGCTATGGCGATATGAAGAAACAATTGGCAGAAGATATGATTGTTTTTAATTCGCCAATTAGAGAGAGGATTGAAGAACTTTCTAAAGATGATTTGTATTTAAGACAGGTTGCAAAACACGGCGCTTTAAAAGCAAGAGAAAGTGCTCAAAAAACCATTAAGGAAGTACGCAACTTAATCGGATTTAAAAGTTTTTAATTAATTAGCTTTAAGGTTTAGATGCAAAAACTAACCTTAGCCTAAACCTTAATCTATAAAAGAAAAAAGATGCATATAGCAATTGTAGGAAACATTGGTGCCGGAAAAACTACTTTGACGGGTTTATTAGCTAAAAATTATGGATGGGAAGCGCTTTACGAAGCCGTAGATAATAATCCGTATTTGGAAGATTTTTACAGCGACATGAAAAGATGGAGCTTTAACCTACAGATATATTTTTTAAACAGTCGTTTTCAACAAATTACAGATATTGAGGTAAACAAACGTAATGTAATTCAGGATAGAACGATTTACGAGGATGCACATATTTTTGCAGAGAATTTACACGATATGGCTTTAATGACCACTCGCGATCATGATAACTATCGTGCAATTTTTGATAATATTACTTCGTTTATAAAACCACCAGATTTGTTGGTGTATTTGCGTGCTTCTGTGCCAACTTTGGTAAATAATATTCAACGTAGAGGGAGAGAATATGAAGCCGGTATTCGTATAGATTATCTTTCTAAACTAAATGAAAAATACGAAGCCTGGATTAAAGGTTACAACTTAGGTAAATTATTAATTTTAGACAAGGATAAGTTAGATTTCACCAATAATCCGGAAGATTTAGGCACTGTGATTCAATCTATTGAAGCTGAAATTAATGGATTGTTTTAAAATCTAGAAAGCTGTTTGTTCATTTCACGTTGTTGTGAGGCACGAAGCAATTTCATTTGCACATTTTTTTTTAAAGATTGCTTCGTGCCTCGCAATGACGAAAGATTAAAATATTTCTAAAAACATCTATCTGTAAATCATAACATGAGCAATAAAAACCCTGAATCTTCAGCAAAATTAATAGGCATTATACCCGCAAGATATGCTTCAACTCGTTTTCCTGGTAAGCCATTAGTTGAAATTGCCGGAAAAACTATGATTCAGCGTGTTTATGAGCAGGCTGCAAAAGCAAAAAGCTTATCTAAGGTGGTTATTGCTACAGATGATGATAGAATTGTTGAAGAAGTTAAAAGATTTGGCGGCGAATATGTGCTCACTTCATCAAACCATCAAAGCGGTACAGATAGATGTGCGGAAGTAATTGAGCATCTCCCAAATTTTGATATCGTAATTAATATTCAAGGAGATGAACCTTTCATAGAGCCTGCTCAAATTGATTTGCTGGCCAGTTGCTTTGCCGAAGAAAAGGTACAATTAGCTACACTCATAAAATCCATAGAAAGCCAAGAAAGTATCTATAACCCCAACAGTCCGAAGGTAGTTATAGATGTAAATGGCAGAGCAATGTATTTTAGCAGAAGCCCGATTCCGTTTATAAGAAATGGCGAACCCGGTGTTTGGGCCGAAAAACACCAGTTTTACAAACATATAGGCATTTACGGCTACCGTACAGCATCACTTAAAGAAATTACCAAACTTCCGCCTTCTTCTTTAGAAATTGCAGAAAGTTTAGAGCAGCTTCGCTGGATAGAAAACGGTTATTATATTCAAACAAAAGTAACTGATTTGGAAACTGTTGCCATTGATACGCCAGAAGACCTTAAAAAGTTAAATAAACTATTAAAGGCTTTAAAGTTGGAGTAAAATCATTCAGGCTACAGACATTTAATGTCAAATTAGTCTTGATAAGCATAAGTTTGGAAATCGTCGTCATTGCGAGGCACGAAGCAATCTTTTTCATTTAATAAGATTGCTTCGTACCTCGCAATGACGGTATAAATCAATCTGTACGTAACAATCCTTTAAAATTTTATTACTTTACAGGTATCTAATTAAGCTTATGAAAAAATTATTTTACGGACTTGCATGTTGCATTATTTTATTGGCTTCTTGTCAAACAGAGAAGAAAGATTCATTAGAATTTAAAAACGTTAACCAGGTTTTGACAAAATCATTTTCAAATCTGAATACGCTGGATACTTTTAAAATTGAATTAACCGGCAGAAAAGCTGCTGACATTGTTTTGCATTTTACTATTGTTAGTGCTGCCGGCAAAGAAATATTTGCTGAAAATTTAAAGGGCAAAGATTTAGTTAATAATACCGACCCAAACATAGATTTATCTAAAGAGAAAGACCAGCTCATTTATCTGAAAACAATTGCTAATGATTTTTTTGCAGAAGATAATTTCCTTGAGCCAGCCGTAATGCCTGAAGATAAAGCAGATAACAATGCTCCAGACAAAGAACTTTACGAAGATTTAAAAAAATCGGGCTTAAATGGTTTTAAATACAGATTAGGAAAAGAAACTAATCTATACATAGCCTGGGATGATAAAGAAAAAAAAGTAAAGGTTTATTATAAGTGCTGTTAATACAATTAAAGTGATTAAATATTTTACTTACAGCATTTCTATAACATTTATATCCTGGATAATTGGGATGATAATTAATGCTTTCTTAGTTAAAACTGAGCTTTATAGAACCAACCTATCCAACTTGAACTTTATTAAAAGTAGATTTATAAATAAAGCGATTGGTGTTACATTGATTAAGTGGGTTGTTAAAAACACTTTCTTCAAATATTTTAATCCTAAGCTTAGTATTAAAAACCAACCCAAACTTTCTGAGTTGGATAACCTTCGCAAAGAAATGACGATTGCCGAAGTGAGTCACTTAATTGCTTTTTTTGCAGTAATTATCTTTGCTGTTGTAACATTTTTTAAGGGCAAACACTTACTTGCTTTAGTAATGACCATCATTAATATTTTGATGAATTTATATCCATCTCTACTTCAGCAAGAAAATAAAAGACGAATAGATAAATTAATTGCCTTTTTTCAGAAATAATGCAAATACCTCAAATTAAACAAGGCTTCAAGCTTGGTATCTGAATTGAATTTAAATTTTTTTATCGTACTTTCGCGACATAATCTCCAATCTAAAATTTTAGATTTTCCCTATTGATGTAGTACGCAATCCCATTTTATAATTATTTATGAAGTGGTTTTTTACTTACGCGTTATTATTTTCTACATTTTTATTTTCAGCTTCAAAAGCTTTAGCTCAACCTATTCCGGGCCAACCTTACAGCGGGTGCGTAGTTTTAAATACGAATAACTCTGTACTTGGTGTAGGCTATATTTTTCAAAATCCAACGGGTTCAGAAGCAACGTTAAATGATTGTGGTGTACCTGGTGTCTCAGGAAATGCACCTATGTATAATACACCAACAAATTTTGGTGTAACAACATATAATTGTTATTCTCCTGCTTTAAATACTGGTACTAGAAATTGTACAGTAATTTCACCATCCTCAGGTGCTAAACTTTGCGGGGTACTTATTTCAAATGCAATTTTTTGCCCCTTAGATACATACGTTCCATTTCTGATTCTCTCAGTAGTTGGTTTAACTGGATACAATAGCAAAAGAAAGTCATTCAACTAATAATAAATATTTACATAACTATAATTTCTTCAATTTTATTCCGTTTAGGAGTAAGAAGCAGTTTCAGTATCGCTTCGTTTTCCTAAAAAGCAGATTGTTCCTCCATTTCATATAGCTGGTTCTCAGTAGACATAATAATTAATTGTATTTCATAAACATCCCAACTATGAAATCATACAATATTTTAGCATTGTTTTTAATTTTTGCATTGAAATTAAATGCACAAACGTATAATAATGCCTGTGTTATCGTTGTAAATACCGGAGTTTTCGGTACAACAATTTATACCAATCCAACTGGTGCTACTGTTCCGGGTGCATCAGGCGGTACATGTAATCCTGGTAATATTGGTAGTGCAGCCATCGCCACTTACAATACACCGGTGTCATTTTCTAGTAGATGTTTAATCGTACCAATAAGCCCACCATATACCTACAGAAATTGTCATGTGGGTAGTAGCTGTGGTATAATTATGAATGTTCAAATTGTTGATTGCCCTATTGATGGCTACATACCTTTTATCTTATCAATAATTGGGCCCGCTGGTTATTTTATAATTCGAAAGTATTTCAGGCAAAGATTAATACTATCGAAATCCACTTTATAAATTAACCACTATTATCTTAGTAAATCAGAATTTGCATTCCAAAAAAGAGTACGAATTATTCATAGAATCGCGATATAATAACACAAATGTGTTTGATTATCAGTAAATTAGATTAGGTAATCGAATTATTATGTTTCATTAAAGCGCCTTGCTATGAAAGCATACATCATTTTTAAACCAGTCATTTTTTTAAATGATTTAAAATATTTCGCTAAAAAATTTTTTAATGAAAAATATGTTGCCCTCTTAATCATCGTATTTGGAATTATCTCTATCAATAAGTCATTTTCAGCTCCTCCAACCGGAACATACAGCGGGTGTGTAATATTGAACAATAATACCACTGTAAGAACTGAATACATTTTTCAAACAATTGGTATTGGTAACTACCCAGCATCTAGTTGTGGTCTTGGATTTTCAGGTACGATACCTTATTATATTAATCCAACTTCATTTAAAATTAATAATGCTGTAGACGAAACTCAATGTTTTATTCCTGGCATAGTTCCTGCAACAACCAGAACTTGCGCAGCAGTAGTAAATAATGCTATGGGCTTACCATTTACAGCCTGTGGAGTTGTTATATCTAACATTCAATTTTTCAACTGCCCAATAGATGATTACATATCGCTACTTTTTTTAGTCGCTGGCGCACTTGGATTTCTCTATATCCGTAAATTTTCAATGCAAAGATTTATATAATTCTTTCTTCTACATTATGCTTCTCTTCTAACTTATTCTTTCACATTACTTTATCATTTTTAAATATTCTTCATTTTTAAGAAACAGAAACAAGTAATTTTCTTACCTTTGTATCCCGTACAAAAAGCAACATTTTTTGCCTTTGTTGCATAAATTCACAATCATGACTAAGTATATTTTTGTTACGGGCGGTGTTACTTCCTCTTTAGGTAAGGGCATCATCTCCGCTTCTTTAGCTAAACTTTTACAAGCACGAGGTTATCGTGTAACCATTCAAAAATTCGATCCTTATATTAATATCGATCCAGGAACTTTAAATCCTTATGAGCATGGCGAATGTTTTGTTACTGAAGATGGTGCTGAAACAGATTTAGATCTTGGTCACTATGAACGTTTTCTTAACGTTCCAACTTCACAAGCAAATAACATCACAACTGGTCGTATTTATCAAAACGTAATTAGTAAAGAGCGCAAAGGCGAATATTTAGGTAAAACTGTTCAGGTTGTTCCGCATATTACTGATGAAATTAAGCGTAACATGCGTATTCTTGGCGACAGCGGTGAATACGATATTGTTATAACAGAATTAGGTGGTACTGTTGGCGATATAGAATCTTTACCATTTATAGAAGCTGTTCGTCAGTTTAAATGGGAAGAAGGCAGTTCAAATGCGATTGTTATTCACTTAACTCTAGTGCCTTATTTGGCTGCCGCCGGAGAGTTAAAAACAAAACCTACACAACACTCTGTTAAAGCCTTATTGGAATATGGTATTCAACCAGATATTTTGGTTTGTAGAACCGAGCATCACCTAGGCGCCGATTTAAGAAAAAAAATCGCTTTATTTTGTAACGTTAACATCAATGCAGTAGTCGAATCGATGGATGCATCTACAATTTATGATGTGCCCTTGTTGATGTTGAAAGAGCAATTAGATAAAACTGTTTTAGCAAAGCTGAAATTACCAACTAAAAACGATCCGGATATGGAAAGCTGGAAAGATTTCCTCGGTCGCTTAAAAAACCCAACCGCTGAAGTTAAAATAGGTTTAATTGGTAAATACGTAGAATTACCTGATGCATATAAATCAATTATTGAATCATTTGTACATGCTGGTTCAAAAAATGAATGTAAAGTAAAGGTAGAATATATTCACTCCGAAAGCATTTTTCCTGATAATGTGAAAGAGAAATTAGGGCATTTACAAGGTGTTTTAGTCGCTCCAGGTTTTGGAAGTCGTGGTATTGAAGGAAAAATCGATGCCATAAAATATGTTCGTGAGCATAATATTCCATTTTTCGGGATTTGCCTTGGCATGCAGTGTGCAGTTATCGAATACGGCCGCAACGTTTTGGGCTTGAAAGGTGCACACACTACAGAGATTGATGCTGAGGCTGTAAATCCGGTTATCAACATGATGGAGGAGCAGAAAAATATTGTAAACATGGGCGGCACTATGCGCTTAGGCTCTTACCCTTGCGATATTAAAAAAGGCACTAAAGCTTACGCTATTTACGGTAAACAACATATTAACGAGCGCCATCGCCATCGTTTTGAGTTTAACAACGATTATTTAAAACAATACGAAGAAGCTGGAATGATTGCTTCTGGAATAAATCCTCAAACAAACTTAGTAGAGATTGTTGAGCTTAAAAATCACCCTTTCTTTGTTGGCGGACAATTTCACCCGGAATTAAAATCAACAGTAGCAAATCCTCACCCACTTTTTGTTAAATTTGTGGCCGCTGCAATGGAGTATGCTAAGAAAAAAACAAATTAACAGCAGCATAAATACAAATAATGGATAGAAATACCTTTACAGGATTATTCCTGATTATGATCATTTTGGCAGGATCATTCTACTTCTTCAAACCAAGTGAAGCGGAACTTAAAAAAGCCAAAGAAACCGAACAACAAGATTCTCTTAAAAAAGCCGGAGCTGTTGTAGCACCAAAAGATACTGTTAAAAATACTATAGCATCTACCCCGGCGGTTGATTCTTTAGCTTTAAAAGGTCCATTCGGAACAGCTTTGAATGGCAAAAAAGCAAATACAGTATTAGATAATGAAAAACTATTAATTACATTAAGTAATAAAGGTGGTAAAATATCTTCGGTAGAAATTAAGGGCCAAAAAACTTTTGATGGCAAGCCTTCTATTTTATTTCAAGGCGAGGCCAATAAATTTGGCTTAATCTTGAATGCTGCAGGTAAAACCATCAATACAAACGATTTATATTTTACACCTACAAAGGCAGGGAATAAAGTTACCATGCATGCTGATTATGGTGCAAATGCTTACGTTGAGTTTGTTTACGATTTAAAACCTGCAAGCAATAAAGTTAATTTTAATATTAATTTAGTTGGTTTACAACAAGTAATTGCTAACAATACCATTAACCTTAACTGGGATGCAACGCTTTTACAGCAAGAAAAATCATTAGAAAGCGAGCACCGTTATTCTGCACCTTATTACAAATATTTGGATGGTGATGTAGATCATTTAAGCGTTTCAAAAGATGAAAAAGAAGAACTTACCAAAGGTAAAATTCAGTGGATTTCGTTTAAACAACACTTTTTCTCGGCATCTTTAATTTCAAAACAAGCTTTTGATAAAGGTACATTAGAAGTTAAAGTTCCAACAACACCTGGTTTGGTTAAAAACTACAGTGCTAATATGCAATTGCCTTATGCGCATCAGGCAAACCAGGTTTACGAAATGGAATTCTATTTCGGCACCAATAAATTCTCCGAACTTAAAGCTCAAGGTTACGATTTAGAGCAACAAGTTGATATGGGTTACTGGCCATTGAAATACATTAACCGTTTTATCGTATTACCGGTGTTTAATTTCTTAAACAGCTTTGGCTGGAATTATGGTTTAATCATTCTTGTTTTAACCATATTATTAAAAGTTGCTTTATCGCCATTAACATACAAGTCATATTTATCAATGGCTAAAATGAGGGTTTTAAAGCCTGAAATGGATGAAATCAAGGAAAAAGTTGGCGAAGACAATCCAACTCTAGTTCAACAGGAGTATTTAAAACTTTACAAAAAAGCAGGTGTAAATCCGCTTGGTGGGTGTTTGCCAATGGTTTTACAATTGCCACTGGTAATGGCTTTCTTCTTTTTCTTCCCTAACCTTTTTGAGTTAAGGCAAGAAAGCTTCCTATGGATGAAAGATTTATCTACTTACGATGAATTTATCCGATTCGGTGTTAAATTACCGTTTATTGGCGACCACTTGAGTTTAATGTGTGTATTGATGACCATCTCTACACTAATCATGACTTATTTTAACAACCAAGTTTCTGGTGCTACCGGCCAGATGAAATACATTGGTTACATTATGCCAATCATTTTCTTAGGTGTTTTAAATAGTTACCCAGCGGGATTAAATTACTATTATTTCTTGGCCAACTTAATGACTTTCGGTCAGCAGTTTTTAATTCGTAAAATGGTTGATGATGATAAAATTCACGCTTTAATTCAACAAAATAAAGCAAGACCAGCTGACGAGAAAAAGAAAAAATCTAAATTCCAACAACGTTTAGATGATTACATGCGTCAGCAGCAACAAACTCAGGCAAAAGGAAAAAAATAAGTATTCCTAATATTGATAAAAAACCCGATTGCGTGATTTGCAATCGGGTTTTTTGTTATAAAAGACATAGTTTTTGTAATATTTGGCGTACATCTTTCTTAATGAGCCAAAATTTTGCAATTTTTAAGAATTGAAATCTCAACCAACAAATTAATCATTCATAAAATGCAAAAAAAACTAACGATATTTTTTCTTTTCGTTGCCAGCTATACCTTTGCTCAAAAGAAACCGCTGGATCATAAAGTGTACGATACCTGGGAGGCTATTGGTACCAAGCAATTATCAAATAACGGACAATTAGCTTTGTATAGCGTTGCACAGCAAGAAGGTGATGCTACTTTATACATTACCAATCTAAAAAGCAACTCGAAATTAACCATTCCGAGGGCATCATTAGGTCAGTTTAGTAACGATTCTAAATTTGCTGCTTTTTTAATTAAACCAGCTTATAAAGCCTTACGCCAAGCGAAAATTAAAAAAACCAAACCCGACGCAATGCCTAAAGACACCTTAGGGATAGCCAACCTTACAACAAACGCAGTAACTAAAGTTGCCCGGGTAAAATCATACAAATTCCCTGAAAATGGAAGCGGTTTTTTAGCCTATCAATTAGATAAACTAGATACCACTAAAAAAGCTTCGGCTACAGTACCCAAAAAAGATTCAGCTTTTGATTTTGCTGATGATGAACCTGCAGGCGGAGCAAAAAAAGATGAAGGAACTGATTTAATCGTTAGAAATCTATTAACCGGAACAGAGCAGACTTACAAATTTGTAACAGAATATACATTTAGTAAAGATGGGAAGCAATTAGCTTTTGCCAGCGTGGGTTCTAAAAAAGACAAAACTGCACCACAAGGCGTATTTCTTTTAAATACGGAAAAAGGAACATTAAAAACGCTAATAAAAGGTAAAGGTACTTTTAAAGGCTTTACGTTCGATGAGGAGAGTGAACATTTAGCATTCCTCGGAGAACAAAGCCCGGAGAAACAGGAAATTAAAGATTACAACGTTTATTATAACTCCCTATCTTTAGATACCGCACAAACGATTGTTGATTTTGACATGCCAGGCTTGCCAACCAAATGGTCTGTTAGTGGCGATGGACGTGTTTCATTCAGCAAGGATGGCAAAAAATTATTCTTCGGCATTGCACCAGTTAAAAAAGCAAAGGATACAACTATTGTAGATTTTGAGGTTGCAAAAGTAGATATATGGAATTATAAAGACGATTATTTGCAACCTATGCAGTTAAAAAATGCAGATAGAGATGGCAAAAGAAGTTTCTTATCTGTAATTGATGTTTTTAGTAGCGATCCGAAGGTTATCCCATTAACAGATTTGAAATTGCCTGATGCAAATTTAGTTAAAGAAGGCGACGCAGATTTCGTTTTAGCTTCAACTGATTTTGGTAGAAGAATAGAATCGCAATGGAGTGGTTCAACAACAAAAGATTACTATCTGGTAAATACAAAAACCGGCGAACGCAAAAAAATTATCGAGAAATTAAATGGTAATGCTATGGCTTCGCCTGGTGGCAATTATGTAATCTATTTTGATGAAAACACCTCAAACTGGTTTACGTATAATATTGCATCTGCTAAAGTTGTACAGTTAAATACTGGTATGACTGTTAAATTTGCCGATGAAGATAATGATGTACCCGATAATGCAAGGGCTTATGGCGTTGCAACCTGGACCGAAGATGATAAAGCTGTATTAATTTATGATAAGTACGATATCTGGTCATTTTCACCAGATGGAAAATCTCCGGCTAAAAATATCACGAATAACTTTGGTCGTCAAAATAAAATCACACTTCGTTACCACAAAACACAACAAGATAATAGATTTGAGCGTGGTGCAGATACCAAATTTGTAAAATCAAATGAATTAGTTTGGTTAGATGGCTTTAATAATGCTACTAAAGAAAATGGTTTTTATCGCAAAAATGTTGGCGCTGTAAAAAATCCTGATTTGGTTGTGATGAGTAAAAACAAATACTCAAACTTATTAAAAGCAAAGGATGCTGATGTATATATTTTTGACAAAGGAAACTACGTTGAATCGCCAAATGTATATGTTACAACCGATTTTAAAACAGAAACTAAATTAACTAATACAAATCCTCAACAGCAAAATTACAACTGGGGAACTGCAGAATTGGTAAAATGGACTACTCCGAAAGGATTTGAGTCTGAAGGGATTTTATACAAGCCAGAAAACTTCGACCCGAGTAAAAAATACCCGATGATTGTTTACTTCTACGAGAAATTATCAGATGGATTGTATAGTTACCAGGCTCCGGCCCCTACACCTTCCAGATTAAATATTTCTTTCTTCGTAAGTAATGGATATTTAGTTTTTGCTCCGGATATTACTTACACAACTGGTCATCCTGGCCAATCGGCGGTAGAATTTATAAATTCTGGAGTAGAAAGTTTAAAGAAAAATACTTGGGTTGATGGAAATAAAATCGGTATTCAGGGACAAAGCTGGGGCGGTTACCAGGTTGCCTATCTAATCACTCAGAATGATATGTATGCAGCAGCTTGGGCAGGCGCACCTGTAGTAAATATGACCTCGGCTTATGGTGGTATTCGTTGGGAAAGTGGCATGAACCGCCAGTTCCAGTATGAAAAAACACAAAGCCGTATTGGTGCAACACTTTGGGAAAAACCAGAGCTTTACACAGAAAACTCTCCATTATTTATGTTTCCTAAAGTAAATACTCCGGTTGTGGTAATGGCAAATGATGCTGATGGAGCTGTGCCTTGGTATCAGGGTATTGAAATGTTTACAGGTTTACGTCGTTTAGGAAAGCCGGTTTGGATGTTAAATTATAATGGCGAAGCACATAATTTGGTTCAACGCCAAAATCGTAAAGATATTCAAATTCGTGAGCAGCAGTTTTTTGATCACTATTTAAAAGGTGCCAAAGCTCCAGCCTGGATGACTAGCGGAGTACCAGCAACTGAAAAAGGTAAAACATGGGGCTTTGAATTAACTGATGATAAGCCTTAATAGAGTTAAAAGTATAGAGTTGAAAGTATAGAGTTTAAAGTTAAAAGTGTAAAGTTTAAAAACTAAGAATAAAGATAAATCCGTAGTTGGTAGCATTGCTATTACTACGGATTTTTTGTTCATTATTTTTAAATATCTCGATGTAAGTTTCTTGCAATATTGCTTTTTGACTTATTATGTTTCTAAAGAAAAAAAATCTATTTTACACCTATCAAAAAAAACTAAACAACACAAATGGCATTAAGTAGAATTTGGTCGGCATTTATAATTGTTGCGATTGTTGTGGCGGCTGTCAAATGCTTCTTCTTTGGGCAAAGTGATATTTTCAATTGGATGGTAGTTGGAAAAGCAAGCGATGAGGCAAACCCACTTAAATTGGATGGAATCATAGAAACTTGCTGGGTTTCAGTTGAGCTGTGTTTCAAACTGGTTGGAATTTTAGCCTTATTTATGGGCTTTATGAGCATCGCCGAAAGAGCTGGAGGTATTCGCTTGTTATCCAGAATAGTTGGTCCTTTTTTTTCGAAATTATTTCCCGAAATCCCTAAAGGTCATCCTTCTATGGGACACATGATAATGAATTTTTCAGCTAATTTATTAGGCTTAGATAATGCAGCAACGCCGTTTGGGTTAAAAGCAATGGAAAGTTTACAGGAGTTGAATCCAAGTAAGGATACAGCATCAAACTCGCAAATAATGTTTTTGTGTTTGCATGCAGCAGGTTTAAGTTTAATACCGGTAAGCGTAATTGCCATTCGTGCATCTCAAAATGCATCAAATCCAACCGATATATTCATTCCATGCTTAATTGTAACTTTTGTTGGCACCATTGCGGCTATGTTAATTGTTTCATTCAAACAAAAAATAAACTTACTACAACCTGTTGTAATCGGGTGGATTTTGGGTTTATCAACGATAATTGCAGCACTGGTGCTTTATATAACATCATTAGATGCAAATGGTATAAAATCATTCTCTGGCATATTAAGCAATGGATTAATTTTATTAGTGTTTTTGTTAATCATTCTTGGTGCTTTGTATAAAAAAATTGATGTATTTGATGCTTTTATCGATGGTGCTAAAAATGGTTTTGATACTGCAATTAAAATCATCCCCTATTTAGTTGGGATGTTGGTTGCAATAAGCATGCTGCGAACCAGCGGAACGTTTGAGGTAGTAATTTCAGGAATAAAAACGTTCTTTGCCTATTTAGGTGCAGATACGCGTTTTGTAGAAGGCTTACCAACCGCTTTAATAAGACCTTTAAGTGGCGGTGCTGCTCGGGGAATGATGGTGAGCACAATGGAAACTTATGGAGCAGATTCCTTTGCCAGTCGTTTATCTGGGATATTTCAAGGTGCATCTGATACAACCTTTTATGTAATTGCGGTATATTTTGGCTCAATAAGCATAAAAAACACCAGATATGCAATTGGAGCAATGCTTTTGGCAGATTTAGTTGGCGTATGTACAGCAATAGCTTTGGCTTATCTATTTTTCGGATAGAAATAATAATCCAAAAAAAAAAGCTTGAATGTTTTCTATAACGCTCAAGCTTTTTTTTTAAAATCAGATTTTTAAGAAACCTGAGGTGTTATTGAAATTCTACTAATGATTTCATCGAGTGCATCAGCCTCGATAGCTACATTTTTAGAAGCGCACCATTTTTCATTTTTATTATCTAGCCAGACACAAAAAGAATGGTAACCATCTAAAACAACAGCATAAGTTTCATGAAAGTCGTCGTGTATTCGCATGCAAAAACCTTTAAAAATCTTGCCTCGAACAATAAATTGCAGAGTTGAATAATTTTCTAACATGGCTCATTATATTTTTGGTTAATTTATAACATTGAGATAAGGAGAATGTTTTGTTAATTTAAAGGAATTGATAAATTTTCTCAAAACCAATAAGAATAGCTTAACCTATATTTAACATGTTAGAATAACCTTTAGCAATTAAGCGATTTTTTGAGGGCAAAAAAACTTCACATTGAAGATTTAAAATGGTTTTTCCCTTTTTTACGATAGCCGTTTCTGCAATAATTTCTTCACCTTCGTTTACCGGTGCAAAATAGTCGATGTAATTGTTTACGGTTGTAAAACGATCATTTAAACCCATTGTAAATACTGTGGCTCCTATTAAATCATCAATTATGCCAGCAGTAACACCGCCGTGCAAAATTTGAAAAGGATTTGTCATTTCCTTTCTAACCGTGTATTTACAAACAAGAATGCCGTATTCTGCCTTTACCAAAACCGGCGCCAGCCAATTCATATAATTAGATGGCGAATTCGAAATCACTGCACCTATTGATGACCTTAAAAAATTAAGTCGCTGTTCGCTTAAAGATTCTTCCATAAAGTAAAGATAATGAAAATGGATAAGGGATGATGTAAGAAGGATAATGAGAAGTGAATTAGGTGTAATTAGCTATTTAATCTCCCAATACCAGCAAAACATCAACCAGCTCAACTCGGTTACAGCTCATCCATCATCCACTTTACATTAAAAAGGTATAATGGCTTTAAAACTAAAATTTCTGCCCATGTTAAAAATACCGTTTTTATCATTTGGAGAATCCGTGTAATATTCAAAATATTTTAAGCGATTTAAATGAGCCTGGTAAGCTGTGTTAAAAATATTATCGCATTGAATGAAAACATCAAGAACTGTTTTATTAGACTTTGATTTTATCCCTGTGCCAATTCCGGCGTTAATTAAGGTATAGCCCGCAGTAAAACTTTCGGTATCATCTAAAGCATAAAATTTATTCTGATTCGCAGCAATAACGGCATCTATCTTAAAATAAGGTTTGCTAAATAAAATGTGCTGTGTTGTTGAAGTCAGCTTAATCTCCGATCGAATTTGCAATGGCGGAATAAATGGCAAATACTTAGCTTCATTGCCATATTGATTTAAAAGAGCTTCATTTTTATTCAAACCAACTACGTAAGCAATGCTATTATTAAAACTTAGCCATTTTAAATTTGAAGGATGAATATTTGCACTAAACTCTGCACCATAAAGTCTGGCTTTAGATTGTTGATACTGATACGTTAAATTTCCAGGGACTACCACAACTGGATTTCCATTTTCATCAGTTAACCTGGATTGATAAATGTAATTTTGTATATCATTATTAAAAACTTCAAGATTCAAATCTGCATCTTTAAAATAGCTGATAATGCCTAAATCTTGCTGAAGGTTAAATTCTGGTTTAAAAGTTCGGTTACCTAAATAAACGATGTGTGCTCCCGGATCTAAGCCATTAGATCCAATTTCTGTAATATTTGGCGCCCGATAACCCCTTGCAAGGTTCGCCTTGATTAAAAATTTTTCTGAAATATTGTAAGTTAAGCCCAAACTTCCCGATAGGCCATAATAATTTCTTTTAAAGTGAGGAAATTGCAGCGTTGCATTTGGCGCATTAGAATCAACTTTTTCACCAAAACCTGTTTGAGAATTTGTACCTACATAAAAATTATTCCAGCTAATGTTCCTCCTATCCAATCTTACGCCTCCAGATACATCTACCTTTCCAAAACTTTTCTTGGCAAAATAAAATGCACCAATATCAAATAAATCATAATCAGGTATAGGGAAATCTGTTGCATTTTTACTCCTGTTTCCTTGCAACATACCATTAATACCAATTGTACTTTCCATGTCTTTAATGTCAGGCAAATTATATTTAATATCATAGTTTAAGGTATTTAAAACCACATTTAAGCCCGCCTGACTTGGGAAGGTTGGATGGTTATATTCTCTGCGAACGCTTTGCTGCCCACCAATTAAAAAGTTTAAATCGCTGTTTGCAAATTTTATCTGGCTCGTATTGTAAAATCTAAAATGTTGAATATGTTGATGGAGCGGATTTATAACGTAGCTTTTTAATTGATTATCAGCAACAATCGGTCGGTTTTTTATATCATCTCCAAAATCGAATATTTGCTTTGTAAACTGTCTAGTTAAAGAATCTCTGCTACCATCCGGAATTTCCATTAAGTTGTCGTAATAAGTAACCGCAGTTTTTGAATAACCCCATTTTTTATCAATCCTTGCTGAAGCAGATAGATTAAATTCCTGAAAAGCAGTACCGAAAACATATCCATCAACCTTATTATAATAATTATGGGCAGCTTTTCCTGTAGCCCTAAAAGCATATTTCCAATCATTTTTTGCATAAAGCAAACCTAATGATGTGCCAACCATCCCATTATTGCTTTGATAATTTATTGTTACATCGCCTTTTAAAGTATTATCTGAAATATCAATACTGCCTGGAATCATATTTATTACGCCCGCCAGTGCATCAGAACCATAAGTTAAACTTGCCGGACCTTTAACTACTTCTGCTCTTGATATCCCGTATTCATCAACTTCAATTCCATGCTCATCACCCCATTGTTGACCTTCTTGGCGCAAACCATCATACAATGTTAGTACGCGATTATAGCCTAAACCTCGTATAAAAGGCTTTGAAACATTCGGACCTGTTGTAACTGCCGAAACGCCGGGAATACCTTTAACAATAGCATCAATAAGATTTGTATTTACATTTTGATCCATATTTCTTTTAGAAAGCACTGCAATCGGTACAGGGCTCTTCCTTAATTCAGTTGCCCTGCTCATGCCTGTTATCACCACATCATTTAAGTTTGATGTATTTTCAGTTAGTTCGATTTTCACTGTCGAATCAGATTTTAAGTCAACCTTGTATTTTAAGGACTGATAACCAATACCTGAACAGATTAATTGATAGCTTCCTGCAATGAGTTCGCCAATTTTAAATATGCCTGATGAATTTGTTTTTGATGTTATCGTTCCGGGATATAGCTTGACCGTAATGCCCTCAACGGGTAAATTTTTGGAAAGAATTGAACCTTGTAAAGTTAATTTTTGCCCTAAGACTATATTCGGAATAAAAGAAATTAGTAATGCAATAAATAGGGATTTAAAAGACATATCAATTTATCTAAATATTTTTTTAGACAAATCTAAATTTTAATTTAAATAAATCAAATTATTTTTATTTAGATTATTGAAGTATGATGATTAGATTAAGGATATGGCTTCCATAAGATAAAATTCTTAAGCTTGAATAAAAAACAGAATAAAAGCAAAAATTAAATAACTAATAATTAAAGGGTTAAATGATAGTTAAGAAATTATTCAAAATTATTTCTGCTTATTCGTAAGAACTTCTATATTTGCACACACAAAAAAATGGGCCTCGGTAGCTCAGTTGGATAGAGCAACGGTTTTCTAAACCGTGGGTCAGGGGTTCGAATCCCTTCCGGGGTACTTTTTAAAGGCTTTCAGTGCAAACTGGAAGCCTTTTTTAATTTATAATATTTTCTTCATTCGAAAGGCTTATCAGAGGAATCTTTACCGTAATCATAGTTCCGTTACTATTATCCAGCATAATGCTAGCCTTTAGTTGTTTTACACGCTCTTTTGCATTGTTTAAACCGGTAGAGTTTGATTTGATAATATTTGGATTAAAACCTACCCCATTATCCTTAATTAAAAAAACAATAGCACCTTTATAAATAGAAATTGCCAGCAGCACTTGTTTTGCCTTAGAGTGCTTAAGCGAATTATGTATTAATTCTTTAATTAATAAATAAATGTCTCTTTTAGATTGATTATTTATTTGAACTGTTGGAATTACTTTAGGAAATGTAACTTTTAAAGATATATCCGAATAGGCGAAAAGCTTTCGAGATTGTTCGTAAATAAAGTCTATTAAATTTTCCAGTGTATCACCTTCAAGATTTAAATTCCAAGTTACCTCAACAATTTTTTCGCTCAGCTCATTTACCATTAGAGAGATTTGTTTTATCTCATCAGCACTGTTTCCATTTTTGAGCGCCAGTTCACAATATAATTTTAAGGCAGACAAATTCGGGCCTATTTCATCATGCATTTCTAAACTTATACGCTTACGTTCTGTATAAATTGCATTTTCATTTACAGAATCAATAAGGTTATTTTTTTTTCTCTGATTAAAAATTCTACGTAAAGAGTAGTAATGGATTATCCATAATAAACAAATAAAAATTACGAATATTGACCAATAACTATGTGGTGATTCTAAGATTAGGTATGCTTTCACTTAGTATAATAATTACATATTTAATAAATATAATACTTATGCAAATGTAGTATTAAAAATGCATTATTATAGTATATTGTTTAATTAATGTATATCTTAGTACAAGTTAAATTTGCAGTTATGATTTCAATTTCTATTGTAGAAGATCACGATAAATACCGTAAAGCTTTGGTTTCGGCAATTGAACAGAACGACCTATTTAGCATTTCGGGAATTTATGTTAACGCCGAGGAAGCGATTGAGGGTTTGATGATACATACACCAAATATCGTAATTATAGATATAAAACTTAAGATGCTCAGTGGTATTGACCTAATTAACCAAATAAAGGCCTTACTACCTGATACACAGTTTCTTATTTGTACTGGATATCAAAACGATGAGCATGTTTTTAGCGCACTTAAAGCTGGCGCTTCAGGGTACATTGTAAAAGGTGCAAGCTATTTAGAAATCCAGAACGCAATTGTAGAATTATATAACGGTGGCGCACCTATGAGCCCTTACATTGCAAGAAAAGTTATTGGCATGCTCCAACAGAAAACTGATGAAAATAAATTTGGATTAAGTCATCGGGAATTGGAAGTTCTGTCATCATTAAGCGAAGGACTTTTGTATAAAGAAATTTCGGAGAAGTTGAATATTAGCCAAAATACTGTCAAAAATCATTGCAAAAACATTTACAAACGCTTGCACGTTCAAAATAAGATTGAAGCACTGAATAAATTTGCCCAGTATAATTTTAATGGTTTTCTTTTGGAGAGCAATATTAACCTTGCTAATTAGGCATCTTCACCATTCCAAATATCGTCATCTGCATGCTTAATCTCATCATGGCTATCCGTTAAAGAATGAATTTCTTCATGGTGATAATTTCTCTCCGGATTCTCAGGTAGCATATCCTCATCAGATGTAGAATGTTTTCTTAAATGCTCCGGTTTTTTAACTTCAGGTAAATCATCATGGATAACCGAAGGTTTTAATATTCTTTTTCCAGTATTCGACTGTTCTTCCATAATTACGATTTAAAATTTTTACTTAATTAAAGTAGAACGTTTAAGTGATGATTGATAACAAAGGTACACTATGGATGTTTTATATGCTAACAAAAAAGGTTCTGTTTGAAAATAAACAGAACCTTTTGTTAATAATTACCAGTTACTCCAACTTCTAAGCCTCTCAATTCGGCTAAACCTCTCAAACGACCGATAGCTGAATAGCCGGGATTGGATTGTTTCGCCAAATCATCGAGCATTTGATGGCCATGGTCTGGTCTGAATGGAATTGATTTATCACGGAGGGCATTCTCTTCACTTAAAGCCTTCATAATTTCATACATATTTACATCGCCACCTAAATGATCTGCTTCATAAAAACTGCCATCTTCATCTTTCGTTACGTTTCGTAAATGCGCAAAATAGACTCTTTCTTTTACCACATTAAAAATCTGCAAAGCATTATTATCAACGCCTGCGCCTAAAGAACCTGTACAAAAACACACACCATTAAAAGGTTTGTCTACATTTTGCAAGATGTAATTAAAATCATCAATTGTACTGGCAATACGTGGTAAACCTAAAATCGGATATGGAGGATCATCAGGATGGATGGTCATTTTTATGCCTTCATGCTCGCAAACATCAGCAATAGCAGATAGAAAATAAACCAGATTTTCTCTTAAACCATTGAAGCCGATTTTTTCGTATTCGCTGATGCTATTCCTTAAAGTTTCCAATTCAATTTCTTTTTCATTTGGAATTCCCATTAAAACATTAATCCTCAAATCATCTAATTGCTGCTGATTTAATGTTGAAAATTTTGCCGCTGCACGTTCAAGAACAGATTTTGGATAATCGGTGTCAGCTCGTGGTCTTTTCAATATATAAATATCAAAAACAGCCAAATCAATCCAATTAAAATACAAAGCTTTAGAGCCGTCGGCCATTTCTAAATCCAACTGTGTTCTTGTCCAATCTAACACCGGCATAAAATTATAGCAAACGATTTTAATCCCACATTGAGCTAGATTTTTTAAAGAAACCTTATAATTTTCTATGTATTTATCTGCATCAGCTCTTCGGGTTTTAATAGCCTCATGCACAGGAACACTTTCTACAACAGACCATGTTAAACCAGATGATTCAATTATCGCTTTGCGTTCCAGAATATCTTCTAATGGCCAAATTTCTCCGTGAGGAATATGATGTAAAGCGGTAACAATTCCGGTTGCGCCAGCCTGTTTTACATCTTGTAATGAAACCGGGTCGTTCGGACCATACCAACGCCAGGTTTGTTCTAATTTTTTATATTTTTTTTCCATAAATTATACTCCAGAATATGCTCCAAATCCACCATCAACAGTTAAGGTTTCTCCATTAACAAATTTCGATGCATCGCTTAACAGATAAACCAAAGCCCCAATTAATTCATCGGGGTTTCCAAACCTTTTAAAGGGTGTTTTATAAATAATCGCCTCTCCCCTTGCTGTTAAGGTTCCGTCTTGGTTGGTTAGCAATTGTCGGTTTTGGTTTGTAATAAAAAAGCCAGGCACAATGGCATTCATGCGTAATTTTTCGCCATAACGGTTAGCCAATTCAACAGCCATCCACTTTGTGTAACTATCTATAGCAGATTTTGCCAAAGAATAGCCTAAAACCCTAGTAACCGCCTGCGATGCTGAAACTGATGAAATATTTACGATGCTACCGCCTTGCTTTGCAAGTTCTTTGCCGAATATTTGAGTTGGCAAAATGGTACCAAACAAATTTAAATCAAATGCCTGCTTTAAAGCGTCAATGTTTAAATCAAAAATATCTTTACCAGGTTGAACTACGGCTTCTGCAACATTTCCTCCCGCTGCATTTACTAAACCATCAATTTTTCCAAATTCGTTTGTTATTTTCGCATTTGCTTTTAGCAAATCTTCCTCGTTAAGTACATCAGCAATTATATAAATTGCTTTCCCACCGCTTTTAATAACTTCATTAACTCGTGCTTGGGCAACTTCTTCATTTCTACCAATAATAACAACTGTTGCATCAGCAGCTGCGAGTCCGTTTACAAATGCCTCTCCTAGTACGCCAGTAGCACCGGTTACAACAATTACTTTGTTTTTTAAGGAAAAGATATTCAATTCTTCAGTCATTAATAAATTTTAAATTGATAAAAATAATGCGGTTATTTATATTTCGTCTGCATCTGATCGTAAAATGATTTAAGCACATAAAATGCCTTTTTTCGTTTTCCGGTTTCACTAATTAATCCTTTCCTGTTCCAAAAATTCTGATAAACAGGATGTTGCCTTCTTGGCGAACGAAAATCGGCTAAAATCCAGGGTGTCATCCCGCGTAAGGCAGATATTTTACTTAGCATGGTAATTTGATTTTTATACAATGCTTCCTGATATTCTTCGCTCCATCTGGTATTTTCATCAGCATGAAAACCGGCTAAGGCATCGCCGCCAAACTCTGTTACTACAACAGGTTTTTTGTATTTGATATTGAAATCATATTTTGTGATTTCGCTAGGTGTGCCGCCGAAATACCAGCCAGCATATTCATTAAAACTTACCAAATCAATTTTTTCACCTAATGGATCATTTAAAATCATGGTATTACCTTCTCTGTGCACTTCTAAAGCCGCAGCAATTAATCTTGTATCATCTAAACTTCTTGCCGTTTCTGCTAAATTGCTCATAAAACTTAACCGTGGAGCGCTTAATGGGGTTTCATTTCCAATAGACCAAACAATTACACTTGCCCGGTTTTTATCTCGCTGAATTAAATCTGTTAATTGCTGTTTTGCATTGGCATAAGTAACTGGATTTTCCCAACTAATGGTCCAGTAAACCGGCACTTCTGCCCAAACCAACAAACCCATTTCATCGGCTAAGCGAAGCATTTCTTCGTTATGCGGATAATGCGCCAGCCGAACATAATTACAGTTTAAATCTTTAGCCCATTGAAGCATCATTCGCATATCACCCTCACTTCTTAATCGACCTGCTAAAAGTGGATTTTCATCATGCAGGGAAATTCCGCGAAGAAAAACAGATTTACCATTTAGCATGATGCTATCTCCTAAAACCTCAATCGTTCTAAAACCTATTTTGTCATCTATGCTTTCATTACCAGATTTTATATTAACCGTATATAGTTTAGGGTTTTCGGGCGACCAAAGATTAAGATTATTCCAAACAAACTGGTCACTAATTCTTCCTTCATTATCGGTTTTATATTTCTTTTCTAAATTAAGTTCTGGTATAGATACAGAAACCTCCTGACCTGAAAATGAATCATTTAGCTTTAAATTAAAATTTAATAAATTGTTACTCCCTTTCTCTAGTTGAAGTTTGTAATCTGTGATAAAATGCTCTGGCAATTCTGCCAAATACACATCACGGGTAATCCCACCATAATTCCACCAATCTGTATTTACCGTAGGGATTTCATCTTGCTTGCGTACGTTATCTGCCTTAACAACCAATGTGTTATTACCAGCTTTTAGCTTACCTGTAACGTCAAACTGAAAGGGTGTAAAACCTCCTTTATGAACGCCTAATTTTTTACCGTTGAGATAAACGTGGGCCTCATAGTTTACTGCACCAAAGTAAATAAGATAGCGCTTTGCTTTTTCTGGTTGTGCATTAAATTTCTTGCGCAACCAAACAGTTCCTTCGTAGAGCTCCAGTTTTTCCGATTGAGAATTCCAATCGCCTGGAACATTCATTTGCGGCGAACCATCAAAATTATATTCAATTAGTTCCGTTTTATCTTTTTGTTCTTTATCGTCAAAGAAACCCCCGGTCGCCGTTTTTGACTGATCGTATGGTTGATGCCGATAGTCATAAAATCCATTTTCGTAAGGATCTATAATATAATTCCATTTACCATTTAAACTTTGAATTTTACGAGCCTGAATGTTTTGAATAGAGCTAACCTGGGCATGTGTTACCGAGTAAACAAGCGAGAAGAATATTATAAAGGCTCTAACTTTAAAATTTGGCATATCAATTTAAATTTTTAGAAACATCATTTCCAAATAATGATGTTTCAAGGGATAAAACAATAAATAAAGGTTCAAAAAGTTCATTCTTATTATTGAGGATGAACGATTTCAAATATATTGATTTATTCCTAATGGCTAGATTTACATTGCTGGTTAATATGTTTTGTAGCTTATTAATTATTTTAAAAAAATCCATTTCAGTTGAATATCTAAAATGATTTAACTACAAACGAATGTAAAAAATGACTGGTAATAAAATTTACGACTTGCGTTAAAAAACCTTTAATACGGATTGTACAAGTATTTCAAACGTTTGAAATAATTAAGCATTTTTCTTAACTATGCACATTTGAAGGAAATGAAGATGAACAATAGCCCGATTACTTTAAAATTTTTGGCCGAAAGGTTAAAAATGTCTGTTTCTACTGTATCAAAAGCTTTAAATAACTACCCTACAATTAACGAGTACACAAAAAAGCGTGTACAAGAAATGGCGAAGGAACTTCATTTCACACCAAACAAATCTGCTATTAATTTAAAGGAACGGAAATCGAGAATAATCGGAATTATCTTAACTAATCTGCTCGACCATTTTTTTACCAGAAGCATTTACGGTGTTGAACAATTTGCTATGGCAAATGGCTATAATGTAATAATTGCTCAATCTCATGATGATTTCGACAAAGAAATTCAACTTGCTAATATGTTACTAAAGAGCAGAGTTGATGGCTTGATTGTTGCCATTTCTAAAAATACCCAAGATTTTGCTCATTTTGAACAATTTGAAGGCATTGGTACTCCTGTGGTTTACTATACCCGCAATCCGAGTTTCAATATCAAATGCCATAAAGTTTTAGGAAATACTTTTCAGGGTTGTTACGAGGCAACGAAGTTTTTGATAGATAGAGGGCATACAAAAATTGCCTACCTGGGTGGGCCTAAGATGATTAATTTTACCCACGACCGCTTTAATGGCTACATAAATGCCTTAAAGGATAGTAATGTTTCTTTCGATGCAGAATTAGTTGCCTACACCGATTTTGATAAAGAAAATACCATATCGGCGATAAAAAAACTATTCGGAAACAGTGAAAATATACCCACTGCTTTAGTTGCTTTTAAAGAACCAATTTTATTTGATGCGATAAAATATTTAAGGAGTATCAATCATCCAGGCGTAAATGAGATTGAATGCATAGGTTTTGGAAATAGCTCTTTTATAAATTATTTAGATTTACCCCCAATTGCATCGGTTGAGGAAAACCCTGAATCTGTTGGTGAAAACGCCATCCATCTACTTTTAAAACTAATAAACAGAGAAATTGAAATGGAAGATTATCAAAAAATCATGATAGAATCTAAACTTATTGTACATAAGGCATCTTAAATATTTTGGTTGATAAAATTCTTTGTCTGCATTTTTTATTTGCCGTAACTTGCAAACGCAATGGCATTATACTTTTCTTCGATAAATTCTGGCAGCAATGGCAATTGTTATTACATCGGTAATGAAATAGAAGCCGTATTAATTGATGTTGGCATTTCTTGTAAAGAAGTAGAAAAACGAATGTATCGTTTGGGCCTAGATATTAGAAAAGTTAAAGCTGTTTTTATTTCTCATGAACATAGCGACCATATAAAAGGGCTTGCTGTTTTTTCCAAAAAATATAATCTGCCAGTTTACATCACACCAAATACCTTATACAACAGCCGATTAGTTTTAGATTCGAATAACACCTACCCTTTTAATGATTTGCAGCCAGTTAAAATTGGCAATTTAAGTATTACTGCTTTTGCAAAGCATCATGATGCGGCAGACCCATACAGCTTTACTATAGAGCATAAAAACACTCGGGTGGGCGTATTTACAGATATCGGAAGCGTTTGCGATAGATTAATTAAACATTTTAAAAATTGCCATGCAGCATTTTTAGAAGCCAATTATGATACTGAAATGCTAAATAATGGAAGTTATCCCTATTATTTAAAGAGAAGAATAACTAGCGGCAAGGGCCACTTATCAAATACCGAAGCCTTAAACTTATTTGTAAAACATAAGGCTGATTATATGAGTCATCTTTTATTAAGTCATTTATCAAAAGATAATAATTGCCCGTTATTAGTTGAAAATATTTTTAAGGCTGCAGCCGATAAAACCTTTGTTAAAGTTGCTTCCCGAAATCAGGAAAGTGAAATTTACTACACCAGCAATGAGCTTTTTACTGAAGAAAAGTATAGCTTCAATCCTCTACTTCATCAGCCCGCAAAATTAAACTTATTTTAAAAATACTGAATATTTAGTATTGTTTAATCGACCGCAAATTGTCAGGTTTGTGTAGTTATATAAATCAACGGGACGATTTAAATTACGCTTAAAGAGATTAATTAATTTTAATCTCTTTTTTTTAAAACAAATTATTTTGTTGTGGGTTATATATTCACTTCATAAATAGTTTGTTTGGTTTATTGGGGCTTATGGATTTAAGCCCCTTTCTCATTTCCAAATCATTATAAAGTTCTTTCCTAGAGATGAAATACATATAACTACAATCAAAATTTAAAGCATTTGTTGATTAACTTGCTACTATTATAAGCATACAATAAAAAAATTGTTGATTATGGTTAATAGTAACACAATTCGTACAGGTTTTAAATATCTTTTTTTATTATATTTGGAATGTATTTATACGCACAAAAAATTATATCTACCCTAAAAAAACTAAGATTATAGCTTAAATTTTTCACATCTAAAACTCTCAAGCCATGACAATAAAAACACACCGGGATATACCATTCAAAAGGAAACACAGATAAGCTACAACTGTAATCTATACAGTTTTAATAGCAAATAATTATTTAATAGTTCCCTGCTGCTATATTAAGTTATACAGAATAATTTATAAATAGTTGCATTTAATATTCCACAAATTATCACTCTATATGAGTAATAAGAATACAATAATTGATTTATTTACTGAACAGACTGAAATATATCCTGATAGAATTGCTATAGTTTTTGAAGACATTCAAATCAATTATAAAGATTTGGATCTACTAACAAACCAGATTGCAAATCATTTAATATCTATTGGTGTTACAGAAAAGTCGTTGGTACCGATTTGCCTAAATAAATCTGTGGATATGGCGATTGCAATACTTGCAGTTCTAAAATCAGGTGCTGCGTATATTCCAATTGACCCGGAATTTCCAATTGAAAGAGTCGAGTTTATGCTTGAAGATTCTGGTGCGGATGTTGTAATCTCAGATAACCATTCAGATCATTTTTTTTCAGCTGCAAAAGGAAAGGTAATTATAAATCCATCTGATAATTGGACTGAATCATTAATGTTCTCTAATAGTTTACCTGCTTTAAATGCTCAAGCTGATAATCTTGCTTACGTTATTTATACGTCTGGCTCAACGGGCAAACCCAAAGGTGTACTCATTGAGCACAGAAATTTACTAGATTATTTTGAGGGTTTAGAAAATAGTCTATCCTTGTCTGCTTGCAACTCCTTCGCTATTGGCGCTACATTAGCTACTGATTTAGGAAATACCGTATTATTTGGTTCTTTATTGTATGGTAAAACACTACATCTGTTTACCAAAGAAAAATTTAATGATGTTGATTATATTCATCAATATTTTAAAAACAATGAAATCGATTTTTTAAAAATCGTTCCATCTCACTGGAAATCTCTTAGTCTAAAAAGGTTTGAATTGCTCCCCAAAAAAATATTAATGTTTGGAGGAGAAGCTCTTTACACAGCACTAATCAAGGACATTATTATAGATGCTGATAGAACATATCAGATAGTAAACCACTATGGCCCTACAGAAACCACGATAGGGAAATTAATTCATATAGTTAAAAGAGAAACAGAATATGGCCATATAGTGCCGATAGGTAAAGCTTTCACCGATGCCAGATTGCACATTCTGGATGAAAACGGAGCTTTGGTTAAAGAAGGTATGCAAGGCGAACTGCACATTGGGGGTTCCGGCCTTGCCAGGGGTTACTTAAACCGACCTGACCTAACGCAAGAGCGGTTTATTGCAGATTTGTTTAGCTATGATGGCAATGAAAGACTTTACAAAACCGGTGATATAGTTAAGCGATTAGCTGATGGCAATATTGAGTATCTAGGTCGTACAGACGATCAGATAAAGATTAGGGGTTATAGAATTGAATTAGGCGAAATTGAGAGCACACTTCAAAAAGCACCAGGTGTTAAGCAAGGGGTAGTGTTAGCAAGGGATACACAATTAGGCGATAAGCGACTTATTGGATATGTTGTGGTAGACGGTAAATACGACAAGAAAGAAATAATTAGTTTCTTGGAGCGTAGCCTGCCAACCTTTATGGTTCCTCAGTTATTGGTTCAGCTTCAGGAAATTCCATTAACACTTAATGGTAAAATTGATAAAAAAGCTCTCCCAGATCCTGATGCTTCAACCCTTCTAACCAACCCATACCATGCACCTAACTATGAAACAGAAACTAACATTGCAAATGTTTGGAAAGAACTTTTAGTAGTAGAACGAGTTGGTGTTGATGATAACTTTTTTGAGCTAGGCGGCAATTCCTTGCTTGCTCAAAAGTGTGTGGCAATATTAAAAGAACGCTTTGGATTAACATTAGGCGTAACTAAAATATACCAGTTTCCAAAGATTGTTGATTTAGCCGCATTTTTAGATGGTCGAGATTTATCTCGAAAACTTAAAAGAAAAATCATCAAAAGAGAAAATACCGATGTTGCCATTATTGGCATGTCTGGTAGATTTCCTGGTGCTGACAGTATAGACGAACTTTGGAAAAACCTTAAGGAAGGGAGGGAAACTACCCGGTTTTTTAAAGATGATGAATTGGATGCCAGTGTTCCAGAAAGTTTAAAAAACGATCCGGATTATATTAAAGCAAGAGGAATAATTGATAATATTGCTGATTTTGATGCAACTTTCTTCGGTATAAATCCAAAACTTGCAGAATTAATGGACCCACAGCAACGGGTGTTTCTTGAAATTGCATGGGAAGCATTAGAAAAAACAGGTTATATTCCAGATAAATATGCTGGCAGAATAGGTGTATTTGCCGGTGTTAGAGTAAATACATACTATGCTAATAATGTTATTTCGAACACAGAATTAATACAAAACGCTGGTAAATTTCAAGTTGTAACAGTTAATGATAAGGATTATGTTGCAACAAGAACGGCTTACACATTAAATCTTACCGGTCCGGCGGTAAATGTTCAATCAGCTTGCTCTACATCTCTATTAGCCGTTGCGCAAGCGGTACAAAGCATACGCAGTGGCCAATGTGAAATGGCATTAGCTGGTGGTGCAACTATCAATTCACCTGTTAATGTTGGGCATTTATACGAAGAAGGTGCTATGCTAAGTAATGATGGGCATTGCAGACCTTTCGATTCGGGTGCTGAAGGAACGGTTTTTAGCGACGGAGCTGGCGTGGTTCTTTTAAAAGATAAAGAAGAAGCTATTAAAGACGGTGATTTTATCTTTGGAGTTATTAAAGGTATTGGCATAAATAACGATGGAGGGAATAAAGCGAGTTTTACCGCTCCAAGTGCAGAAGGACAAGCTGCAGCTATTTCTATGGCCATTGAAGATGGAAACATAAATCCTGCTGATATTAGCTATATCGAAACTCATGGTACAGCAACACCTCTTGGAGACCCAATTGAAATTGAGGGGCTAAATCTTGCTTTCGGTCCTCAAGATAAAAAACAGTATTGCGCAATTGGCTCGGTTAAAAGTAATTTTGGCCACTTAACTTGTGCCGCTGGCGTAACAGGATTAATTAAAGCTAGCTTAGCTTTACATCATAAGCAAATTCCTGCATCCATTAATTACAAAACGCCTAACCCAAACATAGATTTTGAAAACAGCCCCTTTATTGTAAACGCTGAGTTAAATAACTGGGAATCAGACAAAAGAAGAATTGCTGGGGTAAGTTCTTTCGGTGTTGGCGGCACAAATGTTCATATTGTTTTAGAGGAATTTGAAAATGTTGTGCAAACCAGTACTGCAGCAAAGCCACTACAACTTATAACCTGGTCTGCAAAAAATGAAAATAGTTTAAATGGCTATTCATACAGCTTAAGTAAATATTTAAAACAAGCAAAAGATGTATCATTTGCAGATATTGCTTACACATTAAATGGTTCTAGACATAACTTTAATCATAAAACATTTGCAATCGCCGGTAATGCTGAAGACGTTATTAAGCAAATTGATAATTTATCGGGTTTAGTAAGCCCATCCAAAAAAAGTTTAAAAAACATAAGAGAAGTTGTTTTTATGTTTCCAGGACAAGGCTCTCAATTTTTAAACATGGGAAGAGCATTGTATGAACATGAGCCTGTTTTTAAAAACTCAATGGATGAATGTAATGCTCTACTAAAACATCAAATTGGGGAAGATTTATTAGCAATTATTTATCCGGAGGAAATTAACGAATTATCCGAGAGTAAAATAAAAAACACCAGATATAGTCAGCCGGCATTATTTATGGTTAGTTATTCGATAGCTAAATTATGGATGAGCTGGGGCGTTTTTCCTACTGCTTTTATTGGCCATAGTATTGGTGAATTTGTTGCCGCTTACTTTTCCGGAATATTAAATCTTCAGGATGCACTGAAAATTATTTCGACCAGAGGCAAGCTTATGAGCGAGTTACCAGGCGGAACAATGCTTTCTGTTAGGGCAAAAATTGATGAAATAGAAAAGATATTACCTGAAAGAGTATCTATTGCAGCTATAAATTCTGCTGATTTATTAGTTTTAGCTGGAGATAATTGTAGTATTGAGCTATTTTCAGAAAAATTAAATCAATTAGAAATCCCGAACAAACAATTACAAACCAGCCATGCATTTCATTCTTACATGATGGATGCTGTGGTTGAGCCTTTTAAACTTTCTTTAAAAGAAATAAACCTTAATAAGCCATCCATACCAATATATTCTACCGTAACTGGAACTATTTTAACAGATGAAAATGCTTTAGATATATGTTATTGGTCTAATCATTTAAGAGCAACGGTTAATTTTGACAAGGCCGCGGCACAACTTCTTCAAGAAAATAGTGAAAAAGCTTTTGTAGAGATTGGCCCGGGAAATGCTACAAGTACATTTATCCGTCAGCAAAATCTTGGAAAAAACTGTACAATTATCACTTCTCTGGATTTTCCCAAAACGGACCAAACAGCTTATCATTCTATATTAAAAGCTGTTGGTAATTTATGGCTGAGTGGTTTTGATTTTAAATGGGAACTATTTTATCAAAACCAACAACGAATTAAAGTATACGATATACCTACCTATTCATTTAACAAAACACGGTATTGGGTCGAACCAATGCAAAATACATATCAACCCGTAAATGCAATTAGCCCATTTACACCAAATATAATTCTCGAACAAAACAAACCTCAACCAGTAATGAGAAAGCAAGCATTAATTAAGCAGCTCAAAGAAATATTGGAAGATGCATCAGGTATTGAAATGAACGATGCTACACCGGAAATGACTTTTATTGAAATTGGATTAGACTCATTGTTACTTACACAGGTTGCGCTAATTTTAAAGAAAAAATTCTCTCTACCTATCACTTTCAGGCAGTTAAATGAAGAATTTGGAACTTTAGATTTGCTAACCGACTATCTGGATGCTAACTTACCTGCTGACGCGATTTCAGTGGCGCCTGTTTCACAACAAAGCCAAAATATTTCAAATTTCAGCCCGTCAAATTCAGGTCAGCCCATTTCGACTAATACAGCTATAAATGGTTCTGCTTTAGATTTAATTGGTCAGCAATTGCAACTTTTGGGCATGCAAATATCATTACTGCAAGGTGGTACACAGAATCAAATTATTCAAAATAATAATCAACCAAGTATTACACCTCAGTTGTCAAATCTAGTTGCATCAGCTGTTCCTAAAGCATCATCAGATTTAACACCTGAGGAAGAAATAGAAATAAAAAAACCTTTTGGTGCTGCAGCCAGAATTGACAAACAGTCTGCTGCATTAAGTGATGCACAAGCAAAATACCTCACTGATTTAACTAAAAGATACAACGAAAAAACTAAAGGAAGTAAAGCTTATACTCAGCAGCATCGCCCACACATGGCCGATCCAAGAGTTGTATCTGGCTTCAAGCCGGCAACTAAAGAGCTTGTTTATTCAATCGTAATTAATAAATCTAAAGGAAGCCGTGTTTGGGATATTGATGGTAATGAATACATTGATGCCTTAAATGGCTTTGGTTCTAATATGCTAGGCTATCAACCTGATTTCATCAAAAATGCTTTAATCGAGCAAATTGAAAAAGGTTACGAAATCGGGCCTCAACATGAATTGGCTGGAGAAGTTTCAAAGTTAATCTGCGAGTTTACAAATTTTGATAGAGCGGGTTTATGTAATACAGGTTCTGAAGCCGTGCTGGGTGCTATGCGTATAGCCAGAACAGTAACCGGGCGTTCTACCATTGTTGCATTTACAGGTTCTTATCATGGCATTACTGATGAAGTAATTGTTAGAGGAAGTAAAAAATTGAAAACCTTCCCTGCAGCACCAGGAATTATGCCTGAAGCAGTACAAAATATGCTTATCCTGGATTATGGAACAGAAGAATCTCTTAAAATTATTGAAGAGCGTGCCAACGATATTGCAGCTGTTTTGGTAGAACCTGTACAAAGCAGAAGGGCAGACTTTCAACCTATTGATTTCTTAAAAAAGCTACGAAAAATAACGGAAGAATCAGAAACTGTTCTCATCTTTGATGAAGTAATTTCAGGCTTCAGATTTCATCCTGCAGGTGTACAAGGCTTATTTGGCATTCAGGCCGACCTAGGAACTTATGGTAAAGTTGCAGGTGGCGGTATTTCAATTGGAATAATTGCAGGTAAGAAGAAATATATGGATGCTCTTGATGGCGGTTTCTGGCAATTTGGCGATGATTCTATTCCAGAGGTTGGAGTAACCTATTTTGCGGGTACCTTTGTTCGGCATCCATTAGCTTTAGCTACAGCAAAAGCATCTTTGAATTATCTGAAAGAAATGGGACCTCAGTTGCAAGAAAACCTAAATGCCAACGGTTTATATATTGCCAATACAGTTAATGCACTTTGCAGAAGACTGAGTGTGCCAATGTATGTGGCTCAATTTGGGTCGCTATGGAGAATTAAATTTATTGAGGAATATCCTTACACTGAATTATTTTTCACATTAATGCGATTAAAAGGCATTCACGTTTTGGAAGGTTTTGCATGTTTTTTAACAACAGCTCATACAAATAGCGACATTAATCAAATTGTTAAATGTTTTGAAGAATCTCTAATTGAGTTAAAGGAGGTAGGATTTATACCTGAATACAAACATCCCGACGAGAATAACTTTTTAGATGATTTAAATCAGCCACCAGCTCCAAATGCAAGATTAGGGAAAGATAAAGATGGAAATCCTGCGTGGTTTGTAAAAGACGAAGCAAATCCAGGTAAATACCTTCAGGTAAATTAAATTATAAAATAGAAGTTATGCTCAACTTTACTCCAGTTGATTTTGATCCTTTTGGAGAGGTAAAGATAATTGAAAAAATCACCCCCACTAACGAGCCCCAAAGAGAAATTTGGCTGTCTTGTATTATTGGTGGTGAGGATGCAAATCTATCTTACAATGAATCTGTATCGCTAGAAATAACTGGCGAATTAAACTTTAATGCCCTAAATAAAGCTGTAAATGATTTAGTTTTACGTCATGAGGCTTTGAGATCTACCATTAGCCCCAACGGAGAATCTTTAATTATATATAAAAATTTACCGGTTGATTTTGAACTTGTAGATATAAGTGATTTAGATTCAATAGCGCAAAAATCACTTTTAAAATCTTTCATCAGAAGGGTTCTCGACACTCCACTGGATCTATATGAAGGACCATTATTTAAGGTTTATTTACATAAATTACATACTGCCGAACATTTTCTAACCATCGTGAAGCATCATGCCATAGGCGATGGCTGGTCTACTGGTGTGATATTAGAAGATTTAAGTAAAATGTATAATGCTTACAGCAACGGTGAAAACTTAAATTTGGACCGCCCTGCACAAATAAGTGATTATGCGATAGCACAAGCCAAGTTTAAAAAATCTGATGATTTTAGAAAAACTGAGAACTTTTGGCTGGATATTTTTAAAAATAATGTACCGGTTTTAGATTTACAGACAGACTATCCACGTCAATCTCCGAGAACTTATAAAGGAAATCGAATCGATTATCCATACGATAAAGATTTTATAAATAAAGTTAAAAGTGTTGGTGCAAAAGCCGGTTGTAGTCTGGTTACCACATTGTTATCAGCATTTGAAGTTTTCCTATATCAAAAAACCAATCAAAAAGAACTTGTTGTAGGCCTACCCTCTTCTGGTCAATCGGCAACCGAAATGTGTGATTTGGTTGGTCATTGTGTTAATCTGTTGCCTTTAAAAACTACTATAAATACCGAAAAGGACTTTATCGATTATTTAAAAAAACGTAAAGGAGAAGTATTAGATGCCTATGATAATCAAAGATTAACCTTCGGTGAACTTATAAAAAAATTATACATCCCCAGAGATCCTTCTAGAATTACATTGGTACCTGTCGTTTTCAACATCGACATGGGCATGGATAATTCAGTAAAATTTGATGGTTTAAACTATAAGCTTATCAGTAATCCGAGGGCGTATGAAAACTTTGAAATATTCTTAAACGCTACCAGTTCAAAAGATGGATTAGTGCTTGAGTGGTCTTACAATACCGGATTATTTAAAGAAGAAACAATTGAATCATTTAATAGCACCTTAAAAACTCTTTTAGAGAAAATTATATTAAATCCGGAAAGTAGTATAGCCCAACTTACCGATAAAGAAGATGTATTTTTTGAAGCGGCCGATGAAGTTTTTATAGCTGAGCATGAATCAGTAAATACATTAATAGCTCAATCCGTAATAAGTTATCCTGATAAAACTGCATTTAGCTTTGAAGGTATAAAGCTGAGTTATCAACAATTGGATAATAAAGTAAATCAACTTGCATCTTATTTAGTAGAGAAAGGCATTGGAAAGGGAGATATTGTTGCGATTTCTGTAGACCGATCTACCGAAATGCTGGTTTCTTTGTTAAGCATATTAAAAACCGGCGCAGTTTATTTACCCCTTGATCCTGAATATCCTGTAGATAGAATTGAGTTTATGCTCGAAGATTCTAATGCGAAGCTCTTATTGCTTTCTGATGATTATTATACCAAATACCAAAGTAATGTTGAAGAAGTTGTTATAAATGAAATTTGGCCACAACTTCAATCTTACTCAAAAACATTTGAAGAAAAGGAAATAAAGGGAAGTGATTTAGCCTATATCTTATACACGTCAGGCTCAACCGGCAAACCAAAAGGTGTAAAAATTACCCATAGGAATCTGGCTAATTTTTTAATTAGCATGAAAACAAGTCCTGGTATAAAAGGCTCGGATAGATTATTGGCAATTACAACCATCTCTTTTGACATTGCAGGTTTAGAACTCTATTTGCCTTTAATTTCTGGTGCTGAGCTTGTTTTAGCTAATACAGAGTCTACCAAAGATGGCCGTATCCTTTTAAAAGTTTTAGAAGAAGAAAAAATCACGATGCTTCAGGCTACTCCATCAACTTTGCAGATGATTTTAGATTCTGGTTGGGATAGTAAATTCGATTTAAAAATACTTTCTGGCGGAGAGGCTTTGCCAAAAGATCTAGCGATAAAACTACTTAATCTATCGACTGAGCTATGGAATATGTACGGCCCAACCGAAACCACAATCTGGTCTACCGTAAAAGAGATTGAAGCAGAAGACAAGATAGTATCGATAGGTTGGCCAATTAACAATACACAAGTATATATTGTTGATGAAAATGGAAACAGATTGGCAAATAATGAAGTTGGAGAAATTTACATTGGCGGAGAAGGCGTTGCGGCAGGTTATTTAAACAGACCTGAACTTACAAACGAAAAATTTGTTCCCGATAATTTTAGCAAGAAAACCGGCAAAAAATTGTACAGAACCGGAGATTTAGGTAAAATTCTTGATAATGGAGAAATCCAATGCTTAGGCAGAATAGATCATCAGGTTAAAATTCGCGGTCATAGAATTGAATTAGGTGAAATTGAATCGATTATATCGAAGCAAAATGGTGTTAAGCAAGCTGTTGTTTTAGCTCGTGAAGATATTCCGAATGATAAACGTTTAATAGCATATTTAACGCTTGAAAATAAAAATGACGATGTAAATGACTCAGCCTGGAAAGCACATTGGGATACCTTATATGAAATTGGAGCTGAAAATAAGTCATCTCTTGATGTTTCTGACCAAAATATAGATGGAACGCTTCTTGAACACCTCGCAAATAGTGAAGATTTAAAAAAACAAGCAGCAGAATGGATAGAAACTTCTGTTGAAAGGATAAAAGAGCAAAAATCAAAACGAATTTATGAAATTGGAAGTGGTGCCGGACAAATTTTATATGAGTTAGCTCCGGAAACAGAGTATTACATTGCTACCGATTATGCTCAAGCAGCTATAGATAATATTAACCTCCATTTAAATTCAGAACCTGAAAAATGGAGCAATGTTAAGGCATTAGCAGCATCGGCTGATGACTTCTCTGCAATTGGAAACACTCCGGTTGATTTGGTTTTGATCCATAGTGTGGCTCAATATTTCGCAGATGCTGATTATCTTTTAAATGTTATAAAACAATCCCTTAAATCGATTACAGATGGAGGTTGTATTTTTATTGGGGATATGCAAGGCAAAAATTCGTTAAGAATGTGCCATGCGATGGACCATTTACCAAGAGATTCAGACTCAAACACTGTAGAGATTTTTAATAATACTGTTGATAATCGAGTAAGAATTGAAGAAGAATTTGTTGCAGACCCTGCATTTTTCTACGCTTTACCAAAGCTCTTTCCACAAATAAAGGGTGTAGATGTTCAGTTAAGAAAAGGTTCGTCTTTAAACGAAACTACAAAATACCATTACGATATCTGGCTGTATGTAAATAAGCCTGTAAGTAAAGTGAAATCGCAAATTCTTAAATATTGGAGCGATGTTAAAGAAGTTGAACAACTGGAGCTTTTATTAAATGAAAATCCAGATAATAATGTTATTGAAATAAGAAATATTTTCAATTCAAGAACAGCAAAAGATTATCATTTGATAAAATTTTTGGAAAAAGTTAGTGTTGACACACGCATTAGGGATGTAAAAGCTAAAATTAATTCTATTGATGAAGGATTGAGTCCTGATTTATTTTGGGCTTTAGGTGAAAAAATCGGCTACAATGCACATGTTAGGTGGACAAGCGATGGAACAGATGGACTATTTGATGTAGTTTTCATTCCTATAACTGATGAATTGGTTATTCCAGAATTTGCATTTCCTGATGAACTTAAAAAGAACATATATGACTTTGCTAGAACACCGATTTCTCAAAATGAAATCCATCTTGAAAAAGAAATTGTTCAACATTGGAAGCAAAATCTGAGTGAGCATTTACCAGCTTACATGATTCCTGAAGAATTTATAGCGCTTAAGACTTTTCCCTTAACACCAAACGCCAAAATTGATAGAAAAGCATTACCAAAACCAAGTTCTAAAAAGGCAGTAAACACTTCTGAAAAACAAAGCAGACCATTTTCAGAGAACGAGAAATTAGTTGTAGAAATCTGGAAAGACATTTTAGGTTTAGATAATTTAAAACCAACTGACGATTTCTTTGAATTAGGAGGTCATTCGCTGTTGGCGGTAAAGGTTATGGTAACCATCGAAAAATCGACAGGTAAACGCCTTCCACTTGCAACGCTATTTAATAATTCTACGATTGAAAAATTAGCCAGACAACTTTCAGACGGGAAAACAGAATCTAAGTGGGATGCCTTAGTGCCGATTAAAACAGATGGAGGTAAAACGCCGCTATTTTTAATTCATGGAGGTGGCTTAAATATTTTACTTTTTAAATCAATTAGCACTTATTTCGATAAAGACCAACCAGTTTATGGCTTGCAAGCGTTAGGCTTAAATCATCCTACGGATGTACCAACAACAATAAATGAAATTGCAAAAAGATACATTAAAGAGATTTTAGAGGTTAATCCGAATGGCCCTTATGCATTGGCGGGTTATTCTCTCGGCGGATTTATAGCATTTGAAATTGCAAAAGAATTAAAGTTATTAGGAAAAGAGATTAAGCTCTTGGGCATTATGGATACTTACGCCGGAAATAATGAGGTAGTGGATGATAAGGCAAATCATTTATTTAAGAAATTTAAACGTCAGTTTCACAAGGTTCCATTCTTCACAAAATCTTTTATAAGTAATCCAAAAGAAACGATAGATTATCAACTTACAGTTACTAAAAATAGGATAGAAAAAATTAGAACGAATAGTGTTGCAACTAAAGATGTACTAACAGAATATGAAACTGAGATTTATAAAAATTATAATATTGCACATAATAATTATTATTTAGCACCAGCAGATTTGAAAGTTACCTTATTTAGAGTAGCAAAAAGACTGTATTATCTGGATGATTTAATTCATTTAGGTTGGGGTAAATTTGCTAAGCAAGGTGTAGAAGTGCACGAAATACCTGGCGACCACAAAACATTTTTATTTCCGCCAAACGACAAGGAGTTTGCAGAAATACTTCAGAAAAAGCTTAATTCTATTTAATAATTAAATGAAAAATTTATTTATTGATAATATTAACTGGGAAATTACAGACTGGAATTTAGACAACAGCCATACACATATTTTTAAAATAAATATTGCCGAAAAATTTAAAGATATCTATTCTAAGTATGAAGATGTTTTATCTGATAACGAGATTTTAAAATCAGAAAAATATCTTCAGGTAAGGGATAGGAAACGATTCATAACCAGTAAATATTTTCTCAGGTTAATCTTATCAAAAATTTTATATACTACGCCTTCCGAACTACAGTTTAGTCAGCACTACAATAATAAACCAAAATTAAGCGGTATTGAATTTAATGTTTCGCACAGCGGAGATAAAATTTTAATTGCCATTAGCCCTAAGCCAATAGGCATTGATGTAGAATCATTAACTAAGCCATTTGATTTCGAATCGATAATAGAAACGTGTTTTCATCCAGATGAAAAAAAATATTTAATTAAGGCAGACAGACAAAACTTTTATACATTTTGGACCAGAAAAGAAGCCGTTTTGAAAGCAACAGGCGAAGGGTTAGTTGATAATTTAGAATCCATAAATACTTTTCAAAATCGAATAGAGCGTAATACGGAATATTTTGAGCTTAAAAGCTTTTTAATTGACAATGATTATGTTGCAAGCTTGGCTTTCAAGTCTTCGGTGCACAACGCTATAAAATTCTGGATTATTTGATTATTTTCTTTTAGATTTTTCCCAGGCTGCACTTTGGTTTTTACCTAAATATCTAAAGATACCTGCAATTACTGCGTAATTCATTACACAAAAATAATATGGAATAAAAAACACTTTAATCTTAATATTCTTACTTTCAAAAAACCAACCTGCTAAGCTTAAAGTGTAAAATAAAATTTGAGCTATTAGTAGAATCTTGTACAAAAACAACCCGGTTTCAGCCACAATAAAAATATTTAAAAGAAAAGCAATTATAAGTAAGAATGGTGTAACAGTCCAGCGTAATACGCGGTGAGAAATGTATTGAAACGTTAATACCGGATAATAAAATGGATTTGCAGCCTTTTTCAGTCTCAATGTAGATTGTAAACCACCTGCTGCAATTCTAATTTTACGTTTCAGTTCTTCCTTCGTATTGGCTGATGCAGTTTCCATTGCATAAGCTTCAGCTTCATAGGCAATAATATAACCCTTTTCTGCAATACGCATTGCAATCATGTGGTCATCAATAATTGAATCAGATTCAACCGGCTGATATAATTTAGCCCGTATGCTAAAAAGCTCTCCGGCGGCGCCAACGTTCGAATATAATTCGTAATCCCATTTTTTCAAATATGATTCGTATTTCCAGTAAAAGCCCTCTCCTGCCGAACTTGCATCGGCTAATTCTTCAACCATAATACGTTTTTCGCCAGCGACAGCGCCAACCTTATCATTCTGGTAATGCTTTACCAATTCCTTAATTGCAGCCTTGTTCAAAAATGTATTGGCATCCGTAAAAACGATAATATCATTTTTTACCATAGGCATAGCTCTTTTAATAGCAGCCATTTTACCGGTGCGAGCATTTTCATGCATTAAAGTAATTTCAGTAAAAGGCTTAATTTTATCCGGAGTAGCATCAGAGGAACCATCTGTAATAAAAATGATTTGTATTTTATCCTTTGGATAATCTAACTCAAGCGTATTTTTAATTTTATCTTGTATAATATCTGCTTCGTTGTAGGCTGCCACTAAAATGGTAACGGTTGGCAGTTCATACTCTCTATTAAAAACGATTTTTTTTACAAAAAGCCTCTTTAACTTAATTAACAGAAAAAGTAAAAATCCATAACCAACAAATGTGTAAACAACAATAAATAAAGAAATCCAAAAAACTAAAATCATACAGGAAGTTAAATATTAATACCAAGCTTTTTACTATCAATACGATTAGTAAAATTCCAAAGAACACCCTTTAAAACCCATTTTATGAGGTCTTTTCTACCTTTTAATAAGTAAGTTATAATTTGCTTGCTACAGGCTATAAAAATATAATAAATAGTAAATAATAAAGTATTCAAAAAACCGGTATTTCTACGGATAAACAGCATCCTGTTCCTTGTCATAAAATAAGTTTTAATAGCGCTCTCTTTACCAACACTCATAGATTCTTTGTGGTAAATTTTAGCTTTCCCAGTAAACCAGATTTTTTTACCCGACTTTTTGAATTTTTCACACCAATCTAACTCTTCATAATAAAGAAAAAATTCATCTGCCATTAATCCTACAAGTTGCAGATCCGCTTTACGGCACATCATGGCGGCACCATGGCAAAATCCGGTTGAGCGGCTATCATTATCGAATTGACCGTTATCGACCTCCATACTACCTATACCACTATTTCTACAGGTTAAATAATTCATATCTGTAAAACCAGCGTATTGAATAATACTTGGTGCATCATGGTATAAAATTAATGGAGAGAGAAGACCAATTTCTGGCTTTTGTTCCATTTCATTTACCATAGCATCAATAAAGCCATCTGTGATCTCGGTGTCATTGTTAAGAAGTAAAAGGTAATCTCCGTTAGCAGCATCAATACCTAAATTGTTACCTCCGGCAAAACCCAAATTTTTATCTGAACGGATATACACCAGCTCAGGATAAACATCTTTGTATTCAGTTTGGTGCTGCAGGGAGCTTCCATTATCAACAAAAATTAACTCAACTTTACATTTTTTGGAGGGATATTCTATTAAAGATTTTAAAAATTCTAAGTTAACCTGGTGCTGATTAAAGTTAACGGTAATAATAGAGACATACTTCATTTATTGTAAAAGTAAATATTAGATATTTCATATCATAAGATATACAGTTTTATTATTTCTAAACTCAATCTTATATTAGTGAATATTGTAACCTGAGTATCTTAAAAACTACACTAAGAATCAATTTATCGTATAATATTCGGGCTTTTTACGCTTAAAATTTATACATTTGAGGGGGTTAAAGTTTCTCATCAAATCTTCACCTAAATTAAATTTAAGAGTGCTCTAAATTTAATTACAATATCATACCGAAAAAACTTTATGCGGGTAGCTCATCTAATTTTAACGTACACAGATCCGAAACAAACTGAAAGAATGATTAAAAATATGGAGCACAAAGACTTCGATTTTTACATTCACGTGGATAAAAAATTCGACATTAACCCTCATCTATTTTTAAAAAGTATACCTAACGTATATTTTATTAATAACAGAGTTGATGTAAGATGGGCTGGCTATAATACAGTTAAGGCTACTTTTGAGTGTATTAAAGAAATTGTGGATACAGGAATTAAATATGAATTTATCAATTTTCTAAGTGGACAAGATTATCCTTTGAAACCAGCCGAGGAGATGATGTCATTTTTCAAAGAGAATATTGGGAAAGAATTTTTAAGCTACCGGGATATTAAAAATGATTGGAAAGAAGGCTTAATAAGGATGGAAAAATATTTTTTTTCAAATCACACCTTTAAAGGAAAAAGTACGCTTGAAAATATCGTAAATTACATAATGCCAAAAAGGAAAATACCATATAATCTTCATCCTTACGGTAAATCGATGTTTTGGATGCTGAGCCCTGAGGTTGCAATGTACGTTGTAAACAAAGTTGAACAAGATAAAAAACTTATAAACTTTTTCTCACTGTGCTGGGCAAGCGATGAGTTTGTTTTTCAAACAATATTGCTTAACTCAGCTTACAAGGATAAAATTATAAATAATAATTATCGTTACATAGATTGGTCATTAGGTGGCGCAAATCCTAAAACTTTAGATGAATCTGATTTTGAAAAAATCATGAAATCAGAAATGCTTTTTATCCGTAAAGTTAATCAAAATGTAAGCGGTAAATTATTAGATATGATCGACGCAAAATTATTAACACTTCTCACATTTTTTACATGGGCCATATAATTAACCTCACAACTTTTAAAGATACCCGCGGAATTTTAACTGTTTTAGATAAGGTAGTTGATTTCGAAATCAAGCGGCTTTTTTACATATATGCAGTAGATGATTCTGCCCGTGGCGGACATAGACATCATAATACTTATCAGGCGGCCATTTGCATTCAGGGTTCCTGCAAAATTTCTAATAATGACGGCGAAAAAAGAGAAGTTTTTGATTTAAACTCACCTGAAAAATGTTTGATTTTAGAACCTAGAGACTGGCATGTGATGCATGATTTTTCTCCTGATGCAATTTTATTAGTGTTGGCTTCTACAGCCTTTGATCCTAAAGACTACATATATGAGCCATATCAGAATACCCTATGAAAACCTAAAACTGCTTAATAAGCCATTTGAAAGTGCTTTTAAAGACAAGTTTAACGATTTTCTTAATAGTGGATGGTATATTTTAGGTAATGAGGTTGCAGAATTTGAAAAAGAATTTGCAAACTACCACAATGAAAAATATGTTGTTGGTGTTGCCAACGGATTAGATGCCCTTATTCTATCCTTAAAATGTTGCAATTTTAAAAAAGGTGATGAAGTAATTGTTCCATCGAATACCTATATCGCTAGTATTCTTTCCATTTTACAATGCGATTTAATTCCCGTATTTGTTGAGCCAAGAATTGATACTTATAACATTGACCCAGAAAAAATTAAAGAAGCTATAACCAGTAAAACCATTGCTATTATGGTGGTTCACCTATACGGGCAATGCTGTGAGATGTTACCAATACAACAAATTGCTGATAATCATAATTTAAAAATTATTGAAGATTGTGCTCAGGCACATGGCGCCAAATATCAAAATCAATTGGCTGGTACCTTTGGTCAATTTGGTTGTTTCAGCTTTTATCCAACCAAAAACTTGGGTGCACTGGGTGATGCAGGTGCTATCATTTGCAAATCAGAAGATGATTACATTAAACTCAAACAGTTAAGAAATTACGGTTCAGAGAAAAAATATCATAACGGAATAATCGGTTATAACTCTAGATTAGATGAAGTTCAGGCATCATTTTTAAGAGTTAAACTTCCTCACTTAGATGGCATCAATAATCATAAAAGAAAACTTGCAGAATTATATCAAAACAATTTAACACAAAAATTCGTTAAACCAATAATTGACAAAAATTTTCATAACGTTTATCACATTTATAACATTAGGCATCCAGAGCGAGACAGATTAAAGAAATATCTATTTGAGCACGATGTTGATACTGAAATCCATTATCCGGTTGCTCCGAATAAACAGAAAGCGTTAATAAATTTTAACAGTTTATCTTACCCGATTTCTGAAAAAATACATGCAACAACATTAAGCTTACCTTGCTCTTTTGCCCATACTGAAGAAGACATTTTGAAAGTAATTGAAATTTTAAACGAATTTAATTAAAAATTTACTATGCATTATCTTCTTAAAGAGTTTGCCCCGCCCATCATAAATACTTTACGCTGGTATAGCTTTAAATACGGATGGAAAGGCAATTATAGCTCATTTGATGAGGCGCAGAAGAAATGTAAAGGTTATGATGAAAATCATATTCTAAACAGAATAATTGAAACAACTCAAAAGGTTAGAGATAATGAAGCTGTTTATGAAAGAGATGGTTTAATTTATGATGAAATTTCTGTTAATCACCATCTTTTAAGCACACTTTTGCTAATTGCATCAAGAAATAACAACAAACTTACTTTGATTGATTTTGGCGGTTCCCTTGGAACATCCTATTATCAAAATATAAACTATTTAAATCATTTAACAGAACTAAATTGGTGTATTATAGAGCAAGAAAATTATGTTAAAATTGGGAAAGAGCAATTCGAAAACGAGCATGTAAAATTCTATTATACACTGGAAGAATGTCTTGCATCAAATTCTAATCCTGATCTATTATTACTATCAAGTTCATTACAGTACATCAAAAATCCATATAATCTTTTACAACATATTCAATCATTTAATGTACCATATTTGATGTTAGATTTGGTTGGCTACAATCCTGATGAAGTGGATAGAATAACAATTCAGAATGTACCTCCGGTTTTTTATGGCATTGAAGCTTCATACCCTTGTACATTTTTTAGTAAGCATAAGTTAGAAGCGCAATTAAATACAAATTATAGTAAGGAATTTGAATTTATTTCTGAGCCTCAAAAATATTATATCAATCTTAAACCTTTCAGATATGAAGGTTCATTATGGAAATTAAAATCATCCTAAATCATTCCAAATAAATCCAAATCATCCTAAAACATCCAATAATTAATGATAGATTCTTTTGCCCAAAAGTTTAAAAAGCTAAAAACCAATCTTAATATTAAGCGCACATTAGGACTTGTTTGGTCAGTAGCACCAAAATCGACAGTAATATCTATTTCTATGGTTATTGTTGAGAGTGCTTTATTTTTCTGCTCCCTTTACTTTTTAAAAATTTTAATTGATAAGCTTGCTAAAGTAGATGTTCAAAATGGTAAAGATATTTTCATTTATGTTTTATTAGCCGCCATTTCTGCTGTTCTTTATGCTGTTTCCAAGTCAATTTCAGCATATACCACAGAAATTCAAGCAGCTAAAGTATCAGAATTTATCGATGATAAAATTCATGAAAGTGCAATCAAATTAGATCTATCATTTTATGAAAGTCCGGCGTATTTTGATATTCTTAAAAGAGCTAAAGAAGCCGGCCCAGAACGCCCAAATGCTGTAGTAACCAATTTAATAGAAACCCTAAAAAATTTAATGATGCTTTTGGCATTAGGTTCTGTGATATTATCTATCGATTGGTTTCTATTCCCCTTACTTGTTCTTTTTGTGCTCCCTACAATGTTAGTTCGAATCAAATTTGCAGAAAAATTACATAGTTGGAGAATGAAGCAAACATCTTTGGAGCGGAAATCTGTTTATTTGAGTGGCTTAATAACCTCAGATACTTCGGCCAAAGATGTTCGAAGCTTACGTATTGGAGATTACCTTAGAAAACTATATTTAAACATTCGATTAATGCTGTTATCAGAAAAACTGACAATAAGCAAAAAGAGTATGTTAAATGAAATTGTAACCACGATTTTAGCCACAACAGGTTTTTTTGCATGTGTAGGTTATATTGCTAACGGAGTTATAACAGGCAAAACAAGTGTCGGTGATATTACATTATTTCTAGTAGTTTTTCCTCAATCTTTTAATCACTTGCAAGCTTTAGCAGCCTGTATATCAAAACTATATCAAAATAATATATTTGTTACCAGCATCTTTGATTTATTTGATTTAAAGCCCGTTATAACTGATAAGGCTAATACAATAGCTATTCCAAAAGAGGCAACAAATATTTTGGTTAACAATGTTTCTTTTACCTACCCTCATGGAAAAAAGCCAGTTTTAAAGAATATTAACATCAATATTCCAAGTGGCAAAATAATTGCTATTGTTGGCCTGAATGGTGCAGGAAAAACAACTCTTATAAAACTTTTATCACGACTTTATGACCCAACTCAAGGTTCAATCGATATAAATAATATCAATATCAAAAACTTTAGCTTAAATGATTATCACAAAGAGGTAAGCGTTGTTTACCAGGATTTTGGAAGGTATAATTTTTCTGCCGAGGATAACATTAAGTTTGGGAACATAGATGCAGAACATGATAAAATTAAAATTATTGAAGCTGCAAAAAACTCCGGAGCAGATTTATACATAAATAATTTTCCTGATGGTTATCAAACTATGATGGGAAGATTATTTGATGATGGACATGAAGTGAGTATTGGCCAATGGCAGAAATTAGCAATTGCCCGTGCTTTGTACAGCCCTGCTCGCCTTTTAATATTAGACGAGGCAACAAGTGCTTTAGATGCTTTTTCAGAACGAGAATTTTTCCAGTCTTTACGAACTAGAATAGGTGACCGGGCAGCTTTAATAATTAGCCACAGGGTTTCTGCAGTAGAACATGCAGATTACATATATGTTATTTCTGAAGGCGAGATAAAACAAGAAGGTTCTCACAATAAATTGATAAATGAAGAAGGAGATTATGCCCTATTGTTTAAAAAAGATATTGATACTAAAAATCAAAAGAAAAACTAACTAACGAGAAATGAAAAAAGAAGACCTTTGGCAGATATACGATAATGGTTATGCTAGCGATTACAATGAAAGATACTTACTAAATCCTTTCTCGAAAGTTAGTTCGGATACGGAGGTTAATGTTTTTAAAAAACTTATTAATAAACAAACCGCTTGGCTAGATTTAGGTTGTGGAACTGGTTATTTTTTAAGTTTATTTCCACAAATAAAAAGAGCTGGATTAGATATTTCACCGAAAATGCTTGAGATTGCTAAGGTCGCAAATCCTGATGCTGAATTTTTTAAAGAAGGTGATTTTAGAGTTGATGTACCAGAATGGCATAATAAATGGTCGTTAATAAGTTGTATGTGGGGCGCTTATTGCTACGTAAATTGTGTTAAGGAAGTAGAAAGTGTTGTAAGCAATATAATATCATGGAATAGTGAAGGTGGAAATGTATTTTTACCAATTGTTGATTTGGAGGATGTTAGGCCAAATGTTACGATTCCTTATGAAATGCAAATCGATGTATTTGGCGGAAAATTAGATTTAACTAGTGTAACATGGTCATGGTTAGAGGCTGGTACAGGAATATTTCACGAACATTTAGTATCGCCGCATATCGAACATTTTATCAAGTTGTTTCAACCATATTATGATGAGATAGAAATCATAAGGTATCCTCCTTATATGCAAGGTTGGGTATCAAGAAAAGCGATACTTGCAAAATCAAAAAGAAAGATTGCAGATTTTACAAATCTTGGAAAAGTTGTATGGCAAGAAATACCAGAACCTGCAGTAGTAGACCCAAATATGCAATTTGTGAGTCCGTTAGCCGGAATTACAAACAAAAATTTGCTTAAAGAATTCTTGTATAGAATAAAATCAGGAATTTTTCTTCGAGGATTAAAAAACAGAATTAAATATAAATACTAATCAACCTAATAAGAGTGGTTAACAGCAACAATAGAATTAAAAAATTAGTAATTATCACGGCCTGTCTTGATGATTGGGGAGGAAGTGAAGAGCTCTGGGCAAAAAGTATTCCTCATTTTAAATCTAATGGAGTTGATAATGTTATTCTTTATAAAAACCGTGTTAACAAACAGCATCCACAATTTAAAAATCTCATTAAAGAAGGTTTACAAATTAGGGAGTTTGATGGGAAATTAAAAAGGCTCAAATCAATAACTGCGAAGGTAGGTCATGTAATTGGTAGAATTGCTGATAAATTGGGTATTGCGGAATTTAGCTGGAATAAATCTGCGAAGAATATATCTAATTTTTTAGCAAAAGACAGTCCCGATTTTGCCATTATTTCTCAAGGTATAAATTTTGATGGTTTGAGCTTTGCCTACGAATGTTTAAAGCAAAACATACCATATATTATTGTTGCGCACAAGGCAGTTGAGTTTTATTGGCCTAGCCAAGGTGACAGAAATTATATGAAGCAAACATTGCTAAAGGCAAAAAAATGTTTATTCGTTTCAAAACATAATTTAAAAATAACCGAAGAGCAATTTGGGGTTAGATTACCCAATAGCGAAATTATTTTAAATCCGGTAAAAACAGAAGTTAACCCGCTACCTTATCCAACAAATAATGAAATTATAAAGTTAGCCTGCGTTGGTAGGCTTTTTGTAATTGATAAGGGTCAGGATATTTTATTGAGGATTTTAAACTCGCCTAAATGGCGGGAAAGGAATTTATCCATAACGTTTTTAGGAAAAGGTCCGGATGAACAGGGGCTTAAAGACATGGCCGAATTATTCGGTTTACGCAATATTTATTTTAAGGGTTATACAGATGACATTCGGGAAATTTGGAAGGAACATCATGCCTTGATTTTACCTTCCCGAAGTGAGGGGCTTCCATTAACCATCATCGAAGCGATGTCTTTCGGCAGACCAACAATAGCATCAAATGCTGGTGGAAATGCTGAAATTATTCAAGATGGTATAACTGGATTTATTGGAGAGGGTGATGAATATTCATTTGATTTAGCAATGGAAAAGGCATGGCAACGATCATCTGAATGGGAAGATATTGGTAGAAAAGCTGCAGAATATATTAAACAGGTTTTGCCTCCAAACCCAGAAAAGATTTTTGCAGACCTAGTGTTAAAGAGTTTGAAAACGGATTAATGAAACTGCTAAAATTTACCAGATACAACGAATGGTGGGAATATAAATTAATTCCAATATTAAGTGTAGGCTACAGTACAACATTATTCTATAATTTGGAAGTTGAAGAGACAATACTATTTATTCTGAAAGTTTTACTGGCTGTAATTTTTGGGGCAGTTTATGTTAGTATAATTAATGATTTGGCTGATATAAAAGAAGATCAAATTGCTGGCAAAAAAAACAGAATGGCAACCATGTCAAAATTAGGTAGAACCCTTGTAGTTTTATTGAGTTTGATAATTGGTATATTCTTCGGTTACAATATCTGGCCAGATACGCTTTCATTGATATTCTTCACGCTATCCTATGTGGTATTTTCGGCCTATTCTCTTCCTCCATTTAGATTTAAAAAATCTGGTTTTATCGGTGTTTTATGTGATGCAAGCGGCGCTCACCTATTTCCATCTTTATTAATGAGTGCTCACATCCCCTTTGCAATTGGACATAAACAAAATATATTTTGGATGATTTCTATTGCTTTATGGGCATTATTTTATGGCATTAGAGGAATTTTGGTGCATCAATTTCATGATAGAGAAAACGACCTGATTAGTAAAACAACAACCTATGCAACCTCGGTAAATCCGCTCAACTTCCGTAAAACAGAATATTTTATTTTAGGAATTGAGATGATTGGTACAATTTTAATATTATATAATATTTTAAATCTATACATAGCGCTAGCAGTTTTTGCGTATATATTGTTAACCCTTGGCAGATATTCTATATTAAAATACCAAACTGGTTTAATAATTATCCCTACAAATAAGCCGTCTCAATTATTATTAAATGATTTGTATTTAGTTTTTATGCCACTTGCCGTATTATTAAGTTTATCTCTACATAACAAATTCGGTTGGTTAATGTTAATCTTACATATCATATTGTTTCCGAAAAATATTTGGATAGTTATTAAAGACTTTAAACTAATAACAAAACAGATTATTAATAATAAACTTAAAGCATAGAAGCACACATATTATACTTACTTTTGAATACCTTGAAAAGCATACCAAAATGAACATCCCTACTCTTGTTACCATCATAATACCTACTTACAACAGAGAATCCAAAATTGGTGACGCTATCGAAAGTGCTATAAATCAAACCTATCCAAATAAACAAATTATTGTAATAGATGATGGTTCTAAAGACAATACTGCAGAATTAGTCAAAAATAAATACCCAACGGTAGAATACTTTTACAAAGAGAATGGTGGCCAGGCTTCTGCCAGAAATTTGGGCTTAAGTAAATCGAATGGCGAAATGATTGCGTCCCTTGATTCTGATGATATTTGGTATCCTGAATTCCTTCAAAAGTGTATAGATAAGCTAACTACAGATAACTTAGATTTCGTTTTTGCTAATTGGGACCAGGATAAAAAGGTTGGAGATAGCTGGGATTTTTTAGTTAACGACCCTTATTTAAAAAAATATAAAGATAACAGAAAAGGTGATTGGGTAAATTTAGACTATGCAGATCTGAGAGAACTTTACATTCAAGCTTGTCCTTCTCCATCATCATCTGTTGTATTAAGAAAATCTTCAATAGTTTCTGGCTGGGCAGAAAATATAAATATTGGAGATGATTGGTATTTATATTTAGAGATGATTTTAAATAAACAGCCAAAGGCTGCATATTCTTTAGAAAGGTTATGGCGAAAACGTATTGATGATATTAATATTTTTGATGGCAGACATTGGCATGAGGTTTTAGAACATCTATACATTGCCGACTTAAGTTTAAAGATGGATAAATTCAATCATCTTTTAACAAAAAAAGAACTGTTGATAATGCAAAAAAGGTATATGGAAAGTTTGGTAGAGCTATCTAAACATCATCTCTTGCGAAATCACAACATCTCGAATTCAATAAAACTCCTAAAAAAATCTTTTAGTGTAAGCGTTCCCTACACATTAAAAACGATTCCAAAAATTTATATTGAGGCAATTGAGCGAGAAATTAATCGTAAAATGAAAAAAGATAAAGCTCAAAAAAAGATTTTATAAAATTTCAACTTTAATCTAAGAAGGTCTTTATATTATAAAAGGAGGCTAATCTTAAGGCATTTTGTCAAGTTTATCTAAAATTTCAGCATCTACCGCAATATCAAACTTTCTTGCGAAAATCATCTCTGAATTAGTTATTGCATTTAAATCGCCTATACTTAGTATTCTTGGATGAGCACTATCTTCCGGCCATTCAATATATCGCAAATTATCATTTGTTGTATTCTTGCCGTGTTCAGAATTCATGATTATACTAGCAATTACAAACTCATCAGAGCCCCAGCTATATTTAAAAAATTTTTTGAGCTCTTTATTGTTATGTAATTTCGATGTTAAATATACTGCACAATCGTAACTAATCGTCCACCAAGACGATTTACTCCCTCCGTGAAACTCCATGCCATCAGGAAACTTACGCTTTTTACTAACCAGATTAAGTATGTTTTGCAGAAAATATTTGCCTTTAAATTTGGCATCTGTAAAATGAAACTTTTCGTATCTGTCTAAAGCTTCACTAAACCAAACCGAATCTTTTTCTTCTATGTGTAGGAAATTTTTGCCCAATCTTTTTGAAAAATACTCATAAATATATTCAGAAGAATGAATCGGATAATCTTGTCCACTTATTAGGTTAACAAAATCATAGTTTTGATTGTAATCTACAACCTCCTTTAAAGATTGAATTATTGCATTGGTAAAACTCCAGCCACCCCAGTTGCAGGTAATTCTGGATTTTATAAACTTAACTCTTGGTATCTTTAGTAAGAATTCATATTCTAATATATCCACCTTATTATCTACGTGTATATAAATATCAAAAAATGGATGGTTCAAGCGTTCTACTAGTCGCAAAACTTGCCGTGGATTCTTATGAACCATTAAAATATGTGCAATACGCATTTAGGGACAATTTAAAATTGGCGTCTATTCTATCTTAAATAAATAAACGCTAATATCCAGTGTTTCCACTGACTTAATAATTTTTCCGGTTTTTGATAATTGACTTCGAAGATTTTCTGCTGGAACGCTTTTATTGTTATAATACCATTTCGGTATATTAATGGGATCGCCAACGTTTGAAAGATATCGATTATTAAATATAACCCATACTCTTTTTTTCTTCTTAAATTTATTAAAATCCTGGGTTAAATTTACATTATAATCAGCAAGATTTTTAGAAATTCCCCGAAAATCCCTCCCCTTTATTGCGTAAAATTTATATTTATTCAGTTTTTCAAATACGTTGTATCCTGAAAGTTCATTCCAATATACATAAACAGCATCACCATCCTTATATTCAGAATTTACCATATTAAATATTTCCTTTTGATATGATTTTTTATGAACGTAAAAGGTACTCTCATCTTCAACTGATTTAAATGATTGTATGCAAGGGGAAATTAATAATAGTACAACCAATGTTATCTTTAAAAGTTTAGTTTTTTTACCAGAATTAATGTTATCAATGCAAATACCCACAAAAATTATAAATATTGGCGCTATAAATAACCAGAAGCGTTCTGTTAATGGATAATATTCTAAACCAGAGGCTAAAAATACCAGTAGCAAAGGCGTAATTAATAAAAAAAAATATTCTTTAGATGATTTAAAACAACAATAAATTCCACCTAAGATTAGTGTAAGTGGTATCCATGGCATTTTAACGATAATATTTAATAAATGTCCATCGCCACCATCGCTTGCAAAATTCCATAATAACCCAAGCGGATAGTCAAGCATGCGATAAAAACTTGTAAAAAACCATTTTAATTCAGATAATGATTTTGGTGGCAGAGGCATGAAATTATCGTAAAACCTAAACCATGTAACAACCCACTCCGCATCAGGAGTTTTATTTATAAATAAAAAAAATAAAGTAATGAAGCTAATTAACCAGGTAAAAAAGGGAATAAAGCTTTTAAATAAAAGCCGCCATTGTTTAGTTATCATGTAATAAAGCGATAAACCAATACCAATTCCACCTAAAATAAATACTGATGAGTAAGAAAACCATAATAAAATGGCCCCGGAAAAACTTAATATGATAGAATCAGATATATTTTCTAAATTTTTAAATCGTAGAATAACATAAAAAGCCAAAATTGAGCATAGTAATTCTGTTGAGTATTGTTTTATTTCTACTGAATGGTAAATAAATGCTGGAGATAGACATATAATGGCAATGGAAATAAACAGTCCCCATTTTTTAAGGAAAAATTTTGCAACCGGAATAAATACAAAAATTGATAGAATACCTGTTAATAGAGGTAAAATCCTCAAGCTATACTGACTGTTTCCTAGCAACTTTAAAAAAAATTTAACAACTAAAAGAAATCCAATAGGTGCTTTCTGCTGATAATCTAAAGGTTTACCAATAAGTTGCTTATAATCAAACCGCAATAAGCTAGAAACGAGGTAATCTTCATCTAACCATAGTGATCTATCAGCTATATAATGAAAAAGTCTTAAGGAAGTGCCTAGAAAAACGACCAAAACAATTAGCCAATCGACTAATTTATAGTTATTTAATTCTTTTTTTAAGAGCAACATGAGAATAAGCCATCGGGAATTCTGCAATATCGGAATTTTTAATAATTTTACACTAATTAATCTCCCCCTAGGTGAAAAATGTATCCCTTAATAATTTGGAATTAGTAATTTTTGATGTTGATGGCACTTTATATAACCAAAGCCAACTCAGAAAAAAAATGCTTTTTGCTTTAGTTTCATATTTTTTGCTTCACCCATGGAAGATTAATGAGCTTCAAATACTCTATCATTTTAGAAAAGAACGAGAAAAGAAGCAGGGCTTAAGCGCACCAGAGCTAGCCGAGCAGCAATATCTGTGGTGTAAGGAAAAGGTTAATAAACCGATTGATCACATTAAAAGAGTTGTAGATAAATGGATATTTAACTTTCCCAATCGTTTTTTAAAAGAGTGTAGCTATCCTGGTATTAATTTATTTTTCGAAACCTTAGCTCAAAAAAACATTCAAATTGCAATTTATTCTGATTACGATTCATTGAACAAACTTAAAGCAATGGACTTGAAAGCAGATTTATTAGTAAGCTCAACTGACTCAAATATCAATGCCATGAAACCAAATTCTGCTGGTTTAAATTTTATCAAATCGAAATTTAATATAAATGACACTAGCAGGTGCTTGTTTTTTGGGGATAGAAAAGAATTGGATGGAAAATGCGCCGAAAATGCGAATGTGCCATTCTTTCTTGTTGAAAAAGAAGCTGCATCTACCTCATTATATAAGCACCTTGCTAAGAAATTGCTCAATCCCTAAACATGATCGATAAAATTACCATCCCCGGAAACTCCACATCTGATATTAATTTCGAGGAAACCGAACTTCGTCCAGCAGGCTTAAAAGAATATATAGCAATAGCCAGACCAGACAATTGGGTGAAGAACCTATTTATGATACCCGGAATGCTTTTTGCCCTATCTATATTTAACACCACTTTAAATGGCTCTATTTTTTTAAAGATTTTTTTCGGTTTAACGAGTATTTGTCTTATTGCATCGGCAAATTATGTAATTAATGAATATTTAGATGCTAGCTTTGATAAGTACCATCCACTAAAAAATAAGCGATCGTCTGTAGTTACAATTGTTAAACCTTCCATTGTATACACCGAATATGCATTATTAGCATTAATAGGCATTACCATTTCTTTTTTCGTTTCTATCAAATTTATGTCAGTCGCGATATTCCTCTTAATAATGGGGATTATTTATAACGTTAAACCATTTAGAAGCAAGGATAGAGTATTTCTGGACGTATTGACCGAATCGGTAAACAATCCTATTCGCTTTGCTGCCGGATGGTTCATTTTTAGTCCGGCATTAGGCATTCCAAGCAGTAAATGGGATTTAGATTGGATCAACACATTTCCGCCTGCAAGTATAATTATTGCCTATTGGATGGGCGGTGCATTTTTAATGGCCACAAAAAGATTTGCAGAATACCGCTTAATTGGCGATCCTAAAGTTGCTAGTTTGTATAGAAAATCATTTAAATTCTACAGTGAAAACAGTTTGCTGGTTTCAATGTTTTTCTATGCTATAACCTGTGCGTTTTTTATGGGGATTTTCCTGATAAAAGATAGGATTGAATTATTAATAAGTTTTCCATTTTTTGCATTACTTTTTGCATGGTACCTTAAAATTGGTTTACTCGATGATTCGCCGGTGCAAGGTTCGGAGAAATTGTACACAAGAAAATGGTTTATGTTGTACCTGGTATTATTTACCATTTTATTGTGTGTATTAATGTTTATCGATATACCTTGGCTACACTGGCTTTTAAGTAACGCAAATAATTATAAATACAGTAGATAGATTAGATGAAATACGATAAATATGATTTGATTATAGTTGGAACAGGATTCGCCTCATCATTTTTTCTGCAAAAATATCTATCCAAAAATGATTCAACAAAAAAAATTCTCGTGTTGGAACGAGGTTATTTATATAGTCATGCAGAGAAGTTAAAAGTTAGGCGAGGCGAAACTTTACCCAATTCAAAATACGAACCAAAATGGGATGACCTGGTAGAAAACTTTAATCCTAAAAAAGATTGGCATTTCACAACTGGTTTTGGTGGGAGTTCTAACTGTTGGTGGGGCTGCACACCGCGTTTTATGCCTTCTGATTTTAAAATGAAATCGCTATATGGTGTTGCTCAGGATTGGCCAATTTCTTATAATGATATAGAATCATATTATGAGGAGGCTGAGCAGATTATGCAAATTTCAGGACCTGATGAAACCCCATTTCCAAAAAATGGTAAGTATCCACTGCCAGCGCATAAATTTAGTAAGGTTGATGATATATTGCATAAAAAATACGGTAATCAATACATAAGCCAACCCACAGCAAGAGCGAGCATGGCAACAAAATATCGTAATGCGTGTATGGCATCAAGTACTTGTGGCACATGCCCGGTAGATGCTAAATTTAGTATAGAAAATTCTGGTATGACTATCTATCAGGATTCAAGGGTGGAAATAGTTTACGGCGCTGAGGTTTATAAATTAGAAATCGTTAATAACGTAGCAAGAAATGTATGTTATGTTAAATCAAATAAAGAATATAAAATAGAGGGAGAGGTTATAGCCTTAGGTGCAAATCCATTTTTTAACTCAAATATTTTACTTAATTCGGGTGACAAAAACCCCTTAACAGGTAAGGGTTTTGGCGAACAACTAGGTGTACAGGTTTTAATTTATTTAGATGATTTAAGTAACGCTGGCGGTAGTACTTGGGTTAATGCAAATGGATACATGCTTTACGATGGACCGCATAGAAAAGACCACGCTGCATGCTTAATTGAAGTTAATAATGCTCCATTTTTAAGATTTGAAGATAAGAAGTGGTTGAATATCGCGAGTTTCAGACTTATTTTTGAGGATATTCCTGCTGATAATAATTACATTACCACATCTGATAACAAATTAAAACCGCAGGTTCATTTTAAAGGTAGATCTGAATACGTTGAAAAGGCATTAGCAAATGCAAAAGAAAAATTACCAGACTTATTATCATGCTTACCAGTTGAAAAATTCAAATATTTAGATCCTTTTCCAAATGAGGGTCATATAATTGGTGGAACCAGAATGTCAAAAGATGCCGAATCTGGTGTAGTTGATAAACATTTAGTTCATCATAAATATAGAAACGTTTTTGTATTGGGTGCTGGTGCATTTACAACATACAGCGCATCCAATCCAAGTTTAACATTATCTGCCCTTTCTCTACACGCTGCTGATAAAATGTTTTGATATGCAAAGAAGAAAATTTTTATTGATAACAGGTGTCGCTGTTGGTATGGTAGCTATACCTCCTTCTTTATATTTTGTATCACCAAATATTAAAAAATATGCTGAAAAGCTTATTGAAAAAGAGTTGGGATATATGAAACTGGATAAAAAAGGAATAAACAATTATATTAATGATTACTTTGGAAGTTCTGCAAATAATGTTGTTGCAAATTTAAAGTGGAAAGCGCTATACTTCGGTAGATATAATTCGTTTGATTCTAATAATATTAATGATCTTTTAAAATATTATTTACTTTCAACAGATTTCTTTTTAAATAGAATGGACACTACCAAACCTGTAAAATATATAGGATTGTTTGACCCTTACAAAAGTCCTGTAGCAAATCCATACTCCTATTTATTTTTGCAGAATAGCTAATTTAGCCTTTAAACAATTTCCTGATAGATTTGCTTATAGATATCTTTCTGAAAAGGCCTTCTCAAAAAGAGCTTTAAAATCTGCTTAAATGCATAAAAATAATTATTTTGGACTTTAGCAATTTTTATCTGTTCTAGTGATAAATCATTTTCGATACGTATCAAAAGTTTTTTACTATTCTCGGTAAAATTTATAAAATATTGTGCGAGCTCAGATTTATCACGAAATAATTTAGTTAAAAATATATCCATCATTACTTTTTGCCTCTTGCCCCAATAATGGCAAACAATATTTTCAGCCGAACGGATTTCTGTAACTTTTTGCAGAACTAAAGAGAATGCCAACTGTTCACTAACAAACCATCTGGAGTTTTCGTGAAATTGGATGGTCAAATCTGTAACATCATCCATCAAATTTGCAAAATCTTTATTCAAGGCCAAAACGCCCGTATTCCAGCTAAAATAAGTACCATCAAAAATAACTTCTTCACCCCCAACAATAAATTTTTTGCATGATATAAAATTCATAAAAGATTGAGGGAAATGACCCTGTCCAAAAGAAGAAAATTGCTCTACCGCATCACATAATTGATATTCTTTTTTATGCAAAAAAGATTTTCTACTATCAAAATTATTAAAAATATGAGCAGGATTTTGGATAAAGAAAGTATCGGTGTCAATAAAACATAGATCATCATTTGGATATTTCTGAAAAGTCATTTCAATAACTCCAACCTTTTTTAAATGTATATAGTCTGTATTTCTTTGTAGTTCTATAGAAAGTTCGGGAGTTAACAATATATATTCTACAGCGGGATTATCAATATACTCAACAAAGAAAGATGGTGAATCTGTATAAACGATAATTCTTATATTCTCAGAGTCAAAATTCCATGCAAAAAAGCTATGAATACAAAATAGGGCTCTTTTATATTCGGTTTCGCCGCCGTAAGACAACAGCACCAGGTTTTTATTCATGAATTCAATTATATATAGAGGGATAAATTTTCAATAAAATAATAAAAACTATTTCAGATTATATCAATTTTTCGGTAAAAAAATGATAATCTGCCAAACACCTACACTTTCGTGCCAAGGAAAACGAGAAATAGTAACTATGTAATTGGTTGCTATTTATGCAAAAGATGAAATCTTTAATAAGATTATAAAAACTTAATGATTATTACATGATTAATCACATAAAATAACATATATTGCAATATACTAAGCAAACCACTAAAAACATACCAATATTAGCTTTCGTGTATTATTTTTAATACGTAGACATTTAAGATACAACTACAAAACATAAAAATAGGGTTGAAATGCAATTAGAAAGCATTTACAAAATGCTTTTTGCTTTGTAATATTAGTGTCATAAAAGCAACGTACTAAAACAAAAACATAGCAATCATTATAAACAAAATACTGTGTTCAACCATAAACTAACAACTAAAATGAATAAAAGCTTGCCAAAAACTAAAACAAAGCAAGAATTTAATTGCACAATAATCCAGCGTTATCCCGTTTTAAGGTCAACAAACAATTATTAGTTTATCTTTAAACATTAAGGAAATGAAAAAGTTTAAAAAAATGCAAATTTTATTTGCGCTGGTTTTTCTCGTTTTTGCAACTGCTTGTAAAAAGAATGGTTTAGTTACTGAACCTGTAGCTGAAACACCAATAATCCCACCTACAGTAGCACCCACACCAACAACTCCTGTATCAGTTACTCCATCATACCAAGTAGGTACCGGAAGTGGTGATTTAACAATTGATGGTAAAACTCTTGATTTATCAACTATTAAATTAATCAAAATTAAAGGTGGAAATTATCTATCGGTAAACATTCAAAATATTAACGGTACTGCATCTCAGCCAATTTACATCGTAAACGATGGACAGGTAACAATTACCAATGGTTTGATAACCAATAATATCACAAACGTCTCACTAGTTGGAGATTATAATGAAAGTCCTAAGTATGGAATTGCATTTAAAAATAATCCATTCAGAGCAATAAAAATGTATGGAAAAATGTCGGGTGTTACTCTACAAAGCCTGCGTTTTACAAATATTGGCGATTATTGTATAGCAGGCGAAAGCGATAATGGAAGATCACTTGCCTATAACGGAACTTCATCTACAAGAACCGAAAACTTCAAAATTTTAAACTGCATCTTTGAAAATACTGGTTCTATAGTTTTTGGTGGTTCTTTAAATGGTGCTGGTGAGGATACAGGTTTTTTCAAGGATGTTGAAATTGCTTATAATACATTTAAAAATTCCCCTGACATAGGTAGCGCTATCAATTTCAGTAATGTACAAGATTACAATGTACACCATAACATAGTTGATAATGTTAATACTAGTAATAACAACCACAACGGAATTTTTTATATGCAAGGAAATGGTAAATTTCACGATAATAAGCTAACTAATTATCAAGGAAATGCAATCAGAATGTGGGTTTACTCTCGGGGATCAACTCCTGCCACTGTTGAGATTTATAATAATATCTGCTACAATACGCGTAAATATGGCGCATTTGAGATACAAGAGTTTTCTAGACAGATCGTTTCAGGTAAAACTACTTACGTAAATGCTAAGGTATATAATAACACCGTTGGAAAAATGAATACCAACAGAGATTGGCAAGGTCAAATCTTAGATTTATATAATTATGGTGGTACGCTGGAATTTTACAGCAACATTGGTTTTGATTTAGTTAACGACAATGGACCTATTACCAGGATGATAAATAACATGAGCGATGTTAAAATAGTGAAAGAAGAAAACAATAAATATTCTGCAAACTATTCTGGGGTTATAACTGACTTGGTAAATTTTAACACCTTATTCGCCGGCTTAGGCGCTTCATTGTAATAGTAAAATAAAGGCCTTTAAAATTTTAAGGGCCTTTATTTTTACATCCGATTTATCTTAAAGTGCATTAAGTAACTTATCTAAAAGCATTAATATCCCAGCACAATTCTCAAAATTGATTCATTTTACTTAAAAAAGAATGCCGTGCAATAATCTACCAAATACTAACGTAGTTATTAAACTAATGCCTTTATCGAAACGTTTCACTTACACAGAAAAATGTTTTTGGATGGGGTTTACAAATTATCCTCAACTTAACTATGCTCCTTTCAAATAATAAACTTCTACAATCCTGATGTTAGATTATTCCAATTGATTTTAAGAACTGTTAGTACATCATTAGTAATTTGCTATCCCATTTATTACAACAAACTTATTTTATTTTCTATTCTAACAAAATGATTATCCATCTAAACTGAAATTCCAAACAAGATTAATTTCTAAAAAAAATCATGATGCTATTATTAGTTTTTGCATTATTTGTAATGTGTAAAGTTATTATGCCTAACTAACCAATTTTAAAGATTTTCTTCTTTTGAGTATGATATAATAACATTAACTCTTTAAAGCCAACTTTATAAATGTCGAAAAAATTAAACTTATAGAATTTATTTAAGGGTTTGTAGGTAATCAGAATTGCTACAATAACCGGCACTACTGATGCAATAGCTATAGAATATATTGACTTATAAATCCACACTCCTAAAAAAACAGCCAATAAATTCATAATGGACATGATTATAATCTTGTAAAAATTAATTTTAGGTTGATGAATTACATCCACTCCAATTGCAAAAAAACTATCAGCTGGGTACAGCAAGGCAATAATCATAAATATTCTAAATAAATTTGGAGCTTCATTAGCAACATAATTTTTACCACCTAATAAGTGAATTATAGGATTTGCAAAAATCAAGGCCAGGATAACCAAGGGTATTAAACCTAGGGTAAGCATTCCTATAAATTTTTTAAGCGTGTAAATCATTTCGGCCTTTTCCCCTTTATTATAATTTGCTGATATTATTGGCATACCACTAGTTACCACACTTATCAAAGGGACTTGAACAATTTGAATAAGTTTACCACCTAAATTATACATGGCCAACGCTGCAGGACCCATTAGAAAATTAATTATAAAAGTATTCGTAACACTAAATAAATTTGAACTAATATTAGTCCCCATGCTGTATTTACCGAAGTGAAAAAGCTCAATAACAGTTTCTTTTTTAGCATTGTAAATAGTAGATATCATTGTCCATCTTAAAACCAATACCATTACACTCGCAAAAAGGTTCGATGCTACGTATGAATACATTAGCGATTTCAGCGTTAATTGTTCTAAAAAAGCTAATACAAAGACCATCAAAGTGAAAGAACCCTGATTTAAAATCCTTAGCCACAACATTCTATCAAAACGTTTCTCTGCTTGCACAATACAATCAGCCATAAAACATGGTAAAGTGGCAATTGAAATGACGGAGAAAAATCTTAAAATTAAAACCATGCCCTGATCAGATACATAATCAGCGATAAAATAAGTGGGAATATTAATCACTAAAAATAGAACTGCTATAATCACAGATAATAGCCATGCAGACCCCGTTATTTCTTTTCCTCTTTCAACTGTTGTACCTGAAAAAAATTTTACGATAGTTATGGTTAAGAAACCCGCCCGTAAATTATCTATTAACCCAATAATACTTAAGAAAAAGATGTAAATTCCTAAATCGATTGCTGATAAGGTACGATATAAAATTGATAATGTAACTACACCAAAAACCGACATTAATCCATTTGCAATTAGAGATTGTAAATGGATATTTGAAAAAATAGAAAATAACTTCTTTAAAGATTTAACCATCAAAATTGGTTGTTAAATTATATAATATACTATAAGTTTCCGTCTTTTAATTGCTGAACAGCGAAATCACATGCTCTTGCTGTTAGGGCCATATAAGTTAAAGATGGGTTTTGACATGCAGACGAACTCATGCAGCTGCCATCAGTTACAAATACGTTTTTAACTGAATGAATTTGGTTATGTTTATTTAAAATTGATGTATTAGGATCATTCCCCATACGTGCCGTACCCATTTCATGTATTGTTGATCCTCCTGGCTTTTGATAGTTGAAAGAATTTACCTCCTCGAAACCAGCATTTATTAGCATTTCTTTACAAGTATCTTGAATATCTTTCATCATTCTCTCTTCGTTTTCTCTAAATGAAAAGTCTATCCTTACTTGTGGTAATCCCCATTGATCTTTTGCATGCTCATCCAGTGATATTTTATTATCATGATAAGGAAGGCATTCCCCCCAACCTGCCATCCAGACTGTCCAAGGCCCGGGTGTTACAAGGTTCGATTTAAAATCAACTCCAAAACCTTCGTTATTTTTTTTATCTTCCCACTCTTGACGTTCGCCGTCGCCCTGAATATTATATCCACGAATAAAATCGAATTCACTTTGAGCTTTTAAATTTCTATATCTTGGAATTAAAAAACCACATGGTCTTCTACCTTCGTAATATTTGTCTTTAAAACCATTAAAGGTTCCAAACGCACCGGCTGATGAATGGTGATCCATAAGATTATGACCCAACTCGCCACAATCGTTGCCCAAACCATTGGGAAATCTTTTTGATTTCGAATTCAGCAAAATTGAAGTAGTAGAAATCGTGGATGCGTTAACGAATATAATTTTTGATTCGAATATAAAATTTTCATTGGTTTGGGCGTCAATAACCCTAACCCCCGAAGCTTTTTCTGTTTTATCATTATACAATATCTCGGCCACTACAGAAAAAGGTCGTAATGTTAAATTCCCTGTTGCCTCTGCAACCGGTATGGTAGAACTGTTGCTGCTAAAATAACCTCCGTATGGACAACCTCTGTTACACAAATTCCTGTATAAACACGGACCCCGATTATCCCATCCCTTGGTTAAATTTGCTACTCTTGCAATAGTAAGTGTCTTTCCTTCCTTTTTTATTGAACTTCCTAAGTGCTTTTCAACACAATTTAATTCCATTGCTGGAAGAAAATTACCATCTGGCAAGTGCGAAAGATTTTTTCTTTCTCCGCTTACACCAACAAATGATTCAACATAATCATACCAAAATTCTAAATCCCTATATCGTATTGGCCAATCTACACCATAACCATCATTTTTATTTGCTTCAAAATCTAAGTCACTTAAGCGATAACATTGCCTACCCCATGTTAAAGACTTACCGCCAACCTGATATCCCCTAAACCAATTGAAGGGTTTCTCCTGAATGTAAGGTTGAGCCTTATCACTTGCATAAAAATGCTTTATTGCCGGATTGTAGGCTATACTCTGAACCGGATCTTCTAGTTGATCTTGAAGTGTATTATTTAAACCATTTTTAAATTCCCAAGGTTTAAGGTTTGCTGTTGGATAATCAATAATATGTTTAACATCTCTCCCTCTCTCCAATAATAAGGTTTTTAAACCTTTCTTACATAACTCCATAGCAGCCCAGCCGCCACTGATGCCAGATCCTATAACAATAGCATCATAGAAATTTGAAGTGTTTTCAGAATTTTGCATAATTATTTTGTTGCCCAAGCTTTTTGGTTTCGTTGTAATACTGTACATCCATTGTACCTTCCTGGTACAAAATTAAAGGCCAAACCTTGTGTAGCACCCAATTCTGACATACAGTAACCCTCAACTGTCATTCTTTTTAGGCTAGTAAAAAACGGTGGGCCAAATACTTTCTTATGTACACGATTCATAAATGGAATGATATACTCATCTTTCGACTTGAAAAAATTTAATATCTCAATTCTTTCATTAGCAGAACAATCAATAAATGAATTATCATAAGCCGTGAGGGCATAACTTTCAACTTCTTGCAAGCCATTTAAGAATCGATTTTGTTCTACAACACTAGAACAGTTCGACAAAATATTGATAATGTATGTAGAAACTCCTGCTCTGGCAGCTCCGGGCGTATCGGTTTCTGGAATTATAGTTTCTGCCAGCTCACTAATCAATGTTTTGCTTTTTTGCAGAGATTTTAAATCGATAGTCTTATGTAGCCTACGCCATTCAAAAGTGGAAAACGAAAAGATCCCCATCAAGCCTAAACCCAAAGCATACTTAATTGAGACTCTTCTATTCATTTTATTTGTAAGGTATTTCTAAAAATACGATTTATTGACGATGATGCTATGAAATCAGAATTTAGAATTGATATTTTTACTCAAAAATACTCTAATTTATTTCAATTTATCGAAATAGTAGACAAGTTTAGCTGAAAAAACTTTTCAATTTTTTCATCAATCTTTGTATTAATGAGCCGTCTTCTAAAAATTTCCTGCTAGATGTCCATGCATAGGATTTTTTTCTGCTTACTTTGTGCATTAAGCCAAACTTGTCTCTCAATTTAACCGCCAAATAACCATCTTCATTTAAGCCAATTGGGTGTTCATATCCGTTTACTGCAATAACATGTTCTCTGCGGTAGGCCGATGAACAACCATAAACGTACATCGCTTTATCTTTATTTATTACATTTAATCTCTTATAAAGATCGCTAATAAGTTCGTAAATATAAAGGGTTAATCGGCTGTAGTGCTGTGGAGTAAATGCAAATTTACCGTAGGAAATTGCAACTTTATCATTTTTTTGAAGTGGTAAAATTAGTTCGTCTATCCATTTTGGCGAATATATCGTATCAGCATCGGCGCTTATTATATATATACCACTTGCATGGCTTAAGCCAGCTGTTCGTGCATTATCTACGCCTGGCTTTTTTTCGTGAACGTAAGTTGCACCAGATTTAATTATGTAATCTTTTGTTAAATCAGAAGAATTATTATCGACTACAATTATTTCTACACTAAAATTGCTTATTGTATTTGATATTGAGGATATGGTGCTAAGGATACTTTCCTCTTCATTAAATGCAGGTATAATTACAGAAACATCGATTTTATCCTTTTTTAACGCCTGTATCTTTTGCCGGACATCGCTAATGTTTTCTAAGATCAATTTCGCCGATTTTTGATGAGCCAGAATATACTTAGGAACTAATAAAGGTCGCATATCTATAAAATGTTTGAATAAATAGCCAACGACTCTTCTGCTGCCTTTTTCCATGAGAATTGCTCAACTCTCTTTAAGCCCAATTTAGATAAAGTTTGCCTTAAATCAGCATTGCTTATTACAGATAATATTTTTTCTGCAATATCTGCAGGCTCTGCTGGGTTTATCAAAATTGCAGCATTTGATGCGATTTCTGGCATGCAAGAAGTATTAGAAGTTATAACCGGTGTATTACAACTCATCGCTTCAAGTATTGGCAAGCCGAAACTTTCTCTCAATGATGGATATATAAATAACATTGCTGCATTGTACATTTTGGGCATTTCGCCGGAAGGAACAAAGCCTGGAAATTTTATGTTTTCAATTGCAGAAACTTTATTAATTTTTCGTAAAATATCTAAAACAAGCTCTCGACTGTAATCTAAAATAACAAGTGGTGTTACAACCTTTGCCGTTTCACAATATATAGCGTAAGCTTTAACTAAATTAGGTGTATTTTTTTTTGGCGCAGTGTTACCTAAAAAAAGAATAAAATCATCAGGAAGACCATAATGGCTTTTAAAATTACTTATTTGCTCTGAAGTAAAATTTGAGTTAAATTTTTTACTTACTCCATTATAAACTACTTCTAACTTATTGGTAGCAATAGGTAACCGTTTAGATATAACCCCAGCTTCAAATTTTGAAACTGTTATAACTAATCTGGCTTTTTTCACAACCTTAGGAACAACCAATTTACGATAAATGTTTCCAAAATTTTGGTAGGCAGTTCCTTTAAAATCAAGCTTCTCTAAATAAATAATATCGTGAAGTGTTAAAATAAGTGGTACTGAAATATTTAAGGCAGATGTATTACAGGTTGAATGTAGAAAATCAAGTTTGTATGATTTGACAGCCTTTGGTAATGAAACCTGTTCCCAATCAAAATATGTTTTACCGTGTAATTTTACTATTTTAAAGTTTTCGGTTTCTTGTAAACATTCCGAATCCTTGTCGTCTTTAACAAAAATAAAATAATGATTTATAGTATCCAGCTGTTGAAGTTCTCGAAGTATTTCTAATGCAACAACCTCCATTCCATGTTTTTTAACTCTGAATAAACGCTGTACTTCTATACCAATCCTTAAAGGTTTTTTCATAATACTCTAAGATTTTTTAACGCTTTGGTTGTCAATAATTTGATAATGTTCGGTTGCTACAGATATCTTGTTAGCATTCTTTGATTTGAAAAGGGATATAATTTGGAAGAAGATGAATAAAGGTATGCTTATTAAAGATTTATATATTTCTTTAGGCGCTTTAAAATATACAAGCGACAATAAAAATGTAAATATAAAAATAACAAAGCTTCCAATCCAAAACCAAGAAGTTAATGGGAATAAAATAATATCAGTGATAAAAAATAATATTGATAGTATACCTAGTAAAAAAAGAGGAGGCCTAACAAAAAATACTCCATAAATAAATTGATTCCAGCTCAGATTTTTTATACCCATTGATATTAGGCTTAAACCACCACTAGCATATTTAAACCAAGTGAACATCCATCTGGAGCGTTGTTTTACTAATTGATCTGATTTAGATGTCTTTTCATCATATACAATAGCTTTTTCGGCGAAGGCAACCCTCAAATCCCGGTTTTGAATCTCTAGTTGAAGTACTTTATCAAAACCAGCTCCGTCTATAACCAAATGTTCTAAACACTCCCTATATAAAGTTGTAGTAAAAGCCATTCCAGAACCAGATAAAGCTGCAGACGAGCCGACAGAATATAGTAATTTACGGTCAATAAATCTATAGAAAATATCGCTTGCTGCATCTAAACATGCATAAGCTGTGTTAAGATTTTTTGCAGCCCTTACACCCTGAACTGCTTGAAATCCCTTATTGAAATAGACATTGAGTTCATTTAAATATTCTCCATCAACTAAATTGTCACTATCAATTATGGTCAAAATTTCATGCGGTCTTACAAATTTATTTATAGCATAAAAGTGTGATTTTGTATTTCCAGCTAATGTTTCCTCCGGTCTTAGTAAAATAACTTTATCACTATTAAAGTGTAAATTGGATATATCGCAATTATCTGCAACTACGTAGACAATATAATTGCTATAATTCAGATTTAATATGGAGTTAACAACGTTATTTAATAGTGTTGTTTGCTGATATGCAGTTACAATTATTGCGTAATCCTTGTCGCTATTTGAACTAGATGTTAAATTTTCTCGACCATTAAATATATCTACAATGAACATCAAAAACGGTACAACTAAAAAGCTTGCAATAATTGTCTGTATAATGAAGAAAAGTATAATGAGTATTTGCATAATTATTTTGATTTATTACTTACCTCATTAATTGCGCTGTAGATTTCGAGAACACTATTCTCCCAAGTATGCTTAAGAGCAAAGGCTCTTCTTTCCACTTTTAAACTTTGGGGATCTTCATTTAACGCCTTTTCGATAAGTAGAACATAATCTTCTTTATTTTTCGCGAGATAAACAAAATCTTTAAAAGTTTCCATGGCTTTTGTTGCTGTTGCTACAACTGGCTTTCCTATGGCAAGATACTCATCAATTTTTCTAGGGTAATTTCCAATGGTAACCAAATTAATTAGTTGTGGATTTATGCATACGTCAAATATGTTTATAAAATCGGGTAGACTATCTATGGGTTTTATTCCGGTAAAAAATACATTTTCCAATAAATGCAATTCGCTATTTTTAAATTCTTCATCTTCTGGTCCAACCAAAACTACACTCCACTTTGGCCTTGCTTTCGCTAAGTAAACTAATAGCTCAATGTCTAACCTTATACTTTGCAATGCTCCAACATAACCTATAATTGGTTTTTTAACATTTAAAATTTCAGGCATATCTTTCTTATCTTCTTGCTGATAAAAAATATCCAAATCGCAGCCCTGACCTACGTAGAATGAATTGGGATTATATTTTCTGCAATAATCTGCTAAGAAAGATGAATTAGCTACACATAAATCATTTTTAGCAATTAATTGCGGTTCTAACTTCTCACCATGTTTTTTCCAATAATCTACCGCTACCATATAATCTCTTGAATAATAAATACTCAAACTTGGTTTTAAAAAATCGTTTAAATAAAATCCTTTAAAAATCTCATTATCATTAAAGAGTATGAAATCTTTAAATCTTATAACCTTTAATGTTTTTTGTATTGATTTAGCCAGCTTTCGGTTATTTATTTTATTTAAAATACTAAACACTTTCGTACTGCCTATCCAATTTATAGATTCGACCATGCAATCAGGATATAGATTCCAAAGATTATCTTGAATTTTTATTAAACCGCTTTCTTTACCTTGAATAATGTTTAGCCTTTTTTTTATTTTTTCATTATTCTTGCTTCTGTAGAGCGTAATCCTATCTAAAGGAGAATTAACATATAATACCCTATTATTCTTACTAAATTCTAAGGCAATATTTTTACAATTACTACCAATTTCCGTATCCCATGGCTGTTGCCCTACAATGATTATATCTCTATTTTTAAGCTCTTTAATATCACCAAATTTACTATCCATCTATCGCTACTTGAAGTTACAGCTTAAACTTTTTCCCAAATCATTGAGGTTCCATTATACCTCTTTATTACTTTTGCTGGGTTACCCACAGCTATAGAAAACGCAGGCACATCTTTTGTTACTACGCTGCCAGCACCAATTATACAGTGTTTCCCTAAAGATACACCAGCAGTAATTACACTATTTGCTCCTATCCAAACATCATCAGCAATATTTATCTCTTTACAAGAAACTTTTTGCACTGATGGTGAAATATTAATATCCTCATAGCCATGATTTAAACCAGAAATTACTATGTTTTGAGCAAGCATAATGTCATTTCCTATAATAACCGGGCCAATGATCACACATCCCATACCAATTATTGTTCTATCACCAATAAGAACATCTCCAACACCATTATTTATAGTTGCAAAATCCTCAATAACAGAACTAATTCCTAAACTAAATTTATTAAAGGGAAATACATCTAACCGAGAACTAAATCTAACAATTGAGTTTTTACCTTTTTTATGCTTAAAAGGATTTAACAATAATCTAACCCATAGGCGAGGACGATTGTCGTTGCTGGGAATTAGCATTTTTAATGCTAAAGTCTTCAATTTTGGGTTAGATTTTATTTTATCAATTATAGACATTTGGAAAAATTATTTCTGATTTGGACTTATAATCTTCAATCCCTTTACAAAACCAAGAATAAAGCATATAAGTACTGGAAGCGCTAAAATTTCAAAAGGCATATATTCTAGTTTAATTTAACAAATTGCTTTTAGGTAACGATTGTAATTTATAGCTATTGAATATGAATACCCAAGATAAATAAACCACTATTGATGATGGCATGGTATTAATTACTTCATTACCATAGCTACAAAACAAAACACCTGCATAACCTGAAGCCAGGGCAATCATTTTTATCTTCAAGTTACCGTCTTCAAGCTTCCATATTATACCCATAGATTTACCCATTATAAACATCATAATGCCTAACCAAATGGTTAAACCTATAATACCATACATCGCCCAAACTTTAACAAAATAACTATCGGGCTGTACGGTTGATAAATACCTATCTTGATTGTATTTGGTACCATTAGCACCAATTACACCTAAACCACCACCAAAAGGATGCGAACTCATATACGCTCTCAAATTTCTTTGATTCATTAGTCTTACGCTCAATGATGGATCATTAGGGTCGAGTGCGGACCTTAAGCGGTATATTTGATAATTTCCATTTCCGATGTAGGTAAATTTTAATACAAATAAAAAACTCAGTGCAATAATACCGCCAAATACCAAAACCTTAAATTTTTTACTTAATAAAACAGCGACAAAACCTCCAACAATTATTGCAAAAAGAGCACCTCTAGTACCAGAAATAAGCATACCATAAATCATCAACCCAGAACATCCGAAAAGTAAAAGTTTCTTCCAAAGTTTGATGTCCATTAATGCCAGTACTAAGGTCAATAACCCGATGTGAGCCTGAGAGGCACCAAACTGACCAGCATCACTATAAAAAGAAAATACTCTTAATCTACCCCAAAGAACATGCGTTACATTACCTCCTGAATCTAAAAAATATTGTTCACCTCTGGATGGTCCAATATATAATTGCTTAACACCATTTATTGAGGCTAATGTAGAAAATACTATTATTAAAATTAAAAAAGTATCAAGATGTTTATTTTCTTTAAATATTAAAAACCCTAATGGAACTATTAAGAATGGATATAATGCTGTTGATCTTATTTCTTGTAACCATCCTCGTGGCGATGCGCCCGGGTTGATGACCTGTATGATGCTATATATAAACCAAAACATCAACAAATAAACAACATCTTTATTAGCCCCTTGCCAATCTTGCTTGGGTGTTGTAGCCATTACAACAATCCAGGTAAGCAAAAGCAAAATCTCAATAAATATGCCGTAAGGCAACCCTCCTATTTCACGCGATAAGATTCCAAAAGTAAAACAAAAAGCAATTAATATATATAAAAGTGCAGTACGCATATTAGCTTAATCGAAGTAAGAAAACTAAATTACCTGCATCTTATTTAAAACCCATCCTAAAAATCCAGGTGTTTTTTTAATATAATCTACAAGTTCTTTATCATTATCACTTAATTCTTTACCATATTCAAAAACAGCTATGTTTTTTTCGGTAAATAGTAACCACTCTTTAGCAATATTAATATCTCTTAAACTATTTACATCAATAATTATCATGTCAAACTGGTTACGCAGTACGTCGAAACCTGCATGCAGATTTTTAATACTCTGCATTTCTAACAAAGAATTACCAGATGTATTTTTATTCATTATGGTGATTAAATCTTCCGTTTGAATCTCTTTCTTAATTAAAAACGTTTGAAAATTCTGACTTACAGCTAATGCTTTGCTATCAGATTTAACAACCGGGGCATCATCTGCAATTAGTAAAATCTTTTTACCAGTCATAGCAAAGCCGTAGGCTAAACTATAGGCTACAAAAGTTTTTCCTTCTCCAGATACTAAACTTGTGATACCTAAAATTTTACTATCATCGGCCGACATTAAGCGGTCCACTTCGAATCGAAGTGACCGAAGCATATCTCTATAAAGGTCGTAATTTAGATTATCAGATTTATCATTCCAGATTTCGCGGATGCTTCTTTCATTACCCTCTATCCTATTAAGTACACCAAGTGATTTCGAATTGGTAGCACTTGCAAGTTGTCTTGATGATACAATCTTATTATCCAGAAAAAATACCAATCCTACAAAAGCAAGGCATAGAAAAAAACTACCAAATCCAGAACCTGCTAAATAAATTATCTTTTTTGATGGCTCAGCGTTACCTGGTAAACCTAATTGTTCAATTTTAAGTTGCAAACCTGATATTTTTCCTGCTTCATTTTGATGATACTGATCCAAAGCAGTCATGTATTCTTTAGTAGCCAAATCTGCCTCTCGCTGGTAATTTTGAATATCCGCATCATAGGGAACCATACTATTATATCTAGCTCTTAAAACTGATAACTGTCTATCTATAGTACTTACACCTGCTTGAGCTTGTGCTAACTGAAGCTCTAGTGCTGTTTTTTGAGTACCTAAAGCCTGTTTAGATGCTCTTGGGTCATAAACGTTTTCATCATAATTACTATTACTCTTATCTTGAATAATGCGTGTTAACGAATCTACCTTTGATTGGTCGCTTGACTTAAAACCGTTACTGACCCATACACTTGTCGCATTTTCACGCTCCTTTTTTAACCTCACAATTTCCCTGTTATCTGCTCTCGAACTTCCAGCCGTTAATGGATCATTACCCCTAAGTTTACTATTAATTACTGATAAAGCACTTTGAGTAGATTGTATAGAACGGAGCAATTCGGTCCGTTGAGCTTCATAGGTATTTATTTGAGCATATACAGTTGCCGATTGCTCATCAAGATTCAAAACACCTTTGTTTCTTTTAAAAGATGCCAGTGAATTATTCTTTGTGTTCATGATAGATTCCTTCTGTTTTAAAACGGAATCCAATAAACCCATAGAATTATTTTGATTTACAGAAACTTCACCACTGTAATTCGTTATAAAATCAGCCGCAAAATTATTTACAACATAAGCAGATAATTCTGGATTTTCTGAAACATATTCTATATTAATATAATCACTATTCTCTAGATGTGAGATATCAATATTTTTCCTCAGAGCTTCTTCGCCATAACCCATCGATTCAACTAAATCATGTAGTTTATACTTACCCTTATTATCAGCTAAAGTTAATATAGATTTAGTTGCTAATTTTTCCTGAAAAAGTTTGATTACTTCAGTTCTTTGACTTGCATTCAAAGAGTCAATTTTATCACTATACTTTCGAAAACTTTTATTTGAATTTTGAAGATCATGTAAAATCAAATTATAAGAAAGCAAATTAATGTTTCTTTTCATTTTAAATTTTTCGATGATATTGTTAAATTGTTGACTTACCTGAAATAAGTCAGTGTTTTCATTAGTAATCACCTTTTTTGAAGGATCAAGCAGCCCTGTTGAGATTTGAACTCTTGAACTGTATTCTTTTGGTAAATTTTGTACTAAAAAATAGGTGATAACTACAACAGTTATTGGAACTAAAATTAGCAGCCATTTGTATTTTTTAACTACTCTTAGGAAAGATTTGATATCCATTTAATTTGTAATAGTCTATTTTACGTCAGTAAGTTTAACTCCAATTATTTCTTCCAATGAATCTTTTGCCTTTAAAAAAGTAGATTCGGCCTGGATTTTTCCTTGTGCAGAATTAAACTGATTAATGCGTGATTGATTATATGCATCAATGGTAATCTCACTTTTTTCAAATCTATTTCTCAAACTTTCTGCAACACCCTTATTTTCTTGTGCCATTTGCGTAGTAAGTTTTACAAGTGTCATTGCTTGAATGTAATCGTAATAACGCTTTTTAACCTCAACCCCGATGGCTAAATTATATTCTTGCGCTTGTAAATCAGCAATTTTAGCATCAGCCTTTGCCTTTTTTAAGATAAAAGGTTTTTGTAAAAATGTACCCACATTAACATTAACACCAAATTGAAAGCCATTTACGTTATAAGGATTAAGCGGATCTAAAACAGCTCTACCTTGTGGTCTATAAAAATAAGATCCACTAAATGGGTCTAAAAAAGATAGGGCTGCAACAGGTACGGCAGTTTTAGCAGATTCTCTTTGCTCGTCATAGATTTTTTTCCTTGGAAAGTTTTGCTTAGCCAATTCAATATATTTTTCTAAATCAGAATATTTAATTTCCGGAATGATTGTTTCTTGTGCTGCAGCGTTCACACTGAAAAATACCAAGAGACCAAGCGTAATTTTTTTTAGAGTTTTCATCAATAATAGGGTTGTTTTAATTTTTTTTTATTTTGATAAATTTGGAATGAAACAAAAAACGCATAAATATACAATTAAACTTCTTCCTTTTGAATTAGTGCAGTGAAAGTTTTCACAATTATTTCAATATCAAGAAAAATACTGTAGTTTTTTGAGTAAAAATTATCTAATTCTTTACGCTCCAATTCAGACATTTCTTCCTTTCCACGTCTACTAATTTGCCATAAACCTGTTAATCCGGCCGGCCCTAAAAACCTTGTAGACCATTCATTCGTGGTTAAATTTTCTGCTTCATAGAGTGGCAGTGGTCTATTTCCTACTAAAGACATATCTCCGATAAGAATATTAAATAATTGCGGCAACTCATCAATACTGGTCTTTCTCAAAAACGATCCAAACTTTGTTATACGTGGGTCGTTCTTGAACTTAACAAAAGTACTTTTAAATTGTTTACAACCTGGGGTTGTTTGATATTGATTTAAGTCAGATATGGTATCTATCAATTTATCGGCATCATTACACATTGACCTAAATTTATAAAAATCAAATATTTTGTAACCAGCGCCTACGCGCTGGCTTTTGTAAAGAACAGTGCCTTTTGATTCTAATTTTATTATTAAGCCGATAAGCAAAAATAATGGTGAGAGCACAAAAAGAGATAAGCCAGAAACCACTACATCAAAAATCCTTTTTTGAATGGGTATTTTATATCTTTGGTCAAATCTGTCAGTTAAATCTACAAGCGTAGGTCTAATCAATTTAAATTTAACCAAAAAATTAATTCGCTCTATTAAATGAGCAGTTTGAAAAGGATAATAGTAATAGTCATCAACATGAAGTTCCATAGCTGCTTTTCTCATTGCCTTATCATCTCTAATGCCAAGCAGTATTATAATTAAACCACGTAGAAATGGGTGATTACGGATATAATCAATTTGATCAAAACAATCATCATTTTCATCAGCTTCAATAATGATTACATCTGGTAAGCTGAGTAATGGCTCATTATCAAAGTAATGTTTAAAATTTTCAACATAGATGATATTGTTTAGATATTGATTGAGTTCATCTTTAATTAAACTTTTTAATAGATGTCCAAAATAAACAACCTTTGTGTTTATTTGCGAGGGATTAATTGTAGAAATTACCATAGAGCAGAATTTATGGCCTACTAAGCTGTCAAATGTTCAATATTGTATTTAAGGGTAATCGGATTAAATGGTTTTCCCATATAGGACTCAACCTTAAAAGAAAAGGATTTGACAATACTTTCCAGGTTTTCATCACCAGAAATAATTATAACAGGTGTATTTCTGTAATAACCACTAATTTTTAGATTCTTAATAAAACAAGAGCCATCTAAATATGGCATGCGCAAACTAGAGATAATTAAATCTGGATCATTACCATCTGCAAGCCAGTGGAATGCCGCAATTGCATTTGTTTTAATAGCTAAATCATAATCTGGCGCTAGAATATATCCTAAAAGTTTTAATATATTTATCTCATTATCAACGATTAAAATTTTTTTCCTAATTCGTTTAGCAATAGTATTTTTTCTCTCCATGTTCTTCAAATAAAAAAGGCGTGATAAGAGCTAATAAGGAGAATAACTTAAAAATGACTGCTTTTTAGGATGCTAAATACAAATAAAAATGTCTTGTTTTTTTCCAATTCACGCTTACATAACTCATAATATAAAATTGAAGTTTACCGTAAGCGCAATCAATAGCCCGATAGGGCTATAATTAAACGTTTAATTATTATTTAAACTACTAAATACTAGATAAATAACCATTATGTAATGGTATTATAAGACAGATAACTTAGTAATCTTAAAACTACATACCTAATGATTATTGATTAATTCTACACATATAATGTAGTGAAGGTATAATCTTAATAAAGCAACATGCATTACGCAGTAAAAAATGTTTTTGATATATTTTAATAAATTCTGAATATGATTCATTAGAATTTCTGAAATAGAACTGAAAATTATTATTTAAAAGTATTCTCTTTTTAAAAAATCATCATTGATTTACAAAGTAGAAATCAAATTTTAAGGCAGACACAAATGAGATGTAGATATAAAGAATTAAAAGCAAAAGAAAACCCTTTAAATTTATTATTTAAAGGGTTCTTTTAAACATCAATAATGTTATGTCGGGGTGGCAGGATTCGAACCTACGACCTCCTGCTCCCAAAGCAGGCGCGATACCGGGCTACGCTACACCCCGAAAATGGCATCGATCTTTTTTTGTAAAACATTCGCAAGTGCATCTGCAAATTTTTGTCGGGGTGGCAGGATTCGAACCTACGACCTCCTGCTCCCAAAGCAGGCGCGATACCGGGCTACGCTACACCCCGAACTTGGTATCTGTTTCCCTTTTTACAAGGGGTGGCAAAGTAACGGTTTTAAAATGATAATTCCATTTATTTGCCAATTTAATTTTGCGGAGAGGGCGGGATTCGAACCCGCGGTACCGTTACCAGTACGACAGTTTAGCAAACTGTTCCTTTCGGCCTCTCAGGCACCTCTCCTTTTTCCTTTCAACTTGTCATACCGACCTTGTTTTGAGGTCTGCAAATATAGTAAAACAAGTTATTCCACAAAAAAAAATTATAAAACTTGTTGATAATCTATACGCACATGATAGATACTCATCAGCATCGTCTTGAAAATCAATTTGATAGTTTCTATATCTTTTAATGTTAAATCGCAATTATCTAATTGATTTTGCTCCAATTTGTAGTTAATTATCCGTTCAACCAGGTCATTTATGTTCTGAGCATCCGGAATTTTAAGCGATCTTGAGGCTGCTTCTACCGAATCGGCTAACATTAATACACCAGTTTCTTTACTAAAAGGAATTGGTCCTGGGTAACGGAAGATATTCTCATCAACAAATTTTTCAGGAGAATTTTTCAGAAATGATTGATAAAAATAATCAACTCTGGTATTGCCATGATGCGTTCTGATAAAATCGATGATAGCTTCTGGCATTTGATTTCTCCTTAAAATCTCTATCCCCTTATGCACATGCTGAATAATAATCTGAGCGCTTTGTTCATAGGGTAGTTTATCATGAGGACTAATTGCAGTATTTTGATTTTCTATAAAATATTGCGGGTTATCTACTTTGCCAATATCGTGATATAAAGCCCCTGCCCTTACCAAAACAGAATTACCACCAATTTTAAATATAGCAGCTTCGGCAAGATTAGCCACCTGAAGCGAGTGCTGAAAAGTTCCTGGTGCTTTAAAAGCAAGCTCTCGAAGTAATTTATTATTGGTATTGGTTAATTCTATCAAAGCTACATCCGAAGTGATACCAAAAACACGCTCAAAAATGTAAATTAATGGATAAGCCAATAAAGAAAGTAATACACTGAATATAAATGGAACAAAATTAATCCATTCAATCTCATTAAATGTACCCTCCCGTAATAGCGCTATACCTACAAATGCAACAAAGTAGGCAGAAAGAATAAATAAAGCTGAAACCAAAAACCGCTCCCTTTTTACAAAGTTTTTTATGCTAAATATTGCAACCATACCAGCTGTAACCTGATAAAAAACAAATTCGAAACTATTTGCAACAAAAAAGCCTGCAATTAAAATAACGAGCATATGTAAATAAAGCGCTAGCCTGGTATCAAATAAAATCCGGATAATTATGGGTACAACGCAGAACGGTATGTAATACAAACTGGCGATATTCATTTTTAACGCCCAGGTAAGGGAGAGCAACATACCCGTTGTAACAATTAAAATAAGGGATAGCTGTCTGTTATCAGAAAAAATATCCTTCCTAAATAAAAAGAGGAACGACATTAATATTGCTAGCACAAAACTAACTAAAACAACCTGACCTAAATATACAAGCGTTCGGCTGCCAATCGTTTTGGTCTGAGCATCGTATGTAGCTTTGTACGACTCAAGTTTTTGATAAATTTCTTCGTCGATGATATCGCTTTTGGCTACAATAAGTTCGCCCTTTTGCACCATTCCTTTAGTGGTAGAAACATTTTTAACAGTATTGTTTCTTATAATTTCAGTTAACCTTTCATTAAATATTAAATTTGGCGTAATGTGATCTTCCGCCAGGTTATCTATTAAATCTTTTATAACTTGATTCGTAACCTTAAAATTCTGCTTAAAATAAAGCAAAGCGCTTTCTGCTGTATAAACATCTTGTGTGTTTTGAAGTTTTGAAATATTATTCTCCAAAAGAGAAAAATCATAATTCTTTCCGGCAGTTTGGTGTTTTACATTTAAACCGATTATCCCCTTGGTGTAAAGAAAATCTAATAACTTATAAGAATTAGTTCTGTAAGTCAATTTCTCTTTATCATCTAGCCCGGTTGAACGCCATTTTATATCGAACTCATTTAAATAGGCTTCTAAAGCATCCTTTTTAATGTCGTTATCAAACTGATAAACTGGCAGAATATCTCTTAAAGCATCCTTTTTATCTGAATTAATTTGCGGATTGGTTTTAAGAATTGCGAAAGGAAAAGGAGATATCAAATCCTTATTCATCCAAACTTTTCCCTTTTCAAACTCATAACGAAAGCGTGGTTGCTTAGGTAAAAATAAGGTTATAATGAAAACCGTAACCATCATCATTAAATATTTAAAGCTCGATGAATACTTACGGTACAGAATTTTATGTGAATTTTTCTTGATTTTAGCCAAAACGCTCCCTTTATGATGTTTTCAAAAATAACATTTTTATCTAATATACATTTTACTGATTTTGTTTGCAATTACCAATATTTATATTTTAATTTATGATATCAAATTAATATCAATTATGTATCAAGAAAAAATCATTAATCCACCATCGGGTTATTTAACATTCGCATTATTTTTAGCACTTTTAGGTGCCGCTGTCTTCTGTTTTGTAACCAAACATTTTATTTGGGGAGGCAGCGTTTTGTCTTTCAATTTTTTTCTGGTTTTACCTGGGTTAATAATTAACAACCCCAATGAATCGAAAGTATTAACACTTTTTGGAAAATATGTTGGAACCGTTAAAACTGATGGTTTCTTTTGGGTTAATCCACTTACAAGCAAGCGTAAAGTTTCTTTAAGAGCAAACAACCTAAATGGGCAACAACTAAAAGTAAACGATAAATTAGGTAACCCAATTGAGATTGCCGCTGTTGTAGTTTGGAAAGTAAACGAAACGGCAAAGGCAATTTTTTCAGTTGAAAATTACATGCAATATGTTACCATACAAAGTGAAGCCGCAGTAAGGCATCTGGCCAATATTTTTCCTTATGACCATGCTGAGGGTGAGGAAGATAGCATTACTTTAAAAGATGGCGCTGAAAAAGTAAGTGAACTTTTAGAGAATGAGCTTAATGAGCGCTTATCAAGAGCAGGCATAGAAGTTTTAGAAGCTCGTATTTCTCACTTAGCTTATGCACCAGAAATTGCAAGTGCAATGTTACAACGTCAGCAAGCTACAGCAGTTATTTCTGCTAGAAAATTAATTGTAGAAGGCGCTGTAGGCATGGTAGAAATGGCTCTAGAGAAATTATCAGAAAAAGACATTGTAAACTTAGATGAAGAACGTAAAGCTGCAATGGTTAGCAATTTACTCGTTGTACTTTGTGGAGATAGAAATGTACAGCCTGTTGTAAACACCGGCACGCTTTATAACTAAACTACAATGGAATTTATTGAAAAGCAGGAATTGAAAATTTGGTGGCTGTACTTGATTACAGGCTTAACCATATTTCCAACAGCTGCTATACTATTTTTTTATGAGGGTGGATCAAGCAATCAGGAATTGAAAGCGATGTATTTTGTTCCTGTTGCCCTGCTTCTACTTCCCTTTCTTATTATCTTCATCATCCAGAAAAACCAACTTACCTTAACAATTAATAGCAAAGGCTTTTCCTATCGGTATTTCCCTTTCCAGCAAAAACTTGTTACTCATTTATGGGATGATATAGAGGAAGCATATATAAGAAAATATGATGCATTTTCTGAATATGGCGGGTATGGTGTAAAAATGAGGCTTTGGTTTAAATTTAAGGATAAGGCATATTTAATGAACGATAAATCAAGAGGGCTACAATTCGTTTTAAAAAATGGCAGGAAATTATTGTTTAGCTCCAACAAAGTTGATGAATTAGAGTTATTTCTAATTAACCTTAAAACAAGGCATAATATTAAAGCAATAAGATAGCGAAATGATAGAAAAAGATAAAAAAGCTTTTGTTTTGAGAATTAACCCGGCTTTGTTGAAAGATATTGAAGCATGGGCAAGTGAAGAGTTTAGAAGCACAAATGGCCAAATAGAATTTTTACTAACGCAAGCCTTAAAATCAAGAAAAAAAGGAAAAAGTAAAGAGGAGTAATTATGTGATTATGTTTAGTATTTGATTCATCATCGTATACCATTAATTCCTTCAAAAAATACAGGGTTAAAATTCACGGGTCTATTCTAACGCAATTGAAAATACAATATATCGTTTATCTAATATTAAAAAATATATAACTTAGCGGCCTAACCAAAAATTCATAAAAAATAGTTTACATGAGAGAAGTTGTAATTGTTTCGGCAGTAAGAACCCCGATTGGAAGTTTCGGTGGCACATTAGCTCAATTTTCGGCACCGCAACTTGGCGGTTTTGCAATTAAAGCAGCCATCGAAAGAGCCGGATTAGAGTTGTCGCAAATCCAGGAGGTTTACATGGGAAACGTGCTTTCTGCAAATCTTGGACAGGCACCAGCAACCCAGGCGGCAAAATTAGCCGGTTTACCAGATTTACCTGCTACAACTATAAATAAGGTTTGTGCATCCGGTACAAAAGCTATAATGTTAGCAGCCCAAAGCATTGCCAATGGCGATAACGATATTATTGTTGCCGGCGGTATGGAAAGCATGAGCAATGTTCCGTACTATTTAGATAAGGCTAGAAATGGCTACAGATTGGGGCACGGACAAATTACTGACGGCTTGGTTAAAGATGGGCTTTGGGATGTTTACAACGACTATCACATGGGCTCTGCAGCCGAATTATGTGCCACAGATTGTAACATCAGCAGACAAGATCAGGATAATTTTGCAATAGAATCATACAATAGAGCGCAAGCAGCACAAACTGCCGGCAAGTTTAAAGGAGAGATTGTAAGCATTGAAGTAAAAGATAGAAAAGGTGAAGTAACATTTGTTGATACTGATGATGAACCCACAGCTGTAAAATTTGATAAAATCCCAGCTTTAAAACCAGTTTTCAAAAAAGACGGAACAGTTACTGCTGCAAATGCATCTACATTAAATGATGGCGCAGCTGCCCTAATATTAATGAGTGCTGATAAAGCAAAAGAATTAAATATTAAGCCATTGGCAAAAATAATTAGTTATGCCGATGCGCAACAGGCATCAGAATGGTTTACTACCGCACCATCAAAAGCAATCCCTTTGGCATTGAAAAAAGCAAATCTTGAGGTTAAGGATGTAGATGTTTTTGAAATCAATGAAGCTTTCTCTGTTGTTTCGATTGCAAATAATCAGATTTTAAATCTCGATGAACATAAAGTGAATATTAACGGTGGTGCAGTTTCTTTAGGTCACCCACTAGGCGCATCGGGTGCACGTATTGTGGTTACATTATTATCTGTATTGGCACAAACGAATGGCAAAATCGGCGTAGCTGGTATTTGCAATGGTGGCGGCGGGGCAAGTGCATTAGTTTTAGAGAAATTATAAATTGAGTAAATGAAAAACATCAAGCATTATTTAATCATTTTACTTTGCCTGCAAACCTTTGTTGTAGCTGCTCAGCAAAATTTCGATAAACTTGATGTTTTTCAAGATAGCCTTATCAATATTACAAAGGCAATTTACAGCACGCCGAATGATGAGGTTAAAACTGCTTCAAATGGAAAATTTATAAAAACTTTAGTCGAAGCTTTAAAGCAAACTAATTCTTATAATTATAATTTCGATTCATTAAAAAATGTTTCTGTAGTAAAATCAAGTGATCAGGTATTTAGAATTATTTCCTGGTATCTTCCTTTCGAAAATGGAACCTACAGATATTTCGGAACTATACAAATGAATAATAGAGGCGGTTTAAAATTATATCCTTTGATAGACCAAACAGAGAATATTAGCGATGCAAATATGATTACCAATAACCAAAAATGGTATGGTGCCCGTTATTATGAAGTTATTCCAATAATATCCTCTGGTAAACAACCATATTATGTTTTATTAGGTTGGAAAGGAAATACTGCTGAATCAACTAAAAAAGTAATCGAAATATTATCATTTGATAGAGACAATGTGAATTTTGGAATGCCTGTTTTTGACGGCAAAGAGTTAAAAGGTAAAAACCGTGTTATTTTTGAATATAATAAGCAGAATGCAATGGTTTTAAAAACAGATAAAAAAGCCGGCTTAATTGTTTTCGATCACCTCGCTCCTTTCGATCCTGAAATGGTTGGCAAATTTCAATTTTATGGTTCTGATGGTAATACCGATGCATTTAAGGTTATTGGTGGCCGACTTAAGCTTCAAGAAAATGTTGTTATTAATAATGACGCCAATGCAAATGATGCATTATATGCCGATCCGGCTAAAAATATAAAGCCCATCAGAAAATTTTAATGCATTATCTTTCCCTAACGTATTCATTACTTTACACATAAGTTAAAAATTTGTTAGAATCACCTCTGCTCGCTATATTGCGCTTTGTAAAACTAACTTTAGAACACACAAATTCTGAATTCATAAACTAAAACGAACAAATGTTTTATGCAAACATCCATTGAAACCAAAGACGATTTCTTTAGCAATAAGGTATTAGGTCATCCGGCCGGACTTTTTGTGCTTTTTTTTACGGAAATGTGGGAAAGATTTTCGTACTACGGTATGCGTGCCCTACTTGTTTTATTTCTAACATCAACCATCGCTGCAGGTGGTTGGGAATGGTCAAAAGCAGATGCCCTCTCTTTATATGGCACTTACACAATGGGCGTTTATCTTACGCCTGTTTTAGGTGGTTTAATTGCCGATAGATTATTAGGTTATCGTTGGGCAGTAATTTTAGGCGCTTTAATTATGACTATCGGCCACGCCAGTATGGCCATAGAAACACCAATCTTTTTATATATTGGTTTAGGCTGTTTAATGATTGGAAATGGTTTATTTAAACCAAATATGACTTCAATAGTTTCTAAAATTTATAAAGATCATCCAGAAAAGAAAGATGGCGCTTACTCGATATTTTATATGGGTGTTAATGCCGGAGCCTTTTTAGGCATTATGATTTGCGGCTATATTGGTGAAAAAATTTCGTGGAGCTGGGGTTTTGGTTTAGCCGGAATATTTATGTTTTTGGGAATGTTACAATTTTATTTCACCAAAAATATTTTCGGTAGCATTGGTTTATTACCAAAAGAAGAAAAGAGATTACAACAAGCACAAAGTGATGCTAAATCCGAAATCGTAGAAGAAAAAGTTCCAGCAAACATTACAAGAGATAGACTAATAGTTGTATTTATTTTCTCAATTTTTACGGTTTTCTTTTGGGCAGCATTTGAACAAGCCGGTGGTAGTATGACCATCTTTGCAAAAGAAAATACAACCCGTATTTTAACAGGAAGTGCGGGCTTAACTTTTAAAATAGTTGATGCCCTTTTAACGATTGTACCACTGGGAATTATATCATACGTGTTGGTAAAACTATTCTCTCAAACCATATCTAAATACAAACTTGGTAATTTAATTTTAGCATCAAGTTTCATCATTATTTGGGCTATAGTATTATGGAAAGTAGAACGCGAATTTTCTGCACAAACTACAGAAATAGCAGCTTCATGGTTTAACATACTTAACTCATTATTTATTATTTGCTTTGCGCCCGTTTTCTCTAAATGGTGGGAAAGTAAATACAACCTTCCAGGCTCATTAAAGTTTGGCTTAGGCTTAACTTTACTTGGTATTGGTTTTGGCTTTTTGGCTTATGGCTCAACAGCAATCACCTCTCCAGAAATTAAAGTAAGCATGGCATGGCTTGTATTTGCCTATTTATTCCACACGCTTGGCGAGCTTTGTATTTCTCCGGTAGGTTTATCTTATGTAAGCAAGCTTGTACCTGCAAAATGGATTGGTTTTATGTTTGGCGTTTACTATCTGTTTTTAGCAATGGGTAATAAATTGGCAGGTGTATCAGGAAGTATGATTGAAGAAATTACCCAAAAATATAGCTTAACAACGTTCTTTTTAATCTTTACCATTGTCCCAATTTCTGCAGGAATACTAATTGCAGCCCTACATCCTGTTGTTAAAAAATTAATGCATGGCGTAAAATAAAATGGAAATAGCTACAGAAAAAACGCCTTCTATAGAAACATTAGAAGCAATACAAAATTTTGACGGTAAATATCCAAAACAACTTTGGCATTTATCATTAGTAGAAATGTGGGAACGCTTCTGTTTTTATGGTATGCGTGGTGTTTTAGCTTTCTTTATGGTTGACCAATTAGGCTTAACTGATCAGAAATCTAATTTACAATACGGAGCAATACAAGCTTTTGTTTATGCCTTCACTTTTATTGGCGGCATTTTTGCCGATAAAATTTTGGGCTTTCGGAAATCTCTTTTTTGGGGTGGTTCTTTAATGATTATTGGAAACCTGGTGTTAGCTTTCTCTCCACAAGATTTATTTTACGTTGGAATAACCCTATCAATTATCGGCACTGGATTTTTCAAGCCAAATATTTCATCTATGGTTGGCGAACTTTACCATGAAAAAGATAATAGAAGAGATGCCGGATATGGGTTGTTTTACGCCGGCATAAATGTTGGTGGCTTATTGGGTGGCGCAATGTGTATCTATTTAGGCAAGTATGTATCGTGGCATTTGTGTTTTCTTTCTGCAGCATTGGTAATGATGATAGGCTTAGGTACATTTATTTTTACAAAAAAATATTTAGGCCCAATTGGCAATTCACCACTTTTACACCTCGAAAAAACCAAGCAAAAAACGTATGAAATAGCCACTTATGCCGGCTCTTTGTTATGCATTCCATTAATTTTTATAATGGTTAGAAACACGGCATACACGGATTACTTCATGTACACGATTGGCATTGTTGCCTTAATTTATTTCTTTTACGAAATGTTTGCCATAAAGGAAATTAAATCCAGGTACAAGCTTTTAGCAGCATTTATATTTATACTTTGCTATTTCATTTTTATGGCGATTTCTGAGCAAAGCGGCGGTTCTCTTTCCTTATTTGCTAAAGATAATCTTAACCATAATTTTCTGTTTTTCTCAATAGATCCTAATGTTGTAAATAACAGCGTAAACTCATTTTTTGTTATCGTTTTTAGTCCTTTGGTTGGTTTACTATGGATTGGTATGCACAAGCGCAAAATCGAGCCAAATACAGTTATTAAATTTGGCTTAGGCTTTATTTTCTTAGCGTTGAGTTTTTATGTTTTTTATGCAACAAGATTCTTTGCGAATGAGCAAGGCATAAGTTCTTTGAATATTTTTACACTCGGTTATTTATTATTAACGCTGGGTGAGCTTTGTATTGGTCCTATCGGGATGTCAATCATAACCAAATTATCACCTAAAAGGATGTTTGGAATGATGATGGGGATGTGGTTTTTGTTTAGCGCATTCGGACAATTAGCCGCAGGTAAATTGGGTGCAGAAATGTCGAGCATAGAAAATGCTTCATTAATGACTAAACTAACCTCTTATACCGAAGGTTATAAATCCCTGGCGTTATATTCTTTAATTGCCGGAATATTCTTAATCGCATTTTCACAACTGATAAAAAAATTAATGCAGGAAGTTAGATAAAATGCATTTTTAACTTATTTTAACCCGTATCAACAAGCTTGATACGGGTTTTTATCATTAAAATATTTACTTTCGCTGCTTGAAAGTTTAAGTGCAAACTTCGAGGTTTACCATAAATAAAATATACGTGTCAGACAGTTTAGTTATCATACCAACTTATAACGAAAAGGAAAATATTGAAAAAATTATCCGGAAGGTTTTTTCATTAACTCATCCTTTTCATATACTAATTGTTGATGACGGTTCTCCGGATGGCACTGCTGCTATTGTAAAATCTTTACAAAATGAGTTTCAAGGGCGTTTGCATATAGAAGAACGCTCGGGCAAATTAGGCCTGGGTACCGCCTATATATATGGCTTTAATTGGGCTTTACAAAAAGATTACAGCTATATTTTTGAGATGGATGCAGACTTTTCTCACAACCCGGATGATTTAATACGCTTAAGAGAAGCCTGTGTTAATGATGCCGATGTTGCGGTTGGTTCAAGATATGTTAAGGGTGTAAATGTGGTAAATTGGCCAATGGGCAGGGTATTGATGTCTTACTTTGCCTCAATGTATGTTAGGTTAATAACTAGAATTAATATCCAAGATGCTACTGCGGGTTTTAAATGTTACCGCAGAATTGTTCTTGAAACTATTCCGTTAGATAAAATAAAATTTGTTGGTTATGCCTTTCAAATTGAGATGAAGTTTACGGCCATTAAATATGGATTTAATGTTGTAGAAGTTCCGATTATATTTACAGATAGAACAGAAGGAACTTCTAAAATGAGCACCAGAATATTTAGGGAGGCTTTTATTGGGGTGATACAAATGAAAGTTTGGAGTTGGTTCAGAAATTACAAGCGATAATTATCTGTTCGATTTTTCTGCCCTAATCATTGTTCCAAAATCCTGCTGATTATCCATTGCACTAACCGTCATTACTAAACGTTTTGTTCTTGTTGTTTCTGTTTTAGCTTCATTTATCCATTTAATAAAATAATTTTGGTGTGATTTTGCCAGTTTCAAAAAATTACTAATGAGGTGCTCCTCTTCTGATAAGCAAATTTCTAAATCTTCGGGCATATCAATTTTAAAATCTTTGTCTTCCTCAAGATAAAGTTCAACCGCAGAACCAGCTTCCTTTTTTAATTGTTTACGGAGTTCACTTTTAAGGGCAATTATAAAATCGCCTCCACCCATTGGTGTTGTAGCCATTCCATTGATTAAAACTTCATCAATTCTCCCTTTCACTCTAAAAGAAACTTTACAACCTGGCTTTATTTTATCAGCGATAGCGTTTGAAATAAAAACATAACTCCATCCGGTTTTGTCACCCATTTTTTCAAAACGTTCTATTTCAGCTTTAAAGTAAATCATAATTAAATATAAAATAAACAGGCAAAATGTTCAATTAACAAACAATATATTTATGGGTTAAGAAATAAAATTTTCATTTATCATATTAATCAACCGCCACCGGATTCATGTGTATATCCAGCTTGGCAAAATTTAAAACCTCAATACTTTGAAAGCCAAAATCTTCTACTACTTTACCTAAAATCAAATAGCATCCCTTTCCTTTAAATGGATACATTGGTGTTGAATTAGGAAAATGTATGGTATCAAAAAAATCTCCGTTATTATCTAAAAAAGTACCAAACCACATTTTCGTCTTTTTAACCGTGTGAACGGTTTTTTCGCAAACATAGTTACCAACCATTTTTATCGTTTGGCCTACATGCTTGTGCAAATCAGCAGCCATAATATCTCCACGATAACTCGTTTTTAAAAAATCGAACATATTAAAATTTAAAGGATAACCGAGCAATTCGAGTTCTACATAAGCATCTTCAATTTTCGAATTTTCTAAAGATGGTAAATGGTATGCTTTCTGCTGAATACTGAATAATTCGGCGTGGTTTAACTTTTTCTGATTGTGCCCGAGGTAGGTGTAAATATCCCAAAGCAGCGTTTTTTTATCCTTTCCGGTAAACCTCAATGCCCCTAAGCGTATTAACAAAATCGCCTGTTCTAAAGTTATCTGTGTTCTTTTTACAAATTGCTCCAGGTTAAGGTAGAGTCCATTCTTTTGCCGCTCTTCTGGAATAAGTTCGATAAACTTATGCTCTAACCCTTGCACCCCAACAAAGCCTAAGTAAGCATCGTTACCCCTTATATTTACAATAGCATCGCTGTGGTTTACACAAGGTAAATGCACTTTCGCACCCGTTTTTTGAAGCTCGTGAACATAAACCCAACGTGTGTAAAAGCCGCCATAATTGTTGAGTACGGCCACCATAAATTCTTTAGGATAATAGGTTTTTAGATATAGGCTTTGGTAACTTTCTACAGCAAAAGAGGCCGAATGTGCTTTTGAGAAGCTATATCCGGCAAAAGATGAAATTTGCCGCCAAACTTCTTTAATCAATTCTTCAGCATGTCCTTGTGCCCTGGCAGAAACAAAAAACTTATTTACCAATTCATCAAAGGCAAGTTTTGAACGGTATTTACCACTCATCGCCTTGCGCAACACATCCGAATCGGCTAAATTAAGACCGGCAAAATAATGGCATACTTTAATTACATCTTCCTGGTAAACCATTACACCATAAGTTTCTTTGAGTTGCTCTTTCATTTCTTCACACAAATATTCAACTTTCTCGGGTGCATGGTAACGCTCGATAAAAGCTTTCATCATTCCTGAACTGGCAACACCGGGCCGTATAATAGAACTGGCTGCAACCAAGGTTAGGTAATTTTCGCATTTAAGCTTTTTCAGCAATTGTCGCATTGCCGGCGATTCGATATAAAAACAGCCAATTGGCTGCCCTTCTTTTAATATCTGATTAAGTTTTTTATCATCCTTAAAATTTTTGAAATCGTGTATATCCACAAAGTCGCCTTTGTTTTTTTCAATAAGACGAACGGCCTCTCGGATGTGGCCAATGCCCCGCTGACTTAAAATATCGAATTTTTCGTAACCGATAAGTTCAGCCTCATACATATCCCATTGTACGGTTGGAAAACCTTTAGGCGGCATATCTAGTGCGGTGTAATAGGTAATTGGTTCTTCAGATATTAAAATACCACCTGCATGAATAGAGCGCTGATTAGGCATTTTCTGCATCAGCTGATAAACAAGTCTTATTTTTTGATAGCTAGGATTTTTTGAATTCAGCCATTCTTTGGTCTGGTCGCTAAAACTATCTATTTCTTCTTTCGCCAAACCTAATACCTTCCCTATTTCCCGAATAACCGCTCTATCTTTAAAAGTACTCATGGTACCTAAAAAAGCTACGTGCCCTTTGGGGTATTTATTAAAGATGTATTTCTGAATCGTTTCCCTTTCATCCCAAGAAAAATCGATATCAAAATCAGGCGGACTGGTTCTTTTTTCATGCAAAAAACGTTCAAAATACAAATCTAATTCAATCGGGTCAACATCTGTAATCCTTAAACAATAAGCTACAATACTATTCGCACCAGAACCACGCCCAACGTGATAGAACTTACATTTACCCATCGCGTAACGCACAATATCGAAAGTAATAAGAAAATAAGCCGAATACTTTTTAAAAGCAATGATCCTTAACTCCTTCTCCAGCCTTTCTAAAGCAACAGGATTATCTTTTCCATATCGGTATTCCAACCCTTTTAATGCTATCCGCCGCAATAACCTAATATCCATTTCCTCTCCACCTTTGGTATAGTAGAACTTGTTTTTAGACTTTGCCTTTGCTTCGTAATATTCAGATAAATCGCAATTATCTAGTAATTTTTGGGTATTTTGAATGATGAAGGGATAGTTTTCAAAGTATGTTTTTAACTTCTCTTCTGAAATTAAAGTTTCATCTTTTAAACACTTTAATTCTTCTGGCACTTTAGTTAATAGCGTATTTAAATCTATTGCCCGCATGTATTCATGCAAACGGTGCGAAATTTTATCTGCAACCGTTACCGGATGCCAAACCACCAGTTTATTTTTTTGCTTTAACAAAGGATGCTTGTAGAGGTAATTTAACTGTGTATAACGAATACCAACAAATTCATTTTCTGCCAAAGCATGTGTAAATTCCCTTTCAAATGGATAAATAATAAATACATTTTTAAATTTCGGAGCCTTGTTTGGCAGTGGAACATTATTGATGTTATAATAACTTAAAAATTCATTTAATTCCCTCATGCCTTCCTTGTTTCTGCCAATTCCAAAATAAAGTAAGCTGTTATCCTTCCTAAATTCAATACCTGTAATTGGCTTTAACTCGTAAGGGATGTTACCCTTTTGCACATCATCGGCTTTTTTATAAAAACGCTGATTTATGCAGGTTCTGATAAATTCAATTGCACCTGTAGAATTATTAATATCAGTTAATACCAATTGGTGGATATTTAAAATTCTGGCCTGGGCAACTATGGCATCAATATCCATTACACCATATTTTAAGCTATATGAAGAGTGAACATTCAGAAACATTTTAGTTATCGCTTAATTTATTGGTCTGTGAAACATCAGAATTAATAAAAGTCCTGATTCGTGATTTTTTCTTTTCCTCTTCTTTATCTGAAGTTTTCTTTAACCGGGGGTTATACTTTACAACCTTGCCATTTGCATCTTTTTCGGGCTGTTTTACAATACATGCTTTTACAACCGATTCTACACCATAGCTTTGCCTAACTTTATCCATTGCCTGATATAAATCATATTCTTCTTCTGATGTATGATAAAGACCAATTTGTTCAAAACCACTAACTAAATGAGATAACTTTACGCCGATTAAACGCAGCATCATTCGTTTACTGTAAAGTTTCTTAAATAAATCATGTGCCTTTGCAATAAGGAAAGAATCTAAAGCAGTGTATGGTATACGGGCTTGTTGTGTTACGGTTTCAAAATTAGAATAACGAATAGTTACGGTGATACAAGCTGTTAATTTCTGTTGGCTACGCAATTCGAAAGTTAAATTGGTTACCATTCCGGTAAGTATTGATTTCATTTTATGAATATCCATACTGTCATTTTCGAAGGTGGTTTGTGTACCAATTGATTTCCGCTCACGGTAAGGAACTACAGGCGATAAATCAATTCCATTGGCCTTTTGCCACAAGCTGGTACCATGTTCTCCCAATATTTTATACATTAATTCCTGAGGGATTTGAGCAAGCGTTTCTATCTTTCTCACACCCATTTCACTAAGCTTTTTATAGGTTGCCTGGCCAATACCAGGTATTTTATGTACAGATAAGGGATTTAAAAACGGACGAACTTTAGGAAAAGGAATTTCGAGTTCTCCGTTGGGTTTACATTCGTTTGTAACTACTTTAGCAACTGTTTTATTAACCGATAAGCCGAAAGAAATTGGCAAACGCATTTCCTTAATAATAGTTTGACGCAGCTCTGAAGCAAATTTCATGCAGCCAAAAAATTTATCCATCCCGGTCATATCAATATAATGCTCATCAATGCTTGCCTTTTCAAAGAGCGGAACACGTTGCGCTATAATTTCTGTAATTTCATGAGATGCCTTTGAATAATCATCCATGTTGCCTCTTACAAAAATGGCTTGCGGACATAATAATCTGGCCGATCTGCCAGGCATTGCCGCATGAACTCCAAATTTTCGGGCTTCGTAGCTGCAAGAAGTAACCACTCCCCTATCAGAACCACCGCCAACAATAACAGGTTTTCCAAGCAATTCAGGATTTTTACGTATCTCTACCGAAACAAAAAATGCATCCTGATCCATGTGAATAATACTTTTTCCTTCCATAATCTTATCACTTACAAAACAAATTTAAACTAAAATTATTAGCATTTTAACTTTACAAGATGGATTATTACTAACATTTTACTAACATTATTAGTTTTTATAATTCTAAAACCTTTAGTATTTATTAATGTTGAATAGATGTAACCTTAAATAATTAAGCTATGAAAGACGATAAAAAAACATCCGATAAAGAGAAAACATCTGGAACATCGAAAGAAAAAGCAAGCTTTGATCAGAATGGAAAAGGGGCTTCAGAAAAATACGGACAAGCAGGCTCTACACCAAACGAAGCTGAAGAAGGTGGTCTTGGTACTACAGATAAACACAAGCACAAATAAAAAAGGAGCTACCACAGGCAGCTCCTTTAAATAGTATTGATGAAGATGTATTATTTTTCGTAAATACTCATCTTTTCGGCTAATTCTATAATACTTTTAATTTTTAACTTTTGAAATAACCTTAATTTATATGTACTAACCGTACCCATTTGCAAACTTAGCTGATTAGAGATCTCTAAAACACCCACACCTTTAGTTAGTAATTCGGCAACTTCCAGTTCTCTTCCGGATAGTTTTGTAAAAGGGTTATCAGCATCATTACCCAAAATACTGTTAAACATATTCTCTTTAACATTTCTGCTCGAGTAACGGCTTCCTGCTAAAATGGTAGTTATGGCGGTAATAATTTCAGATTCTTCTGCATTCTTTGTTAAATACCCAGATGCACCAGCTTTTAAATATGGAACAGCATAAATATTTTCATTTAATGAAGAAAATACTAGAATTTTAGCGTTGGGCTGTATTGTTTTGATTTGGTCAATTACCTTCAGGTTATTTCCGCCTGGTAAATTCACATCAATAATAATCAAACTTGGAGATTTTTCAATCTCTACAAGGGCTTGCTCCAAAGTGGAAGCATTCAGAATTTGAACTCCCGTCCAATAATCTACGATAAGGTTCTTCAAACCACGACGAATAATTTCGTGATCATCAGCAATAAGTACCGAAAGGGTACTTACAGTATTTTTAGTTTTCATTGCTTGGTATGTTGGGATGATATACTTACTTTTTTTTCGCAATAGGAATATAGAATTTAATTTTAAAAACAGACTTTTTAATTTATTCTATTTGTATATGTAAATGTACGTATTTAATTAATTATGAAAAAAAATATTACACAAATCAGCTAAAGTATTAGACAAATAGAATTGACTTATATCAAGAAAGTTAGTTGTCACAAGCAAAGTTTATCACATATTCAAAAAAACATGTTGCTGTTAAGTATGATTTTCAAATTTTCGTTCTGATTCTACTCAAAGTTTCTAACCTAATAGCAAGAAACGAAGCTATATATTTTAACGAAACCCTATTTATTAAATCGGGGAATGAAACAAGAAACCTCTTATATCTTTTCTCTGCTGATGATATACGACATAAGTATGCCCTTTCTTCGGCAGCCCGATAATACAATTCCATCATTTTTCTTCCAATAATATTAGCCTCGATATGATTTTCATACAAATATTCTGAAAGTGAATGTGGTATAGCTATCAATTCTACATCTTCCAGCGCTTGCAAATATTCTTCCGAATCTCCATCTACCCAAAGGTTCCTGATGGTGCCCACAACCTCATTTTCTTTTGCAATCCAAGTAGTTATTTCGGCCTTACCATCTTTAATAAAGCCTCTAACCACACCTTTTATAATTAAAAAAAGGTATTCATTTCTATCTAAAGGAGAAATTAAAAATTTACCTTTTTTAAAATGCACCGGAAATGTATGCTGATTAATCTGCTCTTCAATATCGTTATTTAAAGAATTGAAATTTTTAAAAACATTAATAACCGGAGAAACATCATTATATTTTCTCCATCTATCTTTTTCAGATAAATCAGCAAAAATCATAAATTAAAATAGAGGATAATTAAAATTTAGTTTGTAGGAAGATTATACTGTAAGTATAATAAGTTTGAATTTAAAAAAGAAGTTTAAATATAAAATTTAGCAGAATAAATCTAATTATAAGATTTTCTCAACACCTAAACCAAATAGCGCAAAGTCATATTTAACCGGATCTGCTGTGTCAAATAATTTCAAATTTTTGGTCAGCTCCAAAGCGGTAAGCCAATCTGTTTGTTTGCGTTGAATTAAATTCAAATGCCTTCCTACCCTATCTACATGTACATCGCAGGGGCAAATTAAATCTTCGGCTTTTAAAATCTCCCAAATGCCAAAATCAACGCCATTGTTATCTTTCCGAACCATCCATCTTAAAAACATGTTTAATCTTTTGCAGGTAGATTTTTGCTGAGGTGAAGAAATATGTTTCTTAGTCCGATGCGGAAAATCCTCAAGCGAAAAAAAATAGTTTCTAAAGTGATTTAACCCTTGTTCGATGGTGAAATTCAAATTTGGCAACAAGCAATTTTCAGAATCTGGAGCGATGCTATTTAACGAGGTATTTATTAATGAAAACTCGTTAAGAAATTCATTTTGCTTAGGTACGAAAGCCATTTCGAGGCTTGCATAGTTTTGGTAATGAGATTTAAAAAATGCTATAAAATATAGTAAATCGGTATCGTTAAATGTTCTGTGCTTAAAGTTTAACAGGCGCTTCAAATCGCTATCCTTATGATTTAAAACAAAATCATGTGGTGCATAGTCCATTCTAACTAAAAGCTCTTTACATTTATTTATTATAGTTTTTCTTTGTCCCCATGCTAAAATTGCAGCAAAAAAACCTGCAATCTCTATATCTTGCTTTTTAGCAAATAAGTGAGGGATACAAATTGGATCAAATTCTATAAAATCTGGTCGATTGTACTGTTCAACTTTTGCATCAAGAAAATTTTTGAGATCTAAAAAATCCATTTCTTTTGATTAAAAAAAATCCGGTGGCCAAGGCTTAGCCTCAATCACCGGATTCTTAAAATTATATGCTGGTTATTTTAGTGCATTTTCTAAATCTTCCAGTAAATCATCAATATCTTCCACACCAACGCTCAAACGTAATAAATTATCGGTTACACCAACTTTTTCACGCTCTTCTTTAGGAATAGAACCATGTGTCATCGTAGCCGGATGGTTAATTAAAGATTCTACGCCACCTAAAGATTCGGCCAAAGTAAACACCTGAAAATTGGAAGAAATTCTGAAAGTTTCCTGCAAATCTGCGTCTTTTAAAGTGATGGAAATCATGCCTCCAAAACCACGCATTTGTTTTTTAGCAACATCATGATTTGGATGATCTTCAAAACCAGGCCAGTAAATTTTATCCACTTTTGGATGATTTTTTAGATAATATGCAATTTTTTCACCGTTTTCGCAATGTGCTTTCATACGAAGGTGAAGTGTTTTTATACCTCTTAAAACCAAAAACGAATCTTGTGGACCTGGAGTTGCGCCACAAGCATTATAAATAAACCAAAGGTCTTTGTACAATTGCTCATCGTTGGTTACCAAAGCACCCATAACCACATCAGAGTGGCCGCCAATATATTTTGTAACCGAATGCATTACAATATCTGCACCTAAATCGATAGGATTTTGTAAGTATGGAGATGCAAAAGTATTATCTACCGTTAGAATAAGATTTTTCTCTTTAGTAATCTTCGCTACACCCTCAATATCGATAATTTGCATAGTTGGGTTTGTAGGTGTTTCAATCCAAACCAACCTGGTTTTATCATTGATGTATGGCAGCATATTTTCTGGCTTAGATAAATCCAGGAAATGAAATTTTATACCATATTTAGTAAAAATTTTAGTGAAAATCCGATAAGAACCACCATATAGGTCATTACCCGTAATCACTTCATCGCCAGGTTGCAATAATTTTAAAACCGCGTCTGTTGCACCCATTCCACTTGAAAAGGCTAAACCGTATTTCGCATTTTCTAATGCAGCAAGACAATCTTCTAAGGCTTTACGTGTTGGATTTGTACCTCTCGAATACTCATAACCTTTATTGTCTCCAGGCGATTTTTGCCAATAAGTAGAGGTTTGGTAAATTGGTGTCATTACGGCACCTGTGGTTGGGTCAGGCTCTTGACCTGCATGTATAGCTTTTGTTCCGAATTTCATTATTGTAGTAGTATCAAGATATAATTATAAAGTATTAAGACTAACGTTTTAATCAAACAATCGTAAATCTATAGTCTAAAATCTGTTAATAGGCTCTTGCAAATAATACGCGTTGCGTAGATGGCTTACCAGAATAAATGCAGATTCCATCTTCTAACTTATTATCTAAAGGAATACAACGAATTGTAGCCTTAGTTTCTTCTTTTATTTTTTGTTCTGTTTCTGGAGTTCCATCCCAATGTGCCGAGATAAAACCGGCTTTATCATCAAGAAGCGTTTTAAATTCATCGTAACTATTTGCTTCAGTAATATGCGCATCGCGGTAAGCTAAAGCCTTATCAAACATTGCCTGTTGAATTTCTTCCAATAATTTAGCAATATAGATATCTAAACCTTCCTGCGGAACAGTTTGTTTGGTCTTTGTATCGCGGCGGGCAATTTCTACCGTTTTGTTTTCAATATCTCTACCACCAATTGCAATACGAACCGGCACACCTTTCATTTCGTAATCTGCAAATTTAAAACCTGGACGCTGCGTATCTCTATCATCATATTTAACAGAAATACCAAAGCCTTTCAAACGCATACTTAGCTCATTAACATAAGCTGTTATTTTAGCTAAGTCTTCATCGTTTTTATAAATGGGAACGATTACCACTTGAATTGGCGCCAATTTAGGAGGAATTACTAATCCAGAATCATCACTATGTGCCATAATTAATGCACCCATCAGGCGTGTTGATACGCCCCATGAAGTAGCCCAAACATGATCCAGTTTACCATCTTTACCCGTAAATTTAACATCAAAAGCTTTAGCAAAATTCTGACCCAAAAAGTGTGAAGTTCCTGCTTGCAAAGCTTTGCCATCTTGCATTAAAGCTTCAATACAATAGGTGTCTAAGGCACCGGCAAATCTTTCGTTCGGCGATTTTCTTCCTCTAACAACAGGTACCGCCAACCAGTTTTCAACAAAATCAGCATAAATATGAAGCATACGTTCCGTTTCTTCGATAGCTTCTTCTGATGTTGCATGCGCCGTATGCCCCTCTTGCCATAGAAATTCTGCTGTACGTAAAAACAATCTAGTACGCATTTCCCAACGCACCACATTTGCCCATTGATTTATTAAAATGGGTAAATCTCTGTAAGATTGAATCCAGCCTTTATAGGTGTTCCAAATAATGGTTTCGGAAGTTGGGCGAACGATTAATTCTTCCTCGAGTTTGGCACTCTCATCAACAACAATATTTCCATTACCATCATTTTTTAAACGATAGTGTGTTACTACAGCACATTCTGTTGCAAAGCCCTCAACGTGAGAGGCTTCCTTGGAAAAAAATGACTTTGGAATGAACAAAGGGAAATAGGCATTCTGATGACCCGTATCTTTAAACATTTTATCTAAAACGGCCTGCATTTTCTCCCAGATTGCGTAGCCATTTGGCTTGATTACCATACAACCGCGTACAGCAGAATGCTCTGCCAAATCTGCCTTTATAACGATATCATTGTACCATTGTGAGTAATCTGCTTCTCTGCTTGTAATTTCTTTGCTCATGTTATGTATTTGGAACGTAAATTGTGTGTTAAATAATGTGAAATTAAGCTACAAATTTATAAATTTATGCCTACAAAACGATTGTTGAGATGAAGCATTAATTATAATGTTAATTAAGTGACTAACCTTTTATCGAAAATATCGTTTATTAATTATAGCACACACACAACTAAATATAAACACAATGAAACCAATTAAATTTTTACCCATTGTAATGATTGCAGCCGCTGGGTTGGTTGCATCATGCTCTACACCAAAATTGGCTCAAAATTCTTCAGCTGATGATGATGTTTACAACACCGTAGCGAAAGCTCGGGAAGTTGAATACCGTGCACCTGCACCACCGCAGCAGCAGCAACAACAGCAGTATGCTCAAGGCGATCAGGATTACGATGAATATTATGGAACAAGTAATCCTTATTATGATATGGATTATTCTTCAAGAATAAATCGCTTTTATAATGGCTCTACTTTTAGAGGATACTATGACCCTTACTATGATAACTTTGCTTACGGAAACAACTTCGGGTATGGCAGTAGTTATGGAATAACCAATTATTTAGGTTATGGTAACATGGGTTGGAATAACGGTTATGGCCTTGGCTGGGGCGGTGGTTGGTATGGAAACGGATGGGGCTATGGCAGCATCTGGAACAATCCTTATAACTTCGGCAACTTTGGTTACAACCCTTACTGGGGATGGAATTCTGGTTGGGGCTGGGGTATGAACTCTTATTATGATCGCTTCGGTTGGGGCGGCGGTGGCTGGTACGGTGGTGCCGGTTGGTTTGGTGTTGGAGGCGGCTATTACGGTGGCGGAAGTTACTCTAGCAATGGCAGACCAAGACCAAATAGAGATGGTGATAACCGTGGCTCTTACGGAAGTACAGGTTCAAGAACGCCTATCAGTGGTGGCAATTACGGCAGACCAGCAGTTTCCACAAATAACTCAGGTCGCCCGGAAAGATGGTCTAACGGAAACAATGGCAATACTATAAATAATGGTCAAAGCGGACGTACAAGTTCAAGACCATCTCGTGATGAAGGTTTCAGCAGACCGCAAATTCAACAATCTCAACCACAACCACAAAGCAGACCAGACCGTGGAAGTTACAGTCCTCCACCATCATCATCAGGAAGCAGTGGCGGCGGTAGTTCTAGTGGCGGCGGCGGCGGTGGCGGCGGCAGACCAACAAGAGGTGGCGGCAGATAATATTAACACATTCACACAATTTATAAGATGAAACTTAGATCAATTTTTATTGTGGCAGGAATAGTTCTTGCCAGCAATTCTTTATATGCCCAATACACAAGTGATGTGCTACGCTTTTCGCAACCAGAACTTGGTACAACTTCAAGATTTAAAGGCTTAGGTGGTGCACAAACTGCTCTTGGTGGCGATGTTAGTTCATTATCAGGAAATCCTGCAGGTTTAGGTTTTTTCACTAAATCTGAATTTACCTTTACTCCAGAATTTAACAATTTTAAAACCGGTTCTGAATATTTAGGCAATAATTTATCTGATAAGAAAAGCAAAGCTGGAATTAACCAGGTTGGTTTAGTATTTTATTCTCCAAAAAATAAATCAAAAGGTTCTAATTTGAACGATGGATGGGTTAGCGTAAATTTTGGTGTTGCTTATAACAAAACCAATAATTTCAATCAAAACATCACCTATGGTGGTAGGAATACAAAAAGCTCAATGGCTGATTACTTCGCAAACATTGCAGGCACTACACCAGAGGCAAGTTTAGCATCTGGCTCATTAGAAAAAATGGCTTATGATAATTTCTTAATTGAATATGACCCTGCCGGCTATTTCCCAACAACTGCTTTAAATAATAATCAACAAAATATCATTACCCGCTCAGGTTCTCAATCTGAAGTAAATATTGGTATGGCTGGTAATTATGGCAATAAACTTTATCTGGGTTTATCATTAGGTTTAACAAACGTTAATTACAATTCTGATATTGCTTTCTCTGAAAATGGTAATAATTTAACATTTGCCGGTCAAGATCCTGTTTTTGTAAATGGAACTTACAGTTTAAATTATAATTCTATCCAACAAACCAGAGGTAATGGTATAAACGCGAAACTTGGTGTGATTTACAAACCAGTAAACGAATTAAGATTAGGTTTAAGTTTGATTACACCAACGTGGTATAGCTTAACTGATAATTTTTCAGAAAACTTAAATACCAGGTTCAAGAGAGCTGATGGAACCAATGTACCTGAATACACAAATCCATTATCTAACTATAATTCTGAATACACGCTTAGAACACCTTACCGTGTTAATGGTGGTATAGCCTATATATTGGGTAATAGTGGTTTAATTACAGCAGATGCTGAATATGTTGATTACAGCAGTATTTATTTTTCTTCTAATTTTAGTAATGAAACGATAAATACAAATCGTGATATTCAAGCTCTATATAAAGGCAATTTTAACTACAGAGCAGGTTTAGAATTTAAATTGGTTAATCAGTTTATGATTAGAGGTGGATATTCTTATTCAGGTAGCCCATACAAAAATTTAGATTTTACAACGCAAGCCTATAGCGGTGGTTTAGGATATCGTTTCGATAACTATTATTTAGATGTAACTTACAGACATACTAAATGGGATTCTACAAATTCTCCATACACGATTTCAGCAGATTATCCTGATTATAGTTTTACAGGAGCCGGACCGACCGCAAACTTGAAAAACACTGCAGATAATGTTTTCTTAACTTTCGGCGTAAGATTTTAAAAGAATAAAATTTGAGTTTAAAAGTCCTGGTGAAAATCAGGACTTTTATTTTTTAACAGAAATTAGCTTTTCGCTATATACTGGTCCATTTTCTGTTACACCCTGAATAATGATTTTAAAATCGCCTGTTAAATCACCAGTGGTGAAAATTAATGGTGTTTCGGCTTTATTATCTATTACAGTTTGATAGCTCCAGTAAATTGTGGCAAAATTTATGGGTTCATTTTTATTGGTGATATCCGAAACATAAAATTCTTTCGGTAATTCTATGCCATTTAACACTAAAAAATTTGAACTTGTTTCTTTCTGCAAACACCCGGCATAAATAACCGTTCTGCCATTAGATGGATAAGTTTTTCCTTTTATGGGTAATGTACCAAAAGAATGATTATTGCAATTTAAAATTCCGTATTGGCATACATAATCGCCACATTCATTTACACCTGTTATATTTTGAAAACCAATCGAATTATCGTTAGATTTTTTAATGGTTACTTCATTTAATTTAATTCCATCAAAAGAAGATATATTTTCTGCCGATGCTAAAACATCCATCTTATTGAAGCTATTTTCAAATTTAAATTGCTTTAAAAAGGTTTTAATCTCATCAAAAGGTTCGCTGATTTTAACATTGTACAAAGCGGGATTTTTACCTCCGTAGCTTAACCAAATTTTCTGTGCAGATTCAGTAATCAAGCTATTGTAAGGCAGTTTAAAATAGCCTAAACTATCGGTAAAAACTTGATTTATATTACTTCCGGCAATTGTGGTAAGTTGCAAAGGAGATTTTATGAAATTTTTGCCTTTAGAAATAATTCCCGAATAATCTAACGAAGAAACATCGTTTTTTGCCATTATTTCGATATCTTTTTCATTAGGCCATTTATATTTACGCCAGCCTTTAATTAATAAAACATCTTCCAGATAATTTAAGTCATTAAGCTTTATGCCTGAAACATTTTCAGGCAATAAACCCAAATTATTTTCTAAATAATTATAATCAACAATATTTTTCTTGTTTGCGAGATTAACCCTGTTTGATTGTACAATAGCAATAGAAACTAATCCTTTATTACGACTTTTATCCGTTGGATTTAGTTTCAAATTAAGCTTAACACTATCCCTTGTTAAATACTGTTCTTTAGCCCCATCGATATCCAGCTTTTCTATTTTATCATAATGAGCAAAGAAAATCCGTTCAGCAATTGGACGATACAGGCTATCTAATAAGGTGAGTACATTAATGCCTTTAGGAACAGAATCGAGTTTTATAGTAATTTTAGATGGCTTTGTAGGGCTTAAATTTATATTGGCTAACGAATATAGATGCTCATAATTATGGATAACTACATGCGCTTCGGTTTTTACATTACTTTCGATAAAAAACTTAAGCTCATCATTTCCAACTGCGGCAGGAAATTTCACAATCGCACCAGAATTTAAGCTTTGCGGTAGTTCAAAATTCCCAATCAGAGTTTTATCTTTTATAAGTTTAACAATATACTTTACATTTTTTTCGGGCGATAAATAAAACCAACCCATACCTGATGATTTAGTTACAATCGTATCCAGAACTTTATCATTGGCAAACAAAACACCTTTTGCGCTGATGGCAGAACCTTCAATATCAGTTATCTCCCACCCTACCTTGCCTGGAATTCCGGTAACCATGTATCCACCTTCCGGATAAAAGTTTACCTTGTATTGAACCGACTGATTAAATGGAAGTTCAATTTTTGCATACCGGATGTGTTTGTCCTTTTTAACAGTAACTGAGATGATATTATTTTCAGCAGTAATTTTATCAGCGGGAAAATCAATCATAACCTCACCAATTATGCTGGTTTTCGATTTTCCGCTAAGCAAAATCTTATGCTGCTTTCCAATTACATAACTTACCTCTGCATTTGGAATAAAACGATTATCACCGCTTAGTATCTTCAGCAAAACAGATCCATTGCCGGTTTTTTCGTCTTTAGTTTTAAAAACAGACAAGTTAGCGGTTAAGGGATTTACTTTATTAGATTTTACAGCAATGGATTGTACAAACTCTACATCTGGCTTGCCATTAAGTTTTATATTAGTGTGTGCAATAAACTTAAAATTTCCGTTGAGGATAGAATCTGGCAACCTCAAATTACCCAAAACGAAGCCCTTTTCAATTAAAAACTTCTTTTGTAACACTATCGAACTATCTGCATCGCTAAGCAGCGATAAATATAAAGTGTGGTAGTTGCTTAAATCGGTCGCAGTTTTTAGCAGATAACCCGTAAACCAAACCTGATCATTATTGGTGTATACATTTTTATCAAAGTGGACAAAAAGAGTTGATGAAATGTTTTTTGAGGAATACCTATCTAAAACATTTGCAATACTATCGGCCTTATTTACCTGAGCATTTATTTTTGCTGAAAATAGTAAAATGATAAAAAAAACAGGTAATTTCTTAAGCATATAATAATTGGATGTTGCTTAAAAATGCTCATATTATTTTATAAATGGAAACTAAATAAGTCCTTGTAAAATGCCGCCCTGCTCTGCCATGCGATTAATTTTAGCTTCTACAGTTGCATCTTTAATCAATTCTGGCGCATGGTGTGGTTTTTTGCGGGCATCAATAATCATCGAACCCTTACAACCCCAGTGCTTATCGATTGTAAAATCATTAATACCATAAATATCTGCTGCCGGATTACTTCTTGTAAATGCTACCCAAACCAAATTATTTGTTGTTGCAGCTGTAAATTCAGAATCATCGGCAATTACAATTAACGGCAAGCCTGATAAATCTTTATCAATTAAAGAGATATTTAATTTGGCAATCTCTGCTGCAGTTTTTTCAGCGTTTTGATATTTATCAGCCTGTAAAACTAAAACACCAGGCATTGCAATTTTAGGCTTAGAAAATCCTTCAGCGAGAACTAAGTCAGGAAGTTCATTCCAAAGTGCTCGTTTTTTATTCCCGGCTGCCGCGATAACAACTTTTGAACCACTATTTAATCCGGCGCCGCTATAATCTAAAGTATCTATCGTAGTATTGGTATAAAAGTGCAAATCTGTTTTTAAATCTATTCGTTCTAAAACATGCTGAATAAATTCTTCAATATGATGTGTGCTTAACGCCTCATTATCTTCCTTCGCCGCAATAAAGAGATATTTAGCTAAGCTTAACTGGTTTTTACCTAAAATATGATTCGCAATCGTTAAAATTTCTTGAGGTTTTCGCTCCTTCAGATATGGAGTATACCTTTCGCTACCGATAGCAAAAAGTAATGGATGTACACCTGCGGCATCTACCGCATGAACTTCTTTCAATCCATGAATTTCCTGAGGAATGGCAGAACCAGTAATTTCATGAATTAAGGCACCGAAACTTGTATCTTCCTGAGGCGGTCTACCAACTACGGTAAACGACCAAATCGCATCCTTTTTATGGTAAACGTTATGTACTTTCATTAAAGGAAAAGGATGCGTTAAGCTATAATAACCTAAATGGTCGCCAAAAGGCCCTTCGGGCTTATTCTCATTTGGATAAACTGTTCCGGTGATGATGAAGTCTGCATCAGCTGAAATACAAAAACCTTCATCATCATAAAAGTATCTGAATCTTCTTCCACCCAGTGCACCTGCAAATGTCATTTCAGATAAACCCTCTGGCAATGGCATAACAGCCGCAAGCGGATGCGAAGGTGGCCCACCTACAAAAATGCTTACTTTAAGTGGAATCCCTAATGCGTTAGCTTTAGATTGATGAACACCGATACCACGATGAATTTGATAATGCAAGCCTATTTCTTTGTCTTGAATGTAATCGTTTCCACCAAGTTGAATGCGATACATGCCAAGATTAGCATTTAAAACACCAGGTTTATCAACATCTTCGGTGTAAACTTGAGGCATAGTAACAAACGGACCACCATCCATTGGCCAATTTACAATTTGAGGTAATTTGCTGATATCTGTTTTCAGGAAATTACGTTTTGCCGAAGGCGTTTTCATTGGCAAAGCAGATAGTGCTGTAAGGGCCGAACCAGCGTATTTGAAAGGCTTTTTAAGCGCTTTCATTGGATCTGAACGCAACCCAACCAACTGTTGAACTTTCGGTAAAGTATCTCGAAAGATAAATTTGGAGCGTTCTAAAGTGCCGAATAAATTAGAAACTGCCGGGAAAGGACTTCCCTTAACTTTTTCGAAGAATATAGCCGGACCATTATTTTCATAAATGCGTAAATGGATTGCAGCCATTTCTAAATATGGGTCGACTTCCTCTTTTATCCTAAGTAAATGACCATGCTTTTCTAAATCGGTAATGCATTCTGCTAAACTTTTATACGCCATGCACAAAGATAAATGCTGAAGAACAAAAAAGCCACAGATTAGCAGATTTAAAACGAAATCTACAAATCTGTGGCATGAAATACTATTATCTTATTTTTTACCTGCAAACGAGCGAAGCATCCAGGTATTTTTTTCTTTAAATTGCATAAAGCGGTTTACCATATCGTTTGAACCATCATCCCCTGCTTTATCAGTTTCATCCAATAATTGGCGCTCAATATCTATTAAAGTTGCCATATCTTGTAAAATTTCATCAACCATATCCATGTCTTTCATGCCAATGGTGTTTACCTCTTTAATTTGCGATTCTTTGATGTAATCGGCAAAACGACTATGAGGTGGCTTGCCTAAGGTTAAAACACGTTCTGCAATTTCATCGATAGTTAATTGCGCATTTGTATACAACTCCTCAAACTTTACATGTAAGGTAAAAAAATTCTGACCTTTAACATTCCAGTGGCAACCTCTTAATTTTTGGTAGTGGATATGATAATTTGCCAAATAATCATTCAGAAGATCAACCACAGGTTTTACTTCTTTTTCATTTAAACTTATCTCTTTAGCGTCCATTTTTATATTTATATTTAATGTCTCTCTAACAAACAAATAAACTAAAAGTTTCGCGTAAAGTTTAATTTAAACAATACCGTAATTATATGTTCGTTTAATAATCATGGCTGCTAAAAACAGCACATTGTTACATAAATATAATTCATAAAAAATCTGGGAAAAGCATTACTTAATCGTATTTCAAACCGCAAAAAACCTATTCTAAGTTCAGTTGGTTTTAATATTATTCGTATAATTGCTACCCTTTATAAAAATTTAGATAAAAATAAATGTATAAAATAGGTTTATCAGCACTGCTTTTTCTTGCTCTAAATGCATCTAAAGCAAAGGCAAATCATATCGTTATCGATTCAATAGGCGTAGAAAATAACAACGGAAAAAAGTTAATTGTTCATCAAGCTGCAGCAAAAGATACATATTACTCAATAGGCAGGCGTTATAATGTTGCTCCAAAAGAGATAATGGCCTTTAACGATAATAAATATCTTCAGATAGGTGTAATTATTAAGGTGCCAACCAATGTTCCTTTTACAAACACTAACCCTTCAACCCATGCACAAACAACGCCAAACAATAATGGCGAACATATTGTAGTGGCAAAGGATAATTTAAATATGCTGGCCGAAAAATACGGTACAACTATAAATGAATTAAAATCACTGAATAACCTTTCCAGTACAAATTTAAGAATTGGACAGGTTTTAAAAATTCCGGTTAAAAACGGAGCAACGCCAGCTCAAAAAACAGATGTTCCTGCTGTTAAAAAAGAAACCGCAACTGCTGCTGTAGAACCTTTAAACAATAACAGCGAAACATTAATTGAGCACGAGGTTAAACCGAAAGAATTTTTAGGCAAAATTGCGGAAAAATATGGCACCACCGTTGATGAAATAAAAAGAGTAAATAATTTAAGTAGCATAAATTTACGCATTGGCCAGAAGTTAAAAATACCTGCCACCAAAAATATCGACGAAAATAAGGTAGTTACAACAGCAGAAGTTCCTGTAGCTAAAGTTGAAACGCCAATAACTAAAGCTACACCAGTTATTAAAGATGCGGTTGGCACACACACCGTTAAACAAGGCGAAAATATTTTCAGCATTGCAAAACAATATGGCTTAACAGCTTATCAAATCAGGAGAAATAATAATCTCGAGGATAATAATTTGTCAACAGGTCAGGTTTTAAAAATTCCATCTGATATTGTTACAGATATTCCTCCTGTTAAAGAAACAACTGCACCGCCAATCGTTAAAGAAACACCAAAAGAAGAAAGCTTTATTTACAACGTAAGTGCTGGCGAAACGATTTTTTCTATTGCAAAAAAATTCAACCTTACGGCTTATCAAATCAGAACTGCAAACAAGTTGAATGATAATACGGTTACTGTTGGCCAAAAATTACTAATTCCAAAAGCACCAGAGCCTAAATCAGTTGCAGAGTTAGCAAAAGAAGATCAGGATAGTAACCCGGATAGCACTTCATTTAAAGACCCAAAACTTCGCGGAGCACCAAGTAAATATGGCTTAAGCCAAATTGATGAAAAAGGAGCTGCTGTTTCAATTTCTGACCCGGATTTAGACGCAAGTAAAATGTTGGTTCTACATCGTACAGCGCCAATTGGCACGATAATAAAATTAACTAACCCTATGACAAACCGTACAGCCTTAGCCAAGGTTGTTGGTAAATTTACCGAGAACGAATCGACAAAAGATGTTATCATTGTAATGACTAAAGCAGTAGCAGATTCTTTAGGCGCATTAGATAAAAGATTTTACTGCAATTTAACGTACGGTGTGCATGAGCTTGAATAAAAAACCCTTTATAATTGGTATTGCCGGAGGAAGCGGTTCCGGAAAAACTTTCTTTTTAAACTGTTTTCTCCATCATTTTAAACAAGATGAAGTAACATTGGTTTCTCAGGATGATTATTACATCCCGGCAGGAGAAATGACCCAGGAAGAAAACAAGCTTTACAATTTTGATTTACCTTCTACCATTGATAGTGAACAATTTTTACGAGACATTAAACAATTGATGAATGGTGAAGTTGTTTATAAAAAGGAATATAATTTTAATAATCCATTAGCGGTTGTTAAAATACTTGAAATAAAATCTGCCCCTATTATTATCGTTGAGGGATTATTCATCTTACATTTTAAAGAAATTGCAGCATTATTAGACCACATGATTTTTATTGATGCTGATGAACAAGTTGCTTTAGATAGACGCATTAAACGCGATGGTTTGGAAAGAGGATACCCTGAAGATGACGTTCTGTATAAATGGCACAACCATGTTCTACCAGCCTACAAAGAATATTTGTTGCCTTATAAGGATAACTGTAATAAAATCGTATTTAACAATAGCGATGAACCCGATGAAATTATTTCGATTACAGAAGAAATATCTGTCGATTTAAGGAATAGAATATTAATTGATAATTAAGGGAGATATCAAGACCTGTCATCCTGAGCTTGTCGAAGGACTTACCGTAATTTTATTTACGGCGTTTCAACGACTTTTTCCGACACTTCGGGAAGCTCAGCCTGACAAGGAAATGGTAGGATAACAATTTAGTTTAAAGCCTTTTGCTTAATACCTAATCTAATTTCATTTCAGGAATTTCCCCTTCTACAATAAGTTTGCCCAAGGTAGATTGCCTGATGAAATCTACACTCACACCAGGAGCAATCTCTAAAAGTTTAAAACCACCTTCTGGTAAAATATCTAAAACGGCTAATTCGGTAACAACCTTTTTTATACACTTAACACCTGTTAAAGGTAATGTACAAGCTGGTAACAATTTACTTTCACCCGCTTTATTGATATGCTGCATGGCCACAATTATATTTTTTGCCGAGGCAACCAAATCCATAGCACCGCCCATACCTTTAACCATTTTGCCAGGGATTTTCCAATTGGCGATATCGCCGTTTTCAGAAACTTCCATCGCACCTAAAATGGTTAAATCAACTTTTTGTGCTCTAATCATTCCAAAACTCATAGCCGAATCAAATATTGATGAACCAGGCAATGTGGTTATGGTTTGTTTACCTGCATTAATTAAATCAGCATCTTCTTCGCCTTCAAACGGAAACGGACCCATACCTAACAATCCATTTTCAGATTGAAGTACAATATTTATGTTATCGGGAATGTAGTTTGCCACCAACGTAGGTATGCCAATACCAAGATTAACATAATATCCGTCTTTTATTTCTTTAGCTATGCGCTGTGCAATTTGTTCTTTTGATAATGACATAATTTTCGAATAATTGAATTTTGAATTAAAGTATGATTCAATGAAGATTCAAATTACCTCTTCCTCACTGTTCTCTGTTCAATTCTCTTTTCATAATTTTTTCCCTGAAAAATTCTGTGAACGTAAATGCCCGGTGTATGAATATAATCTGGGTCTAAAGTTCCGGCTTCAACCAATTCCTCTACTTCGGCAATGGTAATTTTACCTGCCATTGCCATAACCGGATTAAAATTTCTACTTGTAGAACGGAAAATTAAATTTCCTGCGGTGTCTCCTTTCCAGGCTTTTACAATTGCGAAATCTGCATCAAAAGCAAATTCCATTAAATAATCTTTTCCATTAAAATTTCTGATTTCCTTACCTTCAGCTACTTCAGTACCCACACCTGCAGGTGTAAAAATGGCAGGCATACCATAACCAGCCGCTAAACAACGTGTTGCAAGCGTTCCTTGAGGGATGAGTTCTACTTCAAGTTCACCGCTTAAAAGTTGTCTTTCAAATTCAGCATTTTCACCAACGTATGAAGAAATCATTTTTTTTACCTGACGCTGCTTTAACATCAAGCCAATTCCGAAATCATCTACCCCAGCGTTATTAGAAATACAGGTTAAATCACTAACTTTTTTGCTAACTAATGCATTAATACAATTCTCCGGAATACCACAAAGGCCAAATCCGCCAAGCATTATTGTAGAACCGTCAGATATATCCCGGATTGCTTCTTCAGCGCCTGATACAACTTTGTTTATCATTTTATGAATTTTTGGTTAGGTCGCTAAATTACAAAACATAAATTTAAATCTACATTTTGACATAAAGACACCCTAATGGAATAATCAATTGGAATTAATCTAAATAAGAACTATTTTTGTAGCGCAATGATTTACGAGCGAGAAGACATCACATTTATTCCAACAGATCCTGAAATTCAAAAGGGCATTGGCTTTATTTTTAGCTGCATGGCAGACCATAAAAAGTGCTGCGAAAAATTTAAGAAAGGCAAACGCTGTAAAAAGTGCCCAGGCAACAAGAAAAAATAAAGCTTTAATATTCTTAATTTAAATACACATAGGTTATTCCATCTCCACCTCTATCTGCGTGTTCATCTTCCATCCTATCAACCTGGCTATATTTACGTAAATATTCACGAATCATTTTCCTTAAAATCCCATCACCTTTTCCATGAATAAGTTTAATAGATGGGAAACCAAGCATTAATGCTTTATCTAAATATTTTTCAACTTCAAATAGGGCATCTTCAGTTCGCTTACCTCTTAAATCTAATTCTGCTCTAAAACCAGAAACGGCATCGTTCATTCTGCCGGCAAAAGAATTACCTGAACTTTGAACTGCTTTTTTAGCTTCGCGGTTGCTAATTTTCTGAACCCTGCTCTTTTTAACATTGGATCGTAAATCGCCTATAGCCAAAACCAAATCGTTTCTGTTAATCTCTAAAACAAGGCCGGTGGTTTCGCTATCATTAAATTTTACGTAATCTCCTATTTCGATCTCGCCGCCTAGCACCACAGGCTGAGGTTTAGGTTTTTCAACTTTAACTTCATTTTTTACCAATTCCTTTTGCAAATTCTGCCTTAATTCTTTGGTTGCAACTTTATCTGCCTGCTTTTCTTTTATTTCAGCAATGGTATTTTCAACAAGTTTATTTGCATTTTTGATGATGTTTTGCGCCTCTTGCTTGGCTTCTTTAATCAAAACTCTTCGGTTTTCATCTAAAAAAGCCTTTAGCTTTTCGTTTTCTGCGACAAGATTTTTGGCTTTATTTTGTTGATTAGCCAGACTAACTTTTGCATCGTAAATGGTTTTCTTTTCACGTTCCAAATCAACCAGCATCGTATCAATCCGGTTTTGGTTAGAGCCTGTTTTTTCTCTCGCCAGTTGGATTACATCTTTCGGTAAGCCAATATTTTGAGCAATCTCAAAAGCATAAGAACTTCCCGGTTTACCCATTTCAAGAATATACAAAGGCTTCATTTTTGAGTTATCGAAAAGCATTGAAGCATTTTCTAAACCATTTGTATTGCCTGCAAATAGCTTCAAATTTGAGTAGTGCGTGGTAATAACACCTCTAACTTTTTTGTTATTTAAAACTTCTAAAACGGCTTCTGCCATCGGCCCGCCAAATTGCGGGTCGGTTCCGGTTCCAAACTCATCAATTAAAACCATCGTTTTTGGCGATGCGTGTTCTACAAAATAACGCATCTTGGTTAAATGGGCGCTGTATGTACTTAAGTCACTTTCAATAGATTGATCATCACCAATATCTGCAAAAATATTATCGAAAATACCAACCTCGCTATTTGCATCCACTGGGATTAACAAACCGCTTTGCAACATAATCTGCAGCAAACCCACCGTTTTCATACACACAGATTTACCACCAGCATTCGGTCCTGAAACCAACACAATTCGGGTTTCAGTATCAATATGAATATTTAATGGTGTTACCGTTTTTTTATCAACTGCAAAGGATAAAAGCAATAAAGGATGTCTGGCATTGATAAGCTTCGCCTTTGGCTCTTTTAATAAACCCGGCATTTCTGCCTCAATTTCTATGGCGAATAATGCTTTTGCTCTAACAAAGTCTAACTTCGTTAAAAACCCGTGATACGATAATAGCAAAGGAGAATACGGACGCAATTCATCCGTTAAGGCAACTAAAATTTTGATTATTTCTCTACGCTTATCAAATTCTAAATCTCTTAACTTATTATTTAAAGCAAAAACTTCTTCAGGCTCTATGTAAACGGTTTGCCCGGTGGCCGATTCATCGTGCACAAAACCTTTCAGCTTGCGCTTATTTTCTGCAAGAACAGGGATACACATCCGCCCATCTCTAATGGTTAAACTTCCATCTGCAACCCAATTGTTTGCAATTGCCTGCTTGTAAATGGAATCCATTCTTTTTCTTACATCTTGCTCTGCTTTGGCGATGGATGCAGTAATATCCTGCAATTCTTTTGAAGCATTTGGCTTGATTTTTCCTTTCGCATCAATCACCTGCTCAATTTTACGAAGTATATTTTTCTCAATTGGCAGGTGTTCAAACAAGGCTTCGAGTGTTGGATAAACTTCTGCTCTTTCTTCAAAAAACCTTAAAACAGAAAAAACAGTTTGCAACGAGGTATAAATCTGAAACCACTCCTCTTCTAAAAGATAAGTACCTTCAACTCTAATTTTTTCAATTAAAGATTTGATATCAAAAAAGGTATTAATTTGAAGTGGCTCCTGGTTTTGGATAATACTTTTAAACTCATTCGTTTGACGCAAAAATTTATCAATCTGGTCAAAACGATTCATAACCTGCATTTTCGATACCATAGTTTGCCCCATGATACTCAAGCAATGCCTGCTAATTAATTGCTTAACTTCTAAAAAGCCTAAGCGCTCTAAACAATTTTCGGGATATAACATACTTATTTCACTTCCAATCCTATACCCAATTTTGCTTTTTTGGTAGAATCGGCCTTTTCCATTACTTTCTTTTGTCGCTCCAATTTATTGGAGATTACTTTATAAACCTCAGCCAACTCTGTTGGGTGTGCATAATAATAAGCCATACTCTGAGCATGTTTTGCAGAATCAGTTCCGTACCTTTTAAAAATACCCTTGTAATAAGCTGAAGCAACTTTCTTTGATGAATCCGAATTCGCTATTGTTGAAATGTAGCCATCTACAACATGAATATCATACAAAATACGCTGCAGTTTTTCTGGAGGAGTTATATTTTCTGGTCTCTTTTCTTTGCAGGCCAATAAAAATGCTGATGCCAATACAAAGTAGATTAAATTTCTCACGCTTAATTAATTGTTATTTTTTGCCAAAATTGCGACAAGGTTGTTAATTTTACACAAAAATAGGTATAAATGAGCATAGCTGATAATCTTAAAAAATATAAAACAGAGGTAGAAACAGATAACGTGAAGCTGATTGCCGTTTCAAAAACACAATCTAATGAAGCTATTTTAGAAGCTTATAATGCCGGCCAAAGAATTTTTGGCGAAAACCACGTTCAGGAGCTTGAAGATAAGGAAGCAGAATTACCAAAAGACATCGAATGGCACATGATTGGGCATTTGCAAAGTAATAAGGTTAAATATATTGCACCATTTATTTCACTCATACACGGAGTAGACAGTTTAAAATTACTTCAGGAAATTGATAAACAAGCAAAGAAAAACAAAAGGGTAATCGATTGTTTATTGCAGGTTTACATAGCAGATGAAGACACCAAATTTGGTTTAGCTTACGATGAAATTATTGAAATTCTTCGTTCGGAGGAATTTTCTAAATTAGAAAACGTACGCATTACCGGATTAATGGCTATAGCAACCAATACAAAGAACGAAAAACAAATTACCATCGAATTTAATGAGCTAAAAGTGCTTTTTGATGGCATTAAACACAGCTTTTTTAAAGATGATGCTTACTTTAAAGAAATATCGACAGGAATGAGTGCCGATTATAAAATAGCCATCGAAGAAGGCAGTACCATGGTAAGAATAGGAAGCGGCATTTTTGGCAAAAGAATTATAAAACATTTTAAAGCCAATCCATCAGAAAATTAAATATGGAAGTAAACATTAGAGTTGCAGTTGCAGATGATTGTATTAGGCTCCTTGAGTTAATAAACGAGCTTGCTGTTTATGAAAAGGCGCCTGAAGAGGTAACCGTAAAATTGGATCATTTTATAGATGCAGGTTTTGGTAAAAACCCGGTTTGGAAAGCCTTTGTTGCCGAAGTTGATGGCATTATTGTAGGTTTTGCGCTGTATTACACCCGTTATTCTACCTGGAAAGGTTGCAGATTATATTTAGAAGATTTTATTGTAACAGAAAGCTTTAGAGGTAAAGGAATTGGAAAAATCCTCTTTGAGGCCGTTATTAACCAGGCTAAAAATGGTAATTATAGCGGTATGGTTTGGCAAGTATTAGATTGGAACGAACCCGCCATTAATTTTTACAATAAGTACGCTGCAAATTACGAAGCTGGCTGGTTAAACGTAGCCCTATCTGAAGACCAGCTTAAAAATTTATAATCCATGGATATTTTTAAATTCGGTGGTGCATCTGTAAAAGATGCAGAAGGTGTTAAGAATTTAGCAGGTATTGTTCGCGATTATAAAAAGGGTGAATTATTGATTGTAGTTTCTGCAATGGGCAAAATCACTAACAAATTAGAAGAACTTAATACAGCATATTTGAATCAGAGTGAAAACGCTCATTCAATTTTTGATGAGGTTAAACATTTCCATTTTGAGATTATTGAAGCTTTATTCGAAGGAAAACACAATCCGGTTTATGATGATGTAGCAAATACTTTTGTAGAAATTGATTGGTTATTAGAAGATGAACCCGATAACGATCCGGATTATATTTACGATCAAATCGTATCAATCGGCGAGGTGGTTTCAACAAAAATTGTTGCAGCCTGGTTAAACGAAACCGGAAATAAGGCACTTTGGACTGACGCCAGAAATTACATTAAAACCGATAACACATACCGAGAAGGAAGGGTAGATTGGGCTAAAACAAATTCAATAATCGATAAAGATTTAAAGCCTCTAATTGCCAATAATATCATTGTAACACAAGGTTTTATTGGTGGTACAAGTGAAAATTACACCACAACGCTGGGTAGAGAAGGTTCTGATTATTCGGCTGCAATTTTTGCTTCTTGCCTAAATGCCGCGGCACTTACCATTTGGAAAGATGTGCCAGGAGTTTTAAATGCAGACCCAAAATGGTTTGATGAAACGGAAAAAATCGACCAGCTATCTTACCACGATGCGATTGAACTTACGTATTACGGAGCAACAGTAATTCATCCTAAAACCATAAAACCACTACAAAATAAGGGAATTCCGCTTTTTGTACGCTCGTTTATTACACCAGAAGGCAATGGAACGGCAATCACAAAAGATAATAATCCATTACCTGTTCCTTCATTTATATTTAAAGTAAATCAGGCACTGATTTCTATCTTCCCGAAAGACTATTCATTTATCATCGAAGAAAACCTTAGTAATATATTCGATTTATTTCATAAACACAGAGTGAAGATTAACACCATGCTAAATTCTGCAATTAGTTTTTCGGTTAGTGTAGATGATAATGAAGAGAAAATCACTAAGCTGATTAAAGAGTTATCAACGCAATTTAATGTAAAATACAACAAAGAGCTAGAACTGGTAACCATTAGATACTATAACCAGCAAACCATTGAAAGAGTAACCATAAATAAAGATATTTTGTTAGAGGTAAAAAGCAGACATACTTGCCAAATGGTGATGAAAAATAAGGCTTTGTAAAGAATGAATATTGAGATTTTAGATAATGCTGTACAAGAGTATATCAATTTAAACTTAAACAATGATGTAAATAAAATTGCATTATCTAAATCTCCTTTTAAAAACATTTCTGCTGCAGAACTTGCCAATCAGATTGTAGCCAAAAAAAAAGCAGAGAGGAAATTACCTTCCTGGTACCACACCGAAAAAATTTATTACCCTTCTTCCCTATCTATCGAGCAAACTTCATCAGAAATTACTGCAAAATACAAATCTAGGTTGGCTAAAGGCAAAAGACTTATCGACCTTACCGCCGGTTTTGGTGTAGATGCTTATTATTTCTCAAAATATGTTTCTGAGATAACACATTGCGAAATCAACGAAGATTTATCTTCTATTGCAAAACATAATGCAGTGCAGCTAAAAACAAAGAATATCATTTTCAAAGCTGTAGACGGACTGGAATACCTCGAGAATTCAAAAAATATATTCGATACTGCTTACATCGATCCGGCGAGAAGAGCAGAAAAAGGAAAGGTATTTTTATTAAAAGATTGTACGCCTGATGTAGTTAGTAACCTTGATAAAATCTTAACCAAAACAAATACACTATTAATAAAAACTGCTCCCTTATTAGATATAGCTGCTGGCTTAGCTGAATTAAGATACGTGTCTGAAATCCATATTGTAAGCGTAAAAAATGAATGCAAAGAATTGGTGTGGGTTATAGATAAAGCTGTTTCAGGAGCAGCAAAAATTATTGCAGTTACCTTAAACGATACTGAAAAGAAATTCAATTTTTCTTTAGCAGAAATGAATGTTGAGGCACTTTATGCTGAGCACATAAATGGTGGCGAATACTTGTATGAGCCCGATGTAGCGCTTTTAAAATCTGGTGCATTTAACCTTATTGGCTCAACATACGGTTTAAAAAAACTGCACCAACAAACTCAACTATATGTTTCTTCAAAGATTGAATCAACCTTTCCGGGTAGAATTTTTAAAATCATTTCAATAATAAAAGGTAATGAATTGAAGAAAATTAAAAATTTATGCGGTAATGTCATCGTTAGAAATTATCCTGCGAAAGCAGAAGACTTGGTTAAGAAATTTAAAATAAAGAGTGAAAAAAATGGATTTTTAATTTTCACCAGGAACGTTCGAAATGAATTAATCGTAATATCAGCACAGATAATTCAATATTATTAACCATAAAAAAAGTCTTCCACTGTTATGAAAGACTTTTACAGGGATGTTAAAAGTATATGTTGTTAAACCTTTTTAACGTTTACTGCTTGCAAACCTTTTCTACCTTCTGCTACTTCAAATTCAACCTGATCGTTTTCTTGCAAACTCTCAATTCCACCCAAAACATCCTTAAAATGTACAAATAAATCTTTATTGTCTTCTTGAACAATAAAACCAAAACCTTTCTGCGTATTAAACCATTTAACTTTTCCGGTTGCCATAAAAAAAATAAAAAATAATATAGAAATTAAACCCTTATTGCTTTGTTTCTAATTTTTACACCACCAATTGAAAAGAAAATCACTTAAAACAATCAGAATATGCGCTAATACCGAAATAAAACTATCAAATATAATTAATCAGCCGCAAAAAGGCAATTAATTATTACTAAACACCTAAAAATGATAGCTTATTTGTTCGGCTGAGGTGTAGTTCTTAAATAAGGTTTGATAATTTTATGTCCTTTCGGGAATTTTTCTGGTATATCCTCAGTTTTGATACTATTTACAACAATAACATCGTCACCATCTTGCCAGTCTGCCGGTGTTGCCACACTGTAATTGGCTGTTAACTGCAAAGAATCTATCACTCTTAAAACCTCATTGAAGTTTCTACCTGTCGAAGCCGGATAAGTGATGATAAGTTTTACCTTTTTATCAGACCCAATCACGAATAAAGAGCGAACGGTTAATGTTTCGGAGGCATTAGGGTGAATCATATCGTATAAATTCGCTACAACTTTATCCGGATCGGCAATAATAGGAAAGTCAACTGAAGTATTTTGTGTTTCATTTATGTCGCTAATCCACCCTTTATGTGATTCTGTAGTATCAACGCTTATGGCTAAAACCTTTACATTACGTTTTTCAAATTCACCTTTTAAAGCTGCCGTACGTCCAAGTTCTGTAGTACAAACCGGTGTATAATCTGCCGGATGCGAAAATAATACACCCCACCCATCACCTAAATACTCGTAAAAATCTATTTTACCTATCGATGTTTCTGCCTGAAAATTTGGTGCGACATCGCCTAATCTTATGCTCATAATTATCTGTTTTTTTAAAGTTGATAAACAAATCTAATCAATAGAATAGTAAATACATAGATTTTATATAATTAAAAAGCAATATGCGGTTAAACAAAAAAACCTTGAAGGTTTTAGCCGACAAGGTTTTAAGCATATTAATTTGTTTGGGTAAATTAATTATAAACTTTAATCATGAAAACATAATCTTGCAGTTTTTCTATCTGCTTGGCACGTTTTAATCCTGATAATGCATTTTTACGGTTAGCAGAAATTTTCTTACCTAAAGAATCTTGAGGAATCGCCCGCATGGCATCTAAAATATATTTTGATTTAATTGCAAATGATGCACCTTCAGCCGAAGTTTCTTTACCACTGATAATACCAACAAGGTTACCATTATTATCAAGCAAAGGACCACCACTGTTGCCCGGGTTTAAAGGAATAGCCACCTGATATTGAGTTGTATCGCCAACAAAACCGCTTTTAGAACTTACGTAACCTTCGCCAAGCACGGCATCGTCTTTTGGATAACCCCAGGTATAAACATTTTCTCCAACACCCGTGCTGTTTCTTTTAATAGTATAAGGCAAAGCAGATAAGTTTTTGAAATTCTTATCATCGATTTTCAAAATTGCGATATCATATTCTGGGTCTTTAAGGATAACCTTCACTTTAAAAGATTCTCCCTGGTTATTTTGAATGTAAACCGAATCAGCACCTGTAATCACATGCAAATTAGTAGCGATATAACCATTGGTAGAAACCGCAAAACCTGTTCCGCCGAAGTTTCCAGGATTAGCAGGCAATTTACTAGCCGTAACAGCAGTGCTGCTAATTTTGCGGATTAAGTTATTTTGCGTTTTTACCGCGTTAGTAACTTGTTTGCTTAACTGAACATATTTATCAGCCTGTTGGCTATTATGTTGAATAGAATATATCGAAACAAATGATAATACTAGGAAAGAAGCCGCAACAGCAATTGCAGATCTGTGTTTACGCCACAATTGAATTACGCGAGATGGATGAGGCCTAACTGATGCGGCAAGAGTTTCCACATCAATTTCTGCATGAATTTTATCTAACTGCTCTTTTAACAACAATTGTTGCGCATATTCTTCCATAGTATGTAAGAATACTTTATGCGAAACCACTTTATGATCAACACTTGCATCATTGCGGCGCAGTTGCTCAAAAGCTTCAACCTCCTGTGCACTAAGTTTACCTAATAGATAATCTTCAATAATTGCATCTAACTCTAAATCGTTTCTCATCTCTGTTACTAATGTTGAAAAAATATTTTCTTTAACCTTTGCAAGCACTTATATTTCTGTGTTTTTGCATTGTCTGTATTGGTATAACCAAACTTTTCGCAAATATCCTGCATGGATAAATTGTGGATGTAAAAATCCTGAATAATGGTTTTACAAGGTTCGCCTAAATGGCCCAAAGCAGATTGCATTTTAACAAAAGCAGCATCCTTCTCTTCATGTTGCTCTACATCCTCCTCTACCGCAAACACATCCTCATAATCGGTTATATTACCTGCCTTCTTGCTATTTTGCGCTAATTTCTTAAGCCAAATACGCCGGCATACCGAATAAATATATGTTTTAAGTTTACTGCTTAGCTCAAAATCTCCTTGTTTTATCTTATTGTATAAAACAATTATGGCTTCCTGATAAACATCTTTCGCATCATCTTCATCCCCATTGTTATTAAGTATAAACTGCAAAACCATTGCATAATATGCTTTATATAACTTGTTAAGGGCATCTTCTGAGTTATTTAGAATACCTAAAATAACCTCTCTATCTGTTGGAACTGAACTCTTTAAACCGTTATTCACTAGTTAATACTTTTTTCTATAAATAGTAACCCAATATTAGATAAAAAAAATATCTATCGCTACCTATAGTTATTAATACTATCCACAATTGAACGGTAACCCACACCAAAAAAAATAATTTCACTTTTTTTAAAATAATCGGGTTACCTTTTTACCTTTGCGGCATTAACAGTAAATTAATTAATACTTAAAAAAATTTCAAAATGAAAAATGCATTCAAATTAGGCTTTTTAGCTTTAGCTTTATCTTTATCAGTTGTAGCTTGTAACTCAGAGAAAAAAGCTGAAGGTGCTGATTCAACTGCTGCTGATACTTCAGTTTCTGCAACTGCTGATTCTGCTGCTGCAACTATCGATTCTGCTGCTGCTAAAGTTGATTCAGCTGCTGCTAAAGTTGATTCTGCTGCTAAAGCTCACTAGTCAATATTTAAAAGACAAGAATAAAAGGCTTTTGAGTTTTCTCGAAAGCCTTTTTTCATTCAACCCCTTTTTATTTTAACCAAAATTTTATCCTAAAATGAAAAACACATATAAATTTGGCTTTTTAGCTTTAGTTATTTCTTTAACGGTTGTTGCTTGTGGCTCAGAAAAGAAATCTGATGAAATTGATACAACATTGGTTGATTCTTCTACAATTGCGCCACCTGTAACAACATCAGTTGATACAAATACTGTTGATACTGTTGCTATAGACTCTACCAAAAAGCCATTGTAGCGCCAGAAGAAAAATATTTTAAAAAAAAATAAATTTTTTGGGTTACCTTTTAAATATTCAGGTATTAACTGGTAATTAAAACGTTTATATAAACCTTAAAACAAATCCAAAAATGAAAAATGCATTCAAATTAGGCTTTTTAGCTTTAGCTTTATCTTTATCAGTTGTAGCTTGTAACTCAGAGAAAAAAGCTGAAGGTGCTGATTCAACTGCTGCTGATACTTCAGTTTCTGCAACTGCTGATTCTGCTGCTGCAACTATCGATTCTGCTGCTGCTAAAGTTGATTCTGCTGCTGCTAAAGTTGACTCTGCTGCTAAAGCTCACTAGTCAATATTTACAATATTTAAAGGCTTTGATTAATTTCAAGGCCTTTTTTGTTTTTATAGCAATATTCTTAGTAAACAAAACTCCTCAAAATCCATCAATTGTAGTAAATTTGCGGCTTAAATATATTCCGCATAATGAATTTAACCTCGCTACAAGCAATCTCACCAGTTGATGGTCGTTATAGAAAAACTACAGAAAATTTAGCCGCTTATTTTTCAGAAGAAGCGCTCATTAAATACCGTGTTTTCGTAGAAATTGAATATTTCATTGCATTATGCGAAATAAACCTTCCCGGTTTAGAAAAATTTGAAAAGTCCCTTTATCCCCAACTTAGAAAAATCCACGAAAATTTTTCAGAGGCTGATGCTTTAGAAATTAAAGAAACAGAAAAAGTTACCAATCATGATGTTAAAGCTGTTGAGTATTTTATCAAAAGTAAATTCGACAATTTATCATTACAAGACTACAAAGAGTTTATACATTTTGGCTTAACCTCTCAGGATATAAACAACACAGCAATCCCATTCTCCATCAAGTTAGCCTTAAACGATAGCTATTATCCGGCTATAAAATCCCTGATTCAAAAAATAGAAGAACTTTCTTCTGAATGGAAAGACATCCCGATGCTTGCACATACACACGGACAGCCCGCATCTCCAACTAAACTGGGTAAAGAATTTTTAGTTTTTGCAGAGCGATTAAACATCCAGCTTGGAGCACTAAAAGCAATTCCAAATAGCGCAAAATTTGGTGGTGCAACCGGAAATTTCAATGCACACCATATTGCTTATCCACAGGTAAAATGGGTAGATTTTTCGAATAAATTTGTTAACGATACTTTGGGTTTAACTAGAGCACAACACACAACCCAAATTGAGCATTACGACCAATTTGCCGCACAATGTGATGCTTTAAAAAGAATAAACAACATCATCATCGATTTAGATAGAGACATCTGGACTTACATCTCCAAAAACTACTTTAAGCAAAGGATTAAAGCAGGTGAAATTGGTTCATCGGCTATGCCGCATAAAGTTAACCCGATTGATTTTGAAAATGCAGAAGGAAATGCTGGAATTGCAAACGCTTTATTTGAATTCTTTGCAGCTAAACTTCCAATCTCTCGCTTACAAAGAGATTTAACAGACTCTACCGTTCTAAGAAATGTAGGCGTTCCGTTTGGGCACACTTTAATTGCTATAAACGCTACGCTTAGAGGGTTAAATAAGATATTACTAAATGAAGCTGCCTTAAACGCCGACCTGGAAGATAACTGGGCGGTTGTTGCCGAAGCCATTCAAACGGTTTTAAGAAGGGAAAACTATCCAAATCCATACGAAGCTTTAAAAGAATTAACCAGAACAAATTCAAAAATAAATGCAGAAAGCATTGCACAGTTTATTGAAGGATTATCAGTTTCTGATGATGTTAAAGCAACTTTAAGAACCATTACACCATTTAATTATACAGGCGTTTTTTAGGCGATTAAATTGACGCTAAACAGACAGCAGAAAAAAGCTTTATTAATCTTTATTGCTAATTTTGTGTATCAAATTGATTAGACATGACCATTAACGTATATACAGAACAAACTCCTAACCCGGCAACCATGAAATTCATGGTGAATAAGCTGTTAATTAACGGAAGTGAAGATTTTGCGACAAAAGAAAGTGCAGAAAATTCTCCTTTTGCAAAAGAGTTATTCAAATTCAACTTTGTATCAGGTGTATTTTTCGCAAGTAATTTCGTTACCATAACAAAGGCTGACGATGCTGAATGGGCAGATATTGAAGCTATTTTAAAAGAGTTTGTAAAAGGTGCAGTAGAATCTGAATTAAAAATAAAAGAAGCTACGGCTGATGAAGCACCTAATTTTGAAGGTTCTGAAACTGAAATTAAAATTCAACAGATTTTGCACGATTACGTTCGCCCTGCGGTAGAACAAGATGGTGGCGCAATTACTTATAAATCTTTTGATGAAGGTGTTGTAACGGTAGAACTTCGCGGTTCTTGCAGTGGTTGCCCTTCTTCAACAATTACATTAAAATCTGGTATCCAGAATTTACTACAAAGAATGGTTCCGGAAGTTACTGATGTAGTTTCAGAAGCACTATAGAGATTTCTATCATATCCACAAAAAAAAGCTTATCAACCGATAAGCTTTTTTTGTTTGTGCTCATTTTTTGGGGCTTAATAAATATAGATTCGTCATTGCGAGGCACGAAGCAATCTTTTAAAAATAAATTATTATTAAGTATTAAAATCTACCCGAAATATTTTTTAATCGCCACTAACATCTCATTTGTTATTTTTCCATTTGTAGCCAAAATTTCTCTTTTACCGAAAAAATCATCGCCGCCGGCAAAATCAAAAACCTCACCACCGGCCTGCTGAACAATAAAGCAGCCTGCAGCAAAATCCCAGGGTTGTAAATTATATTCAAAAAAAGCATCAAAGCGACCACAGGCTACGTAAATTAAATCTGTAGCGGCAGAACCCATACGCCTTAAGCCATGCGTTTTCTGCATCATCTCTTCTAATAACTTTAAATATTGCGGCTGCTTATCAAACTGATAATAAGGAAAACCGGTTGCCAATAAGCTGGATTTTAAATCGGGATTTGATGACACTTTTATCTCCTTCTTATTCATAAATGCGGCTGCATTTTTATAGGAGTAAAACATTTCACCACGGTTCAATTCATATACAACACCTAAAACGGCCTTATCATCCTCATACAAAGCAACACTAACCGCATAAGTTGGCAAACCATGAATAAAGTTTGTTGTACCATCAAGCGGATCGATAATCCATTTATAAGTTTTTCCTTCCCTATTAATGGTTTTTTCTTCTGTTAAAAAGCCCGCATCTGGTATAAGTTTTTCCAGATTTTGAACAAGCTTCTGTTCAGCGGCTTTATCAACATAAGAAACCATGTCGTTTAAACCCTTATATTCAATCATTTGCGAATCAAATTGCATGGCTTCTTTACGGATAAAATTTCCCGTAAGCCTAGCAATTGATATCACTTTATTGCATAGTAATTCGTAATTCATAATGATTTAACAAGCAATTTTAAATGTTGTTGGTTTTAAATGAAATAAAGCATTTTAGGCAAGCTTGTTTTTATTTCTTAATGAATAAATACATAAAGCGATTCCGCCAACAACTAAGAAAGTAGAAATCATTTCGGCTTGTGTAAAGCGCAAACCAAATACATTATATTTAGAGTTAACGCGGATTAACTCTATCATAAAACGCTCAACACCGTTTAAAATCATGTAAATACCAAACATTAAACCCGGCGCTTTTATTTTATCCCTAATGCTCCATAAAAAAGCAAACAAAATTAAACATATAATAACCTCGTAAATTGGTGTTGGGTAAACACCCTGAGCAAGCTCATTACAAAATTTACCCGGTCCACAGCCAGGTATCGGTATACCTTCGCCTACAACATTGTTAGGATATTTATAGGACCATAACCAATCTGGCAACCATGAAAATGGCTTTGGATCTGGATTAACAATACCCCAATCCCCATCGCCAGATAAATGACAACCAATCCTGCCTACAGCATAAGCCAACATCATACCCGGTCCGCCAACATCAAGCATGTGCAAAGGTTTTATACCATTCTTTTTGGCGATGTACAAAACTGCAGCGCCACCGCAAATTAATCCACCGTAAAAAGTTAAACCGCTAAAGGATAATAACCTTTCGATTGGATTTTTCACAAAATCATCCCAATATTCTAAATTATCAAAGAACTTTGCACCTAAAAATCCCCAAACAGCAGCCCAAACAATTAAATTGCTCATTAACTGATACGGACGAATCGTTACAACCGTTTCTTTCGGATTAGCAAGTTTATGCTTTTCTTTTTCTTTATAATCCCAATAGGCAAACAAAACGCCTAAAAACAAGCCTCCGAAAATATTTCCTTTGATCGACATTAAGATAGATTGCGCATCGCTTACAAACAGGCTGTAATTAAGTAAAGCGTACAATAATTTATAGCCAATAATGAAACCGAACAAGCCATTCATTATTAAATCTGTGGTTGTTGCCGGCTCACCAATTATAATCGTTTTTCTTATCGGATGTAAAATCCCTAACGCTTCTTTGCGCTTTAATTCCTGCGTAAAAGCCCAATAACCTGCAACAAAAGCCAGCGCCACAAAAACACCAAAAGTATTAAACGGTAACGGCAGATTTATGCCTAAAAGATATTCTAAAAAGTGTGAAACGGTAGGAAACATACAAATAATTTGTTGCGAAGATAGGAAAGAAAGATGAAAGACTAAAGCTGAAACATTAAAGCTGTAAATGCTAAAATTTTAATTTGAAAAGCAGGTTTCTGTTATCATGGGTTACGATAGTCCTGCGCTACGCTCCAATCTTTTTTATGAAAAATAAAAAAGGATTTCTGCTTCGATCAGGTTTAATTTACTTCTGCAGTTTTCTATGGCAAATTGCATGGAGCAGGCCGAAGTGATTGGCATAAACCAGCGTTAAATAAACGGGATAGCAGCGATATCCATTTTGGCTACAACCAAACTTAGGAAGTTTAAAACCCAGCGTTCCGTTAATCTTTGTAGCTTTTTCAAGCCAAAAAGATTAAGCGAATAGCCCGGCTAACCTTAAAAATACTTGTAAATTGATTTTCTATTAAATATTTAGATTTTAATGATGTGCGTAAACCGTATCCAGCTCTGCAACATCAACATCGCCATCGGCGGTAATTTCCAAAAGCTTAACCGCCTTAAGCTCATTAACCATAACCGGATCGTATTTAGCCCTAACCTTTACATAGTTTTTGGTAAAACCATGCATGTAACCCATTTTCTGGTCGGCCTCAAATAGCACCTCTCCTGCTGTACCAATTTGCGATTGGTAAAAAGCACGGCGTTTTTTATCTGATAAAATATGAAGCATTTTGCTACGCTCGTTACGTTCGCTGCCCGAAACAACGCCCTTCATTTCTGCGGCAACGGTTAATTCGCGTTCAGAGTATGTAAAAACGTGAAGGTAAGACACATCAAGCTCATTTAAAAACTGATAAGTATCTAAAAAGTCTGCCTTCGTTTCGCCAGGAAAACCAACAATAACATCAACACCGATGCAGCAATCTGGCATAACTTCTTTTATTTTAGCTACACGTTCTACATACAAATCTCTACGGTAACGACGACGCATTAAGCCCAGAATTTTATCAGAACCTGATTGCAAAGGAATATGAAAATGCGGAACAAATCTTTTTGAAGTGGCTACAAATTCGATAATTTCATTGCTTAAAAGATTAGGTTCAATTGAAGAAATACGTATCCGTTCAATCCCCTCAACTTCATCCAGGGCTTTTACCAAATCAAAAAACTTATCTTCTCGCTCGCCATTGCGAATGCCAAAATCGCCCAGATTAACACCTGTAAGTACAATTTCTTTAACACCACTTTCTGCAATTATTTTAGCTCGGTTTACCACATTTTCAATGGTATCGCTACGACTGGCGCCACGAGCCAAGGGAATGGTACAGTAAGTACAAGGGTAATCGCAACCATCCTGAACTTTTAAAAATGTCCGGGTTCTATCGCCTATAGAATACGAAGCGATAAAATTATGGTTAACTTTTTCTATACTTTGCTGATGAACAACAGCCTTCGGCTGTTTGGTTAAATCAGAAATAAATTCTACAATTCTAAATTTTTCGGCAGCACCTAAAACCATGTCAACGCCTTCAATTTCGGCAATTTCCTGAGGTTTTAATTGTGCGTAACAACCAACAATAGTTACGTAAGCATTTGGAGAATGCTTTAAAGCTTCCTTAACTACTTTACGGCATTTTTTGTCGGCATTTTCGGTAACCGAACAGGTATTAATTACATAAACATCAGCCGCATCCTGAAATTCGACAACAGCATAACCTGCATCGGTAAATAAACGACCAATTGTAGAAGTTTCAGAGAAATTTAGTTTACAACCTAATGTATAAAATGCGACCTTTTTCATTTAGCCTGCAAAGATACAATTTTGATTTAAGAAAGGTAAGCCGCGATTTTAGCTTTGCGTAAGCTTAGGGTAAAATAATATCGACAAGTAACTTAGTCCTCATTCCATCTGTAGCTTTTTTGCTCAAATCCGGCTAAGTCCAAAACCCTGCTCACAACTGTTCCGGCAACTTCTTCAATGGTTTTTGGTAAACTGTAATAAGAAGGGTTTGCCGGGCAAATGATTCCTCCAGCCTCGGTTACGGTTTTCATATTGTTGATGTGTATCAAACTAAAAGGTGTATCTCTTACTACAGCAATTAATTTGCGGCGTTCTTTTAAAACAACATCGGCAGCTCTGGAAATTAAATCGTTAGAGATTCCATGCGCAATCCTGCCAAGTGTTCCCATCGAACAAGGTACGATTAACATAGTATCATATTTAGCCGAGCCAGATGCAAATGGGGCATTAAAATCATTTTTGTGATAGAAATTGAAATCATAATTTTCGTAATCCTTATTTCCAAGTTCAAACTGCCAAACTTCTTTTGCATTGTCACTCATCACTACACCTACAGCTTCAATCTGACTTTGGAGTTCTACCAATTTATCAAATAGCACTTTTGTATATACAGAACCACTTGCTCCGGTTACGGCTACTATTACTTTCTTTTTATTCATCTCCACGCAAAAATAAGATTTATTAAACAGACCTAACAAAAAAGGGCCAGAACAAAGTTCTGACCCTACATCTACCTATGAAAAACATACCCTCGAAAGGGTAAGAACAAATATATATATTATTTTAAAAAAAGATAATGGCAAGGCGTTAAAATGAATAAAAAACACAATTATTTCTCAAACAACAATTCAAGTTACTGATTTTCAGTTAATTATTTTTGATAATAATAAAAACAATTCACTAAAAAAAGTGTGCATTCTACACTAAGTAAGTCAAAATTGTACACCGTATTATTACGCAAACACTAACAAATAATACGTAGTACGAGACATTTAGAAATTAATGTTTGATTTTGAAGCAATGGTTGTTAGTCTTTTTATATGAAAAAATGAATTTAATAAAATTCATTTTAGGCAATAAACAAAAAAACCTCCTGATGGCTCAGGAGGTTTTTTTATTTAATAATTATTGCTTAGGCGCTGTTGCAGCTGGTTGCTCGGGCGCTTTGCCTATCAGTTCCATAAACTGATCTAATTTTGGTGTGATGATAATCTGAGTTCTTCTGTTTTTCATTTTACCTGCAGGCGTGTTGTTATCTGCAATAGGATTATATTCACCTCTACCGCCTGCGGTTAAGCGTTTAGGATCAACACCGAATTTAGTCTGTAATGTTTGCACAACTGATGATGCCCTTAAAGCACTTAAATCCCAGTTGTTTCTAATGTTGGTTTGTGCAATTGGCACATTATCAGTATTACCTTCAATTAATACATCATAGCTATCATAATCTTTTATGATTTTAGCAATCTTACTAAGGGTTTCAGCAGCCTTATCTGAAATTTCGTAACTACCAGATTTATACAACATATTATCCGCTAGTGAAATATAAACTACTCCTTTCAAAACCTGAACATCAACATCGCCCAACTCTTCTCTGCTTAATGAACGTGTTAAATTGTTTGTAAGCACCATATTAAGCGAATCGCTTTTGTTTTTTGCGTTTATTAATTGTTTGATGTACTTGTTCGAACTGTTAATTTCATCTACTAATTTCGAAATGTTAACATTTCCCTGGTTGCTCGAATTTAAACATTTCGTTAATGCATCTTGTAAAGCTGCCGTGTTCTTTTTTTCTGAAGCAATTTGTTCTTCTAAACTTTTAACCCGGCTTGTAGCGCCCGTAAGCTCTCGCTGACTATCCTGATATTTATTACTTAGCTCCTGATTTCTTTCTCTTAATTTATCGAAAGTGGTTTGCAATTCGGCGTATTTCTTATTACTAACACATCCGGAAACGAGGATAATGGAAAGCGCCAATAATGGGATTGATTTGTAAAGTTTCATAACTCTTGTTTTAAATTATAAATTTTATAATCAATTACAACAACCGTTCCCTTTTAAAGTTTTCTCTTGAATTTTAAGCATTATTAACTTTTAATCAGGCCTTTATTCCCTTACCAATTGTTGTGCTTTTTGTCATTTATTATTATTCTGAATTAAAACTTCTAACATATTCGCATAAAATATGTTATTTATGTTAAATATGTGGTTCAATTGATTTAGATGATGATTATTGTTTGATTGTTCAACCTAAAAAAATTATCTTGCATCCATAAAAAGAAAACAAGACTGATTATCTATGACAAAGCTCTTTGTAGGCGGGTTACGACCTGATATTAGTGAAATGGATTTGGCCATGCTTATTGGTCTTTATGGAAATATAGAAACCATAAAAGTTGTTAGGGATAGAGCTACAAATAAATGTAAAGGTTATGCATTTGTAGAGATGTTAAAAATTGATGATGCACAAAAAGTTATCTCCATCTTAAATGGCGAATCGTACAAAGGAAACATTTTAAATATAAAGATTTCTGAAGATGAACCAGCAAAATCACCTAAGGTTGTAAAGAAATTTATCGCCAGAAGGCCGATTAAATAGTTACAATTCTCTTAACAAATATGGCCGCCGAGGGCGTTTTTATTTTTTACTCTAAAATAGAATTAAAAATACTTTGCATGTATTAGAAAAAATACTTATCCTTACATATCATTAATTATTGTTTTGATAAGCACTGATTAATTGTTTGTTAAATGGAGGATATTAATGTCCTCCATTTTTTTTTGAAAATATTTTTTTTCTCAATTAAATTAAAAGGACAGTTGGTTTATTAAAATGGCTTTAAGCTATTTTATTTAATTGATGAATACCAATTGATTGGATGCGAGCGAAGATTCATTCCATCACTTTCTATGTGATATAATATGATAGGTTCAGAAAAATCAACCAAACGTTCAATTTTTTTCGAAAGCTTCCCCAAAAAATCCATACTCGAAATTCCTTCTTTAAGGTGTACGTAAATTACCGTGGCCGTTTTAAATTCAAAACGTTCTACAAGACCCGGCCATTCAGCTTTTATTTTATTTAAGAAAGCCGAAATTTTCTTTTGATTTTTTAGCACATCCATAGCTTAAGGTTTTAACAACCTTAAATTAATCAATATTTAACCTAAAAAATATTTTAAAGCGATGCTCGTTATAAAAATTACAGAGTAAAAAAATCGTCACATAAATTCATCACTAGCAGATAATTATGAAAGCTCTATCCAAACCGGACCATGGTCGCTGGTTTTCTCCCAACCTCTAACCTGCCTGTCTACACCGCCAGATTTTAACCTTTCCAAAAGTTGATCATTTAATAAGAAATGGTCAATTCTTAAACCGGCATCTCTCCCGTAAGCATTTCTAAAATAATCCCAAAAAGTATAAATTTTATCTTCCGGATACAGCTTTCTTAAAGCATCTGTCCAGCCTTGCGCAATTAAATTATGAAACGCATCTTTAACTTCTGTGCGAAACAACGCATCATCAACCCATCTTTCTGGTTTGTAAACATCAAAATCTGTTGGGATAACGTTAAAGTCGCCACAAATTACTGTTGGCAAATCAAAGCTTAAAAGTTTTTGAGTATGCTTGGATAATCGCTCCATCCATGCCATTTTATAATCTAACTTAGCACCCGGAGCCGGGTTTCCGTTTGGGAGGTACAAACAGCCAATAACCACATCATCAACCATTGCTTCGATATATCTGCTTTGCAAATCCTCTTCATCACCAGGTAAACCTTTACGCAGTTCTTTAATTTCGTTTTTAGCAAGAATCGCAACACCATTCCAGCTTTTTTGTCCGTGCCAGATGGCATGATAACCCGCATTATTGATAGCCTCTAAAGGAAATTTCTCATCGGGCGCTTTAAGCTCCTGCAGGCAGGCAACATCTGGCTGGGTTTCTGCCAGCCAGCGCAACAAAACCGGCAAACGGCCATTTATACCATTAACATTATAGGTAGCAATTTTCATTTCACTAATTTATAGATTATAATCTTATCTGGGATTTAAATCAATAAATTTTAGCTACAACAAAACGACTTTTGGCTACAACCCGCAATTGCTTAAAACCGAACTTTGAGTATCAAAATATTCGAAATATGGATTTAAGAAATAGTACAGTGTTAATTACCGGCGGAACAAGCGGTATTGGTTTGGAGTTAGTAAAACAATTGACTGAACTAGGTGCAACAATTTTGCTAACAGGCCGCAAGCTTGATGCCCTAAACGAAACAAAAGCGCAATTCCCTAACGTACATACATTTCAAAGCGATGTGAGTAAGCCAAATGACATAAAAGATTTGTTTGAGATGGTTACCACGCTTTTTCCAAACTTAAACATCATCATCAATAACGCAGGATTAATGCGCTTAATTGATTTGCAAGACACATCTATAGATTTAGAAAACATTAACCAGGAAATTTCTACCAATCTAACCGGCACCATCCAAATGGTCCATCAGTTTCTGCCACATTTACTAAAACAGCAATCTTCGGCAATCGTAAATGTTTCTTCAGGCATAGCTTTATTGAGTTATTCGGCTGCGCCGATTTACAGTGCTGCAAAAGCTGGTGTTAGGGCCTATACACAGGCATTACGTTTGCAACTCGAAGACACCAATGTTAAGGTTTTTGAAATGATTCCGCCGGGAGTAAAAACCAACTTACAAAACGATTGGGAGAAACAACCGAATCAAAGCATGATGATGACTGCAGAAAAAATGGTTGAAGTAGCTATTGATGGACTTATTAAAGATAAAAAAGAACTGAAACCCTTCATGATTCGCATTATTAAATTTGCAAACAGACTAATGCCCAATGCTTTATTAAAATTTGGACATCGGGAATTTAAAGAGATTAAGAAAATCAAAATTGAAAAACAGATATGAAAATGATGCTTTTTGCAGGCTTAATAATGCTTGGCACTTTAACTGGTTTTGCGCAGCAGCCAGCTGATAAAATTATCGGACAATGGGAAAGTATAGATGGTGATGTAAAATTGAAATTCGATATTTTTAAAGAAAATGGTAAGTATTCCGGAAAACTTCTGTGGGCATCAAACATGTATGAAGCTGATGGAAAAACGCCTAAGAAAGATGATAATAACCCCGATAAATCTCTAATAAACCGTTCGAGAAAAGGCATTGTAAATATTACTAATCTAAAATTTGAAAATGGCGAATACAGTGGCGGCAAACTTTACAATCCTGGTGATGGCAATACTTACAGCCTGAATGCAAAGTTGAAAAATGACAAAGAACTTCATTTCCGCGGTTATTTAGGCATTTCTATTTTAGGCAAAACGTTGAAGTTTAAAAGAATTCTGTAAATTGATATACAAATTAAAACCAACAAATGATTAAAAGTATAATTTCTCTGCTGCTACTATTGGTTTCGGCAGGGCTTTCATTCAAACACGGATGGGACACGCTGAATTACAAAAAACATCCCGAATCATTAAAAATGATGAATGAACTGGGAATTTCTGAAGGAATGATTCCCATATTTGGTGTATTAACCATTCTAATCGGCATACTTTTGCTGATTCCAAAGACGTTTTTTTTGGGTAACCTGCTAAACGCAATATCAATTGTAATAATAATGGCGCTGGCTGTAAAAGCAGGAAATTTTAAAATGGTACTGATGGAAATTCCATTCTTAATATTGCCATTGATAATGATTTGGTTAAAATATCCATTTCTAAAAAATTCGATTTAAGCATGATACCAGTTCGCATAAAATCTATAACCCAAATCCATCAGCTAGCAGGCTTAGCAAAACCTAACCATCCATTAATTAGCATTGTTGATGTATCAAAATTCAGCAACGAGAGCGAGGTTAATGCTGTAGTTTTTGATGTGTATGCAATATCTGTAAAACGTGGCTGTAACAATTTATTGTATGGACAACAGAAGTATGATTCTGATAATGGCTTAATGGCTTTTATGTCGCCCGGACAAGTTTTACGTGGAGAAGAAGGTGGACTACCGCCAAATTTAGAAGGTTGGATGCTTTTTATTCACCCCGATTTCTTAAGGAACACGCAACTCGCTAAAACGATAAAAAAATACGAATATTTTGAATATTCAGTAAATGAAGCTTTATTTCTATCGCCTAAAGAAGAGCTTATAATTAGTGGTGTTTTGGAAAATATTAGAAATGAGTACGAATCTAACATCGATAAATTTAGTCAGGATATTATTGTTTCTCATTTGGAAACTTTGTTAAATTATGCCGAAAGATTCTATCAAAGGCAATTTATCACCCGAAAAATAACCAATCATCAGGTATTAGACCGGCTGGAAGCCTTGTTAGACAAGCATTTGAAAGATGAGAACTTAATTTTGAAAGGTTTACCAAGCGTACAATATATAGCCGAAAATTTAAACATGTCGGGCAAATATTTAAGCAGCTTATTAAAACAGCTAACTGGCCAGACAACACAGCAACATATACACGATAAATTGATTGAAAAAGCAAAAGAAAAACTATCGACAACCAATTTATCTGTTAGCGAAATTGCCTACCAACTAGGATTTGAACATTCTCAAAGTTTCAGCAAATTATTTAAAAGCAAAACCAATAACAGCCCCTTGCAATTTCGCGATAGCTTTAACTAAATAATACACCAAAACAAGTAATCAGCTGTAGCGTAATTTCAAATTCGAACGTTTTATTCAAAAACAATTATAATGAAAATTAAACCCCTATTATTATTAAAAGCAATTACTTGTATTTTATTGATAATTACGATAATACAGCTTACAAAATAGCATAACCATAAATGATTATGCCAGCTATTGAAGCAGTAAAATCTTTTGAAGATCTGCTAAGCGAGTTTCCAATCTGGCCTTTCAAAATGGCAGGTATAACCGTAAGGAATTTTTTGCAGATAATCCTGATGATCTTCTTCCGCAATCCAAAAATCAGTAGCGGGCACAACTTCTGTTACCACTTTGCCTGGCCAAATACCCGAAGCATCCATTTCCGAAATTAATTCTTTTGCAATGCTTTCTTGTTCTGGTGATAAATAGAAAATAGCCGAACGGTAAGAAGTTCCAACATCATTACCTTGCCTATTCTTGGTACTCGGGTCATGTATCTGAAAAAAATACTCCAGAAGTTTTCTGTAAGATAATATGGATGGATCAAATTCAATCTCAATCGCTTCTGCATGCGTTCCGTGATTTCTGTAAGTTGCGTTTGGCACATCACCACCAGTGTAACCAACCACTGTAGATTTTACACCAGGCAAATGCCTGATAAGTTCTTCAACGCCCCAAAAACAGCCACCGGCTAATATTGCTTTCTCAGTATCCATAATATTATATTTATGATGAAGGTACGCAGTGCCAAAACTTTAAACAAATAGATATAGCCTATTTACATGATAAAGACAATTTTGAGATGAAATACGCGATTTGAAAGAGATTTCAAGATTGGAACAAAACAAAAAAGGAGATTAAAAAATCTCCTTTTTTGCTGATGCGGAAAGCGAGGGATTCGAACCCCCGGACCTATGACAGTCAACAGTTTTCAAGACTGCCGCATTCGACCACTCTGCCAGCTTTCCGCTGCAAAAGTAATCATCTAATTGATATCTGCACAATAAAAAAACAGATTAACCATAGAATTTTTATAAGACTATGATTATCAAGCAAAATATTTTGATTTTCAAACTCCCTCTGTCATCAGAATTTACTTCTATGAAAATAAGAAACTAAACACACCAATATTTTTTTACGCTGTAGCTTAAGCAGTTACAATTTCTTAACAAATCAGCAATAAATAAAAAGCTAAAAGCCTTTAATTTTGCACTATGGCAAATCAAAACATCAGCAAATTATTGCAGAACAAAATAGAGTTATTAAAAATTGAAGTAGAAAATGCGCAGTTAGAATTAAAAAAATGGGAAAGCATGGCTGATGAATATAACGCACAACCCGATAAATTTGAGCTTATTGCTACCTTACTCGTAGGGGAAGCGGCCGAAAATAAAAAATCAAGAAAAAAGGCATAGCGGTAAAACTTCCTGAATTTTAGAAATGATGATTGCCAATTGCAAATGGAGTAATCATCAATTACATGGCGCTAACTGAAAGCGCTGTGCTCCGCTCTGCACAATTAAATTGCAATTGATCTAAAAATTCACCGTCATGATTCAAAATAAATAATTCCAGCGGATGGGAAAAATCTACCAGCGCACCAAGTTTAGGCATTAGGCTAGACGTAAAAGCATGCTCATCAACATTCTGTAGCAATTGGATAAAAACCAAACTGTTATTCATAAAGCGAACTACATCAATAAAACCCGGCCATTCCAATTTTATTTTATCGATAAATGCATGGGTATTATGTCTTTCTATCAATCTGAGCATGGCTTTAACAGGATTATCAGCAAATATAACATCACCAGATAGTAAAACAGATTTAGCGAAGAGAAATGGACAAATAGCTTTTGACTTTTATCATCACCTAAATGAATAAAATTTATAAATCCTGATGGTAACAAAATTATAAATCTAAATAATCGATAATCGGGTATTATTACGTTAGAATTAAAACTACATTATGCTACCTTTGTGTATATGGAGTCGCTGATAAAAATTAATAAATTAAAATCGTTTTTGAAGAAAATACAACTGCTTCAGGGCTATGGCGATATGAATTCTTATGCACTGGCGCAAGAGTATAAAAAATTTGCAAACGTTTCGGAGATTAAGCTAAATAAAATAGTGGATGCTTTTTCTTCACCAAGAACCTGGCATTCGGGTAAAAGAAAATTTATTGATGATATTGAAACCCAAATTGGAGATGCACATAATTCTTAAAATCAACAGCTAAAAACAAATGGAAAAATGTTATTGTAATTCATTTTTACAACGAATATTCGATACAACAATAAACATGATTTAGGCAACTAGCATTTAAAGAAATAAATTTTGTTGCTTAAAAGATTAAACTACCAATGCTGATGCGAGCGACAGCGCATTTTTTAAGTTGTTTTTGCATTTCAAAAGATAATCTACACTGCCCAAATCGTTTTTTATCTGAGTGCTGTTATCCATTTTTGCATCGGTAAAGAACACACTGTTTGAAAGTTTAGCTTTAAAACCTGGAGTAATCTTTGATTCTATTTCTATGGCTGTAGCTTTCATCGGGTTTAACTATACGCAAATGTACATTTAATATTAAAGTAATAGATTAATTTAATATTAAATCTCCACTCCTGCAAGAAATACAAGTATTGATTAACAAAAGATTAGCCTGGATTGAGTATAAATAAGCATCGCCTAAATCTGGCTGTATAGTAGCAATTATATATTCATTCGTTATATTTGTATTAGTTTATGACAGACTTTACAAATAGTTCTACTACGACATTTAGCGATGAAACGCTTCTCGAAGTTCTTCAAAACACTCAGGAAGCTACAGCAATATATACAAATGAAAACCTCTTTATCCGCTTTGCAAACAATGCAATGCTCAATATATGGGGTAAAGAACGAACTATTGTAGGTAAAAATCTAGAAGATGCTTTACCAGAAATTGTTGGTCAGCCTTTTATAAATATCCTAAAAAACGTTTGGAGAACCGGGGTAAGTTATTATGCATCAGATACTGCTGCAGAGCTTATTGTAAACGGCGAACGACAAACCTTCTATTTCGATTTTGAATACCGGGCAATGCTGGATGAAAATCAGAAAACTTACTGTATTATCCACACCAGCCGGGATGTATCTCAAAGAAGAGCATCATTAATTTTAATAGGCGAAAAGGAGGAAGAAGAGCAGGCAATCAATGAAGAAATGGCTGCTACGGTTGAAGAATTATTATCTACGAACGAGGAGTTAAATAAATCGATGGTGTTGCTCGCCGATAGCAGGGAGCACATCAGAACAATTATAGAACAGGCTCCTGTTGGTATTTGTGTTTTAGAAGGTGATGATTTGGTTATCGACATTGCCAACAAAGTCATCTTAAACATCTGGGGAAGAAAAGAAAGTGAGGTTATTGGAAAACCACATGAACTTGCTCGTCCGGAACTAAAGGGCCAGCCTGTTAACAAATGGCTTAGAGACGTTTATGAAACCGGAATAGCAAAGGTTAATAACGTTTTCAGGGTGATGCTTTATCAGGAAAATGGTTTGAGAGAGGCATTTGTAAATTCTATCTATCAACCAATAAAATCATCTTCTGGCCAGATAACCGGCATATTAGTGATACTGGAAGAAATTACCAATCAAATACTTGCATCCAGAGCGCATGAAAAAAACCAGCTAATGCTTGCAATGGCTATTGATGCCGGTGAACTTGGAACCTTTTTTTATGAACCCGAAAATAATCTCTTCTCTGGCAATGATTTATTAAAAAGCTGGTTCGGACTCTCATCAGATGACAAACTGGATTTAGGCATTGCACTTTCCGCCATCCACGAAGAAGACAGAGAATTGGTGAGCAAATCCATCAGCGAAGCATTGATGCAGGAATCTGGTGGCCGCTATGCGATTGATTACCGAATCAGGGCTAATCCCGATGCTGAATTCAGAACCGTTCAGGCCATTGGCAGAACAACTTTTGATACGAATGGCAAGGCTTTAAGTTTAAATGGAACCGTACGAGACATTACCGAACAAAAGAAAGATGAACAGCGTAAGGATGATTTTATTAGCATGGTTAGCCACGAACTAAAAACACCTTTAACATCCCTGAATGCATATATTCAGCTTTTGCAACGAACAGCAATTAAGCAGAAAGATAAAGACCTGGAAGGTGTTTTACAGAAAGCATTGAAGCAAATAAGAAGCATGACTTCTATGATTAATGGTTTTCTGAACGTTTCGAGATTAGAATCTGGTAAAATGTCTATTGATGCTACAACATTTGATGTAAAGGGACTTTTTGATGAATTAGAATCCGAACTTTCGGCCACTATTCATACACACCATCTTGAATTTATAACGGCTGATGATGTATACCTTAATGCAGATAGAGATAAAATCGCCCAGGTGGTTCAAAATTTAGTAGGCAATGCCGTAAAATACTCGCCTATGAGTTCGACCATTACAATTGGCTATGCAGTAAAAGATGATAAGGTGGTTTTCTCTGTTGAGGATAAGGGAATGGGCATTGCCGAAGAAGATCAGGAGCACATTTTCGAAAGATATTATCGCGTAAAAAACCAGCAAATGGGCTCTATTGCAGGTTTTGGAATTGGCTTGTACTTATGCAAAGAGATTATAGAAAGACACGGCGGCAACATTTGGCTAAACAGCGAATGGAACAATGGAACAACATTTTATTTCCAGCTATCTTTAGTAAAATAATCCGCCAGGTTATTTATAACGATAATATGTAGCCTCATTTTTACAGGATATCTTTTTCACATGGCTTATTTTTAGCAAAAAAATATCCTATGATTAATAAAATATCCAGCATTGCACTGTTTGCCTTATTTTCCACAGCAGCAATAGCGCAAATCTCACCTACGCCTGCTGCAGCTCAGCAACCACAACGCCGCAACGCACCGCGACCTTATGCCATTACCATTGATAATAAGACTAAAGTTAGTCTGGATACTGCAAAAGTAAATGCAGCCTTTAGGGCAGCTTACCCTGCTTTTGCAATCGCAGATGGCTACCGAACCAAACGTGAGGTAAACATGCGGGTTATAGATACGGCCGGCAAATTTACTTTAAAAGCAGTACCCGGCGAGATTATAGTGAACAGCAAATGGATTAAAAAGAAAAAGAATTTTGATAATTTTCAAGCAAGTTTACAGGAGGCACTTCACAAAAACTGGTCATCGGTAGATACCATAAAAAAGGACGATTATCAGTTGGTTTTCATCAACAAAAATTCTGCTTTTAATCCGGTAATACAGAAAGAATTAATTGAAACCTATTTTAAAGTGTTCCCTACCTTAGTGAGCACTTTTAATGATAAAACCACGCACCAGGTAATTTTTGTAACCGATACCGCTTACAAAGGTGTTGCAGAAGCCAGCGGAAATCGTATTCTGTTTAGCACAAATTACATGAATGCCCACCCTACCGATATCGACATAGTAACGCATGAAGGTATGCACCTTGTTCAGGGTTATGGTTATGGCTCTGGTCCAGTTTGGCTAACCGAAGGTATCGCAGATTTTATCCGTTACAGATACGGTGTAGATAATATCGGTTCGAAATGGAAATTGCCGGATTTAACAGAAAAACATAACGAGAAAAAATATGAAAACAGCTACAGAATTACCGCTCGTTTTTTTGAATGGATAGACCAAAAAATTAAGCCCGGTGTAATTATCGATATAGATAAAGAACTGCGAAACAAAACCTATACGCAAAATACATGGGTAAAACTTACAGGAAAAACGATAGATGAGCTTTGGGCAGAATATGCTAAAAACCCTGAATTAACCTTAAAATATAGCGGTAAAGAAAGGGCTTAGCAAAAAATTGTATTATAAACAAAGGCCGGTAATTAACAAAATCGGCCTTTGTTATTTATATTCTTGTATATCCTGGTTACCTTGAAATTATTTGATTAGCACCTTTTTACCGGTTTTAGCAGAAGTTTTAGCCGCTTCTAAAATCTTAACTACAATCAGGTTATTTTCTAAAGAAGATAAATCATGCTCAGGTTGGATTTCATTTCTCAAAACCGCAGCAAGGTAAGCTAAACTGTTTGCGTAAGCGGGTGCTAAAGCTTTGGCTTTATACACTTTATAATCGGCTTTGCCATTTTCTTTTAAACGAAGTTGATGCTCGTTTACCGCCTGTATATAACCAGTTTTACCAAATACCTCCATATCCTTAATGCTGAAAGGCCAATTCCATGACGCTTCGATAATGCCTGTTGCATCAGGATACTCCAAAAGGATAGTCGCATCATCATCTACATTTGGGTAAACATCTGGTTTGATTTGATGTGTAATTGCCGATACCGAAATCGGAGGCTTACCATCCATTAACCAGGTCATAAGGTTTGCACCATAACAACCAAAATCATTTAATGCACCGGCACCATTTTTTTTAGGGTCGGTTAACCAGCTCAAAAACTCCTTACTTACGCCAATTTCTTTTGGTCCTTCATGCCCATCATGAACAATCATCTTACGCACCGCTCCTATCATTTTTTGTTGTTTGATATTCAGGTAAGCTTCCTGGTTACTCGGATACCAGGTGGTTTCGTAATTGGTTAACAAATGAATATTATACTTCAGCGCCAGCTGAGCCATTTTTTCGGCATCCTTAACTGTTGTAGCCAGGGGTTTCTCTACCATTACAGAGATACCCAGAGGCGCTGCTGCTTCTACAACGGCTAAATGATCACTTATTGCATTATAAGCTAATACTGCATCAGGTTTGCGTTTTTTTAATAAGGCAGGTAAATCGCTAAAGAACAAACTATCTGCTAATTGGTAGCGCTTTTTAAACCTTTGTATTAAATCCGGATTATTTTCTGCAATGCCGATAATGTTCACTTCACCCTTTTGAAAACTGTTCATAATCAAATAAATGTGATCATGATTCAGTCCGGCAACAGCAACATTTAACTTTGGCTGCTGTGCTTGTAAGGTAGAAATGCTGATGAAGGAAAACAGCAGCACACATGCTATTTTCAGCGTAAATTTATGGCTCATTTTAAATGATTTATATTTTGAAAAACATCAAGGTAGAAAATTAATTTTAAGGCGAATCTGTAGCTAAGCATTATAATAATCACAATATGCTAAACTATCTTTAAGGCGTTGGCATAAGAAGCTTCAGGCGCTTGCGCCGGAAAGAAAACTTCTAAACCATCAGCCTTTTGTTCAAACTTTAGCTCAGCTCCGGTAGCCACCAGCTTAACACTACGCACTTTCTTTTGGTAATGTTCGCTATTGGTTCCCAAACTTTTTATCAGGCTCGAACCATTTGCCGGCCACGCCATTACAGTTGCAAACAGTACATCACCCTTAGTACAAAAACGTACATCTTCGCTGGTGAAAGCTTTACCCTTACCCTCATTAAAACCCTGAGCGGTTAGGGCTGCAGCCTGTTGTTGCGCCGGACCTTCGCCAAAAATCTTCCATGGCCTTGTACCAAAAACACTCTCGCCATTTGCATTTATCCAAACGCCAATTTGCTCCACAATTTCACGCTCCAATTCATCCATAGAGCCATCTCCTCTTAGCGGAATATTGAGCATCAGGTTTCCGTTTTTGCTCACTACATCCACCAGTGTATGGATTATCATTTTAGGCGTTTTGTAGCCTTTTCGCTCGTAAATACTTCGGTCGTAATGCCAATCGCCAATGCAGGTATCGGTTTGCCACGGAAGTGGTTCAATATCATTACTCTGCCCCCTTTCAATATCCCAAACCATCGCTTTGCGTTCTTGCTCATTCAATATTTTACCGGTAATAACGGCTTTCAGTTTACCATTATCCTTAATACTTTTATTATAAAAATGTGAAGCTATCTTTAATCCGGCATCACTTACCGGCCATAAAGGAAACTGTGAATCATCAAAGTAAATCATATCCGGTTTATACTTGTCAATCAAATCGATTGTCCGGTTAAAAAACTTTTCGATATATGCCTGCGTAGGGGGCGTTACACCATTTCCCCAATTCCACTGGCTATGAATTGCTCCGTTGTTCTCACTATTATTACTTAGTGCATGGTTTTGCTCATAAAGCTCCTGAGGGTCTAACCCATCCCACCATTTACCTTTTCCATCTTGCCTGGTTAACTTACCATCGTATGGGATGCCTGCAAAAGCACCTTGTTTATCGGAGCGTTGAGCCGTTTCCATCCAACTCCAGGTATGTGCTGCATGCACACTCACCGCAAATGGTAAATTATTTTTCTTCGCTGCCTCAGCCCAACCTTTTATAATATCTTTTTTAGGCCCTACCTTAAGCGAATTCCAGTTTTTTTGATATTTGCTATCATACAAATCTAAATTATCATGATGATTGGCCAGCGCCATAAAATATTTGGCACCAACTTTTTTATATAATGAAACCAGCGCCTCAGGATTCCATTGTTCCGCTTTCCAGGTATTAATTACATCTTTAAAACCAAATTGTGAAGGGTGACCATACTTTTCGACGTGGTATTTGTATTTTCTATTGCCCTCCATATACATTTCCCGGGCATACCAATCGCCTGCTTCGGGCTGGCATTGAGGCCCCCAATGTGCCCACATACCAAACTTCGCATCCCTAAACCACTCAGGTGTTTTATAATTAGCCAAAGATTCCCATGTGGGAGAAAATGGACCTTCAAAAACTTTTGCTACAAAATCTTCAGCATGTTTATTTTGTAAAGTAAGTGCTGATAAACGATCTGTAAACAATAAGGTAGGTAAGCCTATTGCCAAGCTCTTCAATAATTTTCTGCGGTTCATATAATTGGTTCAGGATAATTATGGTCTTCGCAAATGTATATTATCTACGCTAAAATCTATCTAAGTTAAAGGCTTTTAATGGGAATGTTACGTATGGCTTCATGCCGAAAGGACCAAGTACCAAACCCTAAACCCGAAACCTTCAACTGGAGTTGCTACATTTGACTAGAGGTATTTAGTCGTCAGATTTAGAAAGAAACTTTTAAATTTGAATATATGAGCAGACGAGTGTTTGATGAATCCTTCAGAAAGATGGCTATAGAGCTTTCTTACTCCAGAGGATCTGTAAAAGAAGTAGCTGATGAGTTAGGCATCAGCCAGACTCTTTTAAGTAAATGGAGACAACGTGGACTAGAGTCCGGTCAGGGAATGACTGAATTGACCGAGGATCAGAAGCTAATTAAAAAGCTGCAAAAAGAGCTAAAAGATGCTCAAATGGAACGAGATATCCTAAAAAAGGCGGTCGGCATCTTTTCCAAGGGAGACGGGAGATATTCGGATTTATAAGAGAGCACCGAAGAATATTTTCTGTTGAAATGATGTGTAGAGTGTTTCGGGTAAGTAACAGCGGTTTTTATTATTGGTTGAACCATCCCAAGGGAAAACGTCATGTTGAAAGTATCTCGTTATTAAAAGAAATCAGTGATATATATAGTGAGAGCAAAAAGGTTTACGGAAGCCCGAGGATTGCTGCCAAGCTTGCCAAAAAAGGAATCCGAGCATCCAGACCAAGAGTAGCCAGAATTATGCGCAAAGCAGGGATTCAAAGTATTATACGCAAGAAATGGGTTAAAACAACGGACTCAGATCATGCGCATCCTGTGGCCGAAAACGTTCTCAACAGAGATTTTTCTGCTATAAGACCAGGATAAAAATGGGTTTCGGACCTTACTTATATACGCACAGGCGCTGGATGGGTTTACCTGACAACGGTTATCGACCTTGCGGATAGAAAAGTAATTGGCTGGTCACTAAGTGATAATATGGAAGCCAAAAACACAACGGTTAGCGCATTCCGGATGGCAAAAGCAAACCGGGGAATTGGGGATAAACTAATATTCCACTCTGATCAGGGAGTTCAGTATGCTTGCTGGGAGTTTAGACAGCAGTTGATGGGATTACCAATAATTCAGAGTATGAGTAGGAAAGGAAACTGTTGGGATAATGCAGTTGCGGAGAGTTTCTTTAAAACAATGAAAACTGAGATGGTTTATCAAAAAACTTTCAAAACTAAGCAACAGGCATACCTGGCAATATTTGAATACATAGAGGTTTGGTACAACAGGAAAAGAATCCATTCCTCATTAGGTTATTTGACCCCCTTAGAGGTTGAAAAAACGATAATGAACAGAAAAAGAGCCGCATAATTTGCATCCAAAAGGAATCTAAATGAATGCTTCTCAAAAAAAATATCTGACGAAAAAAAATCTCTAGTATAATATTGCAATTCCAAACCCTCAACCTAAGTACTAAACCCTGTCATCCTGAGCCTGTCGAAGGACTTCCATCTTAAACCCTAAACGCCAAACCCTCAACGCCAAACCCCAAACCCTAAACCTTCAACCCTACACCCTCACCCCCCCTTGTCATCCTGAGCCTGTCGAAGGGCTTCCATATTAAACCCTCAACGCCAAACCCTACACCCTCAACCCTAAACCCTTCACCTCCCCTTGTCATCCTGAGCTTGTCGAAGGACTTCCATCATCCCCAAACGCCAAACCCTCAACCCCAAACCTTACCCCCCTTGTCATCCTGAGCCTGTCGAAGAGCTTCCATCATCCCAAACGCCAAACCCTAAACCCTTAAACCTTCCCCCCTGTCATCCTGAGCTTGTCGAAGGACCTATAAAAGATAATTGTGAATCCTAAAGCGGTGCATGTGCATCCTAAACGCCACACGCCAAACCTTAAACCCTCAACCTTAAACCCTACACCTTAAACCCCACCCCCCCCCGTCATCCTGAGCCTGTCGAAGGACTTCCATCATCCCCAAACGCCATCCCTTCAACACAAAATCTACTTCAAGACATAAACCAGCTTTGCATGTCACCTCAATCGCGACTCAATGAGCCAACACTGTGCCCACCCTATGGCTTTGCAAATCGCCTCAAATAATTTTATTCTACAATCACTTGTATCCCCGCCTTTATAGCTTTGTAACTTATCTTTTCTTTTAAGTTATAATAACTCCAGTTTTGTAATAAAAATGGATCTGCTTTTGCAATCTCCTCTTTCTCCTGTTGATTAACCAGTAACAAAGTTGCTGCCTGGTGTTTTATACAAAAGTTTATCAGCATTCTGCTATACACATGCAATTTATAATCAACATAGCGTTTTTCCATCAGCTGATAATCTTCCATGCTTTTCTGCTTTTTCTTTTTTCCATGACCACCACTATTAAAATCAACCGATTGCTTCACCCGATGTATAGCCGATTTTATCGCCAGCCTGCGGTGCAGAAATTCTTCTTTCGTGCCAATTACACATTCCTGGTTTCCTATTTTAACCACAACCGGATGTTCTATTGACAAAGATGCTTCAGCGATAACAGCTGGTTCCAATACATGTTCCTCCTTATCGATTGCAATGGCCGCCAGCAGAAATACTTTACCGTTTTCCAATTGTAACTGACTTGCCCGAAGTTTCAGACTTCCATTCCTTATTCGCTCCAGAATGTTTTTCTTATCCGATTTATCTTTACCTAAATACGTCCTGAAAGGAATCTGAAACAATTTGAAACTGAAATTCCGGCCATCAGGCGTATGGCCTAAACTAAACAGCACCTCCGCACCAAAAGGCATTGGTATATTTTGTTTATAGTTCCGTAGCGATTTCACTCCATTCCAGTAATCCTCTTTTTCCTTATTAAATGTAGCAAGCAAATTATTGTTCAGGTAATTGAGGATATTGGTTGGTATCTGCCCCTTAAAATGATTGGAGAGCAAACGGTATGTTGTATTTTGTCTGGAAGATTGGAGCATACCGTTCTCCTCCTTTTTATGGTCGGCTATTTTGAGTTTAACATTTTCTGTAAAGTAAAAAAAATCCCTTACCTGTTGCTGTATAAAATGGTGGCTCATAATCATATTCGCGGCCCTGAAGCAAATGCGCTGCCAATGGTACAGCTTATCCTTTGTCGCTTTAACAAAGGCTTTGTCTTCAGAATCAATCAATAACTGAATTTTACGGGTAACAATTACCGTCTGGCTTTCCATAAACTTAAATTTTAACTTTCTTTACCTGCTTAATGGCCTGTACAAATGTGCGTTGTACATAAGGCTGACTTAAGCCCAGCGCATTTGAAATTTCCTCAAAACTGTATTTCAATTCGTAACGCATATTCAAAATGCGCTGCTGCTCTGCACATACCTCACCTTCAAAGATGTAGCGTTTAACCAATCCCACCTCATTGAGCTTTTTGGTACTTTTAGGTTTGGAAGTACAGCCCTTACCTGCGCCCATTGTGTTTGTGTCACCTCATCTGCTTCAGCCTGGCAACAGGCTGTTTCTAATTGTTCATCTTCCGTATGTATTTCGCCAATAAATTGCCCGTAATCCTCCAGCGCATCCAGACTCAGCATATTACGCTGAAACTTGTTACCGGCTGTTTTATAATAAGCCTTATAAGCATCTGAAGTTAGCTTTTTGATAAACTGCTCAATTTGCTCAACAGCCGTAATGCTAGGCCGCAGTAGCCAGAGCCTCAAAAAGGCTTCATTCACAATACCATCCGCATTTACATCATCTTTAATGTATTTCAAACCTTTGTAATACAGCTTCGGATACCAGAACCTGTAAAAATACTCCAGGCCCTTTTCATGCCCCTCCTTAAATTTGTTAAAATAAAATGCCTCTTCGGCCTGAGCGTTTAATTTTGATTTTGCCATTAAATTCTATCCATTGAGCAAGAGGAAACCCTTTTTCACCAACTATGCAGCTCCCTCTCTTCAAGGAGAGGGCGGGGGGTGAGGTTGATTAAACATTAGCACACTCCAATCACTCCGCTCATTTTAGAAAACCGAGGGGCTCTGCACCCTGCTCTCCGGCATAGCAGATATTCGTAGAATTGAGCATTGAAATTTGCGCAGTAACATGCAATTTTAGGTGAACAAGAGGATATGTAGCCTGCGAAGGGATTGTGTAGAGAAGGCCTCATATCATCGCCATTAAAATTTCGATAGTTCAATTAACGAATAGATGCAAGCCTTGATGTTTTGTTTCTTTTGTATCAAGACAAAAGAAAAGGCCACCGCCGATGAGGCAAAGTAAAAATTAAAAAATAGATACTCTTACCCAACCACCCCTCCTTAAAAATAAGGATGGAGTTTGCCTCTCAAAGTTGACTAAATCATTAAAAAAGAGATTGCCCATTTAGGTATAGTAAATCATCCCCCAACCCCCTTCAAAGGGGGATAGCGACTGCCATAGAAATCAGCATGACAGTTGATTAAACATTAGCACACACACTCCATTCACTCCGCTCATTTTATAAAACCGAGGGGCTGTGCAGCCTGCGATCCGGCATAGCAGATATTCTTAGAATTGAGCATTGAAATTTGCGCAGTAACATGCAATTTTAGGTGAACAAGAGGATATGTAGCCTGCGAAGGGATTGTGTAGAGAAGGCCTCATATCATCGCCATTAAAATTTCGATAGTTCAATTAAT